>NZ_SWKP01000012.1 GCF_005871165.1 Maricaulis alexandrii | reverse complement strand
AGGTGCCCACGACCCGTCCGACGCCAAGCCTGTCTGGCGGTGGTGCGCCAGACAGGCTGTCCCGGAAGACAGCCCAATCTAGCACCCAACTCACATACAAGGTGCCGCGAAGCGGCGGATGAGGGGGATTGGCAAGGTCTTCGCGATTGCCGGCCGACACCGGGATTTCCCCCTCTCCCGGCGCATGCGCGCCACCCTCTCCCCAAGGGAGAGGGAGTGAGGCCTCTCAGCGGCCGAATGATCAGGCCGCGTCGGTCTCGTCTTCAGCCAATGCCACCAGGATATCGCCATCGGCGACCTGGGCATCGACGCTGGCGGAGAGCTGGGCGATGACGCCATCGCGCGGCGCGGTCAGGGCATGTTCCATCTTCATGGCCTCCAGCACGACCAGGGCCTGACCCTTGGTGACACTGTCGCCCTCGGCGACATTCACGGCCAGAACCTTGCCCGGCATCGGCGCCTTGATGACGCTGGAAGCGTCCGCCGCGTCGGCCAGAGCGTCGGGGCGGACCTTGGGGAATTCGCCGAACTCGCCGCGCAGGGCGACTCGGATCGTGTCCGGGTCGCTTTTGAGGCGGGAATACATGGCCAGGACCGGTTCGCCCTCGACCTGGAATTCCAGATAACCGGAATGCGCTTCACCCCGGCCAAAGCCCTGCCCGGCAAAGCGCACCTTGTCGAGCTGCAGCGTCTGGTCCCCGATGGTGACTTGCCAGCTATCACCGCCGAGCGGCGTGCAGACCGTGTCGAAGGGCGTGTCCTCGAATTGATGCCGCGTCAGCAAACGGGCGGGCGCATTGACCCGGAAACCGCTGCGTTCGGCCCAGATATCGGCGCGTCCCCGATCGGAGGCCCGGCGATCCATGCCCGGTGCCCGCAGCTGGATCAGGGCACAGCTCGCCTGCATCAGGTCCCGCGTGCCATTCTCGAGCAGCGCCTCCAACCGGCTGTCGATGAAGCCGGTATTCAGATCCGCACGGCGGAAGGACAGACTGTCCAGGAGAGTTCTCAAGAAGCCGGCATTGGATTTGACCGGGTGCACCCAGCACTCCTCATCGATCGCCCGCACCAGACGATCGATGGCGTCCGTACGCGAGAGCGAGGAGTGGGTGATGATCTTGGCGATCATCGGGTCGTAGAACATGGTCACTTCATCGCCGCGCTGGACCGCACTGTCGACGCGGACCACCCCGCCCTCCGGATGAGCCGCCACGCTGAAGCGCAGCCCCTCCGGCAGGCCGAACTCCTCCAGCACCCCCGTGGACGGCAGGAAACCGCCCTTGGGGTCCTCGGCATAGAGGCGCGCCTCGATGGCGTGGCCGGAGGCGTGGATGCTGTCCTGTTCGGGCACGGACCCGCCGGCGGCGACCTTGAGCTGGAGCTCGACCAGGTCGAAGCCGGTGATCATCTCGGTGACCGGGTGTTCCACCTGGAGACGGGTATTCATCTCCATGAAGAAGAAACCGTCCTCGCGCAGCTCACCGGAACCGTCGACGATGAATTCCACCGTGCCCGCACCGACATAGCCCACCGCCTTGGCAGCATTGATGGCGGCGGAACACATGGCCTGGCGCACGGCCGGCGTCATGCCCGGCGCCGGGGCTTCCTCAATGACTTTCTGGTGGCGGCGCTGCAGCGAGCAGTCGCGCTCATAAAAATGGACCACACGGCCGCGCTGATCGCCGAAGACCTGCACCTCGATATGGCGCGGATTGGCGATGAATTTCTCGATCAGGACCCGGTCATCGCCGAAGCTCTTGGCCGATTCGCGCTTGCAGCTGTCCAGGGCCGCCGCGAAATCGCCGGCGCTCTCGACCTTGCGCATGCCCTTGCCACCACCACCGGCGACGGCCTTGATCAGGACCGGATAACCGATCGTCTCGGCGGCCTCGGCCAGGAGTTCGGGATCCTGATTGTCGCCATGATAGCCCGGCGTGACGGGCACACCGGCCTCTTCCATCAGCGCCTTGGCCTTGTCCTTGAGCCCCATGGCCCGGATCGCACTGGCCGGCGGGCCGACAAAGATGATGTCATTCTCGGCGCAGGCCTCGGCGAAATCGGCATTCTCCGACAGGAAGCCATAGCCCGGATGGATCGCATCGGCGCCCATCTTTTTGGCGGCCTCGATGATCTTGCCGCCGAGCAGATAGCTCTCCGATGCGGCCGGCGGTCCGAGCAGGACGGCTTCATCCGCCTCGCGCACATGGGGCGCGTCGGCATCGGCTTCCGAATAAACGGCGATCGTGCGGATGCCCAGGCGTTGGGCGGTGCGCATCACACGGCGGGCAATCTCGCCGCGATTGGCGATGAGGAGCGTCTTGATCATGGGGCTGCAGACTCGCTCTGTTTCCTGTCGCGACGGTATTGCACAGCTGCGACCAGGACAAAACTGATGATCATCAGAAGGTACCAGGAGCCCAGCTTGGCCAGGGAGACCATGTGCCAGCTGACCTCTTGTCCCGGATAGGACCAGGCCCGGGCAAATGTGCCGATATTCTCGGCAAACCAGATGAAGAGTGCGACCAGCAGAAAACCGATCACCAGCGGCATGGGCCGATGGGCCCGGTCCGGCCGGAACCAGACCACGCAGCGGCCATAGATCAGCAGGGTCGCTAGGAAGAGGATATTGCGGATATCGACCGTGTAGTGGTGCGCGAAGAAGTTGATGTAAACCGCTGCCGCCAAACACAATTGCAGCCACAGGCTCGGAAAGCGGTCGAATCGGAATTCGAAGATCCGCCAGACCCGCGCCAGATAGGATCCGACCGCCGCATACATGAAGCCGGAAAAGAGCGGCACGTCCGCGATGCGCAGGAATGAGGGCTCCGGATAGATCCAGCTGCCCGCCTGCGTCTTGAAGATTTCCATCACCGTGCCGACCACGTGGAAGACGGCGATCACCTTCGCCTCCTCCCAGGTCTCCAGCCGGGTCGCGATCAGCGTGACCTGGATGCCCAGCGCCGCCAGCGTCAGGAAGTCATAGCGCGGCAGCGGCCAGTCGGCCGGATAGAGCAGAAAGGTCCCCAGCAGGAGCGCCAGCATGAGCCCGCCGAACAGGCAGGCCCAGGCCTGTTTGATCCCGAAAGAGACAAATTCGAACACGCCCAGCGTCCACGGCCCGCGCACGAACCAGGCGCGCAGCGCCTCGCGGCGGGCGTGGAGAAACTGGCGGGGATCCGGCCGCTTCACCGGGGTGGCGCCTGCCCTATTCCGCCCAGTCCGGCTTGCGCCGTTCCAGGAAGGCGCTGAGGCCTTCCTTGCCCTCCTCGGAGGCACGACGCTTGGCGATGGCCTTGGCGGTGTGGACGCCCAGTCCGTGATCGATCTCGCGGCCATAGACATCGTCAACGAGCTGTTTGGCATCAGCGACAGCGCCCGGCGCCGCGGCGAAGGCGAGCTTGGCGAGGTGTTCCTCCATCGCCGTCATCTCTTCCATGTCCGCGACCGTGTACTGCGCCAGGCCGATCTTTTCCGCGAACTCCCCGTCAAAGCCCTCGCCGGAGGCGAACAGGGCACGGGCCCATTTCGGGCCGATGGCGCGGATCACGAAGGGCGAGATCGTCGCCGGGGTCAGGCCCAGGCGCACTTCGGAGAAGCGGATCGTGGCATCCTTCATCACCACGCCGATATCACAGGCCGCCAGCAGACCGGCCCCGCCGCCCATAGCCGCACCATGGACCAGGGCCACGGTCATCTGAGGCAGTTCGTAGAGCTTGCGCAGCATGTTGGCGAGCGCCAGCGCGTCTTCCTCATTATCGGCCTCGGTATAAAGGGCGGCGGCCTTCATCCAGTCCAGATCGGCGCCGGCGGAGAAGCTCTTTCCGGACCCGCGCAGGAAGACGATCCGCACCCCGTCCTCATTCGCCCGCAGCGTCTCGAACACGTCCGACAGGGCCGCAATCACTTCCGCATTGAAGGCATTGTGCTTGTCGGGACGGTTCAGCGTGACCACAGCCACACCGGCCGGGCTGACATCAAGCAGGACGGGATTTTCCTCGGACATGGCGATCTCCTGGTCGGGGTTTCTTCCCGTTCAGGATTAACGCCGGTCGGCAAGGCGGACAATGGGCCCAAGTGCGGCCTTTTGGTGGAAACTGCCGGAGGCCCGGCCTCCCTCCTTCCCCTTGATGGGGAAGGTGCCGGGCGAATGCCCGGCGGAAGGGGTGAAAGCGCTGTGCGCTTTCTTGTTCTTGGTCAGTCACCCACTCCACCGCTTCGCGGTCCCCCTCGCCCATCAAGGGCGAGGAGAGTGTGAGCCTGATCGAACAAGAACCCGACCCGAACCCCAAAAGAAAAAGGGCTGCCCTTGGGAGGCAGCCCTTTTCCATTTCCCCTGTCGTCCGCGATCAGTCGCCGCGGAAGACCAGCCCTTTGAGCATGGACAGGATGGTGATGGCCACGAGGTAGCCGATCGCCACAGCGCCCAGATAGAGCAGGTAATTCATTTCCGTGAATTGCTGGGCAAAGACGGCAAAGTCGAAACCGTCAGCGCCGCCACCGCGCACCATGGGCATCACCGTATCGACGATGATGTGGATGATCACACCCACCACGGTAAAGATAAGGATGGCGCCGAACTCGCGCATCAGGAGCGCCAGGACGAGCGCGATCACGCCCAGTTGGATGCCCAGCGGCATCCAGTCCACAACAGCCCCGTCACCGGCATAGGCCAGCAGGCCCGGCATGAAGAAGTCGATGGCGGGCTGAATATAGCCCATGATTTGGTCAAGATATTCCATTTGCGCGGTCCCCTTCCGCAGCTACATCGGCCCTACCTTACCCCGTAGGAGCCTCTGCGTTAACGATCATTCGAAACTCATCCCATGGAAAGCGGGTTCTCCTGACAGGCGAGTTCCGTTAACTTTTAATCACAACCCGTTTGATCGCGTAGAGAATTCCGATGACGATCAGATAGCCGACCAAAAGGACGGCAGCGGATCGCCAGTAATGGAGTTCCAGCAGGGGCGGCAGGCGGAATCCACCGGATTCCGCAATCACCGGCGCCAGGACTTCCAGCCCCAGATGCACCAGTACAGCCCCCGCAGCGATCACGGGGAGGCGTGCCCATTTGCGCATGATCAGAGCGGCCACGGCGGCGACCAGAAGGCCGAGCACCGCATTCACTTCCGCAAACCCTTCACGGGCCAGGATCAACACATCTTCCAGCATGACTTCGACACGCACCCCCGCCCGGCTTCCGGGCTCTCACACGGAAGACCTTAACGCAGATTAACTCTTTGTCACGTGATTTCCCATTCAGGTTCACGGGGCAACGCTTTGAAATTTTGAGAAGACTGGCAACACGCCTGGATTGGCAGTGCCGGGTTGGCGGCGCCCTACTGCGCCTTTCGGCCCCAGTTTTCCATCCGGTCCAGCCGCGCCTGACGCGCCTTCTCGTCGAGCGCGCCGACGGCCCCGATCACGGTGCGGCGAACCGGTCCGAAGCCGGCCATGCCGAACACGCCCTTGGCCAGCCCCTTCAGGCTGTGCCCGCCGAAGATCAGGCCATAGGCAAAGCCCGGCATGCCCATGGTGACCACGAGCCGGGCCGATTTGCCCTTCATCTTCTGGGCCGGCCATTTGGAACTGTCACCGCCGGTCGCGAGGAAGAATTCGGCCCGTCCGACCTGTTCGAGGAAGGCTTTCAGGCGCGCCGGAACCATGCCCAGCCAGAGCGGGAAAACCAGGACGACATGATCCGCCGCCGTGATCTTCTCTTGCGCCTGCTGCACGGCCTCGCAAGGCGGCTGTGCGAACTCCTCCGCCGTGCTCATGAAGTCGAGGGGCAGTTCGGCCACCCGGATTCGCGACACATCATGGCCTGCATCCAGCGCCCCGCGCGCATAGGCATCCGCCAGCGCCGACACGAAATGCCCCGATCCGGCATCGGGATGGGCATCAATCACGCAAATGGTTTTCGTCATGACCGCACTCCTCGTGCGGTCTTTCTAGCAGGAAGGGTCGCCCACGCCTGTGTGGCAGGGCGTCGCGGTTACATCCGGAACAGGCCGAACTTGGTCTTCTCGATCGGCGCATTCAGCGAGGCGGAGAGCGACAGGCCCAGCACGCGGCGCGTGTCCGCCGGGGCGATGATGCCGTCATCCCACAGGCGGGCGGTGGAGAAATAGGGATTGCCCTCTTCCTCATAGCGCTCGCGGATCGGGGCCTTGAATTCGGCTTCCTCCTCGGCCGACCATTCCCCGCCCTGGGCTTCCAGCGCGTCACGCTTGACCGTGGCCAGCACGGAGGCGGCCTGCTCCCCGCCCATCACGGAGATGCGGGCATTGGGCCACATGAAGAGGAAGCGCGGGGAATAGGCACGGCCGCACATGCCGTAATTGCCGGCCCCGTAGGAGCCGCCGATGATCACGGTGAATTTCGGCCCCTTGAAGGTGGACACCGCCGTGACGAGCTTGGCGCCGTCCTTGGCGATGCCGCCGGCCTCGTATTTCGAGCCCACCATGAAACCGGTGATATTCTGCAGGAAGACCAGCGGAATGCCGCGCTGGGCGCACAGCTCGATGAAATGGGCGCCCTTCTGGGCACTCTCGGAGAAGAGAATGCCATTGTTGGCGATGATGCCGACCGGCATGCCGTAGAGCCGGGCAAAGCCGGTCACCAGGGTCTCGCCATAGAGTTTCTTGAATTCGTCGAATTCGGACCCGTCGACGATGCGGGCGATCACTTCGCGCACATCATAGGGCGCGCGGACATCGGTCGGGATGATCCCGTTGAGCTCCTGCGGATCGTATTTCGGCTCACGCGGTTCGGTGACGTCCAGCTCGACCTGTTTGACCGAATTGAGCGTGCCGACAATGCGGCGGGCCGTATCCAGGGCATGATCGTCATTGGCGGCGTAATGGTCGGCGACGCCGGAAGTGCGGGCATGCACATCGGCCCCGCCCAGATCCTCGGCCGAGATCACCTCGCCCGTCGCCGCCTTCACCAGCGGCGGACCGCCCAGGAAGATCGTCCCCTGCTTGCGCACGATCACCGTCTCGTCGGACATGGCCGGCACATAGGCGCCGCCTGCCGTGCACGAGCCCATCACGACGGCGATCTGGGGAATGCCCTCGGCGGACATGTTGGCCTGGTTGAAGAAGATACGGCCGAAATGGTCGCGATCCGGGAAGACATCCGCCTGATGCGGCAGGTTGGCCCCGCCACTGTCGACCAGATAGACGCAGGGCAGCCGGTTCTGCATGGCGATTTCCTGCGCCCGCAAATGCTTCTTCACCGTCATCGGGTAATAGGCGCCGCCCTTGATGGTCGGGTCATTGCACACGATCATGACTTCGCGGCCCGAGACCCGGCCGATCCCGGCGATCACGCCGGCACCATGGACATTGCCCTCATACATGCCATTGGCGGCCAGGGCCCCGATCTCCAGGAAGGGCGAGCCGGGATCCAGCAGGCGTTCCACCCGGTCGCGCGGCAGGAGTTTGCCGCGGGAGACATGGCGCTCACGGGAGCGTTCCGATCCCCCCAGCGCGGCTTCGGCAGTGCGGGCTTTGAGCTCTTCGACGAGGGCCGACATCGTGGCGGCATTCTCTTCGAAGGCCGCGGAATTGGGGTCGATGGCGGAAACGATCTGGGTCATGGATTGGGGCCTGAATTGATCCGTCCTGCCCGCTGCTTACCCTGCCCGCCCCCACAAACGCAATTGCCCCTGCATCCGATCCTGGGGGCAGATGCATCCTGAAAGGAGCAAACAGGAGGGAAAATCATGCTCAAACAGACCGCCATTATCCTGATGGGCTTTGCCCTGACGACGTCCGGACTGGCCCTGTCCGGCCCGGCCATGGCGCAGGACAATCCACCGCCGGCGGAAATCATGGTGCTGGGAACATTCCATTTCAGCGGCGGCGGCCAGGACATGATCAATCCGGAAGTCGATGATTTTCACGCTCCGCACCGCCAAGCCGAGATCGAGGCCGTGCTGGACCGGCTGGAAGCCTTCGCCCCGACCCGGATCGCGGTCGAGCTGATGCCCGAGCACGAAGCGGACTTCAATCAACGCTATGCCGCCTACCGCGCGGGCGAGTTGGAGCTGGACGTGAATGAGCGCCAGCAGATCGGCATGCGTCTCGCCGCCCGCCTCGGTCATGACCGGCTTTATGCTGTCGATGCGCAGGGCGGGATGGATTTCGAGGCCATGATGTCCAGCGCCGCCGATGCCGGCCAGACCGCGCTTTTGGCCGAGTGGGAGGCCTATATCGGCGAGGTTCAGACCTATATGTCCGCCATGGACGCGCCGAACCGCACCATTCTGGAGCGCATGATCCAGGAAAACACCGCCGAGACCGCCCGCTTCCACGATCTCTACCTCCTGCTCGCCCAGATGGGCAGCGAATCGAATCCGGCCGGAGCCCGTGAAATGACGAACTGGTGGGGCCGCAATCTGGAAATCTTCGCGAATGTGGCGCGCGTCGCCGAGCCGGGCGAGCGGGTGCTGGTCATCTACGGGTCCGGACACAAGCGCCTGCTGGATGATTTCGTCGACAATGCCCCCAATCTCGTCTGGGTGGACCCGCTCCCCTGGCTCGAGACCCGTCATTAAATATTTTCCCTGCCCGGGCAGGAACCTTTCGCCTGCCCGGCGCGTTTTTTGGTCGTCAGCCTTGGAAGGGTCACACTTCTCCCGTAAGGTTTCAGACACGAACCGGCCGTCAAAAAGTGCCGGGATAGCTCAAAGGGAGGGGACGGATTTAACGTCTGATTCAGCCCTCCCCCACAGGCTGATAGGGAATGGAAGCCGCACGCTCTAGCATGGAGCACGGGCTTTCAAGGGAGGCAGCAATGAGAATACAAATCATTGTTTCCATTGGCGTTATAGCCATGGCCACGGCGACCGCCCAGGCGCAGACCTCGGTCGATTCCCAGGCTTGGCTGACCGCGCCCGCCGGACCGGACAGTACCGGTGCCGTGCGCTGGCGCCTGAACACGGAAACCCGCTCGCCGGCCCCCGTCATCCTGTCAGAATCACACCTCCAGGACCGCGATGTCTCGGCCATCGCCAGCCAGTTCGACTTCTACCCCTTCGGCGAGGATTTCTTCCTGTCGGCCGGTACGGTCACCCGAAATGACCGGACCCTTTTCCCCGGCACGGGCTCCATCGACACCCGGCCGGCCTGGGCCGCCTTTCCGCACGCCGAACTGGCCGAGGATCTCGATGATAGCCAGCTCGACACACTGACCCGCTATTTCGGTGCCGGCGTCACGGTGCGTACCATTGATGACTGGAGCCTCACCGTGGAAGGCGGGGCCTATTTTCAGGACTCCTCGGAAGACCAGCTCGTCCTGTTCGACCCGGAAACCGGCGAACGCATGCGTCTGCTGGAAGACCTCGACCGCGTCGACGCTGACGCCATCGGCGAAAGCCAGTCCCGCTCGGTGCGTCCGGTGGGGCATCTGGTCCTGCGGCGCCGGTTTTAGATCTCACGACAATTTGCTGCGCAAATGTCTCCGATGGGGCGGCCCATCAGGGCCGGCGCGCGGTCGCGCTTGCGGGCCTTTGGCCCGATGGCGTCGTACTTTTCCTCCCCACAGTTGGGGAGGTGGATTGCCCGCAGGGCAAGACGGAGGGGCCGGCGAAGCCGATGGGCTTGCCTCACACTTCTGGCGCTTCGCGCCGCCCCATCGACCCGATGCTCCGCATCGGCCCACTTCCCCATGAAATGGGGAAGAAAACACCCCTGCCCCGTCCCTCTTCATAAGCGGCCGCGAGACGCCTAGACTGCCTGACGATTCAACAGGCTGCCCCGCATCATGGCCCTCAACCTTTCCTTCCTGCCTTTCCTGAACCGGATCGAGAAATCCGTGCTGGATGCTGTCGAGCATGAGGTGGAATGGTTCTGCCTGCCGGCAGGCCAGCTCCTGTTCCGCGAAGGCGATGATGCCGACGCCTTCTACCTGGTCCGCTCCGGCGCCTTGGCCGCCTTCAAGGCGGGGCCGCTGGGGCGACCGGACCTGCTGGGCTACATCCGCGCCGGTGAGCCGGTGGGCGAGATGTCCCTGCTGGACGAGACCCCCCATTCCGCCAGTGTCTACGCCCTGCGCGACAGTGAGCTGGTGCGTCTGCCCAAGGCGAGTTTCGAACGGCTGACGGACAAGCATGCCAGCCTGATGCGCGAGCTCTCCAAGATGATGCTGGCGCGCCTGCGGGGCGGCAATCGCACGGCCGGATCCGAACCCCGGGTCTTTGCCCTGATCGGCACCTCCCCCACGATCGACCTGGACTATCGCGCCGCCGAGCTGAAATCGGCGCTGCAGGCCTTGGGCATGAGCTGCGCCATTGCCGATGAAAGCTGTTCCGACTGGTCCGGGCAGAAGCTGGACAAGCTGGAACAGAGCCATGACATCGTCCTTCTGATCGCGCGCTTCTCCGATCCGGGCTGGGCGCGGCGGGCCATGGGCCGGGCCGACCGGCTCTGGCTGTTTGCCCGTGCCGATGCGCGGCCTTCGCGGCCGCTCCTGCCCGACGATCCCTCACCCGCCATGCGGCTGAAACTGCTCGATGTTGTCCTCTTGAGCCCGCAGGGCGTCACCGCCGCCTCACGGCCGCAGGAATGGTCCGATGCCTCCGATGCCTCGCGGGTCTTCCATTGGCGCCAGAAACAGCACGCTGCCGATACAGCCCGCCTCGCCCGCACACTGGCGGGCAAGTCGGTCGGCCTGGTTGTCTCCGGCGGCGGTGCCCGCGCCTATGCCCATCTCGGCGCGATCCGGGCCCTGCGCGAGGCTGGCATGCATTTCGACTTTGTCGGCGGGGCCTCCATGGGGGCCATCGTGGCCGCCGGCGTGGCGCTGGACTGGGATGATGACGAGCTGGAAAGGCGGATCCGCAAGGCTTTCGTCGAGACCAATCCGCTGGATGACTGGACCCTGCCCGTGGTCTCCCTGACCAAGGGCGAGAAGGTCGACAAGCGGTTGAAGGAACATTTCGGCGATGTCGAGATCGCGGAGATGGCGCGCCCCTATTTCTGCCTCTCGTCCAATCTGGCCTCCGGCCGTCCGCATGTGCACCGGTCCGGACGGCTGCGCGACGCATTGCGCGCCTCCATCGCGATCCCCGGCCTCTTGCCGCCGGTCGTTCATCACGGCCAGATCCTGGTCGACGGGGCCGTCTTCACCAATTTCCCCGCCCGCGAGATGCGCGCCTTCCACCGCGGGGCCGTGGTGGGCAGTGATGTCACCCGCGCCCAGGGTCTCAATCCGGATGATTTCATCGATCCGCCCAATTTCCTGGGCTGGGTGCGCCGCCACGGCTTCAAATCCCCGCCGCCGATCGCCTCCCTGCTGATGCGGGCCGCGACCGTGGGCGTGGCCGATCACCGCGATATCGGCCGTGAGGCCGCCGACCTCCTCATCCTGCCCGACACGCCGGTCGATATCCGCGACTGGGACCGGTTCGACGAAACCGTCGCCGCCGGCCACGAAGCCGCCACATCCATGCTCGCCGGCCTGGACGACACCATGCGCGCCCAGCTGGGCCTGCCGGTGGTTTAGCGGGTATAAGCCTCGTCCCAGGCCTGCAGCTGCAAGGCGCGGTGCGCGGAACGTTCCGCAAGGCATTGGGCGCCCTGGGCCTGCGCGACCGGCTCATGCGGGTAGAAGCTGGCAACAAAATCGCAATCGCGCTGGACGGCTGCGGACCAGGCGTCCTGGCTCTGCGTCAGCAAACCGCGCCGCTCGACACTCATGGCATCGACCAGGCTGGCCAGGCTCGCGGCCTGACGCGCCATCCACGCCTCGCGCTCCTCGCCATAACAGGTCTCACGAATGGCGGCTGTCGGCAGGTCTCCGGCCAGGGAGATGCAATTGGACGCATACTCCAGGATGCACGCCTCGCCCTGACCGCGATTGTCGGCTGCGGTCAGGCAGAGCTCGATCGTGTCAGAGGCCGACAGCGGCGGCATGGACCGGCTGGCTTCGCCGCCCGGCGGCGCCGCCTGGGCACAGGCGGAAAAGGCGAGGCCACACATCAAAACCAGGGCAGCACGCATGAAAAAGCTCCGGACAGAGGGTCTGTCCGGAGCCTAATCCCGTGTCACGGTGACGGCCAGTCTTAAGCCGTTTCGCCGAACAGTTCGCGGCCAATCAGCCAGCGGCGGATTTCCGACGTGCCGGCACCGATCTCGTAGAGTTTGGCGTCACGCAGGAGGCGGCCGGTCGGGTATTCGTTGATATAGCCATTGCCGCCCAGGAGCTGTATCGCGTCCAGCGCCATTTGCGTGGCGTTTTCAGCGGCATAGAGAATGGCACCCGCGGCATCCTTGCGCGTGGTCTCGCCGCGGTCACAGGCCTGGGCCACCGCATAGACATAGGCGCGCGTGGCATTCATGCGCACATACATGTCGGCCAGCTTGCCCTGGACCAGCTGGAATTCGCCGATCGAACGGCCGAATTGCTGGCGCTCGCGGATATAGGGCATCACCACATCCATGCAGGCCTGCATGATGCCGACCGGGCCGGAAGACAGGACGGCGCGCTCATAGTCGAGACCCGACATCAGAACTTCCACCCCGCCATTGAGCGGACCCATCACATTCTCTTCGGGGACTTCGCAGTCTTCAAAGACCAGCTCGCCGGTCTCCGAGCCGCGCATGCCCAGCTTGTCCAGCTTCTGGGCGACGGAGAAACCCTTGAAATCGCGCTCGATCAGGAAGGCTGTGATACCGCGCGAACCGGCATCCGGCTCTGTCTTGGCATAGACGACCAGCGTGTCGGCCGCCGGTGCATTCGTGATCCACATTTTGGACCCGTTGAGCACATAGCGGTCGCCGCGCTTTTCCGCCTTCAGGCGCATGGAAACCACATCGGACCCGGCGCCCGGTTCGGACATGGCCAGGGCCCCGACATGCTCGCCGGAGATCAGTTTGGGCAGATAGCGGGCGCGCTGCTCTTCGCTGCCCCAACGGCGTAGCTGGTTGACGCAGAGATTGGAGTGGGCGCCATAGGACAGGCCGACCGAGGCCGAGGCGCGGGAAATCTCTTCCATCGCCACGACATGTTCCAGATAGCCCAGACCGGAGCCGCCCTGCTCTTCCTCGACGGTGATGCCGAGCAGGCCCAGATCGCCCATCTTGCGCCACAAATCGGCGGGGAAGACGTCGCTCTGGTCGATCTCGGCCGCACGCGGCGCGATCTCGTCAGCAGCAAAGGAACGGACGGTGTCACGGATCATGTCCGCCGTGTCACCGAGGTGGAAATCAAGCGTGGGGTATTGGTTCGAAATCATGGAGCGCGATGTATCACGCGCGCCGATCCGGTCAAGATGAAAGCCTGAAACCTTTGAAATACCTTGCCACTATCTGGCAGGTTTTCAGCGATTTCCTTTCAACCTTCCAACGATTGCCGAGACCATCGGCCACGCAGAGGCCAGCATGAGAAAGACCCCGCCGATCGTGGCCCAGCCATCAATCGTCAGATTCCGCTCGCTCAGCATCCAGCCCCAATCGCCGCGGGTGACGGCCAGGCCATAGCCTGCGACGACACAGCCCGCGACGAAAATGGAGAGGAATCCCCAGATCCCGTCATCGGGACGGCGCAGCGGCTTTTCCTGGCTCGGCGGCACATCGGAGGCGAGATCCTGCGGCGAGAAATCCTCTTCCAGCAGCGGGTCATCATCTTCCATCAGCGGATCATGGTCCGGACCGGTCAGGGCCGGTTTGGCCGACATGTTCCGCGTCTCACCCATCACTTCGCCGACAGACCCGGCGCTTTCGGCCGGATGGTCGGACGGGTGGGGCGGCGGTGTGTCATCACCGGCCACGGACACGGCGCGCTCGACGATCTCGGTCACCGGCGCGGTATGGGCATCTTCAGCCTCGACGGGGTCCGGCGCGGCCTCCCGGACCGGTTCGACCGGTGCTTCGGCTTCCGGCGTCATATCCGGTTCGGACGGGTCCGTGTCGGCGGCCAGGGGCGCGACGGCTTGCGGCGCGACCGGCACGAGTCCGGCCGACTGGACGGAAGACCGCCCGGCGCGCGCCAGGTTCTGTTGCGGTTTCTGCGCGCCCGCTTGCGGACGGAAACGGCCCGGCAGGACGGCCGTGAAGGCATAACCCAACGGCGTTCCGGCCGGCAGGTCCAGCACATATTCCTGGACCGGTTCGGATGCGGCGTCCTCAACCGGTTCGGTGACCGGTTCCGGATCGGGCGTTGCGACCGGGCGCGGCGCCGGACGGCGGCGCACGGGCGCATTCTTCACATAGTCAAAGCCCAGCCGCGTCCCTTCCGGCAGCGGTTCAGCTTCAGTCGCTTCGACAGGCTCGGCTGCGACGGGGGCCGGTGCGTCGGCCTCCTGCTGCGCGGGCAATTCAGCGTCGATGGCTTCGGCCACCCGGGCCAGCACATCCGCTTCAACGGAGGCTTCGGGCTCAGGCTCGGTCTCTGTTTCCGGCTCGACATCCGGCTGTTCTGCGCTCTGTTCAGCAGCCGGCTCTTCCTCGACCGGTTCCGGGGTTTCCGGCTCAGCCTCGACAGCGTGATACTCACCCTCGATCGGGTCATCCCGGCGTTCTGACAGGGCCGCCTCGATGGAATCCACCGCATCCTCGGCCGCCATTGCCTCGCGCTCTTCCAGCGGCATGGCTTCGACCGTGGCCAGAATGCGGGCGATCTCCGCCTCGGCTTCGCGGCGGCTGGTGATACGGCGGTCCGGCATGGGCGGTGGCGGCGGCGCGAAATCCTCGACCGGAGCCGGCGGCGGTCCGCCGGACACGGCGCCTTCCAGCACCCGCTCCTCATTGGGATGCTCGACCTTGATCACCAGTTCAACCGGTTGCGACTTGGCCGGCACGGGCTGCAGCGCATCGAGGAAGAGCGTGCTCTCGGCCTCACGGCGCGCACTGGTGCCGTCACCATGGGCCGCCAGGGCCTCACCGGCGGCTTCCAGACGTCCCTCGAACAGATAGCGCGCGACATCGGAGCCCTTGAAGGCATTCAGGCCGATATCATGGACGAAGGAAATCAGCGCGTCGCGCTGGCCGCGCGAGATCGGCGTGGAGAGCGTGTCATCAATCGCCTCTTCCGCCTGCATCACATCATAGATCAGCAGGAGGGATGCCTCCTCCTCGGACACCTTGATACCCGCACGCGCTGCGGCACGGTGGCCATAACCGACAACCCAGCGACCATCATCGCCGCGCTCGGCCGTCTGGCGGAAGGGCTCGAACCGCTTGATCAGGTCGCGGGCGGCCGGAGAGGATTTCAGTCGCGGTTTCATCGTGTTCCGTTTCGGGACATCGCACAGCTTGTTCCCGTGCTGCCCTGCAAGCCCGGCACCGGGTGCTCAGCTGGCGTCGTCAAGAAACACATCGGTCGCATCCAGTGCGGTGAAGGGGGCGAAGAAGCCGCCGCCCGATCCGCCGCCGATCAGGAAAATGCCCCGTTCCAGAACGACCGCCTCGGCGCCGGTGCGCGGAGCCGGCAGATCGGCATCCTCTGTCCACACCGTGTCACCCGGCGCCCAGGAGATATGCGTTTGCAGCGTGGTCCGTCCGTCCGAGGACTGGCCGCCGAACAGATGCACCCGGCCCTGATAGAGGGCGACGGCACTGCCCGAACGCGCGGCCGGCAGGGCCGGGCCTTCACTCCAGCTGCCGGTTTCCGGGTCAAAAATGTCATGACGGTCCGACACGGTCTCGCCGGCAATCCCGCCAATGACATGGATACGGCCATCGACCACCAGTGTGGCGGCGGCCCGGCGGGTCACACCGGCCGGGAGGTCGAGGCGGGACCATTCGCGGCTCTCCGGATCGAACATATAGCCGGTCTGGTCATCGACCAGCCCGCCAATAGCGTAGAGCTGGCCGTCCAGCGGCACGAGGGCGAAATCGGCCCGCGAGCCCGGCATGGCCACTTCGCTCTGCCAGACATAGGTGTCCGTCGACCAGGACCACATGGCGGCGCTGGGCCCGACCAGGCCATTCTCGTCCGGCGCATACCCGCCCGTGGCATAGATCCGCCCGTCCAGGCTGGCCATGCCGAACTGTTCCAGCCCGCGCGGCAGCGGGTTTTCCGGGAACCAGCGGTCATAGGCCGGATCATAGCTCTCGAATTCATTGCGCGGCGTGGTCAGGCCGGACCCGCCAGCGGCGTAGACACGGCCCTCATGAACGACCACCGCCAGACCGGCGCGCGGCGCATCCAGGCGCGCAGCCGTTTCCCAACGTCCCTGGGCCCCGGCCGGGGCCAGGACCATGACGGACATGATCACCGGTAGGATCCAATTACGCACGAAACCACCCTGTTGCTTGCTTACGCACCCCATGCGGGATGCATACCATCATAACAGAACCAGCGTCGCCAGTCCCAGGAAGGCCAGGAAGCCCACCACATCGGTCACCGTGGTCACGAAGACCGAGGAGGCCACGGCCGGGTCGGCCCCCGCCCGGACCAGGCCCAGAGGCACCAGAATACCCGACAGGCCGGCACAGGCCAGATTGACCACCATGGCGATGGCGATGACGCCCGCCAGTTCGAAATCCTGGAACCAGACCAGGGTCACCAGCCCCATCACGACGGCAAAGATCAGCCCGTTGAAGGCCCCCGTCGCCAGTTCGCGGCCGACCACACGCATCGTGTTGGCGGCCGTCAGATCGCGTTCGGCGATCGCCCGCACGGCCACGGCCAGGGACTGGGTGCCCGCATTGCCGCCCATGGACGCCACGATCGGCATCAGCACGGCCAGCGCCACGACCTGGGCGATCGCCCCCTCGAACAGGGCAATCACGCCGGAGGCGAGGATGGCCGTGAACAGATTGACCAGCAGCCAGGGCGCCCGCGAGCGCACCGAACTCCACACCGTATCGGCCAGGCCGGCATCATTCACGCCGGCCAGGGCCAGAAGGTCTTCCTTGTTCTCGTCCTGGATGACGTGGACGATATCGTCCAGTGTCAGCATGCCGGTCAGGCGCCCGGCCGTATCGACCACCGGGGCCGAGACGAGGTGGTATTTCTGGAACAGGTAGGCGACCTCTTCCTGATCGGTTTCCGGATCGACCAGAATGCGCGGCGTTTCCATCAGGTCCGACAGGGCAACATCGCGCTTGGCCGACAGGAGGCGGCAGACCGGAATCTCGCCGACCGGCCGGAAACCGGTATCGATCACGAAAAGATCGTGAAACTTGTCCGGCAATTCCTCGTCCGTGGCGCGCATATGGTCCAGCGCGTGGCCGACGGTCCAGAATTCCGGCGCCGCCACGAATTCACGCTGCATGAGACGGCCGGCCGTCTCGTCCTCGAAGGCCAGGCTCTGCTCGACCGCCTGGCGGTCAATCTCGGAAATCTCCGCGAGCACGGCGGCCCGCGTCTCGTCGTCGAGCTCCTCGACCACTTCGGTGGCGTCATCGGAGTCCAGTTCCTGGATCGCCGCGGCCAGATGGGACGTGTCCAGATAGGACATCGCGACTTCGCGCGAGTCCGGCTCCATCTCGGCCAGGACTTCACCGGTGTAGATATCCGGCGTGATGGTGGCGAGGACTTCCTGCTGGCCGGCCGTCAATTGCTCGAGCACGTCGGCAATGTCCGCCTCGTGCAGCGGGGCCAGCATGCGCCGGATCAGTTCGGCATCCTGGTCATTGATGGCCTGGCGCAGATTGCCGACAAACTCCGGGTCGGTGTCCGCCCGGGCCGGGGAATCAACCAGGAGATCGTCTTCCAAAGCGGCTTCGCTCATATCTCCCTCCCCGGCTGGCTGAATCTGTGGCCCAGACTAGGGCTCGCGCCACACAAAATCGAGTGCGGTATCAGGTCCAAACGCGACAAATTTCAGGTGGAAACGCGTCTTTTCAGCGTTTGACCGCTCCGCCCCCGCCAATGACAGCGCCCCGGCTCGCAAACACATTGACCCCGGCCCCGGGATAATCTTGGGTTGCCACGGGAATTTCCTTGGGGGACGTGTCGTGAATTCGGGTTTTGAACAATATATTCCGCTCGCACTGGGCGGCGTGGGCGGCCTGTTGGTCGGCGTGCTCATCCTTCTGGTCTGCGGGCTGAGCGGTGTCAGCCGGATGGAGGACGGGACCCGGCTCTACAGCGGCAGCCTCCTGATGGAGGGGCTGACCGGCCTGCGGGTCAATGCCGGACGCATTCTGGCGCTCTTTCTGGCGATTTCCTTTCTCTACACCCTGTCCACGGCCGTCACCCTGCTGACCGGCATTCCGCTCGGCATCATGGATCTGCTCACCGGCAGCGGCGTGATTTTCCTGGGACACCGTTTCCTGCTGGAAAAACCCTTCCAGGAAACCGGGTTCAACCTGCCGGACCGCGGCTTCTTTGCCGTTCTGGTCCGCGGGGTTCTGGGCGGGGTGATTCTCGTCGCGCTGCTGTGCCTGCTGTTCCTGCCCTACGCCTTCTTCAATGCGCTGATCCTGAATGCCGGCGCGCCGACCACCCTGTTCGATATCGGGTTCGGCTTTCTCCTGGGCCTGGGGCTGGCCGTCATTTCCCTAGTGATGACTCGGCTCAGCTTCGCCTTCCCGGCCGCCGCACTGGGGCGCAAGTCCTGGTTCGGCACGGCTGCGCGTGAAACCCACCGGCTGGGCTTTGCCCTGGCGGGCGCCCTGTGGAGCAATTTCCTGATCATGGCCGTCCTGACCGTCGCGGTCATGGTCGGCCTGGAGATGGTTCGCAGCACGCTGAACCTGCCAGTCAGCACGTCGGACTGGACGCTGCAGGCCGATGACCCGGCCTTCCTGTGGGAATTCGTCCTGGTGGAATTGCCGATCATCCTGATCACGACCGCCTCTACGCTGGTCGCCATCAGCATCGTTTCGGCCGCCTATCGCCGGGTCGTCATCGATCCGCTGCGAGGCCAGACACCGGCACCGGAACCCGTGACCGCCGAATAGACGGACACGCCGGTCCTGCCCCGCAGGACCGGCCCCTGACGGGCCGCCCCATCGGAGACATTTGCGAAGCCAATTGTCGGGAGATCCACCAGCTGCGTCAGACTCGGGTCGAGCGAAGCGGGAACATCTGAAAATCCCGGGCCACAGGCCCGCAAGCGCGACCGCGCGCCGGCGCCTGATGGGCCGCCCCATCGGAGACATTTGCGAAGCAAATTGTCGGGAGATCCAAAATGGTGCGGTCGAGAAGACTCGAACTTCCACGGGTTTTACCCCACAGCGACCTCAACGCTGCGCGTCTACCAATTCCGCCACGACCGCACGTCATGGAGGCGCGGGAGATAGCAACATCCCCGCCCCTTGTGAAGAGTGTTCTGCAACCCTTTATGCAGCAGCGAAGAACTCGTTGGAGTCGGCGGGTCCTGTGATGGACACGGCAATGCGGTCGCCCTGGATCACGACATCGCCACGCGCGATGGGATGATTATTGGCCAGAATCCACACCTGGTCGTCCTCACCGCTGTCCAGCGGGATGACGGCCCCGCGTCCCATGCGCAGGAATTGCTGAATCGGCATCTTGGACCGCCCCAAAAGGACCGATATTTCGACATCGACAGATCCGACCTGTGACAAGGGAGCGCTCCTGACTTGCGATTCGTGGGCTCGGACATGATGTTTGTCCCATTCGGTTTCCGCAGGGTTAAGAAGGCCCGATATGACATTACAGGCTGATCAAACCCCGCAGACCGCGCACCCGAATGTCGACTGGGCCGTCTCCGACGGTTTCGTCCCCTACCCCGAAGCGGTCGCTTTCATGGAAGCGCGCGCGGCGCGAATCGCCGATGGCACCGCCAATGAGCTGGTCTGGCTGCTCGAACACGCGCCGCTCTACACGGCCGGGACCAGCGCCAAGCCGGATGATCTGCTCATGCCGGACCGGTTTCCCGTCTACGAGACCGGGCGCGGCGGCGAATACACCTATCATGGGCCGGGCCAGCGCGTGGCCTATGTCATGCTCGACCTGACCCGCCGCGGCCGCGATGTGCGCGCCTTCATCCAGTCGCTGGAAAAATGGCTGATCGGCACGGCCGCCCAGTTCGATGTCGTCGCCGGTCCGCGCGAGGGCCGGGTCGGCGTCTGGGTGGATCGCGGCCAAGAGCGTGAGGACAAGATCGCCGCCATCGGCGTGCGTCTGCGCCGCTGGGTGTCCTTCCACGGCATTGCCTTCAATGTGGCGCCCGACCTGTCCCATTTCGGCGGTATCACGCCCTGCGGCATCTCTGATCCGCGCTATGGGGTGACCTCGCTGCAGGACCTGGGTCTGGATGTGTCCATGGCCGATTTCGACACGGCCCTGCACTTGGCCTTCACGGAGATTTTCGGGGAGACCCGACGGGTCGAGGCGCCGTCTCCGGACAGTGCGGCCTGAGCCCGGCTAGCCGGCTTTCGGCATGCGGCTGTAGAAGATCGCGAACGCCGCAATCACCAGCCAGAACCCCAGGAAAGAGCCGCCGCCCGTGGCCGAGGCGATATGGGCCACCAGTTCCGGATTGGCCTCCATCTGGCGCTGGAACTCGGTCTGGAAACCGGGCTCGGACAAGGCCTCCTGCAAAGCGACGGGATCGGACGTATCCACCCCATTGCTCTCGGCGAAATCCATCATGGCGCTGTACACGCCGGGCATCAGGGCAATGAAACTGCCCAGGACCTTGCCCAGGATGGCCAGACCGACCGGCAGGAAAGCCAGGCCGATATCGCGTCCCGCATGGCGCCGCCGATTGACGTGCAGGGAGAGGACAAGGAACCAGATCGCCAGCATGCCGACAAAGACCAGCATGCCCGGCAGGCCGGATTTCAGGCGCAGGAAATCCAGCACAGCCAGAAAGCCGATCCCGACCAGATAGGCGGTCGCTGAGGCCCGGTTGACCGGCAGGAAAGGGGCGAGCGGATTCATGTCAGGTCCGGATATTGAACGGGTTCAGTCTTCGCCGGCCGGCGTCACGTCAATGATGCGGACGGGGGCCGGCCCGTAGGCATTGGTGCCGCCCTGCCCCTCGGCCAGGCCGACCCATGCGGTATAGATCAGCCAGACGAGGGTGGACAGGCCGGTCAGACCGGTCACCAGCCCCCCGGCCGCCAGAAGCGGCATGATGGTGAAATCATCACCGGCCAGGGCTGCGGCCAGGATGCTGCCGCCCAGAATGACGCCGGAAATGGTCGAGGTCACCAGGCTGATCCCCCAGGGGATGACATGGATCCAGGCACTGCGCCCGGCATCATGCAGGCGCTTGCCATAGACGCAGATGCCCGCCCAGATCAGACCCAGCCAGACCAGCCCGCCGATCAGCGGGATCAGACCGGCCAGCACATTGCCGCCCAGAATGATCAGCACGCCGATCCAGAATTCGCGCGGGGCGATCCGCCCGTTCGGGTTCAGAAGAACGTACTGATAGTCCATGAGACTTCCCCTATTCGAACTCGATCATGAGTTCGTCGGCGGCGACGGAGTTACCGGCTTCGACCTTGACGGATTTGATGGTGCCGTCGGTCTCTGCGCGCAGGACGTTTTCCATCTTCATGGCTTCCACGATGATGAGGGGTTCGCCGGTCTTGACCTCCTGGCCCTCCTCCACCTCCACCGTGACCACCAGGCCCGGCATGGGGGAGACGACCAGCTTGGCCATGTCCGGCTTTTCCTTCTCCGGCAGTCGCACATGCAGCTCCGCGGACCGCGGCGTGCACACGATGGCCGTGGCCGTGAAGCCGCGATGGCGCATCACATAGCCCTCGGTCCGGTCCGCGAAGACCAGGGCGATCTCCTGCCCGTCGATCGTGGCCTGGAAGAGGTGCTGGCCGGGATGCCATTGGGTGGTCAGCGTGATCTTGTCCGCCTTCAGCGAGGGCGACCAGATGGTGGCTTCGCCCTCCGCCGTCATCTCGATCTCAACCGGGATGCGCCGCTTGTCCAGGAAGATCACCCAGTCCCGGCTGGTAATGTCCTCTTCCGGACGGATGCGCCCCTCGATGCGGCCACCACGGCGGATATTGATCTCGTGCACATAGGCCGCCGCACAGCTCATCGCGATCAGCTGGTCCTCGCGCGGCGCGGTGCCGTGGAAGCCCTCCGGGAAGTGTTCGGGGATATAGCCGGTATGGATGCGGCCGGACCGGAAGTCCTGCTCGTCCAGCACAGCAGAGAGGAAGGGGGCATTGGACTGAAGACCGTCCACATGCAGCCGGTCCAGCGCTTCCGCCAGCGTGTCGATCGCGATCTCACGGGTCTTTCCGTAACCGATCACCTTGGCGATCATCGGGTCATAGAAGAGCGAGATCTCGTCGCCCTCGCGCACGCCACTGTCGATGCGCAGCTGGCCCTCGCCGAGCTTGCCCTCGGCCGGCTCCAGGAAGTGTTTGAGGCGCCCGATGGAGGGCAGGAAGCCGCGATAGGGATCTTCCGCATACAGCCGCGCTTCCACCGCCCAGCCGTCCAAGGGAACCTCCGACTGCTTGAAGCCCAGCGCCTCACCGGCCGCCACGCGGATCATCTGTTCCACCAGGTCCAGATGCGTGGTCAGCTCCGTGACCGGGTGTTCCACCTGAAGCCGGGTATTCATCTCCAGGAAGTAGAAGTTCTTGTCCTTGTCGACGATGAACTCCACCGTGCCGGCGCTGTCATAATCGACCGCCTTGGACAGGGACACCGCCTGCTCGCCCATGGCGGCGCGGGTCTTCTTGTCCAGGAAGGGCGATGGCGCTTCTTCCAGGACTTTCTGATTGCGCCGCTGGACCGAGCATTCGCGCTCATTGAGATGCACCACATTGCCGTGCTTGTCGCCGAGCACCTGGATCTCGATATGGCGCGGTTCCTCGATGAATTTCTCAATCAGGATCCGGTCATCACCGAAGGAGGATTTGGCCTCATTGCGGGCCGCCTTGAAGCCCTCCTTGACCTCCGCGTCCGAGCGGGCGATCCGCATCCCCTTGCCGCCACCCCCGGCCGAGGCCTTGAGCATGACCGGATAGCCGATCGCCTTGGCGGCCGCGAGCGCCGTGTCGGCGTCATTGATCTCGCCATCGGCGCCCGGGATCGTCGACACGCCCGCCTTGGCCGCCAGCTGTTTGGAGCGGATCTTGTCGCCCATCGCGTCAATGGCGTTCACATTGGGCCCGATCCAGGCCACGCCGATCTCTTCAAGCGCCTTCGGGAAGGCTGCATTCTCCGACAAAAAGCCAAAGCCGGGATGCACCGCATCCGCCCCGGTCTGCTTGATCGCGTCGAGGATCTTGTCCAGCACCAGATAGCTCTCGCCCGGCGCCGGCGGGCCGATGAACACCGCCTCATCCGCCATCTCAACCGCCAGGCTGTCCGCATCCGCTTCCGAATAAACCGCCACCGTCGCAATCCCCAGACGCTGACACGTCTTGATCACGCGAACAGCAATCTCACCGCGATTGGCAATCAGGATTTTCTTGAACATGGAGGCCCCAATGGCAAACGGGCAGACGCCCCGGATGCGGACGGGTTTAGCGTGCCCCGGCGGGGGGCGGCAAGCACTTGGGCTGATATCAGTCCGCGTCTTGCTCCGTCTCGCGATCGCGGTCGAACCACACTTCTTCCAGCGTTCGAAGCTTGCCGACAAGGGAGATCAGGAAGGCGGTCGACCAGCCGATCATCAGGAAACCGATCAGTCCCTCCATGGCGACCAGAAGCCGCCAATGACTGTCCAGATAAATGTCGCCCATGCCCAGCGTGGTGAAGGTGGAGGCCGAGAAATAGACCGCCGTCTCGAAAGAGGTGATCTCGCCGATCGCCATGTAGACACCGGCAAAGGCCATGATCTCCACGACATGGACCAGAAAGACGCCGATCACGATGGCCAGGATGAAGAGGAAGAGGGAAAGCGTGTGCCCCGGCGCGTCCACCTCGGACCGGTGCTGGCGCGTCCAGCCGAGCAAAAGCGTCAGCCCGGCCAGGTGAATGGCGGTCGTCACCACGACCATGATAGCTGACAGGACAAGTGCCTGGAGCATGATCCGCCTCCCCGGACCCGCAGATTCGCCCGGGCCTCTGCCCCAGACTAAGCCTGACCGCTTGGAGGAAACAGGGTTTTTTGTCACACTGTTCGCCAAGGAGACCGGCATGACCCAACCCCGAACGCCGCCCATCACCGGAAACGACAAATCCCTCAAGGATTGCCTGAGCCGGGAGGAATTGCGCAGCCTGTCGAAAACCACGAACTGGCAGGGCGCGCTCATGCTGGGTGGCGATCTGCTCCTGCTGGCCCTCGCCTTTGCCCTGGCCATTGCCTGGCCCAATCCGCTGAGCTTTCTGGTCGCGGTGCTGGTCATTGGCGGGCGTCAGCTGGCCCTGGCGATCGTGCTGCACGACTGCGCCCACAAATCCCTGTTCCGCACGCCCGCCCTCAATGAATTCGTCGGCCGCTGGATCGGCGGGGCTGCGGTGGACGTGCCGTTGCAGCTCTATCGCGACTATCATCTGGACCATCACCGTCATGCCGGGACCGACAAGGATCCCGACCAGGTCCTGGTGAAGGCCTATCCGGTCACGCAGGCCAGCCTGCGCCGCAAATTCATCCGCGACATCACCGGCCAGACCGGGTTCAAGGAAATGGTGATGGCCTGGCGCTGCCCCGACTGGCGCGCCAAGACCCCCTTCCTGGTCTTCCAGGCCGTCCTCCTCGGCGCCCTCACCCTGGCCGGTGCGCCCTGGGCCTGGCTGCTGTGGTGGGTGGCGCGGATTTTCATCTATCCCGTGATCATGCGGCTGCGGAATATCGGCGAGCATGGCGCCGCCACGGATCGCTATGATCTGGACGCCCGGCTCAACACACATACGACCGTGGCCAATTGGCTGGAACGCCTCCTGGTGGCGCCGAACAATGTGAACTTCCACCTGGAACACCACATGTTCGCCGCCGTGCCGCCCTACAATCTGCCCCGCCTGCACCGCCTCCTGGCCGAACGGGGCTATTATGAGGGCTATCGCTGCATCTCGCGCTCCTATCCGCACATGCTCACCAAGGCGGTTCAAAGCCCGGCCTGAGACGTCTTGCCGCTTCCCGCCTGCTTCGCGCGCCGCCCGAACGGTGCTAGCAAACAGGGGTTGAAGGGAGACCGGTGCCGATGGGGGAGACACCACCATCCGTTCCGACCGATCAGGGACACGACCGGGCCTGTTTCCAGACCCGGGGGCTGACCCGCGTTTTCGGCGAAGGCACGACCCAGGTCAGGGCTCTGCGCGGGGTCGATCTGACCATTCCCTCCGGCGAGGTCGTTGTCCTGCTGGGCGCGTCCGGGTCGGGCAAGTCCACCCTGCTGAACATTCTCGGCGGGCTGGACCGGGCCACGGACGGGGCGTTCGAATTCCGCGGCCGGGACATGACCACCATCACCGACACCGCCCTGACCCGGTTTCGGCGGGATCATGTCGGCTTCGTCTTCCAGTTCTACAATCTCATGCCCAGCCTGACGGCGCGGGAGAATGTCGAGCTCGTCACCGAGATCGCGGCCGATCCCATGCCGGCGCTGGAAGCGCTGGACCTGGTCGGACTGGCCGAACGGGCCGACCATTTCCCCGCCGAAATGTCCGGCGGCGAGCAGCAGCGCGTGGCGATCGCCCGGGCCATCGCAAAACGGCCGGAAGTCATGCTGTGCGACGAGCCGACCGGCGCGCTGGACAGTGCGACCGGGGTCCGCGTCCTGCAGGCGCTGAAACGGGTCAATCGCGATCTGGGCTCCACCGTGCTCCTGATCACCCACAATGCCGGCGTCGCCGCCATGGCCGACCGGGTGATCACCCTGGCCGATGGCGAGGTCCGCGAATCCCGCCGCAATGAGCATCCGGTGGAACCGGAGGCGCTGAGCTGGTGATGACCCGCCCCGCCCGCGATATCGCCGCCGCCCTGCCGGCCCGGCTGGATCGCAAAATGGTGCGGGATTTGTGGGCCATCCGGCTTCAAGCCCTGGCGATTGCCCTGGTCGTGGCCGCCGGTGTCGCCGTGCTCGTCGTGTCGGCCGGCATGCTGGACAGTCTGCGCGAGACCCGCGACGCCTATTATGACCGCTACCGGTTTGCCGATGTCTGGGCCCCGGTCGTGCGCGCCCCGGACAGTGTCGCGGACGCCATCCAGCATCTCGACGGCGTGGCCCGGGTCGAGACGCGGGTGCGCCAGCCGGCCCTGTTCGACATGCCGGGCCTGTCCGCGCCGGCGAGCGGGCTGATCCTCTCCCTGCCGGAAACCGGCCTGCCATCCGTCAACCGCATCCACCTGACCGAAGGCCGCCGCCCCCGGCCCGGTCAGCGCGAGGAAATCGTTCTGCTGGACGGGTTTGCCCGCGCCCATGGACTGGCCATCGGAGACCGCGTCACCACCACGATCCGCGGCGGCCGGGAGGCGTTTCGCGTGGTCGGTTTCGCCCTCGCGCCGGAATTCGTCTACGCCATCGCGCCGGGCCAGATCGTGCCGGACGACCGTTTGTTCGGGGTCGGCTGGATGGGACGCGAGGCCCTGGAACAGGCCGCCGACAGTGACGGCGCCTTCAATGAGGCCGCCCTCATCCTGCAGCCCGGCGCCGGGGAACGCCGCGTGATCGATGCCCTCGACCGGCTGCTGGCGCCCTGGGGCGCACCGGGCGCCTATGGCCGTGCGGATCACATCTCCGATGCCTTCGTCTCCAGCGAGATCAACCAGCTGGGCACGATGGCCTCGCTGCTGCCGCCAGTCTTCCTCCTGGTGGCAGCCTTCCTGGTGAATGTCGTTCTGACACGGCTGATCGCGATGGAACGGGCCCAGATCGGCCTGCTCAAGGCCTTCGGCTATTATTCCCGCGATGTGGTCTGGCACTACACGAAATTCGCCCTGGTGATCGGCGCGTTGGGTCTGGCCCTCGGCCTGGGCGGCGGCACCTGGCTCGGCCGTCTCATGGCGGCCATGTATATCGAATACTATCACTTCCCCTTCCTGCTCTTCGACCTGCCTGCCTCCGTCTATGCCGGCGCTTTCGCGGTGACGCTGCTGGCCGTGGGCGGCGGCGCCATGCTCGCCGGACTGCGCGCCGCGCGCCTCTCTCCGGCCGAAGCCATGCGCCCCTCGCCGCCACCGGACTATTCCCGCGCGCTGGGTGCCGCCCTGGCCCGCTGGAAGCGCTTCGACCAGCAATCGCGCATGATCCTGCGCCACACACTGCGCTGGCCCGGACGCGCCGGCTTCACCCTGGCCGGCGTCGCCGTCTCGGTCGGCCTGCTGGCCAGTTCCATGTACTTCCTGGATGCGACCCGGGCGATGATCGATGCCCATTTCTACCTGTCCAACCGCCAGGACGTGACGGTCAGCCTGGTCGAGCCGCGGCCGCGTGCCGCCCTGCACGCCATGGCCCGCCTGCCCGGCGTGCTGGCGGCCGAACCGGTGCGTCATGCCCCGGCCCGTCTGCACTTTGCCGGCCATGAGGAACGCATCGCCCTGACCGGCGCCCCGACCGGAGCCCATTTGTCCCGCCTGATCGACAGCCGGGGCGAGCCGGTCACGCCGCCGCCCGGCTCCATCATCCTGTCCCGCGACATCGCCGCCCCGCTGGGCGTCAGCCCCGGCGACCGGATCGACGTGGAGATCACCGAAGGCAACCGGCCGGTCTTCTCGATCCCGGTCGCCAATGTCGTCACCACGCTGATCGGGTCCGGTGCCCTGATGGAGATCGGTGATCTCAACCAGGTGCTGGGCGAGGACGCCCTGATCTCCGGGGCTTGGCTGCGCATTGATCCGGACCGGGCCGACACGCTCTATGCCGAGCTGAAGAACGCTCCCGCCATCGCCGGTGTGTCACTGGAGACTGAAGCGCGCGAACAGTTCGAAACCCTGATGGATGAAGGCATGGGGACCTCCATCTACATCTACACGATCTTCGCCGGCATGATCGCCGTCGGCGTGGTCTATAACAGTGTCCGCATCTCCTTTTCCGAACGCGAGCATGAACTCGCCGTCCTGCGCGTGCTCGGCTTCACCCGCGGCGAAGTCGCCTATGTCCTGCTCGGCGAGATCGCCCTGCTCACCCTCATTGCCCTGCCCGTGGGCTGCCTGCTCGGTGCCGGCCTGTCCTGGTATTTCGCCGAGGCGATGAGTTCCGACCTGTTCCGCCTGCCCTACATCATCAATCCGGCCACCTATGGCTATACCGCCCTCGTCGTGCTGATCGTCGCGCTCTCTTCCGGCCTCATGGTCCGGGCGCGACTGAACAGGCTCGACATGGTCGCGGCCCTGAAGACGGGAGACTAGACCGCCATGACGCTTCGTTTCCGCACCCTGTTCTGGTCCGGCACGGCCGTGCTCGTCATCGCCCTGATCGGCTGGAGTTTCTGGCCCCGCCCGGTCCTCGTCGACACGGCCCGGATCGAGCGCGGCGCGCTTTCCGTCGCGATCCGCGATGAAGGGCGCACACGGATCCGCGATGTCTATGCCATCGCTTCCCCGGTCTCCGGCCGTCTCCTGCGGATCGACTGGGAACCGGGCGACCGTATCGCGACCGGCGATGTCCTGGCGCGCATCCTGCCGGCGGAACCCTCCATTCTCGATGCCCGCAGCCAGGGCGAGGCGGAAGCCGCCATCGCGCTCGCCGAAGCCGCCCGCTCCGCAGCCCGCGCCGAAGCCGGCACGGCCCGCTCCGCCCTCGACCTGGCCCGCGAGGATCATGCCCGGATCGCCCGCCTGCACGAGACCGGCATCGCCTCCCAGGCCCAGATCGACCGGGCCGCCGCCGAACTGCGCGCCGCTGAAGCCGCTGCCGGCCGCGCCCAGGCCGCGATCCGCATGCGCGAAGCCGAGATCGAGGCCGCGCGCATCCATCTCCATGGCAGCGGTGCCGGCGACCGGGACAGCGCGATTTTCGACATCCGCTCCCCGATTGACGGTGTCGTCCTGCAGACCGTGCGCGAAAGCGAGGGCCCGGTCGCGGCCGGCGCCCCGCTGCTGGAGATCGGCGATCCGTCCGGGCTGGAAATCGTCGCCGAATTCCTCTCCGCCGACGCCGTCCAGACCACGCCCGGCGATCCGGCGCAGATCACCGGCTGGCGCCGCGACGCCCCGCCCCTGCCGGCCCGCGTCCGCCGGGTCGAGCCCTACGGGTTTGAACAGGTCTCCGCGCTCGGCGTGGAGGAGCAACGCGTCAATGTCGTGCTGGATTTCACCGGCGAGCCGGGTGACTGGTCGGCCCTGGGCCATGGCTATCGCGTCGAAACCGCCATCACCGTCTGGCACAGCGAGGACGCCCTGCGCGTTCCCGTCGCCGCCCTCTTCCGCCAGGACGGCAGCTGGGCCGTCTATCGCGTCGACAACAACCGCGCCGCCCTCACCCCGGTCCGCATCGGCCAGGACAATGGCGTCGACGCCGAAGTCCTGGACGGGCTGACTGCAGGCGATGTGGTGGTGCTCTATCCCGGCGAAGGCGTCGTCGACGGCGCGGGTGTGAAGGATCGCGGTCTGGCGGAGTAGCGCCCTCCTTCTCCCCGTTTGCGGGGAACTGACGCGCCCGCCACCTGCGGGCGCGTGCATAACAGGCTAGCCCCTCCTTCTCCCTGGGGGGAAGGTGCCGCGAAGCGGCGGATGAGGGGGGATGGCGGGGTCTTCGAGACTACCTTTAAACACCGGGATTTCCCCCTCTCCCGGCGCATGCGCGCCACCCTCTCCCCAGGGAGAGGGCGTGCCGACCCAGCCAAACTTATCCCCACCCTGAAAACCTGTGAGAGACTTGTCTCGACTTCCGGGAAGAGAGGCGCGAGCTCAGTCCCTTGTGCCCGGAAGTGTGCGGAGCCTGTCCGCGCGAGGGGGTGACATCCCAAGCTCCGGCAGGGCCATCGCCCGGGCCACACGGCACAAGGTCCCGACCGTGCTGGCACCCAGGCGGTTTCGGTGCGTCGCCCGCAAGGGAAGACGATCAAATCTCCGCGTGCGGGAGACCTGTCAGGTCACTCACACTCACTAAGAAATCCGACCCGTCAGGTCTCCCGCACGCCTCTCATCCCTCCAAGGTGAAAACCTGTGGAGCTGAACCTCTTTCCTCCCCATTCCATGGGGAGGTGTCCCGCAGGGACGGAGGGGCCGGCGAAGCCGGAAACCATTGCTTGAACCCGGCGCTGCGCGCCGCCCCATCGACCCGATGCTGCGCATCGGCCCACTTCCCCATCAAATGGGGAAGAAACTCAGGAGCCAACATGTCCCGCGAACACCACAAATCCCCGCGCACCCCCATCAACATGCAGGTCTTCGCCTGGGAACAGGACGCCCTGCACCTCCTCCACACTGTCATACACCAACAGGCCCAAGCCGGTCAGTTCACCAAAGCCATCGCCACGACGGAACGCCTGATGGACCGCCTGCCGGACTGCCGCCTGGCGCAAAGCCTGGATTGCGAGGAAGAGGCCCTCGCCATGAATGGTGATTGGACGGTGCGGGATGTGCTGGAGGATTTGGTGGGAGGTTGAACCGCCAACGCACCCGCCCCGTCATCCCACGGTGCCTGAAAGGCATCCGGGGGAGCTGAGCTAACCTGTGGACCGGAGGGACAAGGTCCCCCGGGCTAGCTGGGGGATGACGGCGTTTTTGGTGCCGGCACTGCCCCCTAAAGCGGAATATTGTCGTGTTTCTTCCAGGGGTTTTCCGCCTTCTTGTTCTTCAGCGTGCGGAGCGCTGAGATCAGGCGTTTGCGGGTGTTGTGGGGCATGATGACGTCGTCGATATAGCCCCGGCCGGCGGCCACGAAGGGGTTGGCGAAACGGTCTTCATATTCCTTCGTGTGGGCGGCCATCTTCTCCTCATCGCCCAGATCCTTGCGGTGGATGATCTCGGCGGCCCCCTTGGCGCCCATCACCGCGATCTCGGCGGTCGGCCAGGCATAGTTCACATCGCCGCGCAGATGCTTGGAGCTCATCACGTCATAGGCGCCGCCATAGGCCTTGCGGGTAATGACGGTGAGTTTGGGAACCGTGGCTTCGGCATAGGCGAAGAGAAGCTTGGCGCCATGCTTGATGAGGCCGCCATATTCCTGCTTCGTGCCGGGCAGGAAGCCGGGCACGTCCACGAAGGTGACGACCGGGATGTTGAAGGCATCGCAGAAGCGCACGAAGCGGCCCGCCTTGCGGGAGGCGTCGATGTCGAGCACGCCGGCCAGGGACATGGGCTGGTTGGCGACGAAGCCGACCGGCTGGCCATCCAGACGCCCGAATCCGGTGACGATATTGGCGCCATAGTCCGGCGCGATCTCGAAGAAATCGCCCTCATCGGCGACCTTCTCGATCAGTTCCTTGATATCGTAAGGCTTGTTCGGGTTGGACGGGACCAGCGTGTCCAGGCTGGGTTCCTGACGGTCCGCATTGTCATAGCTGGGACGTTTGGGCGGGGTTTCGCGATTGGAGAGCGGCAGGAAGTCGATCAGGCGGCGGATCTGAACCAGCGCTTCCAGATCATTCTCGAAGGCCCCATCGGCGACACCGGACTTCTTGGCATGGATGGAGGCGCCACCGAGCTCCTCGTGGGTCACCGTCTCATTGGTGACCGTCTTCACCACATCGGGACCCGTCACATACATGTAGGAGGTATCCTTCACCATGAAGATGAAGTCGGTGATGGCCGGGGAATAGACATCCCCGCCGGCGCACGGGCCCATGATCATGGAGATCTGCGGCACCACACCGGACGCCAGCGTGTTCTGCAGGAAGATGTCGGCATACCCGCCCAGCGAGGCGACGCCTTCCTGGATGCGTGCGCCGCCGGCGTCGAAAATGCCGATGATCGGCGCGCCGTTCTGGATGGCGGCCTTCTGGATCTTCACGATCTTCTGGGCATGGGTCTCCGACAGCGAGCCGCCGAACACGGTGAAGTCCTTGGAGAAGAGATAGACCAGGCGGCCATTGATCGTGCCATGGCCGGTGACCACGCCATCGCCCGGGATCTTCTTGTCCTGCATCCCGAAATCCGTGCAGCGATGCTCCACGAACATGTCCCATTCCTCGAACGAGCCTTCGTCCAGAAGCATCTCGATCCGCTCGCGCGCCGTCAGCTTGCCCTTGGCATGCTGCGCCTCGATCCGCGCCGCACCCCCGCCCAGACGCGCCGCAGAGCGCTTGGCTTCAAGCTGTTCGAGAACGTCTTTCATGGCGGCATCCTTCCCGGAATTGGTCTTGTGATCACCGGATAGCAGAGGCCGGGCCGCACAGGCAATCAAACGGGTGCGGCTAATAGGCCGGAACCGGCGCGGATTTTGCAGCCGGGTCAAGGAGAACGCATTGGGAGCAAGGCAAGATGGTGCCGTCACTATCAACCGATATCATCACGGCTGACCAGCTGACAGACCGTCAGCGCGCGGCCTGGAATGCCATGCGGGACAGCAATTTCGCGCTGGCCTCCCCCTATTTTGCGCCTGAATTCACGGACATCATGGCCATGCACCGGGCCGATACCCGCATTCTGGTCGTGTCCCGGAACGGAACGCTGGCCGGTTTCCTGCCCCTGCACCTGTCCCGCTCCGGCGTGGCCCGTCCGATCGGCGGACCGCTGGGTGATCATCACGGCTTCATCACCGACCAGCCCGAGCTGGATCTGGAGGCCGCCTTGGTGAGTGCCGGTTTCGGGGTCTTTGCCTTTCATGGCGCCCTCGCTGACCAGACCGCTTTCCTGAAGCATTGTGATGGCCCGCCGGAGATATCCTGGGTGTCCGATCTGACACGCGGCTATGACAGCTTCATGGCCGAATGCGCCGCCGCGGATGCCAAGGCGATGCGGAATATTCGGGCCCGCCTGCGCAAGCTGGACAAGCTGGATGCCGACGTGGTTTTCCGGATCGATGACCGGCGCCCCGAAGCGCTGCAAGCCCTGGTCGAAGCCAAGCGCGAGCAATATCGCCGGACCCGGGCCCTGGACATTTTCGTCGCCCCCTGGGTGCAGGCCGCGATCCTGGACCTGTTCGATACCCGCGAACCGGAATTTTCCGGACTGCTCTCGACGCTGGAAATTGATGGCCAGCTGGCCGCGGCCCATTTCGGCATGCGCTCGCAAACCGTGCTGCATTACTGGTTTCCGGTCTTCTGGCCGGACCACGCCAATCTCGGACCGGGACTGTCGCTTTATTGCGAAATGGCCCGGACGCTCAGCGAGGACGGGCTCACCCAGATCCACATGGGTCCGGGGGATTACGACTTCAAACGCCGTCTCGGCAATGCCGGTTTCGGCGTGGTCTCCGGCCAGGTCCATCGGCCGTCCGTCACCCAGGCCGTCGTCGCCTTGGGCCGCGGCCTGGATCGGATGGCCCAGGCCCTGCCCCTGGGCCGGGCGTCCGCCTGGCCGGGCAAGGCGATCCGCCGGATCGACAAATGGGCCAGTGTGCACGCCTTGTGAGGCTCAGCGCGGGGCCGCCGTATACACAGTCAGCCCCTCGGCGAAACTGTAGAATTGCGTCAGCCGCGGCAGAAGCTGACCGCTCAGAGCCGTGCAGGTCACCGTTACCAGCTGGTCTGCGCCGCTGATCGACAGGATCATGAATTCCATCTGCTGATCGCCGGCATTAACCGCGAGCAGATTGCGCATAGCCGGGCGGCCATTGAGCGTCACAATCTCGGTAAGATAGCCCTGCGTGGCATCCGTGCCGTTGGCGCGCAATTGCTGCACGAAGCTCTGCGGGGTAACCGAGGCGAAATATTCGTTCCACTGGGCGGCGGTCCCGCTCACCGCGGCCGTGCCGACATTGCAATTGGCCCCATCCCGGGTCTGGGATCCGTCAGTGGGATACCAGGTTGGCAGATTGGCCGATTGCGTCCCGGCCTCCGAATAGGTCCAGCCCGGCACGGACCGTCCATCATAGAGCCCGGCCTGATAGGCCTGACCTTCGGCCATGGCGGCCAAGGAAAACCAGATAATCCCCACTGCCCAGATTGCGCGCATGATATCCCCCCTTGCTGGCTGGCAACAGGTTAGCGCAAGCGTGCAGTGTCACAAGACCAAACAGTCTCGAACCGGAACAAACCGCCGGTACTGCCCGTTCAGGGCCGTCCGGATTGGCGGACCGGAAAGCTGTTCGTTTACTGGAACGGGTTCAGCTTTTTGAGGAAATACTGGAGGCCACCGCGGTTTTCCTTGCGGTCGAGCTCTTCCTGGGAGGTCAGGAAGGTCGTCTGCACCACATAGCGCTCGCCCTCGAAGGGCAGATGGCCGTGCCAGGAATGGTCATCGCGCAGGAAGGCGAAGACATAGCCGGCCAGCGGCGGCACTTCCTCGGTGAAATCCTCGAAATCCTTCGGCCCATTGAGCACGCGGATGCAGCCGGCGCCCGTACCGTCCCACTCGGCATTGAGATAGGTCAGCATGGTCAGGATTTTCGATTTCGAATCATTGTGGATCGGACCGTCGGACAGCTGCGACAGGCGGCGCACGGTGATCATGCGCGGCTTCTGCGTGAAATCGACGCCGAATTTCTCGGTCAGGACTTCAGCCAGCTCGGCGGAATTGAGATCGTCCATCAGACGCTGGAATTCGCCTGTGGCTTCCAGCTTGGAGAGCGGCAGATAGCCCGGCTTGTTGATGGCCGGATAGTCGCGGCGGATATCGGCTGCCTCGGTTTCGGACAGCGCACCCTCGGCGACGAAATAATTGTAGGGCTCGGTGCGCAGGCGGGCTGACCGCAGCGCGTCGAAATCCAGCATGCCCCCCGGTCCAGTCTTGCCGGCCTTGGGCGTTTCAGCCGCGGTGTCCTTGGCGACGGTTTCAGCCATCACATCCACTCCGATCAGTTTATGCGGCGCAATCTAACGCAGCTGGCCGAAGCTTCAAACCGCGGCAGGCGCGTCCAAAGCGCGCAGCATGGCATCGACCGCCTGCAATTCGCCCTTGAGCAGGGCCAGACGCTCGGCCGCTTCGCTGTCCTCGCCCCACTGGCTGGCCTGGAAAGCCTCGTCGACGGAGGACAGGGCAAAGGCCTGCTCGCCATCAATCTCGCCCTCCAGCAGCGCCAGGCCGAGAATGGCAGAACCGCATACAGCCGTTGTATGGGCCAGTGCGGTGAGACGCCATTTGTCCTGCTCGCCGGCCTTGGCCATGACACGCTGCAGGGCGACCGGGTCCTGGTCGACCGGCAGCACGCCGGTCGCCGGCACGAAGTGCGCCCCGAGTGTCTCGTCCGCCCATTTCAGCAGCGGATCCCAGGCAGCGGCCTGGGCGGCGACCAGTTCGGCCGGGTCCGGCGCACGGAAGCACAACAGGTCCGTCGCCGCATAGCGGGTCACTTCCGCCACGGTGGCCTCCAGGCTTTCACCCATCCGGTCCAGGGCGACAAAGCAGAGGCGGGTCGTCGGCATGGAGGGGGCATCGATCCGTTCCCCCTGCACGTCCCACTCCGCCGCGATGAGGCGGGCCAGCGCTTCGGTCGGCACTTCCAGCGGCATCTTGGCCGGGGTCTTCACCGGCCGCCCGTCCAGGCGCACGGCGAAGCCGGTCTCCGTCGGCTCCACCGACACGGTTTCATAGAAACGTTTCGGGCGGGCATCTTCCGGCTTGGGCAGGCGCACGCCGGGCTTGGTTTCGTATTTCTCGCTCATGCGACCCGTCCTTCCACGGAAGCCCCGAAGGCGTCCAGCGCGGCATTCAGCCCGTCAAAATCATGATGGATGGAATGAGCTCCGCCCTCGCGGATCTCGTCCTCGGTGTGGAAGCCCCAGCTGACGCCCAGCGCATGCACCCCGGCATTGCGGCCCATTTCCATGTCGAAGCGCGTATCGCCGATCATGACGACCTGGTGCGGGTCGGTGCCGGTCTCGCGCATCGCATCCAGCACCATGCGCGGATGCGGCTTGCCCGGTCCGCCATCCACCGTATGCAGCGTGTCGAACAGGCGGTGCAGATCATGATGGCCAAAGACGATGTCCAGCCCCCGCCGGGCCTTGCCGGTCGCCACGCCCAGCAGCCAGCCTTCATCGGCCAGCCGCTCCACTGTTTCCAGAGCGCCCTCATAGAGTGGCTCGTCAAACCCCTTCTCGGCGCGCTGCTCGACGAAGGCTTCCTTGTAATAGGTCGCCAGCTGCATGATGTGCTCGGCCGGATAGTCCGGCGGCGCCAAGCGGGTGATGGCCTCGGAGAGCTCCAATCCGACAATCGTGCGAGTGCGGTCATACTCGATCGGCGGCAGGCCGGCACGGGCAAAGGCCCGTTCCATGGCTTGCTGGATCACCTTGCGGCTGTCGATCAGCGTGCCGTCAATATCCCAGACAGCGAGTTTCAGCGGGGCGGACATGGCGTCTCCGTTCGGGGTCTGACCGCGAGATAGAAGCCTGCCTGCCGCTTGGCAAGACGGGGGCGCGGCATGCTAGCTATGCGCCCCTGCCAAACCGGAGTTTGTGTCCATGACTGCCCCCACCGACCTGACCGACGCCCAGCGAACCGAACTGGACGCCGCCGCCTTCCGCCGCCTCCTGGCGCATCTGGATGCCCACAAGGAGGTCCAGAACATCGATCTCATGCTGCTGGCCGATTTCTGCCGCAACTGCCTGGGCGACTGGTGGAGCGAAGCCGCCGCCGAACGCGGTCTGGAGGTGTCCAGGGAAGAAGGCCGTGAACGCGTCTACGGCATGCCCTACGCCGAGTGGAAATCGAAACACCAAGCCGAAGCCAGCCCGGAAAAGATTGCGGCCTTCAAGGCGAAGCAGGTGGCCAAATAATTGCCCATCTTCGGCGCTGAGCTGGACACACTGACGGACGAAAAGAGTGGAAGATGAAGGTAGTCGTTTCTCTGGTCGCAGGCACCCTATTGGGCGCCACTGCAACGGCAATCCTGCTGCAACCTGACAAGCGTGCCGTTCGCCCCGCGACCGGCTTCATCCTCGGCGGGTTTGCCTTCCCCGCCACAGCGGGTGAATTTCGCATCGTTAACCAAGCGCATGGCATCGATAGCACGCTCTACACAGTAAGACTTGAGGCGTGCGACGCTGACACTGTGTGGGACGTCGGATGGTCCGGATATTTCACGGGTCAGGATCAAATCAGCTCACCTGAAACCGATAGCTTAATTGTTCTCAGAATGACGGCTGATGCTCGAGAGCCATTCGTGCGCAATGCCGCTCGCGGGCCCTTCACGTCCGTAAGAGTCATCAATCAAGATGACGCCGAGTGTGTGAGATCACACCTGACCGAACTCGCAGAAAGCGCTCAAGCCGTATTCGTGCTTCCCACCGACTAAGCCAGATCCTCTTCCGCTGCCGCTTCGTCGATCTCGTTCGCGAAGAAGCCCAGCGTGTCGAAAATCTTCTGGGTCTGGCGCGGCAGGTCCGCTGTGAGGACCAGCGGCTTCTTGCCCTCGCGCGGGATTTCCAGACGGCGGGCATGCAGGCAGAGGCGGCGGTCGAGGTCTTCCGGGGCTTCACGGTCGCAGGTGTATTTGCGGTCGCCGAGAATGGCATGGCCCATGGCAGCGAGATGGACGCGCAGCTGGTGGGTCCGGCCCGTCACCGGTCGCAGCGCCACCCAGGACGCTTTCTGACCGGCCTCGGTGACCACGACATAGCGGGTCAGGGCATGGCTGGCGCCCTCATCGCCATGGCGGGCCGCGACCATGGTCTCGCGCTCTGAATCGGCGCCCGCCCCCGCGGCCTTCTTCATGAAGCCCTTGATCTCACCCATTTTCGGCTTGGGCACACCCAGGGCGATGGCCCAATAGGTTTTCTTGGTCTTGTGGGACTGGAAAGCCTTGGCCAGTTTCGCCGTCGCCTTCGGCCCTTTGCCGACAATCACGACACCGGACGTATCCTTGTCGAGCCGGTGAACGAGGCGCGGGCGCTCCAGCCCCTCGCCGAACGCATCCAGCAGACCGTCCAGGTGTCGCGTGGTCTTGGACCCGCCCTGCACGGCCAGACCGGCAGGCTTGTTGAAGGCGATCAGCTCGGCATCCTCATAGATGACGAGGGAGCGGACATAATCGATATCCTCGTCCGACAGGCGCGGCTTGGGCTTGCGTTCGCTGGGCTCGGGCAAAGGCGGAACCCGGATTTCCTGGCCGGCTGTGACCCGGCTATCCCCCTTCACCCGGCCGCCATCGACCCGGATCTGACCCTTGCGGCAGAGCTTCTGGACCATGATGGCCGAGACATGGGGAAAGCGCCGCTTGAACCAGCGGTCCAGGCGGGACCCGTCCTCGGACGGCTCGACCCGGAGGGTCTGAACACCACTCATGCCAGCACCTTTCGCATGACAAACAGGCCGAGGAAAACTGCGGCCAGACACAGAAGCACCGATCCGGCAGCATAGGAGAAAGCGAGCGTAACCTGCTTGCGTTCCACCATTTGCGCCAGTTCCAGCGAAAAGGCGGAGAAGGTCGTGAACCCGCCCAGTAATCCCACAGCCCCGAACAGGCGGATATCATGATCCAGCGAGCCCCGGCCCGACAGGGCCAGCCAACCGACGAGGAGACCCATGCACAGCCCGCCCAGGACATTGGCGGCCAGCGTGCCCCAGGGCAGACCCAGTGGCATGTCCGGTCCAAGCCAGCGCAGGGCGGCGCGTCCGACCAGATGGCGCGAGATGGCACCCAGTGCGCCCCCGGCGCCGATCAGCAAAAGATTGGTCATGGCGGCTCGATAAGGCCCTGCCCCGCAGGACGCAAGCGGAATGGCTTCAAGACCCGCGCCACGCGCCTGCCCGGAAATTCATACCCGGTATCCGTTTCTGCAAATTGTGCACCGCACCATTCGCAGTATGCTGCACATGCGAAATACTGCTGAGCCCGATTGAAAGGAGACTCCCATGACTCGCAACCAGACCCAGATCTCCAGCGCCTTCAATACCCTCTTCGTGATCGGTTTCTTTGGCGCCGCCATGATCATCCTGTCGGCCCTGGCCGGATAGGGCCCAACCCGGTCCCGAAAATCGCGGCCCGTCACCGGGCGGATCGCCGCCAGACACAGTCTGCAGCAAGGGTGGCTTCGGCCGCCCTTTCTTTTTTGTCATACTAACAAACGTTTAATATGCATTTTTGCAATGCCGCATTGGCGGAATGGCGCTTCCGGATTTCGGCTAAGTCCTTATTTACCAAGACGCGAACCGGGAGGGCCCGGTCTCGCCAAGAGAAAAGGACTTCATTATGGACCGCGTCACTTCAACCCTGTCGACGGTGATCAATATCCTCTTCGTGGCCGGTGTGTTTGGGGCCATGACGATCGCGCTGTCCGGCGCGGTTGCCTAAAACCTGAACGGCTACGATCCCGGTCCCGGCTGCCTCACCGCCTCACGAGACAGCCCAGACCGGTCGGATCGATCCCTCACCAAAAAGAGCGGGAGCTGCCCCCACAGCTCCCGCTTTTTGTTTGCGCTCTTGGCAGCGAACCTGAACCGCCTAGACTGCCGCTCCAGTCAGGAGATTGCGTCATGTTGTTCACGGCCCTCATTGCCCTTGTGCTCGTCCAGGACACGCCGACCCCGGAGCCGGAGACGCCACCGGCGGAAACCGGGAGCGAGGCGCCGGCCGTGCCCACAGACGCACCGACCCTGATTGCTGACATTGAAGGCCGTGCAGCCGCCTATGGCGAACTGGCCGCCGAACTCGCCGCCCGCAAGGCCCGCGAACGCTATCTGACCGGGCTCGTCTTGCCCGTCATCAGCCGCACTGATCTGGATGATGGCGCACGGGGTGAAATCCTGCAGGCCTTCGGTCCGCAGATCGCCGCCGTCGAGGACGCCAATACGCAATGGGCCGTGGATCAGCTGACCCCGGAAGACTTCGCCGTGCTCTATGCCGAGGAACCACGCATGGCCCAGGACATCTTGCGCTGGGCGGAGCGGGCCGAATCGGCCCGTCCTCAGATCGTGGCCGCGCTGGAACCGGTCGCCCTGAATGGCGATTACGACGGTCTCGCTTTTGCCCAGATGGCCGATGCCCTGGCCGTCAGCCAGGAAGCACCGCAATCCTATGGCACCGCCCTTGTCTGCCTGTCTGGTGAAACCGCCCTCGCCCCGGTCCGCGCCCCGGAAGCGCTCGCAGAGCGCCGCGAGGCGCTGGGCCTGCCGCCGCTCGATCCGGACGCCTTCGTCAGTGAAGCCTGCGGCGACGAAGACGCCGGACCGGACGACGAACAGCCTTGATCAGACCTTGGTGCGAAGCGTCTGCACGAGCACCAGCAAGACCGACACCACAGCACCGATCGCGGACAGGCCGAGGACCGGCCCCAGAACCGCTTCTTCCGCCATATGGCCGTAGAGCATGTAGAGACCGGTGATCATCACGACGGTCGAGACCTGGTGGAACCCGGTCTGGACCCAAGCCAGCAAACCGGCCGGGATTTCGAACACCTTGTAGATCACGGCCCAGCTGATCGAGAGCACGCCGCCCAGCAGCATGATGTGGGCATGGGTCGGCATTTGCCCGTGGTCACCGGTGCGCCCCATATGCTCGCCCAGCAACATGCCCAGCAGCAGCCAGAGCAATCCCAGCGTCAGATTGATACGAATCGGATTCATTGAATTCCCCCCAGAGTTTCAAGTGGCAGGAGAATTCTCCGGTTCCGCGATCGTGGCAAGCGTCGCTTTATTCAGCCGATTTGCGGCGCTGGTCCCGCAGCGCCCGTGACCGGGCCAGACGCTCGCGCAGCGGCGCTTCGCGTCCCACATCCTTGGGCTCATACAGGACGGGCCGCTCGCGCATCTCCTCGGGGAAATAGTCCTGCCCCGACACACCGCCCTCGACATCATGGTCGTATTCATACCCCTTCCCATAGCCCTGGCTTTCCATGAGCTTGGTCGGCGCATTGAGGATATGAGCCGGCGGCATAAGCGAACCGGTTTCCTTCGCCAGGCGGCGGGCCTTTTTGTAGGCCGTATAGACCGCGTTGGACTTGGGTGCCGTAGCCAGATGCACAACGGCATGCGCCAGGGCCAATTCGCCTTCCGGCGAGCCGAGCCGCTCATAGGTCCGTGCCGCTTCAGACGCGATCATCAGTCCGGTCGGATCGGCCAAACCGATTTCTTCCGACGCCATGCGCACCAGACGGCGGGCCAGGAAAAGCGGATCTTCCCCGCCTTCCAGCATGCGAGCGAACCAGTAAAGCGCCGCATCCGGATCGGACCCCCGCACCGATTTGTGGAGCGCCGAGATCAGGTTGTAATGCTCGTCCCGGTCCTTGTCATAGGCCTGCGGACGCTTGTTGAGGAGCTGCGCCAGGCGCTGGGCATTGACCGGTTCGGGGAAGTCGAAGGTGAAGACCTCCTCGACCAGATTGAGCAGATAGCGCCCATCCCCGTCCGCCATGCCGCGCAGGGCTGCCCGTCCGCTCTCATCCACCGGCAGGGACCGGTCCATCTCCTGCTCGGCCCGGGCCATGAGGAGATCCAACCCCTCCTCGTCCAGACGCTTGAGCACCAGGACCTGGCACCGCGACAGCAGAGCCGCATTGAGCTCGAAGGACGGGTTCTCCGTGGTCGCACCCACAAGGGTGACGACGCCCTCTTCCACGACCGGCAGAAAGCCGTCCTGCTGGGCGCGGTTGAACCGGTGTATCTCGTCGACGAAAAGCAGCGTGCCGCGGCCGGATTGCCGCCGGGCCCGGGCTCGCTCGAACGCCTTCTTGAGATCGGCCACGCCGGAGAAGACAGCCGAAAGCGGTTCGAACTCCAGGCCGCTATCCTCAGCCAGAAGCCGGGCCGTGGTCGTCTTGCCCACACCGGGCGGGCCCCACAGGATCAGCGAAGCCAGTCGTCCCTGGGCCCGCATGCGGGCAATCGGCCCATCCCCCTTGAGGAGATGGTCTTGTCCGACGACTTCATCCAGCGTCCGCGGACGCAGACGGTCCGCGAGCGGACGCGGCGCCTCGGCCTCAAGGCCGGCTGATTCGAACAATGTGCTCATATCCCTACCCTGCCACGCGCGGAGCGCGGACACACCTGTCCCGCTCGCCTATCCGCAGTCATTTTGGACTGTGCTAGAGTGACGGCCTCTGCCTGGGAGGACAGCATGTCGACGAAGATGGACGATCCGGTCGCGCAAACCCAGCAAGTCAGCCTCGAGATGCGGGTCGTGCCCTATCTCAGCGTGGATGACGGGGCGGCTGCCCTCACCTTCTACGAAACGGCCTTCGGCGCCGAAGTGCTGGAGCGGTACGAGCACGAGGGCAAGCTGGGACATGCCACCCTGCGCATCAATGGCGGCATCCTGATGCTGGCAGACGAATTTCCCGACCCCGATGACCTGATCGGCAATGTCTCACCGAAGACCCTGGGCGGCCGCACCACGTCCACCATCAATCTCAATGTGGATGACGCCCAAGCCTGGTTCGAGCGGGCCACGGCCGCCGGCGCGAAAACCCTGCGCCCTTTGACGCAGGAATTCTTCGGCCGGCACGGCAAGCTGCGCGACCCGTTCGGGCATGTCTGGAGCGTGGTCGAGCTGAAGCGCTGACCAAGCCGGTCGAGACTCAATAGAGCTGCAGCGCCGTCTCGTAGCGGCGTCCCCGGCGTTCGATGACCACCGGCCAGACGCGCTCGCCATCATAACGAATCAGGGTCTCTGCCAAATCGTCCATCGTACGCACGGGCTCACCCATCACTTCCACCACGACATCGCCCGGCCGGAAGCCGAACCGCGCCGCGATACTGCGGCGGGCCGCGCCTGACACGATCACACCGTCCAGGAAGGGGTCCAAGCCCACGCGTTCATTGAAGGCCGGCGACATCTGGACGAGACCGGCCCCGTTGAACGGATTGCGGCCTTCCGCCTCGAAGGGCACGGGTTCGCTATTGCCCGGGGCGGCCTCCACGAAGACATCCAGGTCGAGTTCGCGGCTGCCGCGCAGAACGGTGAAGCGTGCTTCATCACCGGCCGCTCGGGTCGCCAGCCGGAACCGGGCACCGGACTCGTCATTGATATCCCGTCCGTCGATGGCGAGGATCACATCGCCCTGGCGCAATCCGGCATCGTCCGCGGCGGCATCGGGATAAACTTCGCCCACCAGGGCCCCGCGCGGCCGGTCCAGACCCAGGGCCTGGGCCAGATCACTGTCGACGGGCTGAAGACGCGCGCCCAGCCAGGGCCGGATCAACTCCCCCTCGCCCAAGGCCGTATCCACGACACGGCGGACCATCTCCACCGGAATGGCAAAGCCGATCCCGTTGGATCCGCCCGAGCGCGAGAAGATCATCGTGTTCACGCCAACCAGTTCGCCATCCATGTCCACGAGGGCGCCGCCGGAATTGCCCGGATTGATCGCCGCATCCGTCTGGATGAAGGAGCCGAAATCACTGCGTCCGACATCGGTCCGCGCCAGGGCCGACACAATGCCGGAGGTGACCGTCTGGCCGACGCCGAAGGGGTTGCCGATCGCCAGGACCAGATCGCCGACCTCGATATCGCCCGACATGTCGTAATTCAGGACAGGCAGCGGCTCGTCCGTCTCCACGCGCAGGACGGCCAGATCGGTTGTCTCGTCAGTCAGCAGGATTTCCGCCTCATACTCGCGGCGATCCGCGAGTACGACGCGCAATTCGGTGGCATTCGCCACGACGTGATTATTGGTCACGATCACACCGGAAGGATCCACGATCACCCCGGAGCCCAGCGAGTTCTGTTCCTGCGGCTGGCTGCGGAACATGCGCGAGAAGAAGGGATCATTCGCGAAGGGGTGCTGGTTCTGCACCACGCGGCGGGAATAGACATTCACCACGGCCGGCGTCACATCGCGGACAATGGGCGCGAAAGACAGCTGCACCTCGGCCCGGCTGTCCGGCACGATCCGGTCCTGGGGCAAGGTGGCTTCGGGGGTGAAACCGGTCTCCTGCGCCGCGACCGGCGCAGTGACGAGGGCGGAGGCAAGCAGGATGTGTTTGATCATGGTGTCCATATAGGCCGAGTTCGAGACATGAAAAAGGCGGCTTGCAAGAGCAAAGCCGCCTTTCCCTGAACCTGTGCTGACTGGAAGCTTACTCTTCAGTCATGCCATCTTCGGCCGCCAGACGGGCCCGGTCGACGGCACCCTTGGCTTCCGGGTCGCGATCAACCAGCTCGATGACAGCCATCGGCGCATTGTCGCCGTGACGGAAGCCGGCCTTGAGCACGCGGGTGTAGCCCCCATTGCGCTCGGAATAACGGCCGCCCAGCGTGTCGAACAGCTTCTTGACCTGGTCCTCGTTCCGGATGCGGGACATGGCCAGACGGCGGCCGTGCACATCACCACGCTTTGCCAGCGTGATGAGCTTGTCCATGAACGGGGCCAGTTCCTTGGCCTTCGGCAGGGTGGTGACGATCTGCTCGTGCTCGATCAGCGACGAGGCCATATTGGCCAGCATGGCTTTGCGATGCGAGTGCGTGCGATTGAGTTTGCGGTGTGCGATGCCGTGACGCATGGCTTTATCTCCTCAGGTCCGGTTCAGGCGCCTCCCGGCGGCTGCCTAGACGTGATCCTCAAAACGTTTGGCAAGATCTTCGATGTTCTCCGGCGGCCAGTTCGGCGCTTCCATACCCAGGTGGAGACCCATCTGGGCGAGAACTTCTTTGATCTCGTTAAGCGACTTGCGGCCGAAGTTCGGGGTACGGAGCATTTCCGCCTCGGACTTCTGGATCAGGTCGCCGATGTAGACGATATTGTCGTTCTTCAGGCAGTTCGCGGAACGCACCGACAGCTCCAGCTCGTCGACCTTGCGCAGCAGCGCCGGATTGAAGTCGAGCTCGGGCTTGTCGTCCTCGGCCGGGCGGGCCTCGACGGCTTCCTCGAAATTGATGAAGATCTGGAACTGGTCCTGCAGGATGCGCGCGGCAAAAGCCACGGAGTCTTCCGGCGTGACCGTACCATCGGTCTCCACTTCAAGCGTGAGCTTGTCGTAATCGAGAACCTGGCCCTCACGGGTGTTCTCGACCTTGTAGGAGACGCGCTTGACCGGGCTGTACAGCGCATCCACGCCGATCAGGCCAATCGGAGCATCTTCCGGACGGTTGCGCTCGGACGGGACATAGCCCTTGCCCGTATTCACCGTGAATTCCATGCGGATCTCGGCACCTTCGTCCAGCGTGCACAGGACCAAGTCCTTGTTCACGATCTCGACGTCGGCGGTTTCCTCGATATCACCCGCCGTGACGGCACCCGGGCCGGACTTTTTCAGCACGACGCGTTTGGGGCCTTCACCATGCATGCGCAGGGCGATCTGCTTGATGTTCAGGACGATGTCAGTGACATCTTCCCGCACACCGTCGATCGACGAAAACTCGTGCACCACGCCATCAATATGGACGTTGGTGATGGCCGCGCCCTGGAGCGAGGACAGCAGCACGCGGCGAAGCGCATTGCCGAGCGTCATGCCGAAGCCACGCTCCAGCGGTTCGGCGATGATCTTCGCATGCCGCTCCGGGTCGTGGCCCGGTTCGATTTCCGGCTTCATCGGGCGGATGAGTTCTTGCCAGTTCTTCTCGATCACGTTCTTACTGCCCCTTCATCAGCCGCGCGCCTTAGCGGCGGCGCGTTCAACAGGCGAAATGCGCGAAACGTCTGGATTAGACGCGGCGGCGCTTCGGCGGACGACACCCGTTGTGCGGGATCGGCGTGACGTCCTGGATGGTGGTGATGGTGAAACCCACCGATTGCAACGCACGCAGCGCGCTTTCGCGCCCCGAACCCGGACCGGAGACCTTGACTTCCAGGGTCTTCATGCCGTGTTCAATTGCCTTCTTGCCAGCGTCTTCAGCAGCCATCTGGGCTGCATACGGGGTCGACTTGCGCGAACCCTTGAAGCCCATGTGACCGGCAGAGGACCAGGAAATCGCATTTCCCTGGGCGTCCGTGATGGTCACCATGGTGTTGTTGAAGCTGGCATTCACGTGGGCAACGCCCGACGTGATGTTCTTACGTTCGCGCCGCTTTACGCGGCTCGGTTCCTTAGCCATCTGTCAGGGCCCTACTTCTTCTTGCCGGCAATCGGCTTGGCCGGACCTTTACGCGTACGCGCATTGGTGTGCGTGCGCTGGCCGCGGACCGGCAGGCCACGACGGTGGCGCAGGCCGCGGTAATTACCCAGGTCCATGAGACGTTTGATGTTCACGGCCACTTCACGGCGCAGATCCCCTTCCACGAGGTGATCGCGATCGATCACTTCACGGATTTGCAGGACCTCTGCGTCGGTCAGTTCAGCGACACGGCGCTCAGGCGTGATGGAAACCTGCTCGCAGATCTCCTTCGCCTTGGCCGGGCCAATGCCGTGGATGTAGCGAAGCGCGATTTCAACGCGCTTGTTCGTCGGAATATTGACGCCGGCAATACGGGCCACTTTCCATCTCCTAATTCAGAACGCCATTCACGGACGAACCAATGGGCAACCTTTCGGTCGCCGCATGTGCTCGCCCGTTTCGCGAAGGGCGCTATCTACAGTCAGCGTTGCCGCCCCGTCAATGGGGTTGCAACAGGTGTGTGTCACTTCTCATCCAGTGCCGTGGCGATACGAGCCGCGACATCTTCCATGGAGCCCATCCCCTCCACTTCCCGCAACTTGCCTTGATCAGCATAGAAGGGCAGCAGCGGAGCGGTCTGCTCCTGGTAGGCATTCAGGCGAACCTTGAAGGCCTCGATATTGTCGTCGGCGCGGCCTTCCTCGGCAGCCCGCTTTTCCATGCGGGCCACAAGTTCAGCATCATCCACCAGAAGACGGATGACTGCGTCGACCTTGGTAGAGCGCTTTTCCAGCGCTGCATCCAGGGCTTCAGCCTGGGCCACGGTGCGCGGGAAACCGTCAAAGATGGCCCCGCCCGCAGCTTCGGCTTCCGGCAGGCGTTCCTCGATCAGTTCGATGACGATCGCGTCGGAGACGAGATTGCCAGCATCCATGATCGCCTTCACGCGATTACCGAGTTCGGAACCGGACGCAACCGCTGCACGCAGCATGTCGCCCGTGGAGAGCTGTACCCAGCCGCGCTCGGTCACCAGACGCTTGGCCTGGGTCCCCTTCCCGCAGCCCGGCGGTCCGAACAGAATGATATTCATCGCTTGCGCCCCCGCAGTTTCGACTTCTTGATCAGGCCCTCATACTGGTGAGCCAGCATGTGGGACTGGACCTGGGACACGGTATCCATCGTCACCGAAACCACGATGAGAATGGACGTGCCACCCAGGGCGATCGCCGCTCCGCCACCCATCAGCATGGGAACCATGCAGATGATGACCAGATAGATCGCCCCGATCAGGGTCAGACGCGACAGCACGAAATCGATGTACTCGGCGGTCCGGGCGCCCGGGCGGATACCCGGCAGGAAGCCGCCATACTTGCGCAGATTGTCTGCCGTATCTTCCGGGTTGAAGACAACCGAGGTGTAGAAGAAGCAGAAAAAGATGATCAGCGCGGCATAGAGCGTCAGGAAGAGCGGAGACCCGGTACCCAGATAGGCAACCACGGTCTGCAGCCATTGCGGGCCGGACTGGGCCTGGAACTGGGCCGCCGTCGCCGGCAGCAGAAGAAGCGAGGAAGCGAAGATCGGCGGGATCACGCCGGCCGTATTCAGCTTGAGCGGCAGGAAGGACGTGTCACCGCCCACCATGCGATTGCCCTGCTGGCGCTTCGGGTACTGGACCAGAAGACGGCGCTGGGAGCGCTCGACAAACACGACCAGGACCAGACCAGCCAGAACCATCACGACGCCGAAGAAGAAGACGGCGGGCGTAATGGCGCCGGACGCCGCCTGGCCAAAGGCATTGCCCAGAAGGCCCGGCACGGCCGAGATGATACCGGCAAAGATGATCAGCGAAACGCCATTGCCGACGCCACGCGAGGTGATCTGCTCACCCAGCCACAGCAGCAGCATCGTACCGCCCACCAGGGTCGTCACCGTCGACACGATGAAGAACGGTCCCGGGTGCACAGCCAGAGACAGGCCGTCCGCATTCACGCTGCCCATGGGAATCGCGATCGCCAGCGCCTGGCCGGTGGCCAGAACCACGGTGAGATACCGGGTGTACTGGTTGATCTGCTGACGCCCCTGCTCGCCGCCTTCCTTCTTCATCTTCTCGAGAGAGGGAATGGTGGCGGACATGAGCTGCATGATGATCGACGCCGAGATGTACGGCATCACATTGAGCGCAAAAATCGCCATACGCTCGACGGCACCGCCGCCCAGCGTGTTGAACATGCTCAGGAACCCGCCCTGAAACTGTTCGAATACCCGCGCATACTGTTCCGGGTCGATGCCCGGGATCGGAACGAAGGTCCCGATGCGGTACACGATCAGGATCCCGATCGTGAACAGGATACGTTGTTGCAGCTCCTTCGCTTTCGCGAAGGAGCTGAAACTCATGTTTTGTGCAAGCTGTTCAGCTGCTGAAGCCATCAACCAGTCCCCGAAAGGTCAGCGTGAAGTCGCTTAGTCCGCGGCCTTCTCGGCAGCGGTGACGGTCACTTTACCGCCAGCCTTCTCGACAGCCTCGATGGCCGCCTTGGAGGCACCGGCAACGGTGATGTCTACTTTGGACTTGAGCTCACCTTTCGCAAGGAGGCGGATGCCGTCCAGTTCACGACGGACCAGGCCGGCCGCGATCAGGACTTCAGCATTGATCGCGGCTTTCGCATCGATCTTGCCTTCAGCAATGGCTTTCTCAAGACGTCCGAGGTTCACTTCGGCATAGGCCTTCCGGTTCGGCTTGTTGAAGCCGCGCTTCGGCAGGCGCATGTGAAGCGGCATCTGACCGCCTTCGAAACCCTTGATAGCCACACCCGAACGGGATTTCTGGCCCTTGACGCCGCGACCACCGGTCTTGCCTTTGCCGGAGCCGATACCGCGACCCACACGGGTGCGGAGTTTGGCGGCGCCGTCATTGTCGCGCAATTGATTGAGACGCATGTCGTTCTCCATTCGAACGAGCGGTTTCCCGTGACGGGACCTACTCCTCGACGATTTCCACCATGTGGCTGACTTTGGCGATCATGCCGCGGACAGCCGGGGTGTCTTCCAGTTCACGTTCACGACCGACCTTGTTGAGGCCCAGGCCGACGAGCGTGGCACGTTGATCTTGCGGGCGACGGATCGGGCTCGCCGTCTGGCGCACGCGAATGGTCTTCTTGGCCATTGGATCCGTTCCTTACGCTTCGATCGCTTCCGGCGAGGACGCACCGTCATCACGGCGGTTCACCAGATCACCAACCTTCAGACCCCGCTTGGCAGCAACCGAGCGCGGGCTCGACTGCGACTTCAGCGCGTCAATGGTGGCGCGGATCATGTTGTACGGGTTGGAGGTACCAACCGATTTCGCAACGACGTCCTGGACACCCAGGGTCTCCAGCACGGCACGCATCGGGCCACCGGCGATAACACCGGTACCCGGAGGCGCAGCACGCAGGATGACCTTGCCAGCGCCGTGACGGCCCTTGGTGTCGTGGTGCAGCGTGCGACCTTCGCGCAGCGGCACACGGATCATCGTCTTTTTGGCTTCGTCCGTCGCCTTGCGGATGGCTTCCGGCACTTCGCGAGCCTTGCCCTGACCGAAGCCGACGCGACCCTTGGTGTCGCCGACCACGACAAGCGCGGCAAACTGGAAGTTCCGGCCACCTTTGACGGTCTTGGCCACACGGTTGATGTGGACGAGCTTGTCTACGAGCTCGTCGTCGCGCTCCTGGTCACGGTCCCGGCCACGGCCACGACCCCGGCCACGATCGCCGCGATCACCACGGTCGCGCTGTTGCTCGTTCTGATGAGCCATACGTCCGCTCCCTTAGAAGTTCAGGCCGCCCTCGCGGGCCGCCTCTGCGAGCGCTTTGATACGCCCGTGATAGATGTAACCGCCACGATCGAAGACGACGTCCTTGACGCCTTCCTTGACAGCGCGCTCGGCAATCAGCTTGCCGACGATTTCCGCCGCCTTCGTGTCCCAGGACTTGCCGTGCTCTTTCAGAGCCACTTCCTCGAGGGAAGACGCAGAAGCCAGGGTCTTGCCCGCCACATCGTCGATGATCTGGGCATAGATGTTCTTCGAAGAACGGTAGACCGAGAGCCGCGGACGCCCATTGGCGAATTTCCGCAGGCGGATCCGGTTGCGCTGGGCACGCCGGACCTGTTTTTCGCGTTGAGTCTTCATCGCTCGCCCTACTTCTTCTTGCCTTCTTTGCGGCGAATGTATTCGCCAGCATACTTGATGCCCTTGCCCTTGTAGGGCTCCGGCGGACGGAAGCGACGGATTTCAGCCGCCACCTGACCGACTTTCTGCTTGTCGGAGCCGACGATCTTCACTTCGGTCGGCTTCGGGCAGGAAATGGTGATGCCATCCGGTGCGTCATAGACGACGTCGTGCGACAGGCCGAGCGACAGCTTCAGGGACGAACCCTGCATCTGGGCGCGGTAACCGACGCCGACGAGTTCCAGGTCCTTTTCGAACCCGTTCGTGACGCCGTGCACCAGGTTGGCAACCAGCGCACGCTGCATGCCCCACATGGCACGGGCCTTCTTGGACTCGTCCACCGGCTTGACGGTCAGACCGTCTTCACCTTGCGACAGGCTCACATGCTCGACGATCGGCATCGAGAGTTCGCCCTTGGGCCCCTTCACAGTCAGGCTGTCATCCGTCAGCGTGACGTTGACACCGCCCGGAATGGCGACGGGGAGTTTACCGATACGTGACATTGGCGCGCTCCCTTAGCTGACGTGACACAGGATCTCGCCGCCCACATTGGCCTCGCGAGCAGTCGCATCCGACATCACGCCCTTCGGCGTGGAGAGGATGGCGATGCCCAGGCCATTTTGGACGAGCGGAAGGTCCTTGACGCCGGAATACACACGGCGGCCCGGCTTGGAGATACGCTTGATCTCGCGGATCACCGAGTCACCTTCGAAATACTTGAGTTCGATCTCGAACTCTTTTTGGCCGTTGGCGTGGTCCACTTCCGCATAGTCGCGGATATAGCCTTCGCTTTTCAGCACATCGAGCACGCGGCGGCGCAGGGCCGAAGCCGGCGTGTTCACAGACCGCTTGTTGCGCATCAGCGCGTTGCGGATCCGGGTCAGCATATCGCCGAGAGGATCATTCACGGACATGTTTCGTCTCCCTCTCTTACCAGCTCGACTTGACCATGCCCGGGATCATGCCCTGGCTGGCCAGTTCGCGCAGCGCGATACGCGACATACGCAGCTTGCGGTAAAACGCCCGCGGACGGCCGGTGATCTCACACCGGTTACGCACACGCGTCGGGGCCGAATTGCGGGGCAATTGGGCCAGTTTCAGCTGAGCAGCAAAACGCTCCTCAACCGGCAGTTCCTGATTGCGCGCCATCGCCTTCAGTGCGGCACGCTTGGCAGCATAGCGCTGAGCCAGGCGTTCACGCTTGCGATTGCGTTCAACTGCGGAAGTCTTCGCCATTTATATCCTCCTGCGTGCAGAACCCGAGCGGTCCTGCTCTCCTGCTGCGTTAGTTCGAAAACGGAAAATCGAACTCGGCCAACAGGGCCTTCGCTTCCTCATCATTGCCGGCGGTGGTGCAGACAACGATATCCATACCCCGGATCTTCTCGACCTTGTCGTAGTCGATCTCCGGGAACACAATGTGTTCTTTCATGCCCATCGCGTAATTCCCGCGACCGTCGAAGCTCTTACCATTGAGCCCACGGAAGTCACGCACGCGCGGCAGGGCGATGGTGATCAGACGGTCCAGGAATTCGTACATACGATCCTGGCGCAGGGTCACCTTCGCACCGATCACCTGCTCCTCGCGGAGCTTGAAGCCGGCGATCGACTTCTTGGCAACCGTCTTGACCGGCTTCTGGCCGGTGATGGCTTCCAGATCCTCAAGGGCACCCTTGATTTTCTTGGAATCCTGGGACGCTTCACCAACACCCATATTGATCACGATCTTGTCCAGACGCGGGATCATCATGTCGTTGGCGTAGCCGAACTTTTCCTTCATGCGAGCGCGAATCTCTTCGCGGTATTTCGCACGCAGGCGCGGAGTATAGGTCGCAACGTCAGACATCGATGACCTCGCCGGATGCTTTGGCGACCCGGACCTTCTCGCCCGCTTCATTCGTCGTGAAGCCGACACGGGTCGGTTCGCCGGTTTTCGGATCGGCCAGGGCCACGTTCGAGACGTGGATCGGGGCCTCTTTTTCCTTGATGCCGCCCTGCTCGGTCTGCGTCGGACGCGTGTGGCGCTTGACCACATTCACGCCAGCGACGACGACCTTGTTATCGGACGGCAGCACTTTGGTGACCTCACCGGTCTTGCCTTTGTCACGGCCGGCGAGAATGACGACCTTGTCGCCCTTCTTGATCTTGGCAGCCATTACAGCACCTCCGGCGCCAGCGAAACGATCTTCATGTGGTTCTTGCCACGCAGTTCGCGCGGAACCGGGCCGAAGATACGCGTGCCGAGCGGCTCGTTGTTATTGTTGATAATCACCGCCGCATTGGAATCGAAGCGAATGACGGAACCGTCCTTGCGCTTGATGTCCTTGGCCACGCGAACGACGACGGCCTTGCGGACGTCACCCTTCTTCACGCGGCCACGCGGAATGGCTTCCTTGACGGAGACGACGATGATGTCGCCCACATGGGCATAGCGACGCTTGGCACCGCCCAACACCTTGATGCATTGCACACGGCGGGCGCCAGAATTGTCGGCTACGTCCAGATTGGTTTGCATCTGGATCATGGCAGATCCTCCTTAGGAAAGGGTCCTCTGCTTAGGCGTTCGCCTGAGCCGGGACGACCTCCCACCGCTTCAGTTTCGACTTGGGTGCACATTCCTGGATCTGGACCGTGTCACCCACTTTGAACGTATTGGCTTCGTCATGCGCGTGGTAACGCTTGGTGCGACGAACCGTCTTGCGCAGCAGCGGGTGGAGGAAAGTCCGTTCCACACGCACCACAACGGTCTTGGCACCTTTGTCACTCACAACGACGCCTTGCAGGATACGCTTAGGCATCGCTTAGCTCCCTTGCTCTTGCTGCGACTTGCGCTCGTTTTGGACCGTCTGGATACGCGCGATGTCGCGGCGGATCTGGCCGTAGCGGGCGGTGTTGTCCAGCTGGCCGGAGGCCTGCTGGAAGCGCAGATTGAATTGCTCTTTTTTCAGCTTCAGGAGCGTGTCCGTCAGCTGGTCTTCGGTCATGGCCCGAACGTCGACGGCCTTGAGTTCAGACTTGCTCATTGTCCGTGCTCCTACTCGCCCAGACGGGCGACGATCTTGGTCTTGACCGGCAGCTTCGCAGCGCCGAGCGCCAGAGCCTCACGTGCGACATCTTCGGGAACCCCGTCGATCTCGAACATGATGCGGCCCGGCTTGACCTTGCACGCCCAAAACTCGGGCGAGCCCTTACCTTTACCCATCCGGACTTCGGTCGGCTTCTTGGAAACCGGCACATCCGGGAAGATGCGGATCCACACGCGACCGGCACGCTTCATGTGACGGGTGATGGCCCGACGCGTGGCTTCGATCTGGCGTGCGGTGACGCGTTCCGGCTGCAGCGCCTTGAGACCGTAGGAACCGAAGTTCAGGGAGTAACCACCCTTCGCCTGTCCCTTGATGCGGCCTTTGTGCGCCTTGCGGAATTTCGTGCGTTTCGGTTGCAGCATGGCTGTAATTCCTTACGCGGCTTGGCGGCCCGAACGGGCGCGCTGCTCACCCGAGTCCTGGAGACGACGCTCCTGGGCCATCGGGTCATGTTCCATGATCTCGCCTTTGTAGATCCAGACCTTGATACCGATGATACCCATCGCGGTCTTGGCTTCGGCGGTTCCGTAGTCGATGTCCGCGCGCAGTGTGTGGAGCGGCACGGAGCCTTCCTGGTACTGCTCGGAACGGGCGATCTCAGCACCGCCGAGACGGCCGCCGCACAGGATCTTGCAGCCTTTGGCACCCATGCGCATGGCAGACTGCATCGAACGCTTCATGGCGCGGCGGAAAGCCACGCGGCGCTCGAGCTGCTGAGCGATGGATTCGGCCACCAGATTGGCGTCGATTTCCGGCTTGCGCACTTCGACCAGGTTCAGGAAGACCTCACCATCAACCATCTTGGACAGTTCACGGCGCAGGACTTCGATGTCCGAACCCTTCTTGCCGATCACCACACCCGGACGGGCCGTGTGGATGGTGACGCGGCACTTCTTGTGCGGGCGTTCGATCACGATCTTCGAGACGCTGGCATTCTTCAGGCGCTTTTTAAGCATCGCACGGATCTTGATGTCCTCGTGCAGCAGCTTGGCGTATTCGCCGGCGCCCGCATACCAGCGGGATTCCCAGGTGCGGTTGACGCCGAGGCGCAGACCGATCGGATTAATCTTCTGACCCATCAGGCGGCCTCCTCGACTTCGCGCACCACGATGGTGAGCTCGGAAAACGGCTTCAGGATCTTCGCGCCGCGACCGCGTGCACGAGCCCGGTACCGTTTCATGACCAGGTTCTTGCCGACGAAGGCTTCCGACACGACAAGGCTGTCGATGTCCAGGCCGTGATTGTTCTCGGCATTGGCAATCGCCGACTCGAGGGTCTTTCGAACCTCTTTGGCAATCCGCTTGCGCGAAAACTCGAGATCCGCCAGCGCGCGCTCGACTTTCTTGCCACGGATCAGGGCCGCGACGAGATTGAGCTTCTGCGGGCTGGTGCGGATCATCCGCAGCTTGGCGCGTGCTTCATTGTCAGCGACGCGACGGGGATTGGCAGACTGGCCCATCGCTTATCTCCGCTTCGCTTTCTTGTCCGCAGCGTGACCGTAATAGGTCCGCGACGGCGAGAATTCACCGAGCTTGTGGCCGACCATATCTTCGGTCACCAGCACCGGCACAAATTTGTTGCCGTTGTGGACCTGGAAGGTCAGACCCACGAATTGCGGCATGATGGTGGAACGGCGCGACCAGGTCTTGATCGCTTGCTTGCGTCCGCCTTCGTGCGACTTTTCCGCTTTCTTCAGCAGATAACCGTCGACGAACGGACCTTTCCAGACAGAACGAGGCATCGTCTCGGCTCCCTATCGCTTCTTGCGCTCGTGGCGCGAGCGGATGATGAACTTGTCCGTGGACTTGTTCTTGCGCGTCTTGGCACCCTTGGTCGGCTTGCCCCAGGGCGTCACCGGGTGACGACCACCGGAGGTCCGGCCCTCACCACCACCATGCGGGTGGTCGATCGGGTTCATGACAACACCGCGAACAGACGGACGCTTGCCCATGTGACGCTTGCGGCCGGCCTTGCCGAGATTGACGTTCAGGTGGTCCTGGTTGGACACAGCCCCGACCGTCGCCATGCAGCTGTCCGGAACCATGCGCAGCTCGCCCGAAGCCAGACGGATCTGGGCGTAGCCGGCATCACGGCCGACCAGCTGGACATAGGCACCGGCGGAACGGGCGATCTGGCCACCCTTTTCCGGCTTCATCTCGACATTGTGCAGGATCGTCCCGACCGGAACGGCCTTCAGCGGCATCGCATTGCCCGGCTTCACGTCAGCCTTGGCCGACGCGATCACCGTATCACCCACGCCCAGGCGCTGCGGCGCCAGGATGTAGGCCAGCTCGCCATCCTCATACTTGAGGAGCGCGATGAATGCGGTCCGGTTCGGGTCGTATTCCAGGCGCTCGACCGTCGCGGGAACGTCCCACTTGCGGCGCTTGAAATCGATCACACGGTAAAGGCGCTTCGCACCACCGCCACGACGGCGGGCGGTGATCCGGCCCGTATTGTTGCGGCCACCCTTTTTGGTAAGGCCTTCAACAAGCGTCTTCTCGGGACGACCCTTGTGCAGCGCGGAGCGATCCACGAGCACGAGGGCGCGGCGGCCCGGAGACGTCGGTTTGAATGTTTTCAAAGCCATCTTAGAGACCCGTCGTCACGTCGATCGAGTGACCCTCTGCGAGAGTCACGACCGCTTTCTTCTGGTCATTGCGCTTGCCGGCAATACCCCGGAAACGCTTGGTCTTCCCGTGAACCTTGATCGTGTTCACCGCCGTGACCTTGACCTTGAAGAGTTGTTCGACCGCTTCCGCGATCTCCTTCTTGTTGGCCGTCAGCGGGACGAAGAAGACAACCTTGCCGTCTTCCGACAGCAGGGTGGACTTTTCCGTGATCACCGGTTGCAGGATCGTGTCGTAATGGCGCGCAGCAGCCGTCATCTTAAGCCTCCTTCGCGCTCAGGCGTTCGTGGATCTTCTCCACGGCAGCCTTCGTCAGCACCAGCGTATCGCGACGCAGCACGTCGTACACGTTCAGGCCCTGTGCGGGCAGAACGTCGACGCACGGCAGGTTGCGAGCCGCCATGGCGAAATTCTCGTCGACCTGATCACCGGAGATGAACAGGGCGTTGGAGATGCCCAGGCCTTCCAGCGAGGTGCGCAGGTCCTTGGTCTTCGGTGCCTTCATGGCGGCATCATCCAGGATGATGAGCGCCTTGGAGCCGGCCTTGGCCGACAGGGCATGCTTGAGACCCAGGGCCCGGACCTTCTTGGGAAGCTCATGGGCGTGGGAGCGCACACGCGGGCCGTGCGCCTTGCCGCCGCCGACGAAGATCGGTGCCGAGCGAGCGCCGTGGCGAGCGCCACCGCCACCCTTCTGGCGACCGAATTTCTTCTTCGTGCGGGCGATTTCAGAGCGGCCGAGCGTCTTGTGCGTGCCCTGCTGGCGGGAGGCCAGCTGCCACTTCACAACGCGCTGCAGGAGGTCGGAGCGCACCTCTTCAATGCCGAAAACGGCATCGTCGAGATCGATAGCACCGGCGTCCTTCGCCGCGAGGGTTTTTACCTCGATCTTCATGCTTGCGTTCCTTCTTCACCGTCGGCAGCCGCTTCCGGCGCCGCAGCTTCGGCTTCAGCCGGCGCGGCGTCGTTTTCGACAGCCGGAGCCGCTTCAGCCGGTGCGTTCTTTTCGTCCAGCGTGCGGAACTTGCCCGGCAGCGGGAGCTCGGCATCGCCGTGACCCTTCACTGCATCGCGCAGTTCAACCCAGCCGCCGGCCGAGCCCGGAACCGCACCCTTGACCAGGATGAGGCCACGTTCGGCATCGACGCGGACAACTTCGATATTCTGGGTCGTGACACGGACGGCACCCATATGGCCGGCCATCTTCTTGCCCTTGAACACCTTGCCCGGGTCCTGACACTGACCGGTGGAGCCGTGCGAACGGTGGGAGATGGACACGCCGTGCGAGGCGCGCAGACCACCGAAATTGTGCCGCTTCATGGCACCGGCAAAACCCTTACCGATCGAAATGCCTGCGGCATCGATCTTCTGGCCCGGAACGAAGTGATCCGCCGTCAGCTCGGCGCCGACTTCGATCAGGTTTCCTTCCGGAACGCGGAATTCGACCAGTTTGCGCTTGGGCGCAACCTTGGCCTTGGCGAAATGACCGCGCAGCGCCTTCGGCGTCCGCTTGGCCTTGGCCTCACCCGCGCCGAGCTGCATTGCGACATAACCATCACGATCCGCCGTCTTGTGCGCAACAACCTGGACAGATTCCAGCTGCAGCACCGTGCAGGGCACGTGAGCCCCGTCGTCGGCGAAAACTCGCGTCATGCCCAGCTTGCGGGCAACAACGCCGGTTCTGCGATCTTCCTGGCGCATAATCCTACGCTCCCAGCTTGATCTCGACGTCCACACCGGCAGACAGGTCGAGCTTCATCAGCGCATCAACCGTTTGCGGGGTGGGGTCAACAATGTCGAGAAGGCGCTTGTGAGTCCGGATCTCGAACTGTTCGCGCGACTTCTTGTCGATGTGCGGTCCACGCAGCACCGTGAACTTCTCGATACGCGTCGGCAGCGGAATCGGACCGCGAACGTTCGCGCCGGTGCGCTTGGCGGTGGAGACGATCTCCCGGGTGGAATTATCCAGTACCCGGTGATCGAACGCCTTCAGGCGAATGCGGATGTTTTGACGTTCCATCAAACCGATCCCGTGTCTAAACTTTCAAAAAGAGCGAAAGGCCGGGGCGAATACCGCTGAGGCACCGCCCCGACCAGTTGTTTACAATTACTCGACGATTTTGGAGACGACGCCGGCGCCGACGGTACGACCGCCTTCACGGATAGCGAAGCGCAGCTTCTCTTCCATGGCGATCGGCGTGATCAGCTCGACATTCATTTCCACATTATCGCCC
>NZ_SWKP01000011.1 GCF_005871165.1 Maricaulis alexandrii | reverse complement strand
AAACTCGTCAACGTCGCCGTCATGCGAAAGCTCATCGAGGCTGCAAACCTCGTCCTGAAACGCCAAACACCATGGCAATCAGAAATGCAAACGACATAGTTGCTTCTCCCGCGAGGGGAGAAGGAGGGGCGTCCCGCTATCGCCATTTTCCCGGATCTTCGTCCGGGGGACATCCGGTTGCGCGCTGCCCTCTCTTGGCCGCTTCCGCCGCTTCATGCTCATCGATCGCTTTGTGGAGTTCCTCCAGATAGTCGCCCAAAAGGGTCTGCTTGGCGTCCCGGTCTTCGCGCGCCTCGCGCAAACTCTCCAGACCTTCGGCGATCTTGATGAAGCGCAGGGTCATGATCTGGTAGCGCTCGGCTTCCCGGGGCTTCTTGTCCATCAGGGCGAGCTGGGCCGTGGAGAGGGTGCCGCGGGCGACCGTTTCCGGTGTGACACTGTCCAGGAAGCGGGCCATCACTTCCGGCCGCACGCCGAAGCGCGACAACGTGTCGGGGGTATCGACCTTGATCCCGGACCAATGGGGCCGCGAACCGGGCTGGCGGCGATGAGGCTGGTGATTGCGGGGACGCATGGCGCTCTCCTTTGCAAAGGGGACAGGGGAAGGATCGCCACGGTGGTGCCACCTGGCGGGATGAGGCGTGCGGGGGCCGGCCGAAGCCGATCTTTGTGAGTTTGTGAGTGGCATCGACAGACACCCCGCACACGGAGATTTGTCCAACGCCCTTTGGGGCGCTGCTCCGAAACCGGCCGGGTACCGCGACGGTCGAGGCTTAGTGCCGTCCGTCCTGGCCGATGGCCCTGCCAGAATGCGCCGTGGTCAACCCGGCACACCCGGACAAGCTCCGTCCTCCTCACACCCCCGGTCGACCGGACCGGGCCTCGAGTGGTGCGAGGACGGGGGAAGTCTAGGCACAGGTTTGGGGGGTGGGGATAAGGTAATGACTATCCTTCCCCTTGATGGGGAAGGTGTCCGGCGACTGCCGGACGGAAGGGGTGAATCCCGGTGTCCACGGGATAGACCTCGCCCCCACCCCCTCCGCCGGGCATGCGCCCGGCCTTTGTCGCGCCGAACAGTCCCCCGGACTGTCCTTGAGCTCCTCAGCCCCCATCAAGGGGGAGGATAATTCTTGTGTGCGTTCACGCGCCGCCCCTCATCCGGCCATCGGCAACCGTCTCCCCGGTGGGAAGAAGGGGCGAAAGGTCCTCGCCCTTGATGGGCGAGGGGGACCATTGCGCAGCAATGGTGGAGTGGGTGACCAAGGAAGACTCAACGCTTTGCGTTTCACCCCTTCCGCCCGCTTCGCGGCGTCGTCACGTCGGACAGTCCCCCGGACTGTCCTTAGGCTCCTCCGTCCCCGTCAAGGGGAAGGAGGGTGATCCCCTTTTGTCATCCCGGACGGATGCCCGGCGCAGGCCGGGCCCCTGCTTTCGCAGGGATAAACTCCAATCCGGGACCCATAATCCCGGTGTGAATCCAGCCTGGATAGACGGCGGAGTCTGCTTTCGGGCTTGTTCCGCGTGTATGGGTCCCGGCTCTGCGCCCCCGATCAAGTCGGGGGCATCCGGCCGGGATGACAAAGGAGTGATGTGACGCGCCTCAGCGCAGACCGGCCCCTGGATCACTTGCCGGGACGACGCCGTATCCGGTTCTCAAGGTCAAGGGCGCCTGCGGCGCCGTTCCACGGTTCCACCCTTGAGCTTGAGAACCGGATACGGCCTGCTGGCTGGCACGTGATTTTGGTTAAGCTCTCAGCCGTTGCGCTGAGATGCACGTTCACCCGTTGTGAAAGGTAAATCCCCTGGGTTGTATAGACGGCTTCCTGCTGTTTAGGCTGACCTCAATTTAAATGGGACGCAATTATGGTCGCACTTTTAGATGCGGATCGCCCGCACAAGGAGTTTAGGTCCCTTGCGGGGTTCTTATTTTTGCACAAGTTCGAATTGAGGGATTTTTTGTGCAGGGGGAGCGATCCCAAGGAGCAATTAGATTGGACCAAAAGATTCAATTCTCGTCATTCGTTTTCAGTACACCAAAGCAGGGATGAGCTCAGAAAGCTGAGTATTGCATTCCTCCTGGGGTCGCACATGTCTAGTTACGAGACTGGCGACGACGAGCATTTCGCGATCTTAGTGTCCGAACTGTCGGACGAGCAGTGGCGGTACGCTATTCGTCTATGCCCCTACCATAAGACTGTAGGGTTCATTCATAATCTTGAGTTTTTGTATGAAGCTATGGAGCGGTCATTAGTTGACTTAAGCTCTGCTCGCTCGGCTATGGCGGCCTCTATGATTTTCTTAGACACGACGCGGCCCCTCTATGAAGCATCTCAGCTGCAGGCGGCTACGTACTTCCTCAATTTCACTTCTCTTTATGCTACCTATTTGGATGTGTGTCGGAGAGTGCGAAAAGTGGCGGGGTTATCCGAAAGCGTTGCTTACAATAAAGCAGTTTTTCGACTTATTGGGCGTAACAAGGGGAAGCACGCATTTGTTAGAGATTGCCGTAATTATCAACTACACTATGAAGTGATAAAGCCTTCTGTCCAGGTCAGTTGGGGAAATGACAAAAATGAACTTCTATATATAGATAATAATGAAGTTTTATATTCTGGATGGGACTGGAAAGCGGAGTCGCGAAATTTTTTGCAGAGTTGTGATAAGACCGATTTGCTAGATGTTACTGAAAAAGTTCTTCGCGATATAAAGAGGTCGGTCAGTTTTCATCGGCGTATTTCAGAGCGCTGGCTACGGGGAGAAAAAAACGCATATGAAAGCTATCTACGACAGCGAGACCGTTATAAATATTTGGAGTCGTCCCAGGTTGATATTGGGGCAATATTTAAGCGCAAGAGTATTCTTTTCCAAAAACTTATTGATAGAAATCTGCTGAATGATTTGTACAAAAGTTCGCTGTCAAATGATGAGGTTAAGTTGCTAATTGAAAAAATTGTTGATCGACATAAAAATCTCCCTGCGAAAACAAAGAAAAAGCTATCTTCAGAGATAGATAAATTCCTTGCAAACAGATCTGAGAGGCCAGTATTGGGTGCGTATTTGCAGGGGCGGCGGGTGGACTAGGCTTCCTGAATATGCCTCTCTGAAGCTGTGTAGATTTGTTGGAAAAAAAGCCCCGGCGCTCTGCACCGGGGCTTCTTTCATTCCCATTTCCCAGAACCTCAGTCCTGGAACATGTCGCCATAGCGGTGACGGGGACGCTTTTCCCAGGCCTTGCGGTGGTAGACGTCGGAGACGATGACCGGGGCGACGGTGCTCGCTTCGGCGAAGACCATTTGTTCCAGGGCGACGTCGACCTTGCCCCAGGAGCAGGCTTCCTTGAGCGTGGAGGAGGAGCAGGCGCCGTCGCGGACGTCGGCGACGGTGATCTGGACGGCGTAGGCGTGCATCGGAACGTCCTCGCCGAGGATTTCCGCGCAGACCACGGTGTCCTGGGCGAAGTTCTTCGGCACGCCGCCGCCGACCATGAACAGGCCCGTCGTGCCGGCCTTGATCTTGATCTCGGTCAGCTCGCGGAAATCGGCCACGCTGTCGATGGACAGGTAGGGCTTGTTTTCCTTCATGCGCTGGACCTGGTGCTTCACCAGGCCGAAGCCGGCGGAACAGTCGGAGAAGGCCGGGCAGAAGATCGGCACGCCGTGCTCATAGCATTCCTGCACGAGGGAGCCGGGCTTCTTGGCATTGCCGTCGGCCAGCCATTTGCCCATCGCCTTGATGTAGGAGCGCGAGGAGCGCGGTCCCGGCTCGAGCATGTCGGCGATTTCCAGCGTGGCGTGGTCGCAGGCCTGGAGTTCTTCCTCGTCGATATAGGTGTCGTAGATGCGGTCGATATAAAGATCGCGCAGCACCCGGTCGTCGGGGATTTCCCGTGCCTGGTAATGCTTGAAGCCCATGGCCTCGAAGAAGTCCATGTCCACGATGGAGGCACCGGTGGAGACGATGGCGTCGACCATGTTGTGACGGACCATGTCACGCCAGACATGCATGCAGCCGCCGGCCGAGGTGGAACCGGCCAGGGTCAGGATGACCGAGCAGTCCGGATCCGCGACAGCGGCTTGCAGGATGCGGGCGGCGCGGGCCGCGTCACGCGAGGTGAAGGACATCTTCTCCCAGCTGTCGATCATCTGGCGGCCGTCAAAGGCCGTGATGTCGATATGCTCGATCGGGGAAGAGAGCAGCTCGGCCTTGCGGTTCGAGGTCTCGCTCATGCACGTCTCCTAAGTCTGGGGCGGCGGCGCCGGGCGCGCGCAAAGGAAATGACGGTCGATTCCGTGTCGTCCGCCTGATCGGGTTGGACCTCGAACATAGACGGCCAGGGCATATCCTCAACCGTGACGCGTTCGACGGTTCCGAAACCGTTGAAGTCCGTGGCCAGCGCGGTGCCATAGGCGCCGAGCATGCCGATCTCGATGATGTCGCCCTCGGCAATGTCCGCCGGCAGTTCGAACGGGCCGGGAATGGCATCCATCGAATCGCAGGTCGGGCCGAACAGGCGGAAAGAGGCGGTGGTCTCGCCGGGCTCGCCCTTGGCGCGGTGCAGGCGCACCGGGAAGGGCCATTTGGCGTGGGCGGCATCGAACAGGCGGCCATAGGCGCCGTCATTCAGGTAGAGGGCATCGCCCTTCACCAGTTCGACCCGGGTCAGCAGGCTCTCGCACTCGGCGACGAGGGCGCGGCCGGGTTCACACCACAGATCGGCATTCTCCAGCACCATCATCTCCTCGAAGGCATCCTCGATCGCCGTGATGTACTCATCGAGCGGCGGCGGGGTCATGCCCGGATAGATGGAAGGAAAGCCGCCGCCGACATCGACAATGTCCACGGTCACCCCGGCCTGAACGATCAGGCGAGAGGCTTCCAGCATGGCGGAGCGATAGGCCGAGGGCTGCATGCATTGCGAGCCGACATGGAAGCTGACCCCCAGCTCGTCGGCATGAGAGCGCGCCTTGCGGATCAGCTCCGCCGCCTCATAGGCGGGCACGCCGAACTTGCCGGCCAGCGAGAAGATCGCGCCGTCATTGGACACGGCCAGGCGGACGATGAAGGTCACATCCTTGGCGTAGTTCGTTTCCTCGACGATTTTCTGCAGCTCGGCTTCGCAGTCGAGGGCAAAGATGCGCACGCCGAATTCATAATAGGCGCGGCGAATGCTCTCGCGGCTTTTGACCGGATGCAGAAAGGCCATGCGGGCGCCGGGGCAATGCTCGGTCACCAGCTTGATTTCAGGAATCGATGCGACGTCGAAGAAGCGCGTGCCGGCCTTGTGGAGCGTCTGGAGAATCCAGGGGCTCGGATTGGCTTTGACGGCGTAGAGGACTTCGCCCGGAAAATTGTCCTGGAACCAGTGGCTCGCGTGTTCGACACGATCCGGACGTGCGCAGACGACCGGATTTTCTACGTGCCGTGAACGGACCAGGTCCAGGGGAGTATGGTACGTGTGCAACTCACGTGACCCCCTGTTGGCAGTTAACCCAATCCGGCATCGTCGCCTCCGCCGGGAGAAGCGCAATTAAAGTCACATAAGCGCTGTGTAAAGCGGGAATTTTTTGTGCGGTGCACATAGTCGGGGAGGGGCTCATCATGGGATGCCTCCGGTTGCGAAACGCGACCCCAGTGTGGTCAGGACGGGCCCGGATTTCAAGGCGTGCAAATATTGATCTGTCCACGGACCGTCTGGTCTTGACTCGCAATTCAATCATTATCGCGAGGACGGGCGTGAATTCTGTAAAAGAAGTGTCACATTCCGAGTTGTCGCAAAAAATTCAAAGTACAATGCTTCGGGAATACCCGAAACAGTTCAGGCGCGAAAACCCTTGTACAGCCTGCATATAGTCGGCCCTGACCGGCGTGACCCCCAGGACTGGTGTCCGGCGACGGCATGAATTCGCCTGTGGGCTCAGGCGGATGTCATTCAAGCGTTACAAAGCTGATGTTTATCCCCCCGCCATGCGGTCAGGTCCGGATCCGCCGGGCCGCCGTAGTCGAGATTCAATCCTTTTGGGGGTCTTCAATGTCGGTGAAGAAAAACTTTCGCGAGCTCCTGCTTGTGACCACCGCGTGCGCCTTTTTCGCGGCGTGCGCAGATACGTCCATCTCCTCCCCGGGTAATGAAGACCTGGGCACGCCTCCCGGTGGTGGCGGCGGCGGTGGTGGTGGCGGAAGCCAGACCACGATCGATCTGATCCCGGCCGGTGGCTGCGGCACGGGTTCGGTCCGCGAAACGTCCGTCACGAATGGCGACATCACGATCAATGCCTGTGAGATCACCGGCAACATCACCCAGGACACGGTGATCCCGGCCAATGCCGGCGTGATCATCACCGGCCCGACCTTCATCGGTCTGGACGACGGTGCCGTGGCCCAGAAGGATGGCAACCTGTCCGCCGGCGGCACGCCGGTGACGCTGGAAATCGGCGCCGGTGCCACGCTGTTCGGTTCGGAAGGCTCCGACTATATCGTGGTCGCCCGCGGCTCGCGCATCGAGGCCGTCGGCACGGCCGACAGCCCGATCGTCTTCACCTCGCGCTCCGACATCGAAGGCACGGTCGGTGAGAACGACCGGGGCCAGTGGGGCGGCGTGATCATCAATGGCCGCGCGCCGATCAATGCCTGTATCGATGGCACGGCCGTTGGCGGTTCCGCCGATTGTGAAAAGTCCGGCGAAGGCTCTTCCGGCCTGTTCGGTGGCGACAATCCGGCCGATGACAGCGGCATCCTGCGCTATGTCCAGGTCCGCTATGCCGGCTTCCTGATCAACAATGAAGACGAGCTGAATGGTATCGCCTTCCAGGGTGTCGGTAATGGCACGGAAGTCGACTACATCCAGGTCCACAACAATGCCGATGACGGCATCGAGATGTTCGGTGGCGCTGTTGACGTGAACCACGTCGTGCTGACCGGCAATGCCGATGACAGCTTCGACTACACGGATGGCTGGGTCGGCCGCGCCCAATACGTGCTGGTCCGCCAGTCCGGCGACGATGCCGACCAGGGCTTCGAGTTCGACAACCGCTCCTCGAACAACGACCTGACGCCGCGCTCCAACCCGATGATCTCCAACTTCACCATCATTGGTGAGCGCAATGCAGCCGAATCCGACGACGGCATGCTGCTGCGCGCCGGTACCGCCGGTGAGTTCTACAACGGCATCGTGGTCGACATGGGCGAGCAGTGCCTGGACATTGACGACGACGCGACCTTCGACGGCATCACCTTCAACAATGGCCGCCCGGCCTCCGAAGCGCTGATCGTCCAGTCGGTCTTCTTTAATTGTACCGAAAACTTCGCCGATGACGGTGCCGACGATCTGGTGGATGTGGCCGACTGGTTCAACAACACCATGATCAACAATGTCGACAGTGCGACCAATTCCATGGCCGGGGTCTTCCCGGGCCCGCAGGAACTGGCCACGACCGTCACCGACGTCAACGCCATCGACAGCTATTTTGACGCCACGAGCTTCGTCGGTGCCTTCTCGCCGTCCGAAACGAGCGCCTCCAACTGGGCGGCGGGCTGGACCTTCGACCTGTTCGAGGATCCGGGCTGTCCGGCCGGCACGACCGAGAGCGCCGAGACCATCAACGGCTCCCGCATCTGCCAGATCACCGGCAACATCACCTCTGACGTTCGTCTGACCCGCGGCTCGATCTACGAGCTGGTCGGTCCGGTCTTCGTCGGTGTGGACCGCGGCCCCGATCCGGCCAGCCCGCTGCCGTCCGGCATCGAAGCCAGCCTGACGATCGATCCGGGTGTCACCATCTTCGGCACCGCCGGTTCCGACTATATCGTCGTGGCCCGTGGCTCGACCATCAACTCCAACGGTACAGCAACCTCGCCGGTCGTCATGACGGCCCGCTCGGACGTCGAAGGCACGGTGGGTGCCAATGACCGGGGTCAATGGGGCGGTCTGGTGCTGAACGGCCGCGCGCCGATCAATGCCTGTATCGACGGTACGGCCACCGGCGGCACCGTGGATTGCGAAAAGTCGGGCGAGGGCTCTTCCGGCCTGTTCGGCGGCGCCACGGTCGACGACGACACCGGCAATCTCTTCTACACGCAGGTCCGCTATGCCGGCTTCCTGATCAACAATGAAGACGAGCTTAACGGCATCGCCTTCCAGGGCATCGGATCCGGTACGGAAGTCGATTACATCCAGGTCCACAACAATGCCGATGACGGCATCGAGATGTTCGGCGGTACCGTCGATGTTCGCCACGTGGTCCTGACCGGCAATGCTGATGACAGCTTCGACTACACCGATGGCTGGATCGGCCGCGCCCAGTTCGTGATCGTGGCCCAGTCGGGCGATGATGCCGACCAGGGCTTCGAGTTCGACAACCGTTCCTCGAACAACGACCTGACGCCGCGCTCCAACCCGCGTATCGCCAACTTCACCATCATCGGTGAACGTGGTGCCGCGGAATCGGATGACGGCATGCTGCTGCGCGCCGGTACCGCCGGTGAGTTCTACAACGGCATCGTGGTCGACATGGGCGAGCAGTGCCTGGACATCGATGACGACGCGACCTTCGACGGCATCACCTTCAACAATGGCCGTCCGGCCGATGAAGACCTGATCGTCCAGTCGGTGTTCTTCAACTGTACGGAGAACTTCGCTGACGATGGTGCCAACGATCTGGTGGATGTGGCCGACTGGTTCAACAACACCATGATCAACAATGTCGACAGCGCCACCAACGGCATGTCCGGCTTTGCCTTCATCCCGGGCAATAGCGGTGTCGTGCCGAGCGCCACGGAACTGGCCACCACGGTCACGGACGTGAACGCCATCGACAGCTGGTTCACCCCCACCACCTATGTCGGCGCCGTCGAGGACGCGAACGACACCTGGTACCAGGGCTGGACCTTCCGTCGCACCCAGTAACGCAACCGAGCCCCTGGCCGGCCCAGGCCGGCCAGGACTTCGTTTTGAATGCAGTCACATGGTGATTAGGATGAAAACCAATCGAATCGCGCTCTCGGCTGCGTTGCTGGCGTCCACGACGCTTGTTCCGGTAGCCGCCTTCGCGCAGGACGCTCCGACCTCCGAACCCGAAGACGTGATCCAGGTCCGCTTCCAGTACATTCCGGATGACCGTCGCGTCACTTCGGAAGTCTCTGCGGCCCTCTCGATCGACGATCTGGAAACCACCGGCGACTCCGACCTGGCTGCGGCCCTGGTCCGGGTGACCGGTCTGTCGAGCACGGGCGGCAAGTTTGTCGTCGTCCGCGGCCTCAATGAACGTTACTCCAACACGCTGCTCAACGGCTCGCCGATGCCGTCGCCGGAACCGTTCCGCCGGGCCGCGCCGCTGGACATTCTGCCGACCAACATTCTCTCGAATGTGCTCGTCCAGAAGACCTTCTCCCCGCAATTCCCGGGTGAGTTCGGCGGTGGTGTGATCGGTATCGAAACCTCGACCCTGCCGGACGACCGTTTCCTGACGGTTTCCGTGGGCGGCAGTTTCGACACGGTCACGACGGGCAATCGGGGTCTGACCTATGATGGGTCCGACACGGACTGGCTCGGCTATGACGACGGTCTGCGTGACATGCCGGCGGAGCTGGCTGCCGTGTTCGACACGACCCGCGTCGGCAACAACCTGCCTGCCGACCAGCAGCAGGCCATTGGCCGCTCGCTGGTGAATTCGGAACTCTGGGTGCTTCAGAATGTGGATGTCGACGCCAATGGCGACATCGCAGTGGAAGCCGGTGAGCGTTTCGATTTCGACAGCTTCTCGCTCGGCGTTCTCGGCGCCTTCTCCTACGACAATTCGTGGGAGACCCGTCAGGGTCAGCGCGGCAAGGGCTCCATCGGCTCCAATGGTCTCGTCTACGAGAACGGCCCGGTGACCGCGGACCGCTCCGGCCTCGCGCCGCTTGGCGAAGGCATCGACAACTATCTGTCGACCGAAAACACGATCGAAGCCTCGGGCATGATCTCGGTGGGCGTTGACTGGTACAACGACCACGAAATCAACTTCCTGAGCATGGTGCTGCGTTCGACCACCAAGGGCGCGCGTTCCGAAGAACAGTTCAACGCCGGTTCTTCCGCCGTTGTTCGCGGTGACTACACCGAATGGTTCGAGCGTCAGGTGATCTTCAACCAGCTCTCCGGCGAGCACGTGTTCGAAGGCCTCGGCGACCTGTCCCTTGACTGGCGGATTTCCGACGCGACGGCCACGCGTGACGCGCCATACCAGCGCTTCGTGAACTACCAGTACGAAGATGCCCTTCAGACCTATCGTTATGAAGGCGACATCAACGACAACTTCACCCGTTTCTCGGAAATCGAGGACAATACCCGCGACCGCGGCTTTGATCTCGCCTATCCGCTGACCCTGGGTGACGTCGATGTCGAACTGTCCGGTGGTTATTCCTACACCCTGCGCGAACGCGACGCCTATACGCGCCGCTTCTCCTTCGAACAGGGTTCCGAAGGCATTCCGGCGGATCTTCTGTTCTCCCGCATCGACTACATCTTTGCGAACCAGAACATCACCGACAGCCGCCTGCGTCTGGTGGAAACGGGCGGTCTGACCTTCCCGGAAGCCTATGCGGGTGAATTGCAGGTGGAAGCCGCCTATGCCGGTGTTGATGCCCAGCTGACGCCTTTCGTGCGCGCCGCGATTGGTGGCCGTTATGAAAGCGGACAGCAAAGTGTCGACACCTATGCTTTCCCGGCCAATGCAGCCGACAGCGGCCAGATCGAGACTCAGCTCAAGGAAGACTACTTCCTGCCGGCCGTGACCCTGACCTGGACGTTTGCCGATAACCTGCAGCTCCGTACCGGTTACTCCCAGTCGATCACCCGCCCGCAATTCCGCGAGCTGGCATTCGCCGAGTTCTTCAACACCGAAACGGACCAGCGCTTCCAGGGCAACCCGTTCCTTGTGAACACCGAGATCGAGAGCTTCGATGCCCGTCTGGAGTATTACTTCGGGCGTGAGGAGTTTGTGACCGTCGGCCTGTTCCACAAGATCCTGGACAATCCGATCGAGGAATTCATCATCCCGATCGGTGACGGCCTGAACACATCCTTCATCAACGCTCCGGAAGCGACGCTGACGGGTGCCGAGTTCGAATACGAAAAAGTGTTCGATCTCTCCGGTCGCTGGGACCAGCCCTTCTTCAATGACCGTGAGTGGTTCATCAAGACGAACTACACCTATATCCAGTCGGAAGTCTCCGCGGATGGCACGGTTACGGTGGCCCAGGGTGCCTTCGGCAATCCGCTGGCTCTCGAGCTGAATGCGGCCGGCTTCATCCAGGATGGCCGGGCGCTGCAGGGGCAGTCGGAGCACTTGTTCAACGTGCAGGTCGGTTTCGAAACCTTCGACGGCCGGGCTCGCGGGGCACTGCTCTACAACTATACGGGTGAGCGTTCGCGCGCCGTGGCCAACCTGTCCGACAATCTCCCGGAGATCGTCGAGCAGGTCCCGAGCTCGCTGGACTTCGTCTACAGCCGCACGGTTGAAGTCGCCAATGCCGACTGGGATTTCGGTTTCTCGGTCCGCAACATTCTCGGCGATGATTACGAAGCCACCCAGAGCGATGGCGATGTGGTGCTGCCGGTCGACACCTATGATGTCGGCACCTCCTTCAGCGTCTCCATCAGCCGCTCTTGGTAAGACGATACTGCGACGGGGCGGGCCTTTCGGTCCGCCCCGTTGAAATCGTCACACGAATATTCCCGAAACGTCGCAAAACTGACGTAGGCCGAGTGTATCGCACAGCCTGTTACTGATGGTACTAACGCTCTCTCTAGGGTTGAATGTCATCGGTTTTCAATTAGGGCGGACAAGCGGGTCAATGACGCAGGCACGGACAATGACGGCCAAGCAGCCGGGGAACGCATCCGTGCCGCGGTCCGTGCGGCTGGGTGTCCGCCTGGCCGAGCTCGCCCTCCTGGCCGGTCTCACCTTCATTCTTGCCCGTCTGATCTGGCTCATCGCCTTTGGCGCCAGCGCGGCTGATTTCCAGCAGGATGCCAGTGGCAATCGCCTGGCTGTTCGGGCCCCGGCCTATGTCGCCGATCTGTCCCGCCTGCGTGAAACCGACCTGTTTGCCGACCGGCGCCTGGGCGCGGCCCCAGCCGAGGCCGACCGGTCGAGCGTGCAGGAAACCCAGCTCAACCTGACGCTTCGCGGCATCCGCCGCGGCGCCACGCCGGACAGCGGTGGCGCCATCATCCAGACCCCGGACAATCGCCAGCGCTTCTTCGCCGCCGGACAGAGCATTCTGGACGGTGTGAGGCTGGATGAAGTGCATGTCGACCATGTCCTGATCGAGCGCCGCGGTGTCATCGAGTCCCTCTATCTGCGCGATGAGGATGGCGGGGCCGGCCGCGCTGTCTCGCGTCGCACCGAGACCACGGCGCCTGCCGCCAATGGGGGCGAAATGATTGCCGGCCTGTTTCGGGCCGAACCTGTGCGCGAAGCGGGTCGGGTGACCGGCTATCGCGTCAGCGAGGGCAGCCCGACCGTTCTGGCCGCCCTGGGCGTGCGCAACGGGGATGTATTGACCGCCATCAATGACCGCCCGGTCTCGGAGATTTCCGATCTGGGTGCCGAATTTGCCCGGCTGCGGGGGGAAGACCGCGTCGCGCTGACCATCAACCGGGGCGGCCTGCCCCTCAGTGTGCAAGTGGAACTGCCCTGATGCGTGATTTTCTCCGACACCTGACTGCGCCGATGCTGGCGCTGGCCCTGGCGCTCGTGCCGGCCGTGACCGTCAGCCTGCCGGCGCAGGCCCAGGACCAGGTGGTCAATTTCAACCAGGCCGAGATCCAGGCCGTGATCGATGATGTGTCCGCTGTCACCGGCTATACCTTCATCGTCGATCCGAATGTGCGCGGCCGGGTGACCATCACCTCGCAGACGCCGCTCTCGCCGGAGCAGTATTTCCAGGTCTTCCTGTCGACCATGCGGGTACACGGGTTTGCGGTCGTGCCGACCGCGTCCGGCGCCTATCAGATCGTGCCGGAACAGGCGGGCGCCCGTACGTCCAGCCCGGTCAATTCCGATGTTCGCGGCGACCAGTATGTCACCGCCGTGGTGCGGTTGAACCATGCCGGCACGCGCGATGCGCTGGGCGTGGTGCGCCCGATGGTCTCCCAGACCGGTTTCGTGAACGCTGCCGAGGACGGCCAGGCCCTGGTGATTGTCGACTATGCCGAGAATGTCAGCCGTATCCGCCAGGTCCTGCGGGATCTGGACCGCGATACGTCCGTGGTGGAAATGGTCGAGCTGTCCAATGTCTCCGCCGCCGAAATGACACGCATCCTGCAGACGATGCGCACGCGCAATTCGGCCGGTGAGGACGACACGGTCTTCAATGTCACCCTGGCCCCGATCCCGGCCTCCAACACGATCGTGCTGCGGGGCAATCGCCAGTCCGTGTCGGACATGGTCGCCCTGATCCGCCGCGTGGACGGTGTCAGCCGGTCCAGCCAGGGCTTCCGCGTGATCCATCTCAATCACGCCGATGGCGAGGATCTCCTGCCGATCCTGGAACAGGTGGTGGAAAGCCTGACCGAGGACGATACGCAATCGCGCCGTCCGTCGGTGTCCTATCACGCGCCCAGCAATGCCCTGGTGATCAATGCTGATCCGGATGTGCAGCGCGAACTGGAACTGGTCATCCGCCAGCTCGATACGCGCCGCCCGCAAGTCCTGGTCGAGGGCATCATCGTGGAAATGTCCGACACGGTGGCCCAGGAGCTGGGCGTGCAGATGCTGCTGGCCGGGGGTGAGGGCGATGCGCCGCTGGCGATGACCCGCTTCGGCTCCAACACGCCGGACCTGCTGGCCCTGACCGGGGCGATCGCCTCGCCGGGCGATGATGAGAGTTCCTTCAACGAGACCCTGCGCACGGCGGCGCTGAACTCCCTGCTGAATGCCTCCGGTGGCACGCTGGGCTTTGGCGGTCAGAACGGCAATGGCAATTTGTTCGGCCTGGTGCTCAACGCGGTCGAAAGCGATGTGAATTCCGATGTCCTGGCGACGCCGTCCATCCTGGCGCTGGACAATGAGGAAGCCTCCTTCCTGTCGGGCCAGGAAATCCCGGTGACCACGGGCGAAGTGCTCAGCGCCGACAATTCCAACCCCTTCCGCACGGTCGACCGTCAGGAAGTGGGGGTGCGCCTGGTCGTGCGGCCGCAGATCACCGAGGGCAATACGGTGCGCCTCCTGATCGAACAGGAAGTCTCTTCCGTGGCCGGGGCCGTGACCGCCGGCAGTTCCGACCTGATCACCAACAAGCGCTCGGTCAACACGACCGTGCTGGCCGACAATGGCGAGATCATCGTGTTGGGCGGGCTGATCCAGCAGGACGAGAATGACACCACGTCCGGCGTGCCGGGCCTGTCGCGGGTGCCGGGCGTGGGCCGTCTTTTCCGTTCCGAGGGCACGGAAACCCGTCGCACCAATCTCATGGTCTTCATCCGCCCGACCATCATCCGCGACGAGGCGGACATGCGGGCCGTCACCAGCAATCGCTATGACTATATCCGCAACCAGCAGATCCAGGGCTCGGAGACGGGCACAAGCTCGCTGGAATCCATTGTCGAGATGATGATGACGGAGACGTCGCAGGGTGACACCGCGAATGGCGAGTGAGACCCCTGTCCCCTACGCCTTTGCGCGCCGCAAGGGCGTTGCCTTCCGGCCCGGAGACAGTCCGGCCTTCCTGCTGCGCAGTGATGGCGACCGGCTGGGCCTGATGGATGTGCGCCGCGTCGTCGGTGCCAGCCATCCCGTGGTCCAGTGCGATCCGGCCGCTTTCGACAAGGCGCTGTCGGACATCTATGCCTATGACGCGCTGGGGGCGGATACCGAGACGGCGGATCATGAGGCGGGCGAAAGCCTGAGCCGGTTGATCGATGAAATGCCGCGCACCGAGGATCTGCTCGACAGTGCCTCCGACGCGCCGATCATCCGCCTGATCAATGGCATGATCGCCGAAGCCGTGCGAACCGCCGCCTCGGACATCCATGTCGAACCCTTCGAGGACCGCGTCTCGATCCGCTATCGCGTCGATGGTGTGCTGCATGAGACCGTCTCGGTCTCACCGCGCCTGGCTGCACCGCTGGTCTCGCGCATCAAGGTGATGGCGCGCCTGGATATCGCCGAAAAACGCATCCCCCAGGATGGCCGACTCTCGATCACGCTGGGCGGACAGTCGGTGGATGTCCGTGTTTCCACCCTGCCGTCGCGGCATGGCGAACGGGTCGTGCTGCGTCTGCTGGACAATTCCCAGGCCCGTTTCCGGTTGGAGGATCTGGGCATGCCGGAGGGCGTGCTGGCCGATCTGCGCAAGGCGCTGGCCCAGCCCAATGGCATCATCCTGGTCACCGGTCCGACCGGTGCGGGCAAGACCACCACGCTGTATGCCGGGCTGAACCTGCTCAATGAGGAAACCCGCAATATCCTCACCGTCGAGGATCCGGTGGAATACGCCATCGACGGGGTTGGCCAGACCCAGGTCAATGCCAAGGTCGGCATGACTTTCGCGGCCGGCCTGCGCGCCATCCTGCGCCAGGACCCGGACATCGTCATGGTCGGCGAGATCCGCGATGGCGAGACAGCGCAGATCGCTGTCCAGGCCTCGCTGACCGGTCACCTCGTCCTGTCCACCGTGCACACGAATTCCGCTGTCGCCGCGATTGCCCGCCTGCGCGACATGGGGGTGGAAAGCTATCTCCTGGCCTCGACGCTGACGGCGATCATCGCCCAGCGCCTGGTGCGCCGCCTGTGCGCGCATTGCCGCGAAGCCTACACGCCGGACGCCGCCGAGCTGGACCTGTTGGGCCTGACCGGGCGCAGCGATGTGACCCTGTATCGTCCGACGGGGTGTCCGCAGTGCAAACAGACCGGGTTTGACGGGCGGACCGGGGTCTATGAACTCGTCATGGTCGATGACGGGCTGCGCAAGCAGATCCATGACGGCGCCCGCGAGAGCGAGATGGCCGGCCACGCCTTCGCCCGGCGCAAGACCCTGTTCCAGAACGGGGTGGACCTGGTGCTGGCGGGCACGACACCGCTCTCGGAAGTCCTGCGGGTGAGCCGCGAGGAGGGCCGCGATGCCGGCCTTTGAGTACGAGGCGCTGGACGCGCGCGGCCGCAAGTCGAAGGGCCTGATCACGGCGGACAGTGAATACGCCGCCCGGCGCGAACTGCGCAGCCGGGAAATGGCACCGCTGGCCCTGCGCTCGGCGGAAGGCCGCAAAATGTCCGCGCAGGCGGATGACGGCGCCAGCCTGATGGAGCGCCTGCGCGCCCAGGACCTGTCCGGCCGCGAACTGATGCTGGTGACGCGCCAGATGTCGAGCCTGATCGGGGCCGGCATGCCGATTGCCGAGACCCTGGGCCTGCTGGCCGAACAGGGCGGGCGGCACCACATGAAGCGCGTCCTGTCGGCAGTCCGGGCGCGGGTCAGCGAGGGCGAACGCCTGTCCGACGCGATGAAGGCCTATCCGCGCTCCTTCCCGGCGGTCTACCGGGCCATGGTCGCGGCCGGGGAACAGGCCGGCGGGCTGGAGGCCGTGCTGGCCCGGCTGGCGGACTATCTGGAAAAGGAAGAGGCGGTGAAAAACCGCATCACCGGGGCGCTGGTTTATCCGGTGGTTCTCTCTGTCGTGGCGCTGGGTGTGGTCATGCTGTTGATGACCTTCGTCGTGCCGAAGATTGCCGACCAGTTCACCGGAATGGGGATGGCGCTGCCGCTGCTGACCCGGATCATGATCAGTCTCTCCGCCGGTCTCCTGGCGAGCTGGCCCTTTCTGCTGGCGGGCGGGGCGGCGCTGGTGATCGGCGCCATGCTGGCCCTGCGCCAGGCATCGGTCCGGACCGGGTTTGACGGCGTGATGATGCGCCTGCCGCTGCTGGGCGGTTTCCTGCGCCAGGTCGAGGCGGCGCGCTTTGCCCGCACGATGGGTATCCTGATCGAGGCGGGATCGGTCCTGCCCGACGCGCTGCAGGCGGCGGCGCGGGCGACGGGCAATCTGGCCTTCCGGCAGACGGTGGAAAAGGTGAAGGCGGATGTGGAGACCGGGCGCGGCCTGTCCGATGCGCTCCAGGCCAGCCGTGTCTTTCCGGCCCTGATGCTGTTCATGGTCGCGGCCGGGGAACGCTCCGGGGCGCTGGGCGAGATGTTCCGCCGCTCCGCCGATCAGCTGGAACAGGATATCGACGGCGCGGTGAGCGTCGGACTCAATCTTCTCGAGCCGGGCATCATCCTGGTTCTGGGCGGTGTGGTGGTGGTGATCGTGCTCTCCATCCTCCTGCCCATCCTGCAACTCAACACTTTGGCTCTTGGCTAGGGAGGCGTCGATGACCGACCCGCTCGCAAACCCTTCTATCCGTGACGACGAGACCGACAGCGAAGCCGGTTTCTCGCTGCTGGAGATCATGATCGCCGTGGTGATCATCGGCATCATGGGCACGATCGTGCTGCTCAACGTCCTGCCGGCGCAGGACCAGGCCATGCTGCAGAAGGCGCGCACCGACATTGCCACGCTGGAACAGGCGCTGGATGCCTACCGGCTGGACATGCGCGAATATCCGACCTCCGAACAGGGCTTGCAGGCCCTGGTGGAAGCGCCGCGCGATGCCGTCAATTTCCGCGAGGGTGGCTATGTCCGCCGGCTGCAGGACGACCCCTGGGGCAATCCCTACCAGTACGCCTATCCCGGCCAGCATGGCATGATCGACATCTATTCGCTCGGTGCCGATGGCCGCGAAGGCGGTGAGGGCCTCAATGCCGATATCGGGAACTGGCAGGGCTGATGCCCTGCAGCCGGCCCGATACCAACCGGCGTGATGCCGGGATCTCATTGATCGAGGTCCTGGTCGGCGTGTCGATCCTCGGCATCGTCGCCTTTGCCATCACGCTGAGCCTGCAGCCGCAGGCGCGTCCGCTCGATCGCGAGACGGACCGTCTGGCCCTGCGGCTCAACCAAGCCGCCGAAGAGGCCGTGGCGACCGGTTCGCCCGTCGGTCTGTCGGTGGAGGCGGGCGGGCAGTCCTATGCCTTCCATCGCTATGTCGACCGGCGCTGGTGGGTGTTGCGGGATCATCCCGCCCTGTCAGCCCATCGTCTGGATGAGGCCGTGCGGCTCGACGTGGCGGACGGGTATTGGGTGGCGGATGGTGGCGCGGCCGGCATTCCGGCGATCTGGTTCGACCCGGCCGGGCTGACCGAACCCTTCCGTCTGCGGCTGGAAACCCCGGACGGCTGGACCGAGCTGGGCTGGTCCGGCGGGGGCGGGCTGGAGCGGATCGAGGGCGGACGCTCATGACCCGCGAGACCGGTTTCTCCCTGATCGAGATGATGGTGGCGCTGACCGTGCTGGCGGTGGCGGGCCTCGCCCTGGTCAACATGACCGGTGCGACGACGCGCAATACGGCGGCCGTGGAGCGCGGCAGCCTGGCGGCGCTGGCGGCGGAAAACATTCTCAATCTGCAATGGCTGGACGCGGCCCGTCCGGCCTCGCGCTCGGGCCGGTATGAACTGGCCGGGACGGCCTATGACTGGTCGCTGGAAGTGGCGCGAACCGATGATGCGGGCCTGCTGCGCCTGCACCTGGAAGTGCGCGAGGCCGGTGAGACGCGGGTCGCGGCGGAGTACACGACCTTCCGGAGGGCGGAAGGATGACGCGGCCGGTCACCGCCGAGAGCGGTTTCTCCCTCATTGAAGTCCTGGTGTCGGTCTTCGTCTTTGCCGTGATCGGCGCGATTTCCGTGGCCCTGATGTCGTCGAGCCTGAGCGCGCAGGCGGTCAATCGCGAGGCGCTGGACCGGACGGCGCAGCTGGACCGGTTGCGCACCCTTCTGCGCGAGGATGCCGGCCAGATCGTGCTGCGCCCGGTGCGCGATGCGCATGGCGCACCCGAGCACGCCGTCTTCGCGGCCGATGCTGACGGTGTCCGGCAGACCGGCAATCTGGCCCGGGATGAGCGGGTGCTTCTGGTCCTGACCCGCCGGGGCCGGGCCAATCCCGGCCTGTTGCGGGCGCGCAGTTCTCTGATGCGGGTGGAATACCTGGTCCGCGAGGACACGCTGATCCGCCGGGTCCGGGCCTATCCCGATGCGACCGCGCGGACGCAGGACAGTGAAGTCGTGCTGGTCTCCGATGTGTCGGGCGTTGAGCTGGACGTATTGCAGGGCGCGGTGTGGAGCCGGCGTCTTCGCCTGACGGCAGCAGGTGAGGCAGGCCTGCCGGGCGCGATCCGGCTTCGCTATGACTGGGCCGGCATGGGCGCGATGGAACATGTTGTCCTGACCCCGGGAGGTGTGCAGTGATGCGGGCCTTCGCACACAAGGACAGTGGTGCCTCTCTGGTGAGTGCCCTGCTTCTGGTCGCGGTGATGGCCAGCCTGGCCGTGGTGTTGGCCGGGGATCTGCGCTTTGCCCAGCAGCGCGCGACCAATCTCCAGCTGCGCGACCAGGCCTATTGGTATGCGCTGGGGGCACGCGAATTCTCCGAAGCCCTGGTCGAGCGCGCCATGGCGGATCCGGACACGGCCTTGAGGCCGGATGCGGACTGGCTGACCGGTGCCCGCCAATTCCCAATCGAGCGCGGCCGGTTGAGCGGACAGGTCCGGGACGGGAATAATTGCTTCAACCTGAATGGGCTGGTGACGCCGGATGGCCAGGGCGGTTGGCGGGCTGACCCGGCGCAGCAGGACCGGTTCGAAATCCTGATGCGCTCCCTCGACATTCCGGCGAGCGAGGCAGCGCGGATCGCGGCCCAGGCGGCAGACTGGATCGACAGCGATGCCCGGCCCCTGGCCGCGGGCGGCGAGGACGGGCTCTACACGGCCTACCGGACCGGCAATACGCTGATGTCGGAGCGCGCCGAATTGCTGGCCCTGGATGCCATGACGCCGGATATCTACCGCGTGCTGGAGCCTGTCGTGTGTACCCGGCCGGTGGCCGCGCCGACGCGGTTGAACATCAATACGCTGCAGGCCGATCAATGGCCGCTCCTGGCGGCGGCCTTCGACGGCAGCCTCACGCGCACGGCCATTGAAGGCCTGCTGCTGCAACGTCCGCAGGACGGGTTCGCCGATATCGAGACCTTCTGGGCGCTGGATGTCGTTCGTGAAACCGATCCGGACGGGTTGCGCCGGGACCTGGTGGGTCTGGAGACCCGCTTCTTTGAAATCGAGATTGATGTCGTCCATGCCGGCCAGGTGTTCCATCTGGCCGCGCTGGTCGAATGTGCCGGTGGCCGGGTCCGCCGGATCACCCAGAGTTATGGAAGTATCGCATGAGCCAGGACCTGATCCTCAGGCTGGAAGAGGCCGGACGCCTGCACTGGTCGGTCATCGAGCGCGCCAGCGGGCGTCGCCTGCATGACGGTGTCGCGGATGGCGAGCTGGCCGAACTGCCTGTTCCGCTGGACGCGGTGAACCGGACCCTGGTCCTGCTGCCGGCCCAGAGCGTGTTCCTGGCGGAGATCGACCTGCCGGCCCGCGGTGACCGGGACGCGCAACAGGCTGCGCCTTTTGCCATCGAGGACGAGCTCGCCGCGCGCCTGGACGACACGCATGTCGTGCCGGGGGCGCGGCAGGAAACCGGCCGGCGCTGGGTGATGGCGGCCCGCCGCGACCAGGTCGAGGCCTGGCGGGCGCGGGTGGATGCGCTGGCCGTGCGGCCGGTCCATGTGCTCAGTGAGTGTCTGGCCGCGGCCGATGCGGCGGCGGGGCTGACCCTGTTCGACCGCGGCGACAGCGTGCTCTGGTTCCAGGGCGATGCTGTCCGCCAGCCCGGCAAACCGGCGGGGGGGGCGCTCGATCCCAAGCTTTTCGGAACGGTGATTTCCCCGCTGGTCCAGCCGGTGGGCGGTGCCGGGGTGACCGTGTCGGCCACGCTGGGGCTGGCCGGCGAGAATTTCCGGCAGATCCCGCGTGGTGATCTCGACCTGATGGCGTCGGCCTTGCCTGACGCCGTGGTCGCGGCCCAGCCGCCGCTTCTGGGGACAGACCTCCTGTCCCGAATGGATTGGTCGGCCCTGGTCGAGCCGCTGAAACGACCGGCCGCGCTGGCTGCGGCGCTTCTGGTGGGTTTCGGTCTGCTGACCGGGGGCGAGGGGCTTTACTACCGGATGCAGGCGGACCGGTTCGATACCGCGACGATTGCCGAATTCCGGGCCGCCATGCCGCAGGTGACACGGCGCGTCATCCCGGCAGAGGCGGAACGCCTGCTCGGCGACGGGTTGGCTCGTCTGGGCGGCGGCGAGACCGGCTCCTCTTTCCTGCAATTGACGGCGGCGCTGGCGGAATTGACCGCGGGCAGCGAGACGGTGCGGATCGATCATGTCCGCTTTGATCGCGCCCGGTCCGAACTTCTGGTGTCAGCGCTCTATGCCGATTTTGCCGATTTCGAGACGCTCAATGCGCGGGCCGAGGCGCTGGGCATTGTGCTGGCCGATGGCGGCGCGCGCCAGAGCCAGAATGCCATTGAGGGCGAGTTCACGGTGAGGCTGCGATGACCCGGTTTTTGACCCCGATCCTGGCCTATTGGCAGGCTCGTACCGGCCGCGAGCAGGTCATGCTGGGCGTGATGGGTGTGATGATCCTGGGCCTGATCCTGACCGTGGCGGTGATCCGTCCGCTGCGCGATTTCCATGCGGCGGCGCGTACGGATTATGCCGCGTCCATGCAGCTTTACCGCTCGGTGCAGGCCGATGCCCGAGCCTATCGGGAGCTGGCGGCCAGCGGGGCCGGCGAGGCGGCGCGGACGGAGCAATCCCTGCGGGCCGTGGTCGGCGCAATGGCGCTGCGCAACGAGATCGCCCTGGCCCGCATGGTTCCGACCGAGGATGGCGGGCTGACTATCACGATCGACCGCGCGCCGGGCCCGTCGGTGATGCGCTTCCTGGTCGGACTGGAACAGGAGCACGGCATTGCCGTCATGTCCGCCAGTCTCGACCGCGAGCCGGGCCAGATGGTGTCGGCCTCGATCCTGCTGCGGCAGGCGGGAGGCGCGTGATGTGGGCACGGGCGGGTCTGGTTCTGGGCTTTCTTCTGGTCTGGCTGATCGTGCTCATGCCGCTCAAGGCGGTGGTCATGCTGGCGGGGCCGGCGGGCTATTCCGACGTCTATGGCACGGTCTGGGATGGCCGGATCTATGATCTGCGCCTCCGGAACCAGACCGTGCGGGAGACCCGGGTCGGGCTGCGGCCTGCGGGGTTGCTGACCGGACAGCTGAGTCTGGATTGGCAGATCGAGGATGACAGTCTGCGCGGCCGGGGCCGGGCGGATTGGAGCGGTGGCCGTGTCCGGCTCACCGGGGCCGATTTCTCTGTCGCCCTGGATCGGCTGGATGCGCCAGACCTGCCCGGGCTGGGCGGTGGTGAGCGGGTGCAGGGCCGGATCAGCGAACTGGACTGGCGAAACGGCACCTGCCGCGCGGCGGCGGGTGAAGTGCGCACCGGCGCGCTGACCGGGTTTGACGGTCCGGTCCTGACAGGGCAGCTGGCCTGCCGGGACGGGGTTCTGGTGGTGGATTTTGCAGGCCGCTCCGACCGTCTGGAACTGGACGGCGAGGCGGTGTTCGGCGCGCAGGCTGTGGACTGGCGCGTGACAGCACGGACGGAAATGTCGGACATGGCCGACATGCTGGCCCTGGCCGGGTTCGAGCGTGACGGTGATGTCTGGCAGCGTGAAGGGAGACGGGCTTATGACGGCAATCCGTAGACACTGGGTCCCGCTCCTGTGCGGTCTGGCCGGTCTGGTCCTGGCGGGTTGTGCCAGCACGGGCGGGGCCGCTCCGTCCGCATCGCTGCCGCGACCGCCGGCGCTGGAACAGGCTCGGCCCGGGGCTGAAGCCGCGCTGACCGATGGGCAATCCGGCCTGCCCCCGCAAAGCCTGGCCGATGGAGCCTGTGCCACATTCTTCTGGACGGCGGATGCGGCGCACCGCCTGGTCGCTTTCGAGAATGAGACGGACGGGTTTGCCCGCATCTTCGCCATGGGCGCCGAGCACGGTTTCTACACGCCGGCGCGCGAGGGCGGCTATGTCACCGGCGATCCGTTCCATCGCGTCTATGCCGATGCGCAGCGACAGCTGGACATCCGGTTAAGTGGACGCGTGGGCGAGAGCCTGCCGACGGGGCAGCGGATCGAGCGGGCCGTGATGCGCGTGGTCCAGCCCAATGGCCGCACCCTGGTGATCCCGGTGATCGGTGTCTATGCCTGCCGCGGTGCGGGCCAGGCACCGCGCTAGTAGACGGGCGGGTACAGGCCGGGACCATAGGCGCGATAGACCCAGGCCAAGGCGATGCCCAGGGCGAGCCAGGGGCCGAAAGCGTAGGGCGTGGTGTCATTGAGAGGCTGACGCCGGATCAGCGCCAGCATGCCCACGAAGAGCAGGGCGGAGAGGGCGCCGATCAGCACGATGCCCGGCAACAGCCAGCCACCGCACCAGGCCCCGCCAGCGGCCAGAAGCTTGGCATCCCCGCGCCCCAGCCCCTGGATGCCGCGCAGCTTTTTGAAGCCGATCTCGATTGCGACAAAAACGCCATAGCCCAGCGCTGCACCGACCAAAGACGCAGCCGGGGTATTGAACACAAACGCATTCGCTGCCAGACCGGCGGCGATCAGCGGCAAAGTCACTGGATCGGGTAGCCGGTATGTCCGAAAATCGATCCAGGACAGCGTGATCAACGCAGTTATGAGGATCAGGCTCGCGGCGTGGATGACAATCATGCGGGTCCTGTCACAAAAGTGTCTTGGGACTGCGCCAAAACATCGGCGCGCAAAGGGGTGAGGCCAAACATGACAGACGCCGCAGCGGCGCTCAAAGCCGAAAATGTCCGGATGACATTCGGCGAGACGAAGGCGCTCGACAATGTCAGCCTGACCATCGAACCGGGTGAAATGGTGGCCCTCATCGGCCCGTCCGGTTCCGGCAAGTCCACCCTCCTGCGTGTCGGTGCCGCCCTGCAAGTCGCCGATACCGATTCCGGTCCGGTCTCCGTGCTCGGCAAGGTCATGCAGTCCAAGGGCAAGATCAGTTCCGGTGTGCGCGCCAATCGCGCCCGGCTCGGCTTCATCTTCCAGCAGTTCAACCTGGTCGGCCGCCTGACCCTGTTTGCCAATGTCATGCTGGGCGCCCTGGGCCGCCTGCCGGCCTGGCGCGGGGCGCTGGGCCTGTTCCCGACCTCGGTGAAGCAATCCGCCATGGATGCGCTGGAACGGGTCGGCATTGCCGAATTCGCCGGCCGCCGCGCCTCCAACCTGTCCGGCGGTCAGCAGCAGCGCGGCGCCATCGCGCGCTCGCTCGTCCAGGGCGCCAAAGTCCTGTTCGCTGACGAGCCGATCGCCTCGCTGGACCCGGTGTCCGCCCGAAAGGTGATGGAATTGCTGCGCGAGCTGAACCAGACCGATGACCTGACCGTGGTGGTGACCCTGCACCAGGTCGATTACGCCCAGAAATTCTGCGACCGCACGGTCGCCCTGAACAAGGGGCGGATCGTCTATGACGGACCGTCCGACGGTCTGAGCCGCGAGAAACTGGTCGAGATCTACGGCCCCGAATTCGAGACGGCCTTCCATGGAGGGGAGTCATGATCCGCCTGATGTCCCAGATTTTCCTGCGCCTGGCGCTTCTGGTCTCGCTGGCCGGCCTGGCCGCCTGTTCGGGCCCGGCGGACACCAGCGGCGATACCGGTGCCAGCCCGACCGTGCTGACCGAACCGGTCGAACGCCGCACGCTGAATTTCGGCATCATTGCCACCGAGTCCTCGTCCAATCTGGAATCCAACTGGCGCCCCTTCATCGCCGCCATGTCGGAATGGACGGGCTATGACATCCAGCCCTTCTATGCCTCCGACTATGCCGGGATGATCCAGGCCATGCGCTATGGCTCGATCCAGGTGGCGTGGTTCTCCAACTTCTCCGGTCTGCAGGCCGTGCGGCTGGGCGGTGGCCAGGTCTTTGCCAAGGCGACCTATCCGGACGGGTCGGAAGGCTATAATTCCGTGCTCATCGTGCCGGTGGACAGCCCGATCCAGTCGGTCGAGGACATTCTGACCTGTGACGGATCGATCGATTTCGGCATGGGTGATCCCAATTCGACCTCCGGCTATTTGGTCCCGTCGGCCTTCATTTTCGCGCCGCGCGGCATTGATCCGAGCGAGTGCTTCAACTCGGTCCGCAATGCCAACCATGAAGCCAATGCCGTGGCGGTGGCCAATGGGCTGATCGATGTCGGCACCAACAACACCACGAACATGACGCTGCTGCAGCGTACGCGTCCGGACATTGCGGCCCGTATCCGCGTGATCTGGACCTCGCCGCCGATCCAGACCGACCCGATCATCTGGCGTACGGACCTGGACGAGGAAGCCAAGCAGCGCCTGCAATACTTCTTCATGAATTATGGCCGCATGGGCACGCCGGAAGAAATTGCGGCGGCCCGCGAAGTGCTGGATCCGTTGTATTTCGGCCTCTTCCTGCCCTCCTCCAATGCGCATCTCGATCCGATCGTGCAGCTGGAAATCGTGCGGGACCTGACCGAGGCCCGGAATGATCCGGACCTGTCGGAGGCCGAGCGCGAAACCCGCGTCGCGGCCCTGCGGGAACGTCTGGCCGAGGTGGAAGCCGGGAATACCGGTCTGATCAGCCAGGCCAGTGCCGTGGGTGATGTCCAGACCGATGGTCCGGCGCCGGCGGAAGTCTCCAGCATCAACTGGCTGGCCAGCGGCGCCATGCTGGGCCTGGCCCTCGTTCTTCTGACCCTGCTCCTGTGGGCCTCCGCGCCGCGCGGGCCGGGACCGCGCGTGCCGCTGTTCGAACGCGTTGCCAATGCGGTGATTGCGGCCGGCGTGATCATCATCCTGGTCTGGAGCTTTGACAGTGCCGACATGGATCGGTCCTACCTGCTGGTCGAGAATGCCGGGGATATGGGCGAGTTCATCGCCGGCTTCTTCCCGGATGATATTTCCTCCGCCGCCTCGCGCACCGAGTACGGCCAGAACCTGATGCATGGCTTCTCCGAGGCCGTCCCGCAGATGATCGTCACCGTGCAGATCGCGATCTGGGGTACCTTCATCGCCGTCTTCTCGGCGATCCCGTTCGGCCTGCTGAGTGCCCGCAATGTGGCACCCAACTGGGTGGTGCAACCGGTGCGCCGCCTGATGGACGTGTTCCGCTCGATCAATGAGCTGATCATTGCCCTCGTCTTCATTGCCGCTGTGGGCCTGGGGCCATTGGCCGGTGTGATGGCGCTCGCGGTCCATACGACCGGCGTGCTCGCCAAGCTGTTCTCGGAAGCCGTTGAGGCGATCGATAACGGGCCCGTGGAGGGTGTGCGCGCCACCGGCGCCATGCCGCTGCACGAAGTGATCTGGGCGGTGATTCCGCAGGTCGCCCCGCTGTGGACCTCTTTCGGTCTCTACCGGTTCGAGTCGAATGCGCGCTCGGCCACCGTGCTCGGCCTGATCGGGGCGGGCGGTATCGGCCAGATCCTGTTCGAAGCGGTTCGCGCCTTCGATTATCAACGGACCGCGGCCATCGTGATCGTCATCGTCGTGGCCGTCAGCGCCATCGATTTGCTGTCACAATTGCTGCGCAAACGTCTCGTCTAGACAGCGTCAGATTGAGCCGACGAAACCGGCCCGGGACCCCAAGGTCCCGGGCCTTTTTCTTGTTTACATGGTGCTTTTCGACTCTTCGCGGAATACTGCAACAAACTTGTGATGCGTTTGTTGCAAAACCGTCATGGATTCCGATTACGAGCTTTCGCGAAATACCAAAGTCGTAGCAAAACCTTCACATCAGAGACGCAGGTTTGACACAAAGCTTCTATAGCCGACGACGTCAGACAGGCGTCCTGAAAGCTTCAGGACAGTCCCTCGTGACCAAAGCTTTTCTTGCGAGCACCCTCTTGGCCGCAGCCACCGCACTCGTTCCGACCTCTGCCGCTTTCGCCCAGGATGAAGCGGGCTGGGAATTCGATGGTGTCCCTTCCTGGTCGAACCCGGAAACCGGCGACAGCTTCACCTTCCGCGGCCGCGTCTTCCTGGATTACGGCGATGTCGAGTTCGACACGGCCGGTGCCACCACGTCCTGGTCGGACAGCGAGATCCGCACCGCCCGCCTCGGCGTGACCGGCAGTTTCAGCGGTGTCGGCTATGTGGCCGAGTTCGACTGGATCAATGAGTCGATTGCCGCCAATGACGTCTACCTCACCTTCGAAGGAACCGGCTTCGAATTGAAGCTGGGTCACATGAAGACCCCGAACTCGATCGATGAGGCAACCTCGTCCCGCTACATCACTTTCATGGAGCGCGGCCTGGGCACGGATCTGTTCGGTCTGGACCGCCGCGTCGGTGCGCTTCTGGTGCATGAGGGCGAGGGGTTCACGATCAGTGGCGGCGTGTTCGGCGGCCGGCCGGGCGATCTGTCCGAAAGCTTGGAGCTGGATGACAGCTCCGCCATCGCAGCGCGCTTCACCCGGTCCGTTTCGACCGAAGCCGCGACGCTGCATTTCGGCGCTTCCGTGCGCCACCTGGATTACGGTGATGCCGGCACGCGTGTCCGCGTGCGTCCGCAGACCCATATCACCGACCGGGTCGTGTCGGCCGATTTCCGTCCGGGCCGCCCGCTGGGCGAAGCCGAGACCTCCCTGTTCTGGGGTCTGGAAGCGGCCATGGTTCGCGGGCCCTTCCATGTGGAAGCGGAATGGATGGATCTGACGGTCGACGGACCGGCCGGTGATCCGGACTTCAATGCCCAGTACATCTCCGCCGGCTATTTCCTGACCGGCGAGACCCGTTCCTATTCCAGCGGTTCCGGCCGCTTCGGTCGCACGCGTCCGGCCACGCCCCTGTCCGAAGGCGGTTTGGGCGCGGTCGAGATCGCCCTGCGCGTTGACCGTGCCGACCTGGACTCGGTCAATGAAGGCGTGCTGACCAACTGGACGCTGGGCGTAAACTGGTATCTGGAAGACCGGGTTCGCGTGATGGCGAATCTGGTCGATGGCACGGTCGAGCGGGCCGGTGCCGCCAGCACGGACATTTCGGGCGCACAACTCCGACTGCAATGGGATTTCTAGATCCCGATCACGGCGCGCAAGCGCTCTAAAAGGTTCAATTGGCAAGGAATGCTAGACATGAAACTCCAAGCGAAAATCGCGGCCGTCTGTGCCGTGCTGGCCATCGCCGGCGGGGCGGAAGCCCAGCAGCGTGACCAGATCCGCATTGTCGGCTCTTCGACCGTCTTCCCCTTCTCGACGGCCGTTGCCGAAACCTTCGGTGCGAGCACGGAATATGCGACGCCGGTGGTGGAATCGACCGGTTCGGGCGGCGGCTTCCGCCTCTTCTGTTCCGGTGTCGGCGCCGAGAACCCGGACATCGTCAACGCATCGCGCCGCATGCGCGCCTCCGAATACGAGCGCTGCCAGAATAATGGTGTGCGCGAGATCACCGAAGTGCGGATCGGCTATGACGGCATCGTGCTGGGCTCGGCCGACCGTGACGCGGAAAACCTGGACCTGACCCTGACCCAGCTCTGGCTGGCCCTGGCCGCCGAGGTCCCGGCGGACGAGACCTGCTCCAGCTTCATCCCGAACCCGTATGAGCGCTGGTCGGACATCGACTCCTCCCTGCCGCGTCAGCGCATCGAAGTCTTCGGTCCGCCGCCGACGTCCGGCACCCGTGACGCTTTCGTGGAACTGGGCATGCAGGCCGGCGCCCGCGGCATCGCCTGCATGGACGCGCTGCATGATGCCGATGGCGACCGTTTCGAGGGCATTGCCAGCCGTATCCGTGAAGACGGCCGCTGGATCGATGCCGGCGAGAATGACAACGCCATTGTCCAGACCCTGGTCAATACGCCCGACGCCTTCGGCGTGTTCGGCTATTCCTTCCTCGACCAGAATTATGACCGTCTGTCCGGCGTGATGATCGAGGGCGTGGTGCCGGAATTCGACGCCATCTCCGATGGCAGCTATCCGGTGTCCCGTTCGCTCTTCTTCTATGTGAAGAACCAGCACGCCGCGATCGTGCCGGGCCTGGCCGAGTATGTTGAGGAATTCACCTCCGACGAAGCCTGGGGCGAGTTCGGCTATCTCACCGACCGGGGTCTGATCCCGCTGCATGAAGACGAGCGCATGGCCGTTCGCGATGCAGCAGTCTCCCTGACGGCGATGACCCACGCGCCGGAATAGGCGCCGGGTCCAATCCGCATACAAGAAAGGCGCCGTGGCTGACCACGGCGCCTTTTTTCATGCGGTATTGCCAGGCCTCAGTAGAGGGATTTCTGACGACGCAGGCGGCGCCAGAAGCGGCGGCGTTCCGGTTTGGGATGCGGGGTCAGGTTCTGGACGAAATCGATCGCACACTGTTTCCAGGAGTGCTTTTCCGCATGGGCCCGCGGCGCGGCCCGGTCGATCTCCAGACAATCCAGGCAGGCCTGGCGCAGATCATCATTGATGAAGCCGCCGCCGGAGCCGGGAATGATGTCCCGGGGACCGTGGGCCGGGAAGGCGGCGACTGGCGTGCCGCAGGCCATGGCTTCCAGATTGACCAGGCCGAACGTGTCGGTCCAGCTGGGGAAGACGAAGACATCAGCATCGGCGAAATAGCGCGCCAATTCCTCGCCAAAGCGCGAGCCCGGGAAAACGGCATCCGGATATTTCTGCTTCAGCTCTTCGCGCTGGGGTCCGTCTCCCACCACCACCTTGGTGCCGGGCAGGTCGAGCTTGAGGAAGGTCTCGATATTCTTCTCGACCGCGATCCGGCCGACATTGACCCAGATCGGGCGCTGCAGGCCTTCATAGACATCCTCGCCATTCACCTTGCGCTTGTCCGGATTGAACAGCTCGATGTCGACGCCGCGGGCCCAGGGGGTGAGATTCTTGAAGCCGCGCTCGGCCAGGTCGTCGCGCATGGACGGCGTGGTGACCATCATCCGGCCCGACGCATTGTGGAACCAGCGCATGAAGGCATAGCCCCAGGACAGGGGAATGATCGGGAAGCGCGCGTTCACATATTCCGGAAATTTGGTGTGATAGCTGGTCGTGAAGGGGAGTTTCCACTTCACGCAGATCCGGCGCGCCGACAGGCCCAGCGGCCCTTCCGTCGCGATGTGGATGGCTTCCGGCTCGAATTCCTTGAAGCGCCGCACCAAGTCCTTGCGGGTGAACAGGGCGAGCTTGATTTCCGGATAGGTCGGCAGCGGGAAGGTCTTGTAGCCCAGGCCCGGATGGATGACCTCGACCTGGTGCCCCATGGCGCGGCATTCCTCGACCGTGCGTGACAGGGTGCGGACCACTCCGTTCATTTGCGGTTCCCAGGCATCGGTGACCAGCATGATGCGCTGGGGGCGGTCATCCCCGTCATCATCAGTGTCGTCCGCCTCATCCTCGAGCCGGAGGTCCTCGTCATCATCGTGCAGATCGGTGGGGTCAGTCATGGGAGTCCGTTGTGTTGGGCCGGGAAACATGCATCCGGCAGGCTTTAGCCGAGCCGGCGGGCTCTGTCAGCCCGGCAGCATACTGGCGTTTGAGCTGGCTTGAAGGAAAGAAAGCGGTTATGCGCCGCGCGACAGGTCGCAGACGGAAATTCCGGCCGTGGGACGGGCTGTCAATAAGGGCGCAAAAACCGGGACAGGATTGTTCGGGAAATGCGCTCACCCCGAAACATTCGAAATGTATGGCGAAGTCATACTGCTTTGCTTGTTTGATGGTTTTTGTGCGTGGTATCGCCATCACTGAATAACGGAAGACTTCGCTTGCCCGGCTTTGAAGTCGGGACCAATGTCCGACCCTGTAACTTGCTGGAATGGAGTTTCAGTCATGAATGTCCAGGCTCGCGAAACCCTTCGCTGGGACGACCTTGATACGGTGAAATTCGCCGATGAAACGGCGATGGTAAAAGAACTGGCCGGGCAGGCCGGTCTGGATGATGCGGCACGGGCCCGTATTCATGATGAAGCGATCAGTCTGGTGAAGACGGCGCGTCAGACCACCAAGTCGCGTGGCCTGATGGACAGTTTCCTGCAGGAATTCGGCCTGTCGAACCGGGAAGGCCTGGCCCTGATGTGTCTGGCGGAAGCCCTGCTGCGCATCCCGGATGCCCCGACCGCCGACCGCATGATCGCCGAGAAGATTGCCGGCGGCGCCTGGGCCGAGCATATGGGCCGGTCGGAGAGCTGGCTGGTCAATGCCTCCACGCTGGGTCTGATGATGACCGGCAATATCATCGATGTCGATCCGGAGGCGCGGGAAAACCCGGGGGCCTATTGGCGTCGCATGACCCAGCGCCTGGGTGAGCCAGTGATCCGCGCCGCCACCATGCGGGCAATGGGGATCATGGGCGAGAATTTCGTCCTGGGCCGCAAGATTTCCGAGGGGATCAAGCGCGCCAAGAAGAATGAGCGCATGTGTTCCTTCGACATGCTGGGCGAGGGCGCCCGCACGGCGGAGGACGCCAAGCGCTATCATCGGCGCTATCTCGACGCCATCGATGCGGTGGGCAAGGTGCGCGGCAAGAAGCCGGTGGAACAGGAACACGGTGTGTCCGTGAAGCTCTCCGCCCTGCACCCGAAATATTTCGCGGTGAAGGAAGCCCGGGTGATGGAGGAGCTCTACCCGCTCGTCCTGGAACAGGCGATCAAGGCGAAATCCTATGATATCGGCTTCTGCCTCGATGCCGAGGAGGCCGACCGCCTGGTGCTGTCGCTGAAAATCCTGGACCGTCTGGCCCGCGAGCCGGAGCTGGAAGGCTGGCAGGGGCTCGGCCTGGCGGTGCAGGCGTACCAGAAGCGCGCGCGCTTCCTGATCGAGCGCCTGATCGAGCTGGGCCGCCAGACCTCGCGCCGCTTCATGGTGCGTCTGGTGAAGGGTGCCTATTGGGATACCGAGATCAAGATCGCCCACCAGATGGGTTGGGAGGACTTCCCGGTCTGGACGACCAAACCGGCCACCGACCTCAACTATCTCTCTTGCGCCCGGCTGATGCTGAGCGCCCCGGAAGCCATCTACGGCCAGTTTGCCACGCATAACGCCCACTCGTTGAGTGCGGTGCGTGACATGGCGCTGCAGGAAGGGGTGGAGAATTACGAGTTCCAGCGCCTGCACGGCATGGGCGAGGCGCTCTATGCGGCGGCTGACAAGCTGTACGGCAAGCAGCGCGTGCGCATCTACGCGCCGGTGGGCAGCCATGAGGACCTGCTGCCCTATCTGGTCCGCCGCCTGCTGGAGAACGGTGCCAACACCTCTTTCGTCCACTCCTTCCTGGATCCGGATGTGCCGGTGGAAGACGTGGCCCGGGGACCGTTCGAGATTGCCCAGACGATCGACCGCCACGAAAAGATCGCCAAGCCGGAAGACCTGTATGGCGAGGAGCGCAAGAACTCCAAGGGGCTCGATCTGACCCAGGCCGCCATCCAGGCCCGGTTCCGCAAGGCCTTCGAGGATTTCGAGAAGTCCGAGCCGATCACGGCAACGCCGCTGGTGAATGGCCAGGCGCTGGACGGTGCCGCCCACCAGATCATGTCGCCCATCGATGCGGCCGAATATGTCGGCACTGCGGTGGATGCCTCGGTGGACGAGGTCAATGCGGCCTTCGAGATCGCCATGGCGGCCCAGCCGGCCTGGGATGCGCGGGGCGGCAAGGCCCGCGGGGCGATCCTGCGCGCCATGGGCGATGCGCTGGAAGACAATATGGAAGACCTGATCGCGCTGATGACGCGCGAGGCGGGCAAGACGCTCAATGACGGGATCGCGGAAGTCCGCGAGGCGGTCGATTTCTGCCGCTATTACGCCGCCCAGGCCGAGCGCGAGTTCGACATCAATACCCGTCTGCCCGGGCCGGCCGGCGAGACCAATCATTTCGGTCTGAAAGGCCGCGGTGTCTTCGTCTGTATCAGTCCGTGGAACTTCCCGCTGGCCATCTTCACCGGCCAGGTCGCCGCGGCGCTCGCGGCGGGCAATGCGGTGATCGCCAAGCCGGCGGAGCAGACGCCGCTGGTCGCGTTCCAGGCCGTGCAATTGTTCCAGGCAGCGGGTCTGCCGCCGTCGGTCCTGCACTTCCTGCCGGGCACGGGCGAGATCATCGGTGCGGCCCTGACCAATGACCCGCGCACGGCGGGCGTGGCCTTTACCGGATCCACCGAAGTGGCCCGGGCGATCAACCGTTCGCTGGCTGCCCGTGAAACCGCGATTGCGCCGCTGATTGCGGAGACGGGCGGTCTGAACGGCATGTTCGTCGACACGTCGGCCCTGCGAGAGCAGGTGGTGGATGATGCGATCATGTCGGCCTTCGGCTCGGCCGGTCAGCGCTGCTCGGCCCTGCGCGTCATCTTCGTGCCCGAGGAGACGGCGGATGAGCTGATCGAATCGCTCGCCGGGGCCATGGACGAGCTGAAAATCGGCGACCCGGCCGATCCGGCCACTGATGTCGGTCCGGTGATCGACAATGAGGCCCGCGAGCTTCTCCTGCGCCACATGGAGCGGATGGAAGCGGGGGCGACCGTGATCAAGCAGATCGATGTCGGTGATCTGGCGGACCAGGGCTTCTTCTTCGGCCCGGCCCTGGTGGAACTGCCCTCGATCGACATGATCGATCGCGAGGTCTTCGGTCCGGTCCTTCACGTCGTGCGCTACAAGCGGCGCGACCTGTCGGCGATTGCCCGTCAGCTGGCCGCCAAGGGCTATGGCCTGACCCTGGGCATCCATTCGCGACTCGAATCCTTCCACCAGCAGATGCAGGCCATCGTTCCGGCCGGCAATGTCTATGTGAACCGCAACATGGTGGGGGCCGTGGTCGGCGTGCAGCCCTTCGGCGGGGAAGGCCTGTCCGGCACCGGTCCCAAGGCCGGTGGTCCGCACTATCTGCACCGGTTTGCCGGCGAGCGGACGGTGACGGTGAACATCGCGGCCCAGGGCGGCGACCCGGAACTGCTCAACCTGGATTAGGCCGAACAGCCATTCCGCAATTGCAGGGGGCGGTGGTGCCAACCACCGCCCCTTGTGCTTTTTCGACCTTTCCACAGCCAATGGCATGTGTGGGTTTCGGGGCCATTGATCGCCGGAAACTCGCGTGAGACTTGAGGAAGCTTAACCGGCTCTTTCGCCCGGCTTCGGGCGTTAGGGGTTTGTTAACCAAAAAAACCGCCTACGGACCATTCTGGGCGTTGACCGGCCCAAACGGTTCATCCACTATATGTTGGGTCGGCTGGAAACGGCGACACACTATACAGAGTTTCTTTGACCTTTCGGGTTTGTTCGCTGCGCGGCGCTGTCTACCGCGCAAACGGGAATTTTTGCCTCGGGCTTGGGGAGTTACGCCATCATGACGCCACTGGATTCGGCCACCAACCGTCAGTTGGACAACGAAGTTTCGGTCACGCGGCCGACAAACCGCGGCAAGCCGAAAGCGAATGAAAGCGCGCATCTGCGCGTGGTCGAGGGCATCACGATTGACCGGTCGCGCGACGCGCTGCTGACCGATTTCGGCAAAAAGACCCTCGAAGACCGCTATCTGCTGCCGGGCGAAAGCTATCAGGACATGTTCGCCCGCGTGGCGACGGCTTTTTCCGACAATACCGAACACGCCCAACGTCTTTATGACTATATCTCGCGTCTCTGGTTCATGCCGGCCACGCCGGTCCTGTCCAATGGCGGCGCCAATCGCGGTCTGCCGATCTCCTGCTTCCTGAACTCGGTCGGGGATTCGCTGGACGATATCGTCGGCACCTGGACGGAGAATGTCTGGCTCGCCTCCAATGGCGGCGGCATCGGCACCTATTGGGGCGATGTCCGTTCGATCGGCGAGAAGATCGGCGAAGTCGGCCAGACCTCGGGCATCATTCCCTTCATCCGCGTGATGGACAGCCTGACCCTGGCGATTTCGCAGGGCTCGCTGCGCCGCGGCTCGGCCGCCGTCTATCTGGACATCCACCACCCGGAAATCGAGGAATTCCTCGAAATTCGCAAACCGTCCGGTGACTTCAACCGCAAATCCCTGAACCTGCACCATGGCCTGAACATTTCCGACGCCTTCATGCACGCTGTCGCGAATGATGAAGAGTTCGAGCTGAAATCGCCGAAGTCCGGTGAGGTCGTGAAGACGGTCAATGCCCGCAAGCTGTGGCAGAAGATCATCGAGCTGCGCCTGCAGACCGGCGAGCCCTACATCATCTATTCGGACACGGTGAACCGTGCCCTGCCGGCCCACCAGCGCAAGCTGGGCCTGAAAGTGCGCCAGTCCAATCTGTGCGCCGAGATCATGCTGCCGACCGGGTTCGACCAGAACGGCAAGGAGCGCACGGCCGTGTGCTGCCTGTCTTCGCTCAATGCCGCCAAATACCTGGAGTGGAAGGACGAGCCGGACTTCATCGAGGACATCTACCGCTTCCTCGACAATGTCCTGCAGGACTTCATCGATCGCGCCCCGGCGGAAATGGACCGTGCCGTCTATTCCGCCATCCAGGAGCGTTCGGTCGGTCTGGGCCTGATGGGCTTCCACACCTTCCTGCAGCAGATGAATGCGCCCTTCGAGAGCGCCATGGCCAAGTCCTGGAACATGAAAATGTTCAAGCATATCCGGACGGCGGCTGATGCGGCTTCGGTGAAGCTCGCCGAAGAGCGGGGCGCTTGCCCGGATGCTGAAGCCTCCGGCGTGAAGGCCCGTTTCTCGCACAAGCTGGCGATCGCGCCGACAGCGTCGATTTCCATCATCTGTGGCGGTGTTTCCGCCGGCATCGAGCCGATCCCGGCCAATGTCTACACGCACAAGACCCTGTCCGGTTCCACCACGGTGAAGAATCCGAACCTGGAGAAGGTGCTGGAAGACAAGGGCCTCAATACGCCGGCCATCTGGGCCTCCATCCTGGAGCATGAGGGCTCGGTCCAGCATCTCGATGCCCTGGACGAGCACGAAAAGGCTCTGTTCCGGACCGCGTTCGAGATCGACCAGCGCTGGGTTATCGAGCATGCCGCTGATCGCACGCCCTTTGTGTGCCAGTCGCAATCGCTGAACATTTTCCTGCCGGGCGACATCAACAAGTGGGACCTCCACATGCTGCACTGGACGGCTTGGGAGAAGGGCGTGAAGTCGCTCTACTACTGCCGCTCCAAGTCGATCCAGCGTGCGGCCTATGCCGGGTCCGAATCCAAGTCGGAGGCCGAGAAGGCCATGGCGGCTGCGGCCCCGACCGATTACGACGAGTGCCTGGCCTGCCAGTAGGCGTCAGCGACACAGAACAGTGCCGGCCGCTTCGAGGGGGAGAGGCCGGCTCCTGGAAGGGAGTGCCCGGGGGCGCTCCCTTTCTTGTTTTCGGTGATGGCTCAAGGGTTTGTGCTTTGCGGCAAGGGTTTTCGTGGACGCCGCTCGGCGCCCGCGTTAACCTTTCCGCTGACGGGCTGGCCGGGCGGGCGCAGGGGGCGCTGTGAACCGGTTGGCGTCAGCGCCGGGGGGAGGCGTCATGCGTTTGGGGCGGACAGCCGAAATGGCCACGGCCGGCGTGATCGCGCTGAGTGGAATCAGCGCCATGGTGATCATGCCGGGATATGCGGAGAGCCGTTGGGCGTCCTCGCGCCACATGATCCAGGACCAGATTCGCGCCGAGGGGGATGTGCGCCCCCTGTCACCGGAAGCAGCCCGCGTGGCCATGACCGCCTTGTCGGACCAGGAGGATCCCTTGCGTCGGCACGATCTGGCCGGCCTCACCGTGCCGCCGGGCCAGCGGCTGGATCTGGGCCAGGCCGGCTCCCTGGAAATCGCCGTGGTGGATGCCAATCGCCAGGCCCGCTTTTCCGCTGACGGCGACCCGTATTCGCCCGTCGTCCTGGACCGGAGTGATCCGAATACGGTGCTGGCCGTGAACTATGAGCGGGCTTTCGAGCAACGCGGCTATGGTGAAGAGCTGGATGTCAGTTTCACCCCCCGCGCCGGCGTGCGGGTCGGCCCGGACGGGTCAGCTGCCGGGGCCGGCGCGGAAGTGCGGATCGGCCAATACCTCCAGGGCGCAGCCGCCGAGCAGCCGCGCTGGTATGTCTTCGCGGGCGCCGACCGGCGCGCGCTCATGTACAATCCGGGCGAGGGGATGGACTTCTCCGCGGCCATGCAGCTCACCGACCGGCAGGTCGTGGGCGATGCCCAGGCGGGGATCGCGATGCGGGTCGGCGATGTCGATCTGTCCCTGGCCTATGTCCGCCGCGAATATGCCCATGTGGCCGGCGTGACGACCTTCGACGAAACCGAGGAATTCGGCGCGGTTTCGGTCAACTGGACCTGGTAAGCTTTCACTTGGGGAATTCGCCATGACGTCAGTTCGAACACTGGGCGCAGCCCTGACGGGTCTCATTCTTGCCGGATGCGGCGGTTCCGGACCGGATCCCGAGACCGGGCTGATGGCCCTGACCGGCGCGACGGTGATCGACGGGACGGGCGGGCCGGCCTTCGAGGATGGCGTGGTCCTGGTGCGCGGTGACGAGCTGGCCTGTGTCGGCTCGGCGGCGGACTGCCCGGTGCCGGACGGAACGCCGCGCACGGATTTGACCGGACACTTCATCACGCCGGGCCTGGTGGACGCCCATGTCCATTTCGACCAGACCGGCTGGCTCGACGGTCGCCCCGAAGCGCTGGCGACCGATGTCTATCCCTATGACGAAACGATCCAATATCTGTGGGATGATCCGGGCCGGTGGCACCGCGCCTTCCTGTGCAGCGGGATCACCGCTGTTTATGACGTCGGCGGCGCCGTCTGGACGGTGACCGATGAGCAGGCGACGGATACGGACCGTCCCGACCGGGCCCATGTCCGCGCCGCCGGGCCGCTGATCACCCATGTCGACTACAACGCGCCCTTCATGGTCGGCATGCTGGCGGACCAGCCGGTCTTCCTGCCCATGCAGAGCGAAGCCGATATCGCCGAGGATATCGCCTTTCTCCAGTCGATCGGCGCGCAGGCGGTCAAGGTCTGGTATCTGCGGCCTGATCCGGATGATGCGGAGCGGCTCGATGCCCTGCTGATGGCGGCCGGCGAAGCGGCAGACGCGGCAGGTCTGCCCCTTCTGGTCCACGCCACCGATCTGCGCGAGGCCAAGCTCGCCCTTCGGGCGGGCGCCTTCATGCTGGTCCACTCGGTTGGAGATCAGCCGGTGGACCAGGAGTTTCTCGATCTCCTGATCGCCAATGACACGTTTTATGCTCCGACCCTGATCGTGGGCGGGAACTGGAATGAGGCGGTCATCGCGGCCTCCGAGCAGAACGTGTCAGTGATTGATGACCCCAACGGCTGTGTCGACGCGGCCCTGCGGGACCGGATCTCCAATATCGCGGCCTATGAGGATTTCGCGGGCCAGCTCTCGGCCGAGGATATCGCGCAGCGCCGGGCCGACTACATGGAAGAAATGGACATCATGCAGGCCAATCTCCTTGCCGTTTACGAGGCCGGTGTCCGGATCGTCACCTCGACCGATAGCGGCAATCCGCTGACCCTGCACGGCGCTGCCATCAATCCGGAAATGGAGGCCATGCAGGCCGCCGGCTTGCCGGCCAGCGCCATCATCGAGATGTCCACCCGCGCCGGAGCTGATGCGATGGGGATGGCGGACCGGTTCGGAACGCTGGAAGCGGGCAAGCTGGCTGACCTGATCGTGCTGTCGTCCGACCCGAGGGCGGATATCGCGAACATGCGTGATCTCACCCATGTCATGCGGGCGGGTTTCCTGCTGGAACAGTCCGACCTTCAGCTCTACACAGCGCCGGTGGAATAGACGCGTCAGCCAAGCATGGCTGAAACCTCGCGAATCGCGCACTCTCCACAGGTCCGGTCCGTCAAAGGCGCATCAAGCTGTAGACGTTTCGGTAAGCTTGAACACAATATGTTGTGTTCTCGATAATGATTCTCCGACCGGCCGCACCGGCGCATCAAGAAGGCTGTCACCATGTCCAATTCGACGCTTGAGATTCCCGGACTTCTTCGTCCCAGCCATTCCTACAAGCCCTTCCGCTATCCGTGGGCCTATGAGTTCTGGCAGCGCCAGCAGCAGGTTCACTGGCTGCCGGAAGAAGTGCCGCTGGGCGAGGACTGCAAGGACTGGGCGACCAAGCTGACGGACAAGGAGCGCAATCTGCTGACGCAGATCTTCCGCTTCTTCACGCAGTCCGATGTCGAGGTCGGCGCGAATTACATGGAAAACTACATGCCGCTCTTCAAGCCGGTTGAAGTGCGCATGATGCTGTCCGCCTTCTCCAATATGGAGACGGTGCACATCGCGGCCTACGCCCTCCTGCTGGAAACCATCGGCATGCCCGATTCCGAATTCTCCGCCTTCATGGAGTACGAGGAAATGGCGGCCAAGCACGACTATCTGGGCAAGTTCGGCGTTGAGACCGAGAAGGATGTCCTCACCTCGATGGCGGTGTTCGGCGGCTTTACCGAGGGCCTGCAACTCTTCGCCTCCTTCGCGATGCTGATGAACTTCCCGCGCTTCAACAAGATGAAGGGGATGGGCCAGATCGTGTCCTGGTCGGTGCGCGATGAATCGCTGCACTGCGAGGGCATGATGAAGATGTTCCACACCTTCGCCGAAGAGACCGGGGCGCTGACCCAGGCGGTGAAGGACGACATCGCCGATTGCTGCCAGACCGTGGTGAAGCTGGAAGACAAATTCATCGAACTGGCCTTCGAGGCCGGCGAGGTGGAAGGCATGACGCCGGACGATATCAAGCAATACATCCGCTATATCGCCGACTGGCGCATGAAGCAGCTGAAACTGCCGGAGATCTATGGCGTCAAGGAACACCCGATCCCGTGGCTGACGGAAATCCTCAACGGGGTCGAGCACGCCAACTTCTTCGAGGCCCGTGCCACTGAATACTCCAAGGGCGCCACCAAGGGCGACTGGCACGGCGATGACGGCGTCTGGGGCATGTTCGACAAGATGAAGAAGAAAGACGCCGAACCGGCGGAGTAAACCGCCGGGGCGTCAGCCCAGCCGGTCCAGGATCGGGCAATCGGGGCGGTCATTGCCCTGGCAGGTCTTGACCAGATACGCCAGTTCGTCCCGCAAGGCGGCGAGCTGGCGTTGTTTTTCCTCGATTTCTGCGAGATGGGCGGAGGCGATGGTGCGGACATCGCTGCTGGCCCGGTCCCGGTCTTCATAGAGCGAGAGCAATTCCCGGCACTCCTCGATGGAGAAGCCGAATTCCCGGGCGCGGCGCACAAAGCCCAGCTTGGCCAGGCCCGCCTCATCATACTCCCGATATCCGGACATCGACCGGCCGGCCGGCTTCACCAGGCCGATATCGGCGTAATAGCGGACGGTCTTGACCGGCAGTCCGGCCTGACGGGCAGCGTGTGAAATCTTCATACCGGTCTCCTTGACCTTCCCCCTGCTGGAAAGATTAGGTGTTCGGGTGGACGCCGCAAGAAGGAGACTGACATGGCCGCCTCCACACTGACACAACCGCGCTTCTGGCAATCCCTGCCGGACTGGCGCCGGGCTTCGACCAATACGGCGTGGTGCCTTTTGGGCTGCTCGATCGGTGATTTCGGGACGATTGCCTTTTTCCAGGTGACGGGCATTCCCTGGCCGACCCTCGCCATCATGACACTGGCCATCATCAACGGCCTGGCGACCTCGATCGCGCTGGAGACCTGGATCATGTCACGCCAGATGGAGTTGGCCGTCGCTTTCAAGACCGCGATCGGCATGTCCTTCATCTCCATGATCGCCATGGAAGCGGTGATGAATGCGGTCGATGTCTGGCTGACCGGCGGGGCCAAGCTGACCTGGTGGGTGATCCCGATCATGCTGGTGGCCGGTTTCCTCGCGCCGCTGCCCTATAACTACTGGCGCCTGGCCGCGCACGGAAAGAGCTGCCACTGAGGCCGGGTCGGATCAGATCGGCTCCACTGCCAGACCGATCCCGCTGTGCGGGATCGTTTCGGCGATGCGGTCCATGCCGGCGATCAGGGGGCGGCCCTTGGCGATGGCAGCCTGGACGGAGGCAAGCTGGAGCGAGGCCTGGTGGTGGTCGGCGCTGTCCCAGACTTCCGTGATCCAGATGGCGTTCGCGTCGGACGGATCGCGGGCGATGACGTAGGAATGGCAGCCGGGCATGTCCTTCATGCCTTCGGCCAAAATGGCCATGAGCGCGTCGCGCTCGCCTTTGACAGCGGTAAATTTCCCGATCAGCCCGTACATGTGAACGCCCTTCCCAACACGTGAATTCTCCCACGCTAACAAGGGAATGCGGTGAGGCAAGAAATTTTCTGCCGCCACGGGGCCCTGTTTTGCTAGAAATGACGCGGTCCGCGCAGGCGCCGGATCAGGCTCCAGAGCCAGTTCCGGCGACGATCCCGCAGCTTGGAGACATAATAGTCATCCGTGCGGCGGACATATTCCACCTCGAAGGCCTTGGACAGATCCGCCGTGTCCCGAAAATCGCGGAACAGGTCATAGCGATGGACTTCCATCAGCTCGGCCTGGGCATCGGGCAGGCTGCCATGGACGACCACCATGAGGTCGCAATGGTCCTCGCTGTCCTCATCCTGGCGGCGCAGATTGCGGCCATCGACATAGACATGGCTGATACGGCCGTCCTCGATCAGGATCAGGGGCAGGTTCTGCTGGCCGGTCGAAGCGACGGCGGCCTCGAAGGCGTCCGGGTCGCGGAAAATCTGGGCCTGGGTCCGGAAACGGGTCGGGATCAGGTCATAGGGCAAGGCGAGATTGTCGCCGCCGGTCAGGCCGGTGCCTAGCGTGACCGAATGCCAGGGGAAGCGTTCTTCCTCATTCGGCTGGCCGCGCTTGTTGCGCTTGAAATATTTCAGGTGGAGCGTCACCGACAGGTCGAAGCAGCGCACGGGCGTGCTGATGTGGAAGGTGGAGACCAGACCAGCCGGCCCCTCTGCCGCAGAGCCTGGCGTGGCATCCTCGATGAAGAGGTGCGGCTCGAATTCCACCAGGTCGGACTTCGGCGTCATCACCCGGAAGACCACGGCCCCGAGCAGCATGGCGGGCAGGATGATGCCGATAATGCCCGTGGCCGCCTGCAAGGCCGCAAAGCCGGAAAAGGCGGTCACGCCCGAGGCTGGCCAGTCCTGTCCGACCAGCAGGGCCAGATAACCGACAATCAGCTCTCCGGGCGGGCCGGTGCGGACCGGGCCGCCGACCGTGTCCGCTGCGAGTGTTGCGAGAACGGGCGTCAGGGCCGCCAGAAGGGCAGCGATCAGCAGATTGACCAGGACATAATAGAGCAGGAGCCGCCAGACCGGCGCCCGTGTCAGCATGTAGCGGAACCGGTCATTCGGTTTAGGAAAACGCCGTGTCATCTGATCCCCCCGGCGGTCATTTTACTGATACCGCTCTGTATTCTCCCCTGCGCTCCAGCATATGCTGGCGCCATGAGCACTCAACCCCCCGCCCGTCAGCCGCTGGAACGGTTCGGACAAATCCTCGGCGCGCCCGACTTCACCTGGTCGCGTGTGGAGGGCATCCGCGCGCGCCGCAGTCCGGTCGCCCGCAAGGCCAAGCGCGTGCTGGACGGGATAGTGGTTGAACGTGTCGTGTTCGAGGCGGATGCGCCCGAGGAAGTGCCGTGCCTGCTATTGTATCCGGCCGGGATCCGGATCGCGGCCCTGCCCCTGGTGCTGGCCCTGCACCAGACCACGGAGCCGGCGGATCTGGGCAAGGCGGAACCGGCCGGTCTGGCGGGAGATCGCGGGCTGGCCTACGCCCTGGAACTGGCGCGCAAGGGCGCGGTCGTCCTGGCGCCGGACTATCCGCTCTTCGGCCAGTACCAGCCCGATATCGACCGGATTTATGAGGAATGGGGCTATGCCAGCGTCTCCCAGAAGGGTCTGGTTAATCACATCCTCGCCCTGGATGCGCTGCAGGAGATCACCGGTCGCTACAATCCGGTGATCGGCGTGATCGGGCATTCCCTGGGCGGCAGCAATGCGCTTTTCCTGGCGGCCCACGATCCGCGCATCGCGGCCTGTGTCTGCAGCGCCGGCTATTCCAGCTTTTCCAGCTATGCCCGGCATCACCCGATGGGGCTGGCCGGCTGGGCCCTGCGCGAGAAATACATGCCGCGCATCGCCGATGAATTCGAGACCCGCGTCAATCGCCTGCCCTCCGATTTCGACGATGTCCTGGCTGCAATCGCGCCCTGTCCGCTCTTCATCTCCGCGCCGACCCGCGACGACACGTTCGAATGCGCCTCGGCCCGCGAACTGGCCGAGGCCGCCACCCCGCTCTGGCCGGGCGGCGACCTCGTCCTGAAAACCCCGGACGCCGGTCACAGCTTCCCCGACGCCGAACGCCGGGCCGCCTACGACTTCCTGCTGGGCCGGTTGATCTAGCTCACCGGGATCACCGCCTCACCGGCCGGCTCGCGCATGTTGTACGAGCTCGACATGACGCGGCCATAGGCGCCGCCATTGGCGATCAGGATGATGTCACCTTCCTGTGTGTCGGGCATGAGACGCTGGGCGCCGAGGCGGTCGGCGGTTTCGCAGATCGGGCCGACAATATCAGCGATATAGGTGGCGTCCTCGTCGAGACGGGTGAGGTTCACGATCTCGTGGCGGGCCCCGTAGAGCGCCGGGCGGATCAGCGAGTTCATGCCGGTATTGATGCCGACGAAACGGGCATCCGGCGTGTGTTTGAGCTGGGTGACCCGGGCCAGGAGGACACCGGATTCCGCGGAGATGTAGCGGCCGGGTTCGATCCAGAACTGGTAGTGCGGATGGGCGGTCTTGAGATCACCCAGCACCGCGTCCAGCGCCGCCATGTCGATGCGGCGGACACCGGAGGCTTCGTCGACGGAGAGACCGCCGCCCAGGTCCAGGATTTCCACATCCGGCATGGAGCGGGCTGTTTCCACCAGGAAGAGGCCGACACGGCGCCAATGGTCCGGATCGGAAATGCCCGAACCGGAATGCACGTGCAGACCATTGATGATCGCCCCGGCCTGGGCGGCGAGCGCCTTGGCCTCGTCCAGCTCGGCGGCGTGGAGGCCGAACTTGGCCTCCGGACCAGCCGTGCGGACATGCTTGTGGTGGCCTTCCGGACGCTGGGGATTGATCCGAAGCGTGATCTTGCGGCCCTTGAAAATCTCCGGCCAGGCCCGCAGCGGGTGCAGCCCGTCCAGCGTGACATGGACACCCATCTCCAGCGCTTGGGCATATTCCGCCTTGGGCGCGAAGTTCGGCGTGAACAGGATGCGGTCGACGGTGAGGTCGGGCACGGCTTCTTGCGCGGCCTTCACCTCATTGATGGAAACGCATTCCACGCCCAGTCCTGCCTCGACGGCGGTGCGGATCATGTCGGGATGGCCATTGGCCTTCATCGCATACCAGCCGCGATCCAGATGCTTCAGACCGGCGACAGCGGCGGCACGCGTGCGCACCGTGTCCAGGTCATAGACATAGGTCGCGCCATCGGCGGGGCAGAGATCGATCAACGCCTGACGCTTCTCGCGCCACCAGGTGCCCGTGCCGGCCGGCTGGGTGCCGGTCAGGTTTTCGCCGATCTCGCGCCAGGACGGACCGAAGGTCTTGTCCATCGGTTTGGGTTGGATCAGCTGGTCGTGCAGGCGGCGGCAGAGCGGCTTGCCCTGATCGCCATCGACCACCACGGTGAGGTTGAGGTCGTTGGCGGCCTGGGAGACGAGACGCACCGGATAATGGGCGAAGGCCTCCATGGCCGGGCCGAGCTGGGCGAGCAGGGCGCGCACGCCCCGGCCGACCATGGACACGGCGGCGCAATTCTCGATCAGGGTGACCCGGGCGATCTTGGCGAGGTCATCTTCCAGCGCCGCAATCACGTCCGGCGTCAGACCCGGATCATCATCAAGCGAGACCGTGACCGAGGTTTCCGAAGTGGAGACCAGGTCGATGGACACGCCATGGCGCGAGAAGGGCTCGAAGGCCTCGGCCAGGAAGCCGGAGGCCCGCCACATTCCGTCCGTTTCCATCGTGATCAGGCGGACACCATTCTTCACCGACACGGCCTTGAGGCGCGGCGTATCTTCCGACGGGGTGGCGGTGATCGTGGTGCCGCTCATCTCCGGGCGATGCGTGCACAGGACCTGCATCTCGATCCCGGCCGCGCGCACCGGCGCAATGGCGCGCGGGTGCAGGACGCCGGCGCCCATGGAGGCCAGTTCCTGGGCTTCCTCATAGGCCAGCGACCGGATCTGGCGGGCCGCGCCCGTCAGGCGCGGATCCGCCGAGAAGAAACCGGGGACATCGGTCCAGATCTCGATCCGTTCGGCGCCCAGTTTCGACGCGAAATAGGCACCGGACGTGTCGGACCCGCCGCGGCCGAGCAGGGCGGTGTCGCCATCCTCCCGCCGGGCGATGAAGCCCTGGGTGATGATGACATCCGGCCCGCCATCCAGCTCTGCCAGCAGATTGCCGTCTTCGGTGTGGACACAGTCGCAGGCCAGATAGCCGCGCGCGCCCGGTGCCGGCAGGGCCGCCAGATGATTGCGGGCATCCAGCCAGCGCGAGGCGACGCCTTCACCGGCCAGCCAGGCCTGACCCAGCGTGGTCGCCATCAGCTCGCCCTGGGCCATGATCCGGGCCTTCAGGCGCGGGCTGGCATCGCCGGTCAGGGACAGGCCGGCGCGCAGGCGCGTCAGTTCGTCGAAATAGGGGGCGAGCAGGGTTTCGCCCTCAACGCCCAGCTCGGCGGCCAGCTCCAGATGGCGCGTCTTGATCGCGTCCAGCTCGGCCTCGCCGTCACCGGCCACGGCGCTGCGCACCAGCGCATCGAGAAGGTCGGAGATTTTCGCGACGGCGGAATGGACGACAAACACGCGTTTGCCTTCCGCCTTCACGTCTGAAATCCGTTTCGAGATCACGCGCCAATCAGCCAGCGACTTAACGCTGGTGCCGCCGAATTTCAGGACGACCCAATTGTGCGTGTTGCTCATATCCTTCTCCATTACACGAGCGCCCGGCCGGGAGGCCGGGGCGCGGCGTGCATACAGGTCATGGTGCACAGCAACAACAGATAAATGCGCAATCCCGGTCTGACACCGGCGGTCAGCGCACGGCTTTTGCCGTCAATCGGCGAAAACGGGTGCCCGCTTTTCCAGATTGGCCATCACGGCCTCGACCTGGTTGGGGCCGCCCATGACCGATTGCTGCAGGTCGGATTCAGCCTGGAGGATCTCGGCCGCATCGCCGTCATCCAGCGTGTTGAGCAGGGTCTTGCAGGCGCGGATGGCCGAGGGGCTGCGCCCGGCAATGGCGTCGGCGATCGCCCTGGCGCGGGCCAGCGGATCCGCGCTGACTTCGGTGACCAGGCCATGGGCCTGCGCTTGCGTGCCGTCGAGCCGTTGGGCGGTATAGGTGAGCAGGCGCAGGACATCATCGCGGACCAGGCGGCGCACGGTGGCGCAGCCGGACATGTCGGGGACGAGGCCCCATTGCGTCTCGGCAATGGCGATCTTGGCGTCGGGGGCCGCAATGCGGATATCGGCGCCCAGCGCGATCTGCAGACCCCCGCCCAGTGCCCCGCCCTGGATGGCGCAGATCACCGGGATTTCCATCTCGTGCCAGACATAGCCGACATATTGCGGCTTGTTGCACAGGCCGTGCGTGCGCGCTTCCAGCGAGTTGGCCGACTCGCCGCCATCCTCCGACATGGCCGCGAAACTGCCGAAATCGAGCCCGGCGCAGAACATGCGGCCGCGGCCGGACAGGATGGCGACGCGGGCCGTTTTCTGGCCGCGCAGCCAGTCCGCGGCCGCGATCAGCGCGTCGAACATGGCCGGATCGAGCGCGTTGAGCTTGTCTTCGCGGACCATCTCGATATGGGCGACAGACCCGTCCAGGCGGGCCTCGACACGGTCATGAAAGTTTTCGATCTGCGTCATGTCTCTGTTCTCTGTCCTATTTACGCTCGCGCCAAATTCAGGCATGAGGTGCGCGATGACAAAACATAAAATTGCTAGAACACCAGAAGAAGCGGTGGAGCAGCTGGATGCGCTCTACCAAGCTTCCGTCGAACGCCTCCAATCCGCTCTGAAGACTTTCCTGGATGGCGGACATCCCCCGAGTGAAGAAGAGCGCCAGTCTGGCGCTTTTGTGTATCCGGAGCTCCGGGTCACCTATCTGCCCGACGGGCCGCCGCCTCCGGTGAGCCGCGCCTTCGGCAAGTTCACCGATACCGGGGTGTATGCCTCCACCATTACCAATCCCCAGCATTTCCGCGATTACCTGATCGAGCAACTCTCCTTGCTGCAGGACCAGTACGAGATCACGATCGAGACCGGGCCGTCCCAGGTGGAGATTCCCTTCTCCTACGTGCTGGACGGGGCGGATGATCTGGACATGAATGCGGCCAGCCCGGCCGAGCTGGTCCGCCACTTCCCCTATGCCGACCTGTCCAAGGTCGATGATGAATTGCCCAACGGGCTGCGACCCTCCGTGCCGGGCGAGGACAAGCCGCTCTCCCTGTTCGAGGCGCCGCGGGTGGACTACTCGCTGCAGCGCCTGCGGCACTATACCGGCACGCCTTATGAAGACGTGCAGCAATTCATCCTGTTCACGAACTATCACCGCTATGTCGATGCCTTCACCGCCTGGGCGATCCGCCAGCTGAAGGAAGACAATCATTATGAAGCCTTCTCCGCCGCGGGGAATGTGACGGTGACGGCGGATACGCCGAACGCCCATGCCGTGGTCGAGGGGGCGCCCTGGCGGCGCTTCCAGATGCCGGCCTACCACCTCAAGGCGCCGGGCGGTCGCGGCATCACCCTGGTCAATATCGGGGTCGGCCCGTCGAACGCGAAGAATATCACCGACCATCTGGCGGTGCTGCGGCCGCAATGCTGGCTGATGATCGGCCATTGTGGCGGTCTGAGACACTCCCAGCGACTGGGCGATTATGTCCTGGCCCACGCCTATCTACGCTATGACTCGGTGCTGGACGAGGATCTGCCCCTGTCCGTACCGGTTCCGCCGATCGCGGAAATCCAGATTGCCCTGGAGGAGGCCGTTGCCAGCGTGTCCGGGGATACGGGCGAGGCCCTGAAGGCGCGGCTGCGGACCGGGACCGTGGCGACCTATGCCGACCGGAACTGGGAGCTGCGCTATGCCCAGCAGGCCCGCCGGATCAACCAGTCCCGCGCCATCGCCGTGGACATGGAATCCGCCACGATCGCCGCCAATGGCCTGCGTCTGCGGGTGCCCTATGGCACGCTGCTCTGCGTCTCGGACAAACCGCTGCATGGCGAGCTGAAACTGCCCGGCGCGGCTAATCTCTTCTACCAGCGTTCGGTGTCCGAACACCTGGCCGCGGGCTTGGAGACGATCGAGATCCTGAAGAAGGATGAGGGCGCCGCCCTGCACTCGCGCAAACTGCGCAGTTTCGACGAGCCGCCCTTCAGATAGGGACCGGGCAACACGTTGAGGGTGACGCCGCGCTTGTCTTCTGCCTATGCTGGCGGAAACAAACGCGGAATTTCCTCATGTCGACCTCGTCCTCTCCCGTGTCCGCCTGGCTCGGCCGTGCCATTGTCGAAGGCGTGCTGATCGTTTTTGCGGTCGTGCTCGGTTTCATCGTCAATGAATGGCGCGAGACCGTGGCCGACCGGCAGGCCGCGACCGATGCCATGATCCGGGTTGCCGCCGAGATCGAGGACAATGTCGCGCAGCTGGAAGCAGTGGTGGCCTACCATGAATCCGTGGTGTCCCTGATCGATGAGCGGCTGGCGGAGATCGAGGCGGCTGACGGTCCCGTTCGCGGCATCGTGTTCGATGAATTCCCCCGTGTCCTGCCGCGGGGGGTGAACGCGCCGGGCTTGTCGGATTTTGCCTGGACGCACGCCCAGCAGCACGGGCAGCTGGATGTGATGCCCTACGAACTCGTGGCGACGACGGCGCGGATCTATGAAATGCAGGCCAGCGGCGTGGAATCCACCTGGCGGCAGATTGTCGAATTGCTGTTCTCCGGCCCGGATGTGATGCGTGAGCAGGAGGTCGCGGCAAGCCTGCGCTTTACCCAGACGGGCTTCTCCGAACTGGCCTCCCAGGAGCGCTTCCTCATCGATCATTTGCGGCGCCAGCTTGTCGTGCTGCAGGAGAACGGGATCGAGCCGCCTGCCGCGCTTCAGGAATAGCGGTCCGTCATTCGAATTTCCGGTCTTGCCGCGGGCCAGCGGATTGCGTACCTCCATGGCATGACACGCATCAGACAACTCGACGGCGTCCACAATTTCAGACACTTCCACGGCTATGACGCAGCCGATGGCGCCAAGGTGCGCGAAGGTCTGTTCCGTTCCGGCCATCAAAGTCGCGCCAGCGAGGCCGACCGGGCCGTGTTCGAGGAATTGGGCATCAAGGTCGTGGCCGATCTGCGCAAGCGGCGCGAACGCGACAATGAACCCTTCGACTGGCCGGACCATGTCCGCGTAATTGCCTCCGAACAGGGCAATTCCGGCGAGCCGCCGCACCTGGCCTTCCTGCGCAAGGGCATCCACACCGAAGAGGCCGTGCGTGATTACATGATGTCGGCCTATCGCCGCATCCCGATGGAAGCGTGCAATCAGGAAGTCTATCGCGAAGCCTACAAAGCGCTGGCCTCCGGCGAGGCGGATTCCGGCTTCCTCGTGCATTGCGCGGCCGGCAAGGACCGGACCGGGATTTTCTGCGCCCTCATTCTCGACGAGCTGGGCGTCGACCATGACGCCATTGTCGAGGACTATCTGCTGACCAACAAGGCGGTGAATTTCGACGAGATCATCCCGCGCATCCAGGAACGCGTCCGCTCGGAGGATGGCCAGCCCATGCCCGCGGCCATGATGCAGGTCTTCCTCGGCGTGGATGGCGATTATCTGGAAGAGGCCTTCCGCACGATGGGCTCGACGGATCAATACGTCACCGAGCAGCTGGGCATTACCGAGGCGGAGCGCCAGGCGCTGCGACAGCGCTGGCTCGCCTGAACCGGCCATGACCCATCCCGTCCTCCGACTGCCCTGGCGTGACCCGCTGGCGGCGTTCGCGCCCTTGTCCGGACAGGCGCATGCCCTGCTTCTGCATGATGGCCGCCAGGGACGGGCGCGGATATTCGCGGCGCCCGACGCCGTGTTCGAGGGCGCGGGCCGGGCGGCCTTCGAGGCGCTGGCGGCTTCGGCTCGCGAGACGGACGGTTTGCATGCCGGCCTGTTCGGCTATGACCTGGCCGCGGCCTTCGAGCGCCTGCCACATCTCGATCCGCGCTGGCCGCCCCAGGTCGTGGGGCGCTATCCGGTCTGGGCTCGTTTCGATCGCGAAACGGATGGTCTGGACGTCTTCGCGCCGGACCGGGCGGCCGCCGAAGCCTTTGTGGACCAGCTGGGCGACGGTCTGGAACCGCCGGACGCCAGGCCCGCCGCGCCGGCCAGTTGGTCACCCCGCTGGTCGTTGGAGACCTATCTGGCGGCCGCGCGCCAGGCCAAGGCCTATATCCGCGCCGGCGATGTCTTCCAGGTCAATCTCTCGCAAGGCTTTGATGCGGATCTGGCCCCGGAGGAGACGCCCTTCGGTGTCTTTTCCCGTTTGTGCGCCCAGTCGCCGGCCCCGCATGCAGCCTATTTCCGCCTGGATGATGATCGCGTGGTGATGACGAATTCGCCGGAACGTTTCGTCGAGGTGGCCGACGGCGTTGTGGAGGCACGTCCGATCAAGGGGACGCGGCCGCGTCATGCCGATCCCGCCCGTGATGCCGATTTGGCCGCGGAATTGACCGCCAGTGCCAAGGATCGCGCGGAAAACCTGATGATCGTCGACCTGATGCGCAATGATTTGTCCCGGGTCTGCGCGGCGGGCAGTGTGAAAGTCCCCCGGCTTTGCGATGTCGAGACCTACACGAATGTGCACCATCTGGTCTCTGTGGTGACCGGCGCGCTGGCACCCGGGCGCGATGTTTATGACGTGCTGGAAGCGGCCTTTCCGCCCGGTTCAATCACCGGCGCCCCCAAGGTTCGCGCCATGGAAATCATTTCCGAGCTCGAAGCCGAGCCCCGGGGGCCCTATTGTGGAGCTCTGGGCTGGATCGACGGGAAGCGGGCCATGGACCTGAATGTGATGATCCGAACGGCATCCCTGCGCCGGCAGGCTGACGGGCATTGGCGGGCCAGCGTCCGGTCGGGCGGCGGGATCGTCGCCGACTCCGAGCCGGAGGCGGAATATGCCGAAACCCTGACCAAGGCCTCGGCGCTGCGCCGGGCGCTGGGAGGCGGGCATGAGTGAGGCCGTGGTCTGGCTGGACGGGGAATGGCTGACGGCCGGCGCGGCCAGCTGGCCGGCCGCCGACCGCGGTGCCCTGCTCGGCGATGGCGTGTTTGAAACCCTGCGCTGGCGCAACCAGGCGGTGGAACGCTTGGAGCGGCATGTCGCGCGGCTGGAGTCTGCCTGTACGGCGCTGGGCCTGTGCTCGCCCCTGACCGGGAATGAGTTGGGCGATCTGGCGGCGGAAATCTGCGAGCGTAACGGATTGGAGGATGCGGCCCTGCGCCTGACGGTCACCGCCGGGATCGGTCCGCGCGGCCTGGATCGCGACCCGAAGGGGCAGCCGGCCGTCTTGTTGACGGCGGCCCGCCGCACGGCGCCGCCCAATTCCATTGCCTTGAAAACCAGTCTGATCCGCCGTTCGCCGACCAGTCTGGCCGCTGCGCACAAGACGCTGGGCTATACTGACAATCTCGCCGCGCGCCGGGAGGCCCGCAATGCCGGGGCCGGCATGGCGCTGCTTCTGGATACCGGCGGCTATTTGTCCGGTGCCGACTGCGCCAATCTGTTCTGGATGCGCTCGGGCACGTTGTTCACGCCCGGTCTGGAATGTGCCGTCCTGCCGGGCACGGCCCGAGCCGCCATTCTTGATGCCATTCCCGTGGAGACCGGGGCCTTCGGCCGCGAGGCCCTGACTGGTGCGGAGTGTGTCTTTGTCACCAATGCCCTGATGGGGGCCATCCCGGTCTCCGCCCTGGACGGCAAAGCCGTTGCCACGGGATCCGGCATTCCGGGTCCGATCGCGGATCTGTTGGATTAGAGGAAAGGTCCGCCTTCCCTAATTCCGCGAGACCACGATGGAACGGCGCGGGCGGAGGTAGAAGACTTCGGAAATGTCGAACCCGTTGACGCCCAGCTGGTCGAACATGGTGTCGTAGCGATAATCCACTTCCACCATGATGATCGACCGGTTCCGGTCGAGCACGCCCTGGGGCACGGCGACGGACCCGCCTTCGGCCAAGGGCGAGGTGTTCAAGGCGTCGCTCCAGGTCACTTCCACGCTCTCATCCGGATTCATGAAGACGCTGGAAATGCGGATCTGCAGCGGTTCGGTCGAGAAGGGCGCCACGATCACGGCACCGGCATTGAGGATGTCATTCATCTCGTCATCGGTGATGATGTCATCCTGGGCGACCAGGTCGGCCAGGGCCGAGGACACGCTGGTGATCTTGCGGTCGATCGACAGGGCGAGACTGACCTCGACCGCGCCAAGATAGAGCAGGATCATGAAGGGCGCGATCAGGGCGAATTCGACGGCGGAGACGCCGGCGGTTTCGCGCCGGAAACGGCGCAGGAGAGAGGTCAGGGCCTTAATCATCGAAGGGCTCGTTCCGGAAAACCGTGGCCGCCGTGATCAGGCGCTGATTGCCTTCCATGTTCGACAGGGCGCCGCCGAAATTCGGCGTCATCAGCGTCCAGCGATAGAAGACGCGGACCAGGACGATGTCGCCGGCATCCCCCGGATCCCAGCCGAAGCCGGACGTGTCCATCTGTCCACCGCCATCGATCGGGCTGGACTGGTCGACATCATTGAAGTCCTCGAACACCTGGACATCGATCTCCAGCCGGTCGCAATCGCCGACCACGCCGATCCGGTCGCAGACTTCCTGGCGGAAACCGGCCTGGGACATGCCGCCGGACTGGGCCTGGCCGGTACGGATCTGCCGGGCCGCTTCCAGCACGGCGTTTTCCAGCACCGTGCCGGTGAAGAACACGGCCGCAATCTCGATCATCGCAAAGAGGAGAAAGAAGAAGGGGGCGGCGATCATGGCGAATTCCACCGCCGTGGCCCCTTTCTGGTCACGTCGAAGCCGGCGCCAGGGTGCCGGCTTGAAGCTGGGCTTGAGACCCGCAAGACGCATGATCATCCCCCTCGGGCGCGACTTATTGCGGCATGCCGCCGGAGTCATCGCCTGCCATGGCCTGGTCGGCAATGGAGAGACGGTTGCGCTGTTGGTCGGTCAGGCCTTCCACGCGGGTCTGCTCATCGCCGACGCGCGGGATGTCCTCGCACACATCGCCGCAGGACAGGGTGGACCGGTCGGGGCCGCGGAAGAGGGCGACCTGATTGTCCACCGGATTGCTGACGACGATGTCGCGCGAATAGATGACACGACCGATGCGATCGAGCGCGATGACATTGGTGCGCCCCTGCAGGCGGCCGGTCAGGATCAGGGTGCGACCGTCATGGACCATGGCGTCGGCGATCGAGGGATTGCCCACCACCACGGCCGAGGCATCACCGGGAAGGCGGATGACCTGGGCGTGCTCGACGGCGATGTCGATATCGCTGGCGGCGGCGGGCGCCATGAAAGCGAGGGCCAAGGTGAACGCGGCAGCTATCCGTTTGATCATGGGGGCACTCCGTCCCGGTCGACTGAACATGTCCCCAGTCTCGCGCGCGCGTCTGAATCTTTTATAAACGGGGGCGCATTTATTTGTTTGGTAATTTGTTTTTCAGTTGGGCAATATCGTTATCCGATTTTTAACTATAGCGCACAAAGTGCAGCGTACAGATTTTGGTAACCACGTATTTTTACTAGACCGAAATTGTTCTCGTGTTTGATGGGCATCGTTCAGGAGGGGTCGGGACGGATCAGCTCCTGATGGATGGGTACCTACACGGGAGTTTAAAAATGAAAATGATTTCTCGCTTCTTCAAAGACGAATCCGGCGCCACCGCTATCGAGTACGGCCTGATTGCCGCCCTCATCGCCGTGGTCATCATCGGTGCCGTGACTGCCCTTGGTACGGGCGTCAGCGACAACTTCAACACGGTTGCCGGCGCGCTCTAAGCGAACCGCACATCGTGTAAAGACGGCGAGGGCCGCTCCCAACGGAGCGGCCTTCTTCGTTTTGGGGGAGCTCTACCCTGCCAACCGGATTTTAAAACCTCTGTGCTTTTCTTCGCGCGCAGGAAGAGGGGACCGGGATGGCCATCGAAATACTGATCGTGATCTTTGTGGGTCTCGTCGCGGCGGCGGCCCTGTCGGATGCGGTGCGCTTCATCATTCCGAACTGGTTGTGCGGCATCATCGCCCTGGCCTTTCCCGTTGCGGCTTTTGCCGCCGGGTTCAGCTGGCCGCTCTTCGGATTCCACATCCTGGCCGGTTTTCTGGGATTGTTGATCGGGTTTGCCCTGTTTGCCCCGGGCTGGATCGGCGGCGGTGATGCCAAAATGTTTGCCGCTGTCGCGGTCTGGATGGGCTGGGATTCCTTATTCCCCTTCCTCTTGCACACCGTGGTGGCCGGCGGTGTGCTGGTCCTGGTGCTGCTCTTGTTGCGTCATGGTGCCCCTTTGATGCGGATTCCAAGCGGTTGGACGTCCGAAACGGCCCTGGAAAAAGGGGCTCCTGTCCCCTACGGAATCGCGATCGCAGCAGGGGTTTTCTGGACCCTTCCGGCGACGCCAATTTTCAGCGCTTTTTAGTCGAATCAGCTAGGCGCTGCAGGCGATTACAAAAAACCGGCCCTTCAAACGCATTGTCTCAATAGCATTAACGCGACTTTGAGGAATTCAACGTCTCCTGTCTGACGTATTCGTGCGTCCGAGAGGTTTGAGCGTCCCATGAACGCTGTCCGTATCGCTATTCTCGCTGCTGCCGCCGTCGCGGCCGTCGCGGTCGCCTTTTTTGTCCGCCAGGCCATGTCCGGCCCGGAAGCCCCACAAGTGGTTCAGGTACAGGAGGAACGTCCGGCGGTCCGTATTCTGGCAGCCCGCAGTGACCTGACCATTGGCGCGCGCATTTCCGCCTCCGACCTTTACTGGCAGGCCTGGCCGGATGAAGCCATTGCGCCGGGCTATATCGTGGAAGGCCGCGGCCAGGGCATTGAGGACTTTGCCGGCTCGGTGGTTCGCGCCCCGATCAGCCAGAGCGAACCGATCACCGGCCGCCGGCTGGTGCAGCCTGGCGATGCCGGCTTCATGGCCGCTGTCCTGACGCCGGGCATGCGCGCTGTCGCCGTGCCGATCTCGGCCGAGACGGGCGCGGGCGGCTTCATTCTGCCCAATGACCGCGTTGATGTGATCGTCTCCTTTGAAGAGGAAAGCGAAAGCCGTCGCGGTGGCCGCAATTTCGTGGCTCGCACGATCGTCGAGAACACCCGAGTCCTCGCGATCGACCAGACTTTCGGAGATGGCGAAGGCGAGGATGTCGTGCTGGGTGAAACCGCCACGCTGGAACTGACCCCCGAACAGGCTCGCGCCGTGTCGCTGGCCGTGGCCCGCGGCGAGGTCTCTCTCGTCCTGCGCAGCCTGACCGACAATGCGACCGGTGGTCCGCAACTGGTCAGCGGCGGCGATCCGGTGCCGCAACCTTCGAGCCTGGAACAGCCGCGTGAAGGCCGCTCCAGCCATGTAACCCTGATCCGCTATGGCCGCGCCCAACAGGTCGCGCTGGCCGGAGACGAGTGAGGACTGACGCGATGATCCGCCCCCTGATCCTTCTCGCCGCCCTGGCGATGTCGGCCCCGGCCCTGGCCCAGGCGCCCGGCAGTGAACGTGGCAACACGATGCAGGTCTATATCCGTGAACCGGGCAATGGCCCGGTCTCGGAAAGCCTCGATTTGCCGCTCGACAAGGCCGCCGTGGTTCACCTGCCGGTGGATGTGGCCGATGTCCTGGTCACCAATCCGGAAGTCGTCGATGCCGTCGTGCGCACGCCGCGCCGCGCCTATCTGATGGGCATGGGGATCGGCCAGACGAATGCCTTCTTCTTTGATGCCGATGGTCAGCTGATCCTCGATCTGGACCTGCGGGTCGAGCGGGATCTGGCACCGCTGCGTGACGCGCTGCAACGCTTTCTGCCGAATGCGCGGGTGAACGCCGAAGCCATGAATGACCATATCGTCCTGTCCGGCTCTGTGCCGAGCGCCTCGGACGCCGATGCTGCCCTGCGTATCGCGGAGCGCTGGGTGGACGAGCCTGACAATATTCTCAACATGGTCACGGTGCAGGCCCGCGAGCAGGTCATGCTCAAGGTCCGGATCGTGGAAATGCAGCGCACGATCGTGCGCCAGCTGGGCGTCAATCTGACGGCCGGCGGCACGTCGGGCGAATTCGGTTTCTCCGTGGCCAGCCAGCCGGACTTCTCCCGCGTCGGCCGTTTCCTGGGCGGCACCAGTGCCGTGATCGACTGGGTGAGCGGCAATTCCGGCGACGGGATCGGCAATGTCCAGTCCCTCCTGCAGGCGATGGAACGCGTGGGCCTGGTCCGCACCCTGGCCGAGCCGAACCTGACCGCGATCACGGGCGAGAGCGCCAACTTCCTGGCCGGCGGTGAATTCCCGGTCCCGGTGGGCCGTGACCGCGATGGCAATATCATCATCGAGTACAAGCCCTTCGGTGTCGGCCTCGGCTTCACGCCGGTGGTCCTGTCGGAAGGCCGCATCAGCCTGCGCATTTCCACTGAAGTGTCCGAGCTGACCAATCAGGGCTCGCTGACCTACCAGTCCAGCGCCGTCACGGATGATGAGGGCAATATCATCGGCCAGGTCCCGGGTCTGACGATCCCGGCCCTGAATGTGAACCGCGCCGAGACGACGGTGGAATTGCCGTCAGGTGGATCCCTGGTCCTGGCGGGCCTGATCCAGGAAGAGACGCGTCAGAATCTCGACGGTGTGCCGGGCGTGCAGAACCTGCCGGTTCTGGGCTCCCTGTTCCGGTCGCGCGATTTCGAAAACCAGGAAACCGAACTGGTCGTGTTGGTCACCCCGTATCTGGTGGACCCGACCAATCCGAACAATCTGTCGACCCCGGCAGACGGTTTCCGCACGGCGAGCGAAGCCTCCAGCCTGTTCTTCAACCGCATCAACCAGGTCTATTCGGTTCCCGGATCGGACACGGGTGATCGCGGCTGGACCGGCCCGGTCGGCTTCCTGTTCGATTGATGGAGTGGGTGATGGTGGCGAATAAAAAGACATACGCAGCCCTGGCGACCCTGGCGCTCGCCGCCTGGCTTCCGGCCTGTACGACGCCGACCGCAGATCTGGGTCAGCACCAGGCCACGGCCGTGGCGGAGACCTTCCGCTCGTCCATGGCGATCGACCCGCGCGACAATGGCCTGACCTGGGCCCAGCAAAGCCAGCTGGCCGCGATTGCCGCGGAATACCAGGCACGGGGCCATGGCCCGCTGGTGATTTCCTACCCGCAGGGCGCGGCCAATGAGGACGCCGCCATCGGCGCGATCTCCGAAGCGCGCACCTTTTTCTACGAACAGGGTATCAATTGGCGCCAGATCGCCGGCGGAGCCTATGACGCCCGCGGCGCGCAGAGCGGGGAGCTGATCTTCTCCTTCACCCGCTATGCTGCCGTGGCGCCGGAATGCGGTTCCAGCTGGGACAATCTGGCGATGGAATACGACAATCAGCGCCATGCCAATTTCGGCTGTGCGATGGCGGCCAATCTGGCGGCCATGGTGGCGGACCCCCGGGACCTGGTCGCGCCGCGCACGATGGGGGATCCGGATACGGGTCGCCGTCAGACCGTCATCGACCTCTACCGGGCCGGTGAATCCACAGCCAGCAATCGCTCCGAACACGAGAGCGGTGCGGTCTCCAACGTGAACAACGATTAAGAAGGGGGCATGCGGAACATGAGCGACGCCAATCGAGCCCTGAAGAATGATGACTTCCTGGATGGTGACGACCCCTTTCTGGAGGCCGCTGACGTAGAGCGTCTCCTGCTGGGTGAAACCGAGGACAGCGATGCCGGCCTGTTCGGTGAGGGCATGGAGGATGAAGACCCCTTCATGGCCGAGGCCGAGACCGAGTTCGAGGCCCCGCAGGCAGCGGAAATGCCCGAACGCCCGGCCATCCGTCCGGAGATGCCGGACTTTGACGCCGTGCGCGAAGAACTGGCTGCCATGCCGTCCGGTGACGCCCTGTATGGCGAGGTCGATGACGATGATTTCCTCGACCAGCCTGTGCCGCGTATCACGATCGGCGCTTTCTGCGAGCGCCCGGAAACCGCGGCCCTGATCGAGAACTCCGCCAATGACCGCCGTCTGGCCAAGGCCCATGTCGATATCGAGATGGGCGGATTGCCGGCTGCGATCGAGCGCTATCACGATGAATCCACGCCGAATCTTCTGGTGATCGAGAGCGGCATGCGCGGCCGTGGCCTGTTCGACCAGCTGGAAGAGCTCGCCGGTGTCTGTGATCCCGATACCAAGGTGGTCATCATCGGGGCGACCAATGATATCGGCCTGTATCGCGAGCTGATGAAGCGCGGCGTGTCCGAATACATCGTGCCGCCCATGACGCCGATCCATCTGATCCGCACGATTTCGGAACTCTTTCTCGATCCGGAACAGCCCTTTGCCGGCAAGTCGATTGCCTTCATCGGTTCCAAGGGCGGCGTCGGTTCCTCGACCGTGGCGCACAATTGCACCTGGGCGCTGACCGAAGGTCTGCAATCGGATGCGGTGCTGATGGATCTCGACCTGTCCTTCGGGACGGCGGGTCTCGATTTCAACCAGGATCCGGCCCAGACGCTGGGTGACGCGCTGAGCGACCCGGATCGTCTCGATGACGCCCTGCTGGATCGTCTCCTGGTTCGCTGCACGGATCGTTTGAGCCTGTTCTCGGCCCCGGCCACGCTGGACAAGGACTGGGATTTCGCGCCGCAGGAATACGAAATGGTCCTCGACAAGGTGCGCCGCCAGGCCCCCTTCGTCACCCTGGACCTGCCGCATGTGTGGTCGCCCTGGGTGCGCCAGACCCTGTTGAGCGCCGATCAGGTCGTTGTCACCGTGACGCCGGACCTGGCCTCGCTGCGCAATGCGAAAAACCTGTTCGACCTGGTCACCAGTGCGCGTCCCAATGACGAGGCGCCCCGCGTGGTGATCAATATGGCCGGCATGCCCAAACGCCCGGAGATCCCGGTGAAGGATTTCGCCGAAGCCCTGGGGGTGCAGCCGGCCCTGGTCCTGCCGTTCGAACCGCAACTGTTTGGCAAAGCAGCGAATAATGGTCAGATGATCACCGAGCTGGATGCCAAGTCGAAAGCGGCGGAAGGCTTCGGTCATCTGGCCGGCCTGGTGACGGGTCGTGTCGCTGCCCCGCCGCGCAAGCGGGGCCTGTTCGGAAATCTGTTCGGAGGCTAGTGCGCCATGTTCGGCAAGCGCGCCGGAGGTCCTACATCACGTCCAGCCCCATCGGCGCCGCCGCCCGCGGCGCCGTCGGCGGATTCGCATGCCGAAACCCGAACCGAACCGCCGGCCCAGTCGGCGGCTCCCGCCCCTGCGCCGGCGCCGAAACCGGCCCCCAAACCTGCGCCGAAACCGGCTCCCAAGCCCCAGGGTTTCCAGTCGGCCAAGCCGGCCCCGAAACCTGCGCCGAAACCGGCGGCCCGGACGGCCGCCCGCGCCGCCGCGGATCCCGGCGGACGGTCCGAAGAATACTATGCGATCAAGACGACGATCTTCAACGCGCTGATCGACACGATCGATCTGGGCCAGCTGGCGCGTCTCGACAATGAGACGGCGGCCGAAGAGATCCGCGACATCGTCACCGAGATCATCTCGATCAAGAATGTCGCCATGTCGATCGCGGAGCAGGAACAACTGCTCCAGGATATCTGCAACGACGTGCTGGGCTTCGGTCCGCTGGAGCCCCTGCTGGCGCGCGATGACATCGCCGACATCATGGTCAACGGCGCCGATGACGTCTTCATCGAAGTGAACGGCAAGGTCGAGAAGACCAATATCCGCTTCCGGGACAATGCCCAGCTGATGAATATCTGTCAGCGGATCGTGAGCCAGGTCGGCCGCCGGGTCGATGAAAGCTCGCCGATCTGTGACGCCCGCCTGATGGACGGTTCGCGTGTCAACGTGATCGCACCGCCGCTGGCGCTGGATGGTCCGACCCTGACCATTCGTAAGTTCAAGAAAGACAAGCTGACGATGCGGAACCTGGTGGAGTTCAACTCCATCTCGCCTGAAGGCGCTAAGGTTCTGGAAATCATCGGCGCCTCGCGCTGTAACGTGCTGATCTCGGGCGGTACGGGTTCCGGTAAGACGACCCTGCTGAACTGCATGACCGGCTTCATCGAGGAAGATGAGCGCGTGGTCACCTGCGAAGACGCCGCCGAACTGCAGCTGCAGCAGCCGCACGTGGTCCGCCTGGAAACGCGTCCGCCGAACCTGGAAGGGTCCGGTCAGGTCACCATGCGCGATCTGGTCAAGAACTGTCTGCGTATGCGTCCGGAACGGATCATCGTGGGTGAGGTGCGTGGCCCGGAGGCGTTCGACCTCCTGCAGGCCATGAACACCGGTCACGACGGCTCGATGGGCACGCTGCACGCCAACTCGCCGCGCGAAGGCCTGTCCCGTATCGAATCCATGATCACGATGGGCGGTTACAACCTGCCGGCCAAGACGATCCGAGAAATGATCGTCGGCTCGATCGATGTCGTGATCCAGGCCGCCCGCTTGCGCGACGGTTCACGGAAGATCACCCACATCACCGAAGTGATCGGCATGGAAGGCGACGTCGTCGTGACCCAGGACCTCTTTCTGTACGAGATCCAGGGCGAGGACGAGCATGGCCGGATTTCCGGTCGCCACGTGTCCACCGGCATCGCCCGTCCGAAGTTCTGGGACCGGGCGCGCTATTTCGGTCTCGAGCGAGAACTCGCGAACGCGCTCGACGCTGCGGAGGCCTGAGAATGAATCCGGACATGATGTTCATGCTGGCCGCCCTCGCGGCCTTCGTCGCCGTCGGCGGCATCGGTTGGGTCGCTGCCGGTGCGGCGGGCGATGCCCAGTCGAAAAAACGCGTCAATCGTGCGGTCGGAAGCGGCCTCCAGCGGGGCAAGCGCCAGACCTCGGCGCTCGACCAGGCCGCCCAACGAAAGCGCCAGGTCCAGGAATCCCTGAAGGATCTGGAACAGCGCCAGCGTGACCAGCGCAAGAAGACCCTGACCATCAAGGCGCGAATCCAGCAGGCCGGCATGTCCTTCACGCCGACGACCTTCTGGATGATTTCCGCGGGCACTGGCGTGGCCGGCACACTGATTGCCTTCATCACGGGCCAGAACCTGGTCGTGACCGGCATGGCGGCCCTGATCTGCACCTTCGGCTTTCCGCGTTGGTGGCTGGGATTCCTGCGCGGTCGCCGCCAGAAGCAATTCACTTCGGAATTCGCCAATGCGCTGGACGTGATCACGCGCGGTGTGAAATCCGGTCTGCCGCTGAATGAATGTCTCAAGATCATCGCGGCGGAAAGTCCGGACCCGGTGCGTGGTGAGTTCCAGCTCTTGGTCGAGGGGATCGCTGTCGGTGTGTCCCTGCCGGACGGTCTGGACCGGATGTGTGAACGCATGCCGCTGCCTGAGCTGAACTTCTTCCGGACCGTTCTGGTCATCCAGCAGAAGACGGGCGGCAATCTGGCCGAGACCCTGTCCAACCTGTCCACCGTGCTGCGCTCGCGCAAGATGATGCGCGAGAAAATCGGCGCGTTGTCGTCGGAAGCGAAGTCCTCGGCCGCGATCATCGGCTCGCTGCCGCCGGGCGTTCTGGGCATCGTCTATGCCACCACGCCGTCCTACATGGGCCAGATGTTCGTCCATCCGACCGGTCAGCTGATGCTGCTGGGCGGGGCGACCTGGATGTTCATCGGCATCATGGTCATGCGCGGCATGATCAATTTCAAGATCTGAGGCAGGCATGTTCGGTATCGGCTTCAACGACATTCGCGATTTCCTGACGAGCCCGGAATCCCTGATCATGCTGGTCAGCGGGATTCTGGTGTTCGCCACGATCGTGACGTTGAGCGCGCCGATGCTGAGCACGGACAAGCTCGACAAGCGCATCAAGTCGGTGAACAACCGCCGCGAGGAATTGCGCCGCAAGAGCCGCGAAGCCATGGAAGAGGCTTCGCGCGGCCGAGGCGGATCCATCCGCGGCGCCGAAGCCAAGGGTGTGATGCGCAAGGTCGTGGACTCGCTCAACCTGCAAAAGGCGTTCGAGGACCCGGCGCTTCAGGAAAAGCTGCAGCAGGCCGGCATGCGCGGCAACCGGCCGGCGGTCGCCTTCTACTTCTTCCGCCTGGCGTCGCCGATCATTCTCTTCCTCGGGGCGTTGTTCTACGTGTTCGTGGTCAATGATTTCGGCCTGCCGCAGATCACGCGGATCTGTTTCTCCTTCGGCCTCGGTCTGCTCGGCTATTACGCGCCGAACCTCTACCTTTCCAATCTGGCCGCCAAGCGCCAGCAATCGATCATGGCGGCCTTCCCGGATGCGCTGGACCTCCTGCTGATCTGTGTGGAATCGGGCATGTCGATCGAGGCGGCCTTCCACAAGGTGTCCACCGAGGTCGGATCGCAATCGATCGAGCTGGCCGAGGAATTGTCGCTGACGACGGCTGAGCTGTCCTACCTGCAGGACCGTCGCACGGCCTATGAGAACCTGGCCAAGCGGACCAACCATCCGGGCGTGAAGGCCGTGTGTACCTCCCTGATCCAGGCGGAGCGTTATGGTACACCCCTGGGGCAGGCCCTGCGTGTCATGGCGAAGGAAAACCGGGACATGCGCCTGGCCGCGGCGGAGAAGAAAGCTGCCTCCCTGCCGGCCAAGCTGACCGTGCCCATGATCGTGTTTTTCCTGCCGGTTCTGTTCGTCGTCATTCTCGGACCGGCAATTATCCGCTTCAATAGTATGTAACAAATCGCGCTGGCGCGTTATTTGTATGGCGTCAGACATGTTGCACAGGTGGACACAGCCCATGTTTTCCGGGCGCAAATCGGCCGAGAAACGCCGCGAAGACATCCGTCTGGCTGACCAGGCGGTCGGCGAGGCCATGCATGCGCTCAGCCTGGACGACATTGATTCCGCCCGGCAACGCCTCGCGGAGGCGCCCAAGACCCACTATGCCGACATGGGCTGGAAAGTGGGTCTGGCGACGGCCATGGTCGAAATGAAGGCAGGCCGAAGACGCCAGGCCGTGCAGCGTCTTGTGACGGTGTGTTCCCGTCTGGATGACACCTCGCTCTCGCTCGACGACAAGAATTATCTGCGTCTCTACGCGCTCTATCGCGGTTCGGAACAGTCCAAGGACGGTCGGGCCCCGGCGGAATTGCGGGAGCTCGTCGAGGATTTCCGCTTTGACCACACCATGGTGACACCGTTGCTGCGCAAGGACTTCCCCCTGAAGGCGCTGGACGAGGCTGACGGACCGCCGCCGCCTCCGCCCCCGCCCCCGCCTCCGGTCGGCGTGTCCTGAGCCGCTTGCCGGACCCGAGCAACCGGGTCTATCTCCCGGCGCAAACGGGAGACGAACATGACCGAACACGCCTGCACGGCCCGTATCGCCTGGACCGGCAATCGCGGCACCGGCACCTCCGCTTACAAGGCCTATGACCGGACCTGGCAGGTCGAAACACCGGGGAAACCCGTGGTCCTGTGTTCCAATGACCCGCTTCTGGGCGGCGATTCCGGCCTGCACAATCCTGAAGACATGCTTCTCTCGGCCCTCTCGGCCTGTCACATGCTCTGGTATCTCCACCTGGCCAGCGTGGCGGGGATTGTGGTGACGGGATATGAGGATTGTCCCGAGGGAATTGGCGAAACCGCGCCGGACGGGGCGGGCCAGTTCGTGCGGGCGACCCTGCGGCCAGTGATCACGCTGGCGCCGGGCATGGACGCGGCCAGGGCCGATTCGATCCATGCAGAGATACACAAATACTGCTTTATTGCCCGGTCTGTACGGTTTCCGGTGACCTGCGAGGCGGATTACCGCGTGGCGGATCAGTAGCCGGCCGTCACCGTGTCATAGCGGCGGCGCGAGGTCAGCATGGCGCGGATATAGGCCATGTTGGCTTCGGCCATTTCCGGCGTGACATCGACGCGGGCCATGGTCTCGGCTTCGTCGAAACGGCCCTGCAGGGCGATCACCAGGGCCAGGTTCTGGCGAATGGTGGCATCGGCGCCGGGGCGGATCATGGCTTCGCGCAGCATGCGTTCGGCGGTCTCGGCTTCACCGGCGGCGGCATAGGACAGCGCCAGATTGGACAGGATGGACGGATTGCCCGGATCCAGCTCCATGGCCTGGCGGAAGGAGAGGCGGGCGGCCTCGGCCTGGCCGGCCTGTTCCTGGGCCACGCCCAGCGCGTTCAGAACCCGCCAATTGCCCGGAGCGAGCTGGTTGGCGCGGCGCAGACTGTCCAGCCCGGCGGCTCCGCGGCCGGCGGCGGCGAGCGCGCTGCCATGGGCGAGCAGGATGTCGGTGTCGTCAGGATAAAGCGCCAGCGTCTGCTGGGCGACTTCTGCGGCGCGGCGGTGATTGCCCAGCTGGCGGAGGGCCAGCGACAATTCCAGCGCGGCTTCCCGGTCGGACGGGTTGAGTTCATAGGCTTCGGCCCAGAACGCTGCCTGGGTCAGCATGTCCTGGCTGCGAATCGCCTGGCGTTCGGCTGTCGAGGCCGGAACGATCGTGTTCGCGTTCATCGTGTCGATGACAGCCTGTTCCTCTTCCGTTGCAGCCGTGGTGGCGCAGGCGGCGAGCGTGAGGGCAGTCAGCGGGAGCAGAGCATGGATCAGGCGCATGGTTTTCGGCCGGTTTACTGTGAGCGTGCCTTGAAACTGCGCTGACCCGGTCAAAAATGGGTTAATCACGATGGGTTGATTTCAAACCCGGCAAAAAAGGCGAAGAGGCAATGAGCGATATTTTTGCACCTACAGGCGAGGGGTTGGCCCTCAAGCTTGTCAGCAAGGCCGATGCCGCGCGCCTGGTGGACGCACTCCCGGCCGGGTTGAAGCCCCTGGCGGCGGGCTTCACGGGGCAGGCGGGCCAGATTGTTCTCTGGCCGTCCGACTCCGACAGCGCGGCCTGGCTCGGGATTGGCGAGGGCAAGGATGTGTTCGCGCTCGGAGCGGCGGCCCGCAAGCTGCCGGAAGGCGATTGGGCGATCGAGGCATTGCCGGAAGATTGGGATGAGACTCTGGCCATGACGGCCTGGGGGCTGGGCGGTTACGGCTTCACAGCGTTCAAGAAGGCTGATCGCAAACCGGCCCGCCTGGTGCCGCCCAAGGGGGCCGATGCGGACGAGGCGGCCGCCATCGTGGCGTCTGTCACGCTGACCCGGGACCTGGTCAACACGCCGGCCGACCGGATGGGACCGGAGGGGCTGGAAGCGGCCTTCCGCGAACTGGCCGATGCCTATGGCGCCCAGGTCTCGGTGGTGCGCGGTGATGATCTGCTGGCCCAGAACTATCCCATGATCCATGCGGTCGGGCGGGCAGCGGCGGAAGCGCCGCGTCTGCTGGAGCTGGAATGGGGTGACGAGAACCACCCCCGCCTGGCCCTGGTCGGCAAGGGGGTCTGCTTCGACACGGGCGGTCTGGATCTCAAGGCCGCGCAATTCATGCGCCTGATGAAGAAGGATATGGGCGGAGCCGCCAATGCGATGGGCCTGGCCAAGATGATCATGGCGGCCCGCTTGCCGGTGCGCCTGCATCTGCTGGTGCCGGCGGTGGAGAATGCGGTCGGGGCCGGTGCTTTCCGCCCGGGCGATGTGCTGGATTCCCGCAAGGGGCTCACGGTCGAGGTGGACAATACCGATGCCGAGGGGCGTCTCGTCCTGGCCGATGCTTTGGCAAAGGCGACCGAGCATGATGTCGACCTCCTGCTTGATTTTGCCACGCTGACCGGCGCCGCCCGCGTCGCGCTGGGGCCGGAAGTGGCGCCTTTCTATACCGATGACGACATGCTGGCCGCAGACCTGTCCGCTTCAGCGCTCAAGGTCGCCGATCCGGTCTGGCGCATGCCGCTCTGGGATGGCTATGAGGCCGATATCGACGGCGAGATTTCCGACATCGTCAATTCCACGGCAATGCCGATGGCCGGATCGATCACGGCGGCGCTTTTCCTGCGGCGCTTCGTCGGCGATGCCGCCTGGATGCATTTCGACATTTTCGCCTGGAATCCCAAGGAGCGTCCGGGCCGTCCCAAGGGGGGCGACATGCATGCCGCGCGCGCCGTTTACCAAATGCTCAAGGAGCGGTTCCAAGATTAGGGCCGATAGACGGCTTTTTCTTCGGGAGCGTATCCATGGCGTCGCAGGCGATGACTTCGCTTGAGATGATGCGACGAGTGTCGGCTGACAGTGTCCGCGGGGCGACCGCGGACCTGACGGCGCGCCAGTTTGCGCTCCTACTCGCCATCTTCATGCGGCCCGGCCCGCATGCCGTGCGGGACTTGTCCAAACAGCTTGACCTGCCCAAACCGGCCGTGACACGGGCCCTGGATGTGCTGGAACGCCAGGGCTTCGTCCGGCGCAAGAAGGACCAGGCCGACAAGCGGGACGTCTCGGTACACCGGACTGTCAAAGGGGCCGTGTTTCTGTACGATTACGGCGAACGTGTCGCTCTACGCGCCGAGGAAACCCGGACATGCCCCAACTGGATCCCCGTCTCACACCCGCCCGTCCCGATCTCGCAGCCGCGCATCTGAAGGGACAGGTCGAGGCCGAGCGCTTTGTTGAGCCGGTCGACCGGCAATGCCATGTCCCGGCCGCGCCGATCCGCCGGACGCCGTCACCGACCGGTGCCATGGATGACCAGGTTTTGTGCGGCGAGGTTTTCGCAGTTCTGGAAGAGGTGGACGGCTGGGCCTGGGGTTTTTCCCGGGCTGGCGGTTATGTCGGCTGGGTCGATCTGAGCGGCTTCACCCATGCCGTCCTGCCGGTCAGCCGCAAGATCAGCGTGCTGCGCACCTATGCCTTCTCCGAGCCGGACATCAAGACAGCGCCGGAATGCCTGCTCAGCCTCAATGCCTGTTTTGATGCCGGTGAGCGCCAGGGACGGTTCGTTGAAGCCAAGGGGTTGGGTTGGGTGATCGAGGCCCATACGGCGGCCCTGGATGTGACGGCGCCGGACTTCGTGGCGGTCGCGGAAGCCTTTCTCGGCACGCCCTATTTGTGGGGCGGCAAGGAAAGCCTGGGTCTGGATTGTTCCGGCCTGCTGCAGATGGCGATGCGGGCGGCGGGCTTTGATGCCCCGCGCGATGCCGACCAGCAGGAAGCGGCCCTGAAGGCGCGCTGGCCGGATGTGACGGCCGATCCGGACCGCCAGCGCGGCGATGTCGTCTTCTGGCCCGGCCATGTCGGCATCATGACCGACAGCGAGTTTTTCCTGCACGCCAACGGCCACACGATGGACACGACGCTGGAGCCGTTTGCCGAGGCGGAGGCCCGTATCCGGGACGCGGAGAATCCGGTGCGGACGATTGTGCGCGTGCCGCTCGACCCCACCGCCGGCTGACTGATTCCCAAAGCAAAAGGCCCGGCTGAAACCAGCCGGGCCTTCTGATTTTTGATGCGGGAGGCGGAGTCTAGTGGTCGCCGTTCGGCTCGTCGTTCGTTTCAGGCGCCATTTCAGCCGCCGTCTCGGTCGCTTCGTCGGCCATGTCGCCCATGGCGTCAGCGGCGTCCTCGGCCATCTCGGTCACGTCCTCGGCCACCTCGTCAGCCGCCGGCAGCGGCAGCGGATTGTCGGACAGGCTGCGCAGATAGACCAGGAGATCCATGCGGGTGGCCTCGTCACGCAGACCGCGGAAGGACATCGCCGTACCCGGTGCGAAGGCGCTCGGGTTCTCGATGAAGTGGCTCAGGCGTTCAAAGTCCCAATTGCCTTCCAGGCTGGTCAGCGCGTCGGAATAGGAGAAGCCGTCATGGGAGGCGATTTCGGCACCGACCACACCCCAGAGGTTCGGACCCACGCCATTGGCGCCGCCCTGCTCGAACGTGTGACAGGAGGCACAACGGCGGGCAGCCCGCTCACCGCTGGCGATATCGGCGGCGGCCAGAAGTGCGCCATAGTCGGTCGGACCGGTGTCCTCTTCGACGGCCGCGCCGCCGGCACCGGATTCGATCGAAGCCCAGTCGACCGGATAGCTGGTGTTTTCAGCCGTCAGCTCGTGTGCGCCATGCGACGGCACCAGCATATGGCCCAGCTCGGTGATGCCCATCACGGCCAGAACGGCTCCGATGACTACACCGGCAATCTTGTTAAAGAAGAGATCGCCCATGGACGCCCCCAAAATCAGTCAGGTCACAATCGGCCCCGTGTTTGGCATGAGGCGGGGCCGCAAGCAACACTCCAGCGCGCTCTTGTGCATGCGTTAACACGCCGCATGTCCGGAAAATGAGTGAAATTTCATCCGGGCGAGCGACCGGAGCCTGTCACCGGACGCGGGAGCCTGCCGCTGCAATGGTGCCGAGGCCTGTCATCACGCGTTTGTTTCCACCCGTGTGTGACGCCTCCGCAGTTCGGCCATTTTTGCGCCTTGAATCCGCCTTGGGCGACACCCATCTCGCCGCCTCGCTGGGGTTTCACACGTGCGTGGCGACAACCACGCCAACTCAAAAAAGGTCTTCAGACAATGTACCGTTCCCTTATTGCAGCCTCCCTCTCCGTTCTGGCCCTGACCGCCACCGCTTCGGCCCAGGATGCGCCGCAATTCACCCTCGGTGCCGGTTATGAGCGTTTCGACCTCGACGGTGTCGATCTCGACAGCCTGGCCCTGCGTGGCGGCTATGACTTCAACCAGTATTTCGGCGTTGAAGGCCAGCTGAACATCGGCGTTGGCGACGACACGGTGGACGTGCTTGGCACCGATGTGGACGTCGAGCTGAACTATGCCGCCGGCGTGTTCGGCGTCGTGCGTCCGTGGTCCAATGACCAGGCCAATGTCTTCCTGCGGGCCGGCTACACCGTGGCCGACGCCGAAGCCTCCGCTGCTGGCTACAATGTCAGCGATGATGACAATGCCTGGGCCTATGGCGTGGGCGGCGAGTGGTTCTTCTCGGGCAATAATGGCGTCCGCGTCGACTACACCCGCTACGAGTTTGACGAAGGCTCCGACGCAGACGCGTTCGGCATTGCCTATGTCCGCCGTTTCGGTGGCTGATCCCTCCATCCGGTTTGGATGAAGAAAAGGCCGCGCTTTCGGGTGCGGCCTTTTTGCTTTGAGTCGTCTCGGGAGACCGGATGTGCTAGAGTTCCGGTCCGGCTGGTGGGGTGCAGAAACCCGCCATCCGTGTGTGCCGCCGCGTGTCCGGCCCGGCCACCCGCCCTGCCGCCGCGGCGCTCCCTGAGCCCGTGCGCCGGCTGCTCCCCTCTGCCTCCGGCGCCCCTGTTTAGCGGACTTCATCAGTCAACGCATGAAAGGGTAACCGATGACTCAACTGACCATTTTCGACGAGAACCAGGCTCCGGCCGCGTCCCGCCCCCTGCTCAACAAGGCCAAGGCGAAATACGGTTTCGTGCCGAATGTCCTGGGCGAGCTGGCCGGGTCACCGAGTGCGCTGGGCGGCTACATGTCGATGAGCCAGACCTTCGCGCAGAGCGGTCTGACCGCGATCGAGCAGCAGATCGTCCTGCTGACCACGAGTTTCGCCAACAACTGCGAATACTGCGTCGCCGTGCACTCCACCCTGGCCCTCGAAGTCGGGCTGGACCGGGATATCATCATGACGATCCGCGATGGCGAGGCGATCCGCCAGGACACGCGGTTGGAAGCGTTGCGCCAGTTCACCCTCGCCATCGTCCGCGAGCGCGGCCTGGTGGAGCGGTCCGATGTGGATGCCTTCCTGAAAGCCGGCTTCACCAAGGCGAATGTGCTGGACGTGATCCAGGGGGTGACGGTCAAGACAATGACCAACTACCTCAATCATATCGCGGAGACACCGCTGGACGAGGCCTTCCAGTCCATGGCCTGGTCCAAGCCGATCCTGTCCCACGCGCACTGATCCGGCGGGACGGCCCGGGGCCGGGCGGGTCAGATCCGTCCGGCCACCCATAATTCCGCCAAGCGGCGGGCGATGGCGATGGAGGGCGGCATGGCGGCCTCCGGATGCGTACCTGCCAGCATGGCGGCGACCTCGTCACGGTGGAACCAGCGCGCGGACTCCAGCTCATGCGTATCCACCGTGATCGTGGCGTCGCTGACCGGCGCGACCAGTCCGATCATCAAGGATGACGGAAACGGCCAGGGCTGGCCCATCACATAGCGAATGGCGGGAATGTCGGCGGTGACGCCGGCTTCCTCATTGAGTTCGCGGGCACAGGCCTCTTCCAGCGTCTCGCCGGGTTCCGTGAAGCCGGCGAGGGCGGACCACATGCCTTCCGGCCAGGAAGACTGGCGCCCGAGCAGGCATTCATCACCATTCGTCGCCAACATGATCACCACCGGATCGACCCGCGGGAAATGCTCCTTGTGGCAGCCGGGGCATTGCCGCCGCGTGCCGCCGCCTTTCACGGTCGTGGCCGTCCCGCAATTGGCGCAGAAACGGTGATGCTCGTGCCAGAGCAGGATGGAGCGCGCATAGCCGTAGAGCGCCGCCTCGTCCGGGCTCATCCCCATGGCGGCGCGGCGCGGATCGACCGGTTCCACACCGTCCGGAACAGGGGCCTCCTCCGTCAATTGTGCCGCAAAACAGGGCGAGCCGCGATAATGGCCCAAGAAGATGCGCGTCGGCATGAGGTCCAGGGCCCGGGCTTCGCTGGGATGGAACCAGAAAAGATTGCCATCCGGCTGCAGCAAGGCCTCACCGTCCGCCAGGATCATCCACCAGCCTTCATCCCCGTCCATCAGGGCGGAAACCCGGTCCTCGTCCCGGCGTAGGGCATCGCCACGGTCGAGCGGCGAGCCCGCGAAAACCATCGGGCGGTCGCCGGCGAGCAGGGTGCGGTCATTCATGGGGCAGGCCTGTGCAGCAGGGTGCGCCGCAAGGCGCAGGAGAGACCCGAGATTTAGGCCGTTCGCCGGAGGGCTTCAACACCGGGGCACCGGTTACAGGTCAAAGCGCTCGCGATGTTCCGGGATGACGCAGTCCCAGCCCAGCTCACTCTCGATCCGGTCGCGCAGCGCCCGCGAGGCATGGGGTTCGCCATGCACCAGGAAGGTGCGCCGGGGCGGGCGTTTGAAATGGCGCAGCCAGGCGATGATCCCGTTGGCATCCGCATGGGCGGACAGCATGGGCAGATCGGCCACTTCCGCCTCGATGTCGACCGTTCGGCCATGGATGCGCACCTCGTCGGCCCCGGCGACGATGGCGGCACCCGGCGTACCCGGGGCCTGGAAGCCGCTGAACAGGATCGTGTTGCGCCGGTCCGGGGCGTAGGATTTGAGATGGTGCTGCACCCGTCCGCCCGTCACCATGCCGCTGGCCGCGATGATGATCTTGGGCATGGGATCGGCGGTGATCTCCTTGGACCGTTCCGCCTCGCGGACATATTCCACCGAGCGGCTCATCGCCTCGGCGTCTTCGCGGGAGAGCTTGTGCTCCCCGATATGACGCGTGAGCAGATGGCTCGCATTGATCGCCATCGGACTGTCCAGATAGACGTGCACCGGCGGCAATTGTCCGGCCTGGCGCAGCTTCCAGAGGAAATAGATCATCAATTGCGAGCGGCCGACGGCGAAAGCGGGGATGATCAGCGTGCCGCCGCGTCTCACGGTCCGCTTGACGATGCCGGCCAGGACTTCGCCGGCATCACGGGTTTCGTGCAGGCGGTCGCCATAGGTGGTCTCCAGAAGGAGATAGTCCGCCTCGGGAATGGGCGCCGGTTCGCACATGATCGGATCCCCGAAACGCCCCAGGTCACCGGAGAAGGCGATGCGCCGGCCCTTCCAGTCGAGCGAGATCGTGGCAGCACCCAGAATGTGGCCGGCCCGGTTGAAGCGGGCCCGGGCCTGGCCGGGCAGGTCGAAATCCGTGTCGAAGGGGCGGGCGCTGAAATAGTCCATCGCCTCTTCGGCATCCTTCTGCGTGTAGAGGGGCAGGGCGGGTTCATGACGGGAAAAGCGCTTGCGGTTGGCATATTCCGCGTCCCGTTCCTGCAGATAGCCGCTGTCACTGAGCAGGATGCGGCACAAATCCTCGGTCGGCGGCGTGCACAGGATGTCGCCGTCAAAACCCTCCCGGATCAGGCGCGGCAGATAGCCGGAATGATCCAGATGTGCATGCGAGAGCAGGATGGCGTCGAGGCTGGAGGGATCGACACCGAAGGCGGCCCAGTTGCGGGTGCGTATATCCCGGCGGCCTTGGAACATGCCGCAATCCAGCAGGAGGCGGGTGCCGTCCGCTTCCAGAAGGTGCCGCGAACCGGTGACGGTTCCTGCGGCGCCCAGACAGGTCAGGGTCAAACTTTCCATGGATCGCTTCCATTGCCTCGCCCGCATTCTGCGACAGAAATCCGCGATTGCCTTGCGGAAAAATGTCACGCCCATCTTGCAATTGAGAATGACTCGCAGATAATCGCGGTCAGGAGGTGACCCATGGACCTGAAATCCGAACGCTTGGCGATGCACCAGGCCGATCATGCCCAGATGGCTGTCAGGGACTGGCTGGAAACCCAGTCCCGGGTAACGGGATACTGGCGCGACCTGCTGATTTCCGGTGGCGGCAATGAGGATCTGATCGCCGCCCTGGACGAGCATGCCAGTTTCCTGGCAGCGGCGGCGCATCTGGGCGGTGCAGAATTCTACCCCACGCAATGAAGGCGCGCCTTGCGTTACGGGCATCGGCACGCGATATAGGGCGCGGAAGGCCGGCGGTGGACGAGTGCCTCGCCAACCCGGTCAGGTCCGGAAGGAAGCAGCCGTAACGAGTTTTTACTCGGGTCGCTGTCCGGTCTTCCACTTCAATTCAGCGTCAGGCGTTTCGTGAAACGCGAATCTTGCTCTAGGCTCAAGACCGGCTCCCCGGTTGCCCGGCGAGCCGTATCGCGCCGCCCTCTAGCCATCTGACAGGATCCCATGGACGACACCCCGCTCTCCACCGACGATACCGGAGCGAGCGACGACGTCCTGATGCCGGGACTCGACCTGCCCGCCACGACGCCCGATCCGGGTTATCAGGTGCTGGCGCGAAAATACCGCCCGTCGAAATTCGAGGATCTGATCGGTCAGGACGCCATGGTGCGCACCCTGACCAATGCCTTTGCGGCCGGCCGGATCGCCCATGCCTACATGCTCACCGGCGTGCGCGGGATCGGCAAGACCACGACGGCCCGCCTGATTGCCCGCGCCCTGAACTACGTGTCCGACGAGGTCGATGGTCCGTCCATGGATCTCAATTTCCCGGGTGCGCATTGCGAAGCCATTGCCCGCTCGGCCCATGTCGATGTGATGGAAATGGACGCCGCCTCGCGCACCGGTGTCGGCGATATCCGGGAAATCCTGGAAGGCGTGCGCTATGCGCCGGTGTCGGCCCGCTACAAGGTCTACATCATTGACGAGGTGCACATGCTCTCCACCTCGGCCTTCAACGCCCTGTTGAAGACACTCGAGGAACCGCCGGAGCACGCCAAATTCATTTTCGCGACCACGGAGATCCGCAAGGTGCCGGTGACCGTGCTGTCGCGCTGCCAGCGTTTCGATCTCAAGCGGATCGATCGCGAGGTTCTCACCGATCATCTCGAGCGCATCTGTCGCCTGGAAAATGCCCATGTCGAGCGTGAGGGCCTGTCCCTGATCGCCCGCGCCGCGGAAGGTTCCGTGCGCGATGCGCTCTCCCTGCTCGACCAGGCGATTGTCCAGGGCAGTGAAGAGGACGGCCCGGTCTCCGCGCCGCAAATCCGAGACATGCTGGGCCTGGCCGACCGGGCGCGTGTCCTGGATCTTCTGGAAGAAGCCCTGACCGGCCAGACCTCCGAAGCCCTCGCCGAACTGGCCTCGCTCTATGATGCCGGCGGGGATCCGGTGGTGATCACCCGGGACCTGCTCGATTTCGTCCACGCCCTGTCTCGGGTGAAGGCGGCTGGCGCCGGAGCAGATCTGGGTGAAGCCGCTGATACCGTGGAACGCCTGTCCAAACTGGCGGATGCCCAGTCGCTGGGGCAGTTGACCCGGCTCTGGAAAATCCTGCTGACCGGGCTGGATGATGTGCGCAATGCGCCGGATCCGCTGGCCGCGGCCGACATGACCGTACTGCGCCTTGCAGCGGCGGCTTCGCTGCCGGGACCGGAAGAGGCGGCGCGCATTCTGGCAGGGCATCCGGCTTCGCCCGCCCCCGCTCCGGCACCCGCCTCTGGCGGGGAGGCGCCGGGAAAGCCTGAGCCGGCGTCCATGGCGCCGGCGGACAGGATGCCGGAGGCCAGACCCGAACCGGCACCGGCGCCCCAGACCGTCTTCGAACCGGTCAGCCCGCCCGATCGGACCCGTCCGGAGGGCGAAGTGCCGGTAGACGGGCCGGAGACGTTCGAGGCCCTGATCGAACTCCTGCGGGAAAAGCGCGATATCGCCCTGCAGACTGATGTGGAACGCTATGTCCGCCCGGCCGGCTTCAAGCCGGGCTCCTTCACCTATCAGCCCGAGCCGGATTGTCCGGCCGATCTGGGCCAGCGTCTGGCCAAGCGCCTGCTGGAATGGACGGGGGCCCGCTGGGCCATCCTGGCCAGCGGTGATGCGCAGGGCGGGGAGACCTGGGCGGAGCGGCGCAAACGGCTGGAGGCGGAACGGCTGGAGCAGGCGCGCCGCGATCCGGCTGTCGCCGAGGCCTTGCGCCTCTTCCCCGGAGCAGAGATTTTGGCCGTCCGTGACGCCGTCTCGGCGGATGACGGCAAGGATGAAACCCGAACGACGGAGAAACGGGCATGAAGGACCTGATGGGCCTGATGAAGCAGGCGCAGGCCATGCAGCAGAAAATGGCTGACGCCCAGGCCAAGCTCGATGAGGAAGTGGTCACGGGTGAAGCCGGGGCCGGCATGATCAGCGTGAGCATGACCGCCAAGGGCGACCTGAAAGGCGTCAATATCGACAAGTCGCTGATCGATCCGGAAGAACCGGAAATCCTCGAAGACCTGATCCTGGCCGCGCACAATGATGCGCGCCGCAAGGCGGAACAGCGTCAGCAGGAAATCCTGAAAGACGCCGCCGGCGGGCTCGAGCTTCCGCCCGGCATGCAGATGCCGTTCTGAGCCGCTTTCAGGGAACAATATCCATGCGCAGTGCGTCCGCCGGGCCGGAGATTGAACGCCTGATCACCCTGCTGGCGAAACTGCCGGGGCTGGGCCCGCGCTCGGCGCGCCGGGCCGCCCTGCAGCTGCTCGGCAAGCGCGATGTGCTGATGCGGCCGCTGGCCGATGCGCTGGCCGATGCCGCGGACAAGATCCAGGCCTGTTCGACCTGCGGCAATCTCGACGTCACCGATCCCTGCGCTGTGTGCGCGGCGCCCAATCGTCAGGATGGCGCCATCTGTGTCGTCGAGACCGTGGGCGATTTGTGGGCGTTGGAGAGGGCCGGCGCTTTCAAGGGCCGCTACCACGTGCTTGGCGGTGTCCTCTCGGCGCTGGACGGCGTCCGGCCGGAGGACCTCAATATCGCCCGCCTGGTGGAGCGCGCCTCCGAGGCGGATGTGACCGAGATCGTCCTGGCGCTCAATGCCACGGTGGACGGACAGACCACCGCCCACTACCTGGCTGACAAGCTGGAGCCCTGCGGTGTCTCCGTGACCTCGCTGGCCCGGGGTGTGCCGGTCGGGGGGGAACTGGATTATCTGGACGACGGGACCCTGGCGGCGGCCTTCCGAAGCCGGTCCTCGGTCTAGTTCCGCCTTTTCTCGAAACCAAATCGGCCTATCCTTTGCCCACGAGATAAGGGAGGGGCGTCCTTGGATCCGTCAGTTGATGCCGCCATGCATCCGGAAAAAGTCACCCGGAAAGCCTTCGTGCTGTTCTTCTGCACCGGGCTGTTCATGGTGTCGCTCGTTTTGGCCGCCCTGACCGCCATCAAGGTACATGAAGTCCAGCTAGGCCCGCTCGTGGTCCTGGTACCGGCGGGAACCCTGGCTTTCGGCCTGACCTATCTGGCGACGGATGTGATCAGCGAGGTCTGGGGGCGGGGCTATGCGCTCTGCGTCGTCCTGACCGGCGTGGCGATGCGCTTTCTCGTCGCCCTGCTCTTGATTTACGCCATGCATGTCGAGGCCGTGCTGCCCTTCATGTCCGCAGCGGACAGCTGGACGCCGGACCGGCAGTCGGAATTCGTGTCAGTGTTTTCCTCGGGCAACCGGACCAATTTCGCGGGACTGGTGGCCTTCGGGGTCAGTGCCCTGGCCGATGTGCTGATCTTCCACCATTTGCGTCTGCGCGATCAGGGCAAGAACCGGCTCTGGCTGCGCAACAACATCTCCACCATCGTCTCGCAGATCCTCAATTCGACGATCTTCATCTCGGTCGCCTTTGCCGGGGTTTTCAGCTGGGCCGAGATCGGCAATCTCATCCTGGGCCAGGTGATCTTCAAGATCACCGTCGCCGTGCTGGATACACCGGCAGTTTATCTCCTGCGCAATTTCGCGGAAGGCCGGCGGCTGACGGACATGCGCGGCTAGGGAATGACCCGGTCCAGGCGCAGCATCCGGCCATCGCGGGAATCCGTTAGCAGGTAGAGATGCCCGTCCGGGGCCACTGCGACGTCGCGGATGCGTTCGCCCAGGCCGGACAGGAGCTCTTCTGTGGAGATGATCCGGTCGCCCTCGATCTCGAAGCGGACCAGATGTTCTCCGGCCAGGGCACCGATGAAGAGATCACCCTGCCAGTCCGGGAATTCCTCGCCCTGGTAGAACGCCATGGCGGAAGGCGCGATGGAGGGATCCCAGAACCAGACCGGTTGCTCCATGCCGTCTGCATGCGTGGCATCGGAGACCGGGGTCCCGTCGTAATTGATGCCATAGGAAATCGCCGGCCATCCATAATTGCGACCGGGCTCCAGAATGTTGATCTCGTCCCCGCCGCGCGGCCCGTGTTCATGGGCCCAAAGGCTGCCGGTCTGCGGGTTGAACGCAATGCCCTGCACATTGCGGTGGCCCCAGGTGTAGATCTCCGGCTGGGCCCCGCGGGCCGAGGCATAGGGATTGTCGAAAGGGACGGTGCCGTCATCATTGAGCCGGACCACGCTGCCCAGGTGATTGCCCAGATTCTGGGCCTCATCCCGGTAGAGACCACCATCACCCAGGGTCAGCACCAGGGTGCCATCGGGCTGGAAGACGATGCGTCCCCCGAAATGATAGCCGCGCGCCTTGTCGATATTGACCCGAAACAGGGTCTCAACCTCATGCAGTGCACGTCCGTCCTCGCTGAGCCGTCCGCGGCCGAGCGCGGTATGGTTGGCGCTGGACGAGCCTTCCGAATAGGCGAAATAGACCCAGCGCGTCGTCTCGAAATCGGGATGCAGGGCCAGGCCCAGCAGGCCGCCCTGATTGTCGTTCATCACGCGCGGCAGACCGGTCACGGCCTCGGGGCGCAGCGTGCCCTGTTCGACATAGCGCAACGCGCCGGCCCGTTCGGACACCAGAAAATTCCCACCGGGCAGGGCGGCCAGGGACCAGGGATGGTCGAGCCCCTCCGCAACGGTCACCAGGGTGAAATCGGCCTGCTCTGTCTCGAAAATCTCGGTCTGGGCCCCGGCTGTCGCGGGCATCATCCCGGACAGGACCAAAAGGGCCAATGTGCTCGCCATGGCGCGCATACGCGGATCACTCCTGCAACTCACCGCGATTTTAGGGGCGGGATGTGGCGGAATGAAGGGGGTGTTGCGCTGAAGGTTACGCTTATCTGTTTATAGCGAGATGGAGGTCGTGAAGCTCGCGAGGCGCGGGGCCAGGCGCGGCTGGAAGGCGCTGACCTGAGACCAGCGTCGACGCAGCCGGACCGGCAGGTTGGCGAGCCGCTCGGGCATCAGGCCGGCCAGGCTTTCGGCCATTTCCCAGCTGCGGATTCCCGCCGCGGCCAGACCCGGCACCAGCAGACGGCCCTGGTCGAGCGGAACTTCGTAACTGGCATAGTATTTCTTGTAGTGAACCCCGCCCCGGCCCAGATCGATCCGCGACAGACCGCGCTCATGGGCCTGTTCGAACAGGCCGTGCAGCAAGAGGAGGCCGGGCGAGTATTTGGCCAAGTCCGGGTCATAGGCCGGGAACCAGGAATGATAGACATCGCCGGCGACCAGGCCGAATTCGACCGCGGCGAGCCGGTCGCCGAACCAGAGCGAGGCGGTCAGGCCGGAAAACTCCTGGCCTTCACGGCGGCGCAGGTCGCGAAGCACGTCCTGCACCCAGTTGATGGAGAAGACATCCAGCTTGCCGGTTGTGGTGTACTGCTTCGACTTCCAGGCCCGGAGCTGCGCAAAGGCCGCGCCTTTGGGGTCCCCCAATTCGACCCGTACGGCCCCGAAATCCCGCTCGGCGCCCCGCAGGCGGCGCGCGGTCTTCTTGAAGTGATCCTTGTGGAGCGCGCGCCGGTCGGCGAAATAGGCCTCGGCCCCGTCCGCCAGATCGACGATCACACTGCCATCGCGTTCCCGCCGGGCTGCCGGCGACAGGCCGTCCGCCGTGTGCCAATTGTCGAAGACCAAGGCGGACGTGCCGCAGGCGCGGACCACGTGGGCGAGGTCGAAGCTGGCACCGGGGCGGGCGATGATCCCCTGATAGTCGCTCATCGGCGCGCCGACCGGGCGGATGATGCCGCCGCAGGGCGCGTGGTGCGGGAAGAAGCCGGCCAGGCCGTTCTCATCTTCCAGGATCGCGACGCGGACATCATTACGGGTCCGGGCAATGGTTTCGGCAAATTCGAACCGCAGATAGGGGCTGACCAACTGGCCGTCCTGGCACGCCCAGGCATTCCACTGGACGATTTCGCCCGCTGTGATGTCCTCAATTGAAACGATCCGCGTGCGCATCGCCATCCTCCTGCGTCCCTTGCCCCTGTGTGAAGCAAGAGCCGGGCCGGATTCGCCTGACAGGGGGTGTCAGGTTTTGTCGCGCGCATCTGCCATGCTGGTCGCTGATCACCGACTCACGCAGAATACGGACAAACGCAGGACCCACGCATGACCTTGACCGAAATCGCCCTTGAAACCTGGCTGATCCTGGCCGCCATCGCCCTGGTGGGCGGATTGATGGCCGTACTGCTCCTGCGCCGGCCGCGGGCCGAGGATGGCTTTGCGGCCGACGAGGCCGAACGCCTGCGCGCGGAACGCGATGACTGGCGCCAGCGCGCCGAAGCATCGACCGAAGCTGCGGCTCAGGTGCGCGAACAACTGGCCCGCCTGGACGGGGCGGTGGAGGAGCGCGACCGGCTGCGCATCAAGCTGGAAGCGCTGGAGCAGGAAAAGGATGCCCTGGCGCGCGAACATGCCAGCCTCAAGGCCGAGCATCGCGCCACGATGGAACACCATACCGACAAGCTGGCCGAGCTGGAGAAGGCACGCGAGCGCCTGACCGAACAGTTCAAGCTGACCGCCAATGAAATCCTCAAATCCTCCGGTGCCGAGCTGAACAAGCAGAGCACGGAAAACCTGCAAGTCCTGCTTAAGCCGCTGCGGGACCAGCTCAGCGAATTCCGGACCAAGGTGGAGACCGACGCCAAGGAACGCTCCCAGCATGGCGGCGAGATCAAGATGCTGATGGAGACGGTGCGCAAGGATGCCGCGCGCATGTCCGAGGACGCCCAGAACCTCGCGAATGCGCTGCGGTCTTCCTCCAAGGTGCAGGGCGATTGGGGGGAAATGGTGCTCACCACCATCCTGGAACGCGCCGGCCTGCGTGAGAATGAGCATTACTTCACCCAGCAGACCGAGCGGAATGATGAAGGGGCGCTTCTGCGCCCCGACGTGATCGTGGAAATGCCGGGCGAGCACCGCCTGGTGATCGATTCCAAGGTCTCGCTGACCGCTTTCGAGCGCTGTGTGAATGCCGAGGACGACACAGCCCAGAAGGCCGCCTTGAAGCAGCATCTCGCCTCGGTCCGGGCCCATATCAAGGCGCTCGGCGAGAAGGATTATGCCCGGCTCTATGAGGGCGTGAACTTCACCTTGATGTTCATCCCGCTGGAAGGGGCCGCCTCGCTGGCCCTGCAAAATGATCCGGAATTGTCGGCCTATGCCTGGGATCGCAATGTGATGATCGCCACGCCCACCACGCTGATGATGGCGATGCGCACGGTGGGCAATCTGTGGACCATTGACCGCCAGAACCGTCACGCGATCGATATCGCCGACCGGGCTGGCGCGCTCTACGACAAGTTCGAAGGCTTCGTGACGGACCTGGAAAAGGTCGGAAGCCGGATCGACAGTGCGAAACAGGCTTGGAGCGATGCCAAAGGCAAGCTGGTTGAAGGACGGGGCAATCTGGTGCGTCAGACCGAGATGCTGAAGACGCTGGGCGCCAATGCGCGAAAATCCCTGCCGTCCGATTACCTGGATGCGGCCGGCGCCGAGAGTGCCGACGAAGACGCCCCTGCCTTGTCAGCACCCGAAGCGGTCGATTCTTGAACCCTTAAGCCGTCGGGACTATCTAGGGCTCATGGCTATACGTGAAATTCGCACCGTCCCGGATCCGATCCTGAAGGAAGTCTCCCAACCGGTTGAAAAGGTTGATGACGATCTTCGTGCGCTCATGGACGACATGCTGGACACCATGTACGCCGCCGACGGCATCGGCCTGGCGGCGATCCAGATCGGCGTGCCCAAGCGCGTCATCGTGATGGACCTGGCCAAGCCGGATGAAGAGCCGGCCCCGAAATTCTTCGTCAATCCGGTCCTGTCGGATCCGTCCGACACGCTGCAGCCCTATGAAGAGGGCTGTCTGTCCGTGCCGACCGTGTTCGACGAGGTGGAGCGCCCCGACCGTATCCGCGTCCAGTCCATGGACTATGATGGCAATCAGGTCGACGAGATCGCCGAGGGTATGTACGCCGTCTGCATCCAGCACGAGATGGACCATCTCGAAGGCGTGCTCTTCATCGATTATCTCTCCCGTCTGAAGCGCAATCGCGCGGTCCAGAAGGTAAAAAAGGTCGAGAAGGCCAAGGACAAGGACGCGGCCTAGGCTCCGCCCTCATTTCCTGATCATCAGCCGCGCCCGTGCGGCGCGTCCAGATCCTGGACCGGACCCACCGGCACGATGCCGGTCGGGTTCACCGTGTCATGGCTGGCATAGTAGTGCCGCTTGGCGTGATCGAAATTGCAGGTGTCGGCAATGCCAGGCCATTGGTAGAGATCACGCATGTATCCCGACAGGTTGGGATAGTCCGCGATGCGCCGGATATTGCACTTGAAATGCCCGTGATAGACGAGGTCGAAGCGCAGCAGGGTGGGCAGGAGACGCCAGTCTGCCTCGGTCGGTTCATCGCCGGTCAGAAAGCGTGACCGCGCCAGAATGTCCTCCAGCCAGTCCAGACTGCCGAACAGCGGGCCGACGGCTTCTTCATAGGCCTCCTGCGTGGTCGCGAAGCCCGATTTGTAGACGCCGTTATTGACCGTGTCGTAGATGCGTTCATTGAGGGCATCGATCTCGGCGCGCCGGTCCTTCGGGTAATAGTCACCCGGCTTGGCGCCCACCCCGTCAAAGGCCGAATTGAACATGCGGATGATTTCCGCACTCTCATTCGACACGATGCGACCGGTCTGCTTGTCCCACAGGAGGGGCACGGTGACGCGTCCGGAATAGTCCGGCTCGCTCTCCAGATAGACCTGGTAGAGATAGTCCTTGGCGAACAAATCATCGCCGACGATCCCGTCGCCGCGATCCTTGAAGGTCCAGCCATTCTCCTTCATCAGCCAGTCCACGGCAGAGACCGAGATCATGTCCTCCAGGCCTTTCAGGGCCCGGTAGATCAGGGTGCGGTGCGCCCAGGGACAGGCATAGGAGACATAGAGGTGATAGCGCCCGGGCTCGGCCTTGAAGCCGCCGCGGCCCGATGGCCCGGCTTCGCCGTCCGGCGTGATCCAGTTGCGCAATTGCGAGGCCGAGCGCTCGAAGCGTCCGCCCGATTTCGACGTGTCATACCAGCGGTCCTGCCACTGACCATCAACGAGAAGGCCCATGGGATTGTCCTTGCTGTCGCGGAGAAAAGAAGGGGCGGATGCGCGTCCGGGGGGAGGGGGACGGCATCCGCCGCGGCGGGCGCTAGAAGCGACCCGCCTGGAAGTCGCGAACGGCCTGGTGCAGTTCGGCTTCGGTATTCATCACGAAGGGGCCGTAGCGGGCGACCGGTTCCTTGATCGGCTTGCCGGCGACCAGGAGCAGGCTGGCGCCCTCCGGTCCGGCTTTCAGCTCGATCGTATCACCATCTTCCAGAACGCCCAGATCCGGGTCGTTCACCCGGCCTTCGCCGGAGGAGACGGAGCCCTTGTAGACGGCGATGAAGGCCGTGTGATCCGGATCAATCGCCTCGGTCAGGGTGGCACCCGGTTCCAGCACGATATCGATCAGGGTGGGCTGGATGGAGACCGACTTGGCCGGGCCTTCCAGACCGTTCATGGTCGAACCCGCCAGCACGCGCAGGCTCGCGCCTTCGCGCTGTTCGACGGGAACCTCGTTCTTGGCGAATTCCTGGTAGCCCGGATCTGTCATCTTGAGTTCCGACGGCAGGTTGACCCAGAGCTGGAAACCCCAGAGCCGGCCATCTTCCTGTTCGGGAATCTCCGAATGGACGATGCCGCGGCCGGCCGTCATCCACTGGATGCCGCCGCCTTCGATGACACCGGAATGCCCCTTATTGTCGCCATGGCGCATCTTGCCGTCCAGCATGATGGTCACGGTCTCAAAGCCCCGGTGGGGGTGGTTGGGGAAGCCGGCCATGTAGTCGGCACTGTCATCGGAGCGGATCTGGTCGAGCATCAGGAAGGGATCAAGATCCATCAGACCCTGATGGCCCAGCATGCGCGTCAGTTTCACGCCGGCTCCGTCCGAGGTCGGCAGGCCGCGCGACACCTTGGTGATGCGGCGTGTGCGGGTGAGTGTGTCGGTGGCAGACATGGTTGTGTCCTCCTCGCCTGGGGCGCCTGGCTCGGGCGCCGGTCTTGAGGAGGAAGATAGGTGCGCAACCGGCCAAAACCCAGACGGGGATTTGAAAGGCATTGTTTCCAAATCGGAAGGGATGAGGCAGCGTATTGTCATCCATGGAGGAAATGACATGCGCCGATCCCTGCTTTGCCTGGCTTTGCCCGTCACCGTGATGGCCTGTTCGGCCCCCGATGAGGCGGCGCCGGAAACGGACCTGTTTGACCAGCTCACCGCCTTGTGCGGCCAGGCCTATGAGGGACAGGTGGTCAGCGAGGATCCGCGCGATGCGGACTGGGCGTCACAGACCCTGACCATGCATGTGCGCGAGTGCTCCGACACGGAGATCCGCATTCCGCTGCATGTCGGTGAGGACCGGTCGCGGACCTGGGTGATCACGCGCCAGGGTGACGGTCTGCGCCTCAAACATGATCATCGCCACGAGGATGGCAGCGAGGACGTGCTGACCCAGTATGGCGGCGACACCGCCGGTCCGGCGTCGGCCAATCGCGCCGAATTCCCGGCTGACGCCTTTTCCCGGAACCTGTTCGAACACGAAGGCATTCCCGCCTCGATGGCGAATGTCTGGTCGATCACGCTGACCGACACGACTTTCACCTATGCCCTCGACCGGCCGGACCGGCATTTCGAGGCCGCGTTCAATGTCACCCAGCCGGTGGCCCCGCCGCCACCGCCCTGGGGGTTTGAATAGGGATCAGTCGGCGCGACACTGGCCGTCATGCACGACGCTGACGCCGGCCGCCGCGGCCGTGCAGGCATTGCCATAGGTCTGGCCGTCACAGCCGCAGACCGGACGGTATTCCCGCGTGCACATTTGCGGACGCGGCTGGCAGGTGCCTGGCGCATCGGCAGCACCGCACATGGCGGCCGGCTCATAGCGGCAATAGGTCTCTTCCGGTGCGCCGGCGCAGACTTGCGGTGTCATCCGCATGCCGCCGCAGCTTTCCCCGATTCCGACCTCGATCACGTCGCGGGGACCGTCGGGTGAAGGACCTCCATCTGTGGCGCAGGCGGCGAGCAGGAGGGCGGGCAGGATGAGCCAGATCGCTTTCATGATGTCGCTTTCTCTTGGCGGCAGGATGTTGGGGACGTTATCACACCTGCAACTTCAACCGCAGATGAATGTGGACCGACATGACGCTTCGCCTCGCCTTCATGGGCACGCCGGACTTCGCCGCCCGCTCGCTCGCCGAGATCGCTGCCGCCGGGCATGAGGTCGCGCGCGTCTACACCCAGCCACCGCGCCGCCGGGGCCGGGGACAGAGCGAGCAGAAGACGCCGGTCCACCAGCTGGCCGAAGTGCTGGGCATTCCGGTCTCTACGCCGGAGAGTTTCCGCGACCCGGAGGTCATCGCCGAGTTCGCTGCGCTGGACCTCGATCTCGCCGCTGTGGTCGCCTACGGCCAGATCCTGCCGCAGGAGGCGCTCGATGCGCCGCGTCTGGGCTGTCTCAACCTGCACGCCTCCCTCCTGCCGCGCTGGCGCGGGGCGGCGCCGATCCAGCGGGCCATCATGGCCGGGGATGAGATGACGGGCGTCCAGATCCAGCAGATGGAGGCGGGTCTGGATACCGGGCCGATCCTGCTGTCGGAAACCGTGCGCATCGCCGACACCGACACTGCGGCCAGTCTGCATGACAAGCTGATGGAAACAGGCGCCCTGATGTGGCCGCGCACCCTGTCCGCCCTGGAACGGGACTCGCTGGAAGCCGTGCCCCAGTCCGAAGACAGCGTCACCTATGCCAAGAAAATCTCCTCCGCCGAGGCCCGTATCGACTGGGCGCGCCCGGCGGCCGATCTGGCCTGCCATGTCCGCGGGCTCTCGCCTTTCCCGGGTGCCTGGTTCGAGCTGCCGACCGAGAAGGGCCCGGTGCGGGTCAAGGTGCTGATGGCTGAGCCTGTCGAGGGTGGCGGCGAGCCGGGCAGTGTGCTGACGGATGATCTCACCGTGGCCTGTGGCGAAGGGGCTCTGCGCCTGACCCGCCTGCAACGCGAGGGCAAGGGCGCCATGGACGCCGAGACCTTCCAGCGCGGCAATGCCGTCGCCGTGGGCACGGTGCTGAACTGATGCCGCGCTACAAGCTGACCCTTGAATATGACGGCACGCCCTTTTCCGGCTGGCAGCGTCAGGACAATGCGTCGTCCGTGCAGGAGAGCCTGGAGCGGGCCGCCGAGGCGCTCGATGGCGCGCCGGTCCTGGTCTATGGGGCTGGCCGGACGGACAGTGGCGTGCATGCGCTGGGGCAGGTGGCGCATATCGACCTGGTCAAGGATCTCGCCGCTGACAAGGTGCGTGACGCGATTAACTACCACCTCAAGCCGGACCCGGTTGCCGTATTGGAGGCCGAGCGGGTGGAGGACGACTTCCACGCCCGCTTCTCGGCCACGAAGCGTCATTATCTCTATCGCATGATCGACCGGCGTCCGCCACTCACCCTGGACCGGGGGCAGGTCTGGCGCGTTCCGCGGCCGCTCGATGCCGAGGCCATGCATCACGCCGCCCAGGCCCTGCTTGGCCAGCATGACTTCACGACGTTCCGCGATGCCCAATGTCAGGCCGATAGCCCGGTGAAGACGCTCGATGCCATCTCCGTGTCGCGTTATGGCGAGGAGGTTCAGCTGACCTGTTCGGCCCGCTCCTTCCTGCACCGCCAGGTCCGCTCGATGGTGGGATCACTGGTCGAGGTCGGGGTCGGTAAATGGTCGGCCAAGGATTTCAAGGCCGCGCTTGATGCCGCGGACCGGTCCCGTTGCGGCCCGGTGGCCCCGTCGGACGGGCTCTACCTCGTGGCAGTGGATTATCCCGGGGACGCCTAGGCTGGCGTTTCCAGCGTGCCCAGATAGGCCATCATGGCCAGCTCGATGGCGAGGATCGGCGCCGCGGCAGCCAAGGCTGATGTAATGGTCGGCAGGCCGAGCGTGGCATAGGCCACCCGCCAATGCACCAGGACCCGGATATAGGGGTAGATGTTGAGCGCGATCGCCGTGAGGAAGGTCGGCAGCACGCCGGCCGTATAGGCCATCCAGACGACAAACAGGTAGAAATACAGCCAGATAACGGCCCAGTTGTGCACCACCACCCAGCGGACAAACGCCGCCCGTGCGCCGGTCGCGAAACAGGCGGCTGCCGCGGCGACCGGAAAGATGAACCAGGACAGGGACTGGACCACGAACTGGTCCAGATAGCTCATGGTGCCGCCCGCCTTGACCGTGGCTGCCTGGATCAACAGCACCATCGGAATGGCTGGCAGGATGGCGGCAAAGGACCGCCAGAAGCCGGCGATCGAGGTATTGAAACCGTCTTCCCAGCCCGGCCGGAAGGTCAGGAGCCTGAGACTGGCCCGAACGCCGACCCAACCCTCCGCGATCAGCCGGATCATTTCGGCGTGTCCGTGAAATAGCGGGTCAGGATCCGCGTATAGATCTTCGTGAGTGTCTCGATATCGCTGACCGGCACGCGTTCATCGACCTGGTGCATGGTGGCCCCGACCAGGCCGAATTCCGCGACCGGGCAATAGGTCTGGATGAAACGGGCATCGGAGGTTCCGCCGCCGGTCGTCAGGGCCGGACGTCGCCCGGTCTCGGCCTCGATACTGTCCTGCAACAGGGAGGTGAAGGCGCCGGCCGGTGTCAGGAATGCTTCGCCCGTGACATGGATGTCGGCCCGGACCTTGCCATTGAAGCCCAGACCCGCCTTGGCCGCCTCGTCCTCGATCCAGTGGGTCAGTTCATCGCCGGTATGCTTGATGTTGAAGCGGATATTGAAGCGCGCGGTCGCCTCGGCCGGGATCACATTAGTGGTCGGATTGCCGACATCCACAGAGGTGATCTCCAGATTGGAGGGCTGGAAGTGCGGCGCGCCCTCATCCAGCACCCGGGCATTGAGCCGTTCCAGCAGACCCATCAGGCGCGGGATCGGGTTTTCCGCCCGTTCCGGATAGGCGACATGGCCTTGGCGCCCGGTCACGGTCAGCGTGCAGTTCAGCGAGCCCCGGCGGCCCGACTTGATCGTGTCGCCCAGCGCATTCGGATTGGTCGGTTCGCCGACCAGGCAATGGCTGAAGCGCTCGCCTTCCGCTTCCAGCGCCTTGAGCACGGCCTTGGTGCCGTGGACGGCCGGGCCTTCCTCATCGCCGGTGATCAGGAAGGCGATGGAGCCGTCCGGCGTGCCTGCCGCATCCAGAAAGCGCCGCACCGAGGCAATCATGGCGGCAATCGCGCCCTTCATGTCGGCCGCGCCACGTCCCCACAACATGCCGTCTTCTGCCCGGGCGGCGAAGGGCGGTTGTTGCCAGGCCGCTTCCGCACCGGGCGGCACGACATCGGTATGCCCGGCGAACAGGAAGCAGGGCTCTGCCCTGCCCAGGCGGGCGTAGAGATTGTCGACCTCGCCGAACGGATAGCGCCGGCAGTCGAATCCCATCGCTTCCAGCGCGTCCTGCACAACGCCCAGCGCGCCTTCATCCCGCGGCGTGATCGAAGGGCGCTGGATCAGGGCCTGCGCAATCGGCAGCGGATTGGCGAGGTCGGCAATCGTGTCAGAGCTCAATGATGAGGTCCTTGTCATAGTCCAGCTGGGCCAGACGGCAGGCGGTTTTGATCCGGGCGAGTTTCTGTTCGCGGGACAGGTTCACATCGACATACCAGCCGTCGCAGAGTTTTTCAGCATGTTTGGTGAGTTGCGGGGACCGCGGATAAAGCGCCTGCGGGCTGCGGGCCACGACGCGCCGGCGCCCGGTTCCGTCCCTGGACAGGATATCCAGCAAGCCGGGCCTGGTTTTCTCAAGCCAGATCAGGGCGAGGCGATAGGCGGACTTCTGGCTTCCCGCGTAATATTCCCGGTCATGCAGACGCACCCGAAAATGCCCTGTGCGGCGCCCCGTCGTGTCGTCTTGGTCCAGCCAATCCTGAGGGATGGGCGCGGAAGGCGGCGCCGGCTCCACCGGCCTGGGCGTCGTGTCGAGGACCCGACGGAGAATGTCTGTCTGGCTTTCCTCGAGAGATATCCGGTGTGCTTCCAGCGCCTTGTGCAGGCCCAGATCCAATTCAATCACGGACGGCATGGCAATCTCCATATCCTTATAAGGATATTTAGAGTAAGAGACTTGGGAGTCAAGCAGGCCAGGAAAGGGTGGATTCAAAAGGTGCGTCGAGTACCAAGTCGGGCACCAAGAGGATTTGGCCACCGTGATAGTGAACTGTGTCCCCTGAGTTGTGAGTCATTGCTTCCCCCAGTATCGCGCCTGCTCGGACCTTTGTTGGCGGCAAAATAGCAGCCTTGAGCTGCTTATAAGGGGATCGATGGGGTGACGTGAATGGGAGGTGGAAGCATGCAGCGGCGGAAGAAGACCGGATCGGCCCTAGCCGAGACGGGGGACGCCCCCTATGAAGGGGGCGCAAACAGCGCCAAGCCAAATCGAGGGGCAAGTAAGATGAAAAAGTTTGCGTCCAGTGATGTGGAGGAAGCCAGCGGGACGGGCTATCCGGCCGAGTTCGCCGGGGCGGTGGCCGGGCGTCACACCAAGCGTCTCAGCACTGCCGCCGGCCTGGACCAGTTCGGCGTCAATCTGGTGCGGCTGGAGCCGGGGGCCTGGTCATCCCAGCGCCACTGGCATTCCGATGAGGACGAATTCGTGATCATCCAGTCCGGCGAGGCCGTGCTGGTGAGCGAAGAGGGCGAGACCGTCATGAAGGCGGGTGATTTCGCGGGCTTCCCGGCCGGCGTCGAGGACGCCCACCATCTGGTCAACAAGTCCGAAGAGGACTGTGTCTTCCTGGTGGTCGGGTCGCGCTCGGATTCCGACGCCTGCGACTATCCCGACATTGACCTGAAAGCCCTGCCCGGACGCTATTCCGGCGTTGGTGGTTTCACCCGCAAGGACGGCTCGCACTATTGAACTAGTGCGAGCGGCCGTGGGTTTCCCGGTAGCGCTCCATCGAAACGGAGATCTTGAAGGTCTCGCGGTATTTCGGGGAGCCCACCGGGCGCGGCGGCTTCTGCGAGGTCAGCGCCAGGATGCGTTCCAGCGTGTCATGCGCCGCGCCGGACTGGCCGGCCCCGATATAGGCGTGCAGCTCAACCAGCGCATCCGACAGCGGGTCGCCGCCGCGGATGATGAAATAGGGCTCGTCCTTGGCCAGGCGGTTATAGACGTCATATTCGGACGGATTGTTCGCCGAACCATAGGGGGCGGCCGGGTCGGCTGCCGGACGGTCCTTGGTCTCGTTATCGCTCATGACGGGCCCCTTGTTTCAAAGAAGCGCCCATAGCATCAGATTCGGCGGGTTTGCGGTAGCGTCCGATCACCGCAGGCGGCAGGTGACGCGGCGTTTCCCCCTGCTATCTTCAGATCGAACAGCAGCAATTCAAGGAACGCCCTCATGAGCCCAGCCCGGTCTCTGACGGCCGCCATGATGGGGGTGGCGATCATGACAGCACCGCTTCAGGCACAGGATGGCGCACGCGGCGAGGACCAGGTCCGCGCCCGCGAGATCGGTCTGGAACCCGGCATCCTCTCGCCCGGCCCGCTCAATGCGATCACCGATGTCGAAGGCGTCCGGGTCGGGCATGTCACCCTGACCGGTCCCGGTTTCCTGCGCACGGGTGTCACCGCGATCCGGCCCCACCCCGGCGATATCTACGCGGACCGAGTCCCGGCAGCTCTCGCCGTGGGCAATGGCTATGGCAAGCTGATGGGCGCGACCCAGATCGTCGAACTCGGCGAGATCGAAACGCCGATCCTGCTGACCAATACCATGTCCGTGCCGCGGGTCGCCGATGGCCTGCTCGACTGGTCGCTGGACCGGCCGGGGCATGAGGCCATCGGATCGCTCAACATGGTGGTCGGCGAAACCAATGATGGCCGGCTCAACGATATCCGGGCCCGCGCCGTGCAGCCCGAGCACGCTGTTCAAGCGATCGAGGCAGCGACGGGCGGGCCGGTCGCGGAGGGCAATGTCGGAGCCGGAAACGGCACGGTGGCCTTTGGCTGGAAAGGCGGGATCGGCACGTCCTCGCGCCAAATGCCCGAGGCTCTGGGCGGCTGGACGCTGGGCGTTCTGGTGCAGACCAATTATGGCGGCGTGCTGCAAATGGACGGTCTGCCCGTGGGCGAAACGCTGGGGCAATTCTACCTGTCCGACCAGGTCGCCGATGACCGGGCGGATGGCTCCATCATGATCATCATCGCCACGGATGCCCCCCTGTCCGATCGCAATCTGGAACGATTGGCGCATCGGGCCTTTGCCGGGCTGGCGCGCACGGGGGCCTCAATGACCAATGGATCGGGCGATTACGCGATCGCCTTTTCCACCCATGCCGATGTGCGGCGGACGCCGGAGCGGCGGTCCGAAGTGTCCGCGGTCTCGGACCTGCCCAATGGACAGATGTCGCCGCTCTTCCAGGCGGTGATCGAGACCACGGAGGAGGCGATCTACAATTCCCTGCTGATGGCGGAGGATATCGCTTATCCGCGCGTCGATGGCGGTGAGCCGGTGCGGGCCCTGCCGGTCGAGCAGGTCCGCGAGATGAGCGCCGCCCGTGACGGCGAATAGGTCCGGCATGGCGACCCCACGCATTGCCATTATCGGCGGCGGACCGGCCGGACTGATCGCGGCCGAACATCTGTCCGCCGGCGGGCACAGTGTTGATCTCTACGAGAAAATGCCCACGCCGGGCCGCAAATTCCTGATGGCAGGCCGGGGCGGGCTCAATCTCACCCATTCTGAACCCTTGCCGGCCTTTCTGGGTCGCTATCGCGAGGCGTCGGACTGGTTGGGGCCTGTCATCGCCCGCTTTGATCCGGCCGGCCTGCGCGCCTGGTGCGAAGGGCTGGACCAGCCTACCTTCGTCGGCTCCTCCGGACGGGTCTTCCCCGAGGCGATGAAGGCCTCGCCGCTCCTGCGGGCCTGGCGCGCGCGGCTGGAGGCCCAGGGCGTGGTCTTCCATCTGCGCCATGACTGGACCGGTTGGACGGCGGACGGAGCGCTGGCCTTTGAAACACCGGACGGACAGGTCACGGCCGCGGCGGATGCCACCCTCCTCGCCCTGGGCGGGGCGAGCTGGCCGCGTCTCGGCTCCGATGGGGGCTGGGCGGAGGGCCTGCGGGGCAAAGGTGTCGAGCTCGTGCCGTTTTCGGCCTCCAATTGCGGCGTCGAGATCACCTGGAGCGAGATCACCCGCGACCGGTTTGCCGGCACTCCGCTGAAGACCATCGCGCTCAGCCTGGGCGAGGAACGGATCGAGGGGGAACTCGTCCTGGCGCGTTACGGGCTGGAAGGCGGGGCGGTCTATGCCCTGTCCGGACCCATCCGTACGGCGCTGGAAAACGGACCGCTCACCCTGACCCTGGATTTGCGGCCGCATCTGGACGCTGACGCCCTGGCGGCGAAACTGGCCAAGGCGAAGAAAGGTCAGTCCTTGTCCAACACGCTGCGCAAGGCCGGCCTCTCACCCCAGGCCATCTCCGTCCTGCGCGATGCCGTACCGGACCTGCCCCGCGATCCGCAGGGCCTGGCCGCCCTGATCAAGGCCGTACCGCTGACGGTCACAGCCCAGCGCGGGCTCGATCGCGCCATTTCCTCGGCCGGCGGGATCGCCCGCACGGCGGTGGATGAGCACTTCATGCTGAGCGCCCTGCCGGGTGTGTTCGCGGCTGGCGAAATGCTCGACTGGGATGCGCCCACCGGCGGTTATCTCCTGCAGGCGAGTTTCGCTACAGGCCTGGCGGCCGCGCGGGGGATCGAGGACTGGCTTACCGCAGCAGCTCGTTGATCGAGGTCTTGGACCGCGTCTGGGCGTCGACCTGTTTGACGATCACGGCGCAGGCGAGGGACGGGCCGCCCTTGGGATCCGGCAGCGTGCCCGGCACGACCACGGAATAGGCCGGGATCTCACCACGCGTGATCTCGCCGGTTTCGCGGTTCACGATCTTGGTCGACTGGCCCAGGAAGACACCCATGGAGATAACGGCCCCCTGGCGGACGATCACGCCTTCGGCGACTTCGGACCGGGCACCGACAAACACATCATCCTCGATGATGACCGGACCGGCCTGCAGCGGTTCCAGCACGCCGCCAATCCCGACCCCGCCGGAGATATGGACATTCTTGCCGATCTGGGCGCAGGAACCGACCGTGGCCCAGGTGTCCACCATCGTGCCTTCATCGACATAGGCGCCGATATTCACATAGGAGGGCATCAGAACCGTGCCCGGCGCGATATAGGCGCCTCGGCGCACGGCGCAGGGCGGCACGGCGCGGAATCCGGCAGCCTTGAACTCGTCTTCGCCCCAGCCCTCGAACTTGGAGGGCACCTTGTCCCACCATTTGCCGGAGCCGACACCGCCATCGATCGTGCCCATCGGGTTCAGGCGGAAACCCAGCAGGACCGCCTTCTTGAGCCATTGATGCACGATCCAGTCGCCATTGCCCTCTTTCGAGGCCACCCGGCCCTGGCCGCTGTCCAGCAGCGCAATCGCGCTCTCGACGGCTTCGCGGACCTCGCCCTGCGTGTCTGTCGACACGGTCTCGCGATTGTCCCAGGCGGCTTCGATCATGGAGATGAGGGTGGCGTCGGTCATGATGGGGCGCTCTTGCTGACGAAGTTGCACGTGCGGTGTGTCTCACCGAGAGGCCGGTTTAGTCTGTAAGTTGCGGTGCATCAAACCCTGCGCGTGCGATTTCCTGCACGCTGGCAATCCGCTTGAGGCGTGCGTCGTCAGGTCGCGACCGGCTCATGGGCCTGGGAGGCGTCTGCCGCCGCGGCTTGGGCAGCCGGGGGCGTGAGCAGAAGATGGATATTCGGCCCCGGCCGTCCACGACCCGGGCGCCCGTCCCGCCCGTCCCGGCCCGGCCGTGCAGGCGCGGTCGGTTGCGCGGCACCAGCATCACGTGCCATGCCGTTGCGGCCCGCATCCCCGCCACGGCCGCCCCGCCCGGCCCGGCCACCCAGACTGTCTTTCGAACAGGTTTCGACGCGGTCCCGGTCGTCGGCCGGCAATTCGACAAAAATATTTCCGGCCAGGCCTCCATTCCCGCCATGGCCGCCGTCTCCGCCTGCTCCGCCGTCACCGCCCCGGGCGGCATGTGTGCGCCCGTTTCCGCCGTCACCGCCGCGACCGCCCCGACCGCCATTGCCTCCGGGCTGGCCCGCACTGGCCTGACCGAAAACGCGAACACCTTTCGGGGCAAAACCACTGATCCGGCCAATGCGGATATCGGCGACCATCGCCAGCCCGCCATTCTGTCCGCGAGTGCCGTCCTGACCCGGCAGCCCGTCCTGTCCGTCCGTTGCCGGTTCGAGAATGGTGGCTTGTCCAAGAGGTCCGAGAAGACTGGGTTCCGGGGTGCGTTCTCGTGCGGTTCGTCCCGGCACGCCGTCCAGCCCGTCCCGTCCGTCTTCCGACGGCGCGTCGCGAAGGGCGCTGTAGGCGGCATGCGCCGTCCCGCGGACATGGATCTCGAATTGCGGGACAGGCGGTTGTCCCGGTCCGGTCGGCGGATCCGCAATGAGATGTCCGATATTGCAGACGCAGACATTGCCGCGCACGGTCAGACGGGCCCCGGGTTCGACAATGAGCCGGTCAACCTGGAGCAGGACATAGAGTTCCTCGCGACTGTCCAGACCGTCCCACCAGGTGTGGGACGCTGTCAGGTCGAGCGTTTCACCCTGGGCAATGCGGATTTCGTGCTGGCGCAGGACCCGGACATGCAAAGGGAGGTGATTGCGATGGCCATCAAGATCCGCCTCGCAGATCGAGCCGTTGGCGAGCATGAATTCCTCGCCCCGGTCGTGCATGCCAAGACGCAATCGCCCCCGGGACCGCATCTGGGCTTGTTGCCAATAGGCCTGGCTGCGCGCGTGGCGCGCATCTTCGGACGGAGGACCGAGAAACCGGCGCCCGTCTTCCAAGGTTGGAATTTGCACGCAATAATCGCCCAGCGGCCATCCGGCCCCTGTGTCCGACCTGTTCAGATCTCGGTGTTGCATCCAGTTATTCCAAGCAGGGATGCCGCGTTGCGCCGGACGCTGCCGACCGCACAGACGGAATCAGAAGTAGTGAATCTGGTAGTTGGCGGGCATGCCGGAGCCTTTGCCGTGCTCCCCGCGAGAGCCCGACATGCCCGGACTATTCTCCTTGCCCGTCTTCCCTTTGTTGGCATGTTTGCCGCCACTGCCACCCTTGCCGGGCTCGCCAGGCAGGCCGGCCTTCCCGGCATTTCCGTATTTGCCTGGCGACACCGTGCTCTTATTGGTCTGGAGCATCGCGGTCGCCTCCTTGGGGAAGAGGATATAGATATCGCCCCAGGCGTCGACGGCCCGACCTCCGTCGCCGCCATTCAGGCCATCGCCGCCTTCACCGGCCTTGCCGCCATTGCCGCCATTCGTGCCTGTGCATCCTGAATCGCAGCCTTTTCCGCCTCTCCCGCCATCCTGGCCCTTGCCGCCATTGCCGCCATCACCGCCATCCCCTCCGGCGCCGGACTCGGTGAAGACAATAAACGGGTTGGGACCGGCAAATTTATCGATTGTGACATTCGCCGACATGGATCCTCGTCCGTCATCGCCGCGTTCGCCGTCGGTGCCGTTACGGCCGCGCGCGCCGTCATCGCCGTCACCGCCGCTGCTTTTGCAGACGCCGGGCGAGGCGGTCTTTCCCTTTTTGCCCGTCTTCGCCGGTTCGGCGTACGGGGCTCCGTCTTCACCGCGCGGGCCATTCTCTCCCTTTTCTCCAAGAATGCCGATGTGGAAATGGGTTGAGCCGGGGTCATTGACCGCCAGCTCACGGGCCGTGATATGCAGTGAGGTTGTAATGGCCTGAATGCTGCCGCCGGAAAAAGTGAGTGTGTCGCAGCTGATCACGACAGGCGCGCCGCCAGGCCCCAGAATCTCATCTTCGGAAATCACCAGGTCGGTGGCGCTCATCACCTTGGCCGAAATCGGGAAGGCGGTCTGTGCATAGTCACGCGCCTGTTCGCTCAGCGTGTGCCGGCCGTAAACATGCCGTTCCAGTTCGTCCAGCAGGGCCAGTGTACTGTCAGGGCTCGTCGGGCGGGACTTGTGAGCGGCAGAATGGGCGTCACGCTGTGCCTCTGTCAGGGATCCGCCGAAAATCTCCCTGAAGTCTTCGAACGAAGCGATTTTCACCGTCGTCCGGATCGTTTCACCCCGTTCGAGGGCGTCCCGGTCCAGCCCGAGACGGTCCGCGAGGGCCAGATATCTGGGTGTGTCATCATGCGTCATGTCGCTATCGCCCCCCGGCTGCTAGCAGCGATTGATACCCCCGATCACAGCTCCCTGAATTGATACTTTGAGTTGAAACAATCTATGCATCGTTCCAGCAACAAGTACAGGGCGAAGTTGATAATCCGACGCCGGCGGTCGCCGATCTGGCTTTGAATGGGGGATCAGCGCGGTTTCGATGCGCTGGTGGTGATTGTGCCGAGAAATGTGCTCAGGCAGTCGATGGCGTAATGGACATGATCCGGGTGTTCGCCCGGGCCGGCGCTTTCCTCGTCGCGGTCGCCTTCCTTGGCCCGAACCAGCACGGTGGTGAAGCCCAATTCATGCGCCGTCTTCAGATTGCGCACACTGTCTTCGAAGAAGACGGATTGGGGAATGGGCAGGTTGAACCGGCTGGTGAAGCGGTCAAAGCCCTCGCGATGGGGTTTGGGGGTGAAGTCGGCGGCCTCGACATCGAAAATGTCGTGGAAGAGGTGGTCCAGGCCGAGCCGGCCGAGCACATTCTCCGCATGGCGCAAGGACCCGTTCGTGTAGACCAGGCGCTGGCCGGGCAGGGCGGCGATGCGATCGGCGAGTGTGTGGTCCGGGTCGATCACGCTGGCATCGATGTCATGGACAAAGTCCATGAAGGCACGCTGGTCCACGCCGTGATGGGTCATCAGCCCGTTCAGCGTGGTGCCATAGGTGCGCCAGTAATCCTTCTGGACCTTGCGGGCCTCGTCCTCGGGCAGGTCCAGCAGCTGCGCCACATAGAGCGTCATGCGCCGGTCCACCTGCGACATGATCGGCGCGTCGGACGGGTAGAGCGTATTGTCCAGGTCGAACACCCAGTGGGAGATGTGCGAGAGGTCGGGGCGTTCGTCCGTCATGGGTCAGCCGCCCTCGAAATCGTTTTCTTCGACCGTGACCCGTACGCCGCCATCCTGCGGCGCCGGAACCCGGCGGAAGCGGGCGGTGGAATAGCCGCGCTCGGCGCAATCGGTCCGCTCTTCGGCCACGAAACGGGCCGGGGCAAGGCAGAAAGCGGTGTCGCCGCCGGTCATGGCGCGGCGTCCGGACGAGGACACCCGTTCGGCATAGACATAGGCCGGGGCGTCGTCCCCGCCGGCGGTTTCCAGACGGTTGCCGATCAGGCGGGCGCATTCGCCGGCATGGATGCGCCACCAACCGCGTGACTGCCAGATGGAGGCGGTGCGGTAGCCGACCGCGGCAGAGATATCGCCATCCGCTTCATTGCACAGGATCAGACCGCTGCTGGCATTGCGTTCCAGGGCCCGGGCTTCCAGCGCGTCGATCAGGGCCGCATCGCTGGGATCGCGGCCGATCCCGGCCGTCTCGAGAAAGCGCGAGATGGCGCGGCGGGTGGAGCTGCCTTCATAGCCGTCCACACCATTCACCGGGAAACCGGCCGATTGCAGCAGGCGCTGGATGCCGGCCGTTCCGGAGCGGCGCCCATAGTCCGACGGTTCCGCCAGCACGGTGCGTTCCCGGTCGTCGCCCTCGCGGACGAAAAAGTCGCGGGAGGCCAGGCCCAGTGCGGCGCAGCGCGTATTGGCGACGACTTCGAAATCGGCTTCATCGACGCACAAGGGCACGGTGCCGCGCCATTCGCGCACGCCGCCCAGATAGGCCAGTGAGGACTTGGCATAGAAGAAGATCGGCTGTTCCTGCGTCAGGTCCACTTCCTCGGCGATCGTCTCGCATTCGCCCGGGCGGACCCGTGTCCAGCCCTCGATCGCAACGCCGCCCTCGACCGCCCAGCCAGCGGCGACTTCGGCGATGAAACTGGTCTCATTGCAGATCTCGGCCGCCTCGGACCGGGCTGTCAGACCCAGGGCGAGGAGCGCGAAAAGACCGCTTATTTTAATGAAACGGGGCACCATCAGGCGAAGTCCGGCAAGAGTTCGGCAATCTCGGCCCGCAACAGGTCGATCCCGTCCGTCTTGGAGGATGAGGTGGCAGAAACCCGGGGGAAAGCGGCGGGCCTCTTCATGATCGCGGTGCGGATTTCCTCGCTGACCCGTTTGACGGCCGGCGGTTTGATCTTGTCGGTCTTGGTCAGCACGATCTGGTAGCTGACGGCCGCTTCGTCGAACACGTCCATGATCTTCTCGTCCACGGCCTTGAGACCATGGCGGCTGTCGATCAGCAGGTAGACGCGCTTCAGATTGACCCGTCCGCGCAGGAAGGCGCGGGTGAGGCGGGTCCATTTCTCGACCACATCCTTGGGCGCCTTGGCATAGCCATAGCCGGGCAGGTCGACGATGCGCAGGCCCGTCTCATCGACATTGAAAAAGTTGAGTTCGCGCGTGCGGCCCGGCTCGCCCGAGGCGCGGGCGAGACCGTTCTGCCGCGTCAGCGCATTGATCAGCGAAGACTTGCCGACATTGGAGCGGCCGGCAAAGGCCACTTCGATCCGGTCCGGCGGCGGCAGATGGTTGAGATCAACCGCACCCATGAGGAAGGTGCAGGGCCGGGAAAACAATCGCCGGCCAGCGGCGATATCGAGGTCGGAATTATCGGCCAGAACGGCTCTCCCTTTGAAGGCGTAGCGAATTCCATCCACGATAAGGAATTCGCCATCCGCCCGCAAAGGTGACCAAACGCGGCCGTATCTCAAGAACGTGCTGCAGTTCTATGATGTCATGCGTGCAGTGACGGCGGCTCGGCCCGCTCTCTGGCAGCGGCGGCGTGACTATTGAGAGGCAAGGCTGTTCAGTGCTGTTTGGGCCGCCCGCTTTACTAGGGGATTGCCGCGCGCCATGGCCCGCAGATAGATCGACTCCTTGATGTCGGGTGAGCAGGCGATGCCCTGGATCGCCCGAACGGCAGCCGCCCGAACCTGACCATTCGGGTGGTTCGTCGCGATTGTGTCGATCATGTCGAGGGAGCTCTCAACGTGTTCGGTTGCTGTGTAGATGGCCAGCAAATGGACAAGACCGTTCGGCGTGGCGACTTCGCTGATGTGCTGCATGCTGGGATCGAATATGTATTGATCCGTATGGGCGGAAATAATCCCAGTGCCCATCAAGTTGAGGGAAACCGATGTCGATTGAGGCGGGTGTTGTACATGGATCGTGCGGTGCCCTCGATAGAGGTGGGTCTCGTCCAAGTTCAACCGAAAGCGGCCAAGCGGTTTCAGGTCGACCTGTTCACCAACATAACCATCGACAACGTCATAGTCGTATTCGTAACACGTGGTCTCATAGCCAGGGCCTAGATGGCCAATGGTCAAAAAGTCAAAATTGTGGTCGTGGGGGAACTCGTAGGTGAACGCCCTGTTGCTGGACACGCCGTACAGGTCGCCCTCTACGCCCGGCCAGACGGCACACCGCAAATATATACCATTCTGACGGTACATGATCATGGCTTGGGCGCTGTAGACTGAACGCGTTCTGGCATCGATGGGCTGCATCAGCGCGTCCCGGATATGATCCACAACTAGGCGCTTGTTATTGCTGAGGCGCCGCAGCAGGGGCGCACATTCTTTCAGGCCCTCTGGCGAAGCGCTCGACAGACCCTGAGCGCGATACTCGTCGCAAAATTCCTCTATCGAAATCGCATCTGTCTCTGAAGTCTCGACAATCTCAACCATGTTACTGCCTCTAAGCCGGTTCTGCTTGAATGTGGGATTGCGCGATCAGGTCCAGAGTTTGCCGAGCTGCGAGGCGAACCTCTGCGTGGGGGTCGTGGTCGGCAAACGCTTGCAATTGGGAGAACCAGACGTCGGGCTCGCACCTTTGGATGAGCGTGCGCATGGCATCCCAGCGAATGTAGTGCTGATCGGAACTGAGAAAGTATACCAGCGTCTCGATATCGGAGCGCGTGATCTCATCCAGTGTGCCAATCAGCTCAATAAATATCTGCGCTTGCGAATGTGCAGTCTTTTTGGGTCTGACGGCTATGCATTTACGGGTTTTCGTATCGAAATCCATCACGAGCTCAGTATCTGGATTGTCGATAAACAGCGATGCCGTGACAATAGGACCGCTCGACGAGGTGAAGGAAATTGATTGAGTGGCACCGTTGATAAATGCAGAGGTGCCGCAGCCGATCGAGCCGGCGCCAACCTCCTCGCACCGATAGGTCGACAGAGGGGTGTCCGGGGATGCTGGTCTGTCGATCTGCCACTTCTTGTAGTGGAGCGTGTGCTCGCTCAGAACCGTTTGGAAAATATCACAACCACCAAATATGACTATTCGGGAGCTATCCGTGTCTTGTTCTGCGCTCGCCTCTGAAGAGAGTTTGTCGAAAAGTTCAAGTGTAAGAATAATGTTATTGGGGAATATCAAAGACACGCTCGTGCGTCGGGATTCCCAATTTGATGAAAAAGTCGGTATCGCGTATGGAAATGATACGGCTGAAGATATGTAACTTTTGCACAAATTGAGTGTGCATTCGGAAAAAGATTTCGACGCAATGTAGTCACGAAAGCTATCAATTTGATTTTTTGATTTTCTGTATGAAGAGTGTTTTTCCAAATTTTTGCATAATTCTTTATACTCTGATGTGCCGCGTATGTTTGTATCATACGCCTCAATGCTCGTATCTACATGGCTTGAGAAATTCGGTGAATTCAGAGGTATTTCTTGGTCTGGCAAGTATTTCATTGCTGGGTCCCGTCCAGGCGAACAAAAAGAGTATGGGCGCGCAAATTTTTGCGCGCCCAAGCATTACGCTCCAGTGGCAACCCATACTTCGATTGCAATAATCGCAGGTACAATAAGTACAGGGTGAATCGTCTCTTCTGCCGTTTTTGAGTTGTGCATGGAAACCGGGGTTTCAAGTTTAGGAACAACAAAATCTTTCATGAGATTCTCCATCTAATACTTTGCCGAAAAACCAAAAGCGGTGAACGACAAGCCATATAACGCTAGGGTGCAGTTTGGGGCTCGGTCAAGTCGTAACCTCGAGGTGCACGTCTACAGATTGTCATTTTAGGCGAGCGAAATCAGCCAGCGCCCGGCCGTTTGGGTCTTTGCAGACAGGGGTTTGGAGGCTTGGAAAACGCGGGAACGCCGCGTGTTGGCATCGCTGGCCCCGCGGGTCGCGTCGATGGCGTGGCTTGGGTCTCTGCGGGGCGCGCCAAGCCTGCGGCGGGGTTGGTTCGAGCCTGCCGTATCGAAACCCGCCGGGCTGGCATGAAGGGAGCATGCCAGTGCTCATCTCTTCAGCGTGCGCACGAGCAAACCCTTGCGTGCTGCATGCGTTAGGCGGAGTGCGGGTCTGTTGAGCGGTTAACTCTTACGCTTGAGCAGGTGGGCAATGAATTTGTCGAATTGCGTTTCATTTCCCTGCCGCCGCATGATGACGTACTGCTGGAGTACGGTGAGCGTATTGTTCCACGCCCAATAAATCACCAGACCGGCCGCGAACGGTGCGAGCACAAAGGTGAAAATGATCGGCAGAAAAGCCAGGATTTTCGCCTGCATGGGATCCGGCGGCGGCGGGTTGAGTGCCTGCTGCGCGGCCATGGTGATGCCCATGATGATCGGCCAGGCGCCGATGCCCAGAACACCGCCGATCAGCCACAGGCCGGACGGGTCGTAGGGGATCAGACCGAACAGGTTCCAGACATTCGTCGGGTCCGGCGCGGACAGGTCGCGGATCCAGCCGAAGAAGGGCGCGTGGCGCATTTCAATGGCATTGAAAAGGGTCTGGTAGAGCGCAAAGAAGATCGGGATCTGTGGCAGCATGGGAAGACAGCCGGCCATCGGATTGATCTTCTCGGTCCGATAGAAATCCATCATCGCCTTTTGCTGTTTTTGCTGGTCAGACGAATAACGCTCGCGGATTTCCTGGATTTTGGGCTGAGCGGCCTTGATCTTCGCCATCGAGGCGTAGGCGCGGTTGGCCAGCGGGAACATCAGGATCTTGATCAGCAGGGTCAGGGCGAGGATGGCGAGACCGAACTGGCCGGTAAAGCCTTCCAGCAGGTGCAGAAGCCAAACGAAGGGGCGCGCCAGGAACCAGAGCCAGCCCCAATTGATCGCCATGTCGAATTTCTCGATGCCGACCTCGTCCTGCACGGCCTGCAGGACGTCAAGCTCCTTGGCTCCGGCAAAGATGCGGGTGGTGGAGCTCAGGCTCTCACCCGGGGCCAGGGCCTGGGCCTGCTCGACATAGGAGGCTTCGTATGCGTCCGTGCCTGCGCGGTCGATGGTGCGGAAACGGGCGGTGAAGCTGCGGTCCTGATCGGGAATGGCGGCCGCCATCCAGTAGCGCTGGGTGATGCCGACCCAGCCGCCCACGCCGCTTTCCTCTTCGGCCCCGTCACCGTCTTCAAGCTTGGTGAACTTGCTCTGGAAGAGCGTGCCGTCGACAACGGCGAGCGCGCCCTCGAAGACGGCGATATTGCGCACCAGGTCTTCCGGCAGGCCTTCATGGCGCACCAGGCCATAGCGGGAGAGTTCCACTTCGGACCCGGCATTGTTGGTGACCGTGTCTTCCAGGGTGAAGAGGTAATCCTCGTCGACCGAGATCGTGCGTTCGAAATGCAGGCCCGACGGGCTGTCATAGGCCAGCACGACGGGGGTGTCGGGGGTCAGCGTGTCGCCGGAGACCAGCGTCCATTCCGTGGACCCGCCCGGCAGATCGTTGAAGCCCGGCGTGGCGGACTGCCAGCCATCGCGGGCGTAGAAGACATGCTCGGTCCCGATCGGGTTGAGCAGGGCGACCGGTGTGTCGTCATCAATGCTGGTCGTGTGGCGGACCAGACGGATATCGTCGAAACGGGCGCCGGTCAGCGAGAAGGAGCCGATCACGGACGGGCCTTCAATGGCGATCCGGCTGTTTTCGGTCAGCGCATCATCGCGGTCGACATAGCTCGGGGCGGCGGGCTCGCCGGTCTCTACCGGAAGATCAGGGTCGGCCAGCTCACCGGCGGCCTCCAGAGCCGCTTGCTCGGCTTCGCGCGCTTCGCGCTGCGGGCCCATGAAGAAGACATCATAGCCCAGCATGATCACGACGATCAGGCCCAGTGCGATAAACAGATTGCGTTGATCTTCGCCCATGAAAACTCGGCCTTTCAGGCTTGCTGTGTCCCTTCGTCCGGTGCCTCGGACGGTTTGAGGCTTACCAGTGCGCTTTTGACATCCCCGACGAGGCGCGACCATTCCTTCTCCGGCGTGGACGCACGCGCGATGAATACATAGTCAAACCCGGACTGTCCGTGGAGGGGGAGTAGCAGCCGGGCGGCCTCGCGCAAACGCCGTTTGCTACGATTTCTGACCACGGCACCGCCAATTTTGCGGGTGGCAGTGAACCCGGCACCGACCCAGGGGCCCATATGAGAAGAGCCGTCCCGTCTTCGCGCCTGGATGACGACGCTGGACCGGACGGCTTTCTTGCCCTTGGCGACGAACAAAAATTCGCGCCGCTTTGTCAGCCGTTTAACGGCCAGCGGCTGCGTGTCCATCGGGATTAGGCGGACAGGCGCTTGCGACCTTTGGCCCGGCGGCGTGCCAGAACCTGACGGCCGTTTTTCGTTGCCATGCGCGCACGGAACCCGTGCCGACGCTTGCGGACGAGGTTGGACGGTTGAAATGTGCGTTTCACGGTCGCGCTCCATCGGCGTTCAATTCGAGAGCGGCGGCTAATACGCGGCTGGACCATCCGCGTCAAGACCTGCGAGGGGATTTGCGCAGGCAATGACAGGTGCACAACCGGCGCGCCGTGACCGCTTGCCGCCCCCCACGGGCTGGTCTATTGCCGGTCAGGCTCATGATCACACAACCGCCACCGGATAAAGCCCGTGATGACACGCAGGACAGTGCCGCGCCGCGGCCGGGGATCGGGCGTCTCGTCGACAGCCTGCCGGGGCAGCTATTCCTCGTCACGATCGGCCTGGTTTTCACCGGTGTTGCCCTGTTCTTCTTTCCTGCGGCGGCGAGTTTCCGGCTGCAATGGATGAGTGACCGTGCCGAGGCGGCCCATCTGGCGGCCCTGGCCGCGGATGTGGCGCCGGAGGGCGCGCTGGGCGAAGCGGAGGTGCGCACCCTGTTGATGGGCGCCGACGCCATTGCCGTGTCCCGGGTCCGCAATGGCATGAATGAGCTCGTCCTCTTCCCCGGTCCGATCGAGGGCGGATTCGTGGAGAGCGATCTGCGTACGACCGGGCTCTGGGGCCATTTGCGCGACACGGTGGACGTGATGTTCGCGCCGCCGGGCCGGATGCTGCGGATCAGCGCGGAACCCATGGGCGCACCGGGTGAGGTGATCCGGGTGATCGTGCGCGAGACGCCGTTGCAGGAGGAATTGCACGCCTTTTCACGGCGGCTTCTCCTGTATTCCGGCATTGGTGCCATCCTCGCCGGTGCGGTGATCTATGCCGCCCTGTTCCGGCTCTTTGTCCGCCCGATGCGGCGCCTGGCCGGGTCCATGACGCGTTTCCGCGAGGATCCGTCCGATCCGGCACGCAGCATCCGGCCATCCGGCGCCCGCGGTGAATTCGGCCAGGCCGAGGCCGAGCTGGCGCGCATGCAGAGTGATATCCGCACCGCCCTGACCCAGCGCGAGCGCCTGGCGGCCCTGGGCAGTGCTGTGGCCAAGATCAATCATGATCTGCGCAATGTGCTGGCCTCGACCCACCTCGTCTCCGACCGGCTGGCGATGGACAGTGATGAGCGCGTGCGCCGCATGGGCGAGCGCCTCGTGCGGGCCATCGACCGGGGTATCCGCCTCTGCGAGGCGACGCTGGAATTCGGGCGCGCCGAGGAAAGCCCGCCCGCCCGTCAGCCGGTCCCGGCCCGGGCCCTGGTGGATGAGGTCTCGCTGCATGCCGGGCGCGGCGACCAGCATGGCTGGCAGAACGACCTGTCGGCGGATCTGGTGCTGGATGCCGATCCGGACCAGGTGCACCGCATCTTCCTCAACCTGTTCCGCAATGCCGTCCAGGCGCTGGACGAGCATGAGGGCGAGCACCGCCTCGCCGTTACCGGACGATGCGAGGACGGTTTTGCCGTGATCGAGATCATCGATACCGGCCCCGGCCTGCCCCCCAAGGCCCGCGACAATCTCTTCCAGGCCTTCACCGGCTCCACCCGCCGCGGCGGCACCGGTCTCGGCCTCTCCATCGCCCGCGAATTGGCCCGCGGCCACGAAGGCGATGTGGAACTGGTCAGGACCGGTAAGGATGGGACCGTGTTTGCGGTGAGACTGCCGGTTTCGGGGTAGGGTATTGCCGGGCCGCTGACGCGGCCGCCCCTCACCCGGCGCTGCGCGCCACCCTCTCCCGCAAGGGGAGAGGGAGTTTCCTGCAAAGCCCTGACGTGCTCCTTCTCCCCTTGCGGGAGAAGCAACTATGTCGTTTGCATTTCTGATTGCCATGGTGTTTGGCGTTTCAGGACGAGGTTTGCAGCCTCGATGAGCTTTCGCATGACGGCGACGTTGACGAGTTTGGGTGGTTTGCCGGC
>NZ_SWKP01000010.1 GCF_005871165.1 Maricaulis alexandrii | reverse complement strand
TCCACGGGCTCAAAAGCCCAAGGTGCCCACGACCCGTCCGACGCCAAGCCTGTCTGGCGGTGGTGCGCCAGACAGGCTGTCCCGGAAGACAGCCCAATCTAGCACCCAACTCACATACAAGGTGCCCCGAAGGGGCGGATGAGGGGGTATCCTAAACCCGCTCAGACACTTTGATGGCGATCTTGCAGCCGGTCTTGATGGCGGCGGAGAGGAGGGTGTAGCCGGGCGTTTCCTTGGCGCCTTCCTCGACGGCGAGGTCGCGATGGGCGACTTCTTCCTCGCGGAAAATGTCGAACTGGTCGGCCAGCTCATCCTCGCCCATGGCGCGCAATTCCTCGATCTGGCCGGCATAATGCCGCTCGATCACGGTCTCCACGGCTTCGGTGCAGGCATGGGCCGCCTTTTCGCCCATCAGGGCGGTGGCGGTGCCCAGCGCATGGCCGGCGATGTTCCAGACCGGGGCCAGAAGGGTCGGCCGGGTGTTCTTTTCGAAGATCAGCTGGTCGAAGGCATCCAGATGATGCTGTTCGTCCGCTTCCATCTTTTCCAGCTGGGCCGCGATGCGTGCCTTGTGCGGCAGGGCCGCAAAAACGGCGCGCTGGCCCTGATAGATCGCCACGGCACCGTATTCCCCGGCATGGTCGACCCGGACCATTTCCTCGACCCGGCGCGTCTTGCGGCGCTGGCCGGGCATGGGCGGACGGGTGCGGGTATCGCTGGACGGTTTGGGCAGGCTCATTTGCGCAATCCCTGGACGCCGACGCAGATCGACACGATCGCCATCGCGGCGGAGATGAGGCCGTTATAGCCAGCCATGGAAATGCCGAACAGGGTCCAGGCAGCTTCATCGCACTGCACGACCGGGCGATTGCCGTCCAGGGCGGCGAGGACATCGGTCACGGAGACCGAGGCGCCACCGGTGGCGGTGCAGGTCTCCGGACCGGCCCACCAGTCATACTCGATGCCGGCATGCCAGAAGGCGAAGCCGGCCGAATAGACCAGCACGGCCGCGATCGCCAGGATCACCCAGGGTGCAAAACGCGCCAGTTCGGGGCGAAGGCCGAGGGCCACACCGCTGGCCAGGCCCAGCGCGATCACCGCCATGTGGATATGGCGCTGGTCGTAGCACAGCGCGCAGGGGTCATAATGGCCGATATACTGGAAGCCCCAGGCTCCCAGCAGCAGGGCGAGCGAGACACCGGCCATCAGGAGCGGCCAGCGGGTGATGGGAAACTGGGTCAGGATCGGGGTCATCAGTCCGGTCATGGGCTACACTTGAACTCTATCTTTGCCGGAAGCGGCGTGGCGCGACACTGCGTCAAATCGCTCCCCGGTCACAGGGCGGAGGTCAGGAGCCCCTTGATTACATCGATCAGGGCAGCGCCGAAAACAAACAAGAGCGTGATCCAGATCAGGCCCATGATCAGGCCGCCGAGGATCAGCAGGCCGTCGCGGCTGAGCAGGCCCAGCGCAGCAATCGCCAGGGCAATGCCGGGAATGGAATTGGTCAGCGGAAGGGGCAGCATGATGGAGGCGCAGAAGGCCAGGAAGATCACGCCGATCACCCGCTCCATGGACGGGCCGGACAGAAAGTGCAGGCGCGGACGGGACAGGGCTTCCAGCCAGCCGAACCATTTGCGGCCGCCGCGGGCCATCGAGACCAGCGAGGCCTTGCCCAGATTGCGCGATTTGAACTGGGAGGGCAGCCAGGGCTCGTCCCGACCCATCGCCATCTGGGCGGCCAGCGCCATCATGGGCAGGGACATGATCTGCGGGACGCCGTAGAGAAAGGGTATGGAGACCGGCAGGGCCATGGCGAACAGGATGATGCCGAAGGCGCGCTCGCCCAGTGCATCCACGAACTCGCCCAGGCTCAGCCCGTCCTCGGGCGCCTCGTTCGCGATGATTTCCAGCGCGCTGATCAGCCCGCGCTGCTCCGCATTGTCACTCATGCGTACCCGTATCCCTGTTGAAGCCCGACCCCGGGCGGAAGCCTAGCCATGGCACGGCGCGGCGTCGAGCGGAATGGGTTGTTGACTTGGCAGGGCTTCGTGGCCAGTTTGCGCCTCCCGCTCGCGCCCCCGCGCGCGAGGCCCGGGCCCCTGTGGCGGAATTGGTAGACGCGACGGATTCAAAATCCGTTTCCGCAAGGAGTGTCAGTTCGAGTCTGACCAGGGGCACCACCTCTTTTGATCTCACGGCAGTTCGCTGCGCTCACGCCTCCGGTTGGGGCGGCGCATCAGGCGCCGGCGCGCGGTCGCGCTTGCGGGCCTTGGGGCCCGTGGTATTTATATTTGTCATCCCGGATGGATGCCCGGCCTGGAGCCGGGCGCAAGTCCGGGACAACTCGCCTTGCCATCACGATTTTTTGCCATGGACCGGCCTCGTCAGGGCCATGATGGGGTGCTAGCGTGGCGTCGGGTTGGCGTTTGGGGCGTCAAGGGAGGCCGGTCTTGCTGACACCGGGTACAGCGCTCGTTTTTGCGCGATTTGCCATGGCTGTGATGTTTGCCTGGTTCGGCGCGATGAATTTCACGCCGGTCGGGACAGAGATCGCGCAAGCCTGGCTGTCCGATCACGCCTTCCTCTCCGGCATGGCCGACCAGTCCGCCTCGATGGCGCGGGCGCTGGGCATCTACCAGATCGTGGCTGCGGCCCTGATTGCGGCGCCTCTGCCGGGTGCCGGCCTGCGCCGGATCGGTTTCGGCATGTTCGGCCTGTATTCCGCCGTCGCCCTGACCCTCCTGCTGACCAATCCGGTCTGGCTGGAAGCCGAGGGCGGTTTCCCGGCGATCGGGGCCGGGCAGGGCATTCTCAAATACCTCGCCATGGCGGGCCTGGCCCTGTGGGCGGGGAGTTTCGAGAATTCGCGCATGTTCTCCAACCGGTATTCGGAGATGCGCCAATGGAGCCAGCCGGTGATGTGGGCCGGGCTCTTCCTGGTCCTGTTCTGGATCGGCGGCATGAAATTCACCGCATCGGAAGCGGCCGGGATCGAACCGCTGATCAACACGCATCCCGCCTTTTCCTGGATGACACCGCTGATCGGTCTGCAGAATGCCTCCTATGTGATCGGCGTGATCGAGCTGGTGACGGCGCTGGCCCTCACCGGGTTTTGGTTCCATCGCGGCGCCTACCGGGCCGGGCTCTTCCTGTCCGGGATCACCTTCGTGTTGACGCTGAGCTTCCTGGTCACCTTTGCCGGCAGCTGGGCCGAGGCGCTCGGCGGTTTCCCCGCCCTGTCGCGCAGCGGGCATTTCCTGCTCAAGGATCTGCCGCTTCTGGCGGTCGTCCTGGCGCTGCTGGCCGAGACCGGTCCGGACGGCACACGCCGCGGACGTTGACGCGCAAAACGCCGGACATGTTCTGAAACACGAATAACACTTCCCGTGAACCCGGCCGCATTTGCTTGACCGCGAAGGGGGCGTTTCTACAGTCCTCGCAAAACGGGAGGTCATCGATGGGTCTGTTCGCCGCGCTGAAGCGCGAGTTCGACTATGTGAGCGGCATGCTGCGCGTCTTTCGTGCGGTGAAGAAGGTGGGCGCCGGGTCGGGTGTCCGGGTGCCGGATCATATCGAGGCCACGGTCGACCGTTTCCCCGACAATCCGATGGCCCTGCTGGACGAGGGCGAGATTTCCTACCGCCAGTTCGAGGCGCGGGCCAACCAGGTCGCCCATTGGGCGCTGGACCAGGGTCTCAAGCCGGGCGACACGGTCGCCCTCTTCATGGGCAATCGCTGGGAGTATATCGCCATCTGGTTCGGCCTCTCCAAGGTCGGCGTGGTGACCGCCCTGCTGAACAACCAGCTCTCCGGCCATTCCCTGACCCATTGCCTCAATATCGGCGAGGCCAAACAGGTCATCCTGGAAGGCGAGCTGGCCGAGGCTTTCGACAGTGCCCGGGCCGGCGAACTCAATCCGATGGGCGCCTGGGTGCTCGACGGGACGCTGGACGGGGCTGAGAATTTCGGCGCCGCGCTGGATGCCCAGTCCGAAACCAGGCCGGACCCGTCCGTGCGCGCCGATGTGAAGCCGGAAGACCCGGCGCTCAAAATGTTCACCTCGGGTACGACCGGCCTGCCCAAGGCGGCGGTCATGACGCATATCCGCACGCTTTACTATCTCAACATTTTTGCCCTGGTGGCCAAATGCCAGCCCAGCGACCGCATGCTGATGGTGCTGCCGCTCTATCATGCCACCGGCGGGCTGTGCGGGGTGGGCTGTGCCATCTCCTTCGGCGGTGCCCTGGTCATCCGGCCGCGCTTCTCCGCTTCCAGCTTTTGGCCGGACGTGCAGCGCTTCAAGGCGACCATGTTCATGTATGTCGGCGAGCTGTGCCGCTTCCTGGTGAATTCCGAACCGAGCGTGGCCGAGCAGAACCACACCGTGCGCTGTGCGATCGGCAATGGCATGCGCCGCGATGTCTGGGAGGCTTTCCAGGAACGCTTCGACCTGCCGCAGATAGTCGAATTCTACGGCTCCACCGAAGGCAATGTCGGACTGGTCAACACGGCCAACGTCCCAGGCGCCGTCGGACGTGTCCCGGGCTATCTCAAACACCGTTTCAATATCGATCTGGTGAAATTCGACATGGATGCGGAAATGCCCGCGCGCGGGCCGGACGGTTTCTGCCAGTCCTGCCAGCCGGGCGAAGTCGGCGAAGCGATCGGCCGGATCGATCCGGACGATGCCCGCTTCCGCTTTGACGGCTACGGCTCCAGGGAAGACACGGAAAAGAAGATCCTGCGCGACGTCTATGAAAAGGGCGATGCCTGGTTCCGGACCGGCGATCTCATGTCCCGCGACGAGCTGGGCTATTACTATTTCATCGATCGTGTCGGCGACACCTATCGCTGGAAGTCGGAAAATGTCGCCACGGGTGAGGTGGCCGAGGCCTTCACTTTCGACGGGATCGAACAGGCCAATGTCTATGGCGTCGAGGTGAAGGGCCATTCGGGACGTGCCGGCATGGCCGCCCTGGTCACCGGCGAGCAGCCGCTCGACCTGGACGCGCTGCACGCGCATGTCCACGCCAATCTGCCCAGCTATGCCCGCCCGCTCTTCCTGCGCCTGCAGGAACAGACCGACACGACCGGCACGTTCAAATTCCGCAAGGTCGATCTGGTCAAGGAAGGCTTTGACCCGGCGAAGATCTCCGACCGCATCCTGTTCGATCACCCGACCGAGAACCGCTATGTGCCGCTCACGCCAGAGCTTTACGCGGCGATCCTCTCGGGCGAACTTAGGGTATGACCCCAACCCCGATTACCGCAGACGACATTCTGGCCTTCTGGTTCGAAGAGACCGACCCGAAACATTGGTACCAGGCCTCCCATGCCTTCGACGCCACGGTCCGGCGGCGCTTCGGCAAGACCATCGAGGTCGAGGCCCGGCGATATGAGGCGGGCGATCATCCCTGGCTGGCGACCACTGACGGGGCTTTCGCCCTCATTCTCCTGTTTGACCAGTTCACCCGCAATGTCTGGCGCGGCTCCAATGTCGCCTTCTCCTGCGATCCCCTGGCCCTGGATGTCGCCCGCCGGATGATCGCGCGCGGGCTGGACTGGGCGATCCCGGATGAGCGGCGCGCCTTCGTCTACATGCCCTTCATGCATTCCGAGGACCTGGCCGACCAGGAATTGTGCATTGCCTATGCCGAGGAACGGCTCAGCGACCCGTCCACGGCCCGTCATGCCCGACTGCACCGGGACGTGATTGCCCGCTTCGGCCGCTTCCCCTATCGCAACAAGGCGCTGGGGCGGGACAGTACGGAGGCCGAGCGTGTCTATCTGGAGAGCGGCGGGTATGCACCCGGTCAAATCGAGTCGGCAAAATCGTCCTGATGGCAGGAATGACTCGGTGCCCGCCCACCGCGAATAAATTCAAGTCATTGAAATCATGACATGAAAGGGTTCGGGCGTCTGGCCCGGCCTTTGCTCTTGTGAAGGCAGAACGACCACACCGGAGCCTGAAATTCATGACCCCTCGCGTCCACATCACCGTTGAAGACATCCGCCAGATCGCCTGGACCATGGTGGACCTGCACGGGGCTCAGGCCATCGGCTATGCCGATGAAGCCGTCACCGATCTGGACAGCCAGGGCCAGCCGGAAAGCGCCGACGCCTGGCGCGCGCTGCGCGCCGTCATGGAAGACGCCCTCGCCGGCCGCCTCGAGCGCGAAGGCTCGATCACGGTGCATTAGCGCCGGTCTCGGGCCCCCTGTTTGTCATCCCGGCCGAATGCCCCGACTTGATCGGGGCGCAGAGCCGGGACCCATAAACCCGGTGTGTGCGCCGGAGATCTTCATGTAGTTTGATTATCTGGGACGGGAGTGATCCGAATGAAGCGCGTCGCGAAGGTTATCGCCCTTGTGGCCCTTCTCGTCGGTCTAATTGGAGGCGGAGCGGGTCTCCGGCTCTACGCGAACTTCTTCCTCAACGACGTCACCATCGCCAATTTCGATGCTCGCGAGGTCTGCGTTTGGATATCGGGAAACGACACCCCCATCCGTGCAGTGCCTCATAGCTGGACTCGCAGGACCTTTCGTGTGCCTCCAGAGGGTGTGCTGGCTTGGCAGTATTGCGACTCAGCGGAACCGGCCCGGGAATTGGTTTATGTGGCATCGGGGATCCGTCAGGACCACCTTATCATCATCCGCGAGGGTGAAGGTGAGCATCTTTCGGCTTTTCCGGACTGAGATGTGGCCTGACCTCCCCCTGCGACACCATCCCCATTGCGCGGGCCCGCGGCTGTGCTAACGCTCCATGCCATGGAAACCTGGCCCTCAACACTCGCCAAATTCGGTCTGGATGACCCGTTCGAGCCGGCGCGGGCGGCGCCGCGCATGCGCAAGGCGCTGCGCGATGCGACGCCGTACATGGATGTGAAACCGCCGGCGCTGGAGCGGGTGGAGGATCTGACCGTGCCCGGCGCGGCCGGAGACATCCCGGCGCGGCTCTATGTGCCCTTCGGGTCGGTGGCGCCAGCCTCGACCTGTCTCTTCATGCATGGCGGCGGTTATGTGATCGGGGATCTGGAGACGCATGACCGGCTTTGCCAGCGTCTGGCCGCTCATGGCGGGGTGCGGGTTCTGGCGATCGATTACCGGCTTGCCCCGGAGCATCCCTTCCCGGCTGCCACGGATGATGCCCAATCCGTGTTCGACTGGCTGGTCAGCGAGGCCGGGCAGGACCGGGTCGGGGCCGATCCGGCACGGATTGCCGTGGCCGGGGACAGTGCTGGAGGCGGGCTTGCCGCCATGCTGGCACAGACGCGCCGCTCAGCCATCAAGTTCCAGCTCCTGATCTATCCGCTCCTGCAATTGGTGGAGCGTCGCAAGCCGAAGCTGAAAGTGCTGGAAGGCCATCTGCTGGCGAATTTCACGCTGGACCAGGTCGCCCGCGCCTATCTCACCGATCTGGACCAGGCGAAGGACCCCCGGGTCTCACCGCTGTTCGAGAATGATCTGGCTGGTCTGCCGCCCGCCCATATCTTCGCGGCCGAACTGGATCCGCTGCTGGATGAGGGGCGGGCCTATCGCGACCGGCTGCTCGCCCAGGGCATTGCCGCCGGCTACACGCTGGGCAAGGCCCTGCCTCACGGTTATGCCAACCTTACGGCGATTTTACCGGGCACTAAATCCTTGATTGATCAGATGGCGATTGCCCTGGGCGACGGATTGCGGTCCTGAGCGCATTGCATTCGGGCAAAATACGCCCTAGCTCAATAAGATGCCTGTTTCACCGAACTACCGGCCGGACCCGCTTTTCGAGCGATTGGGAGAGGAGTTTTCCGATCCCGTCGAGCCTGCGGACTTTCCGGACAGCATCTTGCGGTACTGGAACAAGGGCTGGGCGGGTGAGATCGGCCTCGGCGAGCTGTACGCCTCTGAACGCGAAGCCCATTTCCACCGGTTCGAACGGCTGCCGCGCAACCAGCTCCAGCCGCTGGCCATGCGCTATCACGGCCACCAATTCCGTACCTATAATCCCCAATTGGGCGATGGGCGCGGCTTCCTGTTTGCCCAAGTGCGCGACCGGACAGGCCGTTTGCTGGACCTGGCCACCAAGGGCTCCGGCCAGACCCCCTGGTCACGGGGCGGGGATGGCCGGCTGACCCTGAAGGGCGCGGTGCGGGAAATCCTGGCCACGGAAATGCTCGAAGCACGCGGCGTCTACACCTCCAAGACGCTGGCTGTTTTCGAGACCGGCGAAGAGCTGGCGCGCAATGACGAGCCGTCGCCGGCCCGGTCAGCGGTGCTGACCCGTTTGGGGCATTCCCATTTGCGCCTGGGCACTTTCCAGCGTCATGCCTATGAGGGCGCGCCGGAGCGGATCGACCAGCTGGTCGAGCATGCCATTGCTTTCTACCATCCCGATCTGGCCGATGCCGAGCATCATCCGGCGGCCCTGCTTCAGGCCGTGGTGGCGGCCGCGGCCAGCCTGACCGCAGGCTGGATGGCCGCCGGTTTTGTCCATGGCGTGCTCAATACCGACAATATCAACATCACCGGGGAGAGTTTCGACTACGGCCCCTGGCGTTTCATGGATCGCTACAAGCCGGGCTTCACGGCGGCCTATTTCGACGAGACGGGCCTCTATTGTTTCGCGCGTCAGCCGGAAGCCGTGTTCTGGGCCCTGCAGCAATTCGCCGGGGCCCTGGCCCATTCCGGCGATCAACTCGCCCTGGAAGCGTCCCTGAACACCTTCCCCGTTGTCTATCGGCGGGCCTTGCTGGACGCGTTTCTGGCGCGCCTGGGTCTGGCCTCGTCCGGGCGGGACAAGGATGAGACCCTGGTCCGCACCTTTCTCGCCTTCATGGAACAGGCCCCGATCCGCTGGGAAAGCGCTTTCTTTGACTGGTTTGGTGGTGAGGCTTCCCGGAGCCGGGCCCTGGAAGGTCCGCGCGGCGAGCACTATTCCGGAGACGCGTTCGAGGCCTGGCAGGCTGCGCTGGCGAACCATGAGCCGGTTCGCCCGGAACGCCTCGACCATGCCATGTTCACGCGCGACGACCCGGTCGATCTGGTGATCGAAACCGTGGAAGCGGTCTGGGAACGGATTGCCGAGGCCGATGACTGGACACCCCTCAACACCCTGATCGGCGACATTCGCGATATGGGTGAGGCCTACGGCCTGGGCGAGGGCCGCGTCGGGTTCCTGGCGGGCCGCTGACGTTTTCGGCGCAGTGGCAGAGGTCTACTCCCTCTCCCTGGGGAGAGGGTGGCGCGCATGCGCCGGGAGAGGGGAGAATCCCGGTGCTGGCAGGTAATCACGAAGACCCCGCCGTCCCCCCTCATCCGCCGCTTCGCGGCACCTTCTCCCCGGGGAGAAGGAGGTATTGTCCCGGTCCAGGGTTGACGTCTGTCGCGGACCGGAAAACCTTGTGCCGAAACATGTGCGGGCAGGTGCGTCATCTTGATGTTTCTGTTGGCAATCACCGCATTGCTGGGCGCCGTGGCCGTTACCTTGTTCGTGCCCGAATGGCAGACGAATGGCTTGGCGGTCCCGTTCGGCTTTGTGGGGATACTCGCGTCTATTCTGCTCTCCTTGGTCGCTGCACTCAGAAAGCGGTTTGCCTGTGACCTCCTAGGCCCTTCACGACCACTTCGTGATTGGAGCGCGGTCGTTGCACTCTATTTTTCCGGTGTGATCATCGGCGTCCTTCCGGAACACGCCGCGTCAGCGCAAGCCTTGTTCATCATCTTTTCCGTCAACTTCGCCGCCGTGAACGTCATCTACTTCACATTGGATTTGATGATGAAGTTGAATGCCGACCGATTGCGGAAATCTGCAGGTTGATCGCTAGCCCGACATTTTGAGCTCCCGTCTAAGGGAGGACCCTAAACCTCCGCCACAAAGTGAGAATGCACCCAGCCGGTATCGGTCGGTTCATCCCCGTCCAGGACGGTGACCGCGATCCAGACACCGTCCTCGCCGGTGACGATCATTTCGGTGCCCTTGGGCAGGGGCGGGCGGATCTTGTCGAAACGGGTGCCGGGGCCGGAGCGGATATTGAGGACGGCGGTCGCCTTGACCCGTTCCTCACGATCATCCTCGCGGCCCATGATGCGGGCGCGGACCATGTCCATCGGGAAGGCGGGGCCGGGATCGGTCTTGCGGTGTGGGGCGATGTCGTCATGGCCGATGACATCCTTCAACCCGTATTCGCGGACCAGGGCGCTGCCGATCGCGACCAGCGCCTCGATCTGGTTGAGCGTATAGCGGTGCCAGCCGCGCATCACGCCGTCATTCTTGTGGGCGGCCTCCATCCCGTCCGCTTCCGGATAGGTTTTCTGGAAGGAGGAGCGCCAGCCATCGGCGGTCCTGGTGAGGATGCCGGCATTGTCCAGCTCGATCCCGATCGAATGCGAGTTGAGCCCGTTCAGTCCGCGCCAGCTGGATTTCCCGGCATGCCAGGTGCGGGCGGTGAAATCGGCCAGCTGCATGATCTCGCCATCACGGCCGATGACCAGATGCGCCGAGGCCTGGGCGTCCGGATGGGTGAGCCAGTTCACCGAGGAGTCGAAGGAGGACCCTGCCGTGTAGTGGATGACCAGGTATTGCGGATCAATGGTCCGGCCCTGGGAGATGTTCGGGGTCTGGCGGAAAGGGGCGGACTGTCCGTCATCCAGGATCAGGCGGTTGGCTTCGATCTTCATGGCATTCCCCTCGCAATGGTGAGAGCAAAGTATAGACAACCCAGGGTGTCGCCAAGCCAAAGCCGATTGACCCGGTCGGCAGGACCGGGTCAAGCTGGCTGAAATAACAGGGGAATACGGATCAAGTGCTGGACCTGGTACGCGCCGCCAACATGGACAGGGACGGGCTTGTCCACGCCTTCACCACCCGCACGGGCGGTGTCAGCGAGGGCCCCTATGCCAGTCTCAACCTGACCCGATCCCGCGGGGATGATCCCGCCCTTATCGCGACCAATCGCGAACGGGCGCGGACGGCGCTGGGCCTCGACCATCTGGTCTTTGCCACCCAGGTGCATGGCCGTACCGTGGTCCGGGTGGACGGTCCGCCGCGCGGCGACCAGCCGGCCGGTGAGGCCGATGCCCTGATCACCGACCGGGCCGGGATCGGCCTCGTCTGCCAGACCGCCGACTGTACGCCCATCCTCCTTTTCGATCCGGAACACCGGGCCATCGCCGCCATCCATTCCGGCTGGCGCGGCACGGTGCAGGACATTGCTACCGCCACGCTGGAAGCCATGGCCTCGGCCTATGGCACGCAGGCGGGCGATGTCCTGGCCGCGATCGGTCCGTCCATCTCGCCGGCCAATTACCGGGTCGGGCCTGAAGTCGTGGCGGAGTTCGAAGCCGTCTTTGCCGAAGCGGACGGCATTCTCTCATCCAGGGATGCCGAAGGCGGCGCGCAGCTGGATGTGGCGGAAGCCTGCCAGCGCCAGCTGCTGGCGGCCGGGGTTCCGGCTGCCGCGATCTGGCGTTCGGGCTTGTGCACCTATGGAGAAGAGGCGCGCCTGTTTTCCGCCCGCCGCTCCCACCATCGGGGCGAGAGCGGCGTGTTCGGCGGACAGGCCGGGATCATCGGGCTGAGGCCCGCCTGATCCGTCAGGCGTTCTGCAGGCGCATGCCCGGCAGGATGGAGACCAGGAAACCGCCGGTCTTCTGCGACCAGATCCGCAGCGCCCATTCGAACGGGCCCTGGTTGAAGGCGCTCAGCCAGGCGCGGGCCGCGACAATCAGGAAAAGCGAGCCCAGCACGGCCAGTCCGGTGATTTCGTAGCGGTCGAACGGGCCCAGTCCCAGACCGGCACCGGTGAAGGCAAACAGGGCGATCGCGGATCCGGCCAGATAGAGTGTGAGCGCCATGCGGCCGACCGGGGCCAGCAAGCCGGTCAGCACCGTGCGCATGAAACCACCGCGCATCAGCAGCATGATCAGGGCGGCATGGGCGATGACGATGAAGGGCTTGCCCAGCGTGGTCAGGAAATGGGCTTTCACCGATTCCATGAAGCCGCCGGCCGCCAGGCTGATCGCCACACCGCCGCACACGGCCAGACCGACGCCATAGGCGGTGGCCGTGATCAGGGCCAGCGTCTCATTGGACAGGCGGGTGAAGAAGCCGATCCGGAACAGGCCCAGACCCAGCAGCATGTAGCTGCCCGCTTCCAGGCATTTCCAGACGATGCCCGTCGACAGGCTCCAGGCCTGGAAATTCTGGATCGAGGCCATGATGTGGGCGAGATAGCCGGCCTCGCGCTCGGCGGCGGCATGGGCCAGCGCGGCCGAGGTCACCGGGGCCGTGGTGATATCGCCCATGAAGTCATGGGCTGCCAGCAGCACGAAGCCGACCATTCCGCCCAGCAGCAGGAGGCGCGCATCCAGACGCGACAGGATCAGCGCGCCGCAGGCGGCCAGCGCATAGACGTGCAGAATGTCGGAGGCTTCCGCCAGGGCGATGACATGGAAGGTCAGGCCGAACTGGAACAGGCCGGCCGTACGGGCCAGGTAACCGGTCCAGGTCGGCACAAGCGAGCGATCCTCGCGCGGCCCGGTCATCATCCACAGCGAAACGCCGAACAGGAGCGCGAACAGGCCGCGCATGGCGTCGTCCACCATCACCGAATTGAACAGCCAGAGCCCTTGCTCACCGGCGCTCCAGCCCAGCACATCCGGGTGTTCCAGCACCAGGGAGGACCCGCCCTTGGCCGGGAAACGGGCAAACAGCAAGCCCAGAACAGCAAGTCCGCGCAACACGTCCAGATGGACGAGACGGTCGGTTTTGGGGGCAAGGCTCTGTGTCATCTTGGCGCTCCAGAAGGATTTCCCCTCACAGGAGAGCAAGATGGAGGCCAATTCGCGCCGGGGCTTGATGCGCCGCCCCGTCGGAGGCGTCCGCGAAGCGGATTGCCGTGAGACAAAACCCGGGCAAAGCCCGCAAGCGCGACCGCGCGCCGGCGCTGATGCGCCGCCCCGTCGGAGGCGTCCGCGAAGCGGATTGCCGTGAGACAAAAGAAATATGGTGACCCCGGCGCGATTCGAACGCGCGACCTACGGATTAGGAATCCGTTGCTCTATCCTGCTGAGCTACGGGGCCGACCAGGCTGTCTAACTGATATGGCGGGCGCATGGGCGCAAGAGGGAAGTTCGGTGCCTCGCCGGTTCAGCCCAGGATGGCGCTGAGCTTGTCCTTGAATTTGCGGCCGACGGGGATGACGGCGCCGTTTCGCAGATGGACCTGCAATCCGCCCCAGGAGGTGCGGGAGGTCTGTACGCAATCGCGGGCCGGGACGATGAAGGAGCGGTGCACGCGCACAAAGCCCTGATCGGCCATCTCGTCCTCGAAGGCGCTGATGGATTGACGGTGCAACAGGCTGCGTTCGCCGATATGCAGGCGGATATATTCCGCTTCTGCGGAGACATATTCGATCTGGGAGGGCTCGACCCGGATGCTCTGGCCGCTGCTGGACACCCAGATCGACGGCGTGTTGAGACCGGAGCGTGAGCGGGTCTCGCGCAATTCATCGAGATGGGATTGCAGGGTTTCCAGCCGGGTCATCGCTTCGCGCGACATCAGCAGCTGCCGCGCCCGCGACAGGGCCAGTTCCAGCCGCGCCGGACGGATCGGCTTGGTCAGGAAGTCGATGGCGCCGGTGTCGAAAGCCTGGGCGGCCATGCCGGGGAAGGCCGTGGCGAAGATGAAGAGGGGCGGGTCGGTCCTGAAATCGGTCTGGGCGAGCGCCTCGACCACGTCGAACCCGTCCAGCTTGGGCATTTCGATATCGATGAAGACCAGGTCAGGCTCATGCTCCCGGATCAGGGCGATCATGTCCTCGCCATTCTGCGCCTCACCGCAGATCTCGATCCCGTCGGCCAGGGAGAGCATTTTGCGCATGCGTTCCCGGGCCAGCGGTTCATCATCCGCCAGACAGATTCTCATTCCGCCGCCTCCCGGAAGCGCAGCGGCAGGGTGAGGGTGGAGCTGAATCCGTTCCGGGTCGGGCCGGCCTCCAGGCTGGCCCGGTCGCCATGCACGGTCTCCAGCCGGTTGCGGATATTCTGCAGTCCGGTGCCGGTCCCGGACCGGACGGGCCGGTCGCCCCGGCTGTCGCAATCATCGGAGACCTGGATGATCAGCGTGCCGCCCGTGGCGGAGACGGCAATGCGGATCGTGACACGGCTGGTTTCCTCGGCCACGGCATGCTTGATGGAATTCTCGATCAGGGGCTGGATCATCAGGGTCGGCAGGAGCGCGCTTTCCAGGTGCGGCGGCAGATCAACCGCCACTTCCAGGCGTTCCGGGAAGCGGATCCGTTCAATGTCCAGATACTGCAATTGGGCGTCGATCTCCTGGCGCACCGGTACCAGTTCGTCCTGCGGCGCGGTCAGGGCCTGTTCGTAATAGTCGGCCAGCAGGTCGATCATGCGTTCCGCCTCGGCCGTGCGGCGCGAGGTCAGGAGGGCGGAGACCGAGTTGAGCGAATTGAACAGGAAGTGCGGATTGACCTGGTAACGCAGCGCCCGCAGCTCGGCCTGGCGCAGGGATTTCTCCGCATGCACCGTGTCCGCCTCACGCTGACGCAATTGCCGCGCATAGAGAAAGGCGACGATGGCGATGCTCTGCGCGAAGAAGAGGTGAACGCTCGCCGACCAGGCAATCATGGTGTGGATCAGCATGGGCTGGTCGGTGGTGGAGAAGGTCACCATCATCCACCAATTGAACATGGAAAAGGGGATGGCCGTAATCGTCGAGGTCAGTACGACCAGGACGGACAGGAGCAGGACGGAGCGCCCCCAGAAGGCCCGCAGCACGACATACATGCTCAGCGACAACAGCGTGCCCACCGCAATCACCAGCAGCCGCCCCGGCACGAAGCTGAGCGCGTCCCGCAACATGATCATGTCGAAGATCATCTTGGTGAAGAAGTAGAACACCCAGCACAGCATGATCACGCCGAGTGCCATCAGGCCCTCGGAGATCAGCGGCGACCGGACTTTGAAGGAGACAAGGCCGGGGATCACGAAGAGCCCGGACCGTCCCGTGTCGAGAAAGGCCATGGCGCCAGTCTATACCGGCGCCGTACCGGGCTTCAATTTACCCCAATGGTTGTTCACCCGCTGAATCAGGTTGTTGGTTGATTTGCCGGGCGCTCATGGGTGTCAGCTCCGCGTCCGTGACAATGGACTGGAAGGGCGGGCCGAACCCGGACTACCCCAAGGTCGAGACCGCTCATCCGTCCGTCAGGCCGGGTGGCCGGGGTATCGACTTCGAGGATCGCGCGTCCGCTTCCGGGCGCCGTTCAGATCAGTTCTCCGCAGGACCGGCTGGCAAGGTGCGGTCGCGGAGGCGTGGGGAGTAGAGAGTATGCAACGCGCTTTATCCAACCGGGCCGGACTGCGGACCCGTCTTCTGTCGACCGCATTGGGGTGTGGTCTCCTGGCCCTCCATCCGGCCGCCTTTGCCCAGAGCAGCGACACGCTGGCGGCCTCGTCCGGTGTCAGCGATGCGCCGCAGGCGGTCGCCGTCGAGACCGATGACACTGTCGACATCGTCGTCGACGCCCCGCTGGTCACCCATGAAGACGGCACGCCGGCCATTCTGGGCCGCTCCTTCCTCGGCGATGTGGCCATCAACAATCTGGACGTGACGACACAGGGTTTCGGCTCTGACGGCATTTTCGCCCAGGTGTTCGGCAATGACTCCTCCATCCTGATCTACAGCGGTGATGTGACGACTGCGGGCCCGGCCTCGCGCGGGATCGTCGTGCGTCATGACGGGATGTTCGGTGACGGTCTGACCCAGATCTTCAGCGGCAATGTGACGACGTCGGGTGCCGACTCCGTCGGGATCGATGTGGTCACCAATGGCAGCCTGATCACGCTGGAAAGCGGTTCCGTCATCACGACGGGTGATTTCGCCCATGGCATCGTCGCGCGCTCGGGCAATGAGATCCAGCTGGTCAGCGATTATGTCTCGACGGCCGGCCTCGAAGCGATCGGCATCCAGGCCGAAGCCACCAGCTTCGTGACCGTGGACAGTCTCGAGGTCGAGACCCAGGGCGATGGCGCCCACGGCATTGTCGCCGATGCGGGCTTCTCCGCCTATGTCCGTAGCGAGACGGTCCGGACCGCCGGCGCGGAAGCCCATGGCATCATCGTCCAAGGGGGGGACAGGCAGGCCTATGCGGAAAGCGGCTCGGTCGAGACGAGCGGTGACGGGTCTGTCGGCATCCTGGCCAGCGGCACCGGCAGCGTCACGGTCTACAGCGACAGCGTGGTGACCACGGGCGCCGCTCTTGTGACCGATGGCGGCGGTGATGGTCCGGGTGATGGTCCGGGCGATGGTCCAGGTGACGGGCCGGGCGATGGTCCCGGCGATGATGGCGGCGGCGACGGATTCCCACCGGATGATGGCGGCGGAGATCCTTTCCCGCCGAGCGGTCCCGTCGACACGGTTCCCGCGGCGCCAACCGGCGCGGCCATGGGCATCGTCGCGATCAGCGAGGCCGCCGATGTTTATGTCGAAAGCGGCTCTGTCTCGACGGCCGGAGCCGGCGCGACGGGCATCTATGCCACCGCCAATACCGATACGATTGTGATCAGCGATGAGATTGAAACCGCCGGTGAAAGCGCGATTGGGATTCTGGCTCGCAGTAGTTTTGGCGATGTCGGTATTGATAGTGGGGCTGTATCAACTCAGGGCGATTTTGCCGCAGCAATCTCGGCCAACAGTCAATTCGGAAACGTCCTTGTATTGAGCGAAGCGGTCAGCACGACCGGCTTCGACGCGTCGGGCATTTCGGCCAATGCTGACAAGGACATCGTGATCGAAAGCGGGTCGGTCGAGACCGAGGGCGATGCCAGCACGGGGGTCGAGGCCTTCACCTTCACCGGTGAGGTCGACATTCTGTCCGGTGCCGTCTCCACGCAAGGCTCCGACGCCGACGGGATTTCCGTGATCGGCCTGGGCGGCGGGTCCGATGTCCGCATCGAATCCGGCTCGATCAGCACGCTGGGCGACGGATCGGACGGCATCTTCATCGACACGTTCGGCGAGGTCCTGGTCCAGGCCGACACCATCACCACGGCCGGCAATAATGCCGCCGGCATATTCATCGATGCGAATGATGATGTCCTCGTCCAGGCCAATGATGTGGCCACGCAGGGCGCCGTGTCCGCGGCCATCAGTGTCGGAACCGAAGGCGGCGACATCACGATCGAGGCCGGATCGGTCTCCTCCCAGGGGGATAGTTCCGCAGGGATTGAGGGTTTCGCCGAGCAGGGCGATGTGACGATCACGGTCAACCAGGTGAACGTCTCCGGTGATCGGTATGAGCCGGATGATGGCGGTGGCGGGGGCGGTTTCCCCGATACGCCGGATCCGGGCGGACCGGCATCGACCGAGCCGGGCTTCAACGTCATCGGCGTGGCCGCCACGACGGTGGAAGGCAATATCGTCGTCAATGCGGGCGAAGTGTCTGCCGCGGGCCAGAATACCAATGGCATCAGCGTGTTCGCGACGCTGGGGACGGCAGATGTCACGGTGAATTCCGTGGATGTCGACGGGTATGGCGGCGTCGTTGGCGCCCGCGTCCGCGGTGATCTCGGCGCCAGCCTGGAAGCCGGTGATATCGCGGTCCGCTCGGATCGCGAGAGTGAGGGCGATACCGATCCCTTCTCCGACGCCGTGTCGGTTGGCTCCATCGTGGGCGAGGCCAGCGCACGCGTGAATTCGGTCCATGCCGAAGGTCTCAAGATGACCGGCGTGGAAATGATCACCCTGTACGGCTCCATCTACACCGAAGTGGGCGATGTCACCGTGACCGGCGAAGGCGGGGGCGGTATCCGCGCCCTCAGCTCCTCGCTCGAGGAAGAGGGGGGACACACGACCATCCTGGCGAATTCCGTCACCACGGTGGGCGATTACATCACCGGTGTGCGGTCGATCGCCATGCGGAGCTCCAATGAGATCCGTGTGGGTGAAGTGTCGACCAGTGGCCGCCAGTCCGTTGGCATCTTCTCCGCCAGCCGGGCCGGAGCTGAGATCGAGGTCGGATCGGTGACCACGACGGGCGATGCCGCCGATGGCATCCAGGCGATCAACCGCCGGGGCTTGAACGGGTCGGAAGGCCCGCTCATCCGCAATCCCGATGAGTTCATCGGCGGCGGAGGCGATGGGCCCACGGACCCGGATGGCGATCCGGCGGGAGATCCCAGCGGCACGTTCGCGGCGCTGCTGCTGGCGGCGGATGATCTGGGCCTGTCCGCAGAGGACACCCTGCCGGGCACGGTGCCGGACGGGGATATCTCCATCACCGCCGGGTCGGTCAGCACGTCGGGTGACTCCTCGCGGGGTATTGCGGCGCACGCCAATGGTAATGTCACCATCGAAAGCGGCTCGGTGGTCACGACCGGTGAGAGCACCCGCTTCTTCATTGCCACCCGTTTCGAGAACGGCCAGACCGTGGACGGTTTCTGGGAAATCGACGGGCCGGCGTCCTACGGCATTGACGCCACCAGTGATTATGGCTCGGTGACGATTGCCAGCGGGTCGGTCTCCACACTGGGGGCCGGAGCCCATGGTATCCGGGCCCGCACCACGGATGGCGCGATCGATGTGACCGCCGGCGATGTCGCCGTCTCCGGTCTGGGTGCGGATGGTCTCAACCTGGTCAGCGTGGCCGGGGATGTCTCTGCCGTGATCGATGGTCATGTCCGGGCCGAACAGGGTGCCGGTGTGCGCATCGCCACGTCCGGTGCCGTCGATGTCGAGATTGCCGATGGCGGTCTGGTGGAAAGCGCGGGCGACGGGTTTGCCATCGTCATTGAACCGGGCCTGGTGCCGGATGATCCGATCATCCCGGACGATCCGGATGGCTCCTTCCCGGATGACCTGTCGGCTTCCAATCTGGGCACGACCTATACGCCGGTCACCTCGGGCTCCAGCCTGACGGTGGCGCAGGGCGGCACGCTGCAGGGCCGTATCCAACTGACCGAAGGTGACGACACGCTGTCGATCGCCGGCCGTTTCCTCGCTTCGGGCACGAGTGTGTTCGGCGGCGGTGCGGACACGCTGGTCAATACGGGTGAAGTCTACATCGTGGACGGGGCTGCCGGGTTTGACGGGCTGGAAAACTTCGAGAACCAGGGCCTGCTCAGCCTCGCTGACGGAGATGCCGGCGACACGGTCGACTTCTCCGGGATCAGCTTTGTCGGCGGGACCGGCAGTGTCCTGGCCTTCGATGTGCTGGACAATGGGGCCGGTGGTGTGACCGCGGACAGCATCACCTTCGGCGATGTCAGCGGCAGCACGGAAATCCGGGTGGCGGCCGAGACCGGTCTGACCCTGGATACCACGGTCGGCCTGATCAACTTCACCACGCCGGTGGCGGCCGATGCCTTCACCATCAGCGCGGACACGGCCGATGCCGGCTTCATGCAATGGACGCTGGTCCAGAGCGGCACGGCGCTGACCCTCGCCGCCAATCCGGATGCGGAAGTCTTCGAACTGGCCCAGGCCGGGGGTGTGGCGACCGATGTCTGGCATGTCGGCACCCAGTCCATCCGTCAGCAATCTGCGCTGTTGCGCTGCGTGCAGGAGACGCAAGGCGATGGCATGCGGGGCTGGCTGGACGTGTACAGCGGCAGCCGCAATGGCGCGGATGTCGAGCTGAGCACCCAGCATGCGGGCGGCACGGTCAGCCAGACACTGGCGCGGGACCTGGATTCGTCCGGTGTCTCCGGTGGCCTGGCCTGGCAGCGTGATGCGCTGAATCTGGGGCTGGCCCTGGGCTATGGTGATGCCAGCGCCCGTTTCACCGGCACCGGCAATACGATGGCGCTGGAAACGGTCAGCTTCGCCGGTTTCGCCGGCTGGCAGAGCGGGGCCTATTATGCCTCCGGCGTCGCCAAGCTTGATACCGGTACGCTGGAGATCGATGTGGCCAGTGCCGGAGAGCGCGGCGAGGTGGATGTCACCACGCTCGGCCTCAATGGTGAAGCCGGGGCCCGCTTCCAGTCCGGTGAGACCTGGTTCGAGCCGGCCGTCTCGGTCAGCTGGGTGTCGGCCTCGCTGGGGCAGGTGGACTTCAATACGGGCGGCTTCGAGCTCGCCGATGGCGACAGCCTGCAGGCGGAAGTCGGCGCGCGCGCCGGTCACGCCTTCAGCGCGGGCCGCTGGACGGTGCGTCCCACGGCCGGCCTCTTCCTGGTGGAGGAGTTCGCCGGGGAGAATGAGGCGGTCTACGTCTCCGGCTCCAGCCAGCTTGACCTGGTCGATGAACCGGCCGGCTCCTATGGCCGCCTGGAACTGGGCGCGTCCTTCGAACTGGACACCGGTCTGGTCCTGAATGTCGGGGGTGAAGCCTTCGACGGTGACCAGTCGGGCGGTTCCATCCGTCTTGGGGGGCTCTTCCGCTTCTAGACGCCCTCGCTCTGGATTCCCCCCGAGTGCCCCGCCGGAGATCCGTCTTCGGCGGGGTATTCTTTTTTGGGGGGCAGGGCTCAGCGCTTGGTGAGCCCGTCGCGCTCCATGCGCCAGATCAGAAGATCGATCCGGTCCTGGCCGAAAAAGGGTTCGCCCTTGTAGACCATGGTCGGTACGCCCCAATGGCCGGCCTCTTCGAGCGCGTCTTCATTGGCGCGGATGACACCGTCCAGGCGGTCCGCCTCGGTCTCGGCCCGGGCCAGGATGTCCCCGGGCTCCAGACCGGCTTCGGTGAGGGCCGCATCCAGCACGCCGTCCTCGGTCCAGGCCTGACCCGACCAGATGCGTTTGGAAATGGCATAGAGCGCGGCCAGGCCCTTGCCTTGTTCGGACGCCAGCACACCGATCCGGGTCAGCCGGTCGATATGGGGCTGGTCGTCGGCGGCCTGGTTCTTGTCATGGTCGAACAGGACAGGGTCGGGATTGGGCGCGGCAAAGTGGATGCCCAGATGCTCGGCCAGTCGGGCGACATCGGTGAGCAGATAGTGCAGCCATTTGGGATGCTCCCGCTGGAAGAAGTCCGGCTGGCGCAGGGCCAGCGGACGCACCGGGTGGACCTCGAATTTGAGGTCATACTCGTCTTCCAGCGCGATCAGGCGCGGCAGGGCGAGATAGGAATAGGGGCTGCGGAAGGACCAGTAGAGTTGGGCTGAATATGTCATGGCCGCGATCTAGCCATGCTCCGCCGCAAAAGAAAACGGGCCGCCCGGGGGCAGCCCGTTCACAACTCTGTGGAGCGTGTCTTTTGTTTAGCCGACCTGGGTGCGCAGCGAGTTGAGCTGGTGCGCGACTTCCTGGGTGGCCTGGGTCATCTGGTCGACGGCTTCCTTGCCGCGGGCGACCGACTGGCCGGAACCGCGCACACCGTCGAGGATTTCCTTCACTTCATTGTCCAGCGCCGCGATGCGGGAGGCGATGTCTTCGGTGGCCTTGGCGGTCTGGCCGGCCAGGGCTTTCACTTCGCCGGCGACGACGGCGAAACCGCGACCGGCTTCACCGGCGCGGGCGGCTTCGATCGTGGCGTTCAGGGCCAGCAGATTGGTCTGGCTGGCGATCGCCTCGATCGTGGAGAGAATGGCATTGATGCGCTGGGACGCGTCGGTCAGGGCTTCCACGCGGCGCTCGAGCACCTGGCTGGATTCCTCGACCTGGTTCATGGCGTCGCGCGCGACCTGGGCGGCTTCGGCACCCTGGGAGGCGCGAGCGGCGGTTTCGCCGACGGCTTCGGCAATCGAATGGCCGTGCGCGGCCGGAGCATCAGCTTGGGTCATTCCATCGTCGTTGTAAGCGTAGGCGTTCATGATTGTGCGGGTCCGGTTCAGTGAAGACTGGACGCAGCTTTATCCAGAGATGGTAAACGGATTCCAAAGCCCGGGCTTGCGTTGTGAAACCAGTTGCCGTATTTCTGGGTTGCACGTATAAGTGGTAATCATCATCGGGGCGGTGAAAGGAGCTTGCTGGCTATGGCACGCATTCTCGCCCTGATTGTATGGGGCTTCTCTCTGGCCGCCTGTTCGCCGGGTTCGGCACCGGCGCAAATCCACTGGATCGGACCTGCAGACAGTCTCACCGGTCCGCTCACCTTCATCGTTTCCGATCCGTCCGGACCGCCTGATTCGCAGATCGAGCTGCGTCTGGCGGAACTGGACACGCCCTTGCCGGGACTGACCGAGGCGGCGCTGGAGCGTTTGCTGGACGGACAGGAGGTTGGCTGGCAGCCCGGTTCGGAGGTCGAGGACCGGTATGGCCGCCGGATCGCCCATGTCTATCTGCGTCCGACGGGGCGGCAGGGTCCGGCGGAGCCGGTCTGGCTGCAGGCAGAACTGGTCCGGGCCGGCGCCGCGCGTGTGCTCTCCCATGCCGACAATCGGCAGGACACGGCGGCCCTGCTCGCTCTGGAGGCCGAGGCCCGGTCCGCGCAGGCGGGTCTCTGGGACGAGCCGGGACAAGCCGTGCGGGACACACATCCCGATGCACTGGCCCAGGATATCGGCTCGGTCCAGCTGGTGGAGGGGCGGGTGGTCGAGGCGACCCGTCTGCGCTCCGGGCGGGTCTATCTCAATTTCGGCGCTGATTACCGCACCGACTTCACGGTCATGATCAGTGCCGAGGACGAGCCGGTCTTTCTCGCTGCCGGTCTGGATCCCGTTGCGCTGGAATCCTACCGGATCCGGGTGCGCGGCTGGGTCGAGGACGAGAATGGTCCGATGATCCGCATCGACCATCCCGAACGGATCGAAATTCTCGAGGATTGAGGACGGTGAAAGTAAACCGGCCACCGGACCTGAGGGCTGGGTCCGATGGCCGGTGGGTCAGGCCGTGGGGTTGGCGGTGCGGCCTGGGGGAGGAATGTCGTTCTTGTGCGCGTGTCGTGATCCCGTTCCGGGTCTATTCTGATCCCGCTCCGGGTCACTTCTGATCCCGTTCCGGGCCGGTTGTCGTACGGTCTCAGTAGGGCACCAGACCGGCTTCGACCGGATCGCCGACCAGTTCGGTCAGCGCCTTACGCAATTTGGTCAGGGCCACGGCTTCAATCTGGCGGACCCGTTCCTTGGAAATTCCGAGCCGCTCACCCAATTGCTCCAGCGTGGTGACCTCTTCGGTCAGCTGGCGTTCCTGGATGATGAGACGCTCCCGCGGGTTCAGGGTTTCAATGGCTTGGCCGATCCAGGCCTGGCGTCGCTCGCTGTCATGGCGGTCCATGACCTCGACTTCCGGCGCGCTGGTCTCATCGACCAGCATGTCCTGCCATTGCATGTCACCCTCTTCACCCACGGGCGCATTGAGCGAGCGGTCCACCGCGCTCAAACGCGCCGCCATCCGGTCGACATCGACTTCGCGGACCTTGAGTTCCTCGGCGATATGCTTGCGGTTCTCAGCATTGATCGGCGCGCCGTCGACATCGCCGATCTGGGCGCGCAAACGGCGCAGATTGAAGAAAAGCGATTTCTGGGCGGAGGTTGTCCCGGTCCGCACGATCGACCAGTTGCGCAGGACATAGTCCTGGATGGTGGAGCGGATCCACCAGCTCGCATAGGTCGCAAAGCGGACATCGCGGCTCGGCTCGAACCGGTCAGCCGCCTTCATCAGCCCGATATTGCCTTCCTGGATCAGGTCGGCGAAGGGCAGGCCGTAGCGCTTGTAGCGGGCGGCCAGGGAAATCACGAGACGGATATGGGTTTCGGTCAGCCGGTGCAGCGCCGCATCGTCGCGCTCTTCGCGCCAGAGGCGGGCCAATTCCTGCTCTTCCTCACGCTCCAGCAGGGGCTGGGCCATGGCGGATTTGACGAAACCCTGTTCTCCGGCGGGGCGCGCCGAACGGACGGGGGATACGGATAGGCTTGCTGGCATGTCTCGTTCCTCCTTATGGCCCTGTCTACGTGGCAGGCGGAGGACTGGATCACTCGAGGCGTCGCGAGGTCGGGCACCGGCAGGAAACAGGCCGGAACGAAAAACGCCCGGCACAGGGGCCGGGCGTCCTTCAGGTCTGGGTCGGGCGAGTGGCCCGGATCGATCAGGCGGCGGCCTTCTTGGCCAGCGAGGTCGACAGCATTTCACGGGCCTGGTCGTGTTCGATATTCTCGACGGCGGCCAGTTCGCGGACCATGCGGTCGAGCGCGGACTCATACAGCTGACGTTCGGAATAGGACTGCTCCGGCTGGTCTTCAGCGCGGTGCAGGTCGCGCACGACTTCCGCGATCATGATCAGATCACCGGAATTGATCTTGGCTTCGTATTCCTGGGCCCGGCGGCTCCACATGGTGCGCTTGACCTTGGCCTTGCCCTTGAGCGTTTTCATCGCGTCCTTCACGATCCGGTCGGAGGACAGCGGCCGCATGCCGGATGCGTCGGCCTTCGCCGTGGGGACACGCAGGGTCATCTTGTCCTGTTCGAACGTGACGACATAAACCTCGATGTCGAAACCCGCGACGGTATCTTTTTCAACGCCTGTTACCTGGCCGACGCCGTGGGCCGGGTACACGATAAAGTCACCTTGCTTGAAGGACTTGTTGTCGTTGGCGGTTTTTTTCGTCATGGATGCTCTCTCGTTGAGCCTTCCGTACACAGAGACGCAATAGGACGCAGTCCGCTCTCAAAGTTGCCCGGCACCCATCCGGTCTCTGAGATCGTGTTATTACTGCGTTCCAATCACCGTGCAGAAAAGCGGGCAGCGCAACATGCGCCGCCCATCAATCCGCAGAACATAACACGAATTGTGCAAATTTCCAAACGGTAGCGTTTGGTTAACCGGACCGGCTCAGTCTCCTGCGCCCGGCTTTTCCGAGAAATACTTCTCGTACTTGCCCTCTTGTTCGGCCATGGCATCGGCGTCTGCGGGCGGGTCCTTGCGGACCGTAATGTTCGGCCAGATCTCGGCAAATTTCGAGTTCACCGCCAGCCACTTGCCGTCCGGATCGTCTTCCGTGTCGGGCTTGATGGCCTCGACCGGGCATTCCGGTTCGCACACGCCGCAATCGATGCATTCGTCCGGGTGGATGACCAGGAAGTTCTCGCCTTCGTAGAAGCAGTCCACGGGGCAGACTTCGACACAGTCAGTATATTTGCAGCGAACACACGCGTCGGTGACGATATAGGTCATAACAGGCTGGAATCCGGATCAGTCAAGACAGCGAGCGGGACATGGGCCGCTGATGGCGAATTGTCAACTCGCGCGGATGCGCGCTTCTGCACGCGAGCGCGAGAATGCCCGTTCGCGATCATCCACGGCCAGCAATGGGGCAATGCGCCGGATGAAGGCATCCTCGAAGGGCGAGCGCTCGCCATCGGCCAGCACGACCAGCCACAACTGCTCCAGCAGGGCGATCCGCTCCTGCTTGTCCAGACAGGTCTTCACGACCTTGGTGAAGCGGTGATGGTCAATCGCCGTCTCGGCCAGTTCCTCGGCCTGGGTGAGGACTTTCTCGGTCTTGTTTTCGTCCATGCCGAAGGCGCCGGACAGGATGGAGCGGATCTGGTCCTGCTCGCAATCGGCGTAAATGCCATCCGCCAGGGCCGCCTCGACGAGCAGGGCGGTGGCCGCCACATGAGGGTCGATCTCCGGATGGGCTTCGGCAGGATCGGATCCGAACAGGCGTTTCAGCGTGTCAAACATTCCGGCTCTCCAGGTCGGTCGGCGCGGGACGGACAGGGCAGGCGTCAAGCGGGGTGATCGCCGGTGTCATCCGCAGCGTCTTCGAGGACGGCATACAATTCCCGGGCTTCGGGGGCGGGACCACGCCGCTCCCCCAGGCCCAGAATTTCCAGACGCACGATCTGCTTATTCAGCGGAAGCGTCAATTGGTCGCCCGCACGGACCAGGGCGGAGGCCTTGGTCAGGCGGCGGGTCAGACCGGTCTGCGTGAGGCGGACATGGCCCTTCTGGACAATCTTCGTGGCCAGGCTGCGCGTCTTGAACAGGCGGGCCCGCCAGAGCCAGATGTCCACGCGCTGCCCGTCCGGCCTGTCTGTCACGACTTGCGGGCCTTGCTGCGCGGTTTGGACGCTTTCGGCTTGCTGTCACCCAGCTTCAGCTCGGCGAGGGCGGCAAACGGGCTGTCAGCCGGTGCCATGGCCGGTTTCTGTGCCGCCGCCGGCTTGGACGGGGCATGACGGCGCGCGCCGCCGCCCGCCTTGGCCGGGTTGCCGCGCTGCGGCGGACGGCGCTTCTTGCGGTCCCAGCGTTCGCCCTCGGCCTTCTCCGGATCGGGGCCCTTCTGGATGCGCTTATAGCCCAGCGTCATCAGCACGCCGCGCATGTCCTCGACGGAACAGCCCAGCAGGGCGGTCATGTCGGCGGTCAGCGGGAAGCCCGCCTCGGTATCGGCATTGCGCGCTTCGCGCAGCGTGTCGGCCAGGCGCTCCAGCATGTCGAAGCGCACGGCGCGCGGACCGCACGGGTAAAAGCCCACCATGGCATAATCGGCCCGCGTCCGGCTGCGGTCATTGGCGATGGAGGTCAGGCCCGGTGCCGGGATCCAGGCCAGATCGATCTGGCCGGCATGCACCGATTGCAACAGGGCGTTGAGGCGGGCCGGTGCCGGTTTGACCAGTTCGGGCACATAGATCATGTGTTCGCCGATGCGAACGCCGGCCTGGCGCAGGCTGCGGCGCTCCTCCTGGTCGAGCCCCTTGATCTCGTCGGAAATCTGCGAACGAACCAGCGCCCCGCCGGCTTCATGCAGGCGCCAGGCGACACCGCGTGCCGGACCTGTCAGCGCGTCCGATTGTCCGGCCTCGCGCAGTTTGAACAGCGGGGCGAGTACGGTCTCGACATGCTCGCGGACCTTGGTCTCCAGACCGGACTGGGCCTGGACGACGGCTTCATTCGCGCCCAGATCGCCGCCCTCCATCTTGATGGCGGGTTTCAGCGGGGTCGGGCCGGGAATGAGCTGGGCAATGATTTCGTCATTCCAGACGATCTTGCCTTCATCGGTAAAGGTCAGTTCGGTCATGTCAGTCTTTGCCAGGGCGCGCAGGCGCCGGTTGATTTCAGGCCGCAAGGCTTTCAGTGCGGCGGACTTCAGGGTGCGGGCTTCAAGTTCGCGGCCCTCTGCATCGGGCTTGAAACGCAGCCCGTCAAGCCGTCCGACGAAATGGCCTTCCACCGTGACCTCGCCATCGCGGGAGACGCCGGCCAGAAGATCGCGCTCATCACGCAGGCTTTTGGCCAGGGCGCTGGTGCGCCGGTCGACGAAGCGCTGCATGAGTTTTTCGTGCAGGGCATCGGACAGGGCGTCCTCGACCTGTCGGGTGCGGCCGCGCCAGTGCTCGGGGTCTTTCGTCCAGTCATTGCGGTGGGCGGCATAGGCCCAGGTCCGCACATGGGCGAGGCGGGCCGCCAGGGCGTCGACATCGCCGGAGGTCTTGTTGAGCCGTTCCAGCTGCCCGTCCATCCAGCTGTCCGGCAGGACGCCGCCCGGTCCGGTCAGATGCAGATAGATGGACTTCACCAGCCGGGCATGGGCATCCAGCGTGGCCTTGCGGAAATCGGGCAGGCGGCAGGCATCCCACAAACGGCTGACCATGGCCGGGCTGGTCGCCCGGTCGCGGATCTCCCGGTCGCTGGCCAGAACCCCCAGGGCCCGCTCGTCGATGACTTCGCCGACCCGTTCCAGGGCCGGGTGGGGCGAAGGCTTGCCCAGCGTGTATTGCAGCGCTTCCAGCGAGCTTTCATCCAGCACCGGATTGCGCCATTGCAGACGTTCCACCTGCGCAAACTCATGGGCTTCGATGGCCTCGACCGCTTCCGGATCGAAGGGTCGGCATTCCGCCGTTTCGCCGAAGGTCCCGTCCGAGCGGAACCGTCCGGCCCGGCCGGCGATCTGGGCCATTTCCGCGGGGGTGAGATTGCGGCGGCGGCGGCCGTCGAACTTGCGGCTCTCGGCGAAGGCGACATGGTCGATATCCATGTTCAGCCCCATGCCGATGGCATCGGTCGCGACCAGGAAATCCACTTCGCCGGACTGATAGAGCTCGACCTGGGCATTGCGAGTGCGCGGTGACAGTGACCCCATTACGACGGCAGCCCCGCCGCGCCGGCGGCGCAAGAGCTCGGCGATTGCGTAGACGGACTCTGCGGAGAAGGCGACCACGGCCGAGCGCCGGGGCAGTCGGGTCACCTTGGCCGGGCCCGCATAGGAGAGCTGGGAAAAGCGCTCGCGGAATTCCGTGTCGGCCTGGGGCACGAGCTCGCGGATCAGGCGCGACATCGTGCCGGCGCCCAAGATCATCGTCTCTTCGGTACCGCGGGCGCGCAGCAGGCGGTCGGTGAAAACATGGCCGCGCTCATGATCGGCGGCCAGCTGCACCTCGTCGATCGCCATGAAGGCGACCCGCCGGTCCAGCGGCATGGCTTCGGCCGTGCAGATGAAATAGCGCGCGTTCGGCGGGACGATCTTTTCCTCGCCGGTGATCAGGGCGGCGGCGCCGGCACCCTTGACCTTCACCACACGGTCATAGACCTCGCGCGCCAGCAAGCGCAGGGGCAGGCCGATCATTCCGGACGACCGGGCCAGCATGCGCTCGACGGCGAGGTGGGTCTTGCCTGTATTGGTGGGGCCCAGGGCAGCGGTAATCTGCCCGGAACCATCATAGCGCGCCAACATCACGCCTCTCCTTAGCGCTGCCCCCGTGACAGGGGCAAGCACCTCATTCGGGGAGCTGGGCTCAGTGCATCTCGATCGAGCGGGCCGTCACCGTCACACCGCCGAAACCGGCATTGGTACGAATGCGGACGGGCAGGTGGATGCGGCCCTCATCCAGCGGGGCCAGCCAGAAGGTGATCGGATGGCTGATATCCTCTTCGGAGGGGAACTCATCCGCTTCATAGCCGGAGATCGGCTCGTAATAGGCATGGCAGACCACGGCCTCGCCGCGCCAGGCCCGGGTGCGGATGGAATCGGTGCCGCCGGACTCGAAACGCAGATTGTAGCGGGCCCGGCCGTCAAAGACCGGCAGCCGGCCGTCGCACAGCCCGTTTTCGCCGGATACGGCGCCCAGTGCCATGGACAAAAGGGTCGAGATCGGATCGGCCGCACCGGCGCGCTCTTCATCACTCGCCGGCGGTTCACCCATATTGCCGAAGGGCGGGTTCACGTCCGGCGTGGCGACGCCGTCGGGAAAATCGATTCCCACCACCCGATTCTTCGAACTGGCATGATTGAGGTGGCTGTAGCGCCAGGGGCGCAGACGGGCACCCTCGCGATAGCCGGAGACACCGGCCTCGATGTCCGCATCGGTGAACAGGGCGGCGAGGCCCGCCGCGGTGAAGCGGGCGGCGGCACTATAGTCCTGCTCGGTAAATCGGCCGGAGATGGTGATGTCGGCGACCTGGAAGATCATGACCGAGCCGGAATAATGCGCAGATACCGACAGGCCGGGCGCGGCCTCCGGTGCACTTTCATCATCCGACCATCCCGCTGTGGTCAGACCCAGCGTCAAGGCTACGGCAAACAACGCCTTTTTCACGAAGGACTCTCCTAATTGGCACCCCGCCCAGGGATTGGAACCACTCATAGCAACTGCAATAACAGGATGAAACCGGCTGCAAGATGAACGCTCCGCGCTTGACGGGCTCGTTCCGCTCCGGTAATTCGCCCGCTCTCGCACTGGTCGCAAGGCCGGTGTGCACGGATTGTTATACTTGAAAGGTGCGACTTATGGCGCGTCGCTGCGAACTGACCGGCACGGGCGTGATGACGGGGAACAATGTCTCCCACGCTCAGAACAAAACCCGCCGCCGTTTTCTGCCGAACCTGTGCGATGTGACCCTGGCCTCTGAAAAGCTGGGTCGCAGCTTCAAACTGCGCATTGCCGCGAAAGCCCTGCGTTCCGTCGACCATGTCGGCGGCCTGGACGCTTTCCTGCTGAAGGCCCGTGACGAGAAGCTCTCGGATCGTGCCCTGAAGATCAAGCGCGAGCTGAAGAAGGCCAACGCGGCGTAAGCCTGCCGGCCCATCACGATCATGATCAACGCCCGCTGCTTGCAGCGGGCGTTGTCGTTTGTGCGCCTGCCCGCTAGCCTCGCCGGGATTTTCCGGGGGAGGCCGTCATGATTCATCTTCGTTCCATTGCCGTATCGGTGAGCGTGCTGGCCCTGGCGGCCTGCGGCGGTCAGCCCGAACCGGACGAGGCCGCCGCGGGGGCGGCCCCCGCCACGGCCCCTGCGAGCGAGCCCGCCGGTGTCGCCGCTGCCGATGCAGTTTTCTGGGGCGGCTCCATCTATACCGCCGATGATTCCCGCCCCACCGTCGGTGCGGTCGCCATCGCCGATGGCCGGATCGTCTTTGCGGGTCCCGAAGCGGGCGCTTCAATCTGGATGGGTCCGGAAACCCGGATCATCGATCTCAATGGCGGGGCCATGTATCCCGGCTTCACCGACAGCCATATCCACGTCATGGGCGTGGGTGAGCGCGAGCGGAACCTCAATCTGGATGATGTGACCTCCATTGCGCAGCTGGTGGAACGGGTCGAGGCTGCGGTCGGGACGGCGGCGCCTGGCACCGTGGTGACCGGTCGTGGCTGGATCGAGACGCACTGGCCGGAGGACCGTTTCCCCAATCGCCAGGATCTGGATGCGGTCTCGCCGGACAATCCCGTCATCCTGACGCGCGCCGATGGCCATGCCCTCGTCGCCAACTCGGCCGCGCTCGCGGCAGCCGGCATCACCCGCGACAGTGTCGCGCCCTCGGGCGGGGAAATCCTGTTTGACGAGGCGGGCGAGCCGACCGGCATGCTGATCGATACCGCCATGTATCCGATGGGTGAACTGGTGACCGAGCCGGAAGGCGCCGAGCGTGGTGACATTTATGCGGAAGGCGCCATGCGTCTGGCCTCGCTCGGCTGGACCGGCGCGCATGACATGTCCGTGCCCTGGACGGATGTCGAGATCATCGAGGGTCTGGCCGAAGACGACCGCCTGCCGATCCGTTCCTATATCTCCGTCAATCCGGACGGCTATGCCTGGCTGGCCCCGCAGGCCCCGCGCGTGGCGGATGAGGGCCGGGTGATCACGCGGTCGATCAAGCTCTACATGGACGGCGCTCTCGGCTCGCGCGGCGCCGCCCTGCTGGAACCCTATGCCGACCGTCCGGACACGTCCGGCCTGGCCATCGCCGAGGCCGACGAGACGATCAGCGTCATGACACAGGCCTTGCGTGACGGGGTGCAGGTGAATGTCCACGCCATCGGCGATCGCGGCAACCGGCACCTGCTCGACTGGGTCGAGGAAGCCCTGGCCCAGGTGCCCGAGGCGGAACGCGCCCTGACCGATCATCGCTGGCGGGACGAGCACAGCCAGATCATTGACCCGGCCGATATCCCGCGCTTTGCCGAACTGGGCGTGATCGCCTCCTTCCAGCCTTCCCACGCCATCGGCGATCTCCACTTCGCGCCGGACCGGCTCGGCGATGACCGCCTGGTCGGGGCCTATGCCTGGCAAAGCCTGCTGGACGCCGGCGCCCACATCACCGGCGGTTCCGATGCGCCGGTGGAACAGGGCGATCCGCGCATCGAATTCTACGCCGCCGTGGCCCGCGCCGATCTCACCGGTTTCCAGGGTGAGAACTGGCATGCCGAGGAGGCGCTGTCCCGCGAGGATGCCCTCAAATTCTTCACCCTCTGGCCCGCCTACGCCTCCTTCCGCGAGGACGAGTTGGGCTCCATCGAGGAAGGCAAGCGCGCCGACTTCACCATCTTCTCCGCCGACATCATGACCATCCCCGCCGAGGATATCCTCACCGTGGACCCCTGGATGACGGTCGTGGACGGCGAGGTCGTCTGGGAAAGCCCCCACAGCTTCCATCATTCGGAGGAGTAGGTTTTCTGCCCCCGCGCAGCGGGGGAAGTGGACCGAAGCAGCGCTTCGGGCCGAAGGGGGCGCCCGCCTCAGGCGGGCGTGGATCGTGCCAGCCTCAACCCCCTCCTTCTCCCTGGGGAGAAGGTGCCGCGAAGCGGCGGATGAGGGGGGATGGCGGGGTCCTCGCGATTACCTGTAAACACCGGGATTTCCCCCTATCCCGGCGCATGCGCGCCACCCTCTCCCCAAGGGAGAGGGAGTGCCGATCCAGCCAAACTTATCCCCACCCTGAAAACCTGTGAGAGACTTTCCTCGACTTCCGGGAAGAGAGGCATGAGCTCAGTCCCTTGTGCCCGGAGGTGTGCGGAGCCTGTCCGCGCGAGGGGGTGACATCCCAAGCTCCGGCAGGGCCATCGCCCGGGCCACACGGCACAAGGTCACGACCGTGCTGGCACCCAGGCGGTTTCGGTGCGTCGCCCGCAAGGGAAGACGATCAAATCTCCGCGTGCGGGAGACCGGTCAGGTCACTCACACTCATAGCTAAATCCGACCCGTCAGGTCTCCCGCACACCTCTCATACCGCCAGGCGGAAACGCCGTGGCGTCAAAGTCCGTGCTTGAGGCAATAGATCAGCGTCCGCCGGACAGGCTGGACCAGTCGGCGCGTTTGAGGCCGGACATGGGGCCGCCCTGGACAGAGCCGAAGCCTGTGCCCTTGCCGCCATCCTCGTCGAACAGGGCGGCGAGCTGGTCGGTGATGGCACCGCCGAGCTGGTCGACATCATTGATGGTGACGGCGCGCTTGTACCAGCGGGTCACATCATGACCGATGCCGATGGCGAGGAGTTCCACCTCGGACCGGTTTTCGATCTGAGCGATGGTCTCGCGCAGATGGCGTTCCAGATAACCGGCGGAATTGGCGGACTGGGTGCCGTCATCGACCGGAGCGCCATCGGATATCACCATCAGGATGCGGCGCTGTTCCGGCCGCGCACCGAGGCGTTTCCAGGCCCAGAGCAGGGCCTCGCCATCGATGTTTTCCTTCAACAGGCCCTCGCGCATCATCAGGCCGAGATTGACCCGGGCGCGGCGCCAGGGCGTGTCGGCGGACTTGTAGATGATGTGGCGCAGATCATTGAGGCGGCCCGGTTGGGGCGGCTTGCCCTCGGACAGCCATTTCTCCTTCGACCGCCCTCCCTTCCAGGCCTTGGTGGTGAAGCCGAGGATCTCGGTCTTCACACCGCAGCGTTCCAGCGTGCGGGCGAGAATGTCGGCACAGGCCGCAGCGACCATGATCGGCCGGCCCCGCATCGAGCCGGAATTGTCCAGCAACAGGGTGACGATGGTGTCGCGGAATTCGGTATCGCTTTCCTGCTTGTAGGACAGCGGCAGGGTCGGGTCGGCGATGACGCGGGCCAAGCGGGACCCGTCCAGCACGCCTTCTTCGAGGTCGAACTTCCAGGAGCGTTCCTGCTGCGCCATCAGCCGGCGCTGCAGCCGGTTGGCCAGACGGCCGACGACCTGGTCCATGCCCTTGAGCGTGTTGTCGAGATATTTGCGCAAGCGTTCCAGCTCTTCCGCATCACACAGATCCGGGGCCTGGATGACCTCATCGAACTCGCGCGTGAAGACCTTGTAGGCCTTGGCATTGGTGTCGCTGGAGGGCTGCCAGTTGGGGCGCATCGCGGTCTGGGCGGCGCCTTCATCATCCATGGCATCGACGCGGGTATCGGCATCCTCGCCGTCCGCATTGATCTCTTCCTCATCCCCGGCCTCGCCGGAGGCGTCGGGCGTGTCGGGTTGTTCGGACTGGTCGCCCGGGTTTTCCTCGTCCTCATCGCCAGTGCGCTGTTCCCGGTCGACGCCTTCATCCTCATCGTCCGGATTGTCGCTGTCTTCCGGATCGCCGCCCAGCTCATCGGCCAGGTCGAGATCCTGGATCACATTGCGCAGCAACTCGGCGAAGGCTTTCTGGTCGTTGGCATTCTTGGCCAGGGCGTCCAGCGAGTCGCCGGCGACGTCCTCGATCTGCTCACGCCAGAGCGTCATCAGACCGGCCGCCTCGGGCGGGGTCTCGCGGCCGGTGACGCGTTCACGCACCAGCATGGCGACGGCCTCTTCCATCGGGGCCGCCTGGCGTTCCGTGACGGCCTGCCAGCCCTTCTGGCGGCAGCGCGCGATCAGGGCGGCATCCAGATTGTCGCCCATCCCTTTCATGTCGCGGGCGCCGAGACCTTCCACCCGCGCCTGCTCGGCCGCGTTGAAGATCGCCCGGGCGGTCGCTCCGGAAGGCAGGCTGCTCACATGGGCGGCCTCGTCATGGTGCGCCAGGCGAAGGGCCAGCGCGTCGGCCCGGCCACGCACGGCAGCCGCGGCTTCGGCGGAGGGCTGGGTGCCCGGATTGGGCAGGACGATCCGTCCGCCGGACAGGCCGGCGATCTCGCCCCCGAAACGGATGTCGAGGTCCTTTTCCCCCGCCACGGCACGCGTGGTGATGGTCAGGGCGCGCTTGAACGCATCGGGATCGGCAGGCGGTTGGCTCATGGGGGACAACCTAACCATTCCGCTTGAAATTGCGAGCGCTACGCCATGTCGCACCCCGCCCCAACTGCAGTGCCGGACCGGCGGGTTATTTCATGAGCCCGCCTGAAAGGTTTCGATAACCTTGCGCTCGATAGGATGACGGCTGGAGTCCGCAGCATAAGCGGGCCCTCATGTTTCTTTGGTGGTGGTGCGTTACGGGTGACCTATTCCGTGCATTCCATGTCCGCCGTGAACTCCGCACTCCAGCACATGACGCGGCTGGAGAAGGAACGGGTCGATATCCAGGCCCGGATCGTGACGGGGCTCGAGGTGAGCACAGCCAGCGACAATGGCGCAATCTGGGCCTTGGCGCAGGGCATGCGTGCGTCCAATGCCGGACGCGAGGAAGCGCTGACCTCCATCGATCTGGTGACCGGCGTCGTGTCGACCGCCCTGGCCGCGGCCGAGGGCGTGTCCGACCTGATGGTGGAGATGCAGGCGAAAATGGTCGCCGCCACCGACACCACACTCGACGAGACCAGCTGGCGCACCCTGATGGATGATTTCGTCGCGCTGGGAAACCAGGCCCAGCGACTGGTCGAGAATGCCAGCTTCAATGATCTCAACCTGCTGGAAGCCGGGGCCAGCGATATCTCCGCCATCGTGTCCGGCGATCCGAATGCGCAGATGACGATTGCCGCCGAGGATTTGTCCGATGGTGGCGGGATCTTCGACAGTCAGCTCGGCTTCACCCTGCCGGCGACGGATTCATCCGGCATGGCTGCCCGACCGGACACGGCCATGGTCCAGGCTTTCGAGGATTCCATGAGCGCGGTGAATGCCTCGGTCTCGCGCCTGGGCGTTTCGCTCAAGACGCTGGACGTGCAACGCACCCTCCTGATCAAGCAGATCGACGAGACGGCCTCCGGGATCGGCAATCTGATTGATGCTGATCTGGGCCGGGAGGGCGCCCGGCTCGAGGCGATGCTGGTGCGCGAAGAGCTGGGCATGCAGGCCCTGCAGATCGCCAATCAGCGTCCACGCACTATTCTGCAATTCTTCCAGTAATCCGACAGGCCGTCAGAGCTTGTAGTGTTTGTGCAGGAGGCCGATGAGTTCGCCCATCTTGGCCTGCTGTTCAGCTGCGTCACCTGATCCGATGGCCGATGCGACGCAACGTTCGGAATGGTCCTTGAGGATCTCGCCCTCGACCGCTGACAGGGCCGACTTGATGGCCGACAGCTGAGTGAGCACGTCGATGCAATAGCGGTCACTCTCGATCATGCGCACAACACCGCGCACCTGGCCCTCGATCCGCTTGAGACGGTTGAGGCTTTTCTCGCGCCGGTCCGACAGGCTCACGCTTTCGTGTGTCATCTCTCACCTTGTATACCCTGAGGGGGTATGTTAGCGGCTGAAGGCATGATTGCAATACGCCGCTTCTCCTGCCTTCTTCTGCCGCTCCTGATGACCGCCTGCGCCAGTGTCGACATGGCCGCGGAGCGCGCCTTGATTGATACCGATATCCAGGCCCGTCAGGCCGTGTCGACGGCACCGCCCGTCCTGCCGGCCGAGGGCGAGCGTCTGGATCGCGAAACCGCTGTCGCCTACGCCTTGGCCAATAATCGCGGCCTGGCGGCGGACCTGGCCGAAGCCGGTCTGGCCCGGGCTGATTGGCTGCAGGCCTCGCGTCCGGAAAATCCGCTTCTGGGGATCGTCTGGCAACCGCACGAGGGTGAGCCGGACTTCTTCGATGTTGATCTGATGGCGTCGGTCATGGGCGTGGTGGCAACACCCTGGCGGTCGGCTGCGGCCCGGACGCGCTATGACGCGACCCGGGACCGCGCCGTTCTGCGCGCCATCGATTTTGCCGCCGAAATCCGGCTGGCCTGGATTGATGCGGTGGCCGCAGAGCAGCGGGCCGAACTCCAGTCCGTGATCGCGGAGGCGGCGGAAGCCAGCCGCCTGGTCGCTGAGGAAATCCATGATGCCGGAAACACGCCGCGACTGGATCTGGTCCGGGAGACCCTGTTCGCTGAACAGGCTCGTCTCGAAGCCCAGGCCGCTGCGGTCGAGGCTGACCAGGCCCGCCTGACACTGCTCGGCCTGATGGGCTTGCCGCCGGAAACCGCGGTTGAGCTGCCCGACCGGCTGGATGCGCCCAACGACGAATCTGTGCAGATCGATCTGGACCAGGCCCGGGAGGCCAGCCTGCCGCTGGCCGCAGCCCGCGCCGAGGCCGAGGCCTTCGCCCGCGAGGCCGGGTTGGAAAACTGGGCCAGCCTGCTGGAGCACACCGAAGTCGGTTTTGTCGCCGAGCGCGAAGATGGTGACTGGATCGAAGGGGTCAGCCTGGAAACGGTTGTGCCGGTTTTTGATTGGGGCGGACCGCGGCGTGCGGCAGCCCGCATCCGGGCCAGTCAGGCGGCGGACCGTTTTGCCCAGACCGAAACCGATATCCGGATTGCCATCCGGCAGGCGGAACAGGCCCACGAGGCCGCGATGGTGACACTCGACGCGCTGCAGAGCCGGATCTTGCCGACCTCGGAATCCATGCTGGCGGAGAGCTTGCGGCACTATAACGCCATGCAGATCGGGGTGTTCGAACTGATGGCGGCATTCGAAATGCGCACCCAGGCTGGCCAGAACCTGGTCGACGCCCTGGCTCAGGCTCAGAAGGCGGAAGTCCGCATCCAGCAGATCCGGGCCGGCGGGTCTCCCGCTGTCCTGTCGGCAAGCGCCGGAAATGCCATGGCGGCGCCCAGCGATGAAGGAGGCCACTGATGTCCGTATCCCGACGTGATGCCCTTCTGGCCGGCGGCCTGGGTTTGGCCGGAGCCGCCAGCCTGACCGGCGCAGCCCATGCCCGTACCCCGGCCCACTCCACCAGTGTCAGCCAGCATGACGGACTGGCACCGGGACGCCCGAATGTGGACTATCGGCCCGTTGTGACCCCGGACGGGGCGACGCTGCCCTATCGGGTCGTAGGCGGGGTGAAGGTGTTCCACCTGGTCTCCGAAGAGGTCGATCACGAATTCGCCCCCGGCCTGCAGGCGCGGACCTGGGGCTATAATGGCCGTACGCACGGCCCCACCATCGAAGCCGTCGAAGGTGATCGCGTTCGCGTCTATGTCACCAACCGGCTGCCGGCCCCGACCACGGTGCACTGGCACGGCGTCATCCTGCCCTCCGGCATGGACGGGGTGGGCGGTCTGTCCCAGCGCTCCATCCATCCGGGCGAGACCTTCGTCTATGAGTGGACCTTCCGCCAGCATGGCACCTTCATGTACCACTCCCACCATGATGAGATGACCCAGATGGCGCTCGGCCTGATGGGCATGATTGTGGTGCATCCGCGACGTCCATCCGGCCCGCTGCCCGACCGGGACTATGCCATCATGCTGTCGGAATGGTCGCTGCAGCCGGGCGCTTCGCGACCCGACCCGAATGCAATGGCCGATTTCAACATCCTGACCATGAATGCGCGCTGCTATCCGGGCACGGCGCCGCTTCTGGCGGAGCGGGGTGAGCGGGTGCGGATCCGGTTCGGCAATCTGTCGGCGATGGACCATCACCCGATCCATCTGCACGGCTATGCCTTCCGCATCACGGAGACCGATGGCGGCCTGATTCCGGAAAGCGCCCAGCATCCGGACACGACCGTCCTGGTCCCGACCGGGGCGACGCGGACCGTGGAATTCGTCGCCGACAATCCGGGCGACTGGGCCATGCATTGTCACATGACCCACCATGTCATGAACCAGATGGGTCATGATCTGCCCAATATGACCGGTGTGAATGCCCGCCGGATCGACCGCGCCGTCGGCGCCCTCCTGCCGACCTATATGACGATGGGTCAGGACGGGATGGGCGAGATGGGCGCGCATCTGGAAATGGGCCATATGGACATCCCGGAGAATTCCCTGCCCATGGTCGGGGCTCGCGGCCCGCGCGACTACATCACGATGGGCGGCATGTTCACCATTCTCAAAGTGCGAGACCGTCTGACCGGGACGGAAGATCCTGGCTGGTATGACAATCCCGAAGGCGAGGCCCGTCCGGCTTCCGAGGCAGAATTGTCGCGCGACGGGATCGACCCGCAAGCCTGAAACGGAGTTCCGGCATGATCGATATTCTCTTGGCCCTGTCCCTGATGGCCTCTGCCCAGGACATGCATCACGGACATGGCGACATGTCCGCCGAGCACAGCATGGACATGGAAGCCGCCCAATCGACCACTTTCGCCGATGTCCGCTCGGTGGACACCGAAGCCCGGACGGCCCTGCTGCGGCATGGTCCGCTGCCGGAACTCGGCATGATGGGCATGGTGATGAGCTTCCACATCGCCGAGGATGTCGACATCACCCTGTTCGAGCCAGGAGCCGCCCTGACCGTGACGGTGACCCGTCACGGCGAGGACCTGATGGTGATTGCGGCGGCGCCGGAAGCGGACTGATCAGTCTGACGGGAAGTGCGGACGTGTCCGGTTGGCCAGGGCCACGAGGGACAGCATGACCGGCACTTCCACCAGCACACCGACCACCGTGGCCAGGGCTGCGCCCGAGTTGAGCCCGAACAGGCTGATGGCCACGGCTACCGCCAGTTCGAAGAAGTTTGACGTGCCGATCAGCGCGCAGGGGGCTGCCACCTTGTGCGGGACGCGCCACAGCCAGGCCGCGCCATAGGCGATGGCAAATATCCCGTAGGACTGGATCAGGATGGGGACTGCGATCAGGGCAATGATCAGCGGCCGCTCCAGGATGACCTGTCCCTGGAATCCGAACAGCAGGATGACCGTGCCCAGCAGGCCCAGAATGGAGAAGGGCTTGAGGCGCTCGGTGAAGGTCGTGACGGTGGCCTCACTGCCCCTGTCCCCCATCAAGATGCGCCGTGTCACAATGCCTGCTGCAAGGGGGATGGCGACATAGAGCAGGACGGACAGGATCAGGGTCGACCAGGGAATGGCGATTTCGGTGACGCCGAGCAGAAGGGCGACGATCGGCGCAAAGGCGAACACCATGATGGCGTCATTCACCGAGACCTGGGCCAGCGTGTAGGTGGCGTCACCCTTGGTCAGCTGGGACCAGACAAACACCATCGCCGTGCAGGGCGCAGCGCCGAGCAGGATCAGGCCGGCGATATAGCCGTCCGCATCGGCCGGCGGGATCAGTCCGGCAAAAACATGCTTGAAGAAAAGCACGCCCAGCAGCGCCATGGAGAAGGGTTTGACGAGCCAATTGACGGCGAGCGTGATGATCAGTCCTTTCGGCCGGTCGCCAACGCGTTTCAGGCTGGCGAAATCGACCGAGATCATCATCGGCCAGACCATCGCCCAGATCAGGACCGCCACGGCGAAATTCACATTGGCATATTCCAGACCGGCGAGGGTCTCGAAGAGACCGGGCACCAGTTGGCCCAGGCCAATGCCGGCGATGATGCACAGGCCGACCCAGACCGACAGGTAACGCTCGAAAACGGGCATGCGGGGGAGCTCCTAGCTGCAGCAGGTATTCTGCGGGCGTTCAGACTGAGGGGCCGGCGCCGGGATGGCCAGGTCCTGACCATAGACGGTGCTGTCGCCGAACGTGCGGAAGACTTCCCACTGTACGCCGGCCGGGTCCGCAATCCAGCTCTTCTCCGAGCGGGCGTAACAGCACGTGGTCTCGCCTTCCTCGAAAACCTCGCCGCCGGCCTGGTCCAGGCGCGCATAGACATCGGCGAGCTCGCTCTCATCGTCCACCTGGATGCCCAGATGTTCGATGCCGGAGGCGTGGGTGCGGGTGCTGATGGCGAAGTTCACACGCGGATCGTCCAGCATCCATTTGGCATAGTCATCCTTGCGGACGGTCGGCTCTGCCGCGAACAGGGCGGAATAGAAGTCGACGGCCTTGTCCAGGGCGGTGACCGAGATGTGTACGTGCAGCCGTTTCATGGCGGGGTCCTTATCCGGTTTCATTATTTCAACGATTATTGAAATAATGATCAGTCTGCCTTCCGTCAACCGGTCGGTACAAAGTTTCAGCTGGACGGGTCGCAGCAATCGCCTTGCGATGCGGCCGCAATGATCGGCGCACAGACGGCTTGGTGGCCCTGGCAGCAATCTTCCATCAGATAGACCAGAAGATCGGCCATGGATTCAAACTCGGCGCTATAGATGAGAGACCGGCCCTCACGCCGGTTTTTCACCAGCCCGGCTGACGAAAGCAGGTTCAACTGGGCCGACAAGGTATTGGGGGCGATGGACAGGGTGCGGGCAATCTCGCCGGCGGGAATGCCGTCAGGCCCGGCCTTCACCAGAAGCCGGAAAACCTCCAGCCGGTTGGCCTGGGCGAGGGCGGAAAGACGGCGGACAGCCAGATCGGATTCCATGTTTCACCGATAGTTGAACTGTGGGGCGGGCGCAAGGCGGGGCACCCGTTCTGCAAGGGCGTGATCAGGCCGCGTCGCTGGCGGACTTGATCGGCGCCTCCGGCAGGTCCTCGCCGAAGACGCGCTGGTACATTTCCGCAATGGTCGGACGTTCCAGCTCGTCACACTTGTTCAGGAAGGTCAGCCGGAAGGCGGCCCCCAGATCCCCGAAAATCTCGTAGTTTTCGGCCCAGGTGAGCACGGTCCGCGGGCTCATCACGGTGGAAATGTCGCCATTGATGAAGGCTTCGCGGGTGAGATCGGCGACCTTGACCATGTCTTCGATCGTGCTCTTGCCGGCATCGGTCTCGGCGAGATGATCCATCTTCGCCATGATGATCGCGTTTTCGGTTTCGCGCGGCAGATAATTGAGGGTCGAGACGATCGACCAGCGGTCCATCTGGCCCTGGTTGATCTGCTGCGTGCCGTGATACAGGCCCGTCGTGTCGCCCAGGCCGATCGTGTTGGTGGTGGAGAAGAGACGGAAATACGGATGCGGTCGGATCACCTTGGTCTGGTCGAGCAGGGTGAGCGAGCCGGAGGCTTCCAGCACGCGCTGGATCACGAACATCACGTCCGGACGGCCGGCATCATATTCGTCGAACAGCAGGGCGACCGGGCGTTGCAGGGCCCAAGGCAGGATGCCTTCCTGGAATTCGGTGATCTGCTTGCCATCCTTCAGGACGATGGCGTCCTTGCCGACCATGTCGATCCGCGAAACATGGCTGTCCAGATTGACCCGGACCATCGGCCAGTTCAGGCGGGCGGCCACCTGTTCGACATGGGTCGATTTACCCGTGCCGTGATAGCCTTGGATCATCACCCGGCGATTATAGGCAAAGCCGGCCAGGATGGCGCGCGTGGTGGGCGGATCGAAGACATAGGTCGGATCGATCGCCGGCGTATGCTCATCCGGCTGGGAGAACATTTTCACTTCAAATCCCGCGTCAAAGCCGAACAGGGCCTTGGTGTCCGCGATCTTGTCGGGGGCTTGCAGGGGGAAGTTGTCGCTCATCGTCCGGCCTTTACCTGTGACAGGTCGTCAGGCGGCTGTCGTTTGCTGCAGCCGCGTTAAACACGTCCACGGACGTATCGCACGTCTGGCGGTCCGGCAAGTCAAACGGCTGAGGCGAATGGCCGCCATGCGCTGCACGGCGGCCACTCCGGCTCAAGCGAGTTGTTGGGCGACGCCCTGTACGTTGCGGGTCGAGCTTTCGACGTCCCGTGTGGCAGCGTCAATACGCTGGATCGCTTCGCTGATATCCGTCACACCCTGGGCAACATCCTGCATGTTGGCGGACATGTCGGCCGTGACGGCGGTCTGCTCTTCGACGGCCGCGGCAACGGCAGAGGACACGCTTTCGACCTCCGAGATCGTGGCCCGGATCGAGGCGATGGCTTCGGCCGCATGACGGGTGGCCGCCTGGACCCCGGCGACTTGCGAGGAAATGTCGTCGGTGGCTGACGATGCCTGATTGGCCAGGCCCTTCACTTCGGAGGCAACCACGGCGAATCCCTTACCCGCTTCACCGGCCCGGGCGGCTTCGATCGTCGCATTCAGGGCCAGGAGATTGGTCTGGTCGGCAATGGCCTGGATCAATTTGATGATCTCGCCGATCCGCTGCGCTGAATCCGACAAGGTCTGCACTGTGGCGTCCGTCGAGTCGGCCTCGGCCAGCGCCTCACGGCTGATCTGGGAGGCCCGCGAAACTTGCTGACTGATCTCGGCGGCGGACGCTGAAAGTTGCTCCGCTCCGGAGGCAATCGACTGCACGCCCGAAGACGCTTGCGAGGCGGCGGCGGCGACGCTGGCGGTTTGCGCTGATGTGCCGGACGCAGACTCCGTGATCCGGCTCAAATCTGCCGCGATGGCTTTTTGTGCTTCCGTGCGACGGTGCCGTTCGCGAACGCGCTCGGTGATATCGGTGGCGAATTTCACGACCTTGAACGGGACTCCGTCCATGTCGAGGATCGGATTATAGCTGGCCTGGATCCAGATATCGCTCTCGTCCTTGCCGACACGGCGGAATTCGGCGGCCTGGAATTCACCGCGACCCAGCTTGGCCCAGAATTCCGTGTATTCCGGCGTGTTGCGCTCCTCTGCCGGCACGAAGATCTGGTGATGCTGTCCCAGGATCTCGTCCAGGGAATAGCCCATGGTCTTCAGGAAGTTCTCATTGGCGGTCTGGACGATGCCATCCAGGCCGAACTCGATGATCGCCTGCGACTTGTCCAGCGCGTTTAGCTTGCCCCGCACCTCGGCATTGCGCAGCTTGCGGTCCGTCACATCGGTCGCGAATTTCACGATGCTGATCGTACGGCCGGCATCGTCCAGGACCGGATTATAGCTGGCCTGGATCCAAACTGGCCGGCCACCCTTGCCAAAGCGCTTGTACTCGGCGACCTGGGCCAGACCTTCACGAAGCCGGCTCCAGAAGGCTTCATACTCCGGAGACTTGGCGTAGGCGGCATCCACGAACATGGAATGATGATGACCGCGCACCTCGTCCAGAGCGTATCCCATCGCATCCAGGAAGTTCTGGTTCGCCGTGATGATCTTGCCGTCCGGCGTGAACTCGATCACGGCCTGCGAACGTGCGACGGCTTCGTAATTTCTGGCAATCTGTTGATTGCGCGACGATTTCATTTTCAACATATTCAGCCCCTGCCCTGGCCATTGGTGTTGAACTGGAACGGGATGAATTCCCGCATCTATTTCAACTTGTTATTGGGCGGACTTTTCGGCGCGCTGAGTAAACATGGTGTTAAGTTGCGACGCGGAACTGATTGTATTTTATCTTTCGCTGACGGCGGAAAATTCAAATTGTCATTAAAATTGTACGAAAGCCCGGGCGACCCTGTGGCGCACCCGCTCCAGGATCACGCCATGCCGGCGTTTTTCAGGATCTGGTAGGCGGCGATGACCCGGCCCAGCTGTTCCTCGCTCGACCGGTCGCCGCCATTGGCATCCGGGTGGAATTGCTTGACCAGTTCGGCATAGCGACGGCGCACCTTGCCGCTGTCCGCATCGGCGTCCAGCCCCATCGTTTCCAGCGCTTTCGACTGGAGCCGGCCCATGGACTTTTCCTTGGGGGCTTCCTTGTGCGGATCGCGCCGGTCCCCGAACATGCCGAAGGGATCGGCGAAACCGTCGGCGAAATCCCGGCTCGCGCGGGAGGCCTTGGCGCTGGCGGAATGCGTATTGCGCCAGTTCCAGGTTGGCCGGTGGCCATAGGTCGCGCTTTCCCGGAATGCCTGGGCGGAGTTTTCGCTCATGCCCTCGAAGAAGTTCCAGGACTTGTTGTATTCCGACGCGTGGGACTGGCAGAACCAGTAGAAGTCATTCAGCCGGTCGTTCGATTTCGGGGCCCGGCTGTCACCATGCTTGCGGCATCCAGGCCATTCGCATACGCGTTCCTCCGGCGAAGGTTCATCCTTCGGCGGTTTGATGCGGATGTCTTTGAACCGCGGTTTGTACTGGAACGCTTCGGCCATGACCCCAATTATGGGCATGCGTCCGTAAAGCGGCAATGAAGCCGATGTGGAAAGCTGAAAAATGACGGGAATGCAGGATCGTATCGCTGCCAAACTCCGCGCGGCCCTGGCGCCGGAACAAGTCAATGTGATCGATGACAGCCATCTGCATGCCGGCCATGCCGGTGCGCGCCCGGGCGGTGAAAGCCATTTCACGGTCGAGATCGTGTCATCCCGTTTCACGGGCCTCAATCGCGTGGCCCGGCACCGCCTGGTGAATGAAGCGCTGGCAGAGGAATTGGCCGGTCCGGTGCATGCCCTGGTGATCCGCGCGAAGGCTCCGGACGAATAAACCTCAAGATGTTGCTGTTGTCCCGCGCGTGCTGTCTGGCACGCTGGGGCACGTGTCGTGAGGGAGTTGGGGCGTGCGTTTTTCAATCATTTGTCTGCCGGCGATTGTGGCCGGATGCCTGTTGGCCGGGTGTTCGACCCGGTTCGAAACCCCGACCGAACTGACCAGCACGGAACGGTTGGTCTCTGGAGAGCGGCGGCTTGTCCCGGTGTTGGAATATGCCGACGGAGAAGCCTTGGCCGGTATCGACACGCTGCATGTGCCGGTGGTCGAACTGTCAGCCGGTGCCGAGTTCGACGACGCACTGACCCCGGACCGTCTGGACTATCTGCGCGCCGTGGTGTCGCGGGAAATCTGCCAGCGCTTTGCGCGCGGCGGCTTCTCCATTCTGCCGACACCGGAAGACGCCGATGCGGTGGCGCGCCTGGAGGCCCGCATCACCGGGCTTCGACGCAGCAATGTGGCCACGACCGGTCTGTCCCGCGCCATCGGTGTGGCCGTGCCGGGCCCGCTCAATCCGCGGGTCCCGATCGGGATTGGCGCGCTGGGGGCGGAAGGCGAAATCCTGACGCCGGACGGCGAACAGATCGCGGCGATCCAGTGGGCGTCACAGAACCATTTGGCCTCGGGCGGCGGTATCACCACCCTGCTGGACGGGCCCGACGCTTTCGGTGACCTGGCCGACGCCACCGAACTGGCCAGCGTGTTTGCCGATGCTTTCGGGGATCTGGTCGTTGAGGCCCGGGGTGATTTCGACGCGGTTGAAGGCGACACCCCGCTGGGGACGTGTGACGCCTATGTCGAGGCCTATCGGGACGAAACGGACTAGCTGGCGACTTCGACATCATCGGGACTGACCGAGACGCGAAGCTTGGTGATCTGGTTGCGGCGGCGTTCGACGACTTCGAACCGGGCGCCGTGGAACTGGAAGACCTGACCCCGTTCCGGAATGGTCTGGGCTTCATGGATCACCAGTCCGGCGATCGTCACCGCTTCCTCGTCCGGCAATTCCCAGTCGAGCGCGCGGTTGAGGTCGCGGATCGGGACGCCGCCATCCACCAGCCATTGCTCATTGTCTTCCGGCTGGATGCCCTCAACGGTGATGTCGTGCTCATCCTCGATGGCACCGACGATTTCCTCGAGAATGTCTTCCAGCGTCACCAGGCCCATCAGGGCGCCATACTCGTCCACCACCAGGGCGAAGTGTTCGCGCTTTTCTCGGAAGGCATTGAGCTGGTCGAGAACTTCCGTGGTCTCCGGCACGAACCAGGGTTCACGGCGCAGGGCGTCGATATTCACCTGTGAGGCATCGCCATCGGCCTCGTGCAGCGCCCGCGCCATGTCCCGGACGTGCAGGATGCCGACGATGTTTTCGGAATCGTCCTTGTAGAGCGGCAGACGCGTATGCGGGCTGTGCAGGGCTTCGGTCACGATCTCGGCCGGCGGCTTGTCGGCATCGATCATGATGATGGATTTGCGGTGGACCATGATGTCGTCGACGGTCAGGTCGCGCAGGTCGAGCACACCGCCCAGCATGTCCCGGTCATCCTTGACCACCCCGCCTTCCTCATGGTGCAGGGCGATCGCGCCGCGCAGCTCGTCATGGGCAGAGAGGACAGGACCGTCCACGCGCGCCCCGAACAGGCGCAGCGTCCCTGACACGACAAATTGCACCGCCCGCACCACCGGCGCGAACAGTTTCACCGCCAGCAGGATCGGGCGGGCCACGGTCAGGGCAAACCGGTCCGGATTGGACAGGGCATAGGTCTTGGGCAGGACTTCCGCGAAGATCAGGACGGTGAAGGTCATGATCAGGGTGGCCCAGAGCACCGAATTGCCGCCCAGAAGTCGTTCGAACAGCTGCCCGGCGATCATCGAAGCGGCGATATTGACGAGGTTATTGCCCAGCAGGATCGAGCCCAGCAGGCTTTCCCCGTCCGAAATCAGCCGGTTGACGATGCCCGCGGCCGGCACCTTGTCGCGCTCCAGCTGCAGCATGCGCGCCCTTGAGGTCGCGGTCAGCGAGGTTTCCGATCCGGAAAAGAAGGCGGACAGGCACAAAAGGCCGACAATGGTCAGGGCCGGGCCAATCAGGGTCCAGTCGAGGCTCATCAGAGCTGGCTCTCCACAAAGCGTGTCAGATCGGCTTCGTCCGTCTCGCGGTCGATAAAGGCGTCGCCGATCCGGCGGGCGAGGATCAGGGTGATCCGCCCATCCTGGTTCTTCTTGTCATCGCGCATTCGCGCAATCAAGCGGGAGGCGTCCCAGCTTGTATGGGCAAGGCTGGTGGCGCCATGGGGCAGGCCGACGGTCTTGAGATGGTCGGCGACCCGGTCCGCATCCGCGGCCGGGCACAGGCCCCGATGGGCGGAATAGGCAAAGGCCAGACCCAGTCCGGCGGCGACGGCCTCACCGTGGCGGATGGCAGTCTTGGGCGCTTCCGCCTCGAAGGCATGGCCGAAGGTGTGGCCCAGATTGAGCAGGGCGCGGACCCCGCCTTCGCGTTCATCCTCGGCGACAATGCGGGCCTTGAAGGCAATGGCGGCGGCGACCGCGCGGCTGAGCGCCTCGCCTTCCATGACACCGGCCCCGTCAGCTTCCAGCGCATCGAAGAGGGGGGCATCACCGATCAGGGCGGCCTTCACGATCTCCGCATAGCCCGCCAGCTGTTCGCGCCGGGGCAGGGTGGCCAGCAGGTCCATGTCGGCAATCACCAGACGGGGCTGGTGGAATGTGCCGGCGAAATTCTTGCCGTGATCGGTATTGATGCCCGTCTTGCCGCCGACGGAACTGTCGACCTGGGCCAGAAGCGTGGTCGGGATCTGGATGAAGTCGACACCGCGCTTGGTGATCGAGGCGGCAAACCCGGTCAGGTCACCCACCACGCCGCCACCCAGTGCGATCACGCACTCGGAACGCTCGATATTGAGGTCCAGCAAGGCATCCACGACATGACGCAGCCCGTCCCAGCTCTTGGCGGTCTCGCCGGGCTCGACAATGACCGGCTGGGTTTTGAGGCCGATCGAGCCGAGTTTCTCCGAGACGGGTCCCAGGTGCTGTTCGGCGACATTCCGGTCGGTCACGAGAATGGCGCGGCCGCGCGGAAAGAAGGCGGGCAGGCGTTCCAGCGCGGCGTCCAGTGCACCCGGCCCGACCAGAACATCATAACTGCGATCGCCCAGTCCGACGGGGACGGTCAAAATCTCACTCACGCTTTGGCCTCCCGGGCCTGCAGGGCCTGAAGAATGGTGTCGAGGGTCGTCTGGTGGGAGCCCGCCGAAGCATCCACATGGATATCGGCCTCTGCATACGCGGGCGTACGGGCCTCGAGCAAGCGCTCCAGGACCGCCCGGGGATTGGGATCTTGCAGCAGCGGACGCGTATCCCGGCGCGAGACGCGGTTCATCAGGGTGTCGACATCGGCTTTCAGCCAGACGGAGACTGCCTGGTTGAGCACTTTTGCGCGGGTGTCCGGGTCGACAAAGGCCCCGCCGCCCAGGGCCAGCACCATCGGGGGTTCCTCCAGAAGGCGGGCAATGACCTTGCGCTCGCCATCGCGGAAGGCGGCCTCGCCGAAATCCTTGAAGATCTCCGCTACACTGCGTCCGGCGGCCTTTTCGACCTCTTCATCGGCGTCGCGGAATTTCAGTCCCAGTGCTTTGGACAGGCGTCGCCCGACCGTGGTCTTGCCCACGCCCATCAGCCCAATCAGGACGATACTCCGGTCCGGTGTCAGCACTTGCGTCATGTCTAGCGGTATAAACGGTCTGGAAATCGCCGCAATCACGGTTAGGCTCAGCGCATTCGCCCGGTGCAGTCAAACTGGCACCGGGTCAGCGATCATGGAGTGGGATTGATGCGTGGTTTCCTGTTCGGTCTGGCCGTCATTATCGGGCTTGCAGCGGTCGGATTTGGAACCCTGATCGTGATCGCCAACGGTCTCGAGCCAAGCCGGGAGAGTGTCAGTGTTGAGTTGGAAGACGATTTCCCGCGCTAGCCTTGCGCTGGCGCTCTGGGGGAGCGCCGCTTTTGCGCAGGACGGGATCGAGGTTGAGCGGCTGGATGCGCTCGACCCGATGGAAGTCTCCTTGCCGCAGGCCGGGCTGGACAACCGGCTCTGGCGCGGTACCGGCCGCGATCAGGCGGTCGCCGTTCTGGCGCGCCTGCCCGGCCCGGATGAGGGCCAATACAATAGCGAAGTGCTCGCCGCCGCTGCGCGCAGCGTCCTGATGTCGGGCGGACAGCCGCCGGCCGGTGGCCGCGGCGATGCGGATCTGGCCCGCCTTCGGGTGGAGCGGCTCCTTGCTGCCGGTGGTGCCGGTGATGCCTTTGACCTTCTGGAGCGCACGCCCGGAATCAACCGGATTCCTGCCCTGGCGCGCTGGCATGCCGATCTGGGTTTCGCCTTGGGTGAAACCGACCGGGCCTGCCGCACGGCGGATGCCCTGATCGAGGGACGCGACACGGCCTACTGGCTTCGCGTGCGGGCCTATTGCCTGATCCTGCAGGATCAGGCTGCGGCGGCGGAACTGACCGCTGAACTGGCGCGCAGCCAGTCCGAGGATGACGGATTTGACGCCCGCCTCTTTGCATTGACTCTGGGCACCGAGGCCGATGCCGGGCCCGCCGAAACCGCCCTGCAATGGGCAATGAGCCGTGATCTGGCGGGGGGCAATCACGAGGCGTCCGGCGTCGCCGGGACCGCGCCCGCCTGGCTGAAGGCGGAAGCCCATGACGCTGCCGGCGGGCATCAACCGCCCGCCACCGATGCGGCTCTCGCTTTCGAAGCAGCGCTGGAACAGACCGGCCGCGAGCGGCATCACACGCTGGAAAGTGTGCTGGCCCAGGGTCGTGATCGCGAGCTCGCCGGACAGGCGCTCGGCCTTCTGCTCGCCGACACGAATGGCGGATCCGACTTCATCCATGTGGCCCGCCATCACGGCCGTGAAATCCAGTCCATCCCGGTAACAGCCGCGACGCTGGAGCATGGCTATGAAATCGCCATGGCCGCGCTTCTGGTCGGCGACCTGCGCGATGCCTGGGCCTGGCGCAATGCATTGCTCGACGGTCCGCCGCGCCCGGTCCAGCCGGTCATGGTGCCGCAGGAACTGGTCGGCGAAGAGATCGACAAGCCGGATGATGGCACGACCATGATGACGGCCCTGCCGGAAGAGGACTGGGTGCCGCCCAGCCCGGCGCGCATGGTCGCCCTCGATCTGGCTCTGGCGATTGCCGAAGACGAATTGCAGGGCGGCGGGTTCGAAGCGGTTCTGGCCGCCTGGCTGGAAGGCCGGGGCGAGGCCGGACTGGCACCGGCCACCGCGCTCACCCGACTGGGCGCTCCGGCGCCAGCCGGTCTGCGCGAAGCCCTGCTCAACAGCGAACCCGTGGCCGGTCTGGCCGGGCTGGCTGCGCTCGACGCCGCGGTCCGGGCCGGGGCGCGGGGTGAGGCGGCTGTGCTGGCCCTGTCCCTGCTAAACCAGGAGGGCATTGCTGCTGATGCGGATGCCTATTCCCGGGCGCTGGCCGCACTGGATGCGGCCGGACTGCGCCGGCAGGCGCGGGCACTTTTGCTGGAACGCGTGATCCTGGGGGCGATGTGACCGCGCACCGGGAGATTGCCCTCTTCCTGGACATGATGGCCGCTGAGCGCGGTGCCGCTGCGAATACCCTCGACGCCTACCGCCGCGATTTGGAGGATGTCGCCACGCGTCTGGCGGCGGGTGGTCATTCCCTTGCAGATGCCGCCACACCGGATCTGGAAGGCGTGCTGGCCGGGTTTGCCCGCGATGGTCTGGCGGCCTCGACGGCGGCCCGGCGTCTGTCAGCCATCAAGCGTTTCTACAAATTCCTGCTCTCCGATGGCCGGCGGTCCGACAATCCCGCGGCCCCCCTGAAGGCCCCCAAACGGGGACGGGCCCTGCCCAAAGTGCTCAGCGAGGCCGATGTCGATGCCCTGTTCGATGCAGCCTTCGCCATGGAGGGTGAGGGTGGGCTGCGCATGCAGGCCCTGATGGAAATCCTCTATGCGGGCGGATTGCGGGTGACCGAACTTGTGTCCCTGCCTCTGACAGCCTTCGCCCGTGCCGAGCGCTGTATCCACGTGACCGGCAAGGGCGGGCGCGAACGCCTGGTCCCGCTGACCCCGGGCGCGCTGGAGGCGGTGGAGGCCTACAAGGCCGTGCGGTCGGAGCATTTGCCGGAGGACCCGGACCATGCGCGCAAGGCGGACCGTTTCCTGTTTCCGTCGCGTCGGGCGAAATCCGGTCATCTGACCCGGGAACGTTTCGCCCAACTGCTCGGCGAGCTGGCACTGGCCGCCGGTCTCGATCCGGCGCGGATATCGCCCCACGTCCTGCGCCACGCCTTCGCCACCCACTTGCTCGCCCGGGGCGCGGATTTGCGCAGTGTGCAGATCCTGCTGGGGCATGCGGACGTGTCGACAACGCAGATCTACACGCATGTGCTGGAAGAGCGATTGCGCGCCCTGGTGCAGGATGCACACCCGCTGGCCCGGCGTGATGATACCGGTAGCCAGGGTTGACGTGTGCGTAAGGACGGTTGTCGAGGCTTGTGACCCCGGCGCAGGCTGGCTAGTTTGCCCGCCTCTTTAGTGTTCACAGGTGTTGGCAGGGCATGTCCGACCCCACACGTACCTATCTCGATTTCGAGCGGCCGCTGGCCGAATTGGAAGCCAAGATCGAAGAGCTCGAGAACTTGGCAGGCACATCCGGTGATGACTCGCCGGATACGGCGGAAGAGACGGCGCGCCTTCGCCACAAGGCGAATGAGCAGCTGGCTGCGCTCTATTCAAAGCTGGATCCCTGGCGCAAGACGCAGGTGGCCCGCCACCCGGAGCGTCCGCATTTCCGCGACTACCGGAAAGCGCTGATCGAGGATTTCGAGGAACTCTGCGGCGATCGCCGATTCTCCGAGGACGCCGCGATTGTCGGTGGCCTTGGCCGGTTCCGCGGCCGGTCCGTGGTCGTGATCGGCCATGAAAAGGGCCACGACACGGAAAGCCGCATCAAGCACAATTTCGGGATGGCGCGTCCGGAAGGCTATCGCAAGGCGATCCGCCTGATGGACATGGCCGAGAAGTTTGATCTTCCGGTCCTGACCTTTGTCGACACCGCCGGGGCCTATCCGGGCCTGGGCGCGGAAGAGCGCGGTCAGTCCGAGGCGATTGCCCGGTCCACCGAGCGCTGCCTGACCCTGGGCACGCCGCTGATCTCCACGATCACGGGTGAGGGCGGGTCCGGCGGAGCCGTGGCCCTGGCCTCCGGCAATGTCGTGATGATGCTGGAACACTCGATCTATTCGGTGATCTCGCCGGAAGGCTGTGCCTCCATCCTGTGGAAGGACTCGGCGCGGGCCAAGGATGCAGCTGTTGCCATGAAGGTGACCGCACCGGACCTGATGGCGCTCAAGATTGTTGACCAGACCATCCCCGAGCCGATCGGGGGCGCACACCGCCATCCGGCCGAGACCATGCAGGCCGTCGGCAATGCGATCGAACAGCACCTGATTGCACTGGACGGAAAATCGCCCGCCGAACTGCGTCAGCAGCGTCGCGAGCGTTTCCTGGCCATCGGACGTCTCGACGCCGCCGAATAGGCGACGCCAGCCCCTTTCCTAGGGTTCCCCGACAATCCCTTCCCGGCGCGGATCCGCGCCGCCGATCAGGCTGCCATCGTCCAGGCGCCGCACGATGTGCAGGCCGGAAATCTCACCGCGATTGGCATCGATGGTGAAACCCATGGCCGTCAGCGCGGCCAGGATATCCGGTGACATGCCATCCTCGATCCGCACCACATCGCCGCGTGCGACGACATTGGGCAGTTCGATGGCCTCCTGCGGGGTCAGTTCCCAGTCCAGCATGCCGACCAGGGTCTTGGCCGTATAGCCGATGATGGACGAGCCGCCGGGAGACCCGGTGGCGAGCTCGAACTCGCCCTCGCTGTCGAAGACAATCGTCGGGGACATGGAAGAGCGCGGACGCTTGCCGCCATCGGGGGCGTTGGGGACCAGCTGGCCATCGGCATTGCGGGGCGTGCGCGAGAAATCGGTCAGCTGGTTGTTGAGCAGGAAGCCGCCGGCCATGCGATGGCTGCCGAACACGCTTTCCACGGTGGTGGTCATGGAGACGACATCGCCATCACTGTCCACGATCACGAAATGGCTGGTGCCCGGGGAGTCCGGTGTCGCGTCCAGACCCGGTGCGTCAATGCCCGGCGGCGTGCCCGGCGTGGCGGACGGGATGGCCGTGTCCCGGTCGATCAGTGCGGCGCGCTCGCCGATATAGCTGTCATCGAGCAGGCCTTCGGTCGGCACAAAGGCGAAGTCGGCATCCCCGACATAGGCGTCGCGGTCGGCATAGGCGAGGCGGCTGGCCTCGATGAAGCGGCGCCAGCCTTCTGCCGTATCCGGCCCGGTCGCGCTCAGCTCATAGGGTTCCAGCAAGCCGAGGATTTCGTTGACCGTGATCCCGCCGGACGCCGGCGGTGGCGCGCCGCATACCGTCCATTCCCGATAGCCCCGGCACAGGGCCTCACGGCGGATCGGCTCGTAATTGGCCAGATCCTCCAGGGTCAACCCGCCCGGCCGCGGTCCAGCCTGGACCGCCTCGATGATGGCTTCGGCAATCGGGCCCTCATGGAGCGCCCGCGGGTTCTCCGCCAGCGCCCGTGTGGTGGCGGCATAGTCCGGATTGCGCAGAAGATGACCGGCGGGCAGGGGCGCTCCGTCCTCGGTGAAGAAATAGGCGCGGGTCGCGGGCCATTCGTCCAGCGGGGTGCGCGGTGCGACACCGGCGATCAGCGCAGCCAGGCGGGGTGAGACTTCGAACCCGTTCTCGGCCAGTTCCGTGGCCGCGGTGAAGCCTTCCGCCCAGGCCAGCTCGCCATGATCGGCATGGGCCATGGCCAGCATGGGGATGGCGCCGGGCACACCCACTGAGTGACCCGAGAAGACCGCCTCGAAGAAGCCCAGGGGCTCGCCGGTCTCACCGATGAAGAGTTCGGGGCTGGCACTGGCCGGTGCCGTCTCGCGGCCATCATACACGGTCAGATCGCCGCTCTGGGCGTCGTAATAGAGCATGAAGGCCCCACCGCCGAGGCCGGAGCTTTGCGGCTCGACGAGGCCCAGTACGGCTTGGACGGCGATGGCGGCGTCGACGGCATCTCCGCCATTGCGAAGCACGTCGAGACCGGCCTCCACGGCCAGCGGATTGGCGGCCGAGACCATGGCCGGTCCGGACGGGGCCGGCGGGTTGGTCTCCGGGGGCGGCGGGCTGGTCTCATCTGCTGTGGGCGCCGAACACGCACCGGTGAACAGTCCGGCTGCCAGGAAAGTGGTCGTCAGCAGATTACGCAGCATGTTACTTGCCCCTCGAAAAACTCCCGTCACGATAGCCGTGACACGTCCATCAGGTAAGGGGGCACGCATGGCTTCGCCAGGGAAAACCAACAGTCTGACCGATATCGAGGGCCTCCTGATCGGTCAGGCAGCAGACATGCGCGTGAAAACCGGTGTCACGGTCATCCTGCCGGAAACGCGCGCGGTCTGCGCCGTGGATGTCCGGGGTGGCGGTCCGGGGACGCGGGAAACCGATGCCCTGGCGGCCCACACCCTTGTCGATGCGGTGGATGCGGTCGTCCTGTCCGGTGGTTCGTCCTACGGGTTGGCCGCTGCCGATGGCGTGGCCGCGGCCTTGGGAGCCCGGGGGCAGGGCTTCTCCCTGGTGGATTTGCCCGGCGTGCCGCCCTCGCCCGTGGTCCCGTCGGCCATCCTCTATGACCTGGCCAATGGCGGTGACAAGCAATGGGGTGATCGGCCGCCCTATCGCCAGTTGGGCCGAGATGCGCTGGACATGGCGAGCAAGGCCGTCGCGCTGGGCAAAGCGGGCGCCGGCTATGGCGCCCGCGCCGGAGCGCATCCGGGCGGCACCGGGACAGCTTCTTTGGTTCTGCCCTCCGGTCTGGCTGTGGCCGCGCTGGTCTGCGTCAATTCCTTCGGCTCGGTGACCCTGCCGGGGGCCGATGATGTTTACTGGTCCTGGCCGCTGGAGATCGAGGCCGAGTTCGGTGGCGCCCGCCCGCCGCAGGATTGGCAGATGTCGCCGGGTGACTGGGGTGCGGCCAAGGTCAATCCGGGTGCCCGTGAAAACACGACCATCGCCCTGATTGCCACCAATGCCAGCCTGACCCCGTCCCAGGCCCAGCGCCTGGCCATCATGGCGCAGGATGGTCTGGCCCGGGCCATAAGGCCGATCCACACCCCGTTTGATGGCGATGTCGTCTTCGCCCTGTCGACGGCCCGGGAACCGCTGGGCGATACGCCGGAACTGACCCTGGCAGAGCTCGGCAATGCTGCCGCCGACACGCTGGCCCGCGCCGTGGCACGGGGTGTTCACACCGCCCGCAGCCAGGAAGACGGGGCCTGATTTCACCCCGCTGCACAAGGGCGTGCATTTGCCGCATTCAGGCACTTGCTTTGTTCAAAAGGCGCGGTTAGGTTCCGCGCCTCTTCGGGGCTGAGACCTCGAAGCCTACGGCCTGCACCGGTAGCTCAGCTGGATAGAGCACCAGACTACGAATCTGGGGGTCGGGAGTTCGAATCTTCCCCGGTGCGCCATTTTTTCCCAAAGTCATACTGCTGCGGATCGCGTGTGACCGCCGGTCCGGCTTGCGCTCGCCGTGTCTTGTGCGTCGTTCATCGACAGGGATGGCGCTGGTCGCGAACAGCGGGAATTGATCGCAATCACATGGAAAGCCCGGCGCGTGTCGCCTTGAATACGGGGGTGGCCGGGGCCTGCCCCGGTCGCGGCGCGGTTTCAATCGGCTTGTATCCCTCCGAGTAAGGCGCGCGTCTCCTGAAGGCCAGGAAGCCTTGTCCTTCAATTGGATGCGGCGGTGTTCACGTCACCGCCGCATCTCCTTTTAGTCATAATCTAAAACCTCGCAGGAGCCTTGTTTGGCGAAAGGTCCTGTTGCGATAGGGGTTTACGCCAATTGCGAACGCTGTTCGGCGGGCGTTATCGGGGCCAATTCAATATTATATGCGCTTTCAACGGGTTACCTAAGGTAGCGTCGAAAGGAATGATTAAGCTTGCCAGCCGATGACCACGTGAAGGCCGCATTTGCGCCCGTGAATTGAAAGGCAGCCCCATGTCCAACTTCCTCGACCGCCTGTCGCTCAAGGCCCGACTGACCCTGCTTGCCGTCGCATCCGTCTCGCTCATGCTCGCCTATGTCGGCGTCAACACGATCGTCCGGGGTGTGACTTCGGAATACGAAGTTGATGCGCGACAAGCGACGATGAGCCTCATGGCAGCCAACTCGGCCGAGAAGGATCTCGCCTCCCTGTTGCGCGACACCTATCTCATGGCGGCCCAGCCGACCCCGGAACGGGTCGAGGCGGCCGAGGGTAATCTGGTGGATTTCGGCATTTCGCTGAGCGATGCAGAAAGTACGGTGCACAAGGCCGAATACCGGGCAACCCTGCAGCAAATGCAGCGTGACTTTGCCGACCTGGATCGTTTGGTTCGCGACTACACGGCGGATGCGGGCAACCGGTCCGAGGCAGAGACCGGGCGTTTCATCGATGCGCTCGCTGCGTTTGATGACAATCTCGACACGGCCGTTGAGACGGTGCGGGACGGCTCGCGTGCGGATCTGGAACAGGCCTGGGGCGATCTGGAGAACATGGCGCGCATGACCTTCTGGGTCGCGATCGCGGCCGTGGTGCTGACGGCGGCCGGTCTCTTCCTGCTGACCCGGGTCATTGGCGGCACTATCCGTGCGGCCTTTGAAACCGTGATGCAGGTGGTCGGGGCGCTGGCGGAAGGCCAGCGCGGCATGGACATTCCCGGCACCGAGCGCAAGGACGAGTTCGGTGATCTGGCCCGCTCGATCACGACGCTTCATGACGCGCTCAAGGCGGCGGATGACATGCGGGCTCGCGAGGCGGCCGAAGCCGAGGCCAAAGCCGAGCGCCAAGCCCGCACCGAAGCCGCGGTTGTCCATTTCGAACGGGTCTCGACCGAATTGCTCGCCAGCGTGATGGCGGCTTCGGAACAACTCTCTTCGTCGGCCTCGCAGATGCAGTCGACATCGGGTGAAGCCGCGACCGCGTCCGGTTCGGCGCGCGAAGCCGCCGGCCATGCCGCCTCGAGCGTGCAGGCCGTGGCCGCAGCCTCCGAGGAACTGGCGGCGTCGATCAGTGAAGTCTCCACCCAGGTGACCCGGACCAGCGAACTGTCGCAACAGGCCGGCACGGAAACCTCCAACAGTGCCGATGTGATCCAGGAACTGGCCCAGTCGGCCTCTGCGATCGGCGAGATCATCGACCTGATCGAGACGATTGCCAGCCAGACCAACCTTCTGGCGCTCAACGCCACCATCGAGGCGGCGCGGGCCGGTGAAGCCGGCAAGGGCTTTGCGGTCGTCGCATCGGAAGTGAAGGCGCTGGCCGAACAGACTACGCAGGCCACGCAGCAGATCGCAGAACGCGTCTCCGGCATCCAGTCGGCGACCGACCAGTGTACGGCCTCTGCCGCCAAGGCGCTGGAAGCCGTCACGCAGCTGGGAGAACTGGCTGTGGCCTCGGCCTCGGCCATCGAACAGCAACGTGTCGCCACGTCTGAAATTGCCGAGTCCGCGCAGCGGGCCCAGGACGGGACCACGTCTGCGGCCGACGATGTGGAACGCGTGGCCGGTTTCACCAGCGAGACCGATTCCGTGTCCCGTTCCGTACTCGAAGCCGCATCGGAAATGTCCAGCCGTCACAAGGCCTGGAAGTCCGAATTCGAGCAATTCCTCGACAGCATCCGGGCTGCCTAAGAGGTCCACAGGAGATGATCATGAACCCCAAAAACCTTCTGCTGGCGACCGCTGGCCTGATGATGGCCCTGCCAACTGCGGCTCTGGCCGATGGCGAAAACGGTACCGTCTTCCTTGACATGCGGGCGCGCTACGAGAATGCCGACCAGGACGGCAAGCTGGGCGCGGATGCGACCACGCTGCGGACCCGTCTGGGCTGGCGTTCGCCGGACTGGAACGGGTTCACCTTCCTGGGTGAAGTCGAAAACGTCGTCGCCCTGGACGGGGATGATGACTATAATTCCGGTCTCAACGGGCTGAGCCAGTATACTTCTATCTCTGATGGGGCCTTCACCGAGTTGAACCGGCTTCAGGCGAGCTATGCTTTCAATGAGCATGTCTCGGTGACTGTCGGTCGCCAGTATCTGGACTTCGATGATGGTCGCTTCGTGGCCTCGGCCGGGCATCGTCAGGACAAGAACTCCCACGACGCGCTCCGTGTCGACTATACCCGGGGCGACTGGCGCGCGACCTATGTCTATCACGACCAGGTCAATCGCGGTCCGGGCGATGACTCCAACTGGGATAGCGACAGCCACCTCTTCAACGTCCACTACACCGCGTCCGACGCGCTGGGTGTCTCGGGCTTCCTCTACCTGATCGATATCACCGAGCCGGGCCGTGAAGAACGCTCCAACCAGACCTGGGGCACGCGGATCAATGGCGGTGTCGAACGCGGGGCTTATGAGATCGACTATGCGGTCATGGCGTCCCATCAGTCCGACTATGGCTCCGCCACCACCGATTTCGATCTCAACCTGATCTCAACGGACCTGTCCGTGTCACGCGGTGGGGCCGAGCTGGCCATCGGCTACGACATCGTCGACGGCAATGGCTCGACCGGCGTGTCCAACCCGCTGGGCAAGAACCATGGTGTGCTGGGCTGGGCCGATGCCTTCTCAGGCGGTGGCCGCCAGGGCACGGTTGACGGTGTCGAGGATTTCAATGTCATGGCCAGCTATGGGCTCGGCTGGGACGCGGGCTGGGTCCGCGGACTGGAAGCGGGGGTCCGCTACCATGATTTCCAGTCCGAACGGCTGGGCGCCGATCTGGGCGAGGAATGGGATGCTTTCGTCAGCGCGGAATTGCCGGGCGGATTCGAGCTGTCCTGGCAATTTGCCGAGTATGACGGGCCGGATGTGGCCCCGGCGCCGGCGGATCGAACCAAGAACTGGATCATCCTGAGCTATTCGCGCTGACCTTGTCAGTGTCGCATTGGGCGGAAAAGGGCGTGCCGGTTGCCGGCACGCCCTTTTCTTTTGTCATCACGTCCGGTGGAGGCCGAAATCAGGCGTGCACGGCCTGCTGGGCGTCGAGGCGCTCGCTGACGGCGGTCAGCAGCTTCCAGTCCGCATCCTCATCCGTCACCTGGTAAAGCTGACCGTCGATCAGGGCCGAGGCCGTATCCGCCGACGGGGCGTCATTGCCGACCAGGGCAGAGACCAGTCCGGCCGCACCACTCAGGGCGATGACCGGCTTGCCGGCGTCCATGAAGCGTTTGGCCAGGTCACGGGCACTCGCATCGAGCTTGTCGGAGCCATCCATCAGGACAAGCGCCTCATGCGTGGCCGGGTCGACATCCGCGGTCAGTTCGGCAATCGCAAAGTTCAGCTCCGCCGGGCCGTTGAAACCACGCAGCAGGGCGTGCTGGTCGGACACGAGCACGGCGCGGCGGTTATTGCGCTGCAGGGCTTCGGTCGTGGTTTGCATCTGACGAATATTGACGGCTTCGGCCACAAAGGTGGCGACCCGGGTGGGGCTTTGGCGATGTCTCATACTGTTTGGCTAACTCCGTTTCAGCGTGCGGCCCTGGGGGACCGTCGAATTGTTTCGGGTCTTAGGGATAGTGTTTTCAGGGCCGGAATCAAGGGCAGCTACTGATTTTGGATGTAATGATTTGCCGATTTAAAAATTCAATGGCAGGAAAATTCGCTCGTCTCACCGGACTAATACAAGAATTTACCGGGTTGAATATTTCAGGGGGTGGATATTTGTTTTTAGTATAGGCCTAGTCCCGGGAAGCGTTGCGCATATAAGCAGTGGGACAGCACTTGGCGCATTGCTCCGTTCGTCGGAGAGGGCGTGTCTATAGTGTGGTGAACAGCGCCATTCGTGACGTGGCAGGGCCGGCGATGGGCGGCGGGCCTAGCGTTCCCAATAGTTTTCGTCAGGGTCTGCGCGGCCATCATCGTCGGCTTCATCCAGGCCGGACGGTTCTGTGATCCCGTCACCGTCCTCGTCACTGGCGAATTCCGTCAGGTCATACACTGCCACACTGGTTGCCGATGTCGGCTCGAAATCGGCCTTGTCGTCGGAAACCACAGGAGCCTTGCCGCCGCGGCGATACAACATGATGCCGAACAGGGCGAAGAGGATCACAGACGCATAGAGGAAGAGGGCAGAGGGGCCCAGCAGGGCCATGACGACGCCGGCCAGTACCGGTCCGATCATGGTGCCCAGGCCATAAACGATCAGGATGCCGGACATCATGTTGGTGGCCTGGCCGTCCGGCGCGCGGTCCGCCGCATGGGCGACCGCAATGCCGTAATAGGATTGCGCGCCGGCCCCCCAGACCGCGGCAATCGCCAAGACCAGGATGAGGGGCAGGACGCCGGACAGCAGGCCCAGTCCGAGTGCGCCGATCCCGGCGGTCAGGGCCAATCCGGCGATCACGATCCGTCGGTCCATCCGGTCGGAGAGAAGGCCGGCCGGCCATTGCGCCAGTACGGACCCGCCGACGAGGAAGGCGTTGAACAGGGCGGCCGTCTGGACGACGGACTCGGTTCCCAAGCCGCCGACAAAGACCGCATAAAGCTGCATGACCGGTCCGTTGACGAGGCCGGCCGCCATTGCGGCGATGATGGCGGACGGGGCAATCCGGAAGACCTTGAGCGGGCCGAAGCTTTCGGATGTTGGTGGCGCGGGCTGGGCGCGATTGGTGGCCGTCGCGGGCACCAGGCTGGCCGTGTAGAGCGCCGCCACGACAAGGAAGCCGGCGGCGACACCGGGTTCGATACCGGCCACCAGGAAGGGGCCGATGATGAAACCGATCTTCGCAGCGACCAGGTAGAAGGCCAGAATGGCACCCCGGCGTTCCGGCGGCGCGGCATCGGCGACCCAGCTTTCGCCGGCGGCGAGGAAGCTGGCGACACAGAGTCCCATGATGAATTGCATGACCAGCCACCAGGCGGTGGCCGTCGACAGATAGAGGGCCGCCACGGCAATGGCCGTGATGGCAGCAAAGCCGGCGATGGCGCGGATATGCCCGATGCGGGCGATTTCCCGCGGCGCGAAATTGGCACCGAGCAGGAAGCCTGTGGCATAGCCCGCCACGATGAGACCGATCTTGAAAGAGGATGCGCCGGAGCTGATCAGCGACAGCGGTCCGACCACGGACAGGGCACCGGCCGCCATCTGCAGGATGGACAGGGCCGCCACGATCGCCGCGACATTGCGATAGCTCTCGGTGGCAGAGTGGCGGGGGCGGTGCGTGTCGGAAGTATCGGTCATCAGTCCCACAGGGTTTCGGGTGGCCGGAAGCGCAAGCTTCCCGCATCCCTGCCGGGCATGCAAGCGCAAGACCCTGTCTAAACGGGCAATTCCGTTGTGTTCTTGATGGCTTCCATGGCGAAGCTGGCGGAGACATCGGACAGGGGCGCGATGGCGATCAGCTTCTTGTAAACCGCGTCATAGGCTTTCACATCGGGCAGACAAAGCTTGATCAGATAGTCGATATCGCCACTGAGCCGGTAGAATTCGATCACTTCCGGCATGCGTTTCACGCCCTCGGCAAACCGGGTCAGCCATTCCGCGTCATGGTGACTGGTGCGTACCGTGATGAAGAGGGTGGCCTGCAGGTCCAGCGCCTCCGGATCCAGCAGGGCGACATGCTTGCGGATAATGCCGGCATCGGCGAGGCGTTTGAGACGGCGGGCCGTCGGGGTGGCCGACAGGCCGATCAGGTCCGCCAATTGCTGTACGGTCCGGTCCGAGTCGCTCTGAACCGCTCGGAGAAGCCGGATATCATAGTCATCAATGTCCATATGAGTGCCATGTGGTAGTGAAATTCACTCATATCATGGGCTGACACTAGGGGAAATTGGTGAATATCGGCGGCCGGTTTGTGTTTGTCTGTGCAAACCATGCCGGATACAGCCTTTTTTGACCCTGATCGCCCATCTGCCCCGCGTCTTGCTGTCCGCAAGGGCCTGTCAGGAACCGGGCAGACATTGCAGACGCCTTTCGGCCTGCGGCCCTTTCTCTATGCGGATTACACGGCCTCGGGCCGGGCCTATGACCCGATCGAGGCGGTCTTGGCGCAGCTCGATGCGGACTATGCCAATCCCCACACAGAGGACAGCGCAACGGGCCGGGTCTCGAATGCCTGGATGCGCGAGGCGGAACGGGTCATCAAGGATGCGGTGAATGCGGGGCCGGCGGACTGCCTGATCGCCTGCGGGTCCGGCGCGACCGGGGCAATCCATAAACTCCAGGAAATACTGGGGCTTGCCATTGCGCCAGCGACGCGCAAGGCGCTGGGCGTCGAGGCGGACCGGGCGGCAGACACGGTCGTGTTTCTGGGGCCGTACGAACATCATTCCAATGAGTTGACCTGGCGGGAGAGCCTGGCGGAGACCGTGTCCATCCCGCTGGACACGGAAGGCGGTATCGATCTGGCAGCGCTGGCCCGGGAGCTGGCCGATCCCCGTCATGCCGGAAGGCGGAAAATCGGTGCGTTTTCAGCGGCCTCCAATGTGACAGGCGTGAAGACGGATGTGCGGGCCCTGGCGCGTCTTCTGCACGCGCATGATGCGATCCTGTGTCTGGATTGTGCGGCCAGCGCCCCCTATTTGCCGATCGACATGCACCCGGACGGGGATCCGCAGGCGCGGATCGATGCGGTGTATTTCTCACCGCACAAATTCATTGGCGGTCCGGGGAGTTGCGGGCTGCTGGTCCTGGCCTCCGCCCTCTATGACCGGACCTTGCCGCCGACCCAGAGTGCGGGCGGGACGGTTCGCTATGTCTGGCCAGATGGTCATGATTTCATTGAGGATATCGAGGCGCGCGAACGGGCCGGGACGCCGGGTCTGCCGCAATTTGTCCGGGCCGCCCTGGCCCTGAAACTTCAGGCGGAAATCGGCCATGAGCGGATTGCCGAGGCCGAGCATGAAGCGCTTGAGCTGGCTTTCCAGGCCTGGTCCGATCACCCCTCCATCGACATTCTCGGCCCCCAGGATCCGGCGCGCCGGATCGGAATTGTCTCGTTCAATCTGAGAGATAGTGAGGGCGGTATCGTTCCGCCCCGGCTTGTGACGCGCTTGCTGAACGATCTGTTCGGCATCCAGTCGCGGGCGGGCTGTTCCTGTGCCGGACCCTATGGGCATGCGCTGTTGGGGCTGGATGACGCGGCCACACAGGCGATCCGGCGCCAGGTGCTGGACGGTGAAACCGGGGCAAGACCGGGCTGGTGCCGGGTCAGTCTGCATTGGGTCATGTCACCGGACGAGGTCCAATACCTGATCGAAGCGGTCCTGTTCCTGGCTCAGCATGCGACCAATTTGGCATCACGATACTGCCTTGATCCTACCACTGGTGGATGGTCACACGATCAGGACCGCATCGCGACCGGTGTCTTCCCCGAAACCCTGCTGACCCGTCCGGCAACCCCGCGACGGCCGTTGGATGATGTGGCGCTGAAACGCTTGCGGCGTCAGGCCCTGGCGGAGGCCCGGGCCCTGGTCGACACGGTCAGCGTGATGTCCTGAATTTGAGGATGCCCTCTGCGGCGAGCAGGGCATCGATTTGGTCGCGCTGCTCCGGTGTGGGCGGGGTCAGGCGGGGATAGAGCGGGGTTTCTTCCGCCCGGTCGTCGATCCAGGGCGCATCCCACAATTCGGTGGTGCGGATGAAGGCCCGCGCCCGGGCTTCGCCGCCGGTTTCCAGACAGCCGACCAGACAGGTGTCGACATAGGATTGCGGAATCGGGTGGTGCGGATCGGCGCTGACCTGTTCGCGATTGACCACGATCCAGTAGCGCCCCTCTGGCAGCGGCGTTCCGCGTCCGTCAGCATGATGGACACTGGCCGGATCGATCTGGGTGAAGACATAGCCGCGCTCGCGATGGCGCAGTGCGTCGGTGATCTCGGTCGGGACCAGGGCAGCATGGAGATGGGCGTGACGCACCGGGCGGACCCCGGCATAGGTGGCCCGTTCATCGCCATAGCGCACGGTCCAGCCACGCTTCCAGCCCTCCGCGATGACGGGCAGGGCGTCCGTGGTGATGCCGGAATAGGTGGTGCGGCTATAGGTGCTCAACAGGCTGCCATAACCCACCATGTAATCCTGCACGGCCAAGATCGATCTCCCATGACAAACGGCGCGGGCCGGAGCCCGCGCCGTTCATCTTGGCGTTTCAGTCCTGTGCGTCCAGTGCGCTACTGCGCGCGGCGGCGCGTCCGGGTGGAATAGCTGGCCTGGGCGACCGGCACTTCTTCGGAATAGGTCTGCTCGGCCGGCATGTCCGTGCCGTACAGATAGGTCCGGCCCTGGGCCACCGGTGCGGAGTTTGGCTGGTGCTGATTCTGGGCCACCGGCGGAATGTCGGCCTGGGCGGGCGGGTTGTAGCCCGGCAGATCGATGTCCTCGCAATCCACCAGACGCCATTCCCAGCGCTCTTCCGTGCGCATGGAATAGCGGGTGACGGTTTCTGTCTCCATCGGGATCACGCGGCTGTCGACCGAGGCGTGACGGTCGAGAACCTGGATCTGATAGGTGTCGCGCAGCTCGTCGATCGGCACTTCCTCGACGCGGGCTTCCTGGACCAGCACGTCGCGGGTGATCGTGTCGTATTCGGCCGGATGGCTGATCTCGCGGATCTCGGCCGGCGAAACGACGATATTGCGGGTGACGGTCTGGTATTCACCCTCTTCCTCGACCAGACACCAGACTTCGCCGGTCTCGCTGTCGAAGCGGGTCATCTGGGCGCCCGGCGTATAACCCCGGCGCCAGACCATGCGCGGCTCGCGCACCATGATGGTTTCGGTGACGGTCTCGTGCACCGCCGGTTCCACCACATATTCCACATAGGACGGGCGAACCTGGACGGTTTCCGTCACGGTCTCGTAGACCGGCTCGTGAACGATGTAGCGCACACCGGCTTCGCGCGAGACATATTCGCGGACTTCCGGCCGCAGGCTCGGCGGCAGGACGTCATAGCGCTCATAGGAGTCCTGGGTCGTCACCTGTTCGGTGTAGACATCATACTCCGGCGCGATGCGCACGCGGGCATAGCATTCGCCAGCCATGGCGGAATTGGGCGGATCCGGCGGGAACCACTCGGCATCACCCGCCAGGGCAGCAGAAGCGGTGATCAGCGTCAGTGCCGAACCGCACAATACGGACTTGCGAAACATGTATTCTCCCCCTCGCTACAGCACGCGACCTGTCTGAAACCGTCCCGTGAAGACACCGGATGCTAGCGCAAGCCCATCAACGCGTTAAGGATTATTAACCATAAATTCCAAGTTTCACCCATGAGGCGAAAATTGAAACGCCTATTCGCGTCAGTGGGTTGCTCGACTGGTCGGGAGGGGGCTGCCTTCGGCTTCAGCCCTGGGACGCCGAGAGCGGGGACATCTCCGTTGAGGCGCAGACGCAGATTTGGTCTTCCAGCGTATCGAGGAGTTCAGGGTCCAGCTGGGCCTGCTCCAGATCGAGATTGTCGAGCCGGGCGCCGCTGAAGCGCGGTTGGTAGAGCCGCTCACCGGCCCCTTGCAGCGGCAGAAGGTTGGCCCCGGCGAAACTGGCCTGCGTCAGCTGCGCACGGGTGAAGTTGCAGCCCCGCAGATCGGCGCCGATGAATTTGGCGAAGCGCAGATCCGCGCCGGTGAAATCGGCAGCGACCAGGGAGCACCCGGAAAAGTCGACACCCACGGCACAGACCTGTTTCAGGGAGGCTCCGGGCAGTCGCGCCTTCTTCAGGGCGTCGCCCATGACCCGCAAGTCGGCTCCATCCAGGACAGCCTTGGCTCCGGACTGGCCCCGGGTTTCCGCCCAGGCGCGGCTGTCTGCCAGAGCCTTCAGCCTGTCCGCCTTCCGGGCGCGGGCTTCGCAGTCCGGTGGCAGGAGGGCTTCGGCGAGCGCGCCCTCGCTCAGTTGGGCGCCGTCCAGGTTTGTGTCTTGCAGAATGGCATTGCGGAAGCTGGCGCCGGTGAGATTGGCTCCCTGAAGATCGGCTCCTTCAAGCAAGGCCCCGTCAAAAATGGCGCCTTGCAGCTTGGCATCGCTGAGCTTGGCGCCCCGCAGTGAACTGTCAGAGAAATCGACCGAGACAGGTTCTGCCCCCGGATGGGCTTCCGACTGCCAGTTGATCAGCCCGGTGGCATCATCCAGTCGCAGGAGGGAGGCCTTGCGGAAGTCGGCACCATCAAGATTGGCGAAGCCCAGCTTGGCCCCCGCGAGGGCACTGCCGCGCATGTCCGCCCGGACCAGATGAGAGCCGCGCAAATCGCAATGCGACAGGTCGCTGCCGTAGAAGGATGAATAGCTGAAGTTCGACAGGGCCATGCGTGAGCCGCGCAGATTGCAGCCCAGGAATTCGATTTCTTTCAATTGCCGGCGTTGCAGGTCCATCCCCGGCAGATTGGCGAAGCGGAACTGCGCCTTGCAGCCGCCGTCCAAGCGTCGAACATAACGCTCGTGATCGACCAGAACCTGTTTCGTCTTCGGCATGGAAATAAGATGTCGGTGCACCGCCGAACGGTGACCCGGCCCCGGATAGTTGACCCTGATACCCGGGCGGTCGCACGGGCGTATCGAAACTGCCGCGGCGAGGTAAAAGTCCCTGAAAGAAAACGGGCCCGAACTGCTGTTCGGGCCCGTTTCGAAGGTCATATCTTATGCGGTGTCCTACCAGATGGAGACCCGCTCTTCCGGCGGCAGGTAGAGGTCGTCGTCCTCGGTGACACCGAAGGCCTCATACCAGACGTCCATGTTCCGGACCACGCCATTGACCCGGTATTGCGACGGGCTGTGCGAGTCAGTGGTCAGACGGGAGACCAGGGCGTCCTCCGTGTAGAGGCGGCGCCAGACCTGGCCCCAGGCCAGGAAGAAGCGCTGATCGGCCGAATAGCCGTCGAGCTCGTCCGCCAGGCCATGGTCCTCGGCGTACATCTGCAGGGCGCGATAGGCCATGGAGACACCGCCGATATCACCGATATTTTCACCCAGGGTCAGGCGGCCATCGACGTTCATGCCTTCCACCGGCGAGAACTGCTCGTACTGGGCGACGATCTGGTCCGTGCGCTGGTCGAACTGCTCCCGGGAGAAATCGGTCCACCAGTTGCGCAGCACGCCATCGCCGTCGGACTGGCTGCCCTGGTCATCGAAACCGTGGCCCATTTCGTGGCCGATCACCGCGCCGATACCGCCGAAATTGACGGCCGGATCCGCGAAGGGATCGAAGAAGGGCCCCTGCAGGATGGCCGCCGGGAAGACGATCTCGTTGGAAGTCGAGGAATAATAGGCATTCACCGTTTGCGGTGACATGAACCATTCCCAGTCGCGGATCGGTCCGCGCAGGCGGTCGCGGCTGTCCTGGCGGAACCAGGCATTCACACGCTCATTATTGCCCCAAAGGTCATCGGGACGGATCTCGATGTCGGAATAGTCCGGCCAGACGTCCGGATAGCCGATCTTCGGCAGGAATTTCTCCAGCTTGTCGAAGGCCTCGGCGCGGGTCTCGTCATCCATCCATTCCAGCGTCTCGATCCGCTCGCGCAGGGCGGCGCGCAGATAGCCGACGAGCTCTTCCATCTGTTCCTTGTATTCGGGCGGGAAGTAGTGCTCGACATAGATCTGGCCGATGGCCTGACCCATGTTTCCGTTGACGAACTGGATCGCCCGGCGGTCCCGCGGGCGCGGGGTCTCGGTGCCGTTCAGCGTGCGGCCGTAGAAGTCGAAGGACCGTTCGTAGAATTCCGGTGTCAACTCGTCGCGGTGGCTCTCCATCCAGTGGAAGGCGAGATAGTCCTGCCAGGTCTCGACCGGGATTTCCGAGAAGAGCTGGGCGAGGGACTGGATGGCCGTGTTCTGGCGCACGACGAACTCGTCCTGGTCGGCGAAGTCGAGCGCGGTCCAGAAGGTCTCCCAGGGGAAGCCGTCAGCATAGGCGGCGACATCATCGGCACCCATCAGATTGTAGGTGGCCACCCGGTCGCGGCTTTCCGCCCGCGTCCAGTGGATTTCCGCAATCGCCGTTTCCAGGTCGAGAATGGCCTGGGCCTTCTCGGCACCGCCCTCGACACCGATCATGTCGAACACGTCGGCGATGTAGTCGAGATAGGCGGCGCGATAGGTCTCGAAGCGCTCCGTGTCATCGAGATAATAGTTGCGGTCCGGCAGGCCCAGCCCGCCCTGGCTCATCGAGACGATGTAGCGCTGGGGATTGCCGGGATCGCGGCCGACCCAGGCGCCGAACAGGGATTGCGTCCCCGGTGCGCCCATCAGGGCGGCAATATCATCGTGCGTGCTGGCGGCGGCAATGCGCTCCAGGCCCGGGCGGGCCGGATCCAGGCCGAGTTCCTCCAGCCGCTCGGTATTCATGTAGCTGGCATAGAGGTTGCCGACCTGCTGTTCGACGGTTCCGTCCTCGGCATTGGCGGCCGCAGCCTCCATGATGATGCCTTCAATGCGTTCCTCGGAGCGCAGATAGAGTTCGCTGAAGGAGCCGAAATTGGAGAAGCCGTCCGGGATCTCCGTCGTATCCAGCCAGCCTTCATTCACATAGCGGAAGAAGTCGTCGCCAGGATCCACCGTGTCGGAGATGTATTGCGTCTCGACACCCCATTCGCCGAGTTCCGGCGTGGTTTCGGACGCGGTCGCGGTCTCCTGGGAGGCCGGAGCCTCGCTGGTGGCCGCCGGCGTTTCGGTTTCGGTGGCCTCTTCGGCGGGCTGACAGGCTGTCAGCAGGGCCAGGGCAGCCGTGCCCAGCAGGAACTTCTTCATGATGTACCCCCATCACTTTCCGGAATTCTTTCGGACAAGAGAGTAGGGCGTGTTTCTCCGCGCGCAAATGACCGAACTGTCACGTTTGACACGCCAGTCACAAAAAAGGCCCGGTCGGAACCGGGCCTTTTCTGTTTGTGTTGGCTGCAATGGCTTACCAGATGGAGACACGCTCTTCCGGCGGCAGGTAGAGGTCATTCTCTTCGGTCACGCCGAAGGCCTCGTACCAGGCGTCCAGATTGCGCACGACGCCGTTGATCCGGTATTGCGCCGGACTGTGCGGGTCGGTGGCGAGCTGGTTGATCAGCTGGTCTTCACGGATCAGGCCGCGCCAGACCTGGGCCCAGGCCAGGAAGAAGCGCTGGTCGCCCGTCAGGCCGTCAATCACCGGGGCTTCGCCGCCACAGCAATTGTCGAGGTATTGGCGATAGGCCGTATAGGCCATCTGCAGACCGCCGAGGTCGCCGATATTCTCGCCCATGGTGAGATCACCATTCACGAAACGGCCTTCGACCGGGGAGTAGGAATTGTACTGCAATTCCAGGCGCTCGGCGCGTTCCTCGAAGGCCGCGTTGGTTTCCGGCGTCCACCAGTCACGGATAGCCCCGTTCTCGTCGAAACGGCGGCCCTGGTCGTCAAAGCCGTGGCCGATTTCGTGGCCGATCACGGCACCGATACCGCCATAATTCACCGCCGGATCCGCGTAGGGGTCGAAGAAGGGCGGCTGCAGGATGCCGGCCGGGAAGGTGATCTGGTTCATCAGCGGGTTGTAGGACGCGTTGACGGTTTGCGGCGGGTAGGGCCATTCGCCCCGGTCCACCGGACCGGTCAGGTCCTCGACCTGGTCATTCCAGTTGAACTCGCGCAGGCGAACCATGTTGCCGAACAGGTCATCCGCCCGGATTTCCAGGGCGGAGTAGTCGCGCCACTCATCCGGATAACCGATGCGCGGCTCGAAGGTGGAGAGCTTTGACAGCGCTTCGGCGCGGGTCTCGTCATCCATCCAGGCCAGGTTTTCCAAACGGCCGCGGAAGGCGACGATCAGGTTTTCGACCAGGCCTTCCATGGCGGCCTTGGAGGAGGGCGGGAAATGGCGTTCCACATAGACCTGACCGACCGCTTCACCCAGCTGGCCACCGACCAGATTGGCACCGCGGCGATCGCGCGGACGCTGTTCTTCGGTGCCGCGCATGGTGCGGCCGAACATGTTGAAGCTGGCCGTGTCGAAGGCTTCCGGCAGACGCGCCGCATTGTTCGAGAGGAAATGGAAGGTCATGTAGTCCTGCCAGACCTCGACGGGGGTCTCGGCGAAGATGATGCCGGCGCCCTCGATCGCACTCGGCTGGGCGACCAGATAGGTGGCGACCCCGTCCAGACCCAGTTGTTCCATGCCGGACACGAAGTCGAACTGCGGTGCCAGTGCGGCCAGCTGGTCGAGCGGCATCGGATTGTAGATCTTCTGGATGTCGCGGCTGTCGGCCTGGGTCCAGTGGACCTGGGCGATCGCGGTTTCCAGCGCGATGATGGCGTCGGCTTTTTCCGCACCGCCCTCGATGCCGGCGAGGTCGAAGATTTCCTCGATATAGGCGTGGTAGGCGTCGCGATACCGCTGATTGTCCTCTTCGAGATAGTAGTCACGGTCCGGCAGGCCGAGGCCGTCCTGCCCGACGAAGACCGTGTAGCGGGTCGTGTCGGCCGGGTCGGGAATGATGCCGACGCCGAAGGGGGATTGGTGGTGGATGGTGGCGAAGAGCGCGCTGATGTCGGCGTGGCTTTCCGCGGCTGCGATCTCGTCCAGGAAGGGCTGCGCCGGGGCCAGGCCGCGCTGCTCGATCGTCTCGGTGTCCATCCAGGAGCCGTAGAGGTCGCCGACCTGCTGCTCCACCGTGCCGTCGGCCGCGTCAACGGCGCCCAGGTCCGTGATGATCTCCTTCACCTGTTCCTCGGCTTCCAGATGAAGCACGGTGAACATGCCATAGCGCGACAGGTCGGACGGCATTTCCTCCGTTTCCAGCCAGGTGCCGTTGGCATACTGGTTGAAGTCATCGCCCGGTGCGATCTCGGTATTCATGCCGGCGAGGTCGAAACCCCAGGCGCCCAGTTCCGGCGTTCCGGCCATTTCGACAGCGGCGTTCTCGGCCTCACCGTCCGTCGTCCCGGTCGGGCTGCAGGCGGCGACGATGGCCAGGGCCACACTGCTCAACAAGAGCTTCTTCATCTTAGATATCCCCAATCATGTGATGCGTGAAAATAAGACGCCCCGCGCTGAATGCAACGCGGGGCGTGAGAGTTGTCGATTTGACGGCCGCTATTCTGCGGGGTTTTCCGTCAGGTGACCCGGCAGTTCGCCATGGGCGAAGTCCGTGTCGACATAGTGTTCACCCATCGCCGGCTGCTTCTGGCCGGTCCAGACCATCCGGAAGAAGCGGGCAATGTCGACGCCGATGGCGTACATGGCCGGCACCAGGACCAGGGTCAGCCCGAGGGCAAAGATCACCGCGAAGCCCAGGGCCACGACCATCGGCTTGAGGAATTCTGCCTGGGTCGAGGTTTCCGCCATCATCGGGAAGATGCCGAGGAAGGTGGTGACCGAGGTCAGCAGGATCGGGCGGAAGCGTTGCACACCCGCATCGACCAGGGCCTGGAAGGCCCCCACGCCATTGGCGCGCAGCCGGTTCACGAAGTCCAGCAGGACGAGGTTGTCATTGATGACGACCCCGGCGGCCGCCCCGACCCCGAAATAGGAGAAGAGGGCGATCGGCATGTCGAACAGGAAGTGACCGAAAATGGCCCCTGTCAGCGCGAACGGGATGGCGACCATGATGGCCAGCGGCTGGAAGTAGGACTTAAAGGCCACGGCCAGCAGGAAGTACATGGACACCAGGGCCAGCAGCAGGAGGCGCAGTACCTCCGACATGAACTGGCGTTCGCCCTCGGCCTGGCCGATCTCGTCCCGCGACAGACCCGGGAACTGGTTGTCGAAGTTCGGGAAGAAGTCCTCGTTCAGGCTCTGGGTGATGTCACCGCGGGCGGTCGGGTCGGACAGTTCCGCCGACACGGTCACGGTGCGCATGCCATTGCGGCGATTGATCCGGTTCAGGCCCGGTGCGAAGTGCGCCTCGGCCACGGCATGCAGCGGGACCTCACGGCCGTCACTGGTGCGGATGCGGATTTCACGCAGCGTGTCGAGCGAGCGACGGCTGGCTTCATCCATGCGGACCATCACCCGGACATCCTGGCCGTCACGCGGCAGGCGCTGGGCTTCCTCACCGTAGAAGGACTGGCGGACCTGACGGGTCACGTCCTGCAGGTTGAGACCCAGGGTCTGGGCGTTGGGACGCAGGGCGAATTGCAGCTCCTCGGTCGAGGTCTCCAGGGAGTCCACGACGTCGTACAGCGTGTCATAGCTGCGCAGTTGCGTCTTCAGCTGGTCGGCCGCAGCCCGCAGCGTGTCCAGGTCCTGGTGGGACAGGGCGAAGGTCATCCGCGAACCGCCATCATTGATGGTGGAGTCGAGGCGGACCTCCATCGCGTCCGGGATCGGACCCAGGAAATCGCGAATGGTCTGGGCGACTTCCCGCGTGGGCAGATTGCCCGGGCGCTCATCCGGCTCCGGCAGCACGATCCAGGCGCGGATCCGGCCATCCGTGGCCAGGGTCGAGCGCGAGATCAGCATGTCGCCGGCATCGGGATAGAGCTCCGCGTAGTGCTCCTGCGTGGCGATCTGGGCTTCGTCCAGCTGCTGGCGGACCTGTTCGGTCCGGTTCCAGGGCGTGCCCTCGGCCAGCTGGATATTGGCCTGGATCGTCTCGTTCTCGATCTGCGGCATGAAGACCGAGCCGACATAGTTCAGGCTCATCATGGCAATCGAGATCAGGAACACGCCCAGGAAGGCGATGAAGGTCGCATAGCGATTTCGGATCGCGACCTTGACGACCGGGCGGTACAGGGACCGCGCCACGAAGATCAGCGAGGCGGCAATCGCACGCTGGACCGCAATCAGCGGGCCGAAGAAGCCGGAATTGCTCTGCGGTTTCATGTGCGACAGGTGCGCCGGCAGGATCAGCAGGGATTCGATCAGCGAGAAGGCCAGCGCCGCGATCACGACCAGGGAGATCTGACGGGTAAACTGAACTTCCGGACCGGACAGCAGCATCCAGGGCGAGAACATCATGATCGTGGTGATGACCGCGAAGATGACCGGCTTGGCGACCATTTGCGTGCCGACGATGGACGCGGTCAGGCCGGGCTCTCCTCGCTCCACCCTGTCGTGGATATTCTCCCCGACAACGATCGCGTCATCGACGACGATACCGATCACCAGGAGGAAGGCGAACAGGGACAGCATGTTCAGGGTCACGCCCATCATGGGCAGGATCAGGAAGGCGCCGCCAAAGGCGATGAAAATGCCGACCGTCACCCAGATCGCCACCATGGGGCGCAGGAAGAGGAAGAGCACGATCAGGACCAGAACGCCGCCCACCAGGGCCGAGTTGCGGATGGTCTCCATCCGGCCGGTATACATTTCCGAATTGTCCCACCAGACGGACATCTGGACGCCTTCGGGCAGTTCGGCGGATTTGCGATCGATATAGTCACGCACGGCCTGGGCCGTATCGACCACGTCCAGATTGGGGGCCTGCTCGACCACGACCAGGACCATGGTCTCGGCATTATAGGTCGCTTCCAGATTGGAATCGACAAAGCCGTCGGTGACCGTGGCCACGTCATTGATGCGCAGCGTGCCGCCATCACTGGTCTGGCGAATGATGATTTCCTCGAACTCGGCGGCCGAGTCCGCCAGCTGGCGGGCGGTCAGGCCGAATTCGCCCAGATCGGTGCGAACCGAACCGGCCGACGCGTTCAGCGAGGAGGCGCGCACGGCGCGGACCACTTCGTCGAAGGTCAGATTGTAGCGGCGCAGGTTTTCCTCGGAGATCTCGATGGAGACCTCTTCGTTCCGGCTGGCCCAGAGATTGACGATGGATGCACCCGGCAACTGGGCGACTTCATCGCGCACTTCACGGCCGATGGCCTGCAATTCGCGACGGTCGATATCACCGTAGACCGCGAAGCCGACGACCTGGTCCTGGTTGCGCCATTGCGACACCACCGGGCGATAGGCCGACGGCGGCAGATTGTTCACGGAGTCGACTTCCAGTTTCACATTGTCGATGAACTGGCCGATGTCGACATTGCGCTTGCCTTCAATGTTGACGAAGCCGGCGCCTTCGCGGGCCGTGGAGGTGATCGTCTCGATCCCGTCCATGTCCGCCAGGGCTTCCTCGATCCGGACAACAATCTGTTCCTCGATCTCCTGCGGCGACGCGCCGGGCCAGGCCACGGAAACGGTCGCGCCATTGAAGGAGGCGGACGGGAAGACTTCCCGGTTCAGGGCCTGGTAGCCCAGGATGCCGCCGAGCACGGCGACGATCATCAACAGGTTGGCGGCCACCGAATTTCGGGCCCACCAGCCAATGATGCCGCCCCGCGGGGCCTCATCGTGAGTTTGGTTCGGATCGGTCATGGACGTGTCCTCCTCGCGCCCGGCCTAGCCGGCGCTCGTGACGGCATCACCGTCAGCATTGGCTTCATCATTTTCGGCGGATGCCGTGGCGTCCGGGTCCTCGTCATAGGTGGCCGAGAACTGGGCCATCATCTCGCCGTCATCATCATAGGTCTGGACGCGCATGCCATTGCTGGCGCCCCGGATCGGGGACACGACGACCAGTTCACCGCCGCGCACGCCGCCGGACAGAACGACCCGGTCCGGATTGGAGTCGATGATCTCGACCGAGCGCACGGACAGGGTGCCGCCTTCCTCGACGACATAGACGCTGCCTTCGCCGCGCAGGGCATTGCGCGGAATGATGTAGGCGCCGTCGATTTCGCGGCCGCGGATCTCCGCTTCCACGAACAGGCCGATGGCCAAGGGCGAACCGCCCTGGGCGGCGGCGCCGTACGGATCCTCGACCTCGGCAATGGCGTACAGGACGCGGGTCTGCGGATCGATGGCGCTGTCCGTGCGGGTGATGCGGCCTTCCCATTCCTGGTGCTGGCCGGCGATCGTCGCCGACAGGGTCACCGGCACACCGCCGTCTTCCGACAGGGCGGCATTGTAGGCGACCGGGATGCCCAGCAGGGACAGGTCATGGTCGGTCAGCGGCAGGCGGATCATCACGGTGTCGGTCGAGAAGACCTCACCCAGATTGGTACCTGGCGCGACATACTGGCCCAGATCGGCATTCTTGGTGCGGACCCGGCCTTCGAAAGGCGCGGAAATCCGGGTGCGTTGCAGGTCCAGACGGGCCGATTGCAGGGCCGCTTCGGCCGCGGCCAGCTGGGCGCGGGCTTCGGCGAGTTGCGGTTCGCGCAGGGTCAGGGCCGAGGCTTCGCCTTCACCCAGTTCTTCCCATTCGCTCGCCGCCAGGTCGGATTCCGCCTGTTCGCGGGCCAGGGCCTGTTGGGCCTGGGCCACTTGGGCGGAGGCCCGGGTCACGGCGAGCCGATAATCGGCGTCATCGATCTGGATCAGGGTTTCGCCGGCTTCGAAGAAACCGCCCTCGATGAAGTCGGGGTTCACATAGGTGATCCGGCCGGCCACTTGCGGCACCAGATTGATCTGGGTGCGCGGCCGGGCCTCGCCCTGCGAGTTCACGGTGAGGGCCACGGCATGACGCTGGGCTTCGTCCACGAAGACCGCGACCGGTCGCGGAGCCGAATTGGCGCGTTGCGGCTGCGGCTGGCCCATGGCGAGCATGAAGATGACACCGCCGACGATCGCGACAACGCCGCCGATGATGATGAAACGTCCGATGAGCTTACCCATAACTATTCTCCTGTCAGGGCGGCCGGGTCTGCGGACTGGGCCGCGGAGAAATCGCCGGCGATGGCGAGATAGAGATCGACGCGGTTGGTCGCACGGTCACGACGCGCCGAGATGTACTGGCTTTCAGCGCTGATGCGCCGGGATTGGGCGTTAAGCAGATCGAATATCGTTGCTACGCCGCTGGCATACTGCCGGATCACGAGTTGCTCGGCCTCGGCCGCTTCCTCGAAAGCCTGGCGCAGGCTGTCCACGCGCATTTCCAGGATTTCGTCAGCATGAAGCGCATTCTCCGCTTCCTGCCAGGCGGTCAGCACCGTCGAGACATAGGCGTGAAGCTGGGCTTCGGCATTGGCTTCGGCCTGGTCGCGCTGGGCGCGCAGGGATCCGCCATTGAAGATCGGGCCGACGAGGGAGGCAGTTAGGCTGGACACCATCGTGTCCAGGTCCAGCATGTCCTCGGCGCTGGGGCCGCCCGTGCCGGACCCGCCGCTCAGCGACAGGCTGGGATAGAGCGCCTTGCGCGCCGCATCCGCCCGCAGACCGGCCGCTTCCAGGCGGCGCTCGGCGGCGCGGATATCGGGACGGCGGGCCAGCAGGTCTTCCGGCGAGCCGATGGCGGCCAGCGGATCCAGCTCCGGGAAATCCCCGTCGGAAACCAGTTGGGCAGCCGGATAGCGGCCCAGCAGGGTTTCCAGGGCCCGGGCGGCCGCGGCTTCAGAGCGGCGGCGGGAGGCGAGTGCAGCCTCTGATGACGCCAGGGCACTTCGGGCCGTCCGAACGTCGGAACTGCGTACCAGGCCCCGCGCGAAACGGCGCTCGGTGAGCGACAACGAGGATTCGCGCGTAGCGACATCACGCTCGGCCAGTTCGGTTTGCTGGTGAGCCTCGGTGAGGGCGTACCATTGCTTGGCGACCAGGCCGGCGATGGAGAGCTGCGAAGCCCGCACATCTTCAGCGGCGGCCTGAGCGTCACGGGCACTGGCATTGGCGCCATCCGCAACACGGCCCCAGACATCGGCTTCCCAGGAGGCGGAAAGCCCCAGGGAGAAACTGTCGCTGCCGGAGCCGACATTCGGCTCGCTTCGCGTGTATTCCAGACCCCCACTGAGCGAGGGCAGACGGTTGGCGCCTGAAGCGCGTGCCGCGGCCCGGGCCGCGCGATAGCGGGCAAAGGACTGGTTGAGACTCGGATTGGATTGGAAGGCTTCGTCAATCAGGCCGGTCAGCTGGGCATCGCCCAGGCTTTCGACCCAATCACGCGCTTCATACGGCCCTGTCATGGCCGGCGCAGATGTCCACGAATCCGGTGTCACCGGCAGGCTCTCGCCGGCGTCGTAGGCCGGCAGGCTTGCACAAGAGGTGGCCACCAGGGCTGTGGCTGCAACTAACAGACTTTTACGCATGCGTTGTCCCCGCACGTCACGGTTTCGATGATGGGACCATCCTAGGCGGGGCATCTCGAAAGTCAACAGAAATTTATCGAAAAACACTAAAACCCTATCGAATGGCATGAAAACTCTCTCGATTTTCGAGATGCGCTCTGTGCGCGTCCCCCTCAATGTCGCGTTGGCTTCGCGGCGTGTTGCGGGTATGCGATAAAGCGCCAAACGCCCAATGGGCACTTATATTTTTGTTAGATGCCGCGAGAGCGGCGATTGGATGCAGGCTCCGCGGCATGAAACCCGACAATCCGCACGACCAGCCCTCCATCCGCATCCGGCGCCGTGACACCGCGGCCGTGGCGGGTATCGGCAGTTTCGTCCTTGTCCTGTTCTGGATGTTCGGCGAGCTGGGTTTCCTGGAAACCGTCGTCGCCATCGCCACGATCGCGGCGCTGTCCATCTTCTATTATCTGACAGTGTCGACGACGCTGAATCCGGTTCAACGCGTGGCGGCGACCGCGACGGACGCTCCGGCAGAAACGCCGACCGCCAATGCGCAGCGCATGCTCGACAGCCTGCCGATTCCCGTCCTGCTGATCGGGCCCGGCGGCCGGATCGAGATGGCCAATCCGGCCGCCCGGGAATTCCTGGGCCTGGGTTCGGCGACCGGGCATCTCTCGGCGGTCCTGCGTCAGCCTCTCGTGCTGGAAGCGGTCAGCCAGGCCCTTCGGGGGCAGAGTGTGGATCCGGTCGAGTATTCCCTGATGGCGCCGGTAGAAAGCCATGTCCGGGCCCATGTGGCGCCGCTTCGCCAACCAGCGGGGGAAGCCCTGGGCTGGCAGGCCATGCTGGTCTTGTCCGACGAGACCTCGATCAAGCGCGCGGACCGGATGCGGGCCGATTTCCTGGCCAATGCCAGTCATGAATTGCGCACACCCCTGGCCTCCCTGGCCGGCTTCATCGAAACGCTGCGCGGGCATGCCAAGGATGATCCGGACGCGCAGGAACGCTTCTTGTCGATCATGTTCGATCAGACCGAGCGGATGCAGCGGCTGATCAATGATCTCCTCTCCCTGTCGCGGGTCGAGATGGATGAGCACGTCCCGCCATCGGGTGAGGCGGATCTGGTCAGCCTGGTCGAGGATGTCACCGCCTTTCTGCGGCCGCAGCTGGAAGAAAAATCGATCGATCTGCGTGTGGACATGCCGGACGCGGCACTGGCCATCGGCGATCGCGACCAGTTGATGGAAGTCGTCATGAATCTGGTCGAGAACGCGATCAAATATTCGCCGGAAGGCTCCGCGTTGAGCCTTCAGGTCTTACCCGCCCAGCTGCGGGATGAGGTGGAACGGCCGGCCATGAAGCTGGGCGTGAATGCCAGCCGGCTGACCCTGGCGGCCCCGTCGTCCGAATCGGGCGAGCGCTATGTGTCGCTGCGCGTGATGGACAGCGGCAAGGGGATCGAGCGCCGCAACCTGCCGCGTCTGTCGGAGCGCTTCTTCCGTGTGGACGGGCAGAAAAGCGGGCCGAAAGAGGGAACGGGCCTGGGTCTGGCCATCGTGAAGCACATTGTGAATCGCCATCGTGGCGGTTTCACCGTTGAGAGCGCCCCAGGCGAGGGATCCGTGTTTTCCGTGTTTCTGCCCGCCCGGGTTGATGTTTCGAAATAAGCGGAAGAAACAACGGGATAACCCGAAATATCTTGTGGCCCTGCAGACAGGGCCGACGTTGTCACAAAACTGTAGTCGGTTTGTCATAAACGGGGGCCGCGATGCCCTGTACCAAGGGTCGAAACCGGATGCTGCCCGACCGGCAGCCCGCTTGAAGGACACATTGGACGCATGTCTGTCACCGCGCTGATCGCCCTGGCCATTCTCGTCATGCTGGCGGGCGGATTCTATGCCGGCCGCGCCCGTGCTATCCAGGCGGTTGAAGGCAATACGGTCCGTTTGCACTCCCTGCCCAATTATCATGGCTACTACGTCGCGATCTGGACCGGCCTTCCGGCCCTACTGCTTCTGTTGGCGCACGGCATGTTCGCGGACAAGGTGGTGGAGAACCTCACCTATGCCGAGCTGCGCCGGGAAGCGTCCAGTCTCAACGTCCAGCTGAATGATGCGATCGAGGCGGACGGAGCCTATGAAAGCCTGCGCACGGAAGCCGTGCAGTTGCGCGGTCGCGCCGAAGCCATATCGGCGGATATCCAGCGCCTGCGCAACGCCACCGGGGAGGATCGCGATCCCGAGCTGATGGATCGGCTGGAGGCCGAGCGCCTCGATGCTCTCAATGCCGTGACCGCGGCCGATGAAGCTGTCCTGGAGCGCGAAGGCGAGCTGATCGCCCGCGTCGCTGCCGAGGCCCGTGCAGAAGGGGCACCGGTCCGGGCGCTGGCCGGGTTTGAAGTGTCCCAGGCGCCGCGCGAGCAGCGCCAGCTCTTTCTGGCCGATACACTGAACATTGCGCGCGGTGAGCTGCCCAGCCGGGAGAGCCGCGAACTGGTGGCCGCCGCCAGCATCGCCACCCGGCACCAGAACCAGTTGCGGTTCCTGATCGGCGGCATGGCGCTGGTCGTGGCCCTGGCCGGTCTGGCACGGACGCGGAGCCAGGTGGAGCCCGCCTTCCGCGCGCGCAATCATGTCGAGAGCCTGGTCACGGCCCTGCTGTTCCTGTCCTCCGTGATCGCCATCCTGACGACGGTGGGCATCGTCTTCTCGCTCCTGTTCGAGAGCCTGCGCTTCTTCTCATCCGTGCCGGTGTCGGAATTCCTGTTCGGCCTGCAATGGTCGCCGCAGATCGCGCTGCGTGCCGACCAGGTCGGCCAGTCCGGCGCTTTCGGGGCCGTGCCCCTGTTCGCCGGCACCGGGCTGATCACGCTGATTGCGATGGTGGTGGCGATTCCGATCGGCCTTCTGTCCGCCATCTATCTGTCCGAATATGCCGGGCCGCGCTTCCGCGCGACGGCGAAACCCTTGCTGGAAATCCTCGCGGGCATTCCGACCGTGGTCTACGGCTTCTTCGCGCTTCTGGTCGTCGCACCGGCGATCCGGGGCCTGTTCACCTGGCTGGGCTTTGATGATGTCGCCACACAGAGCGCCCTGTCGGCGGGCCTGGTGATGGGGATCATGATCATTCCCTTCATCTCCTCCCTGTCCGATGACGTCATCAATTCCGTGCCGCAAGCCCTCCGCGACGGATCCTATGCGATGGGCGCGACCCGGTCGGAGACGATTTCCCATGTCGTCCTGCCGGCGGCCCTGCCGGGGATTGTCGGCGCCATCCTGCTGGGCGTGTCCCGGGCCGTGGGTGAGACGATGATCGTGGTGATGGCCGCGGGCCAGAGTGCCAATCTGACGGCCAACCCGCTGGAATCGGTCACCACCATCACCGTGCAGATCGTCATGCTGCTGACCGGTGACCAGGAATTCGACAGTCCCAAGACCCTGTCCGCCTTCGCGCTGGGTCTGGTCCTGTTCGTCATCACGCTGATCATGAATGTCGTCGCCCTGCGCGTCGTGCAGAGATATCGGGAAAAATATGACTGATAGCGCTGATCTCCCGAAGCTCCGCCAGACGGTGAGCGAGCGCCTGCCGAAGCGGTACCGGGCCGAGATGCGGTTCCGTGTCGCCGGCCTGTCGGCGGTGGGCATTGCGGTGGCCATCCTGCTTCTTCTGGTCGGATCGATCACGATGCAGGCCCTGCCGGCCTTCACGGTGAACCAGCTGGTTCTGCCGGTGCAGCTGTCCGGCGATCTGGTGGATCCGGAGGGCGATGGCTCCGAGGACTCCCTGCGTCGCGGCAGCTATGGCCGCGTTCTGCAGGACGCGGTCCGCGAACAATTCCCCGAGGTGCGGGACCGCCGCGAATTGCGCGCCCTGTTCAGCCTCTACACGCCGCTGAATTCGACGCGCCTGATGGAGACCGTCCTGGCCGATCCCGGCCTGGTGGGCGAGACCCATGAATTCCGCATGCCGATCGCGGATGATCTCAATCTCTATCTCAAGGGCCGCCTGGTCGCGGACCGGACGCTGGAGCCGGTCGGCACGATGGCTGTGAGCGAGGCCGGCCGGGATTTTGAGGTCACGGCTGAATCGGAAGCCTTCGCGGACCTGCGCGATACTGTCTCAGGCCTGCTCAACCAGGCTGCGGACAATCTGGAACGGCGCGCCGCCACGGCCCGGGAACGGGCCGGCAATCTGAGCGGTGAAGACCGCGAGGATGCGCTCTATGACGCGGAAGACCTGATGGTGGAGGCCGCGGCCGTGCGCAGCCAGGCAGCTCTGGAAAATGGCTGGGTGGAGATGTCCGACAGCCTGCCCAGCATTCTGGTGGAGACCGGCGAGACGGCGCTGCGGGTCACGGCCCTGTCGGCGGACGGGCGTTCGGCCCGGGCCGAAGCCATGCTGGGCGGGGGCGCCATGAGCGATGTCTCCGACTGGTCGATCTATGTGATCGACACGCCGGAATCACGGCGCCGGGTGTCCGACCAGCTGATCGTGTGGACGCGGGCTCTGGTTCGTCGCGGCTTCGTGGAATCCGGCCTCAATCCCTATCTGTTTGCCAATGCCGACAGTCGGGAGCCGGAACTGGCCGGGGTGAAGGGCGCGCTCTACGGCTCGATCCTGACGATGCTGATCACCATCATCCTGTCGGTCCCGGTCGGTGTGTGCACGGCGGTGTATCTGGAAGAGTATGCGCCGAAGAACCGCTTCACCGATCTGATCGAGGTCAATATCAACAATCTGGCCGCCGTCCCGTCCATCGTGTTCGGCCTGCTGGGTCTGGCGGTCTTCATCAATGCGTTCGGACTGCCCCGATCGACACCGCTGGTGGGTGGTCTGGTCCTGTCCCTGATGACCCTGCCAACCCTGATCATCGCGACGCGGGCTGCCCTGAAGGCCGTGCCGGTCTCGATCCGTCAGGCGGCCCTGGCTGTCGGGGCCTCCAAGACGCAAACCGTGTTCCACCATGTGCTGCCGCTGGCCGCGCCGGGCATTCTGACCGGGTCGATCATCGGCCTGGCCCAGGCCATGGGCGAGACCGCGCCGCTGCTGATGATCGGCATGGTGGCTTTCATAGCCGACGCGCCGACCCTGGGCCTTGAGGGCCTGACCGAACCGGCGACCGTGATGCCGATCCAGATCTTCCTCTGGTCGAGTTCTCCCGAACGTGCCTTCGTGCACAGCACGTCGGCCGCAATCCTAGTTCTTCTGGTGCTGATGATCGGGTTCAATGCCCTGGCGATCTATCTGCGCCGCCGTTTCGAGCGGAGATGGTAATCCCCATGCCCGATAATCAATCCCATTCGGACTCGATCGCCGGAGCCGGCGAGGCCGAGCAGCCGGTCAAGGTCCAGGCCCGTGATGTTTGCGTCAGCTATAGCGGCAAACAGGCGCTGAACCATGTCTCCATCGACGTGCCGGACCGGTCCGTGACCGCCTTCATCGGCCCGTCGGGCTGCGGCAAGTCGACCTTCCTGCGCTGTCTCAACCGCATGAATGACACGATCGAGGGCGCCCGGGTGACCGGGTCGCTCAAGATTGACGGCCTGGAAGTGAACGACAAATCCGTCGATCCGGTCGTGCTGCGCGCCAATGTCGGCATGGTGTTCCAGAAGCCGAACCCGTTTCCCAAGTCGATCTATGACAATGTCGCCTACGGGCCGCGCATCCATGGCCTCGCCCTGTCCAAGGACGAGCTGGACGCGATTGTCGAGGACTCGCTGCGCAAGGCGGGTCTGTGGGATGAGGTGGCCGATCGCCTGAACCATCCGGGGACCAGCCTGTCCGGCGGCCAGCAGCAGCGCCTGGTCATCGCCCGCGCCATTGCGGTCAATCCGGAAGTCATCCTGATGGACGAGCCCTGTTCGGCGCTCGACCCGATCGCCACGGCGAAGATCGAGGAGCTGATCGACGAGCTGCGGGAAAACTACTGCATCATCATCGTGACGCACTCCATGCAGCAGGCGGCCCGGGTCTCCCAGCAGACCGCCTTCTTCCACATGGGCAATCTCGTCGAATACGGCACCACGGAAGACATTTTCACCAATCCGCGCGACCCGCGGACGCAGGACTACATCACCGGGCGCTTCGGCTAGGGCCGGGGCCCAATTGAGGAGGTAGCGCCATGGCGCTGTCCAAGACTGCACACATTGTCACCGCCTACGGCGAAGAGCTGGACCAGCTCAATGACGAACTCGCCCGCATGGGCGGGCTGGTGGAAACCCAGCTGACCACAGCGATCAATGCGATCGCGCGGCGCGATGCCGGCGTGGCCGGCGAGGTGCGCCAGCGCGAGAAACAGGTCAACGCCATGCAGGTCGATATCGAGAAGCGCGTGCTGCGCCTCTTCGCCCTGCGCCAACCGATGGCAACCGATCTGCGCATGACGATCTCAGCCCTGAAAATCTCCACCGACCTGGAGCGGATCGGGGATCTGGCCAAGAATATCGCCTACCGCGCCAAGGATCTGTCCGCCTATCCGGCCCTCGGCCTGATGGACCGGGTGGAACGGCTCGGCGCCATCGTCATCCAGCAATTGCACGTCGTCCTGGATGCGCTCTCCTCCTTCGAGGTGGAGCCGGCCATCCGCGTCTGGCGGGCCGATGACGAGGTGGATGAGCGCTATAATGCGCTGGTCCGCGAAATGCTGATTTCGATGGGTGAGGACAGCAGCCTGGTGGAGCCGGGCGTGCACATTCTCTTCGTCGCCAAGAACCTTGAACGTATCGGCGACCACGCGACGAATATCGCGGAAGCGCTGCACTTCATGGTGACCGCCGCGCCGCTCGAAGCGGACACCCCTCCGGCATCCTGAAGACCTTGATCGTGGAGAGACAAGGATGAAGCCTCAAGTACTCGTGGTCGAAGACGAAGACGCCCTGGCCACCCTGCTGCAGTACAATCTCGAGAAGGAAGGCTATGCCGTCGCGGTCGCCCGTGATGGCGAGGAGGCCCTGATCCAGGCCGAGGAAACCACACCGGACCTGGTCCTGTGTGACTGGATGCTGCCGAAGGTCTCCGGCATCGAGGTCTGCCGCCGCCTGCGCGGCCGCCAGGAAACCGCCAATGTGCCGATCATCATGCTGACCGCGCGCGGTGAGGAAACCGACCGGGTTCGCGGACTGGATACCGGCGCCGATGACTATGTCGTCAAACCCTTCTCCATGACCGAACTCTTCGCCCGTATCCGTGCCGTGTTGCGCCGCATCCGTCCGGGCCTGGCCGAGGACATCATCAATGCCGGCGACATCACGATGGATCGCGTGGCCCACCGGGTGAAGCGGGCCGACCGGGAAATCCATCTCGGCCCGACCGAGTTCCGCCTGCTGGACTATCTCATGCAGCATCCCGGCCGCGTCTTCTCGCGCGAACAATTGCTGGATGCCGTCTGGGGCTCGGACGTCTATGTCGAGGCCCGCACGGTCGACGTCCATGTCGGCCGCCTGCGCAAGGCGCTCAACAACAAGGAAGAGCGCGACCCGATCCGCACGGTCCGGTCGGCGGGCTATGCCTTCGATGTGAATGCTTGATTGAGGGGCGCCGGGCGCCCCTTTTTCCTGCCGGCTCCCGGGTCTGCGTCCGGATTTGCGACGTCGAGAACATGCGCGGCGGCGGTTTCCAGAATATCGGCGATCGCCTGGAAGCCCGAGGCCAGCGGGGAGTTGTGCCGCCAGATCAGGGCGATATCGCGCTGCGCGCCGGGGTCGTCGATCAGGCGGAAGACCAGGCTGTTGTCCCGTTCCGCCTCGCAACGGACATAGAGTTCCGGCAGTACGGCGATGCCGGCCCCGAGGGCCGACATGTGGCGGATCGCGTCCAGACTGGTCCCCTCGTAATCGGCCGGCAGATGGCCGTCAGCCCGTTCGGCCAGGTCGGCGACGAGGCGGTTGAGGCGGTGGCCCAGGCCCAGGGTGAGGAAGGCGCGGCCCGACAATTCCTCCAGCGTGACCGGTCCGGACTTCTGCGCGAGCGGGTCGTCCGGCGGAAAGGCCGCCCAGAGGCGCTCATGGAAGAGGGGCGCACTGGCACAGCCGGGATGGTCTTCGGGAACCGAAATCACGATGTCCATACGGCCCTCTGTCAGGGTCTGGTTGAGATCGACCGAGGATTCCTCGCGAATGGACAGGCGCAGCCGGGGATAGCGCGCGTGCAGCTGCGCCGTGCAGCGGGGCAGGAGATAGGGGCCGATCGTCGGCAGTACGCCAAGGCGAACCTGTCCGATCAGACCGTCCTGGCCGTATTGAGCCAGGCGCTTGATATCCGACATCGAGGTCAGGACGGCACGGGCGCGTTCCAGCAATTCCCGTCCGAGCGGTGTCGCGATGGCACCGTGGCGACCGCGTTCGAAGACTTTGAACCCCAGATGGGATTCCGCTTCGGCGATCTGCGCTGACAGGCTGGGCTGGCTGACATGCAGGCTCTGGGCGGCGGCCGAGAAACGGCCGGTCTCGTCGACGGCGACGAGGTATTCCAATTGCCGGAAAGTGGGGCGCATTCCATAGCCTCAGGCTAATCCAACGGTAATTCAGATATATTGTTCTTTATTGAGGGCGGGGTCTAGAGCGTGGCCGTCCTGCTCTGCCGTTCCGGCCTGATCCCGGTCCTTTCAGTGTCGACCGGCAGGGTTCCGTCCGGCGGTTGTTGCCTCGCCCCCCTCGCGCAACAGCCGCCGGACGCTTCATGCCTGGAGGCTCGTGTTTTGGAATTCGGATCCATCGCCCTGGCGACCTTTGCCTCGCCCCCCGTTCTTTTCTTCATTCTGGGTCTGGCCGCGGCCTTCATCCGGTCAGACCTGAAATTTCCCGAGGCCTTTGCCAAGGGTTTGTCGCTCTTCCTGATCATGGCGATCGGCTTCAAGGGCGGTGCGGAAATGGCGCGCGCCAGCCTGGGCGATATCGTCCCGGTCCTTCTGGCGGGTATCGTGCTGTCGGCCAGTCTGCCGGTGCTGAGCTTCGGCCTGCTGCGGGTCACAACCGCCCTGCCACGCGTCGACATGGCCGCCATCGCGGCGCATTACGGCTCGATCTCGATCGTCACCTTCATTGCGGCCACGGATGCCGCGCGCCTGCTCGACCTGCCTGGAGACGGGGCCATGGTCGCGGTCGCCGCAGCGATGGAAGCGCCCGCCATTCTCACAGGCCTGCTGCTGGCCGGCGCGGCCGGGCGGACGGGTGGTCTCAAACTCGTGGAACCGTTGACCAACGGGTCGATCGTGCTCCTGCTCGGCGCTTTCGTCATCGGATGGGTGTCCGGCGATGCCGGCATGACGGCGGTCTCGCCCCTCTTCGTGGATGCCTTCCGCGGTGTGCTTTGCCTCTTCCTTCTGGACATGGGTCTGATCGCCGGGCGCGGCCTGGTCGAGCATGGCCGCCGCATGAAGCCGGGCGTCGTGCTTCACGGTCTCTACATGCCCCTGCTCTCGGCCGGTGTCGCTCTGGGCGTCGCGGCCCTAATCGGTCTCACGCCGGGGAATGGGGCCCTAATCGGTCTCACGCCGGGGAATGGGGCCCTGTTGATGACGCTGGCCGCCTCGGCCTCCTATATTGCGGTTCCGGCCGCCATGCGTCTGGCCTTGCCCGATGCCAAGCCGGCCATGTCGCTGACCCTGTCGCTGGGAATCACTTTTCCGTTCAATCTCCTGCTCGGGATCCCGCTTTACTTCACTCTGGCACAACTGGTTCTGGGAGCTGCGTGATGACACAGTCTGACGCCCATGTGCGGTTCGAAATGGAAATCGATGCGGTCCAGGCCGGACGCCTGGAGGAATTGCTGGAGCGCCTCGGCGTCGAGCGCTGGCTGGTCTTGCCGGGCCAGTCCGGCCGCACGCCGGAGGGGCGCTGGAACCGGACCGGTCAGATCGCCCCGTCCGGCCGCCGTGTCCTGGTCGTGATGACACTGGAGCGCGGCCTGGCAGACCGGATCAGCCCGGAGCTCCATGACACCCTGGATCATCTGCACGGTGACATCATCGCCTGGCCGGTTGCGGCCCGCCAGGGCTAGGCCCGACAGTCGGGCGGCCGGAAAAAAGAAGGGCGCGCGAAACTCGCGCGCCCTTTATGCCAGGGGTACAAATCCAGGCGGTCAGGGTCAGTCGTCCAGCAGGACGTAACGGCGATGCAGCGGTTGCGGCGGACGGGCATTTTCGCCAACCGCGCTGATGAAGGCCTCCACTTGCGCTTCAGACACCGTCAGGGGCGTTGTGAAAACGGTCCAGGAAACGACTTCCGAACAGGGCGGGGTGGTCAGCGAGCCTTCATAGCGCCAGGCACTGTCCTCGCCCGGAAGCATGCTGGTGAGGTCGATGCGGGTCTCCAGGGGCTCGCGGTCGCCGGGTTCGCCGATGGCGGACCAGAGCGTATCCACCGTGTCATGCGCCTCACCGGTCTCAAAGAGCACGCCGACAACGGCGAGGTCACCGCCATTGGCGGTCACGAAATGGACTTCCAGCGGGAAGGACTCGCCGTCCACATGATGTTCCGAGGCGGCGTGGAAGTGGAATTGCAGCAGGTCATAGCTCTGCCCGTGCAGGGTGATGTGCGCCGCGCCGGACGGCACATGATAGGTCACGCCATGGGCATTGCGCTCGGCCTCCAGGCCGCTGACCACACCGAAGCTGAGTTCGGGCGCCACACCGTCGCTTTCGAAGGCGCCGGTCAGGTCGATCGGGCTTTGCTGGGTGCCGGTGCTGCACACCGCGAACTCCGGCGAAAGCTGGCCCCAGTTCTCCGGCGCACCGGCGCCCGTATAACCCCATTCGTCGGCTTGGGCGGCTCCCAGGGTTCCTGCTGCGCCCAACAAGCCGGCAAGTACGTATTTCATGGCAACTCCTCTCTTTGGCCGACGCCGATGTGGGGTGTCCGGGCATTTGTATCCAATTGAATAAAAGCGCCATGACGATAGCTTTAAGCTATAGAATTGCCGGATCGCCTGCGCTGGACCTCAGGGGGCGAACTGCGTCATATCGGGTGATCCAGCCGGAGGCCTTCCATGCGGTCCCTTTCCCAGATCTTGCTGACAGGGCTTGTCCTGGTGTCGGCCTGCGGGCCTTCGACAGGCCAGGCCGTCCCGGAACCGGCGCGCCAGTCCATGAGCGTCGACCGGCCACCCCTGTCACGCTGCATGAATCTGTCCGGCGCCCTGGAAGCGAATTTCGAGGGCGAGTGGGGTTATACGATCCGGTTTGGCCATATCGATGCTATTGCCGCGGCCGGGTTCGACGCCATCCGCCTGCCGGTAAGATGGTCGGCCCATGTGTCGGGGGCGGATCACCGGATCGATCCGGACATGCTGGCGCGCGTCGATGCGATCATCGCCCATGCCCGGTCGCGCGGGCTCGCCGTGGTGCTGGACGTGCATCATTTCGAGGCGATGATGGCGGATCCGCTGGGTCAATTGCCGGTTCTGGAAGCGATCTGGCGCCAGCTGGCGACGCATTATGCGGACGTACCGGCGGACGGGCTGGTCTTCGAGATCCTCAACGAGCCGACGGATCGCGTGTCCGCGGCCGAAGTCGACCGGATCAATGCGCGCCTCCTGCCCGTGATCCGGGCTGTGTCACCGGAACGCTGGGTGATCCTGACCTCGGCGCGCTGGAACAATATTGACGGGCTGGAGCAGGCGGGGCCGCTGCCGTCCGATCCGCGGGTGATGATGACGGTTCACTATTATGCGCCCTTCGATTTCACGCATCAGGGCGCGCCCTGGTCGAACCGGACCGAGACCGGGATCAGCTGGGGCGGGCCGCGTGACGAACTGGCCCTGGCCGAGGATTTCGAGGCGATTGCCGCCCAGATGTCCGCCCGCAATGTCCCCGTTCTGCTGGGTGAGTTCGGCGTTTATGCCGGCGTGCCGGAACATTTGCGGGCTCGCTGGGTCAGCGCGGTGCGCGATGCGGCCGAGATGAGCGGCCTGTCCTGGTGCCATTGGGGTTTTGCCAGCACGCTTCGCAGCTATGACCCGGCCCAGGAGGCGTGGATCCCGGCAATGCGCGACGCGCTGATCCCGGGATCCGATTGAGCGCCTAGTCTTCCTTGGTCTCGGGCGTGACCGGGGCCGCCGGAGCGGCCGTCGCCGCGGCTGCGGCCGGCGCTGCCGGGGCATGGTTGAAGGAGGCCGCCATGGAGCGTGCCAGGGCGATGTTCTTGTCGCGGGTCCGGCCACCGATCAGGAACCAGTCAATGATCTGCCAGAGGCCGAGACCGCCGAAAGTGATCAGTTTGAGAATGCCGGCGACGACATCGCCGACGAGCATGCGGTCAATGCCGAGACCACCGAGGAAAATGCCGAACCCGAAGATCAGAAGCGGGTTCTTTTCCGAGGCCTGGAAGGCCGTGATGAAGGATGCGCGATTGGCTTCCGGAAGGCCATTGATGATGTTGGCCAGTTCCATCGTGTAGGTTTTTGAATTCATGTCGTCCCCCTGTGAGATGGGCACAGGTTGGCGCGAGATGGCGGTGTGTCAATCAACAAGTCAGGCGCGTGCGCATAGAAAACGGCCGCTCCGGGGTGGGAGCGGCCGCTACTCTCGGGCCTTCGGGGTGAGGGAGGGCCCGTACGCTACAGCGCAATTCTAGAAATTGTACCGGCGCGTCGCGGCGATTGCGTCCAGTGCGGCACCGGCGTCCGAGGTGCGGCGGCGGCGCTTGGCGCTCGGCTGGTAAGCCATGGAGGAGTGCGCCTCGCAATAGGCATTGCCGCCGGCGGTCTTGCGGCCGCAGAAGCGGAACTCGGCCTGGGCCGGGTCGCCGATCGGCCATTTGCACATGCTGTCGCGAAGCGTCAGCACGGTGGCGAATTCACCGGAGGGCAGGACGGCGGGTTCCACCGGAGCCGGGGCCGGTGCCGCCGGAGAGGCGGACGGGGCAGGGCGCGCGGCCGGACGGGCTGCAGGCGCCGTGGCGGTTGTCGTGGTGCGCGGACGGGACGGTTTCACCGTGCGGCGGGCCGGACGCGACGGGGTCGCACGGCCTGACAAACCCAGACGGTGGACCTTGCCAATCACGGCATTGCGAGTCACACCACCCAACTGTTTGGCGATCTGGCTGGCGCTCAGCCCTTCAGACCAAAGCTTTTTGAGCTCTTCAACGCGTTCATCAGTCCAGGCCATCGCACTCATCTCCCGGTTGGGATGCGCTCTTCACCTTGAATGTCGGTAAAAGACGCATATGTCAGTTCATGTTTAATTACACTAGATATTGTACCCACGCGAACCGATACCACAAGATTGGGTGGTGACCATTCCTGTGGAAACCTCGCTTGCAGCCCTAATCGTTAACGGCGATGGTTACTGGGAAATTAAGGGTAATTCGATATGAGTAATGCTCACTTAACTTCCGTAAACGAGCCTAAAAAATTCGGCCTTATCAATGGCTTGGGTTTATGGACCTTGTACAAGAAGGAAGTCCGGCGATTCCTCAAGGTCGGCATGCAAACAGTCGCTGCACCGGTGGCAACGACGCTGCTTTACATGACGGTTTTTGCAGTCGCGATCGGCTCGCGACGGGGCGATGTGGCCGGTACGCCCTTCATCGAATTCCTGGCACCGGGCCTCATCCTGATGGGACTGCTGAACAATGCCTTCGCCAATTCCGGCTCCTCCATCCTCGTGTCGAAGGTGCAGGGCAATTCGGTCGACTTCCTGATGCCGCCCCTGTCCGCCGTCGAGCTGAGCATCGGTTTCATTGCCGGGGCGATGACACGCGGGCTCATGGTCGCCGTGGTGACGGCACTGACCCTGATCCCCTTCATGAATATCTGGCCGGATCATTGGTGGGCGGTCCTGTATTTCGGGATTTCCGCCGCCGCCATGCTGGGCATGGTCGGTGTGATCGGCGGGCTGTGGGCGGAAAAATTCGACCATATGGCGGCGGTGACGACCTTCGTGATCACGCCGCTGACCTTCCTGTCGGGCACCTTCTACTCGGTCGAGGCTCTGCCTGAACCGATCTCCACGATCAGCCATTTCAACCCCTTCTTCTACATGATTGACGGGTTCCGCTACGGCTTCATCGGGCATGCGGACGGAAACCTGACCATCGGTGTCATCCTGGTGGCCGTGATCAACCTGGTTCTGGGGGCGGCCTGCTACCTGCTTCTGCGTGCAGGCTGGCGCTTGAAGAGCTGAGCTGACAGGCCTAGACGAGAGGAAAGAGCGCCTGCATGTGCAGGCGCCGCACCTGTTTGGAGGAACCCCGCATGCCCGCTCCGATGATGGACACCTATTCCCCGCCGGATCTCGTTTTCGATCATGGCAAGGGAGCCCGCCTGTATACCGAAGACGGCGCGGCCTATCTGGATTTCATCTCGGGCATCGCCGTGAACTGTCTGGGGCATGCGCATCCCAAGGCCGTGGCTGCCCTGACCGAGCAGGCGGGCAAGCTGTGGCACCTGTCCAACATGTTCAAGGTTCCCAAGGGCGTTGAACTGGCCAAGAAGCTGACCGACGCGACTTTCGCGGACCGGGTCTTCTTCACCAATTCTGGTGCCGAGGCGATGGAATGCGCGCTGAAGACGGCGCGCCGCTACCAGTTCGTGAACGGCAATCCGCAGCGCTATCGCATCATCACCTTCACCGGCGCCTTCCACGGCCGGACCTATGGCGCGATCAATGCCGGCGGCAATCCGAAATACCTGGAAGGCTTCGGCCCGGCCATGGAAGGCTTTGACCAGGTCGAGTTCGGCGATCTGGACGCGGTCAAGAACGCCATCACCGAAGAGACCGCGGCGATCTGCGTCGAGCCGGTCCAGGGTGAGGGCGGTGTCCGTGCACCGGAAGACAGCTTCCTGCGCGGCCTGCGCCAGCTGTGCGATGAAAACGGCCTGATGCTGATCTATGACGAAGTCCAGTCGGGTGCCGGCCGGACCGGCAAGCTGTTCGCCCACCAATGGGTCGAAGGCGCCGAGCCGGATATCATGGCAGCCGCCAAGGGCATTGGCGGCGGCTTCCCGATGGGCGCCTGCCTGGCCACGGAAGCCGCGGCCGAAGGCATGGTCGTCGGCACGCATGGATCCACCTATGGTGGCGGCCCGCTGGCCATGGCGGTCGGCAATGTCGTGTTCGACGAGCTGACCTCGGACGGTTTCATGGATCATGTCGTGGAAGTCTCGAACTTCCTGCGCCAGCAATTGCACGGCCTGATGGACCGTCACGCCGACAAGATTGTCGAAGTGCGCGGCAAGGGCCTGCTCGTCGGCATCAAGCTGAAAGACGGCTATGACCCGAAAAAGCTCGGCGCCTTGGCGCGCGAGCGCAATCTTCTGGTCGGTGCGGCCGGCGACAATGTCTCGCGCATGGCCCCGCCGCTCATCATCACCAAGGACGACGCCAGCGAGGCTGTGGGCATTCTCGATGAAGCCCTCGGCGAGCTGCAGAAAAGCTAGACCGGAGTATCAGGCGTGAGTGATCCGCTGGGTGAAGAGGACAATATTGTTGCCGCCTACCAGGTGGAGGGTCGGACCGTGCGCGGTCGGACCTGCCGCCTGGGCGGTACGCTGGACCAGATCCTCGCGGCCCACGCCTATCCGGTGCCGGTCGCCCGCCTGCTGGGCGAAGCGGTGATCATTGCGGCCCTGGTCGGGGATTCCCTGAAATTCGATGGCCGCCTGATCGTCCAGGCCAACGGGTCCGGCCCGATCAGCTTCATCGTGGCGGAATACGTTACCGGTGAAGGCGTGCGCGGCTTTGCCAAGATCGACCGCGAAGCCGTGGAGGCCGTGCTGGCGGACACGCCGCCGGCTGAGGAGATGATGGGCCGTCTCCTGGGCAAGGGCGCCTTCGCCATGACCATCGATTACGGGCCCGACAAGGACCAGTACCAGGGCGTGGTCGGACTGGACGGGCCCAATCTGTCTGCTGCGGCGGAAACCTATTTCGCACAGTCCGAGCAGACGCCGACGCGGCTGCGCATTGCTGTCGGCGAAAGCTGGAAAGAGGGCGAGGACAGGGTCTGGCGGGGCGGTGGATTGCTGCTGCAATCGGTGGCCGGCGACGAAACCCGCGGATCGGCCGAGGGCGACTGGGACCATGCCCGCGCCCTGTTCGACACCGTGGAAGACTCCGAACTTCTCGACCCGGATCTGTCAGCCGGCGGCCTGCTTTATCGGCTCTACAACGAAGACGGCGTGCGCCTGCTGGAACCCAAGACGGTGCAGCGCCGGTGTTCCTGCGAGGAAGAGCGCCTGCTCCGGATCATTGCCTCCTTCCCGCCGGAGGACCGGGCGGAAATGGAGGTCGATGGCACCATCGTCATGACCTGCGAATACTGTAATAAAGATTGGCGCTTCTTGCCGGATGATGTGGATTCTGCTGCGTCGCAGTAAGTTGAGCTGGCTTTTTGTTGCAATGCACCAAGGTATGCATATGCAACTTCAAGGCTCTGGTAACACCAGTTCATGTATCTCTTTGCGGGGATTTGGGCTGATGGTATCGAACGATGGACTCACAAACGCTGATCTTGGCGCTTTTGCCGGTCATTCTGGCCGGCATGTTCATTCATCTTGTGAACATGGCCATTCACCGGAACAAGGAAGCCCCGGGCTTCTGGCTGGTCGGCACGGCTGTCCACGGATTGGGGCAGGCGATGATCTGCTTCCGGGAAAATTTGCCGGACATTCTGGGAATTGTGGTCGGTGACATCCTGTCCGCCGGCGGATTTCTCATTCTGCTCGAAGGCGTGGCGCGGTTTTCCGGTCAACGATTGCCGCGCTGGATTGCGGGCGCGATCGCAACATTGATCCTGGTCGGCTTTCCCTTTTTCACTTGGGTCGTTGACCATGCGGCCGTCCGGTTCGGGGTTTTCGCGACAGCCGTGATCGGCAGTAATTTGTTGATGCTGCCCTATCTTTCGATCATCGGCCGGCGTGACGGACAGGCCAGCGTGCGCTTGCTGCGTTACACGATCTACTATTTTGCCTTCAGCCTTTCGGCGATCAGCATCGGAGTCATGATCTTTGACCCGGCCATGCCGGGCATTCTGGAGCCGAGCCAGTTCGTTTCCTTCGGCCTGCTGTCGATGATCGGTGTGGAGACAACCCTGATCTTCGGTTGCGCGCTCCTGTCGTCAGGCCAGACCGCGTCCGTTCTGCGGCAAGCCGCGCTGACCGACCATCTGACAGGGCTGCCGAACCGGCGCGCGTTCGAGCGCCAGGTGAACTCGGGAGTCCAGCATGGTGAAATTGCAGAGGACACGGCCGCGCTGGCCGTTTTCGACATCGATCATTTCAAACAGGTCAATGACACGTATGGACATGATGTCGGCGACGCCGTCCTGCGGCATGTCGCGCAAACCCTGAAACAGGCCCTGCGCAAGTCGGATTTTGTGGCCCGGCTGGGTGGCGAGGAGTTCGTCGCTGTCCTTCACGACATGAACGGCGAAGGCTTCAACCGGATCGCGGATCGGGTGCGCAAGGCTGTCGAAGAAAACCCGTTCGAGCTCGATGGCCGTCAAATCAAGGTCACGGTGTCAGCGGGCCTGGCGCCCTTGCCGGACCGGCATCCCTGCTTCACGCGCCTGTTTGCCGCGGCTGACAAGGCGCTCTACCAAGCCAAGGGCGAAGGCCGGAACCGCGTCGTCATGGCCGCGGCCGCCTGAGGGCCGGACTAGCTGCGCCAGAAGCGCGGGCTGAGGAAGACCAGCACGGCCAGCACTTCCAGCCGGCCGATGAACATGTTGAAGGTCATCACCCATTTGACCGGATCGGACAGGGGTTCAAACGTGCCGGTCGGACCGATGACCGGTCCCAGTCCGGGGCCGACATTGGCCAGGGTTGTGGCGGCACCGGACAGGGCGGTGATCGTGTCCAGACCCATCGCCGAGAGCAGGGCCGCCGAGATCGCGTAAACGGCAAAGAAGACGAAGAAAAAGCCCAGGACGGAGTGCAGGGCGCTCTCTTCCACGATGCGGCCATTATACCGCATCGGGATGACCGCATTGGGCCGCATCAGCTTGGCCAGGTAGCGGCGCATGGCCGTGCCGGCGATCTGGTAGCGGAAGATCTTCACCGAGCAGGTCGTCGAGCCGGCGCAGCCGCCGATGAACATGAAGATGAAGAAGGCCGCTTCGGAGACGGGGCCCCAGGCGCCGTAATCGGCGGTGGCGAATCCGGTGCCGGTCATGATCGAGACGACATTGAAGCTGGCCTGGCGGATGGCACCGCCTTCCTCATGCGCCCCGACCGACCAGATCACCAGGGCGATGAGGGTTGTGCACACCACAACCACAAGCAGGAAACCGCGGACCTGGGCGTCCTTGAACAGCGCGCCGGGCTTGCCGCGTCCGGCCAGGACGAAGAGGGCGAAAGGCAGGGAGGCGAGGATCATGAAGACGGTCGTGATCATGTCGGCGCCCAGATGGACGTAATTGCCCATGGAATTGTCCGAGGCCGAGAAGCCCCCGGTCGAAAGGGTCGACATGGCGTGACAAAGCGCATGCAGCCAGTCCATGCCCACAGCCAGGAAGGCGAAGAAGCAGATCAGCGTGAGCACCAGATAGACCAGGGAAATACCGGCGGCGATCTGGGTCGCCTTGGGCAGGACCTTGTCCGACTTGTCGCCGCTTTCCAGCTGGAAGAGCTGCATGCCGCCCACGCCCAGCATGGGCCAGAAGGCCATGGCCGTCACAATGATCCCGATCCCGCCGATCCACTGCAGGATGGCCCGCCAGAGCAGCAGGCCCTCCGGACGGTCATCCAGTCCGGTGATGACCGTTGCGCCGGTCGTGGTCAGGCCGGAAATGGATTCGAAGATCGCATCGGTCCAGCTCATCTCCTCGCCCGACAGGCGCATGGGCAGGGCCGCGCACAGGGCTAGCGCAAACCAGGCGCCGACGGTCAGGACGAAGGCCGTTCGGGGCGTGATCGAGTCGACGGGGCCGCGATTGACTAGGGCCAGGGCCGCGCCGAGGAACATGCCCAGGATGGAGGACAGGAAGAAGGCGGTGGCGCTGTCATGATCGCCATGAGCGGCGTCCAGCATGGCGGGGGCCAGCATCAGGGCGGCCAGCACGGCCACCATCATGCCCACCATGAAGAGGACTTGTCGCAGGGATGTGGTCAAGGATGTCCCCCGCCGCGCCGGTTCACGCCGTCACCGGATCAGTGCAGCTGGGCGCGGTCGCCCGGCCGGTCGAGTGAAAAGCCCGGAATTTCCGCGGCAAAGCTGAGCCCGTCCTGACGCTGCATTTCATAACTGCCCTGCATGAAGCCCGACGGGGTCGTCAGCGGGGCGCCGGAAGTGTAGCGGAAACGCTCGCCCGGTTCGATCACCGGCTGTTCGCCGATCACGCCCAGGCCCTGGACATGCTCGGTCCGGCCCATGGCATCGGTGATGACCCATTTCCGTGCGATCAACTGCACCGCATGATCGCCCGTATTCTCGATCTCGATCGTGTAGGCCCAGACATAATGGCTGTTTTCCGGCTCGGACTCATCTTCCAGATAGTCCGGCGTCACGGAGATTTTCACGCCACTGTCTTCGTGCTGATACATGGGTTTCCCGCCCGCAAAAGACCGGCGCACCGGCCCCTGAATTGAGCGCTATCATCCTCCCGCCACCCCTTCGGCTCAACCCCCACGGTCAGCATGGCTGGACAGGGCCGGGCAGATGGGGGACATCTCGGGTCCTCTCAACAGTCTGAACGTCCCGATATGAGCGCGAACGGCATTCTTCCCGATACCCGGCTGACCACCTTGTTCGACACCGGTGTGATTGCCGCCGACCAGCCTCCGGCCGACGGTCAGATCCAGCCGGCCAGCATCGATCTGCGCCTGGGCCGGCAGGCCTATCGCCTGCGGGCCAGCTTTCTGCCGGGCCGGGGCCGGACCGTCGCGGAATGTCTCGACAGCGACCTGAAAATGCACACCGTCGATCTGGAAAAGGGCGCTGTGCTGGAAACCGGCTGCGTCTATCTGGCGCCGCTGCAGGAAAGGCTCAGCCTGCCCGCCGGTGTCACGGCGATGATGAATCCGAAAAGCTCGACCGGACGGATCGATGTCTTCACGCGGGTGATCACCGACCAGGGCGAGGTCTTCGACCGGGCCCCGGAAGGCTATGACGGTCCGCTCTATGCCGAGATCAGCCCGTGCACCTTCTCCGTCCTGGTCCATGAGGGCGACCGCCTCTCCCAGGTCCGCTTCCGCCAGGGCGCACACACGCCGCTGCGGGATGTGACGGTCAGCGTGGACTTGTCGGGATTCGAGGACGGGATTGTCGGCTATCGGGCCCGTCGTCATGCCGGTCTGGTGGACCTGTCAAAGATCGGCATGCACCCGGCCTCACGCTTCTGGGAGCCGCTTTATGCGCCGGATCGCCGCCTGATCCTGGATCCGGGCGAGTTCTACATCCTGGCCTCTCGCGAGGCCGTCACGATCGGTTTCGACGAGGCGGCGGAAATGGCACCGATTGCCACGGAGATCGGCGAGTTCCGGGCGCATTATGCGGGCTTCTTCGATCCCGGTTTCGGCACGGATGAGGCCGGCGGTACGGGCTCGCGGGCCGTGCTGGAAGTGCGGGGTCATGATGTGCCCTTCCTTCTGGAACACGGACAGGCCATCGCCCGGCTGGTGTATGAGCCCATGGCGGAAGCGCCTGGCCGCGCCTACGGCCAGGTCTCGTCGAATTACCAGAAACAGGGCCTGAAACTGTCCAAGTTCTTCATCTGACCGGAGCCCGTCCTGCAAGAGGACGCTTCCCCGGCGGCGCGACTTGCGTATAACGTCCTGAGGCGTGCGCGGGTGTAGCTCAATGGTAGAGCAGAAGCTTCCCAAGCTTACGACGAGGGTTCGATTCCCTTCACCCGCTCCATCGCTCCGTATTTCCGTTTTGTTTGCCTGACGAAACCGCCCTGCCTAATCTGCTGGGGGGAGGACAGGCATGGACGGGTTGCGAACTCTCGGGATCATCCTGTGTGCGTGGATGCTGGGAAGCTTGGCGGGCGGCGATGCCCGGGCACAGCCATCCGCGGACGAGCAGGCGCGGCTGGCCTCCGAAGCGGAGGCGCATGAGCGCTTCTTTCGCTATGTCACACTGGGGGATTTGCGGGACTACCGCTCGTCTCTGGCGCGGCTGCGCAGCCAGGCGGCCGAGTGTCCGCTGGAGTGTGCAGAGCCGGATTGTGCCGGACTGGTGACAGCCATCACCGCTGCGGACCAACTGGACATGTCGCTCAGCCAGTTGGCCGATGTCCTGGACCATCTGCATCAGCTGGAAGTCCGTCATCTGGCCTCCCTGCAGGGCGAGGCGGTCCGGGCTGAGGACCGGTTCCGGGGATCGGCCGAACTTCTGCTTTACCAGCGCTTTCTGGTCGATGTGGCCGGCCATATCACCAGCACGGTCTTTGTCTACGAGGATATCCGGGCGCTGATTGAGTCCGGTCAGGGCGGCGAGGTGCTCAACTTCGCCTATGCGCTCAATGAGCTGGCCGGCGACATGGCCAGCCTGTCCCAAGGACTGACCGGTCAGACCGGGGCGTCGGCCAGCACGTTTGACCAGCAATTGGCGATCCTGCAGTCGGAGCTGGGCAATATCGACAATATCGCAAGCGATAGCGGGGCCCGGCTCAATGCCCTCTCCATCATCGCCCGGCGCATGGTGGCACTGGGCCAGGCGGAGATGGAGCGGCGCCAGGCCGAAGTGGATGCGCTGGAACGGGACGCCTATCGCGAACGCCGGGAGGTCGACCAGGCCCTCACCCGCACCCATGCCCTGGCGGTGGAGGCGGCCCTTCTGCGCACGATTGCCGCCGAGGCGCGCGAGACCGGTGACCGGCTGGCCGGCTGCGCCGCAAGCTGCGGAACCGACACGCCACCGGCCGAAGTCCTGCACCTGTTTTTGGCGGACCCTGCCCAGGGCAATAATCCTGACCGTCTGGATCATGCCGCGATCGAGGATCTGCGGACCCTGATTGCGCGAAGTGGCCGACAAATGCGCGAAGGGTGGGCGCCGGATTGTGGGCCCGAACCGGAACCTGCCCCAGACACCGATGCGGTGGCCGTGATGGCCCCGCCAGGGCCGGACAGCGATGCCGCGCGTGCTGTTTGTTTCGGCCTGAGCCGGGTCGGGGCCGTCCAGAGTTTCGATCCGGACCTGCAGGCCCGTCTGGCGCCGCCCATGACGCGGTTCATGGAGACGTGCACGGCCTGGCACGAATGGGTGCAGACCTTGCCGCAAAGACCGGCCGATCCGGCCCATTCCATCCGGGTCTGCCAGGCCGAGTGTGCGATGCTGGGGGATTATGGTCGCTATATCCTGGCGCAGTCGCCGGTCGCGGTCGATCATGTGGCACGGCTGGATGAGGTGGACCGGGCGCGCCGGCGGGCCGCGATAGATGCCGAATTGCGCAGTCTGGCACTCCAGCTGCGCCTGGCCCGCCGCGTCGACACCGCCCCGCAGGGTTGGGCCGGCTGGCCGGATGAGGCGGCATTGGAAACGCAGCAGGCCGGGCTGCGCGAACAGCGCGAGGCGCTGGAATACCCCTCGGTCTGGGCCCAGCTCCAGACGAGTTACTGGCGCACCGGTGAGGCCCCGCAAATGATGCAGTGCCGGTCGGAGGCGGCGATCGCGCAAAGACAGGCCCGCTGCCAGGCGGCCTGTGGCGGCAACGCCCCGCTGGTGGCCTCTTGTGTGAACCCGGCTCCGGTCTGGATCGGCCGGCTTGTGGAGGCGCTCTATCCGCCCGGGCATCCGCAGCGGGCAGCTTTCGAGGCGCAGACCGGTTTCGCCAGCCCGGCCCCGTCGGGGCCACTGCCTGGCGGCAGTGCCGGTCCTTTGAGCGCTGGCCCGGCCCCCATGCCAGTCCCGGTTCCATTTCCAGTGCCCGAGCCCGTTCCCTTGGACCCCTTGCCGGCGGCCCCGCCGATGCCGCCGCCCCAGCCCGTGGTGATCGAGCCGGACTATCCTGAGCCAGGCTGAACCCACCTGGTCGCGTGCTGACACCGGGCGCCGCATCGCCGGGTTGCGGGGCCGGGTGTAGCGGCTAAGCTCGCCGACAGACTGGTTTAGCGACTTCTGGGGGAGTTCATGCGTTCATTTTTCGGTGCCATTTCGATGGCAGCTGCGGCCCTTCTTGCGCCCGCGAGCCTTTCGGCGACGGCGTTCGCGCAGGGCGATATCGATACCTATTCCGCGCTGCCGCGCATCTGGGATGCGGCCGTGTCGCCGGACGGGTCCATGCTGGCCACCGGGTGCAGCCCGCGCGGCCTGCGCGAGATCTGCCTCTACAATCTGGAGACCGGCGAGCAGAGCGTGATCCCGCAACAGGGCGAGTCCCGGATCACCGGTCTCTACTTCCCGTCCAACACCTATCTGGTCTTCTGGATCCAGACGTTCGAAGAGGTCGGCACGATCAATGGGCTTGAGGAGTTCACGGTCAGCCGGGCTGTTTCCTACCATCTGGAGAGTGGCGAGGCCGCCGTCCTGCTCGGTGGTTATGGCAATATCGTCAATAATGACCGGATCATTTCCTCGCTGACGAATGATCCGGATCGCGTGGCGATGGAATTGTCCCGCGTGCCCGATGGCGGCAATGACATTCCGTCCCGGATCAGCCGCAACCGCCGCTCCTTCGAGACGGTGGCCTATTCGGTGGACCTGGACAATGGTCGCGTCGATGACGTGCTGGCGACGTCCCAGGCCTCCGTCATCCATTATGTGCTCGATGCGGAAGGCGAGCCAGTCTTCGAAGTGCGCTATGACAGTGGATCGGGAGACTGGGAGGTGGTCAGCGCCGACCGCCGTGATCGCGACGCCATCATCTCCGGCGACTATCCGGCCGAGCGCCCCTATGTCTACGGCATGACCGGTGACCAGTCGGCCCTCGTGATCGATTTCCCGGAGACCGGGCTGCGCCGCGTGGATGTGGAAACCGGCGAGGCCACGCCGTTCGAGGTCGACGGTCAGGATCTGACGGAGACCGCACCGATCTTCGACCGTTTCTCCCAGGAAGTGGTGGGCTTTGGCTGGGTGGATGACCTGCCGCGCCAATTGTTCATCGAGCGCAATCTGAATGCGCTCCAGGGACAGCTCCGGGACATCCTGACCGAAGACAGTTTTGTCTTCGTCAGCTGGGCCCAGAACTTTTCCAAGATTGTCATCGAGGCCCAGGATGTGGGCCAGCCGGCGAATTTCTATCTCTTGGACCTGACCACGGGCGGCTTGGGTCTGCTGGACACGGAAATGCAGCTGGCCGAGGGCCAGATCGTCGGGTCCCGGCGCTATCTGCGCTATGAAGCCTCTGATGGTCTGGAGATCGGCGCCTGGCTGACCACGCCGCCGGGCTGGGCCGAAGGCGATGACCCGCTGCCGCTCATCATCCAGCCGCATGGCGGACCGCAAGCGCGCGATGTCGGGACTTTCCACTGGCGCACGAGCTATTACGCCAGTCTGGGCTATGCCGTCCTGCAGCCGAACTTCCGGGGCTCCACGGGCCGCGGCCGCGATTATATCGAAGCCGGCCATGGCGGGTTCGGCACCCGTATGATCGACGACATCACGGACGGGGCCGATTATCTGCGCGAGGCCGGCATCGCCCGGCAGCAGCCCTATTGCGTCATGGGTGGCAGCTATGGCGGCTATGCCGCGCTGATGGCTGCGATCCGTGATACCGGGGATGTCGCCTGTGTCATCAGCTTCGCGGGCGTGACCAATCCCTTCGGCATGCTGGCCAGTGGCTATAACGAGATCGGCGTGCGCTATTGGGAGCAATACATGGGTAGCCGGTTCTCCGATGATGCCTATCAGGCCAGCATCACGCCGACGGCGCAGACGGCCAGCCTGACCATGCCGCTCCTGGTCCTGCACGGGAATGCCGATACCACCGTGCCGCTGGACCAGTTCGAGGGGCTGCGCCGGGTGATGGAAGGCCAGCCCAATGTCCGCTTCGTGCTGATGGACGGCGCCAATCACTATCTCGACCGGCAGAGCGATCGCGAGACCCTGCTGCGGGAAAGCGGGAATTTCCTGCTGGAGCACCTGCCGGTCCAGTAATCGGCGGCAAGCGAACGAAACAGGGGCGGTTGCGCAGGCAGCCGCCCTTTTTCGTGCGCGTCAGAAGCGGCGGGCATTGCCCGGCTGATAACCGGTGAATTCCACCAGATGCACGACCAGGAAGAGGCCGAGCCCGGCGGCGATGATGGCGATCAGCGTCCAGGGGATCAGGCGGGGGCCGCGCTCCGGGCGGGCCGGCTGTCCGGCTCGCCAGCGGGCGAAGAGGAAAAGGGCGATGACGGCGCCAAGCCCGGCAAGGGTGGCGGGGAGCGAGAGATAGATGGTCCGTCTCCACAATGGGCCGAGACACCGTGTTCGGTCTTCTCCCAAAGATAGGGGGTGCGGACGAGCTGATACAGGGCCCGCACTGCAGGCCAGAATTTCAGCGCGTCATAGAGCGGCTGGGTGAAGAGGGCGAAGGGGTGGGAGGGCCGGCCCGCGCGACGCGTTGCGACCAGGGCACATACGGCGCTGGCCGTATAGCCCAGGCCCAGACAGCCCAGCAGCAGCGCCGCGGCGGGCTCGCTCTGCGACAGGCCGACCAGGGCGACAAGACCGACGACCAGGCCCGGTGCACAGCTCAGCGCGGAGAGGAGGGTTCCGCCCAGGGTGAGGGCCAGGGCGACCCGGTCACGCGGACAGCGGACCTGTTTCCAGTGCACGGCCAGTGTCTGCAGATAGCCTTTCAGCCAACGTGTGCGCTGGGGCATCCAGGCGGACAGGTGCAGCGGGGCTTCCTCCAGCGTCATTGGTTCGATCACATCGCAATGAAAGCCGCAGGCCTGCAGGCGCAGGCCCAGATCCGCATCCTCGGTGACATTCCAGGCATCCCAGGCCCCGGCCGTTCGCAAATGGCGGGTCCGGAAGTAATTGCTGGTCCCTCCCAGCGGGATCGGCCAGCGCAGACGGCGATACAGGGGGAGGAGGGCATGGAAGTGGGCGGCGTATTCCAGCGTGAATTGCCGCGTGATCCAGGTCTCCGTCCCGTTGAACCAGTTGAGCGGCGCCTGCACGCAGGCCAGGCCGAGCGCGCCGGCGGCGAAGCTCTCCGCGGCGGCCCGCAACTGGCCCGGATGCGGCCGGTCCTCGGCATCGAAAATGGCCAGAATCTCGCCCGTGCAATGGCGCAGGGCATGATTGAGCGCGCGCGGTTTGGTACGCGGTTCGCCGGGTGGAACCAGTACGGTTCTGATGTGGCGTGGCAGGACCTGGCGGGCGAGGGCGGTGCGGGTCTCGGTATCATCGCATTCCAGCGCCAGCAGGATTTCCAGCCGGTCGCGCGGGTAGTCGATCTGGTCCAGTGCCTGAAGCAGGCGGGGCAGGATTGCAGCCTCGCGGTAGAGGGCGATGACGAGGCTGGCCCGCGGCAGGGCGCTGTCGCCCAGAGGGCGGCGCGGCGCCCATCGAAGCGGGCAGGCCGCCGCAGCCAGTCGCAAGAGCGTTTGGGCGGCCAGGCAGGGCAGGGCGAGCAGGCCCAGAAGCGCCAGGCTGACCGGCCCGCCCACACCGGCCGCCAGAATGCCGACAGGGACAAGTGCTGCAAACAGGATGACGGTCAGGGGAACCGGATTGAGCTGGGCGCTGTAATCCGGTCTCCGGCGGGCGAGCCCCCGGGCGGCGTCCTCGGCCCATAGATGATGAACAAGGGACAGGCGGGGCCGCTGCGCCGCCCCGGCGGCAGCGGCGGTCTCTTCGGGCGTTGTGGCGGGCGAGAAACCGTCCATCCGCATTCATCCTGTTCCACGGCAGGGCGAAGAACAGCATGAATGCACGCAAAAGGCGAGTCCGGAGCCTTATGCGCCTTTGGGGTTGTAGATGAAACGGAAGCGCGGCTGGTCGAAACCGGCGCCGTCCAGTTCGAACACACAGGCCGTCGCGGTGGGATAGCCCAGGGGCAGATGGTCGCTCGCGCCACAGCGCTGGGCCAGTTTGTGCGCAAAGCCGCCAATGCCCGGATTGTGACCGACCAGAAGCAGGGTCTGGTCCGGGCCCAGCACCGCTTTCACGGCGCGTTCCAGCATGTCCGTGGAGGCGTGATAGAGCGCCATCGGGTCGTCCACGGCCGGCGTGCCGATCAGCGGGACGAGCTGGTCGAAGGTCTGTTTCGTCCGCCAGGACGGAGAGACCAGGGCCAGGTCCACTTTCAGGCCTTCCTCCTGCAGCGCATCCGCAGCGGCGGCACTGTCCTCGCGTCCCCGCGCCGTCAGTCCCCGCTGGAAGTCGTCTTCGGCTTCCAGGCGGTCAACAGCCTTGGCATGGCGCATCAGGATCAGCGTGGTCGGCATGGGCAAACGGGCTCACTGCTGTGGACAGGACAGTCGGGACGGTGTGCCGCACAGGCAAAGGGTTGCAATCCCCCGGCGCGACGCTCACCTACTCGTAGAATGTTTTGGCCCCCATTTGAACCGAGGAGAGACGCATGGGTCTTCTGCTGGGCGATACAGCCCCGAATTTCGACATCGAGACCAGTGAAGGACCGATCAATTTTCACGAATGGATCGGCGATAACTGGGTGATCTTCTTCTCCCACCCGGCTGACTACACCCCCGTCTGCACGACCGAGCTGGGCTTTACCGCCAAGCTCAAGGACGAGTTCGCCAAGCGCAACGCCAAGGCGATCGCCCTGTCCGTGGACAGCGTCGAGGATCACAAGGGCTGGATCAAGGACATCGAGGAAACCCAGAATGTCGCGATGAACTTCCCCATCATCGCCGACACGGAGCGCAAGGTCTCCGAACTCTACTCGATGATCCACCCGAACGCGGACCCCAAGCTGACCGTGCGTTCGGTCTATGTGATCGACCCGAACAAGAAGATCCGCGCCACCTTCACCTATCCGCCCAGCGCCGGCCGGAACTTCAATGAAGTCCTGCGCCTGCTGGACAGTCTGCAGCTGACCGATGGCTACAAGGTCGCCACGCCGGTGAACTGGGAAGACGGCCAGGACGTGATCGTCGTGCCGTCCATCTCCGACGAGGAAGCCGACAAGCTCTTCCCGGCCGGCTACAACAAGATCAAACCCTATCTGCGGGTGACGAAACAGCCGAACAAATAGGCGGATCGTCAGATCCGGCACGGTTTGAAGGCGCCCGCGGGATTCTCGGGCGCCTTTTCCCGGCCCGTGTTTGTAAAGCACCCTTGACGACAAGCGCCCTTTACTTCATATGACAAGGACGCTTTACAAAAGGAGTGTCCGATGACGTTTCGGGATTGGTACAATGAAATGGGCGGTGCCGGAGAGGCGCCGAGCCTGGTCTCCCTGGCCCTGTTCGCCGCGGTCTTTCTGCCGTCAATCTTCCTGGTTGGCATGGTCGGCCCCTGGCTCGACGTGATCCGCGACGCTGTCGCGGTCCTGTCACCGCAGATGAAGATGGCCGGTCTGACCGTCTTCATTCTGGGGCTGATGGCGCTGGCCCGCATTGCCACGCTTCTGTTCGGTGGCAAGGGAGATGACCCGGCATGAGTGCGACCGAAAAACGGGCTTCGGTCAGCCGGCGTTACGCCTGGCGGACCTTCGTCTCGATGATCGCTTTCACGGCGATCCTCGTGGCGATCGACAAGACGCTGGATCCCTCGCGCAATGGCTGGGACGCGCTCTCGGCCTGGCCTCTGGTCGGTCTGACCTGTCTGCCGCTCCTGGTCTATGGCTATGAAGTCGTGCGCTATGTGCGCTCGATCGACGAGATGCTGGCACGCCTGCAGATCCGGGCTGCCGCGATCGCCACGCTCGGCATGTTGCTGGCCAGTGCCATTTTCGGGGTCGCCGAGATCTATGGCGTGATGGAGCCGCTCAACATGACCATGCTCCTGCCCATCGCCGCCGTGGTGCACAGCATCGCATCCATGGTCCAGCAGGTGCAGATGCGATGAAGAACCGGCTGAAGGAGTTGCGCGGCGAGCACGGTTGGAGCCAGCAGGCGCTGGCCGATCATCTCGACGTGTCGCGCCAGACCATCAATGCGCTGGAAACGGGCAAGTATGACCCCTCCCTGCCGCTCGCCTTCAAGATTGCCCGCCTGTTCGGCCAGCCGATCGAGACGATCTTTGATGACGGGGAGGGTTAGGCGTTCCGGTCGGGGCCGTCCCGGCGCAGGGTCTCGTCCTCGGCCACACGATCCTCGACCGCATCAAAGATCAGGTTGAACCCGCCATGGATCAACAACCAGACGGCCCCTGCGACGAAAAGGCCAAAGACGCCCAGTCCGAGCAGGACGCTGCCAAATGATGCCAGCGACCAGAACAGGCCCGCAAACAGGATGATGGCAACAGCCCAGGCGGTCAGAGCGGCCTTTCGGCGAATGCCGTCATCCGTTGGCAGGTCCTGCAAGCCCTTTGGTCGGACGTCGTCGAATTCAGGCAGGCCCAACATGGCACGTGCCAGCCAGCGCGTCCGCCTGCGAAGTTTCAGGAAATGGTCCAGCGCCCAGCCCACCAGGCTGATCACCACCAGCATGATGACGAGCGACATCAGGATGTCGACGCCCCGGTGGATCAAAGCGAAGGCACAAAGAAAATAGGCTGCGACGAAGATGACCCCGAGCAGGGTGTCCATCAGGACGGTCAGAGCTAAGGCGATGGATCGACGCATGGAAATCCGGACAACAATCAGACCGTGAAGCTCGGATGCCATGGATCATCCGTCAACCCGGCATTAGTCCAGCGTCCGTCGGTATCTCAGCATGGCCAGCGTCGCGATCACGGCGAAGATGACGGCCAGCGGCCAGATGTCGTGGATCACGTCCCGGAAACCCGCCCCCTTGAGCATGATCGAGCGCACGGCGTGGATGAAATGCGTGGTGGGCAGGGCCTGGCCCAGTGTCTGGGCCCAGGCGGGCATGCCGGCAAAGGGGAACATGAAGCCGGACAGGAGGATGGAGGGCAGGAAGATGAAGAAGGTCATCTGCATGGCTTGCATCTGGCTGCGCGCCACGGTCGAAAACAAAAAGCCCAACGAGAGATTGACCAGGATGAAGAGCGAGACCGCTGCCAGGAAGGCGAACGGGGAGCCCAGGAAGGGCACACCGAACAGGAGGCGCGCGCCGGCCAGCAGGATCGCCACCTGGATCGAGCCGACAAAGACATAGGGCGTGATCTTGCCGATCATCACCTCATGCGGTCTCGTCGGGGTGGCCAACAGCGTCTCCAGAGTGCCGCGCTCGGCTTCCCGGGTGAGCGCCATGGAGGTCATCATCGCCATCGTCATGGTCAGGATGACACCCAGCAGGCCCGGCACGATATTGAGCGCGGTACGTCCCGCCGGATTGTAACGGCGGTGGATGACGGTCTGCACCGGCGGACTCATCTCGCCCAGCAAGGGGGCAAGCGCCTCCTGAACCAGGGTCGGGAAGGCGCCGGCTCCGGTCCCGGCCGCGACCGGGTCGGAGGCGTCCGCGTCCAGCAGGATTTGCGGCCGGTCCCCGCGCAGAAGATCACGTTCGAAATTGGGGGGAATGGTCACCACGAAGAGGACGTCCCCGCTCTGCAGCGCGCTCTCGGTCTCTTCGGCGGAGGTGGTGAGGCCGATCAGGTCGAAATACTCTGAGGTCTCCATCGCCTGGGTGATGGCGCGGCTGGCCGGGCCGTTATCGCCCATCTCAACCAGGGTTGGCAGATTCCGAGGGTCTGTATTGATCGCATAGCCGAACAGAAGGAGCTGCATGACCGGAATGCCGACCATCATGCCGAAGGTCAGCCGGTCGCGGAGCATCTGGATGAACTCCTTGCCCATGATGGCGAGAATCCGGGACAGGCTGGTCACTGGAAATTGTCCTCCGACCCGGTCATCAGCCAGATGAAGGCTTCTTCCAGCCCGGTCTTGGCCTTCTCCACGATCAGGCCGTCCTGTCCGCGATACGGTGCAATGGCGCGCTCCAGCCGCTCGGCATCGCGTCCGGAGACATGCAGGGCGGAGCCGAAACGGGCGATCTGGTCGACACCATCCGCGCCGTGCAGGGCATCATAGATGGGCTGCAGGCCCTTGCCTTCGATGCGCCAGGTGATGAGGCCGACCCGTTCGGGAATGTCGGCGGAGGGCGCGTCGATCAGCTTCCGCCCATAGGCGATGAAGGCAATGTTGTCGCACTGGACCGCCTCATCCATGTAGTGGGTGGAGACCAGCACGGTGACGCCTTTGCGCGCCAGCACCCGGATCCGGTCCCAGAAGTCCCGGCGCGCCTTGGGGTCGACCCCGGCCGTCGGTTCGTCCAGCAGGAGTAGGCCGGGATCGTGCATCGACGCGGCGGCGAGGGCGAGGCGCTGTTTCCAACCGCCCGACAGCGTGTCCGCCAGCTGGTTGGCACGCGGGGCGAGGGCGTATTCCTCCAGCGCGGCCTCGACCACGGATGTCGTGTTTTTCAGCGCATGCAGGCGCGCCATGAAAGTCAGGTTTTCGCGGACGGTCAGATCGCCGTAGAGCGAGAATTTCTGCGTCATGTAGCCGACGCGCGATTTGATCTCGCGGCTCTCGCGGATGATGTCATGGCCCAGCGCCGTGCCGCCACCGGCATCGGGTTTCAAAAGGCCGCACATCATCCGGATCGTGGTCGTCTTGCCCGATCCGTTCGGACCCAGGAAGCCGTAAATCTTGCCGCGCGGCACCTGCATGGAGAAGTCGTCAACGACGGTCTTGTCGCCAAAGCGTTTGGTCAGGCCCTGCACATCAATGGCGAGCGCTTCGCTCATGGTTGCGGCTCGAAGCGGAGCGGGGTGCCCGGTGGCGGCGGCGTGCCGTCGAACAGGGCCTCGGCGCGCCAGACCAGGCGTGAGCGTTCATTGTCCGAATAGATCACCGGCGGGGTGAATTCGGCCGCGTCGGCGAGGGTGGAAATCCGGGCGGTAAGGCCGGGCTCGCAGGAATCGCAGGTCACGCTCAGCCGGGTGCCCACAGGCAGGGCGGCCAGGCGGGGTTCCGGGATGAAGAGCAGGGCATGAACCGCCCCGTCCGGCAAAAGCTCATAGACCGGTTGTGCCGGTCCCGCCATTTCACCGGTGAAGCGGATCTGCCGATGGATGTGCCCATTGGCGGGCGCATGGACGGCGCGCCGGGCCTGCAGGTCCGCCAGTCGGTCCCGTTCAGCCTGGGCCGCCTGGATGTCGGCCTGCAGTGCGCGCAGCGCATTCTCGCGCGCGGGCAATTGGACCAGGCTAAGGCGCTGGCGCATTTCCGCCACGCGGGCCCGGGCAGCCTGGTCGGCGGTTTCCGCCTGGTCGAGACGGGCCTGGCTGACATGGCCCTGGGTGAAGAGGTCCTGCGTGCGCTCCAGGGCTTCGCCGGTATCGCGGGCGGCGGCCTGGGCCTGGATCAGCTGATCGTGCGCGGCGGCAATCTCCGGGGCCCGGGCGCCGGCAGCCGCATCGTCGAAGCGGGCCGTGGCCGCTTCCAAACGCGCTTGGGCGGCTTGCACGGCAGCGGTTTCCTGGCGGTCATCCAGGCGGAAGAGCAAATCCCCCTGCTGGACAGGCGCACCCTCGGCGGCATGCGTTTGAGTGATGCGTCCGGCTGTGTCCGGAGCGAGGGCGATGAAGTCGCCCTCGGCATAGCCGTGCAGGCTTTGGTCCGCTTCCCCATTGCAGGATGACAGGGCCAATGCGGTCCCCAAGATGAGCGGGATCAGGATGGGATGGCGCATCAAGCGGCCTCCTCACGCGGGACCAGGCCGAACAGGATCAGGTCGCACAGGGCATCGGCCATCTCGGCCGGGTCGGTGATGTCCTTGGGCGGCAGGTCGAAGATCGTCGTCAGCACCATGTGCGCGATGCAGGGACCGCCCATGACGCGCATCAGGGCATCCCGGTCGACCGGCCGGAAATGACCGGACGCGACCCCGGCCTCCAGCAGGCGCCCCATGGCGCGCCGGGCAATGTCCAGCACCTGGCTGCGGTAGTGGGCGGCAATCTCCGGCGAGCGGCCGGCCTCAGTCAGGACCAGGCGCGGCGCCGCGGAAATGTCCGGATCGGACATGGCGGTCAGCAGCATGCGGATCAGGCTGCGCAGGGCCGTTTCCGGATCGCCGGGCGCGCCGATGGCGACGAGTTGTTCGGCCGCCCGGGCCAGCTTTCCGGCCGATTGCTCGACCAGCGCATTCAGCATGGCATCCTTGGACGGGAAGTAGAGATAGACCGCGCCCTTGGAGAGGCCGGCGCGCTTCGCGATGTCTTCGACGCGGGCCTGGGCAAAGCCCTGTTCACCGAACACGGCGAGGGCGGCATCCAGGATTTCGTCGGGTCGGGCTTCGGGGCGGCGTTTGCGAGCGGTCTGGGGCATGAGCGCGTTATAACTGACCGGTCAGTCAGTAACAAGGCGGAATCCGGATCCATAAACTTCTGGGAGGTGGCCGCCGAAACGGCGTAGTCAGGGTGCAGGGAGATGACCATGTTCGAGACCTATTACACTGCCCTTCACATCCTGATCGCGCCGGCCTGGCTGTTGCTGGCCTTTGCGCCGGGCTGGGTGTGGACCCGACGCGTGGTGCACACGGCGCTCTTTCCGCTCATCCTGGCGGCGATCTATCTGAGTTTTCTCAGCGCGGGCGTGCTGTTCGGGCAGGCGCATGACGAGGCGGGCATGGCCTCGCTGGCGGCCGTGATGGCGCTGTTTTCCCATCCGGTCGGCGTGCTGACGGGCTGGACGCACTTCCTCGTCTTCGACCTGTTTGTCGGCGCCTGGATTGCCCGGGATGCGCTGCGGGCCGGATTGTCGAAATGGATTGTCCTGCCCGCCCTGGTCTTCACTCTCATGTTCGGGCCGCTGGGGCTGGCGATCTATCTCCTCACGCGCAAGCTCAGTGGCAAGGGCGGCTGGTCGCTGGACGAGCAGCCGGTCTAACGCCGCTTGGGCAGCTTGCCGTCGCGGCGCGGGCTTTCACCTTTTTTGAGTTTCCAGCGTTTCAGCAATCCGTCGACCGGGTGGACATAGAGCTTGCCGGGTGCGGGTTGGCCATCGCCCCAGGTCCAGAGATAGGGCCAGACCCATTCGCCGTCGCGGCCAATCGACGGGCGCAGGACGAAATCGTCCAGGTGCTCCAGCACGTGCTGCTTCACCGTGTGACCCGGGTCCAGATGCGCCCCGATTTCGGCCCGGACCTTGTTCCAGGGCCGTCCGACCTGCTGGCCGAGATAGCGTTTCAGCGGGGCGAGATTCTCGTTGAGATGTTTGGTGCTGGTGCCATTTTCCATGCGCTGGCGTTTCAGGCCCTGCTTCTTGGCCAGATTGTCGCCGGCGCGGTTGAGCTTGCCGCGGGAGAGTTTGCGGGTGCGCCAGCCCCGGCGGGGGCGTTCGACGATCACCTTGAACATGTCTTCGCGCATCACATCCTCCCGCGGGAAAGCGGGCAGGGCCTTGCGGCCCTACCCTTTCACACACACGACCTGTTTGAGCGTGTGGACCACGTCCACCAGGTCACTCTGCGCCGCCATCACCGCGTCGATGTCCTTGTAGGCCATCGGCGTTTCATCGATGACGCCGGCATCCTTCCGGCATTCCACCCCCTGTGTCGCCTTGCGGTGATCGGCGAGGGTGAAGCTCTGCTTGGCCTTGGCCCGGGACATGGTCCGACCCGCCCCGTGCGAGCAGGAGCAGAAGCTGTCGGCCACGCCCTTGCCGCGCACGATGAAGGAGCGCGCGCCCATGGAGCCGGGAATGATCCCCAGCTCGCCCTCGCGGGCCGAGACGGCGCCCTTCCGGGTGAGCCAGACATTGGCCCCGAAATGGTGTTCCTGCGCCACGTAATTATGGTGGCAGTTCACCGCGGCCTTGTCGGTCTTGAACCGGCCCAGCGTGGTGCGGAGCGCGCCGAGGACGCGCGCCATCATCACTTCCCGGTTCTCACGGGCATAATCCTGGGCCCAGCCCACGGCCTCGACATAGTCGTCGAACAGGGGCTCGCCCTCGATGAAGAAGGCGAGGTCCTTGTCCGGCACATGGAAGTCCAGCACCCGGCGGGCGAGCTCTTCACGGGCCCGCTCGATGAAATAGGTGCCGATCATGTTGCCGGTGCCCCGGGAGCCGGAGTGCAGCATCACCCAGACACGATCCTCTTCGTCGAGGCAGAGCTCGATGAAATGGTTGCCGCCGCCCAGCGTGCCGAGCTGGCCGTCCACCTTGTGGGTGCCGATCTTCTTGTGCTTGGCCTTGATCACGGCGAGCCGCTCCATCAGGCCGGAGGCCTCCAGATGCGTGTCCACGCTCGAAGGCTTGGTGCGGTGATCCCCGCCCTTGCCATTGCCGACCGGGATGGTCCGCTCGATGGCATCACGGCTGGCCTTCAGGCTGTCCGGCAAGTGCCGCGCCGTCAGGCTCGTCCGCACCGCCATCATGCCGCAGCCGATATCCACGCCGACCGCCGCCGGAATGATCGCGCCCTTGGTCGGGATCACCGAACCCACGGTCGCGCCCCGCCCGAAATGGACGTCGGGCATGGCCGCGACATGGCTGTGCACGAAGGGCAGGCCGGCGACATTGCGCAACTGGTCCACGGCGCTGTCCTCGACGGGAACGCCCTTGGTCCAGGCCTTGATCAGGCCGGTGTCGGTTTCGATGGCTTCAAATGCGGTACGCATGACTCTCTCCCCGCTTGCCGGCGGGACCTTTCTCTTTCGTGTCTGTTCTGATTGGGCGATGCCCCATGGGGAGGATGCGCGTTGGGGGCGCGCATCCTCCCGGGGCTGTTCCAGGCGGCCATTTGGGGGAAGGGCGGCCAGCCGGAACAAAAAAGCCCTCCTCGAGCGGCGCTCGGGAGGGCGGGTCACCGGGACTGTGTCGGACAGTCTACCGGGTGATCTGCGATCCCTGCGCGCGCATGCGGGCGAACGACCAATAGGTCGTGCCGTCGAGGCGATATGTACGCTGAACCTGGTTCATGCTCGTCTCTGTCTGCGCGCCCGTTGCGGGCGGGTGGTTGATCGGGATGCGGCTTATGACGGTGCTGGCTGACAGGTTCAAGCGAAATCGGAACGGCGCATACGGCTATTCAGAGGTCTGTTGTCTTTATGCAACAAGAGCGGGTGTCTCGCGCGTGGTTGCAAGCCGGCCCTGCGCCGCGTCACGCTTGACGCTGTGCGGCTTCCCCTCTACCTCGCACGGCTTCTGTCTCTCCCTAAAAGAAAGTGATCCCGATGTCTGTCGCCGATCTTGCCCAAAACGCGAAAGCCTGGCCGTTTGAACAAGCGCGCCTGCTGAAAAAGCGTCTGGACAAGATGGGCCGAAAATCGGGGCCGGTCGTGTTCGAGACCGGCTATGGCCCGTCGGGCCTCCCGCACATGGGGACATTCGGTGAAGTCGTGCGTACCACCATGGTGCTGCGCGCCTTCGATGCGCTGACCGGCGGCACCTATGAGCCCAAGCTGATCTGCGTCTCCGACGACATGGACGGGATGCGCAAGGTTCCGGACAATCTCCCGCAGCAGGACATGCTGGCCGAGCACCTGCAAAAACCGCTGACCGAAGTGCCGGACCCGTTCGGCACGGCGAGCTCCTATGGCGACCACATGAATGGCCGTCTCAAGGGCTTCCTGGACAGTTTCGGCTTCACCTATGAGTTCAAGTCCGCGACCGAGCTCTACAAGTCCGGCGCCTATGACGCGATGCTGCTGAAGGCGGCCCAGAAGTATGACGCCATCATGGATGTCATGCTGCCGACGCTGGGGGCGGAACGCCAGGCGACCTATTCGCCCTTCTTGCCGATCTCGCCGAAGACGGGCCGGGTCCTCTATGTCCCGATGAAGGCCGTCGACGCCGAGGCCGGCACGGTCACCTTCGATGACGAGGATGGCGAGGAGACGACGCTGCCGGTGACCGGCGGCCATGTGAAGCTGCAGTGGAAGCCGGACTTCGGCATGCGCTGGGCCGCCCTGGGCGTCGATTTCGAGATGTTCGGCAAGGACCACCAGACCAATGCGCCGATCTATTCGCGCATCTGCCGCATCCTGGGCGCCGAGCCGCCGACGCAATTCGTCTACGAGCTCTTCCTCGACCAGAAGGGCGAGAAGATCTCCAAGTCCAAGGGCAACGGGCTCTCGGTCGAGGACTGGCTGAAATACGCGCCCCAGCAATCGCTGGCCTATTACAACTTCGTCAAGCCGAAGACGGCCAAGCGCTTGTATTTCGACGTCATCCCGAAAGCGGTGGACGAGTACATGCAGCACCTGGCCGCCTATCACGGCCAGACGCCGGACAAGCAGCTGGAAAACCCGGCCTGGCACATTCATGACGGTCACCCGCCGCAGGATGCCTCGCCGATTTCCTTTGCGCTCCTGCTGAACCTGGCCTCGGCCGCCTCCGCCCACTCCACCGATGTGATGTGGGGCTTTATCGGCCGCTATGTCGAAGGCGCGACGCCGGAGACCCATCCGCTGCTGGACGCGCTGGCCGGCTTTGCCGTCCAGTATTTCCAGGACTTCGTCGAACCGACCAAATCCTTCCGCGCCCCCACCGAGATGGAGCGCGCCGCCATGGAAGACCTGCTGGCCCGTCTCAAGGCCATGCCGGCCGACACGCGGGATGGGGCCATGATCCAGGACGAGGTGTTCGCCGCCGGCAAGACGCAGGAATTCGAAAACCTGCGCGACTGGTTCCAGGCGCTCTATGAAACCCTGCTCGGCCAGTCCCAGGGCCCGCGCTTCGGCTCTTTCGTCGCCATTTACGGCGTCCCGCAGACCATCGCGCTGATCGAAAAGGCGCTGGCGGGTGAGCTGGTAAAGGGCTGATCGGAAAAGGGAATTTGAAAAGGCCCGCTCGGCGGGCCTTTTCTTTCTGCGTAAATGTCAAAGAAATCATACACAATGTCTTGCATTCCAGACATCAGTGTGTGTAAAAAATACCAGACACAGAGACTGGAGTTTTTGACATGAGTTTTCACGAGAAGAGCAATCTGGCCATGCTGGTCATCATGATCGGCGTCTACGGCTGGTATTTCACCACGTCCATCATCGACGTTATGGGCGGGATGTCGCCGGAAGCCGCGCTGGCCGTCACCAATATCAAGATGATCGTCACCGTTCTGGGTGTGGTTGCCGCCTCGATCGTCGTCCACATCGCCATCGCGATTGCCGCTCCGTCGGAAGCCGATGACACGTCGGATGAGCGTGACAAGCTGATCGAGATGCGCGGCGACCAGCGCGGCGGTTTTGTCCTGGCCCTGTTTGCCCTGCTGGCGATGGGGTCGGCGATGACGGCCCAACCCTACTACCTGGTCGCCAATCTGATCCTGGGCGGTCTGGTGGCTGGTGAGATCGTCAAGGCGGTGTCCAAACTGGTCGACTATCGCCGGGGGGTCTGAGCCATGGCCAAACCGACCCTCATCACTAATGAGATCCGCACCCTGCGCTTCCACGCCGATGAAATGAGCCAGGCGGATCTCGCCAAGGCGATCGGCGTGACCCGCCAGACCGTGATCGCCATCGAACAGGGCAAATACTCGCCCTCCCTGGAAGTCGCCTTCAAGATCGCCCGGGTCTTCAAGGTGGGTCTGGAAGAGGTGTTCCAGTATCCGGAGGTGTAACCCCACCCCCTCTCGCCTTCCGGGGAGAGGGGGGCTGAAAGTCCCGATCACCACTATTTGTCATCCCTGACGGATGCCCCCGACTTGATCGGGGCGCAGATCAGGGACCCACTTTGCCTCGTGGCACGATGGGTCCCGGTTCTATGCCCCGCTTTCGCGGGGCGACCGACCGGGATGACAAGTGGATCAGCATCTATTTCGTCATCCCAACGGAACTGAAAGCGGGCATCCCGGGGAATGACGGAGTTTAAGAGGGCAAAGACCTTCGTTCTGTCACCCGCATCGCCACCGCCGTATCCGGCTGCAGGGTGATCTTCAGCACCGGGAGCGGATCCCTGTCCTCGGCATAGTCGAAGCGCAGTTTGCGCAGGAGGCAGGCCATGACGATCACCATTTCCATCATGGCGAAGCGGGCGCCGATGCAGACGCGGGGGCCGATGCCGAAGGGCAGATAGGCATCACGGGGGATGTCCTTGGCGGCCTCGCCCAGGAAGCGGTCCGGCAGGAAGGCATTGGGCTGGTCCCAGATATCGCGCTGGCGGTGCAGCAGCCAGGTGGCGACCACGACATCCGTTCCGCCCGGCACCGGCACGCCGCAGACCAGATCCCATTCCTTCGAGGTCCGGGCGAGGATCGGGGCGGAGGGGTAGAGCCGGAGGCTTTCCTTCAGCACGGCCTCGGTCCAGGGCAGGAGACGGGTCCAGTCGGCCGGATCGGTTTCGTCCAGCGGGGCCGCATCGATCTCCGCTTCCAGCTTTTGGCGCGTCTCTTCATCCCGCGAGAGGAGATAAAGCGTCCAGGCCAGGCTGCGCGCCGTGGTCTCATGACCGGCGGCCAGGAAGGTGAGGAGATTGTCCGTTACCGCCTCATCATCGAGGCCGGCGCCCAGCAAAAGGTCGAGGAAGTCGGCGGCGCGGCCTTCCTCTTCCGGGGATGGCCGGGCGCGGCGCGCCACAGCGACCCGGGTCACCTGGCGGCGCAGATCCTCGATTACGCGGCGGGCCTTGGCCTGGCCGATGCGCGGGATCCAGCCGGGCAGATGGATGAGGTCGAACGGGTGCGGCACACCGCTCAGCTCCAGCAGGACGTGGATGCCTTGTGTGAACTCGGCCTTGTCCAGCGCCTCATCGCCGGAGAAGAGCGTCTCCATCAACACATCCAGGGTCAGATCGACCATGAATTGGGCCATGGGTTCGGTCTGGCCGTCCTTCTGCGCGAGCCGGTCCGTGGTGTCCTCGCAGACCTGCCGGATCAGCGGGGCAAAGGCATTGACCTCGCGCGGCGTGAAGACCGGGGAGACGGCCTTGCGGGCCTTTTTCCAGGTCTCGCCTTCCGCCGTCAGCAGGCCGTCGCGCAGGAAGGGTTTCAGCACCGCCTGGCGCAGCGGGTTCATCGTGAAATTGTCCGCCCGCGTGACAAAGCAGTGATGGATGCCCTCCGGGTCGGAGAGCAGCAGGTTGGAGCGTCCCAGAAAGCGGAAGGGCGCCATGCGGATGGAGAAATGGTGCTCGCCCCAGACCTCCAGCGGATTGCGCCGCATTGCCTTGAAATAGGTCAGATAGTCCGACAGGCGCAGCTTGCCGAGCGCGGAATATTTGGCATAGGGCGGGCGGGGCGGTTCAAAAGCCTCGGGCATGGCAACTCCTTGCCGGGACAAGACTAGGCCGATGGGACGGCCTGGCCATGCGCGAATGGTCGCGGTGGAACGCTATTGGCTGGCCCAGAGGATGCGGGCGATCCAGTCGATCTCGCTGAGCGCGATCTTCTGGGTGGGCCGGTCGGCGCGGATCGGCTGCAGGACCACCTGCTTCACGCCATGCTCACCCAGTTCAAAGGCCTCCAGCCCGGTCTCGCGATGCTTGACCAGGACACGGTCACCGGGGCGCAACGGACTGTCCGGCGCCACGATCAGCCGGTCGCCGCGGCGATAGACCGGGCGCATGCTGTCATCCTCCACGGTCAGGGCGTAGGCGCTTTCCGCGCCCGGGCCGGGAAAGGCGATCCGCGTCCAGCTTTCCCCGGACGGGCGGCCGCCCGCATCGAAGGCAGCCGGTGAATCCTCGCTCAGACTGCGCGCCTGCACACCGGTCATGACGGGCACGCCGGTCATCAGGCCGACAAAGCCGGCCAGATCCATATGCGCGGCGCTCAGGGCTTTCGCCAGGCTTTCCGTGGAAGGCCATCGCGGCTTGCTTCCGTCGCGGGAGGCGCGCTTGGACGGGTTGAACGTCGTGGAATCCAGACCGGCCCGCCGGGCCAATCCGGAGGGGCTGGTCTGGGCATGGGCCGCAAGGCGATCAATGCCGCGCCAGATTTGCTCGTGTGTGAACATGACGCCATCATAAGCGAGCGGAGGTTGTAGGAAAACGGTCCGCGTGCGTTTGGCGCACTTGCCTGTCATCGCGACCGGGGATAACCCCAAGACCATGACCCCGACAAAAGCCTTTCGACTCGCCAATCCGGAACGCTGGGCCGCTGCCATGATGGAGGGCCGGTTCGCCGGAGACCCGCATGATGTGGCCGATGGCTTCATCCACCTGTCCGCCGCGGCGCAGGTCGAGGGCACGCTGGTCAAGCACTATAACGAGCATGAGCGGCTTCTCCTCGTCGAGATCGATCTTGAGGCGCTGGGGGATACGGTGAAATGGGAGGTCTCGCGGGGCGGGGAGAAATTCCCCCATGTCTATGGCGAGATCCCGGCCAGCGCGGTGCGCGGCCTGCGCCATGTCCGGCGCAATGAGGACGGGGACTGGGTCCTGCCCTCCGACCTGGAGCGCGACTGACATGCTGCACGATCTGGCCACCGTCCTTCTGCGGGGATTCGACCCGGAACAGGCGCACAAGCTTTCCCTCCTGGGGCTGACGGCCGGGCTCGGCCCGAAAGACCGGAAGTCCGATGATCCTGTTCTGGCGACGAAGCTGGCCGGTATCGATCTGAGCAATCCGCTCGGCCTGGCCGCCGGGTTCGACAAGAATGCCGATGCGCCCGATGCGCTTCTGGCGATGGGGTTCGGCTTTGTCGAATGCGGCGCGGTGACACCGCGCGCCCAGGACGGCAAGCCGCGGCCGCGGATCTTCCGGTTGGAGGAAGACGAGGCTGTGATCAACCGGATGGGCTTTCCCAATAAGGGGCTCGACCGGTTCCGGGGCAAGCTGGAGGCGCGTGCCGCGCAGCCCGGGCTCGTCGGCGTCAATCTCGGTGCCAATCTGGATAGCGAAGACCGGATTGCCGACTATGTCGCCTGTCTGGACGCCCTGAAGGGTCTGGCCGGCTTCTTCACGGTCAATGTGTCCTCGCCCAATACGCCGGGCCTGCGCACGCTGCAGGAATCCGGCGCGCTGGACGATCTGCTCGCTCGGGTCGCGGCAGTGCGGGATGCCGCTCCGGTCTTCCTCAAGGTCGCGCCGGATATCGAGGACAGCGAAGCCGCCGACATGGTCGATGCCGTGCGTCGCCATGCGCTGGACGGCGTGATCGTCTCGAACACGTCCATCACGCGTCCGGATACGCTTCAGAGTGCGAAAATGGGTGAGGCGGGCGGTTTGTCCGGTCCGCCGATTTTCGAGCGCTCGACCGAGCTGGTCCGGGAATTCCGCCGTGCGGCCGGACCGGATCTGGCCATTATCGGCGTGGGCGGGATCGACAGTGCGGATACGGCCTATGCCAAGATCCGCGCGGGCGCGAATGCGCTGCAGCTCTACACGGCGCTGGTCTATCACGGGCCGGGTCTGATCCGGGAGATCAAGGACGGACTGGTCGAGCGGCTCAAATCCGACGGGTTTATGTGCGTCAGCGACGCGGTCGGCACCGGCTAGCGCAACCGGCGCTCCAGGGCCGGATAGGCCACACCCAGGGCCGCAGCCCGGGCGATGTAGAACAATACGAAAGCCGCCCAGACACCGTGATTGCCGAAGGCCGGCGACAGCAGGGCGTCCGCGGCCAGATAGACGGCCACGGCTGCAATTCCGGCATTGCGCAGGATCTTGCCGCTGGTCGTGCCGATGAAAATCCCGTCCAGCAGCCAGGCGGCTGCGCCCATGAAGGGCACCACGGCGCACCAGGGCAGATAGGTGATCGCGGCCTGCAGGGCGGCCTCGTCATCAATGACGGCGCTCAGGACATCCGCGCCGAACAGATAGGTCAGCCCGGCGAAAATGGCGCCGGCCGCGAACATGGGCTCCCCGGTCAGGCGTACGGCGCGGCGCAATTCGGTCAGGGATTTGCGTCCGAAGGCGCGGCCGGCCTCGGTCTCGGCGACAAAGGCGAACGCATCCAGCACGAAGGCCCACAGCGAGATCACCTGCAGCAGGACATGATTGCCGGCGAGTGGCGCCGTGCCCTGGCGGGCGCCGGCATTGGCAAACCAGGTGAAGCCGATCACCAGGCACCAGGTGCGGATCATCAGGTTGAGATTGACCTGGAACAGCTCGGACAGGGCTTTCGGTGCCAGCAGGCGGCTGCGGTCCAGAACGCCCTTGGCCCAGCCTTTCTGGTGGCGAAGGGCGAGGCCGGCGAGGCCCAGCGCTGCGGCCAGGCCCGCCCACTCTGCGATCGCCGTGGCAGCCCCGACCCCGCCGGGCCCGTAGCCCAGACCCAGGACGAACCAGAGATCGAGGCCGATATTGACGGCACTGAACAGGATATAGATGGCCAGCGTGGCGGCATTGCGCCCCAGTCCGATCAGCCAGCCGGACAGGGCGAAGGTCGCCAGGGCAGCCGGGGCGCCCCAGGCGCGGGCGAGAAGATAGTCGGCGCCCTTGGATTCGACGGTCTCTGTGCCTTGCAGGATGGCAAAGCCGGCCCAGGCGATCACGTCCCGCAGCGCCCACACGGCGACGCCGAGCAGGCTGGCAATGGCCAAGGCGCGAAGCAGGATGCGTTGGGCTTCTGCGGTCTCTCCGGCGCCATCGGCCTGGGCGGTCAGCCCGGTCGTGCCCATGCGCAGGAAGTAGAAGCTCCAATAGAAGACGGAGAAGACGGCGCTTCCCAGTGCCACGCCGCCGAGGTCGGCGGTATCACCGGAAAGGCCGAGAACGAATGTATCCGCGACACCCGCGAGCGGGACGGCCGCATTGGCGAAAACCAGGGGCCAGGCGCGTTTGATGACATCGGTTCGGGTGAGCGGGGCAGTGGACATCCCGCGCACCTAGCCCGGCCGCAAGGGCCGGGCAAGGTTGGCGTGTATTTTCGCCGGGCAGACCTAGTTGTTCAGGGCGATCTGCTGCGAGGCGGCCTCGGCCGGCACGACGCCGCGGGCGACGTCCAGCTGGTTCATGGCGTGTGCCGTGGTTTCGCGCACGCACTGGCGCAGCGTGTAGGAGCGCAGCAGGTCGCTCATGACACGGTCGCGGCAGACATCGGTGGCGGCTTCTTCGATCTGGGCTTCCAGGGCGGCGAGGCCGGCCGGGCTGTTCAGGTCATAGGCGGCCAGTTCGATGGCAACGCTTTCGGACGGCTGCTCGGCCAGGGCGACCGGAGCGGAGGCGAGGGCAACAAGGGCGGCGAGAGCAAAAGTGCGCATGTCGAAACTCCTAAATCTGTTCGGCGATGCGTCCTTGCATGGCCGTTGGACATAAGACTGACAATGCTTGGTGGGAATTTCCAGTGCGCTGCAGCAAAAAATGGTGCACTGCGATAATACAAATATGTATGGGGTCGCTGGCACGCTCTTGGCACACCCGCACAACCAACTGATTTCAGGACATTTCCCGGCTCAGACGTCGCAGACGCCGTCGCGGCATTTCTGCCGCGGACGGTAGGGTGCAAGCCAGCGATACAGGACATCCAGGGGAATGCGTATGGGGGCGGGGCGGGTCAGGAGGGCCAGCCAGCGCCATCCCGGCACTCGCTCCCAGATCGCGATGAAGGCTTTCCAGCCCGTCTCCACGCGACCATCCGGCAGGCGCACGTGGAGCGCCGCCAGGGCCGCCTCGCGGTCGACATCGTCGGGCAGATCACCATTGCAATCGTGCAGGCGGATGATGTGGTCGCCATGGCGCGCATAGCGGTTCATCTCCATGCGGCAGATCGGGCAGAGCGCGTCGTAATAGGCGATGAGGGGGCCGTTGGTGTCCATGCCTTGAAGACTAGGACGACGGCCGGGCTGACGGGATGAGGCATCCCGTCGCGGTGCGAGCCGAGTCAGCCCCGGCACGGCTCGCCGGCGGCGCGGCTCACTATTGCGGCCGGACCAGGGTGAAGGCCATGCGGGGCCCCTGCGTCGAGACCTCGGCAATGCGCTGGTCGAGGCGGAAATCGGCTTCTTCGAGGATGAGCTCGGTGCACATGCGTTCGGCGCGGACGCGGTCCAGACCCCGCAGGGCGCGTTGCTGGCACAGCCGGTCGGCGGCGTCGCGGAGCTCGGCCCGGATCTCGGCCACAGCGTTCGGATTGTGGAGGTCCGTCGCGTTGAAGCGAACGGTTTCAACCTGCCGGTTGGGATCAGCGGCCAGGGCGGCGGGGGCGAGACAGGCCAGGGACACGGTCGCGGCCATCAGGGTCTTCATCATGGGGGGCTCCTGTTCATGAACGGCAGGAACACACCATGCGTCCCTCACCGCAGGAGCCAGACTGTCAGGGAGCAGATAACCCCAGCATGGCAACCGGACGAATTCGACGTCAGCCACAGGTCACAAACTTGCGGATCGGTAACGGGGCCGTCAGCTCTCTTCGTCCGCGCCCTGCGGCGTGATCAGGAAGTGACCATGCAGGGTCGCGACCGGGGCTTCGGTCCGGCCCTGCCATGCCTCCACCCGCACATTGGCCACGCGGCGGCCGGAGCGGGCGACGATGGCACGGGCATAGACATCCTGGGCCCGGGCCGGACGCAGATAGTCGATGGCGACATCGATCGGCCGCGGCAGGCGCGCCATGGGCTGGCTGACCAGGAGCGAGGCCGAGGCCACCACTTCCATGAAGGCCCCCACCGCCCCGCCATGCAGGGCCGGGATCAGCGGATTGCCGACCAGTTTGTCGGTAAAGGGCAGCACGCCGGTGAGCTCCGTGCCCTTCTGCTCGATCCGGACCCCGATGCGCGAGACAAAGGGCGTGGCAAGCAGCGTGTCGAGAAGGGCCTGGCTCATGACTTGGCGTCCTTGAAGGCTTCATAGGCGCGCTTGTGGGCCGCCTTGGAGGCGCCCGAGATCATGAAGGCCGCCTGGGCGATGGCGACCGGATCATCCGGATCACCGTCATGCGCGGTGGCGCGCACGAAGGCGACCAGGCCATGGGATTTCAGGCAGTGCGCTTCCGCGGTGATGTCACAGCCGGGCTTGGCCGGTCGCATGTAATCGATCCGCAGGTCCAGCGTCGCCGGCGTGTGCCGGGCGCCCAGCCCCCCGAAGGCAGCGATGCCGCAGCAATGGTCCAGCAGGGCCGTGATCACGCCGCCATGCAGCGTGCCGGTTTCCGGATCGCCCACCAGGTCTTCCGAATAGGGCGTGGTCATCACGGCCCGGTCCCGGGTTATCTCCGCGATCTTGAAGCCGAGCGAGACGGCATAGGGTGCGCCGTCGACAATCAGCGGGGCGAGCGCATCCAGACGCTTCTGGAATTCAGCGGGATCGTCGGGGGAGTCAGGGTCCATGAGGCGGGCCGTATTGCGAGCAGACCCGACCTTGATAGGTCATGCCCCGGCAGACGGCCAAACGGTTTTAACCGCGGCGCATCCGCTTCTCGACGACCTGTTCCAGACCGGTCACGACCGGTTCACGCAGCGGATTGCCGTCCTCGGCCATGCGCGACAATTGGGAAATCGCGGCGCGGTGCATGGTCGCGACTTCTTCCTCGACCAGTGTGTAGGCCTTGATGTGCGCGATGAAGCGCTGCAGGGAGCGGGCGACGCGAATGGCCAGCGGGTCGCCGGTCAATTGCATTTCCTGGACGAGCGAAACGGCCGCAGCGCGGGCGGCCTGCATCGGGGTCGTGAGCCCCGCTTCCACATCCGCCATCCGCTTGTAACTGGGACCGGCGGCGTGGCGCTTGCGGCGCCGGCGGTCAGGGCCGGTAAAGCGTGGCGACTGGATGAAGTCGCGCGGTTTTTCCCGCACGGAGGTCAGCCGGTGCTGGATCGTGTTCGGGGCGACCGGCGTGATGATGAATTCACTGACGCCGGCATCCCGGGCGCGCTCGATTTCCTGGCGCGGGCGCGGCTGGGAAATCATGATGACCGGCATTTCGCGCAGGACGGCATCATTCATGTCGCGAATGCGGCGGATCAGGCGCAGCCGGTCTTCCGCCGGCGTGCTGGCATCATTCCAGTCGGAAACGAGAACGCCGGGCAGTCGTTCACTCATCATCTCCACGGCGCTGTCGGCGCAGCGGGCCACATGGACATCATTGCGGCCGGCATCGCGCAGCAGCGAGACCAGGATGGAGCGCATGAACGGATTGGATTGGAGCAGAAGCGGCGCACGGTTCGGCGACCAGGCATCCGCCTGGACAAGGGCGTTGGTTACGCCCGGAAAGCTTTCCGCCCGTTCGATCATTGGGACGGTTTAGGTCAAATCTGTTGATATCTTCCAAAGGCCGGTGGTTAACGCGAGATGTTCAAAGCGTTTTTGCCAGCTCCGGCCTAAGAGCGTCCCGTGGCCCGGATGATCCGGAAGACAATCCAGATCGGGATCACGAGAACCGCTCCCAGCAGGAAGTACTCCACGGCCCAGCCGGCACTGTCGATGATGAAGTCGGCAAAGCGGGTCCAGCTTTCCGCCAGCGTGCCGAAGAAGTCGATCCACAGATCCCGCGGATTGACGTTCAGCGCGGCCAGCAGGAAGCCCGCCAGCACGCACAGCAGGACCAGGCGGACAATGTCCTTGGTGGAGAAGCTGACGAGGCGCTGCACGAAAGTGCGGCGCTCATTGCCGGAGGTCGAAGAATTCACGCTCGGTTCGGTCATGGCTTCACTCTACCTCCAAATAAGGCGCAATCGGGGCGGTGACGCCCCGATTGCGGTCTGATGCGCTATGCCTTTTTCGCGATGTTGACGCGATGCGGGTAGGGAATGGAAATATCGTTCTTGTCGAAGGCTTCCTTGACGTTCTTGAGGCCGTCGAAATGGACGCCCCAATAGTCTCCGGTATTCACCCAGACGCGGGCCGCCAGGTCCACAGACGACTCGCCATGGGCCGTCACGGCCAGGAAGATGTCCGGATCGCGGTGCACGCGTTCATCGGCCATCAGCGTGTCCTTGATGACCGCCATCGCCTTGTCGATATCGTCGCCGTAATCGATCGAGAAGGTGAAATCGACGCGGCGGGTCGGGTTGGCGCTGTAATTGGTGATCACATCGCCCCAGGCCTGGCCGTTGGGAATGATGATCTTCTTGTTGTCGCCGGTGGCGAGGACCGTGGTGAACAGGTTCACATCCTTCACCGAACCGGACACGCCGGCCACTTCCACCCAGTCACCGAGTGCATAGGGGCGGAAGGCGATGATCATCACGCCGGCGGCAATGTTCGACAGCGTGCCCTGCAGGGCAAAGCCGATGGCCAGGGTGATGGCACCGAGGGCCGCCACCATGCTGGTCGTCTCGACGCCGAACTTGCCGAGGACGGCAATGATCACGATGGCGATGACGGCGTAATAGACGATGGAGGCAAAGAAATTGCCCAGCGTGTCGTCGAGGCGCTCCGAACTGGCGGCCATTTTCCGGACGGCGCCGCGGGCCCAGCCGGCCACGATGAGGCCGACGATCAGGAACAAGGCAGCCAGGATCAGATTGGTCCCGGCGGCAATGCCCCGCTCGGCCAGAACGGCCATGGTTTCCGGATTGAGGAATTCCTCGAGATTCATCGCACATGCCCCTCTGCAAGCGTTTCAACCCGCTACTAGCACCCTTCCCCGGATTGGGGAATGCTTATGTCGCGGGGGCGGGCACGCCTTCATTGGTATCGCGGACAATGGTGATTTTCTGCCAGATCTTGGCGGACATGTTCGCCGTCAGGCTCTCGATATCATTGACCGAGGCGATGACGACCGGGTCGCGCGAGCTTTGGGCATACAGAGCGGCGATCTTGCCGGCCATGCTCAGAGCCTCGGCGCAATAGTCGAGATAGCGGGTCAGTTCGAAATCGCTCATCTCGCGGTGGGGTGAGGCCGTCGTGCGGGGGCCCAGGCGCAGAAGGGCAATCGGATCCTTGGTCAGCTGGTGCATGTCGATCACGTGCGCGATGGAACGCAATTCGTGCAGATCATCCAGCGCCAGGGAGCGTTTCAGCCTTTCCTCCACCCGGGTCAGGGTGAAGATCGCCACCGCGGTCAGGATGACAATGTTCAGACCGGCCTCGACGCCTTCGAACACGGTGTAGATATCGGCCTGGGTGCCATCGACATCGACCCAGTTGAACAGGCCCCGGCCGACCAGGACGAGGGCGGTGATGGCCAGAAGGACGGCGAGAATCGTACCGCTTCGCAGGAAGAAATAGGGACGTGCGAGCCGTTCGCTCCGGCGCCGGTCGCGCTTGCCCAGCTCGATGAGCTCGAGAATGACATTGTTCAGGCTGGCCTCGGGAAAGCGTTCGCGCACGCGCGCGGCCAGCCGTTCCAGGGTTTCAACGATATGCTCCGAGTTCAATGAGCTGAATGGCAAATAATCCCCCCATGCCAATTGGTCCGTTTCTACCTCATGTCGTTGCGACTGTCGTGGCCGCAACTGTGGCCGATGTGGCCGCCACGATCATGGCGGTCTGGGCGGCCAGAATGGCGGCAAGGTCGCGCGCGGCGGCAATCGGTGCGACATCGCCGCGGTCTGCCAGGGTCAGGCGCAAGGCCAGCTTGGCCGCCACATCACTGGACAGGCGCAGGGACTTGTCGGCCTTGAGCGCCTGATAGGTCTGGACCAGCGCCTTGCCGATGTCCGGCCCATTGCCGTGCGCAGCCGCAACGGCCAGCCCGGTCTTGCCGATCCCGCTGCGCAGGGCGCCATGCTTGCGCAATCCCTTGGTCAGGGACTCCCAGGCCGGGCCGATGGCTTCCGGATCGTATTTCTGGAAGGCGATCTCGCAGGCGGCGGCTTCCGCAGCCGCCTTGGGAATCCCGGCCTCACGCAGGGATTGGCGGGCCGAGCTGAGATAGCGCAGCGCATCATCCGGGGTTTCGCCCAGGCCGGCGAAGATCGCGGCGACGACTTCCTCCCGGCCGGCATCGCGCCGCCACCAGGGGGCCGCGATCGCTTCCAGGATGTCGTAGAAACTGTCGGCCTGATGGCCTTGTCCGCCGGAAGAGACCAGTGCCAGAGCCGCGCAGGCCCCGCCATGCATGAGATGCCGGCCGCCCCGCGCCTTGCGACGTTCGGCCAGCGCAGCACGGGCGGCAAAGAAGTGTTCGGAAGTCCGGCCGCTGGCGGCCAGGGCGGCGGCAAAGACCAGACGCATGGACTTGGCCGGCGAGCGCCAAGCGCCCAGGCCTTCATTCAGCTGGTCCCGGATGGCGAAGGCCCGTTCGGCTTGCAGAGCTGCATCGGTGTCGGTGGACAGGCTGGCGAGCGCCGAAAACTGGGCATAAAGCTTCATGCCGCGTCCGGCGCGTTCCACAAAGGCGCGATCCAGCGCCTTGTACCGTTCGATGGCGGTCCCAGTCATTCCCACGTCCCTCACGCTACAAAGTTTCGCCGGCAAGCATGGCGAAAACGGGGCGGTGATGGCAGGGGGACGCTCCGTGCATTTGTCCCCCGCCAATCCCATCCGCCCTCTCGCCCCGGCCGTGTCCGCGCACTAGTCTTGCCGTATGCCCGACACGCAGTCGCTTTCGCCCTTGCCGGCCCGTTTCGCCGACTGGTTCGCCAGCCGGGGCTGGTCGGTACGCCCGCACCAGGTCGAGATGATCGAGGCGGCGCGGGCGGGCGAGGATGCCCTCCTGATCGCGCCCACGGGGGGCGGCAAGACGCTGGGCGGTTTCCTTCCCAGCCTGATCGAGCTGTCGGACCGTGTGGGGGATCGGCCAAGCCGGGACCGGCCGCACGCCCTGCACACACTCTACATTTCCCCGCTCAAGGCCCTGTCGGTCGACGTCGCGCGGAACCTGATGGCACCGGTCAGCGAAATGGGACTGGACCTGCGCATCGAGACCCGGACCGGGGATACGTCCCCGTCCAAGCGCCAACGCCAGCGGGCGCATCCGCCGGACATTCTCCTGACCACGCCGGAACAGCTCGCGCTGTTCTGTGCCACGGCCAATGCCGAGGCCTTCTTCCGGGATCTGCGCCGCATCGTGATTGATGAAATCCACGCCATCGCACCGCAGAAGCGCGGCGACCTCTTGGCGCTGGGCCTGGCCGCCATTGCCCGCTGGGCGCCGGACGCCCGCCGCGCGGGCCTGTCCGCAACCGTCGCGGATGAAGGCGGACTGGCCCGCTGGCTGACGGCACAGCCGGCCGATGGCGAACCGCATTTCGCCCGCATTGTCCGCGGTGCCGCCGGGGCCCGGCCGCAGGTGGATATCCTGGATCCGGAGACCCGCATTCCCTGGGCCGGACATTCCGGACGGCATGCGCTGGCGGACGTCTATGCGCGTATCAAGGCGTCGAAAATGGCGCTGGTCTTCGTCAATACACGCTCCCAGGCCGAACTGACTTTCCAGGAACTCTGGAATATCAATGACGAGAACCTGCCGATCGCCCTGCACCATGGCTCACTGGCCCCGGAACAGCGGCGGAAGGTGGAAGCCGCGATGGCGGCGGGCAAGCTCAAGGCGGTGGTGTGTACCTCTACGCTCGACCTCGGCATCGACTGGGGCGATGTCGATCTCGTCGTCCAGATGGGCGCGCCGAAGGGTTCCTCGCGACTGATCCAGCGGTTGGGCCGATCCAATCACCAGCTCGACAACCCCTCCCGTGCCCTGCTCGCGCCGACCAACCGGTTCGAGCATCTGGAATGCCAGGCGGCCCGGGATGCCGTGGCCGACAATGCCTTGGATGGTGAGCCGCTCAAGGCCGGTGCCCTGGACGTGCTGGCCCAGCACATCATGGGGCGCGGCTGCGGCGAGGGATTTGAGGCAGACGCCTTGTTCACCGAGATCCGCAGTGCCGCCCCCTACGCCGCGCTGGACCGTGCGACCTTCGACAAGGTGCTCGATTTCACGGCGACCGGCGGCTATGCGCTGCAGACCTATGACCGGTTCCGCCGCCTGATCAAACGCCGGGACGGGCTCTGGGTGGCGCGCACCCCGCAGATCGCCCAGCGTCACCGGCTCAATGTCGGCACGATCGTGGAATCGCCCATGCTGGATGTGGTCGTGTCCTCGCGCGGTCGCGGCGGCCACCGGCTCGGCCAGATCGAGGAATGGTTCGTCGACCAGCTGGTGCCGGGCGACACATTCCTGTTCGCCGGACAGGTCCTGCGCTTTGAGGGGATCGAGGAGATGGCCGTCCGCGTGACCCGCTCCTCCGACACCGAGCCGCGCATTCCCACCTATAATGGCGGCAAGTTTCCGCTCTCCACCTATCTGGCGGCCCGGGTCCGCGATCTGGTCCAGTCGCCGGACAGCTGGCACCAGCTGCCCGGCCAGGTTCGTGACTGGCTGGAACTCCAGCAGAAACGCTCCCGCCTGCCGCGCTCGGACGGATTGCTGGTCGAGACCTTTCCGCGTTCGGCGCGTTTCTATCTCGTCTGCTACCCGTTCGAGGGTCGGCTGGCACACCAGACGCTGGGCATGCTGCTCACCCGGCGTCTGGAGCGCATGCGCATGCGGCCCATGGGTTTTGTTGCCAATGAGTATGCGCTGTCGGTCTGGGGGCTGCGCGATTTGTCGGGTGTGGATTTCGACGCCCTGTTCGACGAGGACATGATGGGCGATGATCTCGATGCCTGGCTGGCGGAGAGCCAGCTCATGATGCGGACCTTCCGCAATTGCGCCGTCATTGCCGGCCTGATCGAGCGCCGTTTTCCCGGTCAGGAGAAGACCGGCCGCCAGGTCACCATGTCGACCGACCTGATCTACAATGTCCTGCGCGAGCACGAGCCGGACCATGTCCTGCTCAAGGCCGCCTGGGCGGATGCCGGCAGCGGCCTGCTGGACATTCACCGGCTCGGCGACGCCCTGGCCCGGATCAGGGGCCAGATCGAGCATATTGACCTCGACCGCATCTCCCCGCTCGCCGTGCCCGTCATGCTGGAGATCGGCAAGGAACCCGTCTATGGCGAAGGCCATGAGAGCATCCTGGAGGATGTGTCCTCGGAGGATCTGATCGCGGAGGCCATGCGGCTTGACTGACACCTGGCCCACCCGGACGGAATGCCGTTTCCGCGTGCTCGACACGCCGGTCCTGGCCGAGCCCGACGGGGTGCTGGTCGTACCGGAGGCGGGGCTGCTCGTGGTGTCGGACCTGCATTTTGAGAAGGGGTCCTCCTTTGCCGCCAAGGGCCAGATGCTGCCGCCCTATGACACGCGCACCACGCTGCGCCGCCTGGGCGAGGCGATCGACCGGCACGCACCGCAGACCGTGATGGCGCTGGGGGACAGTTTCCATGATCTGCGCGCGGATCAGCGCATGCATGGCGCGGATGCCGACAGGCTGGCCGATCTGGTCCGCCGTGCGGAGCGCTGGATCTGGATCGAGGGCAATCATGATCCGGCCCCGCCGCCGCAATTCGGAGGCGAAGTTCGGCACGAGATCGAACTGGCCGGTCTGGTCTTCCGGCATGAACCCACCGAGGGCCCTGCGCCGGGCGAAGTGGCCGGCCATCTCCACCCCTGTGCCAAGGTGCGTCGCAAGGGGCGCAGCGTGCGCAATCGCTGCTTCGCCACGGACGGTTCGCGTCTCGTCCTGCCCGCCTTCGGGGCGTTCACGGGCGGTCTGAATGTGCGCGACGAGGCATTTGTGCGCTGTTTCGGTCGCACGCCCGACGCCCTGGTCATGGGGCGGGATCGGGTCTGGCCGGTGGCCTCCGCCACCTGCGTGCCCGATCGCTACTAGGCGAAGAGCAGCGCCAGGCAGACCAGTCCGGCCAGAATGGCTCCGAGGCTGAGGATCAGGCGCAATTGACCGTACCAGGCCGGCAAGTCCCCGACCCGCAGGGCGTGACGGTCCCAGGCCAGCTGGGCGATCAGACCGGCGATGATCAGGGCAATCCCGCTGACTGGACCGAAGGCCCAATGCGCGAGGATTGCCGCGAGGCCGAAACAGGTCGGCAGCAGGGAAAGCACCCAGGGGCCTGCCGTGTCCGGCCGGTCCGAGGCCAGGGCCCGGCCCCAACGTACCCCGCCCAGGAAGGACAGGATCAGCGCGCCATACAGGGTGTAAAGGGCCAGCTCCGGTGCCGGGCTGCGGCCGGTCAGGCTCGCCTGCACGGTCAGGGCCACGGGCGCCCAGAAGGGAATCCAGCCGGCCAGTCCGCCCAGAAGGGCGCGGGTCGGGATGCGGTTCGTTTCGCTCATGAGCTCGGACATAGGCCGGGGCCCGGGAAAGAAAAGCCGTGATGCGGCGCTAGCCACCGGGGCGTGGATTGCGGGCAATCAGCCCCCATTTGTCGGGATCGGTCTCTTGCGGCCGGGCCTTCAATTGCACCAGGAGTTTGCGGGTTTCCTCCGGCGTGGCGCCGATCCCGTCCGCCAGGGTCTGCAGACGCCGCCAGGTGAAGCGCTTGTCCTCCAGCATTTCCATCAGCCGCGTCTTGCGGCTGCGGTCCAGCGATCCGGACCCGATTTCCCGCCACCAGCTCAGCGCGCTGTCGGAGATATCCTTGATGAAACCCATGCGGGCATTTTAGCGCCAAATCAGCGGCGGTTGAAGAGCACGTCCGCGATATAGCCGGCGAGCACGGCGAGCATCACGCAGACCAGGCCGTAGAGCCAGGGCAGGGTCTGGGCGAAATCGAAGATGAAGCGCTCCAGGCCAGCCTTCTCAACGCGCAGGGCAGCGGACCGGCTGGCCACGACGCGTCCGGCCCGGAACAGGTAGACGTCCGCGACATAATCCCCGACCGGGGTCAGGGGGGGCAGCGAGATTGTGGCCCGGAACAGGCCGCCATCGAGCACTTCCACACCCCGTTGCGCCTCGGCATAGAGCGCCTGGCGCTCGCCGGCCCGGGCAATCGCCTGGAGATAGGGCAGGATGTCCGGATCCGCTGGTGCGGGCGGGGCGGCTGTCTCGAAGCCCGGCGTTTCGTCCGGAGCCGTTGATGTCAGCGGCATGTTGACCGGCTGGCGGGCGAACAGGGAGGGCAGGCCGATTCGGCTTTCCGCCAGCTCGTCATCGGAGGCGATATTCTCCAGCGGCAGCGAGGTGGCGATCGCGTAGTAGGACGGCACATCGGCGAAGACGAGCGGATCGGAGTTCACCCAGATTCCGAAATTGCGCTCCTTGCGCATGACGCGCAGATCATATTCCGGCCCGCGCAGGACGACGACGATCTCGTCCTGGATCGTCAGGCCGCGCGTGGCGCCGTAGAGCACCAGTTCCTGGCCGACGAAATCCTCGCGGATCTCCACGGTTTCATGCGTCAGGGCCGCCACGATGCTGGGGGCCTCGGTCTGGATGATGGTCTGCTGTCCCTGCAGGGACAGGGCGAGGAGAAGGGCGCCGAGCATCAGGGGCCTCCCTGCGGTTCAACCGGCGTCACGACAAAAAGGTCGGACGGGGTCACGACGAGATCGAGGCCGATCTTGAAGCAGACGGCCAGCACCATGAAGGCGAGCAGGGCCCGCAATTCCTCGGCCTTGATATGGCGGCCGGCCCGGGCGCCGAACTGGGCGCCGACGACACCGCCAGTGATGAGCAGCATGGCCAGGACAATGTCCACGGTCTGGTTCTGGCCGGCCTGCAGCACGGTGGTCAGGGCGGTCACGAACAGGATCTGGAACAGCGAGGTGCCGACGACGACATTGGTCGGCATGCGCAGGATGTAGATCATCGCCGGAACCATGACGAAGCCGCCACCCACGCCCATGATCGCGGCCAGGACACCGACCAGGAAACCGATCGCGATGGGCGGGAAGATCGAGATGTAGAGCCCCGAGCTTGGGAAGCGCATCTTCACCGGCAATTGCTCGACCCAGCTTCGCCGGCGGCGGCGTGGCGCCGTGGCCGGCTGGCCGCTGCGGGCGCGCAGTATGCTGCGCACGCTTTCCAGGAACATCAGTCCGCCAATCACGCCAAGAAAGCCGACATAGGACAGGCTGATGAAGAGGTCGATCTGGCCCAGGCTGCGCAGGTAGGCGAAGAGCTGTACCCCGAAGAAGGAGCCGACCACACCGCCGCTGAGCAGCAGGCCGCCCATCTTCACGTCCAGCGTCTTGCGCTTCCAGTGGGCCAGGGCTCCGGAGAAGGAGGAGGCGACGATCTGGGGGGCCTGTGTCGACACGGCGACGGTCGGCGGGATGCCGATGAACATCAGTATCGGCGTCATCAGGAAACCGCCCCCGACACCGAACAGGCCCGACAGGAATCCGATCCCGCCGCCCAGTCCGAGCAATAGGAAGATGTTGACCGAGATTTCCGCGATGGGGAGGTAGATCTGCACCGGCCGACTAGCCCGCCGCGGCACGTTCGAGGCGCTCGATCAGAACGCTGTCGACATGTCCGGTGCGGGGCAGGCCCAGATCGGCCTCGAACTGCATGATGGCCTCACGCGTCCGCGTGCCCATTTCGCCATCGATCGGGCCGGGCGAATAGCCCAGCACGGACAGGAAGCCCTGGGCCCGGCGGACGGCGGCGATATCGGTCGTGGCAGTCCGCTCCCAGGGCAGGTCCTGGTAGATGCCATTGGCCTCGGCGTCGATCGGACGCGGCGTGAAGCCGGCGGCCGTGGAACGGGCCGCATTCAGCGCTTCCGGCTCCATCGCCCCTTCCAGGGCGAGGGCGCGTTCGCGGGCGGTCGGGTCATCGGCGCCATTGGCGGCAATCGAGAACCAGGCATAGGCGTCGGGCAGGCTCTGCGGCACACCGTCTCCGGTCTCGTAGAGCAGGGCCAGATTGAACTGACTGTCGCGCAAGCCGAGCAAGGCGGCCTCCTGGAACCAGCGGGCCGCGGTCTCCATGTTCTCCGCAGTCCCGGTTCCATAATAATACATCACGCCCAGATTGTGCATGGCGCGGCGATGGCCGGCATTGGCGGCGCGTTCGGTCCAGCGGCGTGCGGCTTCCAGGTCCTGAGGCACGCCTTCACCGGTTTCCAGCAGTTTGGCATAGCGGTACTGGGCCGCCGGAACGCCCTGTTCGGCGGCGCGGCGCAGCAGGATGGCGGCGCTGTCCGGATTGCCGTTTTCCAGCGTTTGCATGCCCAGCTGATAGCGGGCCACCGGATTTCCGTCCGAGGCGGCGCTGGCCAGCGTCAGGCCGGACCGGGCCGAAGCGGCGGCCGAAGCGCTGGACGGTGCGGGGGCGGGTGCCGGGGTCACAGGCTCGGTATTGGCCGGCAGCATGCTGCCGGAGGCGTCGGCCATCACATTGGACGGGGCCGAGGTTTGTGGCGCTGCGGCGGTGGATGTTTCGGCGGCAGGAACAGTCGTGGTGTCAGCCGGCTCGGCGGACGCGGTGTCAGCCGGCGTTTCGGAGCCGGTTTCGGCCATGGGCTCGGCAGCGCCGGCCGGCGAGGCTTCAACCGGCGCGGCGGCCGGGCTTTCCGACAGGCCGGCTTCAACCTGGGCGATGAAGTCACGTTCGGCCTGGGCTTCCACGGCGATGCGTTCGGCATCGCCTCTCCAGGCTTCCCAGACCAGCAGGGCGCCGGCGCCGGACAGCATGGCCAGCGCAAAGACGGGCAGGGCGTAGAGCAGGGAGCGGCCCAGACGTGACGGTTTCGCCGGCTTGCCCTTGCTGTGCGAGCCACCGGTCTGGCGGGTGCGCTCACGGGCGGCGGCCAGGAAATCGGAATCGGCCGTGGCGCCCATCCGGCCGGATGGAGTCTGCGGGCGGGTATCACGGGCCTGCGGGGCGGGAGCCGGCGTGTCATGGACCGGACCCGGCTGCAGCACCATGGTGGCCGAGGCTGCAGGAGCCTGGGCGGCGGCTTGCGGCGCGGCCGGATGCGGGGCCGGTTTTTCGGCGGCGACCGGCGTTTCCGCGCGGGATTTGCTGCTCGGGGCCGGGGCGGCCTCGGCCAGGAAAGGATCATCGTCGTCATCATCCGCGCCCAAGGGCGTTTCCGCCTGGGGCGGCGGCGACAGGGGCGTGTCGAAGTCGATATCTTCTTCCGGCTCGAGCTCGGCGTCCGGCTCGTGGGCTTTTTCCGGTTCGGGCGGGGTGTCCGCAGGAGCGGGGGCCTGGCGGGCCTCGATCGCCTCCAGACGGTCGGCCAGGGCCGACATGGCGCGCTGTACCGGAGACAGGGCTTCCTCGGTCTCGCCGCGCACGGAGGACAGGCGCTCCTGGACACCGCCCAAGGCCTCCTCGATCCGCTTGGCGGTGCGTTCTTCGGATTGGCGCAGCCGGTCTTCCAGGTCTTCTTCACTGGTACGGCGGGACTCGATCTTGTCGAGCATTTGCGCCATCCGGTCGGTCGCAGTCTCCACGACCTGGCTGGCATGGGTTTCGGATAGGTCGATCCGGTCGGCGAGGGAACGGCCCAGGCGCGTGACATCCTCTCCCATGCGGCGGATGGCATCGCGGTTTTCGGCGCGGACCTCATCCAGGCGACGGTCCAGCTTGCTCTCGTTCTGGGCTTCGCGCAGCGCATCACTGGAGCGGCGTTCGCTCTCGGTCAGGCGGCGGTCGATGGCACCGGCCAGCTTGGTGATCTCCTGGCCCAGCCGGGACATGCTGTCGCCCTGGCGGCGCTCGGCCTCGTCCATCCGGGACAGGGCCCGGGTCAGCGCATCCTCGAGCCGGTCGATGCGCGGCTCCGCCGTGGCGCTGCTCATCGCGTTGGCCATCTGGCTGCGCGTATCGGCGATGACGCGGGCCACATCCTCGGAGAGACGCTCGAAGCGGCGTTCCAGTTCAACCGTGTCGCTGGAATTGCGGGCTTCCAGATGGCGCAGCCGGTCATCGAGCCGGGAGACCGAGCCTTCCAGGGCGCGGGCGGCGTCATTGGTGACGCGCTCGGCACCCTCCACCCGGGCCTTCAGGGCTTCGGTGGTCGCGTTCAGCTGGCCCAGCGTGTCGGTGGTGCGGTCCTGGCGCTTGCGCTCCAGCTCGGCATAGTCGTCCGCGCGGGCTTCCAGCCGGGCCAGACGGGCTTCCAGTGACTCCGAGACGGAGCGGGAATCCTCGTCCACCTCGTGCAGGCGGGCCGCGGTCTCGTTCTCGTGTTCGTAAAGCCGTCGGGCCAGCTTCATGATCGTGGTTTCGAAGGCGGCCTTGTCTTCCGGCGAGGAGGAGGCCGGTCCGGCCGCCTCGATCCGGCGCAGCCGGTCGGCCAGGTCTTCATGGGATTTGCGGACCCGGTCGAGCGAGGACTGGGTGGCCTGCAATTCCGAGTTCTGGCGTTCACTGGAGCGCGAGATCTTGTCAGCGAGCTGGCTGATTGCCTTGTCGAGGCCCGACAGGGTGCGGGCCGAGCGTTGTTCGGTGTTTTCGACGCGCTCGGTGAGGCGGTTGACCATGGCCCGCAGGAGCCGGTCGTCTTCCTCGTTGAGCGGGGAGCTGCCGCCAAAACCCGGGAAGGATTCCAGGGCATCATCCCACTCGGCCTTGGCGGGATCGGAGTCTTCCAGGATGACGCGATTGATCCATTCGCCCAGAGTCACGCCTTCCCGGCGCGCTGCTGTTTTAGCCCGCGCCCGGGCGCGGGGATCAATCCCTTTCACGCTCCATGGCCCACTGGACGACATATCCGAATCGCTCGCTCGACTTAACCGCTCAACGCTATTCTGCGGTTAATATTGTGTAAACCAAGCGCGCGGGCCCAAGATGTAGTGTTTCCACACCGAATCACAGCCTAGGCGTTGCGCACGAATTTCCTGAGTCAACACAAGGCTCTGACTCGGTTAATGCCGGCTTAAATCTGTGGACAAACGCGGTTAATCCGCTGCAGCCGGCCCGAAGTAATCCGGGGCAAGCGCCTGCAATCTTTCGATCATTGCCGAGGCTTCGCCCAAGGGGGGTAAACGGTGTGCGTCCGGCAACCCGCGGGCGATCTCGAACAGCATCCAGGCCGCTTCGATATCGTCCTGTGCTGCGGCATAGCGCCCGGCATGCCAGTAGGTGAGCGGGGCGTAGGGATCATTCTCGGCACTGGCCGCGAAATAGGTCATCGGGGACAGGTCCGGCAGGCTGTCGGGCTCGGCGGCCTGCTGGGCGGCAATTGACTGGGCGGCCAGCATGTTCACGGCGGCGCCGGCAAATCCGGTCCGGTGGGTCTGGCTGCGCAGATAGGACAGCGCATCGAGCCGGGCCGACTGCATGTTGGAGAGCGCATTCATCAGGCTCTCGAAATCCGCATTGCCCAGGCCGGCGGCCGTGACCTGGCTCATCCGGTTGCAGGCGGGCGTGTCGGATCCGGGACGGCAGGGGCCGGCATGCTGGGCGATCTGGTAAAGCGCCAGATAGGCGCCGGCATAGTCGGCCCGTCTCTGGGCGGCTTCGGACGCAGCGACCAGGGTGGCATCCGTCGTGGCGGCAGCGACCGGTGCCTGCAGCGCCCCGAAGCCGGCGGTCAGCAGGCGGGTGATATCCGGATCGGTGACCTCATAGGCGTCGGCGGGGGCTGGCGGGATGTTTTCCGGCCAGGGAAAGGCGCCTTCGCCCGGATTGAGGCTCAACTGGGTCCAGGTCTCGCGCCGGCCATCGGGGCTGGACGGGCTGAAAACCAGGAAGGTGAAGCGTGTCGGGATGCCGCCTTCGCCGGGCACGGCGGTCAGCGCATCGGGATGAATCGGCAGCGCATGGCGCATCCAGGCGCGGAACAGGGCGGCCGCCCCGGCGGTGCCGTCTTCGCCCGGATCAAAGCCGAAAACCTCGCTGCCCATCTCGGAGCGGCGCAGGGCGATATGCCCGTCCTCGTTCTCGCTTTGCAGCAGGTCGACTTCGGACAGGCGCACGCCCATGGCGGCCTCGATCCAGAAGCGCTCGAACTGGCTGCCGCCGGGGCCGGTGACTTCGTCCAGCTCCCCGCCCTGGGTGAAATAGGTGAATGTGCTGACCTGGCGGTGGACATGGGCCACGATGGGTTCATTGCGCACGGCCGGGCCGTCCAGCAGGGCGATGCGGGTCAGGATGCGGTTCAGGGCGAAATCGAACACGGTGCGACCGTCACTGGCCGGTTCCGCAACATAGCCGTCGCCGATCACGATCTCGCGCTGTTCCGTGCCCAGCGTCCTGCCGTCCAGGGCGGTGGTCTCGATTTGCCAGCGGGTGCGCAGCACGTCGTCACTGCGTTCGCCGCGCCGTTCCAGATAGTGCGCCCGGTCCAGCCAGGCCCCCGCCGGACTGTCCGGCGTCGCGGCCGGGGCGGTGTCGTTTGCATTGTCCTCCGTCTCGTCAGTCTCTTCCTCGGCTTGCGGGGCCAGGATGGAGAAGCCCGGATCGGGATCCTGGGCCTGAGTGGCCGGCGTCAGGGCGAGCAGGATCAGGGCCAGCGCAGACAGGCCGGCAGAACGGGCGGGGAACGGGACGAATTCAGACATGCGGCCAGCTTGCCGTGGCGGCTGCGGCATTGAAAGGGGAAAGGCCGATGGCCACTGAAAATCCCTGCTTGCCGCATCTTTGACGTTGACGTTCGCGTAAGTGTGTGAACACAGTTCACTTATGATCAAGCCGGTTGCTCCCGATTCCGAATTCACCATCCGCGAGCTCGCCCAGGAGTTCGATGTGACGCCGCGCACGCTGCGCTTCTATGAGCAAAAAGGCATGATCACGCCGACCCGCCGGGGCGCGGCGCGGATCTATTCCGCCGCCGACCGGGCCCGGATCGAACTGATCCTGCGCGGAAAGCGCGTCGGCTTCGCGCTCGACGAAATCAAGGAAATCCTCGATCTGGAAGCGATCGACCGCGGCGGCCGCGAGCGGCTGGAACCGGCGATCGAGCGCTTCACCGCGCGCATCATCGTGCTGGAACAGCAGCGCGAGGATGTCGAGCGCGCCATTGCCGAGCTGCAGGCCGGTCTCGCCTGGATGCGCGAGCGCCTGGAAGACCGTACCCCGTCCGATGATGTCCGCCGCCGCGCCCGCGCGTTCGAAGCGCTGGCCCAGGCCCGTCTCGATCCCTGGTCCGGTGCGCCCAGCACCGGCTGAACCCGACCTAGCAACCCCGACCGAACCACACCGCCTATTCCGGAGAAACCCAGATGACCGCCTCGTATCGCGCCCCGGTTCGTGACCAGCGCTTTGTGCTGCACGACGTGCTCAACATCACCCAGTATTCCAATCTGCCCGGCTTCGCCGATGCCGATGCGGACACGATTGACGCCATCCTCGAGGAAGGCGCCAAATTCTGCGAAGGCGTGCTCGCCCCGCTTTCCAAGGTCGGCGATGTGGAGGGCTGCACCCGGGACGAGGACGGCAATGTGAAGACCCCGACGGGCTTCAAGGATGCCTTCCACCAGATGTCCGAAGGCGGCTGGACGGCACTGTCCTCCGACCCGACCTATGGCGGTCAGGGCCTGCCGCACGTGCTGAACCTGGCCTTCAATGAAATGGTGTCGGCCTCGAACATGGCCTTCGGCATGTATCCGGGCCTGACGCTCGGCGCCGCGGCGGCCCTTCACACGGGCGGTTCGGACGAGCAAAAAGAGCTTTACCTGCCCAAGATGATCTCCTGCCAGTGGGGCGGGACGATGAATCTGACCGAGCCGCATTGCGGTACCGATCTGGGCCTCTTGCGCACCAAGGCCGTGCCGCAGGCGGACGGGTCCTACAAGATCACCGGCCAGAAGATCTGGATCTCCTCCGGCGAACACGACATGGCGGAGAATATCGTCCACCTCGTCCTGGCCCGCATCGAAGGTGCCCCGGAAGGCGTGAAGGGCATCTCCCTCTTCGTCGTGCCCAAATTCATTCCCGATGCCGACGGCAATCCGGGCGAGCGCAACTCGCTCAAGTGCGGCGGCCTGGAACACAAGATGGGTATCCACGGCAATGCCACTTGCGTGATGGATTATGACGAGGCCACCGGCTGGCTCGTCGGCGAGGAGAACAAGGGCCTCAAGATCATGTTCGTCATGATGAATGAAGCCCGTCTCGGTGTCGGCCTGCAGGGCTATGCCCTCGCTGACGCCGCCTATCAGCAATCCCTGGCCTTCGCGAAAGACCGTCTCCAGGGCCGCTCCCTGACCGGTCCGAAGAACCAGGACGGCCCGGCCGATCCGATCATCGTGCACCCGGATGTCCGGCGCATGCTGATGGACCAGAAATCCTTCGTCGAAGCGGCCCGCTGCTTTGCCCTTTGGACCGCGCTGCACGGCGATCTGGAAGAGAAGTCCGACGATCCGGCCCAGCGCGAGAAGGGCGGCGACTACATGGCGCTGCTGACCCCGATCGTGAAGTCCTACCTGACCGGCAAGGGCTATGACATGGTCTCCAACGGCCTGCAGGTGCATGGCGGTTCCGGCTTCACCGAGGAGTGGGGTGCGTCCCAGCTCCTGCGCGATGCCCGCATCACCCTGATCTATGAAGGCACGAACGGTGTGCAGGCGCTCGACCTGGTCGGCCGCAAGCTGGCCATGAATGGCATGCGCCCGATCACCACCTTCTTTGCCGAGCTGGACGCCTTTGTCGCCGAGGGCGGCAATGACGAGACCCAGCCCTTCATCAAGGCCGTCGCCGACACCAAGGCCAAGCTGAAGCAGGCGACCGACTGGCTGATGAACAATGCGCTGAACAATTTCGACCATGCCGGCGCGGGCAGCCACGACTATCTCAACCTCTTCGGCCTGACCTGCCTGACCTATATGTGGGCCAAGATGGCCAAGGTCGCCTCGGCCAAGATCGCCGAGGGCGAGACCGATCCGGTCTACGCCACCAAGCTCAAGACCGGCCGCTATTTCCTGGACCGCTGGGTCCCGGAAGCCGGCATGCACCTGGCCAAGGTCGAGGCCGGTGCCGACAGCATGATGGCCCTCGAAGAAGAGGCCTTCTAAAGCCGATCAGGACAGGGCGGGACCGGGCCGGAGAAGAGCTCGGCCCGCCCTTTCTCTTACGGTCGATATCGTCAAGGACAGTCAAATCCTGGGGAGGATGATTGATGTTTCAGGACCCGCTCAACGTACCAAAGCCCGCCTTTCTCGAACGCGAGGATGTGCGGATGTTCGAGGACAGTGTCCGCGCCTTCATGGCGAAGGAATGCGTGCCCAACGCGGAAAAATGGGAAGAGAACGGCATGGTCGACCGCGAGGTCTGGACCAAGGCCGGTGAGGCCGGGATCCTGTGTCCCTCCGTGCCCGAGGAATATGGCGGCGCCGGCGGCGATTGGGGCCATGAATACGTCTTCCACACCGCGGGAGCCGAGATTGGCGCGGCGGGCTGGGGCGTCGGCCTGCACAATTCCATCATCGCCCCCTACGTCACCCATTACGGCTCCGAGGAGCAGAAAAAGTCGATCCTGCCACGGATGATCTCCGGCGAGCTGATCGGTGCCATCGCGATGAGCGAGCCGGGCACCGGCTCCGACCTGCAGGCCGTGAAGACGACCGCCGTCAAGGACGGCAATGGCTATCGCATCAATGGCCAGAAGACCTTCATCACCAATGGCGGTTCCGCCAATTTCGTGATCGTGGTCGCCAAGACCGACCCGACCAAGGGGTTCGACGGCGTCTCCCTTTTCCTGGTCGAGACGGAAAAAGTGGAAGGCTTCAAGCGCGGCCGCCTCCTGGACAAGGTCGGCATGAAGGCCCAAGACACGGCCGAGCTCTTCTTCGAGGACATGTGGGTGCCCGCCGATGCGCTGCTCGGCGCGGAAGAGGGCCAGGGCTTCATCCAGCTGATGCAGCAATTGCCCCAGGAACGCCTGCAGATCGCCGTCCAGGGCGTCGGCGCCATGAAGCGCGCCCTGTTCGAGACGGTGAAATACGTCAAGGAACGCGAAGCTTTCGGCCGTCCGGTCATGAAGTTCCAGAACACCCAGTTCAAACTGGCCGAGTGCAAGACCAAGGCGACCATGGCGGAAGTCTTCGTCCACCACTGCTCCGAACGCCTGATGAAGGGCGAGCTCGATCCGGCCACAGCCTCGATGGCGAAATACTGGGTCTCCGAAGCCCAGAATGAAGTGATCGATGAATGCGTGCAGCTGCACGGCGGCTATGGTTACATGCGCGAATATCCGATCGCGAAAATGTGGACCGACAGCCGCGTCCAGCGGATCTATGGCGGGACCAACGAGATCATGAAACTCCTGATCGCAAGGACGCTTTGACCATGCTGACCCTCATCGCCTCATCCCTCCTGCTCACCCAGTGCATCGGCTATGGCGCCGACGGCACGCTGGAAGAGCAGTTCGACCAGTGCCTGGCCGGGGAATGGGGCGAGGAGGGTTGTGCCTCCGGCCGCACGATCCAACATTCCGGCTATGAGAATGCCGAGGGTGAGGCCTGCACGATCGACTATGCCATCCGCGATCCGCATACGGGCGGGTTCCGGATCGGCTCGCTCTGCGGCGAGACCGAAGCGGGCGAGCGCGGCGATATCGCCGTCTGGATCGTCGAGGACGGCCAGCTGAAACTCGGCGACACCGTCGCCGGCTTCGAAACCGTGGCCTGGCGCTGCGAGGTCCCGGAGGACTGATGTACATACCCCCCGCCTTCCGCATGGATGATGAAAGCGAAATGCGCTCGCTGATGCGCACCTATGATTTCGCGCTCATGCTGGTGCCGGGTGCGCCGGATCTGGCGGCCACGCACATCCCGCTCAAACTGGCGGATGAGCGCCAGGTCCTGATCGGGCATGTCGCCATGGCCAATCCGATGGCCGAGGCGATCCAGGCCGGCAAGGAAGCCATCGCGGTCTTCTCCGGCCCGCACGCCTATGTCTCGCCGACCTGGTATGAAGACCCGGCCAAGAATGTCCCGACCTGGAATTATGTCGCCGTGCATGCCTTCGGCGTGCTGGTGCCGCTGGAAGGCAGCGAGGCCGAGCGTGCCCTGTCCTCCCAGATCGCCGATTTCGAGGCGGAATGGCGCATCACCGATATCGAGCTGAAGCGCCGCGCCAAGCTGGAATCCGCCATCCAGTGTTTCGAATTCGAGATCCATCGCCTCGAAGGCAAGGCCAAGCTCTCCCAGAACAAGTCCATCGAGGAACGCCTGCGCATCGCCCACGCCCTCAACGAACGCGGCGAACACGCCGTCGCCTTCCACATGGTGGAAGACCAGGAGGAGGAAGGCTGATGGAGACGCAGCAGCCATTTTCCTCCCCATTCCATGGGGAGGTGGATCGCCCGGAGGGCGAGACGGAGGGGATTGTTTTCTGCCCCCGCTTGCGGGGGAAGTGGTTGAGCGTCAGCGAAACCGAAGGGGGCCGTCGGCGGGCCCGCCGACGGTCGGTAAAGCTGCGCCAATCGCTTACAAATGCCGAGATGATCCTGTGGTCGCGATTGCGGAAACGGCAGATGCAGGGGCAGCATTTTCGACGCCAGCATCCGGTCGGCCCCTTCATCGCCGATTTCGCGTGTGTCGCCCTCAAACTCATCATCGAAGTCGACGGCGATACGCACGGTAGCGAGGCCGAGCGCGCCTATGACGCCCGTCGGACGGCGTATCTCGAACAGCGCGGATGGACGGTCATTCGCTGCTTCAATGTGGACGTCTACACGAACCTGGACGGCGTCCTCACCCGGATAGGAGATGTCGTGCACGAATTGTGTCAGCACTCAATGACTGACACGTCGCTGCGCGACGCCCCCTTCGACCCGCCTTCGCCTTCGCGCAGGCGGGCCGCTTCCCCCGCAAGCGGGGGCAGAAAGTCTTAGTCGATAAAGGAAACCAGCCCGTCAAGGGAAAGGAACCCAACATGACCGAAGCCTATATTTACGACGCCACGCGAACCCCGCGCGGCAAAAAGAAGAACGGAGCGCTCAACGAGATCACCGCGCTGCAGCTGGCCACCCAGCAGCTCGAGGCGATCCGGGACCGCAACAATCTCGACACCTCGCTTGTGGACGACGTCATCATGGGCGTGGTCTCGCCGGTGGGTGAGCAGGGCGCGAACATTTCCCGCTCCGCCGTGATCAATGCGAACTATGCCGAGACGACGGCGGGCTATCAGCTCAACCGTTTCTGCGCCTCCGGTCTGGAAGCCGTGAACGTGGCCGCCGCGAAAGTCATGTCCGGTGAAGCCGATTTCGCCATTGGCGGCGGTGTGGAAGCCATGTCGCGCGTGCCGATGGGCTCCGATGGCGGGGCCATGGGCGCCGACCCGGAAATCTCCTTCGACCATTACATCGTGCCGCAGGGCGTCTCTGCCGACCTGATCGCGACCAAGTACGGTTTCTCGCGCGATGATGTCGACAGCTATGCCGTGGAAAGCCAGAAGCGCGCCGCCAAGGCCTGGCAGGAAAAGCGCTTCGCCAAATCCATCGTGCCGGTGAAGGACCAGCTGGGCCTCAACATCCTGGACCATGACGAACACATGCGTCCGGACACCGACATGCAGGGCCTGGGCTCGCTGAAATCGGCCTTCAAGGATCTCTCCGATTTCGTCGGCTTCGAAGCCGTCGCCACCCAGCGCTATCCGGAAGTGGAATATCTCAACTGGGTCCACACGGGCGGCAATTCCTCCGGCATTGTGGACGGGTCGGGCATGGTCCTGGTCGGTTCCAAGGAAGCCGGCGAGAAAGCCGGTCTCAAGCCCCGCGCCCGCATCCGCGCCATGGCCTCGATCGGGTCCGAGCCGACCATCATGCTGACCGGTCCGGTTCCGGTGACGGAAAAGGTTCTCAAGAAGGCCGGCATGTCCGCCTCCGACATTGATCTGTGGGAGCTGAACGAAGCCTTCGCGGCCGTCGTCCTGCGCCTGATGCAGGCCTATGACATCGACCACGACATCATGAATGTGAACGGTGGCGCCATCGCCATGGGACACCCGCTGGGCGCAACCGGTGCGATGATCCTGGGCACCGTCCTCGACGAGCTGGAACGCTCGGGCAAGGAAACTGCCCTGACCACGCTCTGCGTCGGCGGCGGCATGGGCACCGCGACCATCATCGAGCGGGTCTAGGTCTGATGGCGCTCTGCTTCGACGATACACACCCATCCTCCGCCTTGATGGGGGAGGTGCCCGGCGCATGCCGGGCGGAGGGGGTGAATCCCGGTGCAGGCCATTGGGCGAAGACCTCGCCCCCACCCCTTCCGCCCCTTCGGGGCACCTTCCCCATCAAGGGGAAGGATGACTTCTCAACGTGTCGCGCCGCATCGAGTTCGGCGGCGACTGGGAGATAGAAATGAAAAACTTCACACTCGAAATCGACAATGACGGCATTGCCCTGGTCACCTTTGACAGCCCGGGCAAGTCGATGAATGTCATCTCTGCCGAAGTCATGGATGACTTCGACGCGCTGACGGCCAAGGTGATCGATGATGACGCCATCAAGGGTGTCGTCATCACCTCCGGCAAGGATGCCTTCTGTGCCGGCGCCGACCTGTCCGAGTTGGGCGGGTCGTCCTCCCAAGCGGCCAAGCTTCCGGAAGACGAGATGAAGGCGAAGCTGTTCGAGCAATGCTTCCGTCTCAACAAGACCTTCCGCGCCCTGGAAACCTGCGGCAAGCCGATCGCCGCGGCGATCAACGGTCTCGCCCTGGGCGGCGGGTTCGAGATTGCCCTGGCCTGCCATTACCGCGTCATGCCGTCGGACAATCCCAAGGCCAAGCTGGGCCTGCCGGAAGCCCTGGTCGGCGTTCTGCCGGGCGGCGGCGGCACCCAGCGCCTGCCGCGTCTCGTCGGTGTCATGAATGCTGCGCCGATCCTGCTCCAGGGTCAGCAACTGGACGCGGAGAAGGCCCAGGGTCTGGGCATTGCCGATGCGGTCGTGCCGCTGGCTGACCTGGTCGCGACGGCCAAACAGCTGGTCAAGGACGACCCCAAGGGCGGCAAGCAGCCCTGGGATGGCGACAAGTTCAAATTCCCGGGCGGTGGTCCCTACCACCCCGCCGGTGCCCAGATGTTCTCGGCCGCCTCGCCGATGCTGCGCAAGAACACCTATGGCAACTACCCGGCCCAGCGCTACATCCTGTCCTGCGTCTATGAAGGCGCCCAGGTCACGATGGACCAGGCCATCCGCATCGAGAGCCGCTATTTCACCAAGCTGCTCCTGCGTCCGGAAAGCCGCAACATGATCCGCTCGCTCTTCCTGTCCAAGCAGGACCTGGACAAGGGCGGCCGCCGTCCGGCCAGCCAATCCAAGGGTGAGGTCAAGAAGATCGCCATCATCGGGGCCGGCTTCATGGGGGCCGGTATCGCCACGGTGTCCGCCCAGGCGGGGATCGAGATCGTGCTGATCGACGCCACCCAGGAAGGCGCCGACAAGGGCAAGAAGCATTGCACGGATCACTTCGCCAAGGGCGTTGCCCGTGGCAAGCTGAGCCAGGACAAGGCTGATGCCCTCGGTGCGCTGATCACGCCGACCACGGACTACACCCTGATCAAGGATGTCGACCTGGTTGTCGAGGCCGTGTTCGAGAATTCCGAGCTGAAGGCCAAGATCACCAAGATGGCGGAAGAGCAGATCGGCGAAGACGCCGTGTTCGGCTCCAACACCTCCTCCATTCCGATCACCGACCTGGCCAAGGCTTCGGCCCGTCCGAAGAACTTCATCGGCATCCACTTCTTCTCGCCGGTCGAGAAGATGAATCTGGTCGAGATCATCATGGGCGGCGAAACCGGCGATTACGCCCTGTCGCGTGCCATCGATTTCGTCACCAAGATCAAGAAGACGCCGATCGTTGTCTCCGACACGCGCGGCTTCTACGCCAATCGCTGCGTCATGCGCTTTGTGGGCGAGGGTCTGAGAATGCTGGCCGAAGGCGTTGAGCCGGCCCTGATCGAGAATGCCGCCAAGATGGCCGGCATGCCGGTCGGCCCGCTCTCCCTGCAGGACGAGGTCGCCCTGGATCTCGGCGTGAAGCTGATCAAGCAGACCCAGTCCGATCTGGGCGATGCCTATCAGCCGAACGGCACGGAGCCGATCCTGTTCAAGATGGTGGAAGAGTATGAGCGCTTCGGCCGCAAGAACGGCAAGGGCTTCTACGACTACCCGGCCGAGAAGGGCCAGCCGAAACGCCTATGGCCGGAACTGGAACAGTTCGCACCGGGCGGGTCCTACGCCGCCGAGCAGCCGAGCGCTGACGAGGTGAAGGATCGCATCCTCTATGCCCAGGCCCTGGAAGCCGCCCGCTGCATGGCGGAGGGCATTGTCCAGGATCCGCGCGAGGCCGATGTCGGCTCCATCCTCGGCTGGGGCTTCGCGCCCTATACCGGCGGCACGCTCTCCTTCATCGACACGGTGGGGGCCAAGGCCTTCGTCGCACGGGCCAAGGAACTCGAAGCCAAGTTTGGCGACCAGTTCGCGGTTCCGGGTCTCCTCGAGGAGATGGCGTCGAAGGGTGAAACCTTCTACGGCCGCTTCGGCACCCAGGCCGCAGCCGCCTAGGTCAGCCGACTGCCATTGAACCGGAAAGCCGGCGCAATTCAGCTTGCGCCGGCTTTTCTTTGTCGCTATTCCGGGCGGGAAATCAGGGTGTTGGAAGTTTTCACCAGGATATCCACAGAATCCGGAAAGTTTTCCACCAAAGGCGCGAACTTGTCCACGAAACGGCAAGTTCAGTGCATTGCTGACCCGGCTTCCGACTGCTTTACTTCAATCATCGACAGCGACCGAAGCGGGCCTCAGGCCCAGGGCGCGACGGAAGGAAAGCCCGGACGGGCTGGCTCCCCCGGGAGGCAGAACCAGAGACGGGCAGGCCGGACGAGACCAAGCCGCAAGGGGCGGGATCGGAAAGCCAGGCTCAAGGGAAGGACCCGCAAGGGTTCCGAACCGGACAGTCAGACCTTCTGGCGAGACCGAACCACCTCCCTGGAGGTGGGGAAGAGGAAGCGACGATTACAGTGCAGACCCGGGTTTGCACTGGCCTCGGTCCCCGGACCGGGGTGCGCAGAAGGAGGCGGTCTCAAAACCGCTACCGGAAGCAACACGGCCGCCCGCCTCCAGATCCCCCCGGGGAGATGGGACGGGCGGTTGGTGCTTTTGGGCCCTGTTGCAAACCGATTCATTAAAATGCGCGAGCTTTGCGCGCCGACTGGCCGGGCGTGTGAGGCGCTGTGGCACATGGGTATTGCGCCGCGTGTCCACCGCCTCACACCAATGTTATCCAGTCTGAGATGACAGTCCGCACTGTGCCCCTTCACACTGGCTTATCGGCCGGACAAGCAGGGGGCGGACATGCTGAACGAGGTGCGGGATATCGCCCGGCCATGGGCCTGGCGCCTCGCCCGGCTGGCCCGCTTCACCCTTGCCGGAGTGATCGCGCTCGCGCTCGTTTTCGCGTTTCAGGCGATTTTTCGCGGCATGTCCTGAAAATATTCGCGCGGCGAGTGTGTTGAATCTCAAGGCAAACTGGGCGCGCATGCATACGGTAAACACAAGTTTAATCAAATATGAGCTGCGTTAACCTTCTCTCTGGCGAATATGCGCCCATCTGTCATTTGGGCAGGCAGAGCAGACTTAGAGCAGACGACGATGAACCAGATCCAAAGCCGATGGCCCTCACAGGTGCGCACCGTAGCGCTCATCTGTTGGAGTCTGGCTGTCATGATGACAGCGGCGCTGGGCTGGTCTGCCTGGCAGGCCTACGACAATGCGGGCGAAAGCACGCGCCATGTCCAGGCCCGGATGTCCCAGGACCTCGGTGTGGTCTCCAAGCCGATCGGTCCGGTCGCGCGCCAATAGGCCTGTCCCCGAATTCATGACTCTGACGCTGGTCCGCCGGGCCTGCCGGACGTTACTCTCTCGCGACACAGCGAGGGGACGTCATGGCTCAGGCGCGTCTGGACGACGATGACTACATCATCGGGACCGATGATATCGAGGTGCAGCGCCTCGGCCAGCAACATGCGATCTGGCAAGAGACGGCCTTGGCCGCCTGGCGCCGGGCCGGTATCCGGCCGGGCATGACCGTGATGGATGTCGGGGCCGGTCCCGGCTATGCCAGTTTCGACTTGGCGCGCATGGTCGGGCCGCAGGGCCGGGTCATCGCCATTGATCAATCCGCCCATTTCCTGGCGGCCCTCAAGGCTGGCGCGCGCGAGCGCGGGCTGGACAATATCTCCTGCGTCGAGGCGGATCTCGCCGATATCGACTGGGCGAGCCTGTCCTGCGATCTCGCCTGGACCCGCTGGTGCCTGTGCTTTGTGCCGGGCGTGGACACGGTTCTGGCCGGTATCAACCGGGCCCTGCGTCCGGGCGGTCGGTTCCTGGCGCAGGAATATGTCGATTATCGCAGTTTCCGCATCGAACCGGCCGAGCCCGTCTTCGAGCGCTTTCTCAAGGCGGTGCGCGAGAGCTGGGTGCATTTTGGCGGCGATCCGGACATTGGCCGGCGCCTGCCCGGCCTGGCAGCGGATCTGGGCTGGCAGGTCGAGGACATGCGTCCGGTCATTCACGCCACCCGGCCCGGCGAATGGATGTGGACCTGGCCGACGGCCTGGCTGGAGCAATCGCCCAACCGGCTCAGCGAGCTGGGCTTCCTGGACGCCGGCGATGTCGAACCCTTCCGCGATTTCATCGCGCGGCGGACCGCGGATCCGGCCAGTCTCCTGATCACGCCCATGGTGCTGGAATTCAGCGCCCGCAAGCCGGGCCCCGCCTGACTTCCGTCCGATACGGGTCTGAGGAAAACTGAATTCCCGGTTTGCTCGCGACCAAATCCCGATACTCTGCCCCGGCAAGCGGGAGGATGAGATGAGCTATACCCTGATCGGCGCTCCGGTATCCCTGTATACCGGCAAGGTCCGCGGCTATCTGCGCTGGAAGAATGTGCCCTTCCGCGAGGAATTGGCGACGCGAGAGGTCTACAAGCAGGTGATCCTGCCGCGGGTCGGCTGGTCGGTTATTCCGGTGGTCATCCATCATGACGGAACGCCGGACGGCATCACGCTGCAGGACACGACCGAGATCATCGATCATGTTGAACAGGCAGAGCCCGGGCCCTCGGTCTATCCTGACACGGTCCGGCAGAGACTGGCCGCCCTTATTCTCGAGCTTTTCGGCGATGAATGGTTGGTGATCCCGGCCATGCACTATCGCTGGATCTACAATCGCGATTTCGCCCACCGTGAATTCGGCGCGATGCAGAATCCGCACTTGTCGCCCGAGGAGCAATGGACCGCCGCCGAGAAGGCCGTCGCCTTCTTTTCCGGCAGTATCAAGGGTCTGGGTGTGAATCCGGACAGTTACGCGGCCATCGAGCAGGCCTATGAGGCCTTCCTGGCCGCCTTTGACGCCCATCTGGCGGAGCAGGATTTCCTGTTCGGCTCACGCCCCTCCATCGCGGATTACGGTCTGCTCGGCCCGCTCTACGCCCACCTCCTGCGCGATCCGGAATCCGGCGCTCTCATGCGCCGCCTCGCCCCCCGCGTCGCCGCCTGGACCGAGCGCTGTCATGCCCCGCAGCATGGCCTGACCGGGGACTTCCTGCCGGACGATGAAATCCCCGCCGGTGTGCTGCCGATCCTGCGCATGTTTGCTGCGCAGCAATTGCCGGTCCTCCTGGATACGGCTGACGCGCTGACCGCCTGGGGCGAGGGCCATCCGGATGATCAGGAAATTCCGCGTATCCTCGGGTTTCACAAGGCAAAAATCGGACGGGGTGACAGCGTGGTCGAGACCGACCGGGCGATCATTCCCTATCCGCTCTGGATGCTCCAAAGGGTGACGGACTATCTGGACAGTCTGACCGGTGCAGATCGCGAGGCGGCCGAGGAATTGCTGCGCAGCATGGGGGCGCAAAAACTGATCGGCTACCAGCTACCCTTCCGGCTCGCGCGGACGAATTTCAAACTTTGCCGCGGCGGATAGGTCAGGCAGCAAACCGCCAGATGTCCATGGCCAGGGAGCCCCGGCTCCAGGATTGGTGCAGGCAGTCGGCCCGTCCGCCACCAGCGGCCATCGCCACCAGCAGCGGCCGGAAATGCTCCGGGGTCGGGTGATTGAGCGCCGCATGCGGGGCAGAGGGCCAGTCCAGCAGGGCCTCGGCGTCTCCGCTTTCGATCAAGGGCACCAGAGCATCCCGGAAGGCCAGCGCGGCCGGGTGCGGCGGATCATACTCGCCCAGGCTGAAGGCCAGACGCAGGGAATGGGTGAGGGACCCTGAGCCGATGATCTGAACACCCTGACCGGCCAGCGGGGCGAGGGCCCGGCCCAGGGCCAGGGCGGCCGCGTCACTGTCGGGCAGGCTGACCTGGAACACCGGAATGTCCGCCTCCGGCCGCACCAGCGCCATCGGTATCCAGGCACCATGATCGCGCCCGCGAACCGGTTCGGCGACCGCCGGAATGCCGGCATCAGCCAGCGCTGAGAGAACAAGTTCGGCGATGTCCGGCGCGCCCGGCGCGGGATAGACGGCGCGTTCCAGGTCCGTGCCGAAGCCCCGGAAATCATGGATCGTTGCCGGCCGGTCCATGGTCTGGACCCGGACCGGCTCCGCTTCCCAATGCGCCGAAACCATCAGGACAGCCCGAACCCTGTCCGGCAGAACCAGTCCACTCAGCGCCTTGTGGGCCGCCGACGGAGTAACCAGCACATCCGGCGCGCCGTGGGAGATGAAAAGCGGAGCAATCATGGCGGGGTCTCATTCGTTGCAAGCGACAATGTGCTGTCTTTCCTGCGCGGAGATAAGTATACAGGTTCGAGACTTTCTATTTCTTGTGAGGAATAAATGGACCGGATTGATGCGCTGCGCCTGTTCTGCTCGGTGGCGGAGCTGGGCAGTTTCACCAAGGCGGCGGAACGCGAAGCGATGACGCCGGGGGCCGCCTCCAAACAGATCACGGCCTTGGAGCAGCGGCTTCAGGCCCGTCTCTTCGAGCGGACGACCCGCTCGGTCCGTCTCACCGATGCCGGTTCGGCCCTGCTGGAACGCGTCCTGCCCTGGCTATCGGAATACGACGCTCTGGCTGAAGGCGTCGCCGAGGCCCGGTCGGCGCCTGCGGGCACGCTGCGGATTGCCGCGCCGGTGGATTTCGGCGCCCGGGCCCTGGTGCCGATCGTGGCGGATTTCATGAAGGCCTGGCCTCAGGTGGAGGTCCGCCTGTCCTTTGCCGACCGCATGGTGGATCTGGTCAATGAAGGCTTCGACCTGGGCGTGCGGATCGGCAATCTGGCCGACAGTGCCCTGATCGCCCGCCGGCTTGCGCGGGCCGACATGGTGACCATGGCGGCCCCCGACTACATCGCCCGCGCCGGGACGCCGGAGGAACCGGCAGATCTCAGCCGGCATGAATGCATCGTCGACCGCAACAAGCCGGCCCCGCAATTGCTGAAGTTCGAGCGCGACGGCGTCGTCGCCGAGGCCCGGATCAATGGACGGATCACGCTCAACGGCGCCGTGGCGGCGGTGGCAGCCTCCGAAGCCGGACTGGGCATTGCCTGCTCCCCACGCTGGGCGGCCCGCGATGCGCTGGACGCCGGTCGTGTCGTGGAAGTCATGCCGGACTGGATTCCGGAAACGCGCCATCTCTGGGCGGTTTTCCCGTCCAACCGCTACATGACCCACCGGGTCCGCCTCTTCGTCGACTATCTGTCGGAGCGGTTCGACGGGGTGATCTGACGGTCTCCAGATCGGGCGCGCTCATCCTCCATTCATGTGCTAACTTGTTATCAGGCGCGGCAAAGCACGCGCACGATGCGCACTGAGGGGATGCACATGAAACGGTTTCTCACACTGGCCCTGGCCTGCCTTGGCATGACGGCCTGTGCCACCACCGCGTCCGGTCCGGCAGGCGGCGGACTGGCCACCGGCGCGTTTGATCGCAGCCAGAGCGATGAGAGTCAGGTCACGGCCTATGGCTATCAATTGTCCAGCCATGGCGGCTGGGATGGCCACATGTCCTACCTGGAAGAGGATGGTCAGGCGCGGGTTTCGCTGCGCCTGCGTCAGGGCGAAGGCGAGGCCGACTATGTCGATCTGGATATCGCCATGCCCTATCTCGCCGAGGGCGTCCGCCGTTTTTACGGCACGACACCGGACGGTGAACGCGTCGCGGTCGAGCTTCAGGCCGGCCCCTGCGAGGCCGCACCCGGCGACGGGCACACCTATTTCGCGGATGTTTTCTATCGGGGTGAGACCCTGTCCGGATGCGGCCGCGAAGTGGCGCGCGACGATAACTGGTCCAACTATCTGATGGCCTATCTCCCCGCGATCGACACCTGTCTGGACGAGATGGGAGACCGCGCCCGTCATGTCTCCGTGGCCTACACCCTGCCGGGCGGGCACAGCGCGATCCGGCTGGTCGACGGGCAGGCCCAGACCTGGGAATGCGCGACCCGGGACGAGGGCGAGGCGGTGAATTCACTGCGCGAGCTGGACAGTGTCGACATCATGCACGGTGAGGGCAGTCCCATCTTCGTGCGCGGCACCTATCCCGATTTCGGTGAAGGCTGTTACGTCTACGAGACGGTCCGGTTTGCCGATGGCAGCCTGATCGGCTCCTTCGGCTATGACACGTGCAATGCCACAATGGTGTCCGCCCGGGAGCCCGGGGTCGGCTAGGCTTTAACCCGGTTTTTACGCGAACAGGACGAGGCAGGTCTGATGCAGATCAAAGCGCTTCTTTCCGGTCTTGTCCTGGCCAGCCTTTGTGCGGCCTCCGCTGGTGCGGAGCTGCGGGATGTCTCTTATGGCACGCAGGGGGGCGAAGGCCTTGTCTGGCTCAGCTTCGACGAACAGCCGCAGGCGGTCACGATGGTGACCACCCAGACCGGTGTGGAGCTGGCGATTACCGGCGTTTCGGCGCGGTCCCGCACGATTGCGCCCTACCGCACGGATCTGGTGTCCCAGCTGCAGGTCGCGCCACAGGGCGATGCCGGCCTTGTCGTCACGCTGACCGCCCAGCGGGCCTGGTCCGGCGCCCGCGCGGATGTCTATTCCGGCGGTGTCCTTGTTCGCATGAACCTGGTCGCGGACAGCGCGCCTGTCGCATCCGCTGCGGCGAGCCCGTCACCGGCGGCCCCCGATGCCGGTGTCATCAGCCGGACGGCGCCCGGCGGCGATTTCGCGGATCGCGCACCGGCGCAGGCGGACTCGACGACGCCCGATGCCGACGCCACCCCGGTGGACCATATGGCGACCGATGCGGGCCCGGCTGCGTCGGCCAGTGACCACACGGCCCAACCCGAACCGGACGCACCGGCCTCGACACCCGTGGCCAGCGCCCCGGCATCGCAGGCACCGGCTTCCGCCGCGCCGAGCCAGACCCCGCCTCCGGCGGAGTGTGCGGCCCAGGCGGCAGCTGTCGAGGAAAGCCCCTGGGATGATGAGCGCCTGTTTGCCCATGCCGCCTGCCTGAGCACGGCGGGTGATCTGGGGCGGGCCGCCGGGATCTATGAGCAGATGCTGGCCTTCGAGCCGGAGAATTTCCGCGCCCTGATCGCGCTGGCCGAATTGCGTGCCGAACAGGGCAATGATGCCGGAGCCCGGGACCTCTACAGCCAGGCCGCGTCCCATGCGATCAGTGATGCCGAGGCCGCCCGGGCACGGGCCCGCCTGCGCGAGCTGCGGGAAAACTAGGCTTCACCCGACCGGGTCATCTGTGCGAGAGGGAGGCGAAACCCATTCGTCACCCGACAGGACTTCCCATGAGCGAAACAGAACCGGCCGGCCGCGTCCTCATCATTGCCGGCTCAGACAGTGGCGGCGGGGCCGGCGTGCAGGCTGATATCAAGGCGGTTTCCGCCATGGGTGGCTATGCGGCGACGGCCATCACCGCGATCACGGTCCAGAACACAAAAGGGGTCAGCGCCATTCATCCGGTGCCCGACGCCATCATTGCCGGACAGATCAAGGCGGTGCTGGAGGATATCGGGGCCGATGTCATCAAGACCGGCATGCTCGCCACGACCGGGGTCGTGGAACTGGTCGCCGACCTCCTGGAAGCCCAGGACCCGCCCATTCCGCTGGTTTTGGACCCGGTGATGATCGCGACCTCCGGGGACCGTCTGGTGGATGCCGAGACGGAAGAGCTGATCCGGGACCGGCTGGTCCCGCTGGCAAGCCTGGTCACACCCAATATTCCGGAAGCCGAGCGGCTGACCGGTGGAACGGTGGAAAATCTGGGCGACCAGATCGCGGCGGCGGAAGCCCTGATGGAGCTCGGGGCCAAGGCGGCCCTGATCAAGGGCGGGCATCTCAAGGGACAAGTCGTGACCGATGTCCTGGTCTCCACGCGCGGCATGGAAATCATGGAGCGCCCGCGCATCCAGACCCGGCACACGCATGGAACCGGCTGCACGCTGGCCTCGGCCATTGCGGCGCGCCTGGCCAATGGCGAGGCCCTGTCCGATGCGGTACGCACCTCCGGGGACTATCTCCACGAGGCGATCAAGCGCGCGCCCGGTTTCGGCGAGGGGCATGGCCCGATCGACCATATGTGGGTGTTGCGGCCCTAGCCGGCCGCCTCACCCGGCCGTTTCCGGGCCAGCCAGACACCCAGCAGGATGATGGCCAGGGCGGCCACGGCGTTCCAGCCGATCATCTCCCCGATCAAAAGCCCGGTCAGCATGGCGGCGATCGGGGTGAGATAATTGGCGATGGCGAGGAAGTTCGGGCCTGCCGAGCCGGCCACCTGCATCAGGACGACCGAGGCGAGGGCGGTGGGGCCGAGGGCCAGCCAGACCACGGAGGCCCAGGCTTCGGGCTCGACCTCTGCCGCATGCTGCACCAGGTCAAAGGCGCCGAAAGGTAGGGCGAATACGGCGCCGCAGATCAGCATGCCGGCGCTGGAAACCGATGGCGGGGTCGCGGGAATGAGGCGCGCCAGCACCGCATTGATGCCATAGCAGATGGCCGCGCCCACCACGCCCAGCTGGGCCCAGGCATCCGGTCCGCCCAGTTGGGACAGGGCAGCGGGTCCCAGCAGCAACACTACGCCGGCGAAACCGACCACAATCCCGACCAGCCGGCGCGAATTGAGTCGTTCGCCGGGCACGAAGACATGCGCCATGGCCACGGTGGCCAGTGGCATGGTCGCGACCAGGATGCCGGCCAGGGCACTGTCGATATGCTGCTGTCCCCAGCTGACCAGGAAGAAGGGCAGCGTGTTCCCGAAAAAACCCAGACCGGCAAACCACAGCCAGCGCGGATCCCGCAGGCCGGGCAGACGCCGGCCGCGCAGATGCGCCCAGAGTGTCAGCAGGATCGCAGCGCCGCCGATCCGCACGAAGATCAGCGCGGCGGGCGGCAGGGTCACCACAGTGTGCTTGATGAAGGCGAAGGCCGACCCCCACAGCACGGTGAGCAGGATCAGGGCAGCCCAGTCGCGCAGGGTCGGGTGGCTGGGGGCGAGGCTCACAAAACCGCCTTCAGACCATCAATGAAGGCCGCGATATCGTCGGCATCATTGTAGAGATGGGGCGTCACCCGCAGCCGGTCGCCGCGCTGGGAGACATTGATGTCGCGTGCGGCGAGGCGCGCCACGAGATCGGGCGGGCTGCCAGCGGGCAGGGTCAAGGCCAGATAGTGCGGAGCCCGGTCCGGCGTATCATCAGTCAGGCCGAGCGGCGCTGTGGCGGCCGCGATCTCGGCGGTGCGCGCTTTCAGGGTCCCGCACAGCGCGTCGACACCCCAGTCGAGGATCTGTGCCAGGGCCGCCGAGGCCGCCGGCACCAGCTGGAAGCCGGAGCGTTCGCCCATGTCGAAGCGCTTGGCGCCCGGCGCGTAGTCGTCGGCATAGTCGACCAGGCGGGCAAAATCCTCGGCGCGATCGCGGACGATCCAGTTCTCTTCCAGCGCCTCGCCGTCCTGATGATGGTCGGCGACATAGAGATATCCCAGTGAATAGGGGCCCAGCAGCCATTTGTATCCGGCTGCGACCGCAAAGTCGGGCTGGATGGCCTTGAGGTCGAAGGGCAGGGCGCCCAGCGACTGGGTCAGGTCCAGGACCAGGGCCGCACCCTGGCGCCGGGCGGCTTCATTGATGGCCGGCAGGTCGAGCTGCCCCCCATCGGCCCAGTGCACTTGCGGGCAGGCGACGATCGAGGTGGCCGGACCGATCGCGCCCAGCATGGCCTCGCTCCAGGACTGGTTGGCCGAGCGCTTCACCGTGCGGACGCGGCAGCCATGTTCTTTTGCCAGCTTGCGCCAGACATAGACATGGGAGGGGAATTGCTCGTCCAGGACCAGGATTTCGGTGCGCTTTTGCGGTGCCAGGTTCCGCGCTGCCGTGGCCAGACCGTAGGAGGCCGCCGGAACCAGGGCGATATCATCCGCCGGTGCGCCGAACAGGCGGGCCGCCTGGGCGCGCAGCGTGTCGGGCGTATCGAAGAAGTCCTGCTGGACGTTATAGCGCCACGGCTGGCCCTTGGCGCGATAGCTCGCCTCGCCGGCTTCAACGGCAGCCTTGGGCATCGGGCCCATATAGGCGGCATTGAGATAGACCCGGTCGCGTGGCAGGTCGAAGAGGGCGCGTTGGCTCGGGATCATGACCCAGCCTCTTGCCCCGACGCACTCAGGGCGTCAACGTGCAAACCGCTGTACCGACTTGCCTGCTGCCACCTGCCGGAGACCCGCCGTGGACGATACGATGACCGCCCCGACCCACACGAATAATCCCAAACCCGTCCTGCGACCGTCGGATCCGCGTTTCTCCTGCGGTCCCGTGAAGAAATATCCGGGCTGGTCTTGGGAGGCGATCGCCGATGCGCCGCTCTCGCGCACCCACCGTGGCGGACCGGGTCTGGCGCGCATCAAGGAAGCGATCGAGCGGACCCATGTCCTGCTCGGCCTGCCTGAAGGCTATCACGTTGCTGTCATGCCGGGGTCCGACACCGGCGCGATGGAAGCGGCGATGTGGTCCCTGCTGGGCCCGCGGGGCGTCGATGTGTTCGCCTGGGATGTGTTCGGCAATCGCTGGGCGACGGATGCCCGCGAGGAATTGCCGCTGGATGATCTGCGCATCTTCCAGACCCCGGCCGGTCAATTGCCGGACCTGTCGGAATATGACGGCCAGCGCGATGCGGTGTTCACGCTCAACGGCACGGCGGCCGGTGTCTGCATCCCCGATTATGACTGGATCGATGCGGACCGCGCGGGCCTGACCCTGTGTGATGCGACCTCCGGCGCCTTCGCCGTGGATATCGACTGGTCCAAGATCGATGTGCTGACCTTCTCCTGGCAGAAATGCATGGGCGGCGAAGCCCAGCACGGCATGCTGGTGATGGGGCCGCGCGCCATCGAACGCCTCAACAGCTACAAGCCGGATTGGCCGGTCCCGGCCATCCTGCAGCTGCACAAGGGCGATCAGGCCAATATGGCGATCTATGAGGGCTCCACCCTCAACACACCCTCCCTGATGGCGGTCGAGGACTATGTCGCCGCACTGAAATGGGCGAGCCGGATCGGCGGGCTGGACGCCCTGATCAAGCGGCGCGAAGCCAATTTCGAGGCGCTCGATGCCTGGGCGCAGACTTGCGACTGGGCGAGCTATCTGTGCGAGGACGAAGCTGTGCGCTCGCCCCTGTCGGTGGCGTTCAAATTCACCGAACCGGCGGTGCTGGCGATGGATACCGAAGCGCAATGGGCGCTGACCAAGAAGCTGTGTTCCCTGCTGGAGCGGGAGAATGCGGCCCTGGACGTCAACATGCACCGGTCTTCCGTACCGGGGATCCGCATCTGGTGCGGTCCGACGATCGAGGCGGATGACATCGCCGCGCTGGGGCCCTGGCTTGACTGGGCCTATCGCGAAGCGCTGGACGCGATGTGATCAAAGCGGTATCGCTCATAACGAATCTGAACTGACCGCCCGACCGGGCGGGTAGAGGGGAAATGCTCATGCTTCGTACCGGTTTGGCCGTTCTGGCTGTCTCTTGTCTGTCGGCCACGGCCATGGCCGATGATGATCGCGGCTTCGAATTCCGTCTCGGTGCCACGGCGCATGACCTGTCCGACCATGTCGAAGACGGTCCCAACATCACCGCCGACATCCTGTTTCCGTCGCCGGATTTCCTCGCCATCATCTGGTCGCCGCGCCCCTATGTGTACGGCTCCTTCAACACGAATGGCCTGACGAATTTCGGGGCGGCCGGTCTGGCCTGGAATTGGGAATTCGCCGAGGGCTGGAATCTCGAGATCCGTGAAGGCCTGTCCTACAATGACGGCGTCGTCGACATTGACCCGAATTCCCCTCCCGGCGATCCGACCCGTATCCGCCTGGCCACGACCCGGGCGCTGATGGGCAATGAAATCCTGTTCCACACGGCCCTGGGCCTGGACTATGACCTGACCGAGACCTGGTCGGTCGGTGCCTATTACGAGCATATCTCTCACGGCCAGATCCTGGCCTCGGGCCGCAACCAGGCCCTCGACAATGTCGGCATCCGCTTCGGCTATCGCTTCGGTCAGTAGGCCGACGCATCCGGATCAAAAAATAGGCCCCGCAGTGATCTGCGGGGCCTATTTTTGTTCAACGCCGGGGAATGTCAGCCCGCCCGGGCCGCCTCGGCTTCTTCGGCGCGCGGGTCGTTTTCCTCGCGGACATAGACGCCGGTGAAGACGATCTGCCACTCACCTTCCGCATCGGGTTGTTCGAAGACCTGACGGACCGTGCCGTCATCCTGCAGGGTCCAGGTGCCGCGGATGGGGGATGTCACGCCGGTCTGGGCGGTATGGGAGTTTCCGGTCAGCACCATGGCGCCGTCCTCATCGAGACCGCCGGTATAGTCGATGAACCAGCCATTGCTCATCCAGACCTGGCGCCAGGCGCCGATCAGCGGGTCATACATGTTCATGCTTTCCCCGCCGGCGCCCGCCGTGTTGACCCAATGTTCGGTGATCAGGCATCCACCGTGGATTTTCTCGACCGTGTTATGGCCGACATAGGGGCCCAAACCCTCTTCATTTCCCGGGGCATAGACATTCCATTCGCCGACCCAGAAGTCGAAATCATCATGGACGTCAGCCGTGCAAGCCGGCGCGCCCGCTTGGGCGAGCGCCGGGCTGGCGGCGAGGCTGAAGAGTGCCGCCATCGCGGCAAGCTTGGTCAATTTCATCACGATCCCTCCCGATACAGCATCAGCGTTTCATCACGCTGGCATGGGGCGCAATGGGCGGCAAGGCGAAGCCGGGACGCTTCATCGCACTTTCCCGGCGGTTCGTCGCAGGGGTTCGCGGTCAAATGACCAAGCTTTCATCATCCGATCATGGGCTCTCAGGCATCTGACGATGAGAAGCATGGGATGCGCAATTTGATGAAATACCGGCAGACAGAGCTGATCCGGCACCAGGGCACGCATGTGCGCCTGACCGGCTATGGTGCCGCCAGCGGGATGGCGACCCACAATCATGACCATCACCAGATTTCCTTCCTTCTGGCCGGCGCCATCCGCGAGCGTCATGACGGGCGGGAAGTGGAGACGGACCTGCCCAGCCTCTGCATCAAGCCGGCCGGACTGGATCACGCCAATGATTACGGCCGGGATGGCGCGGTCATCCTGTCGGTGAACATCGATCCGGCGAGCGATCTGTCCGCTGTGGTCGGTGAGGACTGGTCGTGGCGGTCCTGCCGTCCGGACCGGGCGCTGTCCGACCTGATCGGGCTGCTGGATGAGCCGGAGGCCGATGCCGGTGCGATCCTCACCGATCTTCTGGCCCTGTCCGGCCCGGCCGAGCGGACATGCGGACCCGTCCCCGACTGGCTGCTGACGATCCGGCAGCGCCTGGGCGATCCGGAGGATGAGGCGGATTTTGCGGTGATGGCCGTCGAGGCGGGCGTGCACCGTGTTCAGGCCTCGCGGGAATTCGTCCGCCATTTCACCATCCCGCCGAGCGTTTACCGGACCCGCTGCCGTGTTTCCCGGGCGCTGGGATTGATGGGGGCGCGGGACAGTCTCGCCCGGGTTGCGGCCGAGGCCGGCTTTGCCGACCAGGCGCATCTGTGCCGGGCGATCAAGCGCCAGACCGGGCATGCCCCGAGCCGGTTGCGACGCCTGATGCAGGCCGCCTGACGGACGATCCTGCACCGCGTTACATCCGTTCAAGCCAGGTTGGCGGGGTTCGCCTAGACAGGTTGCCAACTGAAGTCCAACCGGAGTTGACCATGCGTGTTACAACCTGTCTCGCCGCCCTGGCCCTGACCTGCCTCGCCCCTCTGGCGCACGCGGAAACCCCGCAAGGTGCCGTCCAGTCTCTGGACGCCTGGCTGGACCGTTTTGAGGGTATCGATCCGGGCTATGGCGTGGTCGTGGTGACGGCGGACGAGGTCCTCCTCAACCGGACCGATGGCATCCGCCATACGGCGACGGGCGCGCCTTTCACGCCGGACACGCCGATCTATATCGCCTCGCAGACCAAGGCCTTCATGGGCTTGCTGGCGGCGCGGCTGGATGCCCAGGGCATTCTGTCCCTGGACAGCACGATCGCCGATCACTGGCCCGGCCTGGAGCTGCCCGGCGGGCTGGACGCAGCGGACTGGACGCTGCGCGACCTGATCACCCACCAGGTGCCGATCAGTGTCGATGTCCTGACCTTTCTGGAAGCCTATGCGATGCGGGTGGAGCCGGACCTCTATCCGGTCCTGATCTCGAATTTCGGATCCGCTCGCGAGCCTGGTTTCGACTATGACAATCTGGGTTACAACATTTATGGCGCGATCCTGGAGAGCGCGACCGGCCGGGCCTGGCAGGACTGGCTGGCCGAGGACATTTTCCAGCCGCTGGGGCTCGACCACACCTCGGCAAGGACCTCCGATTTCAGCCTCGATACCCTGTCCTGGAACCATATCTGGACCGGCGGGGAGACCGGCTGGGCCGATGTGCCGCCGAAGACGGACGGGATGATGCAATCCGCCGGCGGCATGGTGACCTCCACGACCGACATGGCGCACTGGCTGCAGCTGCAATTGCGCGGTGAAGGCCCGGCCGGATCCGGCCTGACCGCCGACATGGTCACCACCGCCCAGACCTCTTTCGTCGACACGCACCAGGAAGACGGCCGCAATGCGATCGAACTGCCCTGTTCGGGCTATGCGCTGGGCTGGAATGTCTGTGATTTCGAGGGCCATGCCCTCTATGTCCATGGCGGGGGCTATACCGGCGCGCGCACCATGATGGCCTTCTCGCCGGATCTGGGTGTCGGTATCGCCAGCTTCTCCAATTCCGACAACATGACCGGCTGGCTGACCAGCCGCACGGTGATCATGTATCTGCAATTCCTGATCGAGCATGAGGATGCCGAGCGCTGGGCGGATATCCGGGTCGAGCAATATCCGCCGCGGATCGACTGGCTGCTCAACCGTCGCCGCGAGGCGCTGGACGAATTCCGAGCGGAGGCCCGCTGGGACGGCTGGGCCTGGACCCCGCCGGCCGATGCGCTGGCTGCTTATGAGGGCGTCTATTCCGCCGGTCTCGACGGGGTGGCGTTCCGGGTGGGCCTGGAAGACCGGGCATTGGTGGCGCACCTGGGCGATTACCGCCTCACTCTCGAGCCGGGGCGTCCGGACCTGTTTGCCGGCTGGAACAATCCCGGTTCCGTTCCCGATCCGATCGAATTCGAGCGCGATGCGAGCGGGCAGGTGCAGGCCCTGACATATGAGGGCATCCGCTTTGCGCGAACGGGGGGTGCGGACCGCTGATCCGTCTCTTGTGAGCGCCCCCGATCTGTTCTAAGCCTGCGGCCCGTTCGGACCGGCCATTCCTGATCCTCAGATGACTGACTTTCCGCCCCTGCCCATTGTCGGGCCGGGCCGGGTGTCAGCCGGATGGCCGGGGCTCAAAACGGGAGGCTGAAATGGCCAATGTGACAGTCGTCGGCGCTCAATGGGGCGATGAAGGCAAGGGCAAGCTGGTTGACTGGCTGTCGCACCGCGCCGATGTGGTGGCCCGCTTCCAGGGCGGTCACAATGCCGGCCATACGCTCGTCGTCGGCGAGAATGTCTACAAGCTTTCCCTGCTGCCCTCCGGCGTGGTCCGCGGCAAGCTCTCCGTGATCGGCAATGGTGTGGTCGTTGATCCCTGGGCCTTCGTGGCCGAGGTCGACCGCATCGCCGAACAGGGCGTCGCCATCACCCCGGAAGTCGTGAAGATTTCCGAGACAGCCTCGCTGATCCTGCCGATCCATCGCGAACTCGACGCCATGCGCGAGAACCGCGATGACGGCGAGGCCATCGGCACGACCCGCCGCGGTATCGGTCCGGCCTATGAAGACAAGGTCGGACGCCGCGCCGTCCGCGTGGTCGACCTGGCCGACGAAAAGGCTCTGCGCGCCCGCGTCGCCGAAATCCTGCACCACCACAACGCCCTGCGCCGCGGCATGAACCAGCCGGAATATTCCGCGGACCAGCTCGTCGCCGAACTGCTCGAGATCGCGCCGAAAATCCTGCCCTATGCCGCGCCGGTCTGGCGCGTGCTGAAATCCGTCATCGATTCCGACCAGAAAGTCCTGTTCGAAGGCGCCCAGGGCGCCCTGCTGGACGTGGACCACGGCACCTATCCTTTCGTGACCTCGTCCAACACCGTCTCCGGCCAGGCCTCGGCCGGCACCGGCGTCGGTCCCAAGGATGTCGGTTATGTGCTGGGCATCGCCAAGGCTTACATGACCCGCGTCGGTGAAGGCCCCTTCCCGACCGAGCTGTTCGACGAAGACGGCCAGTCCCTGGGCGAGCGCGGCCGTGAATTCGGCGTGGTCACCGGACGCAAGCGCCGCTGCGGCTGGTTCGACGCTGTCATCACCCGCCAGACCCTGCAGGTCGGCGGTGTGCACGGCGTCGCCCTGACCAAGCTGGACGTGCTGGACGGGTTCAAGACGATCAAGGTCTGCGTGGCCTATGACCTCGACGGTGAACGCCTCGACTACCTGCCGGCCGGCAAGGAAGCCCAGGCGCGCGTCAAACCGGTCTATGAAGAGCTGCAGGGCTGGGAAGGCTCCACCGCAGGCGCCCGATCCTGGGCCGACCTGCCGGCCGAAGCCGTCAAATATGTCCGCCGCCTGGAAGAACTGATCGAATGCCCGATCGCCCTGGTCTCCACCTCGCCGGAACGCGAGGACGTGATCCTGATGCAGGACCCGTTCAAGGGGTAGGGGAGTCCGGCGTATTCGGCTCGGCGGGCTCCGTCTTGGCCTTTCGCGCATGCCGGACATAGGCAAAACTCGCAGGCACGGCCCATGCCACAGCCCCGGTCAGGAAAACCAGATATATGGTTCCGGACAGGATATAGCCCAGTTCGCCATTGAGGATATTGATCACCTTGGTGAGCCATTCGAGCGCCACCCAAAGCGCCGCCAGGATTGTGGCAATTCGGCTTCCGACGAAGACGAAGCCGGCCAGACTGCCCAACAGTACGAGCCCAAGGGTGTGAGTGAGGGCCAGGGTGACATCCTGACCCGCATACAGGGCCGCAAAGACCAGGCTGAACAAGGCTTGGAGGCCTAGCAGCACGGCGGCCGGGCGCACGGCATTGCGAGCGCCTTCCAGCGTATTCAGGTCGAAACCCGCGAAAGCATCGGCCTCCGCTTCAGCCTGCAGTTCCGCCTGCTTTTCCGACGTTGGCGCGACCGGCTTCATGATGTCGACGCCGACATAGGTTCCGCGTTTGGTCATGCCGCAACCGCCTCGCCCGATGCGATCAGGTCCTTGAGGCGTTTGCGTTCAGCCTGGTAGGCGAGGCTGCCGAGGAAGCCGTTGACGGCAAAGATGGTCAGGATGACGAGCATCCAGGGAATGATCATCCGGCCGGACAGAATGACCAGGACCGTCCCGAGGATTTCCATGGCGATAAAGCCCAGGACAAGAAGCGCGCCGATACGCGACCCGGTCCAGGACCAGAAGGCGAAACCGAACACGGTCAGGGCGTAGACGATGGTGAAGACCAGTTCGAACAGCCGCTGGGCTGAATCCGTTGCGGCGGGTCCGAATATCTCGATGCCGTTGAAGGTCAGCATGCCAACGAGCAGATTGGACGCGGCCACCCAGAAGCCCACATAGGCATTCTGGCGTGCCCGGCTCAGCAGGTCGTAGGTTTCATTATCGATATCAATCGGCTTGGCCGCAGCGTCGGTCATGAAGATCCCCCTCTTGTCCCCATGTGGAAACTGGCCTGACAGGGTGGACCTGCCAAGCCAGTTCAATGTGCGAGTTGTGGATAGTCGCCTGATGCGACCTAGGCGGGCACCGCGGCCTTGGTGACGTCAACGCGTTTGCGCGGAAACAGTTTCGACTTCAGCACCAGGGACGGGCTTTCCACGAGGACCCGCATCAGCCAGGCGACGGGCAGGACGGCGAGGAACATGGCCAGGGCCAGCAGTGTCGTGTTCATCGTCGGCAGGCTCACGGCCAGCATCTGGCCCAGCGGCCAGTGCAGGATGTAGATGCCGTAGGAGATGTCCTCGACATTGCGCACGGCTTCGCCGGTGCGGCCGGGAATGTGCCGGTGGCCCATCCAGATGAAGAGGGCGGCCAGGAAGACATCTTTCATGATGCCGCCGATGGCGAGGTGGGAGGAGGCCAGGGCGGCCGCCAGCGTCAGGACGATGAGGGCCGGGCTCAGGCGCAGATGCGCGCGGCCGGCATGGAAGGCGGCGCCGATCATGAAGGCCGGGGCGAAGCGCGACAGGGTCTGGATCGTGTCATCGCCCGGTCCGGAATAGCCGAACTGGATGACCAGCGCGCCACCGGCACAGGCGGCCAGGGCCCAGAACAGGACCAGGAGCTTGTGCTTGTAGAGGCCGGCGGCGAGCAGAAGGCCGACACCCAGATAGGCCAGGAGTTCAAACCGGATCGTCCACAGCGGCGCATTGGCCCGATAGGCGGTCGGCAGGCCTTCAAAGGCACCCGGCAGGCCGGCCAGCGGATCCGCCTGGGTGAGGAGTTTGACCGGGAAGAGCCAGGTCTCGCGATGGGTCCAGTACTCCGCCGCCGGCAGGCTGGTGAAAAACATGGTGGCCACCATCACGACGATGACCGAGGCGATCAGGCCGGGATAGATGCGGAAAATGCGCGAGGCGGCGTAGCCGGTGAGGCTGGTCGATTTCATGGCCGAGGCGGTGATCATGTAGCCGGACAGGATGAAGAAACCGTCCAGGGCGCAATTGACCAGGAAGTCCGCCGTGACCTGCCAGGCCCCGACATAGGGCAGGCCCTGGGGAATGATGAGGGCATGGGCGTAGAGCACCATCAGCGCAAACAGGATGCGCATGGCCGTGAAATTATTGGACTTGTCTTCCAGACGGCCCATCCCGTCCCGCAGCCAGAAATCACGCACTGTCATCATTCACCCTCCTCGGATCAGGGGGAGTGGCGCAAGTTTCGTGCGGCTTTCAGGGATTAATGAAACCCTAATGAAATCCGTAGGATCGCGCCTTTTGTGTTGAGGTCCCGCCAAGCTTTTCCCGAAAAGAGCCACGGGGTCGTACCGTTCCGGGACGGGTGAGTGCCTTGTTTCTCAAGGTGTTGCGGATAGAGTGGCCGCGCTTCTTTTTCTGGGGGAAATTATGTCCAAGCGTCTCGCATCCGTCTCCGCTGCGGCCCTTTTGTTCGCGCTGTCAGCCTGTTCGGCCCCCGAGCAGGCCCCGGTTGAAAGCGCCGGGGTGGAGGAAGCCGGTGCGCCGGCCGAACTGGACGCCCATGCTCTCCACTTCGAGACGCTGACGTTGGACACGCATGTCGATATCGGGCCGGACTATGGCACACCGTCCCTGGATCCGGACGAGCATACCCATGCCCAGGTCGACCTGCCCAAAATGGTCGAGGGCGGGCTCGATGCGGCCTTCTTCATCGTCTATGTCGGCCAGGGCGAGACCACGCCGGAGGGCTATGAGGCGGCCCGCGCGGCAGCCGAGGAGAAATATGCCGGGATCAGCCGCATGCTGGCGGCCTATCCCGACCGGATCGCGCTGGCGACCACGGCGGACGAGGTCGAGGAGATCGCTGCGTCCGGGCGCCTGGTGGCGCTGATCGGCATGGAGAACGCCTATCCGCTGGGCGAGAGTGTTGAGGACGTGCCCATGTGGGCCGAGCGCGGTGTGCGCTACGCCTCCATCACGCATTTCGGGAACAACCAGTTCGGGGGCTCATCCAACCCGAATACGGATGCCGGTGACCCCGAAGAAGACCCGGGACTGAGCGATCTGGGGCGCGAACTGGTCGCGTCACTGAATGATCATGGCATCGTTGTGGATGTCTCCCATGTCGGCAAGACCACCATGCTGGAAGCCATCGAACTGTCCCGCGCGCCGGTCATGGCGTCGCATTCGGGCGCCCGTGGCGTCTATGACAATGCCCGCAATCTGGATGATGAGCAGCTGCGCGCGATCCGCGACAATGGCGGTGTCGCCCAGATGGTCGCCTTCCGCCGCTATATCGGTGAGATGCCGCAGGCGGTGACGGACGGTCAACGGGCCCTGGCGGTCGAGTTGAACCTGCACACGCCGGAAGGCCGGGCGGCCGCCACGCCGGACATCATCCAGGCCTATCAGGACGGGATGGCCGCGTTGCGGGCCGAGCATGGCGATGTCGATATCGCCATCCTGGCGGACCATATCGACCATGCCGTCGAGGTTGCCGGGATCGAGCATGTCGGCATTGCGTCAGATTTTGATGGCGGCGGCGGTGTCGGCGGCTGGGAAGATGCCAGCGAGACCCCGGCTGTGACGGCCGAGCTGGTCGCCCGGGGCTACACGCCGGAAGAGATCGAGATGCTCTGGTCGGGCAATGTGTTGCGGGTGCTGCGCGCGGCGGAAGCGGCGGCGGTGACCGACTAGGCCGGTTTACGGTTAATCGAATCTTGCTCTGCCTCGCATATAACCAATTGAATTTGCGGCAAAATTGCGGGCCTGACTTGAGAGCGGTTTAAAGCCTGGCGCGCATATTCTCCTCATCGAACGAGGAGAGGCGACATGTTTCGCAAGCCCAAGACCGCTCTTTTCATGATTGCCATTGCCTGGGGGCTCGGCGCGGCACTGATCGGGGCCGCCTCGGCCCAGAGCCGCGATTGTGCCCGTTATGAAGCGGAGCGCGCCCAGTATGTCGCCACGGCCATCAACGGGATCACGCCGCATGTTCATGCCATGGCCATCCAGCGCGATATCGCACCGGAAGTGGCGACCTTCTACTGGGCCGGCGCGCTGATCCAGGCGGATGATGCGGGCAGCCGCAACACGCTGGCGGACCTGACCCTGGCCTCGAGTGTCTGGCCGGGACAGAGCCAGCGGGCCTATCAGGCGCTGGAACGTCTCTATGCCGAGGACCGCAATCTGCGGGCCGGGCTGCTGGCCGGTCTGGCCCTGTCGGGACAGGACGGCGAGGCCGACCCGATCCGCGCGCGGGCCTATCTCGCCGAGATTGCCCGCGAAGGACGGCCGGAAGCGCAGGCTTTCCTCGCCCTGTTCGACGCCTGTCATGGCCGCCGCATGGCGATGCGCTAGTCCTCCAGTCCGGTTTTCCCTCGCCGGATCCACGCTGGCCGGGCCCTTTTCGGGGCCCGGTCTTTTTTGTGGAGGGGTCAGCCTGCTGCGCGTTCCTGCTGGAAGCGGGCCTCGGCGGCCAGGTCGCGGGCCTCGCCCAGCCAGCGGGCCAGTTCCCGGGCCCGGCGTGACAGGCGCAGCAGGGCCAGGCCGACCGCGATCCAGCCGGTCAGCACGCCATTCCTGAGAATGGTGATGATCTCGCCCACCACACCGGCCAGGAATTGGGCGGTATGATTGAAGGCCCGCGCCCGCAGGGTCAGCCAGCGGGCATAGTGGCGGGCGCGTCCGGACTGGGCCGGGTCGAGACAGATGCGATAGTCGAAATCCATGTCCCGGACATAGCTGAGCGCGCCCTGGTCATCACCGCCCTGGCGCTGGGTGAAATGCGTGATCCCCATCCCGATCACGCGCAGGGCGTCGCGGGCCATGTTGATGGCCTCGACCGAGAAGGCGAAGACGATGCGGGCCAGGCGCTGCACGAGGGTGCGCACCAGTTTGCGGATACGGTTGATGAAACCGCCGACCCAGCCGATCACCCGCCGGATGCCGTCCCAGAGCTTGGAGCGCAGGCTGCGGGATTCCTCATGGATGGTCTCGACGAATTTCGGGTCCTCCTCGGCGATCTGCGCCAATTCCTCATTGATCCGTTCATGGCCGGCGCTCTGGTTCAGCAGATAGCTCACCGCGGAGAGGATGTTGGGGAAGAGATAGTCATAATGCCGGGCCATCACGTCCGGGCGGATGGCCTCCCCGCCGGCCGTCAGGATGGCGCGGCTGGCCTGCTTGCGCGTCTCGCCCTTGCGGAATTGTCTGAGGAAGGCGGTCAGCGCCGCCACCAGGTCCGATTGCTGTTGGTGGTCCTGCAGGGCGGAGCGGGCGGCGCCGGGGCTGGGCAGGAAGTCGTTGAGCCACATTTCCACGTGCAGGATGCGGGCGATGAAACCGTGCAGGATCTGGCCTGGATCCTCCTGCGCGGGCCGGTCCATGCGCGGTTCGGGCAGGGCGGTCTCCAGCGGCCGGGTCAGGGCCGTGACGAGGCTGTCATAGGCCAGGACCCGATCGACCAGCTCCCGGCGCGTGCCTCCCGCACCGGGCAGGCCGAGCTGGTCCAGGCTGTAGTTGAAGAGGCTGAGCGGACCCTCCAGTGCCTGGTTCAGGGTGCGGAGCGTGGTGTCGCGGGAGGCGGGCGTGTCGGCCGGCGGCAGGCAGGACGCATCCAGATTGAGCCGCGAGACCGACCAGAGCGGCGCCGCGCCGATCGCCTCATGGGTGAGACCGAGAATGTCCAGCCGCAGCAGCGCGCCGCGCAGTCTCGCCCGCCAGTCATCCGCGCCCGGCCGCAGGCGGCGGCCCAGCTCGGCGCGGGCGCCTTCAAAGGCGAAATAGGCCTGCAGCGCATCCCAGGTCTGCGGCCCCGGCCAGCCATCCACGGCCAGTCCGGCCTCGCGCTGGAAGAGGTGGACGGCGGCGCGGCAGGCATCGCTGTTGAGCGCGCGTCCCGCTGATTGCTCGGCCAGGGCCCGGACATGGGCGGCCTCGCCCGAGCGGATATAGCCGAGCCGGTGCAGGCGCTCGACCAAGGCGTCGGCAAAGCGTTTCTGGGCCGGCGTGTCCGGCACGCCGCGGGTCTCGGCGGCATCACGGGGCAGGGCCGGCGCGATCTGCCCGGCCTCGCGGCCATGCAGATGCGCTTCCAGCCGTGTCAGCCCGTCCGCCGGCTGCCGATAGGTGGCAATTTCCGGGTCCGTCTCGTCTTTCTTCGGGGTGGGCATGGCCCTGTCCTGGTCCGGGGGCCGGCCTTAATCGCCCGCGACCTGGTCCGCGCCCCATTTGATGACGTTCTGGAACAGGCTGATAATCGCCGCACGGCTCTCAATGCCCGCACTGACAGCCTCTTGATGCGCTGTAACCAGGTCGTCGGAGACGTCGTCAGCGCGAAAAAACAAGGCATCGCCGTCGATATCCAGCACGCTCATACAGGCCAGCTGCACCGTGCCGCCCTCGGGGGCGAAATCGGTCAGGATCTCGTCCATCGACTTGAAGCTCCCGTCCTCCTTGCGCGTCGCGCCCAGGACCTGTTCCGCCGTCCCGGTGAAGGTGGTGACCCGCACTTCCGTCAGATCCTCGATCCCGTCCCGCACGCTTTCCAGAGCATTTTTCAACATGATTGATCCTCCTCCCGATAATCGCCTCAGGCGAGCGGAAAGTTTGCAACAAGCCAGAATTGCAGGCAATCGAAATCGGGGCTCGGCCGGGCGCTCAGCGGGATTGGGTCGAGTTCCCGCAGCGCTCGAAGGCGCGCAGCTCTGTCCCGTCCGGCAGCGCGCCGTCCACAACCAGGTTTTCGGCGGACCGGGGGTCGCGCCCCTCCGCCTGGCGCAACGCAAGCAGGTGCAGGCGACCGTCCGCATCGAGGCGCAGGTCCAGATCGGCCTGGCCGCGCAACTGGCCGTCGGTGATCCCGTCGATATAGCGGCCCACCGTATTGACCTGTCCGCCGCCGATCTGGATGTCCTGGCCGCCCGCTTCGTCCATCAGAACATTGATCGCGTTGACGACAAAGGACACAGCCGTCCCGTCGCCCAGATCGGCCGTGAATTCACCGATATTGTCGGAGCGCTCATGCGGTGGTTCCGTCAGGATGCGGATGTCCAGCCTGCGCGCCGCCCCGCCCGCTTCGCACCCGGACACACCGCCCGCCTGACCTTCCGCCCAATGGCCGTTGGCAGCGGTGAAGTCGATCTCCATCACCGGCTTCACGGGCCCGGCCTGGATCAGGGCGAGGCTGGCAAAGAGACTGAGCAACATGTGAAATCCTCCCGGGTGTCAGGTTGGAAGCCTGTCATTGAACCCGCGATGAATACATCGCCACCGCCCGCAACGGCTTGCCAAATCAGTGCATGACGTCCACGCTGCGCGCCAACAGTTCCAAGGGGTGTCCCGCTGATGTTGTGGCGGGGCTGAGACTTCACCCTTAGGACCGGATCCGGGTCATGCCGGCGTCGGGATGGAGCACTTTTCCTGCCAGGGGCAGGATGACGGGACTCATCTGGCCGCCGGCGCCCGCCTCGCAAAGGAAAGGCGCGCCGCCATGAACAAGCCCACCTCCCAATCCGAGTTCGAGACGCCGAAAGTCACCACCGGGCCGCTGCCGGGCTCGCGCCGCGTCTATACCTCGCCGACCACGGCGCCCTCGCTGAAAGTGCCGCATCGCGAGATCGATCTTCACCCCACGGCGAACGAGCCGCCGGTGCGCGTCTATGACACGTCCGGTCCCTACAGCGATCCCGACCACAAACTGGATGTCGAGCACGGCCTGCCGCGTCACCGGTTGGACTGGTACCAGGACCGCCAGACGGTGGAATATGAGGGCCGCCCGCTCTCCCCGCTCGATAATGGCGGCGCCACCGGCAAATATCTCGCCCGCGAATTCCCGGCCCAGCACAAGCCGCTCAAGGGCGTCGAGGGCCAACCGATCACCCAGTATGAATTCGCCAAGGCCGGCATCATCACGCCGGAAATGGTCTATGTCGCCGAGCGGGAAAATCTGGGCCGCAAAGTGGCCGTCGAGGGCGCCGCCGAGCGCATTGCGGACGGCCAGTCCTTCGGCGCCTCCATCCCGGAACATGTCACCCCGGAATTCGTGCGCGACGAGATCGCCCGCGGCCGCGCCATCATCCCGGCCAATATCAACCACCCGGAACTCGAGCCGATGATCATCGGCCGCAATTTCCTGACCAAGATCAATGCCAATATCGGCAATTCCGCCGTCGCCTCCTCGGTCGAGGAAGAGGTGGAGAAAATGGTCTGGGCGATCCGCTGGGGCGGCGACACGGTGATGGACCTCTCCACCGGCAAGAATATCCACAACACGCGCGAATGGATACTGCGCAATTCCCCGGTCCCGATCGGCACCGTGCCGATCTACCAGGCGCTGGAGAAGGTCAATGGCGTCGCCGAGGACCTGACCTGGGAGGTGTTCCGCGACACGCTGATCGAGCAGGCCGAACAGGGCGTGGACTATTTCACCATCCATGCCGGCGTGCGCCTGGCCTATGTGCCGCTCACCGCCGACCGCGTCACGGGCATCGTCTCGCGCGGCGGGTCGATCATGGCCAAATGGTGCCTGGCGCATCACAAGGAGAGCTTCCTCTACACGCATTTCGAGGAAATCTGCGACATCATGCGCGCCTATGATGTGAGCTTCTCCCTGGGCGACGGCCTGCGCCCCGGCTCCATCGCGGACGCCAATGACCGCGCCCAGTTCGCCGAGCTGGAAACCCTGGGCGAGCTGACCAAAATCGCCTGGGACAAGGGCTGCCAGGTCATGATCGAAGGCCCCGGCCATGTCGCCATGCACAAGATCAAGGAGAACATGGACAAGCAGCTGGAGTGCTGCCACGAGGCCCCCTTCTACACGCTCGGCCCGCTCACCACGGACATCGCGCCGGGCTATGACCACATCACCAGCGGCATCGGCGCCGCCATGATCGGCTGGTTCGGCTGTGCCATGCTCTGCTATGTCACGCCCAAGGAACATCTCGGCCTGCCCGACCGCGATGACGTCAAGGTCGGCGTCGTCACCTACAAGATCGCCGCCCACGCCGGCGACCTCGCCAAGGGCCACCCCGCCGCCAAGATCCGCGACGACGCCCTGTCACGCGCAAGGTTCGAGTTCCGCTGGGAAGACCAGTTCAATTTGGCGCTTGACCCCGAGACCGCCCGCGACTTCCACGACCAGACCCTCCCGAAAGAGGCCCACAAGGTGGCCCACTTCTGTTCGATGTGCGGGCCCAAGTTCTGCTCGATGCAGATCACTCAGGAGATCCGGGACACGTTCGGGAGTGCGCGGGCGCCGAATGATGTGGCGGCATCGGCGCAAGCCGAGGCCGGGATGGCGGAGAAGGCGGCGGAGTTCCGGGAGAAGGGTGGGGAGATTTATTTGAGTGAGGATGGGTCGGTTAGGGAGGCGATTGATTAGGAGAAGAATGCGGCGCGGCTGTAGCCGCGCCGCTATCGGCTTGCCTAGAGCAAGCCGGGCTGATCACCATCAGGCGGCGGAATATCCGCAAAGCGCTTGCCGGTATTGATTTCCGAAATGCGCCCCTGATTGAGGCCGTATGCGGCCGCAATATCATGCTGATGTTCGCCGCGCTTCAAGCGGCGTTTGATGTCCAGGACATCTTTCGGCGTCAGTTTCTTCTTACTGGCCATTTTCAGAATCCTTCTGATTCCGTTGACAAAATGGCAGCTCCGCTCTAAAGAAGAGGGGAGCTGCCAAGCTTGCTGCTCACCATGGGTCGTCCTTTCCTTGCGACGGGTTCAGGGACGACCCTTTTGGTTCCGGCCACTTGCACGGGTAAGCGCGCGTGCCGTGGCTAGATAATTCTCAACATTAGTGATCTTCCTTGAGCTGATGGCGAGAAGTTACGCGCGCTCGCGGTCCTTGTCAATTTCCCAAGCAAATGCTAACAATTTCCAAGCAGTTTTCGGGTGCCCCCGTCGGTGCTCGGCTCGGAGGTGGGAAATGAATGATGATTTTCAATCGTTTGGAAAGCGTGAGCGCAGCCCCGCGTTTCCATATGTAGGTATTGCGAAGGCGATTGACTACGTGTCTTTGTTGTTTTCGGACGCAAAACGGCATGAGGTGCTGCTTGCCGACGCCGCTCATTCTTGGGGGTTCCGTCCGACGAGCAGCTCCACCTTGCGCGTCGCTGCCGCTCTCGCTTCTTATGGTCTTATTGACGAAAGCGGGTCTGGAAAGCAGCGCCGAATTAAAGTCAGCGATTCAGGTTGGCGAATTTTGGAGGACCGTCGACCGGGCGTGAGCGAAGCGCTTATCGAAGAGTCTGCAAGCAAGCCGGCGGTGCTTGGATCGTATATATCGAAGTGGGGCGACGGGCGTCCGGAAGACAACTATGCACTGAGCCAGCTAAAGTTTGAGAGTGGCTTTACCGAGGATGGCGCAGCAAAATTTTTACGTGTGTATGATGATACCGTGAAGGACCTCAAGCGGATTGGAGTAGATTTTGGTGCCGCTACGTCGAGGGATGCCGAAGCCGATCCAGATGATGCATCTTTCGAGACCAATAGGGCATCAAGTGTTCGGAGCGCAGCAGCAGACGATCGGCTTGGTAGTGATGCATCCAATGCTGAGATGGTTGTGCGGCCGGTTCAGCAGTCTCAGTCAAAGCTGGGTGACGAAGAGCGAGAGCTGATTTCCGGCATGCTGTCGAAGAAGGCGAAATTTCGGTTGATTGTGAGCGGGCCTGTTGGCGCTTCCGAGATTGACAAGCTGATTGCTAAGCTAAACATCGACAAAGAGATTTTGGCGGATGATGGGGCTGATGATTGAGGGAAAGCCGGGGGCACACATCGATTTCACCCAGTCCGCGCCGTACAGGTCCTCGCCCTTGATGGGCGAGGGAGACCGCGAAGCGGTGGAGTGGGTGACCTTCATGAGGACCTGAAAGCGCTGCGCGCTTTCACCCCTTCCGGCCCTTCGGCCCAAACCACACACCGTCATCCCACGGTGACGGCTGAGCCGGCATCCGGGGGAGCTGGGCTCACCGGTCGGCAGGATGGCTGAGGTCCCCCGGACCTTCGCTTCGCTGCGGCCGGGGGATGACGGGTTTGATGCGACAGGGAAAACCGGGCACCGGAAAAACTCGGACACACCCATCCCCACCGCCTCCCGGCCGCCCTGTCCGGGCTTGTGAACCCGGACAGGAGAGACGGGCTGGCGCTATTTGCGCAGGCGGTCGACGACGCCGGCGACGCTGCCGACGGCAGCCGGGGCGACGGCCGGTTTTTTCGCCGCCTTGGGTTTCTTGTGTTCCTTGTTGGATCGTTTCTGGCCTTTGGCCATGGTGTGCTCCTTCGCACGAGGCGCATCCGGCGGACGCGCACGCCCCGGTCATACGCCTGATTGCGGGGTTTGGATACGGCGCGCTTCTGGAGAGGAGACAATCGCTCTTGCGGGCCCGGTTGCGCGCATACCTTTGCCCGGGGAGCGGACGCGCCGGTTTCATCCCGACCGGGGACACCCATTCACCCCGTCTTCATCCGCCTTCGTGCAGCCTCCCTCCCACACAAACCGGGGGACATCATGCGCATTCCGCTTTCACTCATTGCACTCGCTTTTGCGGCCACGCCGGCGACCCTGGCCGAGGACACGCCCTTGTTGCCGGCCGACCAGATCTGGCGGATCGAGCTCGGGGAGGGGGCGTGCGAGCTGCGTTTGGACGGGGTCCAGGACCTGACGGAGGGGGAATGGATGGGCTCCGGCACCTATGATTGCGGCGGTGCGGGGGAGATGGTCAGCTGGCACATCGAGCTGATCAATGGCCAGCCTGAGCTCTCCCTGTCGGGCGAAGACGACGTGTTGGATGGCTCTGGCTGCCGGGAGGGCTGGCCGGACTGGTCGGTCGGACAGCGCGGTGCGCATGTCTGCTGGCTGCGTCCCGGTTTCGGGCAGGGTGTGAACTTGGTGATCGAGCGCTTGCAGTAGGCTTTTGGCCTCTGCGGAGCGGCAGCGTTCATGACAGGCTCCATACCTCCTTCTCCCCGGGGAGAAGCAACTATGTCGTTTGCATTTCTGATTGCCATGGTGTTTGGCGTTTCAGGACGAGGTTTGCAGCCTCGATGAGCTTTCGCATGACGGCGACGTTGACGAGTTTGG
>NZ_SWKP01000009.1 GCF_005871165.1 Maricaulis alexandrii | reverse complement strand
CCCAAACTCGTCAACGTCGCCGTCATGCGAAAGCTCATCGAGGCTGCAAACCTCGTCCTGAAACGCCAAACACCATGGCAATCAGAAATGCAAACGACATAGTTGCTTCTCCCCGGGGAGAAGGAGGGGGGTGAGCCTGTAGCCTGTCCTCATCCCCGGCAACTGGCGAAGAAGCCCCTACCGCCCCATCGCCTTCACAACCCCATGCCGATGACACGCGGTCTCATGGTCATTGACCATGCCCACGGCCTGCATGAAGGCGTAGACGATGACCGGGCCGACGAATTTGAAGCCGCGTTTTTTCAGGTCCTTGGAGAGGGCCTGGCTTTCTTCGGTCTGGGTGGGGGTGTCCTGGAGGCTGGGCCAGGCATTCTGGATGGGGGCGCCGCCGACAAAGCTCCAGAGATGGTCGGCGAAGTCGATGCCGGCTTCGCGCATGTCCAGATAGGCTTGGGCATTGCCGATGGCGGCCTCGATCTTGGCTTTTGAGCGGATGATGCCGGGGTCGGTCAGAAGGCGTTCGCGGTCGCTGTCGTCATAGCGGGCAATGATCTCCGGGTCGAAACCGTGGAAGACCTGCCGCATGTGCTCGCGCTTCCTGAGAATGGTGATCCAGGCGAGGCCCGCCTGGAAACCGTCGAGCATCAGTTTTTCCCAGAGCGCCCGGCTGTCATACTCCGGCACGCCCCATTCGGTGTCGTGATATTCGGCATAGATCGGATCGGGGGAATTCACCCAGGCGCAGCGTTCGGTCATGACGTCTCTCTACTCCGGGCCTGCTGACAGCATTATGGCAGGATTATTCCATCCTCCGTCATCCCACGGGCCCTGCAAAGCAGGGATCCGGGGGACCTCACCCATCCTGTTGGCCGGTCAGCCGGGGTCCCCCGGACAAGCCGGGGGATGACGGTAAAAAAAGAACGCGATCACACCGCTTCGGGCGGCGCGTCCGGGATCAGGGCCTGCGGCACGGTGATATGGGCTTCCTGGCCATCGGCCTCGGCATAGCGCGTGGCGGTGCCCAGCTTGTCGATCCGAGTCAGGATGACGGCGTGGTGTCCGGCCGCGGAGGAGATCGCGCCCACCTTGGCATCGCCCGCCATGACGGCCGTACCGCGCGGCGGGGCCTCGCTGGCAAAGACGGCGGGGATGGAGCGTTTGCGGATCGTGCCGCGGCGTTTCATGCGCGAGACGACTTCCTGGCCGATGAAACAGCCCTTCTTCCAGCCCACCCCGCCATAGGCATCCAGATTGACATCGGTGGGGAAGACTTCCGCCTCACCATAATCGCGACCGAAGGCGGGGACGCCGCCTTCCAGTTCCAACCGGTCGAGCGGTTTTTCCGGACCGCCCTGTTCGGCGATCCCGCGATGGACCCGGCCCTCCAGACGGGGGTCGGGGCGGGAGCCCGGGAAAGGCGTCGTGGCCCAGACCGCGTGGAGATCGGTGTTCAGGACGATCTCCGCCTTCGCGCGCAGTTTGAACAGGGTCAGGCGTTTGACCAGGCGGGTGGCGGCTTCGGCAGGAACATCGAGCCAGACGGTCGGGCCGTCGGCGAAAATCAGGAAGTCCGCCAGGATCTTGCCCTGGGGGGTCAGCAAGGCGCCGGGGCGGCACTCATCGGAGTCCAGCGAGGCGACATCGGCGGTGATGACGCGTTGCAGGAAGTCGCGGGCCTCGTCTCCGGCCACCGAGATGATCGCGCGGCCGGGCAGGGTGTGGGGAAGCGTATCGGGCAAGCTCATGACCACGGATATGGCATTGAGATCGCGTCTGGCCAAGACCTCTCATGCGCGCTATTGGCGGCACCCATGGAACGCGTGCTTTTCATCACCTCGACCCGGATCGGTGACGCCATCATCAATTCGGGCGTCCTCCATCATCTTGTCGAGACCCGGCCCGAGGCGCATTTCACCATTGCCTGCGGGCCCTTGGCCGCGTCCCTTTTCGCTGAAGTCCCGCGGCTGGAACGCCTCATCGTGATGCGCAAGAAACCGATGGGGCGGCACTGGATCGAGTTGTGGCAGGAGACGGTGGGCACGCGCTGGGATCTGGTGGTCGACATGCGCTGTTCCGCGACCGCCTGGACCTTGCGGGCCGGTGAGCGCCGCATCCTGAAACAGGCGGACCGGCCGACCGCCAAGGTGATCGAGGCAGCCAGCGTGCTGGGCCTGGAAGATCATCCGCCCGCGCCGCGCCTGTGGCTGTCCGAGGCCCATCGGGCTGAAGCGCGAGACCGCCTGCCCGATTTGCCGGTGGGTGAGCAGTATCTGGCGATCTGCCCGTCCGCGTCCTGGATTTTCAAGGTCTGGCCGGCCGAGAAATTCGCCGAATTCATTCTGCGCTTCACTGCGCCGGACGGCGTCCTGCCGCGCGCCCATATCGTGATGCTGGGCGGGCCGGGCGACGAGAAATACGCCCAGCCCATCTATGATGCCCTGCCGGAGCTGGACTTCATCGACCTCTTGGGCCTGGGCCTGCCGGAGACGGCGGCCTGTCTGGAACGCGCCCGGCTCTATGTCGGCAATGATAGCGGTCTGATGCACATGTCCGCCGCCGCCGGTACACCGACGCTGGGCCTGTTCGGTCCGTCGGATGACCGCTGCTACGGACCCTGGGGCGATCATTGCGACCTGGTGCGCGGACCGGCCTCCTTCGAGGAGATCGACTCGGCGCATGCTGACCGGCGCAAACATCCCGAAAGCCTGCTCGCCGACCTTTCGGTCGAGACTGTGTATGATGCGGCCAAACGCCTGCTGGAAAGGACTGCAAAATGAGCCAGACCTTCGACCTCATTCTCAAGGGTGGTGACGTCGTCAATCATGATGGCAAGGGCATCACCGATATCGGTGTGATCGACGGCAAGACCGCCGCCATCGGCGATCTGTCCCAGGCCTCGGCGGGCGAGGTGATCGATTGTACCGGCCTGACCGTCGTGCCGGGGGTGATCGACACCCAGGTCCATTTCCGGGAGCCGGGAATGGAATGGAAGGAAGACCTGCAATCGGGTTCGCTGTGCGCCGTGATGGGCGGGGTGACGGCGGTGTTCGAAATGCCGAACACCAATCCGACCACCACCTCGCCGGACATGCATCTGGACAAGCTGGCCCGGGCCAAGGGGCGCATGCATTGCGACCACGCCTTCTATGCCGGCGCGACCAATGAGAATGCCGATGTCCTGCCCGAGATGGAAAAAATGCTCGGTTGCTGCGGTGTGAAGGTGTTCATGGGCGCCTCCACCGGCTCGCTCCTGGTCGCCGATGATGAGGGCGTCGAGCGGGTCCTCAACGCCATTTCGCGCCGCGCGGCCTTCCACTCCGAGGACGAGTTCCGCCTGGAAGAGCGCCGCGGCCTGGCCGTGGACGGGGACTGGACCAGCCACCCGGTCGTGCGCGATGCCGAAGCCGCCATCCTGTCGACGAAACGCCTCATCCGTCTGGCCCGCAAGACCGGCAAGCGGATCCACGTCCTCCACGTCTCGACGGCGGAGGAGATGGATATTCTGGAACAGCACCGCGATGTCGCCTCGGTCGAGGCCACGCCGCAGCACCTGACGCTGGAAGGTCCGGAAATCTACGAGCGCATCAAGGGCCGGGCCCAGATGAACCCGCCCGTGCGCGATGCCTATCACCGCGCCGGTCTCTGGCGCGGTCTGCAGCGCGGCATTGTGGATGTGATCGGCTCAGATCATGCGCCGCACACGCTGGAGGAAAAGGCCAAGCCCTATCCGCAGAGCCCGTCCGGCATGCCCGGCGTGCAGACGCTGGTGCCGATCATGCTGGATCATGTGAATGCCGGCCGCCTGACGATCGAGCGCTTTGTCGATCTGACCTCGCATGGCGCCCAGCGTATTTTCGGCATCGCCAACAAGGGCCGCATGGCGGCCGGCTGGGATGCCGACTTCACCCTGATCGACATGAAGCGCTCGGTGGAGATCACCGATGACTGGTCGGCGACCAAGTCCGGCTGGACGCCCTTCCACGGCATGACGGTCACCGGCTGGCCGGTGGGCACGATCGTGCGCGGAAAGTCGATCATGCGCGAAGGCGAATTGGTCACCGAAGGGGCCGGCGAACCGGTGACCTTCATGGAAGCCCTGCCGAAGCGCTGATCCTGTGCGGCGTGCTTTTGTCGCAATGGTGATCCCCTGCCGCGAATGGTAGGAGGTCATTCATGCGGCTGCCCAAGATCATCACAACGCTCCAGACCTATGATCTGAAGCAATTCCTGGCGGACCTGTCCGCCGGGACGACGGTCGCCCTGGTTGCCCTGCCGCTCAGCCTTGCCATCGCCATTGCCTCCGGTGCCGACCCGGCCCAGGGCATTGTCACGGCCGTGGTCGGCGGTTTCCTGATTTCCCTGTTCGGCGGCAGCCGGGTCCAGATCGGCGGACCGACCGGGGCTTTCATCGTCGTGGTGTTCTCGGTGATCGCCGAGCATGGCTATGACGGGCTGGTCTTGGCGACCCTGATGGCGGGGAGCATTCTGGTTGTGGCGGGGCAGTTCCGGGCCGGGCGCTTGATCGCCTTCGTTCCGGAGGCTGTGGTCAACGGTTTCACCATCGGCATCGCCCTGATCATCGCGCTCAGCCAGTTCAAGGATGTGTTCGGCCTGACGCTGGACCATGCTCCGGAGAATGCGCTGGACACGGTCAGCCTCCTGCTGGCCGCGCGGGACAGTGTGAACTGGAGCGCTTTCGGCATTTCCGCGCTGGCCGCTGTCCTGATCCTGGGCTTCCGGCGCCTGGCCCCGAAATTTCCCGGCCTGATCCTGGCGCTGATCCTCGCCTCCGGCCTGGTGACCGTGCTGGGCCTGGGCGTCGACACGATCACTTCGCGCTTCGGGGCCCTGCCATCCGGCCTGCCGGCGCCGCACTGGCCGGAGATCAGTCCGGCACGGCTGGTGGAGCTCCTGCCTTCAGCGCTCGTGATCGCCTTTCTGGCGGGCGTGGAATCCCTGCTCTCCGCCATGGTGGCCGACCGCATGATCCAGGGTCAGCACCGGCCCAATGCCGAGCTGACGGCGCAGGGTTTCGCCAATATCGGGTCGGCCCTGTTCGGCGGTCTGCCGGCAACCGGCGCCATTGCCCGCACCGCGACCAATGTCCGGGCGGGCGGGAAAACCCCGGTGGCCGGTCTTGTCCACGCGCTGGTCATTCTCCTGATCATGCTGGTCGCCGCGCCGCTGGCGGGCCGTCTCGCCATGCCGGCCCTGGCGGCGCTGCTGCTGGTGACCGCCTGGAATATGAGCGAGCCGCATCGCTGGGGCAGCTACTGGCGCACGCCCTGGGGTGACCGGGTCCTGTTGCTGCTGACCCTGGTCCTGACCGTGATAGTGGACCTGACCGTGGCGATTGCCGTAGGGGTAGCGCTGGGCCTCGCTCTGCGCCTGGCCCGCCGCCGGTCGGCCGGCAGTGACTGGACCCCGCCCGAGCGCGATTGAGCCGTGCCCGCGAGGCGGCAAGCAGGAAGGACCAACCCCGTGACCACCACCATCATGACCGCGATCGCTCCGGGCGAGCTGATCGACAAGATCACCATTCTGCGCATCAAGTCCGAGCGGATCCGCGATGAAGCCAAGCTGAAGAATGTCCGCACCGAGCTGGACATCCTGACCGCGACCCAGAAAGAGCATGTCCCGGCCAGTGACGAGATGGTGCGCCTGGAAGCGGCGCTGAAGACCGTCAATGAAGCGCTCTGGGAGATCGAGGATGATATCCGCGATTGCGAGCGCCAGGGCGATTTCGGCGAGGAATTCATCCGCCTGGCCCGCGCCGTCTATGTCACCAATGACAAGCGCGCTGCCCTGAAAAAGGAGATCAATCTCCTGCTGGGCTCCACCATCGTGGAAGAAAAGTCCTACGCAGAGTATTGATCCGGCGGGCCGGGACGCGTATCCGGCCCCCATCATGCGCCGCCGAGCAAGGAAAACAGCGTGGACCGGAAGAGCTTCTATTTCTTCGACATCGACGAGAACATCCTGCACCTGCCGACCCGGATACACCTGCTCAACACGGTGACCGGCGAAGAGAAGGCCATGCGGCAGCATGAGTATGAGGACATCAAGGCCTATCTCGGTGTGCCGGGCATCTGGGAAGACTGGGCCGATCCGCCGGCGCGCGCCTATCGCGAGTTTGCCGACGGCAAGGATCGCAATGGCGAGGAATACCTGCTGCGCGATGTCCGCCGTGCCCTGGACAGTGCCCACTGGAAGGGCCCGTCCTGGGAGATTTTCAAATACGCCGTGCTCAAGCGCCGGCCGGTCGCGATCATCACCGCGCGCCAGCACTCGCGCGAGACCATCATGGAAGGCCTGCGCATTCTGGTGGAAGCGGGGCATCTGCCGGAAGAGCCGAACTATCTGGCCATCTATCCCTGCTCCAATCCGGAGATCCGCGACGAGCTGGGCCCGCACCTGACGACGGCCGGCCTCAAGCGCCGCGCCATCCGCCAGTGCGTGGAGAAGGGGCTGGAAGAATACGGCCGGCCGGAACCGCATTCCTTCGGCATGTCCGATGACGACCTCAAGAATGTCGACCTGATCACGTCGGCCATGCTGGAGTGCAAGCTGGACTATCCGGACAAGCGCTTTTTCGTCATCTCCACCAATCGCCGCCGCCATGTGAAAATGGAAATCCTGCCGCCGCACAAGGAGGAGGAAAAACTCCGTGCGGCCGAGGACGCCTATTACGGCTAGCGGCGCGCCGGCCTAGTCGCTGCGATGCACCGTCAGCAGCGGCACAGAGGCAGAACGGATCGCAGGTACCAGACCGCCGAGGAAGCCGATGATGATGGCCATGATCATGCCGGCCATCACCGACCCGCCTGTCACCGAGAACGAGAAGACCACTTGCGTGAATCCGGAGCCCAGCGTGGATGCCGACGCGCCGTTGAACAGAAGATAGACGGCGGCCGCGCCCAGCAGCCCACCCAGCGCTGACAGGATGAGGGCCTCGATCAGCGTGCCCATGGCGGCCGCGCCTCCGGAAAAGCCGATGGCCCGCAAGGTGGCGATTTCCCGCATGCGGGCATCGACGGACGAATACATCGTGTTCCAAGCCCCGGCGAAGGCGCCGATTGCCATGACAATGGACAGGGGCCAGCCGACCAGGCGGATAATGGTGTTCAGCGTCCGGCTCTGCCCGGCGAAGAATTCCCGCTCGTTGAGAATGTCCAGCTCGTTCAGGCGCGGATCGGCCTCGGCGAAGGCCTCCAGGTCCGAAATGGCGTCAGCCGAGGTCAGCCGCACGCGGATGGACTGGAGCGCACTGCCGCGCTGATAGAGGTTCTGCACCACGCCGATATCGGCCCAGACTTCACTCTCGAACACGGTTCCGCCGGTCGAGAACAGGCCGACGACCTGCCACTCATTGGAACCGATGCGGATGGTCTCACCCAGCTCGAAACCGACAAAGGCTCTCAGCACGGCTTCGCCCACGATGATTTCATTCGTGCCGGGCTGGAACATGCGGCCGGCCACCAGGTCGAACTGGCCACGCAGGTGCGGGGCCTGCTCACCGACGCCCCGCATGGGCAGGTTGGCCTCGGTTCCCAGGTCCCGCTTGATCCCGTCCACGGCGATATAGAGTTCGCCGGAGATCAGCGGATCACCCCGGGCATCGGTCGCGACACCGGGGGCCGTTTCCAGGACACGGAACTGGTCGGCGCTGAGCACGCTGTTGAGCTCTGCCTGGGAGCCGCCGCGCAGGATCACGGCGACGTCTTCGGAACCGGTTCCGTCGACTGTCTTCTGGAAGCCGTCGGCCATGGCCAGGAAGCCGAGCAGGACGGCCACGACAAGCGCGATGGAGAGGACGGTGGCGAGCGACATGCCGGCCCGCTGGGGCAGGGAGCGCAGATTCATCATCGAGATGGCACCGGTCTGTTTGAACATGCCGATCTCCTATTGCTTGCCGAGGGCTTCGACGATGCGAACCCGGTGGGCATTCAGGGCCGGTGCAATGCCGGTAATGATGCCGAACCCGATCATCATCGCCAGGGCGATGCCGAAAATGCCGCCTGTGACAGCCAGGCCGGGCAGGGTGCCCGCCAGTGCCGTGGCCAATCCCTTGAGCAGCAGGGCGGCGAGGCCGATACCGGCCAGACCGCCGACCAGGCTGAGCATGACGGACTCGATCAGGACCATGCGGAAGATGCGCGGGGCCGGGAAGCCCAGCGTCTTCATCACCGCGATTTCCTTCGTGCGTTCCGAAATGGCCAGGATCAGGCTGGTGCCGACGATCAGAAGGATGATGCCGAAGGCCGCCCCGACGACATAGATCAGGATGAGGCCGATATTGCCGATCTGGTTGATGAAGGCTTGGCTGAAGGCTGCTTCCGTCGAGGTGTCGGTCTGGGCCGGCGAGTTCTCGAACATCGCATCGATCTCGTTGGCGACCCGGTCATTCACTGCCGGGTCGACCGTATTGAGCACGATCATCCCGACCCGGTCCTGATTGAAGGAGAGGGCCTCGTTGTAATAGTCGTACTGCATGTAGGCCGCTGCGGTGGACATCTCTTCCATGGACGGTGCGTAGATGGCGCACACCTCGAAGTCCCAGGACGAGGTCCCGTCCGTCTTCTGCCAGATATTGGAAAGCAGCGGGACGCGGTCGCCGACAGACCAGTCATACTGGCGGGCCAGGGTCTCGCCGATCAGAAGACAGTTCCGCTGGTCGATGAAGGCCTGGCGCTGATCGTCCGGAATGAGGAATTCGGGATAGGCGGCGAGGAAGGTTTCCGGATCGACCGCGAAGGCCTGAACGACCTGGGTCGGCTCCTGATAATAGCCGCCAAACCAGCTCATATGGCTGGCATTGCGAACGCCCTCCACACCCTGGACCCGGCCCCAATAGGCATAGGGCAGGGATTGGGTGAAACCGGTATTGTTCATCGTGATGAGCCGGTCGGCTGCTGCCAGTTCCACGCCGGCATTGAGCACACGGTTGAAGGACCCCAACACGCCGAAGATCAGGAAGGCGATGAGAATCGACAGGGTCAGAAGAATGGCCCTGAGCTTCTTTCGGAACAGGTTCTTCCGGATGAGGGTGAGGTCATTCATCAGACCGACTCCTGGACCTGCTCAATGAAGCGGCCCTTGTCGAGATGCAGTTCCCGCTGCGCGTATTTGGCGGCCGACGGGTCGTGCGTGACCATCACGATGGTCTTGCCCAATTCCTTGTTCAGCAATTGCAGGGTTTCCAGGATTTCGTCGGCCGACACGCGGTCGAGATCACCGGTCGGTTCGTCGCAGAGCAGGACTTTCGGATCGGCGACGATGGCGCGGGCGATGGCGACACGCTGTTGCTGGCCGCCGGACAATTGCCGCGGCCGGTGCCCCTTGCGATCCGCCAGCCCGACAATGTCGAGTGCCGTGGCGACGCGTTCCTTGCGCTGCTTGCCCGACAGTTTGGTCAGGAGGAGGGGAAGTTCGACATTCTGGGCTGCCGTGAGGGTGGGCATGAGATTGTAGAACTGGAAAATGAAGCCGACATGCTGGGAACGCCACTGCGCCAGCTTGCCCTCGGAGAGCCTGTCGACCCGGACGCCTTCACACACCACGGAGCCGGAGGATGGGCGGTCGATCCCGCCCAGCATGTTCAGCAAGGTGGTCTTGCCGGAGCCGGACGGGCCCATGATGGCGATGAAATCCCCCTGCGGGATGGTCATGGTGAGCTCTTCAAAGATCGTGATCGTTTCCTTGCCGCGCGCGTATCGCTTGGACAGGTCGGTCAGTTCATAAAGCGTATCCACGGGGAGCTTCCTTCTTTCGGGCTATTCGGCAAAGACGACGCGGGCGGCCATGTCCGGCAGGATCCGGCTGTCGCTTTCGTCAAAGGCCACACGCACGGTGATCGTCGCGCGGGCCCGGTCGGCGGTGGGAATGATCGCCTCGACATGGGCGGGGATGCGCCAGTCCGGATAGGCGTCCAGCCGGGCTTCCACGCTCTGGCCTGTCGAGACCCGGCCGATCTGGCCTTCATTCACATCGACTTCCAATTCCAGCGAATCCATGTCGACCAGGGTGGCCACGCCGGTCCGGGTGAAACCGCCCCCCGCCGAGGCCGGCGACAGGATTTCGCCGACTTGGGCGTTCTTGGCGACAACAATGCCGGCAAAGGGCGCGCGGACCACGTGCCGGTCGATCAGGTCTTCCTGGCTGGCAACCTGGGCCGAGGCGGCCTGGTAGTCGGCGCGGGCGGCATTGATCTGGGCGGAGAGGCTGTCGAACTGGGCCTGCGCCGAGGTGACGGAAGCGGCCGAACCGATCCCGCGTTCTTCCAGCGTCCGGGCCCGTTCCAGAACACGCTCTGACTCGGCCTGTTGGGCCATCAGGGAGCGGGTGCGGGCGAGCGCGCTGTCGCGCTGGGCGCTCAACAGACGCAGCTGGATCTGTGCGCGTTCATCGTCAAGGCGGGCCACGACCTCCCCGGCTTCGACCACGGTACCTTCCTCGACCAGGACTTCGCTGATCCGGCCGGTGATTTCCGCAGAGACCGTGGCCTGGCGGCGTGCCACGACATAGCCGGATGCGACCAAGCCGGACGCACGCGGGGCCGGGGCGGGTGTCTGGGATTGTGGGGCGGGCGTTTCGGCCGGCGCGGATGCGGGCTGTACGGGCGTTTCGCGAGGCGGCGCATCGGCTTCACCGCGCATGACATACCAGGTCCCACCGGCCGACAGGCCGGCGGCAATGAGTGCAATCACAGCTGTCGTGCCGACCGACAGACCGGACCGCTCTGTCTCGGCCTCCCGGTCGATACTCAGGCTTTCCAATTGGGCGCGGCGATCCGGCATCAGTCCCCCTCAAGATCAATCAAGCGCCAGCATACGCCGGACTTCATGGCGTTGGAAACGGGACAATCGAGCCCTGCATCCCGCCTCTTGTGACAAAGTGTGGTTGCGGCCGGATTCGGTTCAATCGAAATAGGCGGAGCGCATCATTTCCGACAGGTCTCGCCCGCGATGGGCGAGGGCGCGGCGTTCCGCTTCGGCCTCGGCGCCGCAGCGGGCGCGATAGCGTTGCTGGGCGCGATAGCCTTCGTTGAAACTGTCGATCAGCCGATCGCGGAAACGGCCATTATCGGCGGCTTCCATCGCCAGCAATTCCACCATCCGGTCGCGCCAGGTCTGGGTGTCCGGACCTTCGCAGGCAAAGGCGAGATAGTGGAGTTCGCCCAGCGTATAGGCGAGATAGGGCAGGGTGCGCTCGCGGTCGACCCGGTCCTCGACCGGGGTTTCGGTCAGGATGGACGGGTCCGGCTGTGTCGGGACGCGCGGCTTCTGCGCCAGAGCTGGGCTGGCGAACGCGAAACACAGACAGGCAAGGACAAGCAGGCGCATGGCGCGCATCATGCGCCCGATTGTGGCGCAGTAAAGGCCTGGACGATGTCGCGCGCCCGGCCGATCACATCGCGGGTCTTGTCCCACTCGGTCCGGGCGATGGCTTCGTCATAGGGGAAGAAGGCGGCCTCGGTGACATCGTCGTCGGCGATGGGCTCGCCACCGGTCCAGATGGCGGCGAAGTCGGTCAGCACGAAATGCCAGTCGCCCGGCTGGCCCGGTTCGCGCAGGCCGATACTGTCGATGACATCGATCAGGCCGAGAATGCGGGCCGAAGTACCGGTCTCTTCGGCCAGTTCGCGCAGGGCGGCCTCGGCGGCCGTCTCGCCGTATTCGATCTTGCCGCCGGGCAGGGACCATTGGCCGCGATAGGGCGGCTTGCCCCGCTTGATCAGCAGGACCTCATCCTCGCGAAAGACCACAATCCCCGCGCCGGCAATGGGACGCAGCGGCTCAGTTGTCATGCCGCAGCCAATGCCTTGAAATCGTTATTTCGCCGTCCATCCGCCGTCCACCGTGATCTGCGTACCATTCATATTGGCACCGGCGTCGGAGACAAGATAGAGCAGCGCACCAGCGAGTTGTTCGAAGGTGACGAATTGCTTGGTCGGCTGGGCGGCCAGCATGACATCACGCACGACTTCCTCTTCGGAAATCCCGCGCGCCTTGGCCGTGTCGGCGATCTGGTTCTCCACCAGCGGTGTTTTCACATAGCCCGGGCAGATGGCATTGCAGGTAATGCCGGTCTCGGCGATCTCCAGCGCCAGCGTCTTGGTGAAACCGATCACGCCATGCTTGGCCGCGACATAGGCCGATTTGAAGGGCGAGGCGACCAGGCCGTGGACAGAGGCCAGATTCACGATCCGGCCCTTGCCCTGTTTCTTCATGATCGGCACCGCTGTCTTGCAGGCATGGAAGACGGAGGAGAGATTGATGGCGATGATCGCATCCCATTTCTCGGTGGGGAATTCATCCACTGGGGCGACATTCTGGATGCCGGCATTGTTCATCAGGATGTCCAGACGGCCGAACTCGCGCTCGGCATAGGCCACCATGTCGGCGATCTCGTCCGGCTTCATCATGTTGGCCGGGTGGTAGCGGACCTCGACGCCATGATCGGCGGCGATCTTCGCGCGCAACGCCTCGATCTCACCGGCATCGCCCAGCCCGTTGAGAACCACATGTGCTCCGTTTTCCGCCAGCGCCTCGGCCATCGCCGCGCCAATCCCGCTCGTCGAGCCGGTGACAACCGCCACCTGTCCCGTCAGATCTGTACGAATTCCAGACATGAATGACCCTTCAAGTTTGTGCTGGCGCCAAGAAAGGGGAAGCCGGGGGAGGGGTCAAGTGTGGCCCGGCATTCCACGGCATAAGGTGCAACCATGACGTGCAACTGTGATATAACGCAATGCGCCGGCACTGAGGCCGGCGCAAAACCAAGGAGGTGGCGATGTTTCGGTTTCCGAAATGCTGCCTCGTCCTTTCGGTGACGAGACGACGGATCGGTGGGTGGAGCCTGTTGATCCGTCTCTCAATCGCCTGAAGGGCGGCCAAAGGAGGTGGTGCCAGCCACCTCCTGCGGCCCTTGGACATTAGCACAGTCCGGCTCGCGTTGGAATTGTGGTTCAGGCCGCTTTTGCTGGTGCCGGCTGCGGCCGCGTGAAGAGCAGGCTGTCGCCCTTGGAGCCTTCCGGTTCGAACCGGTAGCCGCCGGCGTCGAATTTCACCAGATCGGCCGGGTCGGAGATGCGGTTCTCGATGGCCCAGCGGGCCATCATGCCGCGGGCTTTCTTGGCGTAGACCATGAGAGCGCGCAGCTGGCCGTCCTTCTCTTCCTTGAAGACCGGCGTGATGACGCGGGCTTTCAGAGTCTTCTTGTCGACCGACTTGAAATACTCGTTGGAGGCCAGGTTGAGGACGACGGGCTCGGCCTCGTCCTCCATCAGCCCGTTGAGTTCCTGAGCGATCTTGGACCCCCAGAAATCATACAGGTTCTCGCCGCGCCGCGTGTGCAGCTTGCGGCCCATTTCCAGCCGGTAGGGGTGGATGCCATCCAGCGGGCGCAGGGCGCCGTAAAGGCCGGACAGGATGCGCAGATGATCCTGGGCGTAATCCAGGTCATCCTCGGACAGGCTCGCCGCATCGAGACCGCGATAGACCTCGCCATTGAAGGCCAAGGCCGCCTGTTTCTCGCCCGGCTGATCGGCATCAAAGGCCTGGAAACGCTCGCGGTTGAGCTTCGCCAGATCCTCATTGATCCCCATCATGGATTTCAGCTTGGAGACGGTCAGCTGACGGGTCGTCTTGGACAGGATGCGCGTCTCATCAATCAGCGACGGGGTCGTGGACGGCAGGGACCGTTCGACCGGGTCGAAATTCATGTTTTTCGCAGGCGACAACAGAATCAGCATGGACATTCTCCTTGGCCCACAAGGATAAGGATCGTGCCCCGGGGTTTCCAGTCGCCCAGCCGCTGAAATGATTTATGGTGGGGATAGAGGCGGTCTATGCCTCAGCCCAACAACACCCGCGGATTCATGATCCCCTTCGGGTCGAGCGCGGTCTTGATGGCGCGCATCACGGCGACGTCGACCGGTTTGCGGCCGGAGAGTTCTTCGCGTTTGAGGATGCCGATGCCGTGTTCGGCGGAGATGGATCCGCCATAACTGTCCACCAGGTCGTAGACGCGGGTCGAGATGGCCTTGGCCTGCTCGAGAATGTCGGCCCCGGCGGCGTCGCGAGTGGCGACGTTGAAATGGACATTGCCGTCGCCGACATGGCCAAAGGCGATGACGAGCGTGTTGTCGAACTCGGCTTCCACGGCCTGTGTGGCTTCGGCCATGAAGACCGGCATTTTGGAGACCGGGATGGAGATGTCGTGCTTGACCGCCTTGCCCTGGGCGCGTTCGGCTTCGGCGATGGTTTCGCGCAGGCGCCAGAAATCATGCATCTGGCTGTCATTTTCCGCGAGGGCGGCATCCTGGACGAGGCCGGCCTCGAAGCCGGCTTCCAGCGCCGCTTCCATGGTCTCGCGTGCGCCTTCGGGGCGGCCGAAACTCATCTCGCAGACGACATACCAGGGATGGGCCCCGCCCAGCGGATCGCGCGTATTGGGGACATGGTCGAGCACCAGTTCCAGCGCCATGCGCGGCATCAGCTCGAAGGCCGTCACGGCACCGCCGGAGACCTTCTTGGCCAGGCCGAGGAATTTCACCGCCTCGTCGGCGGAGTTGAGGCCGATGAAGGCCAGTTCCATCCGGCCCGGGCGCGGGAAGAGTTTCAGTGTGGCGGCGGTGATGATGCCCAGCGTGCCTTCGGCGCCGATCAGCAATTGCTTGAGATCATAGCCGGTATTGTCCTTCCGCAGGCCCGTCAGCCCGGTCCAGACCGTGCCGTCCGGTAGTACCGCTTCCAGGCCCAGGACCAGTTCGCGGGTCATGCCATAGCGCAGCACATGCACGCCGCCCGCATTGGTGGAGATCAGCCCGCCGATCATCGCCGAGCCCTGTGAGCCCAGGGAGAGCGGGAAGAGGCGGTCGACCTCTTCGGCCGTTTTCTGGAGGTTTTCCAGCACGCAGCCGGCCTCGACGGTCATCGAGTCATTGTCGACATCGATCTCGCGGACCTGGGTCATGCGCTTGAGCGTGATGAGGACTTCTCCCTGCGGGGTGGCGGCGCCGCACAGAGAGGTATTGCCGCCCTGGGGCGTGATCGCCACTCCGGCTTCGGCGCAGATTTTCACCGCGGCTGCCACCTCTTGCGTATTGGCCGGTTTCAGAAGGATGGGCGTGGCGCCTTGATAGCGGCCGCGCCAGTCGGCGACATGCGGTTCCAGCTCGTGCGGATCCTGGCTCCAGCCTTTCGGGCCGAGCGCATCCTTGAGGCGGTCGAGCAGATCGGCGGGCAGGGAAACGGGCACGGTCATGGCGTCTTAGTCCTTCGGGGCGGCCGCGCGTTGCAGCCGGTCATTGATTGCTTCACCCAAACCCCGTTCCGGGATGGGCGCAACCGCGATTGCGTCGGGATGGCGGGAATCGATCTCGCGCAGAGCAGCGAACAGGCGCGTGGCCGCCTCGGCCAGGTCACCGGTTTCGGACAGGTTGAGATCGCCGCCGATCTCGCCAAACCCGATCAGGAGTTCGCCGGGGCGTTTCTCCGTCGCGTTGAGGCGGACACGGGCGTCCGGCGCGTAGTGGCTTTTCAGCATGCCCGGGCTGGCCAGCGGCGCATCGGCATCGGGTCGGGCGAGGGGGCCGGTGATCGGTTCGATCTGGACACGGTCGAGGCCACCCGGGCGCAGCAGGATGGCGGTGTCGCCATCAATGGCCACCACGGTGGATTCCACCCCGACCGGACAGGCGCCACCATCCAGGATGAGATCGACCTTGTCGCCCAGGCCGTCCGCGACATGCCGGGCCGTGGTCGGACTGATCGAGCCGGACGGGTTGGCGCTGGGGGCAACCAGGGGCTTGCCGAATTCGGCCAGCAGGGCGCGGGCCGCCGGATGGGCCGGGGCGCGCAGGGCCAGGCTGTCCAGTCCGGCATTGGCGATGTCGGCAATCGCGGCGTCTGGCTTTTTCGGCAAGACGAGGGTCAGCGGACCGGGCCAGTAGGTGCCGGCCAGTTTGGCACCCAGCTCCGGCCATTCGGCGACGGTCTTCGCCATTTTCGGGCCGGTGACGTGGGCGATCAGCGGATTGAAGCTGGGACGGCCCTTGGCGGCATAGAGCCGGGCGACCGCGTCGGCATTGGCGGCATCGGCCGCCAGGCCGTAGACCGTCTCGGTCGGCATGGCGACGAGACCGCCGCGCCGCAGGATGTCGGCGGCTTCGGTAATGGCCTCGGCAGTGGCGGGTTTGATCGGCGCACTCATGGGCCGTCAGCTAGGCCTGTCTGCGCAGGCTTGCAAGCCTGCAGGTCCGATTATTCCGCGGCGTCCGCCTCGATATGCAGGATGAGCGTGACCTCATTGGCGGCCGACCCCCAGCTGGATGAGCCGACCCCGTAATCGGCGCGGGCCAGCGTGTAGCGGCCGTCAGCCACAGCGCGGCCCCCGGAGATGTCGAGCGTGAAGGGCAGGACGATCTCCTGGCTGGACCCGGCCATGGTCAGCACGCCATGGGCTTCATACCCCTCATCCGTCGCGCGGATATCTTCGGATGTGAAGGTCGCGGCTTCGTGCTCGACCGGGTTGAGACCGGAACTGGACAGCATGGACTGGTCCATCTGCGTATTGCCCGTCGATCCGCTGCCGGTCAGGACGCGGGCCTCGATGCGGGCGGCCTCCAGGTCGTCCCGGTTCAGCGTGATGTCGGCCGACCAGTCCGGGAATTCGCCGCTGACCGTCGCGCCGGAGACAGTGGTCTCGAAACCGACCGAGCTCGTCTCCGCATCAACGGTCCAGTCCTGCGCAAAGGCGGGGGACGCGACCAGGAGCGGGGCAAAGGCAAAAACGCGACGCAACATGACTTATCCTTTCAGGAAGGGCAGGGGGATCATCCGGCCGAGCAGACCATCCTTGTCCAGGAATTGGTGTTTCAGCGCGGCGCCCGCATGCAGCACCCACAGGATAAGGATCGGCCAGCCGCCCGCTCCATGTATGGAGCCGGACACGTCGTGCAAGCCTTCGCTCTGCGGCACGGGCAGGCGCGGCATTGGCACGTCGGGATTGTTGAACAGGAAAGAGGGCAACTCCCAGGCCGAAGCAGATATCCAGCCCATGATCGGCATGCCGATCATGATGACATAGAAGGCCCAGTGCACGGCGTGGGCGGCCATTTTCTCCCAGGGCTTCATCCCGTCCGGCATGCCCGGTGTCTTGTGGGTCAGGCGCCAAGCAAGGCGGGCCAGCGACAGGAGGAGGATCAGGAGGCCGATCGTCTTGTGCCAGTTATAGGCCTGCTGAACTTGCTCGCCAGAGACTAAGCCCTCTCGCCAGCCATGGCTCAGGTCTTCCATGTACCAGCCGAAGAACACCATGCCGATCAGCAAGGCGGCGATGATCCAGTGCAGAATGATGGCAATGCTTGTGTAGCGCGGCGTGTCGGTCATGGCGGTCCCTCTCGCAAAGCCGCTCCGGCGGCTTGTTACACAAGGTATGCACCCTGTGGCCGCGTCCGAAAAGCCACAGCTTGTCGCAGGTTGGAGAAAACACTGTTTCCGGATTCGCATCATCCGGACGAAACGCTATGTTCCGCGCAGACAAGAAAAAGCACAGAACCCCAAAACCTGATCGGAGGTCGAGCATGACTTATCGCGCACCCGTGGACGAAATGCGCTTCACGCTGGAAGAAGTCGCGGCCGTGGAAGGCCTGAAAGCGACCGGTGCCTTTGCCGATTTCTCTGCGGATCTGACCGCCGCCATCCTCGATGAAGCCGCCAAGCTGGCGGAGAATGTGCTCGCCCCGCTCAATCGTGTCGGCGATGCCGAGCACTGCAAGCTGGAGGGTGAGGTCGTCACCACGCCGACCGGGTTCAAGGATGCCTATGCCCAATTCGTCGAAGGTGGCTGGCAGGGCCTGCAATTCCCGGCCGAGCTGGGCGGGATGGGCCTGCCGCGGGCGCTCGGCGTGGCCGTGCTGGAAATGATCCAGGGTTCCAACCTGGCCTTCGGCCTGGGGCCCATGCTGACCTATGGCGGCATCGAGGCGCTGATCGAGCACGGTTCGGACGAGCAGAAGGAGATGTATCTCTCCAAGCTCCTGACCGGGGAATGGTCGGCGACGATGAATCTGACCGAGCCGCAGGCCGGGTCCGATGTCGGTGCGCTACGCACCAAGGCCGAGCCCAATGATGATGGCAGCTGGGCCGTGTCCGGCCAGAAGATCTACATCACCTGGGGTGAGCATGACTGCGCCGAGAACATCATCCATCTCGTCCTGGCCCGCACGCCGAACTCGCCGCCGGGTACGAAGGGGATCTCGCTCTTCCTGGTGCCGAAAATCCTGCCGGATGGCAGCCGCAATGATCTGCGCGCCATTGGTGTTGAGCACAAGCTGGGCATTCACGGCTCGCCGACCTGTACGATGGAATACACCAATGCGACCGGCTGGCTGATCGGCGAAGAGAACGCCGGCATGCGCTGCATGTTCACAATGATGAACTCGGCGCGTCTCAATGTCGGTGTCCAGGGCGTCGGCATTGCCGAGCGGGCCTATCAGCAAGCGCTGGATTATGCCCGCGAGCGCAAGCAGGGCATGGCGTTGGACGTCGACGGTCCGGCCCCGCACGCCATCATCCACCATCCCGATATCAAGCGGACCCTGGCCGGGATGCGTGCCCGTATCGCCGCGGCGCGCGCCATTTGTGTGTCCTGCGCTGTTGCGGCCGATCTGGCCCACTATTCCGAGGATGCCGATGAGAAGGCCGCCTTCAAACGGCGTGAGGATCTGCTGACGCCGATCGCCAAGGCCTGGTCCACCGATATCGGGGTCGAGGTCGCCTCCGCCGGCATCCAGGTGCATGGTGGGATGGGCTATATCGAGGAAACCGGTGCTGCCCAGCATCTGCGCGATGCCCGGATCACGCCGATCTATGAAGGCACGAATGCGATCCAGGCCATCGACCTGGTCGGCCGCAAGCTGAACATGGCCGGTGGCGCGGCCTTCGACGAATTGTTCGATGATATCGAGCAGACGATCGAGGCCTGTGACACCTCATCCCATCCGGATCTGCCGCCGCTGGGCGAGCGCCTGCGTGACAGTCTGGAATCCATGCGTGAGGCGGTCGACTGGCTGAAAGAGGCCGACATGCAGGATCGTCTGGCCGGGGCCACGCCCTTCCAGACGCTGGCCGGTGAGACCGTGGGCGGTTGGTTGCTCTGCGTCGGGGCCGTGGCGGCCCGCCGCCGTCAGAAAGAGGAAATCGGCGATCCGGCCTTCGCAGCCGAGCGCATCGCGCTGGCCAATTTCTTCGCGGAATCGGTAATGACGCTGGCGCCGTCGCGCGTCGATGACATCACGATGGGGTCGGAAATGATCGCGGATGTGGGCTTCTGATCCGTCGACGGATCAGACCCACATGCCGTGCGGATCGGGCTGGCCGCGTCCGTCGATGACGCGGATCAGCCCCATCACGGACCGCACCGCCATCCAGATCCAGACCAGGGCCAGGCCCAGCAGGCCGAGCGGTGCCAGGACCACCGTCACCATCAGCACGGAACAGGCCACGACGCCGACCAGCGCCGCCCAGAAACTCTTGATCTGGTAGGTATAGTGGGATTGCAGCCAGTGCGGCGCCGCATCGCGGCGGGCATAGGCGATGATCACGGCGATCAGGCTGGACACGCCGATGATATTGCCGACCAGGAACAGGACATAGTTCAGGCCGGTCAGCCATTTGTCGTCGCGGTCAGCCGTCGGGGCGGGGTTGGGTTCGTAGATCGTGTCACTCATGATGATCGCAATCTGCCGGCCGATCATGGCGAAATGGGGACCAAAGAAAGGGGATTGCGCGCCCCTTGGTCCCGTTCCGCGTCCTGCGGCGGTGATGCCACGCTTGTCTGAAAATGCTGTCATGATGCGGGCGAAGCCTTGGTTGCGTTCCCGTTTCGCCGTATGCCGGTTTTGCGGCTTGCCGCTTTGAGGAGAGTCCGGATGACATTGGCACGCCTGTGGGATGTTCTGGGCCCGGTGCTTTTGCTGCTGGGTTTGGCCGGGTATGCGGTACTGGTCGGGCTGGGATGGTTTGCAGACTGGTATCTGCCCTATCCGGCCACCTATGTCTGGGCCTGGCCCCTGCTCCTGTCGGGTTTCGGGTTGGCCATCATGTATCTGCGGGCGCCGGCACACCGCGTGTCGTTCGCGGACGGGGAGGAAGAATGAGCCTGATCGTTTCCATGGCGGACACCATTCCGGGCCGCGAGATCGACAGCGTTGTGGGCATAGCCCGGGGCAATGTCGTGCGGGCCCGCTTTTTCGGGCGTGATTTCATCGCCGGCCTGCGCAATCTCGTCGGCGGCGAAGTGCCCGAATATACGGACCTGCTCGCCGAATCCCGCGAAACCGCCCTCGACCGCATGTGCAAGCATGCCGAGGAGATGGGCGCGGACGCGATCGTGACCGTGCGCCTGTCGACCTCCTCCGTGATGGAAGGCGCAGCGGAAATCCTGGCCTATGGAACGGCGGTGAAACTGAAATGAATCCCCTGATGAAGCGTCTGGCGGGGCGTGCTGCCGGTGAAATTGTTGAAACAGTCCGTTTTCTCGGCGGTGTGCTGGCGGTCTGGCTGGGCCTGGTGACCTTCGGGTTCGCCGCCTTCCACATTCCGTCCGAAAGCATGCAGCCCTCGCTGGAAGTCGGTGACCGGGTCGCCGTGTCCAAATGGGCCTATGGCTATTCCGTGCACTCCCTGCCGCTGGGGATCGGCTACATCCTGCCGGAAGGCTGGAATGGACGCCTGGCCTGGCACAATCCGCAGCGCGGCGATGTCGTCGTGTTCCGCGATGAGCGCCAGTCGCCGCCGCGCAATCTCATCAAGCGCGTGATCGGTGTCGAAGGCGATGTCGTGGAAGTGCGCGAGGGCCGCCTCTACCTGAATGGCGAGGCCGTGCCGCGCGAGTTCGACGAGATCCGTACCTATCGCGAACACCCGTCGGGCCTGCCGGTCACCGTGACCCACTATAATGAAGTCCTTCCGAATGGCCGCGAGCACTCGATCTACGAACAGCGCGACAATGCCCCGCTCGACAATTACGGCCCCGTGACCGTGCGTCCGGGCACCGTCTTCGTCATGGGCGATAACCGCGACGCCTCCAGCGACAGCCGCCACCCGGAGGGTCCGGGCCTGGTGCCGCTGGAGAATGTCGTCGGCCGTGCCGAGACCGTGCTCTTCACCTTCGAACGCTGCCGCCGCGAGGAAGGCCTTTACTGTCCGCGCGGTCGCGTCTGGCGCGGGCTGTAGGTCCGGATATTGCCATGCGGGTCTGGTTGATTATCGGCGCTGCCTTGACGGCCAGTGTCGCGGGGGTCGGCTTTTTGAGCGCCAATGGCGTCTACGTTTTCCTTTCCGATACCATGCGTCCCTCGTATGAACAGGGCCAGCAGGTTTCGGTGGACAAGTTCGCCTATGGCATCACGGCGCAGGGATTGGCCTTCAATCTTGGTTCCATCCTCGGCGACCGCCGCCAGCCTTTGTGGGCTCGGGCCCAGCCGCAACGCGGTGATGTGGTCGTCTATACCTACCGCAGTACGATCGGCCGCACCGTGACCAAATTGGGCCGGGTTGTCGCTATAGCGGGTGACAGGATCGAAATGGTGGATGGCCGCTTGATCCTGGATGGCGTGGCGGTACCCACAAGATCCCTCGGCGGCGAGACCTATACGCCTTATCATTTTCCTCGACCCGTCACGGCGGAGCGCCTGGAAGAAAGCCTGCCTGGAGCTGAGCCTTATTCCGTTTACGACAGCCGACCCCATAGCCTCGTCGACCAGTACGGCCCCACCACGGTTCCGTCCGGCCATGTCTTCATTCTCGGCGATAACCGGGATGAAAGCGTGGACAGCCGGGTGCGGGGTGGGCCGGGCATGGTACCACTCGGTTATGTGATTGGCCGGGTCCGGCAGTAGACCTCTGGCCGCCTGCATCCGCGCGCACTAGTCTCTCCCCATAACAATCACACGGGGAGAACGGTCGTGAGTCTCAAGGGCAAAACCATTTTCATCACCGGCGCCAGCCGCGGGATCGGCTTGGCCATCGGTCAGCGCTGCGCGCGTGATGGCGCCAATATCGTCATCGCGGCCAAGTCCGACCAGCCGGATCCGCGTCTGGAAGGCACGATCCATACCGCTGCGGAAAGCATTGAGGCGGCGGGTGGCCAGGCCCTCGCCGTGAAATGCGATATCCGCGACGAAGCGGCGGTGGAAGCGGCCGTTGAGGCCGCGGTTGACCGGTTCGGCGGCATTGATGCCGTGATCAACAATGCCTCTGCCATCTTCCCGCGCGGCACGGCGGATGTGCCGATGAAGCGCTATGACCTCATGCACCAGGTCAATGGCCGCGGCACCTTCCTGACCACGCAGAAATGCCTGCCGCACCTGATGAAGGCGGAAAACCCGCACATCATCGCCCTGGCGCCGCCGCTGGACATGCGCGGCATGTGGTTCGGCCCGCACGTCGCCTACACCTCCGCCAAATACCAGATGAGCCTGTGCATTCTGGGCTGGGGCGAGGAGTTCAAGGGCAAGATCGCCGCCAATGCGATCTGGCCGCGCACCGCCGTCGCCACCGCCGCGATCTCGAACGTGCTGGCCGGCGAGGAGGCGATGAAGAATTGCCGCAAGCCGGAAATCCTCGCGGACACGGCCTACAAGGTCCTGCTGAAGCCGGCCTCGGAGTTCACCGGCAATTTCCTGATCGATGACAGCTTCCTCTGGGATGAGGGCGAGCGCGATCTGGACCAGTATTCCTATGATCCGGATATCGAGCTTCTGCCGGACTTCTTCGTGCCGGAAGAACCGCCGGCCCCGCCGGGCGTGAAGATCATGAATCTGGCTCCGGAACACTGAGTTCGACAGGTATTCCGACAAAAATCCTCACGGTGGGACGCGGAGCGTGATCTGCGTCACACCGTGAATGGGATTCACCGCTAATGTCCGCTCCGACAGCGCCAAAACGCGAGGGGCAGGACATGAAAACGCGGTCGGGATCAGGGTGGTTCAGTGTGGTGGTGATTGCCGGTCTGGCCGTGGCCTTTGCCATTGCCTGGATCCGCGGCGGCTCGCCCTACGGATTTTGAACCCCAACGCATAAAATCCCGCTTGCGCTTTTTGAGAATTCGCCAATATGGACAGTGGAGCGTCGCACTCTGTGGTCGGGCATCCCGCCACATGATCCTCGCCGTCCGTCGACGCGGCCGGCTGGAGTGTCCGGCCCATGCTTCTGGTCGAAACCTATCTCTCTCCCAGCCCGCTCGAAGGGCTGGGTGTCTTCGCGTCGCAGTTCATTCCCAAGGGCCAGAAACTCTGGCAGCTTGATCCGGCGGTCGACATTCTCCTGTCGCCGCTTCAGGTCGCGGAACGCCCCGAAGTCTATCAGGGCTTCATCCGGCGTTATGCCTATTTTGATCGCACGCTGGGTGCCTATCTCCTCGATGGCGACCATGCCCGCTTCCTCAATCATTGCGACACGCCTAATCTGGACTTCTCCGCCGCTGACGGCAGCGGTGTGGCCGCGCGCGACATCCAGGCGGATGAGGAAATCCTCTGCGACTACAGGCAGTTCATGGAAGATGTCGTGCTTCTGCCCGCCCGTTCGAACGGATTGGCCGCCCATCTTCCTGCCTGACCGGCGCAGAATTGGGGCTGGGCAAGGCGGGGTGTTTTGACGACACTGGTGCGCATGAAAACGACGATTGTCGACAGCCCCGCCAGCCTCGAACACCGCCTGCCCGACGGGCATCCCGAACATGCCGGCCGCTATACCGCCGTGCGGGAAGCGCTGGAGGGCGTACCGGTCTCGCAATGGCTGACCGCCGAACAGGCCCCGGTGGAGGCGCTGGCCCGATTTCACACGGTGGACCATGTCGACCGGGTTCTCTCGGCCTGCGCCGAAGCGGGCGAGGAAAACTGGGTCGCCCTGGACGCCGATACGCTGGTGCGAGGCCCCTCGGCCCGCGCCGCGCTGAGCGGGGTTGGCGGTGCCCTGATGGCGGTCGATGGCGCGGTGGAAGACGGGGAGGGCGCCTGGTTCGTCCTGGCCCGCCCGCCCGGTCATCATGCCGAGCCGGACCAGGCCATGGGCTTTTGCCTGTTCAACCAGATCGCCGTCGCTGCCAAGCATGCGCTGGACGTGCACGGCCTGCCCTCGGTCGCCATCGTCGACATCGATGTCCATCACGGCAATGGCACGCAATGCCTGGCCGAGGCCGATGAGCGCGTCCACTTCATCTCCCTGCACCAGGCCCCGCTCTATCCGGGGACCGGCAGTGCGGGGGAGACGGGCCTCAATGGCAATGTCGTCAACATTCCGCTGCCCGAAGGCACGGACAGCGAGTCCTGGCGCCGGGCCTTCGAGGCGGAGGTCATCCCGGCGCTGCGCCGGGCCGAGCCGGCCCTGGTCCTGGTCTCGGCCGGTTTCGACGCGCACGCGGATGATCCGCTGGCCGGTTTTCGCCTGACAGACGAGGATTACGCCTGGGCCGCGACACAACTGGCTGGCATTGCCCGGGAATTTGCGTTTTCTCGTCTTGTTTCCGTACTGGAGGGCGGATACGACTGCCCGGCTCTGGCCCGCTCGGCCTGCGCCTTCGTGCAGGCCCTCCACGACGCCTGAGTTTTGACAGACCCTTTTGGCCGGCAGCGACGGGGCGCTCCAGTCGATACCGCCCGCCCCCAAGCGAGTTGACCCGTTCCGCCCACATCATGACTGCGTCTTCCTCCGATATCGCCCCGACCCGGCCCGGCAGCATCACGATTGCCCGGCACGGGAAGCCGGATGCCAATCGGGAAGCCTGGCTGGACTGGCGGGGCTATGAGGACTGGTGGGACAATACCTACCAGCCGGCCAGCCTGGCGGAGGGTCAGAGCGCGCCGGATGCGCTGGTCGAAGCCGCTGCGGCCTCCCACACCGTGTTCGCCTCCACGCTCCAGCGCGCCATCGAGACGGCTAAGGCCGTGGCGCCGCAGCGGGATCTGGTGATCGATCCGGTTTTCGTGGAAGCCGAACTGCCGCCGCCGGCCCTGCCGGGCAAGTTCATGGCCAAGACCTGGGGCGTGTTTGCCCGCTGTTCCTGGTGGATGGGCCATGCCCGCGGACGCGAGTCCCGTCCCGAGGCCGAAGCCCGCGCCGGGGCCGCCGTCGACCGCCTCATCGAGGCGGCTGCAGCCGGACCGGTTGTCTTGTGCGCGCATGGCTGGTTCAACCGCATGATGCGGCCGCATCTGCGCAGCCGGGATTGGGTCTGTGTCCGCGATGGCGGCGATACCTACTGGTCCTGGCGGCGGTATGAATACCGGCCGGAATAAACCGGATGCCGGGCCATTGCCGCGCCTGATTCCGCTTTCTATGCTGCCGCACTGACAAGGAGCCGACCATGTCCGAAACCCCCAATGCCGATATTGCCAGCCTGAGCTTCGAACAGGCCGCGGCCGAGCTCGAACGCATCGTGCAGCAACTCGAATCGGGGGAAGTCGAACTGGAGCGCTCGATCGAGATCTATGAGCGCGGTGCCGCCCTGCGAGCCCATTGCGAGGCCAAGCTGAAAACGGCCGAGCTCAAGGTCGAGAAGATCGTGAAGGGTGAGGATGGCCAGCCGGCGACGGAGCCGGCCGGGCTGGACTGATCCATGTCCTCCGAAACCACGCCACCGGCCAGTATCGAGGACTTCCTGAAACTGGATATCCGCGTCGGTACGGTCACCCGCGCCGAACCCTTTCCGGAAGCCCGCAAGCCGGCGATCAAGCTGTGGGTGGATATGGGTGAGGAATTGGGTGTCAAAAAGAGTTCCGCCCAGATCACCGTGCATTACAAACCCGAGGAGCTGATCGGTCGCCAGGTCATGGCCGTGGTGAATTTTCCGCCGCGCCAGATCGGACCGGTCAAATCGGAAATCCTAGTCCTCGGCGTCTCCGACGCGGCGGGCGATATCATTTTGCTGGCGCCGGACCAAAGCGCCCCCAACGGCTCACGGATGCATTAGGCTCGCTCATGGATTCCTTCGAACAGCGCCTGAACGAAGCAGCGGACCGTGTCACGGTAGCCCTGGATGCGCTTCTGCCGCGCGCGGAAGGTCCCGAGGCCCATCTCAATTCCGCCATGCGCTATGCGGCGCTGGGTCCGGGCAAGCGGCTGCGTCCCTTCCTGGCCGTGGAGGCCGGCAAGCTGGTCGGCGCCGATGATCGCGGCGTGCTGCGGGCCAGTTGTGCGCTGGAATGCATCCATGCCTATTCGCTGATCCATGACGATCTGCCCTGCATGGATGATGACGACATGCGCCGCGGCCGGCCCACCGTCCACAAGGCCTATGACGAAGCGACGGCTGTGCTGGCCGGTGACGCGCTGCAATCGGTCGCCTACGAAATCCTCGCCCATCCCGACACGCACCAGCGCGGCAGTGTCCGCGCCCGCCTGGTTGAGCGCCTGTCGCGGGCCTCGGGGCCCTACGGCATGGTCGGCGGGCAGATGATCGACATTCGCGCCGAGACCGAACAGTTCGACATTTCCGTCGTCACCCGCATGCACCGCATGAAGACGGGCGCGCTGATCTCCTACGCGGTAGAATTGTGCACCATCCTGCGCGAGGTGGAAGATCATGTCCGCCGTGCGCTGGAAGGGTTTGCGCACGATCTCGGCTTGGCCTATCAGATCACGGACGACCTTCTGGACGCGACAGGCGACCAGGATGAAATGGGCAAGGCCGCCGGCAAGGATGCCGGTCAAGGAAAAGCCACCTTTGTCACCATTCTGGGGGTCGAGGGTGCCAAGGAGCGTTCGGGGCATTTGGCCGCACAGGCCAAGGAACACCTTGATCCGTTCGGTGCCCGTGCAGATGTTCTACGAGAGGCCGTCGACTTCATCGTCGCCCGGCGCTCCTGAAAGGCGGGACCCTGATGACAGAGAAGACCCCGGCACTCGGCAAGACCCCGGCTCTGGACCGCATCCAAACCCCGGCCGATCTGCGCAATCTGAGCGTGGAACAGCTGCGCGATGTCGCAGACCAGCTGCGGGCGGAAACGATCGATGCCGTGTCGGTGACGGGCGGGCATCTGGGCGCCGGCCTCGGCGTGGTCGAGCTGACCACGGCCTTGCACCATGTCTTCGACACGCCGCGCGACACGCTGATCTGGGATGTCGGCCACCAGTGCTATCCGCACAAGATCCTGACCGGTCGCCGCGACCGGATCCGCACCCTGCGCCAGGGCGGCGGCCTGTCCGGTTTTACCAAGCGCGCCGAGAGCGAATATGACCCGTTCGGTGCCGCGCACGCCTCCACCTCGATTTCCGCCGGGCTCGGCTTTGCCGTGTCGCGGGATCTGAAGGGTGAGGACGACCGCAATGTGATCGCCGTGATCGGCGACGGCTCCATGTCCGCCGGCATGGCTTATGAGGCGATGAACAATGCCGGCCATATCGGTGGCCGCCTGATCGTCATCCTCAATGACAATGACATGTCCATCGCCCCGCCTGTCGGCGCGATGAGCCATTATTTCGCCCGTCTGGTGTCCTCGCAGGGCTATCGCAGCCTGCGCAAGCTGGGCAAGGGCGTGGCCAAGGCGCTGCGCGTCGAGGAAGCCGCGCGCCGGGCCGAGGAATACATGCGCGGCATGGCCATGGGGGGCACGCTCTTCGAAGAGATGGGCTTCCGCTATGTCGGCCCGATCGACGGCCATGATCTCGACCAACTCGTCCCGGTCCTGCGCAATGTGCGTGACGGGGATAATGGCCCGGTCCTGATCCATGTCGTGACGCAGAAGGGCAAGGGCTATGCCCCGGCCGAAGCTGCCGACGACAAGTATCACGGCGTGGCCAAGTTCAATGTCGTCACCGGCGAGCAGCAGAAATCCAAGGGCGGCCCGCCGTCCTACACCAAGGTGTTCGCCCAGCAGCTGATCCGCGAGGCGGAAGGCGATGAGCGCGTGGTCGGCATCACCGCCGCCATGCCGGGCGGGACGGGCATGGACCTGTTCGCCGAACGCTTCCCGGATCGCATGTTCGATGTCGGCATTGCCGAACAGCATGCCGTCACCTTCGCGGCCGGTCTGGCCGCGGACGGGATGAAGCCCTTCGCGGCAATCTATTCCACCTTCCTGCAGCGCGGTTATGACCAGGTCGTCCACGATGTGGCGATCCAGAACCTGCCTGTGCGCTTTGCCATCGACCGGGCCGGTCTGGTCGGGGCCGATGGTTGCACCCATGCCGGGTCCTTCGATCTGGGCTTCATGGGCCAGCTTCCGGGCATGGTGATGATGGCGGCTGCCGACGAGGTCGAGCTGGCGCGCATGGTCGCGACGGCGACGCAGATCGATGACCGCCCGTCCGCCTTCCGCTATCCGCGCGGCAATGGCACCGGCATCGAGATGCCCGATGTGATCGAGCCGCTGGAAATCGGCAAGGGCCGGATCGTCCGCGAAGGCTCGCGCATCGCCATTCTCTCCCTGGGCACGCGCCTGGGTGAAAGCCTCAAGGCTGCCGACGCGCTGGCCGCGCAGGGCTTCTCCACCACGGTGGCCGATGCCCGCTTCGCCAAACCGCTCGATACCGACCTCATCGCCCGCCTGGCGCGGGAGCATGAAGTCCTGATCACGGTGGAAGAGGGCGCCCAGGGCGGCTTCGGCGGTTTCGTCCTGCACTGGCTGGCCGATGCCGGCCTGCTGGATCGCGGCCTCAAGGTTCGCACCCTGACCCTGCCGGACATCTTCCAGGACCAGGACACGCCGTACAACATGTATGAAGAAGCCGGCCTCAATGCCCGCCACATCGCTGCCAAGGCGCTGGAAGCCATGGGCCAGGACGAGGCGGCGGCCGAGCGGATCGCAGCGGCCCTGGCGGCCGGCTAGGGCTTCGCGCCCTTCACCAATTCCGTGAGATCCTGGACCGGCGTGCTGACCTGGCGGAAATCGACATGGTCGGCTGCCAGCGCCGTGGCCAGCTGGGCCACGTCCGCAGGCCGGACCGTTCCCGCCAGCAAGCCTGACTTGGCCAGAACCAGCGTCTCCGCCCGCGCATTGAAGAAGCTCGCCAGGCGCAGATTGTACCGGTAGAGCGCACCGATCGAGGAGAGCAGGAAGAGGATCAGCGCGATGGCGCCGGCCTGCAGGGCCAGGCCCCGGTAAAGATCGATCTCACCGGTTCCGTTGGACACCCGGAAGGCATCCGTACAGGCCGTCACAATCGCCGCGTCCGGCGTTTCGCCGGCGCAATTGCTGAGGAAATTGCCGAAGGTGATGAAAGGGCGGTCCGTGTCGAAACTGCCATCCGTCTGCAGCAAGGTCTCATAGGCATTCGCCATGCGCGCCATCCAGCCGGCCTCGGCGTGGTAGGCGGCGAGTTCCGGATCATCCCGGGTCCAGTCGGGCAGTGCATCCAGCGCGGCCTGGTATTGGGCGAAGGTCTGCACCCCGGCAAAGCGCTCGCTATGATCGGTGATGACCAGCGCGCCGGTGCCGAACTCCTCCCGGAAGGCGATGCGGCCATTCTCAAGGGGGAAGGCCACGGAAAAGCGGAAGGAGGCGCTGGTGTCGGGCATATGAACCTCGATCGGACGCGCCCCCGCTTGCGCCCCCAGAATGAACAGTTCTCCACTGCCGCCGTATACATAGAGCTCACCGGAGGCGAGGCCGGCAATGTCGCTGACAAAGCCCTCCATCACATGGCGAAGCGTCCACGCTTGGCTCGCGGCCGTCCAGACATGGATCTCGTTCTTGTCGTTGACCGCAACAATGTCTCCGTTGGGCAGAAAGTGCGACAGGCTCCACTGAGTATTGGTCCGTGTCGTCGGGATGTCCGGTTCGTAGTCGATGCGCCCCAGCGTATCAGGCGAAATCTGGTACAGGTTGGAAAAGCCGCTGCTGGCCAGGACGATACCGTCAGGGCCGAGCGACAGCGCCTCGACATAGAGCAGCGGGGAAAGCTGCGACCAGCTTGCCCCGGCATCGAAGGAGATGGACTCATAACCGTATTCCTGGACGAGCAGGACATCTCCGGCCCGGTAGAGGCGGATGTCAGCGACGTCCACATCATCGATCCAGGGCAGGGCGTCACCGGATTGCTCGATCAGCGCCGTCAGGGCTGAACGTGGGGCCTCGCCAATTCTCCGCGGGTTTTGCAGCCGGTTCGTCACATCTGGGGGAAGATCGCTCTGGTACTCAGCAACCCACACATCGCCCGTCAGGCGTTCGGTCTGCGTTTCGAAATGCGTGTTCAGTCGGGCTTGCTGGGTATTGATCCGGTTGGTGAGGATCGGCGCATTGCGTTCTCCCACGAAGGTGCCAATCGATAGGATTGCCGTGACGCCGAGGATCAGGACGAAGGCCAGGAGCAGGAAATAGCCGATGACCTGTGACCAGCGCGCCCGTGTTTTCAGGCGATCGATGACCGCATCAATATCGGCCTCGGCCGTGGGTTTGATCCCGGGTTCACTGTCCGATTGCGCCACATGATCCCCCGACGGCTCTGGTCGGAGATTATTATAGGGCCTTGTTTCGGGGTATCAATTTAAAGCTGTGAGGCGCGGTCAATTCCCCATCATCCGCGCCGCCACCTCCCGCACCGCTGCGCCATGTGACGCGACCGGATCAGCCGGATCGAACACGGTCACCGGCCAGTCCGGCGCCAGGCCTTCGCCCTCATGGACCGTCCCGTCCGCATCCGCGAAAATCTCATTGGCCAGTTCGACATACCAGCCATTGGGCAGGGGTTTGGCGAGCGGGGTGGAGAAGGCGCCGCGCGTGGTCTGGCCGGCCTGGGTGACGTTGGGCAATTGGCGCAGCATCAGTGTCGTGATCTCGCCGGCCGACACGGTGACATCACTGGTCAGCACGGTCACGGGGCCGGTATAGCGCACGCCGTCCGCGGGCTCGATCCGGTAGGTGATGTCGGGATCGGCGCTCCAGTCGGTGCGGACGGAATAGCCGTCGAAGGCTTCATCGGTGAAATGGCTGGCAATGGCGCGCGTGACGGCGTCATAGCCGCCGCGATTATTGGACAGGTCCAGGATCACCCCGTCCAGGTCTGCAAATTCGGTGAGGGCCTCGTCGAGCATGGCGTGAAGGGCAGCCAGCTCGCCCGCCGCCCATTCCGGCGTGCCCGGCTCCAGCGCATGGTCGAAACCGCCCATGGTGAAGATCTGGATATAGCCGATCCGTCCGTCGATCGTGCCGGTGATCACCCGGTCATTGAGGATATGGCGGGCGCCAGGGTCGAGGACCTCATTCATCAGCCCGTCAATGATCCCGACCAGCCAGGTCATCTCGCCCATCCCGTCATGAACCGATGCGAGGGTCTCGCCGAGCCCGTACTGGGCGCGGTGGCGTTCCCCCCCGATCTCGGCAATCAACTTGGTATGGCTGTCGCCCAGCGGCTCGATCATGGCGGCCAGAAGGGCGAAGAAGTCGGCATCCGTCTCCACCGCCGCCAGTTCCGCCCGGGCCCTTTCGACCTGGGCGTTCCAGTCGACGCCGCGCCGCTCAAAAAAGGCATAATGCTGCGCAAACACCGAGGCGAAGACGTCCAGTGTCCCGGCACGGTCGGTCAGGTCGGTCGCGCCGCATTCCGCCGGCAGGGAGTCCAGTTGCCGGAAAATCGTATGACCATCGCTGGGCAAGTATTCGAACTGGGCCCGGTCCGGACCCGTCGGCGTAAAAAAACGGTATTCCACCTGGCTCATCAGGGTCGGCCCGTCCTGGGCGGTGCGATAGCAGCCTGCCGGTGTGTCCTGCCAGCGCGTGATCCCGGTCTCGTTGATCTCCAGGATCCAGCCATAATCCGCATTGCGCCAGACGCCCTGCGCGGCGGGCAGGATGCCGGTTTCCGTACGGATGGTCTGGGTGTGGGCGGCCGTGTGGTCCGGTTCGCAGGCCGACAGGGCCAGGGCGGCCATCAGGCAAAGCGGGGCAGTGAGGGGCAGTCGGGACACGGGCAACTCCAAAAAATGACTGCGGTCATCTTTAGTCAGTTTTCTGCCCGGCATCAAGGTCCGGTATCAAGGCCCGGTGTAACCGGCGAGACGGCACAGGGCGCGCAGGCGTGCCGCCAGCGTTTCATCCAGCCTGTCAGCTTGACCGGTCACCAGGGCTTCGCGGATGGAGCCGGTCACGAGGGTCACGGCGAGATCAGCCAACTCGGCGGCGTTCACCGGCCGCTCGAAGCTGGAGGCGGTGGCCAGTTCGGTCATCCGGTTGAGCAGCGCGACATCCATCTCCCGTTCGACCGCTTGGATGGAAGGCGTGGTCGGCGCCTGTTCCGACTTGGCAGTCCACATATGCGGCGAGGCGGCGGCGCCTCGCACGCTTTCGCGCGCCAGGGCCAGCCATTGGTCCGGCAGGGCAGGCGTGTCGGAGAGGTCCATCTCGAGACCGCCACGCATGGCCTCGCGATACCAGTCGGCCAGAAGATCGGCCTTGCCGGGGAAGTGATTGAAAAAGGTGCCCTTGGCGACCCCGGCCACGGTGACAATCTGGTCGACGCTCACCGCATCATACCCGTCGCGCTCGATCAGCTGCACGGCGGCCTCGTAAAGGGCTTTGCGAACCGCGCGCTTTTTGCTTTCTCTCTTGCCAGTCATGCCGCCAGTATGGAGCGGTTGATGACTTCAGTCACTTTTCACGGACAGGCCATGCGCGCCGATCGCTATCTCGTCGACCACGGACATTTCGAAACCCGGGCCAAGGCCCAGGAGGCGATCGCGGCCGGCAAGGTGGTGGTGAATGGCCAGGTCCTGACCAAGCCCTCGCAGAAAATCTCCGACGGGGCCGAGGTGAAGGCCGAGCCGGCCCATCCCTGGGTGTCGCGGGCGGCGCTCAAGCTTGTCGCGGCGCTGGATGAATTCGGGATCGATCCGGCGGGTCGGGTTTGTCTGGATGTGGGATCCTCGACCGGCGGCTTCACCCAGGTCCTGCTGGCGCGCGGAGCGAGGCAGGTCTATGCGGTCGATGTCGGCCGCGACCAGTTGCACGCCTCGCTTCAGGCGGATGCGCGCGTGGTTTCGATGGAAGGCACGGATGCGCGGTCATTGGCGGCGGACATGTTCTGCGAACCGCCCTCGCTCATCGTCTGCGATGCCAGCTTCATCTCATTGCTGAAACTCTTGCCGCCCGTCCTGCCGCTGAGTGCGGCGAGGAGCGATCTGATCGCGCTCATCAAACCCCAGTTCGAGGTCGGCAAGGCCTTGATCGGCAAGGGCGGTCTGGTGAAGAGCGACAGCGACCGGATGCGGGCCGTCGAGGCCGTACGGGCCGGGTTCGAGGCGCTCGAAGGGGTCTCGGTACGATCAGTCATGGACAGTCCAATAACGGGCGGTGACGGCAATAAGGAATACCTTATGGCCGCCACCCGGTGTTTCCAACCGATCTAAACGTGCAAGGGACGAATCAGTTCCCGTATGTGTCCGCCGGGCGCCAGATTCCGTCACTTCCCTGACACATATAGACCTGGTCGGTGAAAGCCTCGCCATAGGCATCCAGACGGCGCGTCTGGGACCATTGGCACTGGCCGGTCGTGGAAGCGGACGTGGTATAGACCCGGGCCTCGGCCCGATCCTGGGAGCCGCCCAGAAGCTCGCCGGAGGAGCCGTAATCCTCATAGCGGTAATTGCCACCACCGCCATTGTCGTCGGCATAGTAGTATTCGTCGGAATAACCGTCCGAATACCCGTCATCATAATAGCTGTCCTGATAGCCATAGCCCGACGGCTTGCCGGCATAGGGATCGCGGCTGTCGCGATAGCGCTGCTGGCCGCAATCCCCGCCACCGGCAATCCCGGCCCCGATCACGGCGCCGACACCGGCCCCGGCAATCGTGCCGACTTCCTCGGCATTGCCGCGGTCACGGTGCTGGTAGCGGCGGTCATAGCGCGAATAATGGCGGCCACGGTCTTCCCAGCGGGCGCGGCGGTCCCAGCGGTCGGGACGGCCATGGCGGTTGTTATTGCTATCATCGGCCAGCTCATTGCCGATCACGGCGCCCAGAAGACCACCAATGATCGCGCCGGTGACCTGGCGGTTCTGGCGGGCATTCTCGCATTCCTGATAGGACTGGGCCTGGCGGGATTGCGCCTGGTAGGACTGGGCTTGGGCCAGCGTCGGAACGGTCACGGTCAGGGCCGAGGCGGCGAGCAGGGCTTGGGTCAGCAGTTTCATGTCTACCTCCAACAAGGATACGGGCGCTTTTGTCCCGGTGTTGATGCCACACTCGCACGGGCCGGATGAGCCCAGCATGAACAGCTTCCTGAAAACTTCGCAAGAAACAGGCCGGTCGGAGCCGGGTCGGCAGCCGCCATGAAGAAGGGGGCGGATGTCACCATCCGCCCCCTTCGCGATCCTTCGGACAGGCCGGGGCCTGCCTATTGGCGGCGCGCCACCTGCCAGTCGCCATAGGCGTCGCGGCACATGCGCACACGGTCGTAATTATACGTGCCGTCGGGCATGTAGACTTCCGCATCGCCCCAGCGGCACTCCACGCCGGCATTGTAATAGGTCTCGCGGATCACGATGGCGCCGCGGACCCCGGAATACGGGTTGGCCCAGTAATAGGGCTGGCCGTATTCGAAGGCGTAATTCATGGCGTAGTGATACTGGGCCCGGTCACACTGGTCGAAGCGTTCCAGGCTGGAGCCCAGGACCGCACCGAACCCTGCACCGACCAGGATGCCCGCACCGACATTGTCGTCACTGGCGGCATAACCCCCGACCAGAGCGCCCAGCAGGGCCCCGACCACGGCCCCGTCACCATTCCCGTTATAGCGGCACAGACCGTCATAATAGGCGAAGTTCCGGGTGTTGTAGCCGTGATTGTAATAGGTGCGGTGATAGCGCCAGCGGCTCGACGGACCCCAATGGCCGTAATAGCGGCTATTGTTCCAGCCATGGTTCATGTGGCGGATCCAGCGCAATTGCTGCTGGCGGCGGGCCCGGTCGCGATAGAAGGCGCGGCGGCGTTCCGCATATTCCCAGCGGCGGCGGTCATGATGCGCGCCCGGCCGGCGACCCGGACCGCGGTCCCAGCGGTCACGGCGGCGGTCCCGGTCATAGCGGCCATCGCGGTCGCGGCGGTGGCCATACCGTCCATCACGGTCGCCCCGGTGACCGAAGCGCTGATCCCGGTCGCGGCGGCGATCAAACCGATTGTCCCGGTCTCTGCGACGGTCAAACCGGTCACCGCGATCACCCCGGCGGTCGAAACGATTATCCCGGTCCGGACGGCGGTTCACATCACGGTCAGGCCGGCGGTTGGGATTGCGCACGCCGTCACCGCGCGGTCCCCGGTTCGGATTGCGGACACCGTCACCGCGCGGTCCCCGATTGGGATTGCGCACACCATCCCCGCGCGGACCGCGGTTGGGGTTACGCACATCCCGGCGCGGATCGCGGCTCGGGGTCCGGTTCGTCACATCCCGGCGAGCCGGTCGTTCGGTGCGTTCGACCGGCCGCATGACAGGTCGGCGATCCCCGCGCCCGCTTTGCTCGCGCGGCGCGATGGCCCGGTCCGTATTGCGTGGATTGCGGTTTTGTGTGCGGGCGAAATCGCCGCGATTGCCCCGGTTGCCGCGACTGTCCGCCGTCCGGCGATGTTCGCGCTGGGGACGGGCATCGCCACGTCCCTGGCGCCCGGCTCCGCGCCCGCTTTCGCGCCGCGGCCCGCGATCACCCCGCGCGCCCCGGTCACCGCGATCGCCACGTTCGGCACCACGATCCTGCCGCTGCGCCTCGGCCGGCGCCACATCCAGAAGGGCAGGGGTAAGAAGAAGGGCCGCGATCGCCGCGCCCATGAGACGGATTTTGCGTGGTGTCATCGGACACGCCTCCGGGTCTACGCCGGGACACACCCGGCCAGTTAACCCTAAGCTAAGTTTTCCCGGATGAGCCCAACATGAACGGCTCAGTCATGTTGGGGGAACACCGAGATCAGTCAGATGCTGCCAGACGCCTGGCCTCTTCCAGATATTGTCGGTCCGGCTCCGCCAAGACGCCCTCCCGATCCAGAGATTCCATCAAGTCCAAAGCTGATTGGGCATGGGCCGGTGACGAGTTCAATTCCAGCTTCGCGGCACGCAAATGAAGAATCCAGACGTCGCGGCGCGGATCAGGATCTGCACTGGCTTCACGAACGCGCTGTTCAGCCTTTTCCAGGGCGCTTTGGTAGGTGTCATATGCGGATTGAGTGTCGCCCATCGCCGCCAGACGATCCCCTTCATAGGCTTGCGCCCATATTGCCGCGTTGGAATGAGATTGGGTGAAGATTTCGCCTTGGACGTGGTCTGAGACAAAGGCGTCAAACCCGGCCTGGTTTGGATTTTCTGCGTAAATGCGGGCCATTCTGAGCACAATCGCTTGATAGCTGGGTGTGACGCCAGGATAAGCCGGGTCTCTCTCCCAGATGCTCTTCAGCAGGTCGAGTGCCAGATCGTAAGCGGCCAGTGCAGATTGAAGATTGCCGGTATCCCCATGCAGGTCTCCGATGCGCCATTGAGCGCTGGACTGATCCCAACGCGCCTGGAGAGCCGTGTTGGAATTGAGTCCGGCTCCGTATGTTTCGAATGCCTCTTCAAAGCTTGCGAGGGCTTCCTCCGGTCGTTCCAGGCTGGCAAGAATTTTCCCGATATCGCTTTGTGCCACCGCTACCAGTCTGACCCGCTCGGGCGGCAATCGCATCGCGTTCGCCTCTCCAAAGTTGAATGAAATGAGGTCTCGGCGTTGTTCAAGCGAGGTCTGCGCGTAGTCCAGCGCTTCTTCCAGCCGGCCTAGTTGGTAAAGCGCCCGGGAAATATTCAAGGTTCCGACGGCGGCATCTTCCGCCAGCCGCCCTGTTTCACGGCGTTCATCCTGAAGTGATTGCACGATTGAAAGGCTCTCACGAAAATGAACCAACGCCGCTTCATGGTCGCCCTGTTGCTGCGCCAGTTTCCCAGCCTCATTCAGCAGGATAAAATGATCGACCGGGTTGTCGTCAGGCAGGCGTTCAAAGGCGCGCTGAATATGCCGAGACGCGTTTTCGGTGTCCTCGCGGCGCATCAGGTGCCGGGCCAGAAAGATGTCAGCCCAAGGATCCGAAACTGGCACGGCTGCGGCCCGTCTCAGCGCCGCTTCCGAACGCTCAGTGTCGCCGTAGAAAAGCGCTTCACCCCTGGCCACAAAGAATTGGTAGTAGAGGCGGGGGGCCGCAAACAAACCGACGCCGACGAGCAAGGTCACGACGATCAACAACGTACGCATCATTCCTACCCATGGGGATGTGGGCGCGATGCCGGGCGCAGGTGTCTCCCGGCACCTGTTTCGCAAAGCGCGCCAATAATGGTCGACCTCACAACACGCGGCAATTGCATTGCTTGCAGTTTTTCAGCGTAAAGTTAGGGGCGGGAGAAGAATTGCGTTCGAAAATCCAATCACCACTTTCCCCGGACGAAGTTCCGGGGCCGCCCGACCGCATTCTCAAGCGATGAGTCTTCGGCAGGTCCCGGACAGCGCTGCGCGCTTCCGGGAAAAATGAGGTTGGGCTTTCAGACATCTAATTCTCCGTCATCCGACGGTGCCCGCAGGGCATCCGGGGGACCTGAGCTCCCCCGTCGACTGGATGAGTGAGGTCCCCCGGACAAGCCGGGGGATGACGGTGGAGATGTCGATAAAAAGTTCGCCGCCTAAAACGCCGACTGCCCCGCATGGCGGAGTTTGTGATCCGCCAGAACCAGCGCTGCCATCGCCTCACCCACCGGAACGGCGCGGATACCGACACACGGATCATGGCGGCCCCGGGTTTCGATCGTGGTTTCCTCGAAATCGCGGTTGAGGGTGCGGCGTTCGATGCGGATGGAGGAGGTGGGCTTCACGGCAAAACGGATCACCAGGTCCTGGCCGGTGGAAATGCCGCCCAGCACGCCGCCATTGAAGTTGGACTGGAAGATGGGGCCGTCCTGGCTCATGCGCATTTCGTCGGCGGCATCCTCGCCGCGCATGGCGGCAGAGCCGAAGCCGGCGCCGATCTCGACGCCTTTCACGGCATTGATCGTCATCATGGCCATGGCCAGATCACTGTCCAGCTTGCCATAGACGGGCGCGCCCCAGCCGGCCGGCACGCCGGACACAACGACTTCGACAATCGCACCGGTGGAGGAGCCGTCCTTGCGCAGGGCGTCCATGTCGGCTTCCCACAGGGCGGCGGTTTCCGCATCGGGACAGAAGAAGGGGTTCTCGCTGACCGCATCCCAGTCCCAGCGCTCGCGATTGATCGCGCGTTCGCCGACCTGAACCAGGGCGGCGCGGATGGAGATGCCATCGCCCAGCACCTTGCGGGCAATCCCGCCGGCGGCGACGCGCATGGCGGTCTCGCGGGCCGAGGAGCGGCCGCCGCCACGATAATCGCGGACGCCGTATTTCATGTCATAGGTGTAGTCCGCATGGCCGGGCCGCCACTTGTCGCGGATATCGCCATAATCCTTCGAGCGCGCATCGACATTCTCGATCATCAGGCTGATCGGCGTGCCGGTGGTGATCGGACCGCCGGTGCGGTCATCCTCGAATGTGCCGGACAGGATGCGGACCTGGTCGGTTTCCTGGCGCGGCGTGACATGGCGGCTCGTACCCGGACGGCGCAGATCCAGCCAGGGCTGGAGGTCGGCCTCGGTCAGGGGAATGCCGGCCGGGCAGCCGTCGACAACGGCGCCGATGGCCGGTCCATGGCTTTCGCCCCAGGTGGTGACCCGGAAAAGGTGTCCGAACGAATTGTGAGACATGTGGAACCCGCGTGTTTTGCTCACACTAGACGCGGAATTTCGCCCCGTTAAGCGGCCGACTGCGCTTTGCGGATCCAACGGGCCAGGCGGGCATGGGCCGAAGGGCGGGAATATTCATGGATGAAGGCATCCAGATCGGCACTGTCCAGAAGCGGTGCGGCCGGGCGGTCCGGCACGGGGTTGCTGGCCGTGATCCGGATCGTGATGGCGATGTCAGGCTCTCCGACCGCGTGAATGATCTCGCCTTCCAGCACACCGGCGGGAATGCGCACCAGGAGCGGGCGATCGCCATGGCGAACGGTTCGGGTGAGACCGGCGGCGGCCTGCTCGGCAGTGATTTCCAGATCCAGACCGGTCGGACCGACCGCCTTGATCAATTCCATCGCGGCGACGATTCTGGCCAGCTGTGTCAGGGTTTCCGGCGTCGGTTCGGTGACATCGGGATGCAAGGTTTTGACCCGCGCGCGGAAGGCCGATTTGGCCGCAACAGGACCGTCACCCGGCACAAGGCCGAGCGCCTCATAGGCGTCCCGCAAACTCGTAACACGCGATGTCATGCCGGGAATCTAGCGCGAGAAGATTCCCGAAAGGTTGACGGACTGCGGGAAAACTTGACCCGGCGCATCAGGCGCTTAACTAGGCGGGGAGTGCTGCAGGAGGCCCGCAATCTGATGTCCAAGAAGGATGATCTCATCCCGCCCTCGCCGGATGCCGAGGCCTATGCCAAGACGTCCGAGGCGAATGCCGCGGAAATCTTTGACCGCGAGGACCCCTTCAACCTGTTCGCCGACTGGCTCTCCGATGCCAAGCGCAAGGAGCCGAATGATCCCAATGCGATGGCGCTGGCGACGGCGGATGAAAACGGATTGCCGGATGTGCGCATGGTGCTCCTGAAAGAGGTCGATGCGCGCGGCTTCGTCTTCTACACCAATCTGGAAAGCGCCAAGGGCCGCCAGCTGGCGGAGAATAGTCAGGCGGCCCTGTGCTTCCACTGGAAGAGCCTGCGGCGTCAGGTGCGCGTACGCGGGCCGGTCGAGGCGGTCAGCGAAGAGGAGGCGAATGCCTATTTCGCCTCGCGTCACCGCGACAGCCGGATCGGGGCCTGGGCGTCCAAACAGTCCCGTCCGCTGGAGAGCCGGTTCGCGCTGGAGAAGTCCGTCGCGAAAGAGGCCGCCCGCTTCGGTCTGGGTGAAGTTCCGCGTCCGCCACACTGGTCCGGTTTCCGGATTTGTCCGCTCTCGATCGAGTTCTGGCGCGACCGTCCCTTCCGGCTGCACGACAGAATGTCCTTCCTGCGGCCCGATTTGGGGTCGCCATGGGGTGTCGAGCGGTTGTATCCTTAGGGGCAAGCCAACCGGGGGGCGGCACTCATGTCACGGGTCTTGGACATTCTGCGGGCGATCATTCTCCCGCTGGGCTGGATTTGCGCCTTGCTGGCGCTGGTCACGCCGGTCTGGTTCCTGGTGGCCGCCTTCGGGGCGAAATGGGAATTTGTCTCGCTGGAGTTCGGCCTCAACTGGATGACCCATGACATGGGCCGCAAACTCCTGCTGGCCTGTGTCGTGGCCGGGGTGCTGGGCGGGCTCTTCATGCTGGTCTACCGCTTTGTGGCCAAGGAAGCCTTCGGGGTCGTGTCATCGCCGTTGCTGGCGCTCGCCATCGGTCTGGCCGGGCTGGGCTGGGCCTGGACGATCGACCAGGCGCGGGCAGGCACGCCGCCACTGCTGGACGTGACGACCGATGCTGCCGATCCGCCCAATTTCTCCACCAGTCTTCTGGCCCGCCGAGGTCGCGGTGCGGCCAGCCTGGACTATGCCGCCAAGCAGGACGAGACCGGCCGGTCGCTGGCCGAGGCGCAGGCGGCACTTTATCCGGCGCTGACCACGCTGCATTTGCACCAGGCCCCCGAAACCGTGTTCGACGCGGCGATGGACTATGCCCATGAGCAGAACTGGCGCGTCGGTTCGGCCTCGCGGGCTGCCGGCATGTTCGAGGCGGGCGCGGAGAGTTTCTGGTTCGGCCTGCGCGACGACATTGTCGTACGCATCCGTGAGGACGGGGAGGGCGGTTCGCTGGTCGATATCCGCACCCTGGCGCGGCAACCGATCCATGATCTGGGTCGCAATCCGCGGCGGGCCCGACAATTCCTCGCCGCCATGGCGGGCGAGGACTAGACCGGTTCCGGCAGGCGGTAGCTGTCGGCCAGGCCCGGTTCTACGCTGTCACAGGCCACCCGGCCGGTTTCCACCAGATGGATGAGATGCGCCAGCACCGAGTGCGCGGCGGCCGGATGGAGGCGCTTGTCGACATCGGCATACATGGCCTCGACCATGTCGCGGACCTCGGTCCGGCCGGCGGCGATCTGTTCCAGGATCTGCATCTCACGCTTTTCGCGGTGGAGGATATAGGCCCGGATGAAGCGGTCCGGCTCGGTGATGGCGGGGCCGTGGGTCGGCCAGAGAATGTCGAACTGGCGGTCGCGTACGCGCTGCAATTGTTCCAGATAGCTGCCCATATGACCGTCCGGCGGACTGATCACACTGGTCGACCAGCCCATCACATGATCGCCGCAGAACAGCGTGTTCTCGTCCTTCAGCGCGTAGCAGACATGGTTGGAGGTATGGCCCGGCGTGTGCAGCGCCTCGATGGTCCAGCCCTCGCCGTGGAAAATCTCTTCATCCCCGACCTGGATGTCCGGCTGGAAGCCGACATCATCACCGGCCTCAAGGCGCACTTCCCCGCCCGCCGGCGGCGTGATCTGCGGGCCGTAGCCATAGACTTTCGCGCCATGCTTGCGCGCCAGCGGATGGGCGAGGGGGGAGTGGTCGAGATGATGGTGGGTGACGAAGACATGGGTCACCGTCTCACCCTCAAGCGCCGCATCGATGGCTTCGATATGGGCCGGATCGACCGGGCCCGGATCGATCACGGCCACCTGGCCATGCCCGATGATGTAAACGCCCGTACCGGTATAGGTGAACGGTCCCGGATTGGGCGCGATGACACGGCGGATCAGTGGCGACAGCGTATCGCAGCGCCCGTACTCGAACTCGAAATCTTTGACGAAGGGAATGGCAGTCATGTCATCTCGGCGGGTTCAGCGGCGCGGGGCGCCGCCTGGATATAGGCCAGGAAAGCGTCCGCCAACTTGCGGGTCACGGTGATCTTGTCAGGCAGCGCCATGGCGATCGGCGGGCCCATGTCGGTCTTGTTGACATCGACGACGTAGAGGCGGCCATCGCTGCGATCGCGCAGCACGTCCAGCCCGCCCCAGTCCAGCTTCATGGCGCGGGCAAACCGGCCCAGCTGTTCCACTTCCTGCGGTGTGAGCACGTCTTCGGTCGCGGCGATTTCGACCTCGTCATTGGAATTGCAGAAGCGCGTCTCGATGCGGCGGCGCTTGTACATGACCAGCGGGATTTCGCCGCCGATTGTCGGACAGCGCAGGTCTTCCACCAGGCTGGTCCCGGTCCGGTTGTCGATGACGCGCTGATAGACATGGCCCGGCCTGGCCTTCACGGGGCCCTGCACGATGCGGCCGTCATGGGCGCCATTGATCTCGGACTTCTCCACCATGGCACCGGTCCAGCTTTCCGGATCGACGGTCAGGGCGTAGCCGAAACAGTCTTCGAAGACTTTGGCGACATGGCTTTTCGCGATGGACTGGCAGTCGCGATTGATGACGGGGACGCCGTCGGGAACAGGCCGGGCCATGCAGGTCGTGCTGTCATCGAAGACGAAGACAGCGTCGGCATCTTCGGGGGTCTTGGCGATCCGGGCGCCGGCAGCGTGCAGCACCGACCAGATCAGATACCAGGGGCGGGGACGGTCCGGCGTGAACCAGATTTTCGGCCCGGTCCCGGCCGCGGCTTTCATCCGCCAGCCTTCTGCGACAAAATAGAAGGGGAACCAGGCCAGGACTTCACCGATCAGGCCGGGTTCTATGGGCAGGCGGGCTCCGGTCTTCTTGACGGTCACGACACCGTCCTGGAATTCGAAATCTCGCCACCACAGCGCACTGTGCATGGATCGGCCCTTCCTGACTCTTCCGGACCGCATCCTAGGCATGAGTCGAACACATGCAATTCACGCTGGATCACACTCGGCGCGGAAATTGCGTGACCGGCGGCAGACCGGAATGCGGGAGGCGAATGTGAACGGCGGACAATTCCTAAGCAAGCGCCTCGTGCGGCTGGGCTGGCTCATTCTGGCACTGATCCTCGTGCAGTTCTTTGTCAGTCCGGCGACAAGCGAGACAGGACTATCTCGGACGGCGCCCCTGCCGCCGCTGGATGAGGCCGCGACTGCATCCCAACGGCAGACACTTCATTGACAATAAACGTGTCACATTGAAACTGCCCCACTTCTCGGAAGAGCCGGTTCATTCATGTTTGGTTTCGTCATCCGGCGCATTGGCGTCGCCATTCCCACGATTTTGGTGATCATTACGGTCGCCTTCTTCATGATGCGCGCAGCGCCCGGCGGTCCGTTCGACCTGGAACGCCCGATGCCGGAAGAGACCCGTCAGACGCTGCTGGCCAATTACGGCATGGACCAGCCGCTCTGGCGCCAGTACGTGGATTACATGGGCGATCTGGTGCAGGGCGATCTCGGCCCCTCGCTCAAGCTTCGCGACAAGCGCGTCTCCGAAATCATCGCGGAAGGCTTCCCGGTCTCCGCCACGATCGGTGTCTTCTCCATGGCGCTGGCGATAGTCCTGGGCTCATTGCTCGGATCGGTCGCGGCACTCCGGCAGAACACGGCCGGCGATTTCTCGATCATGACCTTCGCCATGGTGGGGATATCCATCCCGCCCTTTGTGATGGGTCCGATCCTCGCCCTGGTCTTCGGCCTCTATCTCGGCCTGGTGCCGACCGGCGGTCTCGATCCGCGCTATGGCATGACGCCGGACCGTCTGATCCTGCCGATCATCACTCTGGCCCTGCCGCAGATCGCCATCATTGCGCGTCTCATGCGCGCCTCCATGATCGAGGTGATCCGCTCCAACTACATCCGCACCGCCCGGGCCAAGGGCCTGTCGGCGACCGCGGTGATCTTCAAACACGCCCTGCGGTCCGCCGTGCTGCCTCTGGTCAGCTATCTCGGCCCGGCCTCGGCGGCGGTCCTGTCCGGTTCGCTGGTCATCGAGCGCGTCTTCCAGCTGCCGGGCATCGGCAAGCACTTCGTCGACGCCGCCCTGCAGCGTGACTACACGGTGGTGATGGGGGTCGTGATCATCTACGCCTCGCTCATTATCCTGCTCAACCTGTTGGCCGACCTGCTTTACGGCGTGCTCAACCCGAAAGTGAAGTACGACTGATGAGCCTCATCTCGACCCCTCAGGAAAAGACAGAGCTCCTCGAAAAGGCGGCTGTGAAAGGCCGTTCCCTCTGGGATGACGCGCTCGCCCGCCTGCTGCGGAACCGCGCGGCCGTGGCGTCGATGATCGTCCTGGGCCTGTTCGTCTTCCTGGCCACGATCGGCCAGCTGCTCTGGGTGCATGACTACGACACGATCTATCGGGACCGGGTCTGGATCGGCCCGACGCTGGAGAACTGGCACCTTCTGGGCACCGATGCGCAGGGCCGCGACATGGTCGCGCGCATTCTCGTCGGCCTGCGGGTCTCGCTGATGGTCGGCGTTGTGGCGACCATCGTGTCCCTGGTGATCGGGGTGACCTGGGGCGCCATGGCCGGCTTCATCGGCGGCAAGGTGGACCAGGCGATGATGCGCGTGGTCGATATCCTCTACTCGCTGCCCTTCATCTTCTTCGTGATCATCCTGATGGTCGTGTTCGGCCGAAATATCGTGCTGATCTTCGTCGCCATCGGCGCGGTGGAATGGCTGACCATGGCGCGTATCGTGCGCGGCCAGACCCTGGCCCTGAAAGGCATGGAATTCGTCGAGGCTGCCGAAGCGGCCGGCGTGTCCAAGACCAATATCATTGCGCGCCACATCATTCCCAACGTGCTGGGCCCGGTCGTGGTCTATGTCACGCTGATGATCCCGGTCGTGATCCTGGCGGAAAGCTTCCTGTCCTTCCTGGGCCTGGGCGTCCAGGAACCTCTGACCTCGCTGGGGCGTCTGATCTCGGCCGGTGCGCAGGACATGGAGCCGGCGCCGTGGACGCTGATCGGCCCGGCGGTGACGATGATGATCACCCTGTTCTGTCTGAACTTCATCGGCGACGGGCTGCGCGATGCGATCGACCCGAAGGATCGCTGATCCATTTCATCGACCGGACAAGAAAAAGGCCGCCCAACCGGGCGGCCTTTTTTGTGGCGCCTGGCCGGGGGCTCAGCTCACGCGTTCGGCGCGGAACCAGCGGCCGCCATTGTTGAACTGCATGAAGTAGGAGCCCAGCGCCCCGGTGCGGATATGGGCCTCCAGGCCCGGACGGGCCCCCCGGCTGATCCCCTGGATGCGGGTATTGTCGGTCTGGCGCCAGACCTGGCCATTGGCCAGGGTGACGGTGATCTTGCCGTCCCGGCGGGTGGAGATCTCCGTCACGGCCAGCCCTTCGATCCGCTCGATCCGGCCGTCATCATCGCGGGTCACGACCCGGTCGGCAGACGGGGCGGGTGCGTCGGCGGCCTCGGCCAGCTCGGAATGATCACCGCGCAGGCTCGGCAGGGAGAAATTGGGAATGCTCAGGCCGAAGGTCGATTCCTCGGCCCGCTCGATCTGGCCCCGGTCGACCGCCACGATGTCGCCGGCCTCGGCATCGCCGTACAGTGTGGCCACCGCAGCATCCAGACAGGCCAGACGGGCCGAATCATCTTCGATTGCCCGGCAGGCGAACAAGGGCTGCAAGGGTTGGCCACCCGATTGGGCAGCCACAGGCGCAGCGAGAATAAAAGGCGATAAAATAACGAATAATTTGGATTTCATGGGGATTCCGTACGCAGATGGATTGAGCGGACTATGCGCCACTGGCTTGCAGCTGTCGACCGGGTGCGCATGTTCCGCTAGAAGTGACAATTGAGTAGAGTTTTGACGCGTCGGAGGGGAGACCGATACCGTGATCCGCAAAGCCTTTTTGAAGTCCGTTCTTGTGACCGCTTCCGCCCTGGCCCTGGCGAGCTGTGGTGGTGGCAGCCCGGTTGATTCCGACCATATCATCCTGAACCGGGGCAATACGGCAGAGCCTCTGTCGCTCGATCCGCACAAGGCCAGCGGGACGTGGGAAAACCACATTATCGGCGACATGTTCATCGGCCTGTTCACCGAAGCGGCGGACGGCACGCCGATTCCGGGCATGGCGGAAAGCTGGGACGTGTCGCCGGACGGTCTGACCTGGACCTTCCAGTTGCGCGAAGCCAGCTGGTCCGATGGCGAGCCGGTGACGGCCAGTGATTTCGTCTTCGCCTGGCGCCGCATCGCGTCGCCGGAGACCGGCGCACAATATGTGTCGCTCCTCTATCCGATCGCCGGCATGGAAGCCGCCACGCGGGGCCAGGCCCCGGTCGAGGAGATCGGTGTGACGGCGATCGATGACCGCACCCTGGAAGTGCGGCTGGAAAACCCGGCGCCCTACCTGCCGGGCCTGCTGACCCACTACACCAGCTTCCCGCTGCCACAGCACGTGGTCGAGCAATACGGCGACGAATGGGTGCGTCCGGCCAATATCCAGGTCAATGGCGCCTATCGCCTCGAAGACTGGCGGACCAATAACTTCGTCCACCTGGTGCGCAATACCGGCTTCTTTGACAATGAGAATGTCTGCATCGACGACGTCTACTACTATCCGACCGTCGACAACTCCGCCGCCGGACGCCGCGTCCGCAATGGCGAGCTGCACATCAACAACAACTTCCCGGGCCAGCAGCTGGACTTCCTGAACCGGGAGATTCCGGACTATGTCCGCATCGCGCCGTACATGGGTACGATCTACTTCTCCATGAACACGACGCTCGACACCTTCTCCGACCCGAATGTGCGCAACGCGCTGGGCATGGCGATCGACCGTCACTTCATCGCGGACGAGATCCTGCGGGCAGGCTTCCAGCCGGCCTATTCCCTGGTGCCGCCGGGCGTGAATGATTATCCGGGCGGCGTGTCCGCCGAATGGGCCGACACGCCCATCGAGGAACGCCGCGCTGAAGCCCGGGCCCTGCTCGAGGCGGCCGGTTTCGGTCCGGACAATCCGCTCCAGTTCGAATACACCTACCGTGCCACGGGCGATAATCCGCGGATCGCGCCGGTCGTCCAGAATGACTGGTCGGCGATTGCTGACTGGGTGCAGCCGGAGCTGATCGTCAACGACACGCAGATCCACTACGACAATCTGCGCGCCAATGACTACCAGATCGCCGATGGCGGCTGGATTGCCGACTATAATGACGCCTACAACTTCCTCTTCCTGGGCGAGTATCGCTCCGTCCCGATGAACTATTCGCGCTACAACAATCCGGAGTATGACGCGATGGTCACGGCGGCGAACCGGGAGCTGGATCCGGAGGCCCGCGGTCGCATGCTCGCTCAAGCCGAGCAGATGCTGGTCGATGACATGCCGATCATCCCGATCGTCTATTATGTCTCCAAGAACCTCGTGAATCCGGACGTGACCGGGTGGGAAGACAATATCGTCGACATCCACCGTACGCGGTACATGTGCCTGGCGAGCGCCATGGAGGATGCGGCGGAATAAGCACCGCCGCTTGCCAGACCAAGCCCCGTCGACCTAGCTTGTGCGTAACAGGTTCAGGTCGCGGGGCTTTTTCATGTCAGGTGGGGATACAATCACGGATGCCGTGATCGGTGGCGCGGCCGAAGACGCGGTGGGCGATGCCGTCGGCGCGTCCAAGCGAAAGAAAAAACAGCATTTCTCCATGTTCCAGTCGCCGACGGCAGCGGGTGAGTGCTCCAATTGCGGCACCAAGCTCTCCGGGCCGGTCTGTCACAGTTGCGGCCAGACCTCGGACACCTTCCACCGGCCGATCTGGGATCTGTTCATGGATGTGGTCGACGGGCTGCTCGGACTGGAAGGCCGGCTGTGGCGCACCCTGCCGGCCCTGATGTTCCGGCCCGGCGCCGTGACGAAATCCTATCTGACCGGCCAGCGGGCCCGTTATGTGATGCCCTTCCGGCTCTATCTGACGGCCAGTGTGCTCTTCTTCCTGGCCTTCTCCTTGGTCAATTCAGGCGGTGGCGGTGACACGACGGACGTTGAGCCCCCGGACGCGGCAGCGGCCATCGAAGGCCAGCAGGCCGGATTGGAGGCGGCCCGCGCGAATGTCCAATTCCTGCCGCCAGAAGTCCGGGACGAGGTCATCGCCGGTCTCAACGAGGCTGATGCTGATCTTTTGGAAGCCGCCGAAAACGCCGACGAACCGCTGACGCCGGAAATGCGCGAATTGCGGGCCGCGCAGGGGCGGGAAGAATCCAAGCTGGCCATTCGCCGTGCCCTGCTGCCGGAGGATTTCCCGGATGTGGAACCGGGCACTGAGGATGATCCCCAGCTCGTCGATGCCGGCGGCATGACGTTGAGCTTCGGCGACGTGTCAGGCGCCCCCTATTGGCTGCGGGCGCGGCTGGCCAATGGGGCGGACCGGATCATCGATACGCAGGGCCAGGCCCTGTGGACGGAGATGAAGACCTGGGCGCCGCGCCTGATCTTCTTCCTGCTGCCGATTTATGCGCTTTTCCTGGCGGGGACGCATTTCTACAAGAAGGGCCTGTTCTTCTACGACCATCTGGTCGTCTCGCTCCATTTCCATGCCTTCCTGTTCTTCCAATTCCTCCTGCTGGGCGTGATCAGCCTGGCGATCGGGCCGGGCTGGGCGATACTCGCCTTCTTCCTCTGGTCGAACTACTACCTCTACCGGATCCACCGTTCCGTTTACGAGCATGGCCGGATTTCCTCGGCGATGCGGACCGTCTTCCTCGATTTCATCTACATGATCGTGCTCAGCTTCGGCTTCATGATCCTGTTCTTCGTCGGGGTGTTCAACGCGGGCAGCTGAACGGCTGTTGCCGACCGGACATGAAAAAAGGGCCTGCAAGCGCAGGCCCTTTTCTTGTCGCCGGGGATGAGGCCAGGGCTTATTGGGGGACCTGGCTCGTGGTGCGCATCTGCACGCCGGTCTGCTGGCTGGCCTGGCGGGCCTGCAGCGCCGCCTGGACTTCCGGCAGCTCCATCAGCGCATTCAGGCGGGCCGCCGTCTCGGCCGTGTCGGCGGTGACACCGAACATTTCCTGGAAGGCTTCCAGCGGGGTGCGTTCGCGCGGGAAGCGGCGCAGGCGGACATCGCTCTCCGGCGCGATGCCGGCCAGCTGCTTGGCCACCGCAATGGCATCGCGGAAGCCGCCGATCTCGTCGACCAGGCCCAGGTCCAGGGCCTGCTGACCCGTCCAGACGCGGCCGCGGGCGATCTCCAGAACCCGCTCCAGCGGCAGGTCGCGGCCATCGGCCACGCGCTGGGTGAAGTCCTCATAGACCTGTTCCATCTGGCCGCGATAGGCGGCGCGCTGGCTCTCGGTCCAGGCTTCGGCGCCGGACATGGCGGTGGTGTATTCGCCGCCGACCGACACGGTCTCCACATTCAGCCCGACCATGTCGAACGTGCCGTCCAGCACGATCTTGCCGCCCAGCACGCCGATCGAACCGGTCAGCGTGGTGCCGTGGGCCAGAACGTAGTCGGCCGGGGCCGCAATGTAGTAGCCGCCAGAGGCGGCCAGCGAGGCCATGGAGACCACGACCGGCTTGCCGGCTTCGCGGGCCCGGTTGATGGCGAACCAGATCTGGTCGGAGGCAATGGCGGACCCGCCGGGCGAATCCACCCGCACCACGATGGCGCGGACATTCGGGTCCTCGGCAGCGTCGAGAATCGCTTCTGCCATGAAGTCGCCGCCGATCATTTCCTCGCCGCCGAACGGGCCGCTCAGCCCGTCACCGGTGACGATGGCGCCCTGGCCCTCGATCAGGGCAATGACCGGATCATTGCTCCAGGCCGGAACGGCTTCGGCATGATAGTCGGACAGTTCGATGAATTCGGCGCCCGGACCCGCTTGGGACAGGGCCGCTTCACGCGCTTCGACGACATGGCCGAGATGGTCGACCAGACCCGCTTCCAGCGCGCCTTCGGCCGAATGCGGGGCGGTGTCGAACAGGGCGCGAATCTCCGCCGGCTCAAACCCGCGGTCGGCGGCGATCGCATTGACGGCCGTGTCGAAGATCGAGCCGATATAGCTTTCTGCCGCTTCGCGGTGGGCTTCGGTGAAGTCCGACTGGGTGTAGGTGTTGGCGGCGTTCTTGTACTCGTGGAACTGCTCGAATTGCGGCTCGGCATTGAAGTGTTCGAACAGGCCGCCCAGGAACATCACTTCGGAGGCGAGGCCGGCCGGGGTGAAGTTCGCCGTGTCCTGCAGCCAGATCTCGTCGGAGCCGGAGACCGCGAAATAGCCGGTCACACTGGTGCCTTCAAAGCCCTGGGCGTGGGTCAGCACGAATTTGCCGCTGTCGCGGAAATCGGCCAGCGCGGTGCGGATTTCCTCCGCCATGCCCGGGGACAGTCCGAATTCATTGGCCCGGATGAACAGGCCTCGCACGCGGCGGTCCGCCTCGGCACGCTCCAGCGTGCGGACAATGTCCACCACGGGCAGCGGCTCGGCAAAGCCGAAGGGCGAGCGCGAGGGCGTGTCCAGGCGCGGGGTGCGCAGGTCGAGTTCCAGGACAATCCCGTCCTGGGGCAGGGCGGTCTCGCTGGCCGCGGAGCTCAGGGCGCCGCCGATCAGCGCGGCGATCAGGACAAAAAACGCGATACCGGCCAGCACAGCGCCGACCACGACGCCGACCACTGACCCGAAAAATGTAATCCAGAACTGTTTCATGAGAGCCCTTTCCGACCCAGCCGTGCACACTCAACGGACCGTCGTGCAAGATGCGGTCCTGTTGGTCCCACAATGTAGGCAGACGCAGGCGGAGGGTCGAGGGAAAGCGCGCGCAATCATCCCGCCGGGCACAGTGCGCGCCGGTTCTTCACGCAAGCGTGATGAGATGTGCGGGATGAGGCGGGAAAGTGAATGGTCGGAGTAGCAAGATTCGAACTTGCGACCCCCGCCTCCCGAAGACGGTGCTCTACCAGGCTGAGCTATACTCCGAACCGAGGCGCGGCTTATAGCCAACTCTCTGTCGCGGCGCAACGCGGGAAACGCAGGCATTCGCAGACGGATTTCAGTCGCCCGCCGCGCGCCGGTCTGCGGCCTGCAATCGGTTATATGATATGCATGCGATTTTCTGCACTTCGCGCTGCAATCGACCCATTTGCGGCGTTGCATCCGGGCGAGGGGTTATGTATTTACCGCGCTCCGTCCTCGCTGACGGGCCCGGTTGGGGCGTCGCCAAGTGGTAAGGCATCGGTTTTTGGTACCGACATTCCCAGGTTCGAATCCTGGCGCCCCAGCCAATCTCTCCCTCCCTGTTATATAGTCGGCCGCGCATCGCGATATTGCGCTGCGGCAATCCCGTGCCCTACACTCATTCCGGGAACCGGGGAGGTTCCGCAATCGTGTGTTTTCCGTTGCAACCGGGTGTGGGGGGCCATACCATTTTGGGGCGAGCTGCGATTGCCGGGTAAACGTGTGACGCGAATCCGGCGCATTTCAGCGCAGTTCGAGCCGCATTCCGGCCACAAAGATGTATTGATCGTAGTGTAACGCTGGTGTTAGCGTTCCAGCGATTTTCAAGCGGCGTGCGAACGCCTACAAGATGATGGACCAACCATCGCGGGGTATACGGGTGATCCGCAGCTGCGGTAACCACTCGGCTAGACTTGATCGCTAAGCCGCATGTCGCGGCAGCTGTCTGAGGCCGCTTGAACGATAAGGGTAGGGGGCCGAACCGGCAGGCCTGTGCCGGGTCAGCATCGAAGTTTTTTTGAAGCGGGAAGCTGCAAGCGACCCGCATTGACCATTGTGAGGCGAGAAATGGTGAACTTGAAGAATTTGGTTCGCGCGTCGCTTATGGCGACTGTTGCGGCGGGCGCCTTTGGGGGGGCCGCCGTTGCGCAGCTGGACCAAACCCTCAACGTTGCGCGACAAAATACGACGGAAGGCGCTCAGACGCAGCGCCGCATCGATCAGCTGGACGACCAGCGGACCGATATTGAGCTGGAATACCGCGCTCTGCTCGAGCAGATCGAATCCCAGCGTCTCTTCGTCGAACAGCAGGAAGTCTTCATCCGCTCGCAGGAGAGCGAGATGGGCTCGCTGGAAGACCAGATCGAACGCGTTGACGGCATTCAGACCGACCTTGCCCCGATGATGCGGGAAATGGTCGAGAACCTCGAGAACTTCGTCAGCCTCGACCTGCCGTTCCGCCTCGAAGGCGAAAACGGCCGTCTGGCCCGTATCGAAGGCCTCTACGAGCTGATCGATGATCCGTCGGTCTCCCCGGCCGAGCGCTATCGCGTCATCTTGAACGCCTACGACATCGAAGCGTCCTACGGCCGTTCGCTGAACGCCTATGACGAAACCGTCCTGGAAGACGGTGTGCCGGTGAACGTCAAAGTCCTGCAGATCGGCCGTGTTGCCATGATCCGCCAGTACGATGATGGCCGCATGACCATCCGTCACAACAACTCCAGCGACTGGGAAAGCCTCCCGGGCAGCTACGAAGCCAACGTGACCCGCGCCATCCGCATCGCCGAAGAAGTGACGACGCCGTCTGTCTTCCTCGTGCCGCTGCCTGGCCCGCAGGTCGCCCAATAACGGCTCGGAACGGAGAGTAGGATTATGAAAACCACCATCAAAATGCTCGCCGCTGCCGTTTCGTTTGGCGTGGCACTCACCTCCGGCGCTGCGTTCGCTCAGACCGAACCGGCCGGATCCATCAGTGAACTTCTCAACCGCGTGCGTTCCGACGCCCGCGAAGCCTCTGCGGAAAACCAGGCTCGCCTGCGTGAATTCCAGTCCAGCACCAACCAGCAGCAGGCGCTGCTGAACCAGGCGCGTTCGGAACTCGCCAGCCTGCGCAACCGCGCAGACCAGCTGACGGCTGAATTCGAAGCCAACCAGGTCCGCATCGACGAACTCGACCAGGAACTGCGTGAGCGCCAAGGTGCGTTCGGTGAGCTCTTCGGTCAGGCCCGTCAGGTCGCCGGCGAATTCGCCGCCATCATCGACGCGTCCATCATCTCGGCCCAGTTCCCGGGCCGCGCCGATGCGCTCGACACGCTGGCCCAGAGCCGCACCCTGCCGACCCGCGACGAACTGAACTACATCTGGCGTCGCATCACCGAAGAGATGATCCAGCAGCAGCAGGTCGTCACCTTCAACACGGTCGTCACCGGCCTGGGTGGTGGTGAAGCCGTTCCGACGACCCGCGTCGGTCCGTTCGTCGTCTTCACGAACTACAACAACAACCAGCGCTTCGCGTCCTGGGAAGAAAGCGAAACGACGGGTGCCTGGGGTCTGCGCGACCTTCCGGCTCAGCCGCCGGCCAACTTCACGGGCGGTGCCTCGGCGCTGTTCAATGCGGACCCGAACGAAATCGTGATGGGTGTTGTTGACCCGTCCCGCGGCCCGCTCCTGGAAATCTACAAGGACGTCCCGGATATCCCGGAGCGTATCGAACAGTCCGGCAATGTCGGTAAGGTCATCATCGGCCTGCTGATCATCTCCGCAGCCTTCGGTATCTTCCGCCTGGTGGTCCTGCTCGGCACGCAAGCCGCTGTCGGTGGCCAGAAGCGCAAGTCGACCGGTTCCAAGTCCAACCCGCTGGGCCGCGTGATGCTGGCTTATGAAGCGGCCAAGGACAAAGACGTCGAGACGATGGAACTCAAGCTGGATGAAGCCATCCTGCAGGAGTCGCCGAAGCTCGAATTCGGTCTGAACTTCCTGAAGCTCGCGGCCGGTATCGCACCGCTGCTGGGTCTGCTCGGTACCGTGACCGGTATGATCAAGACCTTCACCCAGATCACCCTGTTCGGTACGGGTGACCCGCGCATCATGGCCGGTGGTATCTCCGAAGCCCTGATGACCACGGTTCTGGGTCTTATCGCCGCCATTCCGCTGCTCTTCATTCACTCGTTCGCCCAGTCCTTTGCACGCGGCGTTCAGCAAGTGCTCGAAGAACAGGCTGCTGGCATGGTCGCCCGTCACGCTGAAGAGCGTCACGGCTAATCGGAGGAACCGCTATGGATTTCCAGGCCGTATCAACCGGCCTTCAGGAGTTCCTCGAGCGGGGAGGCCCCGTCCTCGTTGTCATCATGGCAACAACATTTGTGATGTGGGCCTTCATCCTCGAGCGCTTCGCCTTCTTCTTCTTTGCCCAGGAGGGCATTGCGAAGACGGTGCAGCGGGAGTGGAGTGCGCGGGCAGACAAGAAGTCTTGGTATGCCCACGCGATCCGCGACCAACTCATCTCGGAGGTCAAACAGCGTTGCGATCAGAATGTCGAGCTGGTGAAAACCCTCGTCGCTGTCGCTCCGCTCTTCGGACTGCTCGGGACGGTGACCGGTATGGTCTCTGTGTTCGACGTCATGGCGATTTCGGGTTCGTCCGACGCCCAGGCCATGTCGGCCGGCGTGTCGCGAGCTACGATCCCGACCATGGCCGGCATGGTGGCCTCGATCTCGGGTCTCATCTTCGCCAACCAAATCGAACGTCTGGCCAAATCGCGCACTGCGAAACTGGCCGACAGTCTCGAAATCGGTGAGGGAGAGGGCTGATGCGTCGTCGTCAAAACCACCAGGATGATAATGCAGAAGTGAACATGACGCCGATGCTCGACATCGTGTTCATCCTGCTCATCTTCTTCATCGTCACGGCCACCTTCCTGTCGGAAGAGGGTCTCGACATGCGGCCCCCGCCTGACAGCGACACGCCGCCGGACTCCAACGCACCGCCGCCGATCGTGGTGCAGGTCGACAATGAGAACCAAATCTTTGTCAATCAGGTCCGGACCGACGTTGATCGTGTGCTCTCGGCTGTGAACCGCTTCCGCGCGGAAGCGCCGAACAGCGCCGTACTCCTGGAAGTCCAGGACGAGGCCGAGCATGGCATCATTGTTCAGATCTGGGATGAAATGGGCGCCAATGGCGTGCCGGTTTCGATCCAGCGCTCGAACAGTGAAACATAGAGCGGGAGGAAGTTATGGCGAGACGCGTTAGCCGCGTGAATACCGACGAGGAAGAAGTCGAGCTGAACATGACGCCCATGCTGGACGTCGTCTTCATCCTGCTCATCTTCTTCATCGTGACGTCAGTCTTCATCAAGGAGCCCGGCGTGGATACCATCCGCCCGGACGCCATGACCGAAGATGATCTGAACCCGTCCATGCTCATCGCGGTCACGGCCGACAATGAGATCTGGGTCAATCGCCGCGTCTACGAGATGAGCGAACTGCGTGGGGTGATCGAGCAGCTTCTGCAAGAGAACCCGAAGGGACGAGCCGCCATCCAGGGCGATGAGGGGGCCAATATCGGCATCATCCTCGACGTTCAGGAACTGCTCATGGAACTGGATGTCGAAGTGCATATTTCGACGCTCCAGACCTAAGGGAGGAAGACAATATGGGTAATCTTGTCCGCCTTCTCATTGGTGTCCCGGTCGCGGGTATCATCACGGTTGCACTCTTCTTCATCATGACCCGCCTGATCCTCGTTGAGGGTTCGTGGGAAACGGAAGAAGTCGAAGATCGCAACTTCTCCATCAATGATGAAGTTGCCGAGGTCGAGGCTCGTCGCCGCGACACCACGATCGACGATGTGCAGCAGGTTGATCCGCCACCCCCGCCGCCGCAGATCGAGCGTCAGCGGGCTGAACAGCCCTCTGAAGGCCTGGCGACGGTCATGGGTGAAATCCCGGCCTTCGAAGCGCCGCAGCTCAACAGCGACAGCGTCAATTTCTCGGTCTCCGACCGTGACGCCCAGCCGCTGGTGCGGATCGAACCGCAATATCCGATGCGGGCCGCCGAGCGCGGGATTTCGGGAAGCTGCTGGGTCCGTTTCGACGTGACCCCGGATGGAACGCCGACCAACATCTCCGTCTACCGGTGCGACAGCTCGCTCTTTGAGCGCGCCTCGATCCGGGCGGTGGAACGCTGGCGCTACAATCCGAAAGTCGAGAACGGTGTGCCGGTCGCACGCCGTGGCGTGGAAACGCGCTTCGACTTCCAGCTGGCCGATTAACAGCGATCGGAGCGGGCGGTTCTCAAACCCCGCCCGCTCCAACCGCCGTCGGAATGCGGGACCCCTAGCGGTCCGAGTATTCCGCCAGATCTTGTCAAAGCCGGTCCGGGGAGTTGGATCGGTATGAAGGAGCCATCGATGATCCGTTTCAAGGGATTCGATACCTCGGGCTTGCTGCGATCCGTCGCAACACTCGCCCTTGCCGCCTCGCTGGCTGGCGTGATGGTCGTGGACGCTGAAGCCCAGCGAAACCGCAACCAGGAAGAAGAGAATGACGGTTCCGAACGCACCTTCTCCAGCCGCATCGGCGAGATCGTGCTCGAAGCCCAGGAATTCCAGAGCAATGACCAGTTCGCGCAGTCTATCGAGTCGCTGAACCGGGCGCTCGGCATGTCCGACATCAACCCGTATGAGCGCTCTGTGGCGCTGCAGCTGCGGGGTCGGGCCTATTACGAACTCGAACAGACCACCCGGGCCATCCAGGACTGGCAGGGCGCCATCGCAACCGGCGCGCTCCTGGTTGAGGAAACGGTCAATCTGCGGATCAATATCGGTCAGCTTCTGATCGCCGATGGTCAGTATGATGCCGGTATCGTCTCGCTCGAACAGGCCGTGGAACTCGGCGGTGTCGACTCGGTGAATGTCGGCGTCGCCCGCATGTTGGCCCAGGCCTATGGTCAGGCCGAACGTTTCCGGGAAGGCCTGCCTTGGGCGGAGCGCTTCTGGGATCTTCGCCCGGCGGCCGAGCGCCAGCGTGGCGATTACTCGCTGATGCTGTTCTACTACCAGCAGCTCGAAGACGTTCCGAACCAGTTCCGCATCATCGAAGGCATGGTGCAGCGCTGGCCCACCGAAAAGAGCAATTGGCGCTCCTACGCCTCCCTGCTGGCTCAGACGGGTCGCGAGCAGGATGCGTTCGAAGCCAACAAGATCATGTACATCAACGGCATGTTCGACGAGAGCCGCGAGATCGTGGCCCTGGCTCAGTACTACTCCTACTATGAGTATCCCTATCGCGGTGCGATCATCCTCGAGCGGGAACTCAATGCGGGTACGGTGGAGCGCAACCAGAACAACCTGCAGCTTCTCGCCAATATGTGGCGTCAGTCGCGGGAATGGGAACGCGCCATTCCGGTGCTGCGCCAGCTGGCCCAGCTGACCGGTTCCGGCGATGACTATCTGAAACTGGCTGAAGCCATGTATCAGGAACGCCAACTGGCCGAGGCCGAGGACGCCTTCCAGGAAGCCCTGAACCGGGGTGGTCTGGATCGTCCGGGTACCGCCTGGACCCTGCTCGGCAATGTCCGCCAGGAACTGGGCCGGACCGATGCGGCACTGGCGGCCTTCCGCGAAGGTACGCGCTATCCGTACTCGCGCCGGACGGCCAATGGCTGGATCACCTTCATCACCAACCAGCGCGCTGCGGCGGCGGACCGGGTCCGCATCCGCGAGAATGTGCGTCGGGATGAATGCCGCTTTGCCGTGGAAGACCTCCGCGAAACGGCGATCCTGCTGGGTGATGTCGACGAGAATGGCCGCATCGTTGTGGCCGTGCCGGACAATTGCCGCGACCTCTACAACCAGTATGGCGAGAACATCCAGGAAGCCGCCGAAGCTGCCGAAGCCGCGGCGACCGAGGAAGAGGGCGAAACCGACGCCGGTTAAGCGGCTCCACCTTTCGCGCATTGATCAACGCCCCGGTCTTGGACCGGGGCGTTTTTCTTTGGGTGATCGGGGCGGTCATGCTACCGGGGATGCGGGGGGCGTCCGATTGGGGATCAACAATCATGACGCTGAGATTTTTGACGCTTCTCTCATGGGCGCTGTGTGCGCCCTGGGTGATCGGTGACGCCTGGAGCCAGGCGGCCGAGGACGACGGCACCATCCAGTATCGCCTGGTTGCGGAAGGGGGCTTCCAGACCTGGTCCGGTGAGCTCGGTTTTGCGGGCAATGCCGACGGGGTGTCCGAAATCCGCCTGCCGGGCGACTGGGGTCCGGAGACCGGGCTGGAGGCGCAGTTCAGCGATCTGCAGATTTCGGTCGATGGCGCGGCCTTTGACCCGGTGGCCGCCCGGGACGGGGTGATCTCCGTCGAGCATCCGGCTCACGCCCGGCTGACCCTGCGCTACCGCTTCTCCCAGGACTATGAAGGGCTGCCGCAATGGGGCGTGCAGCGGGTTCCCGGATTGCGGCCCGTGACCCAGCCCGGTTTTGCCGTGTTTGTCGGCGCCGCCGCCTTTCCGCATCCGGTCCGCCCGGAGGCTGGCCGTCAGGTCTTTGCCATTACCGTCACGCGCGATGGGGAGGCGGTGCCGGTCCGGTCCAGTCTCGGGGATGGCGCCGACATCCGCACCGAGGCCATTCCGGTTTCGCGCTTTCTCGATACGCTCTGGGTGGTCGGGGCGTTCGAGACCGAGAGCCGCGATTTGAACGGCGTGACGATCCGCTCGGCGATCCGGGGTGATCTGCCGTTTCCGGCGGAGGCGATCCAGAACCGGGCCGAACGCATGATCGCCGACGCGACAGCGCTGTTCCGGGACACGCCGTTCGACACCTATCTGATCGCCGCCATGCCCCTGCCGCCCCTGCCGGAGCAGTCAGCCGTGATCGGCACGGCCTTTCACCAGACCTTCCTCATCCTGACCACCGCCAATGCGCCGGCCGAGGAAGTCCGGCACACGATGAGCCATGAAGTCCTGCACGAATGGATCACCGGGCGCATGGGGCCGACCGACATGGCCACGGATCCCGCGCGCATGTGGTTCACCGAGGGCTTCACCGAGTACTTCACCCTGCTGGTCCGCTTGCGCGTCGGTGATCTGGACCTTGAGGGCTTCCTCGCGGCGATCAATGCCCTGGAAGCGCGCTATGAGGCGTCCCCGGTGCGGGACATGACGCGACAGGCGCTGATCGATCATGTCTGGGACAGCCGGGACACCGAACGTCTGCCCTATCAGCGCGGCGCCTTGCTGGCCTTCCGGGCGGATGGTGACTTGGCCTCGCGCCGGTCCGGACGCCTGGCCGACATCCTGGCCGGCCTGATCGACGAGAACCAGGCGCATCGGGAACAGACGGGCCAGTCTCTTGCACTCACGGATGCCCGCATCCAGGCCGCGCTGGAGGCTGGGCTGGGTGAGGCAGGCTGGCGGACCATCGACCGGGTGACCGGCGAGGGGGTGTTGCTGACAGACCCCGACCGGGCGCTGTTCGGCTGTCTGGTGCGCGCCGCAGAGGACCGGCGCTGGCAGGTCATGGACGGGGTTGAGCGGTCAACCTGCCGGGACCGCATCGCCGGCTAGCGCCTCACTCCGGGGCACCGGCCCCGGGTTTACACCGTTCACCCCCAAAAATTGATCCGGCAGGACGCTTGCAACCTGCGCGCGCCTCATTCTTGCCCGAATGTGACGGGAACCTTTCGGCTTCATGACGGCATGCACCGGGGCTGGGGAGTTCACGTCATGATCGGGGAGGTGCACATGAGACAGATACACTGCCACTCCGGCCTGGCCGGAGCGATTGGCGCGCTGGTGGTTCTTTGCCTGGGGTTGACCCTGGCACCGCTGGCCCAGGCCCAGGAGGGCGAAACCCGAGAGCGCAGCGCGCGCAGCGAAGCCTCACTCTCGACCCGGGTCGGGCAGCGATTGCTCGATCTGATGGAAGCGGAGGCCGAGGGGCATTGGCAGATTGCCCATGACGGCTATCGCGACCTGCTGCGCCTGGACGGGCTCACGCCTTATGAACAGGCCGCCATTCTCAAAATGCTCGGCCGGGCCCGCTATGAGCTCGATGACACGTCCGGCGCCATCGCGGCCTGGCAGCAGGCCGTCGAGCTGGACGCCCTGCCGGACGAGGATGCCAATGTCCTGCGCATCAATGCCGGGCAATTGTTGTTGGGCGAGGGCGAATACCGTGACGGGGTGGAACTGATCGAGGCCGCCCTGACCCGGGGCACGCCGCTCAGCGGTGACCTGGCCCTGCGCCTCGCCCAGGGCTATGGCCAGCTCCAGGACTACCGCACCGGCTTGCGCTACGGCCGGATCGCCTTCGAGGCCGCCGAAGAGCCGGGGCGCCAGCATTTCTCCATCCTGCTCTTTTTCTACCAGCAGATGGATCTGGTGCCGCAGCAGACCGAGCTGATGGGCCAGATGATCACGCGCTGGCCCGACGAGAAATCCTATTGGACCAGCTATGCCTCGCTGCTGGCGCGCAGCGGTCGGGAACAGGATGCCTTCGAGGTCAATCGCATCCTCTATCTCAACGGCATGCTGGAGACGAGCACCGAACTGGTCCGGCTCGCTCAGTACTATTCCTATTATGAATACCCGTTTGGCGGGGCCGAGATCATGGAGCGGGAATTCAATGCCGGCCGGATCGATCCGACACCGGAGAATTATCAGCTCCTGGCCAATCTCTGGCGCCAGGCCCGGGAATGGGATCGCGCCCTGCCGGTCCTGCGCCGCATCGCCACCCTGACCGGGGCCGGTCCGGATTATGAAAAACTGGGTGAGGCCCTCTACCAGGCCGGGGATTTCAGCGAAGCCGAAGCCATGTTCGTCCAGGCCATCAACCAGGGCGGCCTGGACCGTCCCGGCGATACCTGGAATCTGGTCGGCACGGTCCGCGTCGAGACTGATGATCTGGAGGGCGCCATCGCGGCGTTCGAGGAAGCACTCGCCTGGGACTATTCCCGCGCCGGCGCCCAGGGCTGGATCAGCTTCGTCGAACAGAAGATCGCGATCGGCCTCCAGGGCGAACGCATGCAGGACCAGGTCAATATCGAGGCCTGCGAACTGGAGATCGAACGCATGCGGCGCTCACCCCCGATGGGCGAGGATGAGGTCGACAGTGAGGGGATCCGGATCTTTCCCCGCATGGATGATCTGTGCCGGACCTATTTCGATCAGTACGGCCAGCTTCATCCCGAATACGACCGCGCCTGACCCTGTCAGAGACGCTTTCGGATCGCGCCCGGTCTTTTCAGGCCGGGCGCGATGCCGTTTCGGGCCGGGTCTGGCGAGGTCCTGATGCCGTCCTGATGTCTTTCTGGGTCTGTTCCAGGTCCGTCCTGGACCCGAAATCACCCTCTCGCTGCCCCATTCTGTCCCGGTTTCAACCCGGTTTGGCCCCGGTTTTCATTAAAATAAGCAGTGTTGGCGCGGTGTTGTCGCGTCGACAACCCCGGTCGGACCGGAGCGCGAGTTGTGCGTTTCCGGCCCCCTGGCCGGTTTGTTGAAACGGGGATAACTGTCTGGGGCCATGCAGGATCTCGCAAGGGAGGGGAGCCTGTCTTTCCATGAGCATGAGTTTGCATCCGGTGCGCACACCGGTCGTCATTCCGGTCGCCGGTGCCGTCACCGTCGGCCTTTTCATCATGATGAATAATTTGATCGATATCGGACCGGTCACGCCGGACCCGGTGGTCGAACGTCCACCGGTCCAGATCCGCTTCGAGCCGGAGCCGGTCGTGATTGATGATCACTGGGACCAGCTTGAAATCACACAGATTGATCCGCCACCGCCGGCCCAGCGTCTGGATGTGCCGCGCGCGGCGGTCGACGTGCTTCCGGGCGGGGACAATTACACGCTTCCGCCGATCGAAGTGGCCGGCATCGATACCGGGGACGGTCTGGTCAATTTCGACCGGGCCCAGCCGGAGCCGCGGGTTCGCATCAATCCGGTCTATCCCGCCAGCGAGGCCTCCCGGGGCCGTCCGGGCGAGTGCACGGTGGTGTATGATATCACCCCGGAGGGCCGCACTGCGAATATCCGGGCCGGCACCTGTACCAGCACCGCCTTCGAACGCGCCACGATCAATGCGGTCAGCCGCTGGCGCTACGACCCCCAGGTCCGCAATGGCGAACCCATTCTCTATCGGGATGCGACGACCCGATTGGTCTACTCGCTTGAAGAATAACGAAAATGGGCGCCCCGAACCGGGGCGCCCATGATCGTTTCAGGACAAGGCGAACGGGAATTTTACTCCGCCGCGATCGCCTCGACCTCTTCATCGGCCAAGCCGACCACCATCAGCGCAAAGGCCCAGTTCAGCGCGGTTTCCCGCAGACTGTCGAACCGGCCCGAAGCCCCGCCATGACCGGCGCCCATATTCATCTTGAGCAGCGTCAATCCATCATCCGTCCGCATCGTCCGCAGACGTTCGACGAACTTGGTCGGCTCCCAATAGGTGACCCGCGGATCGGTCAGTCCGCCCGTCGCCAGGACATGGGGATAATCCATGGCCTGGATCTGGTCATAGGGGCTGTAGGCCTCGATGGTCTGGTAGTCCTCGGTGCTCTCCAGAGGGTTGCCCCATTCCGGCCATTCCGGCGGCGTCAGCGGCAATTCCGCATCCGACATCGTGTTGAGCACATCCACAAACGGCACCGCGGCGATGGCACCGGCGAACAGGTCCGGGGCCATGTTGATGGCGGCACCGACGAGCAGACCACCGGCCGATCCGCCATAGGCGACGATATTGCCGCGTGAGGTATAGCCTTCGGACGCCAGCGCTTCACCGGCCGAGACAAAGTCCCGGAAGGTATTGGTTTTCAGCTCCAGCTTGCCGTCCAGATACCATTGATACCCATTGGCCATGCCACCGCGGATATGGGCGACGGCGTAGACCATGCCGCGATCCACCAGCGGCAGCGGCGTCACCCGGAAAGCGGCCGGAATGGTGATCCCGTAGGAGCCATAACCGTACAGCAGCAGCGGTGCAGAGCCGTCGATCGGCGTGTCGCGGTGATAGAGAATGGTCACCGGAATCTGCACCCCGTCATGACCTTCGGCCATGATGCGGCGAACGACATAATCCTCCGGATTGTGACCGGATGGCACTTCCTGGCGCTTGCGCAGGACCCGCTCGCGGGAGGCCATGTTGAAGTCATAGGTCTCTTCCGGCGTGGACGGGCTCTCATAGGAGAAGCGCAGCATGTCCGTGTCGAACTCATAGCCCGAGGAAATGCCCAGCGAGTAGGCTTCCTCGTCGAAGGCGATGTCATAGCTCTCGCCGCTCTCATAGTTCAGCACAACAATGCGCGGCAGGGCGTTCTGGCGCTCCATGCGGACCTGCCAGTCGGCAAAGCCGATCAGCGCATTGACCAGCGTGCCCGGACGGTGCGGGACAAAGTCTTCCCAATTCTCGCGGCCCGGCGCATCCAGCGGCGCGGACACGATCTTGAAGTCGACGGCGCCGTCCGCATTGGTGCGGAAGTAGAAGCGGTCACGGGCCTCGGTGAGATAGTATTCGACGCCTTCCTCACGGGCCGAGATCAGGACCGGTTCGGCGTCGGGATCATTGGCATCCAGCAGGCGCAGCTCGTTGGAGGTGTGGCCGCCGGCATTGATCACCACATAATTATGCCCGTCCGACAGGCCGACCGAGACGAAGAAGCCGTCATCGGGCTCTTCATAGATCAGCTCGCTGGCACCGCCATCGCGGGACTGGCGATAGACGCGCTTGGAGCGGCCATTGTCGTCGCGCCACACCCAGTAGAGGGTCTGGCTGTCATTGGCCCAGGTGAAATCGCCCGAGCTTTCATCGGTCAGGGTGGCGACAATCGCGCCTGTGGCGATCTCGCGGATGCGGATCTCGTAGTATTCCGACCCGCGTACATCGACGCCGAACGCGACATACTGGTGGTCCGGCGAGTGCTCCATGATGGAGAAATCCAGATAGTCGAAATCGGCGGCCTCGGCATCGCCATCGACCAGGATTTCCTCCTCGCCGACCATTTCTCCCGTCTCCGGATCAACCGGACGGCGCGAATAGATCGGATACTGGCCGCCTTCGCGATAGCGCGTGAAATAGGCGTAATCGCCATCACGTTCCGGCACGGAGGTGTCATCTTCCTTGATGCGGCCACGGATTTCCTGGAACAGACGCTCCTGCAGCGCTTCGGTGGGCGCCATCACATCGTCCAGATAGGCGTTCTCGGCATCGAGCAGGGCGCGGATATCGGCATCCAGCGTCTCCGGCTCGCGCATCACCTGCTGCCAGTTCTCGTCCTTGATCCACTGGTATTCATCCACACGGGTGAAGCCCAGCTGTTCGATCTCGACCGGACGCTGTTCGGCGACGGGGGCCTCCAGGCCCTGGGCCCGGCTGATCAGGCTTGAGGCCGCGGTTTCGGTCGTCATTTCACTCTCCTGGCTGCAGGCGGTCAGCGCCAGGCCCAAAAGACCCGCGCCAGCCAACCCGGCAATCGTGTTCACTCGCATCATTCCCCCTCTAGGCCAGACAGGCCCTCGCTGCTAGCGCTCGCTCTGCTCCGGACGGAAGTCCAGGACAGTGCCATTGGTACAATATCTCAAGCCGGTTGGCTGCGGACCATCCGGAAAAACATGGCCCAGATGAGCGCCGCAATTGGCGCAGTGGATCTCTGTCCGCGGTGTCAGCAGCTTGTGATCGGTCTTGGTATCGACCGCGCCGCGGTCGGCCGCGTCATAGAAGGATGGCCAGCCCGATCCGGATTCGTATTTGTGATCCGCCTTGAACAGGGCTTCGCCGCACACCTTGCAGTGATAGTCACCGGCGCGCTTTTCCGTGTTGAGCGGATGGGTGAAGGCCCGCTCCGTGCCTTCCTCGAAGGCGATGGCATAGGTCAGCGGGTCGAGCCGGGCTTTCAGTGTCTCGATTTCGGCATCAGTCAGTTTCGGCATCACGCACCTCGTTTCCGGGCAGGGCGGCCGGATGGATCTGGCCGCGTCTCACCGACAATATGGGTGTTGTGAGGCTGATGACCACCAGGACCAGTCCCAGTCCGATCATCGGCACGAGGGCGGACCATTGCGGTCCCAGCGCGCCGATCATGAAACCCATCAGGATGGCGCCGGCCGGCATGCCGCCGAACAGGCCCAGCTGATAGACCGACATGACGCGGGCCAGCTTGTCCGGCGGGGCCTGTTCCTGGACCACGGCACGGGACAGGGAGATCGCGACACCGGCCCCGAGCCCCCAGACGAAGACCAGCACATAGAGCGACCAGAAGGGCAGGGGCAGGGCGAAAGCCCCGGTGGACAGAACCGTCACGCCTTGGGCGAGGATCATGGCACGGCCCGGCTTCTCGATCTGGCGGAACACGGCCAGAGCCACATTCGCGATGAAGGCACCGACCCAGAAACACACCATCAGGCTGGCGATTTCCCGGAATCCGCCGCCATAGGCTTCGCGGATCAGAAGCGGGATCAGGACCAGGAAGGCCCCGCCTACGACCAGAATGCCGAGGGCGATCATGATCACCGTCATCGGCATCAGGACCGGCGAACGGAAAACCGCGGACACGCCGTCGCGCAGATCCTGAAGCGGATGCGCGGTCGACATATGCCGCTTGGAGCCGAGCCTTGGCAGGAAGGCTGCCGAGAAACCGCCGATCAGCAGGCCCACGCCCTGCAGCATGAAGAGGGCACCGGGGCCGGTATAGGCGGCAAAATATCCGACGGCCATGCCGGCGATCTGGGCCCCGAACTGGACGGCCGAGGCCATCACCACCGCGCGCTGGAGTTCGATCCCGCCATGCCGCGTCCGGGCGGAAATCCGCACCACCGGATTGATGGCACTGTCCCGGGCAGGCATCACAAAACCACCCGCCACGCCGATCATCAGCGCGAAGGACACCATGACCCAGTAGGAGAGCTGGTCGGCCAGAAGGAGACCGGCCAGGGTGGCCGCCGCAAGGCCGGCGAAAATGTAGAAGTAGAAAATGATCCCGCGACGGTCCTTGCGCTCGGCCAGAACGCCGGCAAAAGGCAGGAGCAGCATCATGGGTCCGGTCAGCGCGGCCTGGGCAATGCCCAACCGTTCCGGGCTCTCGCCCAGTGTGAAGGTGATCACGCCGGGGAAGAGGGTGGTCTGCAGGCCGAAGCCGAAAAACCAGCCCGCGACGAGCACAAGGTAAGCCCCGAAAGGGGGGAGCCGGAGATTGCGATTGCCCGCAAGGGGGCGGAAAACTGGCAAGGGTCTGAACTCGAGCGGAACGGTCTGTGGATAGATCACCCGAATGTGTTCGGGTGAAAAACAAAGTGCGCTATCTCTAACAAGCTTAAGCGCTTAGGCAAGAAGCACGCTTGTTGGGGAGAAATGACATGCGCTGGATTCACCTGGGTCTCACTGTCCTGCTGGCTGTCTTCATGCTGTTCATGGGAGCGCAGAAATTCGGCGCCGCCAATCCGGTTTTCCAGTATATCGCCGAACAATCGGGCATCGGCCTGTTTGAGCCGGTCCTCCGGATTGCGACCGGCGTGGCGGAGGTGCTGGCGGCGGCTCTCCTGCTGGCCGGCCTTTTTGTCGGAGCGATCCGGAGCTGCGGCGGCATGCTGTCGGCGGGGATCATCGGCGGGGCGATTGTTTTCCACCTCACGCCCTGGCTGGGAATTTCGGCACCTGTCGCATTTGACGAGAGCGGTGATTATGTCCACTCGCCCATGCTCTTCGGCATGGCCGTGGTCTTCTTCCTGATCGCATTGGCTGTGACCTGGCTGGCGCGCCAGACGGCGCCCGGCAAGGCGTCTGCCTGAGGCAGTCGTACGGTACGATTCATTAACGCCCGCAAGGCACTCTGGTGAGTGACCTGAGTTTCGGGAATGAAGACGCATGGCCGATGCACAGCCGCTGGATCTGACAGAACCTGTCGCGACACCCCGGACGCGCGCCATCCTGGCGCGGCGTCTGGCGGATATTGTCGGCCTGCCATCCAGCCGGATCACGCCGCGTGAACGCTGGATTGTCGGCGATCTTCTCTATGATGTGATCCGCGCCAGCGAGCTGGAATTGCGCCAGCGATGTGCCCGGCGTCTGGCCGGGCTGTCAGATGCACCGCATCGTCTCTTGCGGACCCTGGCCTGTGACAAGTTCGAGGTGGCCGAGCCCATTCTGGAGCAATGCCAGGCCCTGACCGATTTCGACATGCTGGAAATTGTCAGCGCCGGCTCGATGCAGCACCGGCTGACGATCGCCAAGCGCGAAAACCTGTCCGAGACCGTGTCAGCCGCCCTGGCCGCCTATGGCGAGCCGCCGGTCGTCGAACGTCTCCTGCGCAACAGAACCGCGACACTGGCCACGCCGACCCTGGACCATTTGGTCGGGGCCGCGCTGGAGGAAAGCGGCTACGCCCAATTGCTCATCCGGCGCGAGGAGCTCCGCCCTGCCCAGGCCTTCCGTCTGTTCTGGGGCTGCGAACACATGGACCGGTTCCAGATACTGGAGCGGTTTGCCGTGGACCGGACCATTTTGCTGGAAGCCTCGGAGGATATTTTCCCGATGGCGTCTCAGGAGAGCTGGTCCGATCCGATGGTGGCCCGTGTCCTTCGCTATATCGATCGCCGCCAGCGGGACCGCGAGGCCTCAGAGCGCAGCACCTACGGCTCGCTGGAAGGCGTGTGCGAAGCCATGGCGATGGACGGGGCCCATCCGGACATCGTTTCGGAGATTGCCAATCTGGCGTCAGTGGACCATCGCCTTGTAGCCCGCATGATCGAGGATATGGCGGGCGAACCCTTGGCCATCCTGTGCAAGGCGACCGGTCTGAAATGGCCGTCCTTCCAGAATATGTGGCGCGGGCTCGGGCGCCGTGAGGACAGCGATCCCTGCCACCAGGCCCGCAAGGTCTTTGACAGCCTCTCGGTCGAGAAGGCCCAGACCGTGCTGCGCTACTGGAATTTGTCCATGGAAGACAAGGACTAGGCGAACAATCGCTTTTTCCTATCGTCCTGATCAAAACAATTCATGCCCTAACTCGCTGAAACGCTTTGCAAACGCCGGCTTTGAGAATTATTCTCAAAGAGTGCTTTCAAGGAGTTTTCCATGGCCGCACTGGCACGATCCTGCCTCGGCTTGATAGCGCGTGAAGCGGGCAAGCGATCAACGGCCAAGGCCGTGACCTATGCCTTCATGCATTGGTGCGTTGCCATGACCGTGGCCTATCTCATCACGGGCAATTGGCGCGCGGCTCTGGCCATCGGCCTCGTTGAGCCTGCTGTCCAGACCATCGCCTACACGCTCCATGAGCGGGTCTGGTCCCGCGTCTAGAGGGACGGCGAACCTCGCCAATCCCCCTCGCCGCGCGGGCGCGGCGCACTACGTCCGCGGTCCAGTGATCCAGCTGAGTGAGAGGACGATCATGAAATGCCCCGTCGACAATGAAACCCTGGTGATGACCGAACGATCCGGCGTCGAAATCGATTATTGCCCGGTGTGTCGGGGAGTCTGGTTGGACCGCGGTGAACTGGACAAGATCATTGAGCGGTCCCAGCCGCAAATGGCTCAACCTGTCCGCCCGGCCCCGCCCGTGCAGGGCGGGACGCGTTATGATGACCGTCGCCGGCCCAAAAAGCGCGAAAGCTTCCTCAGCGAGCTGTTCGACTTCGATTGAGCCGGAGGTCCTGCGGAAGGGGTGAGTGGCAAATCCACATGAAGACTGGGTGCATCTGACCGTCCGGTTCATCTGGTCAAGGCTCGCCTCTCCCGCTAATAACCATGCGACAAGCGTTATCGCGCGGGGAGTTTCCATGTTCTACGGCGTCAGCCTCACCGCCTTTCTGGTGGCGCTCTGGCTTACCCTGTCAGGGCCTTTCACCCTGTCTGGCGATTATCCGATCGTCATGACGGTCGGGGTCGTTTCCATCGTCACCACGGTGGCTTTGACCTTCCGAATGCGAATCGTCGATCGCGAGACGGTTCCGGCCGGACCGATGATTCCGCTCTTCGCCTACTGGTCCTGGCTGGGCGGCGAGATCTTCAAGTCGAATCTGGCGGTCCTGCGCCTGATCATGAAGCCGGAGCTCAATGTCGAGCCGCGTCTGATCCGCGTGCCGGCTGAACAGCGCACCGATCTGGGCCGCTGCGTCTTCGCCAATTCCATCACGCTGACGCCGGGCACGGTGACGGTCGATATCGAGGATGACGGCTTTCTTGTGCACGCCCTGGACACTGAATTCACGGAGCCGGCCGGCTTTGCGGAAATGGGGCAGCGGTCCGATACGGCGACCGATGGCCGCCGGGAGGCGAAATAATGGATGTCGTGACCTTTCTCATCGCGCTGGGCCTGACCGCCGCCATGGCGATCATGCTGGCGCGCCTGTTCGCAGGGCCGACCCTGTATGACCGCGTGCTGGCGGCGAACTCCTTCGGTACCAAGACCGTGCTCTTCCTGCTGGTCTTCGCGGCCATTGTGGACCGTCAGGATGCCATAGACATCGCGCTGCTCTACGCGCTGATCAACTTTGTGGCCACGATCGCGATCCTGAAATTCTTCCGCTATCGCTCGCTGGAAATCGCGCTGGCACAAATGTCCCTGCGCAAGGCGCTCGACGGGGAGTATGACGAATGAGCTTCGGCGAAATCCTTCAACACGCCCTGTTTGCCGGATCGGTCGCGGCCATGACGGCCGGTCTGGTCTTCGTGCTGGCGGGTGCCATCGGCGTGAACCGTTTGCCCGATTTCTACACCCGCATGCATGCGGCCGGCGTGACCGACACGCTCGGGGCGGAGCTGATCGTTCTGGGTCTGTTGCTGCAGGCCTCCGACTGGCAGACCTTTGCCAAACTGGCCCTGGTCGGCCTGCTGCTGTTCCTGACCAGCCCGACGGCCACCCATGCCATTGCCAATGCCGCCCATCGGGCTGGCCACAAGCCTGCGCTGTCGCGGTTCAAACCGCCGCATCCCAAGGATGCCGGCTCGACCAGCGGGGAGGGGTGATCCGACATGCCTTCTGATCTGACCCAATATCTCGACTACGCGCTGATCGCGATGCTGCTGGCGGTGGGCTTTGCCATTGTCCGGCTTCGCAATCTGTTCGCCGTGGTCATGCTGACCGGCGTGTATTCGCTTCTCTCTGCGGCCTGGTTCGTGTCGCTGGACGCGGTGGACGTGGCCTTCACGGAAGCCGCCGTCGGCGCCGGTATCTCCACCGTGCTTCTGTTGGGCGCCATGCTGTTGACGGCCCGCGAAAGCGAGCCCGCCGGCAAGAAGCGCCATTGGGCGGCCTTTGCTGTCGTGGCAGCCTCCGGCGCAGCGCTGTTCTTCGCCATTCCGGACATGCCCGTCTATGGCGACCCGGATTCGCCGGCCAATTCCTATGTCGGCATGGATTACATGGAGCGCACGCCCAACGAGATTGCCGTGCCGAACGTGGTCACCGCCGTGCTCGCCTCCTACCGGGGTTATGACACGATGGGCGAGACGGTCGTGGTGTTCTCGGCGGCGCTGGGCGTCATGCTGCTGCTGGGCTTCGGTACCGGCCGCCGCGAGGAAGACGAGGAGGACGAGCTGTGAGCCCGCACCTGATCCTTCGCATTGTCTCCAAACTCCTGATCCCGCTGATCGTGGTCTTTGGTTTCTATGTCCACTTCCATGGTGACTTCGGTCCGGGCGGTGGGTTCCAGGCCGGCGTGATCATCGCTGTGGCCGTTATCCTCTACGCCCTGATCTTCGGCATGGACGAGGCCCGGCGCGCGGTTCCGCCCATCGTCGTGCGCTATGGCGCTGCCCTGGGGGTTCTGATCTTCGTTGGTACTGGCATCCTGACCATGTTCATGAACGGGGCCGGGGAACCGCTGAACTTTCTCGATTATGACGCGCTGCATCCCGACCAGTCGCACCATTCCGGCCAGCACTACGGCATCCTGCTCGTGGAACTGGGCGTGTTGTGCACGGTGACCTCGGTGATGCTGGCCATTTTCTATGCCTTCGCCGGACGTGTGCCGGACATCAAGGACGAGGACTGGTGATCATGGTGGAAATGCTTCTCGAGCGCTTCAACTACATCCCGATCATCATCCTGATGATGACGGGGCTGTATGTCGTGATTGCGACCGGAAATCTGGTCAAGCGTCTGGTCGGCCTGTCCCTTTTCCAGACCTCGGTCTTCCTGCTCTACATCACGATCGGCAAGGTCTTCGGCGGCCAGCCGCCCATCCTGGCCGAAGGGCATGGGGATGAGGGTGGTCATGGTGCGGACGCCGGTTATGCCGGTGCCGAGGCTGCCGTGGCTCACGCCGCTGAAGGGCATGAGACGCCTGCGACCGATGGGCATGAGGCCGCCGATGCGCACGGCGCGACCGACGCCCATGGTGATGCCGGCATGGATGCTGGCCACGCAGCCGATGCGGTTGCGGATCATGGGGCGGACCATGCCTCTGATGCGGCCCATGGCGCGGCCGATGCTGCCGGTCATGCCGCCGAAGTCCTTTATTCCAACCCGCTGCCGCACGTTCTCATCCTGACGGCCATTGTCGTCGGCGTGGCGACTCTCGCGGTCGGCCTCGCTCTCGTGGTTCGCATTCGCGAAGCCTACGGGACGATCGAGGACGATGAGCTGAACGCAGCCGACTATTCAGTCGAGACCGGGGGGTCCGTCTAAATGGAAATGCTGGCCTCTCTTCTTCCGGCGGGTGTCGCGACACACGCGCCGGTCCTGATCGTGGTTGTGCCGCTGATCGCCGCGGCGCTGGCCGCCTTCATGCCCAAGGGCGTGTGGGCCTGGGGCGTGGCTGTGGCAACGTCGGTCATCGTGGCCGTGCTGGCCTTTGGCCTGCTTGGCCAAGTCGGTGTGCACGGTGTGGTCTCGTACGAAGTGGGCGGCTGGGCGCCGCCGCACGGGATCGAGATCCGCCTCGATAGCCTGAATGTCCCGATCCTCCTGCTGCTGGGCGTGCTGGGTGTGCTCAGCCTCATCTACGCCTTGCCGAGCGTGGCCGATGAAGTGTCCAAGAAGCAGCAGTCGCTGTTCTATTCCGCCTTCCTGGTCTGCTTCTCCGGCCTGATCGGTGTGACGGTGGCAGGCGACGCCTTCAACGTCTTTGTATTCCTCGAGATTTCCTCGATCGCGACCTACACCATCATCGCCATGGGTGTGGGCAAGGACCGCCGCGCGCTGACAGCCAGCTACAACTACCTGGTTCTGGGCACGATCGGTGCCACCTTCTTCGTGATCGGCGTCGGCTTCCTCTACATGGCGACCGGCACGCTCAACATGGCCGACATGGCCGCCGTGCTGGAGCAGCAAGGCCATAACCGGGTCACCCAGGCCGCCTTCGCCTTCATCGTGGTGGGGCTCGGCCTGAAGGCCGCGATGTTCCCGCTGCATGTCTGGCTGCCGAATGCCTATGCCTTTGCGCCGAACTTCGTGACGGCCTTCCTGGCGTCGACGGCGACCAAGGTGGCGTTCTACGCGCTGGTCCGCTTCGTCTTCTCGATCTTCCACCCGGATGTGGCCTTCGTGTCGATGTCCTTCACCTGGCTGTTTGCCGTGGTCGGGGTGATCGCGATGATGGTGGCGTCCGTGCAGGCGGTCTTCCAGACCGATGCCCGGCGTCTGCTGGCCTACTCCTCCGTGGCACAGGTCGGTTACATGATGCTGGGTCTGGGCATGGGCACGGCCGCGGGCCTGTCAGCCGGTTTGCTGCACCTGATGAATCACGCCCTGATGAAGGGCGCGCTCTTCATGGCCCTGGGCGCGTTCGCGCTGAATTTCGGCGTGCGCCAGGTCAAGGACCTCGCCGGTCTGGGCAAGACCATGCCGGCTTCGGCCATGGCCTTCACGGTTGCCGGCCTGTCCCTGGTCGGTGTGCCGCTGACCGTTGGCTTTACCTCCAAATGGTACCTCGTCTCCGCTGCCCTCGATCGGGGCTGGTGGTGGGCTGTGGCGGCCCTGATGATCTCCTCCCTGCTGGCATTGGCCTATGTGGCGCGCCTGCTGGCGGCGATCTGGATGGAAAACCCGCCCAGTCATCATGGTGAGGTGGCGCAGCGCCGCCTGGCCCCGTGGATGATGGTGGTGCCGATGGTCACCCTGGCCGCGGCCAATGTGTATTTCTTCTTCCACGCCGACCCGCTGGTCGGTCTGGCCCGTGCGGCCGCCGAAGCCGTGATGGGAGGACGTTAAGCGATGTGGACGCCTGAACTTTCACTCGCCCTGGCCCTCGCCATTCCGTCCCTCGGCGGTGTGGCTGTGGCCTTGTTGGGCCGGTATCCGAACCTGCGCGAAGCCGCGACCCTGATCTCGGCCGTGCTGCTGGCCCTGAATGTGGCCTATCTGGTCGAGGCGGCGCAGAGCCATCCGACCCTGGAACTGGCCACGCTGGCACCGGGACTGCACCTGGTGTTCCGGCTGGAGCCGCTGGGCGCCGTCTTCGCGGCCGTGGCCTCGGGGCTCTGGATCGTCAATTCGCTCTATTCGATCGGCTATATGCGGGGCAATGGCGAGAAGAACCAGACCCGCTTCTATGTCTGTTTCTGCATTGCCATCGCGGCCGCCATGGGCGTCGCCCTGTCCGGCAATCTGTTGACCATGTTCCTCTTCTACGAGGTCCTGACCCTGTCGACCTATCCGCTGGTCACGCACAAGGGCGATGCCAATGCCAAGCGGGGCGGGGCCATCTATCTGTCCATCCTGCTGGGAACATCGATCGGTCTGCTCCTGCCGGCGGTGATCACCACGCACTTCCTGGCCGGCTCGACCGATTTCGTCGCCGGTGGCCTGCTGGCGGTGAATGATGTCACCCCGGCCATCGCCGGTGTGCTTCTGGTCCTGTTCGCTTTCGGGATCGGCAAGGCGGCTCTGATGCCGGTCCACCCCTGGCTGCCCAATGCCATGGTGGCGCCGACGCCGGTCTCGGCCCTGCTGCACGCCGTGGCCGTGGTGAAGGCGGGCGTGTTCGCCATGCTCAAGGTGGGCGTCTACATTTTCGGTACGGACCTGATTGCCGCGACGCCGGCCTCGGATGCCCTGGCCTGGATTGCCGCCATTTCCATCGTGCTGGCCTCGGTCGTCGCCATGACCAAGGACAATCTCAAGGCCCGTCTGGCTTTCTCCACCGTCTCCCAGCTCTCCTATGTGACTCTGGGCGTGATGCTGGCGTCGCCTCTGGCCATGCTCGGGGGCGCACTCCAGATCGTGATGCACGCTTGGGGCAAGATCACGCTCTTCATGAGTGCCGGCGCGATCTACACGGCCACCAAGAAGACCGAGATTTCCCAGATGGCGGGGCTTGGGCGCTACATGCCGTGGCTGTTCATTGCCTATACGGTCGGTGCCCTGTCGATCATCGGCCTGCCGCCCCTGGGTGGGACCTGGCCCAAGCTCTTCCTGATGGAAGGGGCCTGGGAGAGCGGTCACGGTCTGCTGATCGTGGCCCTGGTGGCCTCGTCCATCCTGAATGTGGCCTATCTTCTGCCGATCTCGGCGCGCGCCTTCTTTGCGCCGCCCGAGGAAGCCGGCCTGAAGAAAAAGCCGCCCATGCTGGTCATCCTGCCGCCGGTCATCACGGCGTGCGGCGTGATCGTGCTGTTCTTCCTGATCGGACCGCTGCGTGACTATCTCGCGCCGGTCTTCATGTCGTCATCCCTTGCTGCGGAGGCCGCCTCGTGAGCGATCAATCCGGCAAACATGATGAGCGCATCCACCCGGCCGCCCGGCCGTTCCTGTGGCTGGATGCGCCCTGGCTGAAATCCTCCATGCTGTGGATCCTTCTGGTCCTGGCCCTGGGCTTCGCCGCCATCGATTTGTTCCACCACCGCCATGAATACGTGTCGCTAGCCGAGACCACGGGCTTCTACGCCCTGTGGGGCTTCGGATCCTTCGTGCTGGCCGTGATGGTGGGCTGGTTCGTGATCCGGGGGCTGCTGGGCCGTTCCGAAGACTATTGGGACGGGGAGGGTGACCAATGATCGAGGCGTTCCACGACGTTTCCCCGGCCTGGCCGGTTATCATCGGTGGTCTGATCGCGGCCGCGATCCCGAACCATTATGTGCGCAAGGGCCTCGCCCTGATCGCGCCGATCCTGGCCGGCCTGCTCTGGTTCAACGCGCCGAGCGGTGGCCATGTCGGGGGCATCATCGAGCTGGGCGGTTTCGTTCTGGAAACCTTCCGCTATGACGGTCTGTCCCGTATCTGGGGCCTGATCTTCATCATCGCGGCCTTCATCAACGGGCTCTACGGCTTCCACGAGAAAGACCGGGTCGCGGATGCCGCCGGCCTGATCTATGCCGGCGCCGGTCTGGGCGCCGTGTTCTCCGGCGATCTGCTTTCGCTCTTCTTCTTCTGGGAACTGACCGCGATTTCCTCGGTCTTCCTGATCTGGGGGTCCAAGACCCAGGCCGCCTTCAAGGCCGGCCTGCGCTATCTGGCGATCCACGTCCTGTCGGGCGTGATGCTGCTGGCCGGTGCCGTGATCCATGCTGCCGATACGGGGAGCTGGGCCTTCGACGACAGCCTGTCCATCGACACGCTCGGCGGCCTGCTGATCTTCCTGGCCTTTGGTATCAAGTGCGCCTTCCCCTTCATGCACAACTGGCTGCAGGACGCCTACCCCAAGGCGACCGTGACCGGGGCTGTCGTGCTGTCGGCCTTCACCACGAAACTGGCGGTCTATGCGCTGGCGCGCGGTTATGCGGGGACGGATGTACTGATCTGGATCGGTGCGATCATGACGGCCTTCCCGGTCTTCTTCGCCGTGGTGGAGAACGACCTGCGCAAGGTCCTGTCCTATTCGCTCAACAACCAGCTCGGCTTCATGGTTGTCGGTGTCGGCGTTGGTACGGAACTGGCCATCAATGGTGCCGCCGCGCACGCCTTCGTGCACATCATCTACAAGGCGCTGCTCTTCATGAGCATGGGTGCGGTCCTGCACCGTGTCGGCACGGTGAAAGCGTCCGAACTGGGTGGCCTGTTCAAGTCCATGCCGGTGACGGCCATCTTCTGCATCATCGGCGGTGCGGCCATTTCGGCCTTCCCGCTCTTCTCCGGCTTTGTCGCCAAGGCGATGACGCTGGCGGCGGTGGCGCACGAGCATCACTGGGTCGTGTGGCTGGTTCTGCTGTTCGCCTCGGCGGGTGTGCTCGAACATTCGGGCATCAAGATCCCGTACTTCGCCTTCTTCTCACATGATCGCGGTCACCGCGTCCGCGAGGCACCGGCGAACATGCTGATGGCAATGGGTGTGGCGGCCCTGCTGTGCCTTTATCTGGGGTGGCCGGACATGTTCGGCATCCCGGGCGGGTATCGCGCGCTCTACAATCTCACGCCCTATCCGGAAGTGGCCAATGCCTATCCCATGTGGACCTTCGATCACGTGGTCGGGCAGATGCAGCTTCTCATGGCGGCCCTGTTTGCCTTCGCCTTCCTGGTCCGGATGAAATGGTATCCGGATGAAAAGCGCTCGGTGAACCTCGACTTCGACTGGGTCTATCGCCGGGCTTTCGACGGTCTTGCCCGTTGGAGCTACGCCATGTTCAGCCGTCTGTGGGCGGCCATCGGCAATCTCCTGGCCGGTGTGCGGGATCGCCTGGGCGGTCGTCTGTTCCAGACCTTCAGCCCGATGGGCGCGCTGAGCCGGGATATCCCCAGTGGTTTGCTGGCGATCTGGACCAGCGCATTGCTCGCGATCGTCCTGCTGATTGCCTATCTCGCCCCTTAAGTCTCAAGGGCTTGCGAATTCAAAAGGGCGCCACACGCAAAGGTGGTGCCCTTTTTCTTTGCGTGTATACTAGGAAAAATATCCCCGGGTATGGATCGGGCTCCTAGCATCGATGAGACCGCGGTCAGGGGGACTGCGTAAGAGTGGGAGATTTTGATGCCATCCATGCGATTGAACCGGCTTCACGATGATCTGGCGCGCGCCCGACTGGCCCAGGGGGCGGCGGCTTATGCCTTCGGCGTGCCACCGGCGGAAATCGAAGCCCCTACCCGCCGGTCCCGGCAGGCCTCCCTGGCGCGGCAGGTGGCGATGTATCTCACTCATGTTGCCTTCGAACTGTCCCTGTCCCGCGTGGCACAGGCGTTTGGCCGGGACCGTTCGACGGCCGCCCATGCCTGCCACTGCATTGAGGATCGTCGCGACGATGCCGCCTTCGATGAGTATCTGGACGCGCTGGAGGAGAGCCTGCGCGGCACGCCCCGCATTGCCGATGCGGACACACCGGGCCAGGCGGCATGAGCGCTCCCCGCTGGGTTCGCGCCCTGGCCCGGCCGGGCCGTGTTCTCAGACCCCTGCAGGGCGGCGGACTGGGCGTGTTCCCGGGCGCCGACCGGCGCCGTCGGCCACTGGTCCGTGTGACAGCCCGGCAAGTCGAGGCCGCCCTGCAGGCCGGCTGGGTCGAGACGGCTGAGGGACAATACCGCTTGTCAGCATCCGGGCACGAGGTCGTCGGTGCCGGCGCTACCCACGAGGCCGCTGGCCGGGGCGCGCTTCGGCAGGGCTTCGTCATGGACCAGGACGGCCGCGAACGGCGCGTGACGATCAATCCTGATGAGGGCGCTATCGCCAAATGGCGCGCGGTTCTGTCGCCATCGGCCTGTGCGGCGGTCGAGCAATTCCTATCGGACTATACCCGCTCGAGCTTGCATCAGTCGGTCACCCGCAACTGGTCGCCCACAGCGCCACGGCGGGGCGAGGCCGCCTTTCGGGGACCTGACGGGGCGGCGGTCTCGGCCCTGGCCGCCAAGGACAGGGTTTTCAATGCGCTGGACGCGCTGGGTCCTCAATTCGCCCGGATTATCGAGGCGGCCCTGATCCGGGAGGAAAGCCTTGCGGCCATGGAAAGGCGCTTTGGCTGGGCGCGTCGGTCCGGGCGCACGGGTGTGGAACTGGCCTTTGCGCGACTGGCACAGATTTACGGCTATGCGCCGGACTAGGCGCCGGCGGCACCCCGGATCCGGCCGATCATGGAGGCAAGCCCGTTGGAGCGTTGCGGGGAGAGATGCTCGGACAAGCCGATCTGTTTCAGCACTTCGCGGGCATCGACGGACAGGATCTCGTCCGGCGTGCGGCCTGAATAGATGCGAAGCAGAAGGGCGGCGAGGCCGCGGACGATGTGGGCGTCGCTGTCTGCCTGGAAGGTTAGGCGGTCGCCCTCGTGGCCGGTGACGAGCCAGACCTGGCTGACGCAGCCTTTGACCTTGTTGAGGTCGGTCTTGTCGGTGTCTGGCAGACCGGGCAGGGCCTTGCCCATGTCGATGAGATACTTGTAGCGCTCTTCCCAGTCGCCCAGGAAGTCGAACTCTTCGACGATCTCGTCGATCTCTGTCTGGATGCTTGTGTCAGTCATGTCAGCGCCGAGGTAGAGCGCGCACCCCGACAGTGCAAGCCCGGGACTGACGTTCGGTCTCCGGGCGCTGATGACAGATCAGGATTTGGCCGGGGCCGCTTCTTCGGCGAGGAGGGCGGTTTCGATACGGTCGGTGGCCATTTCGGTCAGAAAGCCGCCGAAGCGCATGGCTTCACGCCCGGCATCGCAGAGCGCGGAATTGTTCTCGCACCATTCATTGACGGGCTTTTCGGCATCGATCCGGGTTTCGGAGAGAGAGACGGGCATGCTGAAGGCGTCACCGGCGAAATCGCTCGGTACGAACACACTCACCACTGCGAGCCAAAACGCGGCGCGGATGAGAAACATCATGCTGTGTGCCTCCTCTTCTTATTGGCGCAGAAGACCCTTCAAGGCCCTTCATTGCAGGATAGAGGCTAGGCGAAATTGCGTGCAATTGCACGCTAAACCGGGTTTTACGGCGAACAGCGTGCAAAATTGGAGCAGGATGTTTTCGTAAAATTTGCGCGCAATTTTACGGAGTCCCGGAGCGGGACACGTCTTGTTAAGACTTCACCGACCGTAAGGTGGTGTCAGTCCCCGCCGGTTTCGGTCGCCAGACAACGCGAGACGTCCAGGAGGGCGTGCTCGGCGATGCAGAAACTGTCTTCATACTTGAAGTGACCGGCCGCGACGCATTGTGACAGGTCCAGACGCACCCAGGCCAGGCATCTTTCCACGACCGGGTCGGCGAGGAGATAATCGATGGCCGCATCCGTATCCGTCATGCCGTCCAGGGACTGCAGGGCTGCAATCGAGAGAATGCGGCCGACGCGTTCGCGATCCGGGTTCCGGGTGGTCTGGCCGACGGTCAGGGTCAGTTCAGGGCCGATCGCCTCATCCGTAAGCCCGGCACTGGGCGGTTCGAACAGGGCCGAGGCCGGCAAGCCGGACGCCACGCCATAATCGAGGGAGAGGCGGACATCTTCCGGAAGCTCGATCGGGCTGTTGTCGATATCGCTCAAGGTCGCCAGGCGTTCCTGACGGTCGCGATAGACACGATTGGCCCAGCGTTCGGACTGAAGGTCGTAAGCGGCCGCGCGATAGCGTTCGGACAGCCCGACAATCTCGGCATTGTCTTGGTCGATGGCGCTGACCACGGAATCCTGGGCCTCGCCGGCCGAACCAAAGCTGGTGGCGAAGGCGGGATCGTTCATCAGGCCGGAGATCGCCGCTTCGGGGCCGTAATAGTCCGCCAGCTCGCGGACCTCGTCGATGTATTCCGGATGGCGGGCCGCGACGATGGCCGCATAGGCGATCCAGGCCCGGACCAGACGTTCCTCGCCGTAGAAGCGGGTCAGCTGGTCCATCGCGTAGTCAAGATCCTCGGCCGAACCGATCGGCGCTTCCTGAAGACCGGAGACGGTGTGGTGGAAAGCGGCATAATCCCGTGCCGAGGTCAGCACCACGTCCGGCTCTTCGGCCGGAGCGGCGGGAAGCTGGAGTTGCGGGGTCGCGTCGGACGCGACCTCGGGAGCGGGGTCCGCCCCGTTGTCCGTTGCGACAGGATCCTGAACCTGCGCCGTTGTCAGCAAAAGCGCGGCAAGCCAACTCGTGAACATCGGATACTCCTTACCCCAAGGCCACCATATTGCCTTGTCGAGCGAACAGCTCCAAGTACTGAAATGCTATCATTTATTCGCAGGCTTTCTCGGAACCATCGGTAAATGAACAAAGTTTAAGATTCAGGATTTGTTAACGCCGTAGGCCAAGATTCCGGTAAGCAAACAAAGCGAGTCGCAACGCACGATCATGAGCCAGAAAAAGCGAGACATAACAGGCATGATTGCCCGTCGCGGTGGCGTCCTGGTCAACCTCGTCTGGTTGGGCACGCTGGGCGCGGCTGCGCCGCAGATCTGGCCGTTCCTTAACGGGCCGGACTGGATGCGTGTGCTCGGTCTCCTGGCCGTCGCGGCGCCGGCCCTGATCGGCTTTGTGCTCATGCCGCGCATGGACCGTCCGTTCGAACGATTTGCGCTGGCGATTGTCTGGACCGGTTTTGCGTCCGTGGTGGCCATTCTGGGCGGAGGCATCACCGGTATCGGCGTTCTCGCCTTCCTGCTGGCGCCCGCCGTGGCTGCCGCCGGTGGTGAACGCGATGGTGTCGTCAAGGGTGCGGCCCTGTCGGGCTTTGCCGCTGTGACCATAGCCATCCTGCAGGCGGGCGGTTTCATCCAGCCGGCACCGATGGCGGTCGAGATTTATCTGCCCTTCGTGACCGGGTGTGCCCTGATGATGGCGGCCGGTTTTGGCCTCGGGGCGCTGCGGGCCATGCGTGAAGGAGACAGGGTGCGTGAGGAAGCCGAGCGCGGTCGTATTCGCGTGCGGGCTTTCGATGCGGCCCCGGTGGCGCTTCTGGCCTGTGACCAGGACGGCAATATGCTGGCGGCGTCCCAAGGCCTGCGCGAGCTGTCGCCGGGCCTGCCGCGCGATCTGACCGGTCTGCCTGTGGCCGATCTCGGCTTTGGCGATGATGACCGGGCCGACCTGGCTTCCGCAGCCCGTCGCGCTGCCATCCGTCCCTTAAGCCAGGGCTTGACCCTGCGGGGGGATCGGGGCCGGGAGGAAGATGTCCGTCTCAACGCTCGCCCGATGCATGGCGGTTCCGTCGCCATTCTCTCCCATGATGCCGGCCCGGCCCTGGAAAACCGGGTTCGCGAAGCTGAAGCTGCCCGTGAACTGGCGGAAGAGGAATCCCGGGCCAAGTCTCAATTCCTGGCCTCCGTTAGCCATGAGCTCCGCACGCCGCTCAACGCGATCGTCGGTTTCTCCGACGTGATGAAGGCCCGCCTGTTCGGCCCGCTGCCGGCGCGCTACGCGGAATATGCCGATCTCATTCATGAGAGCGGCCAGCACTTGATGGAGCTGATCGGCGACGTGCTCGACATGTCCAAGATCGAGGCCGACCGTTACGAGCTCGTGCTCGAGCGCTTTGATATCGACGAAGCTGTCGGCCTGGCCGTGAAGATGATGCGCCTGCAGGCTGAAGAGTCTGGCATCACCCTGTCGGTGAAGCGCAATGACACGCCGGTTCCGGTGAAAGGGGATCGCAAGGCGCTGCGCCAGATCCTGCTCAACCTGCTGTCCAATGCCGTGAAGTTCACGCCGAAGGGCGGGGCAATCGTCGTGATGGCGCGTCCGTCCGGTGGTCAGCTGGTCCTAGCCGTTGGCGATAGCGGTGTCGGGATCGACCCGGAAGATGCCCGCCGTCTCGGCCAGCCCTACAGCCAGGCCTCCAATGCGCGTGATATCGAGAAGCGCGGCACCGGCTTGGGCCTGTCCCTGGTCCGGGCGCTGGCCGAGCTGCATGGCGGTCAGATGAATATCGCGTCCAGCAAGGGTGTCGGCACCACCGTGACCGTCTCCCTGCCCATTCTCGACAAGGGCGAGACCCAGGTCGAACCCCTGGCGGGTGGCGAGACCGTGTCGGCTGAACTCGATGTGCGTGGACAGATCGAGCGCGCCCAGGCCGCGTCCGAGAATATCAGCAAGGCCCAGTCCGGGGCGGCCTGATCAGCTGCGCGGCATCAGCGGAGCCCCGCCTTCAATGAAGGCCCGGGCCGCGGCAAAATCACCGACTTCAAAATAGAAATGTGCCAGCACGTCACCATTGCGTCCCAGGACTTCGATGATCGCGGCTTCGCGCGGGTCCAAGGCGGACAACTCATCGCTGGCGCGGTTGGAGAAGTGGAAGACCAGAGCGTCTTCCGAATGCGCCAGGCCACTGCGGTCCTTGCGGCTTCCCATGCCGGCCGCCCAGACCACCGAGCGTGCGAAACGCGGCGGTGTCCAGTCGGCCCACTCCGCACCGGACGGCGCAGCGAAATGGCCGTTCAGCGTCGGATCGTAGAGGTCCGGTTCACGGTCGGTGTCGCGCAGGACCAGAACCGCGCTGGCGGCGCCGGGAATGGCGGGCAGGGCGGCGGAGAACCGGTAATTGTCAGTGTCACGGCTCAGGCCGACGGTCATGTCACCCACGGTCTGGTGGATGGCCCAATGCGGCTCTCCGGGCATGATCGAGCGTGTGGCGTGCCAGTCGTAATGGCCGCCGGGAAAGGCCATGTCGCGGATATTCTGCCAGGCCAGGAAGGCCTCGCCGACGCGATAGCGCAAATCGGCCACTTCCGGCAGGTCACAGGCGGTCTGGCTGGCCTGGGCATCCAGCTCGCGGGAATAGTCATCCAGAGCGTGAACCGAGATACCCTGGCGCAGCAGAATGCCGCGTGCTTGCAGGCGGGCCGCGTCCAGCGCATTGCGCTCCCGGTCCGTAAAGAGCTCGCACCGGTCATCAATCGCCAGAGCCAGGGCCCGCTCGCCGAAGATTTCGTCGGCATTGCTGGCCTGCGCCGCCCCGGTCAGGGTCAACGCCAGAAGGCTCGCTTTGAGAATATGTCCGGTCTTGAAAGGCATGTGCGGTCCCGATCCCATGGTCGAAACCCTACACATCCGGCTTTTATGTCGCGTGAAGAAGGAGGGTTAATCCCCGGCTAACAGACTGATTAAAATCAGGCTTGTGCACGGCGGCGGGCGAAGCCGCGCAGCAGCATCAACAGGGCCGCGCCGAACAGGAGGAAGGCGGCGTCACGCGTGTGGTCGACAGCCAGTTCCCGGGCCCGGTCCATCAGCGTCGGGGCCGCGACCGAGAAATCCAGCGGCGTCACGCCGCGGGAGCTCCACACAGCGGCCCGGCCTTCCAGCGCCTGCCACAGATCCGAGCGGGCCAGGCTGCGGCCGGCATCCGCGAAGGACGCGACATCCGGCGTGGTCAGCGTACCGATCCAGCGTTGGTTGTTGTGACGGTCACGGAAGAGGGAGGCGACGCCGACGCCGGTCTCGCGCGGCTGGCTGCCCGGCGCCGAGGCGGCATGGTCACCGGCATCGGCATAGGCGGCTGCCGCCAGACGCATGAGACCCCGCTGGCCGCGCGACCGCTCGGCTGCGCGCATGGCGGCGCGGAGTTCTTCCGGGGCACTGCGGTCAACCGCGGACACTTGTGTCGAGTTGGGGCCGATGATCAGGAGATTATGGTCGGCCGGTGCCGTTTCGCTGGTGTCGCCATACCAGGCATAGAGCCAAGCCTGGTCACCGATCAGTGCGGCCCGGGCCAGCACGGACAGGGCGCCGTAGCGGTCCGCATCATGGCGGGTGGAGAACTGTACTGCCGTCCGGGCACCCTGGTCTGCGGAGAAGGGCAGGCCGGACGCTGCAAACGTGCGCAGGTCGGCATTGGTGGAGAAGGCGCGTGCATCGCGAACCTGTTCCCGTCCCAGACGGCGGGCACTGATCGCGTCGGCTGCCAGGAAGGAGCGGCCATAGCCCTCGAAGGAGCGGGCCCCCATCAGGCGGGCCGCGGCCGTCGCCTCGTCCAGATTGCGACCGGTCACGATCAGGTGCGGCACACCATCATGACGGAAGGCGACTTCCGGACCCTGGCTTTCGCCCCGGCGCAGCGCGGCGCGGTCAGTCTCATCCAGGCGTGAAAATTCGGCGATGCGTACCACCAGGTCAGCCTGGTCCGCGTCACCCGTGAAAAGCGGCACTTCACCGGCGCGCAGGGCGAGGCCCTGGGCGGTCAGCGCTTCCAGCGTGATACGCTCGCGTCCGGCATCCGTCACAAGGGCGATGCGGCGCGGGGCGGCGAAGTCGGAACCCAGGGCGTGTTCCAGTTCGCCCAGCGTTTCCAGCGGACGCACAGGCTCAAGGGTCAGGCGAAGCTGGGAACGGCGCGCGTCGACAATCCAGCCCGGGGCGGCTGTCTGGGTGGAATAGGCGATTTCGAGCGTGTTGCTGCCGGGGCGCATGTCGGCGGAGAACAGGGCGAAGCGGGCTTCCATGGCGCGCGCTTGCGGTCGGATAACGATCGGGTCGCCGCCATTGACGCGCACTTCGATCGTGCCGGCCGTTGCGTCGCTGGCCGGACGGGCCGCAAGGCGCAGCCAGGCTTCGGACGTCTGGACATTGGGCGGCAGGGTGAAATGAATGCGCGACCGCGGTTGCGAGGTCGAAAGCACGAAGGCATCACCGGCGCCATTCAGGTCGGCCAGGGCCCGCTCTTCGGTATTGGTGGTGATGTTCAGGGATTCGTCCGCCGCGCGCGCCTCGGGGGCGTCTTGCGCGATGGCATTGGAACCCGCGGCCATTCCTCCGAAAAGAATGGCTATGACAAATGACACGACCCGTACAAACATGAAACGCTCCCTCACCCGTTTACAGATTATTAAGCAATTGAGCGGCCATCAACGGTTATGAATGTGCTGAAGACAAAATTTTGGGTGGATGCCCTTGTCAGACGGGCTGAAACGGGATTCGCGTCGGCTTATGTGATTCGCCGGGGAGACGAAGATGCGGGTGCGGTTCTCGTCAAAGTGGTGTCTGCGGACAGATTGGCACGCCTCTATGTCCCGGCGCGGGACGAAAAGGGTGAACGGGTCTGGCAGCTCTTCCGGCAGTCACCGGTCCCGGAATCCGAAGCCGATGCCTATTGTGAAAAGCGGCGCGAAGACGATCCCGATCTTTGGGTCATTGAGATCGAGGACCGGGACGGCCGTCACTTCCTGACCGAGCCGGTAGAAAATCTTTAACGCCGAACCGCTATTCTGGGTCCCATCAAAGGCTCAAATCTGTTTCGAATGCTTCGATGTTGTTTCTGTTCAACGATATCGTCTTCGATCTGGGTGATCTGAAAACCATCCTCCGCAGCGAGGAGATGCCGCTTGATGTCACCCAGATTGACACTCTGACGCCCGGCCAGCTGACCACGCTGGCGCGCGAAGCTGTGTTCGCGGACCCGAATGTCGGACGCAACCGGCCCAATCATATCCGCTGCCTGGTGGCCCTGATGGCCTATGCGATACCCGGCTCCAACGCCATTCTGGTGGTCCGGCCCGAAGAGGCGAAAAGCTGGATCGAGGTCGGTGTCCGCTTCGCGCAGGTGCCCATCGAGACACTTGCCTATCTTTGGAGCCGGCAGCAGTCGGCTCCGCTGACGGCGGCGGATGTGAATACGGCTGTCTGGACCCGGAGTGCTGCCCCCTTGCCACCGGCTATGGGAACGGGGTAACCGAGCGGCCAGCCTTGACCGCGAGCCATTCATGACCGCCATTGATCCCGCTGCCCCCGAATGGGCACGCCGCCGTTCCTTCGCCATCATCTCTCACCCGGATGCGGGTAAGACGACCCTGACGGAAACCCTGCTCCTGTCGGCAGGCGCGATCCGTCTGGCCGGCCAGGTTCGGGCCCGGGGTGAAAACCGGCGGACGCAGTCGGACTGGATGAAGATCGAACAGGAGCGGGGAATTTCCGTTTCGGCCTCCGTCATGACGTTCGAACACCGGGGCCTTCTGTTCAACCTGCTCGATACGCCGGGGCACGAGGACTTCTCGGAAGACACCTATCGGACGCTGACCGCAGCCGACAGCGCCATCATGGTGCTCGACGCGGCCAAGGGTGTGGAGCCGCGGACGCTGAAGCTGGTGGAAGTGTGCCGCTTGCGCGACATCCCGATCGTCACCTTCATCAACAAGATGGACCGTGAAGCGCTGGACCCGGTCGACCTGTTGGAGGATATCCAGGAAAAGCTCGCCCTGGACACGAGCCCGATGCAATGGCCGTGCGGTTCGGGGAACCGTTTCAAGGGTGTGCTGGATATCGCGACGAATGATTTCCTGCCCTACCGGAAGTCGGTCGACACCGACCCCTCCCAGCCCAATCCGCGCATCGCCCTGGATGGCAACTCCATTTCCGATGCTCTGTCGGAAGAGGAAGTGGACGAACTGAAGGAAGGGGCCGAAGTGGCACAGGAGCTGTGCCCGCCTTTCGATCCGCAGAGCTTCTTGGAAGGCCATTTGACACCGGTCTTCTTCGGCTCCGCCCTGCGCCAGTTCGGTGTGCGCGAATTGCTGGAGGGCCTGGCCGACAAGATCCCGGGACCAGCGCCCATGGAGGCCATCAACAACGGCCAGACAGTCGAGGTCGAACCGGGCGGCAAGGAAGTCGCCGGCTTCGTCTTCAAGGTCCAGGCGAACATGGACCCCAATCACCGGGACCGGGTCGCCTTCGTACGCCTCTGCTCGGGCAAGTTCCGCCGTGGCATGAAGCTGAAGACCGAAGCCGGCAAGCAGCTGACTGTTTCCTCGCCCATCCTCTTCTTCGCCCAGGACCGCGAAATCGCGGATGAGGCCTGGGCCGGCGATGTGATGGGCGTGCCGAACCACGGCACACTGCGCGTCGGAGACAGCCTGTCCGAGAGCGGCAAGCTGCGCTTCTCCGGCATCCCCAATTTTGCGCCGGAAATCCTGCGCCGGGCCCGCTTGGCCGATCCGCTGAAGGCGAAACACCTCAAAAAGGCTCTGGAGAGCCTGGCCGAGGAGGGCGTCACCCAGCTCTTCCGTCCGGTCATGGGCGGCGATTTCATCGTCGGTGCGGTCGGGGCGCTGCAGATCGACGTGATGCGCGAGCGTGTGGCGGCGGAATACGGTCTGGACGTGGATTTCGAGCCGGCTCCCTACGAAACGGCGCGCTGGATCACGGGAGACCGGGCCAAGCTTGAGGCCTTTGCCGACCGGCATAAGTCAGCGATGGCAGAGGACATCAACGGGGACCCGGTTTTCCTAGCCAAGAGCGCCTGGGAAGTCTCCTATTCGGAAGAGAAATTCCCGGATGTCAGTTTCCACCGTGCCAAGGAGCGGTCTGCATGAGTGCGTCAACACCGGCCCGTGAGAGCCTGCCGGCGCAATGGCAGGAATTCTGGGGGATCGTTGTCGAGGTCTGGCAGACCTCCTTCCTCGGGATTGACGTCAGTCAGGGGCTGACGGCTGTCGGCATCGTTTTGCTCGGGCTCCTGGTGCGGGGCCTGATCGCGAAATGGTTGCTGGGAACCCTGCGCCGGCTTGCCGGACGGTCCGAAACCTCGCTGGATGATGCTGTGGTCGACGCGCTGCAGGGCCCCATGAAAATGGTGCCGGTGATCATCGCGCTCTTCTTCGCGCTCAATGTGTTGAGCCTTGGCGGGGATGGCGAGCTGCGCGGGCATCAACTGGTCCAGTCTTTGGTCGTGATTGCCCTTTTCTGGGCCCTTCACAATGCGGTCGGCCCGCTGGCCCATGCGCTTGAAAGCGTGCGCGCTGCCCTGACGCCGGTCATGATCGACTGGCTGACCAAGGCCCTGCGCATTGTCTTCATCATCGTGGGGGCGGCCGCCGTCCTTCAGGTCTGGGACATTCCGGTGGCGGGTATCGTTGCCGGTCTGGGCTTGTTCGGTGTTGCCATTGGCCTGGGTGCGCAGGATCTGTTCAAGAACCTGATTTCCGGCATCCTGATCCTGACCGAGAAGCGTTTCCTGCCCGGTGACTGGATCCTGGTGAGCGGTGTGGTCGAAGGCACGGTCGAGGAAATCAATTTTCGCTCCACCGTGGTGCGCCGGTTCGACAAGGGCCCGGTCTATGTCCCGAACTCGAAACTCTCCGACAATGCCGTCACGAATTTCTCGCGCATGACCCACCGCCGTATCAAATGGGCGATCGGCGTGCGCTATGACACGACGTCGGACCAATTGCGCGAGATCCGCGACAAGGTTCTGGCCTATCTGTCGGAAAGCCCCGATTTTGCCGACCCGCCGGAAGTGGCGACCTTCATGCGCGTGGATGCGTTCGGACCGTCCTCGATCGATTTCCTGCTCTACTGCTTCACTAAGACCACGAATTGGGGCGAATGGCTGCGGCTGAAGGAAGAGCTTGCGATCTTCCTGAAGGAGACGGTGGAAGCCGCCGGCACGGAGTTCGCCTTCCCGTCAACCTCGGTCTATCTGGAAGGTGGCGCGGAAGTATTCGAGCCGCCATCCGGGAGCGAGGCGCTGCTGGCCAATGAGGCCGGGCGTTCGGCCTAGCCTTCGGTGCTTTTGCGAGCCAGTTGCCGCAGTGTCTGGGCCGTGCCGGCATCGAGCTGCCAGTCCAGGTCGGAGACGACATCGGGCCAGGTTCCGAAATTGTCCAGCAAGGTGGCCTGCGTCCGACGATTACGCTCATAGGCGGTTCGAGCTGCAAGCGAGGCGTCGAGACTGTGTGCCTTGCGCCAGGCGTCAAAATCCTCGGCATCGGCGACTTCGCCCAGTTCTTGACTACACAGGACGCAGAGCAGGTGGCGATTGCCGGTTCGTGCGTCGCCATATTCGTCAAACACGGTCAGGCGAAGATCACCCGCAGCATCGGAAATGAGAATGTCGACCGCGTCAGGATCGTCCAGACCTGTATCGGTCGGCCTTACGGCCAACACCAGGGCATGGCTGTCGAGGAAGTCGTCCAGTTCGGCAATCGAAGGATTTGTCATGCGGCCAAGAGTATAGCCTTACGATAGCGCCGAGAGAATGCCGCAGGCGGTTGCCTTCGGATCAGGCCGCAACATCCCGGCGCATGCGCCAGAACCGCATCGCCCGTTCGGCATCATTCGGCGTGATCCGGTCGTAGAGCTGGCCCAACTCCTTGGCATCGCGGAAGGCTTCACTGTCTGCCGCGCCGCGCAGAACGGCGAGGGTGACGAACAGGGCCTTGTCGAAACCGGCCGACTTGCAGATCAGGGCCAGCGGGTCGATGCATTCCTGCTCGATCGCGCGCTTGGCGGTGGGATAGTCCACGCTGGCGAGTTCCGCGAAAGCCACGTTGAATTTCACGAATTCACGCTCGCGCAGAAGACGCGCCAGGAGGCTGCCATCCAGCTTCTTGCGGACCGCCATGGCGCGAACGAATTTCTCGGCCTCAACGATGGCCTTGTCTTCGGCCAGGCGCGAAGCGATCCGAGCCCGCGACGCGGCCATGGCCTGTTCCAGAGCGGCCGGGTCGACACCGTCAAAGCGTTCCATGATCCGGTCGCGCAGATGATTTCCGACGGTGACCATGAGGTCGGCGAGAAGATCATTCGGAGTATCGGCCCGGTCAACCAGGGGTGCCTGGAGGCGCGTTGATGTCTCAGCCCGTTCTGTGACCGCTTCAAAGGTTTCGCGCGACAGGCGGGCGCCGTCATTCTCGATCAGGCTGGCGACAGTGTCGTCATCACCATGGCGCACAATCGTGTCGGAAACGCGCTCGGAAACTTCGGGGCGTTGGGAAATGGCCCGCAATTGTTGCTGGCCGGCCTGTTCGGCGATCGACACCAGGTCATCCTCGGACAGGACCGAGGAGCGGCTCAGGATCGGCGCGGCGACCTCGATCGCGTCCTGGGCCAGCTGGAGAACCAGGCCGGAGGGGGCGAGCGGGCTGTCGGCAAAGCGTTCGGCCAGTTCCTCGCGCGCTTCCTGGGCCGTCTGTGCGGCCAGGGAGGAGAGCACCTCATCGAACTTGTTCGACATGGCACTGTCGCGCTCGGGCGGCTCCTCGAAGAAGAGGTCCGTCACTTCACGCAAAAGGGTCCTGCGGCGTTCCGAAGACTTCTCACGCGCCAGATCCACAAGATTGTTCAGCTTACTGATGACGGCCATTGCCCATCTCCGCACCACGCCCGGAAAACAACTCTGCCCCAAACGCGTAAAGAAAGCGTGCGCCCACTGTCGGCAGTTTTAGACGAAACCCGTCTAGTGCCCCGGCGCCGTGACCTCGTGCAGTGCCCGGCTTTCCCGGGATGAGGGAGCCCGGTCCATCGCCATGTCCAGGCGCTCCGCAATGCGAGGCGACAGGCCCGTCGCCTGACCGGGCGCCGGATAGGCTGTCGGAACCGAACTCAGCAGGGCACACATCTCGTAACTTCCCGTCAGGTCGGAGCGGGTCCAGACCCAGGACCGGCATTGCCCGTCCGCCCGGCAGAGGGCGGCGCAGGCCTGCGGTGTTCCGTCATCCATGTCGATGCGTTCATAGACCGATCCGCGCCGGGCCCAGCCGTTGAGGACATCCTCGGCCCCGGCCGGGGCGGCCAGGAGCAGGCCCAGCCCGGTCAGGGCGGCCAACCGGATGATGCGGGCCATCACTGGGCCAGCTTCTTGAGGCGGGACATGGGACGCGGCGAAAAATCGAACGTCGTGTCCAGTGCCGGCGGAATCCGGTCGGCCGGCATGGGTTGTCCGATCAGATAACCCTGTATGTGGCGCGCGCCCATGGTCCGCAGGATGTGCAATTGCGCTTCCGTTTCGACCCCTTCAATGACGCAGCCCAGATCCAGCGTCTGTGACAGCGACAAGAGGGTGCGTACGATCTTGTAGGAGGAGGAGTCTTCCAGAATGCTGGAGACAAAGGAGTGGTCGATCTTCAGCTTCGAAACCGGCAATTGCTGCAGGTATTGCAGCGAGGAATAACCGATGCCGAAATCATCCAGCGCCACGGAATGTCCGGCCCGGCTGATCTGGTCGATCGCCCGGCGCGCCTGGTTGAAATCGCTCATCATCGCGGTTTCGGTGATCTCGAATTCGATGCGGCCGGCGGGAATCCCGCTGTCGCGCACGGTGGCCAGTATGCCTTCAATCGCATTCGGGGACATCAGGTCATGGGTCGAGAGGTTGAACGACAGATTGATCGTGTCGGGCCAGTCCGCCATCGCATCGAGTGCCTTGCACAACAGCGTCCGCGTCAGGGGACGGATCAGGCCTGCCCGTTCGGCAGCGGGAATGAAAACGTCCGGCGTCACCGGCCCCAAGTCCGATGAATCCCAGCGTGCCAGGGCTTCGAACCCGGTAATTCGGGATTTGGTCAGGTCGAATTGCGGTTGAAAGACGACCTTGAACTCGGCGTCGTAGTCGGCCTTCCGCAAGGCCTTGTCGACCTGGCTCGACGTTGTCATTTCGCGTTCCAGCGCCGCGTTGAAGAGCACGGCGCGGCCCTGCAGGGCGCGCTTGGCGAAATACAGGGCATGGTCGGCGCGCTCCATCAGGTCATGCGCCGACAGGTCCGGGTCGTCGCAGATCAGCAAGCCGACCGAGCCGGATCCCTTGCAGGTATACTCACCCAGATCGTAGGGCTCGGACAGGCGGGACTCGATCCTGTGGCCGAGGGACAGGATGGCCTGGGCCGTTTTCGGGTTGGCCGGGGCCAGAATCGCAAACTCATCGCCTCCCAGTCGCGCCGGAAAGGCGGTGGAACCGCCTGCCTCTTCAAGCCGTCGCGCCACAATGCGCAGCATTTCGTCGCCGGCCGCATGCCCGTAGGTGTCATTGACCGGTTTGAAACTGTCCATGTCCACCAGGCCGAGGAAGAAGGCATCTCCGGTCTGCTTGAGGTGTTCGACATGCGTATTGAGTGCCAGGAAAAAGCTGCGACGATTGGGAAGACCTGTCAGGGCGTCACACTCGGCGAGATGGCGGGTCTCGCGGGCCAAGGCTTCAGCTTTCTCGCGGTCACGGACCGCGGCGAGCCGGGCTTTCACGGAATTCAGCACGGCCGTGCGGATGATCTCGGAAATGGCGACACCGGCCGCCACGCCGGACACGCCGACCCAGAAATAGTCGAACACCTGGTCGGGGATGTTGACCTGTAACTGCCAGATCAGGCTGACAAAGTTCAGGATGATCCCCGCTGCGATCGTGCGCCGGGTCGGCAGGATCGCCGCAAAGATCGGCATCATGAGGATGGCGTAGTTCAGGTTTTCGACCTCGAAATAGAGCGTTTGCTGCAGGTTCGAGTTGAAGAACAGGGTCAGGCAAAGAGCCGAGGCGCAGATTTCGAGATGCAGGACCTGGCGCGGGTGGCGCAGGGCGAAAATGATCCCGATGGTTGCCAGGGCACCAATGGCGACAGCGGCCAGCATCTCGCCGTGGTGAGCGTCGCCCGGGAAAAAGAAACGCGATATGAGGTCGAACAGGAAATAGCCCAGAACTGCGATGGCCGCACCGCGGACAATCGGCAGATAGGCGATCATCACTTCATCCTGACGCTGGCCCGGCTGGCTTTCCTGAGCCGGATCCATCATCGGATTTCTGGATTGGAACACTGAACGCATAAACCCACGCCACCCCTCGTTGGTCGTGTTATGCAATGAACCCTGTTAAATGCCGGATAAGCCTTCTTATAAAATTTGAATAATCTCCGGATTTTCTCCGCAGGCAGGTGACACGGACTGATTGAAATCACAGGCAGGCAAGGCTAGGAGCAGGCGTGTCGGATCGTCTGAAAAATCTGCCTGCCAGGGATCAAGGGGGACATTGTGACCGCAATCGTTGAAAGTGCGCTGTTCCGCAATTTCATCATGACGCTGATCGTCATCAATGCGGTGACGCTGGGTCTTGAGACCTATCCCTATGAAGGTGTCTGGTTCACGAACTGGATGCCGATCCTCGACCGGATCATTGTCGGTGTCTTCGTCATCGAGATCCTGATGAAGCTGGTCGCCTACCGGCACCGTTTCTTCCTGAATGGCTGGAACTGGTTCGACCTGGCCGTCATCGCCATCTCGATCGTGCCGTCGGCGGGCGGTTTCTCGGTATTGCGCGCCCTGCGGATCATCCGGGCCTTCCGTCTCTTTTCGGTCATGCCGGACCTCCGCAAGGTTGTGGAGGCCCTGTTGCGGGCCATTCCGGGAATGGGTGCCGTGATCGCGGTTCTGGGCCTGATGTTCTACGTCTCCGCCGTGATGGGGACGAAACTGTTCGGTGTCGATGAGCCGGAGCGTTTCGGGACGCTGGGGGACAGTGCCTTTGCGCTGTTCCAGGTCATGACGCTGGAGGGCTGGGCGACCGAAGTGGCAATGCCGGTGATGGACCATCAGCCCTGGGCCTGGATTTTCTTCGTCGTCTTCATCGTGCTGACCAGTTTCGCCGTGCTCAACCTGTTCATCGCGATCATCGTCGACAGCCTTCAGGCCAAGCATTTCGATGATGAAGAGGCGCGGGATGCGGAAGCCGATGCCGACCGCGATCTCCTGCACAGCGAGGTCAGCGCACTACGCCAGGAAATCGCCGAGCTGAAAGGGCTGGTTCAGCGGTCCGTTTCAGGCTCATCCAGCACCTCGGTGAAGGCTGACGACAAGTCGGAATAGAAGGCGGCCAGGCGTTCCTCCCGCTCCGAGCGGGTGCGCGGCGCCGGAGCTGACAGGGCGCGAGCCGGCAGGTCCTGATGGACTTGCTGCATGAAGTCCCGCCAGATCTGCGCGGGAAGGCCGCCGCCGGTGACATCCTCCATCGGCGTGTCATCATCATTGCCCACCCAGACACCGGCCGTGTAATCGGCCGTGAAGCCGACAAACCAGGCATCCCGGAAGGACTGGCTGGTTCCGGTCTTTCCGGCGGAAGGCCGGCCGGGCAGGGCGGCGCGGCGGCCGGTCCCGGTCAGCACCACATCCTGGAGCATGGTCGACATGGCATGGGCCTGGCTGGCCTGCAGGGCTCGCTGCGCACCGGGGTCGGTGTGCTCGTACAGCACATCACCACGCGAATTGGTGATGGAGGTGATGAAGTAGGGCGCGCGCAGGGCCCCGTCATTGTTGAACACCGAATAGGCCGTGGTGAGCTCGAGCAGATTGACCTCGGCCGCACCCAGGGCAATGGCCGGCAGTTCCGGCAGGTTGGAGCGGATGCCCAACCGGTGCCCCATCTCGACGATACGGTCGATCCCGATCTCGCTGGCCACTTGAGCCGCGACCGTGTTGATCGAGCGCTTCAGGGCTTCCTGCAGGGTCACGAGGCCGCGGTAATTGCCGCCGAAATTCTCGGGCGTCCAACCTTCCAGGTCGACCGGCTCGTCCCAGACGGCGGAGGACGGATCATAGCCGGCCTCCAGGGCGGCGGCGAAAACGATCGGCTTGAAGGCCGAGCCGGGTTGTCGCTGGGCCTGGATCGCCCGGTTGAACTGGCTGGTTTGGTAATCCCGCCCACCAGTGAAGGCCCGGATGGCGCCGTCCGGGGCCAGTAGCATGATGGCGGCTTCGCCGGCATGTTGCTGAGCGCCGTCCCCGTCCAGAACCCGGGTGACCGTGTCCTGGGCTGCACGGGTCAGTTCCGGATCGAGCGTGGTCCGGATCACCAGATCGGGCGCTTCCGAATCCAGCAGGCGGGCCGTTTCCGACAGCGCATAGTCAAACGCATGGCCCCAGTTCGAGGTCGCATTCGGATCGCTTGTATCGGAGACCGGAATGGCGGGATTGGCCAGGGCCGCATCGGCCTGGGTTTGGGTGATGTAGCCGGCCTCCACCATGGCGGCGAGAACCTGGGCGGCCCGTGCTTGGGCCGCGTCGAGATTCTGGGTCGGGTCGAGCCGGCTGGGTGCCTTGGGCAATGCAGCCAGCAGAGCCGCCTCAGCGAGGGTCAGCTCGGTCGCGGACTTGTCGAAATAGCGATGGGCTGCCGCTTCGATGCCGAAGGCCCGGGCCCCGAGATAGATCCGGTTGAGATAGAGTTCGAGAATCTCGGTCTTGGTGAGTTGTTGCTCCAGGGCGATGGCCAGGCGCATCTCCTGGAGCTTGCGCCGCAAATGCCGATCCGGCGTCAGGATGAGGTTCTTCACCAGCTGCATGGTGATGGTCGAACCGCCCTGGACCAGCTCACCGGCGGCGAGATTGCGCCAGCTGGCCCGGACCAGACCCCGCAGGTCGACACCATCATGCTCGTAGAAGCGCTGGTCCTCAATGGCGAGGAAGGCCTGCGGGACGTAGTCCGGCAGGGAGTCCAGTCCGACCGCCCGGGCATAAAGCGGGCCGCGGACGGCCAGAACCTGGCCATTGCGGTCCTGCAGGGTCACGGACGGTTCCCGGCGCACGGACCAGAGTTCAGCGGCGCTCTGCGGGGCGGAGGGAATGTCGTGGAAGGCCCAATACCATCCCGCCAGGATGCTGATCAGCGCGGCCAATAACAGGCCACCCGCCGTCGATCCGAAAATGATCCGGTTGCGGCGCTCGCGGCGGTCGCGTTCCATCATGTGATCCGCGCGAAACGGCTCCTGATACATGGTATAGCCACCCCCGATGGCTGGACCGGACGAAGAGGCCCAGTCTAAAGCCTCTTAATAACGGCGGAAATCAGGCGAGGATCATGACGCAGCCTTTCTGGAAGATGAAATCTTTGGCGCAGATGACCACGCGCGAGTGGGAATCCCTGTGCGACCATTGCGGAAAGTGCTGTCTCATCAAGCTGGAAGACGAAGATACCGGTCTGCTGCTGAACACGGATATCGCCTGCAAACTGTATGACTGCCAGAAGGGCGGCTGTCAGGATTATTTCCAGCGCAAGAAACAGGTGCCGGACTGTGTCGTCCTGACTGCGCAGAATGTGCTGGAACTGCCCTGGATCCCGAAGACCTGCGCCTACCGCCTGATCGCGGAAGGCAAGGATCTGTATGACTGGCACCCGCTGGTCACGGGAGATCCGGACAGTACGCACAAGGCGGGGATGAGTGTGCGCGGCATGGTGCAGCCGGAAACCCGTTTCCAGGATATCGACTGGGATCAGCACATCGTCGAATGGCCCGGCGAGGAAGATGACGGCTAGCGACGGCCATTGGCTAGTTTGACCGCCTCGGGCCGCTGCCGAAGGCGCAGCATGGCGGCGACGCCCAGGAAGGGCCCCAGGGCCAGGGGCGCAAACGCCCAGCTCCATCCGGCCCAGCCGATCCAGACCGGCAGGAGCTGGACGATGATGGCCGTCAGCGCAAAGCCCATGGCGGTTTGCAGGGTCAGCAGGGTGCCGGTCCATTCCGGCGGGCTGAGTTCTGTAATGGCTGCGGAAAACTGGGCACTGTCAGCGATGATCGACATGCCCCAGATCAGCAGAACCGGGATCAGGATCCAGGGCGGGGCCTGGAAGAGCAGGCCGGTCAGCAGAGCACAAGTGCCGGACACGGCCATGGCGAGACTGGTGACCCAGGTGCGGCCATAGCGGTCGGCCGCACGGCCCGCTACCAGACAGGCCACAGCGCCAATGGCGACGACCGAAAAGGCGGTCAGGTCGGCCAGGGCCGCGGAACCGGACCGGGTCTGCCAATAGGCGTGCGCGAAAGGCCCGATCCAGGCCCACATCGCATACAGCTCCCACATGTGACCGAGATAGCCCAGATTGGCGAGACGCAGGGACGGGTCCCGGAAGGCCAGGCTGGCAGCCGCCGAATTGAAGGTTGGCGCCGGTCTGAGGCCGGGCCCGCCCCGGGCCAGGAGTATGAGGCCGGCTGACAGGAGGGCCGCCGCCGCGGACGCGCCGAACGGCCAGGTCCAGGATACGCCCCAATCGCTGGCCGCAAAGGCAAAGGGCAGGGCCGAACCCAGCGTCAGCGCACCGACCAGAAGGCCGACCAGAAATCCGGCATCGCCGCGGGCCCAGCTGGCGGCGAGTTTCATGCCCACCGGATAGACCGCCGCCAGGGCGGCGCCCGCGATCAGACGCGTCGCGATCATGGCGATACTGCCCGGTTCTGTTGCCAGCGCGGCGAGATTGGCCAGGGCGGCCAGGATGGCGCCAGCCGCGAACAGGCGCCGGGGATCGACCCGGTCGGCCAGGCCGAGCAGCGCGCTGGCCACGGCTCCGGCGACAAAACCGATCTGCACCGCGCTGGTCAGGGCGGCCTGACGAAAGGGCGTCAGGGCGCTCGACATGATCATGTCGGGCAGGGCCGCTGCCGCCGAGAACCAGACCGAGAGGGCGGCGATCTGCGCCAGCGCGATGAAGGTGAGGGCGCGGGCCTTGCCGTTCAGGCGGGAGGCGCCGGGCATTAGCGTGCGGCGGGTTTGACCCGGCGGACCTGGCAGGTCGAGCTGGCCTTGGCGGCGATATCACCGGATGGGGTCCAGATCGTGCCTTCCATGAAGGCGACCCGGCCTCCGATCCGCATGGCCTGACCGCGGGCACGGCAGGGCTCCACCGGGAGCGGATTGTAGAAACTCGTCTTCATTTCCAGCGTGGGCACGCCGCAGGTGAAGCGTTCAGCGACCAGAACCGCCAGCGACATGACCTCGTCCAGCATCGCGGTGACGATGCCGCCCTGCACGCTGTCGCGCAGATTGGCCAATTGCTGGGTCGGGTGGAATTGGGCTTCCAGCCAACGTTCCTCGATCGAGAAGTCCAGCAGTCGGAAACCCAGCAATTGCGAGCAATGCGGATGGTCGGCACGCTGGCTGAGATGCGCCCGGATCTGGTCGGCGGTCATAGGCTCGGGCGGCGGGCCGCCGGCGAGATCTGGCGCCACCAATGACGGTTTTCCGGTCACTTCTTGCGGAAGCTGTCGAGCGAGACCACCTGGGCTCCGTCGCCGGACTTGGCGGTCTCGGACTTGGACGGCGACGACTTGCCACCGGCAGCGGCCTGGGGTTCGCTTGCGGGGTCGATCTCGGCGTCGTCGGCATCGCTATCTTGCTCGAATTGCAAGTGGAAACCGACGGACGGGTCATGGAAGCGGGAGATCGCCGAATAGGGCATTTTGAGGTATTTCGGGACGCCGGAGAATTTCAGCGTGACCTCGAATCCGGTCTCGGTGATGTTCAGATCCCAGAATTGATGTTCCAGGACGATCGTCATCTCTTCCGGGTATTTTTCCAGCAGGGTGGGATCGATATCCACGCCCGGAGCAGTCGTGCGGAAAGTGATGTAGAAATGATGCTGGCCCGGCAGGCCTTCAGGTCCTGCGGCCTTGCGCAATGCCTGGCGGACCACCCCGCGAAGGGCATCTTGCGCCATCAGGTCGTAGCGCATCAGGTCCTTGGCCATGTCTCATTCCCCCGGAATTTCCCTCTTGGAAAAGGGGTACTCCATGCCTAGGCAAGGTCAACGCATATCGGCGGTTCCACTGCACATGCGTGCAAATGGCGTGAATCGCCAATTAATTTATAGCCTTAGGCGGTCGGGCGTCCTGACATTCCGGGCATAGCCGGACGGGCGCCGGGGCCGACCTCCTGCCGGTGACTGATCGCGGGCTGCCGGCTGGCTATCGCCGGACAGGCCGAGGAATAGGCTTCCGGACAGTCCGGTCCGCAATGCAGGTCCCGTACGGCACACGGGGTGGGATTCTGGTCCAGCCAGGCCAGGGCCGCAGGGCGGGTGTCGAAATTCCCGATCCGGTAACCGGCTGCGCTCAGACGGACATGAAACTCGGCCTCGCAATCGCCAGGCGGTTGATCGACCGGGCGCAACAGGGCAATCGCCGTACGTGCCGGAATGAATTGAAGAAAAATCTCCGCCAGATTTTCCGCATCCGGACCGTGGCAGAAGCAGACCTGCCCCTTCAGCTCGATCAGGTAATTGATCGGACGGCCTGAAAGATTGGTCTCGGACAGGGCTTCGATGGCCGTGATCTGGTCGGTCCAGCTCATGGACGTGTCCAGAGTCAGGCTGGCCAGATCGTCATGAATCCAGTCGATATGGGGATTGGAAAACGGCATGCGTCATCCTGCGCGGGTGGAGCGGGGCAATATTCGCTATGGTAGTATATTAAAAGCAGGTGTGTGCCGAGACCAGCGGCCAGACATTTGTAATTTATGCTGAATGCGCATTAACCATCCCGCAGGGAATTGTCCCGGCACGCGCGCTGACGCCGCGAGCAGCCCAGCTCTTCAGGTGGCATATCGGGAGCGGGAAAGTGGAGGCTTCTGTTGCCAGGTGCCTCCGAACCCCGCCTGACTCGGCTAAAGGAATCAGGACTTTAAGGCGAGATTACCCGCACTGCATTACGCAGCGAGAGCGACCTCTTCAGCAAAGTTGTCGTTGGCAACTTTCATAAGCGAGCCTGTAACGGGCCTCACCCGGGCGAAAGCAATCCCCTTTACCCGTCTGTCAATCCTGTTTCGGCCCCAAGCATGTCTGCCAACGCAGAGCAGTTATGGTGGAGCCGCCGGGTACTGCCCCCGGGTCCAGTCCGGTTATTACGAGCGCGTTTATCGCCATAGCCGGCAAGCCGGCACCCATAAATATAGGGGATCGGGACGGGGATATGAAGGGGTGGCCGCAGGATGGGCTGTGGGGGACACGCATTGCCGGATCCGGCGGGAATGCAGAGCCCTGTCCATCGTCACACGCCAATGCCGCACTGCGCAAACACCGCGCATTTTAATGTCAGACGCCACGAATTGGGTCGTCAGGCGTTTCCTGGCGCAGCATGTCGCGAAGGAAACTGATCATGGAGCCCACCTTTCGGGGCAGGAAGCTGCGGCTGGGATAGAGCGCCCACGCGCCGGTATCAAACTCTGTCGCGGTGCACTCATGGTCGGGAAACAGATCGACGAGCCGACCGGCAGTGATGTCGCGGTCGACCAGCCAGTCCGCCAACATGACCGGACCATTTCCATCCAGTGCGGCACGGCGCAGGGAGAGGGCGTTGGCAATGATGATGTGTCCGCTTACCGGAACGTCGAAAGCCTGTTCTCCCGGTTTGCGAAACCGCCAGCGTGTCCGGAATTCGGGCAGGGCGAAGCGAAGACAGGCATGGTCCTGCAGGTCCCGGGGAGAGGTGATCTCCGGGTGGCGGGCCAGATAGTCCGGCGCGGCGCATATCCTGTAGCGGGTCGCCAGAATTCGCGTGCTGATCAGATCGCCCGTGGGGCGTGAGGCGAGGCGGATGGCGAGATCGATCCCGTTTGCCGTAATGTCGAGTTGGGCATCGGTGGGGATGAGTTCCACGCTCAGGTCCGGATGCCGGTCGTGAAATTCCCGCAAGTGCGGCACGATGCATTCATGGGCGAAGGCGACGGAAGCCGTCATTTTGAGCGTGCCGGAGACGGTCCGCAATGATCGGGACGCGATTTCGCGAGCGGCATCGAGTTCGTCCAGCAGGGGTTCGATCCGGCGCAGATAGGTCTCGCCTTCCTCGGTCATGCGCAGGGTGCGGGTTGTTCGTTGGAAAAGGCGGAAACCCAGCCGGGCCTCGGCGGCTGCGACGGCTCGCGAGATGGAAGACGGGTCGACATTTTCAACGCGGGCTGCGGCTGCGAAGCTGCCCTGTTGTGCGACAAGCGCGACTGTCTTGAGCAAATCTGTATCCATTCATGCAATTTTTGCATGACTGACCTGAACGCGGAAGCGTTTTTCCCGGCAGGCGGCGTCGGTAGTCAGGGGGCTCACAAAGGGAGACCACCATGAAACACGCCTTGATACCCCTTGCCCTGCTGGGGCTGGCGGCCACCGCCGCACCTGCCATCGCCGAGACGCGCGAATGGACGCTGGATCTCGGACACGCCTATATCGGGTGGGAGGTCGACCATCTTGGCTTGTCGAGCACCCGCGGACAGTTTCGTGACTTTGACGGTCGCTTCCTGATCGACGAACAGGACCCGACCCGATCGGAAATCAGCTTCACGGTTCGCACGGCTTCGATCGACTCCAACCATGTCGGCCGGGACAATCATCTCAGGAATGCCGATTTTCTGGATGTCGAGACCTTTCCGGAGATGCGTTTTGTCTCGACACGCATTGTGATGCAGTCCGAAATCCGGGGGCAGGTGACGGGCGATCTGACCCTGCATGGCGTCACGGCACCATTGACCCTGGACTTCCGGCTTGTCGGAGACCGGCCCTTTCCCGGTTTTCTGCCGAACTATGACGAGCTGCGCGCCATCGGGTTCGAAGCAGAGGGTGTCATCGACCGCACCCGCCACGGCATGACAAATGTGTCCTTCCCCGGCTCACCGGTTCCGGACCTCGTCCGCGTGGACCTTCACTTTGACCTGGTGGACTGCCAGTCGGCCGCGGACACTAATATTCCCTGTCATTGGGGTCGTGTGGCCGGGTTTACGGGGCCGAACGAGCCTTGATCAGGCAGGACGAAGGAGACAGCCATGACAGAATTCGCTGGAAAGACCGTGGTGATCACCGGGGCCAGCCGCGGTATCGGCGAGGCGACAGCCCGCCATTTTGCGGCCCGCGGCGCGTGCGTCGTGCTGGGCGCCCGAGATGAGGCCCGGGTGCAGGAGATCGCCGGAGAGCTTCGGAAGGCCGGAGCCGGGCATGCGTTGGGCCGGGCATGCGATGTCAGCCGTTCGGATGATGTGAAGGCGTTGATCGACCTGGCCCTGGAGGCGGGCGGACGCCTCGATGTTCTCGTCAACAATGCGGGCCTGATCGAGCCAATTGCGAAACTGGCTGACAGCGCGGTGGAGGATTGGGGGCGGGTCGTCGATGTGAACCTGAAAGGGGTTTATCACGGCATGCGTCATGCCATCCCGGAATTGGTCCGGCAGGGCGAAGGCACAATCATCAATCTCAGCTCCGGTGCTGCGACCAGTGCCCTGGAAGGGTGGAGCCATTACTGCGCCACAAAGGCCGCTGTGCTGTCCCTGACGCGGGTGGCTGACAAGGAATACCGGGACGAGGGCGTGCGAGTCATCGGACTGAGCCCGGGCACTGTGGCGACGGACATGCAGGAGCAAATCCGGGCCAGCGGCATCAATCCGGTGAGTCAGCTTTCGCCGGACGCCCATATCCCGGCAGACTGGGTGGCTCGCGCCATTGCCTGGCTGACACGGGGCGAGGCCGATGACCATCTGGGCACGGACTTCTCGTTGAAGACCGATGCCGGGCGCGAGGCCGTCGGCCTGCCGCCCCTGGCGTAGGCTGGGTTCGGCATAGCCCGGTTCGGATTACAGCACGGCCAGCAGGATGAGGCCCATGGCCGTGAAGCCGAGGGCAGAAAGATAACCGGTCAGAAGAAGGGGGAGCCGAAGAACAGCCCCATACCAGCTGGAGCGATAGAAGGTGCGATCACCGCGCCAAGCCTGGATCAGGATCACAATCAGGGCGATGGCCGCGATCAGCGCGGCTGAGACCGGCGTGCTTGGCAGGACCTGTCCGGCGCTCAGCGCCAAGGCGACAACCGGCAGGAAGACGGCGTGGAAATAGAGGCTGTAGATGACATGCTCGATCACCCGTGTGCGCGGGTGAAGAATGAGATTGAGCAGCGCGAAAAAGCCGACCATCAAGACGAGGGCCTGGCCCGTGGCGGCGGATGTGCGCGCTTCGAAGCCGGCGGGATTACTGAGCGCGGCAATTTCAAGCTCCGTGAAAATCGGGTGCAGTCCGCTGGCTTCGGTGAGGGCTGCCATGCAGCGCCGGTCTTCGCTTGTGAGGTGTCGCGGTTTGGGTGAATCACCGGCCTGGAACAGGGTGATGATGATGCCAGTATCCTGGGAGAGACGCAGTGTGCCATCCGGCATGATCTCCTGCGGGCCCGGCGGCACACCGCATAGATCCAGCTGAAGCCCACTTTCCTGCAGGTTTCGATTGGCATTTTCCAAGTCCATCTGGCGCTCGGCGATGCGCGCGGCATCCTGTGACCTGATCACCGTCTCGGTGGGCTGGATCTGTGCGGCCAGAACCCGCACGCCGCCCAGGCTCATGGTCGCGAAAAAGGCCAGGCTGACAAGGAGGTAGAGCCGGATTGGCGGGGTCCAGCGGGCGCGTTGGCCATCGGTATAGCGCCGCGCCAGCTCGCCCGGATTGAGGAATAATTGCTTGAGCGTGCGCCAGAGGCGGCCATCCCAGACAAAGGTGTCGCCGATGAAGTCCGTCACCAGGGTCCGCACCGGCCGGCGGATATCAGCGGCGGACTGGCCGCACTGGGCGCAATAGGGGCCGGAGAGCGGATGCCCGCAATCCGCGCATGACGGCGTGTCCGTGTGCGTCTCCATGGCCGAGTCCCCCTTGAGTCGCGACGACTATAGCCTTGCGGACAAAAAAAGGGGCGCACCGATCGGCGCGCCCCTGTTTCGTGCCTGTGTCCGGCCGGACCCTAGAAGGTGGCCTGGACACCCACCGCAATGATGTCGGTGGTGGCGTCGCGTTCCGACCAAGTCGAGCCGTCCGGGAAATTGCCGCCGGACAGGAAGTTGAGCGGCACCCAACCCTCGGTGTGGATGAACTCGCCAAACAGGCTGACCGACGGGGCGACCATCCGGTTGAGGCCGAACACCCACTGGTCCTGACGTTCCCAGGGGGCGCCGTCATCACCCGCGCGGAAGCGCGAGAATTCCAGGGAGATGTCGACCGGGGCGCCTTCCGGCATGGCGTAGGCATAGCGGCCACCCAGGGTGAAGGCGACAGTCTCCTGAGCTTCAAAGACGCTGAGCGGATTGGTCGGATCCGGCACGGCCGAGCCCGGCCAGACTTCGGTCGTGCTGGCAAATTCGCCCAGCAGGGTGAAGTTGCCGATCTCGCCGACCGAGTAGACAGACCAGCCCGGATTGTTGTCCTGGCAGGCCGTGAAGTGGAAGACCGGATAGGGCTGGCAATAGGCGGTGGCGTGGATGTAGCTGGCGCCGACCATGACGCTGTCTTCGCCCTGGCCCAGCGGCATTGTGTAATTGGCGTCGATCGCGAAATTGTTGACCCGCGACGGAACTTCCGTGTCCTGAACCGGCGAATTGGCGGAGCGGAACTGGGCCCCGCCCTGAACCGCCATGCCGCGCAGGTGGAAATTGCCGTTGTAGTAGCCAACCATGCCGCCATAGGCGAGCGGCGCGAAGGCGTGCCAGCTGGTGGAATTGGTGAAGGGGCTCACCGTGTCCTGCAGGCCGAAGGGCACGTCCATCTTGCCGACGGCGGCGTAGATCGGGCTCTCATCGAGATTGCCGAACAGGACGTAGCCCTTGCGCAGTTGCAGCTGGTTGCGGGTCAGTGCGGTGATCGTGCCGGAACCGAAACTCTGCTCCGGATCGTAGAGGATTTCGGCATAGGCCGTGATCCAGTCGCTCATGCGCGCCGTGAAGGCGAGCTGGGCGTTGTGGACGACGAGTTCCGACACGTCCTCACCGATCTGGTTGGACGAGGTCGGGTGGCGCATCAGCCAGCCGAACTTGGTGTCCGAATTGGAGCGCTGCATATTGCCCAGAACCGTGATGCCGCCCGACAGGGTGACCCGGTTGGGCAGTTCGCCATTCTGGATGGCCTGGAGCTGGATGAGCTGGCGGGTATTCACGCCCTCGGCATGGTCCAGCATGCGATAGCTGTATTCCGGGCTGATCCCGACGAGGCCGTCGGAAATGCGCGAAACCATGTCGGCATGATGGTCGGCCATCGGCGCCTGGGCGGGCGCACCATGATGCTGGGCCATCTGCTCGTGATGCGGGGCGTGATGCTGTGCCATCTGGTCATGGTGCGGGCCGTGATGCGGGGCCGGTGCCGCTTCACCGCTCTCGCCGTCGACATTGACGCCCTGGGCAGCGAGGTATTCCAGCAGGAGCCGGTTGGTCTCTTCGAGCTGTTCGATCCGCGATTCCAGCGCTTCGATCCGCTCGGCCTCGTCATCGGCCAGGGCGGGTGCACCCCACACGGCCATCGCCATGGCGACGCTTGCCGCGCCGCGCATAAGATTGGTTTTCACTTTGATTTCCCCCTCGGGGCTGCCTCTCCGGAGCGCCTGTCCCGCGCTTTCGGGCCGGTTGGTAGTGAGATGCGCCGTTCAGGGCAAGCGGAGAGTGCGATATTCCCATAAATAAATGCGTGTTATTGAGCCACGTGGTGAACAAAGCACACAGATCGCAGGGAAAATGTGGGGCTAACCGTCGGCGGGCTCGTTGATCCGGCGCAATTCCAGCGGTTCGCCAGACCCGGCAGACGCGGCCAGTTCCGCTCCTTGTGCAGCCAGCATGGCGAACAGGGTTTCCGCGTCCTGACGGCGCAGGTCGAGCGCGGCTTTCTCCATGCCTTCCGCAACCACGATTTCCCGTTCGCCCGCGGCGATCTGGTCGAGAATGCGGGTGGCCGCCTCGGCCGGGTCCATGCCGGCCTCGATATTCGCATCGGACACGCCGCGTGCGGCACCGGTGCCAGTCAGGGCATTGCGGGACACACCAGTTTTCACCGAGCCGGGCAGTATGACGGAGACGCTGATCCCGTAGGCCTTCTCCACTTCGGCGCGCAGCGAGTCGTAAAAACCGACACAGGCATGCTTGGCGGCGCAATAGCCCGAGCGGACCGGCGTGCCGATCTTGCCGGCCAGTGAGGAGATGATGGAGATGTGACCGGAGCCGGCCGCGATCATGTGCGGCAGGACCAGCTTGGTCAGGGTCGCCGGGGCGAAGAAGTCCACCTCCATGATGCGTCGATAGACATCCATATCCGTGTCGACGATCAAACTGCGCTGGGAGATGCCGGCATTGTTGATCAAACCGTCAATGCGGCCCTGCCAGGCCAGCGCCTGCTCCACGAGCCCGGGAAGGGCGTCGTAATCCGTCGTGTCGAAGGCGAGGATGAGCGCCTCAGTCGAGAGCGCCTTGCGGGTCTCCTCCAGCGCGTCCGTATTGCGACCGGACAGGATGAGTTTGGCACCGCGTTTCGAAAGCGAGATGGCCAGCGCCTGTCCTATGCCGGACGAGGCGCCGGTGACCCAGTAAATCTTGTCTGCGTAAAACCCGTCGCTCACCTGATCTCTCCCCGGTTGGTGTGAGGCGTCTTCGCCGTCTTGGGGCAGAGACTAGGTGAGCGGGTCAGGTTTGGGTAGGCGGGAACGCCGGGAACTCAGTCCGGTGCCGGGGCCAGCTCGGCCAGATGCGCCAGCGCTTCCGCATCACCGGGCACCTGGTCCAGATAGGCCCGGTACCGGGTGATCGCGTCTTCGTGCCGCCCGGTGACGCGCAGCCCTTCAGCCAGAGCGTACAGCGTTTCAGGCGAGTCCGGATTGATGGCGCAATTGAGCCGCAACAGGTCCAGGCCGGCCCGGTCCTGATGACGGTGAATATACTTGAAGGCTGAGAGTTCGATCACGGCGGTCCGCGCTGTCGTGCCCGCTGGCGCCGCCTGGAAGCGGATCAGTCCGGCTTCATGTCCGTGCATCACGGTGTCCGATATGAGGTCACGCGTGAACCCGTAATTGCGGGTTTCGGCGGTCGGGCCCGCGATCAGCGCATGGGCGAACATTTCCATGTCCCAATAGGCATCGACATCCCCGTTTGTCAGCACGATGAAAACCGTTCCGTCGTCGGGGAAGATCATGAGTTCGACCGCGACCCCGTAATGGCCGCCGGAATGTCCCAGGACGCGGCGGCCGTTCAGTCGCTGTTCGATGACGCCGTAACCGTAATGCCCGACCGGGGTTTCCAGCCGGCCCTGCAGGAGCGTATCCGTCATCCGGGCGCTCAGCAGACGGTGCCCGGTCAGGGCGCGCGCAAACCGGTGCAGGTCGCCCACGGTGGAGAAGGCACCGCCGGCGGCGCTGCCCCGGCGTTCCCAGCGCGGCGTGCAATCCTCCCACTCGCCCGGGTGTTCACGCGAGCGCATATAGCCGACGGCGCGGTCGGGATTGGGCGTCTCCATCCGCTCGAATGCGGTATTGGGCATGCCTGCCGGATCCAGCACGGCAGTCTGCACATGATCAAAATAGTCGGTGCCGGTGATCGCTTCGATGATCAGGCCCAGAACAATGTAGCCGCCATTGGAATAGGCGAAATCGGTGCCTGGCGTGTGGGCCAGGGGAATATCGGCGAACAGGGGCAGGTAGTCAGAATGGGTGTCCGGCCAATCGCCGGCAAGCGCATCCAGGCCCTCCCAGTAATTGCCGATACCGGATGTGTGCATGAGCAGGTGTTCCACGGTCACCTGCTCGGCTGCGACCGAGTCGGGATAATCCGGCAGATAAGTGCCGATCGGGGCGTGCAGCGAAATCCGTCCCTCATCAGCCAGCTGAAGAATGCAGATCGCGGTGAACATCTTCGACAGGGATGCCAGATTGAAGCGGGTGTCGAGCGTATTGGGGCGACCGGTCCCGCGATTGGCGAGTCCGTAAGCCGCTTGGAATTCGACCGTGTCCTGCTGCGCCAGCAAGAGGGTGCCGCTGAAGTCAATCGCCGTGGGAAGTCCGCCGGCATAATCTTCCAGCCGGACGGCGCGAGACGATGACGTGGTGAGGCCCGAGAGGCCGGCTGAGGCGATCAGGGCAGATCCCAGTCCGAGAGCGTGGCGGCGGGTCAGTCGTGGCATGGACATGGACAGGTTTCACTTTCATTTTGGCCCCAGCCCCGCTATTTATGTAATCGGTTACAGATATGTCAAGCGCAGCGGGTTTGTGCGAAGGAAGTTGGGATGCCAGAGGAACGTCATGATCCGGGCGCTGCCGCTTTGGGCGGTCGCCTGCGGCGGTTGAGTGATCGGATCGACCGCGAAGCCAAGACGCTCTATGAGGCCTATGACACGCCGTTCGAGCAGCGTTGGCTGCCGACCTTCAATGCCCTGCGTGGCGGGGACGCCCTGTCCGTGCAGGACCTCGCCGACAGGCTGGGCGTTTCGCATGTCTCCGTCAGTGTCACCCGGACAGCGCTGGAGAAGGCGGGCCTGATCCAGTCGGCACCGGATGGCAAGGATGGCCGCCGCCGGGTCCTGACGCTGACAGATCAGGGCAAAGCCTTGTCGCAACAGCTCGCCCCGCTCTTTGATGCCCTGAACGAGGCGGCGATTGCGCTGAATGCCGAAGCCGGGGATGCGATCGCCACGCTCGCGCGATTGGAAGCGGCCCTGGACCGCGAATCCCTGTCACAACGCGTCACCGCAATCCTTCAGGCCGGCGAGACAGAGAAGGACCAGGACTGAACGGCGGTCAGGGCTTTGGCGGTTTGGCCTTGCGCGGCGGCTTGCCACCGGACTTTCCGCCCGGCTTGCCGTCGGGCTTGGGTTTGCGAGGCTTGCGCTTCAGCGGGACATCGCCGCTGTCCAAGGGTGAGCTGGCGCGGTCCGCGTGCGGTTTCGGCTTGGCCTTGTAGGGACGATCGCCGTCGTCGGTTCTGGCAAAGGGTTTCTTGTCCCCGAAATCCGTCTTGCCGCCCTTCGGCTTCTTGTCGGTATAGGGCTTCTTGTCGCCATGGGGCTTCTTCTCGAAGGACTTCTTCTTGAAGCGCGGCTTGTCCTCGCCGTCCTGCTTCCAGTCATCGCGCTTGCGGTCGAGCGGATAGCCGTCGCTGTCGGTCTGCTCCTGGCGGCGCGGACCCTTGCGGTGACGCATTTTCGGCGTGCGACCATCGGTCGGCCCGTCATTGCGACCGGCGCGCTGCAGTTCCGATCCGTCGCACGGGGTGACGCGGATATTCTTCTCGCCACCGCCATTCTCGGCCAGGGCGGCCGTGAAGCGCTCGGCATGCTGAGCATCAATTTCGAAGCGGGTCTCGGTCTCGCCGATCTGGATGGAGCCGATCTCGCGCTTGGTGACATGGCCCAGGCGGCAGATCAGCGGCAGCAGCCAGCGCGGCTCGGCCTTGGCGCGGCGGCCGGCAGAGAGGCGGAACCAGACACTCTCCTTGAAATTCTCGCGAGGCTTGCGTTCCGGCCGGTCATTCTGGGCGGCCGGGCCGGAGAGGAGATCCTCGGCGGAGGGCAGATTGGCCAGGCGGGCCCGCAGGAAGGCAGCGGCCAGCTGTTCGGCGGAGAAGGCCTCCATCAGCGCGTCGACATCGCTCTTCAGCTCCTCGTCGACGGCCTCGGTGAGGACCGGATCGGCCATCAGGCGTTCGCGGTCCTTCGCGCGGACATCATCGGCGCCGGGGGCGTCGGCCCATTCCACCTGCAGGCGGGCATCGCGCAGAAGGCGCTGGGCGCGGCTGCGGCGAGTGAAGGGCACGATGATGGCGCAGACACCCTTGGCGCCGGCCCGGCCGGTGCGGCCGGAACGGTGCAGGAGGACATCGGCATTGGTCGGCAGATCGGCGTGGATGACGAGTTCCAGACCCGGCAGGTCAATACCGCGGGCGGCGACATCGGTCGCCACACAGACGCGGGCCCGGCCGTCGCGCAGGGCCTGCAGCGCATGGGTGCGCTCATTCTGGGTCAACTCGCCGGACAGGGCGACGGTGGCAAAGCCGCGATTGCCGAAACGGGCCGCCAGACGGTTCACCGCTTCGCGCGTGGCGCAGAAAATGATGGCGCGCTCGGCGTCGTAATAGCGCAGCACATTGATGATCGCATTCTCGCGGTCGGACGGGGCGACGGTCAGGGCGCGGTATTCGATATCGGCGTGCTGACCGCGTTCGGACACCGTGGTGATGCGCAGCGCATCCTTCTGGAACCGGCGGGCAATATCGGCAATGGCGCGCGGCACGGTGGCCGAGAACAAGAGAGTGCGGCGGCTCGCCGGGGCGGCGTCCAGAATGTATTCCAGATCCTCACGGAAGCCGAAATCGAGCATCTCGTCGGCTTCGTCCAGCACGACGGCCTTGAGCTGGGACATGTCCAGCGCACCGCGCTCGATATGGTCGCGCAGACGGCCCGGCGTGCCGACCACGATGTGACAGCCGCGCTCGAGCACGCGCCGCTCGGCGCGCGGATCCATGCCGCCGACACAGGAGGCGATGCGGCCACCGGCCTCGCCATAGAGCCAGGTCAGCTCCTTCTGGACCTGCAGGGCCAGTTCGCGCGTCGGCGCAACGACCAGGGCCATGGGCAGGTCCGGCGCGTTGAAATTGGTGTCATCGCCCAACAGGGTCGGGGCGATCGACAGGCCGAAGGCGACGGTCTTGCCCGAACCGGTCTGGGCGGAGACGAGGAGGTCGCGCCCCTCGGTCTCTTCCGCGATCACGGCGGACTGGACTTCGGTGAGGGCGGCATAGCCCTTTTTCTCAAGCGCAGCGGCAAGGGCCGGCGCAATGCGGTTATTCTCGGTCATATAAAGCTGTTTCCAGTGCCAAAATGCCGGCCACACCCATCACGGGCCGGGTTCCATCAGTGTCCCGGTAAGGACGCCGATGAGTGGCGACTGGCCGGAATAGGGCAGCGTGTAGCACAGGTTTCGGGAAATGCACGCATCAGCGGCGGCAGGACGGGTATGCAGTTGTGGGGGTGAGGTTTGGCTGGCTGATCTAACCCTTGTCATCCCGGATGGATGCCCGGCGAAAGCCGGGCGCAAGTCCGGGACCCATAATCCCGGTGTGGGTTCCATCAGGCTGCAATGGCGGAGCCTGCTTTCGGGCTTGTTCCGCGGATATGGGTCCCGGCTCTGCAGCCTGCTTTCGCAGGCTATTCGGCCGGGATGACAATTTTGGGATTTGGAGGGGTGTGAACCCGCCTACCGCTTGTCCGCCTGCAGGATCAGTTTCCGGTAGTCATTCAGATCGCCGTCATAGCGGCTGGCGCGACCGTCCTTGACGAGCCAGAGCTGGTCGGCGGTGCCTTCGGCGAGATAGACGTCGTGGGTGATGAGGACGACGGCGCCATTGTATTCATTGAGCGCGTAGATCAGGGCTTCGCGGCTGTCGATGTCGAGGTGGGAGGTCGGTTCGTCGAGGATGAGGATGTGCGGCTTGTCCAGGGACATGAGCCCCAGGAGGAGGCGCACCTTTTCGCCGCCTGAGAGTTTCTCGATATTGGTCTCGACCTTCTCGTGCGGGAAGCCCATGCCGGCGGCGACGGCGCGGCAGCGGGCCGGCGTGGTGCCGTGGGGCAGGGCGTCGCGGACATGGTCCAGCACGGTCTCGCCCTCATTGAGCTCGTCCATCTGGTCCTGGGAGAAATAGCCGATGCGCAGGGAGCGGGCCGCAGTGCGTTCGCCGCCCATCAGCTCCAGGCGCTGGGCGATGGATTTCACCAGCGTGGTCTTGCCCTGGCCATTGGCACCGACAATGGCGATGCGGTCATCGGGATCCAGGCGCAGGTCGACGCGGTCGAGGATTTTCGCGCCCTCGCCATACCCCACGGTCGCATCCCGCAATTGCAGGAGCGGCGCGTTCAGCTTGTCGGTCGAGGTGGGGAAGGAGAAGGGCGTGGTGCGCTCGGCGATCGGGATTGAGATGTCCTGCATCTTCTCCAGCATTTTCACGCGCGACTGGGCCTGGCTGGCCTTGGAGGCCTTGGCGCCGAAGCGGTCGACGAAGGCCTGCAGCCGGGCGCGGTCGGCATCCTGCTTGGCGCGCTGGGCTTCCAGCAGGGCGGTCTTGGCGGCACGCAGTTTCAGCCAGGCATCATAGCCGCCCGGCGTGATGGAGAGTTGTTTGTGCTCCAGCGCCAGGGTGTGGGTGACGCAGCGGTTCAGCATTTCCCGGTCGTGCGAGACGATCAGCACGGTGTGAGGATATTTCTTGAGATAGGTCTCCAGCCAGGCCGCGCCCTCCAGGTCGAGATAGTTTGTCGGCTCGTCCAGGAGGAGAAGATCGGGCTCGGAGAAGAGCACGCCGGCAATGGCGGCGCGCATGCGCCAGCCGCCGGAAAATTCCCGCGTCGGGCGGGAGAGGTCGGCATCGGTGAAGCCCAGCCCCATCAGGACTTCCGCGGCACGGGCCTCGGCGGTCCAGGCGTCGATATCGGCGAGGCGGGTGAAGATTTCCGCGATCCGGTCGGGATCGGTGGCGGTCTCCGATTCCTGCATCAGGGCATGGCGTTCCGCATCGGTGGAGAGGACGACTTCGAGGATCGTCCGGTCGGAGGGCTGCACCTCCTGGGCAACCCAGCCGATGCGGGCACCGCGCTGCAGGCGGACCGGCGTGTCGGAGGAGGGTTTCTCGATCTCCTCGCGGATGATGCGCAAGAGGGTCGACTTGCCGGTGCCATTGCGGCCGACCAGGCCGACCTTCCAGCCGCCGGAAATCTGCGCCGAGGCATTCTCGAACAGGGAACGCTCGCCGATGCGGTAATCAAGATTGGAAATGGTCAGCATCGGTCGGTCAGGCTTTCGCGGCAGGTGGGGCGATCAGGTCGCGTGATCAGGGGCGCCTCTTACCTGCTGCGCTGCAACAAGCCCAGTCTTGTCTGCGGTGGGGGCTTTCTTTCCCATTTGATGGGGAAGTGGGCCGATGCACAGCATCGGGTCGAAGGGGCGGCGCGTCAGCGCCGGGCATCTGTACTGATTTCCGGCTCCGCCGGCCCCTCCGTCCCTGCGGGACACCTCCCCATAGAATGGGGAGGAAAGGCGCGCGCGGCGTCAGCCGCACCGGGGAAGATCCTGCCGGCCGCTGGCGCACCACCCCTCATCTGGCTTTTCAGGCCAACTTCTCCCCGGTGGGGGAGACCGGTCTTCCTACATGTGGAAGATGGCGAGCTTGTTGCCGTCCGGGTCGCGGAAATAGCCGGCATAGAAGCCTTCATCGCCACGCGGACCGGCTGCGCCCTCGTCCGGAGCGCCGAGCTCCATGGCGAGCTTGTAGATTTCGTCGACCTGGGCGCGGTCCTTGGCCTGCAGGGCCACCATGACGCCATTGCCGACCGTGGCCGGCTGTCCGTCAAAGGGTTGGGTCAGCGCAACGCCGGCCCCGCCGCCCGGCTGGCCCCAGGCGATGAAAGTGTCGAAATCCATCATGCGGCCAACGCCCAGCGCGCCACAGATCTTGTCATAGAAGGGCGCATTCTTCTGCAGGTCATTCGTGCCCAGGGTCACATAGCCAATCATGATTTCCTCCTCCGTTGGCCGGATATTTCCGAAATGTTCGTGAAATGTTCCACCCGGTAAATTATCCGAACCGGTGGCGAAGGCAAACAGTTTTTCGGGGTGATTGGTGTGGGGGGGCTCCTGAACTTTCTTCCCCATTGCATGGGGAAGTGGGCCGATGCGCAGCATCGGGTCGATGGGGCGGCGCGTCAGCGCCGATTTCCGGCTTCGCCGGCCCCTCCGTCCCTGCGGGACACCTCCCCATGGGATGGGGAGGAAAGGCGTTCAGCGCCACGGCGTTTCCGCCTGGCGGTATGAGAGGTGTGCGGGAGACCTGACGGGTCGGATTTTGCTATGAGTGTGAGTGACCTGACCGGTCTCCCGCACGCGGAGATTTGCTCGTCTTCCCTTGCGGGCGACGCACCGAAACCGCCTGGGTGCCAGCACGGTCGTGACCTTGTGCCGTGTGGCCCGGGCGATGGCCCTGCCGGAGCTCAGGCTGTCACCCCCTCGCGCGGACAGGCTCCGCAAACCTCCGGGCACAAGGGACTGAGCTCGTGCCTCTCTTCCCGGAAGTCGAGACAAGTCTGTCACAGGTTTTCAGGGTGGGGATAAGTTTTCCTCCCCCGGCTCGCGGGGGAGGTGCCGAGCCTGCGAGGCGGAGGGGCGTCGCGCAATGCGCGGCGGTGCAGGCGCCAGGCTCGATCCACGCCCGCCTGAGGCGGGCGCCCCCTTCGTCCCGAAGCGCTGCTCCGGGCCACTTCCCCCCGCAAGCGGGGGCAGAAAGAATACACCCTCTCCCTGGGGAGAGGGTGGCGCGCAGGCGCCGGGAGAGGGGGGAATCCCGGTGTCGTCGGGATAGGCCTCGCTCTCCGTCACGGGGGAGGGGGTATAAAAAAATTGGGACAGACACATTTGGTATAAAAAAATTGGGACAGACACATTTTATCTCGTATCTCCCCGTCGGAAACGCTGGGATTAAATGTGTCTGTCCCGTTTTTTCCTCTGAAGATTTCTGACGGGGAGATATGAGAAAAAGGTGTCTGTCCCGGTTTTTGCGAGGAAGCGATATGAAGTTGATCATATGGGGTGCTTTTGTTGCCGCGTTGTTGGGGTTAGCGCTGTTCATGCTAAATCCCCTAAACCGTCTTGTCCTGACTAGTCGAACTGGTCAAACGCCACAGGCTAGCTTCCCAATCGATGTGGTCGGGCAAGACTTCCAGAGCGCTCGTGACGCTTTGGAGGGGGCGGGTATCCGCTATAGCCGAGAGGTTACGAGCGGTAGGTGCGCGAATGTTGAAATCGGTGAAAACTACCGAGCATTTATGTTCCGTGATACAAGTTGGCGACGTGGCGTCGTATGTCTGCTCGAACAAGACGGTGTGGTGGAATCTGTTGCGTGGTGGTTCAGCCCCGGGGCGCCTTAGACGTCCGGCGTTCGCAACCGTTATCAACCTTCGGGCCCAACCCGTAGTCGCGGGTCTTATAGAAAAACGGGACAGACACATTTAATCCCCAAAATACACCCATAAATTGCATTCACGCATCTTGTTTGCCATTGTTGGCGCATGCCCCGCTCTGCCCGATTTGTCCTGCCCGGTTATCCCCACCACGTGGTCCAGCGTGGCAACCGGCGTCAGCAGACATTCTTCGAGCCGGATGACTACGCTTTCTACATCGATCTGCTGGGCAAGGCCTGTTGCGACTTCCGGGTGAAGTGTTGGGCCTGGTGTCTGATGCCCAATCACGTTCATCTTGTCCTGGAGCCGTCCCAGGCACAGGACCTGGCCCTGGCGCTCAAGCGGACGCATCAGGTTTATGCCCGCCATATCAATGCCCGGATGGGGTGGGCGGGATGCCTTTGGCAAGGCCGGTTCGGCGCGAGCGTCATGGACGAAGGGCATGCACTCGCAGCGGTTCGCTATATTGAACTCAACCCGGTCCGCGCGCGGCTGGTCGGTCGGGCAGAAGACTGGGCCTGGTCGAGTGCGAGGGGGCATGTCTGGGGAGATGCCGATCCGCTTGTGTCAGACATCCCGTTTCTCCGGCGCATTCCGGACTGGCGCACCTATCTTTCAGAGGGCGTGGATCCGGAGATCGAGGCCCGGATCGGGTATTTCACAGAGACGGGGCATCCGATGGGGGAGGAGGACTGGGTTGGCGCGCTGGAGGTCAAGTCAGGGCGCGTCCTCAGACCCAGGCCGCGGGGCCGGCCGGCGTCGAAGGTGCCCGACGGGGAGATATGAGAAAAAAGGTGTCTGTTCCGGTTTTTTGCCCGGCGTCGAAGGCCCCCGACGGGGAAACATGAGGAAAAAAATGTGTCTGTCCCGGTTTTCACTTGCCGAGATGATTTTCGACGAAAGAAAGTTGCGCTCGAAAGTCGATGAGGACGCCATCCCAAGTGTCGTTGTTTTGAACTTTAACTTCATTCCAAAGAGGGATGAAATTGGCTCCCTAACAGAGAATTGGCTCTCAAAAGGTGCCGTTCATTTTGCATTGACGGGCAGTGAGTTTGGGGAAATTGAAGATGAGGTTGATTGGATCATTGTTGATAACGATGACTTAAACGTCGTCACAACCTCACACGAGAACGAGACTCCAGCGGAAATTCTGGAATTCGTGCTGAAGTTCATGCGTACCAGGTACGACGTTTTCAAATTGGTTGTCGTTTCTGACGTCGATGAGGGTTCCACCGGGGTATGGAAAAAGCTCATCGAGGAGCGAGAAATGATCTCGGAATCCACATCTCCGACGGGGTCGCCTAAGGCTACGACCTAACCATTTGGCGTGCGTGAGCGCGCGCTTTCCTTTGCGCCAAACTTTTATGCGTGTGTGGCGAAAAACTCGCTGAATGAAGCGGATCTGATGGGGCGACAGTGCTGTTGCTCGCAGCGTGCGGGAAGCTATGGGCTCGGAGCACTAGAAGGATTCTGGGTCAACGATGGGGATGAGGTTGTTCGCGAAGCAGCCATTGAGACTACCCTGGCCGCTTTTATATCACTCTGATTATAATTGACGTTGCGGATGGTCCCACCCCAGACTTGGGAGCGATTGCCTTCATCCGGAGGTTTGGTGACGATGTAGTTGAAGGTGGAGAGGCCACTGTTGGCGGATTCGTCAGTGCTGTTTCGGTCGGAGCGACACCGGAAAACCGGGGACACGTACCGATTTAATCATCCGGCGGCTTTCCGCTCCGCCGTTTCGGGCGTCCGGATTGGCCCGGTCTGAGTCGGCGGCCTGATTTGGTTTCCAGCGCATCGATCCAGGCGTCCGATCCCAGCGGGTATCCCGACTGTGCGAAATCGCCCAGCAGGGCCTCCTGCCTCGCGCTTGTGCCCTCGGCCAGATAGCGCGGCCAGTCGGCGATCCGGTCGAGCCAGGGCGCGAGAAAAATTGGGACAGACACATTTTTGGATGAGAACTAAAAATATATGAGGATGTAAGCATGTTGTGGAGTGATAGAAAATCTTGGAGTGTGATATTCTATCTAATGTCGGCATTTATGGTTTATGTAAATATTCAAGGGATTTTTTTTGATCCTGATTTTGTCATTAATAGGGACAATGTCTTCTACATGATTCTGACTTCCATTTTAGGTATTCTTTTTTTGTGGCTGGGTCACAAGACTTGGCCTTCAAGCTGATAGGTGCCCTATTTGGAAAGTGTTAGAGTTCCAAGACTGACATGGGCGCACTATTTTCGACTTGCAGGAGCGGAAAGTGCTGGAAAAATTGGGACAGACACATTTTTTCTCGTAACTCCCCGTCGGAGATCTTGGGATTAAATGTGTCTGTCCCGTTTTTTCCGTGACTAGGAGCTGAACATGATTTCACCCGGCAGTTGGGTTCTTCAACAAGTGGGCGATATACGGGCCATCTTAGAAGTAAATAGCTCTACTGGTTACGTGTATATTTGGGATCCAGATCGGGGAGTTTTGTCTCATGTGTGGTTGTACAATTGTGAAGGCGTTGTCGATGGTCACGCTTGTTCGGAAGCTGACGACGCGCCAATAATGAGAGTGGATAATATTAAATTGGATTTCTATAGAATCCCCAATTCTCTGACGGAAGTAGAGTGTATATTTGATGAAATTTCTTCGACATGGACAGTTTCTATTTGCGGTCAATCAATTGCATGTTTGAAAATTGGTAGTCGCCCAGGGAAATCAATTTTTGCGAAACGCCCCACTGAAATGGCTGCGCCATGGAATTATCGTGAAGGACTTTGATGAACGTGGGAAGCACTGGGACAGAAACATATAATCCCAAGCGAAGAAGTGCTAAAGCTAGAACGCGGTGCCCAGCGACGCGAGGTGTCAAGGTATCATATAGATACGGAGGTGCCCCTGTAGTTAGGCAGCCACTGCGCCGCTGCGGTGCTTTGTCATAGTGGAGATTATGCGCGGAGTTAGGGCCATTCGCGGCGGGCACTTAACGCGTGATGCCCGCCTGATTTCGTTAAACGACACTCCGTTCGTCCAACGCAGGCTCTGCCCTGAATGCATGCAGCCAATCAACCCGCAAATCCCCGACACCAGGCCACGGCCTCAGCCTCATCCGTGAAAATCTCCACCCGCAATTCATGCCGGTCGGTGATGCGTTTCATGAGGGCGGCGCGTTCGGCGCCGTAGCCGGGCGGGGGGAGGTAGGCGATGGGGAAATGGTTGGGGAAGATGAAGCTGGCATCCTCCCAGGTTTCCATGGCGAGGCTCTCGCTGGGGAGAACGCGCAGGTCGAGCGCATGGATGAAGGCGGACCGCGCGCCGGGGGTCCGCACGCATTTCTCGACCTCGCGAAACAAGGCGGCATAATCCGTGTGGGCCGGATCTCCGGTCAGTCGGATGCGGACGATTCCGTCCGTGTCGGGCATTTCTGCGGTCAGCAAGACGTGCCTCCAGATCGGCGTTGGTGGTAGCAGACTAGCACAAGCAAAGCCCGGCTTCATTCCGATGCGACGAAATGCGCCTGATCCGGGCCCGGAGCGGCGAAGCCCTTGGCTTCACTGGCACATCACGACTCGCCAACATATGGCCGCAGACAGCCCCCTCCGCAATTCCGTCCGTCGCGCTAGGATGAATGATTGAAGAATCAGGGCTGTTTGGGCGACATGAATTCCGACGCCGGACAGACACGAGCTCCACAGGGATATGCGCCATGGCCGATGCGGCTTTCACCTCGATCGACGGACTGAAACCCCGCCCGGATGCGTCTGGTGAGGCGGGCTCGTCGGTGGAACACGCCTATCTCGACCTGCTGCGCGACATTCTGGAAAACGGCGCGGAACAGCATGACCGCACCGGTGTCGGCACGCTCTCCGTCTTCGGGCGCCAGCTGCGCTGTGATCTGTCGGAAGGCTTTCCGCTGTTGACCACGAAGAAGGTGCATTTCAAGTCGATCGCGATCGAGCTTCTCTGGTTCCTGCGCGGCGAGACGAACGTGCGCTGGCTGCAGGAGCGCGGCGTGTCGATCTGGGATGAGTGGGCCGATGAAAACGGCGATCTCGGCCCGGTCTATGGCAAGCAATGGCGCCGCTGGGAGGGCCCGGACGGCACCGAGATCGACCAGCTCTCCAACATCCTGGAGCAGATCAAGTCGAACCCGTCCTCGCGCCGGCTGATCGTGTCGGGCTGGAACCCGGCGGATGTGCCGAACATGGCGCTGCCGCCCTGTCACACGCTCTACCAGTTCAATATCGCCAACGGGAAACTCTCCTGCCAGCTCTATCAGCGATCGGCGGACATGTTCCTGGGCGTGCCGTTCAACATTGCCTCCTATGCGCTGCTGACGGCGATGGTGGCGCAGGTGTGCGGGCTGGAGCCGGGCGAGTACATCCACACCTTCGGCGACGCCCATATCTATTCCAACCATATGGACCAGGTGCGCGAACAATTGTCCCGCACGCCGAAAGCCCTGCCCAAGCTGCACCTCAATCCGGACGCGAAGGATCTCTTCGCCTTTGAATATGAGGACATCACGCTGGAGGGCTATGACCCGCTGCCGCGCATTGCCGCCCCGGTGGCGGTGTGACCGGACAGCTCGGCACGCTCGCGGACAAGATCGCGCAGGTTTCCGATATCTATGCCGCGCATTTCAAGATCGACCGGTCGGGGGACTGGTATCTGCTGAAATTGCAGGAAGAAATCGGCGAGCTGACGCAGGCCTATCTCACCGCGACCGGCCGCACCCGCAAACCGTCCGGCGAAGCGGCGAAGGCGCAATTGGCGCTGGAAATGGCCGATGCGCTGGGCATGCTCCTGCTGCTGGCCCGCGATGAGGGTATCGATCTGGACGCCGCCGTGCAGGAAAAATGGCTGAGCTGGCTGGAACGGGACACACCGGAATGAGCGCGATCCAATCTCCCAAGCTTTGCCTGATCGCCGCGCGGGGCCGCAATGGCGTGATCGGGGCCGAGGGGGATCTGCCCTGGCGGCTGTCCTCGGACCTCAAGCATTTCAAGGCGACCACCAAGGGCAAGCCGGTGATCATGGGGCGCAAGACCTGGGAGAGCCTGCCCTTCAAACCCCTGCCGGGGCGGACCAATATCGTGGTGACGCGCCAGACCGGCTATGCCGCGCAGGGCGCACAGGTCTTTACCGCGCTGGATGCGGCGCTGGATGCCGCGGTCCAGGCGGCCCTGCTGGACGGGGCCGACGAGATTTTCGTGATCGGCGGGGCGCAGATCTATGCAGAGACCCTGCACAGGGCGGACCGGCTTTACCTGACCGATGTCGAGGCCGAGCCGGAGGGCGAGGCGGTCTTCCCGGTCTTCGAGGAAAGCGCCTGGCATGAAATCCACCGCGAGGCCTTTCCGGCCGGCGAGGGGGATGATCATGCCTTCATCGTGCGCTGCCTGGAAAAGCCGCCCCACCCCTAGCCGGCAGGGATAGCGGGACTGTGTACCTGCCGGTTCCCCTCCACTAACCCTTGAACCCGGTCGCGCTTGCGTTCATGTAAGGCGTCGAAATAGCGAGAGGATCAATCCAACCCATGCCGTGGAACGACAATCAGGGTAGCGGCGGCGGGGGCCCTTGGGGCTCCGGCGGCGGCGGAAATAACCAGAATCCGTGGGGCCAGCGGCCCAATGGCGGCGGTGGCGGGGGCGACCAGGGCCCCGATCTGGATGAAGTTGTTCGCGACCTGCAACGCAAGCTCGGCGGCCTGTTTGGCGGCAAGGGCGGCGGTAATGGCGGCGGCGGCAAGAAGGGTGGCGGTGGCGCCAGTGCCTTCGGTCTCGGCTTCATCGTCGCGGTCATCGCGGTCATCTGGTTCCTGATGCCGGGCTCCGGCTGGTACCAGGTCGGCCCGAACCAGGCCGGCGTCGTGATGCGCTTCGGTGAATACTCCCGCACCTCCTCGCCGGGCTTCCATTTCAAGCTTCCCTCTCCGATCGAGACGGTGCAGCTGCCGGAAGTCACGACGACGAATGAAATGACGATCGGTCAGGGCTCCGAAGGCCAGATGCTGACCCGCGACGAGAATATCGTCGACATCGATTTCGCCGTGCAATGGCGCGTTGACCTGACCTATCCGGATGGTGTGCGCGACTTCCTGTTCAATGTGCGTGATCCGGAAGGCACGGTCCGTGCGATCGCCGAAAGCGCCATGCGTGAAGTCGTCGGCACCTCGGACCTGCAATTCATCATCACCGAAGGCCGGTCGGAAGTGTCCCGCCGGACCCGTGAACTGTTGCAGGAAACCCTGAACGAGTACGAGGCCGGTATCGAGATCCTGCAGGTGAACCTGCGAAACGCCCAGCCGCCGGAGCGGGTCATTGACGCCTTCCGCGGTGTGGATGTGGCCCAGCAGGAAGCCGAACGCGCCCAGCTGAATGCCACCGCGCACGCCAACTCGGTCATCCCGGCTGCCCGCGGTGAAGCCGCCCAGCTGACCCAGGCGGCCCAAGCCTATCGCGACTCCGTGATTGCCCAGGCCCAGGGTGATGCCGACCGCTTCATCTCGATCTATAACGAGTACGCCCAGGCACCCGATGTCACGCGTCGCCGCATGTATCTGGAAACGCTGGAACAGGTGATCGGCCGCTCCGACATCATCGTTCTGGACGGCGAGGCCGGGGCGATGCCCTACCTGCCGCTCGACCAGCTCGGCCGTAACCGGGTTCGCAACCCCGTCCGCAATGCGCAAGGAGGCGACCAATGATCCGCACTCTGGGAATTGTTGTCCTGGTGGCCGCGCTCTTTGTCGGCCTCCAGAGTGTCTACACCGTCTCGGAAACCGAGCAGGCGCTGATCCTGCGACTGGGTGAGCCGGTGGATGCGGTCAATGAATCGGCAGAGCCCGATCCGGGCCTGCACTTCAAGACGCCCTTCATCATGGACGTCCTGATCTTCGACAAGCGCAATCTGGAACTGGATCTGGATGCCGAGGAAATCCTCGCCTCCGACCAGGAACGCCTGATCGTGGACGCCTTCCTGCGCTACCGGATCACCGATCCGCTGCGCTTCTACCAGGCCTTCACGGAAGAGCGCCGCGCGCGCATTCGCCTGCAGCAGATCATGGAAGACAGCCTGCGTGGCGTGATCGCCTCCATTCCGTCCTCCGACGTCATCTCAGGCCAGCGCGCCGAGCTGATGGACCGGGTGCAGGCCGCGGTGGAAGCCCAGGTGGAAACCGGCAATTTCGGTATCGAAGTGATCGATGTGCGCATCCTGCGCGCCGACCTGCCGCAACAGATCGCGGACAATGTGTTCCAGCGCATGCGCTCGGAACGCGACCAGGAAGCGGCCCGCATCCGCGCCGAGGGTGAACAGCGTGCCACGGAAATCCGCGCCGATGCGGATCGCCAGGCCACGATCATCCGCGCTGAAGCCCGGGCAGAAGCCGAGCGGATCCGCGGTGAGGGCGATGCCCGCCGGAACGCGATCTACGCCCAGGCCTATGGCCAGGATCCGGAGTTCTTCGCCTTCTACCGGTCGATGCAGGCCTATGAGAGTGCGATCATCGAGGGCACGCCGATCGTGATCCCGCCGGACTCCGAATTCTTCCGCTACTTCCAGTCTGAAACCGGACAATAGTGGCGTCCTATCTTCTTGTCGGGCTGGGCGTGGCGATGGTGCTGGAAGGCCTCCTCTACGCGCTCATGCCCGGTGGGATGAAAAGATTTCTGAGCCAGATCAATGAAATGAGCCCGGACCAGCTCAGGCTGGCCGGGCTTGTTGCTGTCGGGGCCGGGGTTGGCCTGGTCTGGTGGGTGCTGAACTGACAGCCTGCAGCGCAATGCTTGCGGGCTAGCCCCGTGAAGCGGTATCACGTTAACGATTGTTCGGCGTTCACTATAAAGCGGCTTATCTGATGCGGCGTTTTCTGGCTTTCCTGTGTTTCCTGGTGCTGACACCGGCCGCGATGGCCCATCCGGCACCGGACGGGTTTGCCGATCTGGCCGAGCGTCTTTCGCCCGCCGTGGTGAATATCTCCGCCGCCCAGCGCCTGGACAGCGGCGATGGCCTGCCGGAGTTTCCCGAAGGCTCCCCGCTGGAGCGCTTCAATGATATTTTCGGAGATGCCCCGCGCATCGCGAACTCGCTGGGCTCCGGCTTCATCATCGACAGTGAAGGCCTGGTGGTCACCAATAACCACGTCATCGACGGGGCCGATGAGGTCGAGGTCGCCCTGCCGGACGGTCGTGTCTTTCCGGCCGAAGTGGTCGGCATCGATCCGGTGACGGACCTGGCCGTGCTGCGCATGCAGGTGAACGAACCCCTGCCGTCCGTGTCCTTCGGCGACAGCGACACCGCCCGCGTCGGGGATTGGGTGATCGCGATCGGCAATCCGTTTGGCCTGGGTGGCACGCTGACGGCGGGTGTCGTCTCGGCGCGGGGCCGTGAGGCCGGCGGTCGCTATGACGACTATATCCAGACCGATGTGGCCATCAATACGGGCAATTCCGGGGGGCCGCTGTTCGACATGGACGGCAATGTGGTGGGCGTGAACACGCTGATCCTGTCGCCGACCGGGGCCAGTGTCGGCATCTCCCTGTCCATCCCGTCCAATATCGCCACGCGCGTGGTCGACCAGCTGATCGAATATGGCGAAACCCGCCGCGGCTGGCTGGGCGTGAGTGTGATCCGCGTGACCCCGGAGCTGGCCGAAAGCTATGAGCTGGATGTTCCCTATGGTGCCATTGTCTCGCGCGTCGAGGCGGATGGTCCGGCCCAGGAAGGTGGGCTGCGCCAGGGCGATCTGGTCCTGCGCTTCGACAATCGCCGGGTCCGCGACAGCCAGAGCTTCCCGCGCATGGTGGCCGAGAGCGAAATTGGCCGCACGGTGGATGTCGAAATCATCCGGCGTGACCGTCCCATGACCCTGCGCGTCGAGATCGGCCAGCTGCAGGAAGAGGGCAGTGAGACCAGCGCCGCATCCGAGAGCGATGGTGTGCTGGATCCCACCGTGCCGGACAGCAATGTCGTTCTGGGCATGACGCTGGGGGCACTGGATGCTCCGTCACGCCGCCGCTACCGCGTCGATCCGGACGCAGAGGGCGTGCTGGTGACCGATGTCGATGCGAACTCGGATGCGGCCGGCAAGGTGCGGCCGGGCGATGTCATCGAAGAGGTGGAGTTCACGCGCGTGGAGACCATCGCCGACATTCGCGAGATCATCGCCAATCATGGCGGCGGACCGGTCCGTTTCCAGATCAATCGTGGCGGCCAATACGTGCTGCAATCCATCCGGCCGTGAGCCCGGCCTGGCTGATCGCGGGGCCGACAGCGGCCGGCAAGACAGCCCTCGCCATCGCCGCCGCACACCGCCTTAACGGTGAAATCATCAATGCTGACAGCATGCAGGTCTATGACGGTCTGCATCTGATCACCGCACGTCCCTCCGCCGAGGAAGAGGCGCAGGTGCCGCACCATCTGTTCGGCGTCGCCGATCCGGCCGAGCGCTGGTCCGTCGGGCGCTGGAGCGAGGCCGCGCTGGCGTTGGTGGCGGACATTCGCGCGCGTGGCCGTACGCCCATCCTGGTCGGCGGGACCGGCCTCTACTTCCATGCCCTGACGGTCGGTCTGGCGCCGGTGCCGGAGATCGGCGGGGCGGCGCGCACACAGACCGCTGCCATCGAGGCGGAGGGCGGGCTGGCGGCGCTGCGCCAAAAGGCCGAAGCCCTGGACCCCGTCGCCACGGCGCGGGTCCAGCCCGGCGACCGCCAGCGCCTGATCCGGATCGTCGAGGTCGGGCTGGAAACGGGAAAGGCCCTGAGCGAATTCCAGGCGGATACCGTACCGCTTCTGGCCGAAGGCCACTGGCGCGGCCTGGTCATCGAGCCGGAGCGCGAGGCGCTCTATGCCCGTATTGACCGGCGGTTCGACCAGATGCTGGACCAGGGCGCGCTCGAGGAAGTCCGCGCCTTCGGTGAGCGCGGTCTGGACCCGGACCTGCCCGCCATGAAGGCGCTGGGTGTGCCGCCCCTGCTGGCCTATCTGCGCGGGGAGACGGGATTTGACGCGGCGGTGGAACTCGCCAAACGCGACAGCCGCCGATACGCCAAGCGTCAACTGACATGGTTCCGTAATCAAACCGCCAGCTGGCCGCGGATAGGCTCGCTGGAGCCGGGGACCGCGCAGGCCGCGCTGGAGACCCTGCTGGCTGACGGGGAGACATGATCATGCGTGGTTGGATGACGGGACTGCTTCTGGCTGGTGCGATAACCGGTCCGGCGCTGGCGCAGGGCAATCCGGATGTAATCGAGGCCATTCTTCAGGCCGACCGGGACTTTGCTGCGCTCGCCGCCGAAGCGGATATCGAGACTGCTTTTGCGACCTGGATGGACCCGCGCGAGGGCCGTCTGGTGCGTGGAACCGCGACACCGCTGAGGGGCGAGGCGGAGATCCGGGCGCTTTTTGCCGGTGTGCCGGATGGCACGCTGCTGCACTGGGAGCCGCTGGAAGGTCTGGCCGGATCCGGAGATGATTTCGGCGTGACCTGGGGTGTCTGGGAATTGCATCCGGATGGGGATCGCACCACGCCGCCGGCCGGGCGCGGGACCTATGTCACGGTCTGGCAGCGGAATGCAGACGGGAATTGGCGCGGTGTACTGGACATGGGCACGGATGATCCGTCCTATCAGCCCCCGCAAGCTGATACCGATTCGCAAAGTGCGCCTGAGGATGACTGAACCACTTTATTCCAAGGATATCGATCTCGCCCCGATCCGCCAGACCCGTCTGGCGATTGTCGGCTATGGCAATCACGGACGCTCCCACGCGTTGTGCCTGCGGGATAGCGGGGTGGAGGAAATCCGCATCGCCCTTCGCCCCGGCTCGCCCTCGCGGGGCAAGGCGGAGGCGGACGGATTTGCCGTGGTGACGCTGGACGAGGCCGCGGCCTGGGCCGATGCCATTGCGCTGCTGGCCGCCGACGAGGCGCACCGGCAGATCTGGGAGCAGTCCATTGCGCCCCACCGAAAGCCGGGACAGGCGCTGATCCTGTGTCACGGTTTTTCCATCCACTACAAGCTGATCGACCCGCCTGCCGATTGCGACGTCATCCTGGCGGCCGCGAAAGGGCCGGGCGGGGCGGTGCGCCAGGAATTCGAGAAAGGCTCCGGCCTGATCGGTTTCTGGGCGGTGGAGCAGGATGCCAGCGGGCAGGCCCGGGAGCTGGCGCTGGCCTATCTGGCCGGGATCGGCTCCGGCAATGTCGGGATCTTCCCGACGACCTTCCGCGAGGAGACCGTGTCCGACCTGTTCGGCGAACAGGTTGTGCTGGTGGGCGGCATGGTGGCCCTGGCGCGCGCCAGTTTCGACCGTCTGGTCCAGGCCGGTGTGTCACCGCGCATGGCCTATATCGACTGCGTCCACGAGATCAAATACCTGGCCGACCTGATCCAGGCGCGCGGCATTGCCGGCATGTATGAGGCGATTTCCGACACGGCGGAGTTCGGGGCCCGCGAGATCGAGGACGAGATTGCCGGACCGGAACTCCAGGCTGTTTTCGACAAGGCCATGGCCGCGATCGAGGATGGCAGCTTCGCGAAAAAATGGGTGGAGACCTATGAGGCCGGCGATGCGATGAAGGCGGACCGTGAGCATGATCACAGCCTTCCTGTGGAGGCTGCGGGCAAAGAATTGCGCAGCCGTATCTACGGTGCCACGAAATAGCCAACAAGATCATCACCCTGTATGAGGTGATTTGAAGTTTTAATCTGCGTGGGGGCAGCAATGGCGTTCAATCCCGTCAAGATCCGCCGATATGGTGAACCCAAGGAAGTCGTGGCTCGTCTGTTCGAGGAAGTCGGCGGCATTCCGAAAGTCATGGAATTGCTCGATCTGAGCCGGACGCGCGTGTATGCGCTGGCCGATCCGGATTCGACCAATGAGATCTCCTATACCCGCGTCGCGACACTGACCGAAGCCGGTGCCCAGTCTGCGGCCCAGCACCTGGCAGCCCTGGCCGGCGGCATTTTCCTGCCGATCGAAAAGGCCGATGACGCCAACTGGCTGGCCCTGGCTGGAGATGCCAGCCGCTCCAATGCCCGCAATATTTCGGCCCTGATGGAATCGCTCAGCGAAACCGAGAAATCGCCGGGCCGGGTCGACCAGGACGAGGCGCGTGAAATCCTCAAAGTGCTGGACGAGCAATTGGCCATTCTCGCGATCCAGCGGGCCAAGCTGTCGGCGATCGCCTCGGGGGAAATGGTCGACACGGACGGCGAATTGCCGGACGGTGAGGACAAGTAGGCCTTCGGGCCCGGTCCGCGCCTTTCGGTCGACACGCTATGAAACCCATTCTGGACTTCATCCTGCGCATGGATGCCCGCGCGGCGCGCGCGATCGGCGTGTCGATCGCGCTGTTTGCCGTTGTCGGAATCGTCTTCCTGTTGGGCCGGTTCGTGCTGGACGTGGAGCCGGGAGCGGCGAGCGCCTGGTTCGCCGACATGGCGGGTCGCTGGTACGCCCTGCCGGTCACCATTCTCATCTTCACCCTTCTGTCTTTCCTGGGTGCGCCACAATTCGGCTTGATGGCGGCGGCCATCGTCGCCTTCGGTCCGGTTCAGGGTTCGCTCTATGCCTGGATCGCCACCCTGTTCGCCGCCTCGGTGAATTTCTTCATGGGCCGGCTGTTCGGCGCGCGCGTGCTGAAACGCTATGGCGGCGACTGGGCGAACCGGATTTCCAGCTTCATCGGACGCAACGGGCTGCTCGCGGCGATGCTGGTGCGATGGGTGCCGTCCGGACCCTTCATCGTCGTCAATATGGGTTTCGGAATTGCGCGCACGCCTTTCTGGGCCTTTTTTCTGGGCACGGCGTTGGGAACCGGACCGAAGATCATCGTGGTGGGCCTGGCCGGCCAGAGCATTCTGGCGATGCTGTCGGAAGGCCAGCTCATGCTGGGAATCGCGCTTCTGGTGGCGGTGGCCGGCTGGATCGGCGTTATGCTGATGGCCCGGAAATGGCTGCGCCGGCATCGCGGCTCACCCGCTGACGACGCCTGATTTCGGACATAACCCCGCCTTAAATCTTTTGCTTACATGTGCGGGCATGCGGTGTGCGCCCCTTGCAATATCGGGCGGAGCATCGCACAAGAAAAACATGTTGCACCGCGGCTTTGCCGCCACACACCCGAATTTTGCACGCTCATGCTCAATAGCCTTTTCGGTTTGCTCTCCGCGGATATCGCGATCGACCTTGGAACTGCCAACACGCTGGTCTACGTCAAGGGCCGCGGTGTGGTCCTGAATGAACCTTCTGTCGTGGCCTACAAGGTCGAGAAGGGTCGTAAGCAGGTCCAGGCCGTCGGGGCCGAGGCCAAGCTCATGCTCGGCAAGACGCCGGGCAATGTCGAAGCCATCCGCCCGATGCGCGACGGCGTGATCGCCGATTTCGATGTCGCCGAGGAAATGATCAAGCACTTCATCCAGAAAGTGCACAATCGCCGCGCCATGGTGTCGCCGCAGGTCGTGATCTGCGTGCCGTCCGGTGCGACGGCCGTGGAACGCCGCGCGATCCATGAGAGTGCGCTGGGTGCCGGTGCCCGTAAGGTCTATCTGATCGACGAACCGATGGCGGCCGCTGTCGGTGCCGGTCTGCCGATCGACGAGCCGACCGGGTCCATGATCGTGGACATTGGCGGCGGTACGACGGAAGTCGCCGTGATGTCCCTGTCCGGCATCGTCTATTCGCGCTCTGTACGCGTCGGCGGTGACAAGATGGACGAGGCGATCATCAACTATATCCGCCGTTCGGCGAACCTGCTGATCGGTGAGACCTCCGCCGAGCGGATCAAGAAGGAAATCGGGTCGGCCATGCCGCCGGTGAAGGGCGAAGGCCTGTCGCTGGACATCAAGGGCCGCGACCTGATGAATGGCGTGCCGCGCGAGATCGCCGTCACCGAAGCCATGATTGCAGACAGCCTGTCCGAACCGGTCGAGCAGATCGTCGAGGCCGTCAAGCAGGCGCTGGAAGCCACGCCGCCGGAACTGGCTGCGGATATCGTCGACAAGGGCATCGTGCTGACGGGCGGGGGCGCACTGCTGCGCAATCTCGATACCGAGCTGCGCGAACGCACCGGCCTGCCGGTCAGCCTGGCCGACGAAGCCCTGTCCTGCGTGGTGTTGGGCTGTGGCAAGGCGGTTGAAGACCTGCGTGTCTGGCGGCCCATCCTGTCTGAAGCTGTCTAGGCAGACTTTCCGGGAGTAATCTTGCACCGGGAGTAGAAGGAGTGAGTCGGTGGCGTCCAGGCGATCGACACGAAATGACAATGATCAGCGTGTCACGTTTTCGCGGCCGCTCTTCATCGCCCTTCTGGTCGTATCCGGAGCCCTGATTGCCTTTGATCGCCCGGCCTCGCGTTCCGATGCTTTCGGCGCATTCCGGGCCGGTTTCACCGATCTCGCCGCCCCGCTTCTGGAGCTTGGCGCCCAGCCCATCCGCTCGGTGAAGGGGATTGGTCCCTATTTCCGCCGCCAGGGCGCTCTCGCCGAAGAGAATGCGCAATTGCGCCAGCAATTGATCGAGGCGCGCTACTGGGAAGACCTGGCCTATCGCCAGCGCGACCGGATCGAAATCTATGAAGACGCGCTGGATGTCGAAACCCCGATGATCCAGGACCGGATCGGCGCCTGGACGGTGGCTGACCCGCAAGGCCCCTTCGTACAGGCGCGCCTGATCGGGCGGGGCCTGGAAGCGGGCATTCGCGACGGTTATCCGGTGATCAATCTCTACGGGCTGGTCGGCCGGGTGTATGAGACGGGCCGGCGGTCCGCGCGGGTCCTGCTGCTGACCGACCTCAATTCGCGCATCCCGGTGATGGCCGACCGGTCCAATGCCCGGGCCATCCTGATCGGCGACAATTCGGATTATCCGCGACTGGAATATGTCGGGCGTGTGCCGGACCTCCAGGAGGGCGACCGGATCGTGTCGTCTGGCGATGGCGGCATCCTGCCGCGCGGCCTGCCCGTCGGCGAAGCCATCCGGACCCGCTCGGGTGAATGGCGTGTGCGGCTCTATTCGGACCAGGCACCGGTCGATTTCGTCTGGGTCTGGCCCTATCAGCGCATCGTGCCGCCGGACCAGGAACCGGACGAGGCCGATCTGGAATTGCCGCCGGCCGAATTGCCGCTGATCGTGGATACTCCGGACGGCGAGACCGATGCGGAGCCTGAAGCTGCACCCGATGCCGGTGCTGATGACGGTACAGCGCCGGACGATGCGTCCGGCGACGCCAGCCCGGAGGAGCAGCCATGAGGAAGCCCACCGATCGTCAATCGCCCTGGCTGGCGGCTCTGGGCTGCGTGCTGTCGGTTCTGCTCGCCCTGGTGATGCAGGCCGCGCCGACGCGCCTTGTCGATGGCGTGAACATCATGCCGACCTGGCCGCTGGTGGCGATCTTCCTGTGGTCCGGTGTGCGTCCGCAATTCATGCCGCCGATCGCCGTTTTCGCCATCGGCCTGACCCAGGATTTGCTGACCGGGGCGCCGATGGGCGTGTGGGCGCTGTCCTATCTCATTGCGATTGCCGCCTTCCGCTTCCGCGGCGAGGACGGCATGCCGCGGGATCTTCCGCCGGTGCTCCTGCGCTTTGCCGGCACGCTTTTGCTGGCCCATGGCATCGCCTTCACGGCGGGCAGTTTCGCCCTGGAGCAGATGGCCGACCTTCAGCCGCTCATCATCGAGATCGTGGCGACCCTGTTGATGTTCCCGCTGGTGGCCTATCTTGTCCTGCGCCGCCGCCGGAGCGGGCGCAGCGGCTTCATCGGAGGGTGATCGCGAACTCTCATGCGTGCTGACCGCCAGGAACAGGATCTGAAATTCACCCGACGGGCGCTGATCATGTCAGGCCTGGGCGGAGTTGCCCTGACGGGCCTGGCCGGACGTCTGTACGCGCTCCAGGTGCTCGAGAATGAGCGGTATCGCCTCCTGTCCGAGGACAACCAGTTCAACTATTACCTCCTGCCGCCTTCGCGGGGCCGGATCCTGGACCGGTTCGGCGTGCCGATCGCGGAAAACCGGGACAGCTACCGGGCGCTTCTGGTGCCGGAGCAGGCCGGTGATCTGGAAGAGGCGCTCGACAGGCTCGCGCAATACATGCCGCTGAGCGATTACACGCGGGCGCGCATCCTGCGCACGGCGCGCCAGCAGGAACGCTTCCGGGCCATCACGATCGAGGATGACCTGGACTGGCAAACCTTCTCGGCGATCAATCTCAATGCGCCGGACCTGGCCGGCATCACGCCGGATGTCGGCGAGGTGCGCGCCTATCCCTATGGCGCGGCCTTCGCGCATGTCGTGGGCTATGTGCAATCGCCCAATGACGAGGACATCCTCAATAATCCACGCGAGGCGGAACGCCTGCTGCGTCACCCTGGTTTCCGGATCGGCAAGACCGGGATTGAGAGCGCGCGCGAAATGGATCTGCGCGGCTCGGCCGGTGCGCTCAAGACCGAGGTGAATGCCCGCGGCCGTGTGATCCGGGAATTGCCTGACCAGTCCGAACCGCCGCAGGCCGGCCAGGATGTGGTGATGACGCTGGATGCCGATATCCAGCGCTTTGCCCATGAGCGTCTGGGCCAGGAAGCGGCCTCGGCGGTGGTGATGGACGTGAATACGGGCGAGCTGATCGCCCTGGTGTCGACGCCGAGCTTTGATCCCAATCTGTTTGTTGGCGGCATTTCCGTGCGCGATTATTCGGCGCTGCGCGAGAATGACCACAATCCGCTGTTCCACAAATCCATCCAGGGCACTTATCCGCCCGGATCGACCTTCAAGGCCGTGGTCGCGGCGGCGGCCCTGGAACACGGGCTGGTGGATCCGGACGAGACCATCCGCTGCACCGGTTCGACCCGTCTGGGCCCGCGCGAATTCCACTGCTGGCGCCGTCAGGGCCATGGACCCGTCAATCTGCATGAGGCGGTGAAGACCTCCTGCGATATCTTCTTCTACGAAATGGCGGACCGGCTGGGCATCGACCGGCTTTACGACATGGCGGTCCGGTTCGGGGTCGGCCAGCAATTCGATATCGGCATTTCCGGCGTGCGTTCCGGCCTGATGCCCAATCCGGCCTGGCTGCGCGGCCGTTACAACGAACCCTGGACGACGGGCCATACCTACAATGCCGGGATCGGGCAGGGGGCCGTCTCCATGTCGCCGCTGCAGCTGGCCGTGATGACGGCGCGCGTGGCGTCCGGGCGGGCGGTCGAGCCGACCCTGTACCGAAATGCCCTGGCCCGGCCGGCGCCCTATATCGGCCTGTCCGAGGAAGCCCTGACCCGCGTGCGGGCCGGCCTGCGCGGCGTCGTCCACGAGCCGGGCGGGACCTCCTATTCGCTCGGCGGACTGGGTATTGAAGGCGTCGAGATGGCGGGCAAGACCGGCACAGCGCAGGTCTACTCCATTACCGCCGAGGAACGCGCCTCCGGCGTCCGTGACCAGGAAGATCTGCCCTGGCGCCTGCGCGACCATGGCCTGTTCATGTGCTACGCCCCGGCCGACCGGCCCAAATATGCCTGTGTCGTCGTGGTCGAGCATGGCGGCGGGTCCAGTGCGGCGACGCGTCCGGCGCGGGACATCCTGCGCCGCGTGGTGGCCCGCGACCCGTCGAGCCGGCCCGGCGTGTTTGCCGACCTGTCCCGCAATGATCGGGGCGGTGCCTGATGGCTGTTTTCCGCGAGACCGTGCCCCGCGATCTGCAGGGCAAGCTGATGGAGCTGAACTGGACCCTGGTCCTGCTCCTCGTCCTGCTCGGCCTGGCCGGGATCGGCATGCTCTATTCCGTGGCCGGTGGCAGCTGGTCCCCCTGGGCCTTCAACCATGCCACCCGTCTGGGCGTCGGCCTGGTGGCCATGGTGGTCATCGCCATGTTCCCGCCGCGCTTCTGGATGGGCGTGTCCTATCCGGCCTATGTGGTGGCACTCCTGCTCCTCGTCCTGGTCGAGGTGATGGGCGTTTCGATCAATGGCGCCCAGCGCTGGGTCGATCTGGGGCCGATCCGGGTCCAGCCTTCGGAGATCATGAAGCTGGCCATCGTCTTTGCCCTGGCGCGCTATTACCACGATCTGCCGACGGAGAAGGTGACGTCCATTTCCGGACTCCTGCCGCCGCTCATGCTGATCGGGGCGCCGGCCATTCTCGTGCTGGGCCAGCCGGATCTGGGCACGACCCTTCTTCTGGGCGCCACCGGTGTTGCGGTGATCTTCATGGCCGGGCTGAGCTGGTGGTTTATCCTGGTGGTCGGCGGGATCGGCCTGTTCGGAATGATCGGGGTGGGCCTGTACGGGCTGGAGAACATCCTGGCGGACTATCAGATGGACCGGGTGAGGGCCTTCACCAATCCGGACTTCGACCCGTTGGGAATCAATTATCACCCCAACCAGGCGGTCATCACGCTCGGTTCGGGCGGGATGACCGGGAAGGGCTTTCTGGAGGGTACCCAGTCCCAGCTGGGTTATCTGCCGGAAATGCAGACCGACTACATCTTCACGGCGCTGGGCGAGGAGTTCGGCTTTGTCGGCGGGATTGCCATCCTGGCCATCAATGCGCTGATCATGGCGCAGGCCGTGGCGATCGCGATCTCCTGCAAGTCGCCTTTCCTCCGCCTGCTGACGATCGGCATCACCACGACCTATGCCTCCTATGTCTTCATCAATGTGGCCATGGTGTCCCGGCTTCTGCCGGTGGTCGGCGTGCCGCTGCCGCTGATTTCCTATGGGGGGACTGTGGTGCTGGCGGTGCTCGCCGGTTTCGGCCTCATCCTGGGCGCCCACATCCACCGCAATGCGGAACCGCCGCGCGGCGCCGGACTGTTCGGCTAGGCTTGCCGCGCTGGCGAAGCCAGCTTGACCAAACCTGACGCTTGAGGAAGTGTGCCCGGCAATTGTGTAAGGGGTGCGCGCCGTTTCCGGGCGCGCTTTTTCAGGGGAGAATTCCATGGCGGCAACACCGGCCGGCCAGCACGCGCACTGGTCTTCGCGATTTGCATTCATTCTCGCCGCGGTTGGCTCCGCGGTCGGGCTGGGCAATCTCTGGCGATTCCCGTTCATGACGGGACAGAATGGCGGCTCCGCCTTCGTCCTGATCTATATCGGCTGCGTGATCCTGTTTGCGATTCCGGTCCTGATGGCAGAGATCGCCATCGGCCGCCACGCCCAGCAATCGGCCATTTCGTCCACGCGGAAGATGGCCCAGGAAGCGGGCAAGTCCGCCAAATGGGCGATTGTCGGCTGGGTTTGTACTGCCGGCGGTTTCCTGATCCTGACCACGTATTCCGTCATCGCCGGCCAGGTCATGGCCTATTCGGCTGCGGGCTTCCTGGGCGGGTTCTCCGAGCCGGGCGGCGCCGAGATGTTTTACGGCAATAGCGGCTGGCAGCTGGGCTGGCACGTGATCTTCATGGTCATCACCGTGATGATCGTGGCGCGCGGCCTGAAAGGCGGGATCGAAAAGGTCGCAACCTTCCTGATGCCGCTCTTCTTCATCGTGCTGATCGGCCTGACCATCTACTCGCTGGCCAGCGGCAATGCCTCCGAAGCCATCGCCTACCTGTTCCGGCCGGACTTCTCGGTGGTGAATGGCAGCACTTTCGTGGCGGCACTGGGCCAAGCCTTCTTCTCGGTCTCGGTCGCCTCGGCCATCATGATCACCTATGGCTCCTACCTGTCCAAGGACACCAATATCGGCTCGTCCTCGATCATGATTGCCTCGGCCGATACGCTGGTCGCCCTGGTGGCCGGCCTGATGATCTTCCCGATCGTCTTCATGGTGGGCATGGACCCGGCCGAAGGCCTGGGCCTGATCTTCACGGCACTGCCGGCCGTCTTCGCCGACATGCCGGCGGGCAATATCATCGGCGGTGCTTTCTTCGCGCTGGCCTTCATCGCGGCTGTGACTTCGTCGATCTCCCTGCTGGAGGGTACGGTGGCCTTCATCGAGGAGCACTCCGACTTCTCGCGTCCGACCGCCGCGACCCTGCTGGGCTTCTTCGCCTTCATGATCGGCGCCGGGGCTGTCTACTCTTCGACCTTCGCGGGCGAGTTTGTGGATTGGCTGTCCGGTTCCTTCCTGCTGCCGCTGGGCGGTCTGCTGGTGGCCGTGTTCGCCGGTTGGGTGATCCCGAAATCGCTGATGCGCGAGGAGCTGAGCCATGCCTCCAACGGGCTGTTCGCCTTCTTCCACTTCTGCGTGAAGTTCGTGGTGCCGCCGGCCATCGGAGTCATCTTGCTGCTGGGCCTGGATGCCAAGTTCAACAGTGGTGCCATCGGCACCCTGCTGGGACTGGGCTAGGTCAGACGGGTCGCGAAGGCGTCGGTGGCGCGGACCAGCGCGTCCACCACGCCCGGCTCGCCTGCGGCATGACCGGCATCGCCGATCATTTGCAGGCGGGCGCGAGGCCAGGCCCGGGCCAGAGCCCAGGCTGAGCGGGGCGGAGTGACGACGTCATACCGCCCCTGCACGATCACACCGGGCAGGTGATTATAGCGGTCGGCATCCTCCAGCAGGATGCCGTCACGCTCGAAAAAGCCCTTGTGCAGGAAGTAGTGGGTTTCCAGCCGCGCCAGCGCGTCGGCCCGGATCGGATCGGCGAGCGGCGCCGAGGGGTCCCCGGCCATGGAAATCAGTGCACTCTCCCAGCGCGCCCAGGCCAGGGCATCGGGACGCCGGCGAACCAGATCGGGTTCGGCCAGGCGTTCGTAATAGGCCTTGATGATGTCATCACGTTCTTCCGGCGCGAGCGGATCAACCAGGCGCTCCCAAGCGTCCGGGAAGAGCATGTTGGCCCCCTGGCGATAGAACCAGTCCAGCTCGATCTGGGTGCACAGGAAGACGCCGCGCAGGACCAGGCCCAGGCAACGGTCCGGATGCGCCCGCGCATAGGCCAGGGACAGGGTCGCCCCCCAGGAGCCGCCAAAGACGAGCCATTGGTCCACCCCCATGTGGACGCGGATCTTTTCGATATCCTCGATCAGCTTCTGGGTCGTGTTGTTCTCCAGCGAGCCGTGCGGCGTGGACCGGCCGCAGCCGCGCTGGTCGAACAGGATGATCCGGTAGCGCCGCGGGTCGAAGAAGCGCCGCAGGGCGGGTGAAACGCCGCCTCCGGGCCCGCCATGGAGGGTCACGACCGGGATGCCGTCAGGCCGTCCGCATTCCTCGACATAGAGTTCATGTCCGTCGCCGACCGGCAGGTGGAAGCTCTGCAAGGGACGGATCGGCGGATAGAGCAGGCGTCGTGTGTAGGAAGCGTCCATGGGGTCAGTGTGATGTTAGCGGCTCGTAAACGCAATAAACGATAGCCTAAGGCCAATGATCCCGATATCCTCGCCGAGGATTGGGGCAAATCTACGATAACGGGACAAAATGACCGCTTTTCGGTTCGTATGTGTGGCTGCTGCTGCGACTTTCATGATCGCCGGCTGCGCCAGTGCGCCGATTTCCGTTTCGGCCCGCTCCGACAGCGATATCAGCCAGATGACACCGGCCCATGGTGACCTGGCTCGCGCCGCCAATCATCTGGACGAAACCGCCCGCGAACTGGGCTGGATTGCCGATGAAAGCGCCATGCAGGCCGCGATGCGCTGGGTCGGCATGGGCGGCGACACGGATGACGCTGAACCCTCGCACAGCGATGCCGGCATCGCCCGCTATCTGGACGCCCATGACATTGACGCGCTGCATGATGCCGCGCTGGTGACGACCCTGTCGGTCGAGCTGCGGCAGGCCTATGCCCTGGCGAGCGATGTGGATGCCGCGGCCCAGGCCCTGGTCGCCGTGCAGAGCGGAGCCTCTCGCAATGCGCTGAGCCGCAGCCTGGGACATGCCGAAACCGCCCTGACGCAGACCCGCGACACTCTGGCCCTGTTCGACACCGTGATTGCCGCCTTGCCGGCGGATACGGATGGCGACCAGCTGGCGGCGCTGAATGTGGATCGCGACCTTCTGGCGGGACGGGCCGATGCTTTGCGCCAGCGGGCCGATGAATTGGCGCAATTGCGCCGGGATTTCCAGGCGCCGGCCGGACTGTCCTGATGCTCCATCCCGATGAAGTGAAAGGCTTCCTCGATCCCGTGGAAGGCGAGGCGCTGGCGCGCTATGCCCGCGAGGCGGCCCGGCTGGGCCCGGTGCTGGAGATCGGCACCTATTGCGGCAAGTCGGCCCTCTATCTGGGACCGGCGGTCCGTGAGGCGGGCCGGGTCCTGTTCACGCTGGACCATCATCGCGGATCCGAGGAACACCAGCCCGGCGAGGGCTATCATGATCCCGAGCTCTACAATGCCGACCTGGGCGTGGTGGAGACGCTGCCGGCCCTGCGCGAGACCCTGTTCAAGGCCGGACTGGAAGATTGCGTCATCCCGGTGATCGGCACGTCCAAGACGGTCGCCGCGCACTGGACGACGCCGCTGGGCATGGTCTTCATCGATGGCGGACATTCCATGGATGCTGCCCTGGCCGACTATCGCGGCTGGGCGTCCAAGGTCATGCCGGGCGGCCTGCTGGCCATCCATGACGTCTTCCCCAATCCGGAAGATGGTGGCCGTCCGCCCTATGAAATCTGGAAACTGGCCGTGGCCTCCGGCCTGTTCGAACAGGTCAGCCGGACAGGAACGCTGGAAGTGCTTCGCCGCCTGCCTTAGCCGGCGCTTCGGAGACCCAGTTGCGGATCAGCAGATCCGAGCCCGGGCTGAGCCCGTCCAGGGCATCCGCGGCCATGATCAGGGCGCCGGACGTCCAGCTGGGACGTTCGAAGGGCCAGACAATGCTTTCCTCGAATTGCCAGCCCATCCAGTAACCGCCCTGTTTCGCGCGCAGCGGGGACAGGTTGGCGATCAGCTCGCGCGCCTGGTCCGGCTTGCCCGCCGCGAGGCAGGCGAGGGCGAGTTCGGCGGTTTCTGCAGCGGTGACCCAGGGCTGGTCGGAGACGCAGCGGCAACCCAGACCCGGCTCCACGAAGTCGTTCCAGCGGGCATAGAGGCGGGCGCGGGCGGCCTCGCCGCGGATCACGCCGGCCAGGACGGGATAATACCAGTCCATGGCATAGCGGCGCCGGTCCGTGCCGGTCCGGTCGAACCGGGCATCATTTTCGCGCAGGACATCGCCGATGCGGCGGCGCGCCTCGATCCAGACGCTGACATCCTCGCCCATCAGGCGTCCCATCAGGATGGCGCATTCGAGCGCCTTGTAGAGGCTGGCATTTCCGGCGCGCAGACTGTCGGTGCCATTGAGGTCCGTGCCGGGCTCGACCCCGCTCCAGACAATGTCGCCATGGCGGGTCTGGTGGGCGAGGATGAAACCCATCGCGGCTTGCACCATCGGCCAGTAGCGCGGCAGTTCCGACAGGGCTTCCAGGGCCAGAAGGCTGCGCAGGACCGTGACCGCGGCATAGCCGGTGAAGTTGGTGTCGCGAGCCTGTTCGGGGTGATCGGGCGCCAGGCGCTTATTGGCCGCGTCCAGCGGGACGGAGGCGCCGAGATCACCCAGCCAGCTGCCATCGGCGGCCTGGCGTTCAACCAGACAACCCAGCGCCTTGAGTGTCGCACTCCGCCGGCCGGCAATGGCCAGGCCCATGACCGCCTCGCCATGGTTCCAGGCATCCCAGATCCCCGCCTCGATCCAGGGAATGGACCCGTCCGCCTGTTGCAGGCTTTCGATGTGGCGGGCGCAGGCCTGGATATCGACGAGCTTGGCCATCAGGCCGTCTTCCGGAAATACATGACGACGGATTTGCCCATGATCGGGTTGAGCACGGCTTCCAGCGTGCGGGTCAGCCAGGGCTGCTTCATCAGATCCCATTCCAGGAATTTGCGGTATTGGCGGACCAGGAAACTGGTCTCCCGCGTGTCCCACAGGGCGCATTGCAGCCACCAATAGGGGCTGTGCAGGCCGTGCGCCCAATGGCGCAGATAGCGGCGGAAACCGTGTTTCTCGACGGCGGCCTTGAGCGCGTTGGGACGGAAGATGCGGACATGCCCGCCCGGTTCGCGCGGATAGGCGGGGGCCAGGTACCAGCAGATTTTTTCCGGCCAGTAGCGCGGCACGGAAGCGACGAAAATGCCGCCGGGCTTCAGGATGCGGCTGATCTCGGCCAGGACGAGGTCCGGGTCGGGGACATGCTCGAGGACCTCGGAGCAGATGATCCGGTCGAACGTGTTGTCTTCAAAGGGCAAAGTCTCGGCATTGCCGGCCGACAGGACGGCCCCGCGCAGGTCGGATTCGGGTTCCGGCGGCGGCAGTTCGAAGAATTTGTCCAGCGCGATGACGCAGTTTTCATGGCCCAGATCGACCCCGACCGCGAGGACGGGCGTGCGGTCCCAGTAGACCGCATGCAGATGCCGGCCATGACCGCAGCCCAGATCCAGCACGCGCTGGCCCGGCTCGAGTTGCATCGGGTCGAGGCGGATCGTCATCATGAGGCGGTATTCCGTTCGGCAAGGGCTTCGGCATAGAGGCGGGAGGCGGCCAGGGCGTGGGCGGACCAGTTGAATTCGGCGCGGGCCCGGGCGGCGGCCTGCTCGCCCAGGCGGGCGGCTTCAGCGGGCGTGTCGAGCAGGCGTCCCAAATGGTCGGCCATCGCGCCGGCATCGCCGACAGGCGCGACAAGGCCAGCCTTTCCAACGACTTCCGGCAGAGCCCCACCATCGCTGGAGACAACAGCTGCACCGCAGGCCATGGCTTCGGCGGCCGGGAAGCCAAAGCCTTCGAAGCGGGCCGGGCAGGCCACGATATGGGCGCGTCGATAGAGATCGGCGACGTCTTCGCGGGACAAATTGTGCGAGGTGGTGATGCGACCGGCCAGGCCATGGGCCTCGATCTGGCGCTTGGCGGGCCCGTCGCGCAGCTGGCCGACAATGTGCAGGCGCGCCTTCGGACGAGCGGCGGCGACGCGGGCGAGGGCGTCGATCAGGACGTCGAGGCCCTTGATCGGGACGTCGGCGCTGGCGGTCGTGACGATCAGTCCGGTTTCGCGTTCGACGGCACTGTCCGGGTAGAAAACATCGTGATCAATGCCGTTCCAAGCGACCCTGACGCGTGCGGGATCGACTCCATAATGGTCCGAATGGGTATCACGGGCGGCCTGCGACACGGCCAGAAGGCGATCAAGACGGGTCGCTGTACGCGCCTGCATGCCGACAAAATGGTACCAGCGCCGTGTCATCAGCGGTTCCCACCATTTGCGGCCCGCTGCGACGGCATATTCCCGGTCGATCGAGATCGGGTGGTGGATCGTGGTCACGACCGGCAGGCGTTTCTGGATCCGAAGGAAGGGCGTCGAGAGGGTTTGGTTGTCGTGGACCACATCAAACCGGTGGCCTTCGCGCGCCAAGAAATTGTCGAGGCGGCGGCCAAAGGCGTAGAGTTCGCCGAAAGCGCCGGAATTGTGCGACAGCCATTCGGACAGATCAGCCCAGGATTTCAGATGGCGGGGTCGCAGGGCGAGGAAGGCGTTTTTCTCGGCGAACAGGTCGAGCGAGGGCAGCTTGATCAGCTCCACGGCCGGGTCGAGTTCGGGATAGGGCGGACCGGAGGCGACGGAGACCTGGTGGCCGAGGGCCAGAAGCCCGTTGGTGAGCTCGCGGATATAGACGCCCTGACCGCCGACATGGGGGTGGGAACGATAGCCGGTGACCAGAACCCGCAAGGGCCGGACCGGCGCGGCATCGGCTTTCTCTTCCGGCCTTGTGGAAACAAGGGTATCTGGGCCCATGACGCGTGATTCCGGCTGTGTCATTCAATGCCGGGCGAACCTATACAAGTGAACAGTGTTCGCCAAGCAGTACGACCCGCGCAGCCGCAGACCCGCTTTTCGAGGTACAGGTTCGACATGATCCGCACACCCGCCTTCCGTTTCGCCGGCTATTACGGGGCCTTTTACCTGCTGCTGGGCTGTTTCCTGCCCTATTTCCCTCAATGGCTGGACGGGCAGGGCCTGTCACCGGAATGGATCGGCTGGATCGTTGCGGCGGGCATGGCCGGTCGGACCCTGGTCTCGCCCATTGGCGCGCGCTGGTCGGATACGGCCATCCGGCGCCGGGACCCGATCCTGGCCTTTGCCATTGGCTGTGTTGTCGTGTTCGGCCTGCACGGGGCGTCCTCTCTGCCCTGGGTGCTGCTGGTCCTGTCCTTCCTGTCCGGTGCCCTCGTTTTCGGCCAGATCCCGGTCATCGACGCCTTCGCCATCCGCTCGGCGCGGGGCGGCGCCTTCTCGTTCGGACCGGTCCGCGCCTTCGGCTCGGCCATGTTCATCGTCGCCAATTTCACGGCCGGTTTCCTGATCGACCGTCTGGGCACACAGAGCATCCTCGCCTGGCTGATCCTGGCGGCCGGCCTGCTGGCGCTGGCGGCGGCCTGGCTGCCGGAAGGCCGGCGCGAGGAAGCCCAGGCGCCGGGCAAGGGGGATATCGGCCGTCTTCTGGTCATGCTGGCCGGCCCGCTGGGTCTGGCCCTGCTGGCCTCGGCCATGGTCCAGGCCGGGCACGGTTTCTACTACGCCTTTTCGGCCAAGGCCTGGAGCGAGCAAGGATTCTCCGGCACGGCGATCGGGGCGCTCTGGGCGTCCGGCGTGGTCGTGGAAATCGCTTTCCTCTGGCTGTCCGGCAAGGGATTGCTGGGACGGGCGAGCCCGGCCGTCCTGCTGGGCGTGGGAGCCATTGGGTCGGTGGTGCGCTGGGGGCTGACCGCCCTGTCGCCGCCGCTCTGGGCGCTGTTCATCCTGCAGAGCCTGCACGCCCTGACCTTTGCCGCGACCTATGTCGGCTTCCTGCGATTTGCGGCGGATCATGTCCCCGATGAGCACGCAGCCCTGGCCCAGGCGCTCAACTCGGCCCTGTCGGGCGGTCTGGTGATGGCCGCGGCTTCGGCTGCGTCCGGCTATTTCTATGCCCAGCTGGGCGCGGGCGGGTTCGCGATCATGATCATTCCGGCCCTGTGTGGCCTTGTTGCCGCAGTGTTTCTTTACCGACAACAGGCTCTCCCCGGGCCTGAAAAAATCGACTAGGCTCAACATCATGAGGGGTCACTCCATCCAGACAGCCGAGCCTGCCGGACTGGTCGTGCGCGAAGAGGGGCGCAAGACGGTGCTGGAAGCGCATGGCGACTGGCTGGTGGAGACGATCGGGCCCCAGGATGCACCGCTGAAGCGCATCGCTCGGTCCGCCGACGCCGAAAACGTGATCCTGGACCTGTCCCATCTCGGCCGGATCGACACGGCGGGCGCCTATATTCTCGGCCGGATCCTGCGGCCCTGCCATGATCCCGATGCCGATTTCCATTTCGCCGGCGACCACCCGGTCGCCCGGCGGCTGATCCATGAAGTCCGGGTCCGCTCGACCATCAGCGAACAGCCCAAGGCGCCTGTTTCCGGCTTCATGAGTGCCATGGCCCGGATCGGGGCCGGTCTGGAAGCCGCCTATCTGGAAGCGGTCGCCACCTTTGCCTTTTTCGGGCGGACCGTGACCACAGCCATTTCGACGGCGGCCCAGCCCTGGCGGTTCCGCCTGACACCGACCGTTTGGGCGATGGAAGAGGTGGGCGTGAACGCCCTGCCCATCGTGGCCGTCCTGTCCTTCTTCATCGGGGCCGTGGTGGCCTTCATGGGCGCCAACCTGCTGGGTCAGCTGGGCTTCAACGTGTTCACGGTGGAACTGGTCGGGATCGCGGTCCTGCGCGAGTTTGGCGTGCTGATCACGGCGATCATGCTGGCCGGGCGCTCCGACAGTGCCTTCACCGCCTCCATCGGCGCGATGAAGATGCAGCAGGAAGTCGACGCCATGCGGGTGCTGGGGCTGGACCCCTATGAGGCTCTGGTCCTGCCGCGCGTCGTGGCCTGTGTATTGATGGCGCCGCTCCTGACCTTCGGGGCGATGATCTCGGGCATTTTCGGCGGCATGCTGGTCGCCTGGTCGGCGCAGGACATCTCGCCGGCGCTGTTCATCACGCGCTTCCACTCCGAACTGCCCTGGAGCCATTTCTGGGTCGGGATGTCCAAGGCCCCGGTCTTCGGACTGGTCGTGGCCGTGATCGGCTGCCGTCAGGGCATGGAAGTGAAGGGCGATGTGAACTCGCTGGGCCGCCGTGTGACGGCCTCCGTGGTGCAGTCCATCTTCGCCGTGATCGTGCTCGAGGCCCTGTTCGCCATGATGTATCTGGAGCTGGGCATATGAGTGAGGACATTCTCATCTCCGTGCGCGGTCTCCGCTCGGCCTTCGGCCCGCATGTCGTGCACGAGAATCTCGATCTGGATGTGCGGCGCGGGGAAATCCTCGGCATTGTCGGCGGATCGGGTACCGGCAAGACGGTGCTGCTCAATTCCATTCTGGGCCTGAAACAGCCCGATGGCGGGGAAATCCTGCTCGACGGGATGCGCCTGTCGGAAATGAATTCGGCCCAGCGCCGCAAGGTCGACAGCCGCTGGGGTGTGCTGTTCCAGAACGGCGCGCTGTTCACGTCGCTGAACGTGCTGGAAAACGTGATGGCGCCGCTTCGCGAGCATGTCGACATGCCGATTTCGCTGATGGAAGAGATCGCGGCGATGAAGATCGGCCTGTCCGGACTGGAACCGGGCGCGTGTTCGCGCTTTCCCTCCGAACTGTCAGGCGGGATGCGCAAGCGGGCGGCCCTTGCCCGGGCGCTGGCCCTGGATCCGGACATCCTGTTCCTGGACGAACCGACGGCCGGCCTTGACCCGATCGGGGCGGCGGCCTTTGACAGTCTGATCCTGGAATTGTCGCGCGCGCTCGGCTTGACCGTGGTGATGATCACCCACGATCTGGACAGCCTCTACGAGATTTGTGATCGCGTCGCGGTGCTGGCCGACAAGAAGGTCGAGGCTGTCGCCCCGATCCGGGAGTTGTTAAATCACCCGCATCCCTGGATACATGAATACTTCCAGGGGCCGCGGGGCCGCGCCGCACTGGCAGGCAAGGAGAATTAGGCATGGAAACCAAAGCGCACCACGCCCTGGTCGGTCTGTTCACCGTCCTGCTGGCCGCCGCGATGGGCTTTTTCGCCCTCTGGCTGGGCAAGGTCTCCTTTGACGCGGACTATGCGTTCTACGACATCGTCTTCGACGGTCCCGTCCGGGGCCTGCGCGAAAGCGGTGAAGTGCGGTTCAACGGTATCCAGGTGGGTGAGGTCACGCAGCTGGAACTGGACGAGCAGAGCCGGGTGATTGCCCGCATCCGCGTGCTGGCCCAGACGCCGGTCCGGGTCGACAGTTCCGCCCAGTTGGAACCGCAGGGTCTGACCGGCCTGTCCTATGTCCTGATCACCGGTGGCACGCCGGAGGCGCAGCGCCTGCTGAGCCCGCCCGGACGCCAGCCCCCGAAAATCTATGCCCGCCGGGCCCAGCTGGAAGGCATTTTCGAAGGCTCCGAGGACGTGCTGGACGCCGCGCAGACGGCGCTGATCCGCCTGTCCAGCCTGCTCAGCGAACAGAATGTGGACGAGGTCTCGCAGACCCTGGCGAATGTCCGCGACCTGACGGAAAGGCTGAGCGCGGAAGAAGCCCTGATCGATGACATGCGGACGGCTGTGGGCCGGATGGACCAGGCCGCGCAAGACATCTCGCTGGCGGCCAATTCCATGCAGTCCTTTGCCGTGACCGCGGAGAGCTTCCTGAACGAGGAACTGACCACGGCGGTCAACCAGACCGGCCAGGCCGCCCTGTCCGTCGATCTGGCGGCGCGCAACACCAACCAGTTCATGATGACGATCACGCCGGCCGCCGAAGCCTTTGCCCAGGACGGTCTGGAAAATCTCAACCGGGCCTCCGCCGACATGCGCCAGCTGGCTGCCACGCTCGAGCGGATCGCCTCGGAGATCGAACACAATCCCGGCGGCTTCGTCGCCGGTTCACCGCGTGAAACCGTGGAGGTGCCGCAATGAGTGCAGCCCGTTTGCTGAAACCGGCGGCTCTCGCCCTGGCCCTGGCCGGGCTGGGCGGCTGCGTGTCGCTTCTGCCGGAACCGGAACCGGTCTCGGTCTATCGTCTGTCGGCACCCGAGCCGGGCGCGTGGGCCGGCGATGATTGGACCATCGTGCTGATCGAGCTGCCGGTCGCGCCGCGCGGCCTGTCCGGCGACACGATTGCGGTCCTGCGTCCGGGCCAGAGCCTGGCCTATATCAATGGCGCACGCTGGATTTCACCGGCCCCGGAAGTGGTTCAGGACCTGCTGATCGACACGTTCAATACCGGTCAGTCGGCCATGGTTCCCGCGCGCCCCGAAGACGGGGTGCGGGCGGACTATGAATTGCGCCTGGATCTTCGGGAATTCGAGGCCGTCTATGACCAGGGCGAGGACAGTGCGCCGCTGGTCAAGGTGCGCATCGCGGCCCGTCTCGTCTCCGAGCGGGGCCGACGTTTTGTCGGGGCCCAGGTCTTCACCGCCGAAGTGCGCGCGTCGGAAAACCGGACGCGCAGCATAGTCGCGGCCTTCGATGAAGCCGCGCTGGGGGTGAGCCGCTCGATCTCCGATTGGTCTGCCGGCCAGGTCGCCGACCGCTCTGCAGCGGACGAGTAGGCCGACGCTATTCGTCGTCTTTGTTGCGCCGGCGGCGTGACGGGGTCGGCGTGTCATCCTGTTCGTCCGGCATGGAGGAGAGGAGGTCCTTCCAACGCCAGCCCGGATCCCCGGCGCGACGGGCGCCCGGCTGCGGACCCTGTCGGGCCGCATCGGGCACAGCGTCGGACTTGTCCGACTTCCCGGCCTTCGGAGACTCCTCGACCGGCGCGGCTTTGGGATCTTCCGGCGTGTCCGGAGCCGGTTCGGCGCGGCGGCGGCGCGCCAGCGGGTCCGGCAGTTCGTTCAGGCCGAGATCGGGTGCACGGCGGCCCCCGGCCACCGAGCCCATGCGCAGCATGAAGTCACTCAGCAATTCATAATTCTGGCGAATGCGGGCCTGGAAGGCCGCATCGATTTCCTGGGCTTCTTCGGCGGCTGCCATGGCGGCGGCATTGAGCCCGTCCAGACCGCGGCGCAGGGCGTCCGCGGCTTCCTGGGCCCGGTCACGCGCCATGTTCGGCATTTCCGACAGGCGGTTGGTCATGGTCTCGATATGGCGTTCCACCGTCTCGCTTTCCTCGCGGGCGGCGGTGAGTACTTCGGCCAGACGCTTGCGCACGGCTTCGGCGGCATCATCGGCAGCGCGGGAGGCGCGCTGGGTGAGCTTGTCGGCTTCGGCGAGACGCTGTTCGAAGGCCTCGTCGGACCGGCGGGCGGCCTCATAGGCGCTCTCATTGGTCTTCTCGACCTTGGCAGCGACAACATCGGCCTGGGCCTCGATCGCTTCGATGGCGGCATCGGAAATGGTCTTGGCTTCCTGGGCGGCGGCCACAAGGCGCGCAAGGGCGGCTTCGTGCTCGGAGGCGGCATGATCGGTCTCGGACCGGACGCGGCTGGCCAGGTCATCCGCACGGCTGACGGCGGCCTCGACGGCTTCGCGGAAGGCGAGGGCACCGGCGGATGCCGCATCATTGAGAGCCGTGGCCCCGTCGCCGGCCGTCTTGGCCATGACTTCCAGTTCGGCCTTGTGGAAGTCGAGCGCGGCGCCGATCTTCTCCTGCTCGGCGCGCAGCGCTTCGCCGGCATCGGCCAGGCGCTGGCGGTGTTTGACATAGGCGGCGTCGAGATTTTCCGAGCGTTCCTTGAGCGTCTCGGACAGTTCGCGCAGATGGCCGGTACGTTCGGACAGGATCAGCGCGGCCTGGTCGCTGCGCTCCACGATGGAGGTGCCGGCCTCATTGAGATCATCGACACTGGCGCGGATGCGGCGCTCGCTGTCGCTGGCCTGGGAGGCGGCGAGTTCAGCTGCGGCGGCGACCATTTTCGACTGGTCGGAAATGGCGGCGGCGATAAGCGCAGCCTTGTCGTCCAGGCTTTCCGAGACCTCGGACAGGCGCTGGCGCTCGGCGCGCAGGCCGCTGAGCAGGGTCTCGGTGCGGTCACGGGCATCCGTGGCGGATTGTTCCAGCGTGTCCGCGTGGTGGGTGATGACTTCTTCCATCGCGGCGAGGCGGGCCAGAGCGCTTTCCAGCGCCGCATTGATCCGCTCGACCTCACCGGCGACAGCCGTCGACAGGGAGCGGATCTCGGTCTCGGCATGGCGGGACGGTTCGGACAGGCGGCGCAGGGCAATCTCGACCCGGCGGGTATTGTGGCCATTGCGGCGAACCTCGCGCGCCATCAGACCGCCCATGATGAAGAGCAGGGCCGGGGCGAGGGCGAAAACGGACAGGCCGGTGAGCTGGCCGAAGCCGTAGCGGGTCAGATCGTCCAGCGACTGGACTCCCAGAATGCCCCAGATGAAAGCGCCGGCCGCACCCATCCACAGCAGGGCGAACACGCTGCCCAGCCAGACCAGCCAGCCGCCACCGGGCGTGTCCGGGACCCCGTCCATGCCGCCTGCATCCGGCCGCGGCGCGGTGAGCGCATTCGGCTGGGCGGTCGTGACCTGGTTGTCCGCGGTCTCGTCCGTCATCTCCATCTCCGCCAGTTTGATGGTTTGGGTCTTGTCCGTCATATCGGGCCCGATTGTCTGCCAACCTGCCAGGCGCCGGATCCGTGATCGCGCGCCGCATGAATTGAATTATGACAGAGAATAGGCCTGAATGCGCGCTGCGCACACAGATAATCTATGCGCCAGAGAGATTTGCGGGGAAAACATCACGTGAAAACCGGCTTCGGGCCGGTTTGCCGGATCAGCTGTCGTAGCTGTGCGCGACCGGTTCGATATAGCGCGGCGTGTCATTCACCGGCAGGGCGCGCACGGCCGCCTCGGCACAATCCGTTGCCGCTTCAGGCGACCAGCCCAGCGTGTCCGATCCCGGCGTGTAGACCGCCGCCACCGTGCGGTATTCCGTCGGGCTGGCAGCGCCACAGCTCACCGGTTCCATGTCGAAGCCGATGGAAGACAGGGTCAGCAGAGCGAGCCATTCGATCAGGGATGACAGCAGCTGGATCATTTCAAGTGTGCGCCTTACGATCCTCAAAAGGTGTATTTTTCTATGCGCGACTGAGCGCGCGATGGCAATTCACGAACGGCTGAAGTTTCGTGAAATCTTTGTAAGAAGAAGGCGTAAATGGGGCAGAAACGATCAAGATCAAGGGCTGGCCTGGGGGGGCGGGCATGACGCCCTGGCCTGTCGCCCGCGCCCGGTCGGGGTATGAGGCCCTGTTGGGGCTGTGCCTGTGCGGTCTGGTGGTCGCCTCCATCCAGTCCTACGGGCAGATCTGGCCGGTCAGCGTCCTGCCCAGCCTGGGCAGCGATTTCGCCCAGCCGATCAACCAGATCGCCTGGTGGATCATCGAAACCCTGTTCACGCCGGTCTTTGCCATCCTGCTCGCCGTGCTGATGGGCGTCTGGCTGGCCGGTCTGGACGCCGTGGCGCCGCCGGCCGGCGGCCAGCAATGGGGACGGCTGAGCTGGCTGCTCCTGGCCGGCCTGGTCCATGCCTATGTGTTCTGGTTTGCCGACCTGCTGGCGGTCTATGCCATCGCCGGCCTGATCGCGGCGGCCGGGGCGCGGCTGCGCCTGGTGACGCAGATCGGGCTGGGCGGTGGCCTGGTGGTGATGACAGTGCTGGTCCTGGCCGGTGGTGCCGCGCTGGGCGGTCTGATGGGCGATACGGTGACGCCGGCGACGGCGTTGGGCTTTCCGCCGGAACGGGTGGCCGAACTGACCGCGACCTACCGCGCCGGCTTCTTGGCGCGCCTGCCGGCCAATATGGGCTTTGCCCTGATGCAGCAATTGATCCTGATCGTCTTCTTGGGCGGCGGGATCATCGGAGCCATGCTGCTGGGCATGGCGGCCTGGCGCAGCGGGTTCCTCGATCCGGAATGGCGTCCGCAGGCCTACGGGTTGAGCGGCATGGTGGCGCTGGGGATCGGTCTGCCGCTGAGCGGCTGGGCCAGCCTGACCGGCCTGTCGACCGGCTTCGCCCCGTCCGCCCTGTTCGCCACCAGCCTGGCCGGGATGACGGGGGCCCTCTGTCTGGTCTACGGATTTTCGGCCCTGGTCCTCCTGGCCTGCCAGACGGGGGTGGCGCGTCCGGTGACCGAGGCGCTGGCGCGGCTGGGCCGGGTCTGGCTGAGCGGCTACCTGTTTGCCTCCATCTTTCTGGTCTTCCTGTTCAGCGGGCTGCCGGAGCTGAACCTGTTCGGCCTGGTGCCGCGCTGGGGGCTGCTCCTGATGGCGCTGGGCGTGAATGCCGGATTGCTGGCGGCGGCCTGGTTCTGGGTGCCGCGCTACCGGCTCGGCCCGGCGGAATGGGTCTGGCTGGTCCTGGTCACGCGGCGGCGGCAGAGCCTGCGCCGGGATGCCGGCTGACCGCCCTCACGGCGAAGTGAGTGGTCTGACCAAATTGAAACCTCCCTTGGCCAAGCGGTGACACTAGGCTGCGCCGTAAACGAGGGGAGACCAACATGAAACCAGTCCACACCATCGCGGCCCTGATGGGGGCCATTCTGCTGGCGGCGCCGTCCTGGGCCCAGTCCGGCGACACCGAGACAGCCCTGGCCGGGCTCGCCGACCAGTTTGCGCGGGGCTTCTATGCCCGCGATGCCGAACAGGTCCTGTCCACCGTGCACCCGGAATTGTCCAAGCTGAGCCTGCGGCCCGACTTCCAGGGTTTCGGGCCAATGGCGGTGGAGAATCTGACGCCGGGCGATCTGCAGATCCTGGGCGAGTACTATAATGCCGATGGCCGGCTCGACCCGGTCCACTCGACCGTGGATGTCCGCTTTTTCGACACGACGCCGGATGTCGGCGTGTTCCAGCTGACCGCCGACCGGGACTGGTATGATTTCTTCCTGGGCACGCGCATTAATGGTGAATGGGTGCTGGTCAATTGCGCCTATGGGGCCTTCACCTGGATCGACAATCCGGACCGCGAGACCGATCTCGGCCTGATCCGCGACCGGGTCGAGGCCTATGCCTCAGCCTGGGATGCGGGCGATGAGGCCGGCGTGGTCAGCGCCGTCTATCCGGATTTCGACCGGCGCCATGTCGACCGCAGCGGCGCGCGGGAATTCCTGGCGCCGGAAACCCTCGAGACGATTGCCTTCAGCGTGCAGGATCGTGGGCCGGCCGAAACCGCCTCAGAAATCACTGTCTTCGAAGCGACGCGCGCGACGGGCGCCGCCCGCATCGATGCGGAAGACCGCACCGAATGGGTGTTCCTGCTGCGCGTGAATGGCGACTGGCAGATCGTCAACAGTTTCTGGGCACCGGTCTGACACGCAGGCCCGGCCGAGCCGGACTCAGCCTTCCGGCTCGGCGTCCGGCTGGACGGCCGGGTCGGCTTCGGCGAAGGCGGGCAGGGCGCGCGCGGCTTCATCGGCCGCCACCAGGGTCGGACAATTCGTGAGGTCTGCGCCCCAGCGCCGGGCATTGTAGAGCTGCGGCACGAGATAGACCTCGGCCATGCCGGCCCGGTCGGCATGGAGGAAGGGGGTTTCCCGGTCCTGGGCGGCGACCAGGGTTTCCAGGGATTCCAGCCCGGAGGTGATCCAGCGCTGGGCCCAGGCCTTCATGCCCTCGAACCCGGTTCCGCCCTCGGCGGCCACGGCCTTGAGGATGCGCAGATTCTGGACCGGATGGATGTCGCAGGCGATGACGGAGGTCCAGGCCCGCACCTTCGCCCGGCCGGCGGCATCGGCGGGGAGGAGAGCCGGCTCCGGCCAGGTCTCGTCGATCCACTCCAGGATGGCCGGCGATTGCAGGAATTGCTGGCCGTTATGCTCCAGCACGGGCACCAGGCCCTGGGGCTGGATGGCGCGCCAGGCTTCGCCATTCTGCTCGCCCTCTTTCAGATTGACCGAGACCTGGTCATAGCCGACGCCCTTGATGTTGAGCGCAATGCGCAGCCGGTAGGCGGCGCTGGAGCGCCAATAGCCGTAAAGCGTCGTCATGATGCGGTCTCCGCCTGGAATTCGAAGGACAGTGTGGGCAGGCCCTCGACGCGGGCCTCGACCCGGTCGCCGGGGTGCAACGGACCGACCCCGGCCGGGGTTCCGGTGAAAACGAGATCGCCCGGGCCGAGCACGAAATAGCGGGACAGTTCCGCCAGCATGGCCTGCGGGTCGAGGATCATCTGGCTGAGGTCGCCGGACTGGCGCGGCTCGCCATTGACGCTGAGCGTGATGGCGCCTGCCGTCGGCGGCGGGCCGAGGCGGAGCGGGCCGGTGGGGGCGGACTGGTGGAAGGCCTTGGCGATTTCCCAGGGGGCCGACTTGGCCTTGAGCTTGGCTTGCAGATCGCGGCGGGTCAGGTCGACGCCGACACCGCTGGCGACAATCGCGCCGCCTTCACCCAGGGCCAGAACCATCTCCACCTCGTGATGGAGGTCTTCGGTTTCCGGCGGGAAGGGAAGCCGGTTCAAGGGCGTCACCGCATCAGCATGCTTGCAGAAGAAGAGCGGTTCGGCGGCGGCGCCCATTTCCTTGGCATGATCGGCATAATTGCGTCCGATACAGAAGACGCGGGCGACCGGAAACGTGTCATCCTGACCGTCAATGGCCAGGCGCGGCGGGGCGGGGAGGGTGATGATATCGCTCATGGCGTTCAGATAGCGCGCGCCGAGCCGGTCCGTCGAGATGCCATCTGGCTTGCAGCTGCGCGCGGCTTCCGGCAAGTCTGGGACATGCAGGATTCAGCCGACCCGAAATCCGAGAACCCGCTGCGTCTGGGCGATTTCCTGCCCTACCGCCTCGCGGTGACGTCCAACCTGGTCAGCCGCCTGGTGGCGAAGGCCTATCAGTCCCGTTTCGGGCTGACGATCTGGGAATGGCGGGTTGTTGCCATTCTGGGGGAAGGCACACCGATGACGGCGCAGGCCATCGCTGACAGTGCCGCCATGGACAAGGTCTCGGTCAGCCGCGCCGTGCGCAGCCTGGTCGAGCGGGAATTGGTGCAGCGGGAAAACCATGGCTCGGACGGACGGGCCCGGCTGTTGCGCCTGACACCGGGCGGTGCCGACATCTATCGCGAGATCACGCCGGTCGCCCTGGCCGAGGAAGCGGCCTTGGTGGACGAGTTGAGCGCCGAGGAAGTGGCGCTGCTGGCCGGCCTGCTGGATCGTCTGCGGCGACGGGCCGAAGGGCTCATGGGAGAATAGCGGTGTGCGAACTCCCTCTCCCTGGGGAGAGGGTGGCGCGCATGCGCCGGGAGAGGGGGGAATCCCGGTGTTTGCAAGAGAATGTGACGACCTCGCCCTTCCCCCTCATCCGCCCCTTCGGGACCCCGTCTCCCCCGGGAGAAGGGGTTCGCTTGCCGCTTTCCGTTCTTCCATCGCCCGCAATTGCGCGCTGATCCGTCCCGAGCAGAGCATGGCGATCACGGTGGCAGCGGCGAAGACGGCGATGCCGATCTCCGGCTGGGCGCCCAGCCAGCCACTGCCCTGGAGCGTGAAGACCGTCAGCGCGACGATCAGGACGTCGGCCATGGACCATTTGCCAAGGCGTTCCAGCCAGCGAAGGGCGGTTGGACCCGGAGGCACGCCGCGCCGGAATTGCAGACGCCACATCCAGACCAGCTTGGTGAGCGGAAAGGCGATCGAGAACAGGCCGACTGTGAGGGCCAGCCAGATCTGGTCCCGGCTGGCCAGGCCCCAGACCAGGCCGGCGAGGCTGTGATCATCGCGCAGCCATCCCAGATGCCGCGTCTCGATGGCCGGGGCAAAAAGCCCGATCGGATAGAGGATGCTGGCCAGCAAAAGGCCTGCCGTGGTGACCTGTCCCTCGGGCCGGTCGGCCAGGGCTGTGGTGCGTGACGATGTTGGTTCGGCCCCCATGCCGGCTATAGGGCCTTTCAAAGCCGGCAAATTCATGACAAGAAATCTGATAGCAATAAACATTCGCAAATGACGTTTGGTTGCAAATAATATTGCTCGAACTCTAGCGAGAGTGGTTGAGTCATACGATATTACCAACAATTGTAATAAGCTATGACCCAACGGAAATTGCTGATTAATTTTACGCGCGTAAGTCCGCCCCCATGGGATGCCAGAACGCATCCGAAAACAGGGCAGGGCCTTTTATGCGTAAATTCATTCTGCCGGTGCTCGCCGGCGTAATCCTTTCGACCCCCGCCATGGCCGAGACCACCCAGCGTGACCTGGAAGTGATCGGACGGGCTTTGAGTTTTGTGGAAGGGGCCAGCGGCTCCGACCGGACGGTTGCCATCGTTTATGACGCTGCCAGTGAGGGCGAAGCCCAGGCGCTGGCCAGCACCATGTCGGGTGGTCTGTCGGCCGGTCGCGTGACGCTGAATGCGCGTCTCGTTCCGCTTGCCGATGCGGGCAGTCTTGGCGGTGCCGATGCAGCCGTCCTGCTGGGCGCCGCGTCCGGCGATGCCGGCGTGTTCTCCGCGGCCAGTTCCAACGGCGTGATGACGGTCTCCACCGATATGGGCTGTGTGGAAAGTGGCAATTGCGTGATGGGCGTCCAGTCGGCGCCGTCCGTGCGCATTGTCGTCAATCGCGGCGCGGCTGATGCGTCGTCGGTCTCCTTCGCGGCGGCTTTCGCCATGATGATTGAAGAAATCTAGGCGAAACAAGGATTTAAAAGAGCAATACCATGAAGAACATCTTCCTCACGACTTCCCTCTCCGCCCTGGCCGCGAGCATCGCCGCCACCGCGGGTGTTTCCGCCCAGTCGCTCGACTACACCATGATGTCCGAACTGTTCGGCGAGCCGGTCACGGCAGGTGCCACGGGCGCCCCGCAGCGCGCCTCCGACGTTCCGGCGACGATGATCATCATCACCCAGGACGACATCCAGCGTGCGCCGGAATTCGATATCCCGGGCATTCTGCGCCACTATGCCGGTGTCGACTTCACCCGCTACAGCTTCGGCGACAGCCAGGTTTCCATCCGCGGTGCCGCATCCGGCTACACGCCGCGCCTGCTGGTCCTGGTCAATGGCCGTGAAGTCTATCTCGACAGCTATGGCTATACCGCCTGGTCGACCCTGCCGGTCCAGCTGGACGAGATCCAGCAGATCGAAGTGGTCAAGGGTGCCCAATCCGCACTGTACGGCTTCAATGCCGTGTCCGGCGTGGTCAACATCATCACGCGCAATCCGCAGAACGAAGATTTTGCCAATGCCAGCGCCAATGTCGGTTCCGGCGGCTACACCGATGTCGCCCTGACCTTCGGTCGCAGCTTTGGTGAGCAGGCCGCTGTCCGTTTCAGCTATGGCAATAGCGAAGCGGATGAATTCGACGCCCTCAACACCGGTGCGGCGACGACCAGCACGGGTGAATTCTCCCGCGAGAACTTCTCCCTGGAAGGCCGTTTCCAGATTTCGGACAAGGTCAGCCTGACCGCCGAGGCCACGCACTCCGAAGTGAGCCAGCAGGAAATGACCTCCATCTACCTGCCGGCGAGCACGGTCTATGAACTGACCTCCTATCGCGGCGCTGTCGAAGCCGACACGGATTTCGGTTTCCTGACCTTCACGGCCTATCGCAACGAATCCGAGATTGAATACAGCTTCGGTCCGCTGTCTTCGGAGCTGACCGTTGTCCAGGTCCAGGACCTGTTCAAGATCGGCACCAATGACACGATCCGTCTTTCGGCCGAGTTCCGCGATGGCAATTCCATCTCCTTCCCGAACCCGGGCAATGGCGATTTCGGCTACACGACCTGGTCGGCCGCCGCGATGTGGAACCACAAGTTCTCCAGTGACCTCGACCTGACCCTGGCGGGCCGTTTCGACAATCTGGAATGGGAACGCGCTGGTGCGCCGGATCCGATTTTCTACCCGTTCAGCCAGGACGACTATTCGGTCTCCTATGAAGAGTTCAGCTATAATGCGGCTCTGACCTGGCGTCCGGAATTCGGTGGCACGGTCCGCTTCATGACCGGCCGTGGCATCCAGGCGCCGTCCATGTTCGACATCGGCTTCACGCTGAATGGCACGCTTGGCACCGTCCCGTTCGCAATTTCGGGCAATCCGGGCATGGAAACCTCCGTGGTCACCAATTACGAGATTGCCTATGATCGCAATTTCGCCTCGGGCATTGCCCTTCGTTCCGCGGTCTTCTTCGAGCAGAATGACGATGTGAAGGGTGCCTTCGGCCTGTCCCCGAACATGTTCAACCCGCTCAGCGGTGTCCCGGTCTTCCTGTACAGCAATGTCGGTGACACCGAGACGCTGGGGGCTGAAATCAGCCTGAACGGCGAGTTCGGTGAGGCCTGGGACTGGGGGGCGAACTACACCTTCCAGGCCGTGCATGACGACATCATCGGTTTCCCGACCGCGACGGTCCGGGACTTCGAAGCCACGACGCCGATGCACCTGGCCAACCTGCACCTGGGCTGGACCGGTGAGCGCCTGAGCATTGACGGGTATCTGAACTACGTCTCTGACGTGATGATGCCGTCGCAGCCGGTTTTCGGCACGTTCAGCGTCGAACCGGTGAATGCCTATGTGGCAGGCTCGCTGCGCGCCAATCTGGAAATCCGGGACAATGTCACCCTGTCGGCCACCGCTCAGAACATGTCGTTCGGTGCCGGCGAGACGACGTCCACGCACTTCCAGACGGAAGGCCGTTACTGGGTGTCTTTGCGCGCCTCGTTCTAGGGACAAGCGCCCCGGCCTGACAATCAGGCCGGGGCGTTAACCTTGATTTCAGCGATTCAGCTGGAAGCTTGGTACAACAATTTCGCCCTTCGGGGCTTTTCGGGAGAGGCCGATGGGCAAGCTGACCTCAATTTTCAATCTTTCGATCGCGCAGTCCTTTGCTGTCGCACCGATCGCGGCGATCATCGCCCTGATCGCAGTGGCCGGCCTGGGCGCCTGGTCTCTGGAGGCAGGATCGTCCAACCAGGAACGAACGCTGAGCGACCTGAATTCTGCGGTCGAGCTGACCCGTTACAAGGCCCGCCTCGAACAGATCAATGGCGACGTGCTGGGTCTGGTCACGGCCCAGGCTGCGGGCAATGAGATGGACGTCATGGCCGAGTTCGAGGCCGTGGGTGTCCGTGTGGATGAACTCTCTGCCGAACTCCAGGCCCTGATGAATGACGAGACCCAGACGCTGGCCGATCCGGAAATCATTTCCGGCCTGGTCGAGCAGCTGGGCCTGTACGGGGACGCGCTGGATTTTGTCGGCCAGATGCTGGAACTGGATTTCGCCAGCTCGGTCGCCTTTCTGCAGCCTTTCGACGTCGTCTTCTCCGATATCAACAGCGAGATCGAGGCCCTGGCCGATGAGGGCGTTGCCCTGGCCCGCCTCGACGCCGAAGCGACGCGGATTGCCGCGCGCAATTCGGTCCTGCTTTTCATCGGTCTGACGATTGCTGTCGGTATCGCCCTGATCGCGCTGGCTGTCTTCTTCGGCCGTCGCACCGCCAATGGTGTCCGCTCGATTGCCCAAGCGACCGAGACCCTGGCGAATGGTGATTACAATCTGGATATCGAGGCCCTGGAACGCTCCGACGAACTCGGCGCCGTGGTGCAGAGCCTGAAGCGCTTCCGCGATAATGGGCTCAAGGCCGAGCAACTGGAAGCGGATACCCGCCGCCAGGCCGAAGAGAATGAGCGCCGCGCCGCCAAGCTCAATGAGCTGGCCCAGACCTTTGATGCGGATGTCATGGCGATGCTGGGCGAGGTGAATGAAGCCTGTGCCTCCATGTCGGCCATTGCCCAGCAATTGTCGCAGACGGCCACCGAGGGCTCTCAGCAGAGTGACATGATGGCGTCCGCCGCCGGCGAAGCCTCGGCGAATGTCGAATCCGTCGCGGCCGCCGCGGAAGAGCTGACGGCCTCCATCGCTGAAGTCACCCAGCAGATCCAGGGCTCTTCGGACATGGCCAGCCAGGCCGATGAGCGGGCCAAGTCCGTCCAGGCCGTGGTCGACAATCTGGGCTCCGCTGCCCAGGAGATCGGGCATGTCGTCCAGCTGATCAACGACATTTCCGAACAGACCAATCTTCTGGCCCTGAACGCCACGATCGAGGCGGCCCGGGCCGGTGAGGCCGGCAAGGGCTTTGCCGTCGTGGCGTCGGAAGTGAAATCCCTGGCGGCCCAGACCGCCAAGGCCACGGATGATATCCGCGACCAGATTACCGCGATCCAGGAAGCCGCAGCGACCTCGTCCGCCTCGATCGAGGATGTGACGCGCGCGGTGGGTGAGATCAGCCGGGCCGCGTCCGCGATTGCCGCGGCCGCCGAGGAGCAGAGCGCCTCGACCCGCGAGATTTCCTCCTCCGTGTCTCACGCCGCGACCAGTGCCCGGTCCGTGTCCGACAATGTCGACTCCGTGTCGCGGTCGGCCCGTCAGACCGGCGAGGCGTCGCAGGATGTGTTGCAGGCGGTCCAGACCGTGTCCGAGCGCGCCGAGCGCCTCAACACGACGGTCACCACCTTCCTGTCCGAGGTACGCGAAGCCGGCTGATCTCTCCCCCCTTCAAGTCGCCGGCTTGCTTGCAAAGAAAGCCCGGATCCGTCCCCCTGGATCCGGGCTTTCGCTTGTCCGGGGTCAGCGTTCGCCGAGGGCGCGGGCGGGCAGGTAGATGATGCGGGCGGCCAGGTCGGACAGGGTGCCGATGCCGCTATCCTGCGGCATGGCCTCCACGCCCATCAGCGCCGTCGCCAACACGCCGGTATTGGCCATGCGCATCAGCGTGGGAGAGCTGGCAAAGGCGGTATGGCCGGAAAAGCCGCCATCGCGAATTTCGGTCAGATCGACCACGGTCGCGCCCAGCTCGGTCAGCAGGTCCCGCTGGGCGCCGATGCCGAGCCGGCGGTGATCGCCGCCGCGCAAGCGGTCCGACAGGAGCAGGGCCCGGTCACGCGCCGAGACGAAGACGAGCAGGTGTTCGGGCCGTGGCTCAATGGCCGACAATTGGGACAGGAAGACGTCGATATCGATGTCGGGCGAAGCGAGAATGACCGGATCGATCTTTTCCAGCACGTCCTGGCGGCCGGTCAGCGACAGCTCGCGCAGGGCCTCCATCGTCACCAGGGAACCCATGGAATGGGCGATCAGATTGATGCGGATCGCTTCACTGTCGGCCAGCAGGGTCAGGGTTTCCACCAGACCGTCCCGGGCAAACTGGGCACTGTCGCGATCGTAGAGATAGGCCGGGAATTGCCCCGCCGAGGGCCAGGCATAGTGGACGAAGGCGGTCTGCAGGCCGAAATCATTGATGATCTGGGCGTTCAGGTAGAGCCCGTCGGAAAAGGGCGTGTTGAAGCCGTGCACAAAAACGAAGACGTCGCGCTCGGCGAAGCGCATTTCGCTGAGATCATGATTGAGGTCGCGGGCGAAATCGGGGCGGCTGTCATAATCCTGCCAGCCGGTCAGCGCGAATTCGGTTGATGGATCGGGGCGGCGGCCGGGATAGTCGATTTCGCCGGGCAGACGGTTGTGCGGCACCCAGACATCGGCGCGGGCAAAGTTCAGCGCGAGGGATCGGCGGGTCCCGAAATGTGCGGCCGGATCGTCCGCGGGCTGCCGCGAGGTCGTGATGTAGACGGGATGGACCGTCCCGCGGGCCTCACCCGGATCCAGCACGGGCAGGCGTGCCGGCGAGGCGGCACAACCGGTCACCAGCACCAAAAGGGCCAGGACAAGAGACGGGTACAGGATGCGAGTCACGGATTTCCCCTTGTTCGCGCCGATCTTGGTCAGGCCGTGCGGTGTGTAAAGGGGAGAGTGTTGGTGCGCCCACAAGGATTCGAACCTTGGACCCGCTGATTAAGAGTCAGCTGCTCTACCAACTGAGCTATAGGCGCGCCGGAAAGAGCCGGGAAAATACGCACCAATGCGACAAAATCAAGACAAAGTTTGCCCCGCCCTGCACATGCCTGTCATGCGAATGTGCGGGGCGGGGTTCTTGTCTGGGGGGAGCGCCTACCAGCGGTCGCGGTGATGGCGGCGGCCGACATAGTAGACCAGGCGGCGTGAGCCCCGGTCGACATAGTAGCGGCCATAGCGGTCCCGGCAGATCCGCAGGGAGACCACGGCCGGGCGGCCCCGGAAGCGGTCATGCCGCTGTTCACGCCAGCAGCGCGGCGCGGCGCGATGGCCGCGATTCCAGGCGCCGCGATGGTGCCGGCGGTCGCGATAGCCATGGTCGTGATATCCGCGCCGGTCGCGATAGCCGCGATGATCGCGGTGATGGCGGCCGCGCCGGTCCCGGTAATCGCGGCGATCCCGGTAGTCGTGTCGGTCACGGCGCTGTTTCAGCTGGGCCTTTGCGGCGTCAGCTGCGGCTGTGGACGGCGTGCGTGTGGCCCGGGCCGGATCCGCGGCGGCGAGGGCGCCGGTGGACAGGCTGACGGCCAGGGCACAGGCCAGGGTACTGATCCATCGCTTCATTCGATCCTCCCTTTCTGGCAGGCTTCCAGCGTGCGGTTTCGCGTGTGACGCGAAGCTGAACACTTTATTCACCTAGTTGAACGAAAGCCGCCGGGCGGGCTTGATCTAAGCGTGATGTTAAGATTGCCACGCTACCCAGATTGCATGATGGCCCGAACCCAACCCAAGGCCACGCCCCCCCTGTTCGATCAGGCGCACCTGGAGCGCTATACGGGCGGGGATGAGGCGTTGACGTCGGAACTGCTCACGCTGATGTGCGAGCAGGCGGAGCGTTGTCTCGGCCTGATGGAGACGGCGCAGGATGCGACGGCCTGGACGGCCGCCACGCATACGCTCAAGGGCGCGGCCCGCGGGGTCGGCGCCTTTGCCCTGGCAGAAGTCTGCGAGCAGGCGGAAACCGTGTCGGAACCCGGCTGGGATGTCGCCCGGCTCGGCGTGGAGCGCTGTTTCCGGGAAACCCAGGCGGCCTTTGCCGGCCTGATCTAGTCGCGCGCTTTCTGGCGCGTGGCGTCCCAGACGCTGAACTCATAGGCAATCGAGCGTTCCACCAATTCCCGCCAGACCGGCTCGGCAATGTCGCAGCTGAGACCGTGGCGTTTGGCTTCCTCGGTGACCTTGAACACGACATCCTCGATCCGCCAATTGTCGCGGACCTTGTCCCGGCTCGTCTTGATGCGGGCCGCCGCTTCCATATAGCGCGAGCGGCGGGCGATCAGGGCGACCAGGGCACGGTCGAGCGCGTCGACGCCCTCGCGGACCTGGGCCATGGTCTGGCAGTCTTCCGGAGCGGTGACGGGATCGATGGAAATCTCGGACATGGGGGACCTGTATCAGTGATCAGCCCGTTATAGGCACAGCGGCGCGTTGGCCCCAAGCGGCGAGCTGTCACAGGCTCGCAGGAATGTCATGATTTCGCACTCGCACTGGCCGCCGGTCGCGTTATGGTACGGAAAAGCCGAAAGGATCAGCCCCATGACCACGCCCGTCCGGATCTATGGTGACGCCCGCAGCGGCAATTGCCTGAAAGTGAAATGGACCGCCGACCATCTGGCCATTCCCTATGACTGGCACAATGTGGACGTGGTGAAGGGCGAGACCCGGACCGAGGACTTCCTGGCCATCAACCCGGCCGGGCAGGTGCCGTGCCTGGAGCGGCCCGACGGCCGCATCCTGGCCCAGTCCAATGCGATCATCTTCCACCTGGCGCGCGGCTCGGCCCTCATCCCGGAGGATGATTTCGACCAGGCCAAAATGCTGGAATGGATGTTCTGGGAACAATACAGCCACGAACCCTTCATCGCGGTCCGGCGCTTCCGCAAATCCATGCAGAATCTGAGCGATGACGAGATTGATCCGGAGCTGATGGCCAAGGGCCGCCGGGCCTTGGGCGTGATGGAAATGCGGCTCCTGTCGCGGGACTTCATCGTGCGCGATCAGGTCTCGCTCGCCGATATCGCCCTGGTTGCCTATACGCGCGTCGCCGATGAGGGCGGGTTCGACCTGGACGAATTCCTCGGCGTGCGCGCCTGGGTGGCGCGGGTGGAGAACGAGCTGGGCATTGACCCGGACGAGGGCCGGGTCAGCCCGGTGCTCTAATCCTCCACAGGCCGGGCCTGTGGCGCCACTGCGGGCCGCGACATCCAGCTCCAGGGCCGCAGGCTGGCCAGCAGGAGCAGGGCCGTGACGGCCAGGCCTGTGCTGACACCCCAGGCGGCCTCCCCCCGGAAAGCGCCGGCATGGTTGGCATGGTGGACCGCGAGACCGGCCAGGGTCAGCCCCGCCGTGATGCCGCGCAGGCTGCGTGACCAGGCGCGGTCCGTCCCGAACGCCATGGCCAGGGCGATCAGCGCGGCCAGGCCGATCCACAGGACCGGCGTCAGCAGCGCTTCCCCGATCAGGCCTGAGAGGGAGCCCAGCATGGTGAAAGCCAGCAGGGCGGGCGTGCCCCAGACAATGGCGATCCAGGCACGTTCCAGGCGCGGGCTGGGGCGTCCCTTCTCCCGGCGCTTGATCAGCCAGAGCGAAACGCCGGACACGCAGACCACGGTCAGGGCCAGGCCCAGCGCCAGATAGACGAGCTTGACCGGCACACCGCCAAACCAGCCGAAATGCAGGGAATAGACGGCGCCGGCGACTTGCTGGCCGGTTTCGCCATCGCTGATGCCGGTGGAACCGAGCATTTGGCCCGAGGCATCAAACTGGACTTCGTCATAATAGGCGAGCTGGCCGGGTACCTGGGTCAGGATCTCGATATTCTGTTCCGCGGTGCCGGGGCCGTTCACATAGATCAGCCAGGGGGCAAGGTCGGGGCGCTCGTCTTGCAGGGTGGTGACGGCTCGGGCGATGTCCGCGACGCCGTTCGGCGCCGGGCCGGTCGCGGCTTCCTCACCGAAAATGGGCGGGAAGACCGCTTCCAGATCACCGTCATGGAAGACCAGCGCCAGGGCATAGGCGCCGATCGAGGCCAGGCCGAGAATGGCACCGGTCAGGGCGATCGTGATGTGGAAGGGAGCCGCCCAGACCGACAGGCGATTGTGCAGATCCGTCTCGCCCAGTCGGGCCGACTTCGTCCGGCGCAGGGCGAAAGCATCGCGAAAGATGCGCGGATGCGCCAGGAAGCCGGACAGGATGAGGCCCAGCATCATCACGCCCAGCAGTCCCACCACGGTCAGGCCGAGAATGTTCGGCAGGTGGAGATACATGTGCAGGGTGACGAGAAACTCGGAGAAGGCGTGGTGGACGGCCTCGCCCGTATTGCCGGTCTCATCGGCGAGCCAGTAGGTCTCGCCGGAGCCGGCCATCAGGCGCGGCACGGACGGGGTGGGCAGGACAAGCGTGATCCTGTCCGGCGTCTCATCGAACCGGGTCAGGGCCGAGGTGTAGAGCGTCTGCAGCGTTTCCGGCGACACGGTCTCGAATTCGGCGGCCCCAGGTTGTTCCCAGCGCGAGAACTCATTGTGGAACACGACCAGCGTGCCGGACAGGCAGACAATGTAGAGCAGGGCGGAAAGCGCCACGCCGAGGGCGGTGTGGCCGGACAGCATGCGCGCGACCAGGCGTGCCGGCATTTTGGGCCAGGGCAGGGAGGTCATGACAGGGCTCCTAGAACAGCAGGGCGATCAGGGCCGCCGACAGGGCGAGCGGAACGACCAGGCCCAGCGTGCGGACCCGAAGGCGCAGATCGATGGTGGCGAGGCTGGCCAGACCGGCCCAGGCCAGCGGGACGCAGAACAGGAAAAGGGCGAGCCGGTCCGCTTCGCTCCAGCCCAGGGCCCCGGCAAGCGCGAAGAGAAGGATTGAGAGGGTGACCGACAGGGCCATCGCCAGCGGACCGGCCAGCAGTGTGACCGCAAACCCGCGCAGTCCGTTACGCCAGGCCCGGGAGGGTCCTGGCGCGGCGTCACGCCGGGCCGCGGGAACCGGCGGGCGCGGTGCGAGGACCTGGCTGCGCAGGAGGATGAAGGCAATCGCGATCAGTTCGATGCTCAACAGGGACAGGGCGAGGCCATAGGCCGGCAGAAAGACCGGCAGCCAGCACAGGGTTCCGGTCAGCAGTGCGAGCCAGCCCAGCCAGACGGGCCGCGCATGGGTCGAGCGGCGCCCGTTCCAGCTCCGGTACAACAGCCCGATACCGCCCAGGCTGAGGGCGAGAGCGGGCAGGATCCAGATCAGGTCGGTCAGGCTTGTCATCAAAGGCCTCGTGGAAAACGTCGGAGCCGGAGCGCGCGAGGCGCCCCGGCTCCCGGATGCGTGGGTCTAGAAGCGGTGCGCCACGCGGGCGACCACGGTCCGGTCCTCGCCGACGAAACAGTCGCCGCGAGCCAGGCAGGTGGCGTAATAGGCCTCGTCAAACAGGTTGGAGGCGTGCAGTCCGAAATTCCACGCATCCATCTCATAGCCGATCATGGCATCGACCAGCGTGTAGGACGGGGTTTCCAGGCTGTCCGCGCCATTCTGGCTTTCGCCCACATAGCGCACGCCGGCCCCGGCGCGGAAACCGGACCAGGCTCCGGTCGGACGCCAGCCCAGCCAGGCCGAGGCCTGGAGTTCGGGAATGGAGGCCATCTGGAAGCCGTCGACGGTCTCGGTGTCGAGCTGGCTGGCATTCACTTCCAGGGACACCGTGTCCCAATACCAGGCGGATTCGAATTCCAGACCGGTGATGTCGACCTGCCCGGTCTGCACCTGGAAGCCGGGATGATCCGGGTCGGCGGTGAGCAGGTTGGACTGTTCGATGGAGAACCAGGCCAGAGTGACGAGGGAGCGTGTGCCCGGAGGCTGGTATTTCACGCCGACCTCGTACTGGCGCCCTTCCTGGGGTTCGTAGGCGGAGCCGTCAAACAGGGTGCCGATCACCGGCTCGAAGCTTTCGGAATAGCTGACATAGGGGTTCAGCCCGCTGTCGAAGCGATACATCAAGGCCAGGCTGGTGGAGAGCTTGTCATCCTCCTGGCGGGCAGACCCGGTATCCGTCTCGATCCAGTCCGAGCGCAGGCCGAGCGTGGCGATCCAGTTGCCGTATTCGATCTGGTCATGAACGTAGAGGCCGGTGCTCTGCGTGCGGCTTTCCGGGGCATCCGACATGAAGGCGTCGATCACCGCGTCGGACGGATAGGCGCCATAGACCGGCTCGAACGGGTTGAACCAGAAAGTGTCGCCATAGGTGCTGTCGGGCAGGCCGGTCGCAAAGTCGAGACCGACACCGAACAGATAGGCCGTGTCATTGTCGGTGGTGACGTCCTGGTATTGCAGGCCGCCGAGGATTTTGTGGCTGAACCCGCCGGTGTCCAGCTCCAGCCGGGCCCGGACGTCTGCGGCCGTCTGCTCCGAGCGGGCTTCGGAGGCATAGAAGGTGCGCGGCATGTAGCCGTCGCGATAGAGGCTGCCATCGGGATTGCGGATATAGCGATCACCGCCGATGAAGGAAATCCAGGCCTGACGGTAGTCGGCCTCGCCTTCGGTCCGGCGCAGCGTGGCTTCCAGTTGCAGGTGCTCGTTGACCCGGTGCTCGCCCAACAGGGTGAGCGAGAGGGAGTCCGTGTCATAGCGGTCGAAACCCGGTTCGCCCGTGAACAGGTTCGGGTCCATGTAGCGACCATCCGGCCCCGGCAGGAGCGTGCCGTAGATCGGCAGGAATTGCGACGCGGCAGCCGCATCGATGTCCTGATAGTTCAGCAGGGCGGTGATGCGGGTATCGGCGCTGGGGGCGAAGGTGATCGAAGGGGCCAGGGTAATGGCGCGCTCGTCGACATGGTCGATCTGGGAGCCGGTATCGCGCCACACGCCGACACCGCGATAGAGCCAGGTCCCGGCCGCGTCGAGCGGACCGGTCACGTCGGCGGCGAGCTGGTAGCGGTCATGATTGCCGATTTCACCGACAATCTCCCCGGCGAAGTCTTCACGCGGGGTCTTGGAGACGACATTGACGATGCCGCCCGGCGAACCCTGCCCGTACAGGATGGCCGACGGGCCGCGCAGGATTTCGACCTGTTCTATCGTGTAAATGTCGGACCGGGTATTGTTGTAGCTGCCGAACAGGGCCTGAAGACTGTCGCGATATTCCGGCGCGCGCAGGCCGCGGACCTGAACCGAGTCGACCCGGGTGGAGATGCCATAGGTGTCGCCGATGACGCCGGCAGAATAGAGAACCGCATCGGACAGGTCGACGGCGCCCCGCTCAAGGATCTGATCCAGGGTTTCAATCGACACGGACCGCGGCGTCTCGATGACGGGCGTGTCGGACTTGGTGGCCGAATAGCGGCCCAGCACACCGTGGACGGTGATCACATCCTCATCGGTCCCGGTGTCCTGCGCGAGGGCAGCCGGCACCAGAGTGGTCGAGAGGGCGGTGGTGAGCAGGCACAGGCCAGCGATCGGCGCAGAGCGCCGGACTTGATTGAAACGCAACATGAATTCCCCAACACATCGGAGTAGAAACTGTTGCAATCGATAATGAGAGTAGTTCTCAGAGTCAATTGATGACCTGCAGGCAGGCCTGACTGTCCGGCGGGCCGGACAGGAGACATTGCCGGGTCCGGCAGGCGGCCGGCCTAGCCCTGTTTCCAGGCGACCCAGCTGATTTCGTAGAGCGTGCTGGTCTTGAGGGTGTCCGGATCGGGCAGGACCCCGCCCGTATTCGCCAGTCCGGTATCGAACCAATAGACCGGGGCGGTCAGTTGGCCGGCCTCGCGCGCAAAGACATGCCCCTCGCGCCCGGGAACGTCCTGGGCCGTGAAACAGTCCTCCGGTTTGATCAGGGTCTCGTCCATCCGGCTGCCGATCATCCAGGCATTGGGAATGCGGCCCGGTTCGCGAACGCGGACACCGGTGATGGTCGGCACATCGGCATGGCCGAGAAAGATCAGGAGCGGGCGGCATTCCAGCAGGCCGGTGGCGACGATCTGCCGGAAGGGCAGGCCATCGGGCGAGGGCGTTTCCGCGAGGTCATAGCCGGGCAGGAAGGCGGCCAGGGCGGCGACATCGAAAGGCGTGTCCGCCGTCACCGGGCCGAGGGCATGGGGCGAGATTTCCCAAGGCTCGGGCAGGGGAATGTCCTGGCTCAGCGGGCCAACTCCTTCATCGCCGAATCCACGCCTTCCAGGGTCAGAGGGAACATGCGGTCCGGGCCGATCAGGTCCTGCACGAGGCGGGTGGAGTAGGAATGCTCCCACCATTTTTCCGGCGTCGGATTGATCCAGATCAGGTTCGGCCAGGTGTCGACGATGCGCTTGATCCAGACCGCGCCGGCTTCCTCGTTCCAGTGCTCCACGGAGCCGCCATCATGGGTGATCTCATAGGGTGCCATGGCGGCATCCCCGACGATGATCACTTTCCAGTCATGCGGGTATTTGTGCATGATATCCATGGTCGGCACGGTCTCGGCCCGCCGCCGCAGATTGGAGCGCCACAAGCCCTCATAGGGGCAGTTGTGGAAGTAGAAATATTCCAGGTTCTTGAAGGTCGAGCGCGCGGCGGAGAAAAGCTCCTCGCACAGCTTCACGTGCGGATCCATTGAGCCGCCGACATCGAACAGGGCGAGCACCTTGATGGCATTGCGCCGTTCCGGGCGCATGACGACGTCCAGCCAGCCCTGTTTGGCGGTGGCGCTGATCGTGTTGTCTAGGTCCAGCTCTTCATGGGCGCCGTCGCGGGCAAACTTGCGCAGGCGGCGCAGGGCGACCTTGAGATTGCGCGTGCCCAGCTCGCGATCGCCGTCCAGATCCTTGTAGCGGCGTTGTTCCCAGACCTTCACCGCCTTCTTGTTCCGGCTCTGCCCGCCAATGCGAACGCCGGCGGGATTGTGGCCGGAATGACCGAAGGGCGAGGTGCCGCCCGTGCCGATCCATTTATTGCCGCCCTCATGCCGCTCGGTCTGCTCCTCCAGGCGCTTTTTCAGCGTCTCCATGAGCTCGTCGAAGGGCATTCCCTTCAGCGCCGCCATCTCTTCCTCGGAGAGCTGGCGCTGCATCATCGCTTCCAGCCAGTCGGCCGGGATTTCCTTGTCACCGAACAGCTGGGTCAGGGTTTCCACGCCCTTGAAGACGTGGGCGAAGACCATGTCGAACTTGTCGAAGTCCTTCTCGTCCTTCACCAGGGCCGCGCGGCTGATTGAGTAGAAATGCCCGATCTCCGGTTCGACCACGCCCTTGTCGAGCGCTTCGAGCAGGGTGAGGTATTCCCGTGTGGTGACGGGAATGCGGGCGGCGCGAAGTTCGGTGAAGAAGTGATGCAACATGATGCCGCCAAGATAGCGTGCGTCGGGCTTGTGTCGATGGGGGGAATGACACGCACGGTTCCTTTTTCAAGGGACGGGACTAGGCTCGGCGGACCGATCCTGCTGTTCGTGAAGTGAGTGTCCATGTCCGCTGCCCTGCTTGCTGCCCTTCTGGGCCTGTCGCTCGCCCAGTCCGAGCCGGCCGCCGAGGCCGCACCGTCCAATGCCAGCCGGCTGCAGGATTTGCTCAATGCGATGCGGGATGACACGCCCGAGGATCAGGCAGAGCGCCAGGCCAGCCTGCAGGAGGCGGCCGTGTCCTATATCGCGGAAGTGGAGGCGGCGATCCTCGAGGCACAAGCCTATGCCCCGGCGACGCGAACGGGTGAGGAGGCCGATATTCTGGCGGTGCTCGACCAGTTCGATGCCTGGGCCGAACTGTATGCCATCGGCGATTCCCATGCGCTGGCCCCGGAGCAGCAGGCGCGCCGCGAGGCCTTCCGCAGCCAGGTGTCCGCCATCCAGGCGCGGCTTCTGCCCCGACTGCGCAGCGGCCTGTCGCGGATCGAGCAACTCCGCGGGAATGCCTATTGCCAGGCCGACACGGGGGCCTCCCGCGTGATCCTGTGCACCAATCCGGCTTTCCAGCGGGAGAGCGAAGTCCTGGATTTCCGCTACGCGACGCGCGACCTGTTCCGCCGTCTGCGGGCGCAGCGGGTCGTGTACAAACCCTTCGCCTCGCAGACGACGAATTACCGGTCCGACGACTATGAACCGCCGCGCGATCGCCAGGTCGGCATCTGGGACCGCAATGGCAATTTCCGTGACGTCGCCGGCTAGGCGGGCGCCAGGCGCTCCAGCGCCTTGATGTCCGCCTTCATGAGCGCATCGGACGCGGCCTGGATCGCCTCGACCGGCCAGTCCCACCAGGCCAGGTCCAGCAGGCGCTGGATGTCCGTCTCCGGCAGGCGTTTGCGGATCGGGCGGGCCGGATTGCCACCGACCATCGTGTAGGGCTCGACATCGGCCGTGACCACGGATTGGGCTGCGATGATGGCGCCATGTCCGACCGTGACGCCGGGCATGATCACCGCATCCCAGCCGATCCAGACATCATGGCCGATCGTGATGCCGCCCTTGTTGGGCCAGGGACCCGGATCGGGCTCGCCCCAGGCACCAAAAATGGGGAAGGGATAGCTCGACAGCCGGTCGGCGAAATGATTGCCGCCATTGAGCACAAAGCGGGCCCCGTGCGCGATCGAGCAGAATTTCCCGATCACGAGCCTGTCCTCGATAAAGTCGAAGGCGTACATCACCTGGTCGGCAAAGCGCTCCGGATCATCAAAGGAATGGATATAGGTGTAGTCGCCGGCCTCGATCTTGGGATGATCGGCGACAAGCGGTTTGAGATAGGCCATGGAGGGCGCAGCCGGCATCGGCGTGCGCGTCATCGGATCCAGGGCGGGATGTGAAACGGGAGCAGTCATGAACACACCTCGGGTGTGGGGTGGTTTCGGTGAAGTCGAAACGCGCCTCCGGTGTCCCGGGCGGGCGCGGGTCTAGCCGCGATTGTTCATCTGAACGCTCTCCTGTGGTTCTGGACCGGTCATAACCGGGCGCGGCGGCAAAGACCAGACCGTCAGGGCTGGCTTTCCTCAATGGTGCCGGAGATTGTCATGCTCACAGTCCCGTCCTCTGCGCGATTGACCGACGACAGGACGCCGATCTCGCGACCGAAAAGGCGGTCCATGTCCGCCATGAAGGTCTCGCTGGAGGGCAGACTGTCATAGACGCCGAAAAACTCGGCCGTGCCCGGGGAGATGACCGTGAGATGTGCCCCTGGTGCGATCGGGCTGTCCGACGGGGCGACCTGGACCAGCAAATCCCGGTTTCCGGACGGGTGACCGGTCAGGGCGACCAGGTTTCCGTCGGTATCCAGCTCTCCATAGGCGACCCCGCCATCAGGCTGGAAGGGCAGTTCGCCGATCAGGCAGTCCAGATGGGAGTCGGTGCGATCCAGCACGGTGTCCTCCGCATTCATGAAGTGCAGGGCCAGAGCGGCGGCGGCTTCGGTCTGGATGGCGGCATCGGCGGGCTGGGTCAGCGTGCCGGTGCCGCGCAGGGCCGTGTCGCAATTCTCGGCGTGGGCGGCCATGTCCGCCGTGCCGCCAAAGGTCAATTCGGCAGCGGCGTCCCAGTCGGCATCGGACAGGACGGAGCGGTAATCGGTCAGGCGCAGCTTCACCGTCCAGTCATCGATCTGGGTGGTGTAGACGCCCGTCGTCATCGTCTGTTCGCGATAGAGGGCATATTCCACCGGCACGCCGCCGAAGTCGCGGCGGCCGCGATCCAGCTGATCGGCAGCCTGGCGATTGGTGCGAACCGCCTGGTCGGCGCCGGCGAAGGCCTGGGCCTGGCTGATCCCGGGCTGGTGGGAGACATGGACCGTCATGGCAATTTCCTCATTGCCCTGGACGGAATAGACGCAGGCGACGTCGCGGCCCGACGCCATGTAAACGGTGAAATTCGTGCGTTCGATCTCGCCCTGGCCGGGATCGCAGGCGAAGGCGCTCATCCGGTGGCGGGCAAGGTCATCCTCCTCGAAGCGGAACAGGATGGAGAGGTTGGCGCGGATCAGGGTCTGGGCGCGTTCGCCCCATTCGATCCACTCCTCGCGGCGGCCAAGCTGGAAGGCCTCATAGCCGATCTTGTGCATGACCTCCGCCTGCATGGCGTGTTGGTCGGGCGCATGGGTTTCCAGCACGCCCAGGGCCTGCGTGAAATGGGTGTAGGCGGTGGCGTGATCGCCGGTCTGCGAAGACATGTCGGCCAGCAGATAGTGTCCGTTGAATTGTTCCGACGGCGTGATCGCGAGCTCGAGACCCCGGCGGGCGGTCTCGATCGCACCGGCCTGGTCACCGTCCAGGAATTGCTGTGAGGCGTCGCGAAGCGCGGTGTCGGTATCGGGCTGGGCGGCCGCAGAGACGGACAGGCCCAGCGACAGGGATGCCGCCAGCGCCAGGCTGATCCAGGGTGTGATTGAGTGCCGCATGCCGTCCCCCTTTGGCTTTCATCGGTCCTGCGACCTTCGAATGCTTTCCGGGCGACGGCAAGGCTGCGTTGCGGCGATTGTGTGGCCGTCCGCTTCTAGGCTGCGCCCGGACCGCGCGGGCCTCCGCCCGGCGTTCCCGGTCCGCCCTGGCGGCGTGCCATGAAGGCGAGCTTTTCGAACAGCATGACGTCCTGCTCATTCTTCAGGAGCGCGCCGTGGAGTGGCGGGATCAGCTTGCGCGGATCGCGTTCGGACAGCACGGACGGATCGATATCCTCGACCAGGAGGAGTTTGAGCCAGTCCAGGAGTTCCGACGTGGAGGGCTTTTTCTTCACGCCCGGCACATCGCGGATCTCGTAGAAGAGTTTCAGCGCTTCCGACAGGAGGCGGCCCTTGAGGCCCGGATAGTGGACCTCGACGATCTTCTTCATCGTTTCCTCGTCCGGGAAGGCGATGAAGTGGAAGAAACAGCGGCGCAGGAAGGCGTCCGGCAATTCCTTCTCATTGTTCGAGGTGATGATGACGACCGGGCGGTTTTCCGCCTTCACGGTCTCGCCGGTCTCGTAGACATGGAATTCCATCTTGTCGATTTCCTGCAGGAGATCGTTGGGGAATTCGATGTCGGCCTTGTCGATCTCGTCGATCAGGAGCACCGAGCGTTCCGGCGCGACGAACGCTTCCCAGAGCTTGCCGCGGCGGATGTAGTTGTCGATGTCGTGGACCTTGTCATCGCCCAGCTGGCTGTCGCGCAGACGCGCCACGGCGTCATACTCGTACAGGCCCTGGCGAGCCTTGGTGGTCGACTTGATGTGCCATTCGATCAGCGGCATGCCCATGCCGCGTGCGACCTGTTTGGCCAGTTCGGTCTTGCCCGTGCCCGGCTCGCCTTTGACGAGCAACGGGCGCTCCAGAGCCACCGCGGCGTTGACCGCGGCGCTCAGTTCGCCGTCTGCGACGTATTGATCTGTACCTTCGAAACGCATGCCATCCGACTTAGCGCGATTGGTCGCATGTCTCCAGAGGCCAATGCCCGTTAATTATCTATGCGTGCAATGCGCCCCTGAATTAAGGGACTGTAAACACGAATCCTCTCGAGTGGGCAGGCATATTGGTAGAGGTGCACAGAAAAATGGCTGATGGGATGATCCGGACCCAGAACTTTTTCGCCTTCGATTGGCTGACCGGCAAGGTCGCCGATTGCGATCCGAACTTTCCGACCACGCTCTATGCGTGGGACGGCGAGACGCTGGAGCTGAATTCTGTCGACACGGCCTATTTCGGCTTTGTCCAGGAAGGCGAGGCCGTGCTGACGACGTCGTCGGGCATGTTCACGCTCGGCGCGGGCATGTATTTCTCTGCCAACAATGTTCTCTCCGTCAAAGGCGGCAAGGGCATCGTGATGGCCCGCGAGAACCACCAGGCCTTCTTCATGGTCGGGGGCCCCGTGGAAGCGAAAGGCCGGCTGAAATACATTGATGGCTGCACGGACAGCCTGCTGATCTCGCCGGTCAAGGAAGGCGATCCCTGCCTGAACCTGCTCTTCTTCCCGCCGGGCATCGACCAGACCGCGCACACGCACCCCTCCGACCGGATCGGCGTGGTGTTCTCGGGCCGCGGCGAATGCGAAACCCCGGAAGGCATCACCAAGCTCGAGCCGGGCGTGATGTTCCGCATCCCCTATGAGGGCAATCACAAATTCCGGACCTTCGATAGCGAAATGCGCGTCATCGCCTACCACCCGGACAGCGATTTCGGACCGCAGGACGAAGACCACCCGATGATCAACCGGACGATGGTGGATGGCGTGTCGGCTTCGAAGATCGACGCGATCCGGACGAAGTAGTTTTTGCTTCCACGCGTTTGCGAAAAGGGCGCCTCTGGGCGCCCTTTTTTGTTTTCTTCCCCATTTCATGGGGAAGTGGGCTGATGCACAGCATCAGGTCGAAGGGGCGGCGCGAAGCGACGGACAACCGGCTGCGCCGGCCCCTCCGTCTTGCCCTGTGGGCAATCCACCTCCCCATGAAATGGGGAGGAAAGGGCGGTGGTTACTTCCCGACCCGTTCGTCCGCTTCCCATTGGGGGCGAAGCCAAGTGTCGCCGTCGGCGCTGGGGTGGCCGGTGGTGGCGTCGTAGCGGCCGCGGCGCAGATTGCGGCGGCGGTTGATCTCGCTGGCTGCCGGTTTCTTCTCGCCATCACCGAGCGCCTGCTCCAGCAGGCGGAGGTCGGCGATCAGGGCGGCCATCTCGTCCATTTCCATGGCGAAGGGATGGTCGGGACCTTCCAGGGAGCGGCTGAAGGTGACGTGTTTCTCGATCGCCACCGCCCCCAATGCCGCCGCCGCGATCGGCGCGGTATGGCCGGGGGAGTGGTCGGACAGGCCGACCTTGCGGCCGGTCGCCGTTTTCAGCGTGGTGATGGCGGACAGGTTGAGATCGTCCCAGCTGGGCGGATAGCTGGCGGCGCAATGCAGGACGGTGATGTCGGAACAGCCGGCATGCTTGAGCGTGGCGATCGCCTCTTCGACTTCGTCGAGATAGGACGCACCCGTGGACAGCAGGACCGGTTTTCCGGTCGCGCCGAGGCGTTGCAGCAGCGGCGTGAAGGTCATGTCACCGGACGCCACCTTGTAGCGGCTGACCCCGGCATCCTCCATCAGGTCGACCGCGGCGAGGGAGAAGGGTGTGGACATGAATTCCACGCCATTGTCGGCGGCGCAGGCCTTCAGCGGGGCATGCCAGTCATCGGGGAGGCCGGCATTGCCGAAGGCCGCGTATTTCGGGTTCTCCACCACCTGACCGTCAGCATCGCGAATGAAGCGGGCGATCAACCCGTCCCGGGTCAGGGTCTGGAATTTGACGGCATCGGCGCCGGCGCGGGCGGAAGCCTCGATATAGCGTTTCGCCTCATCCAGGTCGCCGCCATGATTGGAGCCGATCTCGGCGATGAAATCGATATGGGTCATTTTCAGGAAGCCAGGTCGGTGATGATCGAGCGCAGGACGGCGTATTCTTCCATCAGGCGGCAGATATGCAGTGTATCGACGGGCCAGCCGCGTGCCATGAGTTCGGCATGGACGGAGCGGACGACATCGAGATCTTCCGGCGTGTCGACGGACAGATCGATCTCCGGATGACGCAGCGCCTCCGGGAAGTCGACGATATGGGTGCGATAGCGATCGAGATGTTCGCGGATGTGGATGGTGACATGCTCGCGGTCACGGGCCGTGGTGGCAGGGTCGTCATGGATCTGGCGCAGCGCGGCCGTCTCGACGACTTCCGCGCGCAATCCCTTGGGCAGATGGCCGTCGGCCGGGCGCGTGTATTCGGCGCCGTGTTCACGGTGTTCCGCAACGCATTTTGCGATCACGTCGGGATCGCGGAAGGGACTGTCCGAGGTGATGCGGATCAGGGTGGAAGCAAGGGTGGCGTCGGCGACCAGGAGGAAGCGGCTGAGCACATCTTCTTCGGAGCCGCGGAACACCCGGACGCCCTGGGCTTCGGCGAGCTTGACGACGGCGTCATCATCCGGTGCCTCGGTAGTGGCGATCACCAGCTCGTCCACGCCCTCGATCGAACGCAGGCGCTGGCACTGATAGGCGAGCAGGGAGACATCGTCATAAAGCGGTTCCAGGATCTTGCCGGGAAGCCGGTTGGAACCGGTGCGGGCCTGGATGACGGCAACAGTACGGGTCAAGTTTCACCCTCCGGAGGGCTCGGGATCTCAATGTCCTGCCAGGTGCGGACCATACGCTTTGCAGAATAGGGCGGAAAGGTTGACGGGATATGGCCGTCCAGATGCTCCGCTCCGGCCAGCATGCGCACGAGGAGTTCGGGCACATTCAGACCGGCCAGGGTCATCAGATAGCCAAAACCCCACATGCGTGGATTGATTTCCAGCAGATAGGCCGGTTCACCGGGTGCCGGGCGCTTTACCTCGACCGCCGCCAGCCCATGCCAGGGACCGGAGGCTTCCAGCACGGCCAGGCCGGCCTTCATCAGCTCCGGGTCATCGACAGTCTCGCCCGCCACGGCGACCCCGCCCGTGGGCGGATTGGTTTGCAGCTTGCGGTGCAGGGTGGAGACGACGAGCTCGCCCCGGTTCCACAGGGAGCCGATCGTGTAGACGGTCTCGGCGCCGCCGGGAATGAAGGTCTGGACGATGCAGGGCCCGTGGGCCGCCTGGGTTTCGCGCCAGGTTTCTTTCAGCGCCGTCAGGCTTTCCGGATAGCTGACACCGCGGGCACCGCGTGAGGTGCGCGGTTTGATCACGCAGGGAAAGCCGCCGGACCAGGCATCCAGGTCGGCTTCGTGCTCGGGCTGGAGCGTGACCGGGCAGGGCAGACCGCGTTCGGCACAGCGCGACAGCAGCTGGCCCTTGTCGATGCCGAAGGCGACCACGTCCGGATCGGCGACCGGCACGCGCAGGCCGTCGGCCGTCCAGTCGCGGGCGACGGGGGCCAAGGCGGCGATTTCGGCTTCGGAACCGGGAATGATGATGTCCAGCTGGCGCTCGGCGCACACGGCCCGTACGGCGGCGCGGTAGGCCTTCGCGTCAGCGGCGGAAGGAAGGACGGCCGATTGCGTGCCGGGCTCGAACAGGCCACCGGCGAGCGCATTGATGTCGGCCGCCACGAGTTTGAGCTCGGAATCGGCCTGTTTCAGCGAGCGCAACGTGCCCAGTCCGGGCGGAGCCCCGACCCCGGTCACCAGAACGCCGCGGGAAAGCTCGGACAATCGCATCAGCGCCAGACCTTCAGCGAACGGTCCAGAATGTCTTCCAGACGGTCGATCTCCGGCGCGAAGCGGGCCGTCAGGGCATCGCGGATATCGCGCTCCATCGGGGGCACAGTGGTTTCGCCCTCCACCAGGGGCGGGTAGACGCCATCGGCGGTGGGGGCGTCGGAATTCGTGGCATCGCGCGGTGCAATGAATTCGGCGTAGATATCCTCGAAGGGCTCTTTCGCGCGGGCGTCCAGCACGCCTTCCAGAATGGGCAGGCGGGACAGGGGAATGCCGCCGGTATTGTAGCGCTGGCGGGTTTCCGGCGCGATCCGGTCGAGCCCCAGATAATCCTGGACCTTCGCAACGATGCCCGGCGTGTCGGCATCCAGCTCGTCCTGCAGCAGAATCATCATGTCCGGGAAATGCTGTTTCCAGATGGCGATGCGTTCGGCGTAGCAGCTCGTGTCGGCGTAGAGCCACTGGAAGCCCCAATGGGCAGACTTGCGGCGCGGCTCATCCGCCAGGGCGCTGCGGAAGGTGGCGAATTCGGCGTCGCGGCGGACATTCTGGAGATAGTGCGAATAGGTGCGCTCGACCGGATGGCGCAGGAGGGCAATGATTTTCGTGTCGGGGCCGCAATGCTTGAGCGCACGCGGCGCGGAAATCGGCGCGTAGGCGTAATAGTCCGGCGACACGTCACCGATGCGGGGTTGGCCGGACCAGGTCTCGAACAGGGTTTGGTAATCGGCCACGGTCGGGGCGGTGTCATAGTGATAATAGGCGGGCCAGTAGACTTGGCCTTCGCCAATCCCGGAAAAGAAACGGCCTTCCTTGCGCACGGGCGAAAGGAAGATGTCGGGATGCTGGGCGAGATAGTGATAGAGCGAGGTCGTGCCGGATTTCGGCGCGCCGATCACGAGAAAATTCGGCCAGATTTCCTGGGACGGGGTGGAGCTCACATCCGGATCCTTCGCGGCGGGCCTGTCCGGCAGCCGGGCCGGCTGCGAATCAGGCCGTGAATTCGCCCCCCAATCGGCCCGTCAGACGTTAAGGTTTTACTGAGAACGCGCCTGTTGTGACAGGGAAAATTCGATCAGGTGACGGGCCAGCCGGTCGGCGCCGCGCCCATCAACCAGAGCCTGGCCCCGGCGCGCCATGCGGCCACGGCGGACCGGATCGGCGGCGAGGGCGTCGAGCGTCTCCGTGATCCGGCGCTCAAAACAGGGCTTTTCCGGATCGATCATCAGGCCGAGTCCAAGGCGCTGATACTGGCCGGCGCGATCATACTGGTGCGGAACAATCGGGACGCTGATCGCCGGAAGGCCGGTGGCGGCGGCTTCGTGCAGCGTGGTGCCGCCGGCCAGGATGGCCAGGTCGGCCTCAAGGAGCGCATCGCGCAGGGGTTGGAGCAACCGGCCGTCCCGAGTGCCGCCCGGGCGGCGAACCTGGATCTCGGCGCCGGCCAAGGCACCGGTCTGGCGCGCGGCGGCCTCGATCCGGTCGATCAGGGCGGTATCGGTGCCGCCGAGCGAGATCAGCAGGCGGGTGATGCGAGTCCCGGTCTGGCGGGGCGGCAGTCCCGCATAGGCGTCATCCAGCAGCAGCCAGGACGCGCCCGACAGGCTGGACCGCTGGGGGGCGTCGGAGGTCTCGGCGAAACCCTGACGGATATGAAGGTCGGCGACGGCATCGCCCGTGAAACCGCCGATGAGGACGACAGGACAGACCGTTTGGCGAATCTGGGCGACCAGATCGGCCGGTGTCGATTTCCAGTCCCCGACCAGCAGATCGCTTCCGGCGGCGACCAGCATGGGCGCCAGGAGATCGGTCTCGATCTCGTCATCGAGCACGTGAATATGGGCCAAATCATCCAGCCAGACCGGCAATACGGTCGGGGTGGTGGTGAACCAGTCGATCTCGGCACCGGTGCGGACGAGCGCGCGGGCCAGGGCGGCGCAACGCATCACATGACCCAGGCCGATATCACCGCCGCCATCGGCGCGCAGGGCAATGCGGCGCTGGCTCACGACCGGGCCTTCACCTCTTGGGCCAGGGCTTCTCGCACCCGGCGCATCGTGTTGTCCCAGTCCTGGAAGCCTTCGCCGAAGAAGGAGCGGGTCTGGGGATACCAATGCTGGTGGTCCGAGCCGAGCAGGGTCCAGGTGGAGGAACGGGCGTGGATGAACCAGACCTTGCCACCGCTCGCTGCCGCCAGGTTGGAGGTCGCATTCATCGGGCCGATCACCAGGTCACAGGCGGCGGACAGGGCGGCGACCTTGTCGAGATCCATCTTCAGATCGATGTCGCGCGGCTGGTGAATGGTGACACCGAAACGCTCTTTCGCCACCGCCAGCTCTGCTTCGGCCTGGCCGTATTGGAGATTGACGAAGTCGACGCCGGGCGTCTTCAGGACGCTTTCCCAGGTATCAAAAGCCGAGAAGAATTTGGAGCGGCGGGCATCCATTCTAAGGGACTTCCAGAGAATGCCGACCTTGAGACCCGAGCCGAAACCGGCGATTTGCTCGCGAAAGGCGGCCAATTGGCCGGCATCCGGCGTCAGGAAACCCTCGCGGCCCGGGAAATCGTCCAGGCTGGAGCGGAAGGCGCGCAGCGGGCTGGCCATCGGTGTCCAGAGGTCGCAAGCTTCGGCGCCCTTGACGGTCCGGATCTCGCGGCCTTCGACCGTGGCGGACAGGTGATTGGTCACCTCGACCTGCGGGAAGGAGCGCTCGACCAGCGGAATGAGTCGGTATTCGCACGCAATGCGCAGCTTGCCATCCGGTCCGATCGCGTCGATCAGATCCTTCACAATGCTCATGAAAAGGACTTCATCGCCCAGACCCTGTTCGCCGATCAGGAGCAGGGACTTGCCGCGGATCTCGCTGGCATCGGCCCCATCCCACATGGGAATGGGCAGGGAGAAGAGCGTGGCCTGGGCCCGGTTCGGATCCAGACGCGCGGCATTGGCCTCCCAGCCCTCCGCGATCTTCCCGGCGGCCAGCAGCACCATGGACCGGCCATGGCGCATCGTGGCTTCCTCGGTTTCGTCCGCCGGGTCCTTGAGGGCTTCCTCATAGTGGGGCAGGGCCTTTTCCGGCTCGCCAAGCAATTCGTAGACATTGGCCATATTGTTGTGGGCGCGGCCATAGTCTGGCTTCAGGCGCAGGGCTTCCAGATAGAAGGTCGAGGCCTCTTCCGGCTTGCCGCTGTCATTGATGACGGTGCCCATCGAGTTCCAGAGCTCGTAATTCTCCTGGTGGCCGTAAATCGCCGTGCGGAGGATTTCGATGGCTTCCTCGAATTTGGACTGGTCGCGCAGCACACCGGCCAGATTGATCGTCGCATGGATGGAGTTGGGCGCCAGCTGGCATTCGATCCGGTAGAATTTCTCCGCCACGTCGAGCATGTCCAGCTTCCAGGCGACCAGGCCCAGCTTCTGGTAGATTTCCGCGTCCTGCGGGTCGAGCTCCCAGGCTTTCTGGAAGAAGTCCAGCGCCCGGGAAAGGCGGCCCAGCCGGTACAGCATCAGGCCCATGACGTGATTGGTCAGGGCGAGGTCGGGCGCGAGATTGACCGCTTTCCAGGCGATGCGGGCGGCCTCGGAGTGCTGGTTTTCCGCGGAGAGTTTGAGGGCGCGTTTGGCTTGCGCCACGACCTTTGTGTATTGCTTGCGCTTGGCGGAGGACAGGCGGTTGACCTGGTCATCCAGCTTCAGGGCCGAGCGACCGAGCGGTACGGCATCACGGGCTTCGTTCCGCACGGTTTCGGCTTCCGCGGAGAGTTCCGCGTCCAGATCCAGTGCCGGGGCGTTTTGCGTCATGATCAAACCTGTATCGATTGCGACCCCACACGCATGGGATTCGCTTTAAGAACTCGCTAACGTAAAACTTGGCGCGGGCTTTTCAGGTGGAAACGATTTCTTCATTCAGCATTGCCAACCTGCGCCAGACTCAAGTCGTGACCGCCGCATTGTGCGCAACGGAGCTTGCATATGCCGCTTAAAATCTCGCTCAAACCCGGCGAGCGGTTCGTTCTCAATGGTGCCGTGATCGAAAACGGCGAGCGCCGCGCGAACCTTGTCCTGAAGAACAAGGCGGCCGTGCTGCGCGAGAAGGATATTCTCCACGAAGAGGATGTCACGACGCCGGTGCGCCGGATCTATTTCCCGATCATGATGATGTATCTGTCGGACAAGGCGGACGACAAGCTCTACGACGAATTCGTGCTTCGCATGAATGAGTTCATGGGCGTTGTCACCAATCCCGAAGTGCTCACTGTCTGCGTGGCGATCAGCCGCGATGTCATGGCGGGCGAGCACTACAAGGCCCTGATGGGCTGTCGCAAACTCATGACCTATGAAGCGGAGAGACTGGGCTAATGTCGCTTCAAGCCTATCAGGCTGCGTCCCAACGCAGCGAAGACCCCCGGGCAACGGAATACCGCCTGTTTGCACAGGTGACGCGGGCCTTGATGGCGTCGAAGACCCTGCCGACCTCGGATGTGCGCGGCCGGGCCGATGCGATCGACTGGAACCGGCGGATCTGGAGCAATCTGGCAATCGATTGTGCCAGCAATGACAACAAGTTGCCGGAAGCGCTCCGCGCAGCGATCATCTCCCTGTCCATCTTCGTCTCCAAGCATGGCAGCGTCGCCATGCGCGATCCGCAGGCGATCGACGATCTGGTGGATATCAATCGTACGGTGATGCAGGGGCTGATGCCCCAGGCGAGTGCCGGTGCCGGCGGGCAGGCGGCCGTCTAGGGCAGGAATTGCCGCCTCGGCAAAAACGGACAGGCAGGATCAGGCGCTTCCCCCGGGAGGCGCCTTTTTCATATCCTAATACCTTGAATTTGTTCGGTGAAAAAGAGCGCCAGAGCGGCATGCGGCTTGCGATGCCGTACGCGGACAAAACGTCCACGGCCGCAGAAGTCGGCTTCGACTACTTCCAGAATGGAGGACTTAATAATGACGCTCTCTGTCAACACCAACGCTGGCGCCATGATGGCGCTGCAGAACTTGAACAAGACGAATATGGACCTGACCCAGGTACAAAACCGCATCAATACCGGTCTGGAAGTGGCCAGTGCGAAGGACAATGGCGGCATTTACGCCATCGCCCAGCGCATGCGCTCCCAGGTCGCCGGCTATGGTGTGGTCCAGAACTCTCTGGACCTGGCCACGTCCGTCACCGATGTGGCACTTGCCGCCGGTGAAGCGATTTCCGACCTGCTGGTCGAAATGAAGGAAAAGGCCCTGGCCGCGTCCGACGCGTCGCTCGATGCATCTTCGCGTACCGCCCTGAACGAAGACTTCAAGGCGCTGCGTGACCAGATCACGACGATCACGTCGAATGCCGAATTCAACGGCACCAACCTGATCAACGGGACGGTGACCTCGGTGACGGCCCTGGCCAATGCTGACGGCTCCAACACCATCACCATCTCCGACGCCAACATGACGCTCGGCGGTGGTACGGTGACGGTCGCCGCGACGGCATCCTTCGCTTCGGCCGGAGATGCGTCCACGCTGGTTTCGACCATCGAGACGTCTCTGGACAATCTGAACGCGTCCTTGGCGAAAGTCGGTACGGCTGCCAAGTCTCTGGAGGTCCACAAGTCCTTCGTGACCAAGCTGTCCGATGCGCTGGAGACGGGTATCGGCAATCTCGTCGACGCCGACCTGGCCAAGGAAAGCGCCCGCCTTCAGTCGCTGCAGGTCAAGCAGCAGCTGGGGGTCCAGGCTCTCTCCATCGCCAACCAGGCGCCGCAGACGATCCTGTCCTTCTTCGGCTAATCGCCCGTTCGTTTTGGTCGGGACCGCGGTTTCGCGGTCCCGACAATTTTTTTCTGCATTCTCGGCGCTGGCGCGTCAGCATGCCTGAATTCCGGAATTAACTCATTTTTAAGCATAAATTTTTGCCGACCGGCAAATTTTTCCTAGCGATTTTGGGGGTGCCCCGGCAATTTCTGCCGGGCGGTTCGTTACCGGTTAACCAGAGTGATTCGCCGAGGGCCGTTTCGAATCAGGTGCGGGCCCGTTAACCCCGCCTGTCAATCGTAAACTGGCATTGCCCTTGCTGTTTATGGGTTGGGTCAGAAGACCTGGCGAGCAAAAGGCTCGTGACAACACTAGAACAGGAAAGGGCCAAGAAATGGCTACTATCAACACCAATCCGGGCGCCATGATGGCGCTGCAAAACCTCAACCAGACCAATCGCGACCTGCAGACCGTCCAGAACCGCATCAACACCGGTCTGGCTGTCTCGTCCGCCAAGGACAATGGTGGTATCTACGCGATCGCCCAGAAAATGCGTTCGGACGTGAACGGCTATGCTGCTGTCGGCAACTCGCTCGACCTGGCTCAGTCCACCACCGACGTTGCTCTGGCTGCCGGTGAGGCCATCTCCGATCTCCTGATCGAGATGAAGGAAAAAGCCCTGGCCGCTTCCGACACCTCGCTGGACGCTGCGTCCCGCACCGCCCTGAACGAAGACTTCAAGGCCCTGCGTGACCAGGTCACCACGATCGCGTCCAACGCCGAATTCAATGGTACGAACCTGATCAACGGTACCGTGACCTCGATCTCGGCCCTGGCCAATGCTGACGGTTCCAACACGATCACCATCTCCGACGCCAACATGACGCTCGGCGGTGGCACCGTGACCGTGACGGCTACGTCCTCCTTCGCCTCCGCTGGCGACGCGTCGACGATGGTTGCCACGATTGAAACCTCCCTGGACAACCTGAACGCTTCGCTGGCCAAGCTCGGCACGGCTTCGAAGTCGCTGGAAGTCCACAAGAGCTTCGTGGGCAAGCTGTCCGACGCTCTGGAAACGGGGATCGGCAACCTGGTCGACGCTGACCTGGCCAAGGAAAGCGCCCGCCTTCAGTCGCTGCAGGTCAAGCAGCAGCTGGGTGTGCAGGCTCTGTCCATCGCCAACTCGGCGCCCAGCACGATCCTGGGTTACTTCCGCTAATTCGGAATGGGTGGCGGAGCCTCGCTCCGCCACCCGATTTCCGCGTTCGCGGTGAGGGGATATGAGGCATGAGCGGGCCAAGAAGCCGCTCTTGATAGCAACATGGCAGAGACGGGGTTCAATACCAGCAGACCTGTGACGGTGGCGAACTACACCGAAAGCAGAGATCTCCAAGCCGACCGCGCGCAGAACAATGTGCGACGGGTCGAGCCGCTTCAGCAGGCCGACAAGCCGGCTGACACCAGTGATCAGCGCGAACAGCGCGCCGCCGACATTGAACGGCTGGCCGAAGACTCACTCAAGAATTCACGCCTGAAGATCATGCAGGACGACACGTCCGGCGATTACATCTATCTCATGATCGACCAGGATACCGGCGAAACCATCCGCCGTTGGCCGCCGGAAAAGCATGGCGACCTGATGGAATATCTGAGAACCAAGACAGCCGGACTTCTCAACCGGACCGCCTGATCCACCCTCCGGATCAGTCCAACCCCCAAAAGCCCGCGGCCCGTCCGCGGGCTTTTTGTGTTTGGGGAATGTCTTCTCCCCGCCGGGGAGACGGTGCGCGAAGGGCGGTTGATGGGGGCGGCAGCTCGATCAAACGCGCCACTTCCACCCGGCAAAAAACGCCTACGGCCCGGCAGAAAGCGATCTTTTTACCGGTCGGGCTCGGTGCGGGTGGAATCTTCTCATCTTCTATATATCTGAATTAAAACGCTAATTCCGATTAACCAAAACTGGCACGCTCGTTGCGGATAGGTCAGCGAACCCGCCGCTGAAGGAGCGGCAATGACTACGCGGGAGAATGTCGCATGACGATGAGCGTTCACACCAATACCGGCGCGATGATCGCGCTGCAGAATTTGAACAAGACCAATGACGAGATGCAGGGCGTTCAGAACCGCATCAATACCGGTCTCAAGATCGCGGGTGCCAAGGACAATGCGGCGATCTACGCCGTGGCCCAGGGCATGCGCTCGGACATTGGCGCTCTGGAAGCTGTCCAGACCGGCCTCAATCGCGCCACCACGATCGGTGACGTTGCGCTGGCCGCCGGCGAAAGCATCTCGGACCTTCTGATCCAGATGCGCGAGAAAGCGACCGCCGCCATGGACCCGTCGCTCGATACCTTCTCCCGTCAGGCTTATGACGCCGACTTCAAGGCCCTGCTGGACCAGGTCGCCGGCATTCTGCAGAACGCCGAGTTCGATGGTGCCAATATCCTGGACGGCTCGATCACGGGCGGCATCCAGTTCCTGGCCGACGCGGACGCAGCCCGTACGGTCACGCTGAAGACGCAGGACATGAGCATCGGCGGCGCGATCATCACCCTGGCCGCCACGGCGAGCCTCGGCACGGTCACGCTGGCCACGGCCGCGGTCGGCGCCATCAAGACGAGCCTGGAAAACGTCAACCAGGCGCTGGCCAATCTGGGCTCCGACGTCAAGAAACTCGAAGCGCACGGCAATTTTGTCGGCAAGCTCATGGACAGCCTGAACAAGGGTGTCGGTGACCTGGTCGATGCCGACCTCGCGGTCGAAAGCGCCATGCTGCAATCCTTGCAGGTGAAACAGCAGCTGGGTGTCCAGGCGCTGTCCATCGCCAACTCGCAGCCGCAGACCATCCTGTCCCTGTTCCAGGGCTAAGGGTTTCGTTCCGGGTTTCTCCCGGACCCGGAACACACAAACTCCACCACCACGGCGCGGCCCTCCGGACTTTCCGGAGGGCCGTTTCCGTTGGTACGACTCAATTCATGATCTCGGCGCTAGGATGGGGTCACGATGACACAGAGATTTCTCCCTTACGGGCGGCAGGCCCTCGATGAGCAGGATGTCGAGGCTGTGGCCGAAGTCCTGCGGGGCGACTGGCTGACCACCGGTCCTGCGGTGGATGCTTTCGAGACGGCGTTTGCGGCGGCCTGCGGGGCCGAGCATGCAATTGCCTGTTCCAACGGGACGACGGCGCTCCACCTGGCGCTTGCGGCTCTGAACGTGGGGCCGGGCGATGTCTGTATCGTGCCGGCCGTGACCTTTGTGGCGACGGCCAATGCCGCGCGCTATTGCGGCGCCGATGTCGTCTTTGCCGATGTCGACCCGGAGACCGGGCTGATGACGCCGGACACGCTGGAAGTCGCGCTGGAGATTGCGCGCCTGCGCGGCCCGGTGAGAGCGGTCCTGCCGGTTCATCTGGCTGGCCAGTGCGAGGATGTCGCCCGGCTCGCCCAGCTGGCGGCGACGGCGGATGCGGTCCTGGTCGAGGATGCCTGTCATGCGGTGGGTACGCGGCATGCGGGCGACCCGGTCGGGTCCTGTCGGCATTCCGTTTCGGCCTGTTTTTCCTTCCACCCGGTCAAGACGATTGCCGCCGGTGAGGGTGGGGCGGTGACCACCAATGATGCGGTCATGGCCGAGCGGCTGCGGCGTCTGCGCAGTCACGGGATCGAACGCGATCCGGCCCGCATGCAGCGCCAGGCGGGCGAGCCCTGGTGGCACGAAATGGTGGAGCTGGGCTGGAATTACCGGCTCAGCGATATCCAGGCGGCTCTGGCGCTTTCGCAATTGAAACGCCTGGAGTATTTCACGGCGCGCCGCCGCGAGCTGGCGGCCCGCTATGATGCGGTATTCGAGGCCCTGGCCCCGAAAATCCAGCCCCTGGCCCGCACACCCGATTGTGAGCCCTGCCTGCACCTCTATCCGGTGCGGATCGATTTTGCGGGGGCAGGGGTAAGCCGGACCGAGGTGATGGAAGGTCTGCGCGAGGTCGGCATTGGCAGCCAGGTCCATTACATCCCCGTGCCAGACCAGCCCTATTATCTGGACCTCTACGGCCGCCAGGAATTGCCCGGCGCGCAGCATTATTACGAACGCACCCTCTCCCTGCCGTTGTTTGTGGGGATGGCGGATGAGGATCCGTTGCGGGTGGCGGATGCGCTGGTGGCAGTGCTGGACGGGCAGGGGGCAGGTCCTCGCCCTTGATGGGCGCGGGGACCGCGCGCATGCGCGGTGGAGTGGGTGATTTTCAGAGAATCCGAAAGCGCTGTGCGCTTTCACCCCTTCCGCCTCGCCGCTTTGCGGCGATCCACCTTCCCCATCAAGGGGAAGGAGGGAGGTGACCTCAGGCCGCGGCCGCCTCGCCGATCAGGGCGCGCAGCGCTTCGCCGTCGAGTTGTTCCGGATTGGTGTTGGAGGCGTACTGGAAACCGTCGGGGACGAGCTTGCCGCCGGTGGCCAGATAGCGGGCCATGATCTTGGCCGAATGGGCCGGCAGGATGGCGTAGCGGTCGGCCAGCTCCACCGTGGTCCGGCTGTCATCCTCGGGCACCATGATCTCGTGGAGCTTCTCGCCCGGACGGATGCCGACAATCTTGTGTGGCAGGTTCGGCGCCATGGTGCGGGCCAGTTCGGCCGTCGACATGGAGGGAATCTTGGGCACGAAAATCTCGCCGCCGCGCGCCATGGCGAGGCTGGAGAGGACGAAATTCACGCCCTGCTCGAGCGTGATCCAGAAACGGGTCATGCGCGGATCGGTGATGGGCAATTCCTTGGCCCCGTCATCGACGAGTTTGCGGAAATAGGGGATCACGGAGCCACGCGAGCCGACGACATTTCCGTAGCGGACAACCGAGAAGACCGGGCCGCCTTCACCGCCCATATGCTGGGCGGCGGTGAATATTTTATCCGCCGCCAGTTTGGAGGCGCCGTAGAGATTGATCGGGTTGGCGGCCTTGTCGGTGGACAGGGCGCAGACATGGCTGACCCCGCGCTTGATCGCCGCGCGAACGACATTCTCCGCCCCCATGACATTCGTCTTGATGCATTCGAACGGATTGTATTCGGCAATCGGGACATGCTTCAGCGCGGCGGCGTGGATCACCACATCGACATCGCGCATGGCCTGGTCGAGACGGGCCTCGTCGCGGACATCGCCGATGAAATAGCGCAGGAAGGGATAATCGCTGGGCGAAAAATCCTGAGCCATTTCATACTGTTTGAGCTCGTCGCGCGAAAAAATGATCAGCTTCTTCGGCTTGAATTCCCGGCAGATCGTCTCGGTGAATTTGCGGCCGAAGGATCCGGTCCCGCCCGTGACGAGGATGGTCTTGCCGTCCAGCGGCATGCGCGGCTCGAGAAAGCTGCGGCTCGGGATCATGTCCTCGAAGGGGTTGTCGGGCGATGTCTTGTCGGACATGCGGGGCCTCGCGAATCGTCATCTTTGTCCGACGCTGCGCTGCCGGGGTTAACGGCGCGTTAGGGGCAGGCCGGCCCGCCAGTCTAGCAGAGTGCGCTTCAGGGCGCACATCCGGCCCGGATCGGGCCCCGAAAATGCGTTGTATGGGCGGCTTTTAACCGAGTTTCGAAACACTTTGTTTGCAGATCGGGTCCAGATTGGGCAGCGAGTACGAAAAGGTGTTTGATCGTGACGATCATCGGTATCAATCAGGGACTGCTGACCAGCTGGTATGGGGCGCGTGTGACCAACGCGACCATCGGCACGTCCAACTATGCGCAGGCGGCGTCCGCCTCGCGCAAGACCGATGATGTGGCGGCCCCCTGGGAAATCGGATCGAGCCAGCTCCAGACCCTGGAAGAGATGCGCCGGCGGGTGCTGGGGACGGGCCAGTTCTTCCTGAATCCGGATCGCGAATTCTCCGACATCGACGCGCCGGCCGACCACAAGAAACTCTTTTCCCTGCATCAGGGCCTGAAACGCCTGGCCGCACTGGCGGAAGAAGCGCGCGAAAAATCGACCAACCAGGTCCGCCGCGATTTTCTGGAGAAGGCTTTCGTGAAGGGCCTCAGCCAGATGGGCGATTTCTTCGACGGGCTGGACCTGGAAGAGCTGACCCTGCTGAAGGGCGAGGAGCTGCGGAAGCTGGAGAGTGAAGTCGCGATTTCGCGCGGTCTCTCCCAGTTCAAGACCGGCACGATCCACAAGGGCGCTTTCGACGCCGAGGTGGCCAGCCTGACCGGCGATGTCCAGTTCACGATCTCGGTGAAGAAGAGTGGTGTGACCACTGACGTCCAGATCAATCTGGCTGATATGGGCGCCCAGACCCGCAATCTCGACAACATCACCGCCCACATCAATGCCGAGCTGGAAGCGGCCGGCATGGTGACGCGGTTCGAGCGCACTAAGATCGGCGAGGAAAATGATGTCGGCGTCATTCCCGGCGACAATTTCGGCTTCCTGATCAAGGGCGTTTCCACTGAACAGATCAGCTTCTCCGCGCCAGCGGCCGAGCCGGCCCTGTATTTCGCCGGCACGTCCGGCATCAATGAAACGGCTGGCGGCCAGATCGTGAAACTGACCGATCTGGCGAGCGGCGATCCCACAACCGGCTATTCCACGCGTTTCTCAGCGGATGCGACAGAATCGGAAGTGGCGGTCGTCGGCGGCGAGGAGGGCGAGACCCGGACCAAGCTGGAAGACAATCCGCTGGAGATCATGGACACGGTCTCGACCGGCGATGGCGGGATCTATGTGGTCGGCAAGACGACGGCGTCCACGGACGGGCAGGTTCTCAAGGGCGAGCAGGACCTGGTCCTGGCCAAGTATGACAGCACGGGCAAGCGCGTCTGGAGCCGGGTGCTCGGCGCGGCGGACAGTGCTGAAGGCGCCAGCGTCGCGGTCGATGCCAATGGCAATGTCGTGGTTGCCGGCAAGGTGTCCGGCGGTCTGGGCGACAGCACGGATATCGGCGGATCGGACAGTATCGCCGTCAAATACAATGCGGCCGGTGTGGAGCAGTGGACGCAGCGCTTCGGCGGTACGGGCGATGACAATGCGACCGCGGTCGCGGTGGCAGACGACGGCACGGTCTATGTGGCCGGCAAGGCGGCGTCGGGCTTTGGCGGCGAAGCGCATGCCGGCGGGCTGAGCGATGGCTATATCCGCGCCATCGGTGCGGACGGTACATCCTTGTGGACCCGGCGCATCGGCGATGTCGGCGATGAAACCATTTCGGCGATCGCGATCGCCGATGACGGCAATCTTCTGGTCGCCTCCAATGAGGGCGGCAGCGCCGTCCTGCGCAAATTCGACGCGGCGGACAGCACGTCAGCGGCCATCTGGGAACAGAATCTGGGCGATCTGGATACGGGCAGTATCGGCGGGATCGCCGTGGAAGGCTCGGATATCTATCTGACCGGGGCGGCCGGTGGCGCGTTTGCTCCGAGTGCGCCGGTGGGCGCCCATAATGGCGGCGTGCGTGATGCCTTCCTGGTGAAGTTCACCGATGGGGCGTCCGCGACGATCGATTACACGACCTTTGTCGGGTCCGCCGAGGATGACGGGGCGTCCGCCATCCAGGTGCTGAACGGCAAGGTCTATATCGCCGGCAAGACGCTGGGCGGGATCAATGGCGATACGCTGAACGGGGAGCGCGATGCCTTCGCGGCCCAGATCGACGGTGCCACGGGCGCGCTGGACTGGAGCCACCAGATCTCCGGCCGCAATGGCCTGGCCGCCGCCGCGGGTATCGCCGTGTCCGCCTCCGACGATTCCGTTCTGGACGCGCTGGGCCTGCCCAGCGGCACGGTGACCTATTCCGACAGCCGCGTGATCGCCGACCGCAGTTCGGCCCGTGAGGACGACTATTTCTACGTCTCGGTGAATGGCGGCCGCCGCAAGAAGATCTCGCTGGACGGTGATGACACGATCCGCTCCCTGACTTTCAAGATCAATGCAGCCCTGGTGCTGGACGGGACGGCGGATGTGCGCCGGTCGTCCGAGGGCGACATGCTGCGCATCAAGGCCGCCGAAGGCTCCACCATCGAGCTGTTTGCCGGCGCCGATGGCCGCGACCTGCTGAAGTCCATGGGGCTGCAGGCCGGTGCCATCGTGAATACGGGCTCCCTGCTCGACAAGGATGAAAAGACCTCCGACGCGCCGCCGCTGCATGCGCTCGACCTGCCGCCGACCATGACGATCGGCTCGCTGGAAGATGCCGAAAAAGCGTATGAATTCATCGAGACGGCGATGTCGAAACTGCAGCGCGCCTATCGCGACATCACGATGGATCCGGCGCTCAAGGCGCTGCTGGAAGGCCCGCAGGCCGGCAAGCAGGGCGGCCCGGTTCCGGCCCATGTCTCCGCACAGCTGGCCAATTACCAGGCCGGCCTGGCCCGTCTGAGCGGCGGTTCCGGCGTCAACGCGACGGCCTATTTCTAGGCGTCAGGCTTCGTGAAGGTGAGGGCGAGCAGGCGCGGTGGCGTGGTCTCGGAGACCTCGACCCCGGCTTCGATGGCCTCATTGATCCCTGACAGCGCCAGACCGGCGGCTTCCCCGGCCCGTACATAATCCGACAGGGTGTGGTGATAGGCCTCGACCCGGCGGGACTGGCCGTCCTGTTGGAGCTGCGCCTGGCTGCCCAAAGCCTGCCGGTCCGGGTGAAGCTCGCAGATGAAGAGGGTGCCGCCCGGCACCAGCACGCGCGCGGCTTCGGTAAAGACCGGCTCCATCGCCTCGATATGCTCCAGCACGAGATTGCCGATGACGAGATCGGCCGAGGCGTCGTTGGCCGGCCAGGGCGTGGTGACATCATGCTCGGCAAAGCGGACATGATCAGCCTGAAGACGCGCGCGGGCCCGGTCGAGCATGGCGCTGGACAGGTCGAGGGCGAGCAGGGTTCCGGCGCGTTCGGCGAGATAGGCGGTATTCTTGCCGGTCCCGGCCCCGAACTCGATCACCCGGGCGCCATCCAGCGGCAGGTCGATACTCTGCACGATCAACGCATCGAGATCGCGCGTGCGGTTCTCCTGGCTGTCATAGCTCGCCGCCCAGTCCTGATAGGCCTTGCGGGCGGGTATCGGCTCATCGCTCATCACGCACTCCTCGGACCCTACGGTGTGCGGGTTCGGGAGGCGGTGTAAAGGGTGGGCGTGGATCAGGCCGTCCGGTTCACCGCGAGGGCGAAGCCCTTGGGCGGGGTGGACGGATGGGCGGCGCCGGGGCCGTAGCCGGCGGGCGCGGAGCGCTGGCGGGCGGCTTCGTCGGCAATGGCTTTCACCACGCCTTCGGTGACCGTTTTCAGCGCATTCACGACATGGCCGTTTTCCGACAGGGCCGCGTGGAAGGCCTGGGTGGCCTCGCGCAGCAGGGTCTTGAGCTGGGCCGGGGCCGTGGCGAACCGGGTCGGGTCCTGCTTGGTGCGGGCGACTTCGGCGCGATAGACGTTGGCCAGCTGAGTCTTCTCGTCCTGCAGGCCGAGCGCGTCCTGGGGACGCTTGGCCTTGAACAGGCGGGTCTCTTCTTCCAGCAGTTCGGTCAGACGCTGGGTGAGGCGGAGCAGGGCCTGGAGGCGTTCGGTCGGATTGGCAGCGTGCAGTTCACTCATGATCAAAGCTCTCCGTCTTCCTGGTAGCGCAGGACTTCACTGGTCAGTCGATCCGCCAGGCCCAGACCGCCATTGCGGGCCATCACCTTGGCGTATTCCTCGTGCAGCAGGCCGCGAAAGGCGCGTTCGCCGGCGCCGCCGCTGAAGGGATTGTCCTCGCCCACGCCGGTGAACATCTGTTCCAGCATCTGGGAGAGGAAGAAGCTTTCAAACTCTTCGGCGACCTGGCGGGCTTCCGCCTCGGAGCGCACACCCTCGATGTTCGGGGCACCCTGGGTGCGCCCGGTCGCGGTGGCATTCGCCATCTGGAGTTCCAGCAGGCCGTCCATGATTACAGGACCTCGATTTCGGCTTGCAGGGCGCCGGCGGCCTTGATGGCCTGCAGGATGGTGATCATGTCGCGCGGCGTGACGCCCATCGCGTTGAGGCCGTCCACCAGCTCGCGCAGGGAGACACCACCCTGGTCGAGCACGCCCAGCTGCATCGTGTCCTCTTCCGCGGTCACCTGGGTGCGCGGCAGGACTTCGGTCTGGCCGGCATCGGCGAACGGGTTGGGCTGGCTGGCGATCGGCGTCTCGGTGACGGTGATGGTCAGATTGCCCTGGGCGATGGCGACGGTGGAAACGCGGACATTCTCGCCCATGACGATCGTGCCGGTATTCTCGTCGATGATGATGCGGGCGGGCTGGTCAGCCTCGACACGCAGCTGTTCGATTTCGGAGATCAGGTCGATCATGTCACCGCGGAAACTGGCCGGACGGCTCAGGCGGACGGTGGACGGGTTTTCCGCGCGGGCCGTGCCGGCGCCGACATAGGCATTGATGGCGCTGGCCATGCGGCGCGCCGTGGTGAAGTCCGGATTGCGCAGGGAGAGGGCCAGGCTGTCGCGATTGGCGATTTCGGCCCACGGATCGATGCCGGTGCCCGCGAAGGGGTTTTCCACGATGGCGCCATTGGCGATCCGGCCCGAGGTCGGCACGCCGCGGGTGATCGAGGCCGCATCGCCCTGGGCCTGGAAACCGCCCACCGTCATGGAGCCCTGGGCGACGGCCCAGGTGCGGCCGGAACTGTCGAGCAGCGGGGTGGCGATCAGCGTGCCGCCCTGCAGGGAGCCGGCATCGCCGATGGCGGAGATCGTCACATCGATCCGGGTGCCCTGGCTGGAGAAGGCGGGCAGGGAGGCCGTGACCATCACGGCGGCCACATTGCGCGTGTTCAGGTTCGCATCCCGGGTATTGACGTTGAAGCGTTCCAGCATCGCGTTGAGCGACTGGTTGGTGAAGGCGGAGTTGCGCAGGCTGTCGCCGGTACCATCCAGACCCACCACCAGGCCGTAGCCGACGATCTGGTTGTCGCGGACGTCCTCGATGTCGACCATGTCCTTGATCCGCGACGAAGCGTGGGCCGGTACGGCCAGGATCAGGGCGGTCAGCAGGGCGGTGATGATACGCATTTTGCGGTCTCCGGGGTCGTTTCGCTCACGTCCTTGCGAAGACCGTGCCAGAATGCCGCTCGTGGTTAATAAAATAAGACACTTAAAAACAATGGGTTAAGGCGAAAGCAGGGTACGGGCAGGGCGGAAAACATGACCGGGTGGGGCTTGCGGGCGGCAGAAATTGCCGGTCAATTGGGCTCAGTTAAGCCTCTATTAAGCGGCCCGGCTCATGCATTAACGCACGCACCGAGGCATGGACACGCGACATGAAAATCCAGGGACCCAGCTCGACCTCTTCGGCATCCGCCGCCAAGCGCAAGACCAGTTCCGGCGCCAGCGGGAGCGGATTCCAGGTTGAATCCGGGAGCCAGTCCAAGGCGGCAGCCCCGACCGGCGGCGCCTCTGCGGCCAGCTCGGTTCAGTCCGTGGACGCCATCCTCGCCCTGCAGGGCGTGGAGGATGCGACCCAGGCCAAGAAGAAGGCGACCGAACGGGCGATGAGCCTGCTGGACGTGCTCGACGAGCTCAAGATCGGCCTGCTGGAAGGCGGTCTGCCGCGCGCAAAACTGGTCGCCCTGATGGATCTTCTGCAGACCCGCCGTGACCAGACGCATGACGCCAAGCTGGAAGCGGCACTCGACGAGGTCGAGACTCGGGCGGCCGTGGAATTGGCGAAATTCAGCTAAATTGCCAGTTCACGCAGTTTTTTCACGGTTTTGATCGCTGTGGAATGACACAATTTCTTCAACACATTCCGCTATTTGCCTGACTGGTATCGGCAGGCAACAGCGCTTGCGCGTTGACTCCGGAAGGTCCGTGCATATTCTCCGGCCCGCTTTCTGGGGGAGAGCACACAACGGCGTAGAGTTGAGTGGAAAGCGATGAGCGAAGCTGAACGCATTGAACTTCCGAAAGACTACGTCCCCTCCGAGGACGAGGATTTCATGAATGATCGGCAGAAGGAGTACTTCCGCCGCAAGCTCATGGCCTGGAAGGACGAGATCCTCCGGGAAAGCCGTTCAACGATTTCAAACCTTCAGGAAGACATGGGCGCGCTGCCGGACCTGGCTGATCGTGCCTCGACCGAGACCGACCGCTCCCTGGAGCTTCGTGCCCGCGACCGCCAGCGCAAGCTGATCTCCAAGATCGAGAGCGCGCTGCGCCGGATCGAGGAAGATGATTACGGCTATTGCGAAGAAACCGGCGAGCCGATCTCGCTGGCCCGCCTGGATGCCCGTCCGGTTGCCACGCTCAGCCTCGAGGCGCAGGAACGCCACGAGCGCAAGGAACGCGTCCACCGCGACGATTAGACGGTGAAGCGCTGCGCGCTTCCGGTTTTGATGTAAGCACCCACTCCACCGCGCATCCGCGCGGTCCCCCTCGCCCGTGAAGGGCGAGGACCCAGCGCTTGTCATCCACGGTTTTGCCGCTCTCATAGCCAAAAATCGTCGTCATCCCCCGGCTTGTTCGGTGGACCTCATCCATCCTGTCTGCGGGTTAGCACAGGTCCCCCGGATGGGGCTGCGCCCCACCGTGGGATGACGGATTAGGGGGTGGTGGACGTCAGAAACCTTAATCCACCCGCCGGTAGACACCATCCACCGGAACCTCGCCCTCATGCTCGCTGATATAGCTCAGCAGGGCGCCGGACAGGCGGTCCCAGTCGCTGATTTCGCAGGCGCCGCGTTCCTCGTCGTGTTCAACGAGTTCGTATGTCTCCCGGGCCGTGTCTGACAGGTCGGCGCATTGGGGCTGGTGATAGGTGGCAACGCGGCCGCCTTCATAGACCCAGACCAGACCGTAGAGATAGCGGCCCTCGCTCTCGCGCTGGGCGGCATAGACGCCCGGGGCGAGTTCGCGCAGGCGGGTGTTCTGGTGCGGGAAGTTTTCATCATCCGAGACATAGCGGCCGCCGCTGCGTTCGATCTCGCCGGACCAGGCCGGCCGGTCGAACGGGGTGCCATCGGGATGATAGGGCGTGTGGCTGTAAAAGCCCTCTCCCAGGGGCGTGTCCAGCGCGAACCGGCCGATCAACGCCTCTTCGGAATAAAAGCAGCCGCCCAGAAGGGCGGCTGCCATGAGCACAAAACCGGCTCGGATCACGGATGTGCGCCAGCGAGCGGCTCGGTGGCCCGGACCAGCCAGTCCGCCACATCACCCTCGACCAGGGGCAGGACGCGCTCACGCACCAGGGCGTGATAACCGTCCAGCCAGGCTAGTTCCTCGGCGGTCAGGAGACCGGTATCGATCAGCCCCTTGTGGATGGGTGCCACGGTGAGGGTTTCAAAACCCAGCATCGGGCGTTCACCGCCGGGAATGTCCGCCGGGTCGGTGACGACCTGGAGATTTTCGATCCGGATGCCATAGCCGTCAGCCTTGTAATAGCCCGGCTCGTTGGAGACGATCATGCCCGGCTCCAGCGGCACGGCATTGGGCGCCTTGGCAATGCGCTGCGGGCCCTCATGCACGCCCAGGAAGCTGCCGACGCCATGGCCGGTGCCATGATCATAGTCGAAGCCGGCCTGCCACAGGCTGAAGCGCGCCAGGATGTCCAGCTGGGTACCGGTCGTTCCTTTCGGGAAGCGAACCATGGACAGGGCGATATGCCCCTTCAGCACGCGCGTGAACTGGGTGCGCATTTCCGCGGTCGGTTCGCCGATCGGCACGGTCCGGGTGATATCCGTCGTGCCATCGGGATACTGGCCGCCACTATCGACGAGGTAGAGTGAGCCCTTGGCGAGTTTGAGATTGGTCTCTTCGGAAACACGATAGTGGGCGAAGGCGCCATTGCCCTGGGCCCCGGAGATCGTGTCGAAGGAGAGGTCGCGCAGTTCCGGCAGGGTCTTGCGGAGGCTTTCCAGCTTTTGCGCCGCCTGGATCTCGTCGATCTCGCCGGACTGGGCCTCGGTATCGAGCCAGTGCAGGAATTTCACGATGGCGCCGCCATCGCGGATATGGGCCTGGCGCGAGCCTTCCACTTCGGCCGCATTCTTCTGGGCCTTGGGACGCATGACCGGGTCTTCCAGCTGCTGCACGCTGGCACCGCCGGCTTCGAGCGTTTCCAGCACCCAGGCCGAAGCGGTCGTCGGGTCGACGCGGACGGTCTTGCCCTGGCAGGCCGCCAGGCCGTCACCGAACTCGCTCTCCGGACGCAGGGCGATCTCATTGCCCAGATGCGCGCGGGTCTCGTCGGTGATCTTGTCCGGGTCGACGAAGAAGGTCGCCGTGCCGTCCGCCTCGATGATGGCGGCGGAGAGGGGCAGTGGCGAACGGGACACGTCGCTGCCGCGGACATTGAACAGCCAGGCGATCGAGGGCGGAGCCGTGATCACGGCGGCGTCAGCGCCGCCCTTGCGGATGGCAATGCCGATGCGTGAGCGCTTGGAGGCATGGTCCTCGCCGGCAAACTCAATCGGGTGCGGCACGACCGGTGTTTTCGGCGCGGCCGGACGGTCGGTCCAGGCGGTGTCGACCGGATTGGTGTCGACGGAGACCAGGGTCACGCCGGCGCGCTGGGCGGCGGTGCGCAGGAGGTTGAGCGCGGCGGGGGAGTGGAGACGGGCGTCATAGCCGATCTTTTCACCCTTGCGGCCATGCTCCTCGATCCAGCCATACAGGCCCTGACCGACGAGGTCGCAATAGTCGAAAATGCTGCCATCGACCTGGTCCTTGACCTGCAGCGTATAGCGGCCGTCGACGAAGACGGCGGCCCGGTCCTTCATGACCAGCGCAGCCCCGGCGGAACCGGAGAAGCCGGTCACCCAGAGCAGGCGCTCATTGCAGTCGGGCAGGTACTCATTGTCGTACTCGTCCTCGTGCGGGATCAGGAAACCGTCCAGGCCGAGTTCATCCAGCGCGGCACGGAGCTTGGGGACGTTCTCGCGACCGTAGTGCGGGCCGCCTTTGACGTCGAAAGTCTGGGAAATCATCTGGGTCATGGCGCGGACACTAGGCCTCTGGCGGGCTCCATTCAATGGGCGACATTCAGGGCATGCAAAAGCGCAAACGGGGCTTGCGCTTGCGGGGATTGTGAAGCGGCGCAAAGGCGCGCAAACGGCGCGCCAACCCCAAGGAGTTCCCGATGTTCTACGGCATTGATGACTGGCGCTACATGAACGCCAATTCCATGATCAACCGCGCGATGGAGCGGTCCCGCGAGCGCGCCGGTGTGAAGTCGCAGCCGCGCAGCACGGATGTCGACGCCTACCTGGCCAATAACGGTCTGGCCGCCAAGCGCCGCTAGCGCGCCAGCCGGGCCCTGAGCCCGGCGACCTGGCTGCGGCTGACCGGCAGGCTTTGGCCGCTTTTCAGCTGCAGCCGGTAACGGCTTCCCGCTGAGGCGGTGAGCGCTTCGGCCTCATCCAGATTGACGGCATGGCTGCGATGCAGCCGGAAGAAGCGGTCCGCCGGCAGGACGTCCAGCATCTGCCCCAGATTGCGGTTGTCCAGGTGCTGCGCGCCGCTGCGCAGATGGATTTCGGTGTAATTGCCGGCCGCTTTCAGGAAGCTGATCGCCGCGATCTCCACATACAGGGTCCGTCCCGTCATCTGCAGGGCCACGCGCTCGCGCGGGGCCTCCGGATCGGGCAGGAGAAAGCCGGGCTGGCGAATGGCCGGCCAGGCGAACAGGGCCAGGGTGAAGGCGTAGATGCCCCGGTCGATGATATCGCTGGGCCAGCGCAGGGCGTAGGCCGCCATCACAGCCAGTCCGACGGCCAGAACCCGTCCCGATGCGTCGCCGCGCCAGGCCAGCCAGGCGGTGGCGGAGACCGCCATCACGGCCGTCGCCACGGCGGATTTGCCATCATATCCCGTCATGCCGAGCGCGGCCGCGAGAACGAGCAGGCCCGTGACCCCGATCCAGGCCTGGGCGATGCGGACCGCGCCGGCGGGCCATCGCACTTGCAGGAAACGCAGAAGGCCGAGCCCGAACAGGATCAGGCCGAGCAGGCTGATCGCCTGGCGTGGCTGGTGCCAGTCATAGGGATAATTGATCAGGGAGCGTGAAATTTCCGCTGCACCGGCCAGGATCAGTCCGACCATGGCGGTGATCAGCCAAAGTCCGCGCCGGTCTGCAGTCTGTCGGGTCCGCAGGATGAGCGCGATGACCAGGGCGAGCAGGATGCTGCCGGTGATGACCAGAGGGAGGTAGTAGCGGACCGGCCGGCGGGCATCATCCATGTAGGGAATGACGAAGACGGCCTGGACCAGGGTGTGCGGCTGATAGCCCGCATGATGGCTGGACAGGCGCAGGGCGATCCAGTTGCCCTCATCCCGGATCAGGCGGGCGGGCAGGGCGGTGACATGCTCGATCGGTCCGGCGCGCTCGCGCGTGGCATCCGGACCCGGCTGGCCCTTGGCGCCGATCACCTCACCATTGAAGACAATCTCGGCCGAGAAGGGGCCGGCGAGCAGAAGGGCGGGCGGAACCCCGTCCCGGTCGAGCGGCACATCTTGCCAGATCAGCCAGGCTTCTTCGTCCGGCCGGTCCAGCGCGTAGAAGGGCAGACGCTCGCCGGTCTCCGGGGCGGCCTGCCAGCGTGCCAGTCCGTCAGACCCGTCGACATGGCGCAATGGCGGCGGCGCGGTCAGGTCGATCCGGGGCTGGGGACTGAAGAGCAGGGCGGCCAGGACGAGGGCACACAGCGCCAGCGCTTCCAGCCCGGTGCGGGCCGGCTGCAGGGCGTTGAGCCATTCATCCGGGATACGAGCCATTCAGCCGATTTCACTTCTGGAACAAGGCATTGTCTGCGCGATTGTGCGGGCCGAGACGGCATTCGCAATCACAGGATAAAGCATGTTGAATTCAAGAAGTCAGCTGGGCACCGAGTTGCTGGCGGGCCTGTTTCTGTCCACGGCGGCCTGCGCGCAGACCGTGCCCTCGCCGGACGAACGGGCGCAAGCCCTGTTCGACACGATGGCGGCGCAATACCCCGCGCTCAACGCCACGGTCATGGTGGATGGCGAGATCGCCTGGGAGGCCGAGGGCGGCATGAACCGCCTGCCCAGTGATGGTGTGGCGCAGGACTATAATGTCTATTCCGTCGCCAAGCTGATGGTGGCGCTGGCCTATCTGCGCCTGGAACAGACGCGGGATCTGGATCTGGACACGCCGGTGCGCGCGATCGATCCGGACCTGCCCGCGCATTATGACGCCGTGTCCCTGCGCCAGCTGATCGATCACCGCGCTGGGGTGCGTCACTACACGTCCGAGGCGGACTGGATTGCCTTCTCCGAGCGGCGTTGTGCGGTGCCGGCTGATGCGCTGGGGCATTTCATCAATGATCCGCTGAGTCCGCCGGCCGAGGGGGAGAGCGAATACACGACCTATGGCTATGTCCTGCTGTCGCATCTTCTGGTGCAGATCACCGGCGCGCAGACGTTTGATGCCGCGATGAGCGAGGTGCTGGGCGAGACCTATACGGCGCATCGTGACAGCGAGGATGCGGTGAAGGCCGGCTAGTTGGCGCAAATGCACAAAAATTTGTGCGGTACATCATTTACGATGCGTCAAATTCCAGTATGCTTGGCGTATGTCAAACGAACTCATCCCAACCGACGCCGTCGCGCCGAACTTGCTGCATGGGCTGGTTCGCAAGCGCGCTGAACTCGCTGGTGAGCTGGAACTTACGCAATCGCGAGTGAGAGCTTGTGAAGCAGATAGATCATATCGACTCCACAATCCGGATCTTTGAGCCGCGGATCGACATCGATAGCATCTCGCCCAAACCCGTTCCGCCTCCCTATGGAGCCTTCCGAGGCGAGGTAACGCGTATCATTTTGGATCTTATGTACGCGGATACTGAGCGGACCTTTACGACCGAAGATTTTACAGACGCTCTACTAGCCGACCGCGGCTTGACTGACGCAAACGCAGAAATTCGTAAGGTTATGGTCAAACGCGCGGGAGCGTGTCTCAGAAAATTACGGGATCGAGATCAGGTTGTCTCAGTTCCAGCCGAGGGCAGATATACCGGTTGGAAGCTGGTTATTGACTGATCTCCTGCGCAAAACGGCGCTTCGCCTGAACGAGCAAGTCCTTCACTCGGCCCTTTTGGCCTTGGATATTACATGTGAAGTCATACCTTTTAAGCAAGAACGCCTCAACACTGCGCGGATAGGTGCAATCGGCCCAGATCAGAGAGGCGTTCTTGCTCAAGAAACCAGTTAGCCATCTCTCAGCTGCTTGGTATTCCAAACAAGGGGCTAGTCCAAGCGAGCGGAAGAGGGACCAAGCGGAAACACGAAAGCCGGAAGCTTTTGCCGATCCGTTAAAGTGCGTCCAACATCTTTCTCTTAGATTGGTCGCGACACCTATATAGGCGACAGTCTCGTTCGAAGGTGCAAGCAATTCGCGGTCCGCGTCGAGCCCGTGGATGTTCATTGCTATAGCGTAGAGGCCAGGGTCCGTCGGAACTTCGGTTGAAAGTGTTGTTTCCACTCCTCTGATGATCGCGTGTGGACGCCCCTTGCGCAGGTCGAAGGCTCTTCGTTCGTTCTGTACCATTGCCAATATCCCTTGAACTTAGACACCCCTGTTACCGCCAGCGCATTGCCAAGCTCATAGAAGGTGTCAATCGCGTCGCGATTCGAGCACTCGCGTCGAAAGCACTCCTCTGCACACCTGAGATGCGCGTATTTCGGAGACCACCCTCTAGCAAAACGCTCGCGCGCACGAAGTCCCGCGAAGACCGCCTCGGCATGGTTTGTATGACGGTCGGGCTCGCCTTCGCTGCCTTTCGCCCAGTAAGACGTCTTGTGTTTGATGGTTATCTGCTTGTGGTAGCCCCAAAGCCGCTTCCAGCCGGCCGCTTCATCGATAAAAGTGGTCGTATTTCTCGCTATTTTTGATTTCAGATACTTTGTTATTTCTGGGGCCTGCAAGTTTTGGAATGGCTTCAATACCATTCGACCTGCATGCCGATTTTCTTTGATGACAAGATAGTGGAGCCGCGTCTTCGAATTGCGCCCTTTTGCGGCCTTGCCTCGGGTACGTAGATTCTGGTTTCTAAGACGGCCATGAAACTCCGCGGTGTCATACGAAACTGGCGTAGTAAAAACACCATCAAACTGACGTCCAAGCGCTAACTCTCCAAATTTTTGGATCCATACACACGCCGTTTTTCGTGAGAGCCGAATACTGCTTGCGAGATTGCTTACCGTGAGATGTTGGTGCTCTAACGCGATCTCACACATTGCCTTGAGAATATCGCGAAGAGGCTTTTTGCGCCGGTGGAAGGGTGTTCCCGCTGTCAAAGAGAAATTCTTGCCGCAGTTAGGCCGGCGGCACCGGAATGAACACCTGGATTTTATGTAGTAAGGGTCTTCGCTACCGCATTCAGGACATTTAGGTTTGCCACCGTTTTGAGAAAACCTTAACCGCACCCAAAGCTCAACGACCTGCTCGTCGGTGAGTGCGTCAAAATCTTCACGACGAAGATTCTGACTTTCTGAGAGGTGCTTAACTGGCGTACCGATTGTGGTCGTTCGGCGTTTCAAAATGGGCTCCCTTGCGATTGCATCAAAAACGATGCAAACTGGGTGCCAATAGCATCAATATTGATGCGAAAACACGGGGCAGGGAAATGGATGAAGCGAAACTTGACCTCGACGCCGCACGCGCGAAATGGGCTAAGTGGACAATTTTCAGCGCGATGAAAAACGCGGGTCTCACTTATCGGGACTTAAAAAAGCGTCTGGAACTGATCGGTGTGTTCGAGGACGAGCGTGTGCTTCGAAACAAGGTGGCCCGGGGCACATTCAGTGCTGCGTTCTTCTGCGAGTGCTTGGCGGTCCTTGGAGTCAATGAGATCCAAAATACTGTGATTCAAGGAACGCGAGGAGGGCGATCCGACTGTGCGCTACGGAAGACCCTAGAAAACCTGTCGGAGGGCATAGCCCTTGAGGACGCTATAGTGGATCCACAATCTCTTACCGATGAGGACGCAATAGAATATCGGAAAGAAGTGTTCGGTTCGACATTTTTCGATAAACCATAGTTTCATTATACATCCCAGTCGAGCACCCATTTATTCGGTTTCCCGGGAATTTTGCGAACCAGATCCCCCTCTAAACGAAACAAGAAAACCGCAACCTGATCTCGTAGGTACTTATTGTTATCTACACGCTTTCCCTTGTTTTCGATTATCTCCTTTATTTTTTTAAATGCATAAGTAGCAGTAAATTCTTCGTCTTGCGCCCACAGAAATTCATAAAAACTTTCTGACAAAACACCCCTATAGCCAAGGTTTTTGCGCGGAACTATTGCGCGGATTCGCTCACCGTCCCAATTTGGTTCTTCTAACCGAATGACTACCGATATCGACACCATTATCTTTTGTATTATCTTTTGCCGACTCTCTATTTCATCCCATTTTTCATAGAGATCGGCCCCGCTCAGGTCCTCACATTCCCGCTCAGCCGCCAAGCTGGCTCCTTTGAGACGGGCATACTTTTTCTCAAGCGTTACGACATGCTGCTTCCTTGCCATCCTCGTCGCTCTCCAAAGTGTGGCTCTCGCCTGCTGGTGGTGTGCAGAGCTTAATATTCTGTGAGCTGGTCTTGGAAAGTCGGACTGTCGCTTAAGGTGTACTCCGCCGGACAACGGTAGAATGCGAGATGGTGGGACGACGCCGGTTTGCGAGCGGTTTCGAGGAGCGTGTAGCGTTTGAGCCGCTGGTTGACACAAGACGACACGAAAGATCTCAAAGCACCTTGGGGGGCAGCCAGGGCGTGCGAGTGAATGGATTGGCCTCGCGTCCCTCGATAGCGCCAGAACGCATGCAGAGCGCCTCATCCCCCATGGGGTGGAGGAATGCCGAAAATGCCTCGGGCAATACCAGACTCTCGGGAGACGATTGTGAGTTTCCCGCACGAGCATGGCGTTACCTATGGAAAGCTTACAGTCGGCCTGCACTCGTCTGGAAGTGTGACCAAAACTGCTCGCTTCCACCCAACCCGGTGGATAGTTTTTTGATCATTCGTTCGGTCAAGATTCCGCCAGCCAGCAGCCACTCCACCTCTCCAACCGCCGCGCCTATCTGGCGCGCCAAGTCTTCTTCATCCCAGCCGTACTCAGCCATGAATTCCTCGCGAAGGATTTCGGCCACGCTGGTCCGCTTGCGCTTGTTCTGGGGCATGGCGTTTCTCACAGGGCCCAGGCTTCGCCAGGCGGCTTTGGTTCAAATGCCGCCCTGGGACGCTCGGGTGTGTAGCTGGTGTACTTCACACGCAGAGAGCCAGACGGCAGGTCTCGGATCAAGTCAGTATGACCATATGTGGGGCGGAACCACTCCGGCAGCTCGTAGGGGCGCAACACCAGGGGGAACCAGGGCGTTACCCGGCCGACGTCGGCCGGCGACCGGACAATGCACGGCCAAAACACAGAATCATCGCTATCGTGAGCCCCATAGACCTCCCCGGCGAGAAACAGGATTGGCCCCTCGGCGGACGTAACGTCCAGATGGCCGTTGAAGTTGACACTCCTGCAATCGCCTTCGATGGCTGCAACGGCCAAAACTGCCCGCTCAGTGTATTGCATGTAGGGCTCGGATTGCGTGAACCGAACGCCTTCAGTGTCATCAGGAAACCGCTCACACCGAACCATGCGGCGAGAGACGCTGCCTGGAGATCCGAAGAAGCACGGGAAGCGCTGGTCGAGGCCTTGCCGCTTGCCACCCACCCATTCCGGTATGCGCCGGGGCGAACCTGCCCGGCCCAGCTGGTCATTCACGCATGCAATAGCCGTCTCTTCCGACGGCAGACGGAAACAAAAAAGCCGCATCCGCGACCTCCGATTATTTTTGGAACAATGGATTATTGTTATAGCACAAAAATCAAACTATACAAGAAAATAATGAGTTTCCAATTGTCAATACATGGGTGACAATTCGAATATGTGGTGAATACTCTAACCGCGATAGGTCCATTCGTGGATCCTGCCGATTTCGGATGCGATCGTCTGCGGATCCGTCAGCGCTTCCCGCTCGCTTTCCAGGCGCGTTCGCGCCCAGGCAACGACACCGGCTGCGTCATTCCCTTCCCGCTGTGCCAGCGCATCGATCATGCGCTCTGCTGCGTCTAGGTCTTCCAGTTGCCGCGATAATTCCTTGAAGCGACGCCAACGATTATTGTCCAGACGGCGGGCGCTCTCGATCTCTCGCTGTTTGGCCTCCTCGATCTCGCGCAAACGCCACGCCTCCTCGGCACACCGGCGCTCGTCATGAATGACGGGAAATGCGGCTTCTATCGTACCCGCAATCTTGCCGACCTGCTCTTCGAGCGATTGCCTGGCGCTATCGGCCCAGGTGTGTTCGAACCGGTTGGGCATCCCGAATTTGACCTCGAACACCAGCGCTCCCGTGCCCACCATCACTTCGCATTCTGTCTTGCCGCTGGACGCCCAGATCGACCTCTCCCAGTCGTCGAGCGGCCGCACGCCCTTCTTCTTTTTCTCGCGGATGGCGATGACGATATTGGCCTCACCGTCGTGAACGCAGATGGACCGGCGCTCGCCGAGTTCCACCTTCAACCCCACCCGCTCAAACCGTTTGAAGAGGGCATCGAGAATGCGGTATCGGCGATCCGCTGCTTGCGTGAACGGCTCCGGCAGGTAACGGGTCAGCCAGCTCTCGACATGCCGTTCGCGTTTCTTTCGGGCGCGTCGGTCCTCCGCGATCCATTCGCGCACCAGGCGGTGAGGTCGACTGATCTCCTCTGGAACCGTCAGGTCTGCAGGGTCGACGCTGACACGTGATGTATCTGTATGAAGGGGCGGTGTCCGGCGGATCGTGACCTCTCGATCGGGCGGCACCTTGGCCTTCGACAACCGATATTTCACTACCGGCTTGCCGGCGGCCTTCTTGGCCCAGTATCCCCGGTAGGGGACCGGGATATCGTGTCGCTCGCAAATCTTCTTCAGACCGCGGCCCGACACACCGAACTCCTCTGCAAGTTGGCTGATCGGTGTTTCCCAGACGCGGTTATAGAGTTGCTCGCGGGTCAGGCGGGCGAGCGCCGGAATGCTGGGTTCATCCATCGTTGTCTCCGAGCTGGAATACGGCGTGCCAAAGAGTATGGCCATTTCGGTGCCGCTCGCTCTACCTTGAATTGGCACGTCTTTGAGGGGATCGGGGCGGACCCATGAACGCCGTTGAGATTGAAGAAGCCGTATCGAAGCTTGCGGAGAGCCCAGCGCGCAGAGCGAAGCTGCACAGGATGATGACGAGGCCGACATGCCAGCTGTGGAAGCGCACAAGCGATGGGATCGCAATGGCGTCAGGCAGCCGGTTTGGTGTGACTCACCCGTTGTCGCGCTTGGCGAACGTGGCCTTGTACCAGTTACCGTTTTTTGTCCCGGCGCCCGAGGCGAGGAGGCACTGAACGCCTGGGAGGAGGCTTTAGAGGAAAGCAACTTGCTTACAAGGCCACTGACGCGAAGGGCCGAGGCCTTGCGACAACGCGTGGCCAATTATGATATCCCCTTCCTGTCATTGGACGTGCGGACTGGCCGAGAAACAGCCCTGGATGTTTTCATCAAGATGAACACGTCCGCCTCGCCTCTGAAGGATTTTGATATTGTGGTGGCCCAGCTGGAAAGCGCGACCGGCGAGTCTCTGCACGACATGGTCCATGAACTCGTGGAGGCGGTTCCAGCGGTAAAGGATTACGGGCGCGTCGAAGACAACATTCTGTCGATCGCGGCTCTACTCATGGGGCGGCCGCCGATCAAAAAGACATATCTTGAAGCCGAGTTCGGCGATCAATTCAGCTCTGTCTGGGAACGCCTGAAGCATGGCGTTCGCCACGGAACCGAATTCCTACGCTCTGAAGCCATTTTCAATGAAAAATGTGTCCCGAGTGACGTAGCAATCTATCTGGCATGCGCGCTCTGGGCCGACGTGCCAGAACATGATTTTGACCGTGGAGGAAATGCTCGCACACTCATCCGTAGGGCCTTGTGGCGTGCTTGTTATACCTCTCGTTATGGTAAGACGTCCGCGACGCGGGCTTTCGCTGACTACAAAACCCTAAGCGCACAGATCGCCGGCGCTGAAACCGGACCGTGCGAGTTGTTTAATGAAAAGCTTTACCCGCTTCCTACTATCGACGAGATGGTCTTGGCTGGCTGGCCGGGCCGAAAAGATCGCCTGCCTCGCGCGATCATGGTCACCGGTCTTCGGCGTGGTGGTCACGACTTCGCAGACGGCGCAGCCATTACGACGACAAACTTTAACGGTCGCGAGTTCCACCACCTCTACCCCGTTGGAATACTCGGCGGAGACCGCGGGGACGAGCGAGTCAACCGTTCGCTCAATTGCGCGGTAATTTCGTGGGCGACCAAGGGTCTGCAATCAACCTGCGTTTAGTCAATTGGCAGCCACCACGATTGAGACAATGTAAAAAGATTCGAAAACCGCTTGCTTCTACAGCCGCTATAGGAAGTAAGGCTTTTCGTAGTTCAATCTGAACGAATCCATTTTGCTCACCAAATTGGGTGTTGGATAACTGAGTAGAGGCGACATCATAGCGGCATCGACCAATATACTCTTGCCGATCGGCCTGACGCTAAAACTTGCAGCCTCACTTCTCGTGGCCTGCGCTTTTTTGTTGGCTCCCATAGCTGATGCCCAGCTATGTGACGACAAGTTCGCTATCGCTTGCGTGATTGGCCAAGAGCCGAACAGCGCCGAGCAGCAGGACGAAGGTCGGGGAGAACACGAAGACCGTGCGAAAAATTGCGGTCCCTGTCACGCGTACAAAACGCGACAAGTATCATACGAGGCAGGTTTGGCACCGAGTGGCGCGCCCTCAGTTAGACCGCAGCCAGTCGACAATTTGCGATCTCGACCGATCGGTAGTCTCTATCGTCCCCCTCGAGCCTGATCCTTAGCAGAACATCGGTCCGCACTTGCGGGCACGCTTTAGCTGGATCCGCTTGAGGAACATACAACATGTCATTTTTTCTAAAGGGCGCTACCGCAGCCCTGGCGCTCGCCGCATTGACCGAAGGCGCGCTGGCCTCACCTTGCGATGGACGGATTGGCGGTTCGCCACAAATTTCGCCGGGAAGGCCCCTAACACTTTCCACCGTACTTTCAGAAGTTCGCCATGCCTCGCCTGCTGTTCGCGCGGCTGGATTGGAGGCCCGCGCCCTTGGTGCAGAGGCGGACCAAGCCGGGCGGCGGCTCAACCCGACCCTATCGCTCGAACTGGAGAATTTTGCGGGCAGCAACGCGTTGTCGGGTTTTGATCAAACTGAATCAACATTCGCATTGGAACAAACGCTCCGTCTTGGAGGGAAGCGAGCGCTCGAGGAACGAGCTGCGCGGGCTCGCCAGGCGCTCGCCAGCGCGGAATGCGCGGTTATCCTGAGGGAGACTGAACTAGAGGCCGCGATCGTCTTTGCTGAATTGGTGGCAGCCGTCCAATTACGAAACCTTGCAGAAGAAAGTGCGGATCTCGCGGATGAACTGGTGAGCGTTGTTGCGCGCCGAGTCGATGCGGGCGCTGCGGCACCACCGGAGCTCTCGCGGGCGCGGGCGGACGCGACCGCTTTGCGCGCGTCTGTCGAAACGGCGCAGGCAGGTATTGATCGCCGCAGATACGCGCTTGCTCTCTTGTGGGGCAGTGCCGAGCCCACATTCTCAGCACCGATGGGAGTGAGCTTTAATTCCACCATCGCGGAAGTCGAAGCAGACGTGACACACCCTGCGCTAAGTGCAGCAGATGCAGCCGTTCGTGTCCGACAGGCCGAAACCAGCTTTGCCCGAAGCGCCATCATCCCAGACATAAGCGTATCGGCAGGAATCCGGCGGTTTGAAGAGACCGGCGATGAGGCTTTCGTCGCGGGTGTTAGCCTGCCGCTCCCAATCTTCGATCGCGGGCGGGATGCTGCGCGAGCGTCGGCGATCCGGAGCGATGCCGCCACACTCAATCGAGCAGTTACCGAACAACGCTTGTTAGCTCAGCAACGGGCTGCAGCTGCGGCTCAACGCACGGCACAAAGCCGATTGCAAATCCTAAAACACGATACGCTGCCCGCGGCGACGGAGGCCTACGAGGCGGCCTCGCGTGGCTATCAGATTGGTCGTTTCGATCTCACCGCCACCCTAAATGCCCGCGCGGCCCTGTTGAGCGCCCAACTCGCTGTGATTGATGCAGAGTTTGCCTTGCAGAGCGCAGAGCTGCGTCTGCGAGCTCTGATTGGGGCAGCCCCCTTTGATGGAGATATCCGATGATTGGTAAACCGCATCTATTCGCGGTCATCGCCGCTACTTTGGCCATTACCGCTTGTGGCAATGGTGGGGACCGAGACTCGGATCGTTCCTCCGCAACGGAAGTGGATCACGATGATGGCGAACAATCTGCCCAAGTTGAGCTAAGCCGGGAGGTGGCGTCAGAGGCTGGCATTGTGACCGCGCGAGCGACACGTACTCCCCTGAGACAGTTTCTCTCTCTCCCGGCCGAGTTGAGGTTTGATGCAGATCGCGTCGCCGCAGTCTCACCGCAAGTGAGCGGGCGGATCATCCAAATCACAGCAACCGAAGGCGATCTCGTCTCTCCCAATGAAACGCTGGCAATCCTCTCCAGCCGTGAACTCGCCGACCTGAAGGCTGAGTTTCTGACAGCCGCCACTTCCGAAAATCTTGCCCAGCAAGCCCTGGCACGTGAGGAAACGCTTTTTGCAGAGCGAATTACACCCGAGGCTGACCTGCAGGCTGCCCGCGCTGCGCTCATCGCGGCCAGCGCCGCACGCGAAGGCGTTGAGAACAAGCTCATTGCTGTGGGCGTTCCTCGCAGTGAGCTCGCATCTCTCGGCGACGCGCCCGACCTAACGCTCGCCCACCCCAACCGCCGCATCCCGCTTCATCCGGGGCGTCGTCAATGCTTTCCCAGCAGGTCTTTCAGGACCGAGTTGTCCAGCAGGCTGTCGGCCAGCAATTTCTTGAGCCGCGCGTTCTCGGTCTCAAGCACCTTCAGCCGCCGGGCATCGGACACGTCCATCCCGCCGAATTTGGCCTTCCACTTGTAAAACGTGGCCGAGCTGATGCCGTGCCGCCGGCAAACCTCTGCCGTCGCCATGCCGCGTTCCTGTTCAGCCAGGATCGCGATGATCTGTTCCTCGGAAAATTTGCTCTTGCGCATCGTCTGTCTCCGTAATGACAGACTCTCAATTCAAATGAGGGACCAAATGGGGCTCAGGTCAGGCTCTAGTGGCGGTGCGATGGAGGCGACAATATTTTCATCGGTCGTGAGCCGGGTGCGCCGGTGAAGCGCGCGTTGTTTTACAAACGGTACAATCGCCACAGCTGCCGGGCGCAAACCAAGCTTCCGCTAAGAAACTGTTTCGAAGGGTGTTTTCGTTCTTCTCGCGGAGGCGCTGCAGCGATCATCGAGCATAGTATGCATTTATAATGATGCTAGGCATGAAATTTGGTGCATTTGCGCCAACATGCCGGTGAAGGCGGCCAACTGGATCGACCTGGGCGAGGGGCTGGAGCAGGTCGAGGGGCTGTCGGCGGAGTGCAAGTTCGGCGGCGGTGGCCTTTTGGCGAGTGCGCGCGGCATGGCTCTGATGCTGGACCGGCTGGCGGCCGGCGATCTGGTGGAGATATCCCGCCTAGGCGATGTGGACGGTCATTGGGCCGGTTATGACCCGCGCGCCGATCTGCATTACGCCGCCCATTCCGGTGGTTCACCGGGCGGGCGGGCCTTCATGATCACCTATGCCGAACCGCGCGTCTCCGTGGCCCTGACCGCCAATGCCGATGGCGAGAATTTCTACGCCCTCTCGGTCGGATTGGCGGACATTTTCGCGGGGCTGGGCGATGCCGAGTAGGGCAGACCCGTTCAGCGCTTGATTGCGACCTGGTCTTCCAGCTACCTCTTTGAGGTGCTGGGGGATCAGGAATGGCAGAGTCTTGGACATTCGAACAGGAAAGCCAGCTGTGGGAGAAGTTTTCCCAGCAGGTGCAGAAGGAATCGGGACTCTTCCACAGCTGGTTAATGCTTCTCGTCCTGGTGAACGCCGGACTGGTTGCGGCCTTCGTAAGCCTGTTGGGCGACCCGCTCTCTGCTGCGCAAGCCAGCAATTGGACGCTCTTCCATGTCGCCATCGCCATTCTGATCTGTGGCGTGGGTCTGTTGTCGTCCGGCTATTTCCACTTCGCTCTGTCAGCGGCCTCGGAACGTTTCGAGGAGTTGCGCGATGCCTATCTGGCGCTGGAAGCGGAAGGACGCTTTGTCAGCTACAGATTTCCGCGCCCGTTCGGTGACGAAAATGAGGAGCCGTTCAATGCGCCGGAGAAGCCCGGACCAAGCTACTGGTTGGGTGTCCAGCTCTACAACTTGGTCGGAAAGCCGGAAGTCATTCCCCGCGCCTTCATTCTGGGCTGGTTTGCCATAGTGGTCGTGGCCGTCGTGAATACGAGTGCTGCCTGGGGCGCCCAACTCAGTGAGGCCATCGCGCTGTCCTTCTAGTCGCGTACGGCGACCAGGGTTTCCCAGTTTTCCAGGGGCGGCTGGCGGTGGACGGTGAGGCCGGCGGCCTCATAGACCTCGCGGACCATGGCTTCCTGTTCGGTCAGCAGGCCGGACAGGATGACCTTGCCGCCCGGTTCCAGGGCGTTCGCAATGTCCGGGGCGAGCTCCATCAGGGCGCGCGCCAGGATGTTGGCGAAGATCAGCTCGAACTTGCGGCCGGCCAACCGGCCGTGGTCGAGGCCTTCAGCGACAAAACACTCGATCCCGGGCGTGCCGTTCTTGCGGCAATTCTCTGCGCTCTCGGTGACGGCTTCCGGATCGATGTCGGAGGCCAGGATATCGGCGTCGGGCAGGGTCTTGGCGGCGGCGATGGCCAGCACGGCCGTGCCGCAGCCCAGATCGAGCACGGTCTTGGGCGAGGCGCCGGCATCCAGCATTTCCGAGAAGGCAATGAGGCAGCCGCGCGTGGTGCCGTGATGGCCCGTGCCGAAAGCCGGCCCGGCCTCGATCTCGATGCCGATCTGGCCTTCGGCCACGGCGTCGCGATCATGGGCACCGAACAGGGTGAAACGGCCACCCTCGACCGGTTTCAGCCCGGCCAGGGAGAGGCGCACCCAGTCCTCGTCCGGCATTTTCTCGCAGGTGAGGTCCATGCTGTCGGGAATGTTCGCGAAACGGCGCACATCGGCCAGGTCCGGCTCGATGTCGAAGATCAGGTCGAGACGCGCGATATCGCCTTCATCGAAGAGCGACCAGGAGGTCATGCTCTCCGGCGCAACATCATCAAGATGCTCGACAATATTCCCGAGAAGGGCGAAATCCGCATGCGTCGTCACGCGCCAGAACTGGGTCATGAAGTCTCCTTTGGCGCGTGGGTGTGGACGCTTTGCGGGCGCTTGGCAAGCGCGGCGTCTATTCCGGTGTCAGCGTCTCGCGGATCACCGCCCAGGCGGGCGCTGTCGGGTCGATCAGTTCGAAATGCCCGGCGTCGGGCAGCACGATGTGGCGGACCGTCTCGCCGCGTTCCTGCGCGCGCTGGAGATAGTGCTCACCCAGACGGGGCGGCACGATCGGATCGAGGGCGCCGGAGATCAGGATCTGGTCCACCGGGATGGCCGGCATGTCGCCGGGGGAGACCTGGGCCAGCAAGGTCGGGGTCTGGGTCTCCAGCGGACCGATCAGATTGTCGACCGTGTCCGGCTCGCCGCAGCGGCCCGGGCCGTTTTCGCGGTAATCGGCCAGGTCATTGATGCCCGCCAGCGTCACGACGCGGCGTGGCAGAAGCGGGTCGGCGACATGGACGGGGCTGTCTTCGGGCAGGCTGTCGCGACCCGCGGCCCACAGGGCCAGATGGCCTCCGGCGGAATGGCCGGTGAAGACGAGGTTTTCCAGGTTCAGATCATGCTCCGGCGCAATCTCGCGCAGGGCATCGATGCCGTCGGCGACATCCTGGAAGGTGCCGGGCCAGCCTCCGGTCTCGTGGCCGATGCGGGCATATTCCAGGTTCCACACCGCGACGCCGCGTGCCCGCAGATCGGCTGCGAGATAGTCCTGAAGGATCGTGCCCGGGATCTGGGACAGCCAGCAGCCGCCATGGATCATCGCCACGACCGGGAAGGGGCCGTCGCCATCGGGAAGCCAGAGCTCACCGAATTCCTGTTCACCCGTGCCGTAGGAAATGCGCAGGTCGGCCGCCTCGCGGGGGCGGTCGAGGAGGTCGTTCCAGGCAATGGGTCGCTGGTCCGAATGGGGATCGCCCTGGAAGGCCAGCTGGCTCAGCGCCAGGGCGGCAATCAGGAGGGGACGCAGAAAAAAGGTAGAGCTCATCCGGAGCAAAACTAGGGCGTGCATCCGGCTTGGCAAGAGGATTTGTGAATTAAAAACTTCTAATAATCCAATGCCTTGCCTTGTCCGTAACCCCTATTGCGTTCTAAATCGATAGGAGAAGACATGACCCAGTCGTCGAAACTGCTCTACGGAACGGCGTGCGCGCTGATCCTCTCGGGCGCGGCTTCCGCGCAGACCTATGTCTCCGGATCGGCAGGCTTCAACTTCCAGAATGACAGTGACAATGCCGGCGCCCTGACGCGCGATTTCGCGACGGGTGACGGGGTGGCCGTGCCGCCGGGCACGGTCCTGCCGGCCAGCACCGACATCGCCTGGACGACCGAATTCGAGACCGGCAGCTTCCTCGCAGGGGCTCTGGGCTATCGCTATAACGAGGCCTGGCGGGCGGAGTTGGAGATTTCGCGCACCACGGCTGATGTGGACACCCACATGGATGTGACGGCCGGCGGCGGGGCGATCGGTGCCGCGGATGCGGCCGTCCTGATCACGGGTTCTGCGCCGCTGGGCGTGACCGTGGCCGATCTGGTGGCCGATGGACAGGGTGACATCACCACGACGGCCTATGCGGTGAACGGATATTACGACTTCACGGTCCAGGACCTGCCGGTCGGCTTCTATGCGGGTCTGGGCGTCGGTCTGGCCGAGGTGAAGGTGGATTACAGCCCGTCGGGTGTTGCCGTGATCGATGACACGGAAATGGTCAGCCTGTTCCAGGTCATGCTGGGCGGCACCTATCCGGTATCGGACACGATGGAGGCCTTTGGCGGCTATCGCTACCGGATGACCGGGGATGCTGAGACCAATTCGGTTCTCTTCCCGACATCACTGGATGTTGAGAACAACAGCCATGTGATCGAGGCCGGTGTGCGCTTCTACTTCTAGCGCCCAGGTCGGATGAAAGCGAAAGGCCCGGCTGTCCAGCCGGGCCTTTTTGCGTTCGGGGTCACGGCAAATCCCGCAGGAAACTCTCCACCACCTTCTTTTCGCCCGCCTTGTCGAAGCGGACGGTGTATTTGGAGCCGTCGGCCTTCTTCACCACGCCATAGCCGAACTTGTCGTGGAAGACGCGGTCGCCGTTTTTCCAGCGGCCGTTCTCATCGCCGCTTTCGATCAGGGTGGCCTTGGCATTGATGGTGGGCGCCGAAGTGCGGCGACCTTCGGCCTGGCTGGCCTGATAGCGTTTCCAGCCGGGGCTGGAATAGCTGGACGCGCTGGCATCGGCGGTCTGGCGGACGCTTTCAAAGCCGGGGCCGCCATCATAATAGCCGGTCTCCGAACGGGCCTCGACATGATCCATCGGCAGCTCGTCGATGAAGCGGGAGGGGATCACGGTCTGCCAGCGGCCATAGATCATGCGGTTGGCGGTGAAGGTGATGATGGCGCGTTCGCGGGCACGGGTGATGCCGACATAGGCGAGGCGGCGTTCTTCCTCGAGCGAGCGCGTGCCGCCCTCATCCAGCGAGCGCTGGGAGGGGAAGACGGTCTCTTCCCAGCCCGGCAGGAAGACGAGCGGGAATTCGAGCCCCTTGGCGCCGTGCAGCGTCATCAGGGAGACCTCGTCCTCGTCCGGCGCGCGATCGGCATCGGTGAGCAGGGCGACGTGTTCCAGATAGGCTTCCAGCGTGTCGTACTCGCCCATGGAGCGGACGAGCTCCTTGAGGTTTTCCAGCCGGCCGGCGGCCTGGGGCGTCTTGTCCTCGCGCCACATGGCGGTGTAGCCGCTTTCGTCGAGCACGATCTCGGCCAGCTCGTCGAGGCGCGATTGCTCCGCCTGTTCGCGCCAGCGATCCATGTCGCGCAGGAAGACGGTGAGGGCGGTGCGGGCCTTGCCGCGAATCTCGTCCGTACCGACCATGATGCGGGCGGCCTCGGTCATTGAGGTCTGCATCTGGCGCGCCGTCATGGCGATCTTCTGGACCGAGGTATCGCCGATGCCGCGCTTGGGCGTGTTGACGATGCGCTCGAAGGCGAGGTCATCCTCCGGCGAGCGGATCAGGCGCAGATAGGCGTGGGCGTCGCGGATCTCGGCGCGCTCGAAGAAGCGCGGCCCGCCGATCACCTTGTAGGGCAGGCCCAGCATGATGAAACGGTCTTCAAAGGCGCGCATCTGCCAGGCGGCCCGCACGAGGACGGCGGTGTCAGAATAGGCGCGGCCGCCGGACACCCAGTTCTCGATCTCTTCGGCGACATAGCGGGCCTCCGCCTCGCCATCCCAGATGCCGCGCACCTGGACTTTTTCGCCGGCCTCGTCCTCGGTCCACAGCGTCTTGCCCAGACGCGAGCGGTTGGCCGCGATCAGGCCGGAGGCTGCGCCCAGGATATGGGCGGTGGAGCGGTAATTGCGTTCCAGGCGGATCACTTCGGCGCCCGGAAAGTCCTTCTCGAAGCGCAGGATGTTGTCGACCTCGGCCCCGCGCCAGCCATAGATGGACTGGTCGTCATCGCCCACGCAGCAGATATTCCCCGTGCCCTGGGCCAGCAGGCGCAGCCAGAGATACTGTGCGATATTGGTGTCCTGGTACTCGTCGACGAGGAGATAGCGGAATTTGGCGTGATAGGTCGCCAGCACGTCCGGATGATCCTTGAAGATGTGCAGGGTGTGCAGGAGAAGATCGCCGAAATCGCAGCAATTGAGCTGTTTCAGGCGCTCCTGGTAGATCTGGTAGAGGCTCTGCCCGCGCCCTTCGGCGAAGGACCATTTGTCCTCTTCATTGAGTTGGGCCGGCATCAGGCCGCGGTTTTTCCAGCCATCGATGACGGAGGCGAGATGGCGCGGCGTCCAACGCTTTTCGTCGATATTCTCCGCCTGGAGGATCTGTTTCAGCAGGCGCAGCTGATCGTCCGTGTCGAGGATGGTGAAGCCGGACTTCAGATCAACCAATTCGGCATGACGGCGCAGGATCTGGGCGGAGACGGAGTGGAACGTGCCCAGCCAGGGCACGCCTTCGACAGCCTCGCCGATGATTTGCCCGACCCGTTCCTTCATCTCCCGCGCGGCCTTGTTGGTGAAGGTCACGGCGAGGATTTCCCACGGTCGCGCCCGCCCGGTCGCCAGGATGTGCGCCAGCCGGGTCGTCAGCACGCGGGTCTTGCCCGTCCCCGCACCGGCCAGCACCAGGACCGGCCCTTCGACCGCTTCCACGGCCGCGCGCTGCTGCTCGTTCAGGCCTTCAAGATACGGCGTCGGCGGCGCGGGGCGCGCCATGTCGGAAATGGAAAGATTGGACATCCTGCCCTGCGTCCGTTGCGAGTCGTGTGACCGCGCAGTGTGGACCGATTGGCGCTGCGGCTAAAGGGGCGGATGTGAGATTGTTCGAGTTTTGTTCGCGTTGGGTGCAGGGTGAAAATCCGGTCGGCCCCGGAACGCGCTGTGCGCGTCCGGGGGAAATCTTCTTGTGTGGGGGAGTGGGGTTGTTCGAAGGAGATGCTCCATTTTTCCCGGATGCGCACAGCGCGTTCCGGGACCTGCGTTGGGCTTATCGATGCAGGATGATCTCAGTCGGTGACGGAGCCCACGGTGGGAATGGGGGCGTCGAAATCGCCGCGAATATCGAACCAGAGGTCCTTCCAGCCAGGGTTCATGGCTTCGATGAGGTTGATCTTCCAGGCGCGTCGCCAGCGTTTGATGAGGTGCTCCCGGTGAGCGGCGGATTCGAAGCCGTCATGCCATTCGAACCAGACCAGCTGTTTGATGCCGTAGCGTTTGGTGTGCCCGGGAATGGCGCCAGTACGGTGCTGCCAGGTGCGCCAGACCAGGTCGCGAGTGCGGCCGACATAGAAGGCGCCATGGGGGTGGCTGGCCATGATGTAGACGGCTTCGGGAGCAAGCATGGTCATGCAATTAATAATTGCATTTTGTGACCATTTCTACAATCGCGGGTTCTCTTTCTGCGATGGGGCTCTTTGGGTGCGGTTGGCCCCGGAACGCGCTGTGCGCGTCCGGGGAAAATGGAGCATCCAGCTTGACGTGAAGGACTAACCCGCCTTTTTCAGCTGGTCCGCTTTCGGGCCGTATTTCATGTCGATGCCCTTGATGTGGGCGGTGAGCCAGAGTTTGAGGAACATGAGGAATTTGTCGGGCAGGACGCCGTTGGCGGTGCGGATGTCGGCGGCGTAGCCGGTGTATTTTTCCAGCAGGTCCTTGTGGATCAGCTTGTGGGTTTTCAGGCCCTCATAGCCGACTTTCTCCATGTAGATTTCTTCATCGCGGAAATGGTCGATCGTGACCTGGGCCAGGTCGTCCACGAGCTTGACGACGGGCGCGCCGGTCTGTCCCGCGGTGGAGGCGTCATGGATGCGATTCATCAGATCGAGGATCTGCTTGTGTTCATCATTCATGGCCTCGACGCCGACATCGAGATCGCTGTTCCATTCCATGATCGGCATGACCGGTCTCCTGACTTGCTTCAGGGCCTGATGCAGTATCCCGATTGAATTTGAGGTTAATGGAGTGTGGGCATTTGCAGATGGACTGACAGCCCGGTGAGGGCCTCAGGCTGCGGCGCGCGGGGTTTCCACCGGCAGGCTTTCCACCAGTTGGAAGAACGCGTCGTCCAACTGGCCGTTCGAACGAATGATCCGGTCGTAATGGGCTGTCAGCCGGACAAAGAACTGGTCGGAAGCCGGGCAGCAGGCACCGCAGGGATGGCCGTTCCCGTCACAGCGATAGGCCAGGATTTCCTCGGCCAGACAGGTGAGTTCATTGACCAGGGCGAGCACGGTGGGGCCGGCCGCCTTGTGGTCATGGGCCTGGCGCAGGGCGACCAGCGTGCGATCATAGTCGCGCATCCGGTAGCGGGCGAAATCGGAGATATTGGAGGTTGGGGTGGGGAAAACAGACATGACAACACCGTTTCTTGCGGTCGCGTCCGGCCCTGCGGAGATCAATCCGGCGCCGGACGCAGCCTTTCCGCGGTCCAGTGTATTCATAACATATGACATGTCGCGTGTCGGAGATCACACCGGTTTACAAAGTGCTGAGAGGGGCTGAGCGAGCCGCAGGCCGGGTGTCGGATCAGCCGAACAGGGCGTCGACATCGGCCTGGGCCGAGTCGTCGGAGAAACCGTCTTCCCCGTCAATGCGGCCATGGATGGCCCCGGAGGCCGCACCGATCAGTGGTTTGATCTCGTGGGTGGCCAGACGGGCAATACGGTTGCAGGTCTCGTCATCGACACCGGAGCGCAGCGCGTCCTGCGCGTCGAGGACTTCGGAATTGATCTGCAGGATCAGGGTTTCCAGATGCGCCCGTACGGCATTCGGGGCTGCGGCATAGGCCTGGACGGCGAGGTCCTTGTCCTTGAAGCCTGACTGGAGGAAATGGTCGCAATAATCGACCGGCTCCCACTCCAGGACATCTTCGGCGCAGTCCGGCATGTCGGGCAGCATTTCCATCAGCATGACCACCTCGTTGAAGTGGTTGAGATAGTCGGTCGCCAGTCCGGTGTCGGGATTGATATTGGCCGCACGCAGGGCGTCCGCGTCCAGCGCGCCCTGGCCGAGCGTCTGTGCGCTCCCCGTGTCCCCGTGCAGCCCTGCCTGTGTCATGCTGCAACCCTAGCCGGAACATCCTTTCCAGAGCGCTAACCGCGCTGATCCTCGACACAATTCGGGGTGGGAGCGGGGATCAGCGATGCTCTTCTTCGCTGATCTCCGCCAGCCGCCGGGCATAGGCGGCCTGGGCATCGGCCTTGGTGACAACACCGATGATCGACTGGTCGCCCCCGCGGGCGCGGACGGCCGCGCTGTCGACCTGTTCGGCGTCGAGAACGCCGAGCGTGCGGCCCAGCGTGTCATCCTCGAAGACGACGGTGCTGTCGGAGATTTCCGACCGGCCCCAATCGTCCAGCGGGACCATGACATCGCGGGTGCGGATGGTCTGCAGGATGAGGCGCCCGGATCCGCCGGACACGTCATAGCCCTTGCGCTGGACCTGGAGCTGGAAGAGCGAGCCGCCCAGGGCGGACTGGGCCAGAACGGTGGCCAGGGAGACGGCCAGCAGGACGGCGACGGAGGCTTCGTAGCTCGTGGTCAGTTCGAACACGATCAGCGTGGTGGAGAGCGGCGCTCCGAGCACGGCGCCGGAGACGGCCCCCATGCCGATGACCGCGAAAAAGCCGGGTCCGGCGGTCTGATCGCCGAAAATCAGCGCAGCCGTCAGGCCGAAGGCCGAGCCGAGCATGGCGCCGAGATAGAGGGAGGGCGAGAAGACACCCCCGCCAAAGCGGAAGCCCAGCGTGACCACGGTGGCCAAGGTCTTCATGCCGATCAGGAGCAGGAGGAGGGGCAGGGCGTATTCGCTGCGCAGGGCGTTGGACGTGGCTTCATAGCCCACACCCAGGATTTCCGGCGCGATCAGGGCCATCAGGCCGATCAGGAGACCGCCGGGCAGGGGCAGGATCCAGAGCGGGATGCCGGTGCGTTCACACCATTGGGCGATGCGGGCCGGCAGGAAAATGGCGCCGCGATTGAACAGGATGGCGAGCCCGGCGGCGGCAACACCGAGCATGGCGGCGAGCGGGAAGTCCCAGACGGTCGCCGCGGCCATTTCCGGCAGGCCGAAAACGGGGTCCTGGCCGAGATGGTGGCGGACAATCAGCGCGCCGACGATGGAGGCGGAGGCCACCGGGGCGATGGAGCGCAGGGCGTAATGGCCGAGGATGACCTCGAAGGCGAACAGGGCACCGGCGACCGGGGCGTTGAAGCTGGCGGACACGGCGGCAGCGGCGCCGCAGGCGAGCAGGACCCGGCTGCCCCGGGCCGGCATGTTCAGCCAGCGGCCGAGCGAAGCGGCCAGGGAGGCGCCCAGATGCACCGCCGGACCTTCACGGCCGGCGCTGGCCCCGCCGCCCAGGGAGATGGCGGAGATGATCGCGGAATAGAGACCGGAATTGAGGTCGATCCGGCCGGCCTTCACGGCGCGGGATTCAATCACGTCGGCGACGCTCTGGCTGCGCGTGTCCGGGGTCAGGTTGAGCCGGTGTCCCAGCCAGAGCAGGAAGGCGACCAGTGCGCCCGTGGCGAGCGGGATGAGGATGATCCGCCAGGCAGGCAGGTGCGCGGCGGCGGAGGCGAGGTGGATTTCGGTGACGCCGAAGGCGGTCTGTTCGACAAAGGAAATGCCCAGGCGGAGACCCAGCGTGGCATAGCCGGCGATGATGCCGATGGCGATGCCGAGCGCCCAGAGGGCCGGTCCCCGTCCACCCCGGAAGGCTTCAACGAGGCGATCAATCCAGCCTGCCTGTTCTTTTGAGTCGCTCACCCTTTTGGTTTCACTGCCAAAAGCGGGTCGGGTCAAGCGCTGCGCGGTGACGGGTTGACATGAAACCAAAGGGTTTCCTATATAAGAAACCACAAGGTTTCATATTGGAGATGCCGATGACCCCCTCCGGCCCACAGGCTGACGAGATCTTCCGCGCCATCGCGGATCCGACCCGTCGCGCCATTCTCGACCTTCTGGCCGAGCGCGATCTGAGCGTGGGGGATGTGGCGGAACGGTTCGACATGACCCGGCCCGCCGTGGCCAAGCATCTCAAAGTCCTCTCCGATGGCGGACTGATCGCGGTCGAGGTGCGAGGCCGACAGCGGATCAACCGGCTCAATGCGGCCCCGCTGGCGGATGTCGTCGGCTGGCTGAACCGGTTCGAGGGCTTCTGGAATGACAAGCTGAATACCCTGAAACAGGAAGTGGAGCGCAAGCATGACTGACCCCCGGATCGAAAAGAGCCTGTACCTGGATGCCAGCCCGTCACGGGTCTGGGCCTTCCTGACGGAGCCGGACTGCCTGGCCCTCTGGTTCCACCCCTCCGATCGCGCCCTGACCAGTCCGGGGCCGTACAATTTCTGGAAGACGACGTCCGAGGCCGGCCGGCCCTATTGCTGGGGCGAGGTGCTGGAAGCGGAGCCGGAAACCCGGCTGGTCTATACCTTCACCCATGAATGGCTGTCCGGGCATCCGACCCGTGTCGCCTGGACGCTGGAGGCGGCCGGCGAGGGCACGCGCCTGAGCCTGGTCCATGACGGGTTCGGCGGCGGTCCGGTCGACGGGCTGGACGCCCTGTTCGACCATGATGCCGGCTGGGACGCGCATTTCACCACTCTGCGCGAGGGCCTTAAACTCGCTGAACCGGTCGTTTGACGCCTTTGACTTGCGCCCTCCGGACGGATGGTTAATGTGCCTCGCGAAACTGGGGGCAGGGCAAGATGAAGCAGATGACGAGCGGGTTGGTCGCCGCCATGGTGATGGCCGTGGCCGGGGCCGGATGGGCGCAGGCCCAGGCGATTACAAGTGTCTATTCGCGGATTGATGCCCATTGCAGGGAACACGCGCTGGAGGACGAACCGGTCGTGCTGATCCGGTGCAATGCGCCGGATGCCTGGCAGATCGAGATCCAGGCGTCCGAACATGGCGCGTCGATCACCTACACCTATGATCAGGGCCCTGTCTCACCGGCGCTTCATACGCCGGCACGCGGGCTGTTCGGCCGTTTTCACGATGTGATCGAGTGGCGCGAAGTCCTGGGTGTGCCCTTTGCGAGCATCCATCGCTATTTCGATGAAACGCCGGGCATGATGTCCGGAGGCGAGGACGAGAGCTATCAGACGCTGATGGTCACGGCCCTGCGGCCCGAGACGCCGGATACGGCCTGCGTGGTGGCGTATATCGATGCGTCCGGCCTGCCGGATGCGAACACGCTGGCCCGGGACGCGGCCGACCGGCTGGCGCGGGGCTGGGATTGTGCGCTGGATCCGATCTGGTTCGATGCGGACATGCCCAGTGTGGACGCCTATATCGCCCACCTGGGACATCACTAGTCTTCGGCTGGTTTCGTCAGTCTTTTCAGGACGAAAACGCGCAGTGACGAGGCCAGGGGCTCTTCGCCCCGGGCGATGTCGATCGCGCCCACCAGGCCGGCGAGACTGTCGCCCTGTTCCGCCGCAGCCCGGTCGATCTCGGCCCAGAATTCCGGTTCCAGGGAGACGCTGGTGCGGTGACCGGCGAGGGAGAGGGAGCGTTTGACGAGCGGCATGGCGGCAGTTGAACCGGCGTCGGGGAGACTGGCAAGTCCGTGCTTGCATCGGACGCAAAACCCGCCATATCCAATCAGCGCACCAGACAGGCGGGAGAGGCCGGATGAAATCCTTTGTACAGATCGAGGACGAGGCCCGGACGCATCATCCCGACCTGGAGGCCCGGCTGGCGGCCCATTCTCCGCCCAAGAGCGCCTCAGAACTGGCGGATATCCCGGATGATCGCTGGCTCTCCCTGATGACCCGAAGCGTCTTCCAGGCCGGCTTCGTCTGGAAGGTGATCGAGGCGAAATGGGACGGGTTTGAAGCGGCGTTCGCCGGCTTCGACCCGGCCCGCCTGTCCTTTTATGCGGATGAGGATGTCGACCGGCTTCTGGGGGATGCGCGCATTGTGCGCAATGGCCAGAAAATCATGGCGACGATTGCCAATGCAGGCTTTGTCACCGAAATCGCGGCGGAGCATGGCAGTTTCGGACGCTTCCTCGCGGACTGGCCGGTCAACGACCAGCCGGGTCTGCTGGACGTGTTCAAGAAACGCGGCTCACGCCTGGCCGGCATGACGGGCCAATATGTGCTGCGCTTTGGCGGCTGGGATGCCTGGATCCTGTCGAAGGATGTCGGCACGGCGCTGGTGCGGGCCGGGATTGTCGACAAGGCGCCGAGTTCGAAATCGGCCCTGGCGAAGACCCAGGCCGCCTTTGATGCCTGGCGCGAGGAAAGCGGGAGAAGCCAGAGTGAAATCAGCCGGATACTGGCCTTGAGCGTGGGCTGAATTCGAATATACAGCAGCCTTAATTCCGCAGTTACCCTGTTTGGGGGAAAGTGTCGCGCATTTTAATGAAATGCCTCACAATCGGGTCGATGAGACTGAAAAAGCAGGATGTTGATGCGTCGCTGGCATAAGCCCGTGCCCCTCCAGATCAAGTGGGCCGACGAGGTTCCGGACACGCCCGGGGTCTGTGTCCTGCTGCGTCGGGCCAATGATATTTCCAGCGTCCTGAAAATCGGTCCGGCCCGGTCCCTGCGCCGCATGTTCCAGCGCGAATGCCGGACGGATTATTCCAGCCTTCCCGATCAGCCCGGCGCCATGATGTGGATGGAAAGCTGGTCGGATGCGGAAGAAGCCTCGCGTCTGGTCGGCGAGTATCGTCGCCGTCATGGCCGGGTGCCGCCACTCAACTCGCCCTACTGATTATCCCCGTCTTTCGCCCGTGGCGTATCCTCGCGGCGATGACTGTCGACCTTCTTGCCCTCCAGCGCCTGCCGCGCCTTTGCCAGATCGCTGACCGCCTTGGGCGTGCCATGGGCGATGCGGTTGGCCTCGGCTGTCTTGGCCTTGTCCTCACGCTGTTTGCGTTTGCGGTATTGGCGCAGATTGATCGGTTTGCTGGTCATGAAGGGTCCGTGATGGCAGCGCAGCCGCATCCATTCGCAGTACGCGGCGCATCTCAGCCTAAACCGCTCGCGGGCTAGGGAGAAGTGCATGCTGCGCCAGGTCTTTCGTTTTCTGGGAACCCCGTTCCGGGTGATCCCCTGGTATATCTGGCTCGGTGCGATCGCCGTCGCCGGCTGGTTCGGCCGGAATATCCTTCTGATCATGGCGACCATCATCGCCTTCCACCCCATTCCCGTGCCGCCGCTCTTCCAGGGTGAACCGGAGACCGTGGCTGAGGCCCGGCTCCAGGACCTGCAGCATTTCAATCATGTCCGCCGCAATGAGCGCTCCATGACGCCGCAGATGCGGGACCGCTTTGATGCCCGGATCGCCGAGCTGACCGATGCGGTCGACACGCTCACCGATGCCGAATTCCTGCTGGGCCTGGCCCGGGCGCAGGCGGAGATCGACAATGGTCACTCCAATACTTCGACCACGCGCCTGGTCGCGCGCTTCCCGCGTCTGCCGGTGCGCTTTGCGGACATGGCCGGAGAGCTGCACATTCTGCGGGTTCGCGCCGGACGGGATGCGATCCTGGGGGCACGGGTGGAGGCGATCAATGGCGTGCCGGCCGGTGAGGTTATGGCCCGTTTCCGCGATACGCTGGGCGGCAATGATGCCTTTGCCGCGACCCTTCTGCCCGGCCTGATGGATGCACCAGACTTCCTGGCCGCAGTGGATGTGGGCGAGGCGCAGGAGGCCGTCACGCTGGACCTGGTCCTGACCGATGGCCGGTCCATGCGGACAAGCCTGCGGGCGGAACCCGCCGATCCGGACGCGCCGCGTGCCTTCCCTGGCGATCTGCCCCAGCCCTGGGTGATGGCCGAGGGCTGGCAGGTCGCACGATCGCAGACGACGCCGCTCTACCTGCAAAATTCCGAACGCGGTTACTGGTTGGAACGGATCGCGGACGGGTCGATCGCCTATCTCAGCCTGCGCACGAATTTCGACGATGAGAGCGGGGAAAGCCTGCGTGACTTCGCGCTTCGGGTTGAGGCCGAACTGGCCGCCAACCCGCCGCGCGCCATCATCGTTGACCAGCGCTTTTCCGGCGGCGGCGACCTGACCATGACCCATGATCTGATGGCGGCCCTGCCGGATCTGACCGATGGCCGCGTTTATCACCTCGTCTCGGGCAATACGTTCTCGGCCGCCATCGTCAATCTGGCCTCCACGGTTGAGGTGGCGCCGGACCGAACGCTTCTGGTCGGCGAACCGATCGGAGACCGGCTGCAATTCTGGGCCGAGGGCTGGGCCTATACCCTGCCCAATTCCGGCTTCCGGGCGCGCTATTCGACCGGTTTCTACGATCTGCAGAATGGCTGTGAAGGCCTGTTCCGCTGCGCCTGGGGCAGTTTGCACATCTTCCCGATCCTGGTGGAGGATCTGGATCTGGATGTGTTTGCACCGCTGACATTCGAGGCCTATGCCGCCGGGCGTGATCCGGCGCTGGAGGCGGTTTTGGGTATGGAGTTGTCTGACTAGACATCCGTCAGGGATGATAAGCTCCAATTTACAACTTATTAGTGCAGTATGGCTCATGGCTATTATGTTTACATGCTCGCATCTCAGCGTATGGGGCCGCTGTATTGCGGCGTGACCAACGATCTGATGCGCCGGGTGTACGAGCACAAGCTGGGTCAGGCAGACGGGTTTACCCGAAAGTATGACGTGGACCGGCTGGTCTGGTTTGAGCACCATGAATTGGTGAACAATGCCATCACGCGCGAGAAGCGGATCAAACGTTGGCGCCGCGACTGGAAGATCGAGCTGATAGAGACAGAGAATCCGAACTGGGATGATCTTTATGTGTCATTGGGCGGCGTCGAACCGCGCGATGTTGTCAGTCGGTTCGAGGAATAGCCCGCACTTGTCATCCCGGCCGTCCGCCCCGCGAAAGCGGGGCATAGAGCCGGGACCTATTGTGCCGCGCGGCGAAATGGGTCCCTGATCTGCGCCCGGCTCAAGGCCGGGCATCCGTCAGGGATGACAAGAATAGAGTTTGCAAGTTTGAGTGGGATCTGAAGGTTGTGGCACTTCCGTTGTCATCCCGGCCACCCGCCTTCGCGGGCGCAGGCTTCCGCCCCGCGAAAGCGCGGCATGGAGCCGGGACCTATCGTGCCTCGGTTGCAAATGGGTCCCTGATCTGCGCCCGGCTCGAGGCCGGGCATTCGTCAGGGATGACAAGGTGTAGATCAGAAACCAAAAAGGCGCGCCGGACGGTCCGGCGCGCCTTTTGTCTGTCGACGGTGTGAAGCCCTAGTCCTTCGGGCCCAGCATGTTTTCCGGGCGGACGATGGCGTCGAATTGTTCTTCGGTGACGAAGCCGAGTTTGACGGCTTCTTCGCGCAGGGTCGTGCCGTTCTTGTGGGCGGTCTTGGCGACCACGGTGGCATTGTCATAGCCGATCGTGGAGTTGAGGGCGGTGACCAGCATGAGGGAGCGTTCCATCAACTGGCGGATATTGTCCTCGCGGGCCTCGATGCCGACGACACACTTCTCGGTGAAGGTGTTGGCGCTGTCGGCCAGGAGACGGATCGACTGCAGGACATTGTAGATGATGACCGGCTTGTAGACATTGAGCTCGAAATGGCCCTGGGAGCCGGCGAAGCTCACCGTGGTGTTATTGCCCATCACCTGCGAACAGACCATGGTCATCGCCTCGCACTGGGTCGGGTTCACCTTGCCCGGCATGATCGAGGAGCCCGGCTCGTTTTCCGGCAGGGCCAGCTCGCCCAGACCCGAACGCGGGCCGGAGCCCAGCAGGCGGATGTCATTGGCGATCTTGAACAGGGAGACGGCAGCCGAGTTGAGCGCGCCATGGGCTTCCACCAGGGCATCCTTGGTGGCCAGGGCCTCGAACTTGTTCGGGGCGGTGACGAAGGGCAGCTTGGTGAAGCCGGCGACTTCCTCGGCGAAGGCTTCCGCGAAGCCCTTCTTGGTGTTCAGGCCGGTGCCGACGGCGGTGCCGCCCTGGGCCAGCTCGTAGAGGGCGGGCAGGGTGGCCTCGATGCGGCGGATCGCATTCTTGACCATGGCGACATAGCCGGAGAATTCCTGGCCCAGTGTCAGCGGCGTGGCGTCCTGGGTGTGGGTGCGGCCGATCTTGATGATGTCCTTGAAGGCCTGCGACTTGTCGTTGAGGGCATTGTGCAGGGTCTGCAGGGCCGGGATCAGGCTGTGCGAAATCTCCTCGGCGGCGGCGATATGCATGGCCGTCGGGAAGGTGTCGTTGGAGGACTGGGACCGGTTTACATGATCATTCGGGTGGATCGGATCCTTGGAGCCGACCGTGCCGCCGAGCATCTGGATGGCGCGGTTGGAGACGACCTCATTCGTGTTCATGTTGGACTGCGTGCCCGAGCCGGTCTGCCAGACAGAGAGCGGGAAATGGTCGTCCAGCTTGCCTTCGGCGACTTCCAGCGCGGCGGCGGCAATGGCGTCCGCATACTCCGCTTCCATATTGTCCAGGCGCTTGTTGGCGAGGGCGGCGGAACGCTTGACGATGCCCAGGGCGCGGATCAGCGGTTTGGGCATGGTCTCCGTGCCGATCGGGAAGTTGATCAGCGAGCGGGCGGTCTGGGCGCCGAAGAGTTTGTCGGCGGGTACTTCAAGCGGTCCGAAGCTGTCGGTCTCGGTGCGCATCTCGCTCATCAGGGGAGGCTCCTTGCAGCCCGCTGCGTGCGGGGGGTAGATGGTAAAGATCGAGTCGAACGTGTAGCACTCGGACATGATGGATCAAGCAGGCGATGCGCTTCGCCGCGGCCCGTCGGGGAAATCCCGGGCCAAAGGGGGGCAGGCGCAAAACTGGACAGGACGCGGGAAGGTTCAGGCTCTGATGTCTGGCGACGAACTCAATTTGCGCGTTGACGCGGTGACCACGCAGACGCGTCGCTTCAAATCCCTGATCGGGGAATTCTTCCGGCTTGAGTTCAAGCGGGCGCGCCCGAAATGGGGCCCGTACGAAGTCACCATCGAGATCCAGCGCACCCCGCAAAGCCCGACCCACGACGTCGACAATGTCGCCAAGGCCGTGCTCGATGCCCTGACCGGCGTGGTCTTCCATGATGACAGCCAGGTGGAACGCCTGCTCGTCACCAAGGTCGAGGGCGACCGCCCGCGCATTGCGGTGACGGCCCGGCCGATGAGTGAAGTGCGGGTGCTGGAAGAGGCTTAGGTTTTGGCTTCCGCCCGGCAGCTCTTTCTCGACTGGATTGACCGCGAACTCAGCGATGATCGGCTGGACGCTGACAATCTCAAGGCTCGAGCTCTGTCGGTTGCTATGGCGGAACTGGTGCAGGATCGTTTTTCTGAAACGGAGCTTGAGGCACTTGAAACAGCCAAGGCCTGCCTGACCGGCTCTGTGCCAGAGCCTGATCGCATGGCCAGGCTTGTTTCCTTGTTCAAGCTCCGTGATGCGCTGGTGAAGGCCGGGCAGGAACGGTCTGAAGCCTTTTTCCTGAATCAGATCCTCCTTGCATCTCTCGTGACACATGGCGGGTTGGACCAGCAAATGTATGAGCTGCTGGACGAGGTGAGGGAAGGGCTGGGGCTTAGCGATGTGGTTTGCATCAAGGTCGCGCGGCGCGTGATCTGCGGCTGAGCCTGCTTTCGGGCTGGTTCTGTGTTTATGGGTCCCGGCTCTGCGGCCTGCTTTCGCAGGCCATTCGGCCGGGATGACAAGGAGATGGGGGGATAAAAGCTTTGCTACCCAGTCTTTTGGAAAAAACTTCCCCAATCCGCCCAATCCCTTCCGGCAAACACGCCGCAAGAAATCCGACCGTCTCGGCGGGGCGGTAGAGTTGGGCATGGTCGGAAAAGAGCGAAACAGACGGGTGGGGCACTGGGATCTTCCAGACTGGCTCCCCTGGTTGCGGCTCGGCGAAGCCGGGATGCGTGACAAGGAAATTGCGGAACTGACCCGCAAGAATGTCAGTTCAATCGGGCATGCGCGGCGGCGATTGGCAGCCTGCACAGCCGATGAAATCGCGGAGATCGAGGCAGTATCCAGACGCCGACTGCAAGGTCGAGTGCCCGGCAAGTTGCTGGTGGGCGACGAGCGCGGCGCGCGGATCTGCAAGCAGGCCAATGCCGAACTGCAGCAGCAGGGGATTGTGATGATTGAAGACAAGACCGGGACGATGGCCGCCCCAGACAAGGAGGCAGGGCCCTATGACCACATGTCCGACGACGAGATCAAAGCCGTCCTCCGAAGCCGGATCGAACGTCAGGCCGATCGCCTTGGATTTAGACGAGAGCTTGACGAGGCTAGAGCGCGCCGAGCTGGAACGGAGCCTTGATGCGTTCTGTCTGAGCGCAAATGACGCCCAATTTGCCCCACCCGAGGACGACTGGCTGATCTGGCTGTTCCTCGGTGGGCGCGGGGCCGGGAAGACACGGGCGGGTGCAGAATGGGTGCGCTTGCAAGTAGAGGCCGGGGTGCGGCGCATCGCGCTGGTCGGGCCGACTTTCAATGATGTGCGTGAGGTGATGATCGAGGGGCCGTCCGGGCTGATGGCGGTGGGGCCGGCGGAGGATCGGCCGCGTTATGAGGCGACGCGCAAGCGGCTGGTCTGGGCGTGCGGCGCGGTGGCCTATGCCTTTTCGGCGGAGGATCCGGACGGGTTGCGCGGGCCGCAATTCGAGCGGGCCTGGGGGGATGAGTTTGCTGCCTGGGCGAAGCCGCAGGCGACGCTGGACATGTTGCGCATGGGGCTGCGGCTGGGCGCCGCGGGCGCTGCCGGTGCAGATGCAGGCGGGTTATGGGCGCAATGCGATTGCCAATCGCTGTGTGCGTCTGGTGGCGGAGGCGGCGGCCTCGCTGGGGTTTCAGGCCTCGGACGCGGCTGCACAAACACTGTTGGACCGGCCGAATGCGGAACAGTCCGGCGCGGAGTTGTGGGAGGGCGTTTATGGCTTCCTGCAGCTGGCGGGCAATGCCTATCTGGAGCTCTCCAGCCTGGAGGGCGAGCCGCGCGAACTGTTCGCTCTGCGGCCGGACCGGATGCGGGTGCTGGCGGACCGGACGGGCTGGCCGGCGGGGTGGGAATACTCGGCAGCGGGCTCTGTGCGGCGTTTCGAGCGCGACCGGGCGAGCGGGCGCTCGCCGGTGTTTCATCTCAAACTCTTTCACCCGGGCGATGATCATTACGGGCTGTCGCCGCTGGAGCCGGCGGGGCGGGCGCTGGATCTGCACACGGCCTCGGCGGACTGGGCGCGGGCGCTGATCTCCAATGCGGCGCGGCCGTCCGGGGCGTTGGTTTTCAACGGGGCGGACGGGCATCTGACCGAGGACCAGTTTGACCGGCTCAAGGCGGAACTGACTGGCGCCCATTCCGGGCCGGACAATGCCGGGCGGCCGCTCTTGCTGGAAGGCGGGCTGGACTGGAAACCGATGGCGCTGAGCCCGGCGGAGATGGATTTTATCGCGGCGCGGCGGGAGGCGGCGCGCGAGATCGCACTGGCCTTCGGCGTGCCGCCGCTCCTGCTGGGCCTGCCCGGCGACAATACCTACGCCAATTACAAGGAGGCCAACCAGGCCTTCTGGACCCAGACCGTCCAGCCGCTGGCGCGCAAGGCGGCGCGGGCGCTGGAAGTGTGGCTGGCGCCCTGGTTCGGGGCGGATCTGAACATTTCGGTCGAGACAGGCAAGCGGGAGGTGAGCGAATGACGGTGTCACAGGGATGGACGCTGCAGCGGCAGGTCACGCTGGGGGTGTTGCTGGCGATCGTGCTGCAGACCTCCGGCGCGCTGATCTGGTCCGGCCGGGTGTCCGCTCGAGACCTGCCACCGACCAGTCCGTCGGACGGGTCGCCTTGTCCGCGGTCTCGACGCAGGGCCGGATCGTGCACTGTCCGCAACGCAGATCATCGCCGAACCAGGCAACGACCAGCTGCACCGAGCGGCAATTCGGCAAATCGCGCTCCAGATCGTCCAGGGCCGCCATGAAGTCCGGCAGGCCGCGCCCGTTATGGACATTCTCCGCGACCTCCTCGCCCTCACCGAAGACGCGCATCACGACGCTGTCGGAATAGGCGAATTCGCCCGTGCCCGGGATCAGGTTCACGCCCGGCACTTGCCGCTCCAGCCCACCCGTTCCCGCCTGCCGGAAAATCTCGAAGGACAGATTGGGAATGCGATGCCCGAACACCTCCAGCGGCCAATCCTCCATCACGACATAGGCCGTGCCCCGGAAAGCCGGCGCCGTCTCGCCCTCAAGGGCCTGGATCAGGGCATCCGGTGCCTGGTCCTCGCCTCCCGCATGGACCCGCACCGGGTAAAGCGATTGGTCCAGCAGTGACCCGTTCGCCCAGATTCGACCGATGCCGGAGATCTCGCCTTCGCACAGGCCCACGGCGAAAGAGAGTGTGTAGTGATAATCCCGCTGCGTCGGCCCGCCCTTGCCACCGCCTGTGTCTTCGAAATGCTCTGCGAAGCGCGCCGCCCAGATCACTTGGCCGGTGATCCGCGCCCGTCCCCAGACGCGGGCCATGGGCGCGCCGTCCGTGGAGGTCTGCACCTCGATCTCGGCCAGGCGTGGCCCGTCCTTGCGGGTGCGGAACAGGGCATCGACCGCCGTGTCCGCCGCCAAGCGGGCCACAGCCGGGCCGACATGCTGCACGCCTTTCAGCGCGGCCTGTCCCGCCGTTACGACAAGCTGGGCCATAGCGTCTCCTTGCTGATGAGGCCGGTGTCCGGCGCGGGCAGATCGGGAAAGGCGAACGCCGCCACACAGCGTCTTCGCCACCAGGGCGTCAGCGCCGTCTCCGCCACGGCCTGGCCCCAATAGGCATGAATAATCCGGTCGGGGCCCGACAGGATCGCGCAATGCTTGGCAGGCCCTTTGAGGTCCGGCCGGAAGAGGAGGACATCCCCCGGCTTCGCCGCCGCTCGATCGATCTCGACCAGATGCCGCAACGCCGCCTCACGCAGGGTCTCCGCGCCCGCCACCTCCGCCCAATCGGGCGTATAGGGCGGCACGCTTTCCGGCTCCGCGCCGTAGAGCGCCCGCCAGATCCCGCGCAGCAGGCCCAGACAATCACAGCCCGCGCCGCGGCAGCTGGCCTGGTGGCGATAGGGTGTCGCGATCCAGCGCCGCGCCTCGCGCAGAACCGCCCCGCGCGCCCTCATGCCAGCCCCCGCGATCCGCCATCGCGCACCGGCTCGTCGCCGGCCGCACGCTGCAGGACATCATTGCCGACCATGTAGGGAAAACCGCGAAAGTTCAGCGTATTGGCAAACCGGTCCCGGCAAGTGCCGAAGGCCTGGTCACAGCCCGTACCGAAATCCGGATGCGCCGGGTCAGGTGCCATGCCCTCCTTCTCCCCTCGCGGGAGAAGGTGGTCCGAAGGACCGGATGAGGGGGCAGACGAAGACTACTCCTCCATCCGCCGTTCAATCCGCACCAGGCTCTCCCGCGCTAGGCGCATCTCCGCTTCCAGGCTGGCCAGGCGTTCCGCCAGCGGCCCCTGCCGCGCATCCATGCGTTCCAGCTGGTCCAGCCGCTCGCTCAGACGCCCGTGCGGTGAGTCAGGTGGAGGGGCGTCCGGCCTATGGCGGCACGCCGGATGATGCCAGTGTGATCGCGGCGATCCGCCAGCTCAAGGCGCGCGGTTTCTCCGTGACGCTCTATCCCTTCATCCTGATGGATATTCCCGCCGGAAACGGTCTGCCGGACCCGTATGGCGGCGGGGAGCAGGCCGCCCATCCCTGGCGCGGACGGGTCAGCTGTCATCCGGCACGCGATGTGGCGGGCTCGGTGGACGGAACGGCAGTGGCGGCGTCTCAGATTGCCGCCTTTTTCGGCACGGCTGCGGCGTCGGACTTTGCGGTCGGCAGTGAGGCTGTCAGCTATGCCGGTCCGGCGGAATGGTCCTGCCGCCGCTTCATCCTGCACATGGCGGCGCTCGCGAAGGCGGCCGGCGGGGTGGACGGCTTCCTGATCGGGTCGGAAATGGTCGCCCTGACGACGGTCAGCGATGCGGCGGGCGGGCATCCGGCCGTGGCGGCGCTGTGCGATCTGGCAGACGAGGCGCGCGACTTGCTGGGTCAGGAGACGCGGCTCTCCTATGCGGCGGACTGGACGGAATATGCCGGGTATACGCGGCCGGACGGGACGCGGCGGTTTCATCTGGACGATTTGTGGAGCCATTCCGAGATCGATGCCGTCGCGATCGATTGGTATGCGCCGATGGGCGATTGGCGCGACGGGGCGGCGCATCGGGATGCGGCCCTGGCGCCCTCACCGCGGGATGCGGACTATCTTGCTGCCGCGATCGAGGGCGGGGAAGGGTATGACTGGTATTATGCCAGTGAGGCCGACCGGGCGGCCCAGATCCGCACCCCGATCACGGACGAGGCCCATGACGAGGCCTGGATCTGGCGGGTGAAGGATGTGCGCGCCTTCTGGCGCGAGCCGCATCATGAGCGGATCGCGGGTGTGCGGTCGGCTGACCCGACGGGCTGGGTGCCACAGAGCAAGCCGGTCTGGTTCACCGAGATCGGGTGTCCGGCGATCGACAAGGGCGCCAACCAGCCCAATCTCTTCTTCGATCCCAAGAGCGCGGAAAGCGGCTGGCCGCATTTCTCCGACGGGACGCGCGATGACCTGATCCAGCGGCGGGTCCTGGAAGCCCTGCTGACCCATTGGTCGGATCCGGCGAAGAATCCGGTCTCCCCGGTCTATGGCGAGCCGATGGTGGCGGTCGAACTGATGCATGCCTGGTGCTGGGATGCGCGACCCTGGCCGGCCTTTCCCGGCCGCAGCGATGTCTGGTCGGATGGCGAAAATTGGTCGCGCGGGCACTGGCTGAATGGCCGGGCCGGGCAGGTTCTGCTGGCCGACATGGTGAAGGAGCTGACCGCACAGGCCGGGCTGGAGGCGGTGGATGTCTCGCAGCTGGAGGATGTCGTGTCGGGCTATTGGCTCGACCGGCCGATGAGTGTGCGGGCGGCCCTGTCGCCCCTGGTCACCGCGCTGGGGATTGGCGTGCATGCGCGGGCACAGGCGCTGCACTTTGTCTCTTCCGGTGCGAGAGCGGCGCAATTGGAGCTGGATGAGCCGGCCTTTGACGGTGGGGCCGTGTGGGAGATGCATGAACCGGCGCGGGCGGAACTGCCGGGTGATGTGCAGCTGCGCTTTGCCGATGACACGGCCGACTACCGGCCGGGGCTGGCCCAGGCGGTCGAGGCGTTCGAGACGGTGCGCAGTGCGGGCCTGTCCCTGAATGTCGTGGCCGATCCGGATCTGGCGCGGCGCTGGTGCCGGGACTGGCTGGCAGACATCCAGACGCGGGCCTCCAGCCTGACCCTGACCGTGCCGCCCCTCGCGCTGGGGCTGGAAACGGCGGACCGGCTGACGGTTGCGGGACGCGGCGGCGAAGTGGTCTGGCGCGAGGGCGACGGGGCGGGCCGTGTGCGCCTGCGTCCGCCGTCACAGCGGGCCCGGGGCGTGGCCGGCAGTGTGGCCGGACCGGATGGTGCCGGACCGCGCCCGCCTGTCCGCCCGGCGCTGGCCGTGATCGACAGCGCGCTGGGGCATGAGGCGGGCCCCTTGCTGGCCGCCCGCGTGGCCGACTGGCCGGGCGCGCTGGACGTGCATGCCGGCGGTCGCTGGCGGACCCGGATCGAACGGCCCGCCGGCCTGGGACACCTGGTCGGTGAGCTGGCGTTGGGGCCGGTGGGTTATTGGGATGAGGCGGGCCGGCTGGAGGTCGAGATGCCGGGGGTCAGCCTGGCCAGCCGGCCGAGGCCGGACGTGCTGAATGGTGCGAACCGGCTGGCCGTGCAGCAGGCGGACGGGGATTGGGAAATCCTGGGCTTTGCCGAGGCCGAACTGGTCGGGCTGAACCGCTACCGTTTGGGCACACTCTTGCGGGGGCTGGCCGGCTCGCCGGTGACGGATGTGCAACCCGGTGCGCGGGTGGTGTGGGTGTCCGACGCGCTGGTGCCGCTGGCACTGGATGCGCACGAGCTTGGTGCGCCGCTGGATGTGCAGGCGGTGGCCGCCGGCTGGCCGGTGACAGACGGGTCGGCGGTGTCCGTGTCTCATACCCATCAGCAAAGAGCGCTGCGGCCCCTGCCGGTCGTGCATGTCCGTGCGGCCTGGCAGGGCGCGCACTGGCAGGTGCGCTGGGTCCGGCAAACGCGGACGGGAGGTGATGACTGGACGGCTCCGGAGGTGGATCTGGGCGAGGCGCGCGAAGCCTATCGCGTGCGGCTGCTGGACGGGGAGATGACCGTGTTCGAGACCGAGGTCACGACGCCGGAGCTCACCCTGGCGGAGGCGGAACTTGCAGGCGCCTTCGGGGGACTTCCGCAGGCCGTCACGGTCGAGATTGCCCAGCTTTCGGCAAGGCTTGGTGCAGGCCGCAGCGTGCGCCGTGTGCTGACACTCTAGCGCCGGCCTGACGCCGTGCTTTGCGAACCGGGCCGAAGCCGCTTACATGAAGGGCATCATCACCGTTCTTGACCGGTATTTCGCATGGACGATCCCTACAAGACGCTGGGCGTCGAAAAGACGGCTTCTCAGGACGAGATCCGCAAGGCCTATCGCAAGCTGGCGAAGGAGCTGCATCCGGATGCCAATCCGGGCAATGCGAAGGCCGAGGAAAAGTTCAAACACGTCTCCCAGGCGTTCAAACTCCTGTCCGATCCGGAAAAGCGTGCCGAATACGATGCGGCCGCACGGGCCGGGTTTGCCGGCATGGGCATGGGTGGCGCCAGCGGAGCGGGCGGCGCGGGCGGACGCGGTCCGTTCAATTTCCGCCAGGGCCGCAACCGGTCCGGGTTCGAGGATTTCGGCGATATCTTCTCCGACCTGTTCACCGATATGGGCGCACAGCAGCGCCAGGCACCGCCACGCAAGGGCCAGGATGTGCGCTATTCCCTGACGCTGGATTTTCTCGACGCGGCCAATGGCGGCAAGCACCGGGTCAGCCTGCCGGGTGGCCGGACGCTGGATGTCGCCGTGCCGCCGGGGGCCTCGGACGGCCAGGTCCTGCGCCTGCGTGGCCAGGGCGAACCCTCGCCGGGCGGTGGCCGGGCCGGGGATGCCTATATCGAGATCAAGGTCGCCGACCACAAATACTTCGCCCGCGACGGCGAGAATGTGCGGCTGGAATTGCCGGTGACGGTGAAAGAGGCCGCGCTGGGCGCGAAGGTGCGCGTGCCGACGATTGACGGACCGGTGGATCTGCAGATCCCGGCCGGTTCCTCCAGCGGCACGCTGCTGCGCCTGCGCGGGCGCGGGTTTGCGACCGCCAAGGGCAAGCGCGGTGACCAGCTGGTCCGCCTGATGGTCGCGCTGCCGTCCAGCGACAAGGCCCTGTCGGAATTTCTGGAAAACTGGACGCCGCCGAAGGGCTATGATCCGCGCAAGGGCATGCGGTCCTGATATGAATGTTTTGGTAGCATGTTGTTCAGGACGGGTTCAGGGGCCCCGGGTAAGATCGCAGTCATGTTGAAACACCTGATCATAATTGCCGGCGCGTTCAGCGCTTTTGCGGTTCCCGCCGCGGCTCAGGCCAAGCCTGATGATTTCGCCATGGCGCAGACCCGCGATCCGCGGGACCGGTATACGCCGAGCGAAGCCCGCGATGCGCGCCGCCAGGGTGATGTGGTCCCGGCCTTGCGCGTGATTTCCACCGTGCGCCAGCGCTATCCCGGCGCCGATGTCCTGGATGCGGAACTCGAGGGCGGGGCGTCGCCGCGTTACGTCATCAAGATCCTGACGCGCGATGGCCGCCGGGTGGATGTGGTTGCCGATGCCCGCACGGGGCAGATTCTGTACGAACGCTAGGGGGCTGACATGCGTGCACTCGTTGTTGAAGACGATCCGGACCTGAACCGCCAGCTGACGCGGGCGCTGGAAGATGCCGGCTATGCCGTGGACGGCGCCCTGGACGGGGAAGAAGGCCATTTCATGGGGGATACCGAACCCTATGATGTCGTCGTGCTGGATCTGGGCCTGCCCAAGCTGGACGGGGTCAGCGTTCTGGAACGCTGGCGCCAGGACGGGAAGGGTTTCCCGGTCCTCATCCTGACGGCGCGGGATCGCTGGTCGGAGAAGGTGGCGGGCTTTGACGCCGGCGCCGATGACTATCTGACCAAGCCCTTCCATACCGAGGAATTGCTGGCGCGCCTGCGGGCCCTGACCCGCCGTGCCGCCGGACACACGACCTCCACGATCGAATGCGGCGATCTGTCGATCGATACGCGCGGCGCGCGGGTCTTCATCGATGGTGCGCCGGTAAAGGTGACCTCGCACGAATTCCGCATGCTGTCCTATCTGGCCCACCATCAGGACCGGGTCATTTCGCGGACCGAGCTGGTCGAGCACATCTACGACCAGGATTTCGACCGCGACAGCAATACGATCGAGGTCTTCGTGGGCCGTCTGCGCAAGAAGATCGGCAATGACCGGATCGAGACCGTTCGCGGTCTGGGTTATCGGCTGGTGGATCCGGAAGCGCGCCCCGTCTCGTGAAGCAAACCCGCTCGTCCCTGGCCTTCCGGCTGTTTGCCGGTGCCGCAGCCTGGGCCCTGGTCCTGCTGCTGCTGGGGGCGGTCGCGCTGACCACGCTGTATCAGCGCTCGGTCCTGCGCACGCTGGACCAGCGTCTGGAGAGTGTGGTCGATGCGCTGGTCGCAGCGGCCGAGACGGACCCGGCCGGTGATGTCGTGCTGGCCCGGCGTCCCTCGGACGTGGCCTATGATCGGGTTTTTTCCGGACGCTATTGGCAGATCGTCGAGAATGGCGAGGCGGAAGAGGGCGGCGATGTGCTGGCCGTCTCCCGCTCCCTCTGGGACGAGGTCCTGATCCCGCCTGCCGAGATTGTCAGCGCCGCCAACCAGGATCCGGGGACCCCTTTCACCGCTGATTCCAAAGGTCCGTCGGGCGAGCCCTTGCGGGTGACCGGCCAGGCCATCCAGCTGTCCGGGCGGACGGGGCTGGTCCTGGTCCTGGCCGCGGAGGACCGGCGTCCGGCCGACCGCGATGTGCGCAACTTCGCCATTGTGTCGGGCGGCATGTTCCTGGGATTCGCGGCGGCGATTGCGGCGGGCGTGTTTTTCCAGGTCAGGATCGGTCTGGCACCGGTCCTGCGCATGCGCGACAGTGTCGCCGAAGTGCGCGAGGGGCAGACGCAGCGCGTCGACGGACAGTTTCCCGCCGAGCTGCAGCCCCTTGCCGACGAGCTCAACGCCATGCTGGACCATTCCCGGGAACTGGTCGAACGCTCGCGCACCCATGTCGGCAATCTGGCCCATGCGCTCAAGACACCCATCGCGGTGCTGAAGAATGAAGCGCACACCCATGACGGCCCCCTGGCGGACATGGTCGACAAGCAGACCTCCGTGATGACCAGCCAGGTGGAGCACCATTTGCGCCGCGCCCGGGCGGCGGCCCATGCCAAGGCCATCGGTGCGCGGACCGATGTTGCGCCGACGGTGAAGGATCTGGCCCGGACGCTGGAAAAGATCAACAAGGCCAAGGGGCTGACCATCAAGGCGGAGGCGCCGGACGAGTTGCGGTTCAAGGGTGAGCGCCAGGATCTCGACGAAATGGTCGGCAATCTGATGGACAATGCCTGCAAGTGGGCGGGCTCCACCGTGACGGTGCGGGCGGAACGCACCGGCGACCGCAGCCTGGCGATCACGATCGAGGATGATGGTCCCGGTCTGGATGTGGCGGAGTGCGAAGCCGCCCTGAAACGGGGGGTGCGCCTGGACGAACAGGCGCCGGGATCGGGCTTGGGGCTGGCGATCGTGGGCGATCTGGCCCGGGCCTATGATGGCGAGCTGACGCTCGGTCGATCTGAGATGGGCGGGTTGAGCGCAAGGATTATGTTGCCAGCGACCTCGCGTTAAAAAAATAATCTTTTAACCTAAATTGTCGAATAGTCTAATCGGGCAAGAACTCATGTCTCATTAGATGATCAGAATTTCGCAGTCACAAAAAGCAAAGCTTGAAGCGCTTTGGCGCTCCATGTCCGCCGAACAGCGGACGGCTCTGCTTGCCACGGCGAAGGCTGGCAAGGATACGGACGCCTCTGCGGCGCAGCTGTTCGAGGTTCTGTCCACGGTCGACGAAGCCACGCGCGATCCGGCCGGCGAACTGGCCAAGCCCTATGTCCTCGCCCCGCTGCGCAATCTGGTCGGCGACCCGAGCAAGGTCCCGCCATCCCGTTTCCGTTTCAGCCCGGAAGACCTGTCCAAGATCTGGGGCTGGCTGGCCCGTCATCTGGCCAAGGACATGGTGGAAACCGCCAAGAAATGCCGAAAGCCGGAATCCGATCCGATCTGGTTCGAATTCCGCCGCACCGCCGGCAAGGCGCTGAAGGATGCGATCGCAGCGGCTGAGCGCGTGCCCAAGGACATGACGGCCCTGATGAAGCGCTTCGGCGGCGGCGATGCCAAGGGCATGCTGGTCGACGCGGCCTCCCTGCTGACCCATTGCGAGGAAATCAGCACGGCCATGAAGACCTTGCCGGACAAGATCGTCGAACTGGATCCCGACCTGGTCGAGCAGATCCGGGAAATGCACGAAAGCCTGTCTGAAGAGACGCCCGAAGCGGCCCTCTGGGTCCTGCTGCTGACGATCGGCCGCCTGGCCGAGCCCTGGCAGATCTTCCGTGTGGTCGCGAAGATCGGGAACCGGGAAGATGATCTCGTCGTTTCCAAGACGGATCTGGCGGCCGTGGGCGACGCCATTCTGGCCGATACGGGCTTCTTTGCGTCCAAGCTCAAGCAACCGCCGCAGACCCTGGAGGAAGCCAAGGCCAGCGCGCATGTGTTCGACCAGTTCGTGGCCCACTCCAATGGCATGACCAGCGAATTCGGCATCCGCAAGGCCGGGCGCTGGGGCCAGGTCCTGTTCTCGCTCCGGGCCGAGGCGTCCAGCAATGTCGAAAAGACGTTGAACAAGATCCCGCTGGCCCTGGACAATGGCCTGCCCGAGCCGCGGCGCGGCCGGTCCGGCCGGATCATCCCGGCGCAATTGCCCAGCGAAGCGGCCATCGACAAGGCGGAAGGCCTGCTCTTCTTCCTCAACAGCTGCCGCGAACACACGAATGCGGCGGCCATTGCCTCGACGCACAAGCGCATTCTGGATGTCTGCGAAAAGCGGATGACCGATGCCGGCGCGCTTCTGGTGGACCTGGTGGCCTCCAGCGAAGGGCAGAACCGGACCACCGCCCAGGACGGGCTGGAGATCACTGCCCGGCTGATGGAGTCCGGCGGCATGGTCGAGCCGGCCAACCTCCTGCGTCGTCGGGGACTGGCAGCCGCGGCATAGCGTCCCGTCCGGCGCTTGCATCTTGTCAGGAGGGAGGCGGGCTTCTAAGTCCGGCATCATGACGTCTTCAGACCCCAATGACCCGATTGCCCTGGAAGCGCGGACCGCAACCGACGGACGCCTGTTTTCGCCTTCGGCTGCCCGTAATCGTGCGGCGATTGCTGATGTTTTGGACGTAGTCCTGCCGCGTCAGGCGCGGGTGCTGGAAATCGGCTCCGGGACGGGAGAGCACGCGGTTGCGGCCTGCGAGGTCCGGCCGGACATCCACTGGCAGCCGTCTGATCCCGATGCTGACTCGCGGGCCAGCCAGCAGGCGTGGGCGTCGGCCGTCGACGGCCGCATCGCGGCGCCGCTGGCGCTGGATCTGACGCAGGACCATTGGTGGCAGGACGTGCCGGAGACGGACGCGATCGTGTGCATGAACGTCATCCATATTTCACCTTGGCGGGTGGCCGAGAATCTGGCGGCCGGGGGAGCGGCTCTCCTGAAGCCCGGGCAACGGGTCTTCACCTATGGGCCCTACAAGGAAGGCGAGAAGACCGCGCCGTCCAATCTGGCTTTCGACGAAAATCTCAAATCCCGCAATCCCGACTGGGGCGTGCGGGACCTGGACGCCGTGATCGCCCTGTTCGACGCGGCCGGTTTCGTGCTGGAACGCCGCATCGACATGCCGGCCAATAATCTCTCCCTCGTCTTCGAGAAAGCGGAGTCCCGTTGATGCGCCATCGCAATCGCCGCCTGGCCACGATCGCCCTTGCCGGACTGGTCCTGATTGCCGCTGTCGGGCTGGGCCTGACCGCCATGCGCGGCGCCATTGTCTATTTCTATTCGCCCAGTGAAGTCATGGCCGAACATCCGGGAACACAGGAGCGGCTGCGTGTTGGTGGGCTCGTGCTGGAAGGCTCTGTCGCCGACCATGACGAAGGGGGTGTCACCTTCACCATCACCGATGGTCGGGCCGAGGTGGATGTGCGCTATGGCGGCATCCTGCCCGACCTGTTCCGCGAAGGGCAGGGCGTGATCGTGCAGGGGCGGTTTGACGAAGCCGGCCCGCTGGTGGCCGAGACGGTGCTGGCCAAGCATGACGAGACCTACATGCCGCCGGAAGTGGCCGAAGCGCTGCGCGAATCCGGCGTCTGGCAGGGCGAAACACCGGATAGTGAATAGCGCCTTGCTTGCGTTGTCCGGCCAAGCTCCTAACTCTGGGACCAGAGTGATGGAGCGCAGGCATGGCCAGAACACAAGCGGTTGAATTCAAAGGCGCCGACGGGCAGACCCTCGCGGCCCGGCTGGAATGGCCGGAGGGGCCGGTGCGGGCCTTTGCCCTGTTTGCCCATTGTTTCTCCTGTTCCAAGGATTCGCATGCGGCGACCCGCATTGCGCGCCGGCTGGCCGGGCAGGGCTTTGCCGTGCTGCGGTTCGACTTCACCGGTCTGGGCGGGTCGGACGGGGATTTCGCCAATACGAATTTCTCCTCCAACATCGAGGATCTGGAAGCGGCGGCCCGGTATCTGGAGGCGGAGCATGAGGGGCCCAGCCTGCTGGTTGGCCACAGTCTGGGCGGTGCCGCGGTTCTGGTGGCCGCTGCGCGGATCGGCTCGGTAAAGGCCGTGGCCTCGCTGGGCGCGCCTGCCGATGCCGCCCATGTCACCGCCATGTTCTCCGAGGATGTCGCGGAAATCCGTGAAACCGGTGAGGCCGAGGTCTCGCTGGCCGGGCGGCCCTTCCGCATCCGCAAGCAATTCCTGGATGATGTGGACGGTCACAGGGTGGAGGAGGCGGTGCGGGCGCTGGACCTGCCGGTCCTGATCGCCCATTCGCCGATCGACCAGACCGTGGGTATCGAGAATGCCAGCCGCCTCTTCCGCGCGGCCCGGCACCCCAAGAGTTATGTCTCGCTGGATCATGCGGACCATCTGATCAATGACCCGCGCGATGCCGCCTATATCGGCGATGTCATCGGCGCCTGGGCAGGGCGCTATGCCATCGAGGCGGCGGGCTATCCCGCACCCGAGGCCCGCCAGGGCGAAAGCGTCACGGTCGCCGAGACCGGGGGCGGCAAATTCCAGAACTATGTCCTGGCCGGCGATCATGCCAGCTATGCCGATGAACCGGCCAGTGTGGGCGGGCAGGACACGGGCCCGTCTCCCTATCAATACCTGGCGGCGGCCCTGGGCGCGTGCACCTCGATGACGCTGCGCATGTATGCCGAGCACAAGGGATTGCCGCTGGAGCGGGTCAGTGTGACGCTGCATCATGAGAAAGGGCATGCCGATGATTGTGAGGCGTGTGCCGAGGGGCAGGAGCGCAAGGTGGACATCATCGAGCGGACGCTGACCCTGGAGGGTGATCTGAGTGACGAGCAGCGAGAAAGATTGCTGGAGATTGCCGACAAATGCCCGGTTCATCGCACGCTCAACGCCCCGGTCGTGATCCGCACACAGCTGTCCGCGCCTGCCCACACTGAACATGACGGGTAAATTACCGTTTGTAATGTTATTGTAATCTTTGAGACAGACCCGGGATAACCGGTGTTTGAAAGATTGCCCCTGTAACCCGCAGAGAAAAAGGTTGTTGTTTCCATGATTTCTGTCGAACGCATGCGCCGCCTCGGTGGCGTCTCGCTCATCGCCCTGTCCACCCTGGCCGCCGTCGCAATGATCGACCCGCTGGCCGGTCCGGCGCACGCCCAGAGCACGGAAGTCCAGCCTCCCTTCGCCGCTGCCGTTCCCAACGGTGCCCCGATGTCCTTTGCAGACCTGATCGAGAGCGTCAGCCCGGCCGTGGTGACCATCCAGGCGGAAGGCAGCGCAGACCCGCAGGGTGCCGGTCCGGACCTGGAAGGCATGCCGCCGCAATTCCGCGAATGGCTGGAGCGCCAGTTCGGCGACCGTTCGCCGAGCCAGCCGACGCCGCGCCAGTCGCTGGGATCGGGCTTCTTCATCTCTGCGGAAGGCCATATCGTCACCAATCACCACGTTGTCCGCGGTGCCGACCAGATCACGATCGGCATGAGCGATGGCGAAGAATACGAAGCGCGCATCATCGGTACGGACGAGCAGACCGATCTGGCGCTGCTGCAGGTCGAAGCCGATATCGACTTCCCCTATGTCAGCCTGGACACCGAGCATGATTACCGCGTCGGTGACTGGGTCGTGGCCGTGGGCAATCCCTTCGGTCTTGGCGGCACCGCCACGGCGGGGATCATCTCCGCCATCGGCCGCCCGATCGGCAATTCCACCTATAACGACTTCATCCAGGTCGATGCCCCGATCAATCGCGGCAATTCCGGCGGTCCGACCTTCGACCTCAATGGTCGCGTGATCGGCGTGAACTCGCAAATCTTCTCCCCGACCGGCGGCAATGTCGGCATCGGTTTCGCCATCCCCTCCGATGTGGCCGCGCGGATCATCGACGACCTGCTCGACGATGGCCGTGTGGCCCGCGGCTGGCTCGGCGTGTCGATCCAGAATGTGACCGACGATATCGCCCAGGCCCTGGAGCTGGACGAGACCCGCGGCGCCATCGTGTCGTCGATTGTCTCCGGTGGTCCGGCCGACCAGGCCGGGTTCGAGCGCGAGGATGTCGTGCTGGAGGTCAATGGCGAGGCTGTCGAGACCTCCCGCGACCTGACCCGGCGTATCGGCGATATCGCGGTCGGTGAGACCGTGCGCTTCCGCATCATCCGGGATGGCCGCGAACGCACGCTCCGCGCCACGCTGGGTGACCGCCCGACCGATGATGAACTCGATGCGATGCAGAGCGGCACGCAGGTCCCGGTCGAGGTCCGCTATTTCGGCATGAGCCTGGTGGAACTGAGCGAAGAAGACCGGGCCGTGCGCGGTCTGGACGAGGACACGCCCGGCGTCGTCGTGGACGATCTGGAGCGGGGCAGTGAAGCCGCGCGCAAGGGTCTGACCACGGGCGATGTCATTCTGGAAGCGGGCGGTGAGCCCGTTGCGACGCCGGACGCGTTCAGCGCCGCCGTCGATGAGGCTCGCGAGGATGGCCGCAGCGCCATTCTCCTGCTGGTCGAGACGCGGGGCGGTCAGCGCTATGTGGCGCTGCAGCTCGACGCGGAAGAATAGGAGAAAATCCGTGCGCATTCTGATTGTTGAAGACGACCGCGAAGCGGCGAGCTACATCCGCAAGGGCCTGCGCGAGAGCGGCCATGTCGCCGATCACGCCGCCGATGGCGAGGAGGGTCTGGAAATGGCCCGGGCGGCGGATTACGACGTGCTGGTCGTCGATCGCATGATGCCGCGCATGGACGGGCTGACCATGGTCAATTCCCTGCGCAAGGACGAGGACCGCACCCCGGTGCTGATCCTCTCCGCCCTGGGCGAGGTGGATGACCGCGTGGAAGGCCTCAAGGCCGGCGGCGACGACTATCTGGTCAAGCCCTATGCCTTCGCCGAGCTGCTGGCCCGGGTCGAGGCCCTGGCCCGCCGCCGCGATCCGGAAACCGTGCGCACCAAGCTGGTGGTCGGGGATCTGGAAATGGACCTTCTGGCCCGCACCGTGATGCGCGGCGAAGAGGAGATCCTGCTGCAACCGCGCGAATTCCGCCTGCTGGAATTCCTCATGAAGCATTCCGGCCAGGTGGTGACCCGCACCATGCTTCTGGAGAAGGTCTGGGACTATCATTTCGACCCCCAGACCAATGTGATCGACGTGCACATCTCGCGTTTGCGCTCGAAGATCGACAAACCCTATCCGCGTGCACTCCTGCACACGGTGCGGGGTGCCGGCTACCGCCTCCAGGCCTAGCCGGGACGGATGGCGCGCCGCTCGACAGCCTTTCTCAGGACAACAGCGTTCCGGCAGACCCTCCTGTCGGCAGCGCTGTTTGCCCTGTCCAGCTTCGTCACCCTGGGCTTCGTGTATGCGGCCTCGGCGGGGATGATGCTGCGCCGGGCGGATGCGGCCATCAATGAAGAGGTCGAAGTGCTCGACCAGCGCTTCCAGGCGGGCGGGATCGCCACGGTGAACCGCTATATCCTGCAGCGCACCGTCGGCGGTGGTGCCGATTATCTCTATCTCCTGATCAATCCCAACGGACGCACCATGTCCGGCAATCTGACCGGCCTGCCGAATGTGCAGCCCGATGCCGAGGGACGCCTGCAATTCACCTATCGCCGCCCGCTGGCGTCCGGCGGGGTGGGCGAGGGGGAGAAGGATGACCGCACGGCGCGGGGCCAGATCATCAATCTGCCCTCCGGCTATTACCTGTTTGTCGGCCTGGATGTGCATGAGGAGACGCGGCTCGTCTCGCGCATGCTCAACACCATCCTGGCGGCCTCGGCCCTGGCCCTGGCTCTCGGTGTGGCGGCGGGGATTTTCGTCAGCCGGCGCTTCGTGCGCCGTCTCGACCGGATCAACAATGTCGCCCGGCGCGTGCGGGCCGGCGATCTCCAGCCGCGCGCCCCGCGTACCTATTCCGGTGACGAACTGGACGAGCTCTCCGAGAATTTCAACAACATGCTGGACCGGGTCGAGGCGCTGATGCTGCGCATGCGCCATACCGGCGACAGCATCGCCCATGATTTGCGCACCCCGCTGACCCGGATGCGCAACCGGCTGGATGAAGCCCTGCGCGAGGATGGCGATCTGGAAGCGCGTGAACAGGCGCTGGAGCGCGCGGTCGCCGACACGGACGAGCTGCTGGGCATTTTCAACGCCATCCTGTCCCTGTCGCGGCTTGAGGCGGGCGAAAGCCGCGCCTCCATCGTGCGCCTGGACCCGGCCGATATCGCCGGCGATCTCGCCGAACTCTACGAGCCGGTGTGCGAGGATGAGGGGCTGGCCTTCGACAGCGAAATCCAGTCCGGCCTGTGCATGCTGGGTGATCGCGGCCTGGTCTCCCAGGCGCTCGCCAATATCCTCGACAATGCGGTCAAGTACACGCCGGAGGGCGGGGCGGTGACCCTGCGCCTGCGCGAGACCGGGGACGGGATGATCGAATTCTCCGTCACCGATACCGGGCCGGGCGTGCCGGATGCGGACCGCGACCGGGTCGTGCAGCGCTTCGTCCGTCTGGACAATTCGCGCACCCTGCCGGGCTCCGGTCTCGGCCTGTCGCTCGTCCAGGCCATCACCGATGTCCATAATGGCCGCTTCGAACTGGCCGAAGGACCCGGCGTGGTGGCTGACGGCCATGGTCCGGGCCTGCGCGCCGCCCTGGTCTTCCCCAAGGCCCCCGCCGAGACGTAATCGGCTGCCAGGGCTTCACCTGTCCGCCGGATCAGGTCAGTTTGCCTGCCATGACTGATACACCGCTCCTTTCGTCCGATCTGCCGGTCCCGCCGGGCCGCAACGGGGCCCGCTGTGCCCATATCCTGGACGGGCTGGAGGAGACGGTGCGGACACCGCTGGCGCCGGCGCGGGATTTCCTGTTGGGCGTGTTCGATGCCGCGCCCTATCTGGGACGGCTGGCGCAGCGGCGGCCGGCAACGCTGGCCGCCTGTGCCACGGCCACGCCGGAGGCGCTGATTGATGCGGCGATCGACAATCTGCGCATTGCCGGTGAAGCGGCCCCGGACAAGACGGCCCTGGATGCCGCGCTGCGGGCCGCCAAGGCCGATTCCCATCTGGTGATTGCCCTGGCCGATCTGGCCGGCCGCTGGCGGGTGGAAGAGGTCACCGCTGCCCTGACCCGGCTGGCCGATGCCGCGGTCGCGGCAGCGCTGCTGGCCCATGTCCGCTTCATGGCGGAGGCCGGCCGTGCTGTGCCGCCCGCCGATCCCGCCAACCCGCTGCCCGGCCTGTTCGTGCTGGCGCTGGGCAAGATGGGGACGGGCGATCTCAACTATTCGTCCGATATCGACCTAGTCATCTTCTATGATGCCGAGCGTCTGGTGATGCCCGAGGGGCAGGAGCCCCGCCAGCGCCTGCCGCGCCTGGTGCAGGCCGTCTCAAAATCCCTGCAGGACGTGACCGAAGACGGGTATGTCTTCCGGGTCGATCTGCGCCTGCGGCCTGATCCGGGTGCCACCCCGGTCGTGATCTCCACCGATGCCGCGCTGAACTATTATGAAAGCCTGGGCCAGACCTGGGAGCGGGCGGCCTGGATCAAGGCACGCGCCTGTGGCGGGGATGCGGAGGCGGCCGCGGACTTCCTGGCCCACATGCAGCCCTTCATCTGGCGGCGCTCGCTGGATTATGCGGCGGTCGATGACATTCGCGGTCTGGCCCGCCAGATCCAGACCGTGGGCCGGCGCGCGGAAATCCGACCGGCCGGACATGATCTGAAACTGGGACGGGGCGGGATCCGCGAGATCGAGTTCTACGCCCAGATTCCCCAACTCGTCTTCGGCGGGCGAAACGCGCCGCTCCGCAAGCCGGCCACCCTGGACGCGCTCCGGGTGCTGGCCGAGTTCGACATCATCGAGGCCGATGCCGCGGATTCACTGGCGTCGGACTATCGCGATCTGCGCGCCTGGGAACACCGGATCCAGATGCGCCAGGATGAGGCCAGCCAGACCATCCCGGAGAGCGAGGAGGCGCGGGCCGCGCTGGCCGCCCTGGCCGGGTTCGACACGCGGGCGGCGTTCGAACAGGCGGTGGAGACCTGCCTGCGGCGGGTGCACGGGCATTTTTCCGACCAGTTCGCGGATGACAAACCGCTCGCCTCGGCGGCCGGGACGCTGATCCTGACCGGGGTGGAGCCGACACCGGACACGCTGAAAACCCTGGAAGCGCTGGGCTTCACGGAACCGGACGCCGTCTGGAAACGCCTCAATGCCTGGTCGGCGGGCCGGGTGCGGGCAGTGCGCAGTACCCGGGCGCGGACCCTGTTTGCCCGCATCGCCCCGCAATTGGTGGACCGGATGTCGGCGACCGGGGAGCCGGATGCGGCTCTGGTCCGCTTTGCCGGCTTTTTCGAAAGCCTGCCCATGGGCGTGCAGCCGCTCTCCCTCCTGTCCAACGAGCCGGGCCTGGCGGCGGATCTGATCGGCATTCTGACCCTGGCCCCGCGCATGGCGACCGATCTGGCGCGGCGGCCCAACCTGCTGGACGCGATGCTGGACCGGCGTTTTTCCGTACCCCTGTCGGAGGAACCGCCCGGTGCTTTCGCGCACCTCATGAAGGACGCGATGGAGCGGGCCGGCGGCTATGAGGAGGCGCTCAATGCGGCGCGTCGTCTGGTGCGCGAGGAACGCTTCCGCATCGGCGCCCAGATCCTGCGCGGCCAGGTCGATGCCGACAGTGCCGGCATGGCGTTCACCGAGATGGCAGAGGTCGCCCTGCACGCCATGGCCGAGGCGGCGCAGGCGGAGACCGAGCGCCGGTTCGGCCCCAAGCCGGGCTGTTATTCCATCCTCGGCATGGGCAAGCTGGGCGGACGGGAGCTCGCTTCTGACAGCGATCTGGACATGATGATCATCTATCAGGCTGACGGCGAGGGCGGCGAGGCCCAGTCCTGGTTCGGCCGCTTCGCCCAGCGCCTGATCAGCGCCATTTCCGCCCCGACCGAAGAGGGCGATCTGTTCGAGGTCGACATGCAATTGCGGCCTTCGGGCAAGGCGGGGCCGGTGGCGGTCAGCATCAACCGGTTCGAGGGCTATTATCCCGGCGAGGCCTGGACCTGGGAAATGATGGCACTGACGCGCGCCCGCGTCGTCGCCGGGGATGATGAACTGGCCCGCCGCGTCGAAGCCGCGATCCGCGCCGCGCTGACGGAATACCGGGACGGGCGCGGCGTGCGCGAGGACGCCCTGTCCATGCGCAAGAAGCTGGAGGAGGCCAAGCCGGCCAAGGGGATCTGGGATCTGAAGGCCCGGGCGGGCGGAATCCAGGACATCGAATTCATCGCCCAGACCCTGCAGCTCATCCATGCGCCGCGCCGGGACGTGCTGCGGCCGCCGACCAAGGTGGCTTTGCGGGCGCTGCAGGATGCCGGCGCCCTGCATGCCCGGGATGCGGCGGTGCTGACGGGCAATCTGGAGCTTTATCTGGGCCTGTTGCAGATGCTGCGCAGCGCCCACGGGTCGGGCTTTGATCCGGCCACGGCCAGTGCCGGTTTCGCGGAACGCCTGGCCGGCCTGGCGGGCCTGCCGGACCTGGACGCCCTGGCTCTGGATCTGGAAGGCCGCACCCAGGCGGTCCGCAAGCTGTTTCGCAGGCTGATCGGAAAAATCTGAGTGTGTCGCGACGGAATGCCGTCACCCGTGCGTTGAATATTCAGCGAGGCGGACAAGACAAAGGATTTCTCCTCATGAAACATTCCAAGCTGATCATTCTGCTGGCCGGGTCGAGCCTGATGCTGGCTGGAACCGCCGCTCAGGCCCAGGGCCCGCATGGCGGACATCATGGTGATCGCGGCCGCGGGGGACCGGGTCATGCGATGATGATGCTGCGCGCGGCTGACGCCAATGGCGACAATTCCATCACCGCGGCCGAAGTCGATGCCCTCCAGACCGAGATGTTCGACTGGATGGACCGCAATGCCGACGGTTTCCTGGACGAGGCGGACGAGAACCCGATGCGCGCCCGCATGCGGGCGATCCGGGAGGCGGACCGCGCCGAGCGGGGCGATGATGCGCCGCGCGAAGGTCGTGGGCACCGTCGTGGCCGGGGCGGGCATGGCGGCATGCCGCCGCACCTGCGCGCCGACGCCAATGAGGATGGCCGGGTTTCCCGCGCCGAATTCCTCGAGCGAGACAACACCCTGTTCAACCGCCTGGATGCGGACGAGAATGGTGTGGTGACCCCGGAGGAACTGGATGCCGCCGTCGAGCAGCGCCGGGAACGCCGTGAAGACCGCCGCCGCTGGTGGCGCAACTGAGGTCACAATGTTTGACGGACGCGGTATGGATATAGGCCAATCGCCTCAGACACGCCTGGCTTCCCGCCGCGTCCGCGAACAAGGGGACGCGTCCGATGATGATGCGCTGATGTCCCGGATCGCCCAGGGCGACCGGGACGCGGCCCAGACCCTGATGACGCGTCATCTGCCACGGATCCTGGGCCTCGCCCGTCGCACGCTGGGTGACGGGATCGAGGCCGAGGATGTCGCGCAGGAGACCTTCATCCGGGTCTGGAACGCGGCCGGGCGCTGGCAGACCGGGCAGGCGCAGGTGTCCACCTGGATGTGCCGGATCGCGATCAATCTCTGTTATGACCGGCTGCGCAAGCGGCGTGAGGTCCTGACCGATGAAGTGCCCGAACAGGCCGATGAGGCGCCGGACCAGGAAATGGTCATGCGCCGGGCCGAGACGGGCGACCGCATTGCCCGGGCTCTGCGCGACTTGCCCGACCGGCAAAGACAGGCGATCGAACTCGTCCACTTCCAGGAAATGAGCAATATCGAGGCTGCCGAGATCATGACGGTGTCGGTCGATGCGCTTGAATCCCTGCTGGCCCGCGGCCGGCGCAAACTGAAGACCATCCTGGCCGGAGATGCATCCGGCCTGATGGAAAGCTATACAGGGCCCTCTACGGCCCGGCATGGTGCAACATGATGAAGCAAGACCGGTTTTTCGAGATCATTGAGGCCTATGGTGCCAATCCGGCCCGCTGGCCGGAGGCGGAGCATGACGCCATGCTCGCCTTCATCGACGCCTATCCGGACACCGTCGGGGAGGCCCTCGCCGAGGCGGCCGCCCTGGATGCGATGATGGAAGCGGACGAGGTCATGCCCTCCGACCTGTTGCAACGGCGGATCCTGAAAGCCTTTCCGGCCGCACCGGCTGCGACACCGGTCGCCCGGCCGCGCTGGCAGATTCCGGTGGCCGCGGCTGCGGCCTTGCTGGTCGGCGTGTTTGCCGGCTTTGCCAGCGGTGCGCTGACGGCGTCGGACAGTACAATCGACGACATCGTCTATGCCGATGCGTTCAATGGACTCGACCAGGACTGGGTCGACTGGCTGGGAGGTGATGTGTGAGACCGTCCACACCCTGGATCATTGCGCTTCTCGTGTCCGTGCTCGCCAATGGCGCGCTCGCGGGCTTCCTGATTCACCGCACGGCGGACGGGCCCGACTGGCGGCCGCGTCATGCCCATGATGACGGCCCGCATCACGAGCGTCGCCGCGGAGGACGCGGCGGACCGGCGGAGGGGTTCGACATGCGCAGCTTCCTCTTTGCCCTGCCGGACGAGGCCCGTGACGAGGCGCGCACGCGCCTGCGCGCCGGGCTGGAGGACATGCGGCCGCATTTCGAGGCCAATCGCGAAGCCCGGCAGCGCCTGGAAGCCTTGCTGGTGGCCGAAACGCTGGACCCGGAAGCCGTCTCTGCGGAACTGGCCGAGATGCGGGCGGCCCGGGAAGTCCTGGAACTGAACCTGGAACGGGTCGTGCTGGATATTGTCGCGGATCTGGATCCGGAGGTGCGGGCTGCGGCGATCGAGGCTGGTCGCGGTTCCTGGCATCGCCGCCGTCACAGGGACGGGCCACGCGGCGACCGCCCGCCACCCGGGGACGAGCCCGGCCGGTAGGATGGTCCAAGAGAAAAGCCCGGCTGCACGTGCAGGCCGGGCTTTTTCGTGTCCGTATCCGGAAGGAGGATCAGCCCTTGCGGCCGGCGATGGCGGCATCGCCATCGACGAATTCATCCTCGGCCTCGAACTCGATATCATCGCCGTCCAGCGCATCGCTGAGCAGGCTGGCCACGCGGGCCATGTCGGCATCGGCGGGGTGCTCCTCGGCCTCATAGCGCGCGATCAGGGCCGCATCGACCTCATCGAGAAGGGCGGCTTCGTCCGCCTCTTCCTCCGCCGCCAGCGGGGCGTTCGGAGCCGGCTGCATTTCCAGATCGGTGATGTCTTCGCCGGCTTCCACGCGCGCCAGCGAGGCCGGGTCGAGCGGCTGGTCCTGGCTGATCGGAATGACGACGGTCACGGTGGTGCCTTCGCCCAGCACGGAATCAATGCTCAGCGTGCCGCCATGCAGTTCGACCAGGGATTTGGACAGGGCGAGGCCCAGGCCGGAGCCCTGGTAGGACTTGGAGTGCTGGCTTTCGATCTGTTCGAAGGGACGGCCCAGGCGCGGCAGGTCGTCCTTGGCAATTCCGATCCCGGTATCGCGGATCTGGAAGGCCACACCGAGACCGGACATGAAGCCGTGCACCGTGACGCGACCGCCTTCCGGCGTGAACTTCACCGCGTTGGAGACCAGATTGATCATGACCTGTTTGAAGGCGCGCGGATCGACATCCATTTCCGGCAGGTCGGAGACGTCGGCGCGCAATTGCAGGCGCTTTTCCTCGGCGCGGCCGCGGACGATGCGGATGGACTGCTCGACCAGCTCGCTGGCATCGGTCGGTTCCGGTTGGATCTGGAATTTGCCGGCCTCGATCTTGGACATGTCCAGAATGTCGTTGATCAGTTCCAGCAGGTGCTGGCCCGAGGTCAGGATGTCCTTCATGTAGCCGGTATAGCGCTCATCCCCGAGCGGGCCGAACATCTCCTTGAGCATGATCTCGGAGAATCCGTTGATCGCGTTCAGCGGCGTGCGCAGCTCGTGGCTCATATTGGCCAGGAATTCGGACTTGGAGCGGTTGGCTTCCTCGGCGCGGATCTTTTCCGTCTCGTATTTGCGGGCGAGCTCGGCGATGCGGGCCTGGGAGCGTTTGAGGTCGTCGACCGTGCTGCGCAACTGGGTCTGGTTGTCCGTCAGCGCGGCTTCGTGGCGCTTCATGTCGGTGATGTCGGCACCGACCGAGACGAGGCCGCCATCCGCCGTGGCGCGGTCGGAATAGTGCAGCCAGCGGCCATCGGCCAGCTCGATCTCGTAGGACTGCTTGTCGTCATCGCCGCCCAGCACGGCCTTGATGGCCCGTGAGGCGGCCTGTTCGACATCATCATAGGACATGCCCGGACGCAGCGTGCCCTCGGCAAAATCGAACAAATCGCGGAATTTCCGGTTCCAAAGGACGAGCCGGCGGCGGCTGTCCCACAGGACGAAGCTCTCCGACATGGATTCCAGGGCGGCGCGCAGGCGGGATTCGGCGGCGGCGACGCGGGCCTGGGCGCCCTTGCGTTCGGTGACATCCAGCGCCACGCCGACAATGCGGGCCGACGGGCTGCCGGCACCGCCGGAAACGATGCGGCCGCGGACCTGGAGCCAGACCGGCGCATGGGCGGCGAGGACTTCCAGATCGATCTCGCCGCCATTCGGCGCGCCGCGCAGCGAGGCGCGCAGGCGTTCGCGGTCCGGGCGGGAGAAGAGGCGCAGGAAGTCCTGGCCGGTACACTCAATGGCGCCTTCCAGGCCGAGGATGCGGGCCAGGCTGTCCGTCACGAAAACGGTGTCGGCATCCGGGTTCCAGTCCCAGACGCCACAACGCGCGCCTTCGATGGCGACGCGGAAGCGCTGTTCATTGTCTTCCAGTTGCTGGCGCGTGGATTTCAGGCGGCCCATCTGCATGAAGATCAGGGCGGACAGTCCGGTCGCCACGAAGATCGGGGCGATGAACATCAGCCCGTAGAAGGAAATGGTGCGGTACCAGGCGTTCTGGTTGATGCGCATGGCGCCGAGCGCATAGACGCGCAGATCCGTGCCGGAAATCGGTGCCACAGCGAAGGTGACGCGCTCCTCGCCGAACCGGGCGTCGGAGGTCGCGCCGCCGCCACCGTCGGCCAGGCGTTCGATAAGACCGGCATCGAGGCCGAAGCGTTCGGCCAGCGGGGTGCCGGGGCGGGCGGTCCGCATTTGCGGACGAATGGCCAGCATGCCGCCATTCTGGTCGGCCAGGGCGACCACGCGATTGTCACCCCAATCGGGCAGGATGGTGTCGGCGCTGAGCCGGGCCACGAAGGCGCCGACCGTGCCGTCGGACAATTGGGCAGGAACGGCCAGGATGAGATGGGCGCGCTCGCCATCGACAATCTCGGCGGACAGGCCGGAGGGCGAGTCCAGCGCCGTGCCGGCGGCTTCGCGCAGCCCGGGGGCCACTTCGACCGCCGAGACGGTACGGCCATCGGGCAGGAGCAGGGCGACGTCCTCGACAATGTCGGATTCCCCGATGGCGCTCAGACGGGCGCGGGCGGCGGGGACGATCTCGTCGAGCGGCGTGTCGCGCAGATCGGCGCTGGCGAAGGAGAGGGCGTAGCGCGCCTCGGCCATGCGGGCGGTGACGCGTTCGGCGAGATAGCCGGCCGCATTGGCCTGGGAGCGCTCGGCCTCGGTGACCAGGGTTTCGCGCTCCTGCTGGATCTTCACCAGGAGAATGCCGCCATAGGCGAGGGTGAAGAGGAGCATGGCCAGCACGATCCAGATCGCACCGGTGCCGCGCTTGGTATTCGGAATGTCCGACTCGGGTTTGCGGATATGCGATTTCGTTCCCCCCACGGAGGAACGCGCCGCCGGGTCCGGGGACCGGCGTGTATCGAACCGCATCTGATTCATCTCATCAAACTAGGGTGCGTCGGCCGCCCGTGTCGACTGCCGATCAACCTTCCGTTCCGGTGCCGGACGCATTCTCCGCGCCGTCATCCTCTGTCTTGTCTTTTTGCCGGCTCTTGCGGCGTTCCGGCCCCTTATAGGTGGCCTTGTCCGGGTCGGCCCGCCGGCGGTCCGGTCCGAAATAGGATTTGTTGCGAATGAAGGGGCGCGGCTCGTTGATCACGGAGGCGATCTTGGAGAACATTTCCTTTGCCGTGACCGGCTTGCAGCAGAATTCCGTCACACCGGCATCGCGGGCTGCCATGACCCGGGATTTTTCCGAGTAGGCGCTCAGCATGATGATTGGAACCAGCGGGTTGGGGCTGTCATCCGCCGTCCGGACCAGGCGCACGAAGTCCAGCCCGTCCAGGATGTCCATCTGGTAGTCGGTGATGATGATGTCGACCGCATCCGACTTCACGAGGTCGAACGCGTCGGCCGGGTCGCGGGACTCGTGGATCTGCTTGATGCCGAACCCGTGCAGGATGGTGCGCAGGATGGTCAGCATATAGCCATTGTCATCGACAATGAGTGTCCGAACGCGACTGAAGTCAGCAGCCATGGGGTCGTTCCGTTACATTCGTCAGGCCGCACGGTTAGGATTGATTCGCGACCCTTTCAGCTCTTTTAGCGCGACAGGCTTACCGAAATAGTAACCCTGCCCATAGCGCACACCCAGCGATGTCATGTGGCGGGCGCAGGCTTCGGTCTCGATGCTTTCGGCGATCGCATCCGCGCCCATGGCATTGACCAGGCCGACCATGCCGCCCAGCAGGCGTTGGTCACGCTCGGTCCTGTCATGGCGGCGGATATAGCTGCCGTCGATCTTGACCATGTCGATCGGGAAATCGCGCAGATAATTGATACCGGCCACGCCGGCACCGAAATCATCCAGGCAGACCGTGTGGCCGCGGGCCCGGATCTTCGCGATCACGGCATTGGCGGCCTTGGGGTTTTTGATGCTGGCCGTCTCGGTCAGTTCGAAAATGAGGCGCGACCGGTCGATCTTCAAATCGGCCAGCAAGGCCAGGAATTTCTTCGCCCAATTGGTATTGGACAGGGATTTGCCCGACAAATTCACGGCGAGGGCGGGGCGGTCATAATCCTCGCGCAGGAAGCTCGCCGCGATTTCGGTCATGGCATAGTCGATCTCGTAGATCAGACCGGTGCTTTCGGCGAATCCGACACTGTCCTGCACAGGACGCCCGCCCGGCAGACGCAGCAACAGCTCGTAATGATGGACCTGCCCGGTGGCCAGTTCGATGACCGGCTGGGCATGGGGTTCCACGACACGGCCGGCGATCGTCGTACGCAGCTCGGTCATGCGCTGCTTGGTTTCCGCGAGCATTTGGGCCGCGGCTTCCTGCAGCGAGATCACGTCCAGGTTTTCGCCGCTTTCGGCCACCGTATTGATGGCGTGCAGGAAGGCCTGGACCGTGGTTTGCGGATCCAGTTCGGGCGCGTCGCATACGGACGCCAGAGAGATTCTGACTTCTTCCAGCTCGAACGCATCGAGCGTTTTGCGGACTTCCTGTTTCAGGGCCTCAACATCCATGTCCCGCGAGTGGATCAGCGCCGTCCTGTGCGCATCGATCGGGCGGGCCACCCCGTCAGGGCCGACCGACATCAGGCAAGTCGCCGCGATGGATTGGTGCAGACGGTGGGCGTCATCCTGACCGAGCAGACGGTCACAATCATCATCGCACTCAAGGGTCAGTAGCGACATGGACAGTGGCTTGCTGTTCTCGCGGGCGCACCGGATGGCCTCGATGGCGCTGCGTTCGAAGGCCTCCGGGTCGATTTCGTCCGGGGCATCCATGGCGTCGAAGGTCAGGGTCCAGCGCACCCGGTCGGAATCGTCCAGCACCCAACCGCTCAGCTGCGCCCGGCGTCCCTTGATCGCGATGCCGGCAGGGCCGAGCCGCCGATTGGACCGCCGCCGCTGCAACAGGGCCCGGAAAATGGGCCGGGAGGTCGGGTCGAGACGGGCTTCAAGCCGGTCGGGCTGGTCCTCCGGTCCGTCGGGCAGGGCCGCTGTGGCGCCGGCAGCAAAGGTGATCTGGCCGTTCAGATCCGTCTCGACGAGAATGTCGGACGCCGCAAAAGCAAAGGAGAGGAAGCGGTTACGCTGTTCAACGAGGGGCATGCACACATCCGGGATACAGGGCACAGACCGGCCAGTTTCACGAGCATTCCTTATGCGGTGATTAAAATTGTAGGCAGTTGGCTAGGCCGCTTCCTGGGAATTGGAATTATGCTTTCCGGAAGGTTTCGTATTGACCTGTTTGAGGATGTCCGCGGCTGAACGGCTCAGCTCGGCGATGGCGGGGGGCAGGTCGGCATCTTCCCGCGCCATGTCGACCAGGCTCTCTGCCAGTGCCATCAGGCGCGGCGCATTGGCCATCAGCCGGGCCTGGGCCTCGATCCGGTTCGGGTCGCGGTCATATTCGGCGGCGGGTACCCGCCAACCGCCCCAGTCCATGCTCTCGGTCACGATGACCGGAAAGGTGCCGGGGAAGGGGTGGCGCGCGCATTCCTCGGCGGATTGCCACTTGTTCTTGGCCCGCAGGACGCGCCAGTGGTCGGCATCCAGGCTTTCCACCTGCTCGGTGGCCAGCTCGTCGGCGGTGAAATCCCGGCCCAGACCGCAATCATAGAAGACGCGGACCGGTTCCTCGACATCCTTCACCCATTGCGGCTTGACCTGTTCGATCAGGGCCCAGGTTCCCACCGGGTAGACATAGACCCGTTGATGTTTGTGATAGACAGCCTTTGCCATGACCGGATCTCCCTCTCCAGGCGTATTGCAACAGGCCCAGGTTGAAACGGCGTGAACACGATCGGTCCAATTTGAGGTTTTGCCGTCTTTGTGTGCTTGGCCTGACGGTCCGCCCGCGCTATGTCGCGCACCATGACGACGCCCGCTCACCCTGATCGCCGCCTCTCCGTGGCCCCGATGATGGATTGGACCGACCGGCACTGCCGGGCGTTTCACCGTGTCCTGACGCGGCAGACCCTGCTCTACACGGAAATGGCGGTCGACAAGGCGGTGATCCACGGCGATCGCGACAAGCTGATCGGGTTCGAGGCGGACGAGCATCCCGTCGCCATCCAGCTGGGCGGGTCCGACCCGCAGGATCTGGCCGAAGCCAGCCGGATTGCCGAAGGCTATGGCTATCACGAGATCAATCTGAATGTCGGCTGCCCGTCCGACCGGGTCCAGTCGGGCCGTTTCGGTGCCTGCCTCATGCAGGAACCGCAACTGGTCGCCGATTGCGTCGCCGCCATGCAGGCGGCGGTCTCGGTCCCGGTGACGGTGAAATGCCGCATCGGTGTGGATGACCAGGAGCCCGAAGAGGCGCTCTTTGCCCTGGTGGACACGGTGCGCCAGGCCGGCGTGACCAGTTTCACCGTCCACGCCCGCAAAGCCTGGCTGAAAGGGCTGAGCCCGAAGGAAAACCGCTCCATTCCGCCGCTGGACTATGATCTGGTGCGCCGCCTCAAGGCCGAACGCCCTGAGTTGGAGATCATCCTCAATGGCGGTCTGGAAACGCTGGAGCAGGGCCTGGCCGAAACGCAGGAGCTGGACGGGATGATGATCGGCCGTGCCGCCTATCACACGCCCTTCATCCTGGCCGAGGCAGACAGCCGCGTCTTCGGTGCGGCGGCAGATCCTTTCGCCACACGGCTCGACGTGGTGGAGGCCTACAAGCCCTATATCGCCCGCCGCCTGGAGCAGGGCTCGCGCCTGCATGACATCACACGGCACATGCTGGGCCTGTTCACCGGGGAGCCCGGTGCGCGGATGTGGCGGCGCATCCTGTCCGAGAAAGCGCCCAAGCGGGGTGCCGGTCTCGAGATTGTTGACGAGGCCCTGGCGGCCGTAACCCGGCGGGATGAGGCCGCGTAGTTCATGACCGACATTGTGATCCTGGTCCTGGCCATGGCGGCCACGGGCGCCTTTGCCGGTCTGATTGCCGGCCTGTTCGGCATTGGCGGCGGCATCGTCATGGTGCCGGCGATGTATTACGCCTTCCTCTTCCTGGGCTATGACGATCCGCGCATCATGCAGGTCGCCGTCGGCACCTCGCTGGCCGTGATCATCGCGACCTCCCTGCGCAGCGTGAACGCCCATGCCAAGCGCGGTGCTGTCGATTTCGACGTGCTGCGCGGCTGGGCGCTCTGGATCATCATCGGCACGCTGATCGGCTCGCGGATCGCCCACATCATTCCCGGCTATATCCTGACCGGGATATTCGGCGGCATGGCGGTGATCCTGTCGGCGCAATTCTTCTTCGGCCGCCCGGACTGGACCCTCGCCAAGGAGATGCCCTCGGGCCCGCTGCGCTGGGTCCTGGGCGGCATTATCGGCATCCTGTCCGCCCTGATGGGGATTGGCGGGGGCGTCATGGGCGTGACCCTGATGACGTTGTGCGGCAAGCCGATCCACCGCGCCGTGGCGACGGCCGCCGGTTTCGGTGTCGCCATCGGCGCGCCGGGCGCGATCGGCTTCATCATCAATGGCTGGGGCCAGGACGCGGTGCCGTATTCTCTGGGCTATGTGAACCTGCCGGGCTTTGCCCTGCTGGCCGGCTCGGCCTTTTTCGTGGCGCCGCTGGGTGCAAAACTGGCCCATGCCCTGCCGGAGCGGACGCTGAAACGCTTCTTCGCCGTGGGGCTGGTGATTGTCGGCTGTCTGCTGGTGCGCGAGGCGATCCAGGCCGCCGGCTAGCGGCGCAGGATCAGGCGGTCATCGCGGATTTCCAGCCCGTCGAACTGGTTCAGGATGGACATGCCCAGCAGGGAGCGTCCTCCACCCTGGATGACCACGCCCGGGACATTCTCGAAACGGTGACCGGCCAGGTCGAGGGTCGGGATGATGACCGGTGCGGCCATGGCCTGGCCGGCAGCGGTCTGGACCGGCAGCATGAAGTCCAGATTCTGGGTCCGGATACCCACGGCGCGGGCGTCAACCAGATCGAGCGCGACCATGGAGGCCCCGGTATCGACCAGGAAGGTCACAGAGCCGCCATTCACGTCGGCATCGATATAGTAGTGCCCGTCCGGGCTGCGATTGAGGATGATCGAGCCGTCGGCAGCCGCCGCCATCAGATAGTCCGAGCCAGGGCCGGCATCACCCCAGACCCGCTCGATCTGCCAAGCATCATAGTCCCGGTCGACAAAGGCAATCGCGATGAAGGCGGCGCCGACACTGACCCAGGCCGCCAGATTGCGCCGGGCCAGATCCCGGCCGGCGATCGCCGTGGCGATGAAGGCAATGGTCAGCAGGAGACCGGCCATTGACCCCATCAGCAGCCGGGTCGGGGCCGCGACACTGCCCTCGAAGGGCCAGGCCAGAAAACGCAGGACCAGGAAGCCGAGCCCGAAGAAGACCAGGGCGAAAGTGGACTGGGCAGCAAGACGGCGCAGCATGTCAGGCTTTCCTCGCATCGCGATAGGCGGCTTCCCGCCCGGGCAGGGCGGCCATGATCGCGGCCCGCTCCTCATCCGTATAGCGCGTCCAGCGGCCCAGTTCTTCCATCGTCCGGAAACAGCCCACGCAGACGCCGGCTTTCGGATCGACGAAGCAGACCTGCACGCAGGGCGTTTTGACGGGGTTGCGGCTCATGCAGTGCAGCATTTCCTGCTGCTGGCATTGAGGCAAGTGCTTGCGACCGTGGGGGCAGGCGGAATAAGGTCCCGCTTTCCGGTGACTGGGGACTTCCATGGACGATCTTCTGCTGCAGGCCCGCAGCTTTGTGGGCCTTTTTGCGCTTGCAGGCATTGCCTGGCTGCTCAGCCCGAAGAAAAAATTCCCGGTCCTCCTGTTTGCTGGTGCCATCGGTCTGCAATTGCTGATCGCCTGGCTGCTTTACGCCTTGCCGCCCTTCCGCGCCTTTCTGGCCTCGCTCACCGGTGTCGTCGCCGTGCTGCAGGAGGTGACCAATGAGGGCGCACAATTCGTTTTCGGATATCTGGCCGGCAGTGAAGCGCCCTGGGAGAGCGATCCGGCGGGAGGCTCCGGTTTCCTCTTTGCCTTCCAGGCTCTGCCCATGGTCATCGTCCTGTCCGCCCTGTCGGCCCTGTTGTGGCGCTGGCGGATCCTCGAAGTCCTGGTGCGCGGCTTTGCCTATGCCTTCCAGCGCCTGCTGAACCTGTCCGGTTCGGCCAGCCTGGGCGCCGCTGCCAATATCTTCCTGGGCATGACGGAAAGCCCGGTCCTGATCCGGCCGCGCCTGCCGGACATGACCCGTTCGGACCTCTTCCTGATCATGACGGTGGGCTTCTCCACCGTGGCCGGTTCGGTGATGGCGCTCTATGTCAGCCAGCTTTCCGACGTGATCGATGGCGCGGCCGGCCATATCTTCACCGCCTCGCTGATCTCCGTGCCCGCCGCCGTTCTTCTGTCCCGCATCATGATGCCGGCGGAACCGCAGGGCGAGCAGCACCGGCTGAAGGAAAAGGTCCCGACCCAGATCTACCACTCCTCCATGGACGCGCTGACCACGGGCGTGTCGGACGGGATCCGGCTCTATTTCAACATCATCTTCATGCTGCTGGTCTTCACCTCGCTGGTCGCGCTGGTGAATGTGCTTCTGGGTCTCTTCCCGGACGTGTTCGGCGGCCCGCTGACGGCCGACCGCATCCTGGGCTGGCTGTTCGCGCCGATTGTCTGGCTGGCGGGCATCCCCTGGAGCGAGGCGACCACGGCCGGTTCCATCATGGGGCTCAAGACCGCGCTGAACGAGGTCTATGCCTATGACCAGCTCGCCCTCACCGGCGATGCCCTGTCCGACCGTTCGCGACTGATCATGACCTATGCCGTGTGCGGCTTCGCCAACTTCTCCTCGGTCGGCATCCTGACCGGCGGCCTCGTCGCCATCGCCCCGTCGCGCCGTGAAGACATCCTGCAGCTCGCTCCCCGCGCGCTGATCTCCGGCACGCTGGCCACGCTGATGACAGGTGCGGCTGTCGGTGCGCTGCCGCAGGGCTTGTTCGGCTAATCCCCGCGCCGCGGAAACAGCCGCGAGCGCAGCCAGCCCAGCGTGGAATTGCCCTTGAGGCTCTGCCGGTAGGCCGTGTCGAAGAAACGGTCCATGCCCGCCGGGTCGGCGAACATGTCGCTGCGCGCGCGCATGGGTTCGTCCGGATCGATGCGGCGGATCACCTTGGCCGGATTGCCCGCGACAATGGTGTACGGCTCGACATCCTTCACCACGACCGAGCGGGCGCCGACGACGGAATGCTCGCCAATCGTCACGCCCTTGCCGACATAGGCGCCATCGCCGATCCAGACATTGCGTTCCAGCTTGACCGGTTTCCAGTCCGGCTGCGGGTCGACGCGGTCATGGATGGAGTGCCAGTCGCAATCACTGATCGTCACGCGATTGGCGATCAGGCAGTCATCGCCCAGCTCGATGGAGCCGGCGGCCAGAAGCTTCGTGCCCGGCGCCAGAAAGACATGGCTGCCCAGGGTGATCCGGCCCGCCTGGGTTTGCGGCGCCCAGACGGTCAGGCGCACCGGATCGGCGGCCGTGGCGACGACATGGATGCGCTCGCCGGCGGTGATGTTGGGGCCGAACACCTCGACATGCCAAGGCAGGACGAACTTCGGATCCACGCCGATCGCGTCGAAATGCGGTGCCAGGAAATGCCGCGCCCAGGCATTCTCGAAACCTTCCCAGGCCTTGTGCATCCAATAGGGGCGGTGGTCGCGGCGCATCCGTGGGTCCGTTCAGCGTCTGGTTTTAGGGCTTGCCGCGGGCAGGCGCGGCAGGAATGCTGAGCGCAATCAGACAATAACATGCGCCGCCTGTCTCGGTTCCCGTGCAGGCCGGGCGCCGCGGAGGGATGATATGGACCACTCGGTCGTGATGACGGCAGAACAGGTGACCGCCTATCTGGATGAGGTGTTTCCCGCCTGGAGTTCCGGCGGCCTGGGGATCAAATCGATCACGCCGGGCTGGGCGGAGGTGACCCAGGAAGCGGGCCAGAACAATCTCCGCCCCGGCGGCACGGTGAACGGGCCGACCCTCTTCACCCTGGCCGATTTCGCTGCCTATGCCGTGATCCTGGGCCATGTCGGCGAGCAGGCCCTGGCGGTCACGACCAATCTCTCCATCAACTTCCTGCGCAAGGCCCCGCCGGGCGCCGTGATCGGCCATTGCCGCCTGCTGAAACTGGGCAAGCGGCTGGCGGTCACCGATTGTGACATCACCTCGGTTGAGACAGGGGAGTTGATCGCACAGGCCCATGCAACGTATTCCCTGCCGCCCACCAAGGCGTAAGAGAGAGCCATGAGCGAAGACACCGGTATTGATCCCATTGAAGCGGCCATCCTGAAACTGGTGTCCGAGGCCCCTGAAGGCCGTTCCATCTCGCCGGCGGATGTCGCCAAGGCGATTGATCCGGAACGCTTCAACCGCAAATTCGGCCATGTCCGCCAGGCCGCGATCCGGCTGGCGGTTGCGGGCAAGGTGACGATCCTGCGCAAGGGCAAGCCGGTCGAGGATCCGGAGAATTTCAAAGGCGTCTGGCGCATTGGCCGCGCCTGATCTCGACCCGCTTCTCGCCGAGATTCGCGCCTGCCGGCATTGCGCCGCGGCGCTGCCCCATGAACCGCGTCCGGTGATCCGGGCGTCCGCGACGGCGCGCATCCTGATTGTCGGCCAGGCACCGGGCACGCGCGTCCATGCCTCCGGCAAACCTTTCACCGATCCCTCCGGCGACCGTTTGCGCGACTGGATGGGGGTGGATGAAGACACGTTCTATGATGAAAGCCGGATCGCGATTGCGCCGATGGGCTTCTGCTTTCCTGGCCTGGACGCCAAAGGCGGGGATTTGCCGCCGCGCCGGGAATGCGCGCCGCTCTGGCAAAATCGGGTGAGGGCGGCCCTGCCGCGCGTCGGCCTGACCCTGCTGGTCGGCCAGTATTCCCAGCGCTATCACCTCGGTTCGCGCATGCACAAGACACTCACCGAGACGGTCCGGAATGCAATGAATTATGCGCCGGAATTCCTGCCCCTGCCGCACCCCTCCTGGCGAAATAATGCCTGGATTCGCAAAAACCCCTGGTTTGAGGCAAAAATTCTCCCGATGCTGCGATGCCGCATTGAAGAAATGTTATCATGAACCCGATTTGGGGCGGTTTAGAGCGCTTGAACGGAAGCTCGTGAAAGGGTATTCCAGCGCCGATTTCGCAGACATCTCTGCCATCGCTTCAAAAGGGTATGCCTGTAATGAGTGTTCTCGAGCATCCGTCTTTCGACAATCACGAGAAAGTTCTGTTCGCGACCGACGAGGTCACCGGGTTGAAAGCCATCATCGGTGTCCACTCGACGGCCAGCGGTCCGGCCTGCGGTGGTTGCCGCATGTGGTCCTATCCCAATTCCGAGGCCGCCCTGACCGACGTGCTGCGTCTGTCCCAGGGGATGAGCTACAAGAATATCATGGCCGACCTGCCGATCGGCGGCGGCAAATCCGTCATCATGAAGCCGGAAGGCGCCTTTGACCGCCAGGCCCTGTTCGAGGCCTTCGGCCGCGCCGTGGAAAGCCTCAACGGCCAGTACACGACCGCCGAGGATGTCGGCGTCAGCCCCGATGACATGATGGCCGTGCGCCGCTCCACCGAGTACGTCGTCGGTCTGCCGGAAGGCAAGGCGGCGTCGGGCGACCCGTCGCCGGTGACCGCTGACGGCGTGTTCCGCGGCATCCAGGTCTGCGCCGAGCGCGGTCTGGGCAAGCGCGACCTCAATGGCGTGAAAGTCGCCATCCAGGGCGCCTCGGGCCATGTCGGCACCTATCTCGCCGGCCATCTGGCCAAGGCGGGTGCCGATCTCTTCATCACCGACATCAACCAGGACGGTCTGGACAAGCTGAAGGCCGAATACGGCGCCACGATTGTCGGCCTGGACGAGATCTACGACCAGGATGTCGACATTTTCGCCCCGTGTGCGCTGGGTGCCGTGATCAACAGGGACACGATCGACCGCATCAAGGCGAAGATCATTGCCGGTGCCGCGAACAACCAGCTCGCCACCCGCGAAATGGGTGAGGAAGTCCTCAAGCGCGGCAAGATCTACGCGCCGGACTATGTCATCAATGCCGGCGGCATCATCAATGTGATGGGCGAGATTGCCGGTGATTTCGATCCGGCCTGGGTCAAGGGCAAGCTGGACGGTCTGGAAGCCACGCTGGGCGAAATCCTTGACCTGTCCGCCGACCAGGGCCGCCCCTCCAACCTCATCGCCGACGAGCTCGCTCGCCAGCGCATCGAGGAAAAGCGCGCTGCGAAACTGTCGAAAGTGGCCTAGCCCATTCCGGCAGACGCTGAAACCGAAAACCCCGCCTCATTGAGGCGGGGTTTTTGTTTGTGCGCTGATCAGTCGGGGATCGGGCCGTGCTTGGTGGGTTTGGTCGTGCTGGCCCCGGCCAGCTGGACCAGGAGAAGCACCAGACAGAGCAGGTAGGCGATATTGTTCACGAACCCTGCGGCGAACAGACGCAAATCGGGCTCGCCAGTGTCGAATTGGCTGAACAGGATCGAGAAGATCGCCATACCTGAAAACAGGAGGGCCACGGGCGCCAGGGCCAGGAAACCGGTCAGACCGCGATCATGCAGGCGCCGCGTCGTTGCCGCCGCGAGCAGAAGCGCGCCGATGAAGACGGACACACCCATCGGGATGAAAATCGCCGAAACGTCCGGCATGACGCCGGAGCCTGGCGCGATGGTCGCCGAGTAATGCCCGGGCGAGCGCTCGATATGAACAGCGTCGGGGTTTTCGGCCGCCAGGGCTTCGATGTCTTCGATCATGCCGCCGAAGCTGGCGGCCATGCCGATCATGCTGACAAGGAGGATCAAGCCGAGGACCAGGCCCGCATAGGGCCAGTAGATCCCCGCTGTCTCACGCCCCCTGAAATTCGTCAGGTTTTTCAGATTGTGCTGGATCGCCGCGATGAAAGCCATGATTTCCCCCGAATACTGGCCCGGACTGTTTAGCGCCGGACGACGCTGAGATAGGCGGGGTCCAGCGAGACACTGACCCGGTCCCCTTCATGGAGCGGTGAGGGCGAGGCCGTGTGCGCATGCCAGTGCGTGTCGCCGCCCTCTGCCGGGGCAAACTCGAAGACCAGATGCGTGCCGGCCGAACGGCGGCGCGTGATCGTAAAAGTGCCATCCTCCGCCAGCGACAGGCCGAAGGCTTGCGGTCGGATCAGGGCGTGGACGGTTTCGCCCTCGTCGAACCCGTGGGCATCCACGGCCCCGAAAGGCGTATCGGCCCGGCCGGTCTCGACCGTGCTTTCGATGATCTCCACATCGCCCAGCAGCCGGGCGGCCACGGCGCTGACCGGACGCATCCAGACCTCGTCCGGCGTGCCGGTCTGGATGACGCGGCCGGCATCCATCAGGGCCAGCTCGTCGGCGACGGCCATGGCCTCTTCGGCATCATGGGTGACGATCATGGCGGTGGCACCGGCAGCCTTGAGGGTCTGGACGGTGCGGTCGCGCAGCTCGTGGCGCAGGCGGCGGTCGAGACCGGAGAAGGGTTCGTCCAGCAGGACCACGGCCGGAGACGGCGCCAGGGCGCGCGCCAGGGCGACGCGCTGTTGCTCGCCGCCGGAGAGTTCATGCGGGAAAGCCTTGGCCTTGTGGCCCAGCTCGGCGGCTTCCAGCTGCGCCTGGGCGATGTCCTTCGCATCCTTGCCCTTCAGGCCGAAGGCGACATTGGACAGGGCGTCCAGATGCGGGAAGAGGGCGTAATCCTGGAACACCATGCCGACACGGCGCGTTTCCGGCGGGATATGGGCCCCGTGGCCGCTCCACACTGTGTCACCGAGGCGGATTTCCCCGCCATCGAGACGCTCCAGGCCGGCAATCGCGCGCAGGAGGGTGGATTTGCCGCTGCCGGAGGGGCCGAGCAGGGCGGTGATCCGGCCCGCATGCAGGTCGAGATCGGCCGAGGCCAGGGCGGCCTGACCCTTCTTCACATAGCGGCGCTGGGCACCGCGTACGCTCAACACTGTCTGCGTTTGGCTCATCCCGTCCCCGAAGGCGTTCGCGTTCTTGAGAGATAGCGCGCCACGAAGATCATGGGAATGAGGGCGACCAGCGGGATGAGGAGGGAGGGCAGTGCCGCCTCGCCGAGTCGCTCATCGGCCGCGTAATTGTGCGCGATGATGGCCAGCGTGTCGTAGTTGAACGGCCGCAGGATCATCGTTGCCGGCAATTCCTTGAGCACTTCGACAAAGACCAGAAGGCCGGCCGAGCTGACGCCTGCGGCAATCAGCGGCCAGTGCACGCGCCACAATCTTTCCCGTGAGCCGGCGCCCAGCGTCCGGGCAGCGCCATCCAGCGCCGGTGTCACCCGGCCCAGCGCGGCCTCGGACGGGCCGATGGCGGCGGCGGCAAAGCGGGAGAGATAGGCAAAGATCAGGGCCGCGGCGCCGCCGGTCAGCAGGATCGGGAAAACCTCGCCGGTCAGGGATTGCCAGGCCGGGTCGATCAGGCCCTGCGTGCCCGACAGGATGGCGATCACGCCGACGGCGGCCACGGCGCCCGGGACGGCATAGCCCAGTCCGGCCGCGCGAGCCGACACGGTCGCCATCACCCGGCCGCCGCGCAGGGCATAGGCCGTGGCCATGCCGAGAATGGCGGCGCAGACGGCGCTGATGGAGGCCAGGGTGAGGCTGTGGAAGGTGGCGGCGACCAGCCCGGTGGCGGGCAGTTCATTGAGCGCCAGCCAGGCCAGCCGGGTCAGCGGGATGATGAGGCCCAGTGCGAGCGGGGTCAGGCAGGCCAGCGTCGCAAGCCCGGCCTTCCAGCCGGTCAGTTCGAGCCGCGGAGCGGGCTTGTGCTTGCCGGAGGCGGCCGTCGTGCGGGCGCGGCGGCGCTGCATGCGCTCCAGGCTGAACACGACCAGGGCGATCGCCACGAGGATCAAGGAGAGGCGCGCCGCATCGACCAGCGAGCCGGCCCCGCTCCAGGCCCGGATCAGGCCGATGGAAAGCGTGGGGGCGCCCAGATAGGAGACCGTGCCGTAATCGGCGAGGCTCTCCATCATCACCAGGGCGACACCGGCGGCGAGGGCCGGACGGGCCATGGGCAGGGAGGTGCGCCAGAAGGCGCTCAGCGGCCCGGCTCCCAGTGTACGGGCGGCATTGTAGGCGTCGGCGGACTGGCCGGTGAAGGCGTCGCGCGCGAGCAGGAAGATATAGGGATAGAGGACCAGGGCAAACATCAGGCCCGAGCCCCAGCCGCCGCGCACGGTCGGGAAGAGACCCCCCGTCCAGCTGTGCAGTGGACCGCCGGCCTGGGACAGGTCCAGCCAGGCATAGGCGGCGACATAGGCCGGTACGGCGAGGGGCAGGATCAGCACCCAGGAGAAGAGTTTGCGACCGGGAAATTCGGTTCGCGCGATCAGCCAGCCCAGACCGGTCCCGATCAGGGCGGCGCCTCCTGCGGCGACCAGTCCGACATAGGCGGAATAGATCAGATAGACGGGCAGGCGGGTGCGGGCGAGGTGGAGAAGATAGTCATCGCTCTGCCCGGTCAGGGCGATCCAGGCGACGGCAAAGACCGGAGCGGCGCACACAAGGGCAGCCAGGATCGCCAACGCGGTTGCGCGATCCGGCCAGACCCCCTTGTGTGCGCCCGCCGTCACTATTGCCAGCCGACGCGGTCGAAAATGCGCTGGGCGGTGGCGTTATGGTCGCCCAGTTCGGAGACATTCCGCTCGTCCGCGACGAAGGGCATCATCGCGTCCAGGGTCGGGTTCTCCCATTCCGCTTCGGGCATGACCGGGATCTCATTGGTCATTTCGGCGAACATGCGCTGGGCCTCATCGCTGAACAGGAAGGCGATCAGTTCACGGGCCTCGTCCGGGTGTGGCGCATTCACCGCGATCCCGGCACCGGAAATGTTCACGTGCGCGCCGGACGTTTCCTGGTTCGGGAAGAGCAGGGTGACGGCGTCGGCGGCGGCGCGGTTGGCAACGTCACCGGACTGGGTCATCAGCGCATAGTAATAGTGGTTGGTGATGGCTACATCGCAATCGCCGGCGGCGACGCCGATGATCTGGGTGATGTCACCGCCCTGCGGGGCGCGGGCCATGTTGCTGACAATGCCGGCGGCCCAGGCTTCCGCGGCCTCTTCGCCCGAGCGGGCGATGATGGAGGCGAGCAGGGACTGGTTATAGGCATTGCCGCTCTCGCGCACGCAAACCCGGCCTTCCCAGCGCGGATCGGCGAGGTCTTCATAGGTGGTGATCTCGCCCGGCTGGACGCGCTGGTTCGAGTAGGCGATCACGCGCGAACGCTTGGCGAAACCGATCCAGTAGCCGTCCGGGTCGATGAGATAGTCCGGCACACCGGCGGCGAATTCGGAGAAGTCGGTTTGCGCAAACAGGCCGGCTTCCTCGGCCCGGTGCAGGCGGGCGGCGTCGACCGTGATGATGACGTCGGCCGGGCTGCGGGCACCGTCGGCGCGGACGCGCTCGATCAGCTGGTCACCACTGGCCTCGATCAGATTGATTTCGATCCCGGTGGTTTCGGTGAAGGCGGCATAGACGGCGGCGTCACTGCGATAGTGGCGCGCGGAATACACATTCACCACCCGGGGCGCATCACTGGCACCGGTCTCTCCCGTCTCGGACGTGGAGGGGGAGCAGGCGGCCAGCAGGCCGGCGAGGACGCCGGCGGCGGCGAGGGAGATGGCAGACTTCATGAAAACACCCCTTGGCTCTTTCTGTCCCGATACCCAGTGCCATTGTTGAGAATTCTTCGCAAGAAGAGCGTGCAGGGATTCCCGCTTTCTGACCTGCGGTGTGCTGTCGCGGGTGGAAAAGCCGAAAATTTTTTTGTTGCATAAAGAATGCGGAATCCGGGCGCAAAACCGGCCGGATTGCGGCGGCCCCTGCCACACTTGCCCACGCAGGTCGAGAGAGGGCGGTTTCCGCCCCCGGTGCGAAAGTGGGAGAATGTTGCGTGAAAGGTGGAAATGGTGGGCGATACTGGGATTGAACCAGTGACCCCCTCGGTGTGAACGAGGTGCTCTCCCGCTGAGCTAATCGCCCGATCCATGTCGGAAGGCGCTCGTATAAGCAGGGTCCGATGACCGGTCAACTACATGTGGAAGTTGAACTGCATATCAGGCTCGACCGGGGTGCGACAACTTGCCACACCGTCATGCACTCGTCATATGCAGCCGGCCCATATATCAGCCCTCCCCAAGCTGGAAATGCGGCCCTCGGGTCGATTCCTTCAATCACCCGATTGGACGTTAATCCCGGCCGGAGTAGCCCCGGCCGCGTAGGAGGTTTTGTTCATGAGCAATGATCTGTGCACGCCCGAAGGTGCTCGCCGTCTTAAAGCGCGAATTGAAGCCTATTGGGCCGAGCGCGGCTATGATGTGAGTGTTGATCTCGTCGACGCCGGCTTCATGCCGGCCATGCGCTCCGCGCGCACCGACGTCCGTTCCAACCTGGTCAATGGCATGCCGACCCGGCCGGCCAATGACACGGGCCGCGAACGCCGCACTGCGTAAGCATCTCGCCTAGGCGCGCCACAGATCGGCCAGCGCCTGGGGTACATCGCGAAAAGCATGAATGACCCGGCCGGCTCCCAAGGAGCCGGCCGGTTTTTCACTATAGCCATAGCTCAGAATGACGCTGGGGATGCCGGCCGCGGCCGCTGACTCCACGTCCGGTGCACTGTCGCCGACCAGGGCCCCCCGCTCATGTCCGTCGCCCAGCGCATCGCGCACATGATCCGGCGCCGGTTTTTTCGCCGTCGTGCGTTCCGGCCCGATGATGCGGGTGAAGTGGCGCGTCAGGCCCAGCTCCTCCAGAACCTTGTCCGACAGCACGCTCGGCTTGTTGGTGCAGACCGACAGGCTCGCTCCCTGTTCCGCCAGCCAGTCCAGCGTCGCTTCGACCTCGGGAAAGACGCGGCTGTCCACGGTGGCCGCCTGGCCGTAGATCTCGATGAATTCCTTCACCCGGCTTTCCGGGTCTTCCAGCGTCCGGCCCTCGCGCTCGAAGGCGCGCTGGAGCAGGGCGAGGGCGCCGCGTCCGACCATGGCGCGGACATCCGACAGCGGCACGGGGGCGAGGCCGAAGCGCTGGGTGACGGCATTGAGGGCGCGCACCAGGTCCGGTGCCGTGTCCACCAGGGTTCCGTCCAGATCAAAGGCGATGGCAGCCTGCCGGAACAGTCCGGCGTCGTCGCGCGTCAGCATGGTCTTCCTGTCTCCGTGCGTTCTGCCGCACCCCTGCGGCACCAAAGCATGGTTACGTGCTTGGGTCCGATAGGCTATAGCGCCTGACAGACACGCCTGAAGAATCGCTCCGGAAGCCCGAACCCCATGTCTCAATCCCGCGCTGCCATCATCCTTGCCGCCGGCCAGGGCACCCGCATGAAGTCGAAGACTGTGAAGGTCCTGCACCATGTTGGCGGTCGCGCCATGCTGGACTGGACCGTGGATCTGGCGCGCCAGTGCGAGGCGGACACGATCGTGACGGTCTATGGCGCCCATTCTCCCGCCGTGAAGGACGCGGCCGAGGCGCTGGGCACGGCGACCGCCTTGCAGGACCCACCTCTGGGCACTGGTCATGCCGTCCTGGCGGCTCGCGAAGCGCTGGCCGGGCAGGACGGTCAGGCGATCATCCTCTATGCCGATACGCCGCTCATCACGCCGGACACGGTGGCCAAGGTCTTCGCGGCCCTGGATGAGGGCGCAGCGATTGCCGTGCTCGGTTTCGAGCCGGAGGATCCGGCGGCCTATGGGCGTCTGATCCTGGCGCCGGACGGCACGCTGGACCGGATCGTGGAATACAAGGATGCCGACGAGGATGAACGCGCCGTGCGCCTGGTCAATTCCGGGGTCCTGGCCGCGCCCGCGCCGCTCCTGCTGGACCTGCTCGATGAGGTCGGCAATGACAATGCCAATGGCGAATACTATCTGACCGATGTCGTGGGCCTGGCCCGCGCCCGGGGGCTGACGGCTCGTGTGGTCACCGCCAGTGCCGAAGAAGTTCTGGGCGTGAATTCCCGCGCCGACCTGGCTGAGGCCGAGGCCGCTTTCCAGGCGCGCAAGCGCACGGCCATGATGGCCGCCGGCGTGAGCCTGATCGCGCCCGACACGGTCTTCTTTGCCCATGACACGCAAAGTGCGGCCGATGTGGTGATCGAGCCGCATGTGGTTTTCGGGTCCGGGGTACGGATCGAAACAGACGCCGTGATCCGGGCCTTTTCCCGGCTCGAGGGCGTCACGATCGGCGCCGGCGCCGAGGTCGGCCCCCATGCCCAGCTCAGCGCCGGCATGGACGTTGCGCCCGGTGTCAGCGCCGGAAAAACTGGAAAGGCGTGAAAAACCGCAGCGGGAGAGGGCGCAAAGCTTGCGCACTTTTCCTATATCGGGGATGCCAATCAAGGCGTGACCGTCACGCGAGGCTCGCAAGGAGACAGACTCATGACCGTTATCGATCGTCCCGACACGATTGCGGAACGCCTGGACGACAAGGCGTTGTTCCGCACTGACAGCTTCATCGGCGGGGAATGGGTCTCCGGCGACAATCCGACCGATGTCATCAACCCGGCCAATGGCCAGGTGATCGCCCAGATCGGGGATGTCGGCGAAGCTGGGGCGCTCAAGGCCGTCGCCGCGGCGAAGACCGCCTTCGAGAGCTGGAAAAAGGTCTCGCCCTTCGAGCGCTCCAAGATCCTGATGAAATGGAACCAGCTGATCCTGGCGGCCCAGTCGGACCTGGCCAAGCTGATCACGCTGGAAATGGGCAAGACCTATCGCGAAGCCTTCGGCGAGGTCGTCTATGGCGCGTCATTCGTGGAATGGTCGGCCGAAGAGGCCAAGCGCATCCATGGTGAAACCCTGGACACGCCCTTCCCGGGCTCGCGCGGCTGGACGATCCGCCAGCCCATCGGTGTGGTCGGCTGCATCACGCCCTGGAACTTCCCGGTCGCCATGATCACCCGCAAGTGCGCCCCGGCCCTGGCCGCCGGCTGCACCATGGTCATCAAGCCGGCCCCGGAGACCCCGCTCTCTGCCCTGGCCCTGGCCGAGCTGGCCAAGCGCGCCGGCTTCCCGGATGGCGTGATCAATGTGGTCTGCGGCGACGCCCCGGCGATCGGCGGCGTGCTGACGGGGTCCGAAGATGTCCGCATGGTCGGTTTCACCGGCTCCACCGCGGTCGGCAAACTGCTGATGAGCCAGGCCGCCTCCACCGTGAAGCGTGTGGCCCTGGAACTGGGCGGCAATGCGCCCTTCATCGTCATGGATGACGCCGATGTGGAGAAGGCGGCCGATGGCATCATTGCCTCGAAATTCCGCGTCTCCGGCCAGACCTGTGTCTCCGCCAACCGGCTCATCGTCCAGCCCAAGGTCGCGGACCAGCTGGTCGCGGCGCTGGAAGCGCGCATTTCCAAGCTGAAGCCGGGTGACGGTTTTGCCGATGACAGTGATCTCGGTCCGCTCATCCACATGGGCGCAGTGGAACGGGTCGATGCCCTGGTCCAGCAGGCCAAAGAGGCCGGCGCCAAGATCGTGACCGGCGGCAAGCGCCTCGATGAGGAGCTGGGCGGTTCCTTCTACGCCCCGACCCTGATCGATGGCAGCACACCGGCCATGGATGTTGCCTGCAACGAGATATTCGGTCCGATTGCCTCGATCTACCGGGTCGAGAGCGAGGAGGAGATCATCAAGCTGGCCAATGACACGCCCTACGGCCTGGCCGCCTATATCTACACGCGCGATGTCGGCCGGGTGCACCGCCTGTCTGAAGGCATCGAGTACGGCATGATCGGCATCAATGCGCCGATGGTCGGCGCGGCCTCCACCCCGTTCGGCGGGATGAAGGAAAGCGGGATCGGCCGTGAGGGCGGCAAATGGGGCGTCGAGGAGTTCACCGAACTCAAATACGTCCTGCTCGGCGGGGTCGACGAATGAGCGCCCAGCGCCAGAAAGCCCACGCTGCCGCAGCGGCCCTGGACTATGTCGAAAACGGAATGACGCTGGGGCTGGGCTCCGGCTCGACCGCGGAGATTTTCCTTCGCCTGCTCGGTGAGCGGGTGAAGGAGGGGCTCGATGTCCGCGGCGTGCCGACCTCCCAGCGCACCGCCGATGTGGCGCGCGAGAACGGTGTGCCGCTGATCGAGGTGGATCATGTCGACCATATCGCCGTCACGATTGACGGAGCCGATGAGGTCGACGGGCATTTCCGCCTGATCAAGGGCGGCGGCGCCTGTCTCCTTCGCGAGAAGATCATCGCCCATGCCTCCGACCTGATGGTCGTGATGGTCGATGAGAGCAAGCTGGTCGATACGCTGGGCAAGTTCCCGCTGCCGGTCGAGGTCGATCCGTTCGGCTTCTCGCTGACCGCCGGCCAGATCTATGAAGCCCTCCGCAAGGCCGGTGTGAAGGCCCCGGATGTGCAATTGCGCCGCAAGGGTGACGGGCTGGCCCCTTTGATCACGGATGGCGGTCACTACATTCTGGACTGCGCCTGCGAAGCCATTCCCGACGCCCGCCTTGCCGACCAGTATCTCAAGGCGATCCCGGGCATGGTCGAGCACGGTCTCTTCATCGACATCGCCCGCGTGGTAATCGTCGGCGAGGACACCGAGGCCCGGGTCCTGGAGCTGTAGGTTTGCCGCTGGGCAGATTGACTGCAATCTCCTTGTCATCCCGGCCAAATGCCCCGCGCAGGCGGGGCGGCGAGCCGGGACCCATAAACGCGGATGTGCCCCAAAAGCGGGCGCAACCTGCATTGCGAACCGGTCGATGAGCGGAGCCATGGGGCCCGGATCTACGCCCGGCCCGAGGCCGGGCATCCGTCCGGGATGACAATCTGGTTGGTGAATTCTGACCGCAGAAAAAAAGACAGGTTTCGTCAGATGAGCAATTACGATTACGACCTCTTTGTCATTGGTGCCGGGTCCGGCGGCGTGCGCGCCTCCCGCATGGCCAAGATCCATGGCGCGGAAAAGGTCGCGATTGCCGAGGAATACCGCCCCGGCGGGACCTGCGTGATCCGCGGCTGCGTGCCGAAGAAATTCCTCGTTTATGCCAGTGAGTTCTCCAAGAGCTTCAAACTGGCCGAAGGTTTCGGCTGGTCCGTGGGCGAGACGGCGTTCGACTGGTCCAAGCTGATCCGCAACAAGGATGACGAGATCGGGCGCCTGTCCGGCATCTATGCCCGCAATCTGGCGAATACCGGCGTCGATCTGATCGAGGACCGGGCCGAGCTGCTGGATGCGCACACGATCAAGCTGGTGAAGTCCGGCCGCACCGTGACGGCGGACAAGATCCTGATCGCCGTGGGCGGCACGCCTTTCATTCCGGACATCGAAGGCGCCGAGCTGGGCATTACCTCGAACGAGGCCTTCGATTTGGAAGACCTGCCCAAGCACATCGTGATCGCCGGCGGCGGCTATATCGCCTGCGAGTTCGCGCAGATTTTCGCCGGGCTCGGCGTGGATGTCTGCCAGGTCTATCGCGGCGATACCGTGCTGCGCGGCTTTGACGACGACATCCGCTCCACCGTCCACGAAGAACTTGTGCGCTCCGGTGTGCGGGTCATTACCCATTCGGTCTTCGAGAAGATCGAGGATCTGGGCGAGGGGCAGAAGCGCGTCCATCTGGACAACGGCCAGCATGTCGATGCCGACGTGGTCATGTATGCGATCGGTCGTGTCCCGTACGTGGACGGTTTGGGCCTGGACAAGGCCGGTGTCGAGCTCGATCCGGCTGGTGCCATCAAGGTCGACGCCTATTCCAAGACCTCTGTCGACAATATCTACGCCGTCGGTGATGTGACCAACCGGGTCAATCTCACCCCGGTCGCGATCCGTGAAGGCGCGGCCTTTGCGGCCACGGTCTTCGACAACAAGCCGACCGCCTATGATCACAACGACATTGCGTCAGCGGTATTTACACAGCCGCCTGTTGGATCGGTCGGTCTCTCGGAGGCTGATGCGCGCAAAAAATATGCGCAGATCGATATTTACAAGACCTCATTCCGCCCCATGAAGCAGAGCTTCTCCAACGACGCCTCCCGCATGATGATGAAACTTGTCGTCGACGGGGAGACAGAGAGGGTGTTGGGCGTGCATATTGTCGGGCCGGATGCGCCTGAAATGATCCAGCTGGCCGGAATTGCCGTGAAGGCGGGCCTGACCAAGGATCAGTATGACGCGGCATGCGCCGTGCATCCGACAAGTGCAGAAGAGCTGGTGACCATGAAGGAGAAATGGACGCCGCCCGAGTTGAAAGCAGCTGAGTGATATGACCTGGTCTCCGAAATCCTGGCGGGAAAAACCCGTCATGCAGATGCCCACCTACAAGGATACGGCCGCCTTGGATGGCGTGATCGGCGAACTCGCCGCGCGTCCGGCGCTCGTTTTTGCCGGCGAGGCGCGCAAGCTGCGCCGCCAGCTGGCCGATGTCAGTGCGGGCAATGCCTTCCTCCTGCAGGGCGGCGACTGCGCGGAAAGCTTCAAGGACTTCTCGACCGAAGGCGTGCGCGACACTTTCCGTGTCCTGCTCCAGATGGCGGTTGTCCTGACCTTCGCGGCTTCCAAGCCGGTGGTGAAGGTGGGGCGCATGGCGGGCCAGTTCGCCAAGCCGCGCTCCTCGGACACGGAAACGGTCGATGGCGTCTCTCTGCCCAGCTATCGCGGTGACAGCGTCAATGGCGTCGAGTTCACGCCGGAAGCGCGCGAGCCGGATCCGCAGCGCCTGATCCGCGCCTATGACCAGTCCGCCTCCACGCTCAACCTCCTGCGGGCCTTTGCTTCGGGCGGTTATGCCGACCTGCACAATGTCCACCAGTGGACCCAGGATTTCGTCAAGGACAGCCCGGCGGCAGAACGCTATGCGGAAACCGCCGCGCGGATTTCCGAGGCGCTGGACTTCATGAAGGCCTGCGGCATCGGCCGGGATTCCACCCCGTCCCTGGAAGCCGTCGACTTCTTCACCAGCCATGAAGCGCTGCACCTTCCCTTCGAGGAAGCCCTGACGCGCCGCGATCCGAATACCGGCCAGTGGTACGCCACCTCCGCGCACATGATCTGGGTGGGTGAGCGCACCCGCCAGCTCGATGGCGCGCACCTGGAATATGCCAGCGGGATTTCCAACCCGGTCGGCGTGAAGTGCGGCCCGACCATGACGGCGGACGAGCTCCTGCCGCTGATCGACAAGATCAATCCGGACAATGAGGCCGGGCGTCTGGTGCTGATCGTTCGTCAGGGGGCCGACACGATCCGCCAGAACCTGCCGGCGCTGGCCCGCGCGGTGACCGAGGCCGGCCGCAAGGTCGTCTGGTCCTCCGATCCGATGCACGGCAATACGGTGAAAGCCTCCTCCGGCTACAAGACGCGGAATTTCGACCGCATTCTGACCGAGCTGGAAGGCTTCATGGATGTCCTCTACTCCGAGGGGGCCTATCCGGGCGGGGTCCATTTCGAAATGACCGGCCATGACGTCACCGAATGCACCGGTGGCGCCAAGCCCGTCACCGAAGCCGACCTGGCCGCGCGCTACCACACCCAGTGCGATCCGCGCCTCAATGCCGACCAGGCCCTCGACATGGCCTTCCGCATCGCCGAGAGCCTCAAGCGGGTGCGGAGCAACAATTCCGCTGCTGCGGCCTGACAGGCGCGCTGACAGCGAAACGAACAAAGGCGGAGCCTCGGCTTCGCCTTTTTTGTTTTCCGCGTCTTATCACGTGCGTCATCCCACGGTGCCCGCAGGGCATCCGGGGGACCTGAGCTACGCTGTCGGCAGGTTGGGAGAGGTCCCCCGGACAAGCCGGGGGATGACGGTGTTTTTGAGACGCTTGGCTGAACCGGGCTCTGCGGTCGTGGTGGCCCCTCAGCCCAAACAAAAACGCCGCCCGGTTGCCCGGACGGCGTTTCGTTCATCAGAACCCGAATGGACTGATTAGATGTCCTTCAGGGCAGCAGCCGGGCGGAAAGCCGCCTGGGTGCGAGCTTTGGACATCATTTTTTCGCCGGTGCGCGGGTTGCGGACTTCACGGGCTTCGCGGTGCTTGGCGTAGAAGGTGCCGAAACCAGCCAGCTGAACGCTGTCATTGCCTTTGACCGAGCCGATGATGGCATCGATCGCGGCGTCGACGGCTTCGCCAGCTTGCGTGCGGGACAGGCCCGTCTTTTCGCTGACGGCTTTGGCGAGATCAGACTTGTTCATAGGGTTCCCCCCAGTTGGCGCAGCGCCAGATGGTCACGGTCATCGTGACCGGCTGGTGTTGCCGCGTGTTCGTTGACCCCGCAAGAAGGCCGATATCCAAACCCGATTGCAAGCCAGAACAGGTGAATCGGGCCGGATTTACTGCAATTTCCTTGGGAGAACGGCCAAAACTCGCCTTCGGCCCCTCATTTGCGTACATTTCGGGGCATGTATCAGGGTGAACCAAAGCCTAACGCGGATATGACGAATCGTTCGATTCGCCTGCTCCCGTTCGCACTTGCAGCAGGATTGGGGGCTTATGCGTGCGCCATTCTCGCAGGTGCGGGAGAGACCTGGTCGCCGATTCTGGGGGCGATCGCGGGCGGCTGGACGCTCGGTCGGCTGATGCGCGACTGAGGCTCAGCCGAGAAGCGCCAGGCAGAGGGCGATGAAGGTGACCAGTCCGGCCCCGATGACGGCGAGGATCAAGGTGATGACGCTGTAGCCGATTGCGCGGCCAATGGCCTGGGCCCGCGTTTCCACGAGCACGCCCGGCGCCCCGCGAATGATCGTGATCGCATAGATGGTCGCAACCACCAGCATGAGCGGCAGGCCCAGGCCCGGCTCGATCGCCAGTAGCGGCTGGGACAGCAGGGCCAGCAGGGATCCGGTGGACAGGATGGCGAAGGTGATATTCAGCCGCCGCACCCAGCCCAGCGGATGGGTGCGCGTCTTGAGCAGGAAGAGGTTGAGCGCGGAGAAAGCGCCCACCAGGGGCGCGTGCAGCAGGGCAGCCCAGTCGCCATAGCGGCCCGTCATGGCCTCCAGCCAGGCCTGAAAGGCCTCCGGGCCCAGATCTCCGGTTCCGAAGAAGCTGTCCAGATCTTCCCGCGGCACCTCGGACAGCGTGCCGTACAGGATTTCGCCATAGCCGCCCAGGACCAGGGCGAGGATCATCTGGAGGCCGATCAGCGTCTGCCAGATCCGCACGGCGGGTGTGTAGGTGTGGTGATCGCCGCGGGCATAGGCGGCGAACACCCGGCCGGGAGACAGGACCAGGTCCCGAACCGTTCGCAAGCTCCGGAAGTTGAGGCCGAATATGTCTTCGGCCAGCTCTGCCAGATCGCTCTTGTGCGCCGGTTCGGGACCCGGTCCGGCCATCAGATCTTGACCAGCATCTTGCCGGTATTGGCTCCGGTGAAGAGGCCCATGAAGGCTTCCGGTGCCTTGTCGATCCCGTCCATGACGGTCTCGGCCAGCTGGATCTTGCCGGCGGCCATCCAGCCACCCAGCTCTTCCACGAAGCTCGGCATGAGATCGAAATGGTTGGAGACGATGAAGCCCTGGATCTTGAGTGACTTGCCGACGATCTGGGTGAGATTGTCGGGGATCATCGAGGCTTCGGTGTCGTTATAGCGCTGGATCATGCCGCAGGCGGCCATCCGGCCCATCGGCTTGAGCACGTTGAGCGCTGCCGTGAAGTGCGTGCCGCCGACATTCTCGAAATAACCGTCAATGCCCTTCGGCGCGACGGCCTGGACCGCAGCGGTGAGATTGTCGGTCGCCTTGTAGTCGATGACATGGTCGGCGCCGAGGGATTTCACGAAGTCGCATTTTTCCGGACCGCCGGCCGTGGCGATGACAGTGGCGCCCATCGCCTTGGCGAACTGGATGCCGGCGGTGCCGACCGCACCGGCGCCGGCGGACATCCACAGCGTCTCGCCTTCCTTCAGCCCGATGATGCGCTTGATCCCGGCATAGGCGGTCAGGCCCGGCATGCCGGCGAGGCCGAGATAGGCCTGGGCCGGCAGGAGATCGGTATCGATCTTGGTCAGCCCGTCACCGGAGGCCGTATAGGCTTCACGCCAGCCATGCATGGAATTGACGAAATCGCCCGGCTTGAAACGGTCATCCTTGGACTCGACAACTTCACCCACGGCGCCGCCTTCCATCACCTGACCCAGTTCGAACGGGCCGATATAGGTGCGAATGCCGCTCATCCGGCCGCGCATATAAGGGTCGACGGAGATGTAGTGGTTCTTGACCGTGACCTCGCCATCTTTCGGGGCCGGGACATCGACCTCGACCAGCGAGAAATTGTCCGGGCGCGGTTCGCCCTTGAGATATTCATTGAGATGGATTTCACGCGATTTCATCGGGATTTCCTTTGGTTGGGGGAGGTTAGTAGAGCCGCATGAGCTCGGCGAAGGAGAGATTGAATTCGTGATTGAAGGTCCAGGCCATGACCAGGAGCTGACCCGTCGAGGAGATGGCCAAGGTGACCGGCAGCAGGGCCAGAAGGCCGAGCGTGCGCAGCACCGTGCCGGTCACGGTTCGGCTGTAAAAGCGCACGATCAGCCAGGTCATGACCACGAAATAGATCACCATGCCAACCACCAGTCCGGCGATGAAGGCACCGTAGGACAGGGTGATCAGCGGGATCATGAAGATCAGGAAGAGGAAACTGGCATTTGTGGAGGTCAGATAGATCTGCACATGTCCCCAGAAGGGTATCGAGGGCCGGTACAGTTTCAAGAGAAGAAGATAGGGCAGGGACGAGATGATGGTGATCGGCCACAGGAAAAGGCTGCCCCATTCATCCATGGCCTGGTCGACCGCCGCGGTCGTGACCGCGCTGCCATCGGGCATTTGACCCGTCGCCAGCCAGCCCTGGATCTGTTCCGGCGTCAGCGTGCCGGCCAGCTGGTCCAGATTGCCGGTCAATGGCGTGTTGAAGACATTCGCGACAACGAACTGCAGTCCGAACAGCGCTACAAACAGGCGGATGGGCGCGATATAGCGTGTATAGTCGCCGGACAGGGCCGCCTGGGCCACATCCGGGGCGCGGACAAGGGAATGCCAGACGGTGCGGAAAATCCGCCCGTCCACGTCGAACGCGGCAATGGAGATGGAGTCGAGCAGATCGGATGACCGATCTTTCGGCTTTTCCTCATTGTCCAACTGGCAGTCCCTCCCGTATGTCATGGTAAAGCGGACGAAAGCCGGTGCAAGCCGTGCACGCTGCAGTTTGAGGTAGGGAGGATGGCCGTGAGCCAAAGCGACTGGACAATTCGCCGGGCCGGTGATGCCGACATGGGCGCCCTGACACGTCTCTTCTTCACCTCCGTGCGCGAAGGCGCCGGCCCCGACTATACTGAAAGTCAGCGCGCCGCCTGGGCCCCGGATCTGCCGGAAACGGAAGTCTGGCGGGTGCGACTCGCACCGCAAAAGGTCTGGCTGGCGGAAGATGGCGAGGGCGAGGTGATCGGCTTCATGACCCTGCGCCAGGACGGCCATATCGATTTCGCCTTCGTGGCACCGGACTATATCGGCCGGGGCGTGGCCTATGATCTCTATGGCATTCTGGAAGCCGAGGCGAAGGCGGACGGGCTGACCCGGTTGACCAGTGATGCCTCGACCATGGCCAAGGCCTTCTTCACGCGCCAGGGCTGGGAGATTGTCCGCGAACAGGCCCCGGTCCGCCATGGTGTCGCCCTGAAGAACTGGCACATGGCCAAGACGCTGGCCGGCTGACCGGCCCGTTTCCTGCAATCGCCGGAAACACGTCTTGATGCAGACCCCGCTTGATTGAGCGGGGCAGGGCGGTATCACGCCCGCGGTCACACAAGGAAATGCCATGTCTTCGGAGAACAAGATCCTGCGTGCCGGTGTTGTCGGCGCCGGAGTGTTCGGCGGGTTTCACGCGTCCAAATATGCCGCGCATGACCGCGCGGAGCTGGTCGGCATCTATGATCCGGATTTGCAGCGTGCGAAGGACCTCGCCTCGAAACATGGCGCGAAACCGTTCGACAATCTCGGCAAGATGCTGGCCGAGGTCGATGCCGTGACCGTGGCCAGCCCGGCCGTGCACCATTTCGAGGCCGCCGCCGCGGCCCTGGCCCATGGCCGTCATGTCCTGGTGGAAAAGCCGATCGCTTCCTCCGTCGAGGAAGCCCGCGAACTGATCGCCCTGGCCGCCGCGCATGGCTGCGTGCTGCAGGTAGGCCACCAGGAACGCTTCGTCTTCAATGCGATGGGCCTGTTCAACGTGCCGGACAAGCCGCTGCGCGTGGTCGCCAGCCGGATGGGCCCGCCGTCGGAACGCTGCCTGGACGTCTCCGTCACGCTGGACCTGATGGTGCACGATCTCGACCTGGTCATCGCGCTGGCGGGCTGTGCCGTGAAAGAGGTGGAAGGCATTGTCGATGAAGGCCGTTTCGGTCAGCCCGATGTGGCCCAGGCCAAGCTGGTCTTCGACAATGGCTGTGTCGCCGAGCTGAAGGCCAGCCGTGTCCATCATGAGCGCGATCGCAAAATGCGCGTCGAATACGAGACCGGCGTGCTGGAGATCGATTTCGTCGCCAAGACCTTCGAGAACTCCACGCCCTATGATCTCAATCCCGATTTCGCCGACGATCCGAGTGCCAAGGATTCGCTGGGGGCCAATGTGAATGCCTTCATCGCCTCCGTGCTGGACGGGGCGCCGGTCGCCGTGCCGGGAATTGCCGGCCTGCGCGCACTGGATGCCGCCCGGGCGATTGACGGCGCGCGCAGCTACGGCGCCTGATCCGCGCGTCTTGCGGACCGCCCCGGCCGTCCTGCCTCTTGCGATGCGGCGCGGCGCGGTCTAAGTCGCGATCATGACAGACCGGATTTCCATTCTCACCGCCCAGCTCAACCCGGTTGTCGGGGATGTGAAGGGCAATCTGGCCAAGGCGCGTGCCGCCTTCTCCCAGGCCCGTATCCAGGATGCCGACCTGATCGTCTTCCCGGAAATGTTCCTGCTGGGCTATCCGCCGGAGGACCTGGTCCTGAAACCGGCGGCGGTGGAGGCCTGCAAGAGCGCGCTCGACCAGCTGATCGAGGACTCCAAATCCGGTCCGGCCATTCTCATGGGCCTGCCCTGGCGGCAGGGCGCCAAACTTCACAATGCGGTCGCGCTGGTGGAGGACGGTCATCTCATAGCCCTGCGCTTCAAGCATGAACTGCCCAATTACGCCGTCTTCGACGAGAAGCGCGTCTTCCAGGCGGGCCCGGTGCCGGAGATCGTCAAATGGCGCGGCATCCGTCTCGGCCTGCCGATCTGCGAGGACCTCTGGTACGGCACCGTGCCCCAGGCCCTGATCGAACAGGGCGCGGAAATGATGATCGCGATCAATGGCTCGCCCTGGCGGCGCACGATCGAGCGCGAACGCACCACGGCCTTCTCCACCTGGTATGACGCCTGGCCGGGCCGCAAGGCACTGGTCTTCATCAACCAGGTCGGCGGCCAGGACGAGCTGGTCTTCGACGGCGCCTCCTATTCGCGCACCGGCGAGGGGGCTGGCGAGATCGTGCAGCGCCTGCCAGCCTTCGAGGAAGCCCTCGACCGGGTCGAGTGGCAGCGCACCGAGACCGGCTGGACCGCCACCGGCGGCAGCCAGGCCCCGCGCGTGATCGGTCTGGAAGCGGACTGGAAGGCCATGGTCCTGGCCCTGCGCGATTATGTCGACAAGGCCGGTTTCCCGGGTGTCGTGCTGGGCATGTCGGGCGGGATCGACAGCGCGCTCTCCGCCGCCATCGCCGCCGACGCGCTGGGGCCGGACCGGGTCTGGGCAGTGATGATGCCGTCCAGATACACCTCCGAGGAAAGCCTGGAAGACGCCCGCGAGTGCGCCGAGCGCCTGGGCGTGCGCTATGACATCATCGATGTCGAGCCGACCATCGAGGCTTTCGGCAAGACGCTCTCCACCGCCTTCCGCGGCACCGAGCCGGACACGACCGAGGAAAACATCCAGTCGCGCGCCCGCGGCGTCATCCTGATGGCGCTCTCCAACAAGTTCGGCCCCATGGTCCTGTCCACCGGCAACAAGTCGGAAATGGCGGTCGGCTATGCCACCCTCTATGGCGACATGAATGGGGGCTATAATGCCCTCAAGGACGTCTACAAGACGGAAGTCTTCGAGCTGGCCTGGTGGCGCAATGGCCAGACCCGCGCCCCCGGTCTCGGCCCGGTCGGCGATGTCATCCCCGAACGCATCATCACCAAACCGCCCACGGCCGAACTGCGCGAGGACCAGAAGGACCAGGACAGCCTGCCGCCCTATGACGTGCTCGATGCCATCCTCTACGCCCTGATCGAGGAGGAGCGCTCGGTCCGCGACCTGGTCGCCGAAGGCCAGGATGAGGACACGGTCCGCCGCATCGAAAACCTTCTCTACCGCGCCGAATACAAACGCCGCCAGGCCCCGCCCGGCGTCAAGATCGGCCCCAAGAATTTCGGCCGCGACCGCCGCTACCCCATCACCAACCACTTCAAGTCGGGCGGGTAGGGCGGTTTTCGCCCTTGATGGGTGGGCTCTATTCTATCTTGTCATCCCGGACGGATGCCCGGCCTTGAGCCGGGCGCAGATCCGGGACCCATAATCCCGGTTTACTTCCCGCTTGAGCGGACGGTGAAGGCTGCTTCGGCCGACTTTCGTGTTTATGGGTCCCGGCTCTCCGGCCTGCCTGCGCAGGCCATGCGGCCGGGATGACAAGTTGTGATTTGGTCCCCATCAGTCTCCAAATCCCTCTGCGACACCCCACCACATCCACGCCTTCTAAAATTTCTGTCAAAACAGAAATCAAGGAAATGGAGGCTGTCATGAGCCCTGCCGCAATCGCCACACGTCCGGTCCACATCATCCGTCCCAGCCTGGCCTGGCTGGTCGCCAGTGCCGCCAGCGGGCTCACCCTGACACTCAGCTTCGGCCTGGTCAGCCTGCTCGAGAGCGTCACAACCAGTCTCGACCTGCTCGACTTCCTCCAGGGCCTGATCCCCGCCAGCCTTCTCTTTGGCGCCTATATCGCCGCCTTCACCCTCATCCCGACCCTGGCCGCCGCCTGGCTGATGCACGCAATGCGTTGGCAGGCGATCTGGCAGGCCGCCCTCCTGGGCGGTCTGACCGGCGGCGTCATGATCCAGGTCTTCGTCTTCACCCTCGATACCGGTGTAGAAGGTCTTTTGGCCAGCGCGCTCTTTGGAGGCGTCGGCCTGGTCGGCGGCGCGGTGTATCGGCTGGTGGCGGGGCGGAGTTAGTCGATCTGGAAACGGCGCCGCAGCGTCAGCAGGAAGAGGAAGAGCAACGGGATGGAGAGCAGCCGGTGCACCATTCGCACCAAGGCAAACCAATAGGGATGACGCCCGGCACCGGGTGCTTCCAGCGCATCGGTCCAAGGATGATGCCCGCCCGGATTAACCACTGGGACCAGAGTCATTTCCAGCGAATAGAGGAGGGGTCCGGTGAAGGCCGCTGTGCGATTGTCCGTCATGTATTGCTGCCAGCGTGTCGGAGGGGGCGGTGCCGCCTCATTCAGCGCCGAAACCAGACGCGGCCTGCCCGCCTCTGGTGGCGTCGGAGCCGGTCGCGGCACGGTCAATGCCAGGCAAAGATACACCCCCGCCATCACAACCCAGAGCCCGCCCAGCCAGCCGAAAATCCGAGTCAGACTTTGGCCATAATCGGAAATGGCACCGTAAAGGCCAGCGAAAAAGGCCTCCCATGCTTTGACGTCGTGATCGCGTGTTTGGTTTGTCTCAGACGGATCTGGCAAACGTCGGGCCCGGCGCGCTTTAAGCTCCAGCGCGAAAAAACGCTGCTCCTCATTGCGCGCACCGATGTGCTCCATGAGGCGTTTCAGCGTCCTGTAATCCGATTCATGGGAATAGGCCTCAGAGCCGCGGTTTTGGAAACAGTCGAGGGACGCCGCGAATGTGTCTCTTAGTTGGATTGTTTCATGGTCCGATAGGTCGCGCCTTGCTCTTTGGCGTACCTTTTCCTGAACTGTGGGCAAGGTAGGAAAAGAGATGTGATCGTCCGACACAGGCCCGTTCGACCGACCCAGTCTATGCTGACAAGCCAAGACTGCGCGCTGGACCCAACTGCGGGTCAGGTACCGCCCGGCCCAGCGGCCAGGCTTAATCTCCGAGCTGAAGCGAAAGCGCGCATTCTTCCAGTTCGTCCCTTCGTGAATCCTGGCACCATGAAAAGTGGCACGACCGAAAAAAAGAGCACCGGCGAATTCGGCAGGTTCCCCAAAGTCACGGTTCGTAAAATCCACTCTTCCGAGGCAAACAGCATCGTTGAATAGGACAGTCTGAAATGTGTGAGTTGCCGCCTGACAGCGCTTAGAGCCGACTCCAGACCAAAAGTTGCCAACGCTCAGAATCGAGTTGAAATTGGCGTCACCGCCGGAAAATTGCGCATTGTAGAAGCGGGCGTCACCGCCGGAGAATTGCGCGTTGCAGAAGCTGACTTCGCCTCCGGAGAATTGTGCGTTTCCGAAGCGGACGTCCCCGCCGGAGAACTGTGCGTTGTGGAAGCTGACGTTTCCGCCCGAGAATCGTGCGGCGTTGTAGCTGGCGTCTCCGCCAGAAAACTGTGCGTTGTTGAAGTGGGCGTATCCTCCGGAGAACTGCGCGAAGTCGAAGCGGGCGTCTCCGCCAGAGAATTGGACGTCCGTGAAGCTAGCGTCTCCACCTGAGAACTGCGCGCTGTGGAAGCTGACGTCTCCACCTGAGAACTTCGCGTCGCGGAAGATTACGCCTCCGCCCGAGAATTGTGCATTGCTAAAGTTGGCGTCTCCGCCAGAGAAACGCGCATCGCAGAAATTGGCGCCTCCGCCTGAAAACTGTGCTTTGTAGAAAGTGACGTATGCGCCCAAAAATTGGGCTTTGATGAAGTTTGAAACCCCGCCAGAGAACTGCGCCGCCGCAAAAGATGTGCTCGAGCCAAATACTTGTCTCGTGAAATCAGCGGTTTCCAACCAGCGAGTCCAGGCGGCCACCAGATGTAAGGGGGCAGGCGTTTGGTCATTCGGCTTGGGACAGCCGGGCAGAACCCGGATTTGAATGCCTGTCAATTGGGCGCGAAAATCCGTCCCAATCAGGTATCCGAACCGGCCGGTCTTTGTTGCTCCACCATGGCTAAGTCGGTTGGCCAATTCTGTTGCGACGGTCTTCCAGGCGCCATGCTTTGGCTGGGCCTTCCAACTCTTTGATCCGTCCGGCCATTGTTCTGGGAGGTGGAGAATATGAAAGGCTGCTGGAACATCGTCTACGATGAGCAGGCCAGCTTCGGCCAACGCGATGTCTTCACGCAATTCTTCAGTGTCAAAATCCCAGCGTAAATAATCCTGCAATGTGGCTGCGCGTGAGCCGTACGAAGCCTGGTCTGTAGGCACGCATCGAGTCTCGTCTATGACTGACCAGCCCCGCCAAGGATGCCGTAGTCTACCCCGTTCATCCAGCCGTGCCAGTCCCTCCCAGGAAAAGTCCTCTTCCCACCAGCCCTTCCACCATTCCTCATCGGCCGCCTTGATGGCCGCTTGTTTTTCGTCCTCAGACAGCATGCCTTACCCCGTCCCCACACTCTCAGCGCGAGTAAACCGCAAGCGCCTGAAAAAGGCGAGCATCCAACCCCCATACTGAACCCCCGCTTGCCCCAACCCGCGCACAGCGCTAAGCCGTGCGGCTTCACACAGAGCCAAGGCCTGCCCCGATGACCAAAGTCCGTTTTGCGCCGAGCCCGACCGGGAAACTCCATGTCGGCAATGTTCGCACCGCGATCTTCAACTATCTCTTCGCGCGCAAGGCTGGCGGGCAATTCCTGCTGCGCATCGACGATACCGACGTGGAACGCTCCACGCAGGCCTTCGAGGACGGGATCCGGGCGGATCTGACCTGGCTGGGGATCAGCTGGGACGATACGTTCAAACAGTCCGACCGGTTCGACGTCTATGGCCAGGCGGCCGAGAAACTCAAGAAAATGGGCCTGCTCTATGCCTGTTATGAGACCGGTGAAGAGCTGGACCGCAAGCGCCGCCTGCAAATGGCCAATGGCCGGCCGCCGGTCTATGACCGCGCCGCCCTGTCGCTGAGCGACGAGGAAAAGGCCAAGCTGGAAGCGGAAGGCCGCAAGCCGCACTGGCGCTTCAAACTCTCCGGCAATCCGGTCAGCTGGGACGATATGGTGCGCGGTCCGGTGACGATCGAGACCTCCTCGCTGTCTGACCCGATCCTGATCCGCGAAGACGGCTCCTATCTCTACACCCTGCCCAGCGTGGTGGATGATATCGACGCCAAGATCACCCACATCATCCGCGGTGAGGACCACACCACCAATTCCGGCGCCCAGATCGAGGTGTTCGAGGCGCTCGGTGGGTCTGCCCCGCAATTCGGGCACCAGGCCCTTCTGGTCGGAGCGGATGGCGGCAAGCTGTCCAAGCGGATGGGCTCGCTGGGCATCCAGGAATTGCGCGATGAGGACGGTCTGGAGCCGATGGCGATCATGTCGCTCCTGGCCAAGATCGGCACGTCCGACGCGGTTGATGCCTTCGCCGATATCGACGGCCTGCTCGAAGGGTTCGACCTGGGCAAGCTGTCGCGCTCGCCGGCCCGTTTCGATCCGGAAGAACTCAAGCGCGTGAATGCCAAGCTGCTGCACTCGATGAGCTATGAAACGGCCCAGCCGCGCCTGGCCGCTCTGGACGCGGATGGCGGCGAAGCCTTCTGGAATGCGGTCCGCCCCAATCTGGAAACCCTGGCCGATGCCAAATCCTGGGCCCAACTGGTCGCCGGTCCGGTCACGCCGGTGATCGAAGAGGCGGATTATGCCGAAGCCGCCGCCCGGCACCTGCCCGAAGGCGAGCTGACCGGTGAGAGCTGGGGCGAGTGGACGAATGCGCTGAAAGAGGCCACCGGCCGCAAGGGCAAGCAGCTCTTCATGCCGCTGCGCCTCATGCTGACCGGCGAGCCGCGCGGACCGGAAATGGCCGTGCTTCTGCCGCTCCTGGGCCGGGAAACCGTGCTGAAACGCCTCAAGGGCGAAACGGCCTGATCCCCGCAAACCCCTGATTTCATGATCTGAAAAGGCGGTGCCGACCCGGTGCCGCCTTCTTCTTTGTCGCGACATCACGACCAATTGTCAGGTTATCTTGACAAGTCTCGCGTAGTTGGTCAGGTTGTCCTGACATTATGTCATGGATGGTTGATGGAGAGAGACATGCCAGCCTGTAAACAAGTCACGCCGCTCGTCGGGGCGATCATCGCGATCAGCACGGCGATCGCCGCCTTTGCTGGCGGAATGTCGGCACAGTCGGATTCCACACCGGCGGCAGAGATCGTCGAGACGGAGGTGGCGCAATGACCGATGCCAATCGCCGCTATGTGAAGCATTTCACCCTGGCGATGATTGCCTACGCCCTGGTGCTGGTGGGCTCGATCATCGCCATCCGCAACGGGGAATTGTCCGGCTGGTCCGCCGGTCTGGCATCGCTGACGCCCTTGATTCCCGCCCTCTACGCGCTGAAGGCTTTCATCCAGCGCTACAAGTCCCTGGATGAATTCCAGCAGCGTATCACCTCCGAAGCCCTGCTCTGGGCGACCGGCATCGTCGGCTTTGCGGCCTTTGGCTATGGTTTTCTGGAAGGGGCGGTGGAAGTCCCGACGGTCAGCCTGCTCTGGGTCATGCCGGCGATCTGTGGCGTTTTTGGATGCGTCCAGGGCGTGCTCTACTGGCGGGCAGAACGGTGAAGAACCGTCTCCGCGTCCTGCGCGCCGAGCGCCGCTGGAGCCAGGCCGAGCTGGGAGACCGCGTCGGCGTCTCCCGCCAGGCCATCAATGCCGTGGAAACCGGCAAGCACGATCCGTCCCTGACGCTGGCTTTCGCTCTGGCCGATGCGTTCGAACTCAAGATCGAGGACGTGTTCGATCCGAAGGGGGAGGGGTAGTTTTCTTCCCCATTCCATGGGGAAGAAACTCCGCGGCCCTCCTTCCCCTTGATGGGGAAGGTGGCCCGAAGGGCCGGAAGGGGTGAAAGCGCAAAGCGCTTCCAAGTTTTGAAGGTCACCCACTCCACCGCTCCGAGGTCCCCCTCGCCCATCAAGGGCGAGGAGAGTCAGAGCCTGACTCTCCCCAGCAGGGGAGAAGGCCTCAGCCCATCATCTCCACCAGATGCGCCACAGCCGCCTCCGCTTCATCCACCAGGTCGAGATGATCGGCCAGGCTCTGCGGGGTGAAGCCTTCGCGGACGGTGTGATTGATCAGTTCGATGACCGGGGCCCAGAAACCGGCGGTGTTGAGGAAGACGATGGGTTTGTCGTGCAGTCCCAGCTGCTGGCGGGAGACCACGTCGAAGACTTCCTCCAGCGTGCCGGTGCCGCCGGGCAGGATGATGTAGGCGTCGGATTCCTCGATCAGCTGTTTCTTGCGGGTGCTCATCGAGTCGACGATCCGCACCTCGACCTTGTCGAGATGGCCTTCACGGGCAATCAGGAAATCGGGAATGATCCCCAGCACCGCACCGCCGGCCTCTGCGGCGGCCGCGGCCGCGCCGCCCATCAGGCCGACATCCCCGCCGCCATAGACCAGACGGCAGTCGGCCGCGGCGATGGCGCGGCCGACACGACGGGCTGCATCAAGATATTCGGTCCGTTCACCCATGCGTGAACCGCAAAAGACTCCGATCGACCTTACTTTTGCCATCTGACACCGCCCATATTTGCTTTATCGGGACAGGATGGTATTCGCCGAAGGCTGTCGGCGCGAGGCTTGCATCCAGCACGGTGATGCTGGAAGACATGTGCCGCTCTGGCAGACGGACGACAGGAGAGCTGACATGACCGCAACGCGGTCCTTTATCATTGCCGCTGCCCTGGCTGCGCTGGCGATTGCTGCAGCGCTCGCCTTCATCATGTACCGGCCGGCTGCGCCTGACGCAGCGGACAATCCGGTCCTGTCTGAAACCGATACACCGACCGAACTGCCCGGCACGGCGCCGGCCGCGATGATCGCGCCGCCCGTGTTCGACATTGTCCGCGTGGCGCCGGTCGGCTCCGCTGTCACCGCCGGCCGCGGCGAACCCGGTGCGACGATCCAGCTCCTGGCCGATGGCGAACCGCTCGCCTTCACCGATGAGGACGGCCAGAGCGCTGATACGCAGCTGATCAATGAGCGCGGCGAATGGGTGATCATCCCGGACGATCCGCTGCCCTCCGGCGCGGTCGAACTCTCCCTGCGCATGGTCGCACCCGACGGCCGTGAAATGCTGTCCGAGCAAGTCGTTGTGGTCTCCATCCCGGAACAGCGCGGCCCGACCCCGCTGGTCGTGGTGGGACGCCCTGGCGAGGCCAGCCGCGTCTGGCAATGCCCGTCCTGCCTGGATGCGGAAATGGGCTCTCTGGTGCTGGAAACCGTGGACTATGATGCCACCGGTGCCGTGATCTTCTCCGGCCGTGCCGATACCGGCACCACGGTCCGCGTCTTCGCCAATGGCGCCCTGGTGGGCGAGACCAGTGTCGGCCGTGATGGCCGCTGGAATCTCCAGGCCGGATCCCTGCTGGCGCCGGGCGTCTATGATCTCCAGATCGACCAGGTCGATCCGGATGGCAATGTCTCCGCCGTCATTGTCCTGCCCTTCGAGCGCGTCGCCCCGGAAGCCCTCAATCTCGGCCCCGACTCGGTCGTGGTCCAGCCGGGCAATTCGCTCTGGCGCCTGGCCCGCCGTCTCTACGGCGAAGGCGTCCAGTACACGGTGATCTACGAAGCCAATCGCGACCAGATCCGCGACCCCGACCTGATCTATCCCGGCCAGGTGCTTCAAGCGCCGGCGGAGGATGAGGGGTAGGTTTCTAGCGAAGGCTGACCCCCCTCTCCCTCGGGGAGAAGGGGGGCGCACACCCCGGCATGGGTGCGATACGGGGAAGAAAACACCCGCCCACTGGCACTTTCCCGCGCCGGGCCCTATCTCTTCCCGCAATGAGACCTTTGCCCACCGATACCGAAGCGGAAGCCAAGCAGGCGCCGAAAGGCTCTCTGGGCACGACGATGTGGCGGCTGTTTGCGCTGCTGGCCTCGCCGGACATGGCGAAATGGCGTTTCCGCATGGGCGTGGCGCTGGTCCTCACCCTGATCGCCAAGATTTTTGCGGTCTATGCGCCGGTCTTCTTTGGTGACGGGATCAATCTGATCACCGAGCATGCCGGGCAGGGCGGACCGTCTGACAGCGAGGCACCGGCCGGCGCCGGGGCACTGACCGGGATCATTTCCACCTTCACCCTGGCCTTCATCGTCTATGCCGTGGCGCGCTTTCTCTCGGTGGGGGCGCCGCAATTGCGCGATGCCCTGTTTGCGCCGGTCAGCCAGGACGCCCAGCGCCTGACGGCCGTGCGCGCCTTCGCCCACGTCCAGACGCTCTCCATCGGCTATCACCAGACCAAGCGCACCGGGGCCCTCAACCGGATCATCGAGCGCGGGGCCCGCGCCGTCGATTTCCTGATGCGCTTCCTGATCTTCAACATCGCGCCGACCCTGCTGGAACTGGGCCTGGCGGCACTGGTGCTGAGCACGACCTATGGCTGGGAATTCGCGGTCATCGCGATCATCACCGTGGCCGTCTATATGGGACTGACCTGGTCGGTGACCGAATGGCGCGTCCAGATCCGCCGCACCATGAACGAGGCCGACAATGAAGCCTCCGCCCGCGCCGTCGACAGCCTGATCAATTTCGAGACCGTGAAAGCCTTCGCCGCGGAGCGGCGCGAGGCAGAGGCCTTCGACACCTCCATGACGCGCTATGCCAAGGCGGCGGCCAAGTCCCAGTCCTCCCTGGCCCTGCTCAATGGCGCCCAGGCGCTGATCATGAATGGCGGCTTGTTGGCGATGGCGCTGATGGCCGGCTGGAAAGCCTGGAACGGCCAGTTGCAGCCGGGCGATGTCGCCGCCGTGACGCTGATCCTGATGAATGTCTACCAGCCATTGAACATTCTGGGCTGGGCCTATCGCGAGATCAAACAGGGCGCGGTCGACATGGAGCGCGTCTTCGAAACGCTGGCGATCAAGCCGGACGTGGCCGATGCGCCCGATGCCAGGCCGCTGGAAGTGAAGGGCGGCGCAGTCAGCTTCGACCGTGTCGGCTTCACCCATGATGGCCGGTCCCGATCGATCCGGGATGTCAGTTTCGAGATTCCGGCGGGCAGTTTTGTCGGGATTTGCGGCCCGTCCGGCGCCGGCAAGTCCACCGTGTTGCGCCTGCTCTTCCGCTTTTACGATCCGGAGAGCGGGACGGTGCGGATTGATGGCCAGGATCTGCGTCAGCTCACCCAGGAAAGCCTGCGCGACATCCTCGCCCTGGTGCCCCAGGACGTGGTCCTGTTCAATGACACTTTGCGCGCCAACATCATCTATGGCCGTCCGGACGCGACCGAGGCGGAGATCCGGGACGTCGTGGAACGGGCGCGACTGGCCGCTTTCGTCGACGGCCTGCCGGACGGTCTGGACACCATGGTCGGCGAGCGCGGGCTGAAACTGTCCGGCGGTGAGAAACAGCGCGTCGGCGTCGCCCGCGCCATCCTGAAAAACCCGGCCATTCTCGTGCTCGACGAGGCCACCTCGGCCCTCGACAGTCAGACCGAGAAGGATGTCCAGGTCGCCCTGGCCGAAGCGGCCCGGGGCCGCACCACGATCGCCGTCGCCCACCGCCTGTCCACCATTGCCGGTGCCGACCGGATCCTCGTCCTGGATGATGGCCATGTCGCCGAGAACGGCACCCATGCCGAACTTCTCGCAAAGGACGGCCTCTACGCCGCCATGTGGAAACGCCAGAGCGAGGCCGGGGAGGGGGGTGAACTCACCCTGGACGCCGACACGGTCGAGGCGCCCGCGGCGCAATAGGCATTCCCCGTTGGCCGATTCCCGCTAATGTGCGGGCAGAACGGGGTTTTCATGACGCAGACCAGCCAGATCGGCCTCATCGGCCTGGGCGCGTTCGGCCGGTTGGCCGCGACGCATCTCGCACCGCATTTCGATCTGGTCGGGCATGACCCGTCCGTGCGCGATCTGCCGGGCGGCCGTTGGGTGTCCCTGGACGAAGCGGCGGCGCGGCCGGTCGTGATCCTCGCGGTTCCGGTCCAGGCTCTGGCGGGTGTGGCCGAGGCCATTGCCCCGCATCTGGCGTCCGGCGCCCTGGTCATCGACGTTGCTTCGGTGAAGCTGGAACCCTTGCGCATCCTGCGTGAAATCCTGCCCGCCGGAACCCGCATCCTCGGCACCCACCCGCTCTTCGGTCCGCAATCGGCCGCGCAGGGCGTGGCCGGCCAGTCCATCGTCCTCTGTCCCGAGGCTGGCGTGGAGGCCGATTGTGTCGCGGAATTCCTGACGGACCGGCTCGGCCTCGACGTCCACCTCTCCGATGCCGACACCCATGACCGCACCATGGCCAGCGTCCAGGCGCTCACCCATCTGGTGTCCAAGGTGATCACCGATCTGGGCCTTACCGACGCACCCTACACAACCCGCTCCTATGACCTCCTCGCCGAAGCCGCCCGCCTGGTCGCCGAGGACAGCGACGAGTTGTTCCGCGCCATTGAGCGTCACAACCCGCACGCGGCAGATCTGCGGCGACGGTTTTTCGACGCGGCGCGGAAACTGGATGAGCGGTTGGTGGACTAGTTTTGGTGGGCGCTTCGCGCTGCCCCCCTCACCCGGCGCGTACGCGCCACACTCTCCCGCAAGGGGGAGAGGGAGTATGGAGCGCTAACCGTCCCCCTTCTCCCCTTGCGGGTAGAGGAGCCCAAAGACAGTCTGGGGGACTGTCTGACGTGACGATGGGTGCCCGGAGGGCGGATGAGGGGGCGTCCGCAAAGCGGACCACTAAAGCCCGCACACCGCTCAAATCACCAACACTATCAGGGAAATTCGCGAGAGTGGCTCCCCGGGACGGGCTCGAACCGCCGACCCGGTGATTAACAGTCACCTGCTCTACCAACTGAGCTACCGGGGAACACTCTTCTCGCAAGCGAGGCGTGGCTTGTATCAGAGCTTCGCGCCGCCGCGCAAGCACCCTTGTGCGCTGAATTGCAGGCGTTTCTGCAAAAAAAATCGGGAGCCACGAAGGCTCCCGAAAAGGCATTGGGTGGATGGTGGGGTGTCTTCACGGGAAGACATGTGAAGAATTGGGTCAGAACCCTTAAAGCGGAGTTAACAGGAAAGGGGCAATTCGGTATTTGGTTTATCGTCCTTGCCGAAAACCTAATGGAATCATCGAAATGCGCCGTTTTGAGGCGATGTTTGATTCACCACGAAATCCCGATTTATCCTGACGGAACAAACAGCAGATGTGATTCGAGCAACGAATCACCCGGGAGAGGACGATGCGGGAACACACACGATTTGAGTCGTTTTGGCCCTTTTACCTGCGCGAGCATGCCCGGCCGGCGACGCGGAACTGGCATTATGTCGGCTCGACCCTGGCCCTGATCGTGCTGGTCGCGGCACTGGTGACGCAGGCCTGGTGGCTTCTGCTGGCCGTGCCGGTATCGGGCTATTTCTTCGCCTGGGTCAGCCATGCCTTCGTCGAACGCAACAAACCGGCGACCTTCACCTATCCGCTCTGGTCGCTGATCAGCGATTACCGCATGTACGGCCTCTTCCTCATGGGCAAGCTGGGGCCCGAGCTGGAGAAGGCGGGGGTGAACCCGGACGGCACGCTGAAAGCGGAACACGCCTGACCTTTCCGACCGCCCGGATCGGCCTATCTGGCCGGTCATGGCCAGGCACGTCTCCCGCAAACCCAAGCCGGACAAGACCTGCCTGACTTGCGGCCGGCCCTTCCAGTGGCGCAAGAAATGGGAAAGCGTCTGGGATGAGGTGAAATACTGTTCCGAGCGTTGCCGCCGGTCGAAACTGGTTCAGAGCCCGTCCAGTACCTCGGCGGCCCGGTCGCGATAGGCCTGGCGTTTCTCGTCGCTCATCCGGTCCCAGTTGCGATAGACCGGACCCAGGCGCGGATTGTTGCGCAGCGTGTCCTCATTGCGGGCCAGGAAGTCCCAGTAGAGCGAATTGAACGGGCAGGAATTCGGGCCCGTCTTGTCCTTCACATCATAGCGGCAGCCGGCGCAATAATCCGACATCCGGTCGATATAGGCGCCGCTCGCCGCATAGGGTTTCGAGCCCAGCAATCCGCCATCCGCGAATTGTGACATGCCCACCGTATTGGGCGCCTCCACCCATTCGAAGGCGTCGATATAGACCGCCAGATACCATTCATGCAGGGCGTGCGGGTCGACCCCGGCGATGAGGGCGAACGTGCCGGTCACCATCAGGCGCTGGATATGGTGGGCATAGGCTTCCTGGCGCGTCTGCCCGATCGCGGCGGCCAGGCAGGCCATGTCGGTCTCGCCGCTCCAGTAGAAGTCGGGCAGGGGCCGATCCGCGCCCAGCGCATTGCGGCGGACATAGTCCGGCCCCTCGCGCCAGTAGATGCCGCGCACATATTCCCGCCAGCCGATGATCTGCCGGATATAACCTTCCGCCGCATTCAGCGGGGCATGGCCACGCTTCCACGCCGCCTCCACCGCTTGGCAGATTTCCAGCGGGCCGAGCAGGCCGACATTGAGATAGGCGGACAGGAGGGAGTGATAGAGAAAGGCTTCGCCCTTGAGCATGGCATCCTGATAAGTGCCGAATTCGGGCAGGGCCTGTTCGATGAAATGGTCCAGCGCCTTGAGGGCATCCTCGCGGGTGACGGCGAAATGGAAGGGGCGGAAATCCCCGAACCCCTCAAAGCGCGCTTCCACCAGGTCCAGAACATCCGCTGTGATCGCGTCCGGCTCGACCTGGAAAGGCTTGGGCATGAACAGGCTGGAGGATGCCGCCTCGCGATTCTCCGCATCATAATTCCAGCGCCCGCCGGCCGGCTTGTCGCCTTCCATGAGGAGGCCCGTCTCGCGCCGCATTTCGCGGTAGAAATACTCCATTCGCAACTGCTTGCGCCCCTCGGCCCAGCGCGCGAACCGGTCGTGGGAGCACAGGAAACGGTCATCCTCCAGGATCACCACTTCCACGTCGAACCGCTCGGACCAGGTCTCCATCGCCTGCTTCAGCCGCCATTCCCCCGGCTCGGTTACGATCAGCCGGTCGTACTCACCCGTCTTGAGCCTGTCCTCGACGGCGCGGGCCAGGTCGGGGCAGGGCGGGGCTTCGTCGAAGCTGTGATAGTGCACACGCCGACCCTTCGCGCGCAGCTCATCGGCGAAATGGCGCATGGCGGAGAAGATGAAGGCGATCTTCTTGCGGTGATGCCAGACATACGCCGTCTCTGCCGTCACCTCCGCCATCACCACATCGGCCGCGTCCGGCTTCTGGCGCAGGCTGGGCAAATCGTGATTGAGCTGGTCTCCCAGGACCAGGACGAGGTCTGTCATCGCATCCATCCGCTTTGGCCCTGTTTACGTAGACAGTGGCAGAGCAGACCAGTGGATGCGGGTATGAGTGACAGTGAGACCGGACAGGCCATCGTGATCGGCGCAAGTGGCGGGATCGGTTCGGCCCTGGTTGAAGCGCTCGCAGTGCAGGGCTGGACGGTGACCGGCCTGTCACGCCGCAGTGATCCGCCGCTGGACCTGCTGGACGAGGCCTCCATTGCCGCCGCGGCCGAGACCTTCAAGACCGCCGATCCGCCTGTCCGCCTCATCATCGACGCGACCGGCTTCCTGCATGATGAGGATTTCTCGCCCGAGCGCAGCCTGCGCGAGCTGAATCAGGAGCATTTCGCTCGTGCCTTCGCGCTCAATGCGACAGGGCCGGCCTTGCTGATGAAGCATTTCCTGCCGCTCCTGCCCCGCATGGGACGGTCGGTCTTCGCGACCCTGTCAGCGCGTGTCGGCTCGATCTCGGACAACCGGCTGGGCGGTTGGCATGCCTATCGCGCTTCCAAGGCCGCGCTGAACCAGATCCTGCGCAGCGTCTCCATCGAGATGAAGCGGCGCAAGCCGGAGGCCATCTGCATCGCCCTGCATCCCGGCACGGTGGACACGCGCCTGTCCGACCCCTTCTCCAAGTCCGGTCTCGACGTCCGCCCGCCGGACGAGGCCGCCCAGGACCTGCTTACCGTCATCGCCGGACTGAGCGCCGATGATTCGGGGGGATTCCGGGACCACAAGGGTGCGAAGATCGAATTTTAGGGGAAGGGTGGAGGCACCGCCCGGAATCGAACCGGGGTACAAGGATTTGCAGTCCTCTGCGTAACCACTCCGCCACGGTGCCTCAGGAATGGAGCCGGGAGCTATAACCCCACGCGCCGTCAGGAGCAATGCGCCAATTCACAGCGATGTGAGATTGCGGCGCTTTGCCCCGCGCTTCGCGCAGTCTGGTGGTTGCCGATCCTTGCGCACACAGGATATATCAGCGGCTTCCGGACCGCAGGGAGAGACCCGTGAGCGAATTCGACCAGGCACGCAAACACATGGTGGACAGCCAGATCCGGCCGTCCGACGTGACCGACCGGCGTCTCATTGCCGCCTTCCTGAACACGCCGCGTGAACTTTTCGTGCCGCGCTCGCGCCGGGCTTCGGCCTATGCCGACAGCCAGGTCGTGACCTCGGACAACCGCACCCTGATGCGTCCGCGCGACATGGCCAAGCTGATCCATGCCGCCGACATCCAGCCGGGCGACATCGTGCTCGATATCGCCAATGGCCGCGGTTATTCCACCGCTATCCTGGCCTGCATGGCCGAGACCGTGGTCGGCGTGGAGAATGATGAGGACGGGCTGTCCCGCTCCTCTACCCTCCTGTCCGATATCGGCGCCGACAATGCCGTGGTCGTCGAAGGCGACCCCAAGGCCGGTGTGCCGAAACAGGGACCGTTCGACGTGATCTTCGTCAATGGTTCGGTCGATGCCGTTCCGACCGCCTGGTTCGACCAGCTCGCCGATGGCGGCCGCCTGGTCGTGATTGTGCGCAAGGGTCCGGTCGGCAAGGCCACCGTCTTCACCAAATCCTCCGCCGGAATCGGTGAGCGCGTGGTGTTCGACGCCAATGCGACCGTCCTGCCGGGTTTTGAAGCGGAAGCCGGCTTCGCCTTCTGATCTGTTTTTGAGCAGAAACCCTGTCCCGGCTGCGACGGAAAATTCGCACTGGACCGTGTCATGCCTGACGGTGTATTTGCAAACTTAGCAGAATAAGTAAGTAAACACTGTTCACTTTTTGATGCCGGCACCCTATATCAGCGTCAATGCGCCGCTGGCCATGTGGGGTGAGGGCGTTATGATGACATGGATATGGGGCGGTGGAACTGTCCCGCCGGTTTCAGGGGAAGTTGGATGACGCGATTGAAGCATTGGTCGATGGCGCTGGCCGGGAGCGTGTCCCTGTTGGCCTTCGCAGGGTTTGCGCAGGCCCAGACGCTCGAAGAGACCCTGTCCCAGGCCTATAATTCCAACCCGACACTGCAGGCCCAGCGGGCCAGTCTTCGCGCCGTCGACGAGCAACGCGTCCAGGCCCGCGCCGGACGTTTGCCGACGGTCTCCGCCTCGGCCTCCATCTCGCGCCAGCATGTCGAATCGCAGAGCACCTTCGTCATCAACGGCCAGCGCGTGCCGTCCAACAGCGAAAGCGATGCGACACCGAAGAATTATTCCCTGACCGCCTCCCAGGCGATTTATCAGGGCGGCCGGATTTCCGGTGCCATTGACCAGGCCACCGCCGTCATCATGGCCAGCCGCGAAAACCTGCGCGCCACCGAGCAGACCGTGCTGGTGAGCGCGGTCACCGCCTTCATGGACGTTCGCCGCGATGCCCGGGTCGTCGAGATCCGCCGCAATAATGTCGACGTGCTGGCCCAGCACCTGGAAGCTGCCGCGGACCGGTTCGAAGTGGGGGAGATCACCCGCACCGATGTCGCCCAGGCCGAGGCCCGCCTGTCCGGCGCCCAGGCCCAGCTGGCCGCCGCCCAGTCCCAGCTTGCGGTCAGCCGTGCCGCCTATGAGCGTGTCACCGGCAATCCGCCGGCCACGCTGCAGGATCCGCCGGCCCTGCCGGACCTGCCGGATCATCTGGCCGATGCGGCCGAATACGCCTTTGCCAATTCGCCGCAATTGCTGGCCGCCCAGTACAATGAACAGGCCTCCCAGCACGCCATCCGCATCGCCCGCGGCAATCTCATGCCGGAAGTCTCCCTGTCCGCGACCGCTTCGGCAGCCCGCGACAGCAATTTCTCCGGGGATGAGCGCGACAGTGTCTCGGTGATGGGCCGGGTGTCCGTGCCGATTCTCACCGGCGGGTTGAATCGCTCCCGTGTCCGCGCCGCGGTCGCCCAGGAGGAGCAGGCCCGTTTCCAGGTCCGCGAAGCGCGCCGTCAGGTGACCGAGGGCGTCACCAATGCCTGGAGCGGCTATATCGCTTCCCTGGCCGTGATCGAGAGTTCGCGCCAGGCTGTCCGCGCCAATGAGATCGCGCTCGACGGGGTGGAGCAGGAGGCCTATGTCGGCATCCGGACCACGCTTGATGTGCTTGATGCGGAACAGGAATTGCTGGAATCCCGCCTGACCCTGGTGACCGCGGAACGCGATTCCTACGTGGCCGGCTATAATCTGCTCCAGGCGATGGGCGCCGTTTCCGCCCGTCAATTGGGTCTGAATGTAGAAATTTATGACCCGGGTGCAGATGATGGACGCGAATCGGTTTTCCCTAACCTTGACTTAACGCCCTGGGACTAGCCTTTCCGGCGACTCTCGGACTGGACAGGCCGATTTTCGGCCCGTTTAATTCGCGTTAGAAGAGAAAACGCCCGCATATCGCAAGGAATGGCGCATGGCTGAGCAAACCGCCGATAACGAACCGTCGATGGAAGAAATCCTCTCCTCGATCCGCCGGATCATTAACGAGGATGATGAGGAAGCCGCGCCGGAAGCCGAAGCCGAAACCGCCGCTGCGCCGGAACCGGTCGAGGACGAGCCGCAATCCCAGGACGATATAGATGCCCTGTTCGGCGGCGATGACGATTCCGGCGGCGATGATGTGCTCGAACTGACCGAAAAGGTCGATGATGCCGATGCCGGCACCGACCCGATGGCGATGGACGATGATCTGATGATAGTCGACCGCGAGGACGAGGAAGAGCCGGTCGTTGCAGCCGAGCCGGAGCCCGAGCCGGATATTGATTTCGACGCCCTGGAAGAGGAAGTCTCCGACGGCATCATGTCGGAACCGGCCGCCAGTGCCGCCATGTCCTCCTTCCACACGCTGGCCGACAATATCCGCATTTCCGAAGAGGAAGGCCGCACGCTGGAAGGCGTCGTTCGCGCCCTGCTTCGCCCGATGCTCAAGGAATGGCTCGACGCCAACCTGCCGTCCATCGTCGACGAAAAGGTCCAGGCCGAAATCGACCGCGTCGCCCGCCGCCGCCGCTAGGGCCGGCCCCGACACCCGGTTTCAAAAGGCGCGCCCAGCCGGGCGCGCCTTTTTTGTTTTGGCGTGAGCGGCGTCACAAGGTTGGGCGAGGCTCAGAGTTAGGCTGGATGCGACCTCCCTCTCCCTGGGGAGAGGGTGCCCCGAAGGGGCGGGAGAGGGGGAAGTCACCGCCCGTGCCAAGCCAGTCCCAACACAAGAACATCAACCGTGCACGCGCTTTTCGCCGTCGACAAACGCCGGCCGAGGCCCGGCTGTGGTCGAGACTCAGGAATGGCAATCTGATGGGCGTGAAGTTCCGGCGTCAGGTGCCCATCGGTCCCTACATCGTCGATTTCGCCTCTCGAACGGCCCGTGTGATTGTCGAGGCGGATGGTGGGCAACACGCGGATACGGAAGAGGAGAATCAGCGTCGAACCGAGTTTCTGGAGTCCCGCGGCTACACCGTGCTGCGCTTCTGGAACCACTACATCCTCAAAGAGACAGACGCGATCATGGAGGTGATTGGTGAAGCTGTTCATTGGGGCATTCATCCGGACAATCCGGTGAACCACCCGTAAGGGCGAAAACCTCGCTTCCCCCTCATCCGGTCCTTCGGACCACCTTCTCCCCGGGGAGAAGGAGTGCCGTCAGCGCTGAACCCACCTCTCTCTCCCTGGGGAGAGGGTGCCCCCCCGGATCCGGCCAAAGGCCGGTCCAGGACAAGCTCCGGGGCGGGAGAGGGGGGAAACCCGGTGCTGGAAGACCGAAAGCATCACCCCATCCGCAGTTCCCGGGCTGACTTTCCGCGTCAGATTGCCATAACAGTGCAAACGCCCGCTCTGTGCGGCCAATCAAGACGCGGATCCCATGATGGACAAGACTTTCAACCCCCAGGACGCTGAAACCCGGATCTATGAGGCCTGGGAACAGGCCGGGGCTTTCCAGCCGATCGATGACGACAATGCGGAAGCCTTCTCCATCGTCATTCCGCCGCCCAATGTGACGGGCCGCCTGCACATTGGTCACGCGCTGAACAACACGCTCCAGGACACGCTGGTCCGCTACAAGCGCATGCTGGGCTGTTCCGTGCTCTGGCAGCCGGGCACCGACCATGCCGGCATCGCCACCCAGATGGTGGTCGAGCGCCAGCTCTCGCAGGAAGGCAATATCTCCCGCCGCGACATGGGCCGCGACGCTTTCATCGAACGCGTCTGGAAATGGAAAGAGGAATCGGGCGGCGCCATCCTGCAGCAGCTGCGCCGGCTGGGCGCCTCCTGTGACTGGTCGCGCGAGCGCTTTACCCTGGATGAGGGCCTGTCCAAGGCCGTGCTCAAGGTCTTCGTGGAACTGCACGAACAGGGCCTGATCTATCGCGACAAGCGCCTGGTGAACTGGGACCCGCATTTCCAGACGGCGATTTCCGATCTCGAGGTCGAGAACAAGGAAACCCAGGGCCATTTCTGGCATTTCGCCTATCCGCTGGCCGATGGCTCCGGTGAGCTGGTCGTGGCGACCACGCGTCCGGAAACCGTGCTGGGGGACTGCGCCGTCGCCGTCCATCCGGACGATGAGCGCTACCAGCACCTGATCGGCAAGATGATCAAACTGCCGATCGCGGATGTCGAAATCCCGGTCGTCGCCGATGAACATGCCGATCCGGAACAGGGCACGGGCTGTGTGAAGATCACCCCGGCGCACGACTTCAACGATTTCGAAGTCGGCAAGCGCAATAATCTGCCCCTGATCAACATTCTCGACCGCGAAGCCCGCCTCCTCAGCGAGGATGACGGGATGGGCGGTCTCGCGCGCATTCCGGCGGAATGGCGCGGCATGGACCGGTTCGAGGCCCGCAAGGCGCTGGTCGCGAAAATGGAGGAACTCGGCTTCCTGCGTGAGGTCGAGGACAAGACCATCCAGCAGCCCTATGGCGACCGCTCCGGCGTGGTCATCGAGCCCTGGCTGACCGACCAGTGGTATGTGAATGCCGGTGAACTGGCCAAGGAGGCGATTGCCGCCGTCGAGGATGGCCGCACCACCTTCCATCCGAAAACCTGGGAAAAGACCTATTTCGAATGGATGCGGAACATCCAACCCTGGTGCGTTTCCCGCCAGCTCTGGTGGGGGCACCGGATTCCGGCCTGGTATGGGCCGAGCTATCAGGTCGAAGAGCGTGACGGAGAACGTCATTTGGCTCTTGACCACAGTTCGCCGCAGACATTTGTCGCCGAAAGCTTTGAAGACGCCGAAACCAAGGCCCGCGCCTACTATCGAGAGTTCGGCCTCGAACCTGAAGTCGTCGGTGAGTTCGAGACCGCCCGCGAGGCAGAAGAAGCGAACAGTGCGGCACCGCGGGCCGTCGCGTTGTGGCGTGACGAAGACGTCCTCGATACCTGGTTCTCCTCCGCGCTTTGGCCCTTCTCCACGCTGGGCTGGCCGGACGACACGCCGGAGGTCGTCGAGAAATTCTACCCGACCTCGGTCCTGATCACGGCCTTCGACATCATCTTCTTCTGGGTCGCGCGGATGATGATGCAGGGCCTGCACTTCATGAAGGAGGCCCCCTTCAAGGATGTCTACATCCACGCGCTCGTGCGCGACGAGAAGGGTCAGAAAATGTCCAAGTCCAAGGGCAATGTGATCGACCCCTTGGAACTGATCGACGAATACGGCGCCGACGCTGTGCGCTTCACCCTGGCCGCCCAGGCCGGGCAGGGGCGCGACATCCGCATGTCCAAGGAGCGCGTTGAAGGCTATCGCAATTTCGGCACCAAGCTGTGGAATGCGGCGCGCTTCTGCGAAATGAATGAATGCGTCACCCCGCCGGATTTCGATCCGAAATCCGTCACCAATACCGTCAACAAGTGGATCCTCTCCGAGGCTGCCGCGACGGTGAAGGCGATCAATGCCGGGCTCGACGGCTTCCGCTTCAATGATGCCGCGGCGGCCGCCTACCGCTTCACCTGGAATGTGTTCTGCGACTGGCATCTGGAACTGGCCAAACCGCTCCTGCAGGGCGAGGACGAGGCGGCCAAGGCCGAGACCCGCGCCACCACGGCCTATGTGCTCGACCAGGCGCTGAAAATGCTCCACCCCTTCATGCCCTTCGTAACCGAAGAGCTGTGGCAGCAGACCGGTCAGCGCGACACCCAGCTGATCACCGCCAGCTGGCCGCAGCTGGACGGTCTGGAGAATGCCGACGCCACCGCCGAGATGGGCTGGCTGATCGAGCTGATCACCGATATCCGCCGCCTGCGTTCGGAGATGAATGTCCCGGCCGGCGCCCAGATCCCGCTGATCGCCGTTGGCGCCTCGGCTGAGACCGCCGCGCGTCTGGAACGCCACCAGGCCCTGATCCAGCGCATGGCGCGCCTGGCCGATATCGGCGTCTCCGACACGGTCCCGCCGGCCTCGGCCCAGACCGTGCTCGGCGAAGCCACGCTGGCCCTGCCGCTGGAAGGCGTCATCGATTTCGCCGCCGAACGCGCCCGTATCGAGAAGGAATTGTCCAAACTGGATGGCGAGATCATGCGGCTCGAGAAAAAGCTCGGAAATGAGAAATTCGTCGCCAACGCACCGGAAGCCGTCGTCGCTGAACAGCGCGAGAAACTGGACGACTACAAGAACCAGAAAACCAAGATGGGCGAGGCTCTGGAGCGTCTGCAGGGGATGTAGCATTGACCCAGCCCAAGAATTACGACTGGGACAAATTGTGGGATGAGACGCTCTATCCCTGGCTCAGCGAGCTGGAGGGTGAGCGCATTGCCGCCATCAAGCAGCGCAATTACTGGATTGCGGGCGCTGTCGCCTTTGCGGTGGTTTGTTTCATCCTCTTCGTCATCGTCTGGCCGATCCCGCAAATCGCCTTCTTCGCCGCCATTGGCGGCGTGGCGATCGGCGGTGTGGTGGGCAATAAGCGCGTCAGCGCGCTCAAGCGTCAGGTCAAGCAGCGTCTCAACAGCGCGATCGCGCACGCGCTCAACCTGACCTATTCCGACCGTCCGCTCCTGCCGGCCCGGTTCGAGACCTTCCGCGAATATTCCCTGCTGCCCTCCTACAACCGCCGCGCCTTCGAGGATCATTTCGAGGGTGAACGGGAGGGATGCTCCTTCGAACTCTATGAGGCGCATCTGGAGCAGAAGCGCCGCTCCAAGAAGCGCACCTATTACGTCACCGTCTTCCGCGGTGCCCTGATCCGCATAACATTTCCGCGCAAGGTGGAGGGCGTCACTGTGATCTCGCGCGATGCCGGCTGGTTCAACGGGCTCAGCAGTTTGGGCAAGGGATTTGGCGGCAAGGGGCTGGAGCGGATCGGCCTGGTGGACCCGAAGTTCGAGAAGATTTTCGAGGTCCATGGCAATGACCAGGTCCTCGCCCGCTACATGCTCACCCCGTCCTTCATGGAACGCCTGCTGGCACTTGAAGAGGCGATGGGCGGCAAGAAGGTGCGCGCCATGTTCGACGAGCATTCCGGCCAGGGCGAACTCCTCATCGCCGCGGAAACCGGCAACCGGTTCGAGCCCGGCTCCATGTCTAAACCGCTCGCCGACAAGGACCGCGTCCACACCATGGTCCGCGAACTGGAGGAAATCCTCTCGGTCATTGATCTGCTCGTCGAGCCCTCCCAGTTCGGGGAGCATGCGGCGCCTGAGGGCTAAGGCCCCCTCATCCGCCCCTTCGGGGCACCTTGTATGTGAGTTGGGTGCTAGATTGGGCTGTCTTCCGGGACAGCCTGTCTGGCGCACCACCGCCAGACAGGCTTGGCGTCGGACGGGTCGTGGGCACCT
>NZ_SWKP01000008.1 GCF_005871165.1 Maricaulis alexandrii | reverse complement strand
CTCCACGGGCTCAAAAGCCCAAGGTGCCCACGACCCGTCCGACGCCAAGCCTGTCTGGCGGTGGTGCGCCAGACAGGCTGTCCCGGAAGACAGCCCAATCTAGCACCCAACTCACATACAAGGTGCCCTGAAAGGGCGGATGAGGGGGCCGGCGAGGTCTTCGCGATTGCCTGCAACCACCGGGATTTTCCCCTCTCCCGGCGCATGCGCGCCACCCTCTCCCCAGGGAGAGGGAGTATTTTTTCTGCCCCCGCGCAGCGGGGGAAGTGGACCGAAGCAGCGCTTCGGGCCGAAGGGGGCGCCCGCCTCAGGCGGGCGTGGATCGTGCCAGCCTCAACCCCCTCCTTCTCCCCGGGGAGAAGGTGCCGCGAAGCGGCGGATGAGGGGGGATGGCGGGGTCTTCGAGACTACCTTTAAACACCGGGATTTCCCCCTATCCCGGCGCATGCGCGCCACCCTCTCCCCAGGGAGAGGGCGTGCTGAACCAGCCAAACTTATCCCCACCCTGAAAACCTGTGAGAGACTTTCCTCGACTTCCGGGAAGAGAGGCGCGAGCTCAGTCCCTTGTGCCCGGAAGTGTGCGGAGCCTGTCCGCGCGAGGGGGTGACATCCCAAGCTCCGGCAGGGCCATCGCCCGGGCCACACGGCACAAGGTCACGACCGTGCTGGCACCCAGGCGGTTTCGGTGCGTCGCCCGCAAGGGAAGACGGTCAAATCTCCGCGTGCGGGAGACCGGTCAGGTCACTCACACTCATAGCAAAATCCGACCCGTCAGGTCTCCCGCACACCTCTCATACCGCCAGGCGGAAACGCCGTGGCGCTCTCGGCGCGGCTAGCTGCCAAAGCCCAGCTGACTGGCGGCAATCCCCACAAGCGTAATCGCGACGATGGCTGCCAGATTGATCCGGAAACCGGCCTTGATCATCTGGCCCTGGGTGACCGCGCCGGAGGCATAGACGATCGCGTTCGGGGCGGTGGCGACGGGCAGCATGAAGGCGGTGGAGGCGGCGATCGCGACCGGGACCACGAGCTGGTCCGGCGGCACGCCCGCCTCGATGGCGATCACGCCCAGCACGGGCAGGAAGGCGGTTGTGGTGGCGACATTGGAGGTCAGTTCGGTCAGGAAGACCACGACGGTCACGGTAATCAGAATGAGAAGAGGGACCGGGAAATCGGCGAGGAATTCGAGTTGGCCGCCCAGCCATTCATCCAGGCCAGTCGAGCCGAGGGCCGCGGCGAGCGACAGGCCGCCGCCGAACAGGATGACGACATTCCAGGGCAGGCGGCTCAGCGCTTCCCAATTCATCAGGGCTTCGCCCCGGCCATCCTTGCGATTGCCGGCCGGGACCAGAAAAGTTGCCAGCGCCCCCATGACGGCGATCTGCGTATTGCCCAAGCTCAGCGTGATGGGCAGGTCCAGCTGTTCACCGATCCAGGCGAGCATCGGATTCCAGCCCCAGAACCATTCGCCGCCGGGCACGCCGGGAATCCAGCCGATCAGGAAGGAGGGAAGTTTCGCACCCATCCACAACAAGGCCACGACGCCGAACAGGATGGCAACGCGCTTTTCCGGCGTGGTCATCCGGCCGAGCCCCGCCAATTCCTCGTCCACCAAGGCTTCGGCGGCCTCGCTCTCACCCTTGCCCTTCAGCGGGAAGGCCCAGCGCGTCAGGACGAACCAGCCGGCCGGGATGATCAGGATGACGGCGGGCAGACCCAGTCCCATCCAGCTGGCAAAATCGATCGTGCGGTCGAACTCGTTTTGCAGATAGCCGATGCCGATCAGATTGGTCGGCGTGCCCACCGGCGTCGCCATGCCGCCGATCGAGGCCGCATAGGCCACACCCAGGGCGAGGGCCGGGGCGAAGAATTTCGACGTCTTGCCCTCGCGTTCGACTTCTTCGGCGACCTTGAGGGCGATCGGGATCATCATCAGTGTGGTCGCCGTGTTGGAGATCCACATGGACAACAGGGCCGAGGCCAGCATGAAGCCGCCGACCAGGGCGGCCGGTCCGCCGCCGAACTTGGAGACAATGGTCAGCGCGATCCGCGTGTGCAGATTCCAGCGCTCGATGGAGAGGGCGACAATGAAGCCGCCCAGCAGGAGCATGACGATCGGGCTGGCATAGGGCGCAGTGGCTGCGGACGTCGAGGTGATGCCCAGCAGCGGGAAGACCGCCATCGGGATCAGCGCTGTGGCGGCAATCGGAATGGCTTCCGTCGCCCACCAGGCAGCCATCAGCACGCCCAGCGAGGCCAGCAGCCAGGCTTCGCGGCTCAGCCCGTCCGGCACGGGCAGGAATTGCAGCAGGATGGCCAGCGCTAGGCCGGTCCACAGACCCATGGTCTGGCTTCGTGTCAGGCCCAAAGACGCCTCCCCAGTCGTCTTGCGGCGGCCAAGGTCGGCAGGTCTGTGATCAGGCGTTCGGGTCTTCCGAAGAGCCTTTTTTCACGAACCGGCGGTCGCAATAGCCGCACTCGACGAAGTCGTCTTCGCCCATTTCCAGGTAAACCCGGGGATGGCCCAGCGCGCCGCCACCGCCATCACAGGCGATGCGGTGGTCTTCGGTGACGATCACTTCCGGCGGCGGAACCGGGATGGATGCATTGGCCATTGTCGGTGCCCTCATGGACAGATGATGAGACGATCCCTAGGTATACTGCCTAGTTATGGCGGTTGACCCGTTGACGTCAATTCCGAGGCGACATGTCCGACAGTTCAAACCTTCCCGAATACGCCCTTGAAGCCATCGGTCTGAAGAAGACCTATCGCGGGTCCGGCTCGGCGCCGCCCAAGGAAGCCCTCAAGGGCGTGGACCTGCGCGTGCCGCGCGGTTCCATTTTCGGCCTTCTCGGTCCCAACGGGGCGGGCAAGTCGACCTTCATCAACATCTTTGCCGGCCTGGTGAACAAGACCTCCGGAACGGCGCGGACCTGGGGCATCGATATCGACCAGGACAGCCGCGCCGCCCGCGCCGCGATCGGGGTCGTGCCGCAGGAAATCAATATGGACGTGTTCTTCACGCCCTATGAGACCCTGGAACTCATGGCCGGCTTCTACGGCGTCCCCAAATCCGAGCGCCGCACGGATGAATTGCTTGAGGCGGTCGGCCTGTCCGACAAGCGCGATGCCTATGTCCGTCAATTGTCCGGTGGCATGAAGCGGCGCCTCCTGGTCGCCAAGGCCATGGTCCATGCGCCGCCTGTCCTGGTGCTCGATGAGCCGACGGCCGGGGTCGATATCGAACTGCGCCGCCAGCTCTGGGACTATGTGCGCGAACTGCATGATCGCGGTACGACGATCGTGCTCACCACGCACTATCTCGAGGAAGCCCAGGAACTCTGCGACGAGATCGCCATTGTCGACCAAGGTGAGGTGATCGCCTGCGAGCCCAAGGAAACCCTGCTCAAGCGGATGGATTCCAAGACGCTGGTGATCGAACCGGTCGAAAGCCTGACCGAGGTCCCGGCCGAGCTGGCCGGTTATGATGCGGAGATCCGTCCGGGCGGGGCCCTGGCCATCACCTATCGCTATGGCGAGCAGTCCGTGGCCGAGATGATCGAGAAATTCCGGGCCTCCGGGAACCGCATCGATGATCTGCGCACCGAGGAAGCCGATCTGGAAGATGTCTTCCTGGCCCTGACCTATAATCGTGAACCGGCCTGACCTTTTGCGCTAGCGGGACAGGGCCGGGACATGTCCCCTGCAACCTGCCCTTTTTCCGGCACGATTGGACCGCAGTCTGCGTGTGCATCCAGGGGGATGCACAGCGGACTTATCCGCACTGAAGAAAGGGAGGGTATCATGCGTGCACATCCGGTCCGGCGAGCATTCGCTTTCATGGTCTCGGTGCCGCTTTTCCTCGCCCTCGCCTGGTTCTTCGGCATTTTCCTCCAGCCCCAGGGGCAGATCGGTGCCGGTTTCGCGGCGGGTCTGATCCTGGTTTCGGCCCTGGCCGCGCTCTGGGTCCATGCTTGGATCCTCAAACCGGGCCCCAAACTGCGCTTCCGCAATCGCGGGGTCGATGGTTATGACCGGGATTGGGGGGTCGGCCTGACCGGCTATGCCGAGCATCAACGCGGTGGCCGTCGCCGCCGGGATGATGAGACCGGGGATGATCTGGGTGGCCGGCGCAATTCCGGCGACATGGATGATGCCGATGGCGACGGGATGGAAGACGGCTCATTTGCCTGATCCCACGGGCGTTCGACGCTCTGCATGAGGCCCGCTCGATTTGGACGGGCCTCTTTTTCTTGACGACAATTCGATAACTAGCTAATTGTCTAATCATGAGTGATGTCTTCAAAGCCCTGGCCGACCCGACCCGCCGTCAGGTTCTCGAACGCCTCAAGGCCGGTCCGAAATCCGCTGGCGAGCTGGCGGATGGGTTTCCGGTCTCCAAACCCACCATGTCCGCGCATTTCGCCGTGCTGCGCGAAGCCGGTCTGGTGACCACGGAGCGCCAGGGAAAGTCGCTCATCTATCATCTCAACGTGTCCGTCCTGGAAGAAGCCCTGCTCGGCTTTGCCGGCCTGTTCGGCCTCGGATCCGACACTCCCAAAGGAGATCCCCAATGATCACCCGCAATCTCGGCTTCGCCATCGGCTATGCTGTCCTCATCATCCTGGCGGCGCTCGCGGCCACGGCGGCGAATGATCAGGGATGGATCCCGGATGACATGCCGGACCGGGTCATGGGCATCATCGCCGGGCTGACCGTGGCCGTCTTCTCCAACCCGGTCGCCAAACGCCTGCCAGGGGAAGCGGCCAAACCGGGTCAGGCGGCCTTCAAGCGCTTCTTCGCCCGGACCATGGTGCTGGCCGGGCTCGGCCACAGCCTCGTCTGGCTGTTCGCCCCGATCGGCCTTGCCGCCTGGATCGCGATCGCCGTCATTGTGGCCGGCTTCGTCCTGATCGCCGCTCGCGCCCTGTTCAAGGGCACCGGCGCGGCCTGCTGAAACAACAAAGCGCAACCCAATTGCGCCCCGCCCCTGCATCGGGTAAGCCTCGCCCTGAAACGCACCCATAGCTCAGCTGGATAGAGCGCTGCCCTCCGAAGGCAGAGGTCTCAGGTTCGAATCCTGATGGGTGCGCCATTATTCCCTTCTTCCCGCTCCGCTCGACCCGAGCCTGTTGCCGCATTCGGTGACGGAGCCGATACTCTCTGGGACGGGCGCAAGGCTGGGGGGGTTGGGTCTGGTGCCGCCGGGCGGGCCATTCTCGCTTCGATCGAACGCAACACCCAACTCTTTCCAGTGTTCGGACAGCGTCCGGGTGAGATGCGCCGTTCAATCCGGAGCTTCGAGCTTGTTGGAGTCAGGACGTCTGGATCCCTGAAGAAACAAGTTCAGCGGAACCGCTTGTCTCCGAACAATTTGGTCACCACTTCCGCACGTGGTCAACGAGGGCACGAAGCTTCGGCGCCATGTGTAAGCGCTGAGGGAAATAGAGATAAAAGCCCGCGAAAGGTGGCAAGTATTCTTCAAGGAGCGGAACCAGGCTGCCTTGCGCGAAGAATTCCTCGAAACACTCCCACGGACCAAATGTGATGCCGCCATTGGCTATGGCGACGCGCAGCATAAGGCGCAAGTCGTTGGTGGTAACCTGCGGTTCGACGGCAACATTGAAGGGCTGACCCGCATCCGAAAACTCCCACCGCCACGGCGCCGTTTCCGGTGCAGGTCGCCAGCCGATGCATCGATGTTTCAGCAGGTCGCTTGGGTGCTTGGGAGTCCCGGAGCTGGTGAGGTAGCCAGGCGATGCGGCAGCGATCTCACGCTGTGGGCCACCGACTGGCACCGCGATCATGTCCTGCTCAATGACTTCGCCGAGCCTGACGCCGGCGTCAAAGCCATGTGCGACTATGTCGAATTCATCATCCGTGACGGTCACGTCGATTGTCACTTCGGGATGTTGCTCCGCGAACCGTGCCAATAGCGGACCGGCCAGAAAGGGCTCGGCAATCGAGGCCACCGCCAACCGCAGCCTGCCCCGGGGGACCTCGTCACGTGCTTCAAGCGCATCTTGCACAGACTGAAGCGGGCCGCGCACACTTTCTACCAGCCGTGAACCGGCCTCCGTCAGCCGCACCGAGCGCGTGGTGCGCATCACCAGCTGCTGGCCAAGCGCGTCTTCCAATCGCCTGACGCCCTGGCTGACAGCAGAGCGTGTCACTCCGAGTCTATCTGCAGCTGCGCGAAAGTTCCGCTCTTCGGCCACGGCGATCAGCAGCGGGATAAGATTAAGATCCATTGTCGAGTTTTGCTAACCACTTAGTTCAGGACTGGCGGGGTACCGGAAACAATAACCGGGGTCCATTCATGGCTGAAGTCAAACTCAATAGGAGCCAATCATGACCAAGGTGATCCTCATCACTGGAGCATCCAGCGGAATTGGTGCGGGTATCGCACGTGAATTGGCGCTCATGCCCGATGCCAAACTCCTGCTGGGGGCACGACGCACAGACCGTTTGGGGGCGCTCGCGGACGAGCTGCGTGCCGAGGGCGCGGTGGTTGAGACCGCTGCGCTGGACGTCGTGGATCGCCTAAGCGTTCAGTCCTTCGCCAAGCAGGCGATGGCCTTGTGGGGTCGGGTCGATGTGCTGGTCAATAATGCGGGCGTCATGCCGCTGTCACCACTGGCGGCGGGCGAGCATGACGAGTGGGATCGCATGGTGGATGTGAATATCAAGGGTGTTCTCTGGGGAATCGGGGCCGTTCTTCCGGCGATGGAAGCGCAAGGATCCGGGCAGATCATCAACATTGGTTCTGTCGGGGCTTTGCAATCGGTCCCGACGGCCGCCGTGTATTGCGGCACGAAGTTTGCCGTACGCGCGATCTCGGATGGTCTTCGGCAGGAAAGCAGCGCGGTCAGGGTCACCTGTGTGAATCCCGGCGTTGTGGAAAGCGAGCTGGCGTCAGGCATCACGCACGCCGAAACCAAGGCGTTCATCGACGACTATCGCGCTATCGCATTGCGCCCAGCTGACATTGCCCGCGCGGTCCGACAATTGATTGAAGCGCCGGCGACCGTTGACACAACAGAAATCACTATCCGTCCGACGGCTTCAGTACAGTAGAAAGCCAAGGGGCAATGTCTTCCCTCGATTTCCCAAGGGTTCCCAGTGTGTCTCGGGCTCGGATTAGCTCAGGCTAAATTACGCCCTCCGACCATCCACGATCATCGAGAGGCTGGAGAAGATGTGATAAAGGATGCTGGCGGGGACGTCCTTGGCATCGGGGTTTCCGGCCGCGTCATAACTGTCCATCCAGCGTCCCGGGCCGCCATCCGTGAGATAGGATTGGAAGAGCTTGTCCACCAGGCTTTCCACGTCGGTGAGGCTGGTCGCATTGGGCGTGCTCAGCCGGGCGCGGAGCATTTCGGTCTGGGGCCAGAGGCGGCGGCCGGCATCGATCGGAGTGCCGTCCGGTGCCACACAATTGCAGGCAAACCCAGTATCGTCGCAGCGGCCATGCGTGTCGGCCCCGGCGATCAGGCGGCGGCGCCAGCTGGCCAGGTCGCGGCCGGACAGCATTTCGAATTTCGCCAAAAGGGTTGCCCATTCATAGGCATGGCCTGGTTCGATCCGGCCGCCCTTGTCCGGGTGCGGTTGCCAGTCCTTGTTGAAATGCTCGATCACGCAATCATCCTGGGGATCGAACATGTAGCGCTCGAACAGGGTGACAATCCCCAGGGCACGGTCCAGCCAGTCCGGTGTGCCGAAGGCCTCGTAGAGCGCCAGGAAGGCTTCCAGCAAATGCATGTGCGGATTGGCCCGCAGCGCATTCCGGCCGGTATTGTCATCCCAGTATCCGCCGCCAAATCCGCCTTTCGGCCGGGCCATGTTGGCGTCCAGGACGGCCACGGTCTTGCGGGCCCAGGCTTCCAGATCGCCACCCATTCCGGCCCGATGCGCCCAGGCGCAGGCTGTCATGACGAAGGCATGGTCATAGGTGTCCAGCCGATCGTCCAGAATTGTGCCTTTTTGATCAAGGCGATGGGCAAAACCCTTTCCGCCCTGCCAGGCCTGTTCGAACAGGTAGGACAAGCCTTTTGCCATCAGGTCGTCGGCGGGGCCGTCCCAGCCCAGGATCTTGGCATGGGCGAAGGCATAAATCTGTCGTGCCTGAACCCGGGTGCGACGATAATCATGTGTTTCTTCAACCGGATCTGTGAGGGACAGGGCTTCCCGGAAGCCGCCATTCTCCGCGTCCCAGGCATGCTCGGCCCAGAAGGGCATGAGTTCGGTGAACAGCCAGTCCCGGACCCGCTCTCCGATCTCGGGCGGCAGAAGATGGCCGACCCCAAAATGCTCGGACGCGGCAGCCCCCAGCTTGACCTCTTGGGCACAGGAGAGGTCGGCCACGAGCAGGTTGCGGCCCTGGGCAATAATGGCAAGGTTTTCAACGCCCAGTGCCGTGATGAAGGCACCGTCGGAGCGGATCAGCGTATTTGTGTTCGACCGGGACAGGACCGGGCCGCTGGCCGCACTCGCCCCCGGTTCGGCGAGGTTTTCCAGCAGGGCCTTGTAATCTCCGAGGTCACTCCAGCCCATATCCACCGGTACCACCTTCACGCCCTGTTTGCGGCTGAGCGGCTCCATCACGGCGTAGTCGATGGAGATGGAGGGCGATTGGGCAAAGGCGTCCGGGTCGAGAATGCGGGTCTGTCCACTCTGGCCTGAAAGAGCCTTTTCCACGGCCCGCGGAATGTCCGGCGCGAAAGAATTCAGCGCGTCCAGCACGGTATCGGCCCGCGCCAGGAAGATGCCGGCATTCCAGTAGTAGCGGCCCGTATCCAGATAGGATTGCGCGGTCTCTGCGTCCGGCTTCTCCACGAATTGCCGAACCTCGCGAACAGTCCCGGCATCGGAGGCGCTTTCGATATAGCCATAGCCGGTCGCCGGATGGTCAGGTTCAACCCCGAAGGTCAGGACCAGGCCGCGCTCTGCGGCCAGGGCGGCTTCCCCGATCGCAGCGTGGAAGGCTTTGATGTCCTTTATGTGATGGTCGGACGGCAGCAGAAGGATGAGGTCATCCGGTGCCACGGAAAGAGCGGCTGCTGCGGCCGCCGGGGCCGAATTGCGGCCAAAGGGTTCCAGAATGGCGGCGCAATCAGGCAGGAGGCTCTCGATCAGATTGCGATGCTTGAGGGATCCGATCACCAGCGGGTCACCGAAGGCGAACCCGTCGGGCAAGGTGCCCGACGCTTCGGGGCCGACCCGCGCGAGGGTCTCCTTCAGCATGGGAGCCTGTCCCGTCAGGGCCTGGAACTGCTTGGGGCGCAAGGCGGACGATAGCGGCCACAATCGTGTCCCGCTTCCTCCGGCCAGGATGATCGGTCTGATCACCATATCGTCCCCCTCATTCGCGCCATTCAAATCCGCTCAGCCAAGTCTAAACCCGAAACGGGTTTATAAACCGGTACGCTTTCGCAGAGATTTGACTGTCCCCGATCGCTACAAAACCTGCCCGTGTCACACAGGGTGACAGGGATCCACAAAACGGCTCCCCCTCCGTTCGTCTCCCTGCGCGTGCAGGCCTTGCCTGACAAGCACGAAAGCACATATTGCAGTTGCGAACAATGCCAATACGACCGGAGCGAGGCGAGGGGAGGCCTGCTGACCGATGTCATGCAAATCACAGGCCGGATCAGGGGCTTATTGCATATCCCGCCGGACGCAGAAATCGGCATAGGCGTCGGCCAATCCCGACTCCAGCGGAATTCGCGCCCTCCAACCCAGCCCATCCAGGATGGATGTGTCCAGCTGGCGCCGTGGTGCCCCATCAGGCCGGGCCGGATCAAACTGCAATTCGCCGGACAATCCGACCACGCGCATGATGGTGCGGGCGAGGTCGGCGATGGTCAGGTCCTGACCGCTGCCCACATTAACCGGCGTGGCACCGGAATAGTGCTCCATCAGATGACACAGGGCGTGGGCGCAATCATCGACATGCAGGAAATCCCGCCGGGCCTGACCGCTGCCCCAGACATGCAGGTCGGCGTCCCCTTTGCGGCGGGCCTCGTCGGCCTTCCGGATCAGGGCCGGAATGACATGAGAGTTCTCCAGGTCATAGCGATCGCCGGGCCCATAGAGATTGGTCGGCAGGGCCGCGATATAGTTGGACTTGTACTGGCGGCGATAGGTCTCGCACAGCTTGATGCCGGTCAGCTTGGCCATGGAATAGCCTTCATGGGCCTCTTCCAGGGGGCCGGACATCAGGCTGACCTCCCGCAGGGGCTGGGAGGCCGAGACCGGGTAGACCGCCGACGAGGCGACATAGAGGAGTTTCTCAACGCCGACCTGGCGCGCGGCTTCGATCACATTGACGGCGATCATCATGTTGTCGCGCATGAATTCGGCTGGCCGGGTCTTGTTGGCCAGAATGCCTCCAATCGTGCCGGCGGGCAGGAAGACAATTTCTGGCCGGGCGCGTTTGGCCCAGTCCGTCGTGGCGTCAGGGTCGCGCAGATCGAGGCTCTTCCGGTCGGCACCCACCAGATCCCGGCAACCGCGGCGGTCGAGTTCCCGGACCAGAGCCGAGCCCAGCATGCCCGTGTGCCCGGCGACCCAGATCCGTTTGCCGTCCAGGCAAAAGTCCGGTTCCGGACTCACCGTACAGCCTGCTGGGACAACGCCTTGCCAATGACGCTCTCAAACCGGTCGGCTACCCGGTCCAGATCGAAATTCGCCTCCGCATAGGCGCGCCCGGCCTGTCCGGCTGTCGCCGCCTTGGCGGGTTCTTCCAGATAGGTTTTCGCGGCGGCGACAAATCCGTCGAGATCGCCCGGAGACACCACGGTGCCGGCCCCGCTCTCCTTGAGAATGCGGGCGGCCAGATTGTCGGGGGGCGCCGACAGGATGATGGGCCGGCCGGCACACAGATAGGACAGGACCTTGGATGGGACCGAAAACTCGCCCGCTTCTTCCTCGATGACAGCCGTCAGCACGTCGGCTGAAGCCAGCACTTCTGAAAAGCGTTCGAAGGGTTGAAGGGGCAGTAAGTGCAAATGGTCCAGTCCGCCCGCTGTCTTGGCCTTGGCCAGGGCTTCCTGGCCCACCCCGAAGGCGACGACCACCATTTCGGCCAAGCCGGAGCGGGCGATCGCTTCAAGCAAGCGGGGGTCATGCTTCAGTGCCAGAGTGCCGGTGTAGAGGCAGGTCTTCTGGCCGGTCAGATCATGTTCGCGGGCCCAGGGATTGTCTTTCTCGCCAAGGGGGATCTCATCGATCGCGCCCCAGTTGGGAATGACGGATATCCGGTCTTGCGGGATGCCCCAAGCATCCGTCTGGGTGCGGAAAGCATCGGTAATCAGGATGATATGATCGGCCGCCTGCATCTGGCGCCGGTCAAGAAATTTGTACCAGGCCCCGACCATGTGCCCCGGACCGGGCAGCTTCTTCTGCAACAGGCGCGCCGCCGCGATCGAATAGAAATCCTGGCACCAGAAGACGAAGGCAGCCCCGGCCCTGCGGCACGCCTTCAAGAGTGGCTCCTGGGCCTCGGTGGGGGTGTTCCCTGACAGCACGATATCAGGGCGTTCGCGCTCGATCAGGGCAGCAATCGCCTGACCGTAGGCAATGTCACCGGCCCGGCGTTTGATGAAATTGGTCTTGGAGTATCCGGTTCCGGTCTCGACCGCGGCAAATTCCAGCCCGGCCGGATCGTGCGGTTGACGGGTCATCCGCCCTTTCGGCCCGGCATCACCGGCGAAAAAGGCGTGGATGACATCATGACCCCGGCTTGCCAGGCGTCGGCTCAATTCGGCCTGAAACGGATGCCCGGCATAGTCGTGCAGCAGGATTTTCATCCGCCAACCCCCATCCGGCGGATCCTATTCAGCGGCCGCGCGCTGATTGTGGAGGCGCTGGATTTCACCGGAAATCCAGTCATAGGTCTTTTCCATGCCGGCGCGCAGGGATTGCGACGGGGCCCAACCCAGCTTCTCCTGGATCAAACGGTTGTCGGAATTGCGACCGCGCACACCCAGCGGGCCGGGAATGTTGTTGATGCGGGTATCCTTGCCGGCGATATCGATCACCATTTCGGCCAGGCCGTTGATCGTGACCATCTCCTCGGATCCGATATTCACCGGGCCTTCAAAATCCGAGCGCAATAGTCGGATCGTGCCTTCCACGCACTCATCGACATAGAGGAAGGACCGGGTTTGCAGCCCGTCTCCCCAGACCTCGATCATTTCGCCGGGGCTGGCCAGGGCCACTTTGCGGCACATGGCCGCCGGGGCCTTTTCCTTGCCGCCCTGCCAGGTGCCCTCCGGCCCGAAAATATTGTGGTATCGCGCCACACGGTTTTGCATGCCGAAATTGCGGTTGTAGGCAAGGAAAAGACGTTCGGAGAACAGTTTCTCCCAGCCGTATTCGCTGTCCGGATTGGCCGGATAGGCGCTGTCTTCGGCGCAATTGGGATTGTCCGGATCGAGCTGGTTGTGTTCGGGATACATGCAGGCCGACGAGGAGTAGAAGACCCGCTTGTTGTTGCGCTTGTAGCAGGCGTCGAGGACGTTCAGATTGATCGTCGCCGAGTTGTGCATGATGTCGGCGTCATTCTCGCCGGTGAAGATATATCCGGCACCGCCCATGTCTGCGGCCAGCTGGTAAACCTCGTCGAATTTCCGGTCGATGACATCGCGAACCACAAGTTGGTCGCGCAAGTCTCCGATGACGAAATCATCGGCCTCGGTTTCGGCGTGTTCGTTGAATTTGAGGTCAACGCCACGGACCCAGAAGCCCTCTTGTTTCAGTCGTTTGACTAGGTGGCCACCAATGAATCCCCCGGCGCCACATACCAAAGCTGTCTTGGCCATTTCACCGATCCCCCGATCCAGTGACTGCACGTAAAAATAGAATGATGCGCTGCAGCATGGCCGTCAACAGAATTCGGGCCCAAAACGCGCCCCTTATCCCTCATTCCTTAGGCTGGTCTTAGAATTTCTCTCATTGCTGCACGGGTTTGTGCGGTTTTGCGGTTGCGAAAAAAAGGAGAAACACATGACGGCTGATCGACATTTGGCGAGCGGGCTGACCAGTCCGCCGCTACGGGCCTTCTCCATTCTTCCGGATGATCAGACTGACCTCGTCCGGCCCATACGCGGTCTCATGGTCGCGATTGCCGGCGATGTTTCAGTGGTCACGGAGGCAGGTGACGAGGTCGTGCTGCCCGGGCTTTTGCCGGGAATCCAGTATGCGATCCGGGCGCGCCGCATCCGGGCCACGGGGACGAATGCGGATGGTCTGGTGGGGTTGGCCTGATGCCGGAATTGGGAATCGGTCTGGGACGCCCGGATCCACGGCCGTCCTGGGTGACCGTCGGGGCTCGGTTCGACCTGGACTTCGAACACGGGCGCTATTGGGATGGCAGGGTCCGGTCCCGGGTCGAGGACGTGACGGCCTGGGCGGGCGGGGCGCCGGTTCTTGATGCCGAGGGCCTCATCTGCGATGGCAGTCAGGCTTGGGTTTTTGATGATTTGCCTGGCTTGTCGGACGCGCGGACGGCCTATGCCGTGCGCGTTGAACTGACCGAGGAACTGGGTGCCAGTGACCCGGGGTATTTGGCCATTCTTCACGCCGGCAGTCTGGCCGACCGTCTGGCCTTGCTGACGACCCGGACAGGCCTGGCGTCGAGGATGACGGTGAGCGGGCAGGAGGTCTTCACGCGGACCATCGCTCAGCCCGCCAACAGCCGTTATCACGCCATGCTGGGTGTCCGGCCTGACATCGCCTACCTGGAGCGGCACAGCCATCTGCCTGTGACGGACAATGCCGTGGCAATGCCGCCATGGTCGGCACTGACGGTTCTCGAGATCGGCGGCTTCAACGCCACCCTGCCGCTCAAGGGTGTTGTGCATCGCCTGACCGTCTGGGCGGGTCTTGCGGTACCGTCGACCAACCCGGATGGGCCTTGATGCAAGCGTGTTGCGGCGCAGCAAGCGCTCGACTACGGTTTTGAGGTCACGGGCCGGTCCTGATGCCGGCCCGTGACCGGCTCCCTTCCGAGCCGCTCGGCACGGGGGTGTGGTTTGGCCGGCAATCTGAAACAGGCGACGTTGCAGGGCAGTTTCTGGCTCTTTCTGCGTTTCGCGGGCCGCCAGGGCGCCAATACGCTGGCCTTCTTTGTGATGGCCGCCCTGCTGGCACCTCAGGAGTTTGGGCTCGGATCGATCGCGGCGGCGGTCGGCTATGCGGTGCGTCCGCTGGTCTATCGGGGGTTCCGGGATGCTGTCATCCAGCATGCCGAAGCGGACCGCCTGGTAGACGCCACGGCCTGGTGGCTGAATGCGGGACTCGGGCTGGCAATCGGGGGCATAGTCGTCCTGGCCGGCCTCGCCGCCGGCGCGATTTCCGGCCAGGACGATCTGGCGGTCTTGCTGGTGGCCTGTGCGAGCATTCCCTTCTTCACAGGCATTTCTGCTGTGTCCGAGGGCCGGATCGAGCGCCGCTTCGAACAGAAGAGCCTTACCCTCGTCCAGTCGGTGGCTTCTGTTCTGGCGGCCATCGCCGGTATCGCAGCCGCGCTCGCTGGCTGGGGCGCTTGGGCCTTTGTCATCAACCGGGTCCTGGAATCAGCCCTGATCGCTGCGGGAATCCTGTTGCTGTCGCGCTGGTGGCCGGGTTTTGCCTTTTCAGCGCCCGCGGCGGTTCGCCTGTCGCGCATCGCCCTGCCGGTCATGATGACGGCGACCCTGGGCGGCAGTTTCGTGCATCTCTCCCTGATGATCGTGGGAGGCGTTCTGGGCACGGCGGCGGCCGGTTATTTCCGCGTCGCGACCCAAATCTATCAATTCCTGATCCAGACTCTGTGTGCTCCGGTTGTCCAGATGATCCTGCCGGCTTTTGCCCGGGCTCCGGAACGGGCCGCTGACCGCTATCCGGATGCGGTTGCGCTTCTGGCCCTGATCGCCTTGCCGGCATTTTTCGGTGCGGCGGCAATCGCACCGGACCTGCTGCCTATCCTGTTGGGGCCAGCCTGGGTGCAGGCGGGGCTGACAGCCCCGCTCCTGTGTTTCGGGATACTGGCCTTCATCCCCGCTTCGACGCTGGAGCCGGTCCTGATTGCCCAGGGCCGGGCGATGACGGCCTCGCTGCTGTCCCTGACCAATCTGGTAGCCGGCCTGCTCCTGATCCTTGCCGGATCGAGCTTCGGACTGTGGGCGGCTTCGGCGGGCTTTGCCCTGCGGGCGGTCTTTACCTTGCCCCTGTCGGCCTGGCTGGCCTCGGTTCAGCTGGGCGTGTCTGTCTCGCGCCTGGCACGCAGTTATGCTCTCGCTCTGGTGCCCGCCTTGATCATGTATGGCGGCGTGGTGGGGCTTTTGCGCATCCAGGCGGACTGGCCAGCCTGGCTGTCCCTGGCGGTGGCCATCGCACTGGGCGCGGGCATGTATGCACTGGTGACGCGCTTTGTCTCGGCCCGATTGTTTCCGGATGTCTATGCCATGGCGCTCGACTTTCTGCCGGCGCGCTTGCGGCGTTTTCTGGCCTAGCGCCGGGCCAGTCGCATGCCGATCATCACCACACCCCAAGCCAGGGCGAGACAGGCTCCCTTCACCATCAGCTCGATGAAGCCCTTGGCAAAATTATAGCCGAACCCGTCATAGACCATGATCACCGTGGCGTAGGCATAGATGGCGCACGCCGCGCCATTCTCGAGCATGCCGCGCACCAGGGTCGTGTAGAACAGGTTCATCATCAGGCCGAAGAAGAAGCCGACCAGCGGCACGCCGAACCAGCCGAAATTGATGAAGCCCTCCGCCGCCAGCCCGGCGGAATTGCCGCCACCCCGGCGTGCCAGCATGACCTCGGTACCCTGGAAGGCCTCCAGGAGGTGCATGCCGATCGTGCGGGGCTTGGTCGGCCATATCGTGCGCGGAATGATGACCCAGAACGGCTCCAGAAGGGTCGCGCCATACTGGTAGTCCAGTCGCTCCGGAATGGCGTCGATCGTCTGCGAAGAGGCGATGAAACCGCCCAGATTGAAGGCCCCGAATGCGCCATCCATCATCACCATGACCGGTTCGTCCCGCGCCATGGCGGCATAATTGGCATTGTGCTCATAGCGCCCGCTCGTGATCGCCGTGAAGGCGGCAGCCACGATCACCGCACCGCCCACCAGAGCAGCCTTGGGAACGCGCCGCGAACGCAGGAAGCCAACCATGCCCAGAATGATCAAAGCGAGCATGATGTCGCCGCGGACGGCCACATTGAATTTGAACATGGCATAGAACAGGACCAGGCCCAGCCCGGTCGCGAGGAGGAGGGGGCGGGTCAGCCTCTGTTGCCGGATGGAAATCCCGATCAGCAGGATGCCGATCGGAAACAGCCATTCGGCAATCTCCAGATACTGGCCGAAGGACAGCCGGGTGGCGCCTTCCAGGACCGCGCGGCGCTGGGGCTGGAAGGTCAGCAGATCGGCGAAACTGCCGCCCGTGCGGGTCATGTACATGACGAGGCCGAACAGGGCGATGCCGATCAGGGGCAGGACGGCCGTCAGGATCACCACACTCGGCGCCCGGTCGAAGACTTTCAGCGCCGACAGGTCCGGCACGCGAAGGCGCAATCGATAGGCTGTCACGAAAGCTATTGAGAAGATCAGCATCAACAAGGCACCGGCGACGAAGAAGGTCCCGTCGCGCCCCGCCAGGAACCATTTGATGTCCCAGGCCGGATCGGAGAGTGAAAAGTAAAGGTACCGGGCCGGCGTCGAGACCAGCATGACCAGGATCATCAGGGCGATCGGCGAGACCAGGGACGGGTAGCGCGACCGGATCAGGCCGAACACGAGCACCCCCATGGTCAGGAAATTGATCAGCCCGGTCAGGGCCCAGCCCGGGTCCGGGCGCGCTGCCGCTCCGATCAGACAGCAAACGGCTGACAGCAGGATCACGGTGAGGGCAAAGGGACGAACATAGATCGACAGCCAGCCGGGCGCTTTGCCGGCGGATGGGAGGGCAGGCGGGCTTGCGGCCGGGTGGATGGTCGCATCGGCCATCAGGCGGTCTCGTTCCGGCGCGTGGCCAATTCCTGCCGCAGCCAGTCGAGGGTTTCCTCGGACGCGGTCTCGAAACTGTCAGGGGCCTTGGGCGCGAGGCGTTTCAGCATCTCTCTCAGCCCGGCCGGAAGGTGGGGCTTGATGTGACGGGTATAGAGGTGGGAGCGGGCGAAACGGCCAGCCAGACCGGTCTGCATGCGCCGTCCGGAGGACGCATTGGACGCGCCCGACCGGATCGCATGGTCAGCGGGACAGGGAACGCCGAGGAAATCGCAAACCTGCTTTACCGTTCCCACCCGGTCCGCAATGTATTCGGCAAACTCCAGACGGAGCAGCTGGGCGGCATCAAAATGCTCCATCCAGGCGGCTTCCTGCATGTCGTAATCGCTGTAGTCGACAAAGCGCGGATCGGTTCTGAGAACCGTGTCGATCCCTTCCGGTCCGCACATGCCCATCGGCGCTTCATATCGATACTGGCTGAGCAGGCGGTCCAGAGGATCGCGGCGAATATAGATGAGTTTCAGGTCCGGCCCGAGCAGGCGGCGCGCGCGCTCGGCGACGCCGTCATGGGTCGGGCGTTTGGTGTAGGCCGTCGAGGCTTCCCCACGCTGGTCACCCTCCCGGGCACGGGCAAACAGGGTCCGGTAATCGGCTTCGACATCCTCCGCCCTGTCGAAGCGGACCAGCGTGTTGGGTTCCTTGTGGGACGACATGGCAATGCCGGGCACACCCGCCAGATCGTCGAACAGGGTCGTGGTTCCGGCTTTCATGGCACCGATGATCAGGAAGGTCGGCAGACGGGACGGGCTCATTCAGGGGCCTCCGATTGGCCGGCTTTGTGGGCCAGGGCTTTCCAGTAGGCCGCGACATGGGCCTCTGCGACGGTCTCGGCGGAGAAGCGGGACTGGGCGATTTCGCGTGACCGGCGCCCCATTCGGGCGCGCAGGTCCGGGTCCTTAACCAGCTGGCTCACGCTCCGGGCAAATCGGTTCCGTTCAAAAGGCTCGGCCTTCACCAGAAACCCGTTCTCGCCGTCCAGAACGGCCTCCCGCACCGATCCGACATCGGTCATGACGACCGGCAGGCCGCTGGCCATCGCTTCCAGCAGGGCCACGGGAATGCCTTCGGCCCGTGAGGGCATCACGAAAAGATCGAAGGCGGGCAGATAGTCTGCGACCCGGGATCCGGCATCGATGATCTGGAGGCGCCGGCTGTCGAGCAGGCCTCTGTCCCGGGCCGGGTCGAGCACGCTTTCCCGGTAATACGTCCGGTTCGAGTCCACCGCGCCGCCCAGAATGACGAAACGGGTCTGCTCCCGGTCCGGCAGGTCGTCCGCCAGATCCACAATCCGGTCATGGGCCTTCTGGTGCGTCTGGTTGCCGATCGTGCCAATGACGATTTCGTCCGCTGCGATTCCCAATCGTTGGCGGGCAGATGCGCGGCTTTCCGCATCGAAGGTGAAGCGGGCCGTGTTGATCGGGGCGCGAAATTCGACGACCCGGTCTGCATCGAACCGGGCAACACCGGGAAAGGCCTGACGGACTTGCGGACCGTTGACCATGATGACGTCGCTGGCCCGGCGGGCATATGGTGTCAGGATCCGGCGGGCCGGTGCTGGCAGGATATCGCTGTGGATCTGCCAGACCAGTGCCGTGCCGGCCTGTCGGCTGGCGAGCGCTCCCTGTACATGCTGCAGTCCGGCCAGCTGGAAAACCTTGGCCTGATGGGCTCGGGCCAGGGCCGCCAGGGCCTGCGGGTCTCGGAACAACCCGTTCAGAAAACGCCAGTGATGCGCCGGATTGAGACTGCGCCGGATGCGTGACTGGTCCAGGCCGATGGCATCCACGCCCAGGTCGGAAAAGCGTTCGAGAAGGTCACCGGTCGGCACAACCGGGCAGAGATTAAAGCCCCGATCACGAACAGCGGGGTGAATGGACGCAATGACAGCATGCAGCCCGCCCCAGGCGGGTGCCGGTAGCGGGGCCAGCACGGTCTGCAGGGCAGAGGTCGAGCCGCGCGCCATGGCTCAAGCCACTCCCAGGGCGTCGTCGAGCCGGTCGGTCATTGTGCCGTCGGTGCCTGTGTCGAGCGCAGCAGGAGCGGGCGACAAGAGCCCTTTGAGGGCGTGTCGCACGGCGTCGGCGTCCAGCGGCTGGTCACCGGCAAACCGCCAAGCCTCCGGCAGGTTCACCTGATCGGCAAAATCGCGAACCTTCCTGTTGTAGCAGACCACGGCGGTCGGGCGCCCGACCAGCCAGCTGACGACGGCCGCATGGAAGCGGGTGGCGACAATGCCCCGGCAGCGGGCGGTCTCCTCGATAATGGGCTCGATGTCACCGTCATAGGCAGCGAGATGGACCCGGTCCCGGCAGTCCGGTGCCAACATGTCCAGGAAAGCCTGCGCCGGATCGAAGTCATTCGGGCGCCCCGGCGCGGTCCAGTAGCAGAAGAGCGTCAATTGGAGGGATGGATCGGTGTCCATCGCATCGGATATGGCCTCGGCCAGTCCGGTCCAGAACTGGTTGGCCGACGCATCGTCGAGGAATTGTGACATGTCGAGAATGGACAGTCCGAGCCGGTTTTCCGGCTGCACGGCTTGGCCGACCCGGTTCAAATGATCACGGGCGAGAAAAGCCAGATCCTGGCCAACCAGGACCGGGGCGGTCGAACGCGGCAGAAGCCGCTGGACTTCTTCGGCGCTGGAAGTGTCGCGGACATGCAGGCTGGCGGCAGTGCGCAGGGCGAGACGGCTGGGTGCGCGGGCTGCCCGGGTCGAAAGCGGCCCGATGCCGACGCCGATCATGCGGACCGTCTTGCCCAGAAGACGGGCTAGGCCCAACAAGAGCGCATAGGCCCAAAGATGCTTCACATAGTTTCTGCGGATCTCGGCCTTGTAGGAATCGTGAAAAATGGTGCCGCCCGCCATGATGAATGTGTCGCACCAGACGAGCGCGGTGAGCAGCTGCCAAGGGCTCCGGGGTCGAACCGAGACGTCCGCGGGAAGAATGTCCGTCAGGTAGGGATCGCCGGTGAACACCCGGACTTCCCGTTCCGGAGAACACAAGCGACGGCACAAGGCGTTGATCATCAGGTCATCGCCAAAGTTGTGCCGGCCATAATAGCCGAGCAGTGCCATTCTGGATTTTCGGGGCATGTCTGTCCCCCGTCATCACCGGTTCGGTGGTTTCCCCTGTCGCCATTTGTGACAGCTATTTCGCAGTTGCACAACAATTTGCCGATGCGAGCCGAGATGCAAATTTATGCCCCATTTGCCAGGTGTTCCGCCCGACAGGTTAGATAATAATGCGTTGTTGAATCGATTTTCGGTCGAAAAATCGTTTTCATGATTGGGTTGACGGGGCCGGTTTTGGTGCTGATTCCACCGTATTTGTTGCGACGCAGCAACAGTTGGGGGCAAAACCGGAATGAGGGTTGATGATCCACGAAGCATCATTTCTCAAATCCCTCATGCTGCAGTAGCGTACCACGCAAGGTTTAGTGCGGCTTCGGCTTGGGGGAGCGTCATGACCAGCCAGTTTCGCAGTGAGACATTCGGCAAGCGCGACGACGCGGTGCGTCCGGCTGCCCGCGAAGCGTCGCCCATGAAAAGTGTTGCCAAGCGCACGTTGGATGTCGTGCTGTCCGGTCTGGCGCTGGTCTTCCTGTTTCCGCTCCTGGCTGTCGTGGCGCTCTGTATCCGCTTCACGGATCCGGGGCCCGTCCTGTTCGCGCAGGAGCGCATCGGTGCGCGCGGCCGCCGGTTCAAGTGCTACAAGTTCCGCTCCATGGTCGTGGATGCCCAGGAGCGACTGAAGGCGCACCTGGAAGCCAATCCGGAGGCCGCCAAGGAATGGGCGCGCGATCACAAGCTCCAGAATGACCCGCGGATTACAGGTATTGGCCGTTTTCTCCGCAAGACCAGCCTCGACGAGCTTCCGCAGCTGGTGAACATCTTGCGAGGAGACATGTCGATCGTCGGTCCTCGGCCGATCGTGGAAGACGAGATCAGCAAGTATGGCGCGGCTTTTTCGGCTTATGCGGCCGTTCGTCCCGGCCTGACCGGGGCTTGGCAGGTCGGGGGGCGCAGCGACACCTCCTATGATCTTCGGGTCCAGCTTGATGTCGATTATGTCGAGCGCTGGAGTCTCGGCCGGGATATCAAGATCGTCCTGCTGACCGTGCCGGCTGTTCTGCTCAACCGGGGCGCCGTCTGACCTTCTGATGCAAGGCGATCATCGTCTGGTTGCAAAAATGGGGATCTGAGAAGATTCCAGGGCGGCTATCTCTTTTGAAGGTACCTTCTATAGCAGGCATCGGCACGCCACGGATTCTCGGGTGGGCGTGACGGATTTTTAAGGACTACCCTCTAACGTTGTTGGTCTCGCTACTCAGAACGAGAGACTGAAAATGCCGGTTCCCAAGATCCAGTCCGAAGACTTTGCTGCCATGAATGAGGGCCCGAATTCTGCTTCGCGCCCGGACCATCTTCATGCCGATCTGGAGGACTGCGCACCGGTGGAAGCGGAGCCGCATCGCCTTCAAGGCGAGATCGCGTCGCGTTGGGGCGAGGTCGCGCCGGTCGATGAGCGCTGGACTCTCCGTCAGACCGCAGCCTTTTGCCTTGTGAGTTGTGGGTCGTTCTGGGCGGTCTCGATCTATGGTGTGCTCCACATCCTTGGCTGATGGCTTTGACCGACGGGCCGTTTGCCGGCCGGCTGCCGCGCAAACTGTGCCGAGTGGCATGGTGTGCCTTTGCCACGGCAACGCGTTTATGATGGTCTGAGCAGGCAGGTCCTCAGCCTGGCACGATAGGGGCGAAGTCCGGTCATGTTCCAAGCGCTCAAATCCCTGGTCCAGGGCCGATCGGCCCGCAAACCCTCCGAAATCGGACAGCTGACCTACGCGATCGGGGATATTCACGGCCGACGGGACCTGCTTCGCAAATTACTCGACCAGATCGAGGATGACCGGGATGGCGCATCCGCTGAGTACATTTTCCTCGGCGACTATGTGGACCGGGGCGATGATTCCGCCGGCGTCCTGTCCGACCTGATCCTGTTGGCGACCCGGCCCGATCTCCAGACCACTTTCCTGAAGGGCAATCACGAAGCCGCCATGCTGGATTTCCTGCGCGATCCGGCTGCCGGTCCCGAATGGGTGCAGTATGGCGGGGGTGAAACCCTGGCCTCCTATGGTGTGCGTGTGCCCCGCGGTGCGGAGGCGCAAGACCTCTCGGCTTGGTCGGCCTGTCGGGATTCGCTGGTGGCGCGGATGATGCCCGCCCATCGACATTTTCTGGGCCAGCTCAGCCTGACGGAGTTGCGGGGCGATTATCGCTTTGTGCATGCCGGCGTGGATCCGGCGCGGCCGATTGAAGAGCAGGGGGAGAAGGAATTCCTCTGGATCCGTGAGGCCTTTCTGGACAGTCACAAATCACTCGACGCGGTCATTGTTCACGGCCATACGCCCGAGGACGTGCCCACATCTGACGGAAGACGCATTGGTGTGGACACCGGCGCCTATCTGACGGGCCGCCTCACTGCAGTGCGTTTGCGGGGGCGCGACATCGACTTCCTGACGACCTGATTGTGCGCCGACAGGGCGGGCGCTGGATTGCTGCGAAAGGGAGCAGTCCCCGAACGCCTGCTCGTGCACGGAAACTTATAGTAAACGCATCGTGAATTCTTCTTGCGTAATTCTATGCAAATTATCGCAAAAACATACTAGTCGCCTCCGCTCAATCTAAACAAGTATTCAGTAGTGTCGCGCTCTCTTTCAGGAGGGTGCGTTCTTGTCCGGTTTTTGTGTTCCCCGTTTTGCGTCTTTCCGCGTTCTGATGGCTGCGGGACTGGCCCTGCTGGCCAGCGCCTGCGCGACGACCACCGGCCCTTCCTCGCCCTTCGCCATGGGCGTGGCCGCGTCGGCACCGGCCGGCCTTCTGGAATTGTGTGACAATGGCGGACTGGACTGCCCTGACCGGGGCGACAGAGAGGCTGAAGCCCCCGCAGAGGCGACAGGTGGTAGCGCGAAATCGGTGAGCTCCCGGTCACCCCGCATTGAGGATGGGTATCCGAACGCCAGCGCTTCCGCTCCGGCCACCGAGACGCGCATCGCCTTCGCGCGTTTCGCCGAGATCGAACGGGTCAACCGGATGGTCAATCAGAGACTGATCTGGCGCTCTGATCTGGAACAGTACGGGGTCGAGGAATTCTGGGCGTTCCCGATCCGTGCCGGGCTCGGCTATGGTGATTGTGAGGACTTTGCCCTGGAAAAGCGCCGGGGCCTGATCGAGCGAGGCTTCCCGCCTGCTGCACTGGCGCTGGCCACCGCCTATTCCGAAGAGACCGGCCTGCACGCTGTTCTCATCGTGCGTACAGAGCAGGGTGATTATGTGCTCGACAATACGACACCCTGGATTCTGCCCTGGCAGGAGACGCCCTATCGCTGGCTGACCATCCAGGCCGGGGAGAGCCTGACCGACTGGCGCCTGGTGGATGACCCGGCGGCGCCGACAGGCGACCCCGACACGCGGGCTTCCGTCTGATCCGCCTGTTTCGGCGGACTTTCGAGCCCCGGGACCGGGTTGGATTTTTTCCCGGTGTCAGGCAAGGTGGAAATTGTTGCGCTGCACACCTAACGGGAGGTTGTCGGCGCGCAATCGTCAGGGGGATCGGGTGAACAAGTTCATCATCTTGATTGCAATCGCAGTTTTTGCTGTCGCCTGTCAGACCACGGGCGCGGTTCCCGACCCGGGTGCCAACGCCCAGCCAGAGATCCAGCAAAGGGCTGAATACCGTTTGGGAACCGGCGATCAGGTCCGGGTGATCGTCTATAATGAAGAGTCCCTGTCGGGCGAATTTGTTGTCGACGGAAGCGGACGGGTCAGTCTTCCCTTGATCGGTCAGATCGATGCGGGCGGGCTCAGCCTCACCGAATTCGAGGATTCCGTCGAGTTGCGACTGTCCGATGGCTATCTCAATGATCCGCGCGTCAATGTCGAAGTGCTCAACTTTCGGCCCTTCTATATTCTGGGCGAGGTCGAGGAAGCGGGTGAATACCCCTACACGGACGGATTGACCGTGATGAATGCCGTGGCCACCGCCGGCGGCTTCACCTACCGGGCCAATACGCGGGTTGTGTATATCAAGCGGGACGGAACCGATCATGAAGTCGCGGTCAGTTTGACCCCCGGCACGCCGGTCAATCCCGGTGACACGATCCGTATCGCCGAACGGTATTTCTAGACTGATCCCGACGTGGCCGACGCCTTCCATACCGTGACCTGGCGGGCCCTGCCGGTCTGGATGGTGGCCGTGGCCCTGTTGCTCTACGGCGCGGACGAGCCGCTGGCGAGCCTGGTCCTGTTTTGGCCGGCGGCGCTTTTGGGTCTGGTCCTGGTCTTGCGCGGACGACCTGCACCCACGGCCTGGGAGCTTGCGGCCGGCTTTTGTCTGGCCGCAGCGGCACTGCTTCATGTCCTGACGCAAAGATGGCCGTCTGCAGCACCGGAAATGGCGGCCTTGTGCCTGTCCGCCGGTCTCCTGTTTGCCGTGCCGCGCCTGGCTCGGACGCGCCGGGCCATCACGCGCCTGATTGACTTGATCCTGATCCTTGCCGGCCTGATCGGCTTGGCGGCCTTCCTTGATTTTGTCATCGATCCGTCGACCCAGTGGGGCCGGCCCAGGCCCTTTCACGCAGGACGCTTGTCGGCCCCCTTCCTGTCGGCGAACACGGCCGCGACCTTTTATGGGGCCATTCTGATTTTCGCCGGCGCGCGCCTGCTTGAAGCCATGCGCCGGGATGTTCCGGCCTCATCGAACTCTGATCGCTTCGGCGAGCGGGCGCGATCCCTTTTGGTCCCGGTTTCGGTGCTGTTGGTGTGCGGTACAGATCTGTTTCTGAGTGCTTCGCGAGCCGGTATCAGTCTCGCCATGACCGGTCTCCTGGCGCTTCTGGTCTGGGACAGTCTGTCCCACTGGCGCGGCCGCCCGGGCGAAAAAAGCGCCCGTCAGGCTTGGGTGCCCACGGTTTTCGTCGGATTAAGCGGTCTTGTCTTCCTGATGTCCGGCACGCTCTACGCAAGCCGGCTGGAAGCGGGCCTTCTGGATCTGGCCGATCGGACATCCGCTTATGCCGCCTATTGGGATGCGCTCAGACTGCAACCCCTGTTCGGAGACGGGCTGGGGAGCTTTGCCTTCACCAATGATGTCATTGCGACGGCGGAGCAGGCTGCGGTTCTTCAGGATCAGGGCGCAGCGCATAACGTTCTCCTGCAATGGGGGCTCCAGACAGGCCTGGTCGGCACGACTGTGATGCTCACTTTCTTCGCGGCGATGATGGAAGGGATGCGCCGTGGTCTGAGCCGACGTCGCCGCCAGTGCACCCAGCTGCGGGCAGTCCTGGTCGTGGCCCTCTTCATGGCCGGACACGGCATGGTGGACTACGCCCTGGAAATCCCCGCCATGTCCGCTCTCTTGGCTGTCTGGCTCGGGCTCGGTCGCGCCATTCTCTGGCGCCCGCGGGGAGGGTAGCCGATGGTGTTTCGTGTGACCTCATCCTCAAGTGCAAAAATTTCCCGGGCGCTGATGGTCCTGCCAGTCCTGCTTTTGGCGGTCCTGATGGCGCCCACGACCCTGTCTTTCATGGGGGCAGCGCGAATTTCGGGACCGAGCCATGTTGCATTGCAGCAACAACTTGAAGAAGAAATGCTGCAAAATTTGACCTATTCTGAGCTTCTGGAGGCGGCCGATCAGGTGTTTTATGCCTTGCCAGAGCGGGCTGATCTGGCGATTTTCGCGCTCCAGCGATCTTTGGAATTCGAGAATCGAGACGGCGCAATCTGGGCGCGCCTGGCCTACGCGCATGCAGCAAATTCCGAGGGGTGGACTGATGATGCGTCGCACGCCTTGGCGGAATCCTATCTGAGAATGCCGTACGCGGATCGAGAATTCATGTTTTGGCGTTTGCGGTTAGCGGAATTCTACTGGCGGGACCTTCCAGACAGCCTCAAAGGGCCTGTGTTGCGGGAGGCCCGATTGGCGCCTGCGCCCTGGCGGCGCACCTATACCCCTGCGATCCAGGCGAGCCTGGATGACGGCAGCGCTGGGTGAGGTGCCGGATTCCGTTGCGTCAAGCAAAAATTCGCCGGCTCTGTTCGATGCTGGCTCAGGCCCGATACCGGCCCGTGGTCCGATTGAAGGCAATTTACGCTTCATCTACCTTAAATTTTGGAATTGGGCACATCAGCGGCACGTCCGGTGCGGCTGGGAATGCCTTGTCTGACACGCAATGTCTGGGTGGTGAGCATGAAAACCTTCAAGATGCCGAATTGGCGGGAAGCCATGACTGCAACCGCTGTTCTGAGTGCCCTCATGGCGCCGGTCGCCGTGTCGGCGCCGGCCTCCGCAGTTCAAGACGAAGCCCCCTCGGCCGAGGCGGTAGCGGAAGCGGTCCAGGCGGCGTTGGACGCACTTCCTGCGGATGCGACCGAAGCTGAAATCCAGGCGGCCATGGATGCTGCGATTGCGAGCACCGGTGCCGATCCGGCCACGGTCGCCCAGGCCATGAGCGTTGTGGCCGCCAACAACGCCTCCAATCCGGCAGTTGTGGCCGCAGCCAACTCGACCGCCTCCGCCGCCACTGGCGGCAATGCCGGCGGTGGTACGGGTGGCAGTGGTGGATCGTCCGGGGGTGGCACGCCGGCCCCGCCTCCTCCGCCACCGACCACGCCGGGTGGCGGAACGTCGGATTACTGATTTCCGGGAGGGCGGGCTCTGCTCGCCTGGACCGGCTTGGCCTCCGGGCGGTTTGTCCCCCGGATAGCGCGGACTTCTTGGGGGATTGTGGATGTCGCGAACACTCAGCCTTGCTGTATTGGGGCTCATCTGGACGGCGGTTGGCACGACAAGTGTCCAGGCGCAGGATGAAAGCCTGTTCATGCGCGACCGGAATACGGCCGTTATGGAGCGCGAGCGCCCGGAATACACGTCGGACGGCATCCAGAAAGGGGCGTTCATTTTCAATCCCGCCCTGACTGTCGGTCTCGAGTTCAACGACAACATCTATGGCGCGTCGAGCTCCGAAGAGAGCGACATCATCGGGATTTTCAATCCGGCGATCGACGTTTCAACCACCTGGTCCCAGCACTCCCTTTCGGGAAATCTGACGGCGACGCGCCGCGAGTATGCGGACTTCAACGATGAGAGCGTCTGGCATCTGCAAGGTAGCGCCATGGGGCGCCTCGACATCGTTCGGGGCACGTTCGTGGAAGCCAATGTGTCCTATGCCGACCTGACGGAACCGCGCACCAGTGCCGGTGCGGCCAATACGGCGGCTGAGCCGATTGCCTACACGACGGACCAGATCGGGCTGAAGGGCGAACGCGAAATGGGCCGGACCAAATTCCAGCTCGGCGTGACCCGCAGCGGTTTCGACTATGAGGACGGCATTCTGGTTGGCGGCGGTGTTGCGGATCAGGATTTCCGGGATCGCAGTGAACTCGTCTACACGATCCGAGGTGATTACGCTGTCAGTCCGGCGACCTCCCTGTTTGCCAGGGGGCGCTTCAATACCCGCGAATACGACCTTACACCGCCCGCCGCGCCTCTGCTTCGGGATTCCGAGGGGTATATCGCGGATGTCGGGGCCGATTTCGACATCGGCGGCGTGGCCCGGGGCAGTGTGGCCGTGGGCCATATCGAGCAGGACTATGGGGACGCCGGCCTGCCCGACATCGACGGCTTCAGCACCGATGTTGTCGTTGATTGGTTTCCGACCCAGCTGACGACCGTGACCGGTACCGCGTCCCGAGGTGTGTTCGACGCGGCTGTTGCCGGTAGCGGGGGCTTCTTGGGAACCGCGTTCGGCATCAATGTGGATCACGAGCTGCGCCGGAATGTCGTGGTGTCGGCAGGCGTGACCTGGGGCACGGACGAATATTTCGGGATCGACCGTCAGGACGATCGCTGGTCCGCGACCGTGTCGACGACCTGGTACATGAACCGGAATGCCGGTGTGCGCGCTTCGGTGGCACACTTTGAACAGGAATCGAGCGGTACCGATGGAAATCAGGATTTCAGCTCGAATGTCGTTGCGGTGAGTCTCGTCCTCCGTCCATGACGATTGGGCCGATGATCGGCGCAATGAGGCTTGGCGGGGCAAGGTGATAGAGCGGCCTGCCGCAATTCCGGTGTAGTTATGACGCGAACCCTTGATGCGGCCAATCCCCAGTCCGATGGTGAAATGTTCGATCTGGGGGCGATGATCACGGTCCTGCGCCGTCGGATGTGGACCCTGATTTCGTCTGGCGTGCTTGTTTTCCTCCTGGTCGCCCTCGTGACGCTCCAGCTGACGCCGCGTTATACGGCCGTCGCCCAAGTCGCGATCGAGGTCCGGCAATCCCAGGTCATGGATTTCGAGGCCGTCATGTCCGGCTTGCCCCCGGACTCGGCGGCCGTTGACACCGAAGTGGAAATCCTGCGAAGCCGGCAATTGGCCAGCGCTGTCGTGGACCGGCTGGGTCTGGTCAATTATCCCGAATTTAATGCCCGGCTGCGGGAGCCAGGCTTCGTAGACGGGATCAAGGGCGTATTGCGGGGCATGGTCTCCGCCCTCGTGCCCCGGTCCGGGTCTGCAGATGATGATGCGGAAGAGGCTGCCCGTGACGGCGTCGTCGCGGCCTTGCTGGAGGCGACCAGTGTGCGTCGCGCCGGCCTGACCTATGTCATCAACATCGTGGCAACGTCCGAGTCGCCCACCTTGGCGCGCGATATCGCCAACGCCTATGCAGACCAGTACATCGTCAGCCAGCTCGAGGCGAAGTACGAGGCTACGGAACGGGCCAATGAGTGGTTGAATGCCCGGGTGGAAACCCTGCGCGACCAGGTCCGGGCCCGGGAAGCGGCCGTGGCCCAATTCCGCAATGAGGCGGGCCTGCTGGACGCGGAAGGGGCCAATATCACCGAGCAGCAAATCACGGATGTGAGTGCCCAGCTTGTTCTTCAGCGGGCCCAGCTAGCCGAGGCGGATGCCCGTCTCCGCAATCTGCGCCAGCAGCTTGATCGCGGCGCCAGCGCGGACTCCATCTCGGAGGTCCTGCGTTCGGACGTGATCCGGGACCTGCGGTCGCAACAGGCCGAGATTTCCCGGCGGCGTGGCGAGCTGAGTTCCCGCTATGGTCCGCGCCATCCGCAAATCCTGACCGTGGAACGGGAGCTGGCCGATGTTGCCAGTCAGATCGATCTCGAGATCCAGCGCATCGTCAACAATCTGGACAATGATGTCGATGTCGCGCGCGAACGCGTACGGTCGCTGGAGGCCAGTCTCGCGAGCCTTCGGGACGAACTCGCGGAGAATTACAGCGCCCTGGTCCGGCTTCGCGAACTGGAGAGGGAAGCGGAGGCTAGCCGCACCCTGTTCGAATCCATATTGGCCCGATTCCAGCAAACGTCCGAGCAGCAATCCCTGACGGAATCGGATGCCCGGGTCGTGTCGATGGCGGCCCAGCCGCGTCAGCCCAGCTCTCCCAATGTCATGTTGAACCTCGCCTTGGGCCTCGTATTCGGCGGGCTGGCAGGAATTGGACTGGTCGTGCTGCTGGAGGTCTTCGACAACGGACTTCACTCCGGGGGCGAGATCGAGGGCCGGTTGGGCCAGGCTCACATCTCGTCGGTGCCAAGAATCCACAGCGGCATGATGTCCGCTTTTTCCCGGAAACAGGTCTCACCTGTGAAGTATATCACGGAGAAACCGCTCTCGAGCTTTGCCGAGAGCTTCCGGAATATCCGGTCGGCGATCCGCCTGAACGCCATGGACGCCCCCATCAAGACCGTGGCGGTGACATCGGCCGTCCCGGGTGAGGGCAAGACAACCGTGACCGCCTGTCTGGGGCAGGTAGCGGCCCTTGCAGACAGCCGGGTCCTGGTGATTGATTGTGATCTGCGCCGGCGTTTGCTGACGCTGGAAGTCGCCCCGGATTCCGAGGTTGGCCTTCTGCAGGTGCTGAGCGGTGATGCGTCCCTGTCTGATGCCATCCGGCATTTGGATGCGACCGGTCTGGATGTCCTGCCCCTGTCGGCGTCCCAATTTACGCCCAAGGATGTTTTTGGCAGCTCAGCCTTTGGCGAACTCCTTGCGACGGTGCGCAATCAGTATGATCTGGTTCTGCTCGATACGGCTCCGGTTCTGGCCGTCGCGGATACTGCCGCCATCGTCAGCCAGGTGGACGCCACGATTTGCGCGGTCCGCTGGCGCAAGACGCCTGTCAGCCTCAGCCGGATGGCCCTGTCGGCGCTTGAATCGGCCAAGGCGCGCATGCTGGGTGTGGTTCTCAATAATGTCGATCTGAAGGCCCAGGCCCGCTACGGCTATGGCGGGGGCTATTACGGCTATTATCAAGCTTACCAGAAGTATTACAGTCAGTAGGCTTTCGTGGCTCGGGCTTCAGGCCAGGCACCACAGGCCCGTGCAGATGCCGAAAAAGACCTGCATGGCCAGGTCCAGCAATCCGGTCACGACCAGCAGCGGCAGGCCGACATAGAGCACGACCAGCGCGACCGCCATCAGGGTCGGGCGCGGTTCGGGAATGCGGTGTCCCATAACGGTCTGAGCCTTCTTGGCGAACATGCCGGTCTCGTCCTTTGTCTGCCGGGTCTCGACTTCCGGGCCCGACATCCCTAACCCTTCGCGGGATGAAACTCGACCCTGAAATTCCCCGTCCGGTCTGGGATGCGGCGCTGGCCCAGACGCCCGCCGCCCTGCAGCAGGACTGGTGCTATGGCGAGGCCCTGAAGGCGCTGGGGGCGGATGTCCGCAGGGTCGGTCTGGTTGATGGCGGGGTGCTGATCGGGTTGGTACAATTCACCACGCGCCGGATTGGCGGTGTGGTTTCGCTGGCAGTTAGCACGCGGGGGCCCGTTTGGCTGGAGCCTGTGTCCGATGAACAGGCGCGTCGGGCCTACAAGGCGCTCAAATCCGGTCTCCTCTCCGCTTGGCCGCGGGTTACCCTGGTGACGCCCGACGAGACAGACCCGGTCGGAACGCGCCGGATGAAGCGCGTGATGACGGGCTATTCGACAGTGCTCCTGGGCCTGGACAAGCCCGATGACACGCTTCGATCCGAGCTGGACGGCAAGTGGCGGAACCGCCTGAATGCGGCTCAGAAAGCGGGATTCCAGGTTCGCGAGAACTCGACCAAATTGCCCCAATACCGCTGGCTTCTTGAAACGGAAGAGGGCCAGCGTCAATCGCGGGGCTATCAGGCGACGCCTGCAGCGCTGGTCCCGGCCTTTGCCGATGCCAAACAGGACCGGGACAGCCTCCTCATTCTGCGAGCCGATGAGGGCAAGGCAAAGACGGCGGCCATGATGTTTCTCGTCCATGGCTGTGCGGCCACCTATCATATGGGATGGGCCAGTGAGGCCGGTCGGAAATCGGGCGCCCACAATCGCTTGCTTTGGGCGGCCTTGGGGCGCTTGCGGGCGCGAGGTGTCCGGCAGCTGGATCTGGGCGGCGTGAACACGGTGTCTGGAGCGGGTATTGCCCGGTTCAAACTGGGCACGGGCGGTCGGCTGGTGACGCTGGGCGGAACCTATTTTTGATACGGAGCGCGCGCATGCTGAAACGGATGATCCAGGCTGGAGCGTGCAGCCTTCTTCTCGCAGCCTGTGGGGCGGAGACGGCGCTCCAATTCGAAACCGCGTCCGACGCGGATATCATAACCCTGTTCGGCGATGTGTCCCAGGTGGACCGGACCGGCATGGACCTGGTGACCGAACCTGTGTTCGCCAGTTATGGCCTGGACTTCCAGGCCGCCATGGGCCTGTCCCGCGACAGTCTTTTGGCGCTGGAACAGCATGAGATCACGGTCGATTTCCCGGCCGGTGGGGCCATCCGCACTTTCTCCGGTCCACGCCTGCAGGATGTGCTCGATCTGGCGCAGGCCGGTCGTGGCACCGTGACGCTGACGGCACTGGACGGGTATCAACGCACGCTGGATCGCGACCGGATCGGTCGCCATGGTGTCATTCTGGCCATCAGCATGGACGGAACCGGGTTGCCGCTGGGGGGCTTCGGTCCCGCCATGCTGGTCTGGCCTCGCCAGGATGATCCGGCCCTGGCCGGTCAGTCCGATGATGACTGGATCTGGAGCGTGTTCGCGATTGAGATCGGCGAAGCCGACTGACGGCTAGTCGCTGCGGGGCATGAGCATGCGCCGACCATCGGCGACCTGTATCTCCACGGCATGGGCGGGATCGGTCCCGTCCTGTTTGAACTCCAGCATGAAATCCACCGTGTCGGTGAATGCGAACCGGTGGTCTCCCAGGGCCAGCAAGGGCTCGGGCGGGCGGCCCTGCCGGGTGTAGATCAACTGTCCGTTTTCCGCCGAGAAACTGCGGATTCCATATTGGCCGACATAGAGGTCCAGCGTCGCGTCATCGAGCATTTGCGGGTTCATGGACGCCTGGAGCTGATCCGCGGCCCATTGCAGGTTCTCCCGCAGCAGAGCGTCCTCGGTCACAGCCATCAGGTCCTGATAGGCCTCGATACGGGCGCGTTCCAGCGCGGTATCGGCCGGCACCGGAATGTCCGGCGTGACACCCGTTCCTTCCCAATTGCTCTGGGTGATCGGATTGCGGGCTGAACCCGTCGACACAAAGATCCTGAAACCGCCCGGCACCGCGAACGTCTCGCCCGGATTGCCGGCGCCGTAGGTCGTCTCCCCGATGATGGTGGCGCGCTCCATGGCCTGGAGGTGATAGGGGAAAGCTTCGCCGGCGGACCCGGACCGACCGCTGACCAGGACGTAGAGCGGTGTGTCAGGCCGGAATCCGGACGGGTGGCTCGGCAGGGACCACATTTGGTTGGGATACTCATAATCCCGGGACACGAATGTATTGATCATGACCGGCTCGTTGGGGGCGAGGAAGTGGCTGATCAGGAACTGGACCATGGAGGGCGCGCCGCCCCGGTTCTCTCGCAGGTCGAAGATCACCGCATCCGTATTGGCGACGAAATCCAGCGCCGCGCTGGCCGTCTCTGCGGCCGGTTCGATCGGCGCGAACTGGTCAAGCCGGATATAACCGAGGTTTCCGGGCAGGATGGAGACATCGACGAAGCCGAAATTCTGTCGCCGCAGTGCGGCCCACGGGTCTTGCTGCGGGCCGGTTTCGGTCATCTCAGGCCGGGGCGCCTGCGGCGCGTCACCAGCGAAGCGGACGGCAAAATGGCGGTCCTGTTCGCGCAAGATCTGGGTCAATTGCTCGGCGAGGGATTCGGCATCTTCGCTGGAATTGAACACGCCGGCGTCGAGATCTGCTCGCAGATCATGCGCCAGTGCTTCAGCGCGGACCTCGTCGAAATATTCATCCTCGATGACCTGAGCGAGCGCATCGACTGCAGCGGAGCGTTCCGCCGGGGTCAGTGAAGTCTGGGCTTGCGCCGCGGCGCTGGCCAATACCGTCGCTGCTGCCAGACAGAGCGTTGAAATTCCGCCTAAATTTTTCATGCTTTACTCCCCGTGTCTTGCGGGAAGAGGAGCGCGGATAGAACGGGCTATCAAGTGAACTCGCGTTCAGGCCCTCGTAGCGTCACTGTCACATTACGCACAAAATCCCTTTGCGCCCTGCAAGCCCCCGCCTAAGGTGCCGCCTTCAGAAATGGGGTAAAGGGCCGCTTTCTGACGGCGTGATGCCACGGTGGGGCCGTGGCGGAGCAAAGTCTGGCAAGAAGAGCGGCCTCTCTGCAGCTGCCAGCGCAATACTGGGGATAGGTATGACCGCGAATTCCGCACCGATCGGAGAAGTGATTTCCAACGCAATCGGAACCTTGAACGGTTTCGTTTGGGGGCCGCCCATGCTGGTGCTGCTCCTGGGTACCGGCCTGTACCTGACCATCGGCCTGCGGTTCATGCCGCTGCGCAAGATCGGATTTGCCTTCGGCGAACTGCTGAAGGGCCGCAAATCCGAGGGTGCTGGTGATGTGACGCCGTTCCAGGCGCTCATGACGGCGCTGTCCTCCACGATCGGGACCGGCAATATCGCCGGTGTCGCCGTTGCGATCGCGATCGGCGGACCGGGTGCTCTGTTTTGGATGTGGATGACCGCGCTTGTCGGCATGGCCACCAAATTCTCCGAAGGCGTGCTGGCGGTGAAATACCGCGAGGTCGACGAGCAGGGCCGCCGGGTCGGCGGACCGATGTATTACATCAAGAACGGCATGGGAAAACGCTGGGTCTGGCTTGGCGGACTGTTCGCCTTCTTCGGCGTGATGGCCGGTCTGGGCACCGGGAATGCGATCCAGACAGCTGAAGTCGTCCGCACGGTCGGTGATACCTATGGCGTCGAATACTACATCACGGGCGGGGTGATCGCCCTGCTGGCTGGCCTGGTCATCCTGGGCGGCATCAAGCGGATCGCCAATGTGGCCGAAAAAGTCGTGCCGGCGATGGCGCTGTCCTACATCGCCCTGGGCCTGGTCGTGGTCGCGATCAATTACGCCGAAATCCCGAACGCTTTCTACCGGATCTTCTCGGCGGCCTTCGGCTTTGATGCGGCGGCCGGTGGTTTCACCGGGGCCATGCTGATGCTGGCCATGCAGCGTGGTGTTGCCCGCGGCATCTTTTCGAACGAAGCCGGTCAGGGTTCCGCCCCGATTGCACACGCGGCAGCCCAGAATGATGACCCGGTCGACCAGGGCATCATCGCCATGCTCGGCACCTTCATCGACACGATCATGGTCTGCACCATTACCGGTCTTGCCATCCTGACCTCGGGCGTGATCCCGGAAGAGTGCAACGCCTTCCTGATCGCCCAGTCGGGCATTACGCCGGAGGCCTGCGATACAGGCGCCCGGATCACGACGGCGGCCTTTGCCGATGCGCTACCGGGTTTCGGTGATCACTTCGTCACCATTTCGCTGTCCCTGTTCGCCTTCACCACCATTCTCGGCTGGTCCTACTATGGCGAGCGCTGTGCGGAATACCTGTTCGGCGTGAAGATCATCCTGCCCTTCCGCCTGCTGTGGATTGCCATGATCCTGTGCGCGACCTTCCTGCTCTATGCTGGCGAGAACGTCACTGCCCTGATGAACACGATCTGGCTGTCGACGGATACGCTGACGGGCTTGATGGCTGCGCCGAACCTGATCGCCTTGGCGGTTCTTTCGCCGATCATCTTCAAGGCGACGAAGGAATACTTCGACAAGCTGGAAGCCAAATCCGGGGAAGCCGGGGGCGGCAAGGCCGAATAGGTCCTGTTTCCGGGCAAAGTAGAGGCCTCGCCTTCGGGCGGGGCCTTTTCTTTTTCAGGATTGCTGTGCGTGGAACAGGCGTTTGCCCAGGCTGATCAGGGCCAGCGCGAGAAGAATACCCAATCCGTCGGCGACCAGATCGGCCATGGAAGCGTGACGCCCCTGGCCCATATTGGCCTGGGCCAGTTCAATGCCCAGACCGTAGGCCAGCAGGCTCAGGCCGCCCAGCCAGCGCGGCAGTCCCGGAAAACTGACAACTATCAGAAATGTCAGTGCGACAAAGGCCGCCAAATGTTCGACCTTGTCGGTGCCCAGCCAGCGCGTCGTGACGGCGCTGGCGGGTTGCAGCGCGAGATCCGTGATGACGACCAGAGCGATCACGAGCAGTAATCGCGCACCCCAGCGCAGTGCCATGTCTGGACGAGCGGCGCGGGTGTTTCTACTTTCCCCTGTCACTTTTCGGGACGGATCTGCCATGACTTCCTTGCTCAGCGATATCGATCTTCTGGCTCAGCCACGCATCAACTGGACACGCGAAGAAGCGGGGGCCATCTATCGTGCCCCGTTCAATGATCTGATGTTTGCGGCCCAGTCCGTGCACAGAAAGGGCCATTCGGCCAATCACGTGCAAACCAGCCAACTCCTGTCAATCAAGACGGGCGGTTGTGCGGAGGATTGCGGCTACTGCAACCAGTCTGCCCATTTCGACACCGGTCTGGCCGCGTCCAAGCTGATGCCGCTGGATGAGGTTCTGTCGGCGGCCGAGAAGGCCAAGGCCGGCGGGGCAACGCGCTTTTGCATGGGCGCCGCCTGGCGCGAGCTCAAGGCGCGCGATGAAGACAAGATCTGCGACATGATTTCCGGCGTGAAGGCGATGGGCATGGAGACCTGCGTCACACTCGGCATGCTGTCCGATGGCCAAGCCGAAAAACTGCGTTCTGCCGGCCTGGATTACTACAACCACAATCTGGATACCGCGCCGGAAGACTATGGACGTGTCATCTCCACACGGACCTACCAGGACCGTCTCGATACGCTGGCGCGCGTGCGCGGTGCCGGCATCCATGTCTGCACCGGCGGCATTGTCGGCATGGGCGAGGACGAAGCGGCCCGCATCGGCCTTCTGACCGAGCTGGCCTGCATGGAACCGCATCCGGAGAGCGTGCCGATCAACCATTTGGTCGGCGTGGCGAATACGCCGCTGGGCGACAGCGAGCCGCTCGACGGGATCGACTTTGTCCGCACGATTGCGACGGCCCGCATCCTGATGCCGAAATCCATGGTGCGCCTCTCGGCCGGCCGTGAGGGCATGAGCAAAGAGCTTCAGGCGCTGTGCTTCCTCGCCGGGGCCAATTCGATCTTTGTCGGTGAAGAGCTTCTGACCACCCCGAACCCGGAACAGCGCGAGGATTTCGATCTGTTCCAGACCCTGGGGATCGAGCCGATGGCCATGCCGGCCGCCGAGTAGGCGGTCAGCGACCCCAGCTTTCGGGCAGGACAAAGGCGCGGCGCTCGCCGCCATCACCCAGGCGATTGGCGATCTCGCTGTCGGGCACGGTGACGCGTCCGGTGTTCACGGCGTCGGCCATGTGCCTCAGGACAACGCCCGGGTCCGGATCGGTTTGCGAATAGTCGCGCCGCAGGAAATAGCTGTGCCCCAGGGGCTCATAGCCATTGTTGAAGTCGGAGCAGTCCGCGGCGAAGACATTCCGGGCCACGGCATTCATGTCTTCCGGACCGTTGTGGCCCAGCCGGCGTGACGCGATTGCATTGGCGACATTGGCGGCCTTGGAGGAGCGTAGGGCCAGATCGTCGGAGGCATGGTAGACAATGACGTTGCGGGCGGAGTCCGAGACCAGCCGGCCCGGCTTTTCGCGCTCCATGCTTTCATTGACGATGTCCGGTGCGACCATGAAGACATTGCGGAACAGGTGGGGTGTCCCGCCATTCTTCTCGGCCCAGTCCCGCAGTCCGTAGACCAGGACGCGATTGCCCATGGAATGGGCGAGAATATTGATGCGGCGGTCGCAATTATTGATCGCGGGATCCTGGCGGCCGGCCTCACGCCATTTCACGAAGAAATTCAGGAAACGGCTATAGGCCGCTGCCGAGTGCTTGGCGCTGTCCTGGTCGTCCCAGTATTCCAGGACCGCTCCGGCCGAGGGCCAGATAAACGGAACGACCAGACTGGCTGCCGGCGTATCCGTGCCCAATTGCTGATCGAGCGCCGCCTGCAGGCGGCTGGCCGATTTAAGGGCGTCGTCCATGGAGACGTTGAAGCCGTGGACAAACAGGAAAATGTTGCGGCGTGGCTGATCGCGCAATTCCTTGAAGAACAGGTTCGAACCCAGGAATTCATGCGTATCGCCGCCGGTGAAGCGACAGGCGAAAAACTCGACTTCCGGTGACCGGTTCCCGGTGTCGAAACGGATTTTCGACCCGGCCTTGCGGCCCCCATTTCCCTTGCGGCGGCGATTGGTGACAAACAGCATTGGACCCTCCCGTGTCAGGAGAGAAAGATATCACGAAAAAGCTGGGGTTGTGCATAAGTCCGAAAGACGGGACGGGGGCTTTCATCTCGGGCCGTGAGTGTTATGTCCGCATCGATCAGAAGGAGAATCCCATGCAGAAGATCGGAGCCGCGGCCGCCCTGGACGTTCTGTCAGGCTGGTCAGCCGTCGATGGACGTGACGCGATTTTCAAGAGCTTCCAGTTCGATGATTTCAATCAGGCTTGGGGATTCATGTCCCGGGTCGCCCTGAAGGCGGAGACGAGCGATCACCATCCGGAATGGTTCAATGTCTACAATCGCGTGGATGTGACGCTGGCCACGCATGATGCCGACGGTGTGACGCAGAAGGATGTCGACCTGGCCCAATTCATGGACAGCCTGGCCGGCTAGCGGCCTCAATCACCGTGGATGATGATCATGCCGATCAGGATCTGTGCACCTTCCTGGCCCAGAGTCATGTCGGTGGCTTCCTGCAGGACTTCGGCAATCCGGTCAGCATCAGGGATGTCGCCATAGCGGTAATTGACGCCGGCATAGACGCTCAGTGCGGTCACCCAGGCATTGCGCAGGCGGGGCATGTAGCGTTCCACGCGGCGACGCAGCTGGGCGTCCGGAACTTCCAGCCCCGCTTCGATTTGCAGCAAGCCGCGGGCGCGATGATTGGCCTGGACCGTCGCGGTCAGGGCTGCAAGGGGCACGTAGGACGGGGAATTGGTCAGCGTCCGGTGGCGGCTTTCATCATTGGATGATTGGGCCGGCGCACGTTTGGCATAGTCACCCGCAAGGGCCGGGCCCGACAGGGCCAGACTGATGGCAATGGCAGTGCCGCGAAGGAAAGGACTTGGACGCATCATGGTGTCCAGCCTAGCGCAAGCGGGTAAAGGAAGCGTTGGCGTCAGTCGCGGTTGAGAACGCGATAGTGTCCGCCCCATTCATCTGAGAGCCGGGCATGATCGGCTTGGGTGATGGGCCGGAGGGCACAATGGACCACCCGCTCACCCCGGTCGGTCTGGATCGGCGTATGCGTGGAGTGCCAGTAATAGACCGTATCACCGACCCAGGTGTCCCAGAGCGTCTCGATCGCCTCGACCTGTCCGTCAAAAATCCCGCTATCCTGCAGGCGCTGGATCAGTTCGGCCCCGCGGGGACTGACTTCCGGACGGATAGGGTCGCCTTCCTCATCCGGTTGGAACAGCGGATGCTCCCGCATGCCCGCGCTGAGTGTGTCATAGCAGATTTCGCCGGAATCCGGCCGGATCAGGCAGGCGATATGCGGGTTCTGGCGGACCGAGGCCTCGATACTGGCGAGTACGCCGCGGCTGCGGGGCGCATCCCTGAAATGCCGGATCCGGTCTGCCAGTTCGTCCTGGGGATCAATCTGGCCGGCTTCGATCCGGGATATGTGCGGCTGGGTCGTTCCCAGGAGTTCGGCCAGTCCCCGTTGGGTGAGACCGGCCCGCGAGCGCAGGGCGCGGAGTTCAAAGGGCCAGTTCACAGTCCGCTCCAGACTGATGGTTCGGTTTTCTCATCATGCGCCCCCGAATCTGATGATTTCTTTGTTCGAAATTAAAACCATTCTGGCCTTCTGGCGAATATCATTGTAGCGGGTGATGCAGCCATGAAGTGATCGGGGGTTGTGGCGTGAAGCGGGTCTTGCTGGTTGAAGATGATGCGGCCGATGTGGAGCTCGTAACCGAGGCCATGGAACGCCATGCCGCGCTCATCCGGCTGGAGCATGCGGCGTCAGGCGAGGCGGCCTGGAGGCTTTTGCGGGACAGGGCGCTTCAGGGGGCGGGCAAACTGCCTGCCTGCATTCTCCTGGACATGGTGATGGGCGCGCAGGATGGTGTCTGGCTGCTGGGGCGGATGAGGCAGTTTGCCCGTCTGCGGGATGTTCCCGTGATCGTCCTGTCCCAGCGTGCGGATGCCGTGGCCCGGGCCCGGGAGTTTCCGAATGTTGTCGGCGCCATGGAAAAGCCGGCTGAGGATCATGAGCGCCGGAGGCTCGTTAACGCCGTCTTGAGGTTGGCCGGAGGTATGGGCGTTTCGGCCTGACGGAATTGATTCCTGAAATTCCAGATGCTTGGCGGTTCCTGGAAGTCGCGGCACCGGGTTCGCCTTGACTCTTCCAGACTCTGGAACAAAAACAGAACAATGATGTCTTCTCCGGTTTCCCTGCCGCCCGGTCCGGCCGTGACGATGCCCTTTCCCTACGGTCTGGGGCAATCCGGCCTGCACGAGTTGTCGGAGGCCCGCTATGGCGACTTTCCGGCCCTGACCGGTCTGGCCCTGGCGGCTTTGCGGGATGCCGGGCGTTCCGGCGTGTGCCTGTGGGTGAGCCAACGGAGTCTGGCGGGTGAGCATGGGCGGGTGAGCGGGCGTGGACTGGTATGTGCGGGGCTTGATCCCGGATCCCTTGTCCTCGTCGAGGCGCCCTCCCGCATGGAGGCTTTGCGCGCGATCGAGGAAGGCGCGCGGGATGCCGGTCTGGCGGCGGTCGTGGCCGAGCTGGACGACATGGATTTCACGGCGGCCCGGCGTCTGGTTCTGGCAAGCCAGACCAGTCGGACACCGGTCATCCTCCTCTTTCCCCATACGCGGTCGGGGGTGACGGCCGCACACGGGCGCTGGCGCGTTTCGGCGCGCCGGTCCGTTCCCGATCAAGCGGATCCACGTGCCCCGGGGCGGCCGGCCTGGCGTGTGGAATTGGAGAAGTCCCGCCTGCAGCCGGGCGAGGCGGGACGGATATTCGATCTGGAGTTCCGTGATGAGGCGCCATGTTTGCGTCTGGTTTCCGGACTGGCCGCTCGACCGTCTGCGCCGCAGCCGCGACCGGTTCCAGCCTTCCGGTCCGCCCTCCATCACCCGCGCTGGCGACGCGCCGGCTGAGCCGCAAGCCTTTGTCCTGACAGAGGTTGGCCGGCATGGCCTTCGCGTTATCGCCGCCAATGCGGCGGCGCGGGAGCAGGGCGTGGACGTTGGTCTGCGCTTTGCCGATGCCCGGGCCCGGGCTCCGGGCCTGGTGGCCGAACCCGTGGATCGTCAGGCGGATGCCCGGGCGCTCAAGGCGCTGGCGCTGTGGATGGAGCGCTGGTCGCCCAGTATTGCCCTGGCCGAAGAGGACAGTGTCCTGATCGATGCGAGTGGCGCGGCGCATCTGTTTGGCGGAGAAGCGGAAATGCTGGCTGACATGGCCGGGCGTCTGGAGCAGGGCGGACTGTCCTGCCGGCTGGGTCTGGCCCCGACGCCGGGGGCGGCCTGGGCGCTGGCGCATGAGGGGGCGGACCGGACCTGCCTGGGCGAGAAGGACTTGCGCGACGGGTTGGACAAACTGCCCATGGCCGGTCTGCGCCTGTCAGAGGAAACCCTTGTTCTGCTTCGGCGTTTCGGCCTGACCCGGATCGGTCAGCTGTATGATATCGACCGCCGCGCCCTGGCCCGCCGCTTCCATTCCAAGGCGGCGGTGGAGGCTGTTCTGGTGCGGCTGGACCAGGCTTTGGGGCTGCGGCAGGAGCCGGTTGAGCCGATCCGGGCGAAACCGGACCATTCCGTGCGCCTGCCCTGTGTGGAAGCCCTGCTCCACCTGGACGGTGTGCGGGCCGGTCTGGAGCGTATGGCTCCGGAATTGTGCGAGCATTTACAGGAACATGGAGAGGGGGCTCGGCGATTTCGTCTGGCGGCTTTCCGGTCCGACCAGAGCGTTGCGCAAGTGATGGTCGGCGCGGCGCGCCCGGTGAATGATCCGGCGCATATCCTGCGTCTCTTCCGGGACCGGCTGGAGCGGATAGATCCCGGATTTGGCATTGAACTTCTGGAGCTTGAGGCGGCCGGAACGGGGATAGTCCGGCCCGTGCCGCGGGGATTCGGCGGGGATTTCGAGGGCGATGAGCCGGACCTGGATGCGCTCTCGGTCCTGGCCGACCGGATCACGGCCCGGATCGGGGACAGGCGGGTCAAAATCCTCCGTCCCCTGGCCAGTCATTGGCCGGAGCGGTCGGAGTCTCTGGACGTCTATGAGGGGGAGCTGCCGGTGTGGGACAGTCACCCGGCGACCGGGCAGGCCGAACGCCCCATCCGCCTTTTTGATCGTCCTGAAAGTCTTCAGGTTATCGCCGAGGTGCCACACGGCCCGCCCCTGCGCTTCGTGTGGCGCAGACAGGTCCACCAGGTGCAGTGGGCCGAGGGCCCGGAACGCCTGTCGCCGGAATGGTGGCGGCCGGTGACGGGGCCGGCGCGTGCGCGGGATTACTACCGGGTCGAGGATGAGGATGGGCGGCGTTTCTGGGTGTTCCGGGAGGGTCTCTACGGCGATGGACGGGGCGGTCCACCCGCCTGGTTTATCCACGGGCTGTTCGCATGACCGGATATGCCGAACTCATCGCCATGACGAATTTCTCCTTCCTGCGCGGGGCCTCCCATGCGGAAGAGATGGTGGCCGCCGCAAAAGCCTTGGGCCTCAAGGCCTTGGGCGTGTGTGACCTGAACACGCTGGCGGGTGTGGTGCGGGCCCATCTGGCCGCAAAGGAGCAGGATTTCCCGCTTCTGGTCGGGGCCCGATTGCGCCCGGTGAAAGGGCCGGACCTGGTCTGTTATCCCACGGACCGGGCGGCGTATGGGCGGCTGTCGACGCTGATTTCCCGGGGCAAAATGGGGGAGACGGTCGCGAAAGGGGAGTGCCGGATCACGATCGAAGATATCCTCGCCCATGCGGAGGGGCAGATTTTCATCGCTTGTCCCCCCTCCGAACCGGACCCGGACTTCGAACCGCTCCTGCATCGCCTGCGGACTTATTGGGGGGACAGGCTCTACCTGGCCGCCTGCCATCACATGCGCGGCGGTGACCGGGCCAGGCTGGGTGAACTGGCCGCCCTGTCGGACCGGACCGGCGTGCCCCTGGTGGCGACCCAGGACGCGCTCTATCACACGCCGGCCCGGCGCCCGCTTCAGGACGTGCTGACCTGTATCCGGGAAGGCTGCACGGTGGAGACGGCGGGCTTCCGCCTGGAGGCGAATGCCGAGCGCCATCTCAAATCCCCGTCGGACATGGCGCACCTGTTCGACGGGTATGAAACCGCCCTGGCCCGAAGCCTGGAGATCGCGGCGCGCTGCCGCTTCAGCCTGGACGAGCTCTCCTATGTCTATCCCGACGAACCGGTCCCGGCCGGCAGTACGCCGCAGCAGCATCTTGTCCGTCTGACATGGGAGGGGGCGGCCCGGCGCTATCCGGACGGAATTCCGCCCAAGGTCTCCCAGCTCATCCTGCGCGAGCTCGCCCTGATCGAGGCGCTCGACTATCCGGCCTATTTCCTCACCGTGCATGACATTGTCGCCTGGGCGCGCGAGCAGGGCATTCTGTGCCAGGGGCGGGGGTCGGCGGCGAATTCGGCGGTCTGCTATTGCCTGGGCATCACCAGTGTCGATCCGGCCAGTTCCAGCCTCCTCTTTGCCCGCTTCCTGTCCAAGGAGCGCCGCGAACCGCCGGACATTGATGTCGATTTCGAACATGAGCGGCGCGAGGAGGTGATCCAGTATGTCTATCGCCGCTATGGCCGACACCGGGCCGCGCTGACGGCGACCGTGATCTGCTACCGGCCGCGCTCGGCCCTGCGTGAAGTGTGCAAGGCGCTGGGCCTGTCGGAAGATATCGCGACCGCCCTGAGCGGCACGGTCTGGGGCAGTTGGGGCAGCCAGGTGAAGGCGGAGCATATCCGCGCGACCGGCCTGGACCCGGACAAGCCGGTCCTGCGACAGGCCCTGATCCTGGCGGGGCAATTGATCGGTTTTCCCCGCCACCTCTCCCAGCATGTGGGCGGGTTCGTGCTGACCCGGGGGCCGCTGATCGAGACCGTGCCGATCGGCAATGCCGCGATGGAGGACCGAACCTTCATCGAATGGGACAAGGACGATATCGACGCGCTGGGCATCATGAAGGTGGATGTGCTGGCGCTGGGCATGCTCAGCTGCATCCGCAAGGCCTTCGCCATGCTGGCCCTCTATCGCGGCGAGGACTGGGATCTGGCGACCGTCCCGGAGGGGGATGAGGCGGTCTATGACATGTTGTGCAAGGCGGACAGTCTGGGCGTGTTCCAGGTGGAAAGCCGGGCCCAGATGACCATGCTGCCCCGGCTGAAGCCGCGCTGCTTCTATGATCTGGTGATCGAGGTGGCGATTGTCCGGCCCGGCCCGATCCAGGGGGATATGGTCCATCCCTATCTGCGCCGTCGGAAAGGCCTGGAACCGGTGCGCTTCCCCAGTCCGGACCCGTCCTGCGGTCCGCCGGACGAATTGGAGCAGATCCTGCGCCGGACGCTGGGTGTGCCGCTCTTCCAGGAACAGGCGATGCAGATCGCGATCGATGCCGCCAAGTTCGCGCCGGACGAAGCCAATGGTTTGCGCCGGGCCATGGCCACCTTCCGCAAGATGGGCACGATTACCGAGTACCAGAACAAGATGGTGGGCGGCATGGTGGCGCGCGGTTATGCGCCGGATTTCGCCGAGGCCTGTTTCAACCAGATCAAGGGGTTCGGCGAGTACGGCTTCCCGGAAAGCCATGCCGCCAGTTTCGCCCTCCTGGTCTATGTCTCCTCCTGGCTGAAATGCCATTACCCGGACGTGTTCGCGGCGGCCCTGCTGAACTCGCAGCCCATGGGCTTCTATGCCCCGGCCCAGATCGTCCGCGATGCGCGCGAGCACGGGGTGGAGCTGCGCGGCGTGGACGTGAATTATTCCGACTGGGACTGCACGCTGGAACCGGCAGAGGACGGGGCGTTCGCCCTGCGCCTGGGCTTCCGCATGATTGACGGCATGCGCCAGGAGGATGCGGACCGGCTGATGGCGGCGCGCCAGGCCGGCTATGTCGACCCGGACAGTCTGCGGCGCCGGGCCGGGCTGGGCCGGGGCGCCATGGAGCGTCTGGCCGCCGCGGACAGTTTCCGCTCCATGCAGCTGGACCGGAGGGCCGCGCTCTGGTCGGTGCGGGGTGGTTCGCGGGACAAGGGGTTGCCGCTTTTTGATGCCGCGGAGGTGAGTTCCTTCGGGGATGAGGGGCGGACCGGCCTGCCCGACATGCCCCTGTCGGAACATGTGCTGCAGGACTATCAGACCACCGGCCTGTCCCTGAAATCCCACCCGATGAACTTCCTGCGCGAGCGCTATGCCGGCATGGGTCTGGTGACCACGAAAGAGGCCAATGCACGCGGCAATGGGCGCTGGGTGACAACGGCCGGCGTTGTCCTGGTGCGGCAGAGACCGGGTACGGCCAGCGGGGTGGTTTTCGTGACGATCGAGGATGAAACGGGCGTGGCCAATCTGGTGGTCTGGCCCCGCGTGTTCGAACGCTTCCGGCCCGTGGTGATGGGGGCGCGCCTCCTGGCGGTCAGTGGCCGGGTGCAGGAGGCGGACGGGGTGGTCCATATTGTCTGTGAAAGCCTGGTCGACCGGACCGATGATCTCTCCCTCCTGTCCGAGGATGTCCAGCGCGATGTCCTCGATGGCGTGGCCAGCCGCGGCGATGAGGTCAAACGCCCCGTATCCCGCGATCCCAGGGGCCGGACCCATCCCCGGAATGTCCGGGTTATCCCCAAAAGCCGGGACTTTCATTGAGGGCACCCGGAGGCGTGAAGCGGTCGCGCATTTTAATGAAAAAAGGGGGCGCAAACAGGGTCGGGAAGGGGGTGGAACGGGTCTGGAATGGGGGCGGTATGGGATCAGAGCGGGTTCAGAGTGGGATCAGGATGGTATCGGATTAGTATCAGGATGGGGTCACGGGTGCGCAAACCTCTTCGAAGGTCGGACTTGCACGAAAATGGGTCCCGGCTCTGCGCCCCGCTTTCGCGGGGCATTCGGCCGGGATGACAAAGGTGGTGGATTGGGAGCCAATTTAGCTCCACCCGATCCACCAACGCCGTCATCCCCCGGCTTGTCCGGGGGACCTCTCCTATCCTGTCGACAGGTGAGCTCAGGTCCCCCGGATGCCCTTCGGGCACCGTGGGATGACGTGCGAAATTGGAAGGTATGGAAGAGCTTTCTTCCCCATATCATGGGGAGGAAAGCGCCGAGCTCCTCGAACCCGGAGGGTTCGCAAGCGCGACGGCGCGTCGGCCCCTGATGGACCGCCCCATCGGAGGCGTCCGCGCAGCGGACTGCCGTGAGATCAAAGAATAAGGGCGAAGGGTGGTGGAGCCGAGGGGAATCGAACCCCTGACCTCGTCATTGCGAACGACGCGCTCTCCCAACTGAGCTACGGCCCCGTCACCTTGATTTTGCGAAATACGAGCCTCTTGCTGTGCAGTCAAGCATGCGCTTCTGGACGATGCAGGCCATGGCAGGCTAGAAGCGAAGGCAACACACAAATGGCGAGGACACAAAGCCCATGTCACCGATTGACGGCCTGATCATCTACATCATTCATCCCCTGCTCCAGCTCCTGTGGATCGTGGTGCTCGTGGGTGTGATCCTGAGCTGGTTGATCAGCTTCAATGTGGTGAATACGCACAACCAGTTCGTCTCCATGTTGTGGCGGATCACCTCGGCCATCACCGAACCGCTTCTGGCGCCGATCCGCCGCGTGCTTCCGCCGCTGGGCGGAATGGATTTCTCGCCCATCATCCTTTTGCTCCTGATCGGCTTTGTTCAGGGCTATATCCTGCCGGAGCTGATGCGCATCTTCTGATCCGGTGCGCTATCGTCAGGACAAGGACGGGCTGACCTTCCAGGTCCGCCTGACGCCGAATGCCTCGAAGGACGTCATCGAGGCCTGGCGGGCCGCGTCGGATGGCAGTGTGCACCTGGCGGTGAGGGTTCGGGCCGTTCCGGAGAAGGGCAAGGCGAATGCGGCGCTGGTGGCGCTGCTGGCCAAGCAGTTGGGCCTTCCCAAACGCGATCTGGATGTTATACGCGGCGCGACATCCCGTCTGAAAACCGTGCGCATTGCTGTCGAGGGGGCGGCCCTCCAGCCTGTCACGGCCTTGCTGGAGGGTTTTGCGGATGAGTGCTCAACTGATTGATGGCAAGGCGGTCGCCGCCGAGATTGATGCCCGGGCCGGTGAAGTCGGGGCTGAACTGGCCAAGCAGATCGGACGGGCGCCCTGTCTCGCCGTGGTGCTGATCGGCGATGACCCGGCCAGCGATGTCTATGTCCGCAACAAGGTGAAACGCACCGAGGCGGCGGGCCTCAAATCCATCGAATTCCGCAAGCCGGCCGAGACCACCGAAGCCGAGGCGATCGAGATTGTGCGCCAGCTCAATGCCGATGACATGGTGGACGGGATCCTGGTCCAGATGCCGCTGCCGGATCATATCGATGCCAACCGTGTGATCGGCGAGATCGACCCGGACAAGGATGTCGACGGGCTGACCGATGTCAGTGCCGGCCGGATCGTGCTGGGCAAGCCGGGCCTGCGTCCGTGCACACCGGCAGGCTGTGTCCTGCTGGCCGAGCGCGCGCTGGGGGATATCTCCGGCAAGAATGTCGTGGTGATCGGCCGCTCCATCCTGGTTGGCAAGCCGGCGGCGCTCTTGTTCCTGGAAAAGAATGCCACCGTGACCGTCGCGCACTCGCGCACCAAGGACCTGCCAGCCCTCTGCCGCACAGCCGACATTCTGGTGCCGGCGGTGGGGCGTCCGGAAATGGTCAAGGGCGACTGGGTGAAGCCGGGCGCCTGCGTGCTGGATGTCGGCATCAACCGGATCGACGCGCCGGAACGGGGCGAAGGCAAGACTCGCCTCGTGGGGGATGCGGCCTTTGACGAGATTGTCGGCCATGCCGGCTGGATTACACCGGTTCCCGGCGGAATCGGCCCGATGACCATTGCCATGCTGTTGCGAAACACCGTAATTGCGGCCGCAACCCGGAGTGGCAAGGCTCTGCCTGCAGATTTTTGAGTCAATTGCTCCGGGACTCGTATACGGTTCGGTAAGGCAACCGATATAGGATGCCGAATTGGGAGGGATCAATGTCAGGCCAAGCGCTCAGTGTTCTGCACGTCGAAGATGATTTTGCCGACGCCATGCTGGTCCAGCATGCCGTCTGCGAAGCGGGCGATCTGGACATCGAGTTTGAAGTGGCGCGCACGCTCAAGGATGCCAAGCGCTGTCTTGAACGCAAAAGCTATGACCTGATCCTGCTGGATCTGCGCCTGCCCGATTCCATCCATCCGACCGACACGCTGGAAACCACACGGGCCCATGCCGGGGATACGCCGGTCATGATCCTGTCGGGCTCCATCGCCGTGGATGAATCGAAAATCCCGGAAGACGTGTCGCGCCTGGACAAGAATGCCAGCTTCCGCTCGCACTCCGGGGACATGCCCGTGCATCTGGCGCATTTGATCCGCGATGCCGCCGAGCACGCGGATGTGCAGACGATCTGACCGGAATTTCTGCCTGAAATCTGAAACCTGACCCGTGATGCGCTTGCCGGACCGGTACGCGCCGCTAAGCTGGCGTGGACGGTTTTCAGGAGAGCAAGATGAGCCAGGCAGACGTGATCGACTACAAGATCGGTGGCGAAGACATCCAGTATGTCGAAGTGGAGCTGGATCCGGGGGAGAGTGTCGTCTCCGAGGCCGGCGCCATGATGTACAAATCCCCGTCGGTGACGATGGAGGCGGTCTTTGGTGACGGCTCCAAGCAGAATTCCGGTGTCTGGGGCGCGCTGGCCGGCGCCGGCAAGCGGCTGCTGACCGGGGAAAGCCTGTTCATGACGGTCTTCACCCATCAGGGGCAGGGCAAGGCCCATGCGGCCTTTGCCGCGCCGTTCCCGGGCACGATCATCCCGGTCCATCTGCCTGATCTGGGCGGCGAGCTGATCTGCCAGAAGGACAGTTTCCTGGCGGCGGCCAAGGGCGTGTCGATCGGCATTGCGCTGCAAAAGCGGATCATGACCGGCCTGTTCGGCGGTGAAGGCTTCATCATGCAGCGCCTGCAGGGCACGGGCTGGTGCTTCGTCCATGCCGGCGGAACGCTGATCAAGAAGGATCTCGCGCCCGGTGAGGAAATCCACATCGATACCGGCTGTGTCGTCGCCTACACGCCGGATGTGGAGTTCGAGATCGAGCGCGCCGGCAATATCAAATCGATGATCTTCGGCGGCGAGGGCGTCTTCTTTGCGCGTCTGCGCGGCCCGGGTCAGGTCTGGATCCAGTCCATGCCCTTCTCGCGCCTGGCCGGCCGCATCCTGGCCAATGTCCCGGTCGCCGGATCGGGCCAGGGCGAAGGCTCCGTCCTGGGCCCGCTCGGCTCGATCATGCGGGGGAATTAGGTCCGCCCTTCAAGCTCGGTGCTGCAAACCCCCTCTCCCACGGGGAGAGGGTGGCGCGCATGCGCCGGGAGAGGGGGAAATCCCGGTGTTTGGGGATAATCGCGAAGACCTCGCCGTTCCCCCTCATCCGCCGCTTCGCGGCACCTTCTCCCCAGGGAGAAGGAGGGAGTGTCGCCCTGACTCAAAACCCACCGGATGCATGATTTATGTAGTTGACAGTCATTCGCATTTGCGGGAAAGATTTTGTCATCACTCACAGATGGCGTCCCGCCCATGTATGTCTGCATCTGCAACGCGCTGCGCGAAAAAGAGCTTCAGGCTGCTGCCGCTGACCCGGCTGTGAAGGGCGTGTCCTGTGTGTTCAAGCGCTGCTCGACCAAGCCGCAATGCGGACGCTGCCTGCCGGATGTGGCCGACATGATCGCCGCCACCCGTCTGGGTCCGGACGACATGGCGGCGGCCGCCGAATAGGTCAGCCGGCCAGGCGCGCGCCCCTGTCGCGAAAGACACCCATTTTCACTTGCAAAGATAGACGTTGGCGCATGCGCACTTTTGCGTAGAGTGGCGACCATTCGACGCAGCAAGAAGGAATGCCGTCATGAAGGGTGATGCCAAGGTCATTGAGTATCTCAACCAGGCCCTGAAGCTCGAACTGGCGGCGGTGAACCAGTATTTCCTGCATGCCCGCATGTTCAAGGATTGGGGTTTCGCCAAGATCGCCAAGGTCGAATACGAGGAATCCATCGACGAGATGAAGCATGCCGATCTGCTGATCGAGCGGATTCTCTTCCTGGAGGGCCTGCCCAATGTCCAGGACCTGGCCAAGATCTATATCGGCGAGACCCTCAAGGAATGCCTGGAAGCCGATCTGAAGATCGAAAAGCGGGCGCATCCCTTCTATGTCGAGGCCATCGCCTATTGCGAAGAGGTCAAGGACTACGTCTCGCGCAAAATGCTCGTCGATATCCTTGAGAGCGAGGAAGAGCACACCGATTATCTGGAGACCCAGCTCGGCCTGATCGAGAAGATCGGGGAAGAGCGCTACATGCAGTCCCAGATGAGCCCGGGTGAGGACTGACACCCCGCATTGATTGGCATTGCCGGCGGCTTGTGACTAATCTGGTGAAATCCTTTGATTTCACCCGGATTGCCTCATGATGCGCCGTTCTCTCCTCTTGCTTGTGCCGGCTTTCGCCCTGGGCGCCGTGCCGGCGCTGGCCCAGCCCCCCATCGTGCAGCCCGGTGCGCCGGGACAGTCCTCGCGCATCCTGACCCCGGACGAATCCACCGCGCTGGCCGCCGTGCCCTACACGGCGGATGATGCGGAATTCATGCAGCACATGATCGTCCACCATAATCAGGCGGTCGACATGGTCGCGATGATCGCCGAGCGGACCGATAACCGGGCCGTGACACTGATGGGCGACCGGATTGCCCGGTCCCAGAGTGACGAAATGGCGATGATGCGCCGCTGGCTCCGGGAACGCGGCGAATCCACCGAAATGGTCATGGATCACACGACCATGCCGGGCCATGACGTCCATACGCAGATGGCGCACTCGCAGGCAGCCGCCCATGGCGGCCATCACCCCGCCAACGCGCCCTCGGACATCCCGCTGATGGCCGGCATGCTGTCGCCGGCACAGATGGTGGAATTGTCCATGGCCGAGGGCGATGAATTCGACCGGCTCTTCCTGACCGGCATGATCCACCATCACCAGGGCGCCATCGACATGGTGGAGGCCCTGCTGGCCACGCCGGGCAATGGCGAAGACCCGGAATTGTCGCAATTCCTGACAGATGTGATGGCCGACCAATCATCCGAAATCGCGCGCATGCGCTCCATTCTTGCCGGCCTCTGACAGGCCTTATCGCTGGGGGAAATCATGAAACACGCTCTGACACATCTGGCCGGGGTCAGCCTTCTGGCGCTGACCATGGCCGCCTGCTCCGCCCCGTCCGACGAGGACAGCCAGGCCTATGTCCTGCCGGAGACGGACCCGGCGCCCAGCCGCGCCGGACTGGCCGCCGGTGTCATGGACGCGGAGAGCGTGTCCTGGAATGTGAACCTGATCGCCAATGTGCCGCCGCCGCCGGGCTTCTTTGACGAAGAGACGATGTTCTTCGTTCCGGCTGAATGGATCGATCCGCCGGAAGAGGACGAGGACGCCGCCGACGGCGATGATGCCGAGGAGGCTCCGGACGATGGTGCGGACGCAGACGAGGCTGCAGAGAACGAAACCACCGAAAGCGCTGAAACTGCTGAAACCGCTGACGGCGAAACCGCTGACGCCGAAACCGGTGAAGACGATGCCGATGCGGGGCCGCAGATCCGGCCGCTCGCCTTTGCCAATACCGATCTGGCCTTCTCCGGCGACCGGGTCGTGATGGGCAATTTCCACGGCTTCAACATCTATGACGCGGCGGTGCCGACCGATCCGGAATTGCTGGTCTCAGTGGCCTGTCCGGGTGGCCAGGGCGATGTGTCCATCCACGGCAATCTTCTCTTCCACTCGGTGGAACAGGGCCGGGCGCGGCTGGATTGCGGCGCCGGCGGGGTCGAGGAGGACAGCAGCGAGGAGCGTTTCCTCGGCGTGCGGATCTTTGACATTTCCGACATTACCGCGCCGGTCCAGGTCGCGGCCGTCCAGACCTGCCGCGGCTCCCACACCCACACCCTGGTTCCGGATCCCACCGACCCGGACACGCTCTATGTCTATGTCCAGGGCACGAGCGGTGTGCGTCCGGAAAGTGAGCTCGCCGGATGCGTGGGCGGTGAGCCGGACGAGAATCCGGACACGGCCCTCTACTCGATCGACATTATCGAAGTGCCGCTGGATGCGCCGGAGACGGCCGCGGTCGTGAACCGGCCGCATATTTTCGCGGACCCGGAAACTGGTGCGATCGCGGGCCTCTGGGCCGGCGGCGCGATCGAGGAGGGCGCCCAGGAGGCCTCGTCCACCGTGGCCTGTCACGATATTACGGTTTATCCCGAAATGAATCTGGCGGCCGGCGCCTGTGGTGGCAATGGCATCCTTCTGGACATTTCCGACCCGGTGAATCCGCAGCGGATTTCCGACCTGTTCGATCCGAACATGGCCTATTGGCACTCCGCCACCTTCACCAATGAAGCCGATGCCGTCCTGTTCACCGATGAGTGGGGTGGCGGTCTGATGCCGCGTTGCCGTGAAGAGGATCCGGAAAACTGGGGTGCCAATATCGTCGCCACGATCGGCGAGGACGGCACGCTGGAACGCCGCGGCTTCTTCAAGATCCCGCCGGAACAGACGAGTGTCGAGAACTGCGTCGCCCATAACGGCTCGCTGATCCCGGTCCCGGGGCGCGATATCATGGTGCAGGGCTGGTATTCCGGCGGCCTGTCGATCACCGATTTCACCGATCCGGACAATATTGTCGAGATTGCCTTCTTTGACCGGGGGCCGGTGAGTGAGGAAAACCTCTTCCTGGCCGGCTATTGGGCCGCCTATTGGCACAATGGCTATATCTGGGCGCCGGAGATCGTCCGCGGTCTGGATGTACTGGAGCTGGTGCCGAACGGTCTGCTGACCGAAAACGAGATCGCGGCAGCCAATCTGATCCGCTTCGACGAAGCCAATACCCAGACCCAGCTGCATTTCGACTGGCCGGCCGAGCCGGTCGTGGCGCTGGCCTATCTGGACCAGCTGACCCGCACCGAGGCCCTGGCGGCCGACCGTTTGGGGCAGGCGCGTGATCTGGTGAATGCCTGGTCAGCGGGCGAGGCCGAAACCGATGATCTCGTCCTGATGGGCACGCATTTCCAGGAACTGGCGGGTGAGGCCGAGGGCGCAGATGCCGAACGCATGCAAGCGCTCGGCGATCTGCTGGTCTCGCTGGGCTGACCCGGACGCCTAGGCCGTTTCCGCCGGTGATTTGAAATCATCGGCGGAATGGCGTTCGCGCATCTGGGTGGCTTCATCGCCCCAGACCTTGTTGACGCGGATGCCGCGCTTGACGGCGGGGCGGTCATTGATCGCCTTCGCCCAGCGAAGGACATGCGTGTATTCGCTGACCGAGAGGAATTCGGCGGCTTCGTAGAGACGGCCCAGAACCAGAGCGCCATACCAGGACCAGACGGCCATGTCGGCGATCGAGTATTCCGCGCCGGCCAAATAGTCATTCTCCGCCAGATGCTTGTCGAGCACGTCGAGCTGGCGCTTCACTTCCATGGCGTAGCGATTGATCGGGTATTCGAACTTCTCCGGCGCATAGGCGTAGAAATGGCCGAACCCGCCGCCGAGGAAGGGCGCAGACCCCATCTGCCAGAACAGCCAGTTGAAGGCTTCGGTGCGCGCGGCCGGGTCCTTGGGCAGGAAATGTCCGAATTTCTCGGCCAGGTGGACCAGGATCGAGCCGGACTCGAAGACCCGGACCGGCGTCTCACCGGAGCGGTCCAGCAGGGCCGGGATCTTGGAATTGGGATTGATGGCGACAAAACCGGAGCCGAATTGCTCGCCCTCGGAGATGTTGACCGTCCAGGCATCATACTCGGCCTCGGAAATGCCCAGCTCGAGCAATTCCTCGAACATGACCGTCACTTTCACCCCATTGGGTGTGGCGAGGGAGTAGAGCTGGAAGGGATGCTCCCCGACGGGAAGCTCCTTGTCGTGCGTGGACCCGGCAATCGGCCGGTTGATGCTGGCAAAGCGTCCGCCGCTTTCATTGTCCCAGGTCCAGACCTTGGGCGGGGTGTATCCGGTCGTGTCACTCATGATCATTCCCTCTTGGCTTGGGGCGAGATGTAAGAGCCCGGATCCTGCGGACAAGACGCCGGGCTGATCACAGGCTGGTGATCCGGGGCGTGCGGGCTTGCGGGGCCGGTTTGACCAGGGCGGCGCGGGCGAGACGCTGGATCTGGGCGATATAGTCCGGCTGCGACCAGCCGCACCGGCCAACGAGATTGTCCCAGTGGTCCACCGAGAGCAGGGACCAGAGCAGATCCGTGGCCCGGTCCGCCTCCAGTTCCGGCGTCAGTCTGCCATCATTCTTCAGTGCGCGGACGGCGGCCTCGCAGCCATGGCGCATGGCCGCCATCCGGTTGTCCCAGGCCGCGCGCGCATCCTCATCCGTATCGCTCATCGCGATCAGGGCGCGGGCGGTCGGCATCACCACCGGAATGTAATTTCCCCAGGCCTCGATATAGAGGTCGAGTCGCGACAGGCCGTCCTTCGCCGCCCGGCTGGGGGCCAGACGGGCATCGACATCCTCTTCCGCATCAATGTGGCGCGCGGTCTCGACCAGGAGGTCGGCGCGCTTGGGAAAGTGGAGATAGACCGCCTGGCGGCTGACGCCGGCGGCCTTGGCCACATCGCTCATGCGGACCGCCTGACCGGGCCCGGCCTCGAGCAGGCGGCGGCAGGCTTTCAGGATCAGGGTGCGGGTGGATTCGTCTTTTGAGCGGGGCATGACCCTGTTTTCGGAAACGCTTGACACGGTGTCAAGTCCGCCATATTGACGCCGTGTAAAGTTTACATCGTGTTAAGCTGATCAGGAGGCTTCATCATGACCCGAACCCATCCGGCCCAGACCGGTCTGACCCTCATCGTCGGCGCGTCCGGCAAGACCGGCCGCCGTGTGGCAGACCGGCTGACAGATCGCGGCCACAGTGTGCGGGGCGTGTCCCGCTCTTCGCATCCCGCCTTTGATTGGAACCGGCCGGAGGGCTGGGCCCAGGCCCTGGACGGGGTGAGCCAGGTCTATCTGACCTACTCCCCGGATCTCGCCCTGCCCCAGGCCCGGTCCGATATCCGCCGCTTCGTCGATCTGGCCGCCACAATGGATGTGGCCCGCATCGTCCTTCTCTCCGGACGGGGCGAGCCGGATGCCCAGGCGTGCGAGCGCATCGTCCAGCACAGCGGACTGGACTGGACGATCGTGCGGGCCAGCTGGTTCAACCAGAATTTCTCCGAAGGGGCTTTCCACCCCATGATCGAGGCGGGCGTGCTGGCCCTGCCGGCCGGCCAGACGCCGGAACCCTTCATTGATGTCGACGATATCGCGGATGTCGCCGTCGCTGCGCTGACAGAGCCGGGACATTCCGGTGAAGTCTATGAAGTGACCGGCCCGCGGCTTTTGACTTTTGCGGATATTGCAGAGGAATTGTCGACGGTCTTGGGCCGGCGCGTGAGCTATATCGACCTGCCGCGGCAGGCCTTCCTGGACGCCCTGGCCGATGAGGGTGTGCCGGAACCGATGGCCGGACTGCTGGACTATCTGTTCGCCACGGTCCTGGACGGTCGGAATGCGAAGCTGACCGATGGCGTGCAGCGGGCGCTCGGGCGGCCCCCGAAGGATTTCCGGGACTTTGCCCGTGAAAGCGCTGATCAGGAGGTCTGGTCCAGGGCCCCGCGCGTGGAGGCCTGAATGCTGAGCGCAATCCTTCCCCATATCCTGGGACTTGCCGGCCTGCTCTGTGCCGTCATGGCGGGGGTCTTCCTGGCCTTTTCCGACTTTCTGATGCGGGGCTTCATCCAGGCCGGTTCGGTCGCAGGCATGGCGTCAATGCAGAGCCTGAACCGGACCGTCTTGCGCTCGGTCTTCCTGATCGTTTTCCTCCTGCTGGTGCCGGGGCTGGCCGGTCTGGCCTGGCTTTCCCTGTCCAAGCTGGACGGAGCGGAGCGGGTGCTCGTGGTCCTGGCTGCTCTGGTCTATGGCGTCGGCGCCCTCTTCGTCACGCTTCTGGGCAATGTTCCCCTGAACCGCCGCCTCGACCGTCTGCCGGTTGATCGGCCTGACGGGCAGGCCTTCTGGGGCACGTATTCACGTCAGTGGACGCGGCTCAATCATGTCCGCACCGCGGCCTGCGCCCTGGCCGCCCTCGCCCTCATACTGGCGGCGCTGTCGGCCGCCTGACCCTCCCTCTCCAAACAGGATGTCTCACCATGCCGATCATCTATCGCGCCCCGACCCTGCCCGATTTTCTCACCATGCTGGCGGGCCTCATCATTCTGGCTTTCTGGTTGACCGGCCTGGTCACCCTGGCCGCGCCCGAACCGGCTTCGGACATCGCTCTGCGTGTCAGCGAAGCGGAGGTCGACGCGCCAAGCGCCGACCCGCTTTGACCGAGCGGAGCGAGAACGAGGTGGGGCTGGCGGACGCGTCTGACAAATCTCGCTGGCCCCAGCCTTGAGCGCGTTCCAGGTGAGCATCGACCCCAACGCCGAAATCGGCGACAGGCGCGGGTCGAGCGGAGCGGGAACAATGGAGGAAGAGTGGTGCCGCTTGCGTGACTCGAACACGCGACCTACGCATTACGAATGCGTTGCTCTACCAGCTGAGCTAAAGCGGCCTGCCATTCAGGCGTCCCGCCTGTGCAAAATCACCGGCGAGAGGCGGCGGAACCTACCCGCGAAATGCGGGAGGGGCAAGCCCCGGTGCAGCAGGAAAATCACTGGTCATTCAGGCGTGCGAGAACCGGCTCGGCGAGCTGTTTGAAGTCCGGTGCGCCCATATTCTCGATGACCAGATCGGCGCGGGTTTTCTGCGGCTCGATATGGGTGCGATGCATCGGGTCGACCAGGGTTTCGAACTGGTGTTTCACGAAGTCCGGCTGACGTCCGCGCTCGGCCACATCGCGGGCCAGGCGGCGCTGGAAGCGGACATCCCGGTCGGCCTCCACAAAGACGGACAGGTCCAGAACGCGGGCAATGGCGGTGCTGGCCAGCAGGTGCAGGCCTTCAATGACGACGAGCGGGGCCGGTTCCAGCCATTGTGTCTCGTCCCGCCGGCAGTGCGTGGTGAAATCATAGAGCGGGGCCTGCACGGCCTGTCCCGCTTTCAACGCTTCCAGATGGGCCAGGAGCAGGTCGTGATCCTTGGCGGCCGGCTCGTCGAAATTGAACCGGTTGGGATCGAAGCCGGGCCTATTGCCGGCATCGACATAGTAGTCATCCTCGGACAGGACATAGGTGCCGGCATGGGCATTCTGGCGGGCAATCTCTTCGGCCAGACAGGTCTTGCCGGAGGCCGAGCCTCCGACAATGCCGAGCAGCGTCACGGGCGTGGTCATGCCGTGGCGCCGTCCTCGTCATCCTCGTCCCCCACACCGGGATCATCGGGCATGCGCGGGGCGGGTTCGGCAAAGCTGGCGGCAGCGCGGGAGGCGGCGGCCTTCTTCGGGCGCGGGGCTTCCAGCAGGGCGGTTTCCGGTACCGCTTCGGCATAGCGCTCGAAGCGCTCATAGCGCGGATGCGTCAGCTTGTTCTCATCGCCATAGGCATAGACCATGCGCTTCCAGTCATCCGCGGTGTAGGCGAAGAGCCGGCCATCCGGGTCGATGTCGGACCAGTCCGCCTCGGTGGCGGCATGGGAGGCCTTGGTCATCCAGCGGCGGGCCTCCTCATCCTTGCCTTCCAGCCGGGCGAGGCGGGCGGCCAGGGCGCACAGGCGCGAGGACGGCGCGTCATTATTCTTCAGCAGCGGATCGAGGGCGGCGCGGGCGGCCGGCGCATCGCTGTCTTCCAGGGCGACCTGGATCTGGACCAGCTGGCTTTCCCGGTGGCCCGGATTGAGGCTGGCCAAGCCGCGCAGGCGTTCCAGGCGCTTGGCCTTGCTGTCGGACTTGCGCAGTTCACGATAGGCGTGGGCCAGAGCCGGGTGTGGATTGGCCGCCCAGGCGGCCTCCAGCACTTCGGCCGCGCGCTTGTGGCGGCGTCCATCAGCGAGAAGCCGGGCGGCGAGGGCCGCAGCCGGGGCAAAGCCCGGCGCATTGCGATGGGCACTGGACGCCCATTCGCGAGCCTTCTCGGCATCGCTCTGCTCGCACTCCAGCGCGGCAGCGGTGAGCAGGACAGCGCGGCGGCGGCGGGCGACATCCGGGCCGACATGCTTGCGCTTCTCGCCTTCATTGAGCGTGGTGACGGCTTCGTCCCAGCGGCCCTGTGCAACCTGGCTGTCGAACAGGGCTTCAAAGGCCCAGCGGGCGCCCTTGGCCTGCTGGAAGGCGTCGGCGGCATGGGTCTGGGTTGCGGAATGGTCACCCCGGTCATGGGCCAGCTGGGCGAGACCCCGGCGGGCGACGACGCGGGTGCGCTGGTCTTCCAGCAGGGCTTCGTAATGCGTCTCCGCGCCGTCCAGATTGCCGGCCGCCTCGGCGGCGCGGGCGGCGAGCAGGCGGGACAGGGCGGGGCGTTCCAGCAGGGCATCAGCACGGGCGGCCTGGCGGACCGCGGCTTCGCCATCCCCGGCGGCCGAGGCGATCAGGGCGCGTTCCAGCGCGTCATAGCCCTGTTCACGGCGGCGGCGCTTGAAGAAGGACTTCACCTTGTCCGGCGAGGTCCAGAGCAGATAGATGCCCCACCACAGGACGAGGAAGAGGAAGGCGAACAGGATGGTGCCGCCGGCGGCGACCACGAAAGGCATTTCCATCTGCCAGCCGAGGAATTCGAAGGCGGCCGTGCCCGGATTGAGGGCGAGGAAGGCACCCAGCGCGGCGGTCAGGAGCGCAAAGACGACGGCAAGGATGAGGCGGATCATGACGGATCTTCTCCCCGCGCGGCGGCCTCGTCGGCAAGTGTCTGGCGCAGCGAGAGCAGGCGTTGGTCGACATCCTGGCGGGCGCGGGCGGCAATGAGCCAGTCGCGGGCAGCCTCCAGGGCCGGGCCGGAGAGTTGTTCTGTCAGGGTGATGGCGCTGTCCAGATCGTTTTCGGCCAGCCGGGTTTCCGCCAGGGCGGTGATCGCCATTGGTCCACTGCTGTCGCTTTCGCCATCGGTCTGGCGCACGGCGATCAGGCCGAAAAAGACACGGCCCGGTCCCGCGGCTTCGCGGATGGTCTCGCCGGGATAGCTCGCTTCCAGCTGGTCGCGCGTCGGCACGCCGGCGCGGGCGACGCTGGCCAGGGCGGCCAGATCGGCATTGTCGCGCCAGAGGCGGGCGAGGGCGGCGCGCTCGGCTTCGAAACTGTCCCCGGTCTGGGCCATTTCGCGCAGGGCGGTCAGCGCCAGGGCGCGGGCGGCGAGCTGGCGGTCGGCGTTGCCGGTATCGGGCCGGTCAGCGGCGGATTGGGCCGAGGCGGCGGCATCGGAGGCGCGCGACTGGGCGGTTTCCGCCAGGCTCCGCGTCTCGGCGAGTTCGGTTGTCAGGCGGTCCAACTCGGCCTGGAGTTCGGCGATCCGGGGCGCCGGATCGTCAAAGGCGATCGCATTCTGGTCCCCGGCGGCTTCCAGGTCGGCGATGCGCTGGGTGAGGTTTTGCAGGATTTGCGGATCGACGCCGGATTGCGAGGCGGTCCGGGCCGTGTCCAGCGCCTGGCTGGCGAGGTCACGGGTGTCGTCAGCGCCAGTCTCGAGGGCGGACAGGCGGGATTCCATTGCGGTCAGATCGAAGGGCTCTGCGTCGGTGGCCGGGGCGTTTTCCAGGGCGGCGAGGCGGGCCTCGATGGCGGTGAGGTCGACAGGCGCGCCATTCGCAGCGGGGACCGGACGGTTCTCCAGCGCGTCAAGCCGTGTGAGGAGAGTCTCGATCGAGGCCCGGGCCGTGTCGTCGACCGGGGACACCGGATCGGCATTTTCCAGAGCCGCCAGACGGGCCGTCAGCGCCTCCAGATCACCGGACAGGGCGGCGCGCGCATCGGCGCCGGTGTCGACCGGATTGGTGGTGTTATCCAGCCAGGCCTGACCGGCATAGCCCAGCGCGCCACCGGCAGCCGTGGAGAGCAGGAAAACCAGGATCAGCGAGGTCCAGCCGGGCCCGCGCCGCGACGCCTTGTCTGCGGGGGGCGTGTCGCCTGCCGGCTCGAACTCGGCATCGACAGGTTCGGGGTCGAGAGTGTCGTTCGGGTCAGCCATTTTGGCCCATGATTCGCGCAAATTTCGTCCAGCTTAGGACGCGTTGGAAGCCTGCGCCAGTTCCGAACTTTCATCGAGCAGTGCCAGCATCGCTGCTTCCGTCGGAGCGGCGGCGGGAATGAGGGCGCCAAAGCCCGCGCCCTTGAGCGGTTCCAGGCTTTTCTCGGAGATTCCGTACACGCTGACGGAGCCCAGCCAGTGGTGCAGGCCGAACTTCTTGAGCAGGTCGAGAAAGGTCTTGGCGGCGCGGGGCGAATGGATCAGCACGGAGAGCGGCGAACCGGACACGATGGCGGCAATCGCCTCTTCGCTCAGCGTGTCGACCGGAATGGCGCCATAGCCGATGGCATCGCGCAGTTTGAACCCGTCCGGGCGCAGGGCCCCGGCCAGGTCGCCGGCGACATGAATGCCCCGGATATGCAGCAACTCGCCCTTCTCAGGCCGGGTCTTGCGTTTGATCAGGGTGGCCAGATCATCGCTATTGCCGTTGGCGGAATGGACTTTCTTGAAGCCGATCTTGCGCGCCGCTTCAGCGGTGTTGTCGCCGACGGCAAACACGGTGAGGTCGCGCTCATCGCGTCGGGGCCCCCAGGCACGCACACCATTGGCGCTGGTGAAAATCAGGGCCTGGACGTCGGTGAGGTCGGCATCGATGCGGGCGCGGAAATTGATGTCCAGGACAGGTGAAATGATGGGATCAATGCCCATGTCCCGCAGTCCTGCTGCAGTTCGCTCGGCGCCAGGCCAACCGCGGGTCACCAATACCGTCATGCCACTCCCAAAACCTGTTCGAGCCGGTCTCCGGCATCGTCCCGGATGGCCTGACCCAATTGCTGGCCGCTCTCGAACGCCTGTTCGAGCGTCGTGGTTGCCAGATCAATTCTCAGGCTTTTTTGCCATCTTTGTACACCGTCAGGTGTCAGGACTTCGCCCGTGAAATCCATTGATTCATTATTAAGATGGGCCGCGATCGGCGTCCGGCAAGAGCCGTCCAGCGCTTTCAGGAAGGCCCGTTCCGCCGTGATCGCGATACGGGTCGGGACGTGCTCAAGAGCCGTCAGACGGGTGCGGGCATCGCTGTCATCAATGCGGGCGGCCACACCGATCGCCCCTTGGGCGACGGCGGGCAGCATGTCGGAGAAAGGCAGCGGCTCGCGCTCCGCTTCCGGGCGTTGCAGGCGCTTCAGCCCGGCGCGGGCCAGGAAGGTCGCATAGACCTCACCACTCTCCAGCTTGCCCAGGCGCGTGGCGACATTGCCGCGCAAGGGCACCACCGTGATGTCCGGGCGGGCGTGCAGCAGCTGGGCCTGGCGGCGCAGACTGGCCGTGCCGACCACCACGCCTTCCGGCAGGTCTGCCAGCCGGGTCTCGCCACCCCGGGCGAGCAGCATGTCGCGCGGATCCTCGCGCTCCAGAATGGCGCCCAGTATCAGCCCGTCGGGCAGTTCGGTCGGCACATCCTTCATGGAATGAACGGCATAGACTGCCTCGCCGGAGAGCTGGGCCTCGTCGATTTCCTTGGTGAACAGGCCCTTGCCTCCGGCCTCCAGAAGGGTGCGGTCCTGGATCTTGTCGCCGGTGGAGACGAGGCCGAGGATCGGAAAGGCGGCATCGGCGTCATCGCCTTCCAGCCCGCAGGCGCGGGCCAGCCGGGCCTGGACCTCGCGGGCCTGCCAGAGGGCGAGGGGGGAGCGGCGCGTGGCGATCGGCTGGGGTGAGGACGGCGGCTTCACGTTGCAGGATCCTGGTCGAGGGGCTATCGGTCTGCCATGGACTTAGCCCCCCCTTCCTCCTCTACGCAAGCCGACGGACTCATCGTGCTGGGACTGGAATCCAGCTGTGATGAGAGTGCGGCGGCCATTCTGCGCCGCCAGGCCGACGGCCGGATTGAGGTCCTGGCCGATCTCGTGCTCGGCCAGACCGAGGCGCATGCGCCCTTCGGCGGCGTGGTGCCTGAGATTGCGGCGCGCGCCCATGCCGAAGCGATGGACGGTTTGGCGGCAGCTGCCCTGAACGAGGCCGGTCTGTCCCTGGCCGATCTGGACGGGATTGCTGCGACATCAGGTCCCGGCCTGATCGGCGGCGTGATGGCGGCCCTGATGACGGCCAAGGGGCTGGCGCTGGGCTCGGGCAAGCCGCTGATCGCGGTCAACCACCTGGAAGGTCATGCCCTGTCCCCGCGCCTCAGCGAGCCGCTGGATTTTCCCTATCTCCTGCTTCTGGTGTCCGGGGGACATACCCAATTGCTGATCGCCGAGGCGGTCGGCCGGTATCGCCGCCTGGGCTCGACGCTGGATGATGCGGCCGGTGAGGCCTTCGACAAGACGGCCAAGGTGCTGGGGCTCGGCTTTCCGGGCGGCCCGGCACTGGAGCGCTGTGCGCAAGAGGGTGATGCGACCCGGTTCGATCTGCCGGTCCCGCTCAAGGGCAAGCCGGGCTGTGACTTCTCCTTTGCCGGATTGAAGACCGCAGCGCGGCAGATCTGGGACGGGCTGGAGACGCCGACGGAACAGGACAGGGCCGATCTGGCCGCCTCGGTCCAGGCGGCGATCGCCCGTGCCCTGGCCAGCCGGACAAAGCGCGCCATGGACCGGTTTGCGGAAGACTATCCCGATATTGCCCAGCCCCGGCCCCTGGTCGTGGCCGGCGGTGTGGCGGCCAACCGGACCGTCCGAGCCGCGCTGGAAGAGGCGGCCGGGCATGCCGGCTTCAGCCTGATTGCTCCGCCGATGAAATGGTGCACCGACAATGCCGCCATGATTGCCTTGGCCGGACTGGAAAAACTGGTGCGCGGCCAGACGGATGAGCTGGATGCACCGGCACGGGCGCGCTGGCCTTTGGACGCGGTTTCGGCCAAGCTCGACCCGGCAATCGGCTCCGGACGGAAAGGACCCAAGGCGTGACGGATTACCAGCATATTGGCGTCATCGGCGCCGGAGCCTGGGGCACGGCCCTGGCCCAGACCGCGGCCCTGGCCGGCCGCAATGTCAGTCTCTGGTCCTTCGAACAGGACGTGGCCGACGCGATCAACACCAAGCACGAAAACACGGTCTATTTGCCCGACGTGGCTCTGTCGGACGCGGTGGAAGCCGTCACGGCGATCTCTGACCTGGACGCCTGCGACGCGATCCTGGCAGTCGCGCCGGCGCAGCATTTGCGGCGGGTTCTGGAAGGCTTCCTGCCCTATGCGCGTGATGGGGTGCCGATCGTGCTGTGTGCTAAGGGGATCGAGCAATCCTCGCTGAGCCTGATGACGGATGTGCTGCACGAGACGATTCCGCGGGCCCTGCCGGCGGTCCTGTCCGGCCCCAGTTTCGCGATTGATACGGCCAAGGGCCTGCCGACGGCCGTGACCCTGGCCTGCACGAATGAGGCGGTCGGCAATGCCCTGATCGAAGCACTGGGGACGAGCCGCTTCCGGCCCTATCTGGCGACGGATCTGGTCGGCGCGGAAGTCGGCGGTGCCGTGAAGAATGTGCTGGCGATTGCCTGCGGGATTTCCGAAGGGCGCGAGTTGGGCAAATCGGCCCATGCCGCGCTGATCTCGCGCGGTTTCGCCGAGATGACGCGCCTGGCCGTGGCGCTGGGCGGCAAGCGCGAGACGCTGGCTGGCTTGTGCGGGCTGGGCGATCTGGTCCTGACCTGTTCCTCCCCGCAATCGCGCAACATGTCCTGCGGACTGGCGCTGGGGCGCGGGGTCTCGCTGGACGATATTCTCGCCAGCCGGAAGGCGGTCACCGAAGGCGTGGCGAGCGCGCCGGCCGTGGTGGCGCTGGCCAAGCGCCACGGTGTCGACATGCCGATCTGTCAGGCCGTGGACGATATCTTGGCCGGCCGGATCAGTGTCGAGGCAGCGATTGAATCCCTGCTGGCCCGACCCTTCACGCTCGAGGCCCTGTGATGCTGTTCATTGTTCATGCCCGCGACAAGGCGGGGGCGCTGGATGTGCGCCTGGCCAATCGTGCGGACCATTTCGCCTGGCTGACCGGAGACGGGGAGCGTGTGAAAGCTGCCGGACCCTGGCTTAATGAGGCCGGGGAGATGGCGGGCTCGCTTCTGGTCGTGGAAGCCGAGGACCGGGCGGAGCTGGATGTCTGGCTGGCGAGCGATCCCTATCAGAAGGCCGGCCTGTTCGAACACGTGGAGATCGCGCCCTGGCGCTGGCTGGTCAATCCGCCCGAAGGCCTGGTCTCGTGAGACCCAAACCGCCCAGCGGAACCCTCCTGGCGCAACTGGATGACCTGCCCGATCCCGGCGCCCGCGCCTCGGACTGGGAAGGCGGGGCCGTGCTGCTGGTCCGGCAGGGCGATAGGGTCACCGGCTGGAGCAATTTGTGTCCGCATGCCGGTCTGCCCCTGGCCCTGCCGGACGGGCGCGGCCTCCTGCACAAGGGGGAAACCCTGGTCTGCCCGGTCCATGGCGCCAGTTTCGAACTGGAGGGCGGGACCTGCACGGGCGGTCCAGCGGCCGGGGACCGGCTGACGCCGATCCCGCTGGTGCTGGACAATGGCGAGGTGCGTGCCGCCTAGTCGTCCTGGGTCGAGGGCGTGCCGTCGGTTTCGGCCTGGACCCGGGCGGCGGCCTCCGCGAGCGGCCGGCCCATGGTCTCATCCCGCACCACGGCGCAGAAGGTCCCGTCCCGCGAGCGGTGATAGATCACCTCGTCCGTCGCGAAATCATGCGCTGCGCCCGCTGCCCGGAAGAAATCGGCGGCCGCATTGTCGATGATCTGGCGTTGCGGTTCGGCCAGGCGGATGATGGCGAATTCATAGTCGGCCGGCGCATCGCCCAGATTGTGGGAGACCCGGATAATGCCCGAAGGCCCACGCTCGATCAGCGTCTGGCCGGGCTCGAGCAGGGTCGAGGGCGCATCGGCGAAGCAGGCCTCCGATGTGGCCAGATTGTCTTCATTGAAGACGGAGACCGTTTCGGCTTCGGCGTTGTCACCGGTCTCGCCGTCCGGCGCCGAACAGGCCGTTGCGAAGCTCAGAACTGCCAGAGCGGGCAGGGCGATCCAGGTTTTCATTCCGTACTCCCTCGAAGCAACGAGACTGGCTCGGCGTATACCTAGCCCGTTTTGCGGGGGGAAATGAATGTTTTGTGTCGCGATCCGGTCAGGCGGAGCGGCGAGGGCGCGACAATCTGGGGGGATTAACCAGAGCTTTCATGCGTGTATTCTGGCGACGACAAAAAGGAGACCGGCAATGACGGCACCGATCGACGCTGTAACCTGGGTGGCGGCCTTTGATGGCGGCAAGGCCCTGATCTGGCGCAATGAAGGCTTTGATGATCAGCCCAATCTGAAACTGCTCGAAAGTTTCGGTGTTGAGAATTTGCCCGACCGGGATCTCAGTGATGATCGTCCGGGACGGATGGCGGATCCGGCCGGCGGGCTGTCCGGTGTCGAGCAGACGGACCGTCATGACCAGGTCGAAACCCGCTTTATCGAGACCTTCATCCACCGTTTGAATGCGAGCGCGGCGGGTGCCGATTTTGACCGCATCCTGGTCTTCGCCCCGCCTGCCGCACTGGGTACGGCGCGAGGCCATTATACCGACGCGCTCAAGGCCAGCCTGACCGAAGTCCCGGTTGATGTGGTGAATGAGCCGATGGAGAAGATCGATGCCCGGGTCGCCGAGGCGCTGGCGGGCTGATCCGGTCTATTCGGCGGCCTGGACAAGTGGGCGTGTGCCGAAGAAGTCCGAGACTTCCGCAATCAGGGCGCGTTTTGCGGTCTCCACGAGACGCTGCCCCTTCTCCGGCGTCGCCTGCGACGGGTCGGACCCGATCCGGCCGTCCGGGAAGGTGCGGCGATAGTCCGCGGCATCGGTGAAGCCGCCGACCGGTGCGATCTTCGGCGTCATCTCGACAGATTTGATGGCGGACGGGTGGGCGTAATAGGTCACCGATATTTCCGAGGCGGTGGCGTGCATGCCTTCACCGACCGGGAAGAGTTCGCGGCTGAGATCCGAGATCCCGGCCAATTCCCACCAATTGCGCTGCTTCAGCTTGACCGGGCAGGCCGCCCCGTCGAGCGAGAAATTGGCATAGAATTCGGCGAAGGCCGCGTTGATCGTGGTGATATTGCCGCCATGGCCGTTGAGGAAATAGATGCGGTCAATGCCGTGACGGGTCAGGCTCTCGATCCAGTCATTGAGCACGGCGATCATGGTCGAGGGGCGCAGCGTCATCGAACCGGCAAAGCCGAGATGGTGCTGGGCAATGCCGACATTGAAAGTGGGGCCGACCAGGAAACCGCTATCGGCTCCGGCTTCGGCGGCGATGACTTCCGGGCAGATGGCGTCCGTGCCCACCAGCCCGTTGGGGCCGTGCTGCTCGGTCGAGCCGATGGGGATGATGATCCCCTTGCAATGCTTGAGATAGGCGTCGACTTCCGGCCAGGCTGCGTGATGCAGAAGCATGGCACTCTCCCCGTACTGGTTCCGACAGGGAGCTAACCTTTAGTGCCGCTCGCAGGCAAGGGGTCAGTCGCGGCGGCTCTCGCGGCGATACAGATAGGCGGCTGCAGCGGAGAGGATGGCGGCAAAGGCCAGGATGAAATGCATGATACCCCCGTCGACCCAAGCTTGTTTGAGGTCTTATTGCCCCATCCTGCCGGAAAACCCCTTCGTAACCGTAAATTCCATGACGCGATCGTCATGCGTGTCACGCCTTGTTGATTTGGGCGCGAGCCAGCCGTGCGGGCATGCTCCGGCGGCACGAAGCCACCGGCTTCGTCGGAGAATGGAGGGGAATATGAAACATTTTGCGGCTGCACTTGCGGCCCTGACACTGGCCACACCGGCCGCCCTGGCCCTGCGCGTCCAGGATGACGCGCCGGCGATGATCGAGGCCGCCCTGGCGGATGAGAGCCGACCGGAGCAGGAGCGGGCCCAGGATGCCGGACGGCGGCCGGGCGAAGTGCTGATGTTTGCCGGTCTGGAACCGGGCTGGCATGTGGCGGATCTGACAGCGGGCGCCGGGTATTATACGCGCATCCTGTCGGGAGCGGTCGGCGCGGACGGGCATGTCTATGCGCATAATCCGAGCTGGGTGGCCGAGCGCTTCCCGGAGCCGAACGAGGCGCTGGGCGCGTACGCGGCGGAGCATGCGAACATCACCCATGTCGTGGCTCCGACCGAGGACTTCGCGGCAGAGATCGAAGAGCCGCTGGATGCGGTCTTCATGGTGCTTTTCTACCACGACACCTATTTCGACGGCACGGACCGTGCCGCGATGAACCAGGCCATTTACGACGCGCTGCGTCCGGGCGGGGTGTATATCGTGATCGACCACCATGCGCCGGAGGGAAGTGGTGCGGAGACCGGCGATACGCTGCACCGCATGGAAGCCTCGCTGGCAGAGGCGGAAATCACCGCAGCGGGATTCGTCCTGGACGGGCAGAGCGATGTGCTCGCCAATCCGGACGACCCCCGCGACATCTCGGTGTTTGATCCGGCCATCCGCCGGCAGACGGACCGGTTTGTCTACCGGTTCCGCAAGCCGGACATGTAGGCCTAGGAGGCTTTCAGCGCCTCCTTGAACCGGTTGAGTTCAGCGTCCAGCCCCTGGGCTGCGACGTTGAGCTCGCCGGAGGCACGGGTCGCTTCGGCGGCCGCATCATTGGTGCGGTTGGCTGCATTCGCGACATCTTCCATCCCGCTGGTCACGCTCGACGAGGCGGAGGAGGCGGTTTCCGCAAGGCGGGCGATTTCCTGGGTGGCGGCGTTCTGCTGGGAGAAGGCCGACTGGGCGCTCTCCGTGGAGACCCGCAGTTCCGACACGATTTCCGTGATCCGGCCCAGAGCACTGGCGGCCCCACCGGACGCACCCCGCATGGTCTCGATCTTGGACGCGATCTCGCTGGAGGCGTTGGAGGTCTGTTCGGCCAGGGCTTTCACTTCGGACGCCACGACAGCGAAGCCCTTGCCGGCTTCCCCGGCGCGGGCGGCCTCGATGGTCGCGTTGAGCGCGAGCAGATTGGTCTGCTCGGCGACATCGGCGACCAGTTTCATGATGGCCTCGATCTCCTTGGCGGCGTTTTCCAGCGCATCCACGGAACGCCCGGCGCCTTCGGCTTCGGCCGCAGCGCGGTCGGAGACATCGGCGGAACTGTCGAGAATGCGGGCCACTTCGGCGATGGAGGCGGACAATTCCTGGGCCGCGGCGGCCACGGACTGCACGTCGTCCTGGGTGTGACGGACCTGTTCGCGCGCCGTTTCGGCGCTGGTGCGGGTAGTCTGGGCATCGCCGGCCAGCTGACCGGCCAGGCTGTCGACCTGCGAGGAGGCACCGGAAATGCCGAGCGCGATCTGGGCCAGGGCGGTCTCGAAGGAAGCGGCCAGGTCGAGGGTCGCCTTGCGCTGGTCCTCGGCGGTCTGGCGGGCTTCTTCGGCGGCCTTGGAGCTTTCCACGGCGGACTGGGACGCCACGCGGGCCTCTTCGGCGCCCTTGTCGGCATCCTTCAGCGCCTTGGCCGAGTGGTAGGCCATCCAGCACAGGGCAGCAGCCTGTCCGACCACGATGACGGCGTGGAAGACGACGCGGCCGAAGCTGGCCCCGTCCGGGAAGACGGCCCAGGGAAGCAGGAAGTTGAGCGAGAGGTGGTGAACGGCGGTGACGGCGGACGCGGTCAGGATCACCCGCCAGTCCAGCATGATGGCGCCGATCGACAGGGCGGCGAAGAACATCATGTGCATGTCGATCTGCCAGCCGGACCCGCTCATCGCGTAGACGAAGAGGGCGGGGAAAGCGACCAGGGCCGCCCCGGTCGTGCTTCGGGAGACCACGGAATTGGGCTGCATCTTCCATTGGGCAGCGGCCAGACCTGCGACGGCGAGGCCGATGACGGCAACGCCCACAAGACGGTCCGTGTTCACGATGGCGGTGGTGATCAGGACGGCGACGGCCAGGATGCCGACAACGATCATCGCCACGCCCTGGGCACGGGCGCGGAAGGCTTCAAGACTGCTCATGATTGGGATTCCCGTTCTTGGGGGGTCGCAAGAGGGTTGCCGGCGAGGCAGCCCCCCAGGGCTCCCGGCGGAAGAATAAACCAGGCACCGGCGTCGCGGAGCCGTTCGATGTCGGCGTCGCTGTCATGCCGGGTGATCAGGATATTGTCCCAGGCCCCGAAGCGGACGACCCCGACATCGGCGCGGGCGGCAGCCCGCATGGCATCGGCGCCGGACCATCCGGGCGGAAAGACAACCGCCACTTCCGGGCCGCGCGCCGGTTCGGCCGCCGCCAGGAGTGGGGTCGCCACCGTCAGGCTCGCAATGAGCGCAACCGGAATATAGTGAAGCAGTTTTCTCATCAGGACTTGTCCTAACCCAAACCGGGAAAATAGGACGCGTCGGTTAATGAGGCATTATTTGGTGACAACAAGCATCTGAAAGTTATGAATTAAATATACGTAATCACAGGTAGCATGGCGCTACGGGTTGTCGGGTGGGACTGCTAGCGCTCGGTGGGACGCAATTCGTCCTTCACGACGTCGAGGCGGATCTCCTCGAAACGCTCCGCGATACAGTCCTGCATGGTCATGAAACAGTCCTGCGAGAACCAGTCATTGTCCTGGAAACAGGCCTTTCGCGCGGCTTCGGACGGCCAGAGCGCGTAGGACCAGTAAATCCCGTCCTCGTCCTGGTGAAGCGAAGCCCCGTGGGAGCCGCAGGCCTCATGGATGCGGCGCGTGCCCTCTGCCCAGGCCTCCCGGAACTCGGCATCCCGGCCGGGCTTCAGGCGCCAGCGATAGAGGACGGCTGAGGTCATTCCCCGCCGGCAAGCCGCTGCTTGCGCAGGACGCTGGCCTTGATCTTCTCGCTTTCCGAACGGAGCTGGCCGCAGGCCGCGAAGATGTCGCGGCCGCGCGGGGTGCGGATCGGGGAGGCGTAGCCGGCTCGGTTCACCACATCGGCAAAGGCCTCGATCTGGTCCCAGTCGGAGCATTCATACGGGCTGTTCGGCCACGGATTGAACGGGATGAGATTGATCTTGGCGGGCACGCCCTTGAGCAGTTTCACCAGGGCGCGGGCTTCGGCGAGACTGTCATTCACGCCTTTCAGCATGACGTATTCGAAGGTGACGCGCTTGGAATTGCCCAGGCCCGGATAGGCGCGGATCGCGTCCATCAGCTCGGCCAGCGGGTATTTCCTGTTCAGCGGCACCAGTTCATTGCGCAGATCGTCATTGGTGGCGTGCAGGGAAATAGCCAGCATGGTGCCGGTGCGCTCGCCCAGCTCCTGGATCTTCGGCACGACGCCGGAGGTCGAGACCGTGGTGCGGCGGCGGCCGATCGCCATGCCGTCGCCATCGGAAATGATGTCGATCGCGTCAGAGACATGGTCGAGATTGTAGAGCGGCTCACCCATGCCCATGAAGACGATATTGGTGATCTTCCGGTTCTCGTTCGAGGTCGGCCATTCTTCCAGGTCATCGCGCGCGATCATCACCTGGGCGGCGATCTCGGCGGCGGTCAGATTGCGGACCAGGGCCTGGGTGCCGGTATGGCAGAAGGTGCAGTTCAGCGTGCAGCCGACCTGGCTGGACACGCACAGGGCACCGGAGCGGGCCACGTCGGGAATGAAGACGGTCTCGCATTCCACGCCCGGGGCCAGCTGGATCAGGTATTTGCGGGTGCCGTCGACGGAGACCAGGCGCTCCACGATCTTGGGGCGGTCCAGGGTGAACTCCCGGGCCAGCACGGCGCGGAGGTCCTTGGACACATTGGTCATCTCCTCGAAGGAGGTGACGCCATAATGATAGATCCAGCGCCAGAGCTGGTCGGCGCGCATCTTCGCCTTCTTCTCATCCACCCCGGCATGGGCGATCAGCGCGTCGCGCAATTGCGGACGGGTCAGGCCGGCGAGCGACAGGGGACCGGCCGGCTTCGGGGCACGGCGGTCAAAGGACAGGTCCAGCGGATGCGCGGACGAGGAGGCGGTCTGGGCGTTCATGGCGCGTCCTATAATGGAAAAGCGCGCGCTCCGCGAGGGGGCGCGTTGCATGTCGGGATTGCTAGATTGTTGAGTCTGGCTAGTTGTGATCGCGCAATTTCGAGCGAACCACGTTGTTTACGGGAAGCTCGAACAAGTCCGCTTGCTTTATCGATTCATCCGGGTTGGCCGCTTCTGCGGGCGTTCCCTTCAGCGCATTTATTATTTTGACAATATCATCGGCGATGGAGCTGCTCGACCTGCGGTCTTCAATGCCAAACTTTCTAAGCAGCATCAGCGAAACTTTAGGAAGGAAAAGGCAAAGCGGTGACGCAAACAGGCCTCCCCAAAGGACGTTGGACTCTCTGATAATGACATAGACCAAACCCAAATAGGCTACCCACGCGGCAACCACAATTGCGGAGGTAACGTTGGCGGCTATTGCGTGGTTAGAGTTGCTCCGTTCGGGCTGAATTTCCATCTGAAAGCCCCCGCCTTACTAATCATTATCGCCCCACGACTTAGACATTCTAGAAAGCCGCTCGAACCGTTCATGCTCCTGCTCAATGTTGTCCATGAGCCAGGATTCTACGATGCTTTCGATGACCTTCGCCCGCGTTCTCTCATTGAGCTTGTTTCTGGCGAGATAGTCGATGTACTTCACCATTCTCTTATCCATAGAGACGGTGACCTTTATCGACGTTTTTTCGTTTGTTGCCATTAGTTTAGAGACAATTTTGGTCCGCGTGAGTGGTTTCGGTAATTCGCATCTTAAGGGAATCTTAACGCCAAAATGGATGCAAATCTCCCTTTTTCTTCCCAAATATCAATATTCGCGAAACAAAAGAAGAACACACTGCTGGGTTATGGAGCGTGTGATGTTTGAGAATGCCAGCTCGGACGCTGTTTCTCTATGCCCACTTGTCTACCCGCACAGTGCCTCGACCCGCTGCAGGGCGGCGGTGACGCCGGAGAGCGAGAATTCATAGGAGGTGGCGACCCCGGCGACCGTGGTGGCCGAGACCCGCATGACCGAGCCGCGGCGCATGGAGCGGATCAGGTCGGGCTCATCGGAGAGGTCGTCGAGGAAGGCTTCCTGGCCGTCGGTGAACATGTCGAACCGGCTAGAGCCGACGCGGACTTCCGGCGGGCTGGTCGGACGCAGATCATAGCCCACAAGCAGATTGGGCTGTTCTTCCACGGCTCCGGACTGCCAGGAGGCAACGATGAAATAGACAGTGCCATGGTCATGGGCGCGCGGCGCACTGTCGGTGGGTCGCGACAGGGCGTAGCAGATCAGGCCGGCATCGGACGGCCGGGTGAAGACGCGCCAGTCATTGTACTCGGCGCGGAACTGGGGCTCTTCCTGCGCTTGGGCCGGCGCCGCGATCAGGGCGGAAAGCGGCAGGGCGGCGGTCAGGGCAAGGGCGGACAGGCAGGCTTTCAAGGACACGATTGATCAATCCTCATCGGGAAGCGGGAAGAGTCTGTGCGCACTCCATGGCGGTAAGATGGCGAGGGTTAAGCCCGTCCTAATTTTCCCGATTTGGCCTGTGAATTCGTGATCAACGATGATGACCGAATTTCTTGTCCGGCGTGGTGTCCAGCTTCGGGCCGCCCGGCATGAGGGGGCGTTCCGCAAACCCGCCCAGGCTGAGCGTGCGGTCATAGAGGGTGATGGCACAGGCGACCGAGACATTGACGCAGAACTTGGTCGGGATCTTCACGATATGGCTGCACCTGGCCTGCATCTCCTCGGTCAGGGAGCCGCGCTCCCGCCCGAAGACATAGGCCGCGCACAAAGGGTGGCGGAAGGTCGGCAGGTCGATGGCTTCATCGGTCAGTTCGATGCCGACCAGCTGGCACTTGTCCGGCAGGTGCATGTCGTCCAGCCCGTCCCACGGATAGTAGGGCACATGCTCGACCGATTTGGCCGTGTCGGCCTGGTAGACATCGCGGACCCGGTGGTGGGCGTCGACCGTGAAGGCGAAACTCGCGCCGAAGGCATGGGCTGTCCGCAGGATCGCCCCCAGATTCATCGGCTTGGAAATGCCCTCGGCACCGACCCCGAAATAACCCCGCATGGTCCGCTTCCCTGTCAGTTCACATCAACGGTGATCGTGCCGTCGGCGTGGACGGCGGCGCGTTTCATGCCCGGTGAATTGAAGGGCTGGGCCAGATTGCCCTGCGCATCCACGGCGATCAGTCCGCCTTCACCGCCCAGAGCGCCGACATCGCCGATCGCATGGCGGGCCGCCTCTTCCAGGCTTTCGCCGGCATATTTCATCCGCGCGGACACGTCCTTGGCCGTGCCCTGGCGCATGAAGAATTCGCCCTGACCGGTACAGGAGACAGCGACATGGCCGTCACTCCAGCAGCCGGCGCCGATGATCGGGCTGTCGCCGATCCGGCCTTCCAGCTTGTTCAGCGTGCCGCCGGTCGAGGTCGCCGCAGCCAGGCGGCCCGACATGTCCAGCGCCACACAGCCGACCGTGCCGGTCGCGATGGCGCGGCTGTCGGGCGCGGCCGCCGGTGTGTAATAGTCATTCACACTGATGACCCGGTCCAGCTCGTGCATGCCGGCAAAGCGTTCGGCGCCGCGGCCGGCCAGCATGACGTGCGGCGTTTCTTCCATCACGCAGCGGGCCGCCTTGATCGGGCTCAGAAAGCCGGTCAGGGCCGCAACGGCGCCCGCCTTCTGGCTGGGCCCGTCCATGATGGCGGCATCCAGCTCATAGCGGCCGGCCTGGTTGGGCGAGGCACCCTTGCCGGCAACATAGAGGCCGGAATCCTCGAGCTGGCGGACGATTTCCGTCACAACATCGAGCGCGCTGTCCCCGCGGGCCAGCATAGCCTTGCCGGTTTCGGCCAGCGTCCGCATGTGGGTGCGTTCCGGGTCATAGCTGCGGTCGGCGAGAACGCCGGCACCGCCGTGCAGAAGAAGGGCATAGGTCTGGCCCATGAGGGGTCCCCTTGGCTTCAGGTGAAAACAGGTCGGCGAAAGCTCTAACACCCCCGCCGCGGGCTTAGAACTGCCAATGCCATGCGGTCCGGGCGGGCTGCGCGGAAACGTCACATTCGGCCCCACAAAATGTATGGATAATCTGTGGGTATCGAAGTCCATTCATGAGGATTCGGTATTTCCCTCCTCTTCCGCGTCGCCTGGTTCAGGCGACGCGTTTTCTTTTCGGCTTCGACACGCTATGTCGCTGGGCATAATCGATAAGGGGAAGTCACATGAAAATCGACAATTCCGTAGCTGCCGTCGTCACCGGCGGTGCATCCGGTCTCGGCGAAGGTACAGCCCGCCGTCTTGCTGCCGAAGGCGCCAAAGTCGCCATTTTCGACATGAATGAAGAGCGCGGCCAGGCCGTCGCTGCCGAGCTGGGTGGTGTGTTCGCCAAGGTCAATGTGGCCGACGCGGAGAGCGTGAAGGCCGGGTTCGAGATTGCCCGCGCGGCCCACGGCCAGGAGCGCATCCTGGTCAATTGTGCCGGCATTGGCTGGGCCGAGAAGACCGCCCGTCGCGCCTCCTCGGGCGATATCGTCATGCACCAGCTGGACAAGTTCGCCCTGGTGGTGAACGTCAACCTGATCGGCAGCTTCAACTGCGCCGCCCTGTCCGCCGCTGGCATGCTGACCCTGGACCCGACCGAGTCCGGCAGGGGCGTCATCGTCAACACGGCGTCCGTGGCGGCTCAGGACGGCCAGATCGGCCAGGTCGCCTATGCCTCCTCCAAGGGCGGCATTTACGGCATGACCCTGCCGATGGCCCGCGATCTCGCCCGTGAAGGCGTTCGCGTGAACACGATCCTGCCGGGCTTCTTCGAGACGCCGATCTATTCGCAGATGCCGCCGGAAGTGAAAGTGAACCTGGCCAGCCATCTGCAATTCCCGCAGCGCTTCGGCACGCCGGAAGAATATGCGGATCTGGTCAATTTCATGATCTCCAACGACTATATCAACGCCGAATGCGTCCGCCTGGACGCCGGCGCGCGCATGCCTCCGAAATAGGTACGCGCCAGACGCTGAAACAGGAAAGGCCGGGGCTTGCCCCGGCCTTTCTCGTTTGTGGACCTGTCTGTTCGCCTAGAAGCGGTGGTGCAGGGTCAGGCGGGCATTGGTCGGCTCGCCGGTGGAGATGTTCGAGTTGGAGTGGGCGTCCGGGAAATAATCCTCGTCCGTCAGGTTCTCGACATTGAGCTGGATCCGGGTCGTGTCGGACAGGTCGTAATAGACGGCTGCATCGAACCGCAGATAGTCCGGCACTTCCACCGAATTGTCCTCGAGCACGAAGAAGGAGTCCTGGTAGGTCGCGCCCAGCGCCAGGGCGAGGCGGTCATTGACCTGATAACGGTTCCAGACCGAGAGCATGTGTTCCGGCGTCTGGCGCGTGACATTGCCGTCGGACCCGCCGCCTTCAACCTCGCCATCGAGCCAGGAATAGCCGGCATTGATGGTCCAGCCGTCCAGCAGCTCGCCGATCAGCTGAAGCTCGAAGCCTTCCGTTGTGCTGCCGGCCACCGTGGTGACGATGGAGGCATCATCCGGGTCCACCGTGGTGAACTGGCCGCGTTCCAGGCGGAACAGCGCGGCCGTGAAGCTGAGCCGGTCATTGACGTCCCACTTGGCGCCGATCTCGCGGTTCTCGAAGACCTGCGGGCGGATGTCCTCGGTCGTGGTCGACAGGGTCAGGAACTGGTCACCGGCGCTCGGCAGGAAGGTTTCCGAATAGCTGGCATAGACGGAGACATTCTCCGCCGGCTTGTAGATCAGGCCGAAGCGGGGGGAAATTTCCTCATCGACCCGGCCGCGGCGGCCATCATCGGTGGCGGACACGGCGCGCAGGTCCAGAACGGACACGTCGAACCGGTCCAGGCGCGCGCCCAGAACGACCTTGAATGTGTCGGTCACATCGATCTGGTCCTGCACATAGAGCGAGGCAAAGCTGACCTCCGACTGGCGGTCCCGGGCCGGCGCGGAGAAGCTGAAGTCCGGAATGGAGAGCGGATCGGTGACATCGATCTCGATCCGGTCGTCATTATTGGCCGCGAAGACATTGTCCCAGCGCGCATTGGCCGTTTCCTGGTCGCCATATTCGCCGCCGACCAGGAAGGTGTGGCTGAAAATGCCGGTCTGGAATTCGCCGACCAAATTGCCCTGGACGATCAGATTGCTCCGGGTCGTGGTGTCGCGATAACCGTCCAGCGTGACCCGGTTCGGGGTCGAGCTCGTATCGATGCCGGCGGCGTAGAGGTTCTGGTAGGCCTTGTCATAGTCGGCATACTGGACGGTGACATTGCCGCGCAGCTGGTCGGTGAATTCATGTTCCACACGGGCGCGGAAGGTATGGGCTTCCAGCGTGGTGTTGTTTTCCTCCGGGGAGCCGAAGAAGAAATCGTCAAAGCCGGTCAGCGGGCGGTTCGGAACGCCGGCATAGGCCACGGACGGCACGCCCCGGTCCACGACCCGGTCATCATTGAGATACTCGTAGAAAAGGGTGAGCGTGGTTTCATTGCCCAGCTCGGTGGTCAGCGTCGGGTTGATGCCGTAGCGGCTGCCATCGAAGGCGTCGCGGTGGTTGGCCATTTCCTCGACGAAGGCGTTCAGGCGAACCGCCGTTGTGCCGGTGAGAACCGCATTGGTGTCGCCGGTGACCTGGTAGGCGCCGAACGTGTCGAGGCTGACACTGGCCTGGGTGAAGTCCTCGCCCGAGACGGGGGATTTCGTGACGCGGTTGATGACACCGCCACCGCCGCCCCGGCCGAACAGGAGCGCGTTGGAACCGCGCAGAATCTCGACCTGTTCCAGATTGTAGAGCGGGCGGTAGTACTGAACATCATCGCGGATGCCGTTCAGGAAGAAGTCGCCCGTGGCCTGGTTGCCGCGAATATTGATCGCATCACGGTGGCCTTCGCCCTGGCTGATCGAGAGGCCCGGCGTATAGCGCAGGATATCGCCCAGATTGGCAAAGCCCTGTTCCGCGATCTGCACCTCCGAGACGATCGACAGGCTCTGCGGCACGTCAATGATCGGCGTCGGGGTTTTCACCGCATTGAGCTGGTCGAGAGAGAGATAACGGCCATCCACACGGATGACGTCTTCCTGATCGTTTTGGGCGAAAGCCGGAGCGGCAGCCGCCAGACCGCAGACAAGGGCGGTCGAGGTCAGAAGAACGCGGGACTTGAACATGTTGGGAATGCCTCTGCGAATTAATTACACGAGGCCGATTATTGAGGGTGATAGTGAGTGTCAAGTGCGTGTGCTGTCTCAGGAGACCCATCCGGGCCGCTACACCTGCAGGTGTGGTGTCAATGTGACGCAGAGACAGGAAAGGCCGGCGCGGGGGCCGGCCTTTCGCAACAGGTCTGTCGGGACAGGCTGGGCCTAGTCCGTCGAGGGGCGGACAATGTCGTCACCCAGATTCTGGATCACATCCCGTGCATCAAACGCATTGGCGTCATCCGGTTTGGTGCCGCGCCCCAGGAAGATTTCGGCGCTGGCTTCATAGCGGGTGATCTCGCGATAATTGCGGTCATCCCAGAAGGGGTCATGCCAGCCACGCCAGCCCCAGCGGGGATGGTAATAGGCATAGTTCACCGCAAAGGGAGAGGTATAGGACGAGCCGAAACCCGTGCGGGTCATCTGCGTGTCCTCATCGGTCGCGCGGGTCACGACGGTGAAATAGTCATAGCCGGATTCCAAGGTCAGCTCGGCTGCGCGGTAGAGGAGGTAGTTTTCCGTCGTCTCCCGGTCCGTCAGCGAATTGCCCCGGAAAGAGACCCGGAAACGGTTGGTCTCGATCTGGGTCTGGGCATAGCCCTGGCGGCCGTCTTCCGCCGCCTGGTAGGGCGTGGGGGTCGCGCAGGCGGCCAGACAGGTGGCCGCGGCGATGCTGAAAAGAATGCGCCTCATGAAACAGGCTCCTTGCGTGCTCGAACTGTCCTCGCTGGATTGATTATGACTTGTCTGGGCGCTGTGGAAAGGGCTGAATTCAAAAGCTTTGGGGTGACATTTGGTCCGGGATCAGCCAGACCCGTGTCCCGAAACCCCAAGCGGGGGCATTGGAGTTCCCCATGATCAGTGCAACGCTGCTCCTGTCTCTGTTGATCGGGCTGGCTACACCGGGCCATCCGGATGCAGATCAGGAACAGGCCGAAAATCCGATCTACCAGGCCTGCCTCGCCCATGGCGGCGAAGCCATGACCTGCGGATGCCTGGAGCGCGAGGCCCGGTCACGCTTCAACCTGGACCAGCGCCGTGTGATTGCGGCGGCCATGCCGGAACTCTCCCGCATCGGGGAACCGCAGGATCTGGTCGACTCGCTGGGGATGAGCCTGGACCAGATTCTCAACCTGCGGCAGCGCGTGACCTATGCGGAACCGGTTCTGCGTGAGGCCTGTGGCCAGGGACTGGGGCGCTCCGGGCGCTAGTTGATCCGGCCCTGGAAGTCGGCGAAGCGCCAGACGGTCGGCGAGACGAGCCCGTGATGGGCGACCTGCACCGAATGGATCACGGCATCGATCTCGCGCTTCCAGAAATCCAGAAAGCGGACCAGGCGCGGATATTTCGGCGCGAGATCCTGGGTCTGCCAGAGGAAGATCTGGAGCAGGCCGGGATGGTCCGGCATGTAATAGGTGATCTCGGCTGTCGTCAGTCTCAGCCCGTGCAGGAATTGCGCCTCGAATTCGCGATCAATCTCCGCCATCTCAACCTCCGTAAAGCGGACGGGCCCTGAGGCCCACACTCCCTCGCAGATCGAGATTATGAGAAACCGGTGAATGAAAGCTGACGGCCGGGTTTACCGCTGGGGAAGGTCCAGTTCCAGAATGACCGGAGCCGGTGGCCCGCCTGCCGGGCGCGCCTCGTCATCAGCGGAGAACCAGGGCCAGGCGGCATTGGACAGAAGCCAGGCGCGGCCGTCGGCCGGGTCGACCAGCGTGGGTTCGCCCCAGTCCGCTTCCATGTCCGGATGGGCCCGCAACAGGACTTCCGTGCCCGCGACGGCATGTCCGGTCTCGTCCAGATCAATCGCCATCAACTGGTGCGGCACCGTGCCATTGCGCACGGCGAGCAGGCGGCCGTCCCGGGTCTGCCGCAGACCATCAATGCCGATCAGGCTTTCCGTCCCGGCGCGGACCAGCGAGACGCTGCCATCGCCCAGATCGATCCGCCACAGGCCGGTGGCATAGTCCGCCACGATCACGGCGCCGCGTGCGAGGGCGACACCCTGCAGGCTGACAAATCGCGGGTCTTCGGCCAGGATTTCCAACTGGCCGGTCGGGCTGTCGAGGACATAGACCCGCGGGGCCTGGCTGTCAGAGGCATAGACCGCACCGTCGCGAACCGTGAAATCGGCGATCTGGACGGCGCCGTCGATTTCGTAGCGGCGATAAAGCTCGCCGGTGACGAGATCGAAGGCGAACAGGGCCGTGCCACCGGCCTCGCCCTCCTCCATCGGGGTCTGGTCGATGGAGGCGGAGCCCGCCCAGACCAGCCGCGACCGGTCATCCACGGCCAGGCCGAAAACCGACCAGAGACCGTCTTCCCGGTCGGCGAACACCGTGGCCTCATTGCGGGCAAAGGGTTCCACCAGCAGGATTTCACGCCCGGTGACCGAGGACAAAAAGAGACGGTCCGTCTCGATATCCATGGCGACGCCCTCGATGAGGCCGTCTTCGCCCTCGAGGCGAGTATAGACTTCGGCCTGGCCGACCGGTTCGCGATTGCTCTCCAGGGCTGCGACCACTGCGGCATAGCGGGCTGCATCAGCGGCTTGCAGGAGGTCACGGGCCGGGCTCGGGTCAAAACCGATCCCGGCGGCGGCCATGCGTTCCAGGGCCGAGAAGGCATCCTCGGCGTGTTCGGCGCGCAGGGCGGTGATCATCAGACCGCGCAGGATGGCGGGGTGGGCCGGCTTCAGGTCCAGGGCCGCTTCCAGGAAGCGCCGGGCCGCCTCATGGTCGTCATTGTCCAGGGCGGTATTGGCCAGGCCGAACAGTTCCAGCGCAACCGTCTGCTGGGTCGGAGCCGGATCGTCCTGCCCCAGGACAGGTGTGGTGCACAGGCCCAGAGCCAGCACGGACGCAATGAGACAACGCATGGAACCTCCCCAAGGTCGACGTTCCCGGGATCATAGGAATATCTGTGGCGTCAGGAAGGCCTGTTTGTCGCAAAACTCTGCGATAAGTGTGGCGATTTCAGATCACGGGGCGAGTTCGATCTCGCCCTCATCCTCGACCGGGCCGGTCAGGATGACGTGATTGTCCGCCTCCCGCCATTCCACGAAAAGCTCACCGCCATCCGCCATGATGGAGGCCTTGCGCGCGGCCAGACCCCGACGGTGCGCCGCGACCAGGGCGGCACAGGCCCCGGTGCCGCAGGCGGCGGTCAGACCGGCCCCGCGTTCCCAGACCCGCAGCCGGATATGGCTGGCATCATAGATCTGGGCAAAGCCCGCATTGACCTTTTCCGGGAAGAGCGGATCCAGCTCCACCTCCCGGCCCAGTTTTGCGACCGGCAGGCTTTCGACATCGCGGATGAAGAAGACGGCGTGCGGATTGCCCATATTGACCGCGCCGGGTGTCTCGATCCGGATTCCGTCGGCCTCGGTGGCAAAGTCCAGGGCCACCGTGTCCATCGGCCGGGCGAGGGGAATGCTCTGCCAGTCCAGCCGCGGCTCGCCCATGTCGACGCTGACGCTCAGATGACCGGCCCGTTCTGCTGCCAGGCGACCGCCGATCGTGTCGAGACTGGCCGCATCGCTGCCGCTCTCTTCCATCAGCGCCCAGGCCGCGGCCCGGGTGCCATTGCCGCAGGCGCCGACTTCGTCGCCATCGGCATTCCAGATGCGCATATAGGCATCGGCCTGCTCGCTCCGGTTCAGCACCAGAAGCTGGTCGAAGGCATGCTGCCGCGCCCAGGCGCGCACCGTCTCCGCCGGCAATTGCGCGGGGATGGCACTGTCCCGCTGGTCAGCGAGGATAAAGCGGTTGCCCGCGCCATTCATCAGTCTTGCCTTCATGCAGCCCCGATACCGCTGACACGGCTTTACGTCCAGTAGCCGGACGGGCTTAACTGCGCCCCACGACATTCAAGGGGTGTAAGCATGATGTTCAAGCGATCCATCGCCTGGGCGGCCGGGGTCAGCGTCTTGGCGCTGGCGGCCTGCGGCCAGCCTGCCAGTGAAGAAGGTGACACGGTGACCACGGAGACCAGTGATACGGGCTCGACCCGCGAAATCGTCCAGATCGACCCGGACAATGATCCGCGGGTCTGGCTGGAAGAGGTCGAGGGTGAAGAGGCCCTGGACTGGGTGGAAGGCCAGAATGAGCGCACGTTCGCACGCCTGCAGGGCGATGAGCGCTATCAGGGCCTCTACGACCAGGCCCTGGAAATCTACCAGAGCGAGGACCGGATTCCCTATGGCAGCTATTATGGCGGCTATGTCTGGAACCTCTGGCAGGATGCCGAGCACACGCACGGCCTGTGGCGCCGGACCACGCTGGAAAGCTATCTGACCGACACGCCGGACTGGGATGTCATCCTGGATGTGGATGCCCTGTCGGAAACCGAGGAGACCAACTGGGTCTGGCGCGGTGCCAATTGCCTGGCCCCGGACTATGACCGGTGCATCCTGACCCTGTCCGATGGCGGTTCCGATGCCGCCGTGCGCCGGGAATTCGACATTTCCGATCGCGCCTTCGTCGAGGACGGTTTCGTGACGCCGGAAGCCAAGGGCGGTGTGTCCTGGGTGGATGCGGATACGGTGATGGTCGGTCTGGCCACGAGCGAGGCGGATTCGACCACGTCCGGCTATCCTTCCGTGACGTATCGCTGGGAGCGCGGCACGGACCTGTCCGAGGCGACCGAAGCCCTGCGCGGTGACCGTACCGATGTCGGCCTGTTCTCCTTCCGCGTCGAAGACGTGGACGGCACGGTCTACATGATGGCGTCGGAAGCCGACACTTTCTACGAGACCACCTGGTGGTATCTGCCCGAAGGGTCGGAGCCTGTGCAGCTGCCGCTGCCGGCCAAGTCGACCATCCAGGAGCTTTATGCCGGCGAGCTGGTCTTCACGGTCGAGGAAGACTGGACCCCGGTGGCCGACGGGCCGACCTATGAGTCCGGCTCGCTCCTCTCCTTCACGTTCGCGGATTTCGCGGAAACCGGCGAATTGCCGGCCGTGAAGACGGTCTTCGTTCCGGGCCCGCGCCAGTCGCTGGGCAGTATCGGCGCGACGGCCTCGGCCCTGCTCGTGGCGATCGACGAGAATGTCGTCGGCGGGCTGGAAGCCTTCCACTATGCCGATGGCCAGTGGACGTCGGACACGGTTCCGGTGCCGGACAACATGACAATCTCGCTCGGTTCGACGAACATGCATGAGGACATCGCCTTCATGAATGCCGAAGGCTTCCTCACGCCGGACACGCTCTACACCGTCAATGCGGCGGAGCTGGAAGTGGAGCCGATCAAGTCGATCCCGGAACGCTTCAACACCGAAGGCCTGATCGTGGAACAGCTGGAAGCGGAGTCCACCGACGGCACCATGGTGCCCTATTTCGTCGTGCGCCATGAGGACACAGTGATGGACGGCACGACGCCGACCTTGCTCTACGCCTATGGCGGTTTCCAGGTGTCGATCCGTCCGAGCTATTCCGGCTCGCGCGGCCGTCTCTGGCTGGAAAATGGCGGCGCCTATGTCGTCGCCAATATCCGTGGCGGCGGCGAGTTCGGTCCGTCCTGGCACCAGGCCGGCCTGAAAATGAATCGTCAGCGCATCTATGACGACCTGATCTCGGTTGCCGAGGACATGCACAGCCGTGGCCTGACCAGCCCGCGCCACACCGGCGTCTATGGCGGCTCCAATGGCGGCCTTCTGACCGGGGTGATGTATACCCAGCGCCCGGACCTGTGGAATGCGGTCGTCTCGGCCGTGCCGCTGCTGGACATGCTGCGCTATCACACCCTGCTCGCCGGTGCGTCCTGGATGGGCGAATATGGTGACCCGTCCGACCCGGACGAGGGTGCCTTCCTGCGCTCCATTTCGCCCTATCACAATGTGGATGCGAACGGGGAGTATCCGGAGCTCTACCTCTTCACGTCCACCCGCGATGACCGCGTCCATCCGGGTCATGCCCGAAAGATGGCGCACCTGCTCGAAGAGCTCGGCCATGATTATCTCTATTACGAGAACACGGCCGGCGGTCACTCCGCCGCGGCAAATCTGGCCGAGTCGGCCCGCCGCGATGCGCTGCTCTATACCTTCCTGATGCAGAAGCTGATGGATTGATGCCTTTGCCCCCGGCCGGTCCGTCCGGCCGGGGGTTTTCACTTTGACGGGGGAGTGGGCCGTGATCAGTGCCGATATGGAAACCCGCATCATTGATGCCGTGAACGCGCGGGGCCCCCTGCTGGGCCGGGAACTGGTCGAGGCCCTGGATGGCGCGCCCTATCTGGATGTCTGGCGGACCTGTTTCGGCTCGGGCTTCCTGCAGATCTCGCACTTTGCCCGCTATTACCTGCGCTATGACATCACGCGCGAGGATTTCATCCGGCTCAGCCCGTCCATCCTGCGGGACTTCCTGACCTTCACGCTGATATCCCTGCCGCACCAGCGTTCCCAGGTGATCGAACGCCAGATCCAGCTGTCCAACCATCACCGCGAAATCTCGGTCCGCAAACTGGCCGTGGCGCGCGATACGATCATGTATCTCTCTGACGAGCACCGCAAAGCCCTGTTCGAGAATGCGGTCTGCTTCATTGCCGGGGACATTGCCTATTACCTGGCCCATGACGAGCCGCGCCAGAACCAGCAATTGGGCAAGCTGATCCAGGGGTCGGACATCGACATCGTTGTGGTGTTCCGGGACGGGTTCGATCCGGACATGCTCAAGGCGATCGATGAGGAAATGCTGGCGGTGAAGAACTTCGTTCTGCGCCGGACGAACTTCAAGGAAGAGGTCGATTTCGTCGTCAAACCGGAATCGCGCATGAAGGCGCAGATGATGTATGGCGATATCCACGAGAAGATCGCCTCGAAAATCCTCTATGAAAGCATGTTTCTGTGCGGCGACTTCACGCTCTATGTCGAGCTGAAGAATGCCCTGCGCGATGTCGAGGCCACCGCCAAGATCGAGGCCGATTTCGACGCCGCGCTGAAGAGCCGCCGGGATTCGATGAAGAGCCTGCTGCAGACCGAAGGTGATATCGAGGACCCCTCGGTCCAGTCGCTTTTCTTCTTCTCGCAGGAACGGGTGGAATTCACCTAAATCTGGGTCAAGTCGCAATCAGGCAGGGCTGGCCGTCATCCGTTTGCGACAGGGTCAGGTCTGACAGATCGCGCAGCCGGATCGTCGCCCCCGGATCGGTCTCGCTGTCCGGCCCGACCATGACCGAACGGAAACCGCCGGCCCGTGCCGCCTCGATGCCGGCGCGGGAATCCTCGATCACCAGACAGTCGGCCGGGGTCTGGCCGAGGCGCTCTGCCCCCAACAGGAAGGCGTCCGGTGCCGGCTTGCCGCGCTGGACGTCCCGGGCGCTGACCCAAAGTCGGGGATGGGGCAGGCCGGCCGCATCCAGCCGCGCCTTGGCCAGTTCCAGCGGAGCGGAGGTCACGATTGTCCAGCCCTCCGGCGGCAGGGCCGACATCAGGGGCAGGGCTCCGGGCAGGGCTTCGGTGAGGCCGACCATGGCCATTTCCTGGTCGATCAGGACCTGCCATTCCGCCTCGATCTCGGCGTCGGGTTTGAACTCCCGAATGACCTCCACCGCCTTGCGGCCGTGCAGGCGCGGTTTCATGGCGGCGAAGTCGATCCCGTTCCCCGTGCACCAGGCCTTCCAGCTGGCCTCGATCGCTGGATTGGAATTGACCAGGACGCCGTCCATGTCGAACAGGATGGCCTGGAAGCCCAGGCGCATCAGACGCGCTGTCCGGCCAGGGTGCGGATATGGCGAAGCGTGGCGATCCGGGCGTCGTCGAGCACGACTTTGCGCCGGGCCGCGATGGTCTGGGCGTCGCTGATGAAGCGGTCCGGGTCGTACAATGCGGCGGAGTCAGCACCCCAGGAGAAGGCCGGCAGGTATTTGCCCGGCCTGTCCCCGAACACGTTCGAGCCGATGTCCAGAACCGAGCCGGTATTGATCATCGTGCCGATCGCCGTCTTCACGAATTCGGAGATGATGGAGCCGAACTTGATCTCGCCGGTGTCATAGCGGTGCAGCTCCGGCCGCCCGCACCAGGGGGCGGCGCTTTCGAGGCGGATCTGCCCGTAATTATTCTTCAGGTCCGACGTGGTCGTGAGGGCGCCCAGATTGACCCATTCACCCACGATGGAATGGCCGACAAAGCCTTCATGATGCTTGTTGGAATAGTCGTTGAAGATCGAGCATTCGATCTCGCCCCCGATCCGGCATTCCCGGCCGATGACGACCGGCCCGCACAGATGGGCACTGTCGATCCGGGCGTTCTCACCGACATAGGCCGGGCCGGCGATATAGCTCAGGCGGGACACCCGGGCCCCCTTGTCGATGATGACCGGGCCGTCACTCGTATCGATCACGCAGCCGGGCTGGATGTCGGAAGACGGGTGGCGCCGCAGGCCGGATGCGGGGCCGACCAGGGTCGGTGCGTCGGACAGGAAGCCGTCCAGTGCACCGGTTGAACCCAAGAGCTCGATATCGGCCAGGATGCTCTCATCCAAAGAGGCAATGAGCGGGCCGGCCGCGAAGTCCTCCGACGAGATTTCCAGATCGGCGGCGCCGGGCGCGTCCGACCAGCCCATATTGCCAGCGGCGCTGACCCGTTCGCCATAGGCCGGATCGCTGCAGGTATAGGCCATCTCGGTGACACCCTGGAGCGCCAGACGCTGGCGCGGGGTGAGGATGCCGCATCGCGCATTGAAAATGCTGCGCGAGGGCAGGACATGGCGGGTGGAGACGTTGAGGGCGTCATTCAGACGGGCAGACTTCGGGGTCATATTTCGCTCAGCCACTTGTTCAAAAGCGTTTCAATCTCGTCCTGGTCACTGATGACCATCGGTTTGGCTTCCCCGGATGTGTCGCCCCGGGGTCGATAGACATCTCCCTGTGCCGCGCTGAGAATGCCTTCCGCCTTGTCGCGGTATTCGCGAACGATGGCCGGTGAGGTCGAGTAGATTCCATAGCAGGATTTCTCGAAATTCGTCGACGAATAGGGCAGGCGCAAATCCATCAGCAAAGCCATGGACTGATCCTGCCCGGTCGCGGGCTGGTCATCGCATCGAATGATCATGTTATTGCCCAGGGAACGATGGAACAGCCGTACTTCGCAGTGATCCATGAGATTGATGTCGCGGAGCTTTCTGAAGCGGGACTTGCGCTCTTCGACCGGGTCGATGTTCTGGTCGAATTGCGTCCGGCCGGATTTGTATTCTTCCAGATTGTCATACTCGAAGAAGAAATAGGCCTTGCCGCCGGATTTGAGATACCGGTCGATCAGTTCCTTGCGCTTGTTGATACCCTCGATGTACTGGGCGATCAGGCGTTCGGGCGTCCAGGCATTGTAGAGCTGCCGGCCCAGGGCAATGTCCAGATCGTTGTCCCGGAAATGGCTGGCGAGGTGCCGGCTGACCACATAGAGCTTGGAACCCTCATTGGCGGGCAGACTCTCAACCCGCATCGCCCTTTGCTGCAGGCCCATGAAGCCTTGTTCCACAATCTCGCTGTTGAGCGCGGTGAAACGCTGAAGCCGGGCGATGTCCTCGCGAAGCTGGGTCGATTCCGATTGCAGCTCAGCGAGATCAGTGGCCAGCGTGTCCAGCTTCTCATTGTTGGCCCTGAGGTCGCGGGCGCTGCCCCTGAGAAATCCCACGACAGGCTTGATGCGCCGGAACAGGTAGAAAAGCGGGATTGCGATGAGCAGGAAGGCCGCGAGGGCTTTCAGGGCGTTCAGCCAGTGAAGGGGAAGCCAGTCGGCTTCCTGCTGACCCAGAATGGTCAGGGATGCCGTCCAGAATGTGAGCGATAATCCTTCGGGCCAGAAGTCCTTCAGGGACAAGTCAGACGACGGTTTTTCCTGCGACAAATTCCCCTCCCGCGCTTGCACGGGAGAGTTTAGTTGCCGGGGGTTCAACCTCAAGCGGAAAGCGGTCGTGGCGGGACCGGGCCGGTCAGTCGAACGCGGCCTCGACCGGCCAGTCCTCGGTCTCGGTGCGCCAGAGGATGGATGCGATCTTCCACTCGTTCTCGACCTTGAACAGGGTGATGAAATTCACGCCGATCAGGAAAACCTCGCCGGTCACGCCATTGACGCCCTCATAGGCGGAGCGGGCATAGGCGATCTCGCCCCATTGGGTGATTTCGGTGCGGGTGGCGCGTTCGGTGAAGCCGTTTTCCACCAGCCAAGGTCCGGACCGCTCGATATAATCGTCCAGCGTGATGACCCGGCCACGCCCCTCGCCGTCCGGACCGGCACCGACGGCACCCATGGAGGCGCCGTCCATGAACAGGTCGCGCATCGCGTCAAAATCGCGGGCCTCGCCGACCGGGCCGGAAATCACGTCGTAGAGCGCGTTGATCGTGTCCTCGATCTCGGCGGTTTGATCGGCCCGGACGGGCAGGGTGAACAGGCAGGCCGCCGTGACGGCGGCGATGATGGTGTATTTCATGGTGATCCCCCTGAGGCTCGGGCCTATCCAGTCGGGGCCAGTTTGCCGGGTGAGGCCCGGTCTGCAAGTTACGCTTCGGACAAGTTACGTGCCGGAAAGCGGCGTACAGGTGAAGGCGCGACGTTCCGCGTCGGCGGCGTCCAGGTCGGTTTCCGCATCGATGACCCGGCGGTACAGGGCCAGCCCCTGCGGGGTCGGCGCCTGGATCGTCGTGCCCGGACCGTCTCCGGGCGAGTGAAGGCTCAGACGGAGCTGTGTCAGGGCCCCCTCCGCCTCGCGGTCACTGATGACGGCGAAATTATTGGTGCGGGCATCATAGAAGCTGACCGAGGCGTAATTTCCGTCGGTGGGCCAGGGCACGGTGATATCCAGATCGCCGGCCGCCAGATCAAAGGCACAGACCGAGTAGAGAATGTCCGGACTGGCCCGGACGATGGTCTGATTGTCTTCGCGAAGGCGTGGGGCATAGAGCACGCCCCCGCTGGCAGCGGCGGTGGAGCTGATACGGTCCATCGCCTTGCCCATGATCATGCCGGGCACGGCATTCAGGGTGAACCAGAAGGCGGCCAGGGCCGCGGCGAGGAAAAGGGCGAGCGGGACGAGCCAACGCGTCATGAGTCACTCCCGCAATCGAGCAATTGAACGGAGGGGAGGCTGAGACTTTCCGGAGCGTCGCGCACCACATCCTCTGGATGATAGAGGCGCAGCGTGATGGCGAAGGTCCCGGCATTGCGCGTGCTGAGCCAGGGTGTCGAGCCGAACGGTTCCGGTGCCGCGATCGCGTTCCACTCGCCTTCGCCCAGATCCGTCCGGGTCAGGGCATGGGCGTCATCGCCATTGCGCGGCAGGAAATCATCCTCGGCATACAGGGTCAGGCTCCACCACCGGGTCGGCATGTCCTGGCCGGAGACAGCATAGCGGCAGTCCGCATCCAGCGGCCGTCCCTGATCGTCTTCCCAGGCGGTGAAATAGACGGTTTCCGACCGGTTCAGCGCCAGCAGGCCGCGACGGGCGACGATGGCGCGCAGGACCGGTCCGGCATCGGATGCCCCGATATTCTCATTGCTGCGCCAGGGGCCGTTCTTGAGCCCCCCGATCTCCACCGGTCCGAAGACCAGGAAGAGGGCTGCGGCAATGCCGGTGACGAGGCCGAGCAGGATTGCGAGTGCAGAACGCCAGATCATGACATCACCCTAGCCGGGGTGTCCGGATCGGCAAACGGAAATCAGGCGGCCTGCTGTTTGGCGGCGTCGAGCTGCTTCATCAGTATCTGGATGCCCTTCAGCTTGGCGCGGCCCTCATCGGAGAGGGTTTCGTTCTGGCTGACTGCGAATTTGAGATGGCGGATGGCCCGGGCCTGGGCATCGCTGCAACAATGTCCGAGCGGCAGGGCCCCGCCGGTGGCCAGGCGCAGAAGTGCCGTGGCCTTGTCCAGGCAGGAGCGGTCACCGGATTCCACCATGTTGAGGATCTTGCTCTCGTCGACAATCTTCATGCCGAGCGCGTCGAAACTGCCCGCCAGTTCCAGCTTGTCCTTCTTGGGATAGGTACCGCGCAGGACCCGGGTCTGCAGCGCGGTCAGCTTCGCCAGGCGTTCCAGGGGCTGGCCCTCGCCGCGGACATAATGGCTTTCGGCGCGGGAACTGCCGGCAATGCCGCGAATATAGCTGGCCAGCTTGGCCTTGTTGGTCTCGCCGACCAGGTTTTCCTCGAGCGCCAAAAGGCGTTCGATTTCCTCGTTCGGGTCGTTGGCATTGCGCAGGTATTCATCGACCGTGTCGGTCTGGAGCAGACGGGCCGAGCGGGCCGTGAAAGCCTTGATCAGGGCATCGGCCGGAAGCAGGCTGTCAGCGACGATAACAAGGCGGGCGGCCAGGTCTCGGGCCAGGCGAACCTCGTCGCGCACACTGGTCGGGCGCAGGCGGCCCGGGCGTTCCAGCTCCTTGAGCAGGGCGGCGGCAATGACGGACCGGCAGGCCTCGAGTTCGCGTGACTCGATCTTTTTCGCCAGGCGCTTGGACGCGCGGGGCGCCAGGTTCAGCGCATCAGCCGTGGCATCGCCGTCGAACAGGCAGGCCAGGCGTTCCAGCGTCTCGCCAAGATCCTTGCACTGGCCCAGCATGGCTTCACGGCCGGCATCGAAACTGATCACCTCGGCGATATAGGCATCGACCTCCGCCAGCGCGAAATTGCGGGCATCCTCGTCCTCGGGCAGCCCGTCCGACATATCCAGAAGCACTTCCAGCTTGTCGGCATATTTGCGCTCATGACTGAGCCGGTCGGCCATCGCGGCGCGCAGGGAATAGGGACGCTTGTCCTTGCCGTAAATATCGTTGGCAATGTCCCTGAAGGGCGTCTTCTTGGGGTAGGAGGGCAGGCGCTTGTCCCGCGCATCCTTGTAGATCCGGCCCAGGGCTTTCTGGACCAGCTCGTTGAGCTGTTTGACGAAAGTCTGGACGTTCGCGTCATTCTCGCGGGCGCTGGCGACGGCGACTTTCTGCACGGCGTGCTGCAGGTCGGTGCCGGAGGCTTCCAGGTCTTCCACCAGGTCGGCCCGGTGCAGCAATTCCATCGGCACGGCCTGGACGCGTTCCAGCCAGCCGGTCAGCACGCGCCGGATCGTGTCGCGGGCATGCGGTTTGGACAAATCATCCGGGGTCAGGCAGGGCAGATGGGCATCGGAGGACTTTTCCTCGATGGCCCCGTATTTCTCGGCGCCGGCCTCATAGACCGTGACAGCCCGGAAGGACCGGCTGTCCTCGTCATACTTTTCCTTGGTGACCCGGGCCGAGCCGTCCTTGTGCTTGGTGACAAGGCCCGTGGCCAGTTTCAGGGCGGAATCGCGGTCCGGACAGGCCTCGATGAGCGCCCACCCAGCCTTCTTGTTCTTCTTGAAGAAGACTTCGTAATGGATCTTGCCGGACATGCACCGTCTCCCCGAGAGTGGAAGAGGTTTGCACGAATAGGTTTAAAACCTCGTGAACCATGGCCGGAATGCGGCAGCAGCGCTTGGCGCAATGCACATGCCATGTCTATTGTCGCCACAATTAGGGGTTCGACTGCCAGTTCCTATCGGGTTGGCAATGTCCGGAGACAGCATGGCTACAATCGCACTGGTCGATGACGACGAGAACATCATCACTTCGGTTTCCATCTTTCTGGAAGGCGAGGGCTATCATGTCCGAACCTATAATGACGGGGCCTCGGCCCTGACCGCCTTGGCCGAGGATCCGCCGGATCTCGGCATTTTCGATATCAAGATGCCGCGCATGGACGGTCTGGAATTGCTGCGCCGCCTGCGCCAGTCCTCCAACCTTCCGGTGATTTTCCTGACCTCGAAGGATGATGAATTCGACGAGGCGCTGGGGCTGAATCTCGGGGCGGATGATTACATCACCAAACCCTTCTCCCAACGCCTGCTGGGCGAACGGGTGAAGGCGGTCCTGCGCCGGGCGCGGGCCGCGGGCGAGCCGGGTTCGCCGATCGGCGCCGAGCCGGGCGACAGCAAGCCGCTGGAACGTGGCAGCCTGTTGCTGGACCCGAACCGTCATGCCTGTTCCTGGAAGGGCGAGCCGGTCCGCCTGACCGTCACCGAATTCCTGATCCTGCAGGCGCTGGCGACCCGTCCGGGCTATGTGAAGAGCCGCGACAATCTGATGGACGCGGCCTATGATGATCAGGTCTATGTCGACGACCGCACGATCGACAGCCACATCAAGCGGGTCCGCAAGAAATTCCGCGAAGTCGACAAGACGTTCGACGCCATCGAGACGCTTTACGGTGTGGGGTACCGTTATAAGGAAGATTGACGCCCAGGCCTTCAAGGCCGGCCTCCAGAGGGCCGGGGCGGTCCTGCGCAATCTGACGCCGCGGCCGTCCTCCCGTCTGGCCCAGCTCATCCTGGTCGCGAATTTCGTGGCGCTGGGCGTGCTGGTGGTCGGCATGATGGCCCTGTCGGAGACGCGGCGCGGCCTGGTGAATGCCAAGCTGGACTCACTGCGCGCTCAGGGCGAGCTGATCGCCAATGTCCTGGCCGAAGGCGCATCGGACGGCGCCCCGGCTCCGCGTCTGCGCAATGAGGATGCCCGGGCCATCCTGCGCCAGCTCTACGTGCCCGAGGAATCCCGCGTCATCGTGTTCGACAAGAGTGGCGGGATCGTCGCGGACAGCCATTTGCTGGCCGACGTCTTCGAGACCACAACCTTGCCGCCACCCGGCCAGCCGGCCTCCGACCTGGCTGTGCAGGCCCGCGGCCTTCCCACCCGTGTGCTGGACGGATTGTCCAATCTCCTGCGTTCCCGGGAAGAGCGGGCTGCGCTCGACCGGAATCTCGTGGATGAGGTCCGCCAGGTGATCGAGGGCGACTCGGTCGGGGGTGTGCGGCGTGAAGTGGATGGACGCCGCGTCGTGTCCGTCTCGATCCCGATCCAGCCCGTGCGGGCGGTCGTGGGCGTGGTCACGATCGAATCCTATGATCTGGACCATCTCATCGAGGCCGAGCGTCGCGCGCTCCTGCCCTTCATCCTGATTGCGGCCCTTGTCACCGGCATGTCTTCCCTGGCGCTAACCGTTTTCATTGCCCGGCCCATCCGGCGCCTGGCGCGGGCGGCCCGCGAAGCCCGGCGCGCTGGGGGGCGGCGGGTCCGGATGCCGGATCTGCGCTCGCGCAATGACGAGATCGGCGAGCTGGGGATTGCCCTGTCAGAGATGACGGAGGCGCTCTATGACCGGCTTGATGCGATCGAATCCTTCGCGGCTGACGTCTCCCATGAGCTGAAAAACCCGCTCACCTCGATCCGTTCGGCGGTCGAGGTCCTGCCGTTGGCCAAGGATGAGGAACGCCGCGACCGTCTGCTGGCGGTGATCGCGGCGGATGTGAAACGGCTCGACCGGTTGATCACGGACATTTCCCGGGCTTCCCGCGTCGATGCGGAACTGGCGCGTGAGGATGTCGGTCCCTTGGACCTGGCTGGCCTGCTGACGGAGTTGGCGGACAGCTATAACGAGTCCGGCCGGGGCGGATCGATGATCGAGGTGGATTGCCAGGTCCGCAATGGCCGGGTGATGGGGCGGGACGGTCCGCTGGGTCAGGTTTTCCGAAATCTGATCGACAATGCCCTGACCTTCTCTCCGGAAGACGGCAAGGTTCGAATCCGCCTGCAGCGCGGGCACCGGCACGGTCAGTCCAGTCTTCTGGTGCGGGTCGAGGATGAGGGGCCGGGCATTCCCGAGGACAATCTGGAGACCGTGTTCGAGCGCTTCTATACTGAACGCCCCAAAGGCACGGCTTTCGGCACGCATTCCGGGCTGGGGCTGGCGATTTCACGCCAGATTGTGCAGGCGCATGGTGGCCGGATCACGGCCGCAAATCGCCGGGATGCGGACGGTCAGGTGGCCGGTGCCTGCTTCACCGTCGAGCTGCCCGCGGCCACGTCTGACTGACAAATTGCTTCAAGCGTTGCAAAAAGACGCTTTCCCGGCGGGTAAAGCCGCGTTTAGATGCATGTCATGATCGGTGTCGTCGTCGTTTCCCATGGCCGTTTGGCCGACGAATTTGTGGCCGCCACGGAACACGTGGTGGGGCCTATGGATGCGTTTGTCGCGGTCTGTATCGGCCCAGACGACGATATGGAAAAGCGCCGCACGGATATCCGCGAGGCGATTGCCGATGTGGATCGGGGCGAGGGTGTCCTGGTGCTGACCGACATGTTCGGGGGCACGCCGTCCAATCTGGCGATCTCCCTGCTCGAGCCGGGCAAGGTCGAAGTGATTGCCGGGGTCAATCTGCCCATGCTGATCAAGCTGGCCGAGGCGCGCTCCCGCGCCGATCTCGACAGTCTTGCCCGGATGGGTGAGGACGCCGGCAAGCGCTATATCGCGATCGCATCGACAGTGCTGGAAGGGGCCGGCAAGTGAGCGACAGTGCCGCCCGGCGGGTGACGATCTGCAATGCGCGCGGCCTGCATGCGCGCGCCGCCGCCAAATTCGTGGAAATGGCTCAGGGTTTCGATGCGGAAATCCATGTCTCTCGGGATGGCGAGACGGTGAATGCCGATTCCATCATGGAATTGCTGATGCTGGCCGCCAGCAAGGGCTCCGAGATCGGGATCGAGACGTCTGGGCCCGAGGCCGAGCAGGCCGTCGCCTCCCTGGCCGAGCTGGTCGAAGCCGGCTTTTACGAGACCGAGTAAGTGTCCAACAAAAAAGGGGCGCCGGAGCGCCCCTTTCCCTTGGCCTATTCGGCCGGGTCTTTTTCCATGTCCAATTCCGGAGCCCCGGGCGCCAGATCGCCGTTCTGGGTGCGCTCCATCATCGGGTCCGGCCCTTCATCATCCATCAGCGGATCATCAACCATGGCATGAGCCGGGCCCCCGGTCGCCGCTGCGGTGACGGCCTCTTCCACGCGCGATTCCACATCGGCCAGCGCGTCGGATGCTGGCGGTGCCGGCAAGGGATCGGTCGCTGCGCTGTCCACAGCAGTCGGAGTCGCGTCCGGCGTGGCCGTGTCTTCAGGTGTGTCTGACAGGACCGGCTCGACTGCGTCTTCCGGACCCGCCTCAGGCGTTTCCGCAGTCTCCTCAACTGGCGCAACGGGCGGCGGCGGAGTCGCGGATTCGTCCTCTGTCACGGCCTCGGGCGTCGCCTCGGCTGCCGGGGCCGGCGTCTCGCTGCCCGGCATGGGCGGTGGCGGTGCCATGGCCATGGTGCGCTCATCGGACAGCTCGTCCGTCTCGGCGCTACCTTGCGCGGCGACCGGAGCGGACGTGTCCGCCGCATCATCGCCCTGTTCGGACGCACTCAAAGCAGCGGCAGCGGCAACAGCGTCGAGACTGGGAAGGTCGTCATCCTCATCCGAGGCTTCGCTGACGGCGGCTTCGGTCTCTGCATCGTCAGATGCTTCGGCGTCGGCAGCATCGCCCGCTTCCGGCATTTCGGACTCGGTCTCGGCTTCGGCTTCTGCGCCAGCCTCGGCTTCGGCTTCGATCACGGGCTCGGCTTCAGCGGCTGCAGCTGTTTCGGTCTCTTCTTCCGTTTCGGCTTCAGCTTCAGCGATCGTTTCAGCGTCGGCTTCCGCCTCGTATGCGTCCGAAGCGTCGGGGCTTTCGGCGCTCGGCGTCGCCTCGGGCGACGCGGCGGGCGGCAGTTCGATCAGCGGGCTGGCTTCGACTTCGCCATTGGCGGAATCGGCATCCGGATCGGCCGGCGTGGCGTCGAGGGCCGTGGCTTCGGCCGGCCCCTCGGCAGGCTCGCTGACCGCATCGTCGGCGCCCTGGGCCATGGCGGCTGCGCTGGCAATGGCGGTCGCGGCCGCGGCACCGGTCATGGTGTCGTCATTGGCGGCGACCGGGGTGCGCACGCCTTCCTGCGGCGGATTGCGCAGGGCGTGCTCGGCGAGGCGTTCGATGCGCGCATTGAAGCGTCCGGCATCGCGCACCCGGTTGATCAACCCTCCCAGCATGAACAGCACGACGGCACCGCCGGTCAGGATCAGGGTGGCCCCCGCTCCGCCGAGAATGACGCCGGCGGCCAGGGCGAAGGCTGCCAGGACCGGCATGTAGACCAGCCGCCAGGAGCGCGCCGAGAAGGCCAGAAGCGACAGGAAAAGCCCGGCCAGGGCAAGACCCCACTCCGTCAGCTGGCTGGTCTGGACGATACCCAGGGCCTCGATACTGTCCATCAGGCCGACCGGCAGGGCGGATTCCAGCCGCCATCCGGTGAGGGATGGCAGCAGCATGTTGATCTCATTGAAGACGTTGAAAGCGGGAATGCCGGCCATGGCTGTGCCGAACATTTCCGAGAAGAAGACATGCAATTGCGGCCAGACCGCTGCGAAGGCCGTCAGGGCCAGAAGCAGGACGGAGAGCCACCAGTTGAAGGCCCGGGTGATGCCGCTGCGGGCCAGAAGCGAGGTCGCATCCGGCGAGGCGCGCATCCAGACATCCCGCGAGTGATTGATGATCGCCACCGGGCGGGAGCGCCGGTTGGGGCCGGACTGGACCCGCAAGAGTGTGGCATTGTCGCCCGGCGCCAGGGCGCTGGTGCGCTCCAGCAGGCGGACTTCATGGTCGACGCCCTCATTGTCCCGGACCCGGCCCGTGCCGGCATCCGATCCCGTGACTTCTCCTGAAACGGCATAAAAATCGATCCGGCGGGCCCCGAAGGCTTGCCCGGCATGCGCGGTCGGCAACAAAGACATGTTTCTACGCACCTCTTACACAGGTACCCGGGTCGATGTGTCCCAAATCGACGCGGCCCCTCACCCATTCGGACGGTACCGTACAAGTTCGGGGCCGGAATTTGAACGCCTTAATCAAGTCTTCAAAAATTGTTCAACCTTCGTTCCGCGCCCCGCCCTGACGAGTCCGCTTGTCTAACGGGCCCAATGGGATAGCGTCACGGCATGCGATCCGTCTTCACAATCCTGCTGGCCGGGTGCGGTCTTCTTGCGGCCTGCGGCGCTGTTCCCGACCGTTTGACGCCCTCCGTGCTGCAACGGGATCCCGGTCCCTTCATGCCGCGGGATGAATTGCCCGTGCCGCCGAATGTCTCGCGCCTGATCGGCGAGGCCGATTGCCAGGGTTCGACCCTGGCTGCCGTGTCCGCGGCGATGCCCGAATATCCGCATGATGCCTATGTCCGCGGGCGTCAGGGTTGGGTGGTGGTGCGGTTCAATGTCGAACCGGACGGTCAGGTCGACAATCCCCGCATCGCTCATGCCGTGCCGAACGGTCCGTTCAACCGGGTCAGCCGCCGCGCCGTGTCCGACTGGCGGTTCCAGCCCCTGGATGACGGGGTCTGGCTGGAGAATTGTGTGGTCCTGTTCGAATACCGTCTGGGCGAAGTGCGACTGCGCTGATCCGGACCGGGTGACGGGTTTCCACAACTGAGTGCAGCTGGCGGATCATGGTGCCCAGTGCACCGATCCGCGTCTGGTGGCAGGGATTGTCCACTCCGGCTCCACAGGTTTTCGGCGGGTGGGCGGGGTTGCGACCATAACTTATTAAGTTTTTGTCGCAGCCGGACGTCGCCCCCGACTCGCCGGACCGGTATGATGGTGATTCGTGAGGGCCTCTGGATCAACGGGGGTGGGCCACACCCAGGGCGAACTCTATGACGGGACAGACATTCCAGATCGTGACGCTGGTCGTCACCATCGGTGCCATGGCCTTCGCCGTGGCCGTCGGATTGTGGGCCTACCGGCTGACCGCCGGCGCCCGGGGCGCCCAAGTCGTCTGGCGCCGCAAGCTCGCTGAAATGGAAGACCGTGTCTCCCGCGCAGACAGTGTCTTCGGCGCGCATCCGGGCCTCGTCCTGGTCTGGGACCAGGCCCCGTTCGACGAGGACGAAACCAGCTGGGGCGAGCCGCGGATCTTCGGCTCCTCGGTGGCCCTGGCCTCACTTCTGCGCTTTGCCGAAGCCAGTGATGGTCCCAACCCGGCCGGCATCCTGATGGAAGGTCTCGCCGATTATGAGGCCCGGTCGGCTGGCGGTGAGGAAACCACGCTGCGCCGCCGCTTCCATGACCTGGCCCAGAAAGGCCAGCCCTTTTCCCTGACCATTCTCGGCCCGAGCGGCCGTTTCCTGGAAGTCGACGGACGCCCGGCCGGGACCCAGCTGGTGATCTGGCTGTCCGATGCGACGATCCGCGGGCTGGAGGAATCCGGTGCTCGGGGCCGGATCGAAGAGGCCCGCCGCCTGGTCTCCCAGGACCCGATGGCCTTCCTCGACATGCTGGGCCGTGCGCCTTTCCCGGCCTGGCGGATGAATGCGTCCGGCCGGCTGGAGTGGGTGAACCAGGCCTATGTCGCCGCTGTTGAAGGCAAGGCGCTGGATGAGGTGCTGCAGGAACAGATCGCCCTGGACAATACCATGATCGATCAGGCCCAGCGTGCCACGTCGGACGGTGAAGTGGTCAGTGACAGCCGGGTTGTGGTGATCGAGGGGCGCCGTCGCGCCCTGCAATTCCAGGTCTTTCCGGTCTCGGGCGGTGCAGCCGGTTTCGCGATCGACGTGACCGAGGGCGAGGAAGCCAAGGCGGCGCTGAAACGCTTCCGCCGGGCCCATGACGAAACGCTCAATCACATGGCCGAGGCCGTGGTCGTGTTCGACCGTTCGCAGCGTCTGAACTTCTACAACACGGCTTTCTCCCGCCTGTTCAAACTGGATGATGCCTGGCTGAATGACCGGCCGGGGCATGGTCAGTTCCTCGACCGCATGCGGGAAAAGCGGCTTCTGCCGGAACAGGCGGACTATGCCGATTGGCGCTCGCATGAGCTGGCCCGCTATGACCAGCCCTCCACCGAGGAAACGCCGGACGAGCTCTGGCCGCTGCCCGATGGCCGCACGCTGCGCGTGGCCCGCCAGCGTCACCCGCTGGGTGGCCTCATGCTCATCTTCGAGGACAAGACCGACGAGATGGCGCTGACCGCGCGCTACAACACGCTCATCAATGTCCAGCGCGCCACGCTCGATAAACTGCACGAGGCGGTCGCCGTGTTCGGTGCCAATGGCCGCCTGCAGCTGCACAATAATGCCTTCGAGGACCTGTGGGGCTTCGAGGCGGTCGAGCTGGACGGTCAGCCGGAATTCGACGCGGTTGCCGAGACCTGTGCCAGCCTGTTCGCAGATGACCGCGTCTGGACCGATATCAAGGGCCGGGTCACCGATCCCAGCCCGCAGGCCCGCAAACAGGTCACCGGCGAGATGCGCCGCTCCGATGGCCGGGTCCTGACCTATCTCACGCGGCCGCTGCCGGATGGCGCGACGCTGATCTGCTGGGATGATGTCACCGACAGCCGCCGTATCGAGGAAGCCCTGCGTGAACGCGCCGAGGCGCTGGAGACGTCCGAACGGATCAAGACGGAATTCGTCGAGCACGTTTCCTACCAGCTGCGCACGCCGCTCACGACGATCAACGGCTATGCCGACATGCTCGCCCAGGGATTTGCCGGCGAATTGTCCGATCGCCAGAGAGAACCGATGAGCGCCATCCAGCAGGCCGCCGAGCACCTGGCCAAGCTGGTTGATGATATTCTGGATGTCGCCGCGATTGATGCCGGTCAGCTGGAGCTGGATCTGGGCGATGTCGATCTGGGCGATGTCGTGCGCGAGGCCGCCGAACTCGTCCAGGCCCGCGCCGAACACCACAAGATCAAGCTTGAGGTCGCCGTGGATGCCGAGCTGGGCCTGCTGCGCGCGGACCGGAACCGTCTGAAACAGGTCTCCATGAACCTGCTCTCCAACGCCATCCGCCATGTGCGGGTGGAGGGCCATGTCACCATTGGCGCGCGCGGCGATGCCGACGAGCTGACCCTATGGGTCAAGGATGATGGCGAAGGCATCGCGCCGGAGAAGCAGGCCAGCGTGTTCGAGCGTTTCTCACGCGGCGAACGCGGTGGCGCCGGTCTTGGCCTGGCGCTGGTGAAGGAGATTGCCGAACTGCATGGCGGCTGGGTCGAGCTGCAATCGGAACCGGGCAAGGGCACGCATGTCGCCTGCCATTTGCCGCGCGAACCGCATGGCGATGCCGTCCCGCCGGAGCTGGGGCTGACCGGCAAGGTCCAGGCCAGCTCGGCCTGAGCCTCAAGGACGGGTTTTCGGCTTGATCAGCCCTGGTGTTCCGGCATGCGGACGACGAGGCCGTCCAGTTCGTCGGTCACCTTGATCTGGCAGGACAGGCGGGAATTCTCTTCCACACCTTCCGCGAAATCGAGCATGGAATCTTCCATCGCCTCGCGGGATCCTGTCTTGTCGGTCCAGGCCGGATCGACATAGACATGGCAGGTCGCGCAGGCACAGGCGCCGCCGCAATCGGCATCAATACCGGGAACCAGATTGCGCACCGCGCCTTCCATCACCGACAGGCCGTTGGGGACGTCGATTTCGTGTTCGTTTCCATTGAACTCGATATAGGTAATCTTCGGCATGCTTTACTCCGTGGACCCTTGGGAAATGAACAGTGTTCATGGACGAGTCAAGATTCAGCCTCATCGCTTGTCGCCCGGTGCGGGCTTCGCTAATCGCTGGGTATGGGGATGAAATATTCAATCAGGCTTGACGATCCCGCTGCGACCGACCGGTTCGCCGCCCGTCTGGCGGCGCAATTGGGTGCCGCAGATGTGATCCTGCTCACGGGAGACCTGGGCACAGGTAAAACCACGCTCGCACGGGGCGTGATCGCGCGTTTGTGCGGCGTGAACGATGCGCCCAGCCCGACCTATACGATCGTGCAAACCTATGACACCGAAGACGGTGGTGAGCTTTGGCATGCCGATCTCTACCGGGTGGAAGATCCGTCCGAACTGGACGAGTTGGGCCTCGATGACGCGTTCGAGGAGGCCATCTGCCTTGTGGAATGGCCCGACCGCCTGGGTGCGCACCTGCCGCCGGACCGGCTGGAAATCCGGCTCGAAACATTGGAGGATTCCCCCACGAGCCGAGAAGCCCGGCTAACGGGATTTGGACGGTGGGAGGACCGCATTGACAATATCTGATCGCGCGACGGCGATGGACGCCTTTCTGGACCGCTCCGGCTGGGGCGGGGCCCAGCGCAACCCGCTGGCCGGGGATGCCTCGACGCGCCGCTATATCCGCCTGGTTGAGGGCGACCGCACGGCCATGCTCATGGATGCGCCGGCCTCGGCCGAGGCCCCGCTCTGTCCGCCGGACGCCACGCCGGAAGAGCGCGCCGAGCTGGGCTATAATGCCACCGCCCGTCTGGCCGGGTCCAATCTGGTGGCCTTTGCCGGTCTGGCCGATGCCTTGTGCGAGCGTGGCTTCTCCGCGCCGCGCATCCTGGCGTCGGATATCGAGAATGGTTTCCTGATACTGGAAGATCTGGGCGATGACCTGATCGCCCGGCTTTTGCCGGATCAGCTTCATGAGGGCACGATCTATGCCCAGGCGGTGGACGTGTTGGCCGCCATCTATCGCAGCACGTTCGACGATCATGTCAGCGTGGACGGTGAGACCTGGCCGCTTCTGGCCTATGATGACACGGCCCTGTTGGCCGAGGCCAATCTCTTCCTGGAATGGTATCTGGCCAAGCATGCCGGCGTTGAGCTCGACCAGGCCGCGCTGGATGAATGGAATGCGATCTGGGCCAAGGCGTTCAAGCGCCTGGATTCCTGCCCGCCGGGCCTGGTCCTGCGGGATTTCCATGCCGAGAACCTGCTCTACCTGCCGGACCGTGACGGACCGGCCGCCCTCGGCTTGCTCGATTTCCAGGACGCGCTGATGGGGCATCCGGCCTATGATCTCGTCTCCCTGCTGGAGGATGCGCGCCGCAATGTGGAGCGCAAACTCGCCGTGCCGCTCAAGGCGCGTTTCGTGGAGCAGGCCGGCATTGCCGACAGCGCCGGTTTCGATGCCGCCTATGCCGTGCTCGGCGCACAGCGCAATGCCAAGATCCTGGGCATTTTCGTGCGGCTCGCCGTGCGCGATGGCAAACAGCGCTATCTTGACCTTCTGCCGCGTGTTGCCCGCTATTTCGTGGGGGACCTCCAGCATCCGGCCCTGATGGAGCTCAATCTCTGGATCAAGACGCATGCCGGTGCGGTCCTGCTGGACGCGCACAAATGAGCCGGATCACCACAGGCATGGCGCTGGCGGCAGGGCTGGGCACGCGCATGCGTCCGCTCACCCTGGACCGGCCGAAAGCCCTGGTGAGTGTGCAGGGCCGGGTCCTGCTCGACTGGGCGCTGGACCGGTTCGCCGCTGCGGGCGTGGAGCGCTGTGTGGTGAACATCCACCATTTCGCCGATCTGATGGAAGCCCATCTCGCCGGTCGGAGCGGCGCGCCCGCCCTGACCATTTCCGATGAGCGCGATGACGTCCTGGAAACCGGCGGCGGTGTGGTGAAGGCTCTGCCGGAACTCGGCTCCGATCCGTTTTTCATCTCCAATATCGATGCGGTCTGGTTGGATGAGGACGAGCGGGAACTCGACCGTCTGCAGACGGCCTGGGACCCGGCGCGCATGGATGCGCTTCTGCTGCTGGCCCCGATGGACCGAACGCTGGGCTTTGACGGGGCGGGCGATGCCTTTCTGGAGACGGATGGTCGATTGCGGTTTCGCGGTGATGCGGATGCCGCGCCCTACGCCTATGCCGGTGTGCAGATCCTGAATCCGGCCGTGCTCGCCGGGCGCGAGCCCGTGCGCTTTTCCATGATGGATGTCTGGAAGGAGCTCGCGGCTGCCGGCCGTATCCACGGTCTGGCGATGCGGAGTTTCTGGATGCATGTCGGCGACCCGGTCGCCCTGGCCGAGGCTGAGGCGCGCCTGTCCGGGTGAGTGACCGGATTTTCGATACGCCGGCCCCGCGCCTCTTCACCCTGCCGCCGCAGGACGATTTCCTGCGCAAGATCGCCCGCCAATTGCGGGAGGAATTCGATGTTGCGCGCAATCCGGATGCGCTGACGGATTTCCTCATCCTCACACCGACCCGGCGTGCGGCCAAAGCGCTCGGTGATATCCTAGCCGAGGAGGCGGGGAGTGGCGTCGCGCTTCTGCCGCTGATCCGGCCGATCGGGGATGTCGATGTCGACGATCCGCCCTTCGAGCCGGGCGAGCTGGCCGGGATTGCCCCGCCCTCGATTTCGCCGCTGCGCCGCAAGTTCGAACTGGCTCGGCTGATCCTGGCCAAGGAAGCGGCTCTGGGACGTCCCATTGGTGTCGGCGGTGCGCTGGCGCTGGCCGACCCCTTGGCGGCGCTGCTGGATGATATCGCGACTGAAGACCAGGCGGACCTGTCCAAGATCGACGAAGCGCTGCGCGCGCATCTGCCCGAGGACCGGCGCGAGGCCATCGAGTTTCTCGACATTGTGCAACAGGCCTGGCCGGCGCGTCTGGCGGAGCTGGGGCTGAGCGATGCTGCGGCCCGCCGCACCCTCGTCCTGCGCGCCCTGACCGAGCGCTGGATCGCCCACCCGCCGGAACATCCGGTTCTGGCGATCGGCTCGACGGGGTCGATCCCGGCAGCCCGGGACTTGATGGCTGTGGTGTCGCAACTGCCGCGGGGCGCGGTTGTCTTGCCCGGGTTCGACGGCGATTGCGATGATGCCGCCTGGGACAAGATCGAGTCGGAACATCCGCAATGGGCGATGAAGGTTTTCGTCACGGCGCTCGGCGTGGCGGATCGCGACGGTCGTGGCGTCCGGCCCTGGCCGGGTGTGGCGGACTCCGAAGCGGCCGGCCGGCCCCGCCGTCACCTGATCGCCGAAGCTCTGCGGCCTGCCGAGACCACGGATGCCTGGATCGGCCGGCTTGAGAAACTGCGCGAACGCTACGGCCAAAGCGTCATCGAAGCGGGACTGGAAGGTCTCTCCCTGATCGAGGCTCCCGACCCGCTGACCGAAGCGCGGGTGTGCGCGCTGCTGCTCCGGGAAACACTGGATGATCCGGACAAGACGGCCATTCTGGTCACGCCCGACCGGGCCCTGGCGCGGCGGGTGTCCGCGGAAATGTCGCGCTTTGGTGTGCGGCTGGATGATTCCGGCGGCGCCTCCCTGGCCGAGACGCCGGCCGGGGCTTTCCTGACACGTCTGCTCGATGTCGCCTTGGACCCGGGCAGTGTCGTGGCCCTGACGGCGTTGTGGGGATCGCCGCTCTTCACCGCCGGCAGTGCGCGCGGGGCGGTGCATACCGTGCTCGGCAAGTTCGAGGCGGAGGCCTTGCGGGGCGCGCGGCCGGGGCGCGACTTCCAATCCGTGCGTGACCGGATCGAGGGGCGTTTCGTCGATCTGTTCGAGACGGACAAGACCTTCATCCACGAGGTGCTGGACCGCCAGGAGGCGGCTTTTGCTCCCCTGCTCAGCGAGGCCGAGCGGCCGGTCGCGGATTGGGCACGCCTGCATGCGGAGGCGGCCGAAAGCCTGTCGATCGGCGCGGATCCGGGCCTGTGGGGCGGAGAGGGCGGAGAAGCCGCAGCCGGTCTCGTCCGGGCCCTGCTGGAAGAGAGTGAGAGCCTGCCGCCGATGACGCTGGCGGATTATGCCGCCACGGTGAAGGAGCTGATCGGCAAACGCCGTGTGCCCCCCAAACTGGGTGTGCATCCGCGCCTGCAGGTGCTGGGTCCGCTTGAGGCGCGCCTGATCACGGCGGACCGGGTCGTTTTGGCCGGTCTGAATGAAGGCGTCTGGCCGAATGCGCCGGGAGCGGATCCCTGGCTGTCGCGCCAGATGCGGATTGCGGCGAAACTGGGCGCGCCGGAACAGCGCTATGGCTTGGCGGCGCATGATTTTTCCCAGCTGGCGGCGGCGCCGGACGTGATCCTGACCCGTTCGGCCCGCGCCGATGGCGCACCGACGGTCGCATCGCGCTGGGTCTGGCGTCTCAAGACGCTGACGGAAGGCGCTCTGGGGCGGGAAGCGGCCGCGAAGGCGCTGGCCCCGGCACAGGACTATTCCGCCATTGCGGCGCGGCTGGACGATCCCGCTTGCGCGCCACGCCCGGCGCCGCGTCCGGCCCCGGCTCCGCCGGTGGAGGAGCGCCCGCGCGCCCTGTCGATCACCGAAATCCGGACCTGGGTGCGCGACCCCTATTCGATCTTTGCCCGGCATGTTCTGGGCCTGCGACGCCTGGACCCCGCGGACATGCCGCCAGGCGCACGGGAGCGCGGCACAGCCTTGCACGAAGCGCTGGAGGTCGTCGTTCCGCAATGGGTGGATGGCATTCCCGCCACAGCCGTTGAGGACCTGGTCGAAGCGGCGCGACAGCCGCTGGACGCGCTGGGCTTCTCGCCGGAGGAGATGGGGGTGGAGCTGGGCCGTTTCCGGCGCGCCGCTGAATGGCTGGTGCGGTGGGAACAGCGCCGCCAGGATATCGGAACCCGGCTGGAACAGGTGGAAATCAAGGGCCGGATGGAGCTGTCAGGGCCTAAAGGGGCCTTCACGATCACGGGCCGGGCGGACCGGTTTGACCGCACGGCGGACGGCCGGCTCGATATCATCGATTACAAGACCGGCAATGCCCCGTCCGCGAAGACGGTGAATGTCGGCTTCGATCCGCAATTGCCGCTGACGGCTGCGATGGCGATGCAGGCAGGTGTCTTCCCGGATCTGGCGGAAAGTCCGCCGGCCGGCCTCTATTATGTGCGCCTGCCCGGCAATGCCGATGGCGGCTTGGAGGCGCGGATCGACAGTTCCAGGTCCACACCGGATGCGCTGACCATGGCGGAAAAGGCGTTGGAGGACCTGATCGGCTGGATCGCTCGTTTCGATGACGAAATGATGCCCTATGAGAGTCAGGTGCGCGCCCAATACAAGAATGATTACGGGGATTTCGACCATCTTGCCCGGCGGGGTGAGTGGGCGAGTGCCGCCAGCGACACCGACGGGTCGGAGAGCGGATCATGACCAAGCCGGGATTCGACGAGGACATCAAGCAGCACGCGACGGATGAACAGCGCCGGGCCGCCAGGCCGGAGGCCAGTGTCTTCGTCGAGGCCAATGCCGGCTCCGGCAAGACACGGGTCCTGGTGGACCGCGTGGTCAATCTTCTGCTCAAGGACGTGCCGCCCGAACAGATTCTCTGCGTCACCTACACCAAGGCGGCTGCGGCGGAGATGAAGGACCGTCTCTTCGCCCGCCTCGGCGCCTGGACGATGATGGAACCGCAGGCCCTTGAGGCCGATTTCCGCAAGATGACACGGCGCGATCCGGTGCCCGGCGAGCTGGACAAGGTGCGCCGCCTGTTCGCCCGGGCGCTGGAAACGCCGGGCGGTCTGAAGGTCCAGACCATCCACGCCTTCTGCGAAAGCCTGCTGCGCCGTTTTCCGCTGGAGGCCGGCGCGCCGCCGGGTTTCTCGACCCTGGATGACAGCGAAGCGGAGGCCTGTGTCGAGACGGTGCGCCGCCAGGTGCTTGCGCGTTTGCAGGGTGACGAGATTGACCGGATCCTGGCGACCGGCGGACCGGAGGCCTTTGCCACGATCATGAGCTGGGCCCGGTTCAACCGGCACCACCTGCGCGACCGGATCGAGGCGGTCGGCGGTGACGCCCAGCCCCTGATCAATACGCTCTATGCCGATCTGGGTCTGAGCCAGGGCCAGGATGCGCGGTCGGTGAAGGCGGAGGCCTGGCTCGACGCGCCGCGAGCGGAGCTTGAGGCAGCGGCCCATGCGATGATCCATGAGGGCAGCCCGACCGATGCCAAGCGTGGAGCGTTGCTGCAGGCGGCTCTCGACGAAACGGACCCCGTGCGCGCCTTCGAAGCTTGTCTCCCCTTCTATTTCACGGGCAATGGCAAGAGCACGCCGATGGTGAATGTCGTGACGGGCAAGATCGACAAGGTCGCACCGTCCGTGAAGCCGATGCTGGAGGCGGAACAGGCGCGCATGGAGGCGGCGCGCGATCTGGTGAAGGCGGCGGCGCTGGCCCAGGCGAGTGCGCTGGCCTTGCGGGTCGCGTCGGATTTTGTCCGGGCCTATGAGGCCGAGCTGACCCGGAGGCGGGCGCTCGACTTCGATGATCTCATCCGTCTGGCCGGCGATCTCCTGCAGCCGGAAAACCCGTTCTCCGGCTGGGTCGGCTACAAGCTGGACGCCACCCTGTCCCACGCCCTGATCGATGAAGCCCAGGACACGGCGCCGCGCCAATGGGACATGATCCGCGGCCTGACCGCCGAATATTTTGCCGGTGACGGCGCCCGGGAGGGTGAGCGGACCCTGTTCATCGTCGGTGACGAGAAACAGTCGATCTACTCTTTCCAGGGGGCCGAACCGGCCCGCTTCATCGCCGAGGGCGAATGGCTGCAGCAAGCGGCGGCCGCCGTCGGGCTGCCCTTTGAACGGCCGGGCCTGAATGTCTCCTTCCGCTCGGCCCCGGAAATCCTCTCGGCCGTCGATCAGGCCTTCGATCTGGAAACCAAATTCCAAGCCCCCGACGAGGCCCGGCCCTTCTCGCATTATCAGTCCCACCAGGCGGCCCGGATCGGCATGTCGGGCTGTGTCGAGTTCTGGCCGCCCGTGCCCATGCCGCCCAAGGTCGAGGAGGGCTCGATCTTTGACCCGGTCGACCAGCGCCCCTGGGGCAGCGCCATTGACCAGCTGGCGGCAACGATTGCGGCGGATATCCGCCAGCGGATCGCGCAGGGCGATGCGGTCTGGGAGGAAACCCCGGACGGGTTCGCGCCACGCCCGCTGACGCCGGGCGATGTCGCCATCCTGGTCTGGCGGCGAACCGGCGGCTTTTTCGAGGAGATGATCCGCCAGCTCAAGCTCCAGGGCGTGCCGGTGGCCGGGGCGGACCGGATGGTTCTGCGCGACCAGACTGCTGTGAAGGACATGCTGGCCCTGGCCCGCTTTGCGCTGACCCCGGGCGATGATCTGGCCTTGGCCGAAGTGCTCAAATCGCCCTTCTTCGACCCGATCGACACGGAGACCCCGAAGATCGGGGATGATGAATTGATGGCGCTGGCGCGGCTGCGCAAGTCGAAACGGCGCGGCGCGCTGTGGGCGGCGCTTTTCACCTGTGACCTGCCGGTCTTTGCCGAGGCGCGCGAGGCGCTCGCCCTGTTCCGCGACCGGGCCGACAGTGAGCGCCTCTATGATGTCTTCGCCAGCTTCCTCAATGCGCGGACCCCGACCGGCGAGACCCGCTGGGCGCGCGTCTTTGCCCGGCTGGGCGAGGAGGCCCGAGATCCGCTGGAGGAATTCCTGGCGCGGGCGCTGCGGCACGAAACCGAAGGTGGCGGGGCGCTGGCCAGCTTTGTCGCGGGTATCGAGCGCGAGGAGAGCCAGCTCAAACGGGAGATGAGCCAGGGCCGCAATGAGGTCCAGGTGATGACGGTCCATGCCTCCAAAGGGCTGGAATGGCCGGTCGTCTATCTGCCGGACACGACCCGTTCGCCCGTCAAGACGCGCAAGGACCCGATCATGAAGCATGACGGGACCGGTCTCGTCTGGGCCCAGCGCAAGGGGGATGACCCGCCGGCCATCGCTACCTTGCGCCAATTGGGCGAGGACAAGGCCCAGGCCGAACATGGCCGGCTGCTCTATGTCGCCCTGACCCGGGCGCGGGACCGTCTGGTGGTGGCGGGCTGGAAGCATTCCAGTTCGAGCAATGGCGGCCGCATCGATGATGACAGCTGGTATGCCCGGCTCGACACGGCCTGGAGCGGACCGGAGTGGCAGGCCATGCCGTCACCGATCCCGGTCGCCCCCGACGAGGATGAGCCTGAACCGGGTCGCCGCCTGGGCGATGCGCCGAGGACGCTGGGGGCTGCGGCCGTCGGCGTGGCGGCGCAGGCCGACCTGCCGGAATGGTCGCGCGTCCCCGCCCGGGCCGAGCAGTCCGGCGTGCGCGGTGTCGCGCCGTCCAGCTTCCTGGGCGATGAAGAGGGCGGGTTCGAACCGGCCGTGCTCTCACCCCTGTCCGATCCGGGTGCCTATCGTTTCCGGCGTGGCGATGTGATCCACAAACTCCTGCAGACCCTGCCCGATCTGCCACGCGAGCGGCGGCGGGAGGCTGCGGAACGTTTCGTGGCGGCCCAGCCTGATTTTGACGATGACGCCCGCACGGTCATGGTCGAGGAGACGCTGGGCATTCTCGACCATCCGGAGTTTGCGCCCCTCTTCGGGCCGGGCAGCCGGGCGGAAGTCTCGCTGGTGGGACGGGCGGACACCTTGCCGGGTTCGGTCATTGTGCGGGGTCAGGTCGACCGGCTGGTGGTGACGGATACCGAGGTCCAGATCATCGACTACAAGACCAATCGTCCGCCGCCGGACACGGTTGCTGCGGTGGCGAAAGTCTATATCGGTCAGCTGGCGACCTATCGGGAGCTGCTCAGAGCGGTTCATCCCGGAAAAACGGTACGTTGCGCCCTGCTCTGGACCGATGCAGCCCGGCTCATGGAAGTGGCAGACGAAGCCATGGACGCGGTGTTGCACGGCGCAAAAGCTTGACGGACGCACCGGCGCTCCTTACCTCACGCGCCATCAGAGCAGTCCGGGCAGCCGGAACTGTCCCTTAAGGCCCAAAACAAAGGAGTGTCACATGGCGACCAAAGCGGTCAGCGATGAATCCTTCGAAAGCGACGTTATCAATGCCAGCGGCCCGGTCCTCGTGGACTTCTGGGCAGAATGGTGTGGGCCGTGCAAACAGATCGCCCCGGCGCTTGAGGAAATCTCCGACGAGCTCGCCGGTGAGCTGACCGTCGCCAAGGTGAACATCGACGATCACCCGATGACGCCGGGCAAGTATGGCGTGCGCGGCATCCCGACCATGATGATCTTCAAGGACGGCCAGGTCGTCTCCACGAAGATCGGTGCCATGGCCAAGGGCAAAATCTCCGAATGGGTCAAGGAAAGCCTCTAGGCTGACCGGCCCTTCCGGATTGAATGAAAACGGGCGCCGTTTGGCGCCCGTTTTTCTTTGTCCCCAGTCGGTTTGTTGTTCTTAGTCGGGCCGCCGTTGTGCCAGCGGATAGGCGATGATCAGGCTGAGCGGTTCCTCGCCGACCTGGACGATGCCCACTTCGGCGCCCTCATAGAGATAGGCCGCCATGCCGGCGGTCATGCGGGCGGTTTCTCCGTCCGAGGTGACATCGCCGGTCCCGGAGACGACGTAATAGACCTCGTCATGGGAGATCGGGTGCAGGCCGATGGCAGCGCCGACATGCAGGGTGCGGATCCGGAATTCCATCGCCCGGCCGGGCGCGACATCGGAGATCCGGTAGGCCGTGCTCATCCCGATCGCGCCATGCGGCGGGGCTTCCTCGCGGATCACATCATTCTGGTCGACCACGACCATGGGCCGGGCTTCCACCGTGTCCGGTGTGGCCGCTTCCTCGGCGCAGGCGGTCACAAGAAGCGCGGCCAGACCACTCAGAAATACCGGTTTCATCCCATCCTCCCCAGGCTATGGAAACCGGTGTCATACTAGCGGTTAAAGGCATGGCGTCAAAGCGGCTTGGCTAGCCCGGTGTGCGGTGGGGCGGGGCGTCGCCAAGCGCGAGGGCTTCGCCGGCGAGATAGAGGGAGCCGCCGATCAGGATGCGCGGGGCGGGATGTTCGCGGGCGGCATTCTTCATGGCGGGTATGAGCCCGCCTGCCGGGTCAGCATGCAGGCCGGCGGCCTTGGCGGCGGCCACGACATCCTGCGCCGACTGGGAGCCGCCCCGGCCAGAGCTGAATTCCACCACGATCATGCGGCGGGCGAGGCCGGCAAATTGCCGGCACCAGGCCTTCACATCCTTGTTCGGCGAGAAGCCGGCAATGATGACCAGCGGGCGCTCATCGCGTTCATCCATGTCGGCCAGCGCATGGGAGAGCGCCTTGGCCGCGGCTTCATTATGACCGCCATCCAGCCACAGCTCGGCGCCGGCCTTGCTGGCAATTTCGCCCAGCGGGCCGCGCGTGATGTTCTGCAGGCGGGCGGGCCAGCTGGCATTGGCGATGCCGCCGGCCGCGGCGCTTTCCGGCCAGCCGAGAATGGCGGCACAGGCGGCCGCCGCTCCGGCATTCATGATCTGGTGCGGGCCCAGCAGACCGGGTGCCGGCAGGTCCCAGACCCGGGTCTCGTCCTCATAGACCAGGCGGCCATGCTGCATGTAGGCATTATAGTCGCGGCCCCAGACCCAGGGCGGGGCGCCGACCTTCTGGGCTTCTTCCAGGATGGCGGCCTCGGCCTCGTCGGACTGGCTGCCGATCACGACCGGGACCCCGAATTTGCAGATGCCCGCCTTCTCGCGTGCGATTGTGGCGAGGTCATTGCCGAGGAATTCCTGGTGGTCCATCGAAACCGGCGTGATCACGGTCAGGGCCGGCTTGCCGATCACATTGGTCGCGTCATACCGCCCGCCCAGGCCCACTTCCAGGATGAGCCGGTCGGCCGGATGTTCGGAAAAGAGGAGGAGGGCCGCCGCCGTCGTGATCTCGAAAAAGGTGATCGGCTCGCCGAAATTCGCGGCCTCGCAGCGGGCAAAGGCCTCGATCAGCAATTGATCATCCACCGGTCTGGAATCAAGCAGGATGCGCTCGTTGAAATCCACCAGATGGGGTGAGGTGTAGATATGGACCTTTTCACCCTTGGTGCGGGCCATCTCCGCCAGATAGGCGCAGGTCGAGCCCTTGCCGTTGGTCCCGGCGACATGGATGGTCGGGGGCAGGCTGTCCTGAGGATTGCCCAGGGCCGTCAGCAAGCGCTGGAGCCGACCCAGGGAGAGGTCAATTTTCTTGGGATGCAGGCGCGCGAGGCGCGCCAGCGCGTCGTCAACATCCTGGCGGCGCGTGCTAATGGCCACCCCCGTCGGCGACCACATGATCAGCAGGCGGCGGTGTCAGGCTGGCGCGAACGGAAGATCCCGGACGTTTCATCATGACCCTCAAAAGCCGACCCAGTGTAGCCGGAATGTCCCGGCGATGCACGACTTTGTCGACCATGCCTTTTTCCAGCAGATACTCGGAGCGCTGGAAGCCCTCCGGCAGTTTCTCGCGGATCGTCTGCTCGATGACGCGCGGGCCGGCAAAGCCCACCAGGGCACCCGGCTCGGCGATATGGACATCACCCAGCATGGCGTAGGAGGCGGTCACGCCGCCCGTGGTCGGGTCGGTCAGGACGACGATATAGGGCAGGCCCGCCTCGCGCAGCATTTCCACGGCAATCGTGGTGCGCGGCATCTGCATCAGTGACAGGGCACCTTCCTGCATGCGCGCGCCACCGGCGGCGGTATAGACGACGAGCGGCGCCTTGCGCTTCACGGCTTCCTCGGCCGCCTTGATGAAGCTCTCACCCGCGGCCATGCCGAGCGAGCCGCCCATGAAGGCAAAATTCTGGACCAGAACAACGCTTTCCAGACCGTCGATATGACCGACGGCAATCGCCATCGCGTCGTCGCGACCCGTCTTCTTGCGCGCGGCTTGGATGCGCGAGGTGTAGGGCTTGTCGTCCTTGAATTTCAGCGGGTCGCGCGGCACTTCCGGCGTGTCGAGTTCCTTGAACTCACCATCGAAGGTGAACTGGAAGCGCCAGGACGGGCCGATACGCATGTGGTGGCCGCCCGGGGTCACGAAGAGGCCGGCTTCCAGGTCCTTGTGGAAGACCATTTCACCGGTCTTGGGGCATTTGACCCAGAGATTGTCAGGCGTGTCCCGCTTGGAGAAGATTTTCGACATCCCCGGAGGGGTGATCTTGGTCAGCCAGTTCATGCCTGAATCCTGTTCACTCATTATCAAAGGCCCCCAAAGCCCTGATGCTGCCTGTTGCCGCTAGCGACGCGCGGTGTGAACCGCAGAAGACAGGCGCTTTACCAAGTCTGTCGCGCCCGTGACACCACCTTCGTGCATCGCGTCGACAATCGCCGAGCCGACAACCACAGCGTCAGCATGTTTCGCAATGGCCGAGGCCTGTTCCGGTTCGCGTACACCAAAGCCTACCGCGACCGGCAGACCCGAGGCTTTCTGGACCCGGGCCACCGCTTCGCTGACTTCGGTGACGGCTCCGGTTCCGGCGCCGGTCACACCTGTCGTGGAGACGTAATAAACAAAACCCGCCGTATTGGCGACAACCGTGGCCAGACGCTTGTCGTCCGTCGTCGGCGTGGCCAGGCGGATCAGGGCGATGCCGTGCTTGTCCAGCGCGGTGCGGAGGTCTTCATCCTCTTCCGGCGGCACGTCGACACAGATCAGCCCGTCGACACCGGCCTTTCCGGCGGCCTTGGCGAACTTGTCCCAGCCCATGTGATGGATCGGATTGGCATAGCCCATCAGCACGATCGGCGTGGACTTGTCGGTCTTGCGGAAGGTCGCCGCCTGGTCCAGCGTCTTCTTCAGTGTCATGCCGGCATCCAGCGCGCGCAGGGCCGAGGCCTGAATGGCGGCGCCATCGGCCATCGGATCGGTGAAGGGCATGCCCAGCTCGATCACATCGGCGCCGGCCGCCGGCAGCGCATTCAGCAAGGCCTGGCTGTCGCCATCCCCGGCCATCATGTAGGCAACGAAACCGGCACGATTATAGGCGGACAGCTCGGCGAAACGGGTGGTGAGGCGATTGGTCATCTAGAGCTCCACCCCCAGCATGCGCGCGACTTGCGGGACGTCCTTGTCGCCGCGGCCGCACATATTCATCAGGATGATGCCGTCCTTGCCCAGCTCCTTGGCCAGATCGCGGACGCGGGCCAGGGCGTGGCTGGGTTCCAGGGCGGGGATGATGCCTTCCAGCTTGGTGCAGAGCTGGAACATTTCCATCGCCTCATCATCCGTCGCGGAGACGTATTCGGCGCGCTTGGCGTCGTGCAGGAAGGCGTGTTCCGGGCCGATACCGGGATAGTCCAGACCGGCCGAGATGGAGTGGGCGTCGATGATCTGCCCGTCATCATCCTGCAGGAGATAGGTCTTGTTCCCGTGCAGGATGCCCGGCTTGCCACCCTTCAGAGACGCGGCGTGCTCACCGGTTTCGATGCCGTGGCCGGCCGCCTCGACGCCGATCAGGCGCACTTCCTCATCCTCGATGAAGGGATGGAAGAGGCCCATCGCATTGGAGCCGCCCCCGATACAGGCGACGCAGGCATCGGGCAGGCGGCCCAGGCGCTCCTTCATCTGGGCGCGGGCTTCGCGGCCGATGATGGACTGGAAATCGCGGACCATGGCCGGATAGGGGTGCGGGCCGGCGACCGTGCCGATGACGTAGAAAGTGTCCTTCACATTCGTCACCCAGTCGCGCAGGGCCTCATTCATGGCGTCCTTCAGCGTGCCCGTGCCGGAGGTGACCGGCACGACTTCCGCGCCCAGCAGTTTCATGCGGAACACGTTCGGCGCCTGGCGTTCCACATCGGTGGCGCCCATGAAGACGGTGCAGGGAATGCCGAACCGGGCCGCCACGGTGGCCGTCGCCACGCCGTGCTGGCCGGCGCCGGTCTCGGCGATGATCCGGGTCTTGCCCATGCGCTTGGCCAAAAGGACCTGGCCGAGGCAGTTGTTGATCTTGTGGCTGCCCGTATGGTTCAGCTCGTCGCGCTTGAACCAGACCTGCGCGCCGCCGAACTCTTCGGTCAGGCGTTCCGCGAAATAGATCGGGCTGGGCTTGCCGACATAATCCTTCAGGAAGAGGTCCATCTGGGCCTTGAAGTCCGGATCCTTCTTGGCGGCTTCATAGGCCGCCTCGAGTTCCAGAATGTTCGGCATCAATGTTTCGGCGACGAAACGGCCGCCATAATCGCCAAACCGGCCCTTCTTGTCCGGCCAGGCCGAGAGCGCATTCGGGCGTGTATCGGCGGACACGGTTTCGCTCATGGCACTCTCCTTTTGACGGCCTGACAGATCGCTAGGCTTGTGTGGGCACCGCCAGCGCCGAGGCGAAGGCGGCGATCTTGTCCGCATCCTTCACGCCGGGCGCGGATTCGATGCCGGACGAGACATCCACCGCCTGGGCCCCCGCTTGGGATACAGCGGCAGCGACATTGGTGGCATCAAGCCCCCCGGACAAGAGCCAGGGCACGGAAATCTGCAGCGATTTCAGCAGCGCATAATCATAGCCCACGCCATGCCCGCCGGGCCGGTCGGCCCCTTTCGGCGGTTTCGCGTCAAACAGGAGCATGTCGGCAATCCGGTCATAGGCTTTTGCGGCGTCCAGGTCGCTCGCGTCAGCCACCGGCAAGGCCTTGATAACACCGCGCTTTGCATAGGCGCGCGCCTGTACGACGCGCTGCGGGCTCTCCGAACCGTGCAACTGGATCCAGTCGGGATGCATGGCGTCGCGGATGCGGGCCAGCAGATCATCATCGGGATTTACCGTCACGGCGACGGTCTGGCTGTTCTTCGCCAGATGCGCCAATTCGCCGGCCAGGGAGGGCGAGACATGCCGCGGGCTCTTCTCGAAAATGACAAAGCCGGTCCAGGCCGCCCCCGCCGCCTCGGCCGCTGCCACATCCCGTCCGGTCTTCAATCCGCAGAACTTGATCTGGGTCATGCCCCGACCGTTAGCGGTTTATCGGGAGGAGGGGAAGCTTGGGGGTGAGTGAACCGCTTCTCCGGCTTCGGGGAAGGCAGGTTGGGGGCGGTTGAGGCAGAAGGCCATGGGCTGGAAGAGCAGCCATTCTATGAAGGCCTTGATCTTGGGCTCCCGGGCGCGGGCCGGATCGAAGACGAGATAGTGGGAATGGGTGTGCGCGCTTTCATGGGCGAAAGGCTGTATCAGTGTGCCCGCGGCGATCTGCTCGGCGAAATAGATCGGGGTGACCATCGCTGCGGCATCGCCCGAGGCGATGGCGGCAGAGACTTCCATGGTCTGGGTTTCCAGTTCCAGGGCGGGGCGCTCAGGCAAGCGGGTGGGGTCGACGCCTGCCTCCGCCATCCAGGCCCGCCACCAGTGGATGGGGCCGAACAGTCGCAGTTTAAGCAGGTCTTCGGGCTGGTTGAACGGGCCGTGGCGTTCCAGCGCGATGCGCGGCACCAGCGGGGCGGTGCGGTCCGGGAAGAGGTGACGCGCCTCCAGGCCGGGCCAATTGCCCTGGCCGATGCGGATGCCGATATCCGCCTCGCCGGCCTTGATGTCGACCAGGTCGGATCGGCTGTCGATGCGCACGGCGAGCTCCGGGTGGGCGAGCTGGAAGCCGCCGATCCGCGGCACCAGCCAGTTGGAGCAGAAGGTCGGCAGGGCGGTGACCGACAGTACACTGGCCCGGTCCTCGCGCACTTCGCGGAAGGTGCGTTCCAGCAGGCGGAAGGCTTCGGACGTGCCCCGTGCCAGCTGGGCGCCCCGCGCGGTGAGTTCGACATGGCGCGCCTTGCGCTCGAACAGGGCAAAGCCGAGCCGGTCCTCCAGCAGTTTGATTTGATAGCTCACCGCCGCCTGGGTCATGCCCAGCGCCTCCCCCGTGCGGGTGAAATTGCCCAGACGGGCAGCCGTCTCGAAGACGCGAATGGCCTGGACCGGCGGGAGGGGAGCAAGATCAGTCATAAGCGGTCTTTATGAGAGACCCCCGAGAACGCGTTGGTCAAGACGGTTTTGCGGACCTAAGTCATGATCAAGCTTATGACGGAGGTCGCCATGACCCTGATGGAATTCATGATCGAGAAAACACCGCCCACTGTGATCGGGTCGGATCCGCGTTACTGGAAACAGGATCGCAGCTGGTTGGGATGGCTCACCGGGGCCTTTGCCTGGATGGATGGCCAGCGGGACTGGCACCGCAAGGTCTAGAAGCCGCCGTGACTCACAATGCCTGCCAGGGCCGGATGCCGATAGGCCTGGGCAGCATAGGCGGTGAGGTCGGCCGGACCTGTTGATGCCGATGACGGGCTGGCCGGTGTTTCCGTGTCGCGCATTTCCGCGATCTGCTGGGACAGTGAGGGCTGGAGCTTCTCCCCCGTCGTTCCGCGCTCACCCTCGCCGCCTTCGTCCTCGGCCCGGTTCAGCTCGGCCCGGGCCTGGGCCGCTTTCGCATCGGCCATGGCCGCCACCTTGCGGTCCTGACCGGAGGGTTCTACGGGCGCCAGCGCGGCCGCCTTCACCTGTTCCATCTTCTCGATGGTGGCTTCCGGATCGCCCTTGATCTCGCTGGCATCGATCGGGACTTCGCCGCCGACCGCATAGGATCGCCCGTCCGGACCCTGTTCGAATGTATAGCTGGCCGCGCCGGCATATTGTCCGCCGACCATCTGGTGGGCGCGTTCATGGGCCCGGACTTCCTGGTCGCGCGCCTTGAGCGCGTCCACCCGGGCCTGCTCTTCATCGGACAATCGGCCGGCCGGATCCGGGCGGGCCAGGCGACGCGATTTCACGTCAAATCCGCCGGACTTGTCCGGGTCCGCTTCGGGGCCTGGCGGCGCCTGAACGGGGGCCGCCGGCACAGAGGCCGACCATCCGCCAAACGCGGATTGTGAAGACAGGGATGAGGCAGACACACCATTCATGACGCCATTATCCGGCGTCACGTCCTAATGCGGGCTCTACCAAATCGGTAAAATGCGAGGGAAAACCGGCAGATCAGCCGGTCAGTTCAGGGACGCTGGCGCGGGATTCGTCGACGCGTTCGCGCAATTCCTTGCCGGTCTTGAAGAAGGGCACATGCTTCTCCTTGACGGCCACGCTCTCGCCGGTGCGGGGATTGCGACCCACGCGGGCCGGACGACAACGCACTGAAAAGGCACCAAAACCGCGAAGTTCGACCCGGTCACCTGCGGCGAGCGCGTCCGTGATGCCATCGAGGACGGTGTTCACCACACGCTCTACGTCACGGTGGTAGAGATGCGGATTTGCTTCCGCAAGCTTGTCGATCAACTCGGATTTGATCATCGCTAAACCTCCGCGCCTGAACGCCTAATCCTTGCGCCTGCCGGTGCAGGCGTCAATGCATGCTGACAAAAAAATCGGCCGGAGCGTGAACTCCGGCCGATTCTTCGTTTCCGAGACGTTGAGGATTAGTCCTCGTCGCCTTCCTTCTCGCGCAGGGCCGCACCCAGGATATCACCCAGGGACGCACCGGCGTCGGAGGAACCGTACTGCTCGACGGCTTCACGCTCTTCGGAGATCTCCAGGGCCTTGATGGACAGGGAGATACGGCGCGAGGCCTTGTCGATGTTGGTGATGCGGGCATCAACCTTGTCACCGACAGCGAAGCGTTCCGGACGCTGTTCCGCACGGTCGCGGGACAGGTCGGACTTGCGGATGAAGGACTTCACGCCGCCTTCATCGCCGAAGGTCACTTCGATACCACCCGAGGTGATCTCGGTGACGGTGCAGGTGACGGTGTCGCCACGGCTGACGCCGGAGCTGTCCATCGGGTCGCCGCCGAGCTGCTTGATGCCCAGGGAGACGCGCTCCTTCTCGACATCAACGTCCAGCACCTTGGCTTCCACGACATCGCCCTTCTTGAAGGCTTCGATGGCTTGCTCGCCCGACTGCTCCCAGGAGATGTCGGAGAGGTGCACCATGCCGTCGATGTCGCCGTCCAGGCCAACGAACAGACCGAATTCGGTGATGTTCTTGATTTCGCCCTTGATGGCGGAACCGGACGGGTGCGTTTCGGCGAACACTTCCCACGGATTGCGCTGGGTTTGCTTGACGCCCAGGGAGATGCGGCGCTTGTCGGCGTCGACATCGAGGACCATGACCTGCACTTCTTGCGAGGTGGACAGGATCTTGCCCGGGTGGACGTTCTTCTTGGTCCAGGACATCTCGGAGACGTGGACCAGGCCTTCAACGCCTTCTTCCAGCTCAACGAAGGCACCGTATTCGGCGATGTTCGTGACACGGCCTTCGAAGGTCGCGCCAACCGGATACTTGGCGGCAACGCCTTCCCACGGATCCGACATCAGCTGCTTCATGCCGAGCGAGATACGCTGGGTTTCCTTGTTGATCTTGATGATCTGGACTTTGACCGTCTGGCCGACTTCCACCACTTCAGACGGGTGGCCGACGCGGCTCCAGGACATGTCCGTGACGTGCAGCAGGCCGTCAATGCCGCCCAGGTCAACGAACGCACCGTAATCGGTGATGTTCTTGACGACGCCTTCGCGGGCTTCGCCCTCGGCCAGCTGGCCAACGAGCTCGGCGCGCTGTTCGGCACGGCTTTCTTCCAGAACGGCGCGGCGGGACACCACGATATTGCCGCGCGGACGGTCCATTTTCAGGATCGCGAACGGCTGTTCCTGGTTCATCAGCGGACCCACATCGCGCACAGGACGGATGTCGACCTGGGAGCCCGGCAGGAAGGCCGAGGCACCGCCCAGATCCACCGTGAAGCCGCCCTTGACGCGGCCGACGATGGCGCCGTTGACCGGCTCTTTCTTTTCGAAGGACTTTTCGAGGCGATCCCAGCTTTCCTCGCGGCGGGCTTTGTCGCGCGACAGGATGGCATCACCGAGCGCGTTTTCGATGCGCTCCAGGTAAACTTCGACTTCGTCACCCGCCTTGGGGGCTTCCGAGCCCGGGCCCGTGAATTCGCGCATCGGGATGCGGCCTTCGGTCTTGAGGCCAACATCGACGACCACGACATCATTTTCGATCGAGGTCACGGTACCTTTGACGACTTGGCCTTCGGCCAGATCACGGCCGGCCAGGCTCGCTTCGAGCATTGCGGCGAAATCATCAGTCGACGGGGTGAGAGATTCTGTAGACATGTTAAAGGGTTGCTCCGAGGCGGCGAACGCTGTTGCGTAAGAAAGAGGCGCGCACCGCTTGGCCGATATCGGCCGGTTGGACATTGTACAAATGGGCGTGTGACAAGGTCGCTGCATCATTCGATGCCGCGAGATCCCGTCCCAAACACCCGGCTTTCTTGCTGCCCTAACGTTTAAAGCGTCAGGCTTTTTGGCGCTTTTCCACAATGCGGATCGCTTGGGCAACGGCGGCGTCTATACTCAAGGATGACGTATCAAGCAAGGTCGCGTCCTCTGCGGCCCGCATGGGCGCATCGGCCCGGCCGGCGTCGCGGCGGTCCCGTTCTAGGGTCTGGGCGAGCATGTCGTCATAGCTCAGCATCTCGCCGCGGGCGCGCAATTCTTCCCAGCGTCGCCGGGCCCGGGTCTCGGCATCGGCGGTCACATAGAGCTTCACCTCGGCGTCCGGACAGATCACCGTGCCGATATCGCGTCCGTCCAGGATCGCGCCACCCGGCTGGTTGGCAAAACTGCGTTGCAGCTCGAACAGGGCCTCCCGGACCTGCGGGATGGAGGCGACCTTGGATGCCATCGCGCCGGCCTCGGCGGTGCGGATCCGGTCGGCGTCGATCCGGTTGATGTTCAGATTGCGCGCCAGCTTGGCGCAGGCTTCGACATCGGCCGGGTCGGTCCGGGTATCCATCACGGCCAGTCCGGTCGCCCGGTAGAGCGTGCCGGTGTCCAGATGTGGCAGGCCGAAGCGCGCCGCCAGGGCCCGGGCGATCGTGCCCTTGCCGGAAGCGAGAGGACCATCGACGGCGATGATCATCTCACACCGGCTCCAGTACGGCACCGAGCGTGCGCATGTGATCAAAGAAGTCCGGATAGCTGGTCGCGATCATGGCGACATCATCCACGGACGCGCCCGCGCGCGAGGCCAGGCCCAGGACCAGGCCGCTCATCGCCAGCCGGTGGTCGTGATGGGTGGCGGTCTGCCCGCCGCCCTCGACGCCCTTCAGGCCGGCGCCATGAACCGTAAGGCTGTCTTCACCGGCCTCGACCCGGACACCGCTGGCGGCGAGCAGGGCCGCGGTTCCGGCCAGACGGTCGCTTTCCTTGGCGCGCAGCTCTTCCAGGCCCGGCATGAAGGTCGTGCCCTCCGCGAAGGCCGCCGCCACGGACAGGATCGGATATTCGTCGATCATCGCCGGTGCGCGCTCGGCGGGGACTTCGATTCCCTTGAGCGCCGAAGTGCGCGCCGTGATCGTCATGGTTTTCTCGCCGGCCATGTCCGGTCCCGGCGTGAGGGTGAGATCGGCGCCCATTTCCTGCAGCGTCGTGAACAGGCCGGTGCGGGCCGGATTGTCCATCACACCGGTCAGCGTAACCTCACTGTCCGGGATGATCAGCGCCGCCACCAGGGCAAAGGCCGAGGAAGACGGATCACCCGGTACATCGACCGGGCAGGCGGTGAGGATTTGCGGGCCTGTCAGGCGGATCGTCGAGGCCGGGCCGTCACGGGCCACATCGATCTCGGCGCCGAAGGCCTTCAGCATGGTCTCGGTATGGTCCCGCGTGATCTGCGGTTCGTGGACCCGGGTCTCGCCCTGTGCACCCAGCCCGGCGAGCAGGATGGCGGACTTCACCTGGGCCGAGGCGACCGGCGGCGTGTAGTCGATCCCGTGCAGGCGGGACGGTTCCAGATGCGCGGGCAGGCGGCCATCTGTGGTCTCGAATTGCGCGCCCATGGCGCCCAGCGGGTCCGTCACGCGGCGCATGGGGCGGGAGGACAGGCTGGCATCGCCGATGAAATCCGCGCCGACACCGGCGCCGGCCACGACACCCATGACCAGGCGCACCCCGGTTCCGGCATTGCCGAAATCCAGCGCGACGGCGGGCGTGGAGAATTGGCCGGCGCAGCCGGTGACCTGCCAGGCGCCCGGTCCGGTGCGCTCGACCTTGGCACCGAGGGCGGCCATCGCCTTGCCGGTATTGAGCACGTCCTCGCTTTCCAGCAGGCCGGAAATGCGCGTTTCACCCCTGGCCAGGGCGCCGAAGATGAAAGCGCGGTGGGAGACGGATTTGTCGCCTGGCGCGGCCAGACGACCGGACAGGCCATCAGCCGGGCGAGCCTGCATGGGGCCGCGCGGACCGGAAGAAGTTTCGCTCATGAACGGAAAAGCAAGGTTTGAGGTGACATGACGGCGATGAGGTTTTGACAGAGCGCGGTGATCGTGGCAACGGGTGCCGCCGAAATTCGAAACATGGTTGTGAAGGGAAGTCATGGCCAAGCCTGAACTGGGAACCAAGCGCACTTGCCCGAGCTGTGCGGCTAAATTCTACGATCTGGGCCGCCGCCCCGCGCGCTGTCCGAAATGCGAAACCGAGTTTGATCCGGAACTCGAGGATCCGCGCCTGAAAGCCAAGGCGCCGGAACCCGAGGAAGAGGAAGCTCCGAAGAAACAGCCGGATACGTCCGATGATGACGGCTATGGCGACGAGGACGACGATACGCCGGAAGTCGACGCCGAAGCGGATCGCATCCCGGATGACGATGATGATGACGACGACGAGAATTCCTCGGGTCTGAGCGATGATCTGCCGGACGGTTTCGAGGAAGACGATGTCGACGATGATTCGGACAATGATGACGACACGTCGGTTCTGCTCGATGATGAGGAAGACGAGGATTTCGGCGACTTCAGTATCGAGAAGGATGAGGACCTCTGAGGCATCTGCAGGCTGCTGCACAAAGGGCGCAAAAGAGGCTTGATCCCGGCAAATTCCGGGACTAGTTTCCGCGCTCCTCGCCGGGGCCCAAGCCGGTGACACAAGTTTCGGGGCCATAGCTCAGTTGGGAGAGCGCTTGAATGGCATTCAAGAGGTCGGCGGTTCGATTCCGCCTGGCTCCACCAAGTCAAAACCCCGCCGGTTCCGGCGGGGTTTTTTCTTATTCGAATTGCGCCAGCAGGGTCTCGGTCCGGGTTCGGGCCGCTGCGAGGGTTTCCGGCGGCAGGCTGGCATCGAGGCTTTCCAGACTCTCTGCGGCTTCCGCATCGCCGAAGGTGGCCGCCACGCCATACCAGGCGCGGGCTTCGACCGGGTCGGCGTCACCCGCAACGCCATCCAGAAGGGCATCGGCCAGGGCGAGCATGGCGAGCGTGTCGCCCGCTTCACTGCCCAGGCGCCAATGCTCCAGAGCCGCACCCGGATCGGTGTCGCGGCCCAGGCCTTCCATGGCGGCTATGCCCAGAAGGTAGTGCGCGTCCGTGAGATAGGGATCGAGGGCGATGGCGGTCTCGGCCAGGTCCACGGCGCGGACGGCGTCGGCATCCGCTTCGGACCCGAAGAAAAGGGCGTCGGCCTGGGCCAGGCGCGCCAGGGCGCCGAAGCCGGGATCATCGGCCAGAGCCTCCAGGATGATGAAGGCCGCGTCACGCTCACCGTCATAATCATAGAGTAGCAGCTCGGCGAGGGCGTAGCCGGCGGCCGGGTCCCCGGCCTGCCAGGCCAGTTCGAAAAAGGCGCGGGCCCGGTCCGGGTCGGCCTCGGTGCCGATCCCGTCCAGATAGATCTGGCCGAGCATGTAATTGGCATGGGCGAGGTCCGCATCGGCGGCCCGGGTCAGCCAGTAGCGGCCGGTGTCAAAGTCGGGAGTGCCGGTCTCGGGAAAGGTCAGTTCATAGCCATAGTCGAAGGCGGCTTCGGCATCGCCGGCCTCGGCCGCGCTGCGCAGGCTGGCGATATCGGTCTGTGCGGACAGGGTGCCGGCGCTCAGGGCCAGGCTGAGGGCGCACAGGGTTGCACGCATCATGACAGGGTCTCCCGCTTGCATGTCTTGGCAGGAGAAGAACAGGCAGCAGCTGAACGCGGCATGACCGCCGCATTCAGCGCTTCTGTCTGACGTCAGACGGCTGGGATATCAGGCCGCATCGCTGGCCGGTTCCCCGGCCAGGACGGCATGTATCGCGTCGGCATCGGGAGCCGCACGCAGGCGTTGGCGGACATCCTCGCGGCGCAGCAGGCGGGACACGCGTGCCAGGGCCTTGAGGTGTTCCGCACCAGCATCCTCGGGCGCGATCAGCATGAAGATCAGGTCCGCAGGACGACCGTCGATCGATTCGAAATCCACCGGTGAGCGCAGGCGTGCGAACACGCCGACGACTTCATCGACCCCGGCAAGCCGGGCATGGGGAATGGCCACGCCCTGGCCGACACCGGTCGAGCCGAGACGTTCCCGTTGAAGCACGGCATCAAAGATGTCGCGGGGCGCCAGGCCGGTCAGGTCTGCCGCGATGTCGGACATCGCCTGCAGGGCCTGTTTGCGGCTGGATGCACCCAGATCAACGGCCACACCCCCATTGGGGATCAAATCAGATAACGCCATTGTACGACTTCTCGTTCCTAGGCCGACTTTGCTGCGTCTGCCCGGCTGGGATCCAGCCAGCCGATATGGCCGTCCGGACGCCGGTAGACGATGTTGAGACCGCCGTTCGCCGCATTGCGGAACATCAGGAAGGGCGAGTCTGCCGCATCCAGTTCCAGCGACGCCATGCCGACCGTCAGGGTCCGCACTTCGCCGGGGCGTTCTGCAATCACGATCGGCTCCGGAGCGCCGTCAGACGGCGCGTCCATATCGTCATCATAATCATCATCAAGGCCATTATCGGGCGAGCCCTGAAGCACGAAGATCGGCATGGACTCGGCCGGAAGCTCGGCCTTGTTGGTGTTGTGGTGGTTCTTCAGTTTCCGTTTGTAGCGGCGGAGTCGCTTCTCAAGGCGCTCCATGGTGTCGACCGCTGCCTTGTAGGCATCATCGGCAGAGCCGTGAGCCTGCAGCATGGCACCCGAAGGCAGGTGCAGCGAACAATCGACGCGAAAGCCGACGCCTTCGCGCGAGATCGAGACATAAGCCTCGCCCTGGCGATTGAAATATTTGGTCACCCCGTCTTCGACGCGTCCGAGAATCTGTTCCCGCAGCGCGTCACTGACGTCGATGCCCTTGTTGACCACCTGTATTTGCATGCGCTCCTTCCCGCCGGCCATACACCGGCACGTGAGGCGTTGACGTGTGGTTGCCGCCCCGATCCGGAAAAGCGGGCGGAACCTAGTCGCGGGTCACGGTTGGAGTCAATTGCAAGCTGGCTCCGATGACCGTCGCACCGCGACGGCGGCGGACCGGATCCGCCGAGGCGCCATTTGCAAGCTTTCCCTAGCCAGCGCGTTTCAGAATTCGACGACGCTGGACCGAGGAAGGGATGTTGAGCGCCTCCCGGTATTTGGCCACAGTCCGGCGGGCAATTTCAATCCCTTCATCCCGCAAATGCTCCACCAATTTGTCATCGGAGAGCACTTCGTCCGCCGACTCCTGCCCGATCATGCTCTTGATCCGGTAGCGGACGGCTTCTGCGGAATGGGATTCGCCGCCGCCGGCTGACGGGATGGCGGAGGTGAAGAAATATTTCAGCTCGAACATGCCGCGCGGCGTGGCGACATACTTGTTCGAGGTCACCCGGCTCACCGTGGATTCGTGCATGCCGATGGCATCGGCCACGGTCTTCAGGTTGAGCGGGCGCAGATAGGCGACGCCATGGGCCAGGAACATGTCCTGCTGGCGCACGATCTCGCTGGCGACCTTGAGGATGGTGCGGGCACGCTGGTCCAGGCTCTTCACCAGCCAGGACGCGTTCTGGGAACACTCCGTGATGAAGGTCTTGTCGCTCTCGGAGCGGGCCACGGCCACGATTTCATTAAAATACGTGTTGTTCACCAGCACGCGCGGCAGGGTGTCCGTGTTCAGTTCCACCTGCCACGCCCCGTCCGGAGACTGGCGGATGAAGACATCCGGCTCCACGGCGCGGGTGGTGTCGGAGGTGAAGGCGAGGCCCGGCTTGGGTGTCAGGTCGCGGATTTCCGCGATCATCTCGTCCAGATCCTCATTGTCCACACCGCACAGGGATTTCAGGGCGCTGTAGTCATGGCGGGCCAGGCGATCGAGATTGTCCAGCAGGGCGGCTATGGCCGGGTCCAGACGGTCTTTCTCTTTCAGCTGCAGGGCCAGGCATTCCGGCAGGTCCCGGGCCATCACGCCGGACGGGTCAAAGGTCTGGGTCAGCTGCAGGACACGCTCGATCCGGCTGCGCTCGACACCCAGCTGGCCGGCCACTTCGTCGAGGTCGGCGCGCATATAGCCGTCATCATCGGTCAGATCGATCAGATGGGCGCCGATCAGCTTGTCGACCGGATCGGCCGTCGCCGTGGCGAGCTGTTCGTGCAGGTGTTCGGACAGGGAGATGTCACGCGAGGAATTGGCAATGGCATCATAGTCTTCGCTGACTGCCCCGGAGCCGCCGCCCGAACCGGGCGAGGACCACTGGCTGCTGGCGCCCATGGCTTCGCCGGGGGCGGCTTCGACACCGGCCAGGTCCGATTTGGAGTCGTCGCCGTGCAGCATGTCCGAATCGGCATCGAGCGAATCGCTGGCATCGCTGGACGGCGCGGCGAGTTCCAGCTCGCGCGGTTCACCTTCACCCTCTTCGCGCAGCGATTCGGTGGATGATTCGCGCTCATCCCGTTCAAGCAGCGGATTGCGTTCCAGTTCGCCTTCGACGAACTCGGCAAGCTCGATATTCGAGAGCTGCAACAGCTTGATGGCTTGTTGGAGCTGGGGCGTCATCACCAGGGACTGGCCCTGGCGCATATCCAGCTTCTGCATCAATCCGGCCATGTGAACCTCTGTTTGGTACGTTTCCTGCAGAGGTTAATCAGCCAAAACTTTCTCCGAGATAAACGCGACGCACGTCCGGGTCGGCCCGGATCTCCGCCGGAGAGCCCTCGAACAGAACTTCACCCTCGTGGATGATCGTCGCTCTGTCAGTGATTTCAAGGGTTTCTCGGACGTTGTGGTCGGTAATCAGAATGCCGATCCCGCGCTCTTTCAGGAAGCGGATCAGGTCACGAATATCGGCGATGGCCAGCGGGTCGATCCCGGCGAAGGGCTCATCCAGCAGCATGAAGGAGGGGCGGGTCGCCAGGGCGCGGGCAATCTCCACCCGCCGGCGCTCACCGCCCGACAGGGACGGGGCCGGTGCATCGCGCAAATGGGAAATGCGAAGTTCTTCAAGCAGTTGGTCGACCAACTCGTGGCGCGCCTTGCGGTTTTTCTCGACCACTTCCGCGACGGCCAGGATGTTCTGGGCCACCGTCATGCCGTGAAAGATCGATTTTTCCTGCGGCAGGTAACCGATTCCCAGACGGGCCCGCTGATACATGGGCAGGCGGGTGATATCTTCGCCATCCAGCAGGATGCGGCCGTAATCGACCTCCACCAGACCGGTGATCATATAAAAACACGTGGTCTTGCCGGCGCCGTTCGGACCGAGCAGGCCGGCGACCTCGCCACGCTGCAGGGAAACGGACACACCCTTCACGACCGGGCGCTTGCCATAGGCCTTGCCGATCTGTTCGACGACCAGGCCCGGGCGGGCCGGTGCGGCATCAGTGTCTTGCGACAGGGTTTCTTGGAGGGCCATGGGGTCCGATCAGCCAGGGTTAGCGGTTGGACGGGCTGTCGGAGCCCTCGGTGGTGTCATCATCCTGCCGGGTTTGGAGCACGGCGCGGACGCGGCCGCCTTCGCCTGATTCCCAGCTGGAATTCCCGGTCGCCAGATTGGTCACGAACCGGGTGGCCGTGATGACATTGTCACCCTGATTGATGACGACATCACCCGTGAGAACGATGGTTTCCGTGGCGAGGGTATAGACACCCTGCTGGCCGCGGGCCCGCTGGGTCGGCGTGATGTAATAGACGTCTTCGGTCGCGACGATGCGGTCGATATCGCCCCAGCTGCCGGCGCCGCTGCCTCCGGTCCCATTGCCGGTATAGTAGACGTCGATCTGCTGGGCCCGGATCGAGGACGTGCCCTGGATCGCGTTGACATTGCCGCGCCAGATGATGCGGCGTTCCGCATCCAGAACGTCGACATGATCGGCCTCGATATCGAGCGGGAGACTGGAATTGCCGATCTGGGCATGGGCCGAACCCAGCCCGGCCAGCATCAGAACGAGACCCGTCAGGATTTGCCGCATCATTGGTTTTCCTCTCTGGGTGCCGTTTCAGCCGGCACCGGCGCTGTCCGGTCCTGAATCAGGCGGGCCCGGACGTTGCCCTCAAATACAATATGATCACCGCCGTCGCGAATCTCATAGCGATCGGCGCGGATGGTGCCCATCGGACCGGTTCCCTGCACCGGTTCCTCGCCGGTCACCCGTTCCTCGCGCAAGTGGATGCGCGCATGGTTGGAGGCGAAGCTGTAGCCCTCCGGTGTGGAAAGGTTGACGCTGGAATGCAGGTCCAGGGTCCGGTTGGGCAGGTCGTAGAACCCGGTCTCGGCCAGGACGCGCGAGGAATCGCCGGCCAGGAAATCGTAATCCAGCCGCGGCCGCTCCAGCTCGGTCACGCCGGGCGCACTGCCTTCGCGGCGAATGGCCACGTCGGCCGTAATCGCATAGGGCGTCAGGCTCTCATCCCGTCCGGTAAAGCGCGGATTCGTCATCCGGCCTTCGCTGGACGCGGTCTGGGGATCGCCTTCAGTCGGTCCCAGACTACCCATCACCAACTGGAAGGTTAGCAGGATCAGAATGCCGATGGCGCCGGCCATGAAGACCAGGCGCAGCCAGCGCACAAAAGCCGTCCGCCGCCGGGCCACATCCAGCGCCAGGGCACGGCGCGGCTCCCAGCTCCCGTGATGGGTGGGCTGCAGGGCTTCCAGGCCGGGAGTGGCAGTGACGCTCATGTCGAGATCTGGGCTGGTGGCGGCCTGCCGATGGCAGGCAAACGGTCAGGACAACTGACCCGGCTTTGCAGGCCTTTTCAAGGCAGACGGCTCAGGAATGGGCAAAAATGTCGGTTTCCGGCCAGCCGGCCAGGTCAAGCCGGGCGCGGGTCGGCAGGAAGTCGAAGCAGGACCGGGCCAGCTCCATCCGGTTTTCCCGTTCCAGCATGGCGGTCAGGCGATCCCGCAGGGCATGCAAGTGCAGCACGTCCGAGGCCGCATATTCCAGCTGGGCCTGGGAGAGCTCGTCGGCGCCCCAGTCGGAGCTCTGCTGTTGCTTGTCCATATTGATGCCGAGCAGTTCGCGGGTGACGTCCTTGAGGCCGTGGCGGTCGGTATAGGTGCGGCACAGTTTGGACGCGATCTTGGTGCAGAAGACCGGCGCCAGCGTGACACCGAGATATTTCTCCACCATCGCCACGTCGAAGCGGGCGAAGTGCAGAATCTTCTCGACCTTGGGGTCGGAGAGGAGGGCTTTCAGGTTCGGGCAGTCATAGCTGGACCGGTCCATCTGGACGACATGCGCATCGCCATCGCCCGACGAGAGCTGGACGACACACAGCATGTCGCGTGTCAGGGACAGGCCCAGGGTTTCCGTATCGACGGCAACTGCATCGCCAAAATCGATCCCGGCGGGCAAGTCGCCCTTGTAAGAGTGCACTGTCATCTCGTCCGTCCTTCCAGTCAGGCGTGCGTCCTAGCGCCGTGCGGCGGCGGGCGCAATGGCGTCCAGCTTGTCCGACACGCTGGTGCGGTCATCCCGGTTGAGGAATTGTGGCGGTGAAACCTCCGGCGCAGGGTTGCCGGCGATCACCGCATCCAGAAGCTGCGTGACGGCCTGGCCGTCTTCGGTCTGTTGCCAGGCGGCGCGGCGGTCCCGGATGGCGTCGGCGCTCGCCGGCGCTGTCTGCGGGGTCAGGCGCACACCGAAAGGCGCCAGGTCGAACGGACCGGTATCCCGGACCTGCCGCATCCGTTCCAGCATGTCCGCGCCGACATGGGGCAGATAGTGCGATGGCTCATAGAAGGCCGGATGAGCTTCGGTCTGGTCTGCCGCCGGAGCCGGCTGGCTGGCGAAGGGCTGAAAGCCGGAGAAATCCCAGAGCACGGCACTGCCGCCCGGCGTGCAGGCCGATACGGGCTCGCGGTCGGCATGGCGCTCAAACAGGGCGGCCAGCTCGGCGCGGAAGGCCAGATAGTCCTCGCCCCGTCCGGCGCGCCACATGGCTTCCTCACGCCAGGCATGAAGCGGGTGGATGAAGCCGGTGACCTGCACGCCATTGGCTGTCAGCCGGTCGAGCAGGCTTTCGAACAGGGCGAGCCGTTCCGGGTCGAAATTATAGCCCAGATACCAGCGATAGATGCCGCGCGTGCCGTTTTCATAGCGCTCGCGCTGGGCGCCGGCCGGATAGGTGTCGGCCCAGGGGACCCGCGGCTCCCCGCCGGTCAGATTGTCGGCAATCATCTGCACCGAGGCCCCGAACGTGTTGGGCGACAGGGCGACCCGGGCCAGGGAGAAAAGCCGGTTGCCATCGGTCAGGGCCGACAGCCAATAGGTCGCCTTGGCCTTGGAGTGCGTGCCGAATTCGTCGAGGTCCAGTCCGATGACCACGCATTGCAGGACGGGGCTTTCCGCCGCGAGGGCCGCCGCCTGGGTGAGTTCGAAGATATTCGTGCCGCGCATGCCGGCATTGTAGAGCCCGCCCGGCCAGTTCTCCGCTTCGCTGGGGAAGCCGTCCACCGTGCGCGAGGAGCCCAGAATGATGGAGCGGTCCTCGCCGCGCGCCAGGCGGTCGGCGACATGGACGCGGCCGCCATCCTCGAGCAGGCGGGTGTCGCGGCCGGTCAGGCCGGGAATGTCCGGGGCACCGGTGATCCCGAATGGATCGACCACGGTGTTGAAGCCGGCGAACAGGATGAGGCTGGCGAACAGGGTGGCCAGCAATGTCGAGGCGTAGCGCGGCATCCCGGTCTCCCTAGAAGGTGTAATAGATGAATTCGGACGTCTTCCAGGCGTTCAGCACGGACAGGAAGAGCAGCAGGGCGGCGCAGATCGACATGGCGCGGGTGAAGCGCCAGCGCAGGCCGGGCTTCGGCTTGATCTGGGCGTCCTTGAGGGTCTGCTCGTCGATCACATCGGAGAAGAGTTCCGGTGTGTCGGGCAGGGACCAGACGATGGCCAGGCCGAAAATGATCCAGGCCACGGCTTCCGTGGCAACGCCTTCCAGACCCCAGCCGGAAAAGCCGAACATGCCGGCCAGGATGCGCCCGGCCCCGCTCCAGCTTTCGGCGCGGAAGAACACCCAGGCAATCGTCGTGAAGGCGAAGGTCAGGCCGATCGCCAGGATGCGGCGATGGCCATCGAACCAGCCCTTCGGGCCCCATTTGTTCCAGTAATGGTTCACGGTCAGGCCCAGCCCGTGCAGTCCGCCCCAGATCACGAAGGTCCAGGCGGCCCCGTGCCAGAGTCCGCCCAGCAGCATGGTCGTCATCAGATTGATCGAGCGCCGGGTTTCGCCATGCCGGTTGCCGCCCAGCGGGATGTAGAGATGGTCGCGCAGGAAGTGGCTCAGCGTGATGTGCCAGCGGCGCCAGAACTCCACCACCGAGGCCGACTTGTACGGTCCGTTGAAATTCACCGGCAAGCGGAAGCCCAGGCAGCGGGCCAGGCCCAGCGCCATGTCGGAATAGCCGGAGAAGTCGAAGAAGATCTGCAGCGCATAGGCGATAGCGCCGACCCAAGCGGCGACCAGGCCGGGCGTGTCGCCCCGCTCGGCCATGGCGAACAGGGAGGAGGCATAGGGTTCGATGCTCTCGGCGATCAGGACTTTCTTGGCCAGGCCGATCGCGAACAGGGAGAAGCCGACGCCCAGATTGTCCCAGATATCATCCTTGCGGGTGGTGTCATTGAACTGGGAGGCGATCTGGTGGTGCTGGATCAGCGGTCCGGCCACGATGTGCGGGAAGAAGCTGACGAAAAGGGCGTGGGCGAAGAAGCGTCCCGGATCGGTCTTCCGGCGCGCGACATCCACCAGATAGGAGATCTGCTGGAAGGAGAAGAAGGAGATGGCCAGGGGCAGGCCCAGACCCAGTTCCGGAATGGCCAGGCCGGTCAGCGCATTGATGTTGGAGGCCAGGAAGTCGGCATATTTGAAGAAGCCGAGCAGGGAGAGATTGAAGATGATCCCGATCGCCAGCAGGGGCTGATTGCCCCAGCGCCGCATCAGGCGCGCAATCACATGGTTGGTGATCACCGAGATCAGCAAGAGCAACACATGGCGGATGAACCAGAGCGTCCGGATCACGCTCTCTCCGTTCAGCCCGGTCAGTTCATGCCAGGGTGCCCGGGATACGTCCCACCAGGCGTAGAAGAAGAAGCTCGCTCCGGCGAGCAGGGACAGGGCCGTCCAGTGCGAGATGTAGCGCCGCGCCAGATAGTAGGCGAGCAGCACAGCCGGCAGGAAAAGAAACAGGAATTCGAAGGAATTGAAGATCATGCCAGCGCCGCGCCCCGAGTGGTCATGACGCTAGCGGGCCGGGTCGGGAGCGGCAAGGCGGGGCTGCACGCGGCTGACGCTGTGGAAAAGTCCTGCCGTTTTGTGACAATCAGGTGTCATTTTCGGAATTGTTAATCGGAAATTACTACGAAAATTTCCGCACTCGTCGCCAAAAGTCACGCAGTTATTAAAGCATAGAAGCCATTGCGCGAAATCACGAAACGTCCGTGTACGGACTTTACAGGCGTTTTGAAAGCTGTAACATTAGTGTCATACAACTTGTTCCAATGAATTTCTCGCAGGAGGAGAAGTCATGAAAAAACAAACCATGATGATCGCAGCTTCCCTCGCTGGCGCCCTGGCCCTGGTCGGCACGACCACTGCGCAATCGCCGCAATCGGGTGAAGCCTTCGTTCTTGAAATGCTCGGCCAGCGCGGCTGGGAAGTGTCCTGCCGCCTGAACCAGGATGATGGCGATGTCATCGAATCCCGGGAACGCGGTCGTGGCCTGCACGATAATGGCCGTTTCGCCGTGGCCGATGTCACGGGCGGCCTGTGCTCCTATTCCGTGCCGGAGCGTGGCGAGCTGCGCCTGACCGTTTCGGTCGAGCACACCAGCTTTGCCTGTCCCTTCCCGGTGGATGAGGCCGGTTTCTGCCGCGCCTATCTGCGCCCGGGGGATGAAGGCAGCTTCCAGATCACCCGCCGCGGCTCTGCCTCGGTGGCCCAGGCCGGAACCCGCTAAGGTTCCGTCTGACCGCAGACCCCCAACCTGTACGAAGCACATGCAGGTCAAAGAACGCCCGGCAGGCAAACCTGCCGGGCGTTGTTGTGTGCGGGAGGGGCCGGCGTCCGCGCCGAATTGCCCCATGTGACAATCCGTGACTGGTGAGGTGCGGTGGCTGCACCTAGTTTGCAGCGGCAAGGAGATCCGCCATGGAATTTGATGCCCTGCTCCTGTCGCGGTTGCAGTTCGCCTTCGTCGTTGCCTTCCACATCCTGTTTCCGTCTTTCACGATCGGCTTGGCGGCCTTTCTGGCGGTTTGCGAAGGGTTGTGGCTGAAGACCGGGAGGGATGTCTTCCGGCGGCTCTATCTCCACTGGGTCAAGATCTTCGCGCTCGCCTTCGCCATGGGCGTCGTCTCTGGCGTCGTCATGTCCTACCAGTTCGGTACGAATTGGAGCGTCTTCTCCGAGCGGACAGGCAGCGTCATGGGTCCCTTGCTGGGCTATGAAGTGCTGACGGCCTTCTTCCTGGAGGCCACCTTCCTGGGCGTCATGCTGTTCGGCTGGAGCCGGGTCGGCAACAAGCTGCACTTCATCGCCACCTGCGCCGTTGCCATCGGCACCACGATCTCGGCCTTCTGGATCCTGTCGGCCAATTCCTGGATGCAGACGCCGGCGGGGTTCGCGATGGACCCCGATACCGGAAATTTCTACGCCACGGACTGGCTGGCCGTGATCTTCAATCCGAGTTTTCCCAGCCGCTTCGTCCACATGCTTCTGGCCGCCTATATCACCACCGCCGCCGTCGTCCTGGCGGCCGGGGCCTGGCAGGTCCTGCGCGGGCGCGGATCGGAACCGACCCGCTGGCAGATGCGCATGGCGGCCGGCACGCTGGCCCTGCTCCTGCCGCTGCAAATCTGGGCCGGTCACTGGTCGGGCGAGGTCGCGCATCATCACCAGCCGGCCAAGATCGCCGCAATGGAAGGCTGGTGCGAGACCGCCGAGGTCCAGCCGACCCTCCTTCTGGCCTGGCCTTCCGATGGAGACTGTGGCCGCGATGCGATCGGCATTCCGGGCACGAGCCGTTTCCTCTTCGCCACCGATGAACCGCTGCAGGGCATGGCGGCTTTCGCCGAGACAGAGCGTCCGCCCTTCTGGATCGTGTTCTGGAGCTTCCGGCTCATGGTCGGAGCCGGACTGGCCCTGCTGGTCCTCGGCCTGTGGGGCCTGGTCCTTTGGTGGCGCAAGCGTCTCGACCAGCCCGGACTGTATCATTGGCTGGCCGTGCCGGGCGGCGCGCTGGGCTTCCTGGCGGTCGTCACGGGCTGGATCACGGCGGAGGTCGGGCGTCAGCCCTATACGGTCTATGGCGTGCTGCGGACGGCTGACAGTGTGGCGCCGGTCGAGGCCGGCCAGGTCGCCTTTTCCCTGCTCGTCTTCATGATCGTCTACGCCATCATCTTCACCGCCGGCGTGATCTACATGGCGCGGATTGCGGCCCGCGGTTTCGGGGATCAACCACCAGTTGTCCGGCGCCGGGCGCCGGGCTCCCCGCTCGCAGCGGTGGATGATCCCGCCGAAATGCCGGACGGCACCCAAGAAGGGGAGGGCGCATGATGCTGGATCTGCCACTCATCTGGGCCCTCATCCTGGCCATCGGCGTCATGCTCTATGTCATCCTGGACGGGTTCGACCTGGGCGTTGGCACCCTGACCAGCCGGGCGCGGTCCGACGAGGAACGCAATATGATGACCGCCACGGTCGAGCCGGTCTGGGACGGTAATGAGACCTGGCTGATCATCGGTGGCGGCGGCCTGTTCGCGGCCTTTCCGACCGCCTATGCCATCCTGATGCCGGCCTTCTACCTGCCGGTCCTGATGATGCTGGCCGCGCTGATCTTCCGCGGTGTGGCTTTCGAATTCCGGCACAAGGCCGTGCGCCCTCTGACCCGCCGCTTCTGGAATGGCGCCTTTTTCGGCGGCTCACTGGCGGCCGCCCTGTCCCAGGGGCTCATGCTGGGGGCTTTTGTCCAGGGCGTGGCGGTCGAGGATGGCGCCTTTGCCGGTGGGCCCTTCGACTGGCTGACACCGTTCAGCCTGCTCGTCGCGGTGTCCGTGGCCGTGGGCTATGTCCTGCTGGGCGCCTGCTGGCTCTATCTCAAGACCGAAGGCCCGCTGCAGGAACGCGCGCGGGGCTGGGCGCGGCTGTCCCTGGTCGTGCTGGCGGCCTGCTTCTTTGCCGTCAGCCTGGCCACCCTGTCCGTGAATGAGCAGGTTGTCCTGCGCTGGGGCTTCTCGATGACGCATATCGATCCGGGCACCCTGTTGCCGCTGCTGCCCGTACCGCTTGCCGGCATGGTCCTGGTGGGCCTGCTCTGGCGCATGCTGTCGCGCAGTCCGGCAGACCGGTCGGGTGGTGATTGGTGGCCTTACCTGCTCGCCGTCGGAATTTTCCTGTCGGGCTATCTGGGGCTGGCGATCAGCCTCCTGCCTTTCATCGTGCCCTATCAGGTCACGATCCATGAGGCGGCCGCGCGGGACAATGCGCTGGGCTTCATGCTGGTCGGTGCGGTCATCATGCTGCCGGTCATCCTGGCCTATACGGCCTATGTCTACCGGCTGTTCTGGGGCAAGGTTCAGCCCGGGGACGGGTATCATGACTAAACCGACCTGGCGCGACTGGCTGGAACCGGCCGGCCCGGCCGAGCCCGATGCATCACGCCCAGGGTCCGTGCGTCAGTGGCTCTGGTTTGCGGGTCTGGCTGTGGCGGGTGCCGGGGTCGTGGCGGTGACCGCCTACGCGCTGCGCGGCCTTTTGCTCCTGGCGCAGTAGCCTGGCTCCCGATCAGGCAAGCAAAAACCCCGCTGCCGGACCGGGAGCGGGGTTCTTTGTGCGTTGAAATGATCCGTCGCCGGGTGCGAATGACTAGTCCGCGCCGTGATTGATCGAGGCGATGATCCCGTCCACTTCCGCGGACAGGGCATCGTAATAGTGCAGTTCCGGCGCCATGAAGAGGACCACGTCAAGCTGGTCGTCATGCGGCAGGGTGGCCACATCGCCGCGCACGCGCAGACCGTTTTGCCAGACACCGGTCAGGGCGAAGCGCAGGCCGCGCTGGTCGTCCAGGTCCACCGGACGGATGTCGGCCGCTTCGACGTCGTGATAACCGATCATTTCCAGGCTGGACGTGACGAATTCGATGACTTCGAACTCGCTGGCGCCCTCCGAATAGATCGGCATTTCGACACCCCGGCGCGGCCGGACCAGGGAGCCTTCATCCGGGATGGACACCAGGTGGACCCGGTTCAGCAGGACACCATCCTGGGTAATGAACTCACCCGTCGTGTCGGCATTGATCTGCGACGGCCAGCGCGACCAGTCACGTTCCAGGGTGACCGAGAAGTCGCCTTCGGTTTCCAGAATGCCGGCCGGTGCGGTTTGCGGGACGACGGCGCAGGCGCTGACGCTGATCGCGGCGAGGGCGAGAGCAAGATACTGTTTCATGAGGATGTCCCCGTAAGGTCAATGATCAGGCTTTCGATCAGGGCGCGATCACGCGCGTCCGGTGCCCGGTCGAGATAGGATTGAAAAGCTGCGGCGGCGTCGGCATGGCGGCCGGCCTGGCGATGGATTTCCGCCATCGAACGCCAGACATCTGCCGGCGCGTCGTCATGGGTGGCGGCCGTCTGGAAGGTTTCCAGCGCCTCCTCGGTGTCGCCCTCATCGCCCCGAAGGACCAGGACACGGCCCCGGGCGTTCAGCAGGACGCCGAGATCGGTGCCTTGTTCGCTGAGGCGGTCGATGAGGACCAGGGTGGCACCGTGGTCCTGACGAACGACATGGTCGGCCAGCCAGGTGTGCAGATGCGGACGGATGAGGGCGCGATAGCTGGCCTGATCCTGTTCCGGGCTTGGCAGGGTTTCGGCCTGGGCCGTGAGGTCCTCGATGCGGCGTTCGATATGGGGGTGGGTGCCGAGTATGCCGCCGCCCCGCCGGTTCCGCACCGCATCCAGGTCGGATGCGCTCAACTCGGCCAGGAAGTGACTCCAGATCTCAGCCCCCGCTGTCGCCGAGTAACCGGCAGCGACCGCATAATCGAGACCCTTTGAATCGGCTTCACTTTCCTGGTCCTGCGAAAAATTGGCGGCACCGGAATAGGCCGCCAGGGAGGTCAATGACGTGAAGGCGCCTCCCCCGGCCGCGGCCAGTGCACTGCCCAGGATGGACGAGGTGATGTTGGCATTGCGGATCGCGGCATGGCGTTCCAGGAAATGGTTTTCCTCGAAATGCACGAATTCGTGCCCGAGCACGAAGGCCAGTTCATCAACGGTTTCGGCCCGGATCAGCAGGCCGGTATTCACAACCGCCATGCCATTGGGGGCCATGGACGCGTTGAAGTCCGGTGTATCCACCACATAGAGGCGCAGGTCGGCGCAAAACGGGCCGGAAATCTCGCAGATCAGGCCGTGGACGAACGCGTTGAGCGCCGGGTCCTCGACGGTCCGCCCGGACGCCCGCAGGCGTTCCTCGGCCTGGTCCGTCTGGTACCAGAGACTGGCTTCGGTGGTGGACAGGTCCATGGGGCGATCGCCGACCACCCGCGCTTCCATGTTCGTGGAGGCACACGCGCTCAGGCTGATGGCGAACCCGGCGGCTGCGCCCAGTGTCATCAATCGACGGATCATGGTGCGGCCCTATTCGAGCGGCAGGTCGCGCAGGATGCGGGAAATGATTCCGGCAGACTCGTTCAGGTCCCGCGGATCCCCCATGACAACCGAATTGCGCTCCAGAATGTCACCGCTCTCCAGATCGATCACCGTGCCGGTCGTGGCGCGGATGTTCTGGGACGGCGGCGTATAGCCGGTCGCGGTCCCGATCATGACCTGGGTGAGGAAAACGCCGCCACTCTCGATCTGGGAATAGTGGTCCACGAAAATCGCGCGGTCGACATCATAGGCTTCGGCCAGGAGCGAGGCGGTCTGGCCCAGCGTGATCTCCTGGTTGGCCCGGAAGCCGCCCTTGTGCGGCATCACACTGTCCGCGGAAATCGCCACCAGTTCATACAGGAGCAGGAGTTGCTCGAGTGCATCATCCTGTTCGGCTTCGGTGTCGAACAGCACGGTGTCATAGCCCGCCGTGCCGACCTGGTCGTCCATGTGAGACCAGAGGTTTTCCGTGGCCGCTGCCGTCCAGTCTGCCCGCAGTTCAGCTCCGCCGGTGGTGATGAAGATCACCTGGGCATTCGGCTCCATGATCAGATAACGGGCCGGATCGGCCGGTGCCTCGGTGTCTTCGGCCAATGCCTGACCAGACACACCCATCCCCAACGCGCCCATGAGCGCGGCACAGAAAAAACGACGCATGAAAAACCCCAAATAATCTCGTCCCTTGACGACAAGGTTGGGGCGGTCTGCGCGGCAAGGCAAGAGTTAAGTTGATTCACATGCAGGCGCACGCTGGGCGCGATATGCAACTTGACTGCAATGTCGGAGAAATGGTGCCCAGGAGAAGACTCGAACTTCCACGCCCATACGGGCACTAGCACCTGAAGCTAGCGCGTCTACCAATTCCGCCACCTGGGCAGGTGTCAGGAGCGCGGTGTCTAAAGCTGAGCCGGGCCCGTGTCAACGGGCGGTTTGCACGGGGCACTGCATATTTCACACCCCGGTCCGGCGGGGTGAGGCGCAATGCCTGATGGACATGCCCGCGCTTTTTTGGAATATCCGGGCCCAACACGGGATTCCCAGAGGGACAGCCATGCTGCGAGACGACATCATCACCGTATTCGGTGGCTCCGGTTTCATCGGTCGCCACATTGTCCGGGCCCTGGCGAAAGCCGGCTATCGAGTCCGGGTGGCTTCACGTCGTCCGCACTTGGCCCAGGATCTTCGTGTGATGGGCGTGGTCGGGCAGGTCCAGCTGGTCCAGGCCAATCTGCGTGTGGCTGCCTCGGTCGAGCGCGCGCTGGAAGGCGCCTCCGGTGTGGTCAATCTGGTCGGCATTCTCAATGAGAGCGGCCGTCAGACGTTCTCGCGTCTGCATGCCCTGGGTGCCAAGACGGTTGCGGAAGCGGCGGCTTCGGCCAGGATTTCCCGCGTCATCCAGATGTCGGCGATCGGCGCCGATGCCGATAGCGCGTCCCAGTACGCCCGGTCCAAAGCCGAAGGCGAGGCTGCGGTGAAAGCGGCCGTGCCGACCGCGACCATTTTGCGCCCCTCCATCGTGTTCGGAACCGATGACGCCTTCTTCAACCGGTTCGCCGACATGGCGCGTTTCGCGCCGGCCCTGCCGCTCTTCGGTGGCGGCAAGACGAAATTCCAGCCGGTCTTTGCCGGCGATGTGGCCGAAGCCGTGGTCGCGGCGCTGGAAACACCGGAAGCCCAGGGCGAGACCTATGAGCTGGGCGGGCCGGGCGTTTACACCTTTGCCGAGCTGATGCGTTTCATTCTCGACGAGATCGATCGTCCGCGCTTCCTGCTGCCGCTGCCCTGGCAGATCGGTTCCGTGATCGCCATGATGTCGGAACTCGCGGCCATCCTGCCCTTCGTGCAGCCGATGCTGACCCGCGACCAGCTGATCCAGCTCAAATCGGACAATGTCGTGGCCGAAGGGGCCAAGACGCTCGCCGATCTGGGTGTGCAGGCCGAAACCGTGGACAGTATCGTACCGAATTATCTGGTCCGCTATCGCCGTTACGGCCAGTTCCACGAGCGCGAGGTCTAGGCCTCGCCCCATCGCTGGACTTCGGGGAAACCGGCCGGTCAGGCCGGTTTTTTCTTGGCCCGGTAGAGGGCGATCAGGGGCCAGCCGGCGGCGAGGAGACCGAATCCGGCCACGCCGAGCAGGCCATTCCACGGGAAGACCGGGTCGGGCAGGTAGAGCAGGCCCACGCCGGCGACCGCATTGAGGCTGCCATGGAAGGCGCCGGCCGCATAAACCCCGCCGCCGCGTTCGCGCAGCAGGGCGATATAGGGTGTCAGCAGGGTCGTGAAGGCGATCATGGCGGCCACCCCGCCCCAGCCCATGCCGGGATAATTGTACCCCATCAGGATGATCGGCGCGTGCCAGGCGCCCCAGATGACGCCACTGACCAGGGCCGCCGGCCAGAAACCGAGCGGAGCCAGTCGAGGCTGCAGCCAGCCGCGCCAGCCCAATTCCTCGCTGATCATCAGAATGGCGGTATTGGTGAGGATGCCGACCGGCACGCCAACAGCCAGCTGCAGCATCAGCAATGTGTCGGCCTCCATCGGCAGGTCTTCACCGGTGGCTTGCAGCACGGTCTCGGCCAGTTGTGTGGCCGCGTCGGCCGGCGCGGAGCGCGTCAGCAGCAGGACCAGAAGGCTGGACAGGCCGACCAGTATGATGGGCAGGATCCATCCCCAAACCGACCAGACCAGAACCGGCAGGACCCGGCCGGGTGCCAGGCCCAGGGCCTTCAGGCGGCGCCCCCGGTCAAACAGGATTGCGCAGGTCAGGGCGCCCAAGGCGGGTCCGAACATGAAGACGGTCAGGTAGAGCGTGGCCCAGACACCGGCCCCTTCCAACCCGCCATGAGCCTGCAGGCGCGCCGCCACCGCCCAGCTGAAACCGAAGGTGACAACGAGGAAGACGGCAATGGCGCGCATGACATCTCTCCTAAAGGGCGAGCAGGGCAATCAGGCCGAGGCCGAGGGCGATCCGGTAGATCACGAAGGGCAGGAAGCCGATCCGGTCAACCAGCTTCATGAGGATGGCGATCGCGGCCCAGGCGGCCAGGAAGGACAGGCCGGCCACGATCAACCCGTCCGTCAGACTGGCCCCGGCCTCGGCGCCGCGGGCCAGTTCCAGACCGGACACGAGGCCGAAGGCCGCGATGACGGGCACGGCCATCAGCATGGAGAAGCGAGCGCTTTCCGACCGTTTCAGGCCCAGGGCGCGGCCGGCGGTCATGGTGACACCGGAGCGCGAGGCGCCCGGGATCAGCGCGAAGAGCTGGGCCACGCCGATCAGGGCGGCCTGTTTGAAACTCATCGTCTCGATCGCGACGGTCTGCTTGCCATAGCGGTCAGCGAGCCAGAGCGGCAGGGCGAAGATCAGGGTCGAGGCGGCGATCACTGCTGGCGAGCGCAGCGCGTCCACCAGATCAAAGGCGTAAAGCCCGCCGGCGACAATGAAGACCGGCGGCATTGAGGCGGCGACGAGGAGGGCCAGTCGTCCGCCGGGTGTGACCTTGCCCGTCAGCAGGGCCAGCTTGCCCTGGGCGACATTGAGGATGTCTCGCCAGAAATAGACCAGGACAGCGACCAGGGACCCGGCATGGGCCATCACATCGATCAGCGGACCCTGATCCGCCTGACCCAGAACGCTGGGGGCGAGGATGAGATGGGCGGAAGAGGAAATCGGCAGGAATTCGGTGATGCCCTGAACCAGGGCCAGGACGACCAGATACACCAAGGACATGACGCAACTTCCCCTTGAAGACATGGCCAGTGTTGAACACTTGCCCCGGCTTGGGAAGGCCCGGGGCGCATTCTGGCGGCCAGGGGTGCCCGGCGGAGATTGACGCTGGCGCGCCGCACACCCTAAACCGCTTGAAGAAGGATGTGTCGCCCATGCCTCATGATCATGCAGCATCACCGGCCGGTCCGGGGCGTCTGAGCCCGGACGAGGCGCTGAAATATACCAGCCGGGCGACAGCGGCCTCTGTCGGCGTGGCGGCCATTCTGGCGATCACCAAGGGCGTGGTCTGGTGGATGTCGGGCTCGGTCGCCATCCTGGCCTCGGCCGCGGACAGCCTGCTCGACCTGACGGCCTCGCTCGCCGTCTATTTCTCGGTCCGCTATGCCGCCGAACCCGCTGATCCGGAACACCGCTACGGTCACGGCAAGGCAGAGGCTTTTGCCGGGATTTTCCAGGCGATCCTGGTGGCGGTCTCGGCGGCCCTGCTGATCCGGGAAGGCATTGACCACATCATTGACCCCCTGCCGCTGCGGGCCTCGCCCTGGGCATTGGGTGTGATGGGGCTGTCGATCACGCTGACGGTCGCGCTCCTGTGGGTGCAGACCCAGGCGGTGAAAAAGACCGGTTCTGTGGCGGTGGAAGGCGACCGGGCGCACTACTTCACGGACCTGGCCTCCAATCTCGTCGTGATCATCGGCATTCTGGGGTCCACCCTGCTGGGCTGGCTTTGGCTGGATGCCGTGGCGGCGCTGGGTGTGGCGGGCTGGCTGGGCTGGACGGCCTGGGGCGTGGCCCGCGGTGCGGGCGACCAGTTGATGGACCGGGAATTGCCCGAAGCCGATCGTGAGCAGATCCAGGCCATTGCCGAGAATGATCCGCGGATTATCGATATCCACCAATTGCGCACCCGTGCGGCCGGGCCACTGCTTCACATCCAGTTCCACATGGCGTTGCCGCCGGGGATCGCCCTGCGCGATGCCCATGCCATCCAGGTGGATTGCGAAAGACGGCTCCTGAAAGCCTATCCCGCCGCCGACATCATCATTCACGCCGATCCGCACGGCGAAGCGGAGCGTCATGGTGCGGACTTCTTCCGTCCCGAGGAGGAATGAGCCCATGTCTCACAGTCTCGCCATGATGGGAGCCTAGCCTGTGGCGGTGCGCACGCTTTTACACTGGCCCCTCGATCCTTTCTCGCGCCAGGTCCGCCTGGTCCTGGACGAGAAATCCCTGCGCCATGATTTGCAGGCCGAGGAGCCGTGGGAGCAGGCCGACTATCTCCTCTCGCTCAACCCGGCAGGCGGCACGCCCGTCCTGGTCGATGAGAGTGGCGGCGGGCGTCGCATTGTCGTCGAATGCCGCGCCATCCTGGAATATCTGGAAGAGACCACGCCCAGCCCGTGTCTCCTGCCGGGCGGGCCGGCCGAGCGCGCCGAGGCGCGGCGGCTGATGGACTGGTTCGACCGAAAATATGATGGTGAGGTCAACGCCTACCTCCTCCACGAAAAGCTGGAAAAACGCGTGCAGGCGCTGGGGGCGCCGGACCCGGCGGCGTTGCGAGCGGGGCGCGAGCATCTGCGCTGGCATCTCGACCACATGGCCTGGCTCCTGGAGACGCGCGATGGGTTGGCGGGGCCCCGCTACACGCTGGCCGACATCGCGGCCGCCGCGCATCTGTCCTGTGCCGACTATCTCGGTGATGTCCCCTGGGATGAATTCGAGCCGGTGAAGCACTGGTATCAACGGGTCAAATGCCGTCCGGCCTTCCGCGGCCTGCTCGCGGACAAATTGCCGGGCATGCCGCCGGCAGGGCATTATGCGGATCTGGATTTCTGAGGGGGAAATCAATGCGGTTCTTGAAATATGTGCTGGTCCTGGTCTGGATCAGCGTTGCACCGGTGCAGGCGCAACGCGCCCAGGACGAGCTGACGGCGGCGGCGCAATGGTCGCAAACGGCGACGGAAGTCCAGATGGGGCAATTGGCCCTGTTCGACCTCGTGGACCTGTTCGACGAGGTTTTCATGGCGTGGGATGCCGGGGAGATCGGCGATGCCGAGGCAGAATCGCGCCTGGTGGCGCTGAGGGCGCAGCTCGATGCGGCCCGACGGGGTGTCATTGCCCAGGCCGAGGCCCTGCCGCCACCGCCGCGCTTCAGGACTCTGCGGGCCATCCAGCCCGCCTATCAGACCATGTATGACTCGATCGGAGACGGCGTGGCGCTGACGGACACGTTCGTTGACGCGATCGGCAATGTCTATGAGACGGTCCAGCAGGGGGGCGATTACGACGAAACCCAACTGGCGCTCATCGTCTTCGACTCCGGTGATGCCTTCATCCGGCAGCAGCAATCCCTTTTCCGTGCCGTGTCCCTGCAATTGCCGGGTGACTCACCGCGTGGCTCCGAATTGCGTGCCGGGGTCGCCGGCTATGATGGCCTGTTGGCCCTGAACAATGCCAACCGGCAAATCACGGTGGACGGGTCGTTCACCAATGCCGGTGATGAAATCACGGCCTTGCGGACAGCCGTTGAGACCATTCGCAGTGAAGTCCGGTCCGGTCTGGACCGGCTGCGGACGACGCGGGATACCCTGCGAATGCTCCGTTCCCAAGGGCGCGAGGCGCGTCAGATGGCGGATTTGGGTCTGGAAGTCTTCTCCACCTATGAGGAGACCTTCGACAATCACCTCGGGATCGCGGAGGCTCTGTCCCGGGCTGCCGACGCCATGGAGCGGGGATCGCCCATGGTGGAACTGGATATCGAAACCACGCTGATCGAGTTCGAGCGCCTGGAGATGGCCAATGCCACCCTGCAGTCGGCGCGGATGGCGCGCATCAGTCAGTAGAGGTCATGGAACGCCCCGCCCTCAAAACCCTCGCTGCCGAGATCGGCTTCACCGATGCCCGTATCTGCCGGGCGGACGAGGCGTGGGATGCGGGGGCGCGGCTGGCCGAGTTCGTGGCCGAAGGCCGGCACGGCACGATGGCGTGGATGGAAGAGACGCTGGAACGCCGCCAGCACCCGACTGCCATGTGGCCGGATGCGAAATCGGCAGTCGTGGTGGCGATGAATTACGGGCCGGATGCCGATCCGCTGCCGCTGCTGGAACGCAAATCCGAGGGCGTGATCTCGGTCTATGCGCAGAACAATGACTATCACGACCTGATCAAGAAGCGGCTCAAACAGCTGGCCCGGGCTTTCGTGGCGGAGACCGGCGCGGAGGTGAAGGTCTTTGTCGATACCGCGCCCTTGATGGAAAAACCGCTGGCGGCGAAGGCCGGCATGGGGTGGCAGGGCAAGCACACCAATCTGGTCAGCCGAGAGCACGGATCTTGGCTCTTCCTGGGCGTGATGCTGACCACGGCAGAGCTGGAACCAGATGCCGGTGAAACCGATCATTGCGGCTCTTGCCGGGCCTGTCTGGACATCTGTCCGACCGACGCCTTCCCCGGGCCCTACCAGATCGATGCGCGGCGCTGCATTTCCTACCTGACCATCGAGCACAAGGACCCGATCCCGGAGGAATTCCGTCCGATGATGGGCAATCGGATCTATGGCTGTGATGATTGCTTGGCCGTGTGTCCCTGGAACAAGTTTGCGGCCACGGCCCGCGAGGCGGCTTTTCATCCGCGGGCGGAGCTCAAAGGGCCCTTGCTGTCGGAACTGGCGGCACTGGATGACACGGAATTCCGCCAGGTTTTCACGGCCTCGCCGATCAAGCGGATCGGGCGGGACCGCTTTGTCCGGAATGTTCTGATTGCGATCGGCAATTCGCAGGATGAGAGCTTGGTGCCCCGCGTCGAGTCCTTGCTGGCGGACGCGTCACCCCTGGTGCGGGGCATGGCAGTCTGGGCCCTATCCCGTCTGGCGCCCGGAAAAGCCGCCCAGCGCGCCGGTGCGGCACTGGCGGACGAGGCGGATCCGCATGTCCGCTCCGAATGGGGTGCGGCTGCACATCCATGACGTTAAGTTGAGAGCTTGTTAGCCTTTTTCCGTTAGGTCGAGCGACTTGGGTCAAGTCGACGCGTTCGGGGGAGCGATCAATTGACGAGTTCCGGGGGAGATGTGCCATTCGCACCGGCGGATACGTCCGCGCGCAGTTCGCGTGTGTCGGTTCTGGTGTGCGAGCACAGTCAGGTTCAACTCCGAATTCTCTCCGAGGCCGTCCGGGCTGCCGGCTATGAAGTTCACACGGCGAACACCGCCGACGACGCGCTGGGGCTGCTGCGTCTCATGCCGATCGACATTTTCCTGACCGGGATCGAAGTGGGCGAAACCAGTGGTCTGGAAGCCTGCTGGCAGCTCAAGTCCAATCCTGAGACCGAGACCGTTTACACGATCGTGGTAACCGCATCGGGCCAGGAAAAGCGTCTCGAGGAATCCCTGGATGCCGGTGCCGATGACTTCATTCGCAAGCCGGTGAACATGACCGAGTTGCGGGCGCGCCTGCGGGCTGCGACCCGGCTGGTCCGGATGCAACGCCAGTTCCGCCGCATGGCGGAGACGGACGCCCTGACCGGCGCGGCCAACCGGCGCGCCTTCATGCAGTATCTGGAAAGCCAGGCGGATCTGGCCCGGCGGGGCGGTAACCCCCTGTCGGTGATCATGGTCGATCTCGACCATTTCAAGCGCATCAATGACACCTATGGCCATGCCTGCGGTGATCGCGTGCTGACCGGAACGGTCAAGGCCGTGCAGGCCTGCCTGCGCGAGCGTGACATGCTGGGCCGCCTGGGCGGTGAGGAATTTGCGGTCGTGCTGCCCGGCGCTCAGGGCGAGGCGGCAATCCGGGCGGCAGAACGGATCCGTACGGCGGTCTCCGGGCAGGTCTTCACCGATGACAAGGGCGAGCCGATCCCGGTCACGGCCAGTCTGGGCCTGGCGCTGACCGGCCATGATGATGTCATGGAAACGGCCGAAAGCCTGCTGCACATGGCCGATGAGGCGCTCTATGAAGCCAAGGGCGCGGGGCGCAATCGTGTCATGATCGCGCCGCCTCGCAGCGAAACGCCTCGCATCGCCGCCGTCGGCTAGTCGTCTGACTGGGCAGCGAGACGACGGGCTTCATTGATACGGCCCCGCAGAACCAGGGTTTCAATACGCTCCGGCTCCAGTTCGCGGGCCCGTTCCATATCAGCCCAGGCGCCGTCCAAATCCCCTGTCTCCAGCCGGTAGACACCACGCAAATGCCAGCCGATGGCCAGTTGAGGAACGCGCGTGATCAGCTCTTCGGCATCGCGGGACAGGGCGGGCCAGTCGGCCGCGTCCCGATGGAGCCGGGCGCGTCCGGTTCGGGTCAGGATGGCTGCCGGATTGATGGCCAGTGCCGCATCATAATTGGTCAGGGCGGCCTCGGTTTCGCCCAGGGCGGTCCGGCTTTCGGCAGCGAGGGTCAGAAAATCGACCCGCTCCTCGTCCACCATGCCGGCACGGCGTTCCGCGGCCAGTTCTTCCAGAATGGTGGCGGCCACACCGTGATCGTTCAGGGCGATGAAGGCATGGGCCTCGCAGACTTCCGCCGGCCAGCCGCCGCCTTCAATGCGCCAGGTCTGGGCCTCTTCCAGTGCCGCTGCCGCATCCTCGCCACTCAGGGCGATACAGGCCTGGTAACGCATGCGCTCATCCTGGCGCGCGCCGGTCTGGGCCAGAACGGACGGGGTGAAAGCCAGGGTCAGGGCCAGGACGGCAAAACGGGTCATCAACATACTCGCGACTGGACAGGGCCACGCTAGTTCTCGCAACGCCTGCCGTCCATCGCACGACGCGTTACAAAGGCATCATGCAGGGCGGGTTCAGCACGCCTGCCCGTTTGTTTTCAGCGGGAAGGTGTGAAACAAGAGACGTCTTCCTGCCCGCGCGACGTGTTCCCTTTCATGAAGATTCTCCAGGTCATTCCCGAACTCGATGCCGGCGGTGCCGAGCGGACGACGCTGGAAGTGGCGGAAGCCATCATCGCCGAGGGCGGCGAGGCCCTGGTCGCCAGTCAGGGCGGGCGGCTGGAAGGCGAATTGGAGGCGCTGGGCGGCCGGTTGGTCCGGATGCCACTGGCCTCCAAGAACCCGATCACCCTGTGGCAGAATACGAACCGGCTCGCAGCCCTGATCCGGAAAGAGGGGGTTGAGATCGTGCACGCCCGGTCCCGCGCGCCGGCCTGGAGCGCGAAATGGGCGAGCGACCGCACGCGTGTCCATTTCGTCACCACCTATCACGGAACCTATAATGCCCGCTCCGCGTTGAAGCGGCGGTATAATTCCGTCATGGCCCGGGGCGAGCTCGTTATCGCCAATTCCCAGTTCATCGCCGATCACATCACGCACGAACACCCCTTCGCCGCGCCCCGTGTCCGGGTGATTCCGCGTGGTGTGGAGCTGGAGCGCTTCAAGCGCAGCGCCGTGTCCGATGATCGCGTCTCGGCCCTGTCCGGCGCCTGGGATTTGCCGGAGGATCGCGCCGTCCTCCTCCTGCCGGGACGACTGACCGGATGGAAAGGCCAGCGTGAGGCGATCCGGGCGATGGGCCGGATCCGGCGCCATGGTGAAATCGATCAGCCGCTTCTCGTGCTGGCCGGTGATGCACAGGGCCGGGATGCCTATGTGGCGGAACTCCGCGACCTGATCCGCTCTGAAGACGTGACGGAAGATGTGCGCTTGGTCGGACATTGTACCGACATGCCGGCCGCCTTTGCGCTGAGCGACCTGGTCCTGACGCCGTCCAACGAGCCGGAAGCCTTCGGCCGGACCGCAGCCGAGGCGGGAGCCATGGAGGTTCCGGTCATCGCGGCGGATCATGGCGGTGCACAGGAGGTGATCCTGCATTCGGAGACCGGCTGGCGTGTCACGCCGGGGGATGATGAGGCTCTGGCGGCGGCCATTGAGGGCGCGCTCTGCCTGTCGCCCGAGGACCGTTCAGCCATGGGCGGCCGGGCACGTGACCATGTCAGTGAGCATTTTTCTACCGCGGCCCTGCAAGCTTCGACTTTGCGGGTCTATCATGAGGTTCTAAACTCGGTCCCATGAACGAACCGCAGCGTGACATCACCTACGTCCTGCATTGGGGCGATTTGGCCTCGACGGTGCGCATGCTTGCGGCTGCGCGGCAGATCCGCGACGTGTTCCGGCGCGACCGTATCATCCTGCTGACGACGCCGGACTATGAGAGCTTTCTCAAGCACAGCCCCTATTTCAACGCGATCGAGATCGACGCCTTGCCGGATACGCGTCCGATGGCCGGTCTGCGGGACAAGCGGATCAAGCTGACCAAGCCCAGCCGCGTGTTCGACCTGGTCGGTGACTCCGATTCCCGGAAACTCAAGAAGCTGTTCCGGTTCTCGCGCTGTCAGTGGGTCGAGGTCGCACCGACCGGCAAGACCGGCCAGCATCCGGTGGATGAGGTCGGCGGCAAGCTGAATGCCGTCCTCGGGACGGGGCCGGACCATTATCCGCTTGGCGGGGCTCCGGCACCGGATGCCAGCTGGGTTGATTTCCTGGCAAAGAAGTCCCGCATGCTGGATCCGGAATATTTCGGTCTCAACGGCCCGTTCGCGCTGCTGGCCCCGGCGGGCGATACAGTGAAGGCGCCCTTGCGCTGGCCGCAGGAAAAATGGGCGGCCCTGGCGCATGAGCTGCAGCAGGCCGGCATCACGCCCGCCATAGTCGGCGGGCCGGACACGCGGGATGTGGGCCGCCATGTCGCGCATGTCACGCCGGGTGCCCGCGACATAACCGGCAAGGCCAAGCTGGCCCAGCTGGCCGGGCTGGCCCGGCATGCGAGCTTTGTCTTCGGCGAGGATACGCCGCTCCTGCATCTCCTGGTCGCGTCCGGGGCTCCGGCGCTGGCCCTTTACGGCAATGTCGAGGATCCTGCGCTGATTGCCCCGCGCGGCGAGGAACCGGTGATCCTGATGCACGCCACGACCCTGGCCCAGGTGACGCCGGAAGAGGCTATCGCGGCGATGAAGTTTGCCGGCGGATTCAACCGGGAACCGGCCGCCGCGTGACGCGGCATTACCGATCCCGGCTTGATTCAGCAGCCCCAAAACCCCAGTTACAGGCCAGCGCGCTTGCCAAATGTGCTCATTTGACCATAGTGCGCGGCTTCCCGACCGGCCACCGGCGTGAATTGCCGCTTTGGACTTGATCCGGCGACGGCTCGGAGGGATTAGTATGCTTCAGCTTGAAGGGCCACAAGGGAGACAAGGCCATAGCCCGTAGACCGCACCAGGCGCAACCGCCCAAGAAAGAGGGGCCGCGCACCAACCGGGATATCCGCGTACCGCGGGTCCTCCTGATCGACGAAAACGGCGAAAAACAAGGCATCATGCCTGTCGAGGCAGCCCTTGAGGCCGCCGAAGAAGTGGGACTCGATCTTGTCGAAGTGTCCCCGAATGCTGATCCGCCGGTCTGCAAGATCGTCGATTACGGCAAGCTGAAATACCAGGAACAAAAGAAAAAGGCCGAGGCCAAGAAGAAGCAGAAGACCGTCGAGATCAAAGAGATCAAGATGCGTCCGAACATCGACATTCACGACTATCAGGTGAAGACGAAGGCGATGACGCGCTTTTTCGAGGCGGGCGACAAGGTCAAGGTGACCCTGCGCTTCCGGGGCCGCGAAATGGCGCACCAGGACCGCGGCATGGATATCATGAACCGGGTCAAGGAAGACTTCGCCGAAGTGGCCAAGGTGGAATTCGAGCCGAAGCTCGAAGGTCGTCTGATGGTCATGGTGATGGCGCCGCGCTGATCGGCCCGACCTTCATCACACACGAAAACGGCGCCCCGCGGGGCGCCGTTTTTGATTCCGGATCAGGCCGGTTTGCCGGCGCCCTTGTCGGCATCGTCCGCCCCGTGTTCCTCGACATGCTCCAGCTCGTCGGTGCGGGCGAGTTGCGGGAAAAGTCTGAACCAGGCCGCAGCGGTGACCAGGGCCAGGACGCCGCCCATCAGGACGGCCCCGATCGGCCCCAGGAAGCGGGCGGCCACACCACTTTCGAACTCGCCCAGCTCGTTGGACGCCGAGATGAAGATGAACTCGACCGAGGAGACCCGGCCGCGCATGTCCATGGGCGTGGCGAGCTGGATGATGGATTGGCGGATGAAGACCGAAATCATGTCCGCCGCGCCGGTGATGGCCAAGGCGATCAGGGACAGGAGGAGGACGGTCGACAGGGCAAAGCCGATCATGGCGATGCCGTAGACGGCGATGGCGCCGAGCATCCACAGGCCGATCTTCCGGGTCAGGGGGCGGGTGGCCAGTAGGAAGGCGACAATCGCCGCTCCCACGGCCGGCGCTGTCCGGAGCAGGCCGAGCCCGACCGTGTCCGTCATCAGCACATCGCGGGCGAAGACCGGGAGCAGGGCCGTCACGCCGCCGAACAGGACGACGACCAGATCCAGGGAAATGGCGCCGAGCACGATCTTGTTGTCGCGCACATAGCGCAGACCCTGCAGCGTCATCTTCCAGCCCGACTGGCCGGTGATCTTTTCGTGCGACGGGGTTCTCGCAGTGGCGATGGCCAGGGTGGCGAGGAGGAGCAGGCCGGCGCTGACGAGATAGACCGTCGACGGTCCCAGAATGTAGAGCAGCCCGCCCAGGGCCGGGCCGCCAATGGCCGCGCCCTGGAAGCCCAGTGAGTTCCAGGCGATCGCCTGCCGCATGTCTTCGCGCGGCACGATGCGGGGCAGGAGGGCGCTGGCAGCGGCCGGTGAGAAGGCATGCATCACACCCAGCAGAATGGCCGCTCCGAACACCAGCCAGAGCGTCATCTCATTGGCGTAAAACGGGCTGATCGCCAGAACCAGGGCGCAGGCCACGCGGACCAGATTGGTCACGACGAGGATGAGTTTGCGGTCCAGCCGGTCGGCCGCCTGACCGCCCACCAGTGACAGGAAGAAGACCGGTGCGAACTGGGCCAGACCGACAAAGCCGAGCATGAGCGCGGACTCCTCGATCGACCGGGTTTCGCGGGCCACATCATAGACCTGCCAGCCGATCGCCACGGCCTGCATCTGCCGGGCGGCCGACAGGGATTGGCGCATGATCCAGTAGTGCCGGTAGGGCTGGTGGCGAAAAATGTCGAGCGAGGGGGTCAGCATGCGGCGCGTCCTGTTGGTGCGCGCAAGCTATAACCCCTCTTCCCGGAAGGGAATCCCGGCTGGCATCCGGCCCGTACCCGGCTGCGGCAAGCCGACCGGTTTACCCCGACTGAAAATCCGGTCATGACAGGGTTCGTCCAGACCGTAACGGATCAAGCCCATGCTGACCTGGCGCCGTCATCGCACTGCCCGTACGCGCCATGCGCTGAAATTGCGGGCTGTCAGTGGTCTCCTGTCCAGCCGGCTCTGGGCACAGATCCTGATCGCCATGGTCGGGGGTGTCGCGCTGGGCGCGCTGTTGGCCCCGAGTGTCGGCAGTGTCGTGTCCGTCTCGATTGCGCAAGCCAATGAGTTGGGACCCTGGCTGCGCCTTCCGGGCCTGGTATTCCTCAACCTGATCCAGATGGTGGTGATCGCTCTGGTCACCTCCTCCATCATATTGGGCATTTGCGCCTCGGGGGATGCGGCCATGTTGCGGCGGGTCGCCAGTCGCATCCTGCCCTATTTTCTCGCGACCACGACCCTGGCCGTCCTGCTGGGCGCCGGTGTGGCCCTGTGGGTCGCACCGGGCACACTGGTGGACCCCGGCGTGCTCGGGCACATGCCGGTTGACGCCGTGCCGGACATCGAGGAAACAGCGGTCGCTGCGGTTCCGGCATCCGATGCGATTGTCGAAGGGCTGGCCGCCTTGATCCCGGCCAATCTGTCGTCGGCGCTCCTGACCCAGAACATGCTGCAGATCGTGATCGCGGCTGTCCTCGCCGGTGTTGCCCTGGTCAGCCTGGATGCGGAGCGGACCCGTCCGCTGATCCATCTCGTCCAGGTGGTCCAGGAAGCGGCTCTGGTGATCGTGGGCTGGGCGATGAGGCTGGCGCCGATCGCCGTGTTCGGCCTCATCTGTGACTTCGTGATGCGGGTCGGACTGTCCGCCCTGGTCTCCCTGTCCGCCTATATCCTGTGCGTGCTGGGCGGGCTGGTCCTGCTTCTGCTGGTCTATCTGCTGATTGTACTGGTCCTGGGGCGGCGCAATCCGGTGCATTTCCTGCGTCAGGTCCTCGATGCACAGCTTCTGGCTTTTTCCACGTCGAGCTCGGCCGCGACCATGCCGCTCTCGCTCAAAATCGCCGAGACACGCTTGAAAGTGCGCCCGGCGATCAGCCGGTTCATCATCCCGCTGGGTGCGACGGTGAACATGGATGGCACCGCGCTTTACCAGACGGTGGCCGCCCTGTTCATGGCGCAGCTCTTCCAGGTCGACCTGTCCGTGGCCGACTTCATCCTGCTTGCCGTGACGGTGATCGGCGCCTCCATCGGCAGTCCCTCTACGCCCGGTGTCGGGATCGTCATTCTGACCGGCGTCCTGGCCTCGATCGGCATTCCACCGGCCGGTGTGGCGGTGCTGCTGGGTGTGGACCGGATTCTCGATATGTGCCGGACGGCCGTGAACGTCACCGGCGACCTGACGGCCTGCACCGTGATGGACCGCTGGATCGAGGAGGCGGATACCAAGGCGGAGGAAGACGAGGAAGCGGAAGAAGGCCCGGCTGAAGCGTCGGAGGCGCTGGGGCCAGCGACGGACACGGAGAAATAGGGCGGGATGGTGCCGATCCCGTTCAGCGCGCATTCAGGCCGCTTGTTTTGGGATGCAATCGACCGGAAAGAATGCTGAAATAGGGACATCTCACTAGGGGGAGATCGAGAATGAAACTTCAATTGATGACTGGCGTTGCCTTGGCTGCAGCGCTCTTTTCCGCGCAGGCCCACGCCCAGGATCCCTCGGCGGCGCCCGCCTACGGGTCGATGCAGCTGAGTTCCGGTTTCGCACCGGATCCGGTCTCGGTCGGGCTGCGGGCCGGGGGCGCGATTGATGCCGCGCAGGCGTCCGACATGTGCTGGGGCTATATCACGCACCAGCCCTCCTACAATCTGGACTTCCAGGCCGGCAATGCCTTCGACCTGTATCTGTCGGCCGTGTCCGACGTGGATACGGTTCTGGTCGTGCATCAGCCCGATGGCAGCTGGTCCTGCAATGATGACGGCGACGGGATCGGTCTCAACTCCGGTGTCATGATCGAGAACCCGCAATCGGGCACCTATAACATTTGGGTCGGCACTTACGGGTCGGGCGTCGGTTATGAGCCGGCCATGCTCCATATTTCCGAACTCGCCTTCTCCACCGATAATGTTTATTCGCGCGCACCGAACGCCGCTCTGGCGCCGGAACATGGCTCGGCCAACCTGCGCGCCGGTTTCCGTCCGGACCCGCGGACCTTCCCGGTCCAGGCGGGTGGTGATGTCGACCTGTCCCGCAATACCGCCTCCTGCTGGGGTCATGCTGACCAGGCGCCGGACCTGTGGGTCGATTATGAGGCCAATGACGAACGCCGCCTCTACTTCTCCATGGAATCCGAGAGCGACACCACGCTGATGGTGGAAGGCCCGAATGGCCAGATGTTCTGCAGCGATGACGAAGTGGGTCTGAATCCGGGTATCCGGATCGATGAGCCCGAATCCGGTCGCTACGCGGTCTGGGCGGCACGCTATTCCGACGGCGCGGATGTCCCGGCGACCGTCTATGTGTCCGAAACGGGCTATCTCGGCACGGTCGATACGCCGCCGGTCTTCGATTACTCCCTGCCGTCCAATTACGGTTCGACCGAGCTGACAGCGGGCTTTGCCCCGGACCCTTACAATGTGTCCCTGCAGGCGGGCGGCGATGTGCCGGCCTCTGAAGCGGTTGATGCGTCCTGCCGTGGCTATGCCACGACGGCCCCGGACTACGACGTCACCTACACGGCCGGCGACTTCGACCTGTACATCTCCGCCACGGCGGACCGGGATGCGACGCTGATCGTCAATGCCCCGGACGGGTCCTGGTGGTGTGATGATGACAGCGCCGGCGATCTCAATCCGGGTCTGGTCTTCGACAATCCCCAATCGGGCCGCTACGACATCTGGGTCGGCACCTATTCGGAAGGCCCGGCGGCCGATGCCACCCTGCACATTTCCGAACTGGGCTGGGGCAGTGAATTCATGCCGAGCCCGCAGCTCGACTTCTCGCTGGAGAGCAATTACGGCAGCGTTGAGCTGACCGGCGGCTTCACGCCGGATCCCTATGTCGTCGACCTCGTGGCCGGCGGAGACATCGCCGCTGAAGAGGGCGCCGATCAAACCTGCCGCGGCTATGTCACGGCGCAGCCGGACTTCGAACTGAGCTTCGAGCCGGGCATGCTGGATCTCTACATCTCGGCCCTGTCCGACAGCGATACCACGCTCGTGATCAATGATCCGTCGGGCAATTGGGTCTGCAATGATGACGGGTCCGAAGGGCTCAATCCGGGCATCCATTTCGAAGAGCCGCAGGCCGGTGTCTATGACATCTGGGTCGGCACTTATTGGGAAGGCGAGGGGGCTCCGGCACAGCTGGCCATTTCCGAGCTGGGCTTCCTGCAGCCGGAATAATACCGGTTTCAATCGAATGGAGAGCGGGGCGGCTTGCGGGCGGCCCCGCTCTTTTTGTCTGGCTGATAAAAAAACACTCCCGGGCGGTTTCCAAACCCGGAACGTTATACTATATCACTGACATCAGCCCGATACGGATCCCATGGCGCACAACCCCCTGTCTTCGAACCCGGCCCCCAAGGCCCCGCACACGCACCGCAATACGCTGGATGCGACCGGCGTCGGCTTGTCCTTCATCTGCATGCTGCACTGTCTTCTCCTGCCGGCCGCCGCGTCTGCCGCGCCCATGCTGGCGCCCGAGCTGGGTGAGGTCGTGGGTCTGAGCCATGACTGGCACCTGGTCCTGCTCGCTTTGGCGGCGCCGGTCTCGCTGCTCGGCCTGGGCTGGGGTGTGCGCAATGTTCGGGGCGGATGGCAATTGTTTGCCGTCGGCCTGTTCGGTCTCGCCCTGATGGCGATCGGTGCCAGTCATATCGTGCCGCGCCTGGCGGAAACCATCCTGACCCTGAGCGGTGTCACCATTCTGGCCGTGGCGCATTTCGTGAACTGGCGCCGGCGCAGCCGCGCCGGTCATGATCATGAGCGCGATTGCGGCATGTGCGAGCATGACCACGCCTGATCCGGCCTGTCCGCCAGACTCCCTTTCGTCCTTGCATTTGAGGCAATGGCGCGTATAAACCCCCGCTTCCAACACCAGCCGTCCGGGCCGATTTCGACATGCCCGCCGGCTGAACCATCCACCGGGACGCCTCGCGCGCCTCTACGAAGGAGATGCAAATGTCGAAGATGAAGACGAAGAGCGGCGCGAAAAAGCGCTTCAAGCTCACCGCCACGGGCAAGATCAAGGCCGGCCAGGCAGGCAAGCGCCACGGCATGATCAAGCGTACTCCCAAGCAGATCCGCAACAAGCGCGGCCAGGTCGTCCTGTCGCCGCAAGATGCGCGCATCGTCAAGAAGTACATCCCGAACGGCCTTTAAGCCGCGGTTTTCGAGCTAGGAGCCCTTAGACATGTCTCGAGTCACGTCCGGTCCGGCGACCGCCAAACGCCACAAGAAAGTCATCAAAGCGGCCAAAGGCTATTATGGCCGCCGCAAGAACACCTTCCGCGCTGCCGTCCAGGCTGTGGAGAAGGCCGGCCAGTACGCCTATCGCGACCGCCGCGCCAAGAAACGCAATTTCCGCGCTCTCTGGATCCAGCGCATCAATGCCGGTGCCCGCGAGCACGGCATGAGCTATTCGGTCTTCATGAACGGTCTGAACAAGGCCGGCATCGAAGTCGACCGCAAGGTCCTGTCCGACATCGCGATCCGCGAACCGGAAGCCTTCAAGGCCCTGGTCGACCAGGCCCGCGCGGCTCTGGCCTAAGCGGTCAGACACGGAATTTGAAAAGGCCCGTCAGCGACACGCTGGCGGGCCTTTTTCTTGTCCGGTTCCCGCCTTTATCCGCCGTCCTTGAGATAGTCCGGTAGATCATCATCGATCCATTTGCGCCGGAAGAAGTCCATGCGGGAGCGGACCGAGGGGCGTTTCTCGGCTTTGAGGTGTTCCCATGTCTCCGCCGGGAAGGCGTCGGGGCCCAGCCGGATCAGCGCCTCGGCTGCCAGGGCGCGGATGGAGGCGGTCCGGTCGCGGGCCGCTGCAGCAAAGACGCGTGGGATGTCCGGATGAATCGTGAGGGGCCGGTGTTCGAGGGCAGGGTCGGGTCGGCCCGGCAGTCGGAAGTCGGCGGGGCTTGGTGATCGCTTCCAGTAAACCTCGCCCTGCAACAACGCCGCCGTCGCGGCCCGCCTGATCCCGTTCGCGCGGGCCTCCAGGGACAATGTTTCCAGATGCGGGTCAATCCAGCGATACTTGGCCAGTGTCCTGAATATACGCGTGGTGGGACCGGCCATCAGGCTCGACAGCATTGAGATGGCGGCGGAGCGTGCCTCTTCCACAGTGAAGACCTGATCCAGAAGCTCAGACTCCGGCAGGCTCGAGACCACCCCGTTCACCACCCGGTAGCGTCGCCAGCTGGGCGAACGCCGGATGAGAACCGGGAGTGCCGACTCTAGAACATAGGGTTCGGCGCGTGGCAGGAGGTCGAGCAAGCGGGCGAGGGCGCGCTCGCGGACAGGCTCGACCCAGTCATTGGTGCGGGCGGCCAGAACGATGATGGTGAAGGCAGTCAAATGTCCCGGCGACAACGCCTCGATCGCCGCCTGGCGCACATGGCCATTCGGGTGGAACAGGTAGGCCGGGACGATTTCGGCTTGCACGTGGAAGGTCTGCTGCGCAAAGCGCCCGGCCATCTCCCGCGGAAGCAGGCGCCGGTCTTCATGAAAGGCCGGGAAGGCGTGGCGGTAGTGATCCCTGAAATGGATCAATTGTTTGCCGGAGCGAAGCGCCAGCAGGGTCGCGGCGGTTTGCTGGCGTTTTTCGGGGGTGTCGGCTGAGGGGAGCCCTTGTCGGGTCGGGGCTTTGGCGCGAACAGGTGACAGGCCGAACAGGGAGCGCAGGAAAGTCCACATCGGTGTTGTTGTCTCGCCCGCCATCCAGTTACCGGTCGCTAGCCTAAACAGGACCGGTACGGGCGGGCAATGCGCCCATTGCGGCTCGTTTTCACAATCCCGGTCCTCGAGCCGTCACTCCCGGTCGACAGCCCTGACACCAGCGGCTAAATCCAGTCCTGAACGCAAGGCCCGTATTTCAGGGACAATACGACATGACCGACACTTCCAATCTCGACACGCTTGAAGCCGAGGTGCGCAGCCAGATCGATGGCGCGACCGATGAAGCCGGGCTGGACGCGGTGCGCGTCTCGGCGCTGGGCAAGAAGGGCTCCGTGTCGCTGATGATGCGCGAACTGGGCAAGATGAGCCCGGAAGAGCGCCAGGTGATGGGTCCGGCCCTGAACGGGCTGAAGACCCGGCTGAACGACGCCATCGAGGCCCGCAAGGCCGATCTGGAAAACGCCGCGCTCAACGCGGCCCTGGCGTCTGAGACCGTCGACGTCTCCCTGCCGGTGCGTCCGGAGCAGACCGGCACGCTGCACCCGATCACCCAGGTGATGGAAGAACTCGCCGTAATCTTCGCGGATATGGGTTTTGCCGTCGCGGAAGGGCCGGACGTGGAAGATGACTTTCACAATTTCACCGCCCTGAACTTCCCGGAAGGTCACCCGGCGCGCGACACCCAGGACACCTTCTTCATGAAGCCGGATGCCGAGGGCCTGCGCAAAGTCCTGCGCACGCACACTTCGCCGGTCCAGATCCGCACCATGCTCAAAGGCGATACCCCGATCCGCATCATCGCGCCGGGCCGCGTCTATCGCTGTGACTGGGACCAGACCCACACGCCCATGTTCCACCAGGTCGAGGGCCTTGTGATCGACAAGGAAACCCATATGGGCCACCTCAAGGGCGTGCTGCTGGACTTCATCGCGGCCTTCTTCGAGACCGACCAGGTGGAAGCCCGCTTCCGCCCGCACCACTTCCCCTTCACCGAACCGTCGGCGGAGATGGATGTGCGCTATGAGCGCGTCGGCGATGCGGTGAAAGTCGGCTCCGGCGACAAATGGATGGAAATCCTCGGCTGCGGCATGGTCCACCCGAATGTGATCCGTAATTGCGGCCTCGATCCGGACGAGTACCAGGGCTTCGCCTTCGGCATGGGCGTGGACCGTCTCGCCATGCTGAAATACGGCGCACCGGACCTGCGCGACTATTTCAACTCCGACGTCCGCTGGCTGGCCCATTACGGCTTCTCGCCGCTGCTTCAGGCGAATTTGGCGACGGGTTTGAGCTGATGGCGTTCGAGCTGGAGAATGAAGGCGTTCGCCTGTCCCTCCAGTTGGGGGCGCAGGACGACGCAGGTGTTGAGGCTGAAATCCGGCTGGAGACCCGGATGGGGGTTCTTAAGTACGGCGACGTATTTCCGCGATTTGACCTCTTCTTGAAAGATCTATCGGCCTTCCATCAGACGCTGGATGGCCAGGTCGACTTGCGTGGCTATTACGGCTTTTTGCTTCGGATCAGCCACTTGTCTTGTGGCCAGTTGTCGATTGAAGCCGTCATTGATGACCCGACGTTTGAGAATGTGGTTGTCAGAGCCAAGTTGCGGTCGGATCAAAGCTTCATACCGCAGTGGATATCGGCCTTTCGGCAAGACATGAAAGTATCTTTGGGGGCTTCGTGATGTGGCGCTGGCTCACCCATAACCACCAGACCTTGACCGGGGTCGGCGCGATGCTCGTGGGTGTCGCGGCCTTGTTCGTGGCCTGGGACCAGGGGCGGGTGATGCGGGCGCAACAGCATGGCGCGGTTGTGCCCGTCCTGCAGATCGACGGCTTTATCCAGTCTACGCCCGAGGCCCGCAATATTGGCCTGCGCATCGTCAATCACGGTGTCGGCCCGGCCATGATCGAACGTGTCGTGCTGGTGCGCGATGGGGTGGAAGTGTCTGACTTCACGGGCCTGATCGAGCTGTTGCCGGCGGGGTTTGACCGGTCCTGGTCCAGCATCAATGGCCGGGCTCTCGCCCCGGGCGGCGAAGTGGAACCTGTGACCTTCTCCTGGTCGCGCGGCGATCTGGACGATAATGGCCTCAACGACTTGCTCGACGAGTGGAGTCACTGGGGTGTGGTCGCCTGCTATTGCTCGGTTTTCGACCGTTGCTGGCAGTCGACGTCGGACAATGAGGACCGTCTGCCGGTACGCCAGTGTGAAGCCGGTGACCGCTTTGACGTGTTCGAGCGCTTCGGCTCTGCTGACCGACCCGATCCGCAAGACACCCCGCAAGACGATACAAATTGAAACCCACGTGACGGCAGGAGCCGACGATGAAATTCCCGCTTTCCTGGCTGAAATACCATCTTGAAACGGATGCCACGCTCGACGAACTCGCCGAAGCCATGACCATGGCCGGGCTGGAGATCGAGCATATCGACAATCCGCTCGAGAAATTTGCCGACTTCTCCGTCTGTCACGTGATCGAGGCGGTCCAGCATCCGGATGCTGACAAGCTCAAGGTCTGCCGGGTCGCGACCAAGGATGGCGAGAAGCAGATCGTCTGCGGTGCCCCGAATGCCCGCACCGGCATGTATGCCGTCTACGCGCCGTTGGGCGCCTATATCCCGGGCCTCGACTTCGCGCTGGACAAGAAACCGCGCAAGATCCGCGGCGTGGAAAGCCACGGCATGATGTGTTCCGCACGCGAGCTGGAACTGGGCGAGGATCATGATGGCATCATCGATCTGCCGGAACCGTTCGATGTCGGCACGCCGGCCGTCGTCGCGCTGGGCCAGGATGATCCGGTCATCGATTTCGAAGTGACGCCGAACCGGCCGGACTGGCTGGGCGTGCGCGGCATTGCCCGCGACCTCGCCGCCACCGGCATCGGCACGCTGAAAACGCATGACATTCAGGACATTCCCGGCAGCTTCCCCTGTCCGGTGACGGTCGAGCTGGACTGGCCGGAAGCCTGTCCGGTCTTTGCCGGCCGCGTGATCCGCGGCGTGAAGAATGTTGAAAGCCCGGACTGGCTGAAGAAGGCCCTGAAATCGATCGGCCTGCGTCCGATCAACTTCCTCGCCGACATCACCAACATGATCTCCTATGACCGCTGCCGTCCGCTCCATGTCTATGACCTGGCGAAGCTGGACGGTCCGCTGCGTGCGCGCCGGGGTGCGGGCGACAGCGACCGTTTCGAGGCGCTGGACAACAAGGAATACGTGCCGGGCGAAGACCAGTGCGTGATTGCCGACAACAGCCATTGCCTCGGCTTCGGCGGGATCATGGGCGGCACCTATTCCGGTGTGTCCGCCGAAACGACGGATGTCTTCATCGAAAGCGCCTGGTTCGACCCGCTGATCACCCGCGCCACCGCCAAGGCGACCGGGATCGACAGTGATGCGAAATACCGGTTCGAGCGCGGCGTCGACCCGGCTTCGGTGAAGGCGGGGATCGAACAGGCCAGCGAGCTGATCCTGAAATTCTGCGGTGGCGAAGCCTCCGAGACGATGGTGTTCGGTGAGATTCCGAACCCGCCGGCGGACATCGAGTTCCCGATCGCCGAAGTGAACCGCCTGACCGGGCTCGATCTGCCGCGCGAAGAGATCGTGCGCATTCTGGAGACGCTGGGCTTTGCCCCGAAGGGGGAGGGCGATGTCCTGACCGTGGGTGTGCCGTCCTGGCGGATGGATTGTTCGCAGAAGGCTGATCTGGTCGAGGAAGTCGCCCGTATCCACGGCTTCGACAAGCTCGACACCGTCTCCCTGCCGCGCCCGCCTGTGCGTCGCGAAGCGCCGGCCACGCCGATGCAGCTGCGCGCCCGCTATGCCCGCCGTGCCCTGGCCGGCCGGGGTTATTCGGAAGCCGTGACCTGGTCCTTCTGCGAGAAGTCCCAGGCCGCCCTGTTCGGCGGCCATGGCGAAGGTCTGGAACTGGACAATCCGATCTCGTCGGAACTGGACGTGATGCGTCCGACCGCGCTGATCCATCTGCTCACGGCCATGCAGGCCAATACCGACAAGGGCCAGGATGACCCGCGCCTGTTTGAAGTGGGCCCGGTCTATCTGAGTGATGCGCCGGACGGTCAGCGCCTGGTCGCCAGCGGTGTGCGTCCGGTCGAGGCCGGCCGTCACTGGGCCGGCACCCGCGTGCCCGACGTGTTCGATGTAAAGGCTGATGCGCTGGCGGCCTTGGCCGCTGCGGGCGCGCCGGTGGACAATCTCCAGGTCGCCGCCGAGGCGCGGGACTGGTGGCATCCGGGCCGCTCCGGCGTTCTGCGTCTGGGGCCGAAGAATGTCCTCGCCGAGTTCGGCGAGATCCATCCGGCCATCCTGAAGGCGCTGGACATTGATGGCCGTGTGCTGGCCTTCGAGATCGTGCTCGACAATATCCCGATGCCGAAAAAGGCCTCCGGCCTGAAGGCCCGCGCGCAGCTGGACCGGGCCGAGCTGACGCCGGTGCGCCGCGACTTCGCCTTCCTGGTCGACAAGAGCGTGGCGGCCGATGCGCTGGTCCGGGCCGCCAAGGGTGCCGACAAGGCCCTGATCGCCGGCGTCACCGTGTTCGACACCTATGACGGCAAGGGCGTGCCCGACGGCCAGGTCTCCCTCGGTATCGAGGTCACCCTGCAGCCCAAGGACAAGACCCTGACCGACGAGGAGATCGACAAGGTCGCGGCGGCCATTGTCGCCAAGGTCGAGAAGGCAACCGGCGGCAGCCTGCGCGGGTGAGCCGGTGAGCTGGACTGTCCCGCCGGTTGAGGACCAGCCCCGTTTCGTGATCGAGGCGGTGCTGGCCGACCCGCTGGCGGTCCGCGTTCTGGACGGTGCGCGACGTCTGGAACTGCCGGATTACGCGCTCATGGCGGGCTCCGTCTACAAGGCGGTCTGGAATGCCCTGACCGGTCGTGAACCGGGCTATGGCATCAATGATTATGACCTCGCCTATTTCGACGGCAGCGATCTGAGCTGGGAAGCCGAGGATGCGGTCATTCGCCGGGTTGCACCGGAATTTGCCGGCTTTCCGGTTCCGGTGGAGGTGTGCAACCAGGCCCGCGTGCATCTCTGGTTCAATGACAAGTTCGGCACGGACCGGGCACCCTTGCGCAATACCGAGGACGCGCTCCGTCACTTCGCCTCGCTGACCCATGCGGTCGCGCTGCGTCTCGATGAAACCGGGGCACCGGACCTCTTGGCGCCGCTGGGGCTGGATGCGGTCTTTGACCGGACGGTCCGGCCCATGCCCGGGGTCGCCAATCCGGAGGGCTGGAACCGCAAATGCGATTCGCAGAAACGCCTCTGGCCAGAGCTGGACTTCATTCACGCCTGATTTTGGGCGAGTGATCCGGACAAAATTCGCGTGTCACGCGAAATCAAAATATTCTCGCGCTGATTGTACCGGATTCTTCCAGAATCCCGCCTCGAGCGTATGGCCGAGCCGGAATGCCACCGCTAGTATGGTTAATCAGGGGTAAAGCGTACCGGGGTTTTGGGGAGCCTCGGCAACGGTGGGATCAGACATGGTGGAACGCGTAACAGCGCTACTGGCTCAGGCGGCAGCGACCATTCTGGTTGTTATCGGCCTCGTCGCTGTGCTCGCCTTCACCCATTCCCAGGCCTATGAGGCCGGCTATTGCGCCACACGACATTGCCCGGACGGGGAGGCGCGATCGCCCGCCTGGTGGCCTTTCGGTCGGCAGGCGAACCAGAGCGGAACCGACACGCCTGACCGGGTCGTGATCCGTTCCGGCGGTTATGGCGAGGATGGCCGCTACTATCAGGACCGGCCGACCTCGGGTCCGTTTGGAGAAACCATTCGCGATCCTTATGACACCGGCGCAGGGGGCGGAACGATCACCTATCCCGGTGCCGACACCTATTCCGACAATGACACCGGCCGGTATTCCGGTTCCGGCTCCAGCTTCAATTTTCCTCTCGCCACGGGCGTGACGGGGGGCAGTCAGGCGCGCTCCTATCGGCGGCCCTCCTTCTACAGCTATGACCCGGGCGGCCGCATCTGCGCCTCCCAGACCTATGGCGTGGCCGAGGCAGATATCGCCCGGTGCTGGCTCAATGTGGGGGATGCCTATCAGGCGGTCGGCCGGATCGAGGATGCCCGTGACGCCTGGGATCAGGCTCTGCTCGTCGGTTCGACAACCGGCGGGTCTCAGGCCTCGCTGACGGCCCATCGCCGCTTGCAGGCCGCCATTCTGGAGCGCTCCTGTCCGACCACGCCGCAATCCCTGGCCCGCATCGCCTACGGCTTTTCCCAGACCGAGGATGATGGCGACATCATCGAGCTGGAACAGCGCCAGCGCGCCCTCTCGGCGCTGGGCTATTATGCCGGTACGGTGGATGGCAGCTATGGTCCGGTGACCCGCCGCTCTGTCCGCGACTTCCAGGGTGATATGGGGTTTGACCAGACCGGTGCACTGACCCCGGCGGAGACCGTCACCCTGATGTGCCATGCCGCACTGACGGCGCGCGACACCCATGCCCAGAACCTGCTCGGGATCATGTTCGCGACCGGGCTCGGCCTGGAGCAGAACATCGATACGGCCCTGGAATGGCTCGAATCGGCGGCCGAGCGCGGTCATGGCGGGGCCAATTTCAATCTGGCCCTGATCTATGGCACCGGCACGGTACAGGGCAGCTATCGCCTGTGCGGGATCGTGGAAAGTCCGGAACGGGCGGAAAGCTATCTGCGCCGGGCGGCCGAACTGGGGCATGGTCGCGCCCTGGCGCTGCGCCAGTATGCCGGTCGCCGCGGCACGCCCGCCGATCGCTGGTCCCGGATATCCGACCAGCTACTGGCCGAGGCGGAACGCAATGGCGACCGCTTCTATCTCGCCTGGCAAAGGCGGGTCGATGAAATGAGACGCGCCAATGGCGCAGAATTGAACCTGCCCGGCTGCTATCAGGCAGCGGTGGATGGTCAGGACACCGCGGGTGGCGGTGAGACCTCCGGCTCGGCAGAGCGGTAATCCAGGAAGGATAGGCGTGATGAAGAAACTGGCACTCCTGCTGATCGCGACCGCGGCCCTGTCCGCCTGTGCTCAGGACAATCACCGGCGGCCCAATCCCGGCCCGGTCTCGCCGGGGCCGTCGCGCCCCGCCCCGCCGATGCGCGACACGGTCCAGCCGGCAATCGACATGTGCGAAGTGGAAACCCTCGCGGAACAACGCCTCGCCATGCTGGACGAGATCCATGGCTATCGCGAGGCCATCGGGGCCACCGCCTCACCGCGCTCGGACAATGCCAATACCGAGACGCAGGAACTCATCGCTGCCTTCGAAACCGATCTGGACGCGTCCTACCGGTTCGCGACGGCCTCCTGCCGGACCTATAATCGCTGTCTTCAGGTCAACCGCTTCGACGAGGCCAGTTGTCAGGACACGGCCTCGCTCTGGCATGATGGCCAGGACCGCTTCCATGATCTGTCGGAACGCCTCGCCATGGTGCGCGAGCGGATTGCGAGCGGCTGCGATGATTGCGCTCCGCGCCGTTCTGGGCACCGTCCGCACCATGATGGCGAGCCGCCGCGCCGCCGTCACACCCATGACGAAGACGACCTGATGGGTTCGGTTTTCTCGACGGGCGGCGACGGCCACTAGTGGGACTGGCAGGTCTCGCCAGGGGCCTGGCCGTCCGGGGCGCGTCCGTGACGGGCCTGTCGGCGCTCCGCCAGGGCCTTGCCCAGGATCTGGACAGCGGATGAGACGAACAGGCCGGCCATGAGCCCGGCCACGATCACATCCGGCCAGTGTGTCCCGGTCCAGGCCACGAGCCCGGCCGAGCCGATCACGGCGAGATTGCCGATCGCATCATTGCGGGAACACAGCCAGACCGAGCGGACATTGGCATCACCATTGCGCCAGCGCACCAGGATCAGCACGCTCGCCACATTGGCCGCCAGGGCGAGCAGGGCGATACCACCCATCAGCTCGGCATCCGGCTGGGCCGCGAAGAAGGCCCGCCAAATCGCCAGGCACAGGATAACCGCTCCCATGACGAACAGGCTCGCGGCTTTGACCAGGGCGGCATTGGCGCGCCACAGCGCCGGTTTCCCGATCACGAAGAGCGACAGGCCATAGGTCGCGGCATCCGCGGCGAAGTCCAGGGCGTCAGCCTTCAGCGCCTGGGACTGCGCCGCTGCCCCAGCCAGCATTTCGACCAGGAAGAGCGCCGCATTGATCGCGATTACCGCCCACAGCGCGCGGCGGAAGGCGATGGATGTCCCGTCAAACTCGGTTTCGTGATCACAACAGCCGGACACAGGCCTCTCCTTGATTCTGGACAGCAAAAGGAGCCTAATTCCTCTAGTGACTAGAGGTTCAAGGGCAAAATGTCAGATATGTCCATCGGCCGTTTGTCGGCCCTGTCCGGGGTCAAGGTTCCGACCATCCGCTATTATGAATCCATCGACATGCTGGACGCGCCGCCACGTTCGCCCGGGGGGCAGCGACGCTATGGGCCGGGCCATCTTGAGCGACTGCGCTTCATCCGCCATGGCCGCGAACTGGGCTTTGGCCTGGATGATCTGCGCGCCCTGCAGGATTTGTCCGCGCGGCCGGACCAGTCCTGCGATGAAGCAGACCGGATCGCCCGGCGGCAGTTGCAGGATGTGGAACGCCGCATCGCCGGGCTGGAAGCGGTCCGGGCCGAATTGCTGCGAATGGTCGAGCGTTGCTCCCACGGCGTTGTGGACGAATGCCGCGTGATCCAGACCCTGTCGGAGCACGCCCTGTGCGTGCATCATGACCAGGCCGGTCAGACCCCGTCGAAAGCGGGGTGAAAGCTGACAATGGCGGGCGTGTCCGGCAGGGCGTGTCCGCCCAAGGGCTTGATCATGAATGCGTCCGCATGGGCACCATCCGGGTCCCCGTCCCAGCTCCAGCCGATCAATCCGGCCGGCTGGAAGCCGAAGCGGGGATAGTAGTCCGGATGCCCCAGTACAATGCACCAGGGGACGCCGAGAGAGGTCAGGAAGGTCAGCCCGTGCTCGATCAGGGCCGAGCCGATCCCCCGGTTCTGGTGCTCCGGTATGACGGCGACCGGTGCCATGCCGATCCCGTAGAACTCCGTTCCGGCCGGGGATTTCGCCTGGACGGGTGAGAAGAGAACGGTTCCCACAATCCGGCCATGGTCATCCGCGACCAGTTCCAGCGTGTCCTGGTCGGCAGCGCGCAGGCTGACGACGAGGCGGGCCTCTTCCGGTCCGGGAAAAGCCGCTTTCAACAGGGCATCAATGCCGGAATGGTCGTCTTCGTCGGCCGGGCGGATCTGCATGGTCGCCGCGGCTCAGAAGGGCAGCCAGGCGCGGCGGCGCGAATAGGCCAGATAGCCGACATTGGCACCGGCCCGCAGGCCGACACCCGAGCGGATCGGGGCCAGGGTGATCTCGTCGGCGCGCTGGTAGTTCACACCCATGCCGGCGACGAAATAGGCCGAGCCTTCCACGCCCGGAAAGCGCTGATAGAGGCGGTCCGTGTCGTTGAGATTATAGACCAGCACAAAGACCCGGCTGGCATTGCCGCCGGCGTCGAAGCCGATCGACGGACCACGCCAATAGACCTTTTCGCGCTCACCGGATTTCAGGGTCAGATAGCCTTCGCCATAGCGCAGGCCGATGCCGGCAGCGGCGGCGACTTCCTCGCCGGCCACATACCCGACCGGACGGCCCAGATCGGAGAAAACCCGTTCCAGAACACTGGCGGCCGCTTCCGCGGTGACGCCGAAGAAGTCGGACACGGCATCCACGAGCTCGTCCTGGGAATAAGTGTCGACCGGTTCGGAATATTCGCTGGGCTGGCCGTAATCGGGGTCCTGGGCATCGGCATCCGGCGTCAGACCGGAGGACAGGGTGAAGGTCAGGCTGATACCGGCAAGCAGGCTGGCAAGGGCGCGCATCGAATGTCTCCGTTCGCGAGGCTGTACAGGATAATTCCTGTATCACGACTATGGCGAGACAGCGGCGAAAGGGTTGAGGCTTGGTTAAGATCGCCGTGTCGGGCTGGTCAATTCAACGAAAATCGGCGCAGCATGGTTCCAGGGGAGACACATGGCCGATATCCAACAGCATGATGTGATCATCATTGGCGCCGGGATGAGCGGGCTGCGCGCGGCCCAGCTTCTGGCGGACACGCATGATGTCTGCGTGATCGAAGCGCGGGACCGGGTGGGCGGTCGCGCCCTGGCGCACAGGTTTGAAAACGGGGATACAGTCGATATTGGCGGCCAGTGGGTCGGGCCCGGACAGGACCGTCTCTACGCCCTTATCAATGAGATGGGGATGATGACTTATCCCCTCTGGGACCAGGGCGACCGGCTGATGCTGAGCCGCGACAGGCTCAGCAAGTATACGGGGACAATCCCCAAGCTCGCCCCGCATATCCTCCTGAATGTCCACTGGATGATGACGCGCTTCGACAAAATGGCGGCGCAGATCGATCCGGCCCGTCCCTGGGCGCATCCCAGGGCGCAGGAGTGGGACAGCCAGACCGTGGCGGAATGGATGCGCAAGCATGCGCTCTACCGCCGCGCCTTCGAGGTTTTCGCCGTCGGGATCGGCGCGGTCTTTGCGGCAGAACCCCATGATGTCTCGCTCCTGCATGCGCTTTTCTATGCCAGGGCCGGCACTTCACTGGACAATCTCGTCTCCACCACGGGCGGGGCGCAGCAGGACCGGGTGCATGGGGATATGGCCGGCCTCGCCACGCGGATAGCGGACAGTCTGGGAGACCGGGTCCGGCTCAATGAGCCGGTGCGCAAGATCGACTGGTCCGACGGTCTCCGCGTGGAAACCGACCGGGCTATCCACCATGCCCGGCGCGGGATAATGGCGATCCCGCCCAGCCAGGCCATGCGGATCCGCTATGAACCGGACCTTCCGGCGGGCCGGGCGGGGCTCTGGCTGCGCATGCCGCCGGGGGCCTGCATCAAGTGCATCGCCCAGTATGAGACCCCGTTCTGGCGCGAAGAAGGCCTTGCCGGTCAAGCAGTTGGGCCGGAACTGACGGTGCGCGTGACCTTCGATAATACGCAGGAGGGCAAGACGGCGGGCCAGCTTTTGGGCTTCATCGAGGGCAGTGAAGCGCGCCAATGGTCGGGCCGTGACCCGGAGGAGCGAAAGGCCGCCGTGCTGCGCGCCTTCAGCGCTTATTTTAATGAAACGGCCCTCCATCCCATTGATTATGTGGACCAGGACTGGACGGCAGAGCCCTTCACACGCGGCTGCTATGCCGCGCTGATGGGGCCGGGTGTCTGGACAGCCTATGGCGAACATCTCCGCCAGCCGCTGGGGCCGCTTCACATGGCGGGGACGGAAACGGCGACCGCCTATTTCGGATATTATGAGGGCGCCCTCGACGCGGCCGAGCGGGCGGTGGCGGAAGTCACCCGCGCGCTGGAGGCGGGCTGATGTGTGACACGCTCGCCATCCGCTCCAGCGCCTCGGTCTTCTTTGCCAAGAATTCCGATCGCGAGCCGAAGGAGGCCCAGCGGGTCGAGCGGCATGCGGCGGTGACGGGTGATACGGCCAAGACCGTGCGCTGCACCCATATCGAGATCGACCAGGTGCCCGACCGGCAGGCGACAATCCTGTGCCGGCCCGACTGGATGTGGGGCGCGGAAATGGGCGCCAATGCCGCCGGGGTCGTGGTCGGCAATGAGGCGGTCTTTTCCAAAAATGTGATGCGGCCCGGCGCGGCCCTTCTCGGCATGGATCTGGTGCGCCTGGCCCTGGAGCGCGGCTCGACGGCACATGAGGCGGCCGGCACAATCATCCATCTCCTGGAAACCCACGGCCAGGGCGGACCGGCCGGCTTCAAGGACAAGCGCTTTCGCTATGACAATTCCTTCCTGATCGCCGACCTGCAGGACATTCTCGTCCTGGAGACCTGCGGCCGGGAGTGGCGACTGCAACGCTGCCCCGACCGCGCCTCGATCTCGAACACCTATTCCCTGACCGGACCGGTGGTGATGCAGTCCGAGGGCGCGCCGGAGGACGGGTTCGGGGCCCGGGATGAGGGTTGGCTGATGCGCACCTTCGGCAAGGCGCGCGAGCGGCAGGCCTGCACGATGGCCGGGCTGGACGCCATGACCGAGCCGGGACTGGTGCCGATGGCCGCCCTGTTGCGCAGCCATGATCGCGGGACCGGGTTCGAAAAAGGATCAACGGCGGATGTCTGCATGCATGCGGGCGGCTTGCTGCGACCGCACGCCACCACGAATTCCATGCTGGCCATGCTGACACCGGGCGAGCCGCCGCGCCTGGCCTTCACCGGCACGATGACGCCTTGCGTGTCCCTCTTCCGGCCGGCAGGCTTCGAGGGCGCCTGGAGCGTGTTCGACCCGACCCTCTGGGAGCGCGGCGCTGCCCAATCCCGCCGCCTTGCCGGAGACCGCGAGGCGCGCCAGTCCGTGCAGGCCCGGATCGCCGCAGCCGAGCATCGGGTTCTGGCCATGATCGAGGCCGGACGGCCGGATGTGGCCGAGGAATTGGTGCGCGCCTGGGATTCGCATGAATTGGGGTTGGTTTAGGGGGAGGCGGGGGGCTGTTTTTCAGCGAGCTTTAGCCTTCGGGCACCGGGATTTCCCCCTCATCCGCCCTCCGGGCACCTTTTCCCGCAAGGGGAGAAGGAGGACGTCAGAGCTTGATCCTACTCCCTCTCCCCTTGCGGGAGAGGGTGGCGCGCAGCGCCGGGTGAGGGGCGTCCGCGTGAGCGGACAACAAGAATTGTCCTACCCCTTGATGGGGGAGGTGTCGGGCGCATGCCCGGCGGAGGGGGTGGGGGCGAGGTGTATCAGGAGGCACCGGGGTTCACCCCTTCCGGTCCTGCGGGCCACCTTCCCCATCAAGGGGAAGGATAGTCGGTGGCTTATCCCCACTCTTCAAACGCATCGGCTTGTCATCCCTGACGGATGCCCCCGACTTGATCGGGGGCGCAGATCAGGGACCCATTTGCGCCCCGTGGCACGATAGGTCCCGGCTCTATGCCCCGCTTTCGCGGGGCGACCGGCCGGGATGACAAGGGAATAATCCCATCAGATATCCGGAACGCCCTGTCGGCCCCGGGGCTGCGCCCGGGGTAAATGGGGTTTGTTGAAGAAAGCGGGCAGAGCAGGAGCGCCCCTCCACCAATCCTAGAAAGGGTTGATCGCGGAGCTGAATGTGGCTGAACAGTCGGAATAGTTTGGGTGCTCTGACACGAATTCTACAATCATGGAGTCAAGGTCCTGTCCGGGAGCCGTATCGCTCCAGTATGTCAGCAGCATGTTGCCGTAAGGCCCAAACCCTGACTTGAAAATCACATAGTAATCGATGTTCGCCAGCGACAGGCTGTGGAATCCGCCGTGTATATCCAGATTGCCACTGTGATTTGCGGCAAGTTGCTCCAACAGCTCCACCATGCGTTCTTCCGACGCGCTGTCCCTGTCAAATGCGGAGCAGGTTCTTTGGGAAAGGAATGGGGCTGGCGACGCTCCAGAATCGGATGCGCCTGAACAGCCGGCCGAAAAGAAGAGGCAGGCCAAAACCACGCAACTTCCAGACACCGTCTTCATAGCCGAAACTCCGCACCCATGGCGACCTGATTGAGAAACAATCGGAACGTGAAAAGAGGAAGTTGGACGGAGTCATTCCGCATGCCAACCCAACGTCTCCCCCTAACCCCCAATTCGCAACACCGAGATCGACGCGCCGTCCATCTCCCCTGCCACCCGGTGCGTGTTGCCCTCGACCAGGATGTTGGCGCCGTCTGATCCCAGATCCCACAGATCTCCGCGCAGGAAGGCTGTGACGCCTTGGCGGGCGCCGGCGGTGTTGAGGCGGCCGGCGAGGGAGTAGGTTTGCCAGGCTTCGCCTTCGGTGAGGCGGCCGGCATCGGCCCGGTCGGCGTCGTCGGGCCAGCCGGTGGTGTAGCCGCCCCAGGGCTGGGTCCAGACGCCGGAGGGCTGGAGGAAGGCGGGGACGGCGATGAGGTCGGCCTGGTTTTCGGTGAGTGGGGCGTAGGCGTCCGGGTGCCAGCTGTCGGCACAGATGAGGACGCCGAGGCGGCCGGACGGGGTTTGGAAGACCGGGATGTCCTGCGGGGTGGCGGCGGCGGTGAAGCCGGCTTCGTCGGGGATGGGGTGGAGCTTGCGGACGAGCTCGTCATGCACCCGGCCGTCCGGTCCGAAGACGGCGGAAACATTGTAGAGTGGGCCATTGCCGGGCCGGATTTCGCCCTCAATGACGGAGGGTTCCGGCAGGACGATGGAGCCGGCGACGATGGTGGTCTGGTACTCGCGGGCCAGGCCGGAGAAGACGGATTGATAGTCGCGCGCCATGCTTGCGGCGCGCATGCGGAAGACGGCGGCGGCGAGGCGGTCGTCTTCGCCGGAGCGGGTCAGGGCGAGGACGAAGGGCAGGGGATTGGCGAGGATGAGATGGGTCATCGCGCCGGTCGTGCTGTCCGCGGTGAAGCTGGCTCGGGGGGCGCGGGCGGCGACCAGCCAGGTGCCGATGTGTTCCGGGAAGACCACGATCGAGCCCTCGCCGAGCTGGCCGGCATTGCGGGCTTCGGCGAGATAGGCGCCCAGATGGGCGCGCAGCCGGTCGGGTGATTGGTAATGACGCTGGTCCAGCCAGGGCTGGATGGCGACGAGATGGGCGGCGGGTTCGGCTGGCTCTGCGCTCTCCCGGTGCGCGGTCAGGTGGAGTTCGGAGGGCGTGTCCAAGGCGGCCGGGGTCCGGTAGATCCCCCACAGGCCCGCACATACCAGCAGGCCGAAGGCCAGGATAAAGCTTGTCCGCACGTCTTGATCTCCCCGGTTTCAGGACAGCATTGGCGCTTCGCCGGCCGGGATCAAGCGCCGGCCGGGCGGCTCTGGCAGGCTTGGCAGGATAAGATGGTGAAATCTTCATTTTCGCCCCATGCCCGGAGCGGCTAGTCTCCGGCCAAACTCCAGGGGAGCCAGAATTATGCGTAAACTGATGATGAGCACGGCCAGCCTTGCGGCCCTTTTTGCGGTGGCCTGTACGCCGTCCACGACGAGTGAGGACACGGTGAGCGAGGACACGGTCACACAAGCGGCTGAGACCCGGATCGAGCTGGATGCAGCCACGCAAGAGGCGCTGGACACCAATCCGCTGCTGGCGGAATGGACCGGCCCCTATGGCGGTGTGCCGGATTTCCAGGCGGCCAGCCTGGATGATCTGCGTGGCGCGCTGGAAGCCGGCATGGCGGCCAATCTCGCCGAGATCGACGCCATCGTGAACAATCCGGAACCGCCGACCTTCGAGAACACGATTGCCGCCATGGAACGCGCCGGCGATCCGCTGGGCCGCGTCTTCTCCTATTGGGGTATCTGGTCGTCCAACCAGTCCTCGCCGGAATTCCGCGAGATCCAGCGCGAGATGATCCCGGCCCTGTCGGCCTACCAGTCCCAGATCACCCAGAATGAAGCGCTCTTCGAGCGCATCCGGGCGGTCTATGAGGGTGAGGAAATGGCGACGCTGCGTCCCGACCAGCAGCGTGTCGTCCAGCTGACCTATGACGGGTTCGCCCGCAATGGCGCGACGCTGGAAGGCGAGGCGGCCGAGCGCTATGCCGCGATCAATCAGCGCCTGGCCGAACTGCACACGACCTTCTCCAACAATGTCCTGCATGACGAGGAGAATTACGTCACCTATCTGACCGAGGACCAGCTGTCCGGCCTGCCCGACGGCTTCATCCAGGCCGCGGCGGCTGCGGCGGCCTCGCGCGGGCAGGAGGGCCAGTACGCCATCACCAATACGCGCTCCTCGATGGACCCCTTCTTGACCTTCTCGGACGAGCGGGATCTGCGCGAACAGGTCTGGCGCAATTATTACAGCCGCGGCGATAATGGCGATGAGTACGACAATAACGCCATCATCACCGAAATCCTGACCCTGCGTGACGAGCGCGTGGCGCTGCTGGGCTATGACGATTATGCCTCCTGGCGTCTGGAAGACCGCATGGCGGGCAATCCGGAAAACGCCATGGCGCTGATGCTGCCGGTCTGGCAGGCCGCCGTCGGCCGGATCGAGGAAGAAGTCGCTGACATGCAGGCCCTGGCCGATGAACGCGGTGACGACATCACGATCGCGCCCTGGGATTACCGCTATTATGCCGAGAAGGTCCGCCAGGACCGCTATGCGCTCGATAGCGACGAGGTGAAGCAATACCTGCAGCTGGATAATCTGCGCGAAGCCATGTTCTACGTGGCCGGCGAGCTGTTCGGCTTCGAGTTCCGCGAACTGCCGGAAGGCGAGGTTTCGGTCTGGCATCCGACCGTGCGGGTGTGGGAAGTCACCGACCGGGAGAGCGGCGAGAATGTCGGCCTGTGGTATCTCGATCCCTTCGCCCGCCAGGGCAAGCGGTCCGGCGCCTGGGCCAATTCCTTCCGCTCGCACACCACGTTTGATGGCGAGCAGAATGTCCTGGCCACGAACAATTCCAACTTCATCGAAGGCGCGCCGGGCGAACCCGTCCTGGTGTCCTGGGATGATGCGGAGACCTTCTTCCACGAATTCGGCCATGCCCTGCACTATCTCTCCTCGAACGTCGCCTATCCGACGCTCAATGGCGGGGTGCGGGACTACACCGAATTCCAGTCGCAGCTGCTGGAGCGCTGGCTGCTGACCGATCCGGTGATCGACAATTACCTGGTGCATGTGGAAACCGGTGAGCCGATCCCGGCGGAACTGGTCGAACGCATCCGGGCGGCAGCGAACTTCAACCAGGGTTTCGCCACGGGCGAGTATCTGGCCTCGGCGCTGATGGACATGGTCTATCACACCACGGATCCGTCGGAGATTTCCGATCCGGACACGTTCGAGCGGGAAACCCTGGAAGAGCTGGGCATGCCGGACGAAATCGTCATGCGTCACCGCTCGCCGCACTTCGGGCACATCTTCTCCGGTGAAGGTTATTCGGCTGGCTATTACGGATATATGTGGGCCGATGTGCTGACCTCGGATGCGGCGGAAGCCTTCGAGGAAGCCCCGGGCGGTTACTATGATCCGGAAATGGCCGGCCGCCTGGTCGACTATCTCTTCGCCCCGCGCAATGCGATCGACCCCGCCGTCGCCTACCGCGAATTCCGCGGCCGCGACGCCGACCCGGCCGCCCTGATGCGCGATCGCGGTTTCCCGGTGCCGGAGGGCATGGGTGACACGGAATAGGCCTGTTCCAGGCTTTTGAAGAAGGGCGCTCCATCGGGGCGCCCTTTTTTCTTGGGCGCTGCGCGGACTCTATTCGTCGGCCTGTGGAACCCCGAAATGCGGGCCGGCGCCGAGGTCGGAGAGGCGGTCCTGCGGATTGTACAGGCGGCAGGCCTTCAGGGAGAGACAGCCGCAGCCGATACAACTGGTCAGGCTTTTGCGCATGCGGGTCATCTCCTCGATCTGCCGGTCCAGACGCTCCAGAAGGCTTGCACTGATCCCCGCCCAGTCCGCCTGGGTCGGGGTGCGGCCGTCCGGCAGGCTCTGCAGGGCCTGCGCGATCTCGCCCAGGCTGAGGCCCAATTGCTGGGCGATCAGGATGAAGGAGACGCGGCGCACATCGGCCCGTTTGAAGCGGCGCTGCCCGCCGGCATTGCGGCCCGGATCGATCAGCCCCTTGTCCTCGTAGAAGCGCAGGGCCGAGACCGACACGCCGGTGCGTTTGGCGAGCTGGCCGATGGAGAGCGGATCCGCCGGGGTTTTGGGCGCTGTCGGCATGCTGAAATTTCTTTCTTGACCTCAAGTAAGGTTGAGGAATTATCAAGCTTCCTGTCAAGACGGCCGCGGGCCGGAAAACAGGAGTTCAAGATGACGAAATCGACGCTGGAACACGTCAATGTCACGGTCAGCAATCCGGCCGAAACCGCTCAGCGCCTGACCGACTGGTTCGGCTGGAAAGTGCGCTGGCACGGCCCGGCCAAGAATGGCGGCACCACCTATCATGTCGGCAATGACGACGCCTATGTCGCGGTCTACGGCCTGCCCGAGGCGCATGACATCCGCCTGCCCGCCGGCCGCCTCAACCATATCGGCGTCCTGGTCGAGGATCTAGACGCCGCCGAGGCCCGGATCAAGGCCTCCGGCCTCCACACCCATTCCCACGCCGACTATGAACCCGGCCGCCGCTTCTATTTCGATGACCCGGACGGCATCGAGTTTGAAGTTGTGAGCTACGCGTAGGGGGAGCAAGACCACCGGGTATGAGTGCCCTTTCTCCGAGGGAGTGCGGAAATGGCTCTACTATCCTCCCCCTTGATGGGGGAGGTGCCCGGCGAATGCCGGGCGGAGGGGGTGGGGGCGAGGTCTATCCCGTGGACACCGGGGTTCACCCCTTCCGTCTTGCCGCTGCGCGGCAATCCACCTTCCCCATCAAGGGGAAGGATAATCGGCGTTTTATCCCCACCCCCAACCGCCTCGCTTAATCTCCCCCTTGCCTCAGCACCACTCGAGGCCCGGCCCGGTCAGGTCGGGGGTGTTGGGGGAGCGGAGCGTTTCGGACATCTGGATTGACCACCGGAAGGAAGGAACGGCTATCGAGGGGGTCCGCTGGTTCCAACGGTCGGAACCTGTACCCACCCGGTCTTGAAGCCCCGTCGAGAGGCGGGAGGAAATCTTCGCGTGCGGGACACCGGTGGGTGTCACCCAAATTATCAAAGCGACGACGCCAACCCGTGTCCCGCACCCCTCACAGACCGCCAGGCGGGGACGCCATGGCGCGAATATCCATGCCTATCCCGCTTGGCCAAACCCCTTTTGAATGCTACCTGCCCGCGCCATGAGCACAGATCCGTCCCTGATCCGAAATTTCTCCATCGTGGCGCATATCGACCACGGTAAATCCACCCTGGCCGATCGCCTGATCCAGGTCACGGGTGGCCTGTCCAATCGCGAAATGAAGGAGCAGGTGCTCGACTCCATGGAGCTGGAGCGCGAGCGCGGCATCACGATCAAGGCCCAGACCGTGCGTCTCGACTACACGGCCAAGGACGGCAAGACCTATGTCCTCAACCTGATCGACACGCCCGGACACGTCGACTTTGCCTATGAGGTGAACCGCTCGCTGGCCGCCTGCGAAGGCTCGCTGCTGGTGGTGGACGCCTCGCAGGGCGTGGAAGCCCAGACCCTGGCCAATGTCTACCAGGCCATCGAGGTCGATCACGAGATCGTCCCCGTGCTCAACAAGATCGACCTGCCAGCCGCCGAGCCGGAGCGGGTGAAGGCCCAGATCGAGGATGTCATCGGCCTGGACGCGTCGGACGCGGTGGAGATTTCCGCCAAGACGGGTCTGGGGATCGAGGACGTGCTGGAAGCCGTTGTCACGCGCCTGCCGGCGCCCGATGCCGGTGATCCGGATGCGCCGCTCAAGGCCATGCTGGTGGACAGCTGGTACGACCCCTATCTCGGCGTGATCTGTCTGGTCCGGGTGATCGAGGGCACGCTGAAAAAGGGCATGAAGGTCCGCCTGATGGGGACGGGTGCCGCCTATCCGGTGGATGGCGTCGGCGTGTTCCGCCCCAAGAAAGAGGCGATCGACAGCCTCGGCCCGGGCGAGCTGGGCTATCTCAACGCCTCGATCAAACAGGTCCGCGACGCGCGCGTGGGTGACACGGTCACCGATGACAAACGCCCGGCCGACAAGGCGCTGACCGGCTACAAGCCGGCCCAGCCCGTCGTCTTCTGTGGTCTCTTCCCGGTCGACAGTGCCGAGTTTGAGGATTTGCGCGACGCGATCGAGAAACTGGCCCTCAACGACGCCTCTTTCTCCTATGAGATGGAAACCTCGGCGGCGCTGGGCTTCGGCTTCCGTTGCGGCTTCCTGGGCCTGTTGCACCTGGAAGTGATCCGCGAGCGTCTCGAGCGCGAGTACAATATCGAGCTGATCACCACGGCGCCGTCCGTGGTCTATCGCCTGACCATGACGGACGGGACCCAGACCGACCTGCACAATCCGGCCGACATGCCGGACCCGGTGAAGATCGACACGATTGCCGAACCCTGGATCAAGGCCACCATCCTGGTTCCGGACGAGTATCTGGGCGGCGTGCTGAAACTCTGCCAGGACCGCCGCGGTATCCAGACCGAGCTGACCTATGCCGGCAACCGGGCGCTCGTCGTCTATGAATTGCCGCTCAACGAGGTCGTGTTCGACTTCTATGACCGGTTGAAATCCGTCACCAAGGGCTATGCCAGCTTCGACTATCAATGGATCGAGGACCGGGTCGGCGATCTGGTGAAGATGTCGATTCTGGTCAATGACGAGCCGGTCGATGCGCTTTCCATGGTGGTGCACCGGGCCCGCGCCGACATGCGCGGCCGTGCCATGTGCGAGAAGCTCAAGGACCTGATCCCGCGGCACATGTTCAAGATCCCGATCCAGGCCGCCCTGGGCGGACGCATCATCGCCCGCGAAACCCTGTCCGCCCTGCGCAAGGACGTGACGGCCAAATGCTATGGCGGCGATGCCAGCCGGAAACGCAAGCTTCTCGACAAGCAGAAGGCCGGCAAGAAGAAGATGCGCCAGTTCGGCAAGGTCGAAATCCCGCAGGAAGCCTTCATCGCCGCCCTGAAGATGGATGATGACTGAGAAGTGAGCGGCGGGCCCTTGTCTGCCGCCGCAAAAGCCCCATTCTCTGCATCAACCAGATTCTTGAAGGGGTTTTCCATGCGCCATCTCATTGCCTCGTTCGCGGCGGTTGCCGCCCTGTCCGCTCCGGCCCTGGCCGAACTGGAACCCGGAGAGGCTGCAACCGATTTCACGGTCGAGGGCTTCCAGGCCGGTGAGCCGGTCAGCTTCCACCTGGCCGAGGCCCTGCAGGACGGGCCGGTCGTGGTCTTCTTCTTCCCGGCGGCGTTCACCGGCGGGTGCGAAGCCCAGGCGGCGAGTTTTGCGGAATCGATCGATCTGTTCGAGGCCGAAGGCGCGCAGGTGATCGGCGTCACGGCCGGCAATACGGACCGGCTGGCGGATTTCTCCACCCAGCACTGCGCCTCGGCCTTTCCGGTCTTCGCGATCGCGGACGGCATGATGCGCGATTACGAAGTCGGCATGATGATGCGTCCGGGTTGGACCAGCCGCACTTCGTATGTGATTGATCAAAATTCGACGATTGCCTTCACCTGGTCGGAAATGAACCCGTATGAGCATGTCGACCAGACGATTGCCGCGGTTCGTGCGCTGAACGAACAATAGTCTTGCGCGGGCAGGTCTGTGCGAGGCCCCTGTGAGCGGTAACAGGATGTGGACTATTGGCGTCCTGCATGTTGCGGTGCGCCATGTCCGGGCCTACCTAGGACCGGTCTGCCACTGGGGCCATCCGCAGGGAAATCGTCATGTCCGATACCGTCGTCCTGTTCGAGAATATCCACCCGCTCGCCGACCGCGCCTTCCAGGTCGCCGGTCTGGATGTCGAGCGTCACACATCGGCCCTGCCGGTCGACGAACTCCATGACCGCCTTGCCGGCGCCAAGCTGGCCGGGATCCGTTCGCGCACCAAGATGAATGCGGCGGCCTTCGACGCGGCGCCCCATCTGGCAGCCTTGGGCTGTTTCTGCATCGGCACCAACCAGGTCGATCTGGAGACGGCCGAGGCCCGCGGCATTCCGGTCTTCAACGGTCCGTTCGGCAATACCCGTTCCGTGGCGGAGCTGACCCTGGCCTCCGTCGTGATGCTGATGCGCGGCGTGCCGATGCGCTCCGCCGCGGCCAAGCGGGGCGAATGGATGAAGACGGCGACGAATTCCCACGAGGTCCGCGCCAAGAAGCTGGGCATTGTCGGCTACGGCAATATCGGCTCCCAGCTCTCCGTCCTGGCCTCGGGACTGGGCATGCATGTCTATTATTATGACGTCGAGCCCAAGCTGGCCCACGGCAATGCCCGCTCCTGTGCCTCGCTGGACGAGCTTCTGGAGACGTGTGACGTCGTCACGCTTCACGTCCCGTCCTCGCCGCAGACGCGCAATATCATGAGCCGCGAGGCCATCGCGAAGATGAAGCCGGGCAGTTTCCTGATCAATCACGCCCGTGGCGATCTGGTCGATATCGATGCCCTGGCCGATGCCCTGGCCGAGGGACGCCTGCTGGGCGCGGCCATCGATGTCTTCCCGAAAGAGCCGGCCTCCAAGGACGAAGCCTTCGTTTCGCCGCTGCAACGATTTGAGAATGTCATCCTGACGCCGCATGTCGGCGGCTCCACGCTGGAGGCCCAGGCCGCCATTGGCGAGGATGTGTCCGCCAAGCTGACCCGCTATCTGTCGCAGGGGTCGACCAAGGGGGCCGTCAATGTCCCCGAGATCGAGCCGGGCGATGTAAAGCCGGGGCGGGTGCGCCTCCTGTCCTTCCACGCCAATGCGCCGGGCTTCCTGATGCGCCTCAACGAGGCGATTTCGGCGACCTCGGCGAACGTGGCGGCCCAGCAGCTGGAGACCCGCGGTCAGCTGGGCTATGTGGCCTCCGATCTGGAAGGTCCGCTGCCCGATGATTTCATGGACCGGGTGAATGCGCTGGAAGGCTCGATCCGCGCGCGCCTGATCTATCCGGACTAGACGCCCAGCGCCTTGGCCAGGTCGGCAACACTGCGGACATAATCCGCGCCGGAATACTCGCACGCCGCGATGACGACATCGCGTTTGGCGATGGCGCCGAAGCCGATGAAACGGTCGGCGGCGCCATTTTCGAAAGCCTCGAAATCCGTCATCCCGTCCCCGACGACGATGGTTTCGCTGGCCGAGGCGGCAATCTTGTCGAGCACTTCCGCCTTGCCGCCATTGCGCGAGAGCGGGCAGTCAATGTCCAGCCCCACGACCCGGGCCTCTTGCCAGACAAAGCGGTTGGCATGGATGTCGCCCTGCTGGAAGCCCAGATCCTCCAGCACCGGTTCGATCAGGTCGGCAAACCCGCCGGAAACGGCATGCAGGGCATCACCGCGCTCGCGCAGTTTCCGGATCAGCGGCGACATGCCCGGCGTGATCCGCTGGCGCAGGGTCTGGGCGATCATGTCGACCCCGGCCTTGTCGAGACCGGCCAGTTTCAGCCGCGCTTCCAGACTGTCGCGCAGTGCCATGCGGCCGGACATGCCGGCATTGGTGATCTCGTGCAATTGCTTGCGGGCGGTCGCCGGGTCGGGCAGGGCGGCAAAGGCCGCTTCCAGTGCGGTGTCCAGGGATTCCACCCGCAACAGGGTGGAATCGACGTCGAAGGCAATCAGGCGTGTCACGTGCGCAGGTCCCGGGCAGTCCAGACCGCGAGTCTAGAAAGCCCGGACCGGCTTGTCAGTCTGTTTTGACGGTCAGGCCTGCGCGTTGACGCCCAGCCCGATCGGGCAGACCACGCCGGTGCCGCCAATGCCGCAATACCCGTCCGGATTCTTGGCCAGGTATTGCTGGTGGTAATCCTCGGCGTAGTAGAAATCGCCCGCCGGACGGATTTCCGTGGTGATCCTGCCCAGGCCGGCCTTGTCGAGCTCGTCCTGGTAGCGCGCCTGGCTGACCCGGGCCAGTTCGGCCTGTTCTTCGGTCATCGTGTAGATGGCCGAGCGGTATTGCGTGCCCTGGTCATTGCCCTGGCGCATGCCCTGGGTCGGGTCATGCCCTTCCCAGAAAACCTTCAGCACATCATCCGGCGCGATCAGGGTCGGATCATAGATGACCCGCACCACTTCGGCGTGGCCGGTGCGACCGGAACACACTTCCTCATAGGTCGGATTGGGCGTGCTGCCGCCGGCATAGCCGACCGCCGTGTGCCAGATCCCGGGCGTCTGCCAGAACAGGCGCTCCACGCCCCAGAAACAGCCCATGCCGAAGACGATCTCCTCCATGCCGTCCGGCACCGCGATCTTCAGATCGCGCCCGGTGACAAAATGGGTGTCGGCGGTCGGCAGGGCCGTATCACGTCCGGGCAGGGCCTTGTCGGCCGGAATGAGGTCGGTTTTCCACGGGGTGGGGATCATGGGGGTGTCCTGGAACAAGCCTTCTGATCCCCAATTTAGGGGCCATGACACGGAATGCCAGAGGCGTCAGTGCACCTCACTGCCAAAGCGCACCCGGTCGATGCGCTGGAACGGGGTCCAGGTCTCACCGCCATCCGTCGTCGCATCGATCACCAGGGCATTGCGATGCAGGTCGGTGAGCTGGAAGCTGAGCCGGAAGTGTGTGCGCACACCGTCGGGATCGATATAGGGCGTGTCGACCCGAAGATTGGTGACCACCAGATGCCCGTCCGTGTCGAAATCGCCTTCGAAGACATCCAGATTGCCCCAGGTGTCGTCCAGGGCGACGAGACGGAAGACATCGCGGTTCTGGTCATACTGGATCGTGGTCTCCAGCCGCCAGGCCTTCGCCGGGCGTTCTGCCGGTTCGATCCGCAACGCCATGCCGTCGAGCAGGTAGCGCGTGGTCTCCCGGTATACCGTCTCCGCAGTGTGCCATTCGCCATCGCGTCCGAAATCCTGCTCCGTGACCACCCAATCCCCGGCGAGCGGGGCCAGCCGGGCCATTTCCTGCCGAGCCTCCTCGCCCCAACTGCGTCGCGTGGCATTGTCCTGTGCCAGGACTGCCGGCGCGCCAAGGACCAGCAGGCCCGTGATGCCGCTCAGGAAAATGGCCTTCAACTGCTTGTTTTTCATGGAACTCCCCTTTGTGTTGCGCCGGTTTGTTCGGCGTCTGCGTCCCCCGCGACTTTCGCGGCAGGACGGGCCGGGAGCGAGTGAAAGTTTGGACAGGTGTTTCAACTGAGCGAGATGCCTTGCCCGCCGCGCTCTTATGAGTATAGTCCGCGCCTCTTGCGGTGAGGTGGCCGAGTGGTCGAAGGCGCACGCCTGGAACGCGTGTAGGCGGTGTCCCCGTCTCGTGGGTTCGAATCCCACCCTCACCGCCATTTATCCCTCCAAATCTGGATATGGCACCGGCGCCCGCCGGAAACCCCCGATAGTCCGCGGGTTAGCGCGCCTGCGCGCCTTAGAGAGCTTCGGGATCGGGCGTATCTGGGCTAAAATTCCCCTGAGGTCTCGCGGGCCCAGTTCGGGCAGATCGGGTAGCGGATTTGCCTGCTCTGGCCCCAAAAACAGGGATTTTTGCGAGAACAACAGCGAACGCCGGATCGGACGATCCTGTGTCGTTAATATAATCAATGAGTTATATGGGTTTCCCTAAACCCCGAACAGGGAAACTTTATTCCCTGTTCGAGCAAGTATCAGGCCCTGTTTTGGACCAAAACAGGCTCTGTTCGGCCGATTTCGGAAAACCCCAACACCCGCGCCTGTGCATCCCAGTCCAGAGGAATGGGGTGGGTGAGAAGATGCTGCAAGGTCAGCTCTGGCGGCTGGCGCCCGTCAAGGATCGCCGCGGTGATGTCGGGCGACAGGAAGGCCAGGCGGATGCGCTGGCGGATAGGACTATCGGTCCAGCCATAGCGTCGACCGATGGCGGCCAGAGAGACGCCGCGGCGAGCTTCGGCGAGCCATTGGTGGGCCTTCGCGATGGCATTGATCAGGGTTTGGTCCGGGGCCCGTTCGAACTGGCCGGTGATGATCTTGATCTCAACACCGCGCCGGCGCAGCTCAAACCCGGTCTCGATGGTGAGCTGATCCTCGGCGAGTGCGCTCGGGTCGATGTCCAGTGCTTCCGCCAGCCCCGCACGGTCGAGGTCGATGCGAAGCCGGTTCGGCGACACGCGGACCGTCTGGGTGATCACGCGCAGCGTCTCCCCGTCGCGCGCATCCAGTCGGGTCTTTACCCGACCGAGCGCGTCCTGCGCCCTGTAAATCGCGATGGGATCGGGTTCGCAGAAAAGCTGCTCACCGACCCCGTCGAGGTGACTGACGATCGCACCACAAACGGCCCGCTCCAGTTTGAGGGCCGGCAGGCGCCAACCGGAGGGATCGTCTGCCGCGCCCTTCATCAGCCGCCGTGAGACATAATATCGGATGCGCTTGTGACCGTTTTCCGTCTTGCGCCGCGAATGGCTGGGCGTCAGGCGATCACCCGTCTCATCAAAGAGCTTTCCGGCGAGCGGTGATTTCTGATCGGGTTGTTTGAGCGCTTTGGTGGCGGGATCTCGTACGCGCGGTCGGGCAGCTTGGGCCTGGAGTTTGTCCTGTACACGGGCCCAGAGATCTTCAGCGATGATGGCCTCGTGCTGGCCGTCATAGGTCTCCAGCTTGTGACGGATGCGGCCGACATAGATCGGGTTGGTCAGGATATTGTGGATCGCGCCATGGGACAGAACGGCCCCGCCATACTGCTTGCCCGAGGCGAAGGTTCGATGCTTCGAACGGATTCCTTGAGCCTCGGCCTGGGCCGCGACGGTGGAAAGACATTCATGTTCGTCATAGAGCGCGAACAGGGTGCGGACATTGTCTGCCTCACCGGCGTTGACGATCAGGCCTCTGGCATTGGGGTCGGGATCGACGTCATAGCCGGTGGGCACCATGCCGCCCATCCACATGCCCTTCTTCTTGGAGGCCGCGATCTTGTCGCGGATGCGCTCGGATGTGACCTCCCGCTCGAACTGGGCAAAGGAAAGCAGAACGTTCAGCGTCAGCCGGCCCATCGAGGTTGAGGTGTTGAAGGCCTGGGTGACCGAAACGAAGGAACAGTCCGCCGCATCCAGCCGGTCGATCAACCGGGAAAAATCCGCCAGCGAACGGGTCAGCCGGTCGATCTTGTAGACGACGATCATATCGACCCGACCGCCATCGATATCGGCCATGAGACGCTGGATGGCGGGGCGCTCCAGCGTGCCGCCGGAAATGCCACCATCATCATAGCGCTCGGGCAATAGCTTCCAGCCCTCAGCTTTCTGACTGGCGATATAGGCCGCGCAAGCCTCGAACTGGGCGTCCAGCGAGTTGAACTCCTGGTCCAGTCCCTCCTCGGAGGACTTGCGGGTATAGATCGCGCAGCGGATGGTGCGGCGGGCGTTTCCCGGGGCTCGGTCCATCACGCGGCCTTCTTGCGCGAGACGAGCCCGAAGAAGCGTGGGCCTGACCAGTGCGTGCCCGTGATCGCCTTGGCGATGGCGGACAGCGAGGTGAAGGTCTCGTCGCGGTAGCGATAGCCTTCTTCAACGACATCGACGCGGTGCGTGATTCCATTCCAGGTGCGCATCAGCTGCGCGCCGGGTTTGAGTTTGGGGGCCGCGGGCTTGGGTGTCTCACCGGCGGCAAGCGAAAGCAGGCGTTTTTCCAGGCGCGGGCCAAGCCCGCCCCTGGCCTCGACCTGAAGGTCGTAGGCCAGAAGACGGGCCAGAAACGCCTGGCTCGATCCACGCGGCGGTTTGGTGGCAAAGCTGGCCAGCCAGATCGCCACCAGCTCATCCCGCGGTCGTTCAACCAGGCGATCGAGATCAATCTCGACCGAGCGTTTGCGCCGCGCCATCAGGCCGCCTCGACGAGTTTGTAACGCGAGGACCGGCTGCCTTCGGGCGGGGGAAGTTTGTCGATCGTGTAGCCGGCCTTCTTGAGGCCCGTCAGGGCGGCCCGTGTGGTATGGGGCAGCCATTCGAGCGCCGCTGCCAGATCAGGCACGGTGACGCCCTTCTCGGCGGTCAGGAGCGCGATCAGGCGGGCCTTTTTGGTCGTCGGTCCGTCGGGCTTTGCTTCCGAGGGCTCAGGCTCTGGCGCTGGCACGGAGCCGGGCTTGCTCTTCGCCGTCCCGGTGGCCTTCGTCGGCGCTTCAGAGAGGGCGGCCTGACCCACCTCGGTGAGAGCGATGGCTTTGCCTGTCCGCGTGAGAAGTCCGCGGCTGGCGAGGTGATCGAGATGCGCGACCAGAGCGGCGCCCGAGGCCGGCAGACCGGAGAGCTGATCGACGGGCGTGGGGCCGTCCTGGGCGCCGAGGGACTTGAGGATGGCAAGGTGGGTGGGTGTGAGTTTGGACATGTCTGTCTCCTGTGATGGCCCCGTCGCGGGATGCGAGGGGCTGCACTGAGACAAGCCCGGGTCCTTGAAGCGGAGCCGTCCGGGCGTGGTCAGCATGCATGCTCGGGTCGGGCAGGAAGTCCAGTCCGACTGTGCTCATTTAGGCTTTTAGTCCCGCAGGATGCGGTAGGTTGATCGTTTCTGGCCGGGCAGCCGATTTCGTTCGATCACATAGCCTTCTTGGCGAATATCCGTCAGCACGGCCGATAAGGCGCCGCTGGACCATTGGAAGCGGTTCTCTATCGCCTCGGCGCTCGCGCCATCAGGGTGTTTGAGCCAATCGATCAAGGCTGCGCGCTTGGTGTGCGGTCGCCGTCGCCTGGCGGTCTGAATCCTGGGTGGGATATGGGCCTGTTCAAGCAAGGCCGAAATTGCGGTCAGTCGCGGTCGAAGTGTAGGGCAATCCGTCAGCTCGCGGGCTTCCAGACATTGTCGCCGCGCTTCTTCAAGAAGGTCGTAAAGCGGATCAGTCATGCGAAGTCTCCTGTCTCGTCACCACCGCTCGGGTCCGGCAGGAAGTCCAGTCGGCAATCGGTGTGTCGTCACATGTCCAGTTGATCACCAGCGAACCGGGCCGCCTCGCGCAGAATGGTGCGGGCGAGGTCACAGCTGCGCTCGATGTCATAGCAGGCGGTGATGATGGCTTGGGCGTTTGCGCGGACATTGCCGACGGCGAGGGCGGCTTCCGAGGCGTTGCTCAACAGCGTGCAGGCTTCAACCATCATGATGTGGGCGGGGTCGAGTTCATAAAACTGCGTGCGCGGTTCGGGCGGGTCTTCAAGATCGTCACTCATGGCGCCAAGGAGGACCGACCCGCCCGGACAGTCCATCCAGCAGCGCGCAGAAAAAAGCCGGGGCGCAAAGGCCCCGGCAAAGCGCACGATAGAACGACTATCCGTTTATGTTTTGGCTGCGCAGCCACTCGCCCTCGTCGACGACCTGTTCATTCGGCAAGGCTTCCCATTCCTCGTCGGAATTGCACGGCTCTGGCAGCCCGAAGTAGATAAACTTCGTTTCCGTCAGGTCTTGCGGCTCAGGGGGAGCAAGTTGTCCTGACATCCCCAATAGCTTGATAAACATGTTCCCGGCGGCTGTGTTGTCATTCATGGCCAGTTGGAAGAGCTTTTCTTGGAACGCCCTGAAGCGCGGCACGTTCTCAACGCGGCCGCCGCGCTTGATGGGGATCGTCTCGGACGCAAAATCGGCCATCAATTCCCGGGCGGTCGGCCCCTTCTTCTTCGGGCGGCCGTTCGGGTTGCCACTCTGGCCGGGTTTGAACTGATGCTCCTTCGGCGGTTTGCAGTAGCCGACCGCCTCTTCGTCATCCGTCGCCGTCGCGGGCATCGAATTCGCCGGCAGCTTTTTCGACCGGGCCATCACGCAGCCTCCTCATCGCCGGAGGTCGTCGCGTCCGCATCATTCGCCGGCGCCTCAGCTTCAGCTGCTATTGCATCTACCGCCCGCCGCGCCGCGACCTCATCAAAAGTCTCGCCGGTTGCAGCGAGGACCGGGACGTCGCCATAGCGCTCGATCCAGCGGCGCACAGTGACGTCACAGTATCGCGGCTCATACTCAACCAGCCGGGATCGCCGGCCGGTTCTGTGCGCCGCCATCAGGGTCGAACCGGATCCGCCAAAGACATCGAGTACGATGTCCCCGCGCCGGGTTACGTCGAGGATCGCATCGGCCAGGAGACCGACAGGCTTGACCGTCGGATGGTCGGCGAGGTCCTTGTCTCGCGAGGCAGAGAAGCTGTTTGCTCCCGCGCAGGACCATACATTGGTTCGGTTGCGCCCGTGGCGGCCGAGCTCGACCGTGTTGATGTGTGCTCCCCGGCCTGACTTGAAGATGAAGCAGAACTCGTGCGCGGACCGGTAGAGCGAGCCCATACCGCCATTGGTTTTGGCCCACACGCAGATGTTCTTGAACTCATCAAACGCGGCGCCGCCCGCGGCCATCATCTCTTCGACATGCCGCCAGTCCATGAAGACGAAGGCGAGCGCCCCGTCTACGAGCTGACCGGCTGCGCCCGTGAGCGCGTTGGTCAGGAAGTCTGTGAAGCCCGCCTTGTCCATTTCACCGGACGCGAAAGCGAACTCGGCGTGCTTGACCTTGCCCAGGCCGCCCACATGCCCGTCGACCTTCACATTATAGGGCGGGTCGGTCAGCAAGAGCTGGGCCCGGTCTTCACCCATTAGCGCGGCTCGGTCGTCTGCGTCTAAGGCGTTGCCGCAGATGAGCTTGTGGTCACCACCCGCGAAGATCCAGACATCGCCCGGCTGGGTGATCGCGGGCCCAGCCTCAGGCTCCGGTACGGTATCTTCAGCGTCGGCCGGTTCGTCTTCCAGCAGGATCTGGTCGATCTCACCGATCTCGAACCCGGTATCGGTCAGCTCGATCTCGTCCGCGTCCAGCTCCAGCGCACCCAGTTCCAAGCGCAGGAGGTCACGGTCCCAGCCGGCATCTTCCGCCAGCCGGTTATCCGCCAGGATGTAGGCTCGGCGCTGCGCTGGGCTGAGGTGTGCCAAAGGGATGGTGGGCACGGTTTTGAGGCCCAGCTTGATGGCCGCCATGACCCGGCCGTGACCCGCCAAGATGCCGTTTTCGCCATCGGTTAGCACAGGGTTGGTAAAACCGAAGGTCTCGATCGAGCGCGCCAGCTTGTCGATCTGGCGGTCGGAATGCGTTCGGGCGTTCTTCTCGTAGGGGACAAGCTGGCATGGGTCTGCCGGGATCACGTCGAAGTCACGTGCGTGAGGTTGCTTGGTAGACATAGGTCTATCTCCAAAGGCCGGCGGCAGCGCGCATGAGAAAGGAGTCCGTGCGCGGCGCCGGATAAGATGAAAATTTGGGGTGAAAGCTCCGCAGACCCATGTCATCGGAGTGTCGTTCGACGATCATCGCGCACCATGTCGCGAGAGCGCGTCAGCGACGTTGGGGGAGCAGCGCCATGTCCGCTCAAAATCCCCGGGACCTTCCACGACCTGTCGCATCACGCTTGGGTCAGTTTGGTGTCTCAGACGTCAATTATTATAGGGGTTTCGGCGCAAAATTGGAACTGTCCAGTTGCAAAATCGCTCATCGGACGCGATTTGTGAGCCACCGCAGCAATCCCCGCTCCAAAACGCTGTTGGCTATTACGCCTAGATCCATGATCTGCACGCGCGGGTCGGTGCATTTTAGCGCCGGTCCGGTATGATAGGCGTAGATCATCCGGTCGACCCCATAGGCCTCAAATTCTCCGAGATAGACGTCGAACTCGGATTGGCGGGTACGTGACTTAACCTGCACGAAAGCGCGCTCACCGGTCAGCGGCTGGACGACCTCGAGATCGACGGTCTTCTGGACCCCGCCGATGGCTCCGACGCGTTCCCAGCCCGACCGTGCGACGATGAGGTCGATCAAGATTTCAAAGTCATCGGCCGACAGCATCGGGATGAGCGTGCGCACCAAGGCTAGGAGCTTTTCGCGCGCCTTCTCCGCGGCGACGACTTCGGGATGGGGCGTGGCGTTGATGAGGCGGACAACACGCTCGGCTTCTTTGACATTGCAGAGGGTGCGGCGATAACCGGCCAGGGATGCGATCCGTCCGTCCAGATCGCGGAGCTCCAGCGGGATCCCTTGCGCGTCGTGTGATGACCAGCCACCGGCTATGCGCCGATAGCGCGCGCCCAGTCCGTCAGCGGGATCGGTTGGAATGACCTCGGCCTCCGCAAAGCCCCACCAGAGCTTGCCCGCTTCCAGCGTGATCCAGAGGTCGGTCTCTGCGGCTTGATAGAAGGCTGTGATCTCCCGCGCATCTCCGCGGGCGGACTGGGCTTTGCCATCGCGGAAAGCGAGGCAGGCTGCGAAGAGAGCCTCGGCGTCTCCCGATGCGGCGACGCCGTGGTCAATCTCATGAAAATCTAGGACCAGCTTACCTGTCGCCAGGGCGTCCTTCGCGAACACGCCGCCAGCGCCGAGCTTGATATAGCGCACGGCCGTGGGGGCGATCGGAAAAGGTGTTCGGGTCTGCATCCTATGAGTCTCGTCCAGCTCACTGGCAGACAGCGTCCTTTGGCGCGCCAGTCAACTCGAAATGAGACTCATAGGCTGTAGTCTTATGGGCTGCATATCCGTCCTTTACTGCAGATGGATATCAGCGCCCGCCTTGCCGCCAACATGAAACGCCTGCGCAAAGAGCGCGGTTGGTCGCAAGAAGACCTGGCGCACGAGGCCGGCCTTCACCGCACCTACATCTCCCAGCTCGAACGCTGCAAGAAAGCCCCCACCATCGTCTCGCTCGAACAGATCGTGCGGGCGCTGGGCGTGGGGTTTGATGAGATGTTGGGGGAGTGAGGCTGAAGGAGCGGTTGGGCTATTTGGGGCCGACGTCGATGGTCTTCAAGACCTGCTTTTGCTCGCCCTGGCCAAGGGTGATTTGCCAGCGTGGGAACGCCACTCCGATGCTTGCCTGATGTGGTTGTGCAGAGTCTTCGATCGCCGCCATATACCTAGTGCCGTGATTGCCGACGAGCCGGATATAAGGCTTGTCACCCGCCAAAATGATACAGCCCGCAGGAGCCTGCCCGGTTCTGGAATCGAACACGCACGTTTGGTCCAGTTCGATGGCAACATCCCGTATGATCAGCCCCGCCCAATCATCAAATTCGCGCCCATAAGCAACAAACGGGTCTTCGCCCGACAAGACGACGGCCGACCGATTGTCAGGAGTGCCTATTACCAGCAACTCCAGCCCACCCAACGAAGTGGCGACGAAGAATGACATTGGTGGAGCGTCTTGCAGGCTGCCAGCAAATGCCTGTGAGATAGAAATCATAATGGCCTCGAACTACTGCAACGGAGCGATGAGAAGGCCCCAGTAAAGCTCGGCGGCCCCCTCTTGGGAAAGCTTCATGTCTCGTTCGCGTGATGCGTTGAACATGGCCATGCCCATGCTGGTGAAATAAAGCGATTGGTCGTCCGCTTCGACGCGCAGGGACTCGTTCATGGAGTTGCTTTCGCTGGTCTCGCCGTGGACGAAATTGATCCCGTTGCCGAACCCACCGCCCATGAAGATCGTGCAGCTGCAGACGACCGCGCCTGCGCGATAGATCACAGCGGTGAAGCGATTGGCATCGATGTGTCGGAACACGCCTTCTAGCTCAGGATTTCTGGCCGCGAGCTCGTCCAGGGAATTCTCGAAAAAGCGGGCCATGAAGGCGAAGGTCTCATGTTTGAACGCGTCTTTGTCGCGCTGCGAGAAGGTTTTTGCCACGCGTAGATTGCTCGACCGCGGCGGTGTTTGGATCGCAGGTGTCGCCGTTGCGGGTGCCACCGGGGCGGTCGCCACAAAGGTGGCGTGTTCAACGTCCGTGAAGCGCTGTGCGACAGCCCTGATTTCTTTTGCCACGTCCAAAAAGGCTTCGTCCAAGTCCGTCCATTGCTTCACAGGCTTGCCATCCCGCGGAACCGCTTTGAGGCGTCCGAATGGTGCTGGCTGCCAGTCGCAAGCACGCAAGATCACTGGAATGACAATGGCTTCGCCGGCGCCGTGACGTTCCATCGCCCGCTTCATCTCGACTTCGTAGCAATAGTCCGATGCGATGAAATCGGGACTGACAAGCAGCAGAATAATGTCGTCCGTGTTGATATGCTGGTCGATCTCCAGATCCAGTTCTCCGCCGGCAGGGATTCGTCGGTCGTGCCACGCGTCGATGACGCCTTGGCGTTTCAACATCGCGAGCTGAGTTTCCAACTGGTCGCGGAGGTCCTCGTCTTGGTGGGAATAGGAAAAGAACAAGCTGGGCAATGAACTCTCCGGCGCGTCAGTAGGCGGGCAATTTGGCGGAGATTCCCTGCTCTTGTCGATGGACGCCTTCTAGCGGTGTGGCGGAACGTTCGCTTCGGCGCAGGAGGGGGCGAAAGAAATCCAACGCCTGAGTGACAAGGGTTGATCATTTCCTGTCGGTAGCCTGAGCAGCTTCAGCCGTTCGATTTCAGACAGTTTCGCCATTTTCATGATCATTCAAAGTGGCCAATCGGCTTTCAGCGCCAGTGCATGCATTTGCCGAATGTTGGAACGCCGGAGCAAGTGGACTTGCGAAAGAGCCGGAATCCAAGACGATCAAACTAAGATCGATATAGATTAACCACTATATCGTTCGACCAAGACGACTTCCCCACCGAAGAGATGATGTCTCGCTCATCCAACCATCTGACCAGCTCGCTATTTTCAATCGTCCTTTTTAACCTCGGGCGAGCATATCCGGTTTGGATTTTCGAGTATGGATAAGGAAGCTGCCCCAGAACCTGACGAACCTCGATCATGTCGAGTGTTTCGTGAAGTTGGTTGAGCAACTGGACCTGTGTGGCGACTGGCTTAGCGTTCACGACAACTGCCTTGACGATATCAGGCGTGAGTGAAGACAGCGCGCCATTTGTACGCAACAGGATTGGCCCAATAATGCCGGCGCGCTCTGGAAGGTTGTAAAGACCGTTCAAGTCCATCAAACCGATGATCGCACGTTTGTGTTCGTCTGAGATATCGGTGCCGAGCAATCGCTCGTGGAAGTCATCGTCGATCGAGAAAGAGGTGGGGTCGCCAAGATAGGAGGCGATGTTCCGGGAGACGAATGCGGTTTGAAGATCGACTTCACCGTCGAGTGCTGCCAAGTTACTGGCATCGAACGTGACACGCCGCTCATCGATAAGTATCAGGAGCTTGCCGGCACCTATGGATTCGGGAAATTTCTTGAATTTCTCGGGTAGCGCCCGGATGTAAGCGCCATACACCCTATCCTCGAATTCCTCGGCATTGATCAGGAACTGGCGGAGAGGGAGCGCTTCCTTCGTTGCCGGAATCGGCGTTTCCAGAAGAGCGGTGCGGACCTCCTCATCATCAAGGAAGGTGATGAGAGCGTCGCTCTCGAAAGTCTCTGACTGGACATAGGCTAGGCAGTTCGGCCAAGTGGGAGCCATCTTGGCCTCGCGGACCACCGTGGTCTGAAAGCGCTCGGGTACATCTTCGAGTGTCGGTAATAGCTCTGTTTGGCGCAGGACGAAGGTCTCTATCTCTTCGGCGTCGAGCTCATCGTGAGACATCACAGCTAGTATCGCGTCGACATCCTCTTCATCGTTATCGTCCATCTCGAGCAGCACGTTCTTGAAGTACGCCGCGAAATCGCTCTCGACACGGTCGAGGAGGGGTTCGGCTCTGGAGCTTCGAACTCTCGAGTAATGCCGCTTACGAAAGGTAGGGCCGGTTTCTTCTCCGAGTATTGAGCCGACGATGTAGCTGAAATTCGCTTTGTTCAGGCGGTAATATCCGAGCTCATACAGTCTGCGTACTACGTTCGGAAATCCATTGATTGCCGCAAGGTCCTTTGTCTCGATCTGCAACTCGTCAAACTTGGCCGGATCGACCCCCTCCAAAAGACCGAGAATGTCTAAGAGATTGTCCGCTGCAAACGTCCGCAGTTCGGGGTGCTCTTTGCGCTCGCGAGCCAGCATGGCCGAAGGAAGATGTTCGATAAGGCGCGCGATATGCAAGACTGCGAAGGAACCAACAATGGCCATCGGCACGAAGCCGCGCCAAGCGTCGACGAGCTGCCTCAAGAATTCGCCAACTCGCGACCCTGTCATGTAGTAGGCTTCGAAGAACTCCTGCTGGTTCGGAAACTCGTTGGAAAGGTATGCGAAAACCTTCCTGAGCCGCTCATTATGCTCCCCGCTTTCCAAGAGCGCGTCGACGAGCCGAATGTTTAGCGCATAATCGAGGCCGAAATCCTCCTCCCTCATTCCCGCAATTACTTCACTCGGGTTGTCGATCGGGAACAGGGGGTCAGGTGTTTGGAAAGCCCTGATTTGGATCAGGAACTTGTTATCGTTCGGCGATAGCCGCCCGGCGTGGAACAGAGACGTGTACTGGTAATAGCTGTCGTCGAGATGGCCCTCCAAAAGCAGGAACCGAGCGAGTTCACCGCCGCCGCCGAGATTTTCAAAGAGGGATTCGATTTCTTGTGGGCTGGAGCGCAGCAGGACGTTGAACTTGCTCGTCCGGATCGTTTTGATCTCGCCTCTCAGGTGGGCGATCCTTCGCTGTGCAGCCTTCTTATATGCGTCCTCCTTGTGTTCGATGCTTTGTACCCGTTCGGCATAACTTGCTTTAGGGTCAACACTGTCTTGGAAGGCGGCATTGTCCTGCCTTTGCCGGCCGCCATTGAAACGGTGGAAGTGCATGGTTGGCGTGGTGACGAAGTGTTCAAAATCTTCTTGCTCGGACAATTGAGCGGGCGCGACAAACGCCTGTCCGTTCTGGCTTAGGGCGGCGACATTGGCTGGCAGCGTTTCGAGAAGGGCCATCGCGTAAATGCGCCTTAGCTCGCGCAAATCCTTTGCGATCTGCTGGTCCGCCGCTGCGATATCACGTTCGAGTGCGGCGATTTCAGATCGATGGTTCTGCTCAAGTGCGGCGATGAGCTCGTCTTTACGTCCGAGAATTCCAGCGAGCTGCCCTTCGCCGCGATGGAGCCGTTCGAAATCCCTAGGATACACATTCTTATAGATCAGCACGGCGAGGAGCTTTGTGGCGTCGAGCACGTTCTCGCCATCGGTCTCCAGATTGGCGACATAAATCGCGTACTCGTTGAAGATGTTGTGTATCAGTCGGAGATCGCTCAGGTGGCGAGAAACTTCGCGCAGGAACTGCTGATCGAGCCTTCCGTCTAGCTCTAGCCGCTTGCCCTGCGCGAGCACCATGTCGATCGAGTTCGAGCTGTTGATAATCGGAATGACTGGGATGATGAATTCGAAGAACTTGGTGCGGTCGGTATTGACGAACATGTCGTCGCGCAACGCATAGAGGAATCTGACCCGGCGCCTCACCCCCACATTACCGTTCACGAGACTGTTGATCTCGCGAAGGGTGACGAAGATGTTTGAATCCTCGAAGCGATCGAGATCCTCTACGACAACGAGGTCGTACCGAGTTCGTTGGAAGAAGTAGACGATCTCGTCCAGGTGACGGTTGAGGATCGAGTCCTGGTCGTCTGAAGACGGTCGTATCTCGATATCTTTCAGCGAAATGCTTTTGAGCGACATGCCGAAACTGGCGACGTAGAGGTGATGGATCGCGGACCAAAGAAAGATCAACGCGAAAGCAACCACGAAGATATCAAGCCAGTTCGTAAAATCGAACGGTTCGAAGTACGACCCATCAAAAATCGCTGCGCGACTTTGGAAAACAAGCCCAAAAGCGAGAAGCCCGGCAAGAATGTAGAGTGATCGGAAAGTTCCCCAATATCCTGGCGACTGGATACGCTTGAAGCGTGAGAGTGGCAGTTTTTTCGCGTCTGCTCCGTAAAGCAGTTGCTGGAGGATGCTCCGCTCGATCTGCTGTTTAGTTATCTCCTGTCTAGGGACAGTGCGTCCTTCATCGCCTGTTTCCGGTAAGAAAGCGGCAAGAGAAATATGCAGGGCATGGCGGGGGTAGGACTTTAGGAACGATCGGATAATGCTGCTTTTGCCAGAGCCATAAGGTCCGGTGAGAGCAATGTTCGAAACGTCCGGATTGTCGGTCGCGAACTTTAATGCAGCCGAATATACCCCTCCTTGGTCAGCTGTATCAGTTGGGGCGAGGTCGACGAATTTCGCTCGCTCCACTCGCGAAACGGAGCGAACGCGCAGCTCTTGTGCAATCTTGCTGAGCTTATCGGAGATCCAAAGGCCGGTTCTGGTAAGGATAGTATTCATAACGGCTGTCTACCATGTTCGAAGTTATATCCCAGTCGCATTTAGAATTGAGACGACCATGCGCGTTTCGGCGGAACGTCCGTTATGGCGTGCACGCTTACTCTAAGCAGACAACCCGCGTTTTGGGTCCCTAAAAAGCTGTGCGCTGCGATCGACCCGAACTCCCAATTTCCTCCGGGCGTGTCACAAGTCTGCACGAGCTATGACTGCTTACAGTCATCCATTTAGATGATGCGGGAGGCAATTTTGTCCGCAATACGGCCTTCGGCACAGGCCGCGTTGAATGCCCACCTCCCGTTGGTCTTGATCCAGTTCCGTCGAGAAGCTGACGGCCGCTTTCGGGATGCCGAGGCCGTCGGCGGAGGAGACGAAATTTGTCTCTCCCTTTTGAGTTGCTTAATACTAGAAATTGAATACCGAAGGCCCAGCACCGACACCCGGTCTTCAAAGATTGCGAGCCTGATCGAATGCCGCGGGCGAAGACGCGCGGCCGCTTAAAGGTACCCATTGAGAGATGCAGTGATGCTGCGGAAAATCGTTACAATCAAAAACGTAGGCCGGTTCATCAATTCGGCCGCCCCAGGCAATCCAGATTTATCTCGGTATACATTGATCGCTGGCGGGAACGGCTTCGGCAAGACGACTATCTGTGCGATCCTTCGGTCTTTGAAGACTGGGGAAGCCGCCCATGTAGCGGGCCGAAAGACCCTGGGCGTTGAAGCTCCGATCGGTATCGAATTGCTGATGGCAGCGGGCATGTCGCGCTTCAACGGCGAAGCCTGGAACGCGACATGCCCCGGCCTGGCCATCTTCGATGGCGTGTTCGTTGCCGAAAATGTGCATTCCGGCGAAGTGGTCGATATCGAACACCGCCGCAACCTGTACCGCGTCATCATCGGCGAAGAAGGCGTAGGCCTAGCCGTAGCGGATTCGCAACTGGCGACGGCAAGTCGAGAAAAGACCGGTGAGATCACCGCGGCGGCAAGGGCCATCCAGCCACATCTACCGCAGGGCATGAACTTGGATCAATTCATCGCCCTGACGGCCGATCCGGAAGTCGATCGGCGCATCGAAGAACAGGAGCGCAATGTTGAGGCAGTTCGCCAGGCGCGCCAGATCAACGATCGCGCGGCACTGGCCGAAGTGGCCCTTCCGGAACTGCCGGAAGGCTTCCTCGAAATCCTTGGCCGAACGCTGGACGATGTAGCGGCCGATGCAGAAGCCCGGATTGCTGAACATCTGGCGGCGCATGCGATGACAGATGGCGGGGGGAACTGGATCGCGGAGGGCTTGCCGCATGCGGATGAGACATGCCCATTTTGCGGTCAGGGGATCGAGGGCCTGCCCCTGATCGCGGCCTACCGGTCGGTCTTCAGCGAACGCTACGCGGATCTCCGCGCCGCGATATCGGCCATGGCCGAACAGATCGATGAACGGTTCGGGAATGGGGCCGTTGGCGCGCTGAACACCAGCCGGGAACAGGACGCCGGATCGGCCGAATTCTGGGCCCGGTACTGCGGCATCGATGCGCCAACGCTGGCCCTGCCGGCAGAAATCACTGATGCGATGCGCGCGATGGGTGGGGCGGCAAGTGCGCTGTTGGCGCGCAAAGCCGTGGCGCCACTGGATAGGATCGAGCCCGATGAAGCATTCCGGGCCGCGCAGGCGGCGTGGGAGGCCGCGCGGGAGACGGCCGAAATCATCGCCTTGGCGGTACGCGAAGCGAACGCCCTGATCGCGGCGAAGAAACATGAGACCGGCGCCGCTGATGTAAATGCCGCCGAAGCGGAACTGGAATTGCGGCGGGCGATCCGAACTCGCCATTCGGAACCGGTTGCCGGCCTGTGCGCGGATCATGTTCGGCTGAAGGGGGAAAAGGATGATATCGATCAGCGGAAGGAAGCCGCGCGCGCCGAATTGGATCGGCATACGGCGGCCGTCTTGCGACCGTATCAAAACCGCATCAACCATTACCTGGCGGCCTTCAACGCCGGCTTTTCGATTGCGGAAACGAAGCATGCATACCCGGGCGGTACAGCGGCCTCAAGCTACCAGCTAGTCATCAACAATACCCCCATCGATCTGGGCGACGGCCGGACGCCGGCTGATCGCCCCAGCTTCAAGAATACGCTCAGCGCCGGCGATCGGACGACGTTGGCGCTGGCCTTCTTCCTAGCCCATCTGGAACAGGACCCGGATATCGCGAACAAGATCGTCGTCTTCGATGACCCGTTCAGCAGCCAAGACGCCTTCCGGCGGCGCCAGACGGTTTATGAAATCGTCAAGGTCGCCAGGCGCTGCGCGCAAGTCATCGTGCTTTCCCACGACGCGACGTTCTTGAAGCAAGTATGGGACAAGGCGCCTGCGGCCGAGCGCATCGCGCTTACGCTGGCCGATCATCGCGCGCAGGGTTCGAAGATAACGGCCATTGATCTTGAGCGGGCGTGCCAAGGCCGGACGGCCACGGATATCGATGACCTGCAGGACTTCATGTCGACTGGCGCGGGAAATCGCATCGATCTGATCCGCAAGATGCGGGGCGTGCTGGAAACGCACTGTTGGACCACTTATCCCGCATCATTTTCTGCGGGCCAGGATTGGCTGGGCGAAATCGCGCGGAAGATCAGGGAAGGCGGGGAAGAACATCCGGCCAGCGCGCTTTATGACGAAATCGACCAGATCAACGACTATACCAGCCGGTATTACCACGGCGAAGATGTGGCCGATGGCTCGCCGGATGAGATCGATACTACGGAACTAACCGGCTATGTGCGCCGAACGCTGAAGATCGTCAACGCGCTCCAAGCTTGAGAATGGAAAGTCCCGTTGACTGCGCAATGTCCGTTCCCGGGATGAAGCAGACATCCTTCGATGTCATGATTACCCGACACTTTGCGCATAATTGGCAGTACGCGCTATTCGGAACTTGGATCCTGGCTCTCAGAGTAGACTCGCGAAGCGTTCCAACAAGCTTGCCGTTTGAACGTACCCTTTGGCTTCTATGCGACGAATTAAGGCTTCGGCCGTGGTTTCGGGATTCTTGAAGCGCTTGCGCATTACTCTAAGGGCTTCGATGGCTTCCGGGCCGGCCAAGTCTATTAAGTCAGCGACAAAATCGTCCAAGCTCAGGCACTGAATATCCAACGCTTCAAGGACCTCCGGGTCAAAGTCCTTGAGGTTTTCGGTCACGATGATGGCGGCACGCGTTCGGATCGCGGCAGCTACGACATGTCGATCATCCGGGTCTTTGAGCTTAAGGCCATCCACAAATATCTCATGCCCATTGATGCAGGCTTCCGGGAAGGCCTCGTCAATGCGTTGGCGCTGTGTTTTCGCTTTCTCCGGATCTTTGATGATTTTGCGGATCGCGCCCTCGGTCTCATCCAGAATGTCGGCCGTCCAACGCGGGCGGAACAAGCCGGCTTCTGCGAGCGAGAGAAGCATGTTCCGCCCCAATCCGGTTGCGAGAACATTTGCGTCGAGGACGACCGTAAATCGATCGGCGCGTTCACTCATATAAGGTCGAGCTTCGCGTCGTCTTCGGCCAGAGCGGAAAGCGCAGATGCGCGCTTTTCATCGCGCTTGTGCCGATAAGCAAATAGATCCTCAGCGCGGATGCGGCGGTGGCGCCCTACTTTGTGGAAGGGGATTTCCGCTTTATCGAGCAATCCTACGAGATACGGGCGCGAGACATTGAGGAGATCTGCGGCCTGTTGGGTCGTTAGTGAAGCTTCCACTGGAATGACCTGGAAGCCCCGACCGGCCCCGACAAGACGCAATACGTCGAGAAGTGTTTGGGTTAGCGCCGGCGTTAGAATGACATCGGCGATCTTGCCTTTACCAAGGGCTAGTTTGAGCTCGGTCGGTTGATCGTCTTTAGTCAGGCTGGCGATGATCGTGCGAAGGTCGTTGGCAGCGCGACTATCGATTTCATCCGGCATGCGGTCTGAAAAATCGAGTTGGTGTGCAGCACTCATAATCTCACCCATCCTTGGAATGCGTCTAAACGAATTTAACGCAATAAACGAAATAAGCGAAATGGGGATTAATTCAACTCACAAATCCGCAATGCGCGGAGCGCTCCAAATTCGCGAGAGTTTTTCGTAGTGCCGAAAACTGGAACGAAATTTCGGAACGATTTAGATCGAGCCAAAGCATGCATTTGAAACGAATGGGCGCTGCAGGCGAACTACGGCCCTCAACCACCGGCAAACCACCTAGGCGCCAAATGAGCGCCAAACAGCGTATCCAACAATTGCGATGGCTAGAAGTAACAGAATGACTGTCAAAACACGGTCGCCCCACCCCGGAGGCGGGCCCCCATAGTCGCGCGAGTATTTCTCGTACCCGTTCATGGCGTTCCTGTGACCGTTTGCCACGCAGCTAAACCATCAATCGTCTCAAAGCCGCTTTCAGTCGGGCCCAGGCTAGAAAAGAAATCCAGCCCGCTCACGTTCTCGATTACGGAAATAGGAACGATGCAGTCTACGAGTTCTGCTTCCAGCGGGCAGGCCTCGGGGATGAGCTGACGCCGGTGCGTGAACAGGAAGCCGATGGGGCCCGCGTCGGTCACGACGATCTTAAAGAACATGTCAGGCACGCCAATGGTTTGATCGTTGGCAGGACCAACGAACTGGACGTCCTGGGCACCAAATACCGTGCCGGCGATCACATGGAACTCTGCGTCTTGGCTATCGATCAGATCGCGCAACGCTGTTTCGAGTTCATACCAAAGCCCACCGGAGCCATTGAAGCGATAGTGGTATTGTGGGGCGATGTTGGACATGTACATGATCTCAAAGACTGTACAGGCATCGTCCAGGTCGACTAGCTCATCACCCTCAGCGTCAGCCGCCCCCAGGCTATCACCGTCTCTGTCTCCTCCAGAGATGTAGTAAGGAACGATGTGGCCTCTGGCGAAATTGTCTGCGGTGCGAAAGAGACCATCAAAGTCATCGTCCTCAACCGGATTGGTGATGTCCGGATCTGTGTGAAAGCGCCCCCAACGCGATACGTCACGATCAGGAACTGCTCGGTAGGCAGGGGATGCATGCCATGAGGCCCAACGCGGAACGCGATGGGTATGGTCGTACGAGAGCACATAGCCCCTTCGAACCAAGATAGAATCCTCGCTCGGTAAACCGGCAAATGAGTGCAGCGCGGCCGCATGGGCGGCCTGGGCGGGAGACAACGCTGGGCAAGATTGTGCGAATGCGGTGTTGGTTAGTGTCCAAAGCAAACACAAAGATCCAAATATCAATCGCATGCTCGTCTCCCGATCGTCCGAACATCATAGAAGCACAATACGCGTGGATCTGTGACCTAGGACACGGTCATCGAACAACGGTCATTTGCCGGCAGCTTGGGCATCGTTGATTGCACGAAGGAGCTACTCGGCCCCAACATGGTCATGGGCAAGATTTTCAATTTCTGCGACACCCTGAAATTCGGCGACATACTCTTGGCGGTTTTGGCTTAGCCATCGGACAATCCGCGGATTGCTCAGCAGCTTGGATATGTAGCCTTTGGCGACGGTCAAATGCAGGTTGTCCAACCCGTAGTTTTCTTCAACTAGCTTCACTCGGCTTTGCAAGCTCGCGAGTTCACGCTCCATGCGGGCAATTTGCTCGGCTGTTACGGCGGTAGTGCCTTTGGGTTTTCGTTTCCGGGCATCCACCAGCTGTGTAGGAGGCGTTGCTGCATGCAAAGCCCGGGCAAACATTGTTGAAAAATTGTTCTGACCGATCATCAGATCCGCCGCTTCCACTTGGCGAATAGGTGCCATGTGCCTCAAGATCTCAAAGACAGCGAGGGGACAAGTCGTGTCCTTCAGTAACTCTACGGCCTCGGGGCAAATCCCATCAAGCATCTTAAAGCGGCGGCGGATTGTGACGACATCCAATCCAAGCGCTTCGGCAATTCGCTCGGGAGGAACTCCGCGATCCACGGCGCGAACAATCATTTTATGCTCTTGCACCGCCGCAAGCCGATTGACCCGTTTGTTGTAGGTGTAGGCCTCATCATCTGTGGCGACGAGGCACTCAACTCGCGTGATGCCCAGATCTTTCAAAGCCTCTAGACGCATTAATCCATCAAGCAAGAAATATCGTTGAGATCGACCTGGCTCCGGCACGACCACAGGGGGTTCAACAATGCCGATGGTCCGCACTGAAGACAGAATTTGAGCGTATTTTTTGCTGTCTTTGACGCCGGGCTTTAGTGATTTGAGCGGAATGACCGCAGCCAAGTCGACGAGAACCATCTCACGCTCAAACGCCAGCTTTACGGGGCTCGGCGGCGCGGTAGGATGTTGGATCATGATACCATCTCCCCAATAACCCGTGAGGCAAGCGCGCGGGGCATCGTCTCAAGTCTTTCTGCCCGAAGAAGGGTTGCGAATGCCTCGTCGGAAAAGAGTTCTTTGAGAGCTTCGACCAAAAATAGTAGTTTCGCCTGGGTGTAGTCGGACTTCTTGACCAGGAGCCGCTGCTTTTCCGCTTCCCGTTCATAAAGACGCATCAGATCTGCCGCAGTCGGGCGACGGGACGAGTTTTTCAGCCCCATCTTTCCTTCCCGAAAAACCTTGCTGCGGCGCATTCTTTGGTCGAGCATGCGCCGAACAGTGGCGAGCTTTTTGCCTTTGATTTTTCCAGCATCGTACGCATCCATCAGCACATTTTGCACTTCGCTGTGATCGGCGCGTGCAATGTCCACCGCCAAACTGATTGGCATGAGTCCCGATTCAACAGCGGCCACTAGCCGTTCCTCTCCTTTGTCGAGGAGGCTGACAATCATGCTGACCCAGCTAGCCGTAACGCCGATCTTCTGCGCGATCTGGGTGTCTGAATATCCTCGCTTATTGAGGCTGCCGATCTCGTGCATCAGGTCGATCGGTCTGTGTTGCCGGCGAGCGATGTTTTCAACCAAACTCATGACAAAGCAGTCGGCTTCCGACGCGTCGATTATCATCGCTGGGATTTCAGTTTCTCCTAGCATTCGAAAGGCTTCCAAGCGCCCTTCACCACACACCAAATCGAAACTTTGTGGGCTACTTCCAACGCGGCGGCTTACAGTGATGGGGCGTTTGAGGCCGACCACGGCAATGTTGTCGACGATTTCCCGGTGGAGCCGCTTGTTGCGCGTCCGAGGGTTTAGTACGTGAATGCTGTTGATCGGAATTAGCTCGATTTGACGTTCGGACGGTTCAGTCATCACGCTGCCTCCAAGATTGGGACCGGTCTGAAAAGCTCAAAAAATTCCTCAAAATCGTCAAACCGATAGGCATCAAGCGCCAAGCCATTGGCCTCTGCTAGTCTCAACCTGGCAGAGGCAATGTCGATGCGCGGCAGTATGTAGAAATCGAGAGGCGCTTGATTGGTCGCGTTCATGCGAATGGCGACTGTGATGTCGGGCCGTAGACCGGTGTCCAAGCGAAGTTGCCAGCGCATGGCGCCACCTTGCGTGCGCCGACAACGCACGATCACAACGGATATGCTCAACTCGGAATTTATATGGATGAGCTGGGTATCCGGGTCAGTTTGAAGGCGGCTTCCAGTGGCCTTCAAGCCGCTCTTTAGCTCGTCGAGCAAGCCCGGATGAAGCGTGCGAAGATGTCGATTGATCTCGATATATCGATAGTCGCGCCGCGGCGTGAATCCGACCAATCGATAGACTTGCAACAAGCTGCCGAAACGAGATCGGTAGGCACTGCTGGACGGGATGCCGTCTTCTTCGTCTATGATCAGACCTGAAAGCAGTCCTTCTCTTAAGCGGAGCGAGCGAAGCGCGTCCAGCATATCTTCGTTGGACATGCGAAAGCTGCGCGCTTGGATGATGGTTTGAGCCGCGTCGTACGTGGCCTGATCAATGATGGCGGGAAAGACGCTATCGGCGCGGACCCACATTTGGGGATCGTTTCGCACGCGTTTCTTCTTGAGTTTGAAGGAGACGCGGTTCCAGACATTGTGACCAGCGTACTTCTCGTTGATCAGAATTTGGTGAACGGTGCCGCGTGTCCAGGCTTGCTGGTTCTCGCGAAATCGTCCCGCTTCATTGAGCTCGTCAGATATCTCTCGCTCGCTTTTTTGATCCTGCACAAAGCGCCGATATATATTTCGGACGATTTCAAGTTCGTCGCTTGGCCCGGGAGTGAGTACGACGCGGTCTGTTTGGATGCTCTTGTGTTCACCGGTGCGAAGTTGCCCTTTCACCGCGCCCGATTGGTCCACCAGCGTTCTTCGAAAGCCAAACCCAGCTACGCCGCCTTGGCGATACCCCAGCTCAATCAGCCGGCATTGACCCGCAAACACTTTGGAGGACAGCTCGCGGCTATACTCTCCTGCCATAGCGCGTTTGACGCCCTTTACGATCGTAGAGACCGGGCTTCCGTCATTTTCGAACTGCTCAGCGCAATACTGCACGCTGATGCCCGCTCGTTTGCAGATGTATTCGTAGTAGGCGCTCTCATCGGCATCCTGGAACCGGCCCCAACGGCTGACGTCATAGACGAGCACAGTCTCAAAGTCTGCGCGACCGTTTTCAACGTCATCAATCAATTGTTTCAATGCGTCTCGCCCGTCCAGGCTAAGTCCGCTTTTGCCTTGGTCAGCGTAGGTTCGCACGATCTCGATTGAGCGTGCGTGAGCATACTGTCTGATGGCGTCAGACTGGTTCTGGGTAGAGTATCTTTGGTGGTCGGTCGACATGCGGACGTATTCCGCTGCCTTAAGTCCCTTCACCATAGATTTGCGACCTTTTGTCTGTTGCGATGATGGATGTCACGATCCTCAGCGAGGCTGCCTGTCACGCAGTCGCCAATCACGATGTTGAACAACGGAGCAATGCCCGCTCGACCTGTCGGGCGGTGAAATCTGACAGGCGCCACCACGTTAGACGCAAAGGGCGGGCAACATGTTTCCAAAAATGGGCAATGAATTGCCTGGTCGCGGCGGGCCCGGTGGATACGAGCAAACCATAGCCATGGCGCTGCGAAGCGAACTTGGGACGTCGCATCAGGCGATCAAAACATTGATGAGCTGGACTGGGGCGAGCGAGCGCTCAGCCAAGCACTGGTTGTCAGGCACGCATGGGCCGAGCGGCCGTCACTTGATTGCGCTGGCCAAACATAGCGATGCGATTCTCATCTATATCCTTGTGGCTGCAGATCGCCCCGCTGCTGCAGTTAGCGTGCGTTGGGCTGGGTTGAGGCAGCAGCTATTGTCGTTGGTACAGCAACTGGATGAGGCAATAGCTTCGTCGACCAATTCGAACAGCGATTCTGGCTGATCGCGTCTGAGCATGCTGGTGAGTGCAGCTCACATAGTACCGGGATGGACGACGCGCCGGGGAGATTGAATAAGCTCTTTAGCATCTGCGCATAATAGGCAGTACGAGAATAGGTTCCGCTGCCCTTTGTGAGATGCCATTTGGCAGCTCCGCCAGCGTGACCGGGAGATTCGGAGGCTTTCAATCGAGAAGAGTTTGAACTAAGAATTGGGCATGCGGATCAGCTTGCAGTTCATAATTTTGATTGCCGTGACAATTTCAATGGGCGGCGAAGCCATGCTGGCAGCCTCGGCTGATCATGACCATCATGTCGATAGCGTGTTAGATATCGAAAGCCACGGGCCGGCTGACACGGACCATGGTTCGCACGCTCTGCATGGATGTGGCGTCTGCCATCATGTCGTTGGTAGTCGATCGCTGCTCCTGGTTGTCGACATGACCGCTACAGAGCACCATTTTGATCTCTCCAGTGAACGCGTTTCTTCACGCGCACTAGAACCACCATTCCAGCCCCCGATTGAAGTTTCAGTCTGACCTATTCGTCCAACTGAAACTAACAATCGGAAATTATTCTAGATGAAATCAAAATTTGTCGCCTGGCCAAACTGGCTAGGGCGGAGAGCTGTGGCAGCAATCGTGCTTGCCGGAGTCTCCATCGGCGCAGCTGAGGCTCAAACGACCTCTGCTGACCCGTTGAACCTTTCTGGTGCGCTAAGTCTCGCGCTGGAGAATAACCCAATAACTGGAGCGGCGCGTGCAGAAATACGCGCCGCCGAAGCCGACGCGCTGCAGGCCGGGCTGTGGGATAACCCCACTCTTGGAGCAGAAATAGAGGAATTCGGATCTGATCGCGGAGGTCTCGGCGATGCGGATACCACCTTGTCGATCAATCAAACGATCCCCCTAGGTGGTGATCGAGGGCGAGCTCGCGAGGCTGCAAACGCTTGGGCTAGTGCCGCAAGCGCGGAACTCGCACTTCAACGAAACCGTCTCTTGGCCAGCACCGCGCAGGCATACGTTGCCGCACAAGCGGCGTCAGAAACATTGTCATTGCGAATGGAGTTGTTGGAAATTGCCAATAATTCCGCTGACGCGATCCGTTCCCGCGTCGAGGCCGGTCGGGCTTCTCCGATCGAACGAAACCGAGCGGATATGCTCGTTGGGCTGGCCACAATTGCCGCCAACGATGCCGCTAGCGCACAATCGGCAGCTAATAATCAACTCGTTGCGATCTGGTCTGGAGGACCGGTCAACGGCGAGTTGGCGCCGCCACTTCAGGCGTTCGATCTGACCGCCTACTCTGACGCTCAACCGGTAAATTGGATATCCGACAATCCTGAGCTTCTCCAACTCAGGGCCATTACCCGCGCACGCAGCCAAGAAATTCGTCGAGAGCGTGCCGCTGCGATTCCGGATCTTACCGTCGGAGCCGGCGTTCGGCGCTTCGGAGGCACCGATGAAACAGCGTTTGTCGCAACCCTTGAGGTCCCTATTCCGGTTCTGAATCGTAATCAGGGCGGTGTCGCTGCTGCGGCGTCGCGCGAAAATGCAGCGCGGCTCAACGAAGAGGTAATGAGACGATCTTTGATCGCTCAATATGCCTCATCGGCTGGTCGTTTCGCACGAGCGCAATCGACCTATACGCAACTCAACGAGAACATCCTCCCGGCGTCTGAAAATGCGCTTGGGGCCGCGCAAGGGGCGTATCGTGAAGGGGCTCTAGATATCCTCAATTTCCTGGATATCCAGCGGTCGTACTTCGATGTGCGAGTGGATCTGATTACTGCTCGCGCCGAGCTGGCGCGTGCCGCGATCGAGCTTGATGTTCTGGCAGGCGCACCGCAACTCAATCGACTGGTCGAAACCAACTCAGAGGAGGCAGTACAATGACCAAAAACAAAATCAATCTCCTGCTGATTACGGCCAGCGTTCTGGCTCTAGCGGCATGTTCTCCTGAAAGTCAGAGCGAACAATCTGGAAACGGCGATCGCTCTAGCGTCGCAGACAACGTGACATCCGAAACTCGACACGACGATCATGGCGAGGATGAGAACCACGCCGAAGCGGAGGGCCATGCCGAGGATGACGATGGAGACGAAGGCCACGAAGATGACGATGGTCATGGTGAAGACAACGAGCACAGTGAAAGTGCTGAAGTTCATCTCGATGCCAGCCAAATATCTGATCTTGGTATTATCGTATCTCCTGTCTCCAGCGGTGCGGTTGACGGCATTCTTGAGCTGCCCGCTGAAGTTGGTTTTGACCTGAATCATCTCGCTCACGTATCGCCTCGGGTATCTGGCATTGTGCGAAGCGTCGCGGTGGCTGAGGGGGATCGTGTTGAGGCAGGCGACGTGTTGGCCGTTCTAAACAGCCGCCCGCTCGCTGACGCCAAGGCGTCCTACCTTTCAGCGCGCGCCAGATTGGACCTGGCTGAAAGTTCTTTCGAACGTGAAGAGCGTTTATGGGAACGCCAGATCTCTGCGGAACAGGACTTCCTGGATGCCCGACGGGCGCTTGAGGAGGCTCGAATTGAGGTTCGCAGTGCCGGCCAACAACTCGATGCATTGGGCGTTGATGTGTCGTCTCTGCCTCGAATGGTGGCATCGTCAGATGTATCGCTTACCCGATACGAGCTGGCAGCCCCGATTTCCGGCACGATTATCGAGCGCCACGCCGTGCTTGGAGAGGTGTTGGAAGAAGGTGCTCAGCCACCTGCGTTCATTGTGGCGGATACTGATTCAGTGTGGGTCGATGCGGCAATCTACGGCGCTGATCTTGGGCGGATTCGCTCAGGTGCACCGGTTTCAATTGACCCTGGTGACGGTGGTCCACCAATAGAGTCAACCATCGACTTCGTGAGCCCTCAAATCGGTGAGAGGACGCGAACTGGTCGTGCTCGAATTGTCATTGAAAATCCAGGAGATCGGTTGCGGCCCGGGATGTTTGTGACGGTGTTTGCGGCGGCTTCTGATGCCCAACCAACAGTACGCGTGCCAGTTACCGCGCTCCAGACAGTGGATGGCGAAACGGTTGTTTTCGTTCGTAGCGCGGATGGTTTTGAGGTCCGTGAAGTGCGCTTAGGGCGGAGGTCGGATCGCTTCGCAGAGATCCTGTCAGGCGTCAGTCTGGGCGAGATGATCGCTACTACCGAGACGTTCTCGTTGAAAGCAGAATTACAAAAAGGGGAGTTCGACGATGGACACGCGCACTAACTCCTCACAACAAGCCGCCGGTTTGGCGGGCTTGCTACATCGCATTGCTGGAGGGCGCCTTCTTGCGGCTCTTGCATTTGCATTCGTCCTCATCGGCGGAATCGTCACATTTCGGACAATGCCAGTAGACGCGTTTCCGGATGTAACACCCACGCTCGTGCAGGTGTTCACAGAAACTGAAGGTCTCGCTCCGGAAGAAGTCGAGCGATATGTCACGTTTCCCGTAGAAACGTCCATGAACGGGCTGCCCCGGCTTCGCGAGGTGCGGTCGACGTCAAACTTTGGTTTGTCTGTCGTCAACATCTACTTCGAAGATGGCGTTGATATCTATTGGGCGAGGCAACTCGTTGGTGAACGGCTACAACAAGCCAGAGAAGAAATTCCCGAAGGATTTGGTGATCCCGGAATGGGGCCCATCACCACTGGGCTCGGGCAAATTCTATTCTATTTCTTGCAGACTACAGATGAAAATCTCGACGGTGTTCAGCTGCGGACATTGCAAGATTGGCAGGTCAAATTCGACCTTCAAACGGTACGCGGTGTGACGGAAGTTTTGTCACTCGGTGGATTTGAGCAGCAGTATCAAATCAACGTTCGCCCGGACGCTTTGCTTCGATACCAATTAGCGATCGAAGACATTGTCGCGGCTGTTGAGGCCAATAACGCAAATGCGGGCGCTCAGTTTCTCATCGAGAACAGCGAGCAATACACCGTGCGTGCAGTTGGGTTGGCCCAAGGAATTCACGACCTCTCCGACATTATCGTGAAGGTCGAGGACGGCGTGCCAGTTCGTGTTCGCGATATCGCGAACATCGAGATTGGGGGCGCCCCGCGGCAAGGCATGGCCACCATGGACGGGGAAGGCGAAGTCGTTGCCGGCCTCGTGCTGAAACTGCTCGGCGCAAACACGAATGAAGTGATCGCGCGCGTTCACGATCGGATGGAACGGATCAATGCGTCTCTCCCGCCCGGCGTGACGGCTGTTCCCTATTATGATCAGTCCGAGTTGGTTGGCGCTGCGGTTCGCACGATGACCACAGCTTTGTGGCAGGGTGCGCTACTCGTAGCTGTGATCCTATTCCTCTTCCTTCGAGGCTGGCGCCCAAGCTTGATCGTTGTGGCTTCGATCCCATTTTCGGTGGGTTTCGCATTGCTCTCGATGCAGTTTTTCGGCGTTTCTGCAAACCTCATGTCCCTAGGCGGTATCGCCATCGCCATTGGGATGATGGTGGATGGCGCGGTCGTCATTGTAGAAAACGCGAACCGCATATTAAACGCGTCAACCGAGGGCGAGGACAAGCGTGCGCTTATCGCGAACGCGTGTGCGGAAGTGCTGCAACCGCTCGTTTTCGCAATCTTGATTGTGGTCGTTGTGTTTGTGCCGATCCTGACGCTTGAGGGCGTCGAAGGAAAAATGTTCCGACCACTGGCGTTTTCGGTCGTCTTCGCTATGGCAGGGTCGTTGGTTTTCGCTGTGCTGCTGGCGCCTGCGGCGTCGATGCTCGGCTTGAAGATCGGCAACAATTCGTTGGGTTCTGATGAGCCCGATTTCTACGAACGGCGATTTGCTCCACTTGTGCGTTTTTTCGTTCATAAACGGTGGGCGGCGCTCGTACTGGCGGCCGCAATGCTCATGGTTGGCGGTGCGATTTTCCCACGTTTGGGTTCTGAGTTTACGCCACGAATGAATGAAGGCGATTTGCTCGTTCGATTGACAATGGCTCCGTCGATTTCATTGCCGGAAGCTCGGGAGACGGTAACGCGCTTTGAACAACAACTGCTCTCTAACTTTCCTGAGGTCGAGCGCATCGTGACGCGTATCGGCCGCGGGGAAGTGGGTGCGCACGCTGATCCTGTCAACAGTGCGGAGGCTTTCGTCGCTCTCGCACCGCGAGATGAGTGGCAAACCGCAAGCACGCAAGAAGCGCTTCTCGCGATGATGAGTGAGAGCTTCGAAGCGTTCCCAGGGGCCCGGTTTAACTTCACGCAGCCCATTGCTGCTGCAACCGACGAGTTGCTGACCGGAACGAAAGCTGATTTGGCGATTAAGCTGTTCGGAGAGGACATGGCTGTCCTCGAGGACTACGCAGCGCAAATTGCAGGCGTCATTCGTGACATTTCGGGATCAGCCGATGTTCAAACCGACCAAGTAACAGGGGCGCCGCAACTCCGGATAACGGTGAACCGAGAAGCAATAAGTCGATATGGCTTGAACGTAGAAGATGTTTTGTCTGTTGTTCGCACCGCGATCGGCGGTTCGCAGGCTGGCCAGGTTTTCGAAGGGGTTCGACGGTTCGACATCATCGTTCGATATCGCGAGCAAGACCGACTGAATGCCGAACGTATCAGCCGGATTGTTCTGAACGGCCCAGGGGATGAGATTATCCCACTGAGCCAAGTTGCCTCCGTTGAACGGATTGAAGGGCCTCGCCAGGTCACGCGTGAAAATGGTCAACGGTACATCACGATCCAAACCAATGTTCGTGAACGCGATATCGGATCGTTTGTAGCGGAAGGCCAAAATGCCGTTGCTGGAAACATTGAATTGCCTCCAGGGTATTTTGTTGAATGGGGTGGCCAGTTCGAGCTTCAGCAACAAGCAAATGCGCGTTTCGCGATCGTGATTCCAGTCACGCTCGGTGTCGTGTTTTTGCTTTTGCTGTTCAGCTTTGGTCGCTTAAAGAGCGCTCTGCTCATCATCGCCAACATCCCGCTGGCCCTCGTCGGAGGAATAGCGGCGCTCTGGCTGACGGGGCAAAATCTATCGGTCCCGGCATCGGTTGGCTTCATCGCTCTGTTTGGTATCGCCCTGGGTAACGGCATGGTCCTGGTGTCTTTCCTAGACCGTTTTGCCAAAGAACGTCTGGATGTTGATGCTTTCAGCGTCGAGGCTGCGGTACGCCGAGCTCAACCTGTCTTGATGACGGCGACAACCACCGGACTTGGTCTGATGCCGTTGTTGTTTGCATCGGGGATTGGCTCGGAGGTTCAGCGACCGCTCGCCGCCGTTGTTATCGGCGGCCTGGTCACCTCGACCGTACTGACGTTGTTGGTACTGCCAGCTGTCTACAAGTGGTTCGCGCCACATCCACAAAAGCGCGCTCAAGAACGCCTGTCTACCTAACCGAAGACAGGTGAGGATCTGGTGGGGCAACCCTTTGTTCTCGCACCCACCAGATCCGCCGGCTGCCCCGGGCGTCCTGTCCCCCCCTGCACAGTCGCTCGGGGCTGCTTGGTTCACTTGATTGAGTTTCACTCGACTAGAGGGACAAACTGAAGATGCCAATTATTCGACCCGCCTACATTCAGAGCAAGATGTTTGGCCTTCGCCGGATACGCTCAGTGTACTTAATTTTTTGGGTGTTCTTAGTCGCGTTCGATTTGATCGTGAAATCCCAAATCGAACGCCTGCTTGTTGATGTTGGCACGTCGGTGCCGCTGGTGCCCGGGTTTAACCTAACGCTCGGCCACAACAGGGGCGTTAGTTTTGGGGTATTGGATAGCGATCATTGGATTGCGCCCTATATTCTTTCGAGTGTGGCAGTCGTTCTTGTCGTAGCAGTTTTGATTTGGACCGCGGAGCAAAAGTCGAAACTTGTTAATGCCGCCGGTATTTTGTTTGCGTCAGGTGGGTTGGCCAATGCTATCGATCGGCTCGGCGACGGAGTTGTTACAGACTACCTTGATTTTGGATGGCAAGCGCTGCGCTGGCCCACCTTCAATCTGGCCGATGTCTTCATTTTCATAGGGGCGGCATTGTTAATTCTCGGATGGAAGCGGCTCAAAGTTTAAGGTGCCGGGGATACGTTGATCACTTTTTTCCTATCCGTGCCGGGCTGTGATCTGACAAGCATTTCGAATGATCGAACAGGCTGGTGACGATCTCGCAACTGCCAACTTTTCCGCCTGCACATCCCTCGATCATACGTTTGAGCTCATGCTCAAGAACGCGTAGCTGCTCGATGCGTTTTTGCGTCTCGACAAGATGATGACGAGCCAACTCGTCAGCCCTTGTGCAATCTGTACCAGGGTTCTCCTGCAGGTCGATCAAGTCACGTATCGCCTCGACGGTAAAACCAAGGTCGCGCGCATGCCGGATAAATCCAAGCAGATCCACTGACGCTTGATCGTAGACCCGGCGGCCGCTTTCTACCCGCCTTGGTTCCGGCATCAAACCAACGCTCTCGTAGTAGCGGATCGTCGTCACTTTGACGCCGGAGGTTTTTGCCGCTTTGCCGATACTGAATTCTTTTGTCATTTTCTTCTTGCTTCTATAGTCGCTGTAGAAACTAGACTCCATGTCAAAGGTAGGAGTCAAGAAAATGAGTTGTTGCTCAAACGACCAAAAATTCGACGGTACATCAGTTGCGTATCGTCGCGCCCTATGGGCCGTCATTCTCATCAATCTGGTGATGTTCGCCGTCGAGATCACAGCCGGGTTCGCCTCCGGCTCTCAAGCCCTTAAAGCCGACGCCCTCGACTTCGCCGGTGACACCATGACCTACACCATCAGCCTGCTGGTGATCGGTTCGAGCCTGGCGTTACGTGCTCGGGCCGCGCTCTTTAAAGGCGGCCTGCTAATCGTGATCGCGGTCTCGGTGCTCGGTATGACGCTGATGCGCGCCCTGTCCGGCGAACCGCCCGTCGCGGAAACCATGGGCATCGTTGGCTTCGCAGCACTCCTTGCTAACGCGGCCAGCGTCCTCATCCTCCTCAAATGGAGAGACGGTGATGCAAATGTGCGCTCGGTTTGGCTGTGCTCCCGCAATGACGCCATCGGCAATGTCGGCGTGATGATCGCCGGTGGGCTTGTAGCCCTAACCGGATCGGCTTGGCCCGATCTTGTTCTGGCCTTCGCATTGGCCGCGCTCTTCACACGCTCTGCATGGTTGATCTGCAGTCAGGCGCTTGCCGAGCTGCGTAGCCACAACCACCCCATCGCTGAAGCCGGAGACGCCTAAATGTCGCCCTTACTTACGATCGTCGTGGGGTATGTCCTCATCAACGCCGTGCTCGCCGTCCCGTTCACGCTGCAAGCCCGCGCAGATTTCCAGCGCCAAGGGAAATGGTCTCGACCAACGGCGGTCTTCTCGGGGGTCATCATGCATGGGCATTTCCTCGCAACGCTCGGGCTCGCGTGGCTAGACCGTGGTAGCTTGTTCGCACCGAACCTGATCTCGCTTGCATTGGGTGGCGCACTCTTTCTTGGCGGCGCGTTTGTCATCTTTCTCGGACGCTACGCCTATGGTTCGCAGGAGCGCGTTTATGGTCTCCTCGAAGATGAGCTGATCCAACACGGGATCTATCAACGTACCCGCAATCCTCAGTATGTGGGTTATGGAGCCATGTTCGTCGGCAGTGCGGTGGCCGCCGGATCAACATTCGCGCTTCTGTCGGCAATCTCGTTCTTGGTGATCATCCATGTGTTTATCACCTGGGTCGAAGAGCCGCACATGAAACGGACCTTTGGGGAGGCGTTTGAGCGATATGCTGGAACTGTGCGGAGATATTGGTAGTCCAACGCGAACCACTGGTTCGTGCCGCTGGATGCAGATTAACCCAGATAGGTTTGTCGACGGGGTAGGGCGTTTTCAGGCGAGTTAGTTCAGCGCTGTCTTTGACGACTTCAGCGACAGGACCAAAGCGCAATCGGGTTCGTCCGTTCGCTCGCACTGGCCCGTGATTTTTCTCAGAAGTGCAGCGAGCTGTTTCAGGGCCTCAAACTATTGATGGATGTGCGATTGGTAGCTTTATGTAGCCTTTGCGATTCGCTGGAACGAGTATGGCTGGCAATCTGGTAGTTCGAGAAGCTCTCATGCTTCTGCGTGTGCGCAGCGTGAGGCCCCATCAGATGACGATGGGTTTGAGTCGGCACGTCTGAATACGTCGTCTTTGCCAGAGCGTAATCCGTTCCGGTCTTTGAGCGTTTCGCCTTAGCTTAACCGCCTAGGTTCTGTACTCAATTTCGGGATTCACCCGAGGCGCGACGCATGATTCACTCTGGGCTTTGGTTTGGAGCGGATCATGGCTCGGTATGATTTGAGTGATGAGGAGTGGGCGATTGTCGCACCACTTCTTCCCAAGCCGGGGCGGGGCAAACATCGGGTTGATGATCGGCGGATCGTGAATGCGATCTTCTACGTGCTTCGCACCGGCGCGCCCTGGCGCGATCTGCCGGGTCGGTATGGGCCTTACACGACGGCCTATAACCGGTTCAACCGCTGGGCCAAGCGCGGTATATGGCTGAAAGTTTTCGAAGAATTGGCGCGTCTTTCGCCCCAGTCGCTGCAGCTGATCGATAGTTCCATCGTCCGCGCCCACCAACACGCCGCCGGTGGAAAAAAGGGGTCCGGATCACGCCATTGGCCGTTCTCGTGGCGGACTGAGCACCAAGATCCACGCCGTCGTCGATCAGGATGGCCTACCGGTGAGGCTGGCGATCTCGCCCGGCCAAGCGGCCGACAAGACGATCGCCCCCCTTCTGCTCGACGCCTTGCCGCCGGGCTGCGTCATTGCAGATCGTGGCTATGACAGCCTGGCCTTGGTCAACCGGGTCGCAGCGCGCGGAGGCGTTGCTCACTTCCCCACGCAGAGCCGCGTCCGTATCCAGCGCAGCGTGCCGCGAGACCTCTACCGCAAGCGCAATCTGGTCGAGCGCTTCTTCTGCAAACTCAAACACTTCCGCCGCATCGCAACGCGCTTCGAAAAACACGCTGCAAACTTCCTCGCCGCAATAGCACTCGCCTCAGCGAGAATCTGGATGCGAGCTATTGAGTCCAGAACCTAGCCGCTGTGGGTGATCCAGAAAGCTCTCGCCGCCCGGAAACGAGGAGGTTGATCAACAATCGACCGAAAATTCATATCAGCCGCTCCGGTTGGGCAGGGAATGCATGCCTCGCTTACGGTCAATGCAAAGCCTTTAGAAATTTGCCGCGGTCCAAGCCTCAGTTCGCAACCACTTCAATCTCGAGCGCCACCTCTATTCACGGCCTGACTTTGAGAATTCCCGCGCCACCGCGCTGGACGACAAGCGTCAAATCGCGGCCCGCACTAGGCCCAAGTTATGGAATTCGAGGTCAGCCCGTTTTTGTCGTTCAGCATCGTGTTAAGGCACGACCCTGTGACACTTTGCGTGAGGGAAATCCTCATCCGGATCGTATAGGGTGTCATGATTGGAACCATAAGGACGCTCCCGATTTTGACTTGGCGGCATGTCAGCCTGATCCTGTTTTTGCTCGGTGCGCTTGCGCTGGGCGGGACGGGCTATGCGCCTGATGCGCATGCCGATGTCATGCAGACGGCCGACATGACCGCGATGGCGGATCATGATTGCTGCCCCGACGGCACGGACATGGTGGAGTCTGACGGGGCGCACCATGCTCAACCCTGTGACGACATGGATGGATGTTCCGCAAATAAGTGCAGTCTGGCCTCCTCCTTTTCGACCCTGATCCCGAGTGGCCCGGCCTCTCGTCTGGCATCGGGCCTCGTCGAACGCACCGCTCGCCAGGTCATGCTGAGACCGGTTTCCAACACGCCTGACAATCTGGACCGTCCTCCACGCGCTTGACGAAGCCGAGCCTTGTTGATGGGCTCTTTTCACTTCGTTCTGCCCGCATCGGAGACCTCCATGTCCCTGCCTGCCCATGCCGTACTTGCGGCCGCGCTCCAGCTTTCGGCTGCAACCGCGCAACCTGTTTCTGAACTGCCCCCGCTCAGCCTGCCGGAGGCTGTCCTGATCGCCGGACAAGCCGAAGACCCGGCGATTGCCAGCTTGCAGTCTCGTGCGGGCGCGCTCGAGCATGCCGGCGAAGCGGCGTTGGCCCTGCCGGATCCGATGATGCGGGTCGGTCTCGCCAATCTTCCCTTGAGCGATCTTGATCCCAATCGTGAAGCCATGACGCAGTGGCAGGTCGGCGTGCGACAGGTCATTCCCAGCGGGGCGAGCCGTCATCTCCAGCGTGAGCGTCAAAGGGCTCAGGCCGAAGGCCTCCGCGCCCTGGGCGGGCTGGAAGAACGCATGATCACGCGGTCGGTACGACTGGCATGGCTGGAGGCTTACTACTGGGAGCGGGCCAGTGAGCTGACGCGGGCGCGGCGCGAGGAGATCCGGCAGCTCAGCGAAGTGGCGACAGCCCTGTTCGCCAGCGGGCGCGTCAATTCCCATGACGTGATCCGGGTGGATCTGGAGACCGCCTTGCTGGATGCGCGTCTGATCGAAATCGAGCGGCAGATCGGGACCGCCCGGGCTCAATTGGCGCGCCATGTCGGATCAGATGCGGCAGGGCGGGACATGCTGCCGCGCTTGCCGGTTCTGCCCGCGTTGCCAGATGCCGATGAGGCGGTGAATGCGCTTGCCAGGCACCCGTCCATCATCTCCCGAAATGCCCGGATCGAGGCCAGCGAGCGCGAGATTGACCTGGCGCTGGACGCCTATAATCCGACCTGGAGCGTCGATGCGGGCTATGGTGTGCGAGGTAGCCGGTCTGACGTCGCCAGTATTGGTGTAAGCGTGCAGATGCCGATCTTCAGCCAGCGCCGACAGGATGAAAGCGTTGCCGGTGCCCGGCAAATGCGCTCGGCGGAGGAGCTGGATCGCCAGGCACTCCTGCTCGATTTGCGCCGACAGCTCGATGAGGACTGGGTGCGGTTTGAGCGCCTGAACCAGACTGCCTCGGCTTACGAAACTGGCGTGCTGGAACGCGCACGCGAAACGGCGGCCGCCGTCCTCGCGGCCTATGAGAATGAGCAAGCGGATTTCGCCGAACTGGTCCGCTCGGAACTGGCCCTGCTTGATATCGAACTGACCCTGATCCGGACACGCGTTGATGCCTTGCAGGCGCACAGCCGGATCTTGTTCCTGACCGGAGATGTCCAATGACCCCGCGCACTCTCATTCTCGGAGCCGTCGCGCTGATCGCCGGTATTATCATCGGATCCCTTGGCATGCGCCTGATGGATGGCGGCTCGGCGCCCGCCTCGAATGAGCCCGAAATCCTCTACTGGGTGGCGCCGATGGACCCGAATTTCCGGCGCGATGAACCGGGCAAGTCGCCCATGGGGATGGATTTGATCCCCGTCTATGCCGGCGATGAACCTGCGGACAATTCCACCATCACCATTTCTTCCGCCGTGGAGAACAATATCGGCGTGCGCACCGCCCTGGTGACACGGGACCGGTTTGCCGAGGATCTCGACACGGTTGGCTATGTCCGTCCGGTCGATGACCTGACCTCCGTTGTGGATGTCCGGGCGCAGGGCTGGATCGAGGATCTGCGGGTCGCCGCTGTTGGCGATGTCGTGGAGGCCGGAGATTTGCTCTTCCGCATGTACTCACCGGAGATCGTGACAGCGCAAAGCGAGTTCCTGCAGGCGCTCAATGTCGCCCGGCCTGGCCTGATCTCGGCTGCCCGTTCACGCTTGCAGGCGCTGGGGGTAAACGAGGCCCAGATCGATGCAATCGCGCGCCGTGGCACCCCGCAGAGACTGGTCGACGTCTATGCACCACGAACCGGTGTCGTCCTGGAAATGAATGTCCGCGAGGGCGCCCATGCCCATCCGAGCATGGTGGTGATGACGATCGCCGATCTGCGCGAGGTCTGGGTTATCGCGGACCTGTTTGAAGACGAGGCTGCAACCATCGAGCTCGGGCAAAGCGTCCACATGCAGACCCGTGCCCAGCCGGGCCGGATGTGGCATGGGCGTGTGGAGTACCTCTATCCCACAGTGGACCCGCGCAGCCGCTCGATCCCTGTGCGCATGCGCTTCAGCAATGGCGACGGGGCCTTGCGCCCGGAAGCTTATGTGAATGTGCGGATCGAGGTGTCGCCGCGGGAGAATGTCCTTTCGGTTCCAGCCGAAGCCGTGATCCGCACCGGTCGATCGGAGCGGGTGGTTCTGGCTCTGGGTGACGGTCGGTACCGCTTGGCCCAGGTGAGAAGCGGAGCCGAAGCGGGGGGGCGGTCCGAAATCCTGTCCGGTCTTTCAGATGGCGAACGCGTGGTCGTGTCCAGCCAGTTCCTGATCGACTCCGAAGCGAGTCTTCAGGGCGTAGCCCTGCGCATGGCCGGTGCCGAGGAGCCCGCTGCGCCGCCGGAGACGGTCCAAGGGACCGGCACAGTCGACGGTGTCATGGCGTCCCACGGGATGATCGATCTCACCCATGATCCCATCCCCGCGCTCGATTGGCCGGTGATGAGCATGTCCTTCTTCACGCTGGAGGGTGTTTCACTGGAGGGTCTGTCGGAAGGGGATGCCGTGAACTTCACCTTGCGGCAGAACGATGACGGCCAATGGCGCATTGCCTCGATCTCAGGACCGGACGCGTCTCAAGACGGATCCGCCGAGGCTGAGGTCGAGGGGCATGGCCGTGTGGTCACGCTGATGGGCGATATCGGCATGGTCGAGATCGACCATGAGCGGATCGAAGCGATCGATATGCCCGCCATGAGCATGGTCTACGAGCTGACCGAGGGCGTCACGCTCGACGGGCTCGCCGAAGGCGACCATGTCCGCTTCACGATTGATGAGGCCGGACCCGGTCAATGGCAGCTCACCGGCATTTCTGTGATGTCCATGGGTGATGCGGGAGGCGAGGAATGATCAGCGCGATCATACGCTGGTCGATCGGCAATCGTCTGATCGTCCTGATTCTGGCGACCCTGCTGGCCGGGAGCGGGTTGTACTCGCTCGTCCGCACGCCGATGGACGCCATTCCCGATCTGTCCGATGTGCAGGTCATCATCAAGACGACCTATCCCGGCCAGGCCCCGCAGGTCGTTGAGGACCAGGTCACCTATCCGTTGACCACGGCCATGCTGGCCGTGCCGGGCGCCGTTACCGTCCGAGGCTATTCCTTCTTCAATGACAGCTATGTCTATGTGATTTTCGAAGACGGGACGGACCTCTACTGGGCCCGCTCCCGGGTGCTGGAATACCTGTCTCAGGTCGCCCCGACCTTGCCGGACGCCGCCCGCCCCGCCTTGGGGCCTGACGCGACCGGTGTGGGCTGGATCTACCAATACGCCCTCGTCGACCGGACCGGGCAACATGACCTCGCCGAATTGCGCTCCATCCAGGACTGGTTCCTCAAATACGAGCTCCAGACCATTGAGGGTGTGTCCGAGGTTGCCACGATCGGCGGCATGGTGCGCCAGTATCAGGTGATCGCCGATCCGGACCGGTTGCGGGCCCAGGGCATCCCTCTCTCTGCGGTTCGAACCGCGATCGAACGCGGCAATCAGGAGAGCGGCGGCCGGGTCATCGAGATGGCGGAGGCCGAATACATGGTCCGGGCCTCGGGCTATATCGAGGGCGTCGAGGATCTTGAGGCGATCCCGGTCTCTGTCACGGAAACCGGCACGCCCATCCTGTTGTCCGATGTCGCCGACATCACGATCGGGCCGGAATTGCGTCGCGGCATTGGCGAGCTCAATGGCGAGGGCGAGGCCGTCGGCGGCGTGGTTGTCATGCGCTATGGCGAGAATGCCCGGGCGACCATCCAGCGCGTCGAGGACCGGCTGGAAGAACTCAGTGCGTCACTGCCAGACGGCGTGGAGATCGTGACGACCTATAACCGTGCCAGCCTGATTGAACGAGCGGTGTCCTCGCTGCAGGAAAAACTGGTGGAGGAGTTCCTGGTGGTCGCGCTGATCTGCGCGCTCTTCCTCTTCCACTTCCGCTCTTCCCTGGTGATCGTGCTCAGCCTGCCGCTTGGCATTCTCACCGCGATCATCGTGATGAACGCGCAGGGCATCAACGCCAACATCATGTCGCTGGGCGGGATCGCCATTGCCATTGGTGCCATGGTGGATGCCGCGATCGTCATGATCGAGAACATGCACAAGCATGCCGAACGCGAGCCGATCACGCGGGAAAACCGCTGGGAGATTGTCTCCAAGGCTTCGGTCGAAGTCGGGCCGGCGCTCTTCTTTTCACTCCTGATCGTCACATTCAGCTTTGTGCCGATCTTTGCCCTGGAGGCGCAGGAAGGCCGCCTGTTCCATCCGCTGGCCTTCACCAAGACCTATGCGATGGCCGCGGCGGCCGGTCTGGCGATCACACTGGTTCCCGTTCTGATGGGCTATCTGGTGCGCGGCCGCATCACGCCGGAGCACAAGAATCCGGTCAACCGCCTGCTGATTGCCGGCTACCGGCCTTTCATCGGTCTGGCGATCCGCCGTCCGGTCACGGTTCTCCTGACAGCCGGTCTGGTGCTGGCGAGCGCGGCGATACCGCTCTCGCGCATGGGCAGCGAATTCATGCCGGACCTGGATGAGGGCGATATTCTCTACATGCCGAGCGCCTTTCCCGGCGTGTCGGCGGGCAAGGTCACCGAGCTGTTGCAGCAAACCAACCGGCTGATCATGACGGTCCCGGAAGTCCTCACGGTTCACGGCAAGGCTGGAAGAGCCGAAACCGCGACCGACCCCGCGCCCCTGACCATGATCGAGACGACGATCCAGTTGCGTCCGCGGGAGGAGTGGCGGCCGGGCGTCACGATCGACGATATCCGGGCTGAACTGGACGCGGTCGTGGATGTGCCCAGCCTCACCAATGCCTGGATCATGCCGATCCGGGGTCGGATCGACATGCTGGCCACCGGGATCAAGACCCCGGTCGGGATCAAGATCGCCGGTCCGGATCTGGATGTGATTGCGGAAATCGGGGAGGAGGTCGAAGCCATCATCGAAACCCTCGAAGGTACAGCCTCGGTCTATGCCGAACGTGTGACCGGCGGGCGATTCGTCGATATCGATGTGAACCGGCTGGAAGCGGCCCGCTTCGGTCTCAATGTGGCTGACGTGCATGATGTGGTCCGCACAGCCATCGGCGGCATGTCGGTCAGCGAAAGCGTCGAAGGCCGCGAACGCTATCCCATCAATCTTCGCTACCCGCGCGACTACCGCAATTCGGTGGACTCGCTCCGGGACCTGCCGGTGATCACGCCGACCGGGGCGGAGATTCCGCTGGGCCGGGTCGCCGATATCTCCATCGCCGATGGTCCCGGTGTGATCCGCAGCGAGAATGCCCGCACCAATGGCTGGGTCTATGTCGATATCAACGGTGTCGACATCGGCAGCTATGTCGAGGAAGCTCAACAGGCGCTGGCGGAGTATGTGGACCTGCCGCCAGGCTATTCGATCAGCTGGTCCGGCCAGTTCGAATACATGGAGCGGGCCAAGGCCAAGCTGGCTGTGGTCGTTCCGGTCACCCTGGTGATCATCCTGCTGTTGCTGTTCTTGAACTTCCGCAGGCTGACCCCGGTTCTGATGATCATGGGCACCCTGCCTCTGGCGCTCGTGGGCGGCGTCTGGCTGCTCGACCTGCTCGGGTATAATCTTTCGGTCGCCGTCGGTGTGGGCTTCATCGCCCTGGCCGGCGTGGCCGTGGAGATCGGGGTCTTGATGATCGTCTATCTGGAACAGGCGCTCACCCGGCATCAGGCGCTGGCCGATGAGGCCGGCCGGCCGCTGAACCGGTCCGATCTGGACGAAGCGGTGATCGAAGGAGCCCTGTTGCGCGTGCGTCCCATCATGATGACCGTGATCGCGACCATCGCCGGCCTGCTGCCGATCATGTTTGGCGACGGGACCGGTTCGGAAGTGATGCGGCGGATCGCGGCGCCGATGGTGGGAGGCATGACCAGTGCGACCATCCTCACACTTCTGGTGATCCCTGCGGCCTTCCTGATCTGGAAACGGACGGGACTTGGCCGGATCCGTCAGGCCCTGCCGGAGGAAGGAGCCGCGTCATGAATGTGAAGGACGCTGCCTGGGCGACCGGTTTGCCCTCGAAAACCTTGCGATACTACGAGGATGTGGGGCTGGTCGCCCCGGCCCGGGCGGCCAATGGATACCGTGTCTATCAAGACAGCGATCTCCACAAGCTCGCCTTTGTCGGTCGAGCGCGAAGCCTCGGCTTTTCGCTCGACGATTGCCGGGCGCTGCTGTCCTTGTACGAAGACCGGTCCAGGGCGAGTGCCGACGTGAAAGCCCTGGCGCAGGACCATGTTGCCCAGATTGATCGGAAACTGGCCGAAATGACGGCCATCAAGTCAGAGCTGCAACGCCTCGTTTCGGCCTGCCATGGCGATGATCGGCCGGACTGTCCCATCGTTGAAGGGCTCGCCGGCGAGAAAAAAATGAAACCGGCCGCTTGACCTTCCAGTGACTGGAAGCCTCACAACCGGGACATCCAAAGGAGGACTGCCCGATGAGTTGTCAGCATTGCTCGCCCGAAGAGACACAAGAAGACCTGCATCATCAGCCTGTTGCGACCGACCCGGTCTGCGGGATGGAGGTGCGCATCGGAGCCGGAAAGCCCAGTCATGCGCATGACGGGGAAACCTACCATTTCTGTTCCCAGCGCTGTCACGACCGGTTCGTCGACGATCCTGATCACTTCCTGACCGGGGCCCATTTGCAGTCCTATGAGGACATGCCGGAAGGGACGAAATACACCTGCCCGATGGACCCCGAGATCATCCGTGACGAGCCGGGCGATTGCCCCATTTGCGGCATGGCGCTTGAGCCGATGGGTGTGCCGACCGGTGAAGAGGGCCCCAATCCTGAACTGGTCGATTTTGCCCGCCGGTTCTGGGTCGGCGCCGTCTTGACCGTGCCGGTCCTGCTGCTCGCTATGGGTCCCATGATCGGCCTGGACTTCCTGCGTGACGCTCTCGGTGAAACGCGTGCCGTCTGGGCGGAGCTGGTGCTGGCCACCCCGGTGGTCCTTTGGTCGGGCTGGCCCTTCTTCGAGCGCGGCGTGAAGTCGGTGATCAACCGCCACCTCAACATGTTCACCCTGATCGCGATGGGAACCGGTGCGGCCTACATTTTCAGCGTGGTGGCCGTGTTGGCACCGGATGTCTTCCCGGAAGCCTTTCGGCACGGCAGTGGCCATGTGGGTGTTTATTTCGAAGCCGCAGCCGTCATCATCGTTTTGGTCCTGCTGGGCCAGATCATGGAGTTGCGGGCGCGGGAGCAGACCGGGTCCGCGATCCGTGCACTGCTTGACCTGGCCCCAAAGACGGCGCGGCGCGTGGAGTCTGACGGCGAGGACCGGGAAGTCGCACTGGACATGATCCGGACAGGAGATCGATTGCGGGTCCGGCCCGGCGAGAAAGTCCCGGTCGATGGCGTCGTCGTCGAAGGCCGCTCATCGGTGGATGAGTCAATGATCTCGGGTGAACCTGTGCCGGTGGAGAAGGTCGAAGGCGAACCCGTGACAGGGGCCACGGTCAACGGCAATGGTAGCCTGGTCATCGAAGCCCGACGGGTCGGCAAGGACACGGTGCTCAGCCAGATCGTGGAGATGGTGGCCAATGCCCAACGCAGCCGTGCTCCGATCCAGAAGTTTGCCGATATGGCGTCGGGCCGGTTTGTGCCCGCGGTGATCGCGGTCGCCGCCATCGCCTTCATCGCTTGGTCGATCTGGGGTCCGGAACCGGCCTCGGCCTATGGGCTGATTGCAGCCGTGTCCGTCCTGATCATTGCCTGTCCCTGCGCGCTGGGTCTGGCGACGCCCATGTCCGTCATGACCGCTACCGGTCGCGGCGCCCAGGCCGGCGTCCTGATCAAGAATGCCGAGGCGCTCGAGCGCTTCGCCAAGGTGGATACGCTGGTCGTCGACAAGACCGGAACGCTGACGATGGGAAAGCCCGAGCTGGCTGCCGTGATCGCGTTTTCCAACAACAATGAGGATGACGTCCTGACCGCGGCCGCCAGCCTTGAGCGCGGGTCCGAACATCCGCTCGCTGAAGCCATTGTCCAGGGCGCCAAGAGCCGTGGCGTGACGATGGATACCGCTGATGAGTTCGAAGCCGTCACCGGCAAGGGCGTGACGGGTCGGGTTCGCGGTCGGGCTGTTGCTCTGGGCAATGCTGCACTCATGGATGCCCAAGGCATAGCGGTCAGCGAGGCAGCGACGGGCGAAGCCAATGTGCGAAGAGATGACGGAGAGACCGTCATGTTTGTGGCGGTTGATGGCCAGCTGGCGGGCATGGTCTGCGTTGTGGACCCGATCAAGCCGACGACAGCCCAGGCGCTGGAAGACCTGCACAAACTGGGATTCCGCATCGTGATGGCGACCGGCGACAATGAGCGCACCGCGAAGTCGGTGGCGGCCCGGCTCGGGCTGGACGAGGTGCGAGCCGACGTCCTGCCGCGTGACAAGGCGCGGATCGTGGAAGAGCTGCAAGCCGACGGGCACGGCGTTGCCATGGCCGGTGATGGTGTCAATGATGCCCCCGCTCTGGCGCAGGCCGATGTGGGCATTGCCATGGGCACAGGCGCCGATGTCGCCATCGAAAGTGCAGGCCTGACGCTGGTAAAGGGCGATCTGACCGGCATTGTTCGCGCCCGCAAGCTGGCCCTCGCGACCATGCGCAATATCCGTGAGAACCTGTTCTTTGCTCTTATCTACAATGCGGCGGGTGTGCCTGTAGCCGCCGGCATCCTCTACCCGGTTTTCGGAACCATGCTGTCACCGATGATTGCTGCGGCGGCCATGAGCCTGTCCTCGGTCTCGGTCATCACCAACTCCCTGCGCCTGAGATCGGTTCAGCTCGGCTGAGGGAAAGCGCTACGAGGTGCGTAGTCCGGACTGAACGATCAGGAGGACGATGCCGTGGGGCTTCGCATCGCTTTGGCCGCGCTTGCAGGCGCAGGGGTTATCTTATTCGCATCGGCGCCGGGCTGGGCGCATCCGCCGGCCCAGCATGAGCCCGCTGAAGAGACCGGGGCTCAGGAGCAATCCACGAGCGCCGAACCGGTTGCCGAGACCGTCGGGGAAGTCGGCGCCGAAAGCGAGGCAGCCCCGGCATCCAGCGACACGCTGGCAGATGCGTTCGAGCATGATCATGGAGACGAGCCCGACCCGTGTGTTGATGATAGCCATCATGATGCTGAAGCCGGCCCGGCAGGCGGCCATTCGCACTGGGGCGAAGGCGGTGCCTCGACCCCGTTTGAGCGGGTCATGTCACGCATCGGCGTGTTCCACTCCATTGCGGTGCATTTCCCGATTGCATTGATCCTCGCGGGCGCTCTCGCGCAGGTATTCGTGCTTGCCGGCCGCTTTGGCAGCGGTGGCGATACGGTTCGTTTCCTGGTGTGGACCGGAGCCGCAGGCGGCGTCGTCGCCGGGTTACTCGGCTGGGCCCATTCCGGTCCGATGGCCGCCAATGAGGCCGGCGTCATGCTGGCTCACCGCTATCTGGGCACAGCGCTTTTGTTTGGGCTGGTCGGCCTGGCAGTGCTTGGTGAGTGGTCACGCCGTCCGGGCAATCAGCTGGGCGCGCTTCTATTCAATATCGCGCTGTTCGGATCTGCGTTGGCGCTTATGCTCAACGGCTTCCTCGGAGGCGCCCTGGCCCATGGCGGGCTGCGGCATCTGATTGGCGGCGGCTAGGGTGAGCTATCCTGCCCATCTGGCGTCTCTCACGAGATTGCGGTTCTTCGCCGCCCTGTGGGTCGTATTCTATCACTGGCGAGCACCGTGGGACTTCGACGTCGACGCGGTCACGCAATTGCTGGCAATGGGCCGGTTCGGGGTTGATCTGTTCTTCATCCTCTCCGGATTTGTGCTCGCCCATGTCTACCTTGTGGCGCGCGAAGAAGGCCGGTTCGATTTCGCCCGCTTCCTGGTTGCGCGATTCGCCAGGATCTGGCCGCTGCACATCGCCGTCATCCTGTTTCTCATTCTCGTCTGGGTCACGGCGGCCACGCTTGGTGTGCCCTTCGACATTGAGCGGTTCGCCCTGGCTGACCTGCCCGCCAATATCCTGATGATCCATGCGTGGGGTTTCGCGCCAGATCTGAGCTGGAATGGACCGTCCTGGTCGATCAGCGCGGAATGGTTCGCCTATCTGGCCTTTCCTGCCTATCTGATGGCGGCGCGGGCCCTGAAGCATCGCCCCTGCCTGCTGCTGGGAATAGCCGTCGTTCTCTTTTTTGCACTGGATCAAGTCCATTTGCGCCTTTTTGCCGAGACCCTGCCGATGGCGACAGAGCGCTATGGCGTCATCCGGATCATTCCCGAATTTCTCATCGGGGTCGGCCTATACAGGCTCGGCCAGGCGTATGCCTTGCCCCGTGTAACCGCCCGATATGCATTCATCGCAGTACTCGTTTGCTACCTCTGGGCCGCCCACACCGCCTGGGATGATCGAGCGATCGCGCTGCTCGGAGCGCCGCTCATATTCCTCCTCGCAGAGCTGGACCGGCATGCAGGTAAAACGAGAGCCGGGGCCATGAGTTATCTCGGCGACATTTCCTACAGCGTCTACATGATCCACGTGCCGTTTTTCATGGTCAGCTTCAATCTCTTGCAGGACGTCCTGGGCGTGGTCGATCAGACGATATCCTGGCCGATACTGCTGGCGATGATGGTCGTGATGATCGGTGTTTCAGCGGGCACATATGAGTGGGTAGAGCGTCCGGCGCGTACTCGTTTGCGCGTATGGGGTGAGGCCTGGATCAGCCGGTGGCGCGGGACCTGAAAACGATATGAGAGGGTAAAATGGACTGGATCAGACACGGAAGTATCGGAGCCGCGGCCGCGATCGCGATGTCGTCGCCCGTTCTTGCGGATGATGCTGCAGACATAACCGCTGTTCTAGAGAGCTATTCGGGCGCGCTTGCCGAGGAAAATGTTCAAGAGGCCGAGCGCTGGGTTCTTCCCGACGGAACCGATTTCACAATCTTCGAAGGTAGTGGCAGCGATATCGGTTGGGCGGAGTATCGTGATCATCACCTGGCCCCTGAATTCGCGGCGGAGCATGTGACCTTCCATGTCTATGACTGGTCCGGCTACTCGGTGAATGCGGATCGGAACGTGGCGTTCGCGACCTTCGATATCCGGATGGAGTACGAGGTGCGTGGAGAGGCGCGGGAGCGTGACGCGCATGGAACCGCTATACTTGTTCGCACTGATACCGGTTGGCGCATCAAGCACCTTCACACGTCCTGACGGAGAACTGACATGTCCGACGATAAGCTGGACGAAATCCTCGAAAATATGGGCGGCGCGCCGTCCCCGGTCGACATGGCCGATTTCCAGCCGCGAGTCTGGGCACGCCTCGACGGCGCGGCGCACGGCCATCCAGGCCGCGAAGCGCTTGGCCGTGCTCTCGCCATGCGTGCGGCCCCCGCTGCGGTGGCGTTGCTGATCGGTGGGGTCGTCGGCGCCGGTGCGATCGGTCATGCCGAGCCGGACCTCCTGGCGGTATTCGACGCCGATGCCGGCTGGTCGTTTACCGCGCTCGTGGATGAGGGGGCGGACGGATGATCTGGAGAGCTGGAGTTGTCGCAACCGCCCTCGGGCTGACCAGCGGATTTGCCGGTGTTTGGTTGGGCGTAAATGTGCTTGGCCATCACGATGGAGCCTCGTCCAGCCTGCACGCCATCATCCATGACGAGCTAGCGCTTGATCACGAGCAGGAAGCGGTCATCGAAGCGCTCGAGGCAAGTTTCGCGATGCAGAAGGCCGGGTATGAAAACCGGGTCACGGAGGCGCGGCGCGCAATTGGCCGGGCTCTCCTCGCAGACCGCGAAATGTCAGCCGACGTGGCCGAAGCGGCCGAGGCATTTCACGATGTGATGGGTGAGCTGCAATTGGCCACGCTCAATCACATTTTGGCGATGCGCGAGGTCATGACCGATGACCAGCGCGCCGAGTTTGATGACCGTCTGGCCAACGCCTTTGATGTCGAGGGATAGGGCTGACGGATCTGCCCTCGATCCGACCGACGAACAACTCGCAATCCGCGCCCGGGATGGTGAAAAGCTGGCGTTCAACCAGCTCATGCAGCGTCATGCGCCCAGGCTGGTCCAGTTCCTTGAGCGCCAGGTGGGCGGCAGGGCGGATGCCGAAGATGTCGCCCAGAACACATTCATCGCGATCCATCGCAATCTGGCGCGGTTCGACGCTGACAAATCCTTCGTGACCTGGATGTTTTTCATCGCCCGGAACAAGGCGAAGGATCATCATCGACGCCGCGCGGTTCTCAATTGGGTCGGATTCGAAGATCGAACCGAAATCATGCCCTCGGAGGACCCAGACCCTGAGACGGCCGTCGGAGACAAGGCGGACCTCGCCCGGGCAGACGCCCTGATCCGTGCTTTGCCCGAGGGTTTGCGGACACCGCTTCTGCTATCCGTCCTGGAGGGGTTGTCGCTGGCCGAAATCGGCGCTGCGATGGGAATTTCCGAAAAAGCCGCGGAAGTGAGAGTTTATCGGGCCAGAAAAAAGCTGAAGGACGACTTCTACTGTGAGGGATAGCCGTCTTGCTCACGTGTTTTCTGATCGGGACAAGCCGGCAGCGCCGTGACAGGCAGGGGATATTCATGACAGCGCTGCTTCGCTGGACAATTCGCGCTCACAAATGGCTGGCCCTGATCGTTGGCATCCAGATCGTGCTCTGGATTACCGGCGGTGTCGTCATGAGCGTTTTGCCGCTCGAACGTGTCCGCGGTGAGCACAATATGGCCGAGCCAGCGCCGCTGATGATCGATGTGAATACGGTGCTACCCGCTGACCAGGCATTGTCGGACCTGGATCTCGGCGCGCCCTTCGAGGAAGTCAGATTGCAGGCCTGGCAGGGACGCCCGGTCTATAACGCGATTGCCCACAACGGCGCGTCCGCGTTGGTCGATGCCATGACCGGCGAGCGTATCACGCCGGTCTCCCGCGAAACCGCGATCGAGCTGGCCCGTGCCGATTACGCCGGGGATCCGGAAATCGCTGCGGTTGAGTATTTCGAGGACCCGACCTGGGAGTATAGGCGGCCGGGCGCTGCCTGGCGGATCAGCTTTGCTGATGGCGAGGGAACGCGGATCTATGTCTCACCGGATACCGGCCTGGTGATGGCGCGCCGCAATGATGACTGGCGCTTCTTCGACTTCTTCTGGATGCTCCACATCATGGACTATGAGGAGCGGGAGAATTTCAATAATCCGCTCCTGATTACGGCATCGATTTTCGCTCTGGTGACGGTACTGGCCGGACTTCTCCTGCTGGTCCTGCGCATGCAGCGCCTGGTGAGGATGGAAATCGCGAAGCGCCGGCAATGACCCGAAGGTGAGGGGAGGCTCGACCCGCCGCGTATCCGGTGAAGGATCGCATCGGGAGGGCGCCCATTTTCGGCTTGAAGACCATCGGTTCGGCTTTCACGAGCCGGCATAATCGCCTGACCCCGATTCGCCTCGTCCTGGCCTCGGCCGTGCTAGTCGAACACGCGATTATCGTCACGCAAGGCCCCGAACCGCCTCCGCCGCTGGCGATAAACGGCTGGTCGCTCAGTTATGCGGCCGTGAACGCCTTTTTCATTCTCAGCGGCTTCCTGATTGCCGACAGTCTTGAGCGCCGCGCGGACCCCTACCAGTTCGTCGCCGCCCGCGCTCTCCGTCTGTGGCCAGCGCTGCTTGTTCTGTCCCTCGTGGCCGTCTTCGTTATCGGGCCCGCCGTGACGATACTGAGTGTCCCCGAGTATTTCGGGTCTACGCAAACCTGGTTCTTTCCGGTCAATGTTCTTGCCTTCCTTGATACGAGCCAGGGGCCAGCCGGTATCTTTTCAGGTCATCCCTGGAGCGGTGAATTTTCGGCCACGCTCTGGACGCTGCGGTACGAGGTCATTGCCTACGTGGCGGCGGCCCTGATCTTCTTCTCGCCCCTGCCATGGGGCCGACACGCGCATTTCGTCCTGTTTGCTGTCACGACCGCTGCCCATATTCTCATCAGCCTGTTCTGGGATGACGCGCCGGCCCTGATTGCCAGCGCCGCACGCCTGTCCTCGGCCTTCACGATCGGGATGGTCATTCATGCCTGGCGGCATCGCATCCCCATTCTGCCCTGGCCTCTGCTGTTGGTCGTCCCGCTCTGGCTGGCCCTTGGCGAGCATCCTGGTGCCGAGCTGTTCATGAATCTCGCCATAGCCGCCGCGATGTTTGCGGTTGCCTTTGCGGCGCTCGATCGCTGGCCGACCGGCGCGGATCTGCCGGACTGGTCCTACGGAATCTATATCTGGCACTATCCGATCATGCAGATGGTGCTGTTCTTCGACCCGAACGCCGACCCGTTGAAGATCGGTATCATTGCGGTCCCGGTCACGTGTCTGGTCTCCGCCATGTCCTGGAGCCTCGTGGAAAAACCAAGTCTTGCGTTCAAGACTGCGGTCGGAGACCGGCTTCGGCGAATTTGGAGTGCCAACAGAAAAGGGCCTGCGGGCCCGGAGAACTGAGGGGAATACGATGAAAACTGACAATCGCTCGCCGCGCATGAAGGCGGTATTCGCGGGTGGCCTCGCGGCGCTCCTCGCCAGTTCTGCTGCCTTCGGTCACAAGACTTTCCTGGCTTCACGCGAAGCCATCTGGCCGTCCGGAGAGACTGTCGAGATCGCGATGACCAGTGCGCTGGAATATCCGGACATCCAGTTTGGTCTGGGCCAGGACCGGGTGGCATTTATATCAGCGACAGTCGGCGGCGTTGCCGTGGACGGCCTTTCCTATGCCGAATCCGAGACTGCGTTGGGCATTCGGTTCACACCCACTTCCGTCGGGCTTGGTGTATTGGCGGTCTCGACCCATCCAAGATCCGGTGAAATTCCTCGGGAAAGCATCGACGTATACTTCGAGGAGATCGATGCGGACGCCGACGTGCAGGCGGCCTTTCATGCGCTGCCCGGCTCACCCGCCCTGATGCGCAGCTACTCCAAGCTCACCAAGACGATCTTCTGCGTTGCGACGTGTGAAGGCGGCGAAGAGGCCGTGTTCACACCGATGGGCCAGGCGCTTGAATTTGTGCCGGTGCAGAATGAGGCGCGACGGTTCGCGCTCTACCAGGACAGCGAGACCCTGGCCGGCCATCGGGTCACGATCCACACGCCTGACGGACGGCATTTCGACGCGCTGACAGACGAGATCGGCAGGTTCACCGTTTCAGCTGAGCTGGACGGCGAGGTCCTGCTGTCTGCGATTTCGATTGATCTGCCGGAAACACCGGACGGCAATTATCACAGCGATCAGGCCACGATGACGGTGCGCCTGGATTGATGACCGCACATAAACGGGCGAGCCGAAGGCTCGCCCGGCTATGTCCATGCGGGGCGTAATTTCGCGGAAGGTTACTCCGAACGCGCTTCGGCGGCGATGATCTCGAAGCCATTTTCGCCGCCGATGACGGTGATGGTCAGCGCCGCGTCAGGCTGAAACAGATCGAAATCCACGTCTTCGGCCACTGAGAAGCGCATCATCATCGCGCCCATGCCGAGCTCGGTCAGCGCATCATGCCGAACGAGCGCAGTGCGGTCTTCGGCGTCCGCCGCCCGCACATCCGCAGCGACGGTAGAGCTGGCCTGTTCTTCGGCCTGGTGATGGTTGCCGTGGTGGCCGTGATGGTCTGCGGCAGTCAGGGCCAGAAGGGCAGATGCAAGAACACTGATCATTTCGAAACTCCAGATCGACACAGACCCGATACGCAGCACGCGCGCAGCCCCCTCATCGATAAACCGAATATGCCGACAAGACTATCAGGCGGTGGGAGTGTGGGCACAACCGGTTGCAGCGTGGGCATCTGCTCAAACCAACCGACAGATTGCGCAATCAAGTCGCCCCAGGAGGCATCGTCCTGAGACCTGCCGAGATTCGGTGTCGCGCGTCGGACGCCGAACGGGACAGCTAATTTCGAAACGCCCACCGGTAGAGACCACTTCGCTCCCGTCTGCCTCCACCGCCATTATTCCCTCCAAATCTGGATATGGCACCGGCGCCCGCCGGAAACCCCCGATAGTCCGCGGGTTAGCGCGCCTGTGCGTCGTGGAGGGCTCTGTCAGAGGCGCTTCGCCATGTGATCGGGATGGCGGTTTAGTCGTTTCGGAGCTTTGAAGACCTTCTCCACGAACGCGGCAGCGCTGAAGTTTCTGCGCAAAGCGATGAAGCGATATGGAGCGCCGGATCAGGACGTCACCGATGAGCTGCCGTCCTGCAAGGCAGCGTTGCGCAATCTTGGAAGCCCTGGGCTCCAAGCGATCGGGAGGTGGCTCTGCAATCGCGCCGAAAACTCTTATCAGCCATTGCGGCGGCGAGAGAAAGTCATGAACCGGTCCAGGTCGATGCGAAATCTTCACAAGTTCGCCGCGGTCCAATCCCCAGTTCACAACCAATTCAAACTTGAACGCCACGTTTATCGCCGCGAAGATTTCAAGGAAAACGGCACCCAAGCCTTGGCCGTACGGCGTCGACTTGCCGCCTGACTTGGCTTCAACTCAGACTTTAGGGCCCGCTCCTTTTTTGTCTGACAGCACCGTCATCCCTACCAGGGAGACTGGAGCGAACGCTCAGGACGGCTGGCGCAAGCGAGGCCAGCCCGAGACCGGCTTCCTTCAAGTTCGTCCAATCCATGCTGCACTGACGCGCGCCGACCGTTTGCGTTTTGGTCCTGTTCAGCTCCAGCACTTTTGCAGTCGGGCCGTACCGGCGGCTCCCCGCATGTGTTGTTCGTCGGTCGTGATGGGCGCTCGTTGCATTCCGGTCGCCGAAAAACAGAAACATATTCAAGGTGTTTTCCGTGCGTGCCGCAAAACGCCGCCAAGTCATGTCCGGGGACCCCAATGCGCTGCCAACACTCAACTGAACCGACTCAATTCTGGCAGGGCATGCAGTCCTGGCTGGCGCAAGGAGTCCGGTCGGTCCGGCGGCCTGCCGCTGCGACAATCATGGCGGTCATGTCGGCGGCAATGTTGTCGACCGCTGCCCATGCGCAGCCGAGCACGACTTCTACGTTTGCAACCGGCACCAACGGCTTTGTCATTGATTCCTCAATCTGCGGCACCGAAACGGCCAGTGCGCAAGGCTGGACTATTGTCTCGGTCACCAGCGACGCCACGGGATGTACGAATCGCGTCCGCTTGGGAACGTCCACGCTGTCCGGTGCCCCTTCAGGGGGGTGGTTGCGTTTCAACTCCGGCACAGGCGATTTCGACTATGGCGATCTTCGCGCGGGCACGAGCTTCAACCTGACCTCCATCTGGGTGTCGGCGGCAACGGGCACGTCGGTGCAGGCTCTGGATGCCACCAACACGCCTGTAGGCTCCCCTGTTGCGTTGAGCGATGGATTGAACACGCTCAGCAGCAATACCGATTTTGATGGTGCGTACGGCTTGCGCTTCACTCAGGCCAGCCGGGGTAGTGCAGCGCCGATCGGTGAAATCATCATCTCGGATATCGGTGCGGCCGGCGATACAGACCCGCCCGCCGTCTCTTCCATCACCGTCTCCGGCTCACCGGCGGCAAACGCCACCAGCATGTCCTTCGTCGTCGATTTCGATGAGACCGCCAACAATGTGTCGACGGACGACTTCACGGTCACGACCGCGTCGGGAACGGCGACAGGCTCCGTGTCCTCAGTGTCGGCGTCCAGTGGCGACCCGATTACCGTCACGGTCGGTTCGATCACCGGGACCGGGACGATCCGGCTCGATCTGGACGGCTCAACCAACATCACCGACGACACCGGGAACGGAAACGGCACGAACGGCTATGTCGCGGCATACACATCCGGTTCGACCCATACGGTGGATCGGGATGCACCCAGCGTTCCGGCAAATCTGGATCTGGAGAGCGCCTCGGACACCGGCTCCAGCAGCACGGACAACATCACGAACGACACGACACCGACGATTACCGGGACCGCGGACGCCAATGTCACGGTCTCGCTGCTCTCCAACGTCGATGGGGCCATCGGGTCTGTGACTTCGGACGGATCAGGCAATTGGTCGATCACGGCCAGCACGCTTACAGCGACCAGCCACACGCTGACCGCGACATCGACGGATGGTGCCAACAACACCTCGGCGGCCTCGAGCGGCCTGGCCATTGTGATCGATACGACAGTCCCGAGCGCACCGTCGGCGCCTGATCTGTCGGCCGCGTCGGACAGCGGCAGCAGCAGCACCGACAATATCACCAATGACACGACCCCGACCCTGACCGGTACGTCCGAAGCCTCCAGCACCGTCATCCTGAGTTCCAATGTGGATGGCGTCGTGGGATCGACGACTGCGGACGGATCCGGCAATTGGTCCATCACGGCCAGCACGCTGACCTCGGGATCCAACACGCTGACAGCAACAGCGACCGACGCTGCGGGCAACACCTCTTCGGCCTCGAGCGGGCTGGCACTGACCCTGGACACGACCCAGCCGACCACGTCGGAGGTGTCTGCGGTCTCCTCGCCGACGAGCGACAGCACGCCGAACTATACCTTCACGACGAACGAGACTGGCGTCTTCGCGATGGGCGGGAGTTGTGGCACCAGCTCGTCGACCACCATCTCGTCGACCGGCAATCAGACCATCACGCTGACCGATACGGACAACAGCTCAGCCCTCGCTGACGGCACTTACGCCAATTGTACCGTGACGGTCACGGATACTGCCGGCAATGCGGCTTCCGCCATCGCGATAACGAGCTTCACGGTCGACGCTCAGCGGCCCGAAATCGCCATCTCGTCTTCGGAAGGCGGCGCGGTGGCCGATGACAATATTGACCTGCATGGTGCTGAGCCGGCCGGAACAGCGAAAACGGTCACCTACACCATTACCAATTCGGGATCGGACACGCTGAACCTGACCAGCGCGTCGGCGTCAAACACGTCCAATATCAGCGGCTCCGTGACGGTCGGTTCTTTCAGCGCGTCTACGGTCGCGTCCGGGGGCGGCACGGCAACCTTTACGGTCACTTACACGCCGGCCAGTGCCGGCGGGTTCTCCTTCGACCTCGACATTGTCAGCGATGATGCAGATGAGGCCAATTACGACATCCGGGTCAGTGGTTCCGCGACCGAAGCTCCGGGCTTCTCGGCCGCCTTCTCGCCGGACTCCATCGCCGAGGGCGGCACGTCGACACTGACTTTCACCATCGACAATGTGGGCAACAGCTTCGATGCCACAGCGCTCGATTTCACCAACAACCTGCCGTCCGGTGTCGTCATCGCAACCCCGCCGAACGCGTCGACGACCTGTACGGGGGGCACGCTGACAGCGACGGCTGGTAGCGGCACGATCAGCTATACCGGAGGCGCTGTTACGGCTGATTCCAGCTGTACGGTCGGTGCGGACGTCACAGCCAGCGCCAGCGGCAGTTATGCCAATACGAGTGGCGATCTCACCTCGTCGCTCGGCAATAGTGGCTCGGCCTCTGACACGCTGACGGCGACGGATGCGACAGCCCCGACGCTGACGGCCTTTGCCCGCAACACGCCTTCGAGCGAAAATACCAATGCCGACACGCTGGTTTTCGACATCACCTTTGATGAAAGCGTCAGCAATGTCTCGGCCGATGATTTCGAGATCACCGGCACCACCGCGACCGGCGTGATCGCCGGGTCGGGTGACAGCTATACGCTGACCGTGTCCGGTGGAGACCTGGCCGCCCTGACGGGAACTGTGGGCCTCAATCTGGCATCGGGGCAGAACATCACGGACACTACGGGCAATGCGCTGGGGGCCGGCGAGCCGGCGACGGATGAGACCTATACGCTCTCCAGTCAGGCACCGGTTCTGGCCTCATTGACGCGCCAATCCCCGACCGATGAATTCACCAATGCCGATACGCTGACCTGGGACTTTGCGTTCAGCTCGATTTCCGGAGGCTTCGATCTGGATGCTTCCAATTTCGTGCTGACCGGGACGACGGCGACGCTTTCAGTGTCCCGCTACTCCACGGGCTTCACTGTGACGGCCAGTGGCGGTGACCTGGCCGGTCTGGACGGCGAGGTCTTGATCAATCTGGTCGGCGGTGTCGCGGACGAGTACGGCAATGTGCTTTCCACCGGCACGCCGACCGGCGCGAATGAACGCAGCTATACGGTGGACAATACGGCGCCGACCGTCTCGAGCATCGCCCTGTTTCCGGGAACGTCCACGCCGACAAGTGCCGATGCGGTGTCCTGGGCTGTGACATTCAGCGAAAATCTCGACACGACGAGCATCTCCGGCGCGGACTTTTCGGTGACCGGCACCACGGCGACACCGACCGCCAGCCATGTCTCAGACGATAGTTACGAGATCTCTCTGGCCGGTGGGGACATGGCCAATCTGAATGCAACGGTGGAACTGTCCCTCGCCAGTGGTGTCACCATCACCGACAAGGCCGGTAATGCTTTGGTCAACACCACGCCGACCGGCACGAACAACAACGCCATCGTCGTGCAGAACGACGTAACAAGCCCGGATGTCACGATTTCCAGCGGGGCGTCGGACCCGGTGACGGGCGCTTTCTCTGTCACCTTCACCTTCACCGAGGATGTCACGGGCTTCGTGCTCGGCGATATAGTGGTGGGCAATGGTTCTGCGTCCAATTTCGCCGGTTCGGGAGACACTTACACGGCTGACATATCACCGGATGACGAAGGCACGGTCACCGTCGATGTGGCGGCTGATGTTGCGGAAGACGGGTCCGGGAATGGCAATACCGCTGCGACCCAGTTCACGATCGAGGCGGATTTCTATGCGCCCGGCGTCACGCTGAGTACGTCGGACAGCGCGAAGACACCGGGCAATCCGTCTTCGCCGGATTATGTCACGGCACCCTTCACGGTCGATGTCGAGTTCACCGAGGCAGTCACGGGGCTGACGGCCGGGAATTTCGTGGTCTCCAACGGCACGGCCGGCAATCTGACCGGTTCCGGTACGACCTATACGGTCAGCATCACACCGGCTGCCGATGGTGAAATCGATATTTCACTCGGCTCGGGCGCGGCCCAGGATGCGGCCGGCTTTGACAGCCTGGACAGCAACACCCTGTCCGTGACGTTTGACGGAACCGTGCCGACGGTGAGCCTGGACGCGCCGGACACGGCGACGAGTGGCGTCGCCAGTGTCTCGCTGGTCTTCTCCGAATCCGTTGTCGATCTGACCGTGGACGATATTTCCGTCACCAACGGCACGGCCAGCAATCTGACCCCGGTCACGAGCACTTTCTACACCTTCCAGATCACACCCGATGCAGACGGCACGGTGACCGTGATTTTCCCGGCCGATGGCGTTCAGGATGTGGCCGGGAACGGCAATACGGCGGCGCCGCAAGTCAGTTATGAAAGTGATTCCGCCGGTCCGACATTGACGATCTCGAACGGTGGCATGCCGGCCATCTCCGGCAATTTCACCGCGACCTTCACCTTCTCCGAGGATGTGACGGATTTCGACCAGTTGGACATCAGTGTCAGCGGCGGCGGTGTGTCCACGTTCTCCACGGTGAGCGCGTCGGTCTACACGGCACTGATCGTGCCCTCCACGGACGGTACGTTGACGATCGATGTGCCGGCTGCAGCCGCACAGGACGCGGCGGGCAATGCCAGCCTGGCGGCGTCGCAATTCTCCGTTGAGACCGATTATGAGGCACCGACGGTCAGTCTGAGCACGAGTGATGGCACTTCGCAGACCGTCAATTTTGTGACCAATGACTATGTCAGCGGCAGTTTCACGGTGGATGTGGAGTTCAGCGAGGCCGTGACCGGACTCGAACTGTCGGACTTCGATCTTCTCAATGCGACCGCCAGCAATCTCAGCGGGTCGGGGACGACATATTCCGTCACGATCACGCCTGACGCCGATGGCGACGTCTATGTCTATCTGGGCAATGATGCGGCCGAGGATGCCGCCGGTAACGGCTCTGAGGACAGCAATTCCCTCCATGTCATCAATGATGAAACCGGGCCGGCACCGGCGCTGAGCTATCCGCCCAGCGGGTCGGTGACGGGAGACAGTCTCGAACTCCAAATCTTGTGGGGGGAAGCCCCCCTCGGATTCGAATTCAGCGACCTGGTCTTGAGCAATGCCACGCTGACCGATCTGCAAATGATCGAAGACAATGGTTCGGTTGTCGGCGCTCTGGTCACGCTCATGCCCGACGGCCCGGGCACGCTGACGCTGACCCTGCCTGCCGGCGTTTTCACCGACCAGCTGGGCAACGCCAACACGGCCATGGATGTGTACTCGGTCGAGGTCGACACAGCCGCGCCGGAGGTCACGATCACCAGCTCGGCCGTGGAACCGGTGACCGGTGCTTTTTCCGTCACCTTCACCTTCACCGAAGATGTGACCGGTTTTGCCGTGGATGAGATTGCGGTCGGCAATGGCACCGCCTCCAATCTCCAGGGGTCCGGCGATACCTATACGGCCGACATCACGCCGTCTGCAGACGGTGCGGTGACCGTGGATCTGGACTTCAATGCCGTCGAGGACGCCGCCGGCAATGGCAATTCCGCGGCCACGCAGTTCTCGATCGAGAGCGATGTCAGCCTGCCCTCCGTTGTGATTTCGACGTCTGCGGGCGACCCGGTCTCGGGCATATTCACGGCGACGTTCACTTTCTCTGAGTCCGTTTCCGGCTTTGCCGCGTCGGACATCAGTGTCGGCAATGGCTCTGCCTCCAATTTTGCGGGGTCTGGCGACCTCTACACAGCCGACATCACGCCGGCGGCTGACGGTGCTGTGACGATCGATGTCGGCGCCGATGCGGCCGAGGATGCGGCCGGCAATGGCAATAGTGCGGCGACGCAATTCTCCATCGAGAATGATGAAACCGCACCGACCATCGTGTTCTCGACGGACGCCGCCGCCCTGGTGTCGGAAGCCTTCACCGCGACGGCAACCTTCTCGGAGGATGTCACCGGCTTTGATGCAGGTGATCTCAGCCTGACCAATGCCACCGTGACCGACTTCACCGCCTCGAGCGGCTCGGTCTACACGATGACGATCAATCCGGTGACCAATGGTACTGTGATCGTCGGCCTGGGAAGCGGTCTCGCCAACGATGCGGCTGGCAATGGCAATGTAACCTCCAACGACCTGGAGGTGACCTATGACGGCACGACGCCGTCGGTGTCGATCAGCTCGACCTCGACCGGACCGGTGTCTGGCGCTTTCGACGTGTTGATCCAGTTCTCCGAAAGCGTTTCGGGCTTTACCGTGGATGACGTCTCGGTGGGCAATGGCGTCATCTCGGATTTCGTCGGGTCCAGCTCCACAGACTTTGAAATGACGGTCACGCCGTCTGCGGACGGCACGGTGACGGTGGACGTTGCGGCGGATGCGGCTGCGGATGATGCCGGAAACGGCAATACGGCCGCCGATCAGTTCTCGATCGAGAATGACCAGACAGCGCCGACCGTGACGATTTCCACAGCGTCCAGCGACCCGGTCTCGGGCGCTTTCACGGCGACCTTCACCTTCTCTGAGTCCGTTTCCGGCTTTGCCGCGTCGGACATCCGTGTCGGCAATGGCTCTGCTGCGAATTTGGCGGGATCCGGCAACATCTACACAGCCGACATCACGCCGGCGGCTGACGGTGCTGTGACGATCGAGGTCGGCGCCGATGCGGCGAAGGATGCGGCCGGCAATGGCAATAGTGCGGCAACGCAATTGTCCATCGAAAGTGACGGCACCGCGCCAAGTGTGGTGATCACGTCCGGCGTCGACGCTCCGGTGTCGGGTTCCTTCCTGGTGACCCTGATCTTCTCGGAGGATGTGACCGGGCTCGAACTGACCGAACTTCTCGTGACCAACGGAACGGCCGCAGAGCTGACCGGTTCCGGTGACACCTATACCGCCGAGATCACGCCGGAGAGCGATGGCACGGTCACCATCGAACTCGCGGCTGACAGCGCGCAGGACAGTGCGGGCAATGGCAATACGGCTTCGGAGCCGTTCTCAATCGAGACCGACGCGACGCCGCCGGCGGTCACCCTGTCTGTGGCTGAGGATGGAGTTCTGTCCGGCCCGTTCACGCTGACGGTGAGCTTTGCCGAGACGGTTACCGGCTTTGCCCTGGACGATCTGGTCATCAGCAATGGTACGGCCTCGGGCCTGGACGGTGATGGCGAGGTGTTCACCGTGCTGATCACGCCGGACGATGACGGCGATGTGACGATTGATATCGCGGCTGGCGCGGCACAGGACAGTGCCGGCAATGACAGCACTGCGGCCGGCACCCTGGTTGTTAGCAGCGACTCGACTGCGCCGGTCCTGTCGATCGTCCTGCCGGGCGAGGAGACAGAGGGCGCGTTCACGGCACGCTTCGAATTCTCTGAAGATGTGACGGGTTTTGAGGCGTCGGACATCAGCGTGTCGAATGGTGCCGTGTCCGATTTTGCCAGCGAGAGCAATCAGGTCTTCGCCGCGACGATCACGCCGGCAACGCTGGGTGACATCGTCGTCAGCGTTGCCGATGCCGCCGCACAGGATGCCGCCGGCAATGAGAGCGCGGCCGTGGACGCCGCTATCGAGGCGATATCGCGTCCCATAGAGGTGTCAGTCGTCATCGACGATGATGTGGAGAATGTCACGGACATCTCGGCGCAGGCGACGATCACAAATCCGGGCAGTCAGGAGATCCAGTTCCGGGTCGAGGTGGATGTGCCCTGGATCGCGGTTGATCCTGCGTCCGGCACCATCCCGTCGCTGGGCGCGATCGAGCTGAACATCGCGATTCTGGAGGCCGCGAATGATCTGGAACCGGGTGAGTACACAGGCATTATCTCGATCATCAACGAGACCTCAGGCGCCGCTGCGGCGAAAGGACCGAACACCCGTGCGCGGGCCGAGGGCGACAGTATTGTCGTGGAGATTCCGCTGACAGTCACGATCGAGGAGCGTTTCGGCACGATCCAGCTGGTGTCGACAACGCCCGGTGGGGTCCAGCGCGACGAGACCTTTGTCTTCGCCTCTTCCCTGGCGGCGCTTGACGGGCTCGAACTGACGACCAGCCAAGGCTATGCGGCTTCGGCCATCGTCGAGACCCGGTTCGGCGCCTATGACGTCACGCAGGCCCTGCCGGCCGGCTGGCGCTTGGACGACATTTCCTGCTCCGGCGACCTGGATGGCGGATCGAATATCGATCTGGGTACGGGGCGTGTGGACATCGATCTCGATCCGAACGAGTCCATCGTGTGTACCTTCAATAACACGCGTGACGAGGAAGCGGTCCGGCTGGCGACCATGCGGACCATCAACAACTTCATGGTTCGTCGCGCCGATCGCATCCTGTCTGGCGCGCCGGACCTGACCCAGCGCTTGCGCGACCGGACGGCCTCGTCGCCGGGCAGCTTCAGCGCGGACATCCAGGGCGGGCGCAGTGTCATGTCCATGCAGACCAATCTGGCCGGCATTCGCAATCACGTGAAGCAAAGCCGTCCGCAAATGCCGGGCGTGACGCTGGACCCCGACGCTGCGGGCACGTCGTTTGATGTCTGGATGCGTGCGGACTTCAGCGCGCTGTCGGACACGCGTGACGGTGCGGACGTGTCGAGCGATTTCGGTCTGTTGCAGTTTGGCGTCGACTGGCAGCTGAATGAGGCATCCCTGGTCGGTCTCATCTTCCAGCGCGACTGGATGGATGAAGTGACAGCCGACATTGCCGAAGAGGCCGGAGCGATCCGGGGCGCACGTGTTGACGGCGCGGGCTGGATGGCAGGTCCTTACGCTGTCTGGGAAGTGGCCGATGGAACCTTTGTCGACGTGATGGCTCTTTGGGGGCAGTCCGACAACACGGTTGATCCGCTGGGTCTGTACGAAGACGAATTCGAGACGACGCGGATGATGTTGCGCGCCAACATCACGGGCGAGTGGCGCTCGGATAACTGGCGGATCCGGCCTTCAGCGTCTCTGGCGCATTTCGAGGAGACCCAGCATGCCTATGTCGACAGCCTGGGTATCGATATCCCCGAGCAGACTGTTTCGGTCGGTCGCTTTGAGGCCGGACCGGAATTCGTCTACCGGTTCGAGCGGCAAGACGGCACTTGGTGGGAACCGGGTGTCAGTCTGAGCGGTGTCTGGGACTATGATCCGGCCGACCTGATGGATGAGCAGGGCAATTCGGTCTCGACGGGCGCCTTGCGGGCCGATGCCGGAATCACCCTGCGCGGGCGCTTGCCCGGCGGCGTGTTCCTGTCCGGCGAAGCCAGTTTCAACGGTCTCGGCGAGGGTGACTTCTCGGCCCGCAGCGGGCGTCTGCAAGTTAGCCTTCCCTTTTAGAGACGATAGACTCGCAAGGGTGCGAGGCAGCGGCGGCTGTCGACAAATGCGGATTGGTTTCGACTGACCAAACAGGGTCCTGGCGCCGGTAACAGGTCGGCGCCATTCATGAACACGCACCGACGTCGAGGACGGCCGTTCAAGCGCCTTGCGCGAATGGCGTCAATTCCGTCCTGATGCAGGTTCAAATCCGGTGTTTCGAGACCGCAGCGCATTTGTCTGACAGCCCCGCCATTATTCCCCCAGTCCAAAAAATTCAGCCCCGGCGCTGGTCGCGCCGGGGCTTGCGGGGTTTGCGTGAGTTGAGGGGCGTCAGCCGTCCCCGGGTGGGGTGCCTAGCTGGGAGCGGTCCTGTGTCAGGTTGATGCTGTGGAAGCCTTCGCCGGAATATTCCAGCGTTGGACAGGGCGCTTCCGCGTGGCGATCGGCATTCAGCAGGCAATGATCAATCATGTTGTCGATGCGCAGATCGGCACAGGCCGTGTCGGTGTTGAGGCCGGTTCGGGCCTCTGACACGGCAATCCCGCTGTCATCATAGCCGTTGAAGACATACTGCAGGGGCAGGCGCGTCATGCCCTGTCCGCGCGTGTCGACGAATCGGACATCCCCGTACACCGCATACAGGTCGGTCTCCGGCACATTGACGCGGGCAACGCGCCGGGGTTCGCAGACTCCGTCTTCGGTCTCGTGGGCGTAGAAGGTGATCTGGACGGTTCCCGGAGCGGGCGCCGTGTCCGACTGGCAGGCGGTGAGGGCGAGGGCCGCGCTGCCGGCCAGCAGGATCTGAATCCCTTTCGGATAAACGTGGTTCATGGAAGCGTCTCGTTGTGGATGAATGAGTGGGGCGGCCCCGCGAGCGTCCGTCCGGGCAAGCCGGAGGCCGTCGAGGGGCCGGATGGCCGGACTAGTTTCCGAACAGGCGGTTCAGGGCATTCCGGGTTCGTTCCTCGACCTCTTCACCGGTTCGGCGGTCGGCCTGGTCACGCACCTGGTCGCCATAGCGACCGAGCACACCGTTCAGGACGCCGGCCTCCTCATCCTCGCCGGCCGGCACGGCGGCCATCCCGCCCATGTCGAGGTCCAGATAGCCCTGGGGCGTCTCGAACAGGGCCGGTGATTGCGGCGCGCGTTCGATCGCGGTCACCTGGTAGAGGACCTCGCCATCCACGGCCTGCCGCAGAAGGATGCCGTCCGGCGTGAAGCAGGCCGCCGCGCGGACGATTTCGCCGTAGGCATTCTGGGTGTCCTGGACGTGGTCGGTGCAGGTCTCCCCCGCAATGCTCAGGGTCTGGCCCCGGGCCGGCATGTCCGGAGCCCGAAAGCCGATATCGGCCATGGGCGTGCGGTCCGGTGACAGGCGCAGAATGGTGCGCGAGCTGTCGGGCACATCACGCCCGACCGGGAAAATCGCGGCGTCGCCCGTATCATAGTCCAGCAGCATGACATGCGCGTAGGGCGCGCCGGACAGGCCTGCCGGAAGGGTCATCCGGGTCCAGGATCCCGAGGCGCGCACCTCGATCTCGTGCGTGGCATCCTGCATCGAGACCTGGGCCGTGGCGCGGTGGTCCGGGATGGCGGTGAGGTCGGGTGTCGTCTGGATGAGAAGCGACAGGGTCAGGGTTGTCAGCAACATGGTTGTGTCTCCTTTCGGGGTGGGTTCAGCGCCGGGACCGCAGCGGCAGGATGACCGCGCGGGAGGGCAGGTCCCCGCTGGCGTCGATCACCGCGATGATCAGGCCGTCATTGAGACGGGCCTGGCGGATGCTGCGCTCGGTGAGGGCGGCGAGGTCGCTGGGCGCGTCGCCCAGAATGGCGTCCCGCATGTCCGCCGTGAGAGGCGTTCCGGGCTCAAAATTGTCGCCCGGAAAGAAATTGTCGCCGGGGAAGAAATTGTCTCCGGGGAAGAAATTGTCACCCGGGAAGAAGTTGTCTCCGGGGAAGAAATTGTCCCCCGGAAAGAAGTTGTCGCCCGGAAAGGCGCGCCCCTCATCGTCACTCGCCTGGCCGAGCAGTCCGGCCAGGGTGTCGCGTGAGCGGGATGGCAGCCGGAAGCCCGCGGACAGGTGGACATCGGCAAGGCGCCGGTCCTCGACGCGGATCAGCAGGACTTGCCCGTGTTCGAGGCCGTAACCGGCACACAGGACAAGCGACTCAGACAGGTATCGATAGAGCCCGGCTTCGGCGTCCCGGTGTGTGATTTCCCGGTCTGCCGGTTCGGCCGAGAGCTCGATCGTGTCGCGGCAATCGGCGAGCGCCGTGGCTGACAGACCCATGGCCGCGAAGGCCGCCATGAGCCAGCTGGCCGGTTTGGAAAAGTGAATGGACATCATGTCCTCCAAAGTGAGTTCGGAAGGGTTGGCGCAAGCCGGATCAATTGCCGCTGCAACGCAGATAGCCGTTCTCGTTCCAGAACTGGCGGGACGCGCACGCACTGGCGCGATAGAAATTGCGGTAACGCCGGTCGTCGCGCTGCCGCATGAAGAACACGACACGATTTTCGGTATTGACCAGCGTGCGTGAAGGGCCTTCCCCCAACATGCGCATGGTCGGGCCCGCGCATTCGGTGACGTAAGAGTTGCGGGTCGTCCTGGGGGCGGCATCGCCCACAGGGCTTCCGCTCACGCTCATCCGGTCGCAGGAACGCGAATAGGAACCGGCGACATCCCGGGCTGCACAGATGATGGCATTGGACCAAGGTGCCGGCTCAACAGAACCGTCCTGGCAGAGACTCAAGTCGAGCGCGCGGCGCTCGCGCCGGCCTGTCGGCATGGTGCAGATCAGAATGTTTTCATTGGCCGCACTCATCTCGCAGTCCGAGAAGTTGCTCGTGTCGACATGGCTGGGGATGGGCGGTCCGGACGGTTGGGGTTCCGGTTGCGGTTCGGGGGTTGGCGGCTGAGGGGTGGGAGCCGGGGCCGGCGAAGACGGGCGCTCCATGTCGCGAGCGACGCGCATCCAGTCGTGCGCCGCATCGGGAAGGTTGGACAAATAGCCCAGGCAGTGGCCCGCATTGCGCCGCCATTGTGATCCGGACGGACGTGTTTCGCTGCTGCGCTGCCCATTCCACGGCTGGGCCTGCGACATCCGGACCTGCGTCCCCCACAGCCATTGACCGTTGAAGGCGCCATCCGTGGACTGAACCCACTGGAAGATGCCGCGATTATTCCGCTTGTTGTCGAGCGTTCCCGTGTCCTGATCGGCATGGACGAACACACCGCGGGCGAAAACCCCATTGGTATATCCGGCCACAAAGCCGACGGTTCCGTACTCGCCGCAAAAGGCTCCGGCGCGTTCCTGGATGCGAACTTCGCCGAAGGATGTGTCCCAGACACCGTCGAAATCGTCAGCCTGGGCTGCCGCGCCGAACAAGGCACCGGCAGCGAGGATTGAGTGCAGTATCGCTTTCATCATTGTCCCCTTTGTTTGGACGTCCTGCATGGATGGGTGTGCGCCCGGTCCTTGCGGGATGAAGGACGGATCGCTCCGTCGCCCCCTCCTGTCTTTCCGGCCTGTCTTGCTCTGCGCCGGAGGTTGCACCAGTATTCAACCGCTACTGAGCGAGGGGCGGTCGAACGTGATTGGGTTCAACGGGTCTAACGATGACGAGTGAGAAAACCGGACATGCCGGACCGGGGGGGCAGGATTGCGGCTGGAGCGCCACCACGGTCAGCGACGCCAACCACCTGTTCCAGTGCCATTATGACGAGCTGGTTGCGATGGCGCGGAAAGTCCGCCGCCGCCGTCCTGGTCGCGATACATTCCTGACGGGCGACCTCTTGCACTCCACCTATCTGAAACTGCGCACGGGCGGCCCCTGGCAGTCGGAGGACCATTTCCGGCGGGCTGCGGTGCTGGCGATGCGGCATGTCGTGACGGATCATGCCAAGGCCCGCCTGGCCCAGAAGCGCGGCGGCGACGCCATTCGTGTCGAGCTCGATGATGATGTGGCCGGTCCCGACACCGTGGACCGGCTGGATGTTGTCGTGGACCTGTCCAGGCTGCTGCAGGAATTGCTGCAAGAGGACCCGCGCCTCGTCCGGGTCATAGATTGTCGCTTCTTCGCCGGGCTGACAGAGCCTGAAACGGCGCAATTGCTGGGCGTGACGGACCGGACGGTGCGCCGTGACTGGCATCGCGCACGGGCCTGGATCGAGCCGCGCCTGTCGACTGCCGTGACGGCCTGAAACACGCGATTTCTGCCAAGGGGGAGGGCCGTATGCCGGTTGCGCTCGCACTCATCGAGACTGTGGTTGATGAAGCCCTGAAACTGCCGCCGCAACGGCGCAAGGCCCATCTGACCGAACGCCTCGACAGCGAAGAGGATCGGCGGACCGCCGAAAACCGTCTGGCGCTGATGGAAGGTGCCATGAGTTTTCTGGTCACCGCCGGGTGGGCGGCGGAGGATGCCGGCACGCTTCAGGACGGCGACCGGCTGGGCGCCTGGGCGGTCGAGCAGTTTCTGGGCAGTGGCGGCATGGGCGAAGTCTATCGGGCCCGGCGGGCTGACGGCCATTACGACCAGACGGCAGCGATCAAGCTGACCCGGGTCGAGGCAGATGATGAGCATCGCCAGTTCGAGGCCGAACGGCAAACCCTGGCCCGTCTAGAACACCCCAATATTGCCCGGCTCATTGATGGCGGACGCGCCCCTGATGGGCGCCAGTTCCTGGTTGTGGAACTCATTGACGGCGTCCCGATCGATGAGCATGCCGACCAGCAGGGCCTCGGCCTGGAGGGTCGCATCAGGCTGATGCTGGCCGCGTGTGACGGCGTGGCGCACGCCCATGGCCGACTGGTCCTGCATCGTGACCTCAAACCGGCCAATCTCCTCGTCACGCCGAATGGCGAGCTGAAACTGATCGATTTCGGTGTTGCCACCAGCCTTGAGGCGGCGGACGGGGATGCCATGATCCGGCTGCCCCTGACCCGCGCCTTTGCATCGCCCGAACAATGGCATGACCGGGGTGTCACGGTCGCGGCCGATGTCTTTGCCCTGGGCGCCACGCTGACGCAGTTGGCGACAGGCTCATCGCCGCAGCGCGCAGAGGATGGTTCGGCCAGCCTGCCGGACGATGCGGATTTGCCAAGAGACCTCAGGGCCATTCTCGAACGGAGCCTGGCGAGCGATCCGGCCGACCGCTATGCCAGCGCAGAAGCGTTGGCGTCGGACCTGCGGAATTTTCTCAATCGGGCACCGGTCGAGGCGCGCGGCGGCGGCGCCGGCTACCGGCTCACACGGTGGGTGGACCGGCACCGGCTGGGGGCCGGGCTGGCAGCGGCGTTTCTGATCAGCCTGGTGGCCGGTATCACGGCGAGCACAGGGTTTGCGCTGCGCGCCAATGCCGAAGCGGAGCGGGCGAATACGCTGCTTGGGGAGACGGAAGTGCTGTTCGAGGCCTCTGAGTATTCCGGGCGGCTGGGCGCGGCTCAGGCGCAGGCCCTGCTGAGCGTGTTCAATTCGGCGGATTCCGATGATCTCGACCCGGACTTCGTACGCAACCAGCTGGTCGAATATTCCCAGGCCAATCTCGCCTATTTGGAAGAGTATCCGGACGATGTGGCCTACAGCCTGGTGGCGATCGGTTCGATCTTCCTGCGCCGCAATGACTACACGGCGATGCTCGAAATCCTGGAGCCGGTCCGTGACATCACCCTGTCGATCGAGCAGTTGAATGCGGAACGGGATGCGCTTTTGGCGCGAGCCTATATGGGGGTCGACCGCAATGAGGAAGCGGTTCCGCTCCTGCGGTCATCCCTGGAAGCGGAGCTGGCGCGGGACCCGGACTATTACGCCTCGGCCTCGCATGCCTCGTCGGTTTCCAGCCTCGCCGTGGCCAGCGGCAATACTGAGGACCGGCGCACAGCCATTAATGTGCTGGAGGATGCGATTGTCCGCGACCAGGAAGTGACAGGCTGTTTCTGGTGCCCCTTCCTCTACAATGAGAAGGGCGTGCACCACAGCGCGTTGGGAGAGTTTGCTGCCGCGGAAGCGGCGCTGGAGCAAAGCGTGTCCGTGCAGATGGAGGTGGACCCGACGCGTCGCTCTTCCACGGACCGTGCGCTGATGAATGTGGCTCATCTGCGCTTCTTCGCTCTGGACGAAGTTGAAGGGGCGCAGGAGGCGCTCGACGCGGTGGAAGCCATCGCGGACGACACCAAGGGGCCCAGCGCCGTGTTGGCCGAGGCCCGGGCCCTGCAGGGCGCGATGTCGCTGGCTGCAGGGAATCCGGGCGCGGCCCTGGCGCAACTGGAAGCGGCCGAGGCCCTTTTTGCCGAATTCGGGGGGGCGCCGGATAGCCACAAGCACGCTTTTGGTCCTTTGCGGATCCGCAGTCTGACCCAAACGGGCCGTCTCGACGCGGCCCGGCGGGAACTGGCCCGTCTCGAAACCCTGGATGACAGCGACGCCGTGCGCCGCCAACGCCTGCGGGGTGCCTTCTATATCGCTGTCGGCGAGGGGGATGCCGAAGCGGCCGCTTCGCTGCGGGATTCTTATGCCGACGAGGTCGCGCAGTTGCGGGTTGGCGATTATCTCGGCCGCTATCGTCTGGCCCAGATGGACCTCACGCTCACGCAGGACTGATACGCTTCAACATTCCGCATGTCCGGTGACGCCCGCGGATTTCGTTCTGCAGTGTGTTGCCAAGCTGCGGAGATTTTGATGGCCCACTTTCCGAAACGCCTGTTGCACGGGCTCGTCGTCCTGGCCCTGAGCCTGATGCCTGCGCCCGCCTTTGCAGATCCACCGGCCCAGCATGTCGCCTCGGCCTGTGATCGCGGCATGTTCGATCTGGATTGCAGCTGTGTGGTGGCGGAGTTTGAATCAGCCGCCCAGGGCGCGACCGGTCCCGAGCGTGGCACGCTGGCCAGCATCACCGGAACCATGCTGGGCATCGAACCGGATCCCGCCCTTATGGACATGTCCGCGCTCATGACGGTGATGGACCGGGTGAATGCGCTGGAAGACCTGACCGACACATGCGCGGCCCAAGCGGTTCCCGCCAGTCAGATGACAGAGGGCATGATCGATGACCAGGTCCGTGCGGCGTGTTCGCGCTATCCGGGGCAGATCGATTGCGGATGTGTGGAAACGACCTATCAGGTCGCGGCGATGGGGACGGACCTCGAGCAGCGCCAGGCTGTCGCCGACCTCACGATCCATAATCTGAACGGGGCCCCGCCAGCGGATATGAGCCGTGTTGCCGAGATCAACCGGTTGCTGCGCGGGCATGACGCGCAGATCGAACCCTTGAACGATGTGGCCCGGAATTGCGCCGCAGCCGCCACGCCGCCGACGCCTGCGCCGGCGTCCGCAGACCTTGATCTGACCGCGGCGTCACGCGGCGATATCCTTCAGGCCTGCAGGGACTCCGACATGGGGCTGGACTGTGGTTGTGTCGGTCGCAGGTACAGCCGGATATCGGCTGGCAGCGATGCCGAGGAGCAGGCCGGTCTGGCGCGTGTCGCCATCGCGGCTGTGGGGGGCGAGAACCGGATCGCAGAGACCCCGACACCGGTTCTGGAACGGATCGCGGACCGGATGGGGGGCTTGATGACGGACGCCTTGCTGGATGCATGTCCGGCACCGGCTGAAACTTCGACCACACCGCCGGGTGGACAGACTGCCTTCGTCCTGTCTGCGTGCCAGAACAGCGGATTGCCCCTCGCATGCCAATGCGTGGCAGACGGGTTCCGGAACGCCAGTGGAGCCTTGTCCGATATCGACCGGGCCTTTGTGGCGGATGCTCTGGTGACGAGCCTGTACGAGACGCCACAGCGTCCCGTCTCGGACTATCCGCCCAATCGGGCTCTGGCGAACATGGATCTGGTGGACCGGTTGACGGACGGTGATGCCGGCCTGGCCCGGTCCTGTACGGATACGTCTGCACCGAACCTGGTCGCTGCGCGGCGCGCCGGCGAGCGCGTGGCCGCGTCCGGGGTGTCGTCTCCCGGAGGAAATGGCTGGAGAGAGGCTGTGCGGGCGGACTGCGAGAGCTTCGGCAATTCACCGGGACTGTGCGCCTGTCAGGCCGAAGTCATGGGGCAGCATTTGTCCGGTTCCGAGCGCGAGCTCATGGGCATGAATTATCGGACGGCTGGCCAGGACGTGAACCTTGCCGAAAGTCCGCAGTTTGCGGGAATGAGCGAGGCTGAATTGCGGGCCATGCAACGCCGCGTCAATGACGTTATGTCGAGTGAGCGGATCCAGTTTGAAGCGGATCTCGTTTGCCACGCGCTTCGGTAAAGGGCGAGGGAGGGGGCGCCATGAGCGCCCCCTTTCGGCGCCTCAACCGTTGACTTCGGTTTCGATCGAAAAACGGGCGTCGACAGGAGCTGTGGTCGCGCCATTGTCCGCCCGTGAAATCAACTGACCGGTGATCCGGCCACTCAGGGTCAGGCGCCCATTGGTCACGTCGGCGTTCTCGATGTTCAGACGGATCTGGCTCTCGGATCCGGCCCGGCCGCTCCACCACCCCGTTCCGGGACCGCGGGGGTCAAAGGACAGGACTGCGGTCCGGGTGGTTGAGGATGAGCCGGTGTGGATCAGCTGGAAAGACAGTGACAGGACAGGGCCGTGCCGCGTCGGAGCACCTTCGGGCGGATTGGCGTCAATGCGGACGGCGTAGAGGCCGGGTGTCGAACTGTTTGCGAGCGCCGTGTCCACGCCCATGACAATGGACTCGCCATCCAGGGTCCAGTCGACCGATCCGTACTGGGCACTCGGCCGGGCGCTCGCGGATACGCCGGCGTCCCGATTGGCGGAAGGGTTCGATTCGTCTTCATTGCCGCAGGCAACAAGCCCCAGCGCAAGAAGGCTGACGGCGGCGCGGCTGACGGTGTGAGGCATGTGGATCTCCAAGGGCAAGTGTCAAACACGGGTCCGGCAGGTCCGGACAGACAGAAAAACGAGTTCCAGCTGCATGAACGGACATGTCCGGGTTTCCGCCGCTTTCTCGTTCTCAGAACCGGAGGCCTGAAACGAAGGGGAGAGGCATGTCACGACAGGGACGGACGCGGCGCGAAGTGATGACGGGGGCACTCAAACTGGGAGTGAGTGGCCTGGTCCTGTCGGGTGCAGGCCCCTTGCTGGCGGGGTGTTCCCGTGAAGCGCCGGCTGAGCCCGGTCCCTATTCCGTCTGGCGTGAGGTCCGGGCGGCCTTGCGGGCCAGTCCGGATCACAGTGTCGGCCGCGCGGCCGCCCTGGTCGCCGACGGCGATGTGTCGGCCCTGCACCGCTTCGTCCGGGATGAGATCCGCCTGATCTCGCGCCAGCCGGACCGTTTCGCCATGGGCGGCGGCCGGCAATGGGGACATCGCGCCACCTTGCGTTCCGCCGCAGGGACGGCCCGGGAAAAGGCCGATTTGTTGACCCATTTGCTTCGCCAGGCCGGTGTCACGGCGGATGTGGTCGAAACGCCGGCGACCGGGTCGGGAGATCAAACCGGACAGGTTTTCTATCGAACGTTTGAACCGGTGTTCGAACCGGCCATGGATGATCGCGACATTGAACGCTGGCAGGCCCGGCTCGGAGGCGACACGACCGGTTCAGGCATGGTCGACATCCGGTCCCGATCTCCAGACGCGTCGGCGATCGGACGGACCATCCGGGCGGCGATGGGCGAGGACGGGTTTGCCGGTCTGGGCCATACGGACCGTTTCTACAGGCGCCAGATCGGCCGCACACCCGTGGTCCGGATCACCCAGCCGGACGGGCAGACCCTTTATGCCGATCCGGTCCGGCCGGAGGCAGAGCTCGGCCCCTGGCCATCGGGGCTGACGGAATACACGGCGCGCGATCCGGAGCCGGCGCTTCCGGTCAATATCAGGCTTCTGGCGACCACGACGGACGCGCCCGAAACCCCGTTTGAACTGGTGCAGGCCCAGTGGACGGCAGAGCAGGTGGCAGGCCGTCAGGTCCGGATCGGCTTCAAGCCGGCGGCCGATACTGCACAGGCCCTGTCGGCGAAACTGGGCAATCTGCGCGCCTTTTCGCCGGTTCTGTCGATCCAGGCGCTGGATGGTGAGCCGCTGGCGGATGACGCCGCCGTGCTGGGCGATGTCATCACGCTGGACGGGGACCAAATCGGCCTGGACGACGATGGTGCGGTTCTCGTGAACGGGGAACCGGTCGCGGCCATGCCGGGACCGTCCGGCCTGGCACCGCAGGTCGCATTGGTCGATATTGACGTGGACGCCTCGTGCTTTCCCGACATGCGGTTGGGGCTGACGCCCCGCGACGCCAGCGGGACGCCGGTCGAGGGCCTGTCGGTGACGGATTTCAGACTGGAAGATGAGGGCGAAGCCGTCATGCCCAGCTTGCGCCGGTCCGACAATGCGCCGCGCATTCTCTTCCTGGCGGATGAATCCCTCTCCATGCCGCCGGCCTTCCGCGGTGCGGCCCCGGAGATGCAGGCGCTGGCGGACCAGGTGGAAGTGATGGCACGCCGGATCCATCCCGGGGCCGAGGTGACGGTCCAGGGCACCAGTTCCCGGCTTTGGGGACATTTGATCGACGCGGCCGAGCGGCAGGTCGATCTGATTGTCTATGCCACGGATGGCGATCTGCTGGGCGGAACGCCCGACCCGGCAGATTTGCGCTTTCTGGAGGCTGGCCCGCCCGCGCTTGTGGTCAATGTCGACCGTGACATGGCGGCGGAACGCCGTCGGCCTGATAATGTGTTCGATGCCATGGCCCAGGCCACGGGCGGCGAAGCCATGGACGCGCCAGACGGCGATGACATGACACCGATTGCGGCGGCCATCGAGCGCATGCTGCTGAGCCAGGACCGCCCGCTCTACACCCTGGCCTATCGGGCCCTGGATCATTCGACGGGAGACCGTCAGGTCAGCGTGACGGCCGGAACCGTGCAGCAGGCGGCATCCTACACGATTGATGGCGCACCGCGGCGGCGCGCCCGCAAGATCGCGTCCCTGCGACTGGAGCTGGATGTAGGCGGTTTTGTTGCTCACCGGGTTCTTGCCGGGCATTCCGGACTCGGTGAGGTCACGGACGACCAGATCAAGACAGTCCACGGGGCCTTTCTGGGACTGCATCTGATCGGTTTTGAGGGGGCGCCGCCCGCCTTGTCCGTGCTGCTGGGTGATGTCCTGACCTCCAAATTGGCCCTGGAAAACCTGGACCAGACGCTGGGAGATCCGGCGGCCTCCCTGGAGCAGATGATTGAGGCCATCGAAGCCGGGGTCCCGGTCCTGCCGGGTGAACTTGTCACACTGATGTCCCGCTCGGGCGTCCTCTCGGACGAAACCCATTCTGTCAGTGAGCAGGGGCTGCGGGCCGTGCTTTATTCCGCGCATCCCGTGATGGGATCCGACCGCTTCATCAAGCGTGTCGACATGCTCCCGACCAGCCGGATCAGCGTGCTCTCGCCGGATGCGGATTTCCGGCGCCAGCGGGCCTTCGAGCTGAGTCTGGACCTGAACCTGGCCGAAGCCGCCCTGTTCGACCGCAGCACGGCGGATCTGCTGAACGGGCACAGCCTGACCTCACTGGGGCGCTGGGGCTTCCGCTATCATGAAACGAACTTGTCCAGCGATGAGGAACAGGCCTGGGAACACCTGATGGCGCAATTGAGGCCGTCCTTCCCCTTCTCAAAAACCTATTATCTGGCACCGTCATCCGGTGAGGTGCCTGCGATGTGGCTGGTCGATGTGGAGAGCGCCAATATTGTCGGTGTGCTGGAAGATGCCAGTGGTGGCGGAAGCCAGGCCGAGCGCATTGCGCGTGAGCTTTCGGAACTGGACCGCGCGATTTCGGCGATCAATCTTCTGGCCACCGCAGCCGGTGCCGCCGGCGCGCTGAGCGGTGTGGGCGGTGTCTCCCTGGGAATTGCGGCGGCCTATGGGCAGAGATTGGCCCGGCTTTATGGAGCCGTCGCGATGAGCGTGATCCTGATGGATGCGGGCGGCATCGCCCCCGCACTGCGCCTCGCCCTGGCCGGCATGGCCTGCGAAGTGGTCAAGAATATCACACTGGGCGTATTCGCCGATGCCGGCCGGATAGCGGGTCTGGCGGTGACGACTTTCTCCACGCTTGAGAATGTCGACGGAATTGTGGGCTTGTCCGGCGGCAAGTCACCGACAGCCTGCCCGCTCTAGATTTTGGCGACCCCGACGAACCGAAAGGGCGTGCATGATCAATATCCGGCTGCGTTTGCGGGACCGCGGTCCGTTTGTCGGGCGGCCCCGCCAGTCTTGCCCTGACATCAAACACAATGCCTGATCCGCAGACGGGAGCCCCTGATCAAGGCTTGCTGGGACGGATAGGGCTGTACGGTGATGCCCGTGCGGGCTTACCCTGCAGGCAGACTGCCAAGCAGCGTGACAGGGGAAGAGATGTCTGTAGCGGATCAGGTGCCGGTGCAATCCGGTTTCGGGGCGAAGTCGACCGGGCGTGAGGTCCTGGCCGGTCTCGACCTGTCAGGGAAGACCGCCCTTGTCACGGGTGGCTATAGCGGTCTGGGTCTGGAAACGGTGCGGGCCCTGGCTGAAGCCGGGGCGCGGGTCATCATTCCCGTCCGGTCGCCGGACAAGGCGGCCGGTGCGCTGGCCGGGCTGGAGGGGGATATCCGGACGGCTCCGATGGACCTGGCGGACCTGTCATCGATTGCCGGTTTTGCCGATGAAATGCGGGACAGCCTTACGCGTCTGGATTGGCTGATCAACAATGCCGGGATTATGGCCTGCCCGGAGGCGCGGGTCGGGCCGGGCTGGGAAAGCCAGTTCGGCGTCAATCACATGGGGCATTTCGCCCTGACCGCCGCCTTGATGCCCTTGCTGCAGGCGACGGAGGGAGCGCGGGTCGTGTCCCTGTCTTCGACCGGGCACAAGATTGCCGGCATCCGCTGGGAGGATTTGCACTTCCGCTCCGGTGCCTATGACAAATGGCAGGCCTATGGTCAGGCCAAGACGGCGAATGCGCTGTTCGCCAATGCCTTGTCGCGGCGGCTGACAGCCTCGGGCGGTCTCGCCTTTTCCGTCCATCCAGGCGGGATTTTCACGCCCCTGCAGCGACACTTGCCGAAAGAGGAAATGGTGGCCCTGGGCTGGCTGGGCGAGGATGGCGAGCCCTCCGAACTGGCCCGCAAGGGGTTCAAGACGCCCGAGCAGGGCTGTGCCACCACGCTGTGGGCGGCCACGTCGGCCCGTCTGGTCGGCCGGCCCGGCGTTTATTGCGAGAATTGCGACATTGCAGTGCCGACGGACCCGGACGGGCCGATGGCGCGCTATGCCGGTGTCGATGCCCACGCCTGCGATGATGCGGCGGCTGAACGCCTCTGGACGATCAGCGAAGCGCTTCTGGCTGACGCCTGAGAGCTTCGATGTCCGGATGCCGTTCCAGCGCGGTTGCCAGACGGGTCTCGCCTGACACGGGCAGGGACTGGCTATGGCGCGGCGAAGCGGGTACATCCGGTGGCGGATACAGGCCGGATGTCCGGCCGTTTGGATTTTAGGGGAAGTTGGATGCGTTTCGGGATTTCGGTTGTGGCCGGGCTTTGCCTGGCAGGGAGCGCTTTTGCGCAGGACCAGGGCTTTGGCGTTTTTGAAGGCGAAGTGACCGAAGCCGCGCCGAGCGCTGAATACCCGCTCACGCTGGAGGCCGGCTCCATCGTGACGCTGTCGACGGACTCGATCGAGAATTTCGACACCATCCTCACCCTGATCGGCCCGGACGGGAAACCGCTGGCGGAGAATGACGACCGGGAGCCGGGCAATCTCCAGTCGCTGATCGTGCACCGGGTCGAGATGTCCGGGACCTACACAGTGGCCGTGACCGGCTATGGCGGTGGTACCGGCGTGTTTGAACTGACCGTGCAGGACGGGATCGAGACCGGCCTGTCCGACGAGGCGCAGGTTCTGGCGAGCGATATCGTGACCCTGGATGCCGGCAATACCTCGCTCACGCGAACCGTTGATCTTGCGGCCGAGGACATTTTCGTCGCCACCACGTTCGCGCTGACCGACACGCTGGACACGACCCTGACCCTGACCGGGCCGTCCGGTGAAATCCTGTTGCAGAATGATGATCGCGGCGATGGCAGCCTGAATTCCCAGCTCGTCTTCCAGGCCGAAGCCGCCGGCCGGTACACGGTGGAGGTGGGCTCCTACAGCGGTAGTGATGCCGGCGATCTGGTCCTGTCCCTGGCCATCGACCCCAATGCCGAAGTGCCGTTCGATTTTGCCGGTGTCGAGGGTGAGGATCTGGGCGAGTTTTCCGGCAACATCAATGATGCCAACCCGGAACAGGCCTACCCCGTGGAGCTTGAGGCCGGGCAGACGATCTATGCCGTGCTGGACACGGTGGACGGCGATCTCGATCCGGTCGTGCGCCTGCTCGATCCGGACGGGCACGCCGTGGCGGTCAATGATGACCGGGGTGATGGCTCGCTGAACTCGGCTCTGGCCCATACGGCGACGCAGGCCGGCACCTATACGGTCAATGTGGAACGCTATCGCGCCGCGACCAGCTCGGGCGGATACAGCCTGATCCTGCGCCTGGTGGATGCCGAGACGGTCTCCGTCCTGCAGGCTTTGCGCGACAATATCATTCGTCTTTCCGGCGAGGTCCTGTCCTATGACACCGAGGATTTCCGGGTCTTCTACACGCTGGAGGGCCGCGATGCCTCCACCGAGGAATATGCCCTGTCCGTCGGCGTGACCCTGCAGGAAGTCTATGACGCCCAGATCAACCGGATCGGTTGGGCTGAACCCATCCGTGATGATGAGGGCCTGTTCCGCGCCTACATTTCCGATGCGGGCGGTTCGATGGGCGTGACCTATCCGGTCCAGATCGTGTTCGACAATCCCAACACGCTGGACAAGCGCGAGAACATGGCGGCCCGGACGGTCTTCCTGGTGGAGAATGATTTCCGCGGTCTGGGCAAGGAAGCGCCGGTCCATGCCCTGATGCGCGCGACGGCGACGCATGAGTTCAACCATGTCGTCCAGTTCGGCTATGACGCCGAGGAAGCGCTGGACTGGCTCTACGAAGCGACCGCCTCCTGGACCGAGACCACCACGGTCGGGGCTGACCAGGACGCCACCGACTACGTTTCCACCGATTACGAGATGCCGCAGATTTGCTGGACCACGGCGGAGAGCGGGTTCGATTACGCCCAGTGGACGCTGCTGCAATCCATCGCTGACCAGTTCGGCGAGGGGATTGTCGTTGAATTCTGGGAAAACACGGTCGACATGGACGGGTTCGAGACCATGGCCGTGTCGCTGGAACGGGCGGGCACGACCCTGCCGGACACGATCCGTCGCTGGCGGGCCCAGAACTTCGCCCGTGACTACCAGCTCGCGCCGCTGTTCGACGCGACCGTCGCCGTGGCCCACACCATGGATGCGCCGGGCCGCTACAGTGCCAAGGGTGGGCTGGAAGAGACCGGTGCGAATTACATCCTGCTCGATGGCATGTCCGGTCAGTACCAGGTCTCGCTGGACGGGGCTGAGGGATTGGAAGTGGTCCTGCTGGGCCAGGCCGGTGACGCCGTGCAGGTGATCCCGCTGGGCACGTCCGGTGCGATCGACACGACCGGGTTCGAGCAGGCCGCCCTCATGGTCTTCAACCGCACCCTGCCGGCCCGGCCGGGGCAGTGCTCCAGCACGGGCTATGCGCTGGATGTCAGCGAAGGCTCCGGCCGCATGCCGGCCCCCGCTTACAGCTTCTCCGCCGCCCATTTCGAGGTGCCGGGCCAGTAACACGCCTGAATTCATGACTTTAAAGAGGCCCGGGCTTTCACAGAAAAGCCCGGGCCTTTTTTCTATGGCGTCACGATCGGGAAGCCTGCTTCCGGGGTTTCCAGGAGGCTGAAGAAGCGCATCAGCGCCAGCCGGTCGCCGCGGACGGAGAAGTCCTCGCTTGCCAGCATGTCGGCCAGCCCGGCATCCCGGGCGAGCAGACGCAGCCAGAAGGTGCGGGTCAGCGTGATGACGGCATCAGACTCGCCGGTTGCGGCCCCGGCATTCTCCAGTTGGACATGCCGCATGACACCATTCTCGATCATGACCTGGAAGGTCTCGCCGGTATCGGTGAAGTCGAACACGAATTGCAGGTCCCGCTCTGCCGCACGCGGCCCGTCCAGCCGGACCGACATCGCCTGGAAATAGAGATCCAGCGGGATCGCCCGCACCAGGCCGCCCGCGCTGGCTTCCGCATTGAAGATCTCGACCCCGTTGCGCAGTTCGAAGGCGCCGGTCAGATAGACATCCCGCCAGGGCCCGCTGCGGGCACGATAGCCCAATTGCTCATAGGCGCGGGCGAGGGCTTCGCGCGCCGTGGCCGAGTCGGGTGAGGCAAACACGGCATGCTGGGCGAGCTCGGCGGCCCAGCGTGTCTCCCCCGTGTCCAGCGCGGTCTCGACCGCGTCCAGTACACTGTCCAGTCCGCCCATGGCGCTGACATAGCGTTCCGCCGCCTGGGCGCGCGGGATCGGATCGAGATGGGCCGGCACGGCATCATACCAGCCGAAATAGCGCTGATAGACCGCCCGCGAATTGTGCCGCAGCGTGCCGTAATAGCCGTGGACCGAGGCTTCCGCGGCGAGGCTTTCGGGCAGGGTGATGGTCTGGGCAATCTCGTCCGGCGTCAGCCCCTGGGAGGCCAGGCGCAGGGTCTGGTCATGGATGTATTTGTAGATGTCACGCTGGGCGGCGAGATAGCGCTGGCTCTCGGCCTGTCCCCAGACCGGCCAGTGGTGGGAATTGAAGATCACATCCGTGCGCGGACCGAAGCGCTGCCGGGCCTCTTCGATGGCGGCGGACCAGGCCAGGGCATCGCGGACCTGGGCACCGCGCAGCGTGTAGAGATTGTGCAGGGTCCGCGAGACGATCTCGGCGCCACACCAGGCCCGAAATTGCGGAAAATAGACGGTCAGTTCCGCCTTGGCCTCGCTGTCCGGGGCATGCTGGAACTCCATCTCGACGCCATCGATCACCAGCGTCTGCCCGGTCCGGGAAATCGTGTCCGTGACCGGGGCGATGGAGACGGAGCCATAGGCCGGTTGCGGCCCCAAACCGGTGGAGACATGCCCCCGCGGACTGGCGGGCAGGGGGCGGCCGAACATGTAATCGGCCCGCCGCGACATGACGGCCCCGGCCAGCACATTCTCGCTGATCGACTCCATCGTGAAATGCTCCGGCGCGATGATCCGGATATCCCCGCTGGCCAGGTCTTCGGCCGAGGCGACGCCTTCGACACCGCCGAAATGGTCGATGTGGGAATGGGTGAAGATGATGGCCGCGACCGGCCGTTCGCCCAGTTCGCGATTGACCAGATGCATGGCCGCACGAGCGGTTTCCGCTGCGGTCAGCGGGTCGATGATGATCCAGCCGGTCTCACCGGCAATGATCGACATGTTGGACAGGTCATAGCCGCGCACCTGGTAGATGCCGGGGGTGACCTCGTAGAGCCCGTGCAGATTGGCCAGGCGGGCCTGGTGCCAGAGATCGGGATGCGCCGTTGCCGGGGCGGGGGCGTCCAGGAAGTCATAGCGGCCGGGTTGCCAGATCACCGCCCCGTCCGGACCAGTGATGGCCAGATCCGGCTCGCGCGCCAGCAGACCCCGCTCGGCCAATTCCAGATCGAGACTCTGACGCTCGGCATCAACCTCCTGCGCGGCGTTCGCCTGCGCGGCCAGCGTGGTGGTGTCGGCCGGGCTGAAGCTGTGCTCATCCGTGCCGGCCTGCTGCACCGGAAGATCGGCCTGCGGACCGGAACAGGCGGACAGGCTCACGGCCAGCGCGACGGCGCCGGCAGACAGGATCAATCTCATGCGGCCCTCCCCGGCCATGGCATGCCGGCTCCTGGAATGGCCGACGATTCGAAGGACCAGTTTGCCACAGCCCGGGGCGGTGCGGGATTTTCCTGTCTAGCCACGCAGTGTCTTGGTGATGACCTCTTTCAGATTGGTGCTCTTGGCTGCGGCCAGCACGCGCTCCAATGCGGCCCGGGCGTGGGCCTGGCGGTTGTTGTCGAAGCGTTTCCAGGTCTCGAAACTGCGCACGATCCGGGCCGCCGTGCCCGGATTGATCGGGTCCAGCTGGATCAGCGCCTCGGCCACCAGGTCATACCCGCTGCCATCCTCGGCGTGGAAACAGACCGGATTGGCATTGGCGAAGGCGCCATAGACCGACCGGGCCCGGTTGGGGTTTTTCAGCGAGAACAGGGGGTGACTGGCCAGCTTGCGGACGCGTTCCGTGCCGTCCTGAGGCGCCATGGCCTGCAGGGAGAACCATTTGTCCATGACCAGCGGGTCGCTTTTCCAGCGCGTCTCGAATGTCGAAAGCGCGCGGTCGAAGGCGGGTCCGCCGATTTCCGCCAGCGCGCGCAGGGCGGCCATGCTGTCAGTCATGTTGCCGGCTTCACGGAAGGCCTTCAGTGCGAGATCCGCCGAGGCTTCCCCTTCGGCGGCCGCCAGGAACAGGAAGGTCGAGCGCAGGGCGCGACGGCCGATGGCGTCATTGTCCAGCGATTGGGGATCCGGGGCCGGGCGGGCGAATTCCGCCTCGCGCTGATCCGCCAGGGCCGCCGACAGGGCGCGCCTTGTGTCCAGCTGGGCGGCAAACAGGGCCGCCGGGTCCGGCGTGTGCGTCTGCATGATCAGTTCGGACACGGAGGCCGGCCGGATGGCGCGGGCGACAAAGCCCGGCTCGAAATCCGCCCGCTGGAATTCTCCGGCGAGAGCCTCGGCAATCCGCTCCAGCGGCGGGCCGGACTGCGCCTTGCCGTCAGCGCGCGCCAGCATGGCTTCGGCCATCATGAGCTGGCCGGTATCCCAGCGCGTGAACGGGTCGGGATCATGGGCCATCTGGACGAGTTTTTCGTCCTGGGTCAGGTCGGTCTCCACCTTCACCGGGGCATTGAAGCCGCGCAGAATGGCCGGGATCGGCATCTCGGCGGCCCCGTCAAAGCGAAGCTGCGTTTCGGCACTGTCGAAGGTGAGGTGGTGTTCCTCAGAGGCGGTTCCGTCATTGGACAGGGGCAGGACCTGTCCGGCGCTGTCCAGGAAACCGATGCGAAGCGGAATGGGCAGGGGCGCCTTGTCCGTCTGGCCCGGGGTCGGCTTTTGCGACTGGGTGAGGGTCAGCGTGACCTCGCCGGTGCCGGCATCATGCGCCCGCTTCATCGTGAGGGTCGGTGTGCCGGCCTGCTGATACCAGCGGAAGGCGGCTTCGCGGGCTTCGACGCTGCCGAAATCAAAGGCCGCCATGAAGTCCTCCAGCGTGGCCGCCGTGCCGTCATTGTCGTCGAAATAGCGCTGCATGCCCTCGGCAAAGCCTTCGGCACCCAGCAATTCGCGCAGCACCCGCACCACTTCGGCGCCCTTGTTGTAGACGGTCGAGGTGTAGAAGTTCTCGATCGTCTCGAACTCGCTGGGCCGCGGCGGGTGGGCGAGGGGGCCGTCATCCTCGGGAAACTGGATAGCGCGCAGACCCTGGACATCATGGATGCGCTGCAGCGGGCGCGAGCGCATGTCCGAGGAAAACTCCTGGTCGCGATACACGGTCAGGCCCTCTTTCAGGCAAAGCTGGAACCAGTCGCGCAGGGTGATCCGGTTGCCGGACCAGTTGTGGAAGTATTCGTGGGCGACGACGCGCTCGACATTGAGAAAGTCGGCATCGGTCGCGGTGTCCGCATCGGCGAGGAGGAGGGAGGAGTTGAAGATGTTCAGCCCCTTGTTCTCCATCGCCCCGAAATTGAAATCACGTACGGCCACGATGTGGAATTCCGCCAGATCGTATTCGCGCTGGAAGACGTCCTCATCCCATTTCATCGAACGCTTGAGTGCATCCATGGCGAAATGGGCGCGGCCGGCCTGGCCCGGATCGACATGCACGCCCAGTTTCACGGCCTGGCCGGAGCGGGTCGTGAAAGTGTCGAAAATGCTGTCGAAGGCGCCGGCAACCAGGGCGAAGAGATAGGTCGGCTTGGGGTGCGGATCGACGAAGACCGCATAATGCCGGCCATTCCCGGCATCGCCGTTTTCCACCGTGTCGCCATTGGAGAGGAGGGTGGGGAAATTGTCCTTGTCCGCTTCCACCCGCACCGTGAAGCGGCTCAGGCAATCGGGCCGGTCGAGGAAATAGGTGATCCGCCGGAAGCCTTCCGCCTCGCACTGGGTGCAATAGCGTCCGCCCGACATGTAGAGCCCCATCAGGGCGGTATTGTCCTTCGGCGCGATCGTGACGCTGATTTCCACCTCGGCGGTTTCGCCCAGGCCGAGCAGCGTCAGCGATGTGTCGGTCAGCTCATACCGGTCCGTGCCGACGGTCTGGCCATCAATCGCCACACTGTTCAGAACCAGTTTTTCACCCTGCAGCGTGATCCGGTCGGCATCCTTGTCACGGCGCACCAGTTTCAGCCGCGAAATGACCCGCGTGGCCTCCGGCGACAGGCTGAAATCCAGATGGGTTTCCGGAATCTCATAGGCCGGTGCGGTGTAGTCTCTCAGGTGAACGGTCATGGAAACCTCGACGGCGTGACGGTTGGACAGGCGAGGCTAACCTGAAGTCGGGCCTTCGCTCCACTGCGCTGTCAGTGGGGGGCAGGTCAAACAGCGCCACGCGCTTTCACGCTGGCGATATGAGGAGTGCGGGACGCCATCCGGCATCGTCGCTAATGAATTTGTGAGTGACACCGAAAGGCGTCCCGCACACGGAGATTTCCTCCCGCCTCTCGACGGGTATTCAAGACCGGGTGGGTACAGGTGCCGAACCCTTGGCACCAGCGGACCCCCTCGATAGCCGTTCCTTCCTTCCGGTGGTCAGCCCGGATGTCCGAAACGCTCCGCTAACTCATCACCCCCGACCTGACCGGGCCGGGCCTCGAGTGGTGAAGAGGCGAGAGGGAGTATGGAGTTGGATGTCGGGGGAGGGGATAAGTTTTCCTCCCCATTTCATGGGGAGGTGTCCGCGCAGCGGACGGAGGGGCCGGCGAAGCCGGAATTCGGCGCTGACGCGCCGCCCCTTCGACCCGATGCTGCGCATCGGCCCACTTCCCCATCAAATGGGGAAGAAAGACACTCCTTCTCCCCGGGGAGAAGGGGTTTCATGGGCTTGCGGATTCCATTCTCGCCGGCCCCTTTTTTCCGGACCAGGACGAACTCCGGCTCGCCAAACGGGCCGCTTGCTGACAGATTTCGGGTGAAGCCGAAAACGGCCGGACGGGGAGGGCAGTATGAGCGAGCTGAAACCGGGTGATGGGGAGATCTATCCGCCGGAGGCGGAGGTTGGGGCGGGTGCCGCGGCGCGGGCCTATTGGCGTGAAAACCTGACCCTGATGGGGATTCTGCTGGCGATCTGGTTTGTCGTGTCCTTTGGCGCCGGCATCCTGTTCCGGGACTGGCTTGACCAGTTCTCGATTGGCGGTGCGCCGCTGGGTTTCTGGTTTGCCCAGCAGGGCGCGATCTATGTCTTCGTCGTGTTGATCTTCGTCTATTCGGCCCTGATGGGCCGACTGGAGCGCAAGTACAACATGTCCGACGATGACGCGGCATAGGACGGGCTCATCATGGATTCGACCCTGATCTGGACCGCCGTTTTCGTCATCTCGACCTTCGGCCTGTATATCGGCATCGCCATCTGGGCGCGGGCCGCCTCCACCGATGAATTCTATGTCGCCGGCCATGACGTCCATCCCGTCTTCAACGGCATGGCGACCGCGGCCGACTGGATGAGTGCCGCCTCCTTCCTGTCCATGGCGGGGCTGATCGCCTTTGCCGGCTATGACGGATCGGTCTTCCTGATGGGCTGGACGGGCGGTTATGTCCTGCTCGCCCTGCTGCTGGCGCCCTATCTGCGCAAGTTCGGCAAGTTCACCGTGCCCGACTTTGTCGGCGACCGGTATTACAGCCAGGCGGCCCGGATCGTGGCGGTGATCTGCGCGCTCTTTGTCTCCTTCACCTATATCGCCGGGCAGATGCGCGGTGTTGGCATTGCTTTCTCCAACTTCCTGCATGTGCCGATCGAAGTGGGTGTCATCGTCGGCGCGATCATTGTGCTCTTCTACGCCGTGCTCGGCGGGATGCGCGGCATCACCTATACCCAGGTGGCGCAGTATTGCGTGCTGATCTTCGCCTTCATGGTGCCGGCGATCTTCCTGTCGCTGCAGATCACCGGCACGCCGATCCCGCAACTGGGCTTCATCGGCAATGCGCAGGACGGCACGCCCCTCCTGCAGGGGCTCGACACCACGCTCGTGGATCTGGGCTTCCAGCCCTATACGGACGGGTCGAAATCCACGCTCGACGTCTTTGCGATCACGCTGGCCCTGATGGTGGGCACGGCGGGTCTGCCGCACGTCATCATCCGCTTCTTCACCGTGCCCAAAGCGTCCGACGCCCGGCGTTCGGCCGGCTGGGCGCTGATCTTCATCGCCATTCTCTACACGACCGCCCCGGCCGTGGCCGTGTTCGCCCGGTCCAACTTCATCGAGACGGTGAATGAGTCGACCTATGCCGCCGATCTGGCGCCCGAGGAGCGGCCAGCGGATGCGACGCCGGACTGGTTCTACAATTGGGAAGAGACGGGCCTTCTGGGCTTTACGGATCTCAACGGGGATGGCCGCATCCAGTACCGCGCCGATCCGGCGGAGAATGAGGTGACCACGCTGGACCGGGACATTTTTGTCCTGGCCAATCCGGAGATCGGCAATCTGCCGGCCTGGGTGATCGGTCTCGTTGTGGCGGGCGGGCTGGCGGCCGCCCTGTCGACGGCGGCCGGTCTGCTGATGGTGATCTCCTCGGCGGTCTCCCATGATCTGTGCAAGAAAGTCCTGCTGCCGGACATGTCGGAGACCCAGGAATTGCTGGTCGCGCGGACGGCGGCCATGGTCGCCGTCCTGATCGCCATCATCGCCGGCATCTATCCGCCCGGCTTTGTCGCGGCCGTGGTGGCCTTCGCCTTCGGTCTCGCTGCGGCCAGCTTCTTCCCGGCCATTTTCCTGGGGATTTTCTGGAAGCGGATGAGCAAGGAAGGCGCAGTTTCCGGGATGAGTATCGGCCTGCTGACCACCGGCGCCTACATCATCCATTTCAAAATCGGTTTCAGCCCGATCGTGACCGGGGTCGTGGCGCTGGTTCTGGCGCTGGCGGGGCTGGTGCTGTTCATCGGCACGCGCACGGGCGGGAGAGGCTCAATGCCGGTGCTCGCGGGATCGGGTCTGTTGGGCCTGGTCGGGCTGCTGGGCGTGACGGGCATCCTGCCCGGCCTTGCGCCGGGCAGGGCCGATGACTGGTTCCTGGGAATCTCGCCGGAAGGCTTCGGTGCCGTGGGCATGCTGCTCGCCTTTGCCGTTTCCATCAGCGTCTCGCTGGCCACCAAAGCCCCGCCGCAGGATGTGCAGGACATGGTCGAGGAGATCCGCATCCCCTCGGCGCGGACCGGCTAGCGGGTCGCGCACGCCGTGTCCGGCACGCCCGGGCGCCGCACCCAGCGATAGCCGGGATAGGTCTCGCCCTCACGCTCCAGCGTGGCGGCCTCTCGCGTGAAACAGGGGCCGAAAGCGTCGTCAGCGGGCACCAGAATTCCGGTCCCGTCCAGCACCACCGCGTCGAACAGGTCGACACTGGCCTGATCGAGCTCGGCCCGGAGCAGGGTGCGCCAGGCATCGAGGTCGAGTGTCTGGCCCTCGGCGCGGAAGGTCAGCACATCCTCGACGAAATCATCCACTGTCCGCCTGCCGTCCGACGCCGCGCGGATACGCGAGTCGAGCTCGGCAAACAGGAGCTCGCCGCGGCGATAGGGCAGGTGGCGGATGAAATTATCGCCGAAACCGACCCGGATGATCTCGGCCGAAGACCAGTCCAGCGCCGGATTGGTGTAGTATTCCCAGGCCACGACATTGATCCGCTCCTGGTATTCCGCCACCGACATGAAGCCGCCGCGCAGGCGCAATTGCGTCGTGTAATAGGAGGTCAGGCCTTCGGAAAACCAGTTCGTGTCGGCCATGGAACCGGCAATGGCGCCGGAGAAATTGTGCAGCATTTCATGGAAGAGAATGCGCGTGGGCATGTCGCTGCCATGCCCGGCATCGCCCGCCGGGGCCGTGGACAGCATGAAACTGTTGGGCAGGGCCGTGGCGCCGCCATGGGGCGGGGCTTCCGGCGCGCGCATGAAGACGCGGAAGCGCGGCGCTTCGCCCAGATAGGCGAACTGCTCGTGCAGATAGCCATAGACCCGCGTGCTTTCCTCCATCAGGGCTTCCGGGTCCCAGGGGAAGTCGCCCAGCCAGGTCCCGCTCAAACCGTTGATGTCGCCGGTCTCCGGGAACCGGCCGGCCGGACCCATGGTGAACCAGCTCTGGCGCAGCCGGGCGGGCGGGCCCTCCAGCTGGAAGTCGCCATCGCCATAGGAGGAAGAGGCCAGCGAGCCCTCGGCCACGTCCGACAAATCCCAGTGCACGTCCGAGCGCGGTGTATCCACATTCTCCGGCAGGAGCAGGAAGCCGGATCCGGCGCCGATGGCACCGACGGCAATGGCGCGCATGTCGAAAGGCGGCCCCCCGCGATGCCCGTCCGGAGCCACAAGGGCCCGATAGGCAATCTCCACCGGGAAGCTCACGGCACGGTCGGCGGTCCAATGGCGGTAATAGGGGAAGCCGCCGGGCGCGGGCTCATCCTCGCTGACGGTCAGGCCGATGACGCCCTGCGCATCGCGGACCTGCAAATCCTCGATCCGGTCGGCAATCCCGCCGACGCCGGCATAGACGACCGGCGCGGACAGGATCAGGCGGTCACCTTCCGTCAGGTTGGCGTCTGGCATGTCGAGTTCGACCCGGATCGCCGTCACCGCGTTTCCGCCATCTCGAACGGGGCGGAAGGTGACCTCGAGTGGTTCGGCTGTCTGGGCCGAAACCGGACCGGCGGCGAGAAGAAGCAGGCCGGCGCATCCGGCGATCCAGTGTTTCAGGGCGTGGGTCATGGCGTCCTCGTGCGGGCGGGCAATCCGGGTTCGGGCGACAGTCTAGACCCGCACCGGCACGCAAGTTATGCCCTTCCTGCCCCGCTTGCGGCTTTTCCTGCATAATTCTTCCCGATCTGCCGCTGCAAACCTGGCCGCAATCCGGGCTGCTTCAGGCTGTGAACAGGCTGGGCTTTGCGTTCGGCGCGCCGCGGAATCGCGCTAGCGAGAGTTCATGTCGAAACTCTACTTCACCTATGCCGCAATGAATGCGGGCAAGTCGGCCATCCTGCTGCAGGCGGCCTATAATTACGGCGAGCGCGGCATGGAGGTGATGCTGTGGACATCCGGCCACCACGCCGCCGGACCGGATGACGCGATGGCCGAGATCGAGTCCCGGATCGGCCTGCGCGCACCGGCCCATGTCTTTCGTGAAGGCACCGATCTGTTCGAGGCGGTCCGCGCGAAGAAGCAGGCCGGCCGGGTCGATGCGATCTTTGTCGACGAGGCGCAATTCCTGACCCGCGACCAGGTCTGGCAATTGGCGAAAGTGGGCGATGAGCTGGGACTGCCCGTCCTGTGCTACGGCCTGAGAACGGACTTCCAGGGTGTGTTGTTCGAGGGCGCGGCCGAGCTGATGGCCATCGCCGATGATCTGCGCGAGGCGCGCACGATCTGTCATTGCGGCCGCAAGGCCACCATGGTCCTGCGGCGCACGGCCGACGGCAAACCGGTCACCGAAGGCGCCCAGGTCGGTGTCGAAAAGGGCGATTATATTTCCCTCTGCCGCCAGCACTGGCGCGAGCAGACCGGACGCTAGGGCGGAATTCGGATACTCGAATGGCCAGCCGCCGGGGCCGGCAGGAGAGTTTATGCGCGGCCGCAAATGACTCCGAAGCCAAAGGCAAGGATTATGCCCGGCGTTTGACGCACCCTGTCCGGACATTGGGGGCCGCAGAGGTGTCAGTATGAAACGTGTTGTGTGGAGTGCCGTTCTCGGACTGGGGCTGGTGGCGTGTACGCCGGACGAGCCGGAGGCTCCGGCCCCGGTCGAGGACGGTGTCACGGTCCTCCAGATGACCCTGCGGCCGGTCCATGACACCGAAGAAGGCGCATTTGTCTCCCTCGACGTGACCCTGCAATTCGATGCACTCACCATAGCCGCCGGGGAGCCGGTGCTGCGCCTGCCGCTGGTGACCAGCAATGTGGATACCGTGGCGACGGTCCTCGGCGATCTCGACGTGCGGGACCCGGCCGGGGCCGTCATGCTGACCGTCGCGGATGTCGACCAGCCGGAAACCTCCGCCGGCGATGCCGTGTCCGGCGGGCCGTCGCGGGAATGGCGCGTCGACCGGCCAGTGCAGGGCCCGGTGACAGTCACCTATACCGTGCCGGCCCATGCAACCTTGCCGCCGCGCGGCCCGGCACCGCCCTTTTCTTTCTCCAATAACGGTGGGGGCGTGTCCGGGGCCGGGCACATCTTCCTCCTCCTGCCGCCAGACGCCGGGCCGTTCGACACGCAAATCCGCTGGGACATGAGCGCCGCACCGGCGGGCACGTCCGGGGTAACCTCGCTGGGGGGCGGTGATGTGCGGGCCAGCGAACCGGTCAGTGCGCGCGAGCTGCGCATGGGCTTCTTCATGGCCGGGGACATCCAGACCTGGCCGGAACCCCTGCCGGAAGACGGCTTCTTCGGCGCCCTGCAAGGGCATCCGCCCTTTGACGGGGAGGCCCTGCTGGCCTGGACCGGCGAGCTCTACGGTCATTACGAGGATTTCTTCAGCCAGACGGATGCCCCGCCCTACGGGGTCTTCCTGCGCGAGAATCCGGTCAATGCCGGTGGTGGGGTCGGTCTGCACCGGTCCTTCGTGACCACTTTCGGCCAGGAGCGCGGCAATGATCCCGAGGCGATCAAACTGACCCTGGCGCACGAAATGTTCCATACGTTCCAGCCCTTCATTTCAGAGCCGGGCGGTCTGGAATCCTCCTGGTTCAGCGAGGGATTGGCGACCTTCTACCAGTCACGCCTGCCGCTGCGCTACGGCATGACCTCGCCGGAGCGGGTTCTGGAAGACATCAATTTCCACGCCGGGCGCTATTACACCTCCATCATGGCGGATGCGCCCAACAGTCTGGTGCCCGAACGCTTCTGGGCCGACACACGGATCCGGACCCTGCCCTATGACCGCGGCATGCTCTATTTCGCGACGATCGATCATGCCGTGCGCACCCGGTCCGGAGGCGCGCGTTCGCTGGACGATCTCATGCTGGCCATGCTCGAGCGCTCCGGCCGCGAAGGCGGGGCCACGAACGCGGACTGGGAAGCCGTGCTGGACGCGGAGCTGGGCGCGGAGGCCGTGACCGGTTTCCGGGCCTTCCTGGCGGGCGAGATCCCGCTGCCGGAACCGGACGCTTTCGGGCCGTGCTTCACGCGGACCCAGGCAGAGCTGCGCCGCTATGAGCTGGGCTTTGACACCGCGGTGCTGGCCGAGCCGGTACGGATCATCCGCGGTCTGGAGCCGGGATCGGCCGCCGCCGAAGCCGGACTGCAAAATGGCGATGAAATCCTTCAGCCCGTCCCGCAGGATCATCTCCAGGGCAGTCAGGACATGACGCTCACCCTGGAAATCCGGCGGGGTGACGCGGTTTTCGACGTGACCTATCTGCCGCGTGGCGAGACCGTTCCGGCCTGGCAGTGGGAGCGGGTCGAGGGCGTGCCCGACAGCGCCTGCGCCCTGTAACGAAAAAAGCCGGACCCGCCAGGGCCCGGCCTTTTTTCTGTGCCGTCCGGTGATCGTCTCAGATCGCCTTGCGGACATTCTCGGCGTGATAGGCCCGCAAGCCTTCGGTGAAGAGGGACAGGCCCTGTTCCAGCCGGTCCACCGGCTGGGCAAAACCGATCCGGACATGACCCGCCAGCGAGAACAGCTCGCCCGGCGCAACGATGACCCCGTAATGGGCAATCAGCCATTCTGAGAAGGCGTGGGTGTCGGTGATGCCGAGCAGGCGCGGGAAGGCGATGCAGCCATGATCCGGCACCCGGCCTTCCACCAGGTTTTCCTGCTCCCACAGGCGATGATAGCGGGCATAGACGGGACGCGCCGCGTCCAGCAGACCGGCGACATAGTCATCGAAGCGGGCCGGGTCTTCCAGCACCAGGGCGGCAATGGCGTGCCCCAGTTTGGAGACGCCGAACGCGTGCCGATCATTAAAATCGCGCAGCGTATCCAGGGTCTCGCCGGAAGCGATGATCCAGCCGCAGCGCACCGTGCTCAGCCCGTAGATCTTGGTCAGGCTGGAGACGGTAATGGCCTTGGGCGACAGGCTGGCCGCGACCGGAGCGCGCTGCGCTTCGGGAACGTAGTCGCTGTAGACCTCGTCCACGACCAGCCAGAAATCATGGGCCTCCGCGAGGGCGACCAAGGCGTCCAGCTGGGCGCGCGGCAGGGGGGCGCTGGACGGATTGTGCAGATTGGACACCACGACCATGCGCGTTGTCGGGCGCAGCGCAGCCTGCAATGCGTCCATGTCGATCCCGAAACCCGGGGCGGGCCGGGGGACATGACCGATCTCGCAACGGTGCGAGCGGGCCAGGCTGTCGAACAGTTCGAAATTCGGCGTCTCGATCAGGATGTGATCGCCGGGCTGCAGCAGGGCGCGGTAGATGGTGTGCAGGCCTTCCGTGGCCCCTGTGGTGCAGATGAAGGCGTCGCGCGGCATGTCATAGCGGCGCGACAGCGCGGCAACCGTATAGGGATTTCCGCTCACGAAGGCGCTGGTGTAGCGGCTTGTCACGGGTTCGGCGAAAGCATCGGCAATCAGTTCGCGCAGCAGGGTTTCCGGTTCGGGAACCGAGCTGTCGAACAGCGACCAGGCTTCGCGGGGTTCATTGCGAAGACGGCCGATGATTTGGCGGATCCAGTGCGCATAGCTCATGAGGCGGGCAATCTTTCCGGGGGAGGATCGGTCAGGACGGGAAGCGTTTGGGTCGTCCGGCGGCAGGCGCTTCTGCGCGCCATGAAAAAACAGGGGTGGACCGGATCGGGCCTGTCACCGGCCCACCCCTGCACAGGTCCCCTAGAACCTGAAGTTGGCCCCAACGAAGTAGCGGCGGCCCAGGATGTCGCCATAGCTCAGCGACGGGTAGGACGGCTCTTCATCGGTCAGATTGGTGATACCGGCACGCAGGGTGAGATCGGCATTGATCTCGTAGGCGCCGGAGATCGAGTGGGTGATGTTCCTTTCGAGATACGGGTTCGGCGTGCTCTCGATCGTGGCATTGGCCTCGGCGACAACATCATCCAGATAGGACAGCTGGTAGGTCAGGCGAACCGGACCCCGGGTCCAGATCGCGTCGAACCGGCCGCTCCAGTCCGGCGTGTCAGCCGTATTGTCCGTCCGCTCCTCCGTGGCACCCACCACTGACGTCGTCAGCGACGAGGTATGGGTGGCCTCGAGGCCGAGGGTCAGCTGACCCGGGTCGAAGCTGGTGAACACGTCTTCCAGCGGTACCAGGTACTGGGCCGAGATCACTTCACCTTCAAAGGTGATGCGACCGGCATTGACCGTCGTGGTGCGGCCTTCGACCACCGTCCCGGCCGGGTTCGTGCCATCCGGCGCGGCCAGGCGGGTGAAGGCGGAACACATCTCGACCGGCTGGTCGACATTGTCATAGCAGGCGGCCATGAAGTCTTCGGTCGTGAAGGCGACCAGGCCATCGGTCAGGTCAATTTCCAGACGGTCGACCGAGAGTGTCAGGCCCGGAAGGAAGCCCGGCTCGTAGACGAAACCGAAGGTCGTCGTGTCCGAGATCTCGTTCTCCAGATTCGCATTGCCGCCCGTGGTCACGGTCGTGACGCTGAAGTTCTCGGCCGGGTCCTGGAAGGTGGCGAGATTGCCATAGGCCGGGTTGGCCGCCCATTCCGCTTCACAATTGGCCCGACGCACAGCCGGGTTCGGGCCCGAATTGATGCGGTCGGCATCACACGGGTCGACACCGGCATTCGAAACGACCGTATTGGTCGGCGCGAACAGCTGGGTCAGGGTCGGAGCGCGGAAGTTCCGGCTCTGGGAGGCCCGGATCATCAGGTCATCCGTGACACGCCAGCGCAGACCGGCACCCCACACGCCCTCTTCGCCGGCGATGGAATTGTCGACGAAACGGTAGGAGCCGGAGAATTCCAGTTCCTGGACGAGCGGCAGGGTGAAGTCACCGCCCACGATCGGGATGAGGACTTCGGCGGAGAGTTCGTGCGTGTTGTAGTCGCCGGACGTGGCGAGTGTCGTCGCACCCGTGCCGACCAGGCCGAGCTGGTTGGCTTCGAACGGGTTGAACTCGGCTTCTTCAGAGCGGTGCTCATAGGCCAGGACATAGTCGATCGGACCGGCCGGCAGATCGAACAGCGTGCTGCCCAGCGTGGCCAGGAAGTCGACCTGTTCATTGACATAGGTCTCGCCGCTCGGCGTCGTCACATAGGCTCGCGCCGCGTCGGAGATATTGCCGTAGCCGAACGGGTTGAGGGCGGCGCAGTTCGGATCGTCATTGGTGGTGTCCGCATCCGCATTGATGGCGCAGATGGCGCCGCCGGCACCGTCGCTGACGGCGGCCAGGGCGTTCTCGAACTCAGTCAGGAGTACACCCCAGGAGAAGCTCTCGCCTTCCACACGGGCAAAACTGCCGGACACCGTCCAGTAGAAGTCCCGGTCACCGGCGGCGAACTCGCCTTCCAGGCCGAGCATGGCGCGATAGCTGTCCGTTGTGTGCGTGGTCGTGTCCGTCGGGGCCAGCTGGCCGTCGAAATGCTTGGACAGCCACATCGGTGCGCCGAAGCCGAAGCCCGGATTGGCCGAGGACAGGGCCGCGATGGCATCGCTGGTCAGGAACGGGTTGGTGAAGTTGAACATGATGGCGCCATAGGGGGCCCCATTACCGTTCAGCACCGTGCGGGAATGACCCTGGGCGCGTTCTTCCGCTTCCGTGTTGGCGTAGAGGAATTCGGCGTTCAGGCGCAGGGTCGGCGACAGGTCGTAATGCCCGATGGCATTGAAGGACTGGCGCTCCACGCCCGTGCGCAGGCCGGCCAGCTCGCTGTAGCGGAAACCGTCACCGCCTTGGGCAAACGGAATGCCCAGGATATTGCCCGGATCGTAGGGAATGATGGAGCCGTCTTCACCGAACTGGGCCGGGGCACCATTGACCTGGACCAGGAAGTTCGGCGGCGGGGCCGGCAGCGAGAAGACGATGCCGTTCGTGTTGAAGTTCCAGAAATGCGCCGGGATGACTTCGGCCACGGACGGAATGCCGTCATCCGGGCCGGTATCCAGCGGATTGCCCTGGGTGATGCGGGAGAGGTTGGACCGCGGACGATCCGAGAAGCTCAGCATCGGCGAGGAGGAATACTCGGCGTTGAAGGCGATATTGCCGCGGCCTTCGTCGAAGTTCAGGCCGCCCGTGAAGCGCAGGGAGGGCTGCTCGTAATCGCCATACTCCCAGGAATTGCCGTACTGGGCGTCGACTTCGAAGCCTTCGAAATCATCCTTGAGGATGTAGTTCACGACACCGGCAATGGCGTCGGACCCGTACACGGAGGCACCGCCGCCCTGCACGATTTCGACCCGCTCGATCAGGCCGGTCGGAATGATATTGCTGTCGACGCGCGCTTCGCCCATGCCGGACGAGGTCGTCACGAAACGGCGGCCATTGACCAGGGTCAGCGTGCGGCCGGCGCCGAGGCCGAACAGGGCCGGGTATTGCTGGCCGTCGCCGGAGGAATTGCCGCTGCCATCCGCCTGGTTGATCTGCGGTGCCATGGACGGCGTGTTGTTGATGATGTCGGCGGCGGTGGTGAAGCCGCGGTCTTCGATGACCTCTTCACCCACATAGGCGACCGGCGCCGACGTGGAGGAGGCGGTGCGGCGGATGCGCGATCCGGTCACCACGATGATTTCTTCGTCACCGCCCGAGGCGCTGGTGTCGTCGGTTTGGGCCATGGCGGCCGGCGCGGCAAACAGCACAACGGAGGCGATCGCCGTGGTCGTGTACAGCCGCTTAAAATTCGAGGTTTTCATACTACTGGTCCCTTCCAAGCAAATGAGGCGCGCTGGCTGTTGTCCTCTGTCGGGTATGCCTGTCCCGCCCGCTTGTCAGAGTTTAGGCAGATGGCGCGAATAATTTAGGCGTTTTTAGGCGGGTTGAGGGCAGGCCATGCCCTCGCTTGTGTGAAATACCAACAAGGGCTCGCATTATTTTTCCCGCCAAACCGCCAGATCGTGAATTAGAAAAGCCCCGGGCCATGAACCCGGGGCTTTCAGGGGGCATTCCGGTCCGGCCGGCTGGCTAGAGCGGGCAGGCGGCGTCCTCGACGCCGGGAATGCGCTCCCAGGTGTAGACGGTCACGGCTTCCCCGCGCGGCAGATAGTCCAGCGTGAAGTCGCGACCGTCCCGGCGCACGCTGAGGGATAGCGTGCTGGTATCATCCGACTGGACGCCCTCCAGGGCGACCGATTGCAGGATTTCATCGCCCTCGCGCAAGCCGGCGGCCTCGGCATTGGACCCGGCCACCAGGCCGGAGACCAGACGCGGCCGGGCCACGAGCGAGGCGGGGTCAAAGCCCAGTTCGAACACGCGGCTTTGGGTTTCCACCCGGTCGAAACAGGGGCCATAAGCGTCGGCCGGCGGGACTTGCAGGGCCCCGTCCATCATCGCCCAGAAGTCTTCGCGGGCCGGTTCGCCGAGTTCGGCGGCAACAATGTCGGCCCAGGTTTCCGCGGTCACTGGCGTGCCGGCATTGCGCATCCCATCCAGCTCGAAGAAGAGGTCATTCATGCTCCGTGCACCATCGCTGGCGGCGCGGACCTCGGCGTCGACAGTGGCGAAATAGAGCGAGCCTCGATCATAGGGCAGGGAGCGGACCCGCGTGTCCGACCAGAACAGGCCGGGGATCTGGTCATTCGGCAGGTCGTTGATCGCATTGGTATAGTAGCGCACTGCGTGCTTGTTCACATCGGCGATGTACTGCTCCGGCGTCATCAGGCCGGCTGCCAGCGGAACCCGGCGCGTGAAAAAGACATTGGCGCCCTCGGAGAACCAGGACGTCGCCCCCGGCTGACCGGACACGCCGCCCACCCATTTATGGCTCATCTCGTGGATGATGGTGATGTTGATCCCGTCCAGTTCTTCCGTGTCCTCGGCATAGGAGAGCATGAAGGAGTTGATCAGCCCGGCCCCGCCGCCGCCCGGATAGGGATTGGCGCGGGCGAAGAAGGTGTAGGGCTCCGGGTTCTCGGTGCCGAAGAAGTCCAGTTGGGCTTCATAGACCAGCTCGGCCCAGGGCATGACCGTGTCCGGATCGAAGGGCGGATTGTCCGTCCAGTAGGCCCGGTAGGGATGGTTGCCGGCCTCATCCGGGAAATGCCCCATGGGGCCGGCCATGTAATAGGCGGTGACCAGGCGGCTGGCCGGTCCCGGCGTCATGACGGATCCTTCGCCAAAGCTGGAGGCGCCGATCGAACCCTCCGGCATGGCGGACAAATCCCAGTCCAGATTGACCATGAAGGGGCGCGGCGTGGCGGGCACGACGAGGAAGGTATTGCCCGCGCCGGAGACGATCTCGTCATTGAGGCGCAGATCGAAGGGTGGGCCGGCGCCCAGTTGCGGGATCACCAGATCGATCGGGGCGCGATAGGTCACGGTCACAACCCCTTCCAGATCGCGCTCGGCCTGCCAGTGGCGCCAGTAGAGGAAATTCGTCGGGTCGGGGTCCTCATCAGCGCGGACGAGCGGCACGGGTCCGGCATCGTCCTGCACGGAAATGTCGGCAATCCCGTCCTCGCCATAGGCGACCGCCTCGACGCCGGCGAAGATTGCGGGCGAGGTCAGGAAGGGCGTGTTCGCCTCGACCGGCAGGCCGGCCATTTCAAGGGTCACATCGATATAGGCGGGCTGGTTATCGCTGGCGGTCTGGATCCCGCCAGGGGCCAGGGTGACATGCAATTGCGGCAGGGCCGGAGAGGTGGCGGCCGGCGCGGGGGTGGCGGCGTCGCGTGTCTCTTCCGCCGGTGTGCAGGCGGCGGCCAGCGTCAGGCTGGCCACAAGGGCGGCCAGGCGCAGCCCGTGATGATGTCTCGACTTGTTGGCGTTCGCCGGCATGGACACTCTCCCTTGACCCGGTCCGGAGGATAGCGAAGCGGGGGCGGAAAGGTTTTGCCATTTCACCGGTTTCGACAGGCAAGATTATTCGCGAACGGGCGTCAGGCCCGCTTTTTTCGCATCACTTAGCTGTCCGGATGGGCATTACCGATATGTAAGGTCGCGCAACACCCGTTTCCCGGCAAGACAGTTCTTTACGGGGCTGCTTGACGCATAACGAATGCGCCGGGGCCGGTCTGGGAGCGTGATAAGGAATGAAACCGGGCTGGCCAGGCTTCTATTCTCAAGGCCAGCTGTCAGGTGTTTGGAGGAGGCCGCGATGACCGAAACCGTGAAACAGGGACTGACCCGCCGGGCCTATCTGGCCGGAGCGGCGGCTCTGCCGCTCGCCAGCGGCGCGGCGCAGGCGGCCGGCCAGTCCGGGGCGGCGCCGGAGCCCGGCCTGTCCGCCCTGCCGGATGTCACGGAATTTCCCGGCATTGAGGGCACCTATCTCAATTCCGGCTCGGTCCACCCGGTCAGCCAGGGTGCGCGCCGCTCCGTGGAGACCTATCTCGCCTCGCGCAGCATGAACGGGGAGGGCGGTGATTATTCGGTCGGCCGTCTGCGCCGCTCCGTGCTGGAACGCTATGCCGCCTTCGTGAATGCCGATGTCTCCGAGGTCGCCTACATCACCTCCACCTCGGCCGGGGAGCAGATGGCCGTGCGCTGTCTGGGCCTGCCGCGCCGTGGCGGCCGGATCGTCACCGATGTGCTGCACTTCTTCGGCTCCTTCCACCTCTATAACGAGCTGGAAGCCGCCGGCATGGAGGTCGTCATCATCCCGATGCGCGACAACCGGATCCATCTGGAGGACATGGCTGCCGCGATGACGCCGGACACGCGCCTGGTCTCCGTCTCCGCCATTTCCACCATCAACGGGTTCCAGCATGATCTCGCTGCCGTCACGGAAATGGCGCATGCCCATGGTGCCCATGTCTATGTCGATGCGGTCCACGCGGTCGGGTCCGTGCCGGTGGATGTGAAGGCGTCGGGCATCGATTTCATGGCCAATTCCAGCTTCAAATGGATGATGGGCGATATGGGGCTGGGCTTCATGTATGTCCGCGGTGATCTCATCCCGCAGCTGGAGCGTCCGCAGGCCGGCTATCAGCAGCTGGCGCGCTTCTCCAGCCATGCCTATCCCTATGATCCGCCGGGCGACGCGTTCTTCGAGACCGGCGCCCGTGACGATGCCACCGGCCTGTTCGCCATGGGGACCTACTCCAATACGGGTGTCGCCCATCTGGACTGGTCGCTGGACTATCTGACGCGGCGCGGTGTCGCGAACATCCAGGCCTGGCGCCAGCCCCTGATCGAGAAAGCCCGCCGCGAAATGCCGCGCCTGGGCTTTGAACCGCTGACGCCGGAAGACAGTACCGGTCCGCTGATCGCCTGGGCGCGCGAGAATGCCCGCGCCGATCTCCATGAGCGGATGCAGGCCGCTGGTGTGCAGGTCTCCCTGTCCCGGCACCGGCTGCGCATTTCCCCGTCCGTCTTCAACAGCGAAGCGGATATCGATCGCGTCCTCGAGGCGCTGTCTTGACGGACAGCCCCCTCTTTCTCGATGCAGGCACCGTCCGGCGCACGCTGGACATGGAGACCTGTATCCGCCTGATGCGGGAGGTCATGCCGGCCCTCTCATCCGGCGAGGAGGGGGAATTGCTGCGCTCCTTCATCGCACTGGGCGAAGGGCAGACCTTTGCCCTGATGCCCGGCGCCCTGACCGGCGACCAGGGGTTCGGGGCCAAGCTGGTCAGTGTCTATGCCCATGCCGATCACAAGGCGCATGAGGGACTGGTCATCCTGTTCGACCGGGTCAGCGGCAAGCCGGTCTGTGTCGCCGACGCGGCCGAAATCACGCGCATCCGGACCGCTGCCATGAGCGCGGCCGCGACCGATGTACTGGCCCGCCCGGATGCCAAACGTCTGGCCATGATCGGGACCGGCCAGCAGGCCCGCGCCCATGTCGACGCACTGGCCCGGGTCCGCACGCTTGAGGATATCACCGTCTGGGGCCGCCATCCGGACAAGGCCGAAGGCCTGGCCAAAGAGCTGCGCGAGGCCGGCTATGCCGCGCGGGCCTGTTCCGGAGTGGAAGCCGCGACTGCCGAGGCGGACATGATCTGTACGGTGACCGCGTCGCGCGATCCGGTTCTGCCGGGCAAGTGCGTCCGGCCCGGCACGCATGTCAATCTGGTCGGCTCCTCCGGCCCGATGGCCGCGGAGACCGATACCGAGCTTTTGCTGAAGGCGCATGTCTTCCCCGATCACCGCCCGCATGTGCTGGCCCATGGCGGCGAAGTCCGCCAGGCCATCGACAGCGGCCGTTTCCTGCCCGCCCGCCTGGAAGCCGAAATCGGCGATGTCATGGCCGGACGCGCGCCGGGCCGACCCTCCGTGGCGGCGATCACCGTGTACAAATCCCTGGGTCACGCCGTGCAGGATCTGGCTGCTGCGGCCTGGCTCCATCAGACCCTCCGGAGTCCGAAATGAGTGAGTTGCGTGAGTTGAAACAGGGCGTCGGCCTGTTGCCGGTCGTGGCCCTGGGGCTGGGGACGGCCATTGGCGTGTCGATCTTTTCCGTGATCGCGCCGGCCACCGAACTGGCCGGCCCGGCCATGCTGCTCGCCGTGCCGCTCGCGGCCATCCCGATGTTCGTGATCGCGGTGACCTATGCCTTCATGGGCTCCACCCTGCCCACCTCCGGGGCCTCCTATGAATGGCCGCGCCGTTTCGTGTCGGAGAAACTGGCTTTCGCGATCGTCTGGCTGCGCATTGCCGGCAATGTCGGCGCGATGTTCATCCTCTCCCTGGTGCTGGTGCGCTATCTCTCCTTTCTCATACCCCTGCCGACCAAGGCGGCGATGGCGGGGCTCTTCGTCATCGTCTTCGGTCTGAACTTTTTCGGCGTGGCGCTGGCGGCCTCCATCCAGACCGTGCTGATGGTGGCCCTGCTGATCTTCTTCGGCATCTTTTCCTTTGCCGGCGTGCCCGCGGTCGACCCGGCTGCTTTCACCCCCTTCCTGTCGCAGGGCTGGGGCGGTGTGCTGGCCACCATTCCGCTTCTGGTCGGGCTGTTCTTCGGCATCGAGGCGGCGACGGAAGTGGGCGGCGAGGTGCGGAACAGCCGGCGCAATATCCCGCTGGGGATCGCGGTCGCCATCACGACCTCCGTGGTGGTCTACCTGCTCGTCGCCGGGGTCTGTCTGGGACTGCTGGGTCCGCAAGGCCTGGGGGCGAGCGAGACGCCGGTTCTCGATGCCGTGGCCGTGCTGATCGGCGAAGAGCGTGCCCGCCCCGTCGTGGCCCTGGCCGCCATTGCCGCCATCGGAACCTCGCTCAACGCCCTGTGCATGACCTTCAGCCGTTCTTTCTACGCGATGGGCCGGGCCGGGGCCCTGCCGGAAGTCTTCGGTCGGGTGCATTCCAAATTCGGCACGCCGCACTATGCACTCGCCGCGGCCTTCACGGCCTGCATGGTCGGCCTGCTCTTCCCGGTGAATCTGGCCGCGCTCTTCCTGGCGGTGAACATTCCGGTCCTGCTGAAATTCTGCACCACCTGCCTGTCCGCCATCCGCATCGTGCGGACGCGCCCGGACCTGCACGAACAGGCCGGGTTCAAGCTGTCGTCGAAAGCGGTCCAGGTCTGGGCCGTGCTCGGCATCATCATGGCCATCACCGTGACCCTGCTGGGCATCTCCACGGATTGGCGGCCCTACCTCATTCTCGCCGGCTGGGGCCTGGTCGGCGCGATCGTCTACATCATCCGCCACCGCAACAAGCCGGCGGCCGGACAGGAGCCCGCATCATGATACCGAACCCGACCCGTCTTCTCGCCGCGACGGCCTGCCTCGCCCTGGCCGCTTGTGCCCAGCCCGCCGAACCGCGCGATACCGGTCTGCCGACCGGGGCCAGCGCGGTCAGCGAGCATGCCGGTGTCTTCAATGGTGTGCCCGTGACCTACACCGCGCTGGTGGAAACCACCCTCCTGCCGGGTGAAGATGGCGAAACGGCCGGCCGCATGGTGACGACGACCTATCTGGCCGAGAGCGCGCATCCCGCACACCGGCCCGTGCTCTTCCTCTTCAATGGCGGACCCGGCGCCTCGACGACGCCGCTGCACTTCGGGGCCTTCGGTCCGCAACGCCGCTTCGGTGAGGGCGAAACCGCCGTGCTCGCCCCCAATCCGGACAGCCTGCTGGATGTCGCGGACCTGGTTTTCATCGACCCGGTCGGCACCGGCTACTCCACGCCGGTGACGGAAGAGGAGGGCGCGCAATTCTGGAGCCCGGACGGGGATGCGGCATCGGTCGCGCGTGTGATCGAGTCCTGGCTCAAACGGCATGATCGCGAGGCTTCGCCGCGCTATGTGCTCGGCCAGTCCTATGGCACGGTCCGGGCGGGTGCGATCACCCGCGCTGCACCGGATCTCGACCTGGACGGCATTCTCCTTTTCGCCCTGGTCTCCGACATGCGCGGGGGCGATGTCTCTTACGCCGTGCGCTTCCCGACCATGGCGGCGACGGCCTGGTATCATGGCCGTATCCCGCAGGAAGGCCGGACAGCCGAAGACGTGTTCGAGCAGGCGGTCGAATTCGTGGAAACGCGCTACTGGCCGGCCCTGGAAGAAGGCGAGGCCCTTGCCGAGGCCGACAAACAGGCCCTGGCGGAAGAAATGTCTGCCTGGATCGGGCTGCCCGCCGACTATATCGCCGAGCTCGACCTGCGCCTGAGCAATCGGGACTTCATGCTCCACTTGCTGGAAGATGAAGGCGTGCGCACCGGTCAGCTGGACACGCGGGCCACGCGCTCGCTCGACGCGCCGGCCCAGCGTCCGCCCTATGATGATCCGGGCCTGTCCTATCATCCCGACAGTGTCGACACGGCGGGGCTGGAAACGTCGCAGGGCTTTGATCCGGCCGAGCACGCTTCCATTGTGGAGGCCTATTTCCAGGACTGGCTCGGTTTCGAGCCGGAGACGCCCTATCGCGCGCTCAATCTGGATGTGAACCGGGCCTGGGATTGGGGGCCGGACGGCTTCACCGGTTTCGGCGGTACCAATAGCTATTATGCCGAAGCCATGGCGGCTGATCCGGATCTGCGCCTGTTCTGGGCGGCCGGTTATTACGACCTGTCCACGCCGGCCTATGCGGGGCGCTACGGGCTGGAGCAGGCCGGGGTTCCGGCGGACCGCCTGACCGCAGCCTATTTCCCGGCGGGGCATTCCGTCTTTGTCGGGGAAGCCAATCGGGCCCTGCTGGGCACGGCTGTGCGGGACTTCCTCCTGCCGGACGCAGACTGATCAGAAATCCAGCTCGGGCAGGCCGAGCTCTTCCGCCTTGTCGTGCAGGAATTGGCCACAGACCAGATCCTGCACGATATGTCCGAGGGATTTGTAGACCGTGATCTCGTCAGCCGATATCCGGCCGGCCAGCTGGCCCATATAGACCTGACCGATCTCGCCGACGACATGGTCGTCATCGACCAGGCCGCCCGCCTTGGCCGACAGGAATTCTGCGCCCTGTTCGAGGACACCGGCACGATGGTCGGCGATGAAACGGGACCGGGCCACCAGCGCATTGTCGATCTCGACCGGTCCGGCATAGCTGGACCCGACCACATTGACATGCGTGCCCGGTTTGACGTGTTCGCTTTTGACGACGGGTTCGGATGAGGCGGTCACCGTGCACAGGATGTCGGCCTGCGCCACGGCCCGGTCGATGTCCGGCTCGGCGCGGACATCCAGCCCTGTCAGCCGCGATTGGGTCGCGGCAAAGGCTTCGGCTTTCTCCGGTGAGCGCCCGGTCACCCAGACCGTCCGGAACGGGCGGACCTCGGCCAGGGCGTGAAGGTGTGACACGGCCTGTTCGCCATAGCCCACGAGCGTCAGGACTTCGGCATCGGCCCGGGCCATGGCGTCCGTGGCGGCGGCGCTGGCCGCGCCCGTGCGGATCCCGGTGACCTCGCCGGCATGGACGAGGGCGACCGGCTTTCCGGTCTCCGGCTCGAACATGAGGATGCCGCCCTGGTGGGATTGCAGGCCGGCAGCGCTGTTGTTCGGAAACACGCTCACCAGTTTGGCGCCGAATTCCTGCCATTCGCCCAGCGCGCCCGGCATCAGGCCGAACATGCGGCCCTCTGCCATGCGCAGGATGGAGCGAAGGGGCTGGATGCTCTGTCCGTTCGACAGGGCCATCATGCCCGCCCGTACCAGGCGGATCGCGTCCGGATAGGTGAGGTGTTCGCGAACGAAATCCCGGCCGATGACGCGCATCAGTCTTCGCTTTCCGGGCTCGGCAGGACCACCGGATCCACAAAGGGTTCGATCCCCATGGCGCGGTGCATGTCGGCGGGCAGATAGGCCACGCCATCCTTCATCACCAGGCGAATGCGGCGGATCTCGGAGATGTCCTCCAGCGGATTGCCCGGCACCAGGATGAAGTCGGCGCGCTTGCCCAGCTCGATCGAGCCCAGCCAGGCATCGCGGCCCATATGGCGCTCTGCTTCCAGGGTCGCATAGGCCAGGGTGCGGGCCGGGGAAATGCCGGCCTGGACATAGAGTTCCAGCTCGCGGTGAACGGTGAAGCCATAGCCATTATCCGTGCCGGGCAGAAGGCGGATGCCGGACTGGTCCAGCAGGGCCAGCGTGTCCAGCAGGGCCTGGAAGCCTTCCGTGTATTCGCGGTCGTCCTGCTCGTCATTGATCGTCACGAAGGCGCGGCGGCGGCTGCGCTGCACACCGACCGGCATGTGTTCGACATGGCCGCGCGAGGAAGAGGAGAACTCGCCGGAACGCGACATCATCAGGAGTTCCAGCGTCACCGCCGTCGTGTCCAGGGCCGTGCCATGCTCCTGCATCAGGCGGATCGTGTTCCGGACCGGCTCGGAGTTGAGATCCAGATCACCGCCGCGGCGCATGCCGGTCAGGCGGATCGGGGTGCGGGTGTCCTCACCCTCTTCCAGCATCCAGCCCAGCATGAGCTGGTTGATATGGGCGATGTCGGCATAGCCGGTCTCGATGGCATAGTCCGGCGAGACGAAAGCCGGGACGTGGCCGGTCACCGACAGGCCCCGGCTGTGGGCCTCCTCGACCATGGGGGCGATCCACTCGCCCGGCACGGAATTGTAGATCTTGATCTGCCAATAGCCATGGGCGGCATACCAGCGGACCGCTTCCAGGGCCTCGTCCAGCGAGGCGGCGATCCACCCGGTGTGGACGGAATAGTCACTGCGGCCCTCGATCATGCCGGACAGCATGGCGCGCGGCCCGGCGATCTCACCGTTCTCGATCCGGTCCGTCAGGCGCAGCACGCCCTCCGGGCTGTTCCCCATGTCGCGGACACTGGTCACGCCGGCAGAGATGTAGCGGATGGCATTGCTGGCCCCGAGATGGGCGTGCATGTCGTGCAGGCCGGGCACCAGCGTGCCGCCTTCACCGTCGATGACCAGATGGTCCTCGCCGATCCAGGCCGTCTCGTCCGGCTGGATGGCGGTGATGGAATTGCCGAAGACGGTGACGGCGGAGGGTTCGGACAGCACGCGCTCATCGGGCTGGAAAATGCGCACATTGCGGATCACGACCGGTCGGTCGAATGTGTGGGCCAGCTGATCCTGCAAGGCCTCCAGATGGGCATTCTCCATCTCGGTGCGCAGGGCGGAGAGCGAGCCGGCAATCTCGTGATGGCCGTCCAGAATGGTCATGCCGCCAGAGAAGTTCGCGATCAGGCGATCCTCCCCGTCCAGCAGGACATAGCCCGAGCCCAGGCCCAGACCGGTCAGCCGGAAAATGCGGGCACCGTCAATGCCTTCAAAGGTGAGATCGGTGTCGATTTCCTCGACGGTCAGCGTTCCGGCGGGTGCGACCGGCAGACTGGTCCCGCCCGAGGCGAGCACGGCGCGGACATAGAGGCCGTCACTCCACGGACTGCCATCATTGACGATATAGAGCTGCGGCTCCTCGACCGCGATCGAGCCGTTTTCCGACTGGCTTTCCCAGGTCAGAACACCCTCCGACTGGGTCATGCGCTCTTCGACCGGATCGCCGAACAGGGAATTCCCCGTCACATGCCAGGAGACCGGGATACCGTCTTCATTGAGCTCGATCTCCTGCGTGTTGCGTGCGCCGCGTCCGTTCGACCGGACACCGTATTCCAGGCTGACATGCGGACCATCGATGGTGGCGGTCAGCGAACCGACTTCCTCACCGGCCTGGATGACGACGTATTCATCGACGGTCTGGGCCAGCGCCGCGGTGCCCAGTCCGAGGCACAGACTCAGCGCCGTGACAGCGCGGGTGAGGGAGAGGGGGGCAAAACGCATGACGGGCTCCGCAATTAGGCTCGCAGGATAACAGGGCTGCAGCTTAGGCAAGCGGGGCCGCAGAGTGATGCCTTAAACGGCTGGCCCGGCCCGCTTCCCGCAAAACCTATGTGCCGGAACAGGGCTGCCGGGGGAAATTATGCGGCATGCCGGGCGGGCTCAGGTGTATTGCATCTTCACCGGCAGGGCGGTCGTGTTCTTCATCTGCGACAGGGCCACGATGGAACTGACATCCTCGACGCCGGGAAGCTTGAGGATCGTGTCGAAGATGAACTCCTGATACCATTTGATATCCGGCGCCACGACCTTGATCAGGGCATCGCGTTCGCCAAGGATGGAATAGCACTCCACCACTTCCGGGATCGCCAGTACGGCGCGCATGAATTTCTGCCGGTCGCTATCGTCCAGATAGGAGATTTTCAGCTGCGCGAAGACGTGCAGCTTCACGCCCAGTTTTTCCGCATCGAGCAGGGCGACCTGGGCGCGGATATAGCCTTCCTCGCGCAGTCGCTGGATGCGCCGCCAGCAGGGGGATTGCGACAGGCCCACCTTCTCCGCCAGCTCGGCCGTGGAGATGGAGCAGTCCTTCTGCAAATGCTCCAGAATGCGGACATCGATCGCATCAAGGGGTTGTTGCATTGTCTTACCTTCAAGCCGACAGGTGACGCATTGGATTTACGGGTCCCGCGTCTGAGTGCATCAGAAGGGCAGGATCACAGCTTGTCGATGGATAATCAATGCGCGAACTGAACCGATTTCAGTCCGCTGCATCGATGAAGGCCCGCAGATCGCCGGCGAAGGCCTCCAGGGCCTCCGGATTGGTGTAGGACATATGGCCGCCTTCATACTCATGGGTCTCCACATGGCCGCCGCCCGCCTGGATCTGGTCGGCCAGATAGCGCGCCGGACCGATCGTGGTGGTCAGGTCATAGCGGCCCGTCCCGATCATCAGGCGGAATTCCGGATTGGCCTCGAAAGCGGCTTCCAGCATGCCGGAATAATAGAAGTCGTCGAACGGACCGCCCATGCCGCCGGTCGGGTTCCAGTCCCAGTTCGCGGAGGCATTCCGGTCGAGCCGGACATAGGTGTCGAAGGGCAGGTCCAGGCCGAGCGTGTCGCTGAAATGGGCCGACAGGGCCGCGGGCACCAGGGCGGACACTTCGCCATAGGGGTCGACATAACCGCCGTCCTCCGGGACCGGCGCCGTGTAGCGGGCATCATACATCGCCAGATTTCGACCCTCATCCGCCAGCAGCGCGCCGAGGAAGCGCATTTTCGGGAAGATCAGCCCATTGGCCAGATAGGTCTCGGCGGACAGGCCGGTATAGGCCGCCAGCTGATCGGCGATGGCCTGGCGCTCCGCCGCGCTCAGCCGGTTCCGGCGCAGCAGGGCGGTCAGATATTCGCCCATGGCCCAGCCCTGGACCGTGTCGATGAAATCGGGAATGGACTGGCCGTGCGTGTCGACGCGCCCATGATAGGCGGCAATGGCCGCCAGCGCAGACAGATTGGTGGCATAGGACAGCATATTGCCGCGCCGCTGCGAGGTCTCGATCATGTTGATGGCCTGGCCCATCAGGATCACGCCATCCAGCGGATCGCGCTCGGCCATCAGGCCGGCGACCGCCGCGGCCCGCATCGTCCCGTAACTCTCGCCCAGCAGGAAGACCGGCGCCTCCGTACGGTCATGGTCGGCCAGCCAGGTCTCGATGAAACGGGCAAAGACATCGGCATCCCCATTGACCGAATAGAGCCCGCCCGGTTCGGCATCGCCGGCAACCCGGCTGAAGCCGGTTTCCGGCGGATCCAGGAAGACCAGGTCGGCCACATCGATCAGGGCGTGGAGATTGGCGACGGGCGCCTGCCCGTCCGGAACCGGCGTGGCCGGGTCGAGCGGCGCATTGATCCGCACCGGCCCCATGGCGCCCATATGCAGCCAGGCCGAGGCGGCCCCCGGTCCGCCATTGAACAGGAAGATGACCGGCCGGTTGTCCGCCTCCAGGGCGTCGTCGCGCAGATAGGCAAAGCTGATCATGTCCACGGCCGGTGCCAGTTCGCTGGCCGGCAATTCCGTCCGTTCCACAAGAGCCTGATAGGAGACGGTTTCGCCGCCGAACACGCCTTCATGCTGCGTGTGCGTGTTCAGCACGTCCGGGTCCAGGGCCGCAGCGGCCGGCAGGCCGGTCAGTCCGGCCAGGGCCGCGAGTGCGAGGAGGCGGGTGGAGCGGGTCAGGAAGGCAGAGGTCATGGCGTGTCCCGGCGGATGAATGATAGGGCCCACACTAGCGCTGTCGGGCCTGCATTGCCTGCCCCTTTGTGAGGGTTTTCATGAGTTGGCCCGGAGGTTTCATGCAGGGAGGCGGCGTGTTCGGCATGGCTTATGCGCGAAAACCGGCAAGGCCGGTTTCCCGCTGGCTGCCCGGCGGGGGTGTGCTAGGTTGTCCGGGCTAGGGGGAGCCAGCCATGTTCAAATTCCTGTCGGATATCTTCAAGCCGCTTCTGACGATCCTGATCACCGTGATCGGTCTGGCCTTCATCGCATCGGTCGTGTCGCCGAGAGCGGATGAGATGATCGAGGGCTGGCTTCCGGCCTGGGAAATGCTGGAACCGGCCGAGCGTCAGGTGCGCGACTGGCTGGGGCTGAGCCCGGAAACCGAGCCGGCCTGGTGGCATTTCTGGGGACGCGACTAGGGGCGTCGCTTCAGGCGGATCAAATCACCGAGTTCATCCGGCCGGCCTGGACATCGCCCGTATTCACAACCCAGCCGTCCGCATGGGTTTTCAGGAAATGGCGCAGCGCATCCAGCGGCAGGGCCCGGGACATCAGATAGCCCTGCGCCCAGTCGCAGCCCAGCATTTTCAGGAAGGCGAGGCCGGCTTCGTCCTCGACACCCTCTGCCGTCATTTCCAGGCCCAGCGCGTGGGCCAGATCCGTGGTGGACTTCACCAGCATGCGGTCGCGCTGCGAGGTGGCAATCTGGCTGACAAAGGCCCGGTCCAGCTTGAGTTCCTCGGCCGGCAGTGAGCGCAGATAGGCCAGGGATGACAGGCCGGTGCCGTAATCATCGATCGACAGTTTGATCCCGGCATCGCGCCACAGACGCAGCGTCTGCAGGGCGCGTTCCGGATTGCCCATCGCCGCCGTCTCTGTGATCTCGAACGCGATCCGGCCGCGCGCCGCCGCCACCCGGTCAAGGGCGATGCGGGCAAAGTCGGGATCGGAAATCAGGGCGCCGGAGATATTGATCGAGATCTGGACGTCCTGGCCACGGGCCATCAGGCTCTTCTGGTCCGTGACCACCCGGTCCAGCGACCATTCGGTAAACTCGCGGATCCGTCCGGTTTCCTCGGCCAGGCCGATGAAGGCGTCCGGCGGAATGAAACCGCGCTCCGGATCATTCCAGCGGACCAGGGCTTCGGCGCCCCGGAACTCGCCGGACTTCAGATGCAGCTTGGGCTGATAATGCATCTGCATGTGTCCACTCGTGATGGCGGCCATCATGCGGCTCATCAGGGTGAGATTGTCGCTCTGGTCACGCTGCTTGCCCGCGTCGAACTCGCAGAAGGACAGGTGTGCCTCGCGCGCCTGTTCCACGGCCAGCAGGGCTTCGCGTGTGCAGGCATTACGGCTTTCATCGCTCGCCACGCCGAGCGTGACCGCCACGTCCAGGGTGACGCCGTCGACTTCCACCGGTTCGGCCAGAAGGGACTGCAATTCCTGGGCGGTCTCGGACAGGGTCCGCGTCGCCGGTCGGGTCAGGACCAGTCCCAGCGCGCCGCGGGACAGGACCACGACCATGTCCACATCCTCGTCCCCGTGCAGACGGTCGGCGACGACCCGGGTCAGTTCGGCCATGCGGTCGAAGCCGAGCACGCCTTCCAGATGCTGATAGCGGTCGATGCCCATCGCCATGACGACCGGATCCAGACCGGTCATGTCCATGCTCTCGACGCGGGCTTCGGCGGCAAAACGCGTCGGAAGTCCGGTCTCCATGTCCCGGTAGAGGGCATCGCGCAGGACGGCATTGCGCTGCCGCAGGATGCGGTAGTAGAGGGCGCCGGATACCAGACAGATGGCCGCCAGACCCAGCAGGCCGACCACGATGTAGAATTGTTGCCGGGCCCGCGTATCGGCCAGCACCAGTTCCTGTTCCAGGCTTTCGGTCCGCAATTGCTCGATCTGCAATTCCTGCTCGGCGAAATCGAACTGGGCACCCAGCAAGGCGTTGTTGGCCGAGGCCGCGACTTCGCGCGCCTCGTCATCCAGGCGCTTGAAGGCGCGCAGGTGCGGCAGGGCGCGCTCGGACTGGCCGGCCGCTTCATAGATGCTGGCCGCCGCTTCGTGGAATTCGCGGAAGGATTGGGTGGTCTCGTCCAGGCCCATCCCGTCAAAGGTCCGGGCGATGGCGTCCAGGGCGGTGTCGGTTTCACCGCGTCCGAATGCGGCCTGGGCCCGGACACCCCACAGGAAACGGGCCCATTCGGTGCCGTCCGGGTCGATCTGGCTGAAGGAAATGTCCAGCGCTTCGTCGGCCGCGGCATAGTCGCCCATATCGACATGGAGGGCTGCCAGGTTGGACAGGATGCGGGCTTCCAGGATGGAGCTTTCCAGCGAGACCGCGATATCGCGTGCCCGGGTGAAGTGGTTCAGGGCCGCCGGATAGTCCGCCATTTCGCGATAGGCATTGCCCAGATTGTTGTGGGCCGCGAGCTCCAGGTTCGGGTCGCCGTCATAGCGCTCCGAGGCGTCGAGGAAATAGTCCACGGCCCGGTCATACTGGTGCGCGTCGCGATAGATCGAGGCGATCGACAGCAGGACGATGGCTTCGCTGCGCGGGGCATCGATTTCCCGGTAGACCGAATAGGCGGCCTGGAAGTGTTCCAGCGCCAGGCCATAGCGGCCGGTGATCCGCTCTACCCGGGCAATGGCGACCAGGATGTCGGCATAGAGTTTCGTGGGGGCGGGGTTCTCGCCCAGGTCCTCAAGCGCTTGCTGGCTGGCCGGTTCGGCTTCCAGGGGGCGGCCGAGCCGGGTCAGGGCCTCCGCCCGCAACCAGTTCAGCGTGGCATTGGCTTCGGAGCGATCCCCGGCAGCGACATCGGTCCGGACACGGGCCCCGGCCTGATTGGCCAGGTCGAGGGCGTCCTGCGGTGCGCGCATCATGGCGGCCCGAGAGGCTTCCACAAGTTCGGAATAGGTGACGGGTTCCGTGAAAGACGCTTCAGACGGCGCTTGGGCGTTGCCCGCCGCAGGCAGGGCCAAGGAAGCCACAAACAGGCTTACGCCGGAAAGGAGGACACGCCAGAACACACTGAAACCCACAGATTGATCAAACAGGGTCGACCCTAGTGGAATTTCGTTAAAGTCAGCCCAATAAACCGGCGAAATCCCCCCTGTTTCAGCAAGGTTTCATTAGGGTCTTGGCGTCCTGGGCCGGATACGAGAAACCGCCCCGCCCCGAGGGGCAGGACGGCGCTCGCTCTTCGGATGAAGATGATTAGAAGCGCAGGTCGAACCGCAATCCGCTGGCCAGGGCCGTGTCCGTGCCGGACAGGGTGTCGCCATTGAGATTGGCGCGCCCGAAGACGGACAGGTCGGCCCGGTCGCCGAAGACCGGCAGGGCATAGAGCAGTTCGGTGTAGATCGCGCGCTCGCCACCCAGGGCCCAGTCATTGACCCTCGTTTCGATCGTACCGGTACTGCGGTCGCTGATTTCGCCGGCGGCGAAGGTCAACGTGCCGTCTTCCAGGTGCAGGGGCTGGACCAGGGACAGGCGGACCGCGTCTCCCTCGGTGAACAGGCCCTGGTGCAGGGCGGTGATCTGGAAGGCTGTCGACAGCGCGTCCTCGCTCAGGCTCAGGACGCTGTCATCGAACGCGGTGCTGGCCGTGCGGGCCAGGGTCGCCGACGCGGACAGGTGCACATCACCCGGCAGGGCGGCTTCCGCGCCCAGGCTGATCGAGTCCGTGCGGGCGCCACCTTCAAAGCCGATGGCGTCGGGCCCCTGGGCACCGAGCAGGCCGGTGCTTTCTTCCAGATGCGTATAGGTGACGTTCAGCGACAGTGAGTCGCTCACCGCGTGGCGGAGGTCCGCGACCATGGCAGCGGCCTGATAGGCCGGCAGACCACCGGACACGGCCTGTTCCTCGCCGGTGAACGGGTTCACGAAGTCATGCGCTTCATCGGTGGTGCTGAGGCCCACGGTCATCTGCGTATCCGGCGCGACGTGCCAGCTCGACAACATGTAGGCGCCGCCAGAAGCAAAGCCGAGGACCGGATTAACGCCGCCCGTTTCCGGACGGTGGTCCGAGAACAGCTGGAAACCGGATTGGCGGTTCAGGGCCAGGGCGCCTTCACCCATGCCCAGACGCAAGCTGCGGCCCGACGTGGTGTCGGCAATCTCCAGGCCGGCCTGGAAGGGCAGGTCCCGGTTGGACAGGCGCTGATACGGGTCGGCGGAGGCCGCGAAGGCCGTCACGGTGTAGCTGCCGGACCGGTCGACCAGGCGTCCGGTCTCATAGGTGTCGGAGAAGCCGGCAGACTCGCCATTGCGGGCGCGTTCGGCCAGGTAGACTTCGGTGATCGCCGCCTTCTGCCGATCACTCAGCTCGGAGCTGGCCATCAGTTCGGAGTAGGAGATCTCGAAATCGCGATAGGTCCAGCCGATCGGCTCGAACAGGGTGATGGTCGCATCATCCTGCGTGTGCACGCGCAGCCGGCCCGGATCGATGCCGAGACGGGCCAGTTGGCGCGGCCGGCCCCGGGAATCGATGATGTAGAGATTGCTCTCGTCGAGCGGGCTCAGCGCCCCCTCGACATTCAGCAGACCCCAGCCATAGACGTCGTCCACGCCGGGTTCGCCCAGATCGGTAGCGGATTGCAGGATGACATCGGCCACATGATGCGGCCCCAGCCATTCCCAGCGCCCCTGGACCAGGGCGGCCGTGCCGGCCACCAGCGGGGCGGCAAAGGAGGTTCCGGTGACGCGGGTCACACCGCCTTCGCCGTCGGATGCCAGGATCAGCTCGCCCGGAGCGACCAGGAACCGGTCCCGCAGGCGATGACCGCGCCAGCAATAGCCCCAGACGGTTAGGCAGGCCGAGCCCGGCGTATTGGAGAAGCGCGAAATCTCTCCGGTCGGATCGACCGAGCCGACGATCAGGAGGTTCGAAACACGTCCGACGCCCGACCAGTTGATGTCGGTGGTCTGGCTGACGCCGTCATTGCCGGCGGCAACGACGAACAGGGTGTCCATGCCTTCCCAGCGGACGCGACGGTCGGAGAAGACCTCGGCCCAATCCTGATGGAAGGTCCAGCCCGGAACGCCCAGCGACATGTTGATGATTTCGGCATTCTGGTGGATCAGCGAGATCACGCCCTCGCGGACATCGGTCCAGTTCGTGGTCCGGGTCTCGTCGAACGGGTTGTAGGTGATCAGCGTGCTGTCCGGGGCCAGGCCCATCACGCCTTCGCCGTCCATCGGCGCGGCGATCAGGCTCGCCACGGCGGCGCCATGGTTGAAGTCCAGCCAGCCGCGCTCACCGCTCTGGGTGCGCACACGCAGCAGTTCCGAGGCGTCGAAGGAGAAGTCGAGCAGGCCGACAATGGCGCCGTCGCCGCTGCCCACGGACTGGGACAGGGCCGGGCTCCAATTGATCGCGGGCATCCAGTGGTCGATCTGGTCGACACCGGAATAGCTCATCAGCCCGTCATAGAAATCCAGGAAGAAGCGCGCGCGCTGTTCAGCGTCCAGGCCTTCAAGGCTGCGCGGATCGGCCGGATCAAATCCGTATTTCGCCAGCAGGTCCGCCAGGAAGGCGTCCTGAAAGCTCGACCCGGTGCGGGTTTCAATAGCGGCACCGAACACGCTCTCGGCGCGGCGGAACATGTCATCCAGCTGGTCGGCCAGGCTTTGATAATCGCCCTCCGTCTCCCCGCTGAACGCGTCGATATCGCCCCAGAAGGCACTGATATCGCCCCAGAAAGGACCGATATCTCCCCAGAAGGGGCCGATATCACCCCAGAAGGGATTGATGTCGCCATGGAAGGCTTCGATATCACCGTGGAAGGCCTCGATATCCCCCCAGAAGGGCGAGATGTCGCCATGGAAGGGGCTGATATCTCCGTGGAAGGGATTGATGTCGCCCCAGAAGGGCGAGATGTCGCCCCAGAACGGGCTGATATCGCCGTAGAAGGGGTTGATGTCACCGTGGAAGGGATTGATGTCCCCATGGAACGGATCGATGTCGCCGTGGAACGGGTCGATATCCCCATGGAGGAAGGGGTTGATGTCGCCATGATGGGGTAGGATGAACACGCCGGAGCCCGACTCCGTGTCTTCAGATTCCTGCGCCCATGCGCTTCCGGACACCATGACAGGCATCAATGCAGCGGTCAGCGCCAGTGCGGCACTCGTTTGACGAAGTCCCTGCTTCGTTATCATGTCCCCAACTCCCTGCTCGGGCATAGCAGGCCAATCTGGGGGCTCGAAGATAAGGTCTTGCAAATTTTTATGGTTTCCAAAGCCTTAATTGCAGCCATGGTTTCATCGGTCTTAAAGGCGCAGCAGCGCGCGGACCCGGTTCGGCCGGTCACAAGGAAATGATGATTTGACGACGCCGGACGCGAGTTTCGAGATTTTTTGTGTGGCACCGCCGGGCCTGGAGGATGTCCTGGCCGGTGAGGTGCGCGCGCTGGGTTTTCCGTCGCCGGAAGCCGTGCCGGGCGGGGTGCGTTTTACGGGCGGCTGGCCCGACGTCTGGCGCTCCAACCTGTCGCTGCGCGGGGCCAGCCGTGTCCTGGCGCGCATTGACAGTTTCCGTGTCGTCCATCTGTCCCAGCTCGACAAGCGGGCGCGTCGCGTCGACTGGGCCAGCGTGCTGCGTCCGGATGTGGCGGTGAAGGTGGAGGCCAGCTGCCGGGGCTCGAAAATCTACCATGCCGGCGCGGCCAGCGAGCGCGTGGCGCGGGCGATTTCGGAAACCCTGGGTGCCCCGGTCCGGGAGGATGCTGCGCTGACGGTCCGCGTCCGCATCGACAAGAATGTCTGCACGATCAGTGTCGACACGTCCGGCGAGCTGCTGCACCGCCGCGGCTTCAAGGCCGAGGTCAACAAGGCGCCGATGCGGGAGACCCTGGCCGCGCTGTTTCTGAGCGCCTGCGGTTTTGACGGTCAGGAGGCCGTGTTCGATCCGATGTGCGGCTCCGGCACGTTCGTCATCGAGGCGGCGGAGAGGGCGGCCGGCCTTCTGCCCGGCCGGTCCCGAAATTTTGCCTTCGAGCATTTGCACGGTTTCGATGAGACCGCCTGGGCGGCGATGAAGTCGGCCCAGCCGACACCCCCGCCCCAGACGGTTTTTATCGGGCAGGACCGGGATGAGGGTGCGATCCGGATGAGCCGGGCCAATGCCGAACGCTCCGGGGTCAATGAGTGGACCCGTTTCGAAACCGGGGATGCCCGCGCCTTGAAACGCCCCGAGGTCGAACCCGGGCTGGTGATCGTCAATCCGCCCTATGGGGCCCGGATCGGCAATCGCAAGGCGCTGATGGGGCTTTATAATGCGCTTGGTCTCGGGCTGAAGAAGCAGTTCTCCGGCTGGCGGGTCGGCCTGGTCACCTCCGATCCGGCCCTGGCCCGGGCCACCCGTCTGCCTTTCGGCGCACCGGGACGGCCGGTCGATCATGGCGGGTTGAAAATCCGCCTTTATCAGACCGGGTCGCTGCCCTGATCCCCCTCGGACCGGTCGCCCTCTTCCCAGATCCGCATGCAGGCGGTGAACACGAGGAGATCGCCCTCGCGGATCTCCGTCTGCTCGATCCGGCTGTCGAAGGATGTGCGGAAGTGGAAGTTGAAATCCCCTGCCCGGTTGCGCAGTTCTTCCCGCTTGGAAATCGGTAGCCAGCCGACCAAGTGCAGGCCGGGCAGACGGGTCTTCACCAGGCTCGCATAGGCTTCGCCCAGCAGATAGTCCTCCGACGTGACCTCGTGGATGTGGAGGTGCGTCCCGTCACGCATATTCATCACGGCGATCAGGAAATCGAGCATGGAATTGCCGTCGAACACATCCTTCACCAGGAAGCGTTCCACCAGGGTGGCGCTGGGGATGACGACTGTCGCACCGGCGCCGTCATGGGCGTCCGGATTGTCCTGACCGATCAGGCGCGCCGCCTGCGGACCCAGGAAGGCTTCCCGGTCCTCGCGGGCCAGGACTTCGGAGATGATGCTGCAGTCCCAGCCGCATTTCGTGGCGTATTCCCGGATCAGCTTGGTGGCCAGAAGCGTGCCGGCATCAACGGCGCGGACCGAGGCGGAATCGGCCGCATCCCGCTTGGCCGCTGCATCGGCGAGGATGATGACATGCTGGAATTCCAGCTCCGCCGGCAAGCGCTCTGCCAGGCGTTCCGCGGTCAGGAAGGGCTCGTCCTCGATGGCGATGGAATGGATCACCGGATTGATGTGGAAGGCCTTCAGATTATCACTCAGCCGTTCCAGATGGGCGCGTGAGGCATACAGAAGAATGGCCGTGCCTTCGGGCCGTTGCAGCCGGAATTTGCTGCGCGGGATCGGATCGGCATCCGCCACATCATGGTGACCGCGATCCTTGCGGATCGAATTGCGCTTGTGGGCGCTGTAGATGATTCGGTCATTGGGCGCCGGTTTGTGACCATAGCCCGCCTTGCGCGTGTAGGAGATGATCGGCCCGCCATCGGTCACCTCGGCATCGAACACGGCGCTGCGCTGCAGCTCGCCCTGCACCAGCCCGATCAGATTGGCACCGCTGCGCCAGAGCACCTGTTCCAGCGCGCCGCTGTCCATGCCCGGCTCGATATCCGGATTGAGCTGGCAGAGATCCTCGAAATCGATCGAGAACAGCTCGTCGAACCCGTCATAGGTCAGCACGTCCAGCAGATAGTCGATCATGAAGGGATGGATCGTGCTGAGCGCGGCGGCCTTGGCAACGAAAATGTCCGGCGTGATCAGCGTGGTACAGCCGAAGGCGGCGAAATGGTCGGCATTCTGGGAGAAGGCCAGCTCGGCGGAGATATGGATGTCGGGATTGAGCCGTTTCAGGTTCATCGCCGTCAGGACGGCGCCGATATTGCGCGTCTTGCGGCGCTCATAATCGGCCAGGATGATGGCGTGGCTGGCCTTTTCCGCCCCGGCGCGTTCCAGGGTTTCGCGGTCGGCACTGTCGCCGCGCCGGAAATTGACGCGGGACTGGTCGAAACGATGGTCCGCCAGCGGCGTGGCATCGCCGGCCTCGGCGACGATACAGACCTTTTTCAGCTTCTCCGCATCATTGCCGGTCAGGGCGAACACAACCCCGTCCAGGCTCTCATTCCAGCCGCAGACCAGGACATGGTCATGCCAGCGCGTGTCGGAGAGGCCGGCCAGGGATTCGGCCCGCTTGCGGCCCCAAAGATTGACCACGATGATGATGGCGGCGATCGGACCGGACACGCCGACAAAGGCCAGGACCGCGACCAGGAGCCGCCCCAGAACGGACAGCGGATAGGCGTCATTCTCGGTGAACCCGCTGGCCACGAAGGTCAGCATCCAGATGAAGCCTTCCGACAGGGTGAAGTCGGCGAAGGGATTGTCCAGATTGAGATCGCGCGCATAGCTCGCCTCGGCCGAGCGCAGGGCGAGAAGGGCCAGCAAGAGGGTCAGGGCGAACAGGGAGATGCCGATCACCCAGGGGCTGGGTCGGGCCCACAGGTCGAGCGCGGTCTGCAGGCCGGCAAGCCGGCCCCGGCGCTCGCGCTTCACACCGGTCCGGTCATAGGAGGACTGGAAGGTCACGGCGGCAAAGCTGCTGGACAGGATGGCCAGCCAGATCACGATCCACATCCAATAGGCCGGTTCCGGATTGGCATGACCCGCACCGACCAGGGCCCGCCTCGCCTCCGGGTGATAGGGCAGGGGGGAGCGGCGCAGGAAGCTCTCCGGATCGGCCAGTCCGGGCGTGCGTTCGGACAGGGCGTCCCAATGCGCCAGCAGGCCGTTCATCAGCTCGGAAACCGTGCGTGACGGCGCGTCATTGCGGGCAAACAGGAAGGCCCGGACCTCCAAGGCCGCGGTCGGCATGTCCCCGATCTGCTGGGTGCCGGCATCATAATAGGCATTGCCGGTGACCAGCGTGTCGATCAGCGAGGCGGGCAGGGCCAGGCGCTGGAAGGCCTGCTCGTCGAATTCCAGGTCGCTGGCAGCCGTGACAATCATGGCGTCGATGGTCTCGGCCCGCAGGGCCTCGAACGCGGTCTGCATGGAGAAGGCGGTCGGCCGGTAGTCCACGCCCTCGGTCAGGCCGGCGGCAGCCAGCACGTCGCGGGCATTGCGATAGCTGCCGGAGCCGGGGGTGCCGATATTCACCGCTGCGCCGCGCAGATCGCCCAGCAGGATCGGTGCCGTCGGATCGCGGCGCACGAAGACCTGGACATATTCCGGGAAAAGCGGGGCCACAGCGGAGAATTCGCGGGATTGCTGATAGCCGTTATCGCCATGGAAAAGATGGTGGGCGAGATCATTCTGCGCGATGACAAAGTCGAACTGCCCGGTGCGCAGGCCTTCAAGATTTTCGGTACTGCCGGCCGTCGGTTCAAGACAGGGCATGGCGTCGCCCAACAGCTCCGACAGGGATTCGGCGAAGGCGTGATAGCGGCCACCGGCTTCTCCGGTTCCCATGCAGGCGCGGGCGTCCGATTGGGCCCGGGCTGCGGGCAGGGACAGGCTGCAGCCCAGCAAAAGGACCAGAAGTCCTGTCAGACAGTATCGGGCCAAAATTCCGCCTCCCCCTCAAGCGCTTGTCATGAGTGTAGTCCTTCGTTCTGCGGTCGGGTCAAGACAAGAGCCGGGCAGATGCCGCGCAAGGGCAGCAAAAACGAGTGCTTGTTGCAGTGCAGCAAGCAAAAATGGAAAAAGCAATTGCCACCGGTGTCATTGTTGTGCAGTGTGCGCCGCATCCATGCTGCCGGCATCGTCTTTGTGTGTTGTGACTCCAAAACGGAGTGGAAGTTCAGAGGCGAAAATGCTACCGGTGTCATAAGTGACACTGAACCTGTCAGCAGGGATCGGAACAGACACGCGGACCGGAAACCGGCCGCATGCGGGGAGGACATAATGAGTTACTTCAAGACGCCGACAGGCAAAATGCGTCTTCTGGCGGGCTGCGCGATGGCGAGCCTGACCCTGGGGACGGTCATGGGCAGCGCGGCCCAGGCCCAGGAAACCGAAGACGTTGTGACCGTGACCGGCTACCGCCAGTCGCTGGCTGCAGCCCTGGACGTGAAGCGCGATTCCAATGGTGTGGTTGACGCGGTTGTCGCCGAAGACATCGCCGCATTCCCGGACCTGAACCTGGCGGAATCGATCCAGCGCATTCCGGGCATCTCGATCAATCGCGTGGCCGGTGAAGGCCGCCAGATCACGGTCCGTGGTCTGGGCGCCGACTTCACCCGGGTCCGCATCAACGGCATGGAAGCCCTTTCCACCACGGGTGGTTCGGATGCGTCCGGCGGTTCCAACCGCGGCCGGGGTTTCGACTTCAACACTTTCGCGTCCGATCTCTTCAACGAGATCCGCGTCACCAAGACGACCTCCGCTTCCATGGATGAAGGCTCGCTGGGGGCCACGGTGGATCTCTTCACGGCCCGCGCCTTCGACTATGACCCGGGTCTGACCGCCGCCGTCTCCGCGCAGCTGGGCTATAACAGCCTGTCCGAGGAAACGAGCCCGCGGATCGCCGGCCTGGTCTCCTGGTCCAATGATGACCAGACCTTCGGTGCCAATCTCTCCGTGGCCTACACCGACCGCACGATCATCGAGGAAGGCTTCTCGACCGTGCGCTGGGATGATGGCAACTTCAACTCGGTGAACGGTGTGGCTTGCCCGGCTGGTCCGGACTGTGCCGGTATCAATTCCAGCTCCCTGGTCTACCATCCGCGGATCCCGCGTTATGGCCGTCTGACCAATGAACAGGAACGTCTGGGCATTACGGGTGGCCTGCAATTCCGCCCGAGCAGCAGCACGACGGTCTCCCTGGATGCGCTGTATTCCAGCTTCGACGCGACCCGCACGGAAAACTTCCTGGAAGTCTTCATGCGTTCGCAACAGGGCCGTTTTGATGTGAACAGCTTCACCGTGAACAGCGGTCTGAACATCATCGACAGCGGTAATTTCGATGTCAGCCCGAACGCCAACGGCACCCACCCGATCCGCTCGGAAGGCCGTTATGATGAGCTCTCCACCGAGTTCACCCAGTTCACGCTGAACGTCGATCATGACTTCTCCGATCGCCTGCGCGGTAACTTCCTCGCCGGTACGGTGGAGTCCGAGTTCGACAACCCGATCCAGACCACGATCCTGTTCGACGCTGTCGGCGTGGTGACCGGCTATTCCTACGACTTCCGCAATGATCTCCAGACGCCGGCCATCGACTTCGGCTCGCTGGATGTCACGGATCCGTCCCAGTTCGCCTTCACCGAAGTGCGGGATCGTCCGCAGTCGGTGACTAATGGTTTCGACACCATCGCGGGTAGCCTGGAATATGATCTCAATGACAGCTGGACCCTGTCCGGCGGTCTGAGCTTCAAGCAGTTTGACTTCGAAACGCAGGAAGCCCGTCGCGAGAGCACGAACGGCTCCATCGTCTGTAACCTGCCGGGCGTCTCCTGCCCGGTCGGCGCCAGCGGTCTGCCGATCACGTCCGGCCTCTATTCTGTCCTGACCGGCTTCGGTTCCGGCCTCGGCATGCCGTCCGGCAATGACACGGCCTGGCTGGTTCCGGATATCCAGGCGGCAGCGGCGGCCGTGGGCATCTATGACATTCCGGGCACGGTCCGGGCCGGCAATCAGCGCGCCGTGAGCGAAGAGGATCTGGGTGGCTTCATCCAGGCCAATTTCGAGACCATGCTGGGTGATATCCCGGTCCGTGGTGATCTCGGTGTCCGCTATGTCGAAACCACGACTACGGCGACCGGTCTGGTCGACGGGACCGAAGTGACCGTCGAGCGCAGCTATGAAGACACGCTGCCCTCCCTGAACCTGGCCTTCGATTTCACCGACGAGATTGTGGTCCGCTTCGGCGCCGCCAAGGTGATGGCCCGTCCGTCCCTCGGCAATCTGACGCCGGGTGGTTCGCTGGACAGCTTCAATGGCCCGCCCTTCCGCTACAATGCCGGTAACCCGGGCCTCGATCCCTATCGTGCGACCACGTATGACGCGTCGTTCGAATGGTATTTCGATGATGAAGCCCTGTTCGCCATCTCCGTCTTCTACAAGGATGTCGACAGCTTCTTCACCAGCTCGCAGTCGGTGGAAGTGCCGTACAGCGCCTCCGGTCTGCCGGCCAACCTGCCGCCGGCCTCGAGCCCGCTGTTCAACCTGATCGATGCCGGTGGTGATCCGCTGGTCGAGATCAGCCAGGTGTCGAATGGTGGCAGCGCCTCCATTCAGGGCTTTGAAGTGGCCTACCAGCAGCCCTTCACCTTCCTTCCGGGACCGTTCGACAATTTCGGCTTCCAGGGCAACTACACCTATGTCGACAGCGACGAGATCATCGGCTTCTCGCCGAACGCCTACAACGCGACCCTCTATTATGAAGATGATCGCCTGTCGGCCCGGATCTCGGCGGCTTACCGCGATGCCTATGTGACGCGGAATGCCAGCTCCAACGGCCGCAATGAGCGCGGTGTGGACTCGAGCTTCAATCTCGACTTTGCCTCGTCCTACCAGGTCAATGACATGATCGACGTCACCTTCGAGGCGATCAATCTGACCGACGAGTTCGAGCATCAGATCTATGACGCCGGCAATCTGCCGAACGTCTATCACCACACGGGTACGGAATACCTCTTCGGTATCCGCGCCTCCTTCTGATCGGACGACCTTCCTCCGAGCGTATGGGGCCTGGCAGGCATGGTCTGCCAGGCCCTTTTTTATCCGGCAGCCAGAACGGGATGGGAGACAGATGACGGTATCACGGCGGCAAACCCTGGGACTGGGTCTTGGCCTGGCGGCGAGTTCCGGCCTGGTCCTGCCAGGCTGTTCCCGGTCGGCCCCGGAAACCGGCATGGCCGCCGGGGCCTGCGGCCGCTGGGGGCGGGGCCTCGACGGCCAGCGCATCGCGGATCGCGGGGACGGCAGTTTCCTCAATCCTGTCCTCGCCGGCGATCACCCCGATCCGTCCATCATCAAGGACGGGGATACCTGGTATCTCACCTTTTCCACCTTTGACGCCTATCCCGGCCTGCTGATCTGGCAGTCCAAGGACCTGGTGAACTGGCAGCCCCTGGGGCCCGCCCTGACCACCCCGATCGGCTCGGTCTGGGCACCCGACCTGATCGCCCATGACGGCCGGTTCTACATCTATATTCCCGCCCGTACGGACGACTACAAATCCATCTATGTCATCCATGCCGACCGGCCCGAGGGGCCGTGGAGCGAGCCGGTCGATCTGGGCCTGCCCGATCATATCGATCCCGGCCACATCGTCGGCGAGGATGGCGAGCGCTATCTGTTCCTGTCCAATGGCGACCGGGTCCGCCTGACGCCCGACGGCCTCTCGGTCGCGGGACCGGTGGAGCATGTCTATGATCCCTGGCGCTATCCCGAAGACTGGGATGTGGAGTGCTTCTGCCCGGAAGGCCCGAAAATGCTGCGCCGGGGCGAGTGGTTCTACATGCTCACTGCCGTGGGCGGCACGGCCGGACCGCCGACCGGGCACATGGTCATCGCCGCACGCTCGCGCTCCATTCACGGGCCGTGGGAACACGCCCCCAACAATCCGCAAGTGCGCACCCTGTCCCGCGAGGAAGATTGGTGGTCGCGCGGTCATGCGACCCTCGTTGAAGGGCCGACCGCGGATGACTGGTATCTGATCTATCACGGCTATGAGCGCGATTTCTGGACGCTGGGCCGGCAATGCCTGCTGGAGCCGGTCCGCTGGCGGGCGGACGGATGGTTCGAAGCCGCAGGCGGCGATCTGTCAGACGCCTTCCCGATCCCGGCCGGCGGCGAGGCCCTGCCGCACGGGCTGGCCCTGTCGGATGATTTCTCCGGCGAGCGGCTGGGTCCGCAATGGGGTTTTTTCCGGCCCGGTCTTGACGCCTATGACCGGGTGCGCCAGTCCGACAATGTCCTGCATTTGCAGGCCCGTGGCGAGCAGCCCCGCGACAGCAGCCCGCTCTGCTTCGTGACAGGGGATCTGCGCTATCAGGTCGAGGTGACGATCGAGCGGGATGAGGACTGCCGGGCCGGACTTCTGCTCTTCTACAATGACCGTCTCTATGCCGGCCTCGGCTTTGATGCCGACGGGCTGGTCATGCACCGCTATGGCGAGGAGCGCCGACGGCGCCAGGACATCCCGGCGGGGACGACCCGGCTGCGCCTGCGGCTGGAGAATAACCGCCACCTTCTGACGCTTCATTTCAGCCTGGACGGCCAGCGCTGGACGAAGTTCGACGTCCAGATGGAAGTGTCCGGCTATCACCACAATACCGCCTATGATTTTCTCAGCCTGCGCCCGGCGATCTATGCCGCCGGGGCCGGCGAAGCGCGGTTTTCCGATCTGGTCTATCGCGGCCAATGCGACTTGGGAGACGTTTGATGATGAAACAGCTCTGTCTGGCCCTTCTTGTCCTTGCCTGGCCGGCCCAGGCTTTCGCCCAGCACCGGGAGCCGGATGGCGAAATCCTGCTCTGGCCGAACGCGCCGGCGCCGGGCAGCGAGGCCCTGATCGGTGAGCTCGAGGAGATCATTGTCGAGCGCAGTCCGGAACCCGATGTGATCCGGGACCGCTATGTCGCGCAGATCACCCAGCCGCGCCTGCAGGTTTTCCGGCCGGAAAATCCCAACGGGTCTGCCCTGTTGATGATCCCGGGCGGCGGCTATCAGCGCGTCGTGCTCGACAAGGAAGGCTATGAGAGCGCCGAGGCGCTCAATGAGGACGGTGTCACCGTCTTTGTCCTGATTTATCGCCTGCCGCATGAAGGCCATGAGAACAGCCGCGATGTTCCCCTGCAGGACGCCCAGCGCGCCATGCGCGTGATCCGCTCACAGGCTGATGAATACAGTGTCGATCCGGACCGGGTTGGTGTGATCGGCTTCTCCGCGGGCGGTCATGTCGCCGGATCCCTGACGACGCGTTTTGATGCCGATGTCTATGCGCCGCGCGATTCCGCCGACACCCTGTCTGCCAGGCCGGATGCGTCCATGCTGATGTATGCGGTGACGCGGCTGTCAGGCCCCGCCGTGCATGAAGGCTCGCGCGACCGGCTGGTCGGGCCGGACCCGTCACAGGAGACGTTGGCGGTCTATGACATCGCCGAAGCGGCCCGCGCGGATGCGCCGCCGCTCTTCATCCTGCACGCGATCAACGACACTTCGGTGCCGCTGCCCAATGGCCTGGATGTCTTCAACGCCTTCATGGATCTGGGCGCTCCGGTGGAGCTCCATGTCTTCGATACGGGCGGGCACGGCTTCGGCATAAGGCACACGACCGGTCTGCCGGTCGCGGCCTGGCCGGACATGGTCTCCGCCTGGATGGCGCGGCATGGATTGATGGGGGAGGCGGCGGCCGACTAGGCCGCCACCGCCTGGCGTTCCAGCCGTTCGACCAGTTTCACACCGGCTTCCGAACAGGTCAGGCTGCCGCCCAGATCGCCGGTCCACTCACCCGCTTCGTGCATGGCATTGACGGCGGCGCGGACGCGCTTGGCGGCGTCGATCTCGTCGAGCGATTCCAGCAATTGTGCGGCGGCCTCGATGGCGCCGAACGGGTTGGCCTTGTCCTGACCGGCAATGTCCGGCGCGGAGCCGTGGATCGGCTCGAACAGGCCCGGGCGCTGGTCGCCCAGCGAGGCGGAACCCAGAAGGCCGATCGAGCCGGGCAGCATGGAGGCTTCGTCGGAGAGGATGTCGCCGAACATGTTCTCCGTGACCAGCACGTCAAAGCTCGCCGGATGCCGCAGCATGTGCATGGCGGCGGCATCGACATACATGTGGTCCAGCTCGATATCCGGGAAGTCGCGCTGGCCCATCTCGGTCACCACGGCACGCCAGAGCTTGGAGGTTTCCAGCACATTCGCCTTGTCCACCGAGGTCAGCTTGCCGCGGCGCAGGCGGGCCTGTTCGAAGGCGACGCGGGCGACACGCTCGATCTCGGCGCGGCTGTAGGTGCATTTGTCGGACGCCTTGTCCTCGGAGCGCTCCCGCTCACCGAAATAGATGCCGCCGGTCAGCTCCCGCACGATCAACACATCCGTGCCGGCGACCAGGTCCGGGCGCAGCGGCGACTTGTCGGCCAGGGCCGGGTGGACGGCAGCCGGGCGCAGATTGGCATAGACGCCGAGCGCCTTGCGCAGGGCCAGCAAGCCCATTTCCGGACGCTCCGGCGCATGATCCCATTTCGGACCGCCCACCGCACCGAGGAAGACGGCATCGGCGGACTGGCAGGCTTTCAGCGTCTTGTCGGTCAGCGGCTCGCCATACTGGTCGATCGAGGCGCCACCGAAGGCGCATTCGGTGAATTTGACGGAGAAGCCGGACAGGGAGGCCGTGTGTTCCAGGACGGCGCGCGCCACCTGGGTGATTTCCGGGCCGATCCCGTCACCGGGCAGGAGCGTGATTTTATAGGTCATGCGTTTTACGTCTCGTAGGCGGTGATGGCGTCGGACTGGGCGGTCAGATAGCCCAGCGGGTCCGTACCCTCCATCAGGCAGTGCTTGGCAAAGGGTTCGATCTCGAAATGGAAACTCGGACCATTGCCCAGATCAACCCTCTGATCGGCCAGGTCGATCTCGATCTCCACATCCGGATGCGCCATGAGCCAATCATGGGCTTCCGGCGGGGCGACGATCGGGACCAGCCCGTTCTTGGCCGAATTGGACCGGAAGATGTCGGCAATCTCCGAGGCGATGACGGCGCGGAAGCCGAAATCATACAGCGCCCAGGGCGCATGTTCGCGCGAGGAGCCGCAGCCGAAATTCCGGCCGGCGACCAGGACCTGATGCGTGCCGGTATCCAGCGAATTGAGCGAGACATTTTCCAGCGGCTTGCCGTTACTGTCATAGCGCCAGTCATGGAAGGCCAGCTTGCCCAGACCATCCCGCGTCGTGGTGGTCAGGAAGCGGGCCGGGATGATCTGGTCGGTATCAATGTCTTCCTGGTCGATCACGAAAGTGCGCGAGGTCAGCGTGTTGAATTGCTCAGGCATGGGCCGGCTCCATCAGCGTGGCCGGATTGATGACATGGCCGGCAATCGCGGCCGCGGCGGCTGTGGCCGGTGAGGCCAGCACGGTGCGGGCCCCGGGACCCTGGCGGCCTTCGAAATTGCGGTTCGAGGTCGACACGATCAGCTGGCCCGGCTCGCCCTTGTCACCATTCATGGCGATGCACATGGAACAGCCCGGCTGGCGCCATTCGGCCCCGGCCTCGATGAAGATCCGGTCCAGGCCTTCCGCTTCCGCCTGGGCCCGCACGGCGACGGAGCCCGGTACGACAAGGGCGCGCACACCCGGTGCGACCTGGCGGCCGGACATGATCGCCGCGGCGGCCCGCAGATCGGTGATCCGCGAATTGGTGCAGGAGCCGATGAAGACCTGGTCCACCTTTTGGCCCGAGACCGGCATGCCGGCTTCGAACTTCATGTAATTGAGCGCCTTGGCGTGGGAGGCGGAGCGAGCGTCCGGGACCGGCGCGTCCACGGCAATCCCGGTATCCGGGGCCGTGCCCCAGGTCACCATGGGCTGGATTGCGCTGGCGTCGATCGTCACTTCCTTGTCGAAATGCGCACCCGGATCACTGCGATAGTTCGACCAGGCTTCGACGGCCTTGTCCCAATCGGCGCCGGACGGCACGCGCTCGCGGCCTTTCAGCCAGGCGAACGTGGTCTCGTCGGCGGCAATCATGCCGGCGCGGGCCCCGGCCTCGATCGACATGTTGCAGACCGTCATCCGGCCATCCATGTCCAGTGCCTTGATCGCCGAACCGGCATATTCGATCACGCAGCCCGTCCCGCCATCGACGCCGATCTCGGCAATGATGGCCAGGATGATGTCCTTGGCACTGATGCCCGGCGCGGTCTCGCCCTCGACATTGATGCGCATGGATTTCGGCTTGCGCTGCAGCAGGCATTGCGTCGCCAGGACATGGCCGACCTCGGTGGTGCCGATGCCGAAAGCCAGGGCGCCGAAGGCCCCATGCGTGGCGGTGTGGCTGTCACCACAGACAATCGTCATGCCCGGCTGGGTCGCGCCCAGCTCCGGCCCGATGACATGGACCACGCCGCGATGCGGGCTGTCCCAGCCATGCAGGGTGATGCCCTGGGCCTTGGTATTGGCCTGCAGGGTTTCCACCTGGTGGCGCGCCGCCTCGGTCGCATAGGGCGGGGTCTCGCCCGGCGCGAAATCCAGGGTCGGTGTGGAATGGTCGATCGTCGCCAGCGTCCGGTCCGGCCGACGGACCTTCAGCCCGCGTTCGGCCAGCACGGAGAAGGCCTGCGGTGAGGTCACCTCATGCACGAGATGAAGGTCGATATAGAGCATGGCCGGGGTTTCCGGCGTCTCGGCCTTCACCAGATGCCGGTCCCACAGCTTCTCGAACAGGGATCGCGGTGCGGGACGGGAGCCCTCAGGCGACATGCTGGACCTCCATCGCATTGTCGGTCACCGGCTGCAGCCAGTTCCAGCGGTCCGGCGTCTCGCCGGTGAACAGGCCGAAGAAGCGTTCCTGCATCTTCTCCGCGATCGGGCCGCGGCCACCGCAGCGCACGACATGGCCATCAACCGAGCGGACCGGGGTGATCTCGGCGGCCGTGCCGGTGAAGAAGATCTCGTCGGCGACATAGAGGCTTTCGCGCGACAGGGTCTGTTCACGAACATCATAGCCTTCCGCTTCGGCCAGCTTGATCACCGAGTCGCGGGTCAGGCCGGACAGGATGGAAGCCGAGGTCGGGGGCGTGCGGATGACGCCGTCGGAGACGACGAAAATATTCTCGCCGGCGCCCTCGGAGACCAGCCCGTTCACATCCAGTCCGATGCCTTCATCAAAGCCGCGCGAATGCGCTTCATGGCTGATCAGCACGGAGGACAGGTAATTGCCGCCGGCCTTGGCGCCGGTCGGGATCGTGTTCGGGGCGGCCCGGTTCCAGCTGGAGATGCAGCAATTCACGCCGTTCGCCAGGGCCTCTTCGCCCAGATAGGCGCCCCAGGGGAAGGCCGCGACATTGACGTCGATGCTCGTATCCTTACCCGGCAGCACGCCGATCCCGCCATAGCCGAAGAAGGCGATCGGGCGGATATAGGCGTCCTTGAGGTGGTTGGAGCGGATCACCATGCGGCAGGCCGCCTCCACCTCTTCCTGGGTGTAGGGGATGGGCATGTGATAGACGCGGGCGCTGTCGAACAGGCGCCGGATATGGTCGCTCAGACGGAAGATCGCCGGACCGTCGGGCGTGTTGTAGCAGCGGATGCCCTCGAAGACGGAGGTTCCGTAATGCAGCGCGTGGCTCAAGACATGGGTTTGGGCCTCATGCCAGTCGATCAGCTCGCCATTGCGCCAGATGAAGTCGGTTTCCTGAATAGCCATGATAGGTGTCCTGGTCAGACGGCCTGAGCCGTTTTTGTGTTCTGGGAGTCGGCTTTGGCCTTGGCCTCGCCACGATCAAGAGTGAACAGAAGGGCGTCGATTGCCGCCGTGACGATGTCGGGACCGCGGGCCCGGCCGGTGAAGCGCCGTCCGTCGATTTCCACTTCGATGTCGGCCACGAATTCGCGCTGGCCCTCATGGGTGCGCAGGCGCGTTTCCAGGCTGATCACATCGGTCTCGTATCCGGTGATCCGTTCCACCGCGGCAAAGGCCGCCGCGACCGGTCCATCGCCGGAGGCAATGTCGGAGATGCGGCCCCGGGTCGGGTGTTCCAGCTCCACGCGGGCGAACTGTTTCGGCTTGCGGCCGGCCGTGGTGCGCAATTCCGTGCGCAGCACCGTCCATTGCGATCCGGAGGCGGAATACCCCTCCATCATCGCGATCAGATCGGCATCATTGATCTCGCCATGCTCGTCGGCAGCCTCCTTGAACTGGGCAAAGATCCGCGACAGCTCGTCCGGTCCCGGCTGATAGCCCAGCTGGCCCAGGCGCTGGCTCAGCGCATGCTTGCCCGAGTGCTTGCCCAGCACCAGGGAGGAGCCGGGCGCGCCGACGCTTTCCGGGGTCATGATTTCATAGGTGCGGCGGTCGGCCAGCATGCCGTGCTGGTGGATGCCGGCCTCGTGGGCGAAGGCATTGCGGCCGACAATCGCCTTGTTCGGCGCGATCGCCGTGCCGGTGATGCGGGACAGACGCTGGCTGGCCGGCCAGATCGCATTCGCCTGGGCATGGCTGACGGCCGGGAAGATGTCGGCGCGGACATTCAGCGCCATGATGATTTCTTCCATCGAGCAATTGCCGGCCCGTTCGCCGATCCCGTTCAGGGCACATTCCACCTGGCGCGCGCCGGCTTTCACAGCGGCCAGGGAATTGGCCACGGCCAGGCCCAGATCGTCATGGCAGTGGGCCGAGAAGATCACATGGTCCGGGCGTTCCACCTCGTCGACCAGCATCTTGAAGACCTTGTAGATCTCGTCCGGCTCCGAATAGCCGACCGTGTCCGGCACGTTCAGCACATCGGCGCCGTGCGCGGCGGCGCAGGACAGGGCTTCCACCAGGAATTCCGGCTCGGTGCGCAGCGCATCCTCGGCCGAGAATTCGATCTCGTCGAAATGGTCGGCGGCATGCTTCAGCGTCCGCTCGATCGTCATCAGGACTTCGTGGCGGGACATTTTCAGCTTGGCCTCCCGGTGGATCGGGCTGGTGGCCAGGAAAATGTGGGCGCGTTTGCGCTGGGCCGGTTCCAGGGCGTAGGCCGCCGCGTCGATATCCTTTTCACTGGCGCGGGCCAGGGAGCAGATGGTCGGACCGCGCACTTCCTCGGCAATCCGGCGGATGGCTTCGGCATCGCCCGGCGAGGCGGCGGCGAAGCCGGCTTCCATCGTGTCGACGCGGATGGCAGCCAGCAGATGCGCCATTTCCAGCTTTTCGCCGGGCGACATGGAGAAGCCCGGGGCCTGTTCACCATCGCGCAGCGTGGTGTCGAAAATCCGCAGCCGGTCCGGTTGCGGGCTGGTGATCGGGGTCAGTTTCGGGGCGGACATGCCGGACTCCATTGATGGGGGGCATGCGCGGCCTGGGCGGCCGCGGCAATTTCCGGGGTAAAGACGGCGCGGACATCGATCAGCCGGCCGATCTGACGGGACAGAATATCCAGATTGCGCGCACCATCCCGTGCGCCCAGGCGCATGGAGATCGTCGCGAACCCGTCCCGGGCTTCGCTTTTTTCGAACGTGGCGATGGTGAAACCGCGACGTTCGACAAGGCCGATAAGCCGCATCAGGGCGCCTTCGGTCTCGGCGAGTTCAACGCAAAGGGTGTCGAACATGTCTCAGTCCTCCATCATGTCGGCATTGGATGCGCCTGGCGGCACCAGCGGCCAGACGTTCTCACGCGGATCGATCAGCACATGGGCCAGGATCGGGCCGCGCGAATTGAGCAGGCGCTCGATGGCACCGGGGACTTCTTCGCGGCTGTGAACCGTGAAGGCCTCGATACCGAAAGCGTGCGCCACCTCGGCGAAGTCGGGATTGTCGTACAGATCAATCTCCGAGAAATTCTGGTCGAAGAAATATTCCTGCCACTGGCGCACCAGGCCCAGCGAGGCATTGTCCAGCAGCAGGATGCGGATGGGCACGCCATAGCGGCGGGCCGTGGCCAGCTCCTGGATATTCATCATGATCGAGCCGTCGCCGGTGATGGTGACGACCTTGCTGTCGGGGCGTTCCATGGCCGCGCCGATCCCGGCGGGCAGGCCGTAGCCCATCGCGCCCAGACCAGCAGAGGTCAGATGCGCTTCCGGGCGGGCGAAGCGGCAATGCTGGGCCACCCACATCTGGTGCTGGCCGACATCGCAGGCGGCGATGAAGTCATCACCGGCCGCTTCGGACAATTGCTTCAGCATGGCCGGCGCGTAGACGCCATTGCCCGGCGCGTCATAGCGGAATTCATGGCGCGCCTTGCGGTCGCGGCATTCGGTGCGCCAGTCGGCAATGTCCAGATAGCCCGGATCCATGCGGTCCAGCGCCTCGCCGATATCGCCGGCCATGGCGACGTCCGCATTGCGCAACTTGCCGATCTCGGCGCTGTCCAGGTCCATGTGGATGATGCGGGCACCCTTGGCGAAACTGTCCAGCCGGCCGGTGGCCCGGTCGTCAAACCGAGCGCCGCAGCAGATCAGCAAATCGCTCTCGTCCACGGCGACATTGGCGGCGCGGCCGCCATGCATGCCTAGCATGCCCAGATAGTCCGGGGCGTCCGGGTGCGGACAGCCCAGCCCCTTGAGCGTGGCAACGGTGGGAATGCCGGTGCGCTCCATGAAGGCGCGGACGGAATCAACCGCACCGCCCAGGGCGACGCCGCCGCCGATATACAGGACCGGGCGTTTGGATTGGGACAGCAGAGCCGCCGCCGCATCGATCTCAGATTGATCGACCCGGGACGGCCCTGCTGTGGGCCGAGGTACTGGGGGTAAGGTGGGGTACACCTCGGCTTGAAGGATATCCTTCGGCATGTCGATCAGGACCGGGCCGGGGCGGCCCGATTCGGCAATGTCGAAGGCTTCGGCGATCAGCTCCGGGATGCGCTCGGCATCGCGGATGATGATCGAGTGTTTCACGACCGGCATGGACATGCCGAACACGTCGACTTCCTGGAAGGCGTCCGTGCCCATCAGGCCCGACGGGACCTGGCCCGTCAGGATCACCATGGGGACACTGTCCATGTAGGCATTGGCGATGCCGGTCAGCAGATTGGTCGCGCCGGGACCCGACGTGGCCATGCAGACCCCGGCCTTGCCGGTCAGGCGGGCCTGGGCATCGGCGGCAAAGGCCGCCGCCTGCTCATGGCGGACCAGGATGTGCTTCAGCGACGAGCCGGTCAGCGCATCATAGACGGGCATGATCGCCCCGCCCGGATAGCCGAATACCCGCTCCACACCCAGGGCTTCCAGGGTGCGGACAACCGCATGCGCCCCGGTCTGTCTGGGCTGGGCGGTGGCCGACGGGGCGTCGGTATGGGGATCGGTGACGGGCAGGGCGGTCATGATACGCTCGGATCTACTGGTTGGCGCCGGGCTGCAGCCACGGCATGTCGGCGCGCAGGGCGGCACCGGTCTTTTCGATGGGATGTTCCAGATCCTTGCGCAGCAGGGCCTGGTATTGCGGCTTGCCGGCCTGGTTCTCGGTGATCCAGTCGCGGGCAAAAGTGCCGTCCTGGATGTCCTTCAGAACCTCGCGCATGCGTTCCTTCGTCTCTTCATTGATGACGCGCGGACCGGAGCGCAGATCGCCGTAGATGGCGGTCTCGGAGATGAATTCATGCATCTTCGCCATGCCGCCTTCGTAGAGGAGGTCGACGATCAGCTTGAGCTCGTGCAGGCATTCGAAATAGGCGACTTCCGGCTGGTAACCGGCTTCCACCAGCGTCTCGAAACCGGCCTGGACCAGTTCGGTGGCACCGCCGCACAGCACGGCCTGTTCGCCGAACAGATCGGTCTCGGTTTCCTCGGCGAAATTCGTCTCGATCACGCCGGCCGTGGCGCCGCCGATGCAGGTGGTATAGCTCAGCGCCATCTCGCGGGCGGTGCCGCTGGCATCCTGGTGGATGGCGAACAGGCAGGGCACGCCGCGGCCAATCTCGTATTCGCGGCGGACCAGATCACCCGGACCCTTCGGGGCGACCAGGATCACATTGATATTGTCAGCCGGATTCACGCGGCCGAAATGCACGGAGAAGCCGTGGGCGAACAGGACCGTGTCACCGGCGTCCAGGTTCGGCGCGACCATGTCGCGATAGACCTCCTCATGGGACATGTCCGGCGTCAGGATGGCGATCAGATGGGCCGCCTTGGTGGCCTCTTCCGGCGTCGCCGTCTTCAGGCCGTCGGCCTGGGCCTTCTTTTCGCCGGCCCCGCCGGGACGCACGCCGACGATCACATCGCAGCCGCTGTCCTTCATGTTCATGGCGTGGGCGCGGCCCTGGCTGCCATAGCCGATCACCGCAATCGGTTTCGACTTGAAGGCGGTGGTGTCGACCTCAAAGGCAGCGCGCTTGGGGGCCGGGGTGGATGCAGACGCGGTCATGCGTTGATCTCCTGCTTGGATGCTTGTGTATCGGATGAAGAGTGAGCCGCCGGGGCCGCAGCCTCGGTGGGAATGGTGACGGCGCCGCGGGCGGCCGAAGAGACCAGGGCGGCATATTTGGCGAACACGCCGCCGACGGATTTCGGATCCGGGCGGACCCAGCCGGCGCGGCGCGCGGACAGGTCGGCCTCGACATCGATGCGGCGGGCGGCGACATCGATCTTGATCATGTCGCCTTCCTCGATCAGGCCGATCGCGCCGCCGGCGGCAGCTTCCGGGCTGACATGGCCGATCACGAAACCCTTGGAGGCGCCGGAGAAGCGGCCATCGGTGATCAGGGCGACGTCCTCGGACAGGCCCTGACCGACCAGGGCAGCCGTGACGCCCAGCATTTCGCGCATGCCGGGACCGCCCTTGGGCCCTTCATTGCGGATGATGACGACATCGCCGGCCTTGATCCTGTTGGCCTCGATTTCGGCAAAAGCGTCTTCTTCGCTTTCGAAGACGCGGGCCGGACCGGTGAACTCCGTGCGCGAATGGCCGGACAGTTTCAGCACACCGCCCTCGGTCGCCAGATCGCCGTAGAGGATGCGGAAGCCGCCATCCGGCTTGACCGGATTGTCGACGGAATAGATGACGCGCTGGTTCTTGGATTCGACGGCCTCGGCGGCTTCCTCGTGCAGGGAGCGGCCGGTGACGGTCGGCGTGTCGGCCAGAAGGCCGGCCTCGACCAGGCGCTGGGTGAACAGGCGGGTGCCGCCAGCCAGGAACATGTGGTGGGCCAGGAAACGGCCGCCCGGCTTCAGATCGGTGATCACCGGCGCGGTCGCGGAGACCTCGTCGAAAATGTCGATGGAGAAGGGCTGTCCGGCTTCCGCAGCGATGGCGGCCAGGTGCAGGATGGCATTGGTCGACCCGCCCGAGGCCGAGGCCGCGATCGCCGCATTGCGCAGCGAGGCCTGGCTCACGTACTGGCGCGGCCGGGTGCCCGACTTGGCCAGTTCGACGGCCAGCTTGCCGCAGCGCGCGGCGGCGGCCGGCTTGTCCGGGTGTGGGGCCGGGATGTCATTCACGCCCATCGGCGAGAAGCCCATCACGGACAGGATGGTGGCCATCGTGTTGGCCGTGAACTGGCCGCCACAGGCCCCGGCGCCGGGGCAGGCGGCCTTCTCGACATCCTTCAGGCCGGCATCGTCCAGCGTGCCGGCGGCATGGGCACCGACCGCTTCGAACACGTCCTGGATGGACAGATCCTTCTCGCCCAGGCGGCCGGGCATGATCGTGCCGCCGTACAGGATGCAGCCGGGCACATCCATGCGCGCCAGCGCCATGGCGGCGGCGGGGATGGTCTTGTCGCAGCCGACCAGGATGACGACACCGTCCAGGCAGTGGCCGCGCGTGGCCAGCTCGATGGAGTCGGCGATGACTTCCCGCGAGATCAGCGAGGCCCGCATGCCTTCCGAGCCCATGGAGATGCCGTCCGAGACGACCACCGTGTTGAAGTCGACCGGGTGACCGCCGGCCTCGCGCACCGCGTCGCGCACCGGGGCCGCCAGATCGGCCAGGTGCATGTTGCACGGCGTCACCGTCGTCCAGGTATTGATCACGCCGATCATCGGCTTGTCGAAATCGGCATCATCCATGCCGGTCGCGCGCAGCATGGCCCGGGCAGCGGCACGAGCCGGGCCCCGTGTGATGGCGTCAGAGATTTTCTTCGGTGTGTCAGTCATCAGAAATCCGTGGAGGCAAAACGAAAAACCCCGCTCCTGTCAGGGAGCGGGGCTTTTTCGTGTCTGCCGGACGTTCGGTCCTTTTTTGGCAGGCGCTTACGCCACTCCCGTTATGGAGCTGGTAATAAGAAGTACGAGTACGAGAAGGAGGAGGCCGAGTTCGAGCACCCGCACGCCCTTCGGGGCGGCGGCCGGCGTGGCCAGCTGGGTGATCGCGTTGGTCGGCATGACGGTGTGTCCGTGTTCCTATTGCGCTGCAACGTGAACGGAGATGGTAAAGATTGCAACCCCCGTTTTGGAAAATTACTGCAGCGGCGCTGCATTAAGTGAATTTCGTGGCAAAAATCCACCGCATGAGGTCAGTTTGAGCATGCTTATTCCAGCGCCTGTTTTGCCCGGGGTCGAACCCGTCTGCCTGCGGGGCGTGAAATGGGGCTGATCCGGCTCTTCTGGTTGGCCTTCGGCGGGGTCTTCTTCGCACTTGCGGTGGTCGGGATCCTCCTGCCGCTCGTACCGACGACACCCTTCCTCCTGCTCGCTTGCTACGGATTCGCACGGAGCTCGGACCGGCTGCATCACTGGCTGGTGACCCATCCGCGCTTCGGGCCCCTGATCCGCCACTGGCGGGATCATGGGGCAATCCGGCCACGGGTGAAGATCGGTGCCGTCCTCGTCATGCTGGCGGCGCTCCTGCTCAGTGTGCTGATCGGTCTGTCCTGGCGTCTGATCGGCGTGCAGGCCCTGTGCATGGGCGCGGCGGCCTGTTTTATCCTGACTCGCCCGCATGGTCCGGCGGACCCGGAAAGCTGAGGCCGGATTCAGTTTGCCCTGAATTCGAGCAAATTGTCTCAATATCGAGCAAGCCCGTCGGGGCGGTAAAAATATGCAGGAATCCGGTTGACCCATCCACGGCCCGGGTCCGGAGATTTTCCCGCGGCATCCGATCATGTCGCGACTCTGTGGATTGAACTGCTGGCGGCTTCGGTCGCCAGCTCTTTTCTCCGAAATTGGAAGTTTGTTGCACGAAGCGGCGTAAATTCCGTCGAAAGTAGCGAAAGCTTCCCGGTTTTATGGCCGCTGAGAAATTTGTTGCAGTGCAACAGGGGCTGTCATAGAGTCGTCAAATCAAGAGCTGCCACGAGGCGGCCGTCCGCAGAGCGCAATGATTGGGTCCGTCATCGTCAAAAGGCGATGCGGGTCAGGTGGTGTTTGCCGAAAGGATTTTCGGCCGTTTTGTGCACATTTCGTGCGCGCTCATTTGATCCTCAAAACTGAACATAAGTGGGCATCCCGGCTGGGGGGCTCCGCCTGGGGTGTGCGTGCGCATCTGCGGGTTCTTAGGGACGAGTTGCCAGAGCGGGAGATCCCAATGATTGGCAAGACGAACATGCGACAAAAACTTTTGGGGGGCGCGCTGATCGCGCTTGCAACGGGGGCGCTGGTATCCGGCTCGGCTCATGCCGAAGTGTCGGAAGAGACCGCCTTCGTGTTCAACACACTTCTTTTCCTGATCGGCGGCTTCCTCGTGATGCTGATGGCCGCCGGTTTCGCGATGCTGGAAGTCGGCTTCGTGCGCACCAAGCACGCTGCGGCGATCTGCCTGAAAAACATCGCGCTCTATTCCATCGCCGGTCTGATGTTCTACCTGGTGGGCTATCAGGTCATGTATGGCGGCGAGACGCCCTATTTCGGCATCCCGGCGATCTGGGGTCCGTCCGAACTGGCCAGCGATGAAGCCATCTCGCTGGAGACCGGTTATGCGGCCGCCTCCGACTGGTTCTTCCAGATGGTGTTCGTGGCCACCGCGGCCTCGATCGTGTCCGGCACGGTCGCCGAACGCGTCAAGCTGGGCTCTTTCTTCCTCTTCGTCGTCGTGCTGACGGCCCTCATCTACCCGATCCAGGGCTCCTGGGAATGGGGTGGCGGCTGGCTCGACTCCGAGTTCGGCTTCTCCGACTTCGCCGGTTCCACCCTGGTGCACTCCACCGGTGGCTGGGCGGCTCTGGCCGGTGCCATCCTGATCGGTGCCCGCTCCGGCCGTTTCGGTCCGAACGCCACGCCGATGGTGCCGTCCTCGCTGCCGCTGGCCACGCTGGGTACCTTCATCCTGTGGTTCGGCTGGTTCGGCTTCAACGGTGCCTCGCAACTCGCCATGGGGTCCGCCGCTGACGCGGTCGCCATCTCGCAGATCTTCGCGAATACGAACATGGCCGCTGCGGCCGGTGTCGTGACGGCCTACCTGCTCTCGCTCGTCCTGGGCGGCGGCAAGGCCAACCTCGCCTACTGCCTGAACGGTGCCCTGGCCGGCCTGGTGTCCATCACCGCCGAGCCGCTGACGCCGACCATCATGGAAGCCATCGCCATCGGTGCGGTGGGTGCCGTGATCGCCACCTTCGGTGCGAAACTGCTGGAAGCCGTGCGGATCGACGATGTCGTCGGTGCCATCCCGGTCCACCTGTTCGCCGGTATCTGGGGCACGATGGCGGTTCCGCTCACCAATTCCGACGCGACCTTCTTCGGTCAGGCCGTCGGTGTCGGTGCCATCGGTGCCTTCGTCTTCGTCACCTCTTTCGTGGTGTGGCTGGTCCTGAAGATCACCCTGGGTGTCCGCCTTTCGCCGGATGCTGAAGTGGTCGGCGGTGACCTGTCCGAACTGGGCGCACCTGCGGGCTCCATCTTCGCCTCCCCTTCCGAGGGAAAGGCGTAGGCCCCGGCCAAACAACGGGGATGACGGCCGGTGTTGCGGGAGCGGAGCTTCCAGCCTCACCGGCCGGCCAACCCGGGGCCGGTCCAGACGAACCCCAGAAACCGCTTGAAGACACCAAGCATGCAGACAAGCCGGGCAGGACGAGACGGTCCAAACCCAGCCCGAGCCCGGGATTGAAATCACAACCGGTCCAACTGCGCGCCCCGGAAAGACGGCGCTCAAAACCGACCGGTCGACGCCTCTCAAAGGCGCCAGGATCAAACGAGGAGTGAAGTTATGAAAGCCAAGATCCTTACACTTGCCCTGGTGGCCGCCGGTGCCATGACGGCCCCGGTCGCTGCCCAGGTCGAAGGCAATGTAGCCATCACCAGCAACTACGTCTTCCGCGGCATCTCCCAGACGGGTGATGCGGCCGCCATCTCCGGCGGTTTCGATGTCGCCACCGAATCCGGTCTTTATGTCGGTGTCTGGGGGTCCAGCGTGGACTTCTCCGACGACACCACGATGGAGCTGGACGTTTATGCCGGCTATGGCTGGGAAGCCTATGGCTGGGGTTTTGACACGGGCGTGATCTATTACGCCTATCCGGACAGCCCGGACGGCCAGAACTTCGTGGAAGTCTATGGCGGTGTGAGCCGTCAATTCGGCCCGATTGCCTGGGATGCGGGCGTGGCCTTCTCGCCGGAATTCTATGGTGAGATCGGTGAGGGCCTCTACCTCAACACCGGTGCCGCCGTCGAATTCGGTCCGGTGACCGTGGATGCCCGCGTCGGCTCCAGCTCCTTCGACGACCTGCCGGCGGCCGACTATGAAGACTACCAGATCGGTGTGTCCGGCACGGTGCTCGAGAATGTCGGCTGGGACCTGCGTTACTACAAGGCCACCAATGGTGGTGATGACGGGTTCTTCGTGACCTTCTCGCAATCCTTCGGTGGCTGATCTCGCCACCTGACCCGCTCCGAGTGAGTGTGTTGCGTACGCGTATCCGGGCCCGGCAGTCATGCCGGGCCCGGTTTCGTTTGGCTGACACCTGACCGGAGCGCGGTCAGTTTCGTGGTGGCAAAGTGATCCGGGTGATGCGTCCGTCCGAGCCCACCGCCCAGCCGGTCCGGCCTGAGGGTGAGAAGGCGATGGCGTGATGGCCCGGCAGGTCCGGCCAGGGCGTCCAGATTTCCCCGCCATTGCGGGAAATGTCGGTCCCGTTCGGACCGGTCGCGACCAGGCTGTTGTCACCCAGCGGCAAGACGGCCACATCCGAGCGATAGCCAGCTGGCGCCGCGATGGGCAATTCCCAGCTCGTCCCGCCATCATCCGACCAGGCCAGATTGCCGTCTGTCGCGTCTGCCTGTTCGTAATTGCCGCCCGCTGCGATCAGTTTTTCCCCCGTATAGGCCAGGGCGAAAATCCCGGAGCCGGGCGTGCCGGCCGCCATCGGCGTGTCGACAAAATCCCATTCCGCCCCGAACTCGCAGGTCCGCAGGACGCGCGCCGTTTCACCGCCGCCCGTACCGATCCAGGCGCAGCCATTCGGGGCCGTGGCGATTGAGGAATCGGAGGCGGCAAACCCGGCCTCGCCTTCCAGCGGTTCCGGCAGGCCCGGAATCCGGGTCCAGCTCTCGCCGCCATCCTGGGTTCCCAGGACCAGAAAACCGCCGGGAATCGGGTCGGAAAAGGCGATACCGATCTCGCTGTTCCAGAACACCAGGGAATCAAAGAAGGCATTGCCGGTCGGATCCTCCCACACAGTGCGGAAGCTGGCCCCGCCATCCTCGGTCAGGAACAGGCGGGCGGGCTGACCCGCAGTGAAGAAAAGGGCGCGATCCGCCGAAAAACCGTGCGCCGAACGCAGGTCTGCGCCCTCGGCCGCGTCGATGGTGAGCACGTCCCAATGCGCGCCCCCATCCACCGTGCGCAGGACCTGCCCGCCCGGTGCGCCGATCCAGACCACGTCATCGCTGACCACGGCGAGCCCCCGCAGGCTGGACGTCACACCACTGGCCTGCTCCTCCAGCGTGATCCCGGCCAGCGGGTCGGCCGGCGGGCTGCAGGCGGCCAGGCCAGCGAGCAGTGAGGCTGTGGCGAGAAGGCGGCGGCTCAACGGTCCAGACCCAGCAGGACGGCGCTGTCGCAATGCCAGCAGCTGTCGGCACCGATCGGGCTGCCCGGCGGGATCGGCGTGTCAGCCAGTTCCGGCGTCTCTCCCTGATCGATCCGGTCCAGTCCGGCGACAATGGCCCGCGCCAGCCAGAGCTGGTGCGCGGCGGCCGGTCCGCTGGCGCGGCGGCCGGGCAGATTGCCGGCCATGGCTTCCAGGCGCTGACGGGCTAGGCCGGACACGATCGGCGAGCCCTGGGCGACGAGGTCCAGCAATTGATCGGCATATTCCGTCTGGATGGCAGCGCGCACCGGCTGCAGCCGGTCGGCCTCGTCACGCGGTGCGTCGAACAGGACGGCTTCGACCGCATCGAGCACCTCGATGGCCGAAAGCTGTTCCGGGTTGCGGGCGCTCTGGTCGGCCAGCCGGGCCATCCGGCCCGGCGACAGCATGGCGTCCAGCGAGATACGGGCGGCGGCACCCGCGGCCGTGGTCCGCGAGAAGGCCGGATAGGCCGGCGAATCGAACAATTCCCGCGTGGCAGCCGCGTCATAATCGGCGAAGGGCGCGGGCGCCATCAGGGCCAGATTGGCGTCGGAAATGTCCAGTGCTTCCGGTTCCAGCGTCGCCAGGAGGGCGGTCAGGGCGGCACGCTGTGTGGCCGCATCGGTCGGGGTGATGCCCCGGCCGGGCTCACCATTGCGCTCATAGGCGAAGTCCACCCCGCCCAGCGCGCTGGCCGCGGCTTCCACCTGGTAGCGGTGATAGAGATAGAGCGGTGAGAACACGTCGCGCAGGGCGCTGGTCGGCTGCCCTTCGGCCAGGACGTGCGGACCGAACCGGTCCAGCGCGGCCCGGCGGATCGCCATTGTCTCGGTCAGCATGGCCGACGGATCGGATCCATTGTCCCAGAGATTGCCCAGCGGATGGCCGGAATCATTGCCGCGCGCATGCCGGTCGGTGATGTAGTGCAGGCCGTCCGCCTGCGCTTCGGCCAGGATGGCGTCCAGTGCGGCGGCTTCCTCTTCACCGTCGCCGAACTCGCCATAGAGCCAGCGGATGGCGACCTGGTCCCATTCCCCGATGTCGGTGTCATAGGCGTCGGACAGGTCGAAGGCGCCGGACGCGTCGAGACTGACCAGCGGGGCGGGATAATCCATCACCGAGGCGCGGTCGGAAATGCTGGCGGCGAAATTGTGGGCGATGCCCAGCGTATGGCCGATCTCGTGGGCGGAGAGCTGGCGGATGCGGGCCAGGGCAATCTCCAGCGGGTCGTCCGCCGTGCCACTGCCGGTCTCCGAAACCCCCAGCAGGCCTTCAAAGATCATCCGGTCTTGGCGGACGCGTTGGCTGCCCAGGATGACATGGCCCTTGATGATCTCGCCGGTGCGGGGGTCGGCGACCGAGGCGCCATAGGACCAGCCGCGGGTCTGGCGGTGCACCCATTGGATGATGTTGTAGCGAACGTCCAGCGGATGGGCGCCTTCCGGCAGAAGCTCGACCCGGAAGGCGTTTTCATAGCCGGCCGCTTCGAAAGCCTGGGCCCACCAGTTCCCGCCCTCGATCAGGGCGTCGCGGATCTGCGGCGGGGTGCCCCGGTCCAGATAATAGACGATCGGCTCCACCACCGGCCCGCTCTCGGCCGACGGATCGACCCGCTCCAGCCGGTGGCGCAAGGCGTAGGACCGGCGGACCGGATCGCTCAGCGGTGAGGCCATGTCGTAGAAATCGACCCCGAAACTCCCCGAACGCGGATCGGCTTCGCGGATTTCGAACCCGTCTTCCGGCAGGGCCACAAAGGAATGGTGCACGGTCAGGGTCACCGATTGCGGATCGGGCGCCACGGCCCGGACTTCGGAACCCGGATTGCTCGATTGCAGCGTGAGGAGGGCATCGATCTCGACATTCTCCGGGAAGGAGAGGGCGGCGTCGGTCAGCGGGGCGCTGCGGCCGGCATCGATCGAGAAACTGCCCTGGCCGGTGTCCGACAACTGGGCGGCCGTGCCGATCGGATCACGGGTCAGGAAGCCGGACAGGTCGATCAGCACCCGGCCGTCATCCTCGGCGACAATATCCGTGTTCCAGATCACCGAGCGGGCAAAGGATTGCCGCGTCGCATTGGCTTCGTCCGCATCGGCGCCGATGGCGCGATAGCCGGTATTCTCGAACTCGGCGAAGACCTGATCATTGACCCGGAAGAAGCGCAGGATCTGGGAGCTCGTCCCCAGGCCGCGATCCAGACCGACCGGATTGGAGCCGAGACCGGAGGTCAGGCGCGCCGTGTAGATCATCCGGCCCAGCGAGCCGTCATCCTGCGGCGCCAGCTCCACCAGGACCCGGCCATCCGTTTCATCGATCTGAAGGGGCAGGAAACCGTCCCGGCGTTCCAGATCGTCCGTGGCGTCCGACCAGTCATCGGCCAGGGCGGACGGGACAAAGGACAGCGAAAGCGCACAGGCGGCCGCGCGCCAGATCAAACCGGATTTCATGGACAAGACTCCTGACCCCAAAACAGGTGTTCAGGCTATCGTCTGGCCGGACCCGTGTCACGCAATCGGCGTGTGATCAGTCCAGCGGAATGATCTCCACCTGATCGCCCGCTTGAGCCGCTTCGGCACCCACCGGGCGCCGGATCAGCGCATTGGCCGTCACCAGGGTTGTCAGGATGGCGCTGTCCTGCCGGGAGAGCGCTGTGACGATACCGTCCTGATCGTTCCACACACCTCTCACATACGTTTCGCGATCCCCGTTTGGTGCCATTTCAGACCCCAAATTCACACGAATGCGCGATGTTTGCGCGGTCTCCCCGCGCAGGGTCTGCAGCGCCGGGCGCAGGATGAGGCGGGCCATGACGAGGGCCGAAACCGGATTGCCCGGCAGGCCGATCAGCGCTGGCTGCCCCTCCGGCAGGCGCGCAAACCAGGTCGGTTTTCCCGGCCGCACGGCGATCTTGGCAAAGCGGATATACCCGCCCCGGGACACGATAACCCGGCGCATATGGTCGTGCTCGCCGACCGAGGCCCCGCCCACCGGAACCAGCAGGTCCAGCGCCGGGGCCGCATCGAGCTTGGTGGCGATGTCGGCTTCGGTATCGCGGGCAATGCCCAGATAGACCGGCTCACCGCCCCATTGCCGGATCAGCGCCATCAGCCCGCTGGTGATCGAATTGACGATCTGTCCCGGTGCGGGTGTTTCGCCCGGTTCCACCAATTCGTCCCCGCTGGCCAGGACGCCAATGCGCGGTGTCCGGGACACAGGGACCCGGTCATGTCCGGCGGCCGCGATCAGGGCCAGCGCGTCCGGTGTCAGCCGGTGTCCGGCCTCCAGCAGGACCTGTCCGGCCTCGAAGTCCTGACCCGCTCGGCGGATGTGCTGGCCTGCCCCGGCGGGCTGATCCGTGCTGACGCGATCACCGTGGCACTGCGTGTTTTCCTGGATCACGACCTGGTCGGCCCCGTCCGGAACCACCGCGCCGGTGGAGATGCGCACGGCCTCACCCGGTCCGATTTTGCCGTCAAAGGCATGACCGGCCGCAGCCTCGCCGATCAGTCGCAGGGAGACCGTATCCCCCAGATCGGCCGAGCGGACGGCATAGCCATCCATGGCCGAGGCCGCGAAGGGCGGCTGGGTGAGGGCGGCGCGGACCGGTTCGGCGAGAATTTTCCCGCAGGCCTGGTCCAGTCCGACCGCAATCGCCGGCAGGGGTGACAAGTCCTGCGCCAGGATGGCTTGCGCCTCGGCGAGCGGGATCATGGGTCGGCCCGTTGATAATCGCCCGATTGTCCGCCCTGCTTTTCCTCCAGCCGGACCGCGTCGATCTGCATGGATTTGTCCAGGGCTTTCGCCATGTCATAGAGCGTCAGGGCCGCCACCGAAGCCGCTGTCAGCGCTTCCATCTCGACACCCGTCTTGCCGTCCGTCCGGACTTCCGCCCGCACTTCGAAAACCCCGGAAGTTACGGGTTCGATTGCGACTTTCACCTTGGTCAGGGGCAGGGGGTGACAGAGCGGGATCAGGCTGGACGTCTGTTTCGCCGCCATGATCCCCGCCAGTTCGGCGGTCTGCCGGGCGTCGCCCTTCGGGCCGACACCGTCACGGATGGCTTCAAAGGCCTGTGAATTCATGGAGATACGCGCCGTCGCCACGGCCCGGCGCCGGGTCGCCGGCTTGTCGGCGACATCCACCATGCGCACCCGGCCTTCTTCGTCCTGGTGGGTCAGTCCGCTCATGCCAGATGCTCCGTCAGACGGGGGAGGATTTCCACCAGGTTGCAGGGTTTGTGGGACGCATCGAATTCGGCTTTCAGCACGCCATTCCAGGCATCCTTCACCGCCCCCATCGAACCGGGGATCGAAAACAGATAAGTGCCGCCAGCAATTCCGGCCAGGGCCCGCGACTGCAGGGTCGACACGCCCACCGACTGATAGCTGATCATGTGGAAGACCACGCTGAACCCGTCGATTTCCTTGTCCAGCAAGGGCCGGACGGCTTCCGGCGTGACATCACGCCCGGTCAGGCCGGTCCCGCCCGTGGTGATGATGCAATGGATGCCCGGGTCGGCGATCAGATCTTCACAGGCCTTGCGGATGCTGGGGGCATCATCGGCGATGATGGCGTGTGCCCGGACCGTGTGACCGGCCTCAGCGATCTGTTCGCGCAGCCAGGGGCCGGTCCGGTCCGTGCTTTCATCCCGTGTGTCGGAAATGGTCAGGACCGCAAAGCCCAGTGTGTCCGTCATCATGCATCCTCGCTGGCGATCTGGTCGGTCCAGTAATCCGCGGCATCCCGGTCGGTGTCCCGCGCTTCGACCCAATGTGAGCCCTTGTTCGAGTGGACCTGTTTCCAGAACGGGGCCTCGGTTTTCAGGAGGTCGATCATATAGCCCACCGCGTCCAGGGCGGCGCGTCGGTGCGGCGCGGTTGCGGCCACGAAAACAATCACTTCGCCGATCTCCATCCGGCCGACCCGGTGGTGGATCACGGCCCGGTGCAAATCCCATTTCCGCGCGGCGGTCTCGGCGATGGTCTGCAGGGCCTTTTCGGTGACGGCGGGGTAGTGCTCCAGTTCCAGCGCGACCAGGCCCGGCTCTTCACGGACCTGTCCCACAAAACTGGCCAGCCCGCCGCAGTCCGGATCGGCGCCGGCGAGCGCGTCGAGCCGGGCGCCGCTGTCGATTGGATCATGGGACACGGTAATGGAGATAGTCGCCATCTCAGCCTCCGGTGAAGGGCGGGCAAAAGGCCAGCGTGTCGCCGTCTTTCACGGCGCTCGGCCGCGGCACGATGGCATCATTCAGGATCAGGCGGATCGCCGGATGCGCCAGCGCGTTCGCAGCGGGGTCGAGGGTCTGCAAATGCGCGGTCAGGGCCTCGCTGTCGGCAATCGTGTCCGGCAGGTCCAGGATGTCCTCCCGCTTGCCCATCCGGTCACGCAGGGATGCCATGTAGCGGATCGTGATCTGCATGATCAGCCTCCCGTTCGGGCCATGTTGCGGGACACGGCCGGTGCGGCCCCGCGCGAGACATCGAAATCATGCCGTTCCGGCTTGGTCGCCATCGCCCGGTCGAGACAGGCCTCCAGACCGGCCGTGCCACGTTCGCGATAGGCGGTCTTCAGGTCGATCGCGCCCTCATGACCCAGACAGGTATAGAGTTCGCCAGTACAGGTCAGCCGGACGCGATTGCAGCCGGCGCAGAAGTTCGAGGTCAGCGGCGTGATGAAGCCCAGCCGTCCACCGGTCTCGGCGACGCGGACATAGCGGGACGGGCCGCCGGTGCGGTCCGGCAGATCGGTCAAGGTCCACTGTTCGGACAGGCGGTCGCGCACCGCGCTGAGCGGCAGGAACTGGTCCGCCCGGTCCTGCGCCACCTCGCCCAGCGGCATGACCTCGATCAGCGTGGCGTCGAAACCTTGTGCATGCGCCCAGGCGATGAGGTCGGGCAGCCCGTCCTCGTTTTCACCCTTGAGGGCCACGGCATTGATCTTGATCGCGATCCCGGCCTTGCGGGCGGCCTCGATCCCGGCCAGGCAGGTGGCCAGCTGGCCACCGCGCGTCAGCCGGGCATAAGCGTCCGGGTTGAGGGTATCCAGCGAAACATTGATCCGTTTGACCCCGGCCCGGGCCAGGCGCCCGGCTTGTCCGGCCAGCTGCGTGGCATTGGTGGTCAGGGTGAGCTCGTCCAGCCCGTAGCCGATATGTTTGCCCAGGGCCTCGATCAGGTGGATCACATCCCGGCGTACCAGGGGTTCGCCACCCGTGATGCGGATCTTGTTGACGCCGCGGGCGATGAAGTGCGCCCCGATGGCGCTCAATTCTTCCAGGGTCAGCAGCCGGGATTTGGGCAGGAAATCCGGTCGCTCCGCCATGCAGTAGACGCAGCGCAGATCGCACCGGTCAGTGACGGACAGGCGCAGATAGCGGATTTCTCGTCCGAAGCGATCCACCAAAGGGGCGTGGCTTGCGGTCTGGGGCGTGCCGTCCAACCGAATGTCTCCTGGCATGGCTGTTTCCGGCATGTGGGGCCGGATGCGTGTTTGACCAAACCTAGACCCCGCAGGACCTGAAATCGATGCCCGATCACGCAGGTTTGCGCAGGGGTGATCGTGGCAGGTGAAATGATCCTCCGGGCACAAGTTTGCGCGAGGCAGTATCCTTCCAAGACCCGGTCAAATCCGGGACATTGTGCGGTCCGGGCCGGTTTCTGGCTGGGTTTGTTGTGTTGCATCGCGGTGATACAAGGATGCGGCTGAGAATAATTCGTGCGGAACTCGCCACATCAAAGGCAGATCAACGCAAATAGATTCTGCTATAGTCTCTATTGCGGCAAAATGTGCCAATATCACCGCAGCCGCCTGTCTTGTGCAGGAGCGAAGACTGTGCTGCATTGTCGCGCTCGCGAGCCAGGAGGAGAGCGGATTGCTTAGATTTGTAGACATCGACCAAGCCTATCCGGAGAAGCGTTCTGAGGCGGAACGGCGCAAGGATTTCAAGGAAATCTATCGCCCCTTCGATCCTCAGAAGGCCGCCGGTCAGGCCTCGCGGTGTTCGCAATGCGGCATTCCCTTCTGCCAGTCGGGCTGCCCGCTGCAGAACAATATTCCCGACTGGCTGATGCTGGCCGGGGACGGGCGTTTGCGCGAGGCCTATGAGATCTCCGCCGAGACTTCCACCATGCCGGAAATCTGCGGCCGCATCTGCCCGCAGGACCGTCTGTGCGAGGGGGCCTGCGTCATTGAACAATCCAAACACGGCGCCGTGACCATCGGCTCCGTGGAGCAGTACATCACCGACACGGCCTGGCAGGAAGGCTGGGTCGAACCGCTGCAGCCGGGTCCGGCCCGCGGTGCGAGTGTCGGCATTGTGGGCTCCGGCCCGGCCGGTCTGGCCGCCGCCGAACGCCTGCGCGAAACCGGTTTCGATGTCACCGTCTATGAGCGCTCCGACCGCGCCGGCGGCCTGTTGATGTACGGGATTCCCGGCTTCAAGCTGGACAAGTCCGTGGTCCAGCGCCGCCTCGACCGCCTCACCGAGGGCGGTGTCGAGTTCAAGCTGAATTTCGAGGTTGGCCGCGATGCCAGCCTGCCGGAGCTGCGCGACAAGCACCATGCTGTCCTGCTGGCGACGGGCGTCTATGCGGCGCGCCAGCTGACCTGTCCGGGGTCCGGCGATGGCGTGATTGCCGCGCTGGATTATCTGACCCGCTCCAACCGCGATGATCTTGACGATGTCCGGGACAATGACCCCACGCTCAATGCCGAAGGCAAGAATGTCGTCGTGATCGGCGGCGGGGATACGGCGATGGACTGTGTCCGCACGGCGGTCCGCCAGGGCGCCAAATCCGTGACCTGTCTCTATCGCCGTGACCGCGAGAACATGCCGGGCTCGGCCCGTGAAGTGAAACATGCCGAGGAAGAAGGCGTCGTCTTTGAATGGCTGGCCTCTCCGCTGGCCGTGCTGACCAAGGGCGAGGCGATCTCCGCGGTCCGTGTGCAGGGCATGCGCCTGGGGGCACCGGATGCGTCCGGCCGCCGCGCGCCGGAACCGGAGCCGGGCCGCACCTTCGACGTGCCTGCCGACATGGTGGTCTCGGCGCTCGGCTTCACGCCGGAAGATCTGCCCGAAGCCTTCTCCGCGCCCGACCTCTCTGTCCATCGCGATGGCCGTGTGGAAGGCGATGATGCCACCAAGATGACCAGCCTGGACGGTGTCTTCGTGGCCGGCGACCTGCACCGGGGCGCCTCTCTCGTGGTGTGGGCGATCCGGGACGGCATGGATGCCGCCCGCTCGATCACCGCCTATCTCGACAATCGACTGCAGGTTCTGGGAGCAGCCGAATGACCCAACAATCCTGGAATCACGCCAAGATCCACGCCGGTCTGAACACGCTGGAAGGCACCGGCCTGTGGCGACCTGAGGATGAACGCGATGCCTGCGGCGTCGGCCTGATCGCCGACATGAAGGGTGAGGCACGCCGCGAAATCGTCGAACTGGCCATTGATGCCCTCAAGGCGGTCTGGCACCGCGGCGCCGTGGATGCCGACGGCAAGACCGGTGACGGGGCCGGCCTGCGTGTCGGTGTGCCCCAGGCCTTTTTCAAGGCGGCCGTCTCCCGCACGGGTCACGAACCGGAACGCGGCGATGTCATCGTCGGCATGGTCTTCCTGCCGCGCGCCGATTTCGCTGCCCGGGAGCGTGCCCGCGCCATCATCGAGGCGGAAATCCTGCGCGAGGGCTTTGCCTTCTATGGCTGGCGCCAGCCGCCGATTGACACTTCCGTGCTGGGCGACAAGGCGCGCGCCACCCTGCCGGAAATCGAGCAGGTCCTGTTCCGCGACCCGCGCGGCCGTGACATCGAGAGCGTCGAGCGCATCCTCTATATTGTCCGCCGCCGGATCGAGCGCCGGGCCCGCGAGGAAAACCTGCGCGACCTCTACGTATGCTCACTCTCCTCGCGTGACATTATCTACAAGGGCCTGTTCCGCGCCGAGGATATCGATGCCTTCTATCGCGACCTGCAGGATCCGGAATTCGTGTCCTCCTTCGCGATCTTCCACCAGCGCTATTCCACCAATACCTTTCCGGAATGGCGGCTGGCCCAGCCCTTCCGCATGCTCGCCCATAACGGCGAGATCAATACGATCCGCGGCAATATCAACTGGATGAGGAGCCATGAGGTTCACATCGCGGAGACCGCCTTCCCGGGCGATGAGCGCGATGTCCGCCCGGTGATCCAGTCCGGCGCGTCGGACAGTGCCGCCCTCGACCAGGCTTTCGAGATCCTGGTGCGGGCGGGCCGCTCTGCGCCGATGACCAAGACCATCCTCATCCCCGAGGCCTGGTCCAAGCGCTCCGATGTGATGCCGGAAGGCTGGGCGCGCATGTATGAATACTGCAATTCGGTCATGGAGCCCTGGGACGGGCCGGCCGCGATTGCCGCCTTTGACGGGCGCTGGGCCATTGCCGGCATGGACCGCAACGGCCTGCGGCCGATGCGCTATGCCATCACGAAATCCGGCATTCTGGTCGCCGGATCGGAAACCGGCATGGCGCCGATTGACCAGGACCATGTGACCGAGCGCGGCCAGATCACGCCGGGCCGTCTGATCGCCCTGGATATCGAGGAAGGCCGCTTCTATCGCGAGCATGAAATCCTCGACGAGCTGAGCGAGCAGCATCCCTATGCCCGTTGGCTGGGTGAGCTCGAGGATATCGAGCCGGTCATCGGGCCGGGTGCCGAACCGCAGGTCTTTGACGAGGAGACCCGCTTGCGCCACCAGGCCGCGGCGGGCTTCTCCTTCGAAGGCATTGAACTGGTGCTCAACGCCATGGCCGAGGACGGCAAGGAGGCCGTCGGCTCGATGGGCGATGATGCGCCTCTGGCCGTGCTGTCGGAAACCTACCGGCCCCTGTCGCACTTCTTCCGCCAGAACTTCTCCCAGGTCACCAATCCGCCGATCGACCCCTTGCGCGAAGGCCGGGTGATGGGGCTGAAGACCCGTTTCCGCAATCTGGGCAATATTCTGGCCCAGGGCGAGGAGCGCGCCGCCGTTCTGGTGCTGGACAGCCCGATTCTGTCCAATGGGGCCTATGAACGCTGGCGCGAGCACATGGGCGGCGCGGTCAAGGATATCGACTGCCTCTTGCCCCGCGATGGTGCGACCGGCAATGGTCAGGCCCTGCGCAAGCAGCTCGATTCCATCATTGAACAATCCGTTGCCGCCGTCCGGGATGGCGCGGCCCATTTGGTCCTGACCGATCACCGTCAGGATGAGGACCGGATCGGCCTGCCGATGATCCTGGTCGCCGGCGCGGTGCACTCCACGCTGACCCGGGAAGGTCTGCGCAATTTCTGCTCGCTCAATGTGCGGTCGGCGGAGTGCTTCGATTCGCATTATGCCGCCGTGCTGATCGGCCTCGGGGCCACGACGGTGAACCCCTATCTCGCCTTCGACACAATCACGGCCGGCCGCGAGTCCGTCGGCGGGGATGAATGGGCCTGTCTGCGGGCACGCCGCCTGAAGGAAGCGCTCGATGGCGGCCTGCTGAAAATCCTCTCCAAAATGGGGATTTCCATCATTTCCTCCTATCGCGGGGGCTGCAATTTCGAAGTGTTGGGCCTGTCCCGGGCGCTGGTGGAATCCTACCTTCCGGGCGTGGTCAGCCGCATTTCCGGCATTGGTCTGCCCGGTCTGGAAGCGCGGACGCTGGACCTGCACAAGAAGGCCTGGTCCGGCGAGGCGCGACTGCCGATTGGCGGTTTCTACCGCCAGCGGGCCAAAGGCGATCGCCACGCCCTGTCGGCGAAGGTCATTACCGAGCTTCAGGCTGCCGTGCGCGGCAATGATGCCGATGCCTGGAAACGCTATCGCGAAGCCGTCGAGAAGCAGGGTCCGATCCAGCTGCGTGATCTCATGGACATGCGCGGCATCGGGCCGTCGATCGGTCTGGACCGGGTCGAGTCGATCAATGGGATCCGTCGGCGCTTCGTAACGCCGGGCATGTCGCTCGGCGCCCTGTCCCCGGAAGCGCATGGCGCGCTCAATGTGGCGATGAACCGGATCGGCGCGAAGTCGGTGTCCGGCGAGGGCGGCGAGGATCCGGTCCGCTACAAGCCCATGCCCAATGGCGACAACATGAATTCGGCGGTCAAGCAGATCGCCTCCGGACGCTTTGGCGTCACGGCGGAGTATCTCAACCAGTGCCGCGAGTTCGAGATCAAGGTCGCCCAGGGCGCCAAGCCCGGCGAGGGCGGCCAGCTGCCCGGCTTCAAGGTCACCGACTTCATCGCGCGCATGCGTCACGCGACCCCGGGCGTCAGCCTGATCTCGCCACCGCCACATCATGATATCTACTCGATCGAGGACCTGGCGCAGCTGATCTATGATCTCAAACAGATCAATCCGCGTGCCCGTGTTGGCGTGAAGCTGGTCGCGGCCGCCGGTGTCGGTGCCGTGGCGGCCGGTGTCGCCAAGGCGAATGCCGATATCATCAATATCTCCGGCTCGGTCGGCGGTACCGGGGCTGCGGCCCTGACCTCGATCAAGTTCGCCGGCGGTCCGCTGGAGCTGGGGCTGGCCGAGGCGCACCAGATGCTGTCGCTCAACGGTTTGCGCGACCGTGTCACCCTGCGCGCCGATGGCGGTATCCGCACCGGTCGGGACATGGTTGTTGCGGCCATGCTCGGCGCCGAGGAATTCGGCATCGGCACGGCCTCCCTGATCGCGCTCGGCTGTCTCATGGTGCGCCAGTGCCATTCCAATACCTGCCCGGTCGGTGTGTGTACCCAGGATGATGACCTGCGGGCCCGCTTCGGCGGTTTCCCGGACCATGTCGTCAATCTGATGACCTTCCTGGCCCAGGATGTCCGGGAGATTCTCGCCGGTCTGGGCGCCACGTCCCTGGAGGACGTGATCGGCCGCGCCGACCTCCTCACCCAGGTGTCGCGCGGGTCCGAAGCGCTCGACGATCTCGACCTGTCGGTGATCATGTCGCGGGCGGACGCCGTGGAGCGGCCGGCCCGGTCCTCGCGGACCCAGCGCAATGCGGTCACACCGAGCCTGGACGAACAGATCATCGTCGATGCCGCCCCGGCCTTTGACCGCGGCGAGAAGATGCAGCTGGACTATGGCGTGAAGAATACCGATCGCACGGTCGGAACGCGGACCTCCTCGGAAATCGTCACCCGCTTCGGCGCGGACGGTCTGGGTGAGGACCATCTCACCCTGCGCCTGCGGGGCTCGGCCGGTCAGTCGTTGGGCGCTTTCTCCGCCCGCGGCCTGCGGATCGAGCTGGATGGCGATGCCAATGACTATGTTGGCAAGGGCCTGTCCGGTGCGACGATCATTGTGCGCCCCTATGGCGGGTCCAGCGCCGCCAATGAGGATCACTCCATCATCGGCAATACCTGTCTTTATGGCGCGACATCCGGCCGTCTGTTCGCGGCCGGCCGGGCCGGGCAGCGCTTCGCGGTCCGCAATTCCGGCGCCGAGACGGTGGTCGAGGGCTGTGGCACGAACGGGTGCGAATACATGACCGGGGGCGCTGCCGTGATCCTCGGCTCCGTGGGCGATAATTTCGCGGCCGGCATGACCGGCGGTGATGCCTTTGTCTACGATCCGGACGGCCGGCTTGAAGCCCGCCTCAATCCGGAGACTGTCCTGTCCTTCGATCTGGCCGGGGAGGCGGAAGCGCGCTGCCGGGCCCTGATCGAGGCGCATGCAGAGGCTACGGGATCGGTGGTCGCCGCCCGCATCCTGGCCGCGTGGGATAGTGTGCGTGGAGACTTCGTGCATCTTCGGGGGGCAGAAGTGGTCAAACGCGAGCGGACACGCCTGCAACCGGCCAATGAAAGCCGTACCGCCTGACGAAACAGCTATTGCAGTGCAACAAGGGCATTGGTTCTCAAACGCTTCCGGCGTATGAGGGCGCAAGAATTGCTGCAAGGAGCGTCCCATGCGGATCGACAAAATTTCTCTCGGCGAGAACGCCCCCGAGGACATCAACGTCATCATTGAAGTCCCGGTCGGCGGCCAGCCGGTGAAGTATGAAATGGACAAGGATGCCGGGACGTTGTTCGTCGACCGCTTCCTGCACACGCCGATGTCCTATCCGTGCAATTACGGCTTCATGCCGCACACCCTGTCCGAGGACGGCGATCCGATCGACGTCATGATCATCGGTCACACCACGCTGGTGCCGGGCTGCGTCGTGCGCGCCCGCCCCATTGGCGTGCTGATGATGGAAGATGAGAGCGGCATGGATGAGAAGATCCTTTGCGTGCCGCACCACAAGCTGTCCCCGCTCTATGATGAAGTCATCGAGTATGGCGACGTGCCGCAAGCGCAGCTGATGCGCATCAAGCACTTCTTCGAGCACTACAAGGATCTGGAGCCCAATAAGTGGGTGAAGGTGATCGGCTGGGGTGATGCGGCCAAGGCCCGTCAGCTCGTGACCGAATCCATCGAGCGCGCCCAGGCCAAGGCCTAGTTTGCGACGCTTGCCAGACTGGATCAGGCCCCGCTTCGGCGGGGCCTTTTCATGTCAACTGACCGTGTAATTCATCGCCAGACGACCGCCATCGGCATAGATGGTCGTGCCGGTGATATAGCTGGCATCCTTGGAGGCCAGGAAGGACGCGACCGAGGCCACTTCGTCCGGATCGCCGATCCGCTGCAGCGGCGTGCGGGACATGATCTTCGCCATCGCCTCGGGATTGTCATTCACCGATTTGAGGACATCGGTATTGATGCTGCCCGGGCCGATCGCGTTGACGCGGATGCCGTATTTGGCCAGCGCGAGCGACATGGACTTCGTCATCTGGTTGATCGCACCCTTGGAGACGCAATAGGCCAGCTGGTCCGGGATCGCCATCACGCCATTGACCGAGGACATGTTGATGATGGCATAGCGGCGGCGGACATCTTCGGTGCGTTCGCCGGCTTCCTCGATCTGCTCCACCATCTGGCGTGCCGCTTCGCGGGCGACCAGGAAGGAGCCGCGCAGATTGACGCCGATCACCTTGTCGAAATCCGCTTCCGACAGGTCCAGGATATCGCCCTTGGCAACGATGCCGGCATTGTTGACCAGCACGTCGAGCCGGTCGAAGGCGGACCGGGTTTCCGACAGAAGATTGTTCACCGACAGGCGGTCCGACACGTCGCAGGCCACGAAAAGGGCCTTGTTGCGCTCGGCGCCCAGCTCGTCGGCGAGGGCGGCACCGGCATCGCGGTCGATATCGGCGATCACGACCAGGAAGCCGTCTTCCGACAGCCGGCGGGCACAGGCCTTGCCGATTCCATTGGCACCGCCCGTCACAATGGCGACTCTGTCACCCATGATCCGATCCTCTTCCTGGTCCTGTAGTTTCCGGCCCGGTCAGAGACCTTGCATGGCACTGCCCGCGAGGCAATGGCGCGCTGCTTACGGATTATGGGTGCGCTGATAGTCCTCGGTGATTTCCGGATCGTCTGGCGACAATTGCCAGGCCCGGCGGTAGAGCGGCAGGGCCTCGTCCATCCGGCCCAGCGCTTCCAGCGCGGAGGCGTGGGAGTGCACGATGGCGCCGACTTCCGGCTCCAGCGCCACCGCCTGTTCACACAGGGGCAGGGCGGTCTGGGCGCGGCCATCCTGGATCAGCGTCCAGCACAGCATGTTCAGCGTCGTGCCATTCTCCGGCTCCAGTTCCACAGCGCGGCGGGCATCCTCGACGGCGGCGCGGGTCATGCCCGCATCCAGCAGCGCGCTGGAGCGGTTGATCCAGGCGCCCATCCAGTCCGGTTCCAGGCGCACGACGGTGTCATAGGCCACCACGGCATCGGCTGTGCGGCCCATGTCCTGATAGAGAATGCCCAGATTGAGCTGGGTCATCACATCATCGGGCAATTCCCGGGCGGCGCGCTGCAGGTCTTCCAGGGCCGCCTCCTGCTGGCCGAGTTCCAGGCGGGCAATGCCGCGATTGCGCCACAGGGTCGGCTCGGCGACGTCGGCCAGCTGTGTGTCGATGATGGCGAAGGCGAAATTATAGGCGTTGAGGGCGTCCTGATAGCGTTCCTCATTGAGCAGGGCGGCGCCCAGGGCGGCATAGACGCCGACTTCCTGGTGCGGTTCGAGATCTTCGCTCTGCAGGCAGGTCTCGAAGTGATCCGCCGCGGCGGCGGTTTCGCCAGCCTGCAGCGCCATCTCGCCCGCGAGACAGGAGGAGAGGCCGTCATCCTTCTGGCCATGAGCGGCCGGCAGGGTCAGGGCGGCTGTTGCGATCAGGGCAGCGAGCATCCGCATGACAGGGTCTCCTCTCTTTCAACGCTTCAACGTGTTTGAATGGCCAGTCTAACCTGCAAAAAGGGCGGCCTGAAAGGCCGCCCCCGACATGCTTGGCAGATCGTGTCGCCTATTCGGCAAATTCGGTCTGGGCCGACATTCGCATCGACTCGACCTGCTCCTTAATTCGAAGCTTTTCCTTTTTAAGTCGGGCCACCTCCAGAGAGTCCGCGGACGCATGTTTCTTGAGATCTTCGATCTCGGAATCCAGGCGCGTATGACGAGCGTCGAGCTCACGGATGCGGGCTTCGATGGACATGGAACGTCTCCTCTACTGGTATGGGAAGCTCGATTGAAACAAATTCCGGCATTATGTCTACTCACGAAACGTTTCGGGGTTAGAGGATGGTGAAGCCAGATCGGCTGATTGTGGGCGTCTCAGGCGCGTCCGGCCTGATATATGCGGTCCGTGCGCTGGAAGCGCTGCGGGATCTCGGCGTGGAAAGTCACATGGTGGCCTCCAAGGCCGCGGAGATGACGCTCCATTACGAGACGGATATGTCCATCAAGGACTTCCGGGCCAAGGCCGACCAGGTCTACAAAATGCCCGATGTCGGCGCCTCCATCGCCTCCGGCTCCTTCCATACGCGCGGCATGCTGATCACGCCCTGTTCGGTGAAGACCATGTCGGAGATCGCGACGGGCGTGACGTCCAGCCTGTTGACGCGGGCCGCCGATGTCGTGCTGAAGGAGCGCCGGCGTCTGGTCCTCATGGTGCGCGAGACGCCGTTTCATCTGGGTCATATCCGGACCATGGAGGCCCTGACGGAGATGGGTGCGATCATTTGTCCGCCCTTGCCGGCCTTCTATGCCAAGCCGAAAACCCTCGATGATCTGGTCAACCAGTCGGTCGGGCGGGCGCTGGACCTGTTTGATCTGGACTGGGACAGCACGCGCCGCTGGGGGGAAGACCTGGAGGGCGGCCGCCGCTAGCCCCCTACGGGCAGGCTGGCGGGCTTGTCGCCAGTCTTCGCACATGCAGCGCTCTCAGGGCATTTATTCCCGATCCGAATGCCGCTATTGTTCGCGCCCCGTCTACAGGGCATCCGCGGCATCGATCTGCTAGCCGATCCCGGTGCACGGCAGACCGGTACATTGTCCGCAACAACAAAGAGACGGCCCTCGAATGGACGGAGTTTCGCCCGAGCAACAGGCGCTTGTTGAACGTCTGGAAGAATTGCGCGCCGAGCATGATGCGCTCAACCGGGAAGTGGATGCGATCGCTGAAAACGGGGTCGTGGACCAGCTGAAATTCGCGCGGCTGAAAAAAGAGAAGCTGCGGATCAAGGACCTGATTTCCGAGGTCGAGGACCAGATCACCCCCGACATCATCGCCTAGGGTCCGGCTGCGGATCAGGCGCGACGGCGCTGTGCGTCGGCCTTCTGGGCCTGTTTGCGCGCATACATCGCCGCATCGGCTTCGGCCATGGCATCTTCTGCCTGACCGCCCGCCTGCAGCGGATGGCAGCCCCAGGCTGCGCCGACCGACAGGGCCTCACCCTTGTAGATGAAGGGAGAGGTTTCAATGATCTCGGCCAGTTCGGCGGCCTTGGCTTCCGCGCCATCCTGGGCGGTCAGCGTCAGCACGATGCCGAATTCATCCCCGCCGAGCCGGCCGACCGCATCGGTTTCCCGGACATGGGCCGTCAGCAGGCGTGAAACATGGTGCAGGGCTTCATCACCGGCGGCATGCCCGTAGGCATCATTGATCGCCTTGAACCCGTTCAGATCCATATAGACCAGGGCGGACGGGGCGCTGTGGCGCTCGGCCAGGGCGAGGGCCTTGGAGACTTCGCGCAGGAAGGCTCGGCGGTTGAGCACCGGCAGGAGCACGTCGTGATCGGCCAGTGATTCCAGTTCGCGGACCCGGCCGCGAAGGCGCTCGGTTTCCTTGCGCATCTGGTCGACCTCACCCATCAGGGAGAGGAGGGCGCGCTGGACGTTCGGCGTCAGCTCGTTTTCCGGAACACCCATGATCGAGGCCGCATCCTGCGGGGCTGCGGCACTGCGCGCACCAGAACTGCTCGCAGACGATTTCCCGGACTCCGGCTTCCCGGTCCGTGAAATATTGCCGCCAGTGTTCAAGGGGCCGATGCGCATCGCTCGATCCAATTCGAATCTGTTCACGATCAGGCTCGCCAAGTGTGGTTAAGAAACCCTCAAGCCGGAAAAGAAAAGCCTTGCCTGACGGGGATATCTTGACCTGCTCAAGACTGGAGTTAAGGTCCCGCGCTTCCTTTTTGTGACCAGGAAGCGTCATGAGCGATCTTTCGCCGTCTACTGCCCAGACCCCGGCCGATGTGGCCATTGTCATGGGTTCCCGTTCCGACTGGCCGACCATGAAAAAGGCCGCCGCCGTGCTGGACGAGCTGGGTGTCTCCCATCTCGACCAGGTCGTGTCGGCGCATCGCACGCCAGACCGGCTGGTCGAGTTTTCCAAGTCGGCCCGGGCGCAAGGCGTGAAAGTGATCATCGCCGGCGCCGGCGGGGCGGCCCATCTGCCCGGCATGGTCGCCTCGATGACCTCGCTGCCTGTCCTGGGGGTTCCGGTGAAGTCCAAGGCGCTCAGCGGCCAGGACAGCCTGCTCTCCATCGTGCAGATGCCCGGCGGTGTCCCGGTTGGCACACTGGCCATTGGTGATGCCGGAGCGAAGAATGCCGGACTGCTGGCTGCCTCGATCCTCTCCCTGATGGATCCGGCCCTGGCCGAGCGTCTGGAGGCCTGGCGCCAGGCCCAGACGGACAGTGTCCCGGTGACGGTCGAGGACTAGACCTGATGACACATGGTCCGCTCGCGCCCGGTTCCACGATCGGCATTCTCGGTGGCGGCCAGCTGGGCCGCATGCTGGCCACGGCGGGTGCTGCGCTGGGCTTCGACGCGCATGTCTACGAGCCCGAGCCCGACTGTCCGGCCAGCCGTGTCGCAGCGCGATCCTATTGCGCGCCCTGGGATGATATCGGCGCGGTCGAGGCCTTTGCCCGGCGCTGCGATGCCATCACCTATGAATTCGAGAATGTTCCGGTGGAAACCGTGGAAGCGGCCGCCCGGGTGTCCGTGCTTCGCCCCGGCTCCAAATCCCTGGAGCTGACCCAGGACCGGCTGATCGAAAAGACGTTCATCAATGGGGCGGGTGTCGACACCGTGCCCTTCGCCCAGGTCGACGATATCGACAGTCTGGAAGCGGCGATCGAATCCATCGGATTGCCGGCGGTGCTGAAAACCCGCCGCTTCGGCTATGACGGCAAGGGGCAGGCCTGGATCCGCGAGAGCGGAGACGCCCGCAAGGCCTGGGTAGCCATCGGGGAACAGCCGGCCATCCTGGAAGGTGCCGCCGCCTTCACGCGGGAGCTGTCGGTTGTCGCGGCCCGCTCCGTCGACGGACAGGTGAAAGCCTTCCCGCTGGCCGAGAATGTCCATGGTGACGGCATCCTGAAACAGACCAAGGCACCGGCCGCCGGTATTGATGCCGCCACGCAAGGCCGGGCGCTGGAGATCGCCACGGCGATCGGCAATGGCTTGGACCATGTCGGCGTGTTTGCCGTCGAGCTCTTTGATCTGGGTGAGGCCGGCCTGGTGGTCAATGAGATCGCCCCGCGCGTCCACAATACCGGTCACTGGACCATGGATGCCTGCGGCTGCGGCCAGTTCGAACAGCACATGCGCGCCGTTGCCGGCTGGCCGCTGGGCGATCCGGCACCGCATTCCGCCTGCGTGATGACCAATCTGATCGGCGAGGACGCCTTGGCCTGGGAAGACCTGGCCGCCGATCCGGCCGCCCGGCTTCATCTATACGGCAAGCGCGAAGTCCGCTCCGGCCGCAAGATGGGCCATGTGAACCGCCTCTCCACGCTTTAGGGCTTTGATCTCGGCGCGGCTGCGTCCAAACTTGGCGCATGCCGTCCGACTTGTCCCCCCTGCCGCCTGACACGCATTTTGATGATGCCGGTCCCTTCGATCTCATCGGGGATGTACATGGCTGCGCCGGAGAGCTGGAAATCCTGCTGGAACGGCTGGGCTATCAGCTCGACTGGGACGGGCCGGAAGGGCAGCGCGACTATGACATCACGCATCCGCAAGGCCGCAAGCCGGTCCTGCTTGGGGATCTGGTCGATCGCGGCCCGCGTTCGCCGGACGTCCTGCGCATCGCCATGCACTTGGTGGAAACGGGGCGCGGGCATGCCGTGGTCGGCAATCATGATGACAAATTCCGCCGCTGGCTGATCGGGAATTCCGTGGTTCTGTCCCACGGTATCGAACGCACGATCGAGCAATTCTCCCGCGAAACCCGGCAGTTCCGCGACGCGGTGAATGATTTCCTCCATGCCCTGCCGGACCACCTCGTGCTCGACCGGGGACGGCTGGTCGTGGCCCATGCCGGATTGCATGCGCACATGCATGGGGAGAGCAGCAAGAAAGTGCGCAGTTTCGCCATGTTCGGGGAAACCACGGGCGAGCGGGATGAGCATGGCCTGCCGATCCGGCTCGACTGGGCGCGCAATTATTCCGGCCCGGCCACGGTGGTGCACGGCCATGTCGCCGAGCCCGATGTGCGCGAGCGCAATAATGTCCTGTGCATCGATACGGGGTGCTGTTTCGGTGGTCATTTGACGGCAATGCGCTGGCCCGAGCGAAAGCTCGTCCAGGTGCCGGCCCACAAGGAATGGTTCAACTCACCGCGCTGGCCGACCAACGGGCCGGACGGGTAGGGACGGCTCAGACCCGCGGCCCCGGTCCGTAGCGCAGCTTGCCGAGCAGGCCGGCCATGTCCGGCAGGTCGGCGGTCATCTTTTGCAGCTGGGCCTTGGTCTTCTCGAAATCCATCACATTCTGGATGCGACGGTCGAGAAAGGCCTGGGCTTCCGGCTTTTCGGCATCGGTCTCGCCCAGCCAGGTGGCGAGGGTTGAGCCATAGACGCCGGAGAGAATCGTCCGCTTGGAATAGAAGTTCACATCGGTGGATGTGTCGCCGATCGCGCGCCAGATCGTGTCCGCCGTCGCCCAGAGCAGTTGCGGGGCTTCCACGGCGGCATCGGGCAGAAGCAGGCGGGCGCGCGCGCGACGGGCGGCCTCTTCATGTTCGCCCAAGGCTTCTAGCCGGGCCATCACGCCAAAGCGCACGCGCTCGCGGATCTTCATGCTGGCCAGGTCGGCCGCCTTGACGGCGTCCAGCACGGCGTCATCCAGTTTGCGCGACCAATGTGCCAGCAAATCCAGTTCCTTGCGCGGACAGGCCAGCTCCGCATCACCCGCGGAAATGCCGGCTTCCTTGCGGGCGGCCTCAAAACTCGTGGCGCTCCAGCCGTCGAAAGCCGCATGTGCCAGCATGGGCTGGAGCAGCGCCTCGCGTGTGGTATACTTGTGAGAGCGGGATTTCGTTGCTGTGTCGGTCATGAGGCTTTTCTAGACCACACCGGCGGCATCGTCACCACACCAGTATGTGTTGGCAGTGTGGACACGACGTCGCAGCTCTGGTAGTAGCCCCGCCTCTGGCGAACTAGCGACGTGAGGATTGTTCTCGCGTCCAGATAATGGAGAGAGAGCCATCGTACAGATCGTTGTGCGCGATAATAATGTGGAGCAAGCGCTCCGCGCGCTGAAAAAGAAGATGCAGCGGGAAGGCACTTTCCGCGAGATGAAGCGCCGCAATCATTATGAAAAGCCGTCGGAGAAGAAGGCTCGCCAAAAGGCTGAAGCCATTCGCCGTGCGCGCAAGCTGGCCCGCAAGCGGGCGCAGCGCGAAGGCCTTATCGCCAAGCGTGGCGGTCGTCGCTAAGGGTCGCCAGACTCACGATGAATTTTCGCGAAAGCGCCGTGCCCGAGAGGGCGCGGCGTTTTCGTTTGTCTGGGGTTCGTGGCGACGTCGGTTCTTTCTTCCCCATTTCATGGGGAAGTGGGTCGGTGCGCAGCGCCGGGTCGATGGGGCGGCGCGGGGCGCCGAATAACCGGCTTCGCCGGCCCCTCCGTCTTGCCATTCGGGCAATCCACCTCTCCACACTGTGGGGAGGAAAAGCTTCCACTTATCCCCACCCTCGCAAACGCCGCCTAGACTCTCCCCACTGTCCCGGCCCCGGTGAGCTCGCCGGACCGGGGCAGGGTGGCGCTGAGGCGGGTCCGGCCGGACCGTCGCTTAATCCGCTTCACCGGGTTGCAGACGGTCCTGCGGGACATCTCGACTTTTCACATTTCCAGACTTCCCCGCCGGATCGTCTGCAATGCCCTGTCTAACAGCCGCGCTTGCACGCTGGCTGCTATTTTCGCTGTCCCAATCTTTGTCATCCCGGCCGAATGGCCTGCGCCGGGCATCCATCCGGGATGACAAAAAGAGGAGGTTGTCCGGCGAAACTCCATTTTCCCCGGACGAAGGTCCGGGGCCGACCGCCCGTGTGTACGAGTGATCGGTCTCACGCAGGTCCCGGACAGCGCTGTCGCGCTTCCGGGAAAAATGGGTGAGAGGGGTAATGCCGCCACCTCACCCGATCGACTTTTTCTTCCCGATCTTGAACCAGCCCTTCACCGTGTCCTGGTTGGCCTGGTTGAGGGCGCCCATGCGGAAGAGCTGCCCGGCGCCCCAGATCACGGCGGTGGCCATGGCGATCATGCCCAGCGTCGTGCCGATCACTTCGAACAGGCCGATATCCTGCGGCAGGCGCACCAGCATGATGAAGGGCGTCCACAGGGGCACCCAGCTGGCGACGGCCACGATCGGATTGTCCGGCGCATCGATGGCCATCATCACCAGGAAGAGCGGCACCATCATGATCAGCATGATCGGGCTCATCAGGGATTGGGCGTCCTGGATCGTCTCGCACAGCGAGCCGACCGCCAGGAAGATGGCGCCATACATCAGATAGCCGATGATGAAATAGCCGATGGCCGGGCCGATCAGGGCCGGGCTGAACAGCGTGCCCATGATCTCCGCGGCCGGAATGTCGGCGGCCGCCATGAATTGCTGGGCGGCGAATCCGCCCGTCGAGGCAAGTCCACCCCAGAACAGAAGCAGGGTGAAGGACACCGCCGCCACGCCCAGCAGCTTGCCGACCAGGATTTCGTGATGCCGCGCCGAGGCGAGCATCATTTCTAGCACCTTATTGCCCTTCTCCTCGATCATGGCCGTGAGCAGCATGTTCACGACCGAGAAGATCACCACCCAAAGGCCGAAGGCGGTAGCAACACCGACAAAGATCGGCAGGCGCTCATTTTCGGAGACTTCCGCGGTTTCCGCGCTGCGCTGCGGATTGAGCTCGCGCACGGTGGGGGCGAGATCATCGGCCTGTTCGATCAGGACCGGATCCACACCGGCCTCCACCAGGTGTTCCAGCTGCATGTGGTCGCGCAGGGCGTTGCGGATCTGGGCGCGCAGGCCGCTATCGGTCAGATTGGCGCTCCAGTAATCGATCTCGATCTGGCCGGGTGAGGGTTCAGACAGATAGATCGCCGCGAACAGGCCCTGCGGGCCGTCCTGGGTCTCCAGTTCGGCCTGCCCCGTCAGATAGGGGCGGAGCGCGTCCAGCGACGTCTCTGGGGGGCTGACGCGGATATAATCATCGTCGGAGAGCTGCATCGAGCTTTCCAGTGCGGCCTGGACCTGCGGATTGTCGCCCAGCATGTCCTGCGTCACCTCACGCATGCGCTCGGCCTGTTCCGCCCGCGTCGCATCGATCTGGTCATAGACAGCTTGTTCCAGCGTGCCGCCAGTCTCGTCCACCAGCACGTAATAGCGGGTGGGCTGGGAGCTCTCGATGAGGATCGGCATGCCGAATCCCAGCGCCATGAACATGGGCACGGAGAGGAGGGACAGCCAGAAGCCCCAGGTGGCGACGTAGGAGAGGAATTCGCGGCGGGCGATGAGATAGATATTGCGCATCAGACGCTCTCCGCTTCCGGTTCCGCTTCATCCTGGCCGACCAGGTGGACGAAGGCATCATGCAGATGGGCCCGCACCGGTTCGAACCGGGTCAGTTTCACATCGGCCTCGACACAGGCTTTCAGCACATCCTGGGCATCGGCATCGGGGGCCAGGTCCACGGTCCAGATGGTGCCGTCCTTGGTCAGTTCGCGATCCAGACGTCCCAGCCCGGCCAGGACCTCGCCGAGACTGCGATCAGACGCCGTTTCCAGAGTCACCCGGCGCGGCACGCGGGCGAGGGCCTCGGAAACGCTGCCGTCAAACACTTTCTGGCCCTTGGCGATCAGCACGATCTTGTCGCAGAGCCGTTCTGCATGCTCCATCACATGGGTCGAGAACAGGATGGTCCGTCCGGCCTCGGCCTGTTTGCGCACAACCTGTTCTAGGGCGGACTGGTTGACCGGATCGAGACCCGAGAAGGGCTCGTCCAGGATGATGAATTCCGGCTCGTGGATCAGGGTGGAGATGATCTGGACCTTCTGGGCCATGCCCTTGGACAGTTCCTTCACCTTGGACTGGGCGACATCGGCGAGACCGAATTCTTCCAGCATCTGCAGACCGCGCTGGCGGGCCGTGCCGGGGGCGACACCCTTCAGGCGGGCGAAGAAGACGATGACATCGATCACTTTCATCTTGCGATAGATGCCGCGTTCCTCCGGCAGGAAGCCGACCCGGTCCAGCGCCTGGGCGCGCGGCGGGCCGCCGAACAGGCTGACCGTGCCGCTGTCGGGCTGGAGAATGCCCAGGGACATGCGCAGGGAAGTGGTCTTGCCGGCCCCGTTCGGGCCGAGAAAGCCCGTGATCTGGCCGCGCTCGACATTCAGGCTCACATTCCGCACCGCCGGCTTGCCGCCATAGGTCTTGGATACCCGGTCGAGCGAGAGAATGGTCTCGCGCATGAAGCCCTCCCAATCTGGACGGCGAATCTAGTCAGGCGCGTCAGCCTGATCCACCGGTATTGCGCAGTGCTGCGTCCCACCCGCTCCGGTTTGCCCTGCTGCAACAGGACCACTAGGCTGAAAATTCATGGGAAAACAGGATCAGGCGTGATGGACGAACAGACGGCCCGGGCGCGGCTTGAAGCCCTGCGCGACGAGCTTCTCGCCCTGTCGGACGCGGCCAGCGAGGACCGCAAGCCGGTGGAGCTGGACCAGCAATCGGTGGGCCGGTTGTCGCGCCAGGACTCGCTGCAGGTCCAGGCCATGGCCAAGGCGGCCGACGCCCGGCGGACCCAGGAATTGCGCCGGATCGAGGTCGCGCTGCAGCGCCTGGAAGCGGGCGAATATGGCTGGTGCGTGGAATGCGGCGAGGCGATCGGCGAGAAACGCCTGTCCATCGACCCGGCCGCACCGCGCTGTGCCGCCTGCGCCTGACCGGGACTGTGACAGAATGGAGACTTAACCCGCTGGAGCGGCTGTGAAACAGTGCGGCCTCAAATGGGGAAGCCGATGTTCAAACTGGGATCGTCCATCGATCTGGAAACCGCCCACCAGGCCTTGGTCACGCAGACGCGCTGCCAGATCCCGGGCCTGCTTGACGAAGCCGACTACGCCAAGGTCCTCAAGGCCATTGACGATGTGCCGCGCTGGGTACTCGTGACGCGTCTGGGCGGCCGCCATCTCGATCTCGATGCCGAGGCCATGTACGACCTGCCCGCCGCCAAGCGGATCGAGTTCGAGCGCCAGGTCATGCGTGATGCGAAGGCCGGCTTCCAATACCTCTACGAGACCTATCCGCTGTACGACAAATGGCACAATGGCACGCTCCGCCCGGAAGTGCCGGTCCTGGCCGATCTGTTCGAATGGCTCAATGGCGAGGCCTTCCTGGGTGCCATGCGCACCCTGCTGGACGAGCCGCGCATCAGTTTTGCCGACGCCCAGCTGACCCGATATCGCACCGGTCATTTCCTGAACACCCATGATGATGGTGTGGAGGGCAAGAACCGGGTCGCCGCCTATGTGCTGACCCTGTCGCCGGAGTGGAAGCGCGAATGGGGCGGCACCCTGAAATTCATGGATGCGTCGGGCAAAGAGATCGACCGCTTCGTGCCGGGGCCGAACACGCTCTCCATGTTCAAGGTTCCCCAGAAGCATGAAGTCCTGCCGGTCGCCAAGAAGGTGAAGCCGCCGCGCCTGTCCATCACGGGCTGGCTGCGCATGGGTGAGGATCCGGGGCCGGGCTAGACGTCGGCGTTCAGCGCGTATCCGGCCATTTCGATCATCTGGCGCAGCGCATCATCGCTGGGTGAGGCCAGTTTCAGCACTTCCACATAAGGATCCCCGCCCAGGCCCAGCGCCTTGGCAAAGGCGGGCTCGGTCTTCAGACCGCTCAGCTTGAGCGACCGGATATCGGTGCGTAACCGGTCTTCGGCGAGCCGCAGGATACGGTCCTCGGCCAGCCAGTGGACATAGCTTTCATGGGTTTCAACCGGCCGCGCCCGGCCAAAAATCTCGACCGGCAGCCCGTCCAGCTCCAGGCGGGCAATGATGGAGGGTTCGCCGGCATGGGTGTTCTCGGTGACCACGGCCCCGAACTCGGCCAGCTCGGCTTCCAGATGATCCTTGAATGCGTCCAGGAATTCGCCCGCCGTGCAGGCAATGTCGACATCCGCATCCGGGCCGTGGATGTCCAGCGGAATGGATCCGACCCAGCGTGGATCAAACGCCCAAAGGCGCTGAAAGAGACGGGCCTCAAGAAGACTGGCCCGGACGGATTCAAGATCGGGAATCGTCTCGCTCATGGGTTGTTAGGTGTCCCGGCTCACCCGCGCTGTCAACGCCGGTAGAACAGCCCGCGCTCGACCCTACGACAACATGCGGTAATCTCCCGTCAAAGGGAGACGAAAATGGGTTTCTATGGCCAACGTATTCTGCCGAACCTGATCGGCTGTGTGTGCTCGCGTGGCGCGATCATGAAGCAGCGGGCCAAAGTGGTCCCGAAGGCCCGGGGCCGCGTCCTGGAAGTGGGCATTGGTGCCGCCCCGAACCTGGAACTCTATGATAGCGGCAAAGTGGAGCAGCTGATCGGGGTGGACCCTTCGGCCGGCATGCGCCGCAAGGCCGCGAAAAAGCTCGCAGGTACGGCCATTGCGCATGAACTCCTGGATGCCGGCGGTGAGGCCTTGCCGCTGGACGACGCATCCGTCGACACCATCGTGCTGACCTATACGCTGTGCTCCATTCCGGATGCCGAACAGGCGATGCGGGAAATGCGCCGTGTGCTGAAACCGGAGGGCCAGCTCCTGTTCTGCGAGCACGGGCGGGCTCCGGACCCCGGCGTGGTGCGATGGCAGGAGCGGATTGAACCGGTCTGGAAACGCATTGCCGGCGGCTGCCATCTGGCCCGGCCGATGGATCGGCTGATTGTCGGCGGCGGGTTCGCCATCCGCGAGATGGAAGCGGAATACATGCCCGGCTCCCCGCGCTTTTCCGGCTTCGACTATATCGGCACCGCCACACCGGTCTGATGGTCCCGTGTTTGGCGGTCGCGAGCGATTGCTTTAGTCTGATTTCGAAACAAGTTGGGGTGCCGATGATCACCATTTTGATGGCCGGACTGGCCTTGGATGCGGAACTGGGCGGCTGCGGTGATGCGGCGTCACAAGCCGAGGCGCTGGCTGCCATTGAGGCGCAGAATGCTGAAGTGCAGGCTGCGCTCGAGGCCGGCGACATGGCGCGCTATGCGCAAGTCTTCATGGAGGATGCCTGGCAGGTTTCGCCCAATTCCATGCCGCTGGAAGGCCAGGCTGCGATTCAGGCTCACTGGGAAGGCCTGGCGACCCTGGGGGAATGGCGGTTTGCGCTGACCGCTCTGGATGTCTGGGTCTGCCAGGGTTCCGCCATCGAACGGGGATATGGCGAGTTGAGTTTCCAGCCCAATGAAGCCATGGCCGCGGACATGCCGGCCTTCACGGCCAGCGCCCATTATGTCGCGCACTGGATTGAAGCGGCGCCGGGTGAATGGCGTGTCCGGTCTGACGTGGCGGCTGCAGCGCCGCAATAGACCGGTGATCAGGGAAGACCCGGGAAACTCTCCACGAACTCGATCTTGAGATCCGGGAAGCTCTCCACGAATTCGATCGTGAAATCGGGGAAGCTGTCGACGAATTCCCATTCGCCGCAGTCATCGGGGAAGCTGGACACCGTCTCCACCTTCAGGTCCGGGAAGCTCGTCACCACCTGGACCTGGAAGTCCGCGAAATGCTCGACGATCTCCACCTCGCCATAGAGCGGGATGCCGTCGAGGGTGCAGTCCTCGGCGACAACGTCCGTGGCCAGAAGGGCGAGGGCGGTCAGCATGGAGCCAGTCTGCCCGGGGTTTCTTGAACCGCACATGAAAAAGGGCCCGGCTGAAATCGCCGGGCCCTGAACTCGTCATCCATTGGAAGCGACGCTATTCCAGCGACTTCACGATGCTCTCCGCCATCTTCTTGGCATCGCCCAGCAACATCATCGTGTTGTCGCGGAAGAAGAGCGGGTTCTCGACGCCGGCATAGCCGGAGCCCAGGGACCGCTTCACGAAGAAGACAGTGCGGGCCTTCCAGACCTGCAGGACCGGCATGCCATAGATCGGCGAGGAGGGATCATCCTCGGCGGCCGGGTTGGTGACGTCATTGGCGCCGATCACGAAGGCCACATCGGCATTGGAGAAATCGGAGTTGATATCCTCCAGTTCGAAGACCTCGTCATAGGGCACCTGCGCTTCGGCCAGCAGGACATTCATGTGGCCCGGCATCCGGCCCGCGACCGGGTGGATGGCATAGGCCACGTCGACGCCCTCTTCCTTGAGGATGTCGGCCATTTCCTTCAGCGCGTGCTGCGCCTGGGCGACGGCCATGCCATAGCCCGGCACGATGATGACCTTGCCGGCATTCTTCATCACGAAGGCGGCGTCCTCGGCCGAGCCCTGCTTGGCCGTGCCTTGCGGGCCGGCATCAGCCGCAGCATCACCGGTCTCGCCGAACCCGCCCAGGATCACCGAGATGAAGGAGCGGTTCATGCCCTTGCACATGATGTAGGACAGGATCGCACCGGACGAACCGACCAGCGCGCCGGTCACCAGAAGGGCCGTGTTCTCCAGCGTGAAACCCAGCGCGGCGGCAGCCCAGCCGGAATAGGAGTTCAGCATCGACACCACGACCGGCATGTCGGCGCCGCCGATCGGGATGATCAGGGTGACACCGACGATGAAGGCGGTGATCGTGATCAGCCAAAAGGCCAGTTTCGCATCGCCGCCCGAGGCCATCAGGAAGGCGATCATGATGACGATGAAGACGCCCAGACCGATATTGATCAGGTGTCGGGCCGGCAGCAGGATCGGCGCGCCGGACATGTTGCCGTTCAGCTTGGCAAAGGCGATTACCGAGCCTGAGAAGGTGATGGCCCCGATGGCCGTGCCGAGGGCCAGCTCCAGCAGGGACAAGGTCTTCAGATTGCCCAGCGGTCCGGCGATGTGGAAGGCTTCCGGCGCGTAGAGCGCGGCAGCGGCCACGAGCACGGCGGCCAGGCCGACCAGGGAGTGGAAGGCGGCCACTAGCTGCGGCATCGCGGTCATCGGGATGCGCTTGGCAATCACCGCACCGGCCACGCCGCCGATGGCGACCCCGCCGATGATCAGCACGATGGACAGGAAATCCAGGTTCACGGCGAGCAGGGTGGTGACGATGGCGATCGCCATGCCGGCCATGCCGAAGAAATTGCCCTGGCGGGCGGTTTCCGGGCTCGACAGGCCGCGCAGGGCCATGATGAAGAGAATGCCGGAGCCGAGATAGAGAAGGGCTGCAAGATTGGCAGACATGCTATCGCTCCTTCTTCTTGTACATGGCGAGCATGCGCTGGGTGACCAGGAAGCCGCCGAAGATGTTCACACTCGCGAGGATGATGGCGATGAAGCCCAGCAGGCGCGAGAAGCCGGCCCCGCCGCCTTCGCCTGCCGCCGCGGCCGCCGCTTCGCCGCCGCCCCCGGCTGTCGCCGTGGCGGCCAGAAGCGCGCCGACGATGATCACCGAGGAAATGGCATTGGTGACAGCCATCAGCGGTGTGTGCAGGGCCGGGGTCACCGACCAAACGACATAATAGCCGACGAAGACCGCCAGGACGAAAATCGCCAGGCGGAAGATGACAGGATCTACGGCTTCCATGAGGGAACCTCGCTCTCTCTTGGGGCTGTTACAGCCCGGTATTTCCAATCTCAACGACGATGCCGCGATTGGGGGCAGCATCGATGATGCGGATTTCGTAGGTGTTGTTGCCGGTTTCTTCCATGGCCAGGCGGACACCGAAGACTTCACATTCGCCCGGACGACCCGCAAGGGGCGTACAGTCGAAACGCGTATCGAGCATTTCCTCGTCCACGACGCGGCGGAACCTCGGCTCACCGCGGTGAATGTCCAGCACGATCGCGCTGGGCGCCGCCGGAAGTTCGGCCGGCGAGACCGCTTCATAGCGGATCTGCCCGGCGGCGGTGAGCGCGTGGACAAAGGCAATCAGATAGCGGGCATCCAGGCCGCGCTGGCGCGACAGATAGGTGCCGTCGAACGTGCCATTGCCGTCAATGTCGCGATAGCACTGCACCCGGCGCACGGCCGCTTCGTAATCGATCGGCTGGCAGTAGGCGACCGAGTCGGAGAGGGTTACTCCGAACAGGAGCGTTCCGGCCTCGATACCGTCGGCCGGACGGGGGCGATTGCGTTCCGGCGTCGGATCGATCAGGCGCACCGCCTGGGTCGGCAGCATCGTCTCCGTCCAGATTGTATCGCCATCGGAAACCGTCACCGTCTCGCCCAGCTCGACCGGTGCAGAGACGGCGAAGCGGACATTCGCGTTCTCGGCCCGCCGGATCATCTGCGCGTCGGCGATGCCGATCAGGGCAAGCGTCATGGCCAGGGCCGTTCCGGCCAGTATGCGAAAAGCAGGCATCATCGGGTGCCTCAGGCTTTTTCTTTGACCAGCGTCGGATGCACCACGTCGCCGCCCTTGGTCAGCGCCATGCCCTGGATGACTTCATCATCCCAGTGCGGTGCCTTCTTGCCGTCCTCGTCGATGAGGAGGGGCAGGAGATTGGCGAGGTTCTTGGCGTAGAGCGCGGAACTGTCGGCGGCGAGCCGGCCGGCCAGGTTGGCATAGCCGGCGATCTTGACGCCCTTGTGCTCGACGATCTCGTCGGCCTTGGTCAGCTCGCAATTGCCGCCGGTCGGGGCGGCCAGGTCGATGATGACCGAACCCGGGCGCATGCTTTCCACCATCGCCTTGGAGACGAGTTTCGGGGCCGGACGGCCCGGGATCAGCGCCGTGGTGATGACCACATCCTGCTTGGCGATGTGGGAGGCGATCAGCTCGGCCTGTTTGGCCTGGTATTCCTTGGACATTTCCTTGGCATACCCGCCCGCCGTCTCGGCCTGCTTGAATTCCTCGTCCTCGACGGCGATGAATTTCGCACCCAGCGAAGCAACCTGTTCCTTCACCGCCGGACGCACGTCGGTGGCCGTCACGATGGCACCAAGGCGGCGGGCCGTCGCGATCGCCTGCAGGCCGGCAACGCCGACCCCCATGATGAAGGTCTTGGCCGGAGCGACCGTGCCGGCGGCCGTCATCATCATCGGGAAGGCGCGGCCATAGAGTTCGGCGGCCTCGATGACGGAGCGGTACCCGGCGAGGTTGGCTTGCGACGACAGGGCGTCCATGGCCTGGGCGCGTGTGATCCGCGGCACGAATTCCATGGCGAGGGCATCGACACCGGCCTTGGCCAGCGCTTCGGCCTTCTCGGTATTGCCGTGCGGGTCCAGATGGCAGACGAGCAGCACGCCCTTCAGCTTGGCCAGGGTGGCCTCATCCGGGCTGCGCACGCCGAACAGGGCGTCGGCGCCTTTCAGGGTCGCGGCGGCCGTGCCGATCTTGGCACCGGCCTCGGCAAAGGCCTCGTCCGTGATGGCGGCTGTCAGGCCGGCCCCTTTTTCGATGGCGACTTCATGGCCCGCTCCGACAAACTTTTTCACAGTCTCGGGCGTGGCCGCCACGCGGGTCTCGCCCGCATGCCGTTCTTTCAAAATTGCAATTCGCATATCCGTCCCGCCAAGTTTCGGCTGTTTTGCCGGGACAATGCTAGAATTCATCCGTCAGGGAAAGCCCTGATCGGCAAAATCTTTGTGCAGTGCAGTATTTAAAGCTGGATGGCGTGCGCCAAACGTGCCGGAAATCAGCCTGCGAGGGCCATTCCTGCCAGTTGGGCAATGCCGCCGCAGACCAGCGTGAACACGAAAAGTCCGCCGACCGTGACATACCAGGCCGTCGACATTTTCAGCAGAAGGCCGGCGACAATGCTCACAACCGTGGTCGCGATCAGGGCACCGATCCAGTCCATGCCGACCGCGAAGATCAGGGTCAGCAGGAGCACGGACAGGGCCGTCAGCAGGCCGCCCCAGGTCGAGACAGCCATGAAGCCGTCGAAAGTGGCCTTGTGGTGCGAGATATCCATTTCGCCGCGAACGTGATCTGCCGCCATGTCTGCAACCCCTGTCGTCATAGATGCGATTTGCGGAGAAGCGGATAGCACGGGTCGTCCCACCCGCCAAGATGCCGGACTGCCGCAAGCATGACAGGTGTCATGTCAAAAGGGTGACCCCGGTTTCTGCCGCGGACGGCCGGGCTCTGTCAGCTTGCTGCCAACATCGAATTGGAGAGCTGACATGACCCTCGATCTTGCCGCGCAATTGCGCGCCGAAAAACACCGCTACTTCGTCGCCGCCGGTGGCGGTATCGCCCTGCCGGTCGCCGGAGCAATCTACTGGATCGGCCTGGCCGTGGCGTCGAACTATCTCGATCCGGCCAATTGGGCCATGATTGCCGCCGTCTTTTCCGGGATGATCTTCCCGCTCGGCCTGCTGCTCCAGAAGCCGCTGGCCTCGCCCTTCATGAAGGCGAAATCGCCCCTGTCCGGTGCCGCCATGCTGTCGGTCGCCTCGATCAACCTGCTCTGGCCGGTGCATGCCGTCATCTTCAATGCGGCTCCGGAAGCCGCGCCCCTGACCCTGGCCCTGGGCATGACCCTGCATTGGCCGGTGATCGGCTGGACCTATGGCAGCCGGGTGGCGATCGTGCATGCCTTCGTTCGTGCGGCCGTGGTCAGCGTGCTCTGGTTTGCCCTGCCGGAGGGCCGGTTCGACATTTTGCCGCTGGCCGTGGCCGCCCTCTATCTGCTCGCCGCCGCCGGTATGCGGTGGGAAATCCTGCGCCTGCGCCGTAAGAAGGATGGTGTCATCCAGGGCAGTGCAGAGGCCATCGCGTAATCATGAGCAAGCCGGAACCGGGATATCGCCGCTGGCTGCGGCTGGCCTCGCCCAACCAGCCCTGGCTCTATCTGATCTATCTCGTCCTGTATTTCCTGCCCTGGTTCTACCGGACGCCGGAACGGACGGACCTGGTCTCCGGCCTGCTCGCCATCGGCTTCTTCCTGGTCCTGTTCTTCGTGGCCATGATCCGGCGGGACTGGACGGCCCTGCCGGCGGCGGCCGGGGTGATGGTGACCGGCTTCGTGCTGATGCCGGTCAATCCGGGCGCCGCCGTGCTCCTGATCTATGCCGCTGCCATGGTCGCCCGCATCCGCCAAAGGCGGCTGATGCAGGGCGGCCTGGTCGCCTGGGCGCTGGGCATTGTGGCCGGTACAGCCCTTCTGGGACTGCCCCTGGTCTATCCTGCCGGTTTCCTGGCCTTTGGCGGTCTGGTCGCTGCAGCCACGGCCTGGTCGGCCCTGCGCGAGGACCGGGATGCCCAACAGGACGAACGCCAGGCACGCGCCGCCGCCCTCGCCGTAGAGGCCGAGCGCCAGCGGATCGCCCGCGATTTGCACGATCTGCTGGGCCACACCCTGTCCGTCGTGACGCTGAAGGCCGAGATCGCCCAGCGCCTGTTCGAGACGGATCCCGCTCGTGTCCGGCAGGAATTGTCGGATATCGAGACGATTTCCCGGGATGCGCTGGGAGAGGTCCGGGAAGCCGTAGTGGGCCTGCGTCACCGCTCCCTGTCCGAGACCGCCCATGAAACCGCTGACCGCCTGCGCTCGGCCGGGCTGGAGGTCAGCCTGGTCCTGGAACCGGGTGATGACCTTGAGGACGGGCTGCAACAGGCTCTCGCCATGTTCCTGCGTGAGGGGGCCACTAATATCCTGCGCCATGCCGGGGCACGCCGGGTGGTGATTGATATCCGGCGGCAGGGCGGCGCGCTCGAGGGCCGCTTGCTGGATGACGGGCAGGGCGGTGTCCACTATGCCGGACGCGGGCTGGACGGTCTGCGGGATCGGCTTGCCGGAGCCGGGCTCGTTCTCACGCTCGGCGAAGGGCTGGACGGGAAGGGCGCCGGGCTGACGGCGCGCGAGACAGACAAGGGCCGCATGTCATGATCCGCGTCGCGATTGCCGAAGACCAGACCATGCTGCGGGATGCCCTGGCGACGCTGCTGTCGCTGGAAAGCGATATCGAGATTGCGGGCGCGGCCGGCAGTGGCCGGGAGGCGCTGGACCTGGTCCGTCAGCACAAGCCCGACATCCTGCTCACGGATATCGAAATGCCCGGCCTGACCGGGCTGGAACTGGCCGCCCAGATCAAGCGGGACGGCCTGCCGACCCGCACGCTGATCGTCACCATGTTCGACCGGCCCGGCTATCTGCGCCGCGCCCTGGAGGCCGGGGTGAGCGGCTATCTGCTCAAGGACACGCCCTCCACCGAGCTGGCGGATGCGGTCCGGCGGATTGCCGCTGGCGAGCGCGTCCTTGCGCCCGGTTTGGCGGAACAGGCCTGGAGTGCAGAGGATCCGCTGACCGATACGGAACGCCGCCTGCTGCGTCTGGCCGAAGCCGGCATGGACAGTCCCGCGATTGCCGAGGCGGAAGGCCTCGCCCGCGGCACGGTGCGTAATTATCTGCACAGCGCGATTTCCAAGCTCGGCGCGGCAAACCGGATCGAAGCCGCCCGGCTGGCGCGGGAGCGGGGCTGGTTGTGAGCTGGCGCGTCACTTGCTAAGCGTTCTCATGAGTGGGAGTGCTGTCATGAGAATACCCTTTGCCCTTTGGTCCGCTGTTCTGGCCCTGGCTGCCTATGGTGCAATGGTCGCCCTGGCCTATCGCGATTTCGGGTATTTCGATCCGGTCTGGGACAAGGCAGCCCTGATCGGCGGCATCTGGGTCGGCCTGGTCATCCTGATCGGCGTGATCTCGGCCGTGCGCAAGGCTTTCACCGCGCGGCCGGCTGACATCCCGATGGATGTCGCCGAGGAACTCGACAACCACCCCGAATAGGGGGCGTCAGCCGCCCCAGCCCGGTCCGGTCAGCACTTCCAGCGCGGCCCCGACAGCGATCGGCTGGTCGAGGATGAGATGGTGTTCGGCATCCGGGATCGACACCATGGTCGTTTCCGGCCCGAAAATCTCCCGCATGAAATCCCAGATCTCGTCAGTGACCAGGCGCGATTTCTCGCCGCGGAACAGGGCGACCCGGGTTTTCAGCCCGCCGACCAGGTCGGCCGGGGCCGGCCGGTCATAATCCATCTTGTCCCAGAGCTTCGGATCGAACTTCCAGGTCCAGCCCTCGCTGCCATCCGGCCGTGTGGTGGGCTTCAGGCTCTGCCGGGCGATATGGTCCAGCAGATAGGCATTGGCGCAGTCCTGTTCCGGCAAAAGACGGAAGCGCGACAGCGCCGCCTCGAAAGTCGGATAGCTCATCCCGCCCCGGCTGGGCGGCGAGGAGCGGCGTTGCTGCTCGGCGGGCCGGATCGGACTGTCGAGCACGGCCACGCCGCGCAATTCCTCGCCATGATTCATCGCCGTCGTCAGCGACACGAAACCGCCGAAGGAATGGCCGACGACATAGGGTTTGCCAGCATCGAACGCGCCGCCATCGCGGCCGGCGGCCAGCACTTCACGGGCATAGCATTCCATCCGGTAGCGTTCGCGATGATCACTGTCGCCCATGCCGGACAGGTCCAGGGCAACGACCCGCCGTGTCGGGGCGAGGAAGGGCGCGATACTGTCCCACCAATCCTTGTGGGCGACACCGCCATGCACCATCACCAGACCCGGCTGGCCGCGCTCACCCCAGGCCTTCCAGTGGATCGCCGCGCCGTCAACTTCGCTCTGGCCACGTTCGAAGGGCACGGACACCGCTTTTTCGAACCAGTCCGGCGCGGGCGGTTTGGCTCCGGAGAACTGGACAAGCGGGGCGGGCGGGCGCGGGGAGGCGGCAGCGTTCTGACTCATGAGATAGCGCTAGACCCGAACTTCGAACGGGTCAATCTCGGGCCGGCCTCAGCCCGGCCCCGCCTGCATCAGCATCGGAGCGACAAAGATTGCCCAGACATTGTTCGCGACATGGCCCAGGACCGGGGCAGCGACGCGGCCCGTCATGACGCGGGCGAGACCCAGGGCCAGGCCGAGAAGGGTTGTGGAAATCATCACGCCCAGTCCCTGGGTGATGTGCAGCAGGCCGAAGGCTCCGGCCGAGAGGATGATGGCGAAGGCGGCCGGAACGCCGCGCGCCATCATCATGGGCAGCATCCAGCCGCGATAGAGGACTTCCTCGACGATCGGCGCGGCGATCAGGGTGAGGGCGATCACGGCCCAGAGCGAGGCGCCGCTCTGGGAGAAGTCGTCGACATTGGTGACATCCTGCAGCTCGGCCCCGCCGGACAGGGTCAGGCTGGGATCGGCCATGGCGAGGTCATGCAGGATCCGCGTCAGCGGGCCGCCGGCCAGCACCATGAAGGCGAGGATCAGGCAGCCGGCCACGATCTCGCCCGGTCGCAGGGGAAGGATGGAAAACGCCCCGCGATGAATGCCGGACTGTTTGAACTGATGCCACAGGATCAGCGCAAAACAGGCATAGCTGGCGATAATGGCGGCGAAGCTGGCTGTCATCGGATTGACCGGCAGATCAAATCCACCCAGCTCGACCCAGGCCGACAGGATGGCGAACTGGAAGCCATAGGCGATGACGATCAGGAGGATCGGCCAGACCAGCATGCCGGGCAGGGAATGAATGACCGCCAGACGGTGGTCTGGCTCCGTCACGCTATAGAACACATCCCGTGGCCGGAACGGCCAGCGCACGGATGCCCGTGCCATGGATGTGGCTGAATGCGGCATGTCTCTCCCCCTCGGAGCGTTATGCTTAACCGGTCGTTGCCGACGCTTAAACGTCAAATTTAGAAGAGTGTCCCATAACGGTGCGCATAGACGCTCTACCGCAACAGGTAGTGAGGCCGGAAAACGGCCCGGCGGGGATAACGAAGCGACCGAAAAGGCGTGGGTGATGGTGAAGACAGTTCTGATCGTCGATGACGATCCGACCCAACGCCGCCTTCTTCAGGCGGTAATTGAAAAACAGGGCTATCGGGCCGAGACCGCGGAAAGCGGCGAGGCCGCCCTGGAACGCGTGGCATCGCCGGGGATTGATGTCATGCTGCTCGACCTGATCATGCCGGGCATGGACGGGATGGAGACGCTGGAGGCGATCCAGCGCAAGCAGATCGACCTCCCGGTGATTGTGCTGACAGCCAGCGGCGGGATTGAAACCGTCGTCGCTGCGATGCGCGGCGGGGCCTGCGACTTCTTCGTGAAGCCGGCCTCTCCGGAACGCATTGCCGTGTCGATCCGCAATGCGCTCAAGGTGCAGAACCTGTCGGGTGAAGTGCAACGCCTCTCCAAGAAGGCGGACAACAAGCTGGGCTTCTCCGACATGATCGCCGGCGCTCCGGCCATGCAGCAAGTGGTTCGCCTGGGTGAACGCGCCGCGCAGTCCGACATTCCGATCCTGATCACGGGTGAGAGCGGTGTCGGCAAGGAATTGGTGGCCGGTTCCATCAAGGCCGCCTCCAAGCGTGCCGATGCGCCCTTTGTCGCCGTGAACTGCGGTGCAATTCCGGAAAACCTGGTGGAATCCACCCTCTTCGGTCACGAAAAGGGCGCCTTCACCGGGGCGGTCGGCAAGCATATGGGCAAGTTCCAGGAAGCCGATGGCGGAACGCTCTTTCTCGACGAGATCGGCGAACTGCCGCTCGACATGCAGGTCAAGCTGCTGCGCGCCCTGCAGGAAGGCGAGGTCGATCCGGTCGGCTCCAAGCGTCCGGTGAAGGTGAATGTGCGGATCATCTCCGCAACCAACCGCGACCTGGCCGAACAGGTCGCTGCCGGTGCCTTCCGCGAAGACCTGTTCTACCGTCTCAATGTGTTTCCGATCGAAGTGCCCTCCCTGCGGGCCCGCAAGGACGACATTCCGCACCTGGTCCGTCATTTCATCGGGCGGTTCAACGCCCAGGAAAACAAGTCGATCCAGGATGCGGCACCGGAAACCCATGCCTTGCTGTCCAATTATGACTGGCCGGGCAATGTGCGCCAGCTGGAGAACGCCGTGTTCCGCGCGGTCATCCTGTCGGATGGCGACGTGCTGAAGCCGGAGGATTTCCCACAGATTTCCGGCATGACGCCGGATCTGGCGGCACCGGCGGCCACGGATGTGCCGGACATGGTCATGCCGCTGCCGGGCAGTGGCCTGGACTTGGCGGCCAATGGCGTCCACGGACCGGTCGAGATCATGGACGAGGGCGGCAATCTGCGCTCGCTCGAGGACATTGAACGCGATCTGATCGAGTTCGCCATCGAGACCTATGCCGGCCGGATGAGTGAAGTGGCCCGCCGTCTCGGCGTCGGACGTTCGACGCTCTACCGCAAGGTCCGGGAATATGATCTGGATGTCGACGGCGTTCGCGCCGCCGGCTGACCGGACAAGCAGATCGGCCTCCCTGCCACGGGACGGCACCGCGCTCCACTAGCGGGCGGGGATGGACGGGCTGGCTCTTCGGGGCCGGCCCGTTTCTCATTCGGCCGGACAGGTCCAGACCCGGCGGAAATGCTCGAACACGATATCCTCGTCCATATCGAAGGTTCGGCCCTCGCGGGCGGCTTCGCGGCTGAAATAATCGATATGGGCGTCGCTCCACCATTCGAAACTCAGATCACCCTCGCCTTCGGCGCGGGCGAATTCCGCATCGCCGCTGGAAAAGGGCGCAATCCGTGCCGAGATGGTCTCGATCACGCAGCGGGGCTCGCCCTTCCCATCGAGCAGCAAACACAGATCGCCAGCGGCAGGCAGGGGTTCCCCCCGCGCCTCATACCAGGCCTTGCGGCTGCAAGTGGCCGTCTTCTCATCGGCCAGGATCAGATTCACCAGCGTGTCCGCCAGTTCCGGCCCGTCACCAAAGGGTCCTGCATAGACCGGATCGCCCTGATGGCCGGTCTCCCGGCAGAAGGCCTGCCAGGCCTTTGATTGTTCGGGTGTCATGTGCGCCTCCGGTCCGGGCCGGAGTGAGCAGTCAGTCGGGTGCGGCTGTCAAGCTCAGGCGGAGAGCCGGTCCTGACGTTCCTGCCAGGCCTTGAACACGGGCAGAAGGGCAGCCTCGCGGCGGAAGCGGGCCCTCAATTGCGCGGCCAGGCGGTGAAGCTCCCGGGACAGGCTGGCACGATCATCCAGCTCGGCTTCCAGACTCACCTCGATCCGGGTTCGCAGGACATCGATCCGCTCCACCAGTCCGCGCAGCTGATTGTCCAGATGCACAACATAATCCCGGGTGACCGGGTCGGCGGAGAGGGGTTCATAGATCCGTTCGGCGCGTTCGAGCGTCACCAGGTCCAGGGCCGTCATGCCGCGCTGAAAGGCAAAATGCCCGTCCGGTTTGTCCAGACCCGCCTTCTCGGCGGCATCCAGGGCGTCGAACAATTCGGCTTCGAGGTTTTTCAGGCAATCGGGATGACGGGCCATGGCGTGTTCCGGTTCTGGTTGAAGACCAGAATAGCCAATCCGCGGACCCGGATCGCGCTCGAACCGGTATCAGGTTTAATCCTGTCCTAATGCACCGGTCAGAGGCGAGTGCAGGCGGGTGAGTTCGGCTTGGCAGCGATTTGGCGCGCGCTGACGGGGCGGTGCTCCACAGCATGCCCTTGACCGGTCTCAGTCATCCTTGGCGGGAGTGCCGGGGACGATGTGAAAGCGGGCGCGCCGGGCTTCGGGGGCTTCATCCGCCGGGGGTGTCGCGGCGGATGGCGGGGCCTCCGGCCCCTCCGCGTCGATATCGTCATGGATGTCGCGGCTGCGCGAGACACGCGGGGGCGTTTTGCTGCGAAACCCCTTGCCGCGTGACATGGGCTTGCGGGCTTTGCCCTTGGCCTTCTTCTCGATTTCCTTGAGCTTGATGGCCTGGCGCGCGGACAGGGCTTCGTCCGGATTGCCCTTGTCCGGGTCGGCAAAGGCCGAGCCGAAGGTTTCCAGCCGTTCTTCGAGAGAGCCGAGGAATTCGCCTTCCCATTCGGACAGCTCACGCTCGGGCGTGCCGGAGTCCTCGGCCGCCTTTCGCGCACGCTCAAGCCGTCGCAGGGCGCGTTTCGTCTTTTTCTCGTCGATCTTGCGCGTCATGCTGCCTCATCAAGCCGAGGCAGTCAGATTAGCCTTCGACAGCGCCCAAGTACAATTCCAGAAGGGCATCGGCTTCCTGGCGCTCGCGGCGGTCGATCTTGCGCAGGGACACGACCTTGCGAAGGATCTTGGTGTCGAAACCCATGGATTTGGCTTCGGCATAGACTTCCTTCATGTCGGCCATGACGGCAGCCTTGTCTTCTTCCAGGCGTTCGATCCGGGCCACGAAAGCCTTGATCTGTTCGCGGGCGGCACCGCCGACAGCGTCGGACTGATCGATGGGACCGTCGGAATGGGGCGCAGTGTCGGTGAAAGCCATGTCGAAAACCTCGTTGAAGGACCGGGCGCGACACTAATTCCCGGCGCGTCGGGCCTCAACCCGCTGCGCCAGCTTTTGCCCCGGTTTCGCGCAGTTGGTCGCGCACATCGTGGACCGCCTGCAGGACCGCCGACGGGTGATGGTGATGCAGATTGTGTCCGGCGCCGCTGATCCAGCGCATCTCGGCGCACCGCATCCGCTTGGCAACATGGCCGCCATGCCGGTGTGACCAGAGCACAGTGTCCGACTTTCCGGCGATCACCACGGTCGGATGGTCCAATGTTTCGTAGAGCGCTTCCTGTTTTTCCAGGTGCATGTTGACCTGGGCCATGTCCCAGGCGTTGGCGCGCCAGTTGGCTGGCCGCAGCAACAGGCCGAGGGCCGTGTCGCTGACATAGTCTGGCGGCATGGGTTCCGGATGGAAGGCGGCCACGGCGCCGCTCCGGGCCTGGGAGGGCCCCGCCAGCGGCACGATGATGCGGGTGATGAGAGGTCCCAGCACAGGCCAGTAGCTGGCGGCATTGAACCACGCGGCGCGTCCGATCCAGGCCGACAGGGCCGGGGCCAGCAGGACCAGCCCGTCCACGCGCTCGGGATGGTCGATGGCGAGCCGCATGGCGATCGCCCCGCCCCAGGAATGGCCGATCACCGTCGCGGTCCCGATGTCGAGCGTATCCAGGAAGGCGGCGATCAGGTCGGCCTCGCGCTGGGGTGACCAAGGTCCGCGCGGACGCTGCGACCAGCCCAGGCCCGGCCGGTCCAGCCAGATGACGCGTTCTCCGGCAAAGGCCTCGCCCATGGCCCGGTGGGGCTCTTCCAGATTGGAGGCGGCACCGTGCAGGACCAGCGTGACCGGTCCGTTGCCCGGGCCGGTGGCGCGGTAGTGCAGGCGGACGCCGTCGACCGTGACAAACTCCCCGCCCGGCGGGTGGCTCTTTTCAATCCGGCGGACATTGATCCAGGCGGCCAACGCCAGAACCGCCAGCAGGACGAGTCCGGCCATACCGGCGGCCAGCCCGGGCTGGGACGCGATCAGCTCACTCAAAGGGCGCGGCCGGCAAGGGCGGAACGGATGCGGTCGCGGGCTTCCTGCGCATCCTCATGGGCCGGGAAAATGGCGAGGGCGGCCTCATAGGCTTCCAGTGCGGCCTCATAGCGCTCCGCCCGTTCCAGCACGCGGCCCAGGGTCAGATAGGCGTCATAGCGGCGCGGCTCCAGCGTCAGGGCCGTGTTCAGGGTTTCCAGTGCATAGCCCCAATCCTCGAACTGGGCAGCCATGCGACCGGCGGCGAGCCAGCCTTCCGCGAAATCCGGCTCCAGCCGGGTGACATGGTCATACATGCGCGCGGCGATCTCTTCATTGCCCGCCACTTCGGCGGCCTGGCCGCGGTCCATCAGCAGGCTGATCGTGTCGGATCCGGAATGCGCCCACAGTGCCAGGATTTCGTCGACCAGCGGCGCCGCCTCGCGCATGGTTTCCGTTTCGGCGAGGGCGTCGAGGCGCTCGTTCAGCCGTTCTTCCGGCGTGCGGAATTCGGTCTGCGGGGCGACGGTCAGATCGGCCGGTTCCGAGGGCGGGGCATCCTGGGCGGAAAGCAGGGCCGCCAGGGCCAGAAGGCTCATCATGCTCATGCCGGCGAGGATAGCTTCAACGCGCGCCACGTCCAGCAGGCAGCGGCAGACATGACGGCGATTTTAGGCGGGCCGGATCAGTGGGCCGGATCAGTGGGCCGGCAATTTCACGGCGCGGAACCAGAAGGAGCCGATCGATTCCACGATATTCTCGTAATCCTCGACCTTGAACGGTTTGGTCATGTAGGCGTTGGCGTGCAGTTCATAGCACTCCTCGATATCCCGCTCGGACGAGGACGTGGTCAGGATCAGAACCGGCAATTGCATCAGTCCTTCATCCGTCTTCACCGTTTTCAGCACGGACCGTCCGTCCACCTTGGGCAGGTTGAGATCGAGCAGGATCAGGTCAGGCAGGGGCGCGTCGGCAAAGCCATTGGTGCGCTGGATGCGGTTGAGGGCTTCCTCGCCATCGCGCGCCACTTCGATCTCATAGGGATAGCTGGCATGCTGGAAGGCATCGAGGATCAGGAATTCATCACCTTCATTGTCTTCGACGAGAAGGATGCGCGGCTTGGTCTGGGTCTTGTTCTGGGGCATCTGAGTCCGTGTCGGCCTTCGGCAATGTGAAAAGGAAGCAGCTGCCGCCTTCGGGATTCGCCTCTACCCATATCACACCATCATGGCTCTCGACGATCTTCCGGCAGATGGCCAGGCCCATGCCGGTACCGGAAAATTCGGTCTTCCCATGCAGGCGTTTGAAGGGTTCGAAAATCATCTCGGCATATTGCGGCTGGATGCCGATTCCGTTGTCGCAGACCTCCAGTTTCCAGTCATCGCCGGCGTCCTCGCAGCGCACCGTGATGACCGGTTGGGTATCGGGCCGACGGTATTTCAGGGCATTGCCGATCAGGTTCTGGAAAACCTGGTTGAGCTGGCTGGGAATCCCCGACACCACGGGCATCTCACCGACACGAACCTCGCCCTCGGCCGTGTTCAGCGTGTTTTCCAGATTTTTCAGCACGTCCGCGATGACCCCGCCCAGATCGACGCGGGACCTTGGCGACTGGGCTTCGTGCTCGACCTTGCCATAGGTCAGCAGGTCCGCGATCAGGGTCTGCATGCGTGTCGCGGCGTCGATGGAGTGCTGGATGAAGGTGCGGCCATCCTCATCCAGGCGATCGCCATAGCGCCGCTCCAGAAGGGCATTGAAATTGGCGATCAGGCGCAGGGGTTCCTGCAGGTCATGACTGGCGGCAAAGGCGAAGCGCTCCAGCTCCTCATTGGCGCGGGAGAGTTCCGCGATGAAGTTCTCGCGCTCGGAAATGTCGCGAAAGACGATGACCTGGCCCTGGGACGCGCCGTCATCACCGGCAATCGGGGCGCAGGAGAATTCCGCCGGGAAGGCCGGGCCGCCGGCCTGCTCGAACCGGGTATAGGCATTGTCGATCCGGTCCGCAGCCGCATCGCCGATCCCGTCCGGCAATTCATCGCCCAGCAGGTCGCGGACGGGCTGTCCGGTCAGGGCGCTGACCGGTTGCCCCAACAGGCGGGCCGCGGCGGAATTGGCTGTCCGGACCCGCCCCTGCGCATCGAGGCTCAAAATGCCGTCGGCCGCACTCTCCACAATCGTGGCCAGGTCACGGGCCAGGCTTTCGGCTTCCTCGGTCTTGAGCTCGACCAGGCGCTGCACGAATTCCGTTCGGCCGGTACTGATCAGGGTCAGGGCGTTGAGCAGGGCGGCGAACAGCAGGCCGAACACCAGGACGAACCAGGCGGTCAGGCTCTGGTGTTCGGACATGAAGCTGTAGGTGGCGCTGTAGGTCAGGACCAGGGTTTGTCCGCCCAGCTCGATCGCATAGCTCTCCTGAACATCGTTGAGCGGCGCGGCGCCGCCCAGAAGCAGGCGCGGTGGCGACTGGCTCGCATCGGCCAGGGTGAGGCGATAGGCGTGGGAGGAGCGCGGTGTCGCCAGCAGGAAAATGTCTGGCCAGGACAGTTCGGCGCTGGCCACGCCGGACAGCACGCTGTCACCGTCCGCTGTCTGGCGGACGGTGGGGACCGCCAAGACCAGCCGCGCCGCCGCCTCACCCTGTGCCGGTATCGCCAAGGCCCGGGTTTGCCGGGTCCTGACCACGTGTGTCACCAGATCCCGGCTGCCTTGCGCCTGCAGACCGGTGCGCAAGGCCGGATAGGCCGACGAGGGATCCAGCGGAATGTCCTGCTCGTCCACGCCGTCACCGGGGCCGCTTGGCACCCTGTAATCATGCTGTGGAGCGTTGGCCGCCTCCACGCGCGGCGCCCAGCGGACAATCCGGTCCGGCGGCAGGCCGACAAAGGCGATGCTCTCGAAAGTGGAGAATTCCTCGGCGGTCACGGTTTCGGAGGCTTCGAACAATCCGCCCAGTTCCAGCAGGCGCCGTTCCACCCCGTTGAGCTCATCCTCCAGGGATTGGCGGTCCTCTGCCGTAAGGGCCCGGAAGGCTTCGCGCCGGTCGCCGACCCCGTCCATGCGGGTGAAGGCGAAAACGATCGTCAGCACGATCAGAAGGATGCCGGTGGGCAGGGCGAGAGCGAGCTTCCGGCGCCAGGCATTCGGGGCCGGGCCGAATATGACCAGGCACAGCGGTGCGAAGGCGACAATGCCCAGCAAGCTGGACAGCCAGCTGCGAAAACCGATGCCCCAATAACCGGCATCCGGCACGAGCGGGCCCAGCGCGACGCCGGCTGGAAACAGCACCGCCATGGGCAGGGCGCACAAGGGCCCGACAATGCCGACCAGGTGGGCGATGTCATTCAGCTGGTCCTGCCGCGCGTAGCGGCCGCGATCCTTGCGCCGCAGCAGCTGCAGGCCGAGCTCGGACTGGATCAGGCTGGAGAGCGTCAGGCAGGCCGACAGGATCAGGGCGGGCGGCCAATCCATGTGGAAGAGCCGGAGGGACAGATCCAGTCCGACCAGCCCTGTCCCCAGGGCAAGCGGCAGGGCCATCACGCGGCCCCAGATCCAGGGCAGGGTCACGGCCAGGGCGGCAACAATCCAGACCGGCACGAACCGGTCCGGCGGCACGGACAGATAGACCGAAATCTCGCCGAGACACACCGCGGCGATGCCCAGCGCGATGGCAATCCGGACACGCGGAATGTTCGTCAGGTCGGAGCTCGGTTTGGACAGTCCCTGCACACCCGACACAAAAGACCAATTCCTGCGCTGCGATAAGCCCCAATCTTGCTGCAAATGCGAACAGGCGCCACCCGGGGGTGGCGCCTGTTGCGATTGTCGACGTGTTCTGCGGGATCAGGCGGCGACGGAAATGTCCGTCAGGGCCATCACCTTGCGCAGCATGTCCTCGGTATCACCCAGCTGGTGGTCGATCATGATCAGGCGCTTGGCATAGTGCGACCCGGCATATTCCCAGGTCATGCCGATGCCGCCATGCATCTGCACGCATTCCTCGGCGACCAGCTTGCCGGCTCGACCGATCAGGTTCTTTGCCTTGGCCACGGACAGGGCGCGGTCCCCGGTTTCCAGATTGCCGGCGGCATAGATCACGATGGACCGGGCCTGTTCGATCTCGATGGAGAAATCCACCAGACGGTGCTGCAGGGCCTGGAAGGTCGCGATCGGGCGGCCGAATTGCTGGCGCTGCATGAGATAGTCGCGCGTCATGTCCTTGAGCACGTCCATGGCGCCCACGGCTTCGGCGCACAGGGCCAGACGGCCGGCGTCCAGCGCGGCTTCGATGGCCGCTTCGGCATCGTCGGACAGGCAGGTGGCCGGGGTCTTGTCGAGGACGATCTCGGCAGCACCGCCACCATCGATCATCGGGTAGGACAGGACTTCCGCATCCGAAGCCTTCACCTCATAGAGGCCCAGCTTGCCGGAGGCCGATTTGGCGGCCACCAGGATCCAGTCGGCGGCCTGACCGCCATAGACCACGGTCTTGCGGCCGGTCAGCGTGTCACCCTCGGCCTTGGCGGAAATTTCGCCCAGATCGCCGAAGCTGTCGGTCTCGTCGACGGCAAAGGCGGCGCGCTCGGCACCGGCAATGATGGCCTCGACACGATCCGCCTTGCCATGGGCTGCATAGAGGCGAAGGGCCAGGAGATTGCCCAGGAGCGGTTCCGGGCACAGGGCGCGGCCGGCTTCTTCGAACACGGTCGTGATGTCGAAACCGGCACCGCCGAACCCGCCATCCTCTTCGGAGACCAGGGCCCCGAGAATGCCCAGCTCGGCCAGGCCGCCCCAGGCGTCCGGATCGTGGCAGGCCCCCTCATAGGCGATCTCGTTACGGCGTTCGGCCGGGAATTTGTCAGCCAGGAAACGGCGGAAGCTGTCCGCGATCATCCGGCGGTCTTCTGTCGGCGTGAAATCCATGGATCAGGCTCCGAAGGTTTCTTTGGTGATGATGTTGCGCTGGATCTCGTTCGACCCACCAAAGATCGAGAGTTTGCGGTTGTTGAAGTAATTGGCGGCATTGCTGGCCGCTTCCGGCGGCGCCACGCTGTAATTGCCGATCACTTCTTCGGACGGGAAGGGCGCTGCAGCCGGACCCAGCGCGCGGCGCGACAGGTCATTGAGCGCCTGGCGGATCACCGTGCCCTTGATCTTCAGCATGGAGGACACCGAGCCCTGGGCGTCGGACGAGCCGAACAGCATGCGCAGATTGGTCAGACGCATGGCTTCCAGGTCGATCTCCACCTCGGCCACCTTGGCGGCGAAGAGCGGATCCTTGGCCAGCGGCTGGCCATGGCGCTTCACCTTGCGGGCGAGGGCCTTGAGCTGGTTCAGCGCTTCGTAAGAGGCGCCCACGCCGGCAATATTGGTGCGTTCATGGCCCAGCAGATATTTGGCGATCGTCCAGCCCATATTCTCTTCACCGACCAGGTTGGAGACCGGTACGCGGACATCGGTGAAGAAGACTTCATTCACCTCATAACCGCCCTCGATCAGCTTGATCGGACGCATTTCAATGCCCGGCGTGTCGAGATCGACCAGCACGAAGGAAATGCCCTGCTGCGGCTTGCCTTCTGTGGAGGTGCGCACGAGGCAGAAAATCTTGTCGGCGAACTGGCCCAGCGTGGTCCAGGTTTTCTGGCCATTGATCACATAGTGGTCGCCATCGCGCACGGCGCGCGTCTTCAGGCTGGCCAGGTCCGAACCGGCGCCCGGCTCCGAATAGCCCTGACACCACCAGTCGGAGCCGTCCAGGATGCGCGGCAGGATGGTGGATTTCTGTTCTTCCGTACCGAACTTGATCAGCACCGGGCCCAGCATGGCCAGACCGAAGGGAACAGTGCGCGGCGCGTTGGCCAGGGCCAATTCCTCTTCAAAGATGTGGCGCTGGACGGCGTCCCAGCCCGGGCCGCCATATTCTTCAGGCCAGGTCATCGCCAGCCAGCCGCGCGATTGCAGCGTGGCGTGCCAGCCGACCATGTCGTCCCGGTTCAGCTCGCGTCCATTGCGGACTTTGGTGGCCAGTTCCTCGGAAAGGTTCTCTTTCAGGAAGTCGCGGACTTCCTGGCGGAAGGCCTCCTCCTCCGGCGTGTAATTCAGGTCCATATCTGTCTCCTCGCGCCCTAGTCGACCGCATCTTGTCTGCTACGACCCGGTCCCGCTCTGATGGCGTTTCGGACCGTTTCGATGACTGGGTATGTATTTAGGCCAAAAGCAGGGGATGTGAATAGTGCGCAGATGCAGCATTCAGTGCGGCAGTGCGGCGCAGCCCGGCTTGACGCTAGGGGAAAGCGGTATGGGGTGTGATGGGGCCGGTTTGCGCACCGTCAGGCGCGGCAGGGCTCAGACGCGGGCCAGGCTCGGCAGGCCGCGGGATGCCAGGGCGGTGTGCAGGCTGTCGGCCCCGGTGAAGATCTCGGCATCAAAGCCGAAGTCCCGGGCCGCCAGAACATTGCTCTCGCGATCATCGAAGAACAGGACCTCGCCCGGTTCGTGGGGCAGGCGGGCGGCGGTGATCTCGTAGATCTTCCGGTCCGGCTTGATGACGCCTTCATGGGCCGACACGATCACATCCCGCATATGGCGCATGGACGGGTAGAGCCGGTTGACCGGTTCCATCCATTCGGCCGGCATGTTGGTCAGCGCATATTGCGGCACGCCCTGACCGGCGAGGGCGTCCATCACTTCGGCGGTGCCGTCGACCGTGCCATCGACCATGCCTTCAAATCCGCTTTCCCAAGCGCGGATCGCGTCTTCCAGATGCGGGTGGGCCTCGATCAGCGGTTCGCGATTCTCTGCCATCGACACGCCGCGATCATGGGCGGCATGCCAGTCCATCGTGCAGACCTCGGACAGGAACTGGTCCACTTCCTCGGGCGTGCGGAAGAGTTTCTCGTAGAGGCGGCGGGGGGACCAGTCGATCAGGACATTGCCCAGATCCCACAGGACGGCACGGGTCGTCATGACGGTTCCTCCATAACGCAAAACCCGCGCACGATGTGCACGGGCTATGCGACAAGCGTATTGCGATGCGCGTGCGGGGCGGGAATAACCTCGGCCCCGAACCAGCGACGGACTAGCCGGCGCGGGCTTTGAAGCGCGGGTCGGTCTTGTTGATCACATAGATACGGCCACGGCGCTTCACGACCTGGCAATCGCGGTGGCGGTTTTTCAGCGATTTGATCGAGCTGCGGACTTTCATCGTTCGGCCTCTAGGGTCTAACAAGCGAATTCAAAGGAGCGCGGGAGATACTGGAGGCTTCCGGCCCTGTCAACATGGCTTGTGCGCTCAATCGGCGCGTGGCACGCCAAAATACACAAGGGGGCCGCCATGGATATCGTCGCACACAACCGTACCGCCTGGGATGGCTATGCCCGCTCCGGTGAAAGCGAGTGGACCTTGCCGGTGTCCAGCGCGGTGATCGAGAAGGCCCGCGCGGGGGACTGGTCCGTCATCCTGACGCCGAACAGGACGGTTCCGGGGGACTGGTTGGGCGAGATTCGCGGCCGGGATGTCCTCGCCCTGGCTTCCGGTGGCGGCCAGCAGGTTCCGGTCCTCGCTGCGGCCGGCGCGCGCGTCACCAGTTTCGACAATTCGGACGAACAACTCGCCCGCGACCGGCTGGTCGCGGAGCAGGAAGGGCTGGACCTGGTCACGCAGCAGGGCGACATGGCCGACCTGTCCGTCTTTGCTGATGACAGTTTCGACCGGGTCTTCAATCCCGCGTCGACCGTCTTCGTGCCGGATCTGGAACCGGTCTGGCGCGAGTGCCGCCGCGTCCTGCGTCCCGGCGGCCGGCTGATGACCGGCGCCATGAACCCGGCCTTCTTCCTGTTCGACCATGATGACGTGGACAAGGGCGGCCCGCTGGAAGTGCGCTTCAAGCTGCCCTTCTCCGATCTCGACCACAATCCCGAGGCCCGCATCGACCAGGGCGAAGCGCTCGAATTCTCCCACAGCCTCGACGCCCAGATCGGCGGTCTCATCCGCGCCGGTTTCCGCATCATCGGCTTCTACGAAGATGACTGGTCCGACGAAGCGACCCGGCTCAACGCCTACATGCCGACGAGCTTCGCCGTGCTCGCTGAGGCGGTTTAGGAGTTTTCTGGCGCTTCGCGCCGCCCCTCATCCGCCGCTTCGCGGCACCTTGTATGTGAGTTGGGTGCTAGATTGGGCTGTCTTCCGGGACAGCCTGTCTGGCGCACCACCGCCAGACAGGCTTGGCGTCGGACGGGTCGTGGGCACCTT
>NZ_SWKP01000007.1 GCF_005871165.1 Maricaulis alexandrii | reverse complement strand
AACTCGTCAACGTCGCCGTCATGCGAAAGCTCATCGAGGCTGCAAACCTCGTCCTGAAACGCCAAACACCATGGCAATCAGAAATGCAAACGACATAGTTGCTTCTCCCGCGAGGGGAGAAGGAGGACGTTAAGCTCGTTGGCAAACTCCCTCTCCCCTCGCGGGAGAGGGTGGCGCGCAGCGCCGGGTGAGGGGCGGCCGCGTCAGCGGCCAACCAGAACCCCTACCGGAACACAGGCGGTTTCGTCGGTGCAGGTGCCGGCGCCGGGGCCTCGCCCTCTTTCTGTTGTGAATTGAACATCGACACAACGAGGACCGGATCGTCCTTGGGCGGGGGCTGGCAGATGCCGAAGACGAGGTCGGGCATGTCCGTGCGGATCTTGCAGCCGAACTTCTTCGCCTCTTCCGGCAGGATCGGATAATCGTGATTGCGGCCGCCATTGATCAGGTCATTGGTGAGGTCGCAGGTCCCGTCCGTCTTGTGGGCGTCATTGATATAGTCGCAGGAGAAGCGGCGCGCCTCGCTGACGGCCTGTTGCGCCATTTTCGACAGGATCATCATCTCGTCGGAAATACGGTCGGCGGATTTCTGCTGGGTCAGCTCGGCCAGGATCGGGGCCGGCATCCAGGCATATTGCGGATCGATCGGGCCGAGCACGGCGCTGGAGCCCATCACGATCTCGTCGCAGGCCAGGGCGATCATCGTGCCGGCGGACTTGGCGCGATAGGGCACGAAGGCGGTCTTGGGGCCCTTGTGGTTTTTCAGCGCGTGCAGGATCTGCTGCGTGGCCGACGCAATACCGCCCGGCGTGTGCAGAATGACGTCGATCTTCGCGTCTTCCGGGGCGGTCCGGATGATGTCGATGGTCTCGATGGCGGTGTCGCCATCCACATATTCATCGAACTCATGGTGGACGACCTTGAGGACGACACTGCCGCGCTGTTTGGCGAAAGCCTCGGACCGGCGTTCCACCGCCAGCTTGTGCGCTTCCCATGGGGAGAGGTGGGAATGGTCGATCGGACCGCCACTGCCATCATTGAGCATCGTCGCCTGACCGTCCGTGCCCGGCCCGCCGGCCATGGCGACACCCGTTTGCGCGGCGGCGGGTTTGCGGACGGCTGGGGCCGGCTTGGGCAGGGGAACCGGGATCGGCATCTCATCCTCGCCGTCAGAGGACCGCGATTGCTGCCAGATGGCCAGGCCACCCAGAAGCCCGATAATCGCGGCAATACCGCTCCAGCCTGCGACCCCCAGGCCGGTCAAAACGCTCAACATGTCTGTCCCCTCGAAACACCGGCCGGCGCGCGGTCCTGTCCCGGTCCGTCGCGCTGGCATCCACCAATGCGTTAACTCTATACAAGGCTCGCAGAAAGGGCGAATCCTGCAAGGCAATTGCCTCATGAGGTGAGCGGCCTATCCTCGCCTTCAATCAGGAGGGGAATTCCTCCGGCGCAGTCTGGGGAGTGATCCATGTCCACACTAGTTCTTCCGCGCATCTTGGAATCCGGTCCGGGCAGCCTGTCCCGCCTTGGTTCGGTGGCCGGGCAGGCTGGGATCAGCCGGGCGCTCATCATTACCGACGCGACCATGATCCAGCTCGGCTATGTCGAACGCGCCTTGTCCGCGCTGTCGGAGGCCGGTGTCGCTGCTGCCGTGTTCGACGGGACCGAGCCGGAACCGACCGAAACCTCGATCATCGCCGGGCTGGATTGTCTGAAATCCGGGGTCGAGGGGGCAGAATTTGACGGGCTGATCGCGGTCGGCGGCGGAAGCGCCATCGACAGCGCGAAGGCCTTGTCCATTCTCGCCGTTCATGGCGGCCGGATGCGCGACTACAAGGTGCCGCGGATTGTCGACGAGCTGGGTCTGCCTGTCATCGCCGTGCCGACCACAGCGGGCACCGGATCGGAAGCGACCAAGGTCGCCGTCATCACCGACCCGGAGAGTGACGAGAAAATGCTGTGCATGGGTCTGGGTTATATGCCTTTTGGGGCCGTTCTGGACCCGGAACTGACCTATTCCCTACCCAAACGGGTGACGGCAGATACCGGTATTGATGCCATTACGCACGCCATGGAGGCCTATGTCTCCCGCAAGGCAAACCCGTTTTCCGACCAGCAGGCGCTGGCCGCCCTGCGTCTGATGGGCCCGAATATCCGCCGGGTTTTCGAGGACCCGCAAAACGCCGACGCTCGCGAAGCCATGCTGCTCGGCTCCACCCTGGCCGGCATCGCCTTCTCCAATGCCTCCGTGGCGCTGGTGCACGGGATGAGCCGGCCGATCGGCGCTTTCTTCCATGTCCCGCACGGGCTTTCCAACGCCATGCTCCTGCCGGAGATTACCGCCTGGTCCCTGCCATCTGCGCAAACCCGCTATGCGCAATGCGCCCGTGCCATGGGCTGGGCGGCGGACGGGACGTCCGATGCCGTGGCCAATGACATCCTGCTGGAAGAATTGAAGATGTTGAACGCCGATCTGGGTGTGCCCACCCCGTCCGGTTTCGGCATTGAGGAAGCCCGCTGGCGCCAATTGCGGCCCCTGATGGCCGAACAGGCCCTGGCGTCGGGATCTCCGGGCAATAATCCGCGCATTCCCACGGCTGACGAGATTGTCGAGCTGTATGATCGCGTCTGGGCCTGATCCGAAACGTTGTTTTGCCTTACAGCATGGAAACTTGTTCGCACGCGCGGCACTTCATACTGTGCGGGCATGAAAGGTTTGGGGTTGTTGTCTGTGGCCGCTGCGGCGGCCCTTTTTGCGGGCTGTGCTCAGGCACAGCAGCAAACCTATGATCATGCGCTGGATTCCTATGAGTACGACGTGGATGTCGAACTCGTCCTGGCCGTGGACATTTCCTATTCCGTCGATGAGGAAGAGGCCCGCCGCCAGCGCGAAGGCTATGTCGCCGCGCTGGCCTCGGAGGATGTGATCCGCTCGATCCAGGGCGGTCCGTTGGGCCGGATTGCCGTGACCTATGTGGAATGGGCCGATAGCGGTTTCCAGCGCGCGGCCGCTGACTGGACCGTCATCGGATCGGAAGAAGACGCCCTCAATTTCGCCGCCCAGGTGGCCGCCGCCCCACTGGAGCGCGGCCATTATACAGCCATTGGTGCGGCTATTTCCGACAGTGTCCAGCGCATTGAAAACAATCCGCATTCTGCCCCGCGCCGGATCATCGACATTTCCGGGGACGGACCGCAAAACCAGGGTCTGCCGCTGGCCGATGCCCGGGCCCAGGCCGATGCGGCCGGGGTGGTCGTGAACGGTTTGCCGGTGATTTCCTCGGATGAGGGACGCTGGGTCCGCCCGGTCGAGCTGCACCTGGATGATTACTTCCAGGAAAATGTGATCACCGGCCCCGGTTCCTTCGTCCTGCCTGCCCGCACCGAAGCCGAATTCCGCGAGGCCATCCTGCGCAAGCTTGTCATCGAGATTGCCGGTGCCCTGCCGGACCGGGATGAATTGCGCCTGGCCCCCTTCAACGGACCGGAGCTGGGCCGGGCACCATGAGGCGAGGGGCGGCGACATGCGCGCTTGTGCTGGCCCTCAGCGCCGGTGCGACCAGCGGATTGTCAGCGGGTGACCGGGCCCAGGAACCGGACTGGTACCCCGCTCCGGTCGAATACACCGAGGATGGCCGCGAGAAGGTCGATCTGGAACTCGTCCTGGCGGTTGATGTGTCCTCCTCCATCGACGAAACCGAAGCCCGCGGCCAGCGTGAGGGCCATGTCGCCGCCCTGGCCGATCCGGAGGTGATTTCCGCCATCCAGAGCGGCGGTTATGGCCGGATTGCCGTCATGTATCTGGAATGGGCGGACGCCGATTTCCAGCGGGTCGTGGCGCCCTGGACCGTGATCGGCACGGAGGCCGATGCCCAGGCCTTCGCGGCAACCCTGGCGACCTCGCCCTTCATTTCCGGGCGCCGCACTGCCATCGGCGCGGCGATCGACAGTTCGGTCTCCCTCATCGAGGGCAATGCCTATGAGGGCCGCCGCAGGGTGATCGATTTGTCGGGGGATGGTCCCCAGAATGCCGGGCCGAGCCTGTCCGCCGCCCGTGACCGGGCCGACAATGCCCTGATCACGGTCAACGGCCTGCCGATCGACAATAGCCGCCAGCACCCTTTCCGCCCGTCCGTGACGATCAATGTCAGTGCCTATTTTGAAAATGAAGTGATTACCGGGCCCGGTGCCTTCATTTCGCCCACAAATGAGCATGAGGATTTCGTGGACGCGCTGCGCCGCAAGCTTATCATCGAGATTGCGGGGCTCGACCCTGAAGCCGTGATGACGAGGAATGGATGATCCGCAAAATTCTGGCCGCCGGGTTTGGCCTGGCCCTGATGTCGACCAGCGCCCTGGCCCAGCCCGAGGGAGAAAGCTTCGCTGACTGGAAGGCGGGCTTTCGGGATCGTTTGAGTGCGGCGGGCACATCGGATGAGACCGTTGCGTCCATGCTGGATGATCTGGAGCCGGAGATGCGGATCATCGAATCCGATCGCTCCCAGCCGGAATTCGTCCGCCCGATCTGGTCATATCTGGAGATCGCCGCCTCCGATCTGCGCATCCGCAATGGCCGCGATGCCTATGCCCGCAATCGCGAAACCGTGGATGCGGTCGCCGCGCAATTCGAGGTGCGGCCGGAAATCCTGGTCGCGATCTGGGGGTTGGAAAGCTCCTATGGCGCCATTCCGGGCAATAATGACATCGTCCAGGCCCTCGCCACACTGGCCTGGGAAGGCCGCCGCCGCGCCTGGGCGGAAGGTGAGCTGATTGCCGTGGGCGAGATGATTGATGAGGGCTATGCCACCCGCGACCAGCTGACCGGCTCCTGGGCGGGCGCAATGGGGCAGATGCAATTCATCCCCTCCACCTATCTGGAACGGGCCCAGGACTGGGATGGCGATGGCCGCCGCAATATCTGGACCCATGAAGGCGATGCCCTGGCCTCGGCCGCCAACTTGCTCAGCCGGGCCGGCTGGGATCTGGGGGCTCCCGCCATTCTGGAAGTCGATCTGCCTGAAGGCTTCGACTTCGCCGCCTGGCAGCCGCAGGACTCACGCCCTGTTTCCCAGTGGGCGCAGCTGGGCCTGACCCCGGCGCGCGGCGAATGGTCGGCGGATCATCTGATGCGCTCGGCCCGGCTGGAACTGCCCGCCGGCGGTTCCGGTCCCGGCTTCCTCACCTTCGACAATTTCCGGGTGATCAAGCGCTACAATAACTCCACATCCTACGCGATCGGCGTGGCCCATCTGGCTGACCGGATCGCCGGTGGCGCGGCCTTTGAAGGCCCCTGGCCGGAGGACAATCCGCCGATCAACCGGACCCAGACCCGCGAACTCCAGACAGCGCTCAACAGTCTCGGCTTCAATTCGGGCACGCCGGACGGCATTGCCGGCCCCAATACCCGCGCCGCCCTGCGCGCCTTCCAGCGCTCCCGCGGTCTCCTGGCAGATGGCTATGTCGGCCGCCAGGCCTATGCGGCGGTGATCGAAGCGGCGGGCGGTTAGGCCTCACGTATCCGGTTCCATCTCGACGATGTTCTGCACGCGCTTGATGCCGGGATGGTACCAGGCCAGGGCGAGGGCGATCAGGCTGAGGACAACGGCCACATAATAGGGCACGACATGGCCCAGCTGGTTGTACATGAACAGCCCGCCGACCGGTCCGATGATGAAGCCCAGCCCCGCCGTGGCGGTGGTCAGGCCGGCGACACGGCCCTGTTCCTCCGGCTCCACCGCGATGGAGGCGCCGCCGGTAAAACCGGAACGGGCCAGGCCGAAGGCAAAACTGATCAGGAGATAGGCGGTCACGATGCCGGCATAGTTCGGTGCGGCGATCATGATGGCGAAACCGGCCACGGTGATGCCCGCACCCAGCGCCATCAGGACGCGCGGGCTGGCCTTCATGGCCGGGATGAAGATGATCTGGGCAACGATCAGCGCCCCGGCGCCCGCCGCCAGGGCGATCGCCGACATTTGCAGACCCATGCGCTCGTCCAGTCCCAGACTGTCCATGATGTAGAAGGCGAGGGTGGACAGGCTCAGCGACTGCACCACCCAGCTGACACAACCGAACAGGACGAAGGGAAAGATCCGCGGATCGGCGCCGAAGGCGAATTGGGTGAAGGGATTGATCGGCCGGTTCTGCTGTTTCGGCGGGGATTGCTCCGGCAGTTTCCAGCCCACGGCAACGGCCCCCGCCAGCACGGTGGCGGAAATGATCACCATGAAGAGCGGCACGCCGACCAGATCGACCAGGGTGGCGGCCAGGGTCGGACCAATCACGGCTCCCAGACCGAAGGCCGCCGACAGGCCGGCAAGGGCTTCGGTGCGTTCCGCCGGACTGGTCCGGTCGGCAATATAGGCCTGCGCGGCTGGATTGGTGGCCGAGCCAAGAGAGCCGAACAGGGTCCGCGCCAGTGCCATGGCGAAGATGGCGGCCAGAGGCGGTACCCAGCCCGCTTCGCCCGCCTGTGCCGCGGCGGCGAAAATCAGGGTGGAGCAGGCAAAGGCGCACAGGCCGAACACGATGAAAGGTTTGCGACCACGCCGGTCTGACAGGGCCCCCCAGATCGGGGTCATCGTCATGAAGAGGACGGCCGACAGCGTGTAGATCGCGCCGACCCAGTATTCCGGTACGGCCAGACCGCGCGCCAGTGGCGGCAGGATGGCGAACAGCATGTTGTTGCCGATGCCTGTGGCGACAAGGCACAGGAAGAGCAGCCGGAAAGCCGTTCTGCGCTCAGGGTTGGGGCGGGTGTCAAGACGGGGCGGGGTTGGAAACATCTGCTTGATTTAACCCCGGGACTCAGTGCCGTCCAATGTCATTTTCGAAGGTCGGTCATGTCCGGATCGAGGGTCGCGGGACCGGCTGCATCCGTAAACGCCCGGATAACGCCTGTTCAACCCAACATTAAGCTTAAACCGTCATAGTGCCGCTCTAACGGGTGGAGAAACCGCCCGGCAGAGTGGTGGACGGGACATATGTTTCAGATCATTGGCATCGTGGTTGTGTTTGCGATGGTGTTCGGCGGCTTCATGCTGGCGGGCGGCCATTTCGACGTTATTCTCAAGGCGCTTCCCTTTGAAATGATGATGATCGGCGGCGCGGCGGTCGGGGCTTTCCTGATCGGCAACAAGCCGAAGACCGTCATGAAGACGCTGGGCGATCTGGCCAAGATCTTCACCGGGCCCAAATGGAAGGCCTCGGATTATTCCGATCTGTTGTCACTCTTGTTTTTGCTAACAAAAACAATGAAGACAAAAGGGGTTATTGCGCTCGAAACCCATATCGAGAACCCCAAGGACAGCGCGATTTTCACGCGTTATCCCCGCATCATGAAGGATCACTTCGCCGTCGATTTCATCTGCGACACGCTGCGCATGATGACGATGAACCTGGAGGACCCGCACCAGGTGGAAGACGCGATGGAAAACCAGCTGGAAAAGCACCATCACGAAGTCGCCGATCCGGCCCATGCCATGCAGACCATGGCCGATGGCCTGCCGGCCCTGGGTATCGTGGCCGCCGTGCTGGGCGTGATCAAGACGATGGGTGCAATCGAGAGCCCGCCGGCCATTCTCGGCGGCTATATCGGCTCGGCCCTGGTCGGGACCTTCCTCGGCGTGTTCCTGGCCTATGGCTTTGTTGGCCCGTTCGCGGCCTATCTGCAGGCCGTCTATGACGAGGAACACCAATTCTACAAGATCATCCAGGACGTTCTCGTGGCGCACCTGCACGGCAATGCCGCCCAGATCTCCGTCGAGATCGGCCGGGGTGGCGTGCCGACCAAGATGCAGCCCAGCTTTGCCGAACTGGAGCAGGCGCTCGACCAGATCCCGTCCGAAGTCGGCTAAGGCGAGCCACAGACCCACAGACAAGGCGCGGTGTCCTTTCCGGACCCGCGCCTTTTGTGTTTGGGGGGATGGATTGGCGGCCATTCGGCGCTAGAAGGGCGCCATGAAAATCAAGGACGCCGACATTCTCATCGTGCCGGGGCTGCACAATGCCTCGCCCTTCCACTGGCAATCGCGCTGGGCTGACAAGATGTCGACGGCGCGCCGGCTGGAACAGGATGACTGGGACATGCCGCGGCGTGATGCCTGGGTCGCCCGCCTGGTCGAAGCCGTCGATGAAGCAGACAAGCCGGTCATTCTCGTCGCCCACTCGCTGGGGGTTCTCACCGTCGCCCATGCCGCGCCGCAGATGACGGGCAAGATCGCCGGGGCTTTCCTGGTCGGGGCGTCCGATTGGGAACGGCCGGAGCTCAAGGACAAGTATGGTGAGCATGGCTTCGATCCGGCGCCGCGCCAGCCGCTCGGCTTTGCCGGTTTGATGCTGGCCTCCAGCAATGACCCGACCTGCCATATCACCAAGGCGGAAAGCTGGGCGCGGGATTGGGATGTCCGCTTCGGCAATGCCGGGGAGGCGGGCCATTTCGAGCCGGAAAGCGGCCACGGACCCTGGCCGGAGGGCCTGATGGCCTTCGCCAAATTCACCCAGAGCCTCTGACATGCCAAGGCGTTTGCAATGACCGGCAGCCTGGTCTGCGAACCGGCCAAGCTGGACTGGAGCGCGGCGTCCGGGCCCCGCGCGGCGGACTATGACGACGTCTATTTCTCTGCCGAGGACGGGCTGGAGGAGACCCGCGCGGTCTTCCTGAAAGCCTGTCATCTGCCCGAGGCCTGGCAGGGGCGGCGGCATTTCACGGTCGGCGAGCTGGGCTTTGGCACCGGGCTCAATGCCCTGGCGCTGTGGCAGCTCTGGCGGGAGACGCGACCGGCGGGTGCCTGGCTCGATTTCGTCTCTATCGAAAAACATCCGCTGTCGCCCGGGGAGGCCCGCCGGGCCTTTGCGCAGTGGCCGTCTCTGTCAGAACTGAGCGAGCGCCTTTTGGCCCAGTGGCCGCCCCGTCTCAAGGGCGCCCACCGACTTGTCTTTCCTGAAGACGGGTTTGCGATCACGCTCTTCCACGACGAAGCCGAGGCGGCGCTCGCGCAGATCGAGGCACGCATGGATGCCTGGTTCCTCGACGGGTTTGCGCCGGCCCGCAATGAAGCGATGTGGTCCCAGCCGGTTCTGGATGCGATCGGGCGTCTGTCTAACCCGGGGGCCCGGGTCGGCACCTTCACCGTGGCAGGCTTCGTGCGGCGTGGCCTGGCCGAGGCCGGATTCTCGGTGTCCAAACAGCCCGGCTTCGGGCGCAAGCGGGAGCGGCTCGAGGCGATCTTTCCGGGCGAGGCGTCGCCGGAGAAGCCCGCTCCCGGCCGGATCGCGATCATCGGAGCCGGCATTGCCGGGGCGGCGCTGGCGCATGCGTTTTCGATGCGGGGCTGTGAACCCGTTCTGATTGACAAGGCCGGTCTGGCGGGCGGGGCGTCGGGGGCGCCCGCCGGCCTGCTGACGCCGCGACTGGAACGCGCCGACCGGCCCCATGTGCGGGCCACACTCGCGGCCTTCGATTTCGCCCGGCGGCTCTATGCGGGCCTGGACGGGTATGAGGCCTGTGGCGTCATCCGTCAGCCCAAGGATGAGGCGGAAGCGGCCCGTTTTGCCGGCATTGCCGATCTGATGGATGACAGTGTTGTCTGGCGGGACAGGGCGCTGGACCTGACAAACTCAGGTCGCTTCAAACCCGCACACTTGGTGACCCAACTGGCCGGGAATGCGCCGCTGATCAAGGCCGATATCAAACAGGTCGAGACCGGGGCGGACGGGGTGTCGCTGCGTGACGGGGAAGGCCGGAGCGTACTGGAGGCCGATCTTGTGATCCATGCGTCCGGTGCGGGCGCCGGGATGGTTCTCCCGGATATCTCGCCGAGTGCGGGGCAAGTTGCGGTGTTCAAGGGGCAAGCTCCGGCCCGGCCCGTCACCTGGGGGCATTATGTCTGTGCCGCGCCCCAGGGCGTGCTGGTCGGCGCGACCCATGTGCGCGGCGAGGATGCCGGCCCGTCAGGGCCCGCCATTGAGAGCTTCCGTGAGGCGTGCGGCGTCCACTGTCCGGAACTGGAACTGGGGGATGTCGTGGAAACCTGGTCGGGCGTGCGCGCGTCCACACCGGATCGCCTTCCCGTCGCCGGGGCGCTGGACGCCCGGACCTTCATCCTGTCGGGACTGGGGTCGCGCGGCTTTGCCCATGCCCCGCTTCTGGCGGAACAGCTGGCCAGCCTGATTTGCGGCCAGGCCGCGGCGCTGGAGAAAGCGGGGCTTGAGGTTCTGGAACCAGGGCGTTTCGAAATGCGACGCCGGCGTCGCGAGGGCTGATCCGGACCCGGTGCGGTCAGGCTCTGATCAAGCGGACCGGTTCTTCGGCCTCGCTGGCCGGCTTGGGGCGTTCAAACCGGACTTCGGCGAGCGGGCAGGTGTCCAGCAGGCAATTGGCCTTGAAATCCACATCCAGTCCGGCCCGGCGATCATAGCTGATTTCCAGGGCTCCGACCGCCAGTGTCACGGGTGTTCCCGCCACGACCGGCAGCGTGACCGGCAGGCTGATCAGCGATGTGGCGAGGCCGGCGAGGGCGAGGGATTTGAGAACCATTGAAGTCACCGAGGAACTGGCTTTTGACCTCTGGATGCCGCTCCTCCGCCGATTGGATGCAGGGCGATCGAAAAAATCCGAATTCGGCGCGCGGATTGCAGCGTTTCGGTCAAGAACGCCGTAATGGCACAGATCGGGACATGTCAGTGAACGCGCACACCGCCTCCAACGAGACCTTCGTCGACCGCCGCTCCGGCTCGCGTCATGTCTGGTTTCTTAACTCGGCCTTTGACAAGATCGGGCTGGATGTCGCGATGCGCCGGATTACCGAGCGCGCACCGGAAAAACCGTTCGCCTTTGTCGTGACGCCCAATGTGGATCATCTGGTCCGCCTGGAACGCGACACGGTCCTGGCCCGTCTTTATGCCCAGGCTTGGCTGACCGTGTGCGACAGCCGTGTCCTGGAAATGATTGGCCGGATATCCGGAGAGAGCATTGATGTGTCGCCGGGCTCCGACCTGACGGCGCACTTGTTCGATCAGGTCATCGATCCTGCTGAACCGCTGACCATCATCGGCGGCTCGGAAAGCGTCATCGAAGCGGTGACCCGTCGTTATGGTCTCAAGGATGTGCGCTGGCATCAGCCGCCCATGGGGCTGCGGGATAATCCGGAGGCGATTGCCGAATGCGCGCAATTCGTCGCCGACAATCCGTCACGCTTCACCTTCTTCTGTGTCGGGTCTCCGCAACAGGAATTGGTGGCCGAAGCCTGTCTGGACCATGGCGGCTGTACGGGTGTCGGCCTGTGCGTCGGCGCCTCCCTGGACTTTCTGGGCGGCAAGACCCGCCGGGCACCGGTCTGGATGCAGCAGGCCCGCCTGGAATGGCTGCATCGCCTGCTTCAGGAACCCGGCCGGATGTGGCGCCGCTATCTGGTGGATGGTCCCAAGGTGATCCAGCTCTGGTTCTCCTGGCGTCGCATGCAGAAAGAGCTGCGCAAGCTGGAGCACGCCCTGTCACGGCCTGAGAAGGTCAAGGAACGGGCGCTCTACCAGCGGATTCGTAACCTCGAGCAACAACTGGCTGCGCGCGACTGATCGCAGTGATCGGCGGATTGCGTTTTCAGGCGGTACGCCCTAGCGTCCGCCGCGCGATGGTTCCCTCACGGGATTAATCGGGAAGCCGGTGCGGAGATGGTCTCCTAGTCCGGCGCTGTGCCCGCAGCCGTAAGCGGTGAGTGGCGATGCAAGTGACCCACTGGAGCAACAGCTCCGGGAAGGGGCATCGACCGCCTGGACCCGCAAGCCGGAAGACCTGCCACCGCTGTCGTCTGTCCGTTCGTGCGGGTTCACACGAGATCGGCGCGGTATCCCCGTTTTTGACGACTCCTTGCAACCGTCCGGCCCGAAAGGCCGGCCGCTAACGCTTTGGAGGCGTGATACATGAGTAAGTCCCTTTGGCTGTCGTCCGCAGTGGCGCTGCCCGCTTTGCTGTTCCCGGCTTTCGCACAGGCCGAGGACCCGGTGTCCGATGATGTGGTGCTCGTCACTGCAGCCCGGGTCGATGTGCTGCAGTCCGACGCCACGACCAGTGTCTCCCGTCTGGGCGCCGAAGAGTTGGAAGCCCGCGGCATGCCCTTTCTGGCCGATACGCTGCGTGCCGTGCCGGGCCTGGCCGTTTCGCGGTCCGGCGCGCCCGGCTCGCTGACCCAGATCCGCGCCCGCGGCTCGGAAGCCAATCATGTCCTGGTCCTTATCGACGGTGTGGAGGCCAACAACCCGTTCACCGGCGAAGCCGATTTCGCCCATTTTGTCTTTGATGACCTGGGCTCGGTGGAAGTGGCCCGGGGCGAGCAGTCCGCCCTGTGGGGTGCCGACGCCATTGGCGGTGTCATACGCCTGACGACAGCCCGCCCGGACACGGGGCTCGAGGCATCGGGGCGTCTGGAGGCCGGTGATTTCGGATCCTATCAGGCCTCGGCCCGTATCGCCTCGACATCGGATGCTGGCTGGTTCTCCCTGTCCGGCAGCCGCTATTCCAGCGACGGGATCGACGTCTCCGGTCTGGACGGTGAAACCGACGGCTATGAGAATACGTCCTTCAATCTGGCGGGCGCCCGGGCCCTGACGGACATCATCAATCTGGAAGGCTCGGTGCGCTGGCTGGATTATGACAGCCAGTATGACAGCGACACGGATTTTGACGGCCGGCTTAATGATGTCGACCGGGTCAGTGAAGGCCGGACCGTGTTCGCCCGGGCTGCCTTGACCGCAGCCCACACGCAAGGCGAGGTCGCTCTCGATCATGAACTGGCCCTGCAGCTCACCGATGATGCGGTCGAGACCTTTGCCGATGGCGTGTTCGGCGGCGAGTCCCTCGGCCAGCGCCTGCAGGCGCACTATCAACTGACCGGTCGCTGGGAAACCGGGAGGCTGTCGCATCGCCTCACCGGACTGGTGGAACAGGAGCAGGACCGCCTCAAGGCTTTTGCCGGACCGGGTGCCGGGTCGAATCAATCACGCCAGATCGAGACCCGCGCCTTTGCGCTGGACTATGGTCTGGATGCCGGAGCCCTCGATGTCACCGCGTCGCTGCGCCAGGACCAGCACGATCTGTTCGAGGACGCGACGACTTGGCGGGTCGGGGCCGGCTGGACCTTTGAACCCCTGGACGCGCGCCTTCGCGCCAATTGGGGTGAGGGGGTCAAGAATCCCGGCATCTATGAGTTGTTCGGCTATTTCCCGGGCTCCTTCCAGGGCAATCCCGCCCTTCAGCCCGAGCGGTCGCGCGGCTGGGAAATCGGCTGGGACCAATCCTTCCTGGACGGACGCTTGGCGACATCGCTGGTCTATTTCAGCTCCGAGCTGGAAGACGAGATCTACACCGATTTCAGCGTCTTCCCGTCCACGGCCCTCAACGCCGTCGGCCGGTCGGACCGTAACGGCGTCGAGCTGTCCGCCAATTGGGAGATCGCGGCTGACTGGTCAGCCTTCGGCTCCGTGACCTGGCTGGAGAGCGAGGAGGCGGGGTCGGCCGAATTGCGGCGCCCGGAACAGCTCGCCTCGCTGACCCTCGACTGGCACCCATCGGAAGGGCCCTGGTCCGGGGCGGTCTCGATCGACCATACCGGCGATCAGACCGATACGGATTTCGGCACCTATCTGCCGGTCACGCTGGAGGCTTACACGCTGGTCGGAGGCCAGCTGCGCTATGCCGTTTCGCCGCAAATGGATGTCTATGTCCGCGGCGAGAACCTGCTGGATGAGGAGTATCAGGATGTGGTCGGCTATCACACGCCGGGCCGTGGCCTGTTTATCGGCCTGCGTCTGCGCAATCGCTAGTCCGGCTTTCGCCGGGACCCAGACAAGACCGCCGCAGGGCGGTCTTGTCTCTACGGCCCTGTGCGCGGACGCCTATGTTCTCGCCCTGGCCGGTCCGGGCCAGATCCGGGCCCTGTCCTGGCAGGTGGACCACCCCGTCTCTGCCGCGCCGGATTGGGCGCGTGACCTGCCCACAGCCTGGCCCGATGCCGAGCGACTTTTGATGCTGGAACCACGCCTGGCCGTGTTCGACCCGGGCGGCGGCGGACGCACGGCCCGCCTGGTCGAGCGCGCCGGCATGCCGGTGCATGAGCTGGCCTGGACCGATGATTTCGACGGCGTGCGCCAAAATCTGCGGGCCTTGGGCCAGGTGATGGACCGGTCCGATGCCGCTGAAATCTTGATCGCCGATCTGGACATCCGGCTCGACCGTCTGACGGCCCGCAGCGAGGCGCGTGATGCCCGTCCGCGCGTCCTCTATCTCAATGTCTCGGGCGGGTCGGCCGGGGCGGGCACCTATATCGATGCCGCCATCCGCGCGGCCGGCGGCATCAATGTCATGGCCGAGGCCGGGCATGCCGGCTGGACGCGCTCCGATCCCGAGCTTCTCCTGGACCTCGACGTGGACCTCATCCTGACCAGCTTTTTCTCCGACGGTTATGCCTCCACCGACAATCATGCGCGCCAGCACGCCGCCTACCGGCATGTCCTGGCCGGCAGGCCGCGCGTGGAAATTCCGGCCGGGGACTGGCCTTGCGCCGGACCGCGCCTGATCGAGGCCGCGGAACGCATCGCGCAGGCCCTGGACGCAGAAGAGGTTGCCCGATGATGCCGGTCCGTCTGTCTCTTGCGCTGGGGGCCTTGCTCCTGGTCGCGGCCCTGCTCTCCCTGTTTTGCGGCCAGGCGCCAATCACGCTGGGAAGCTTTGCCGGACTCGTGTCCGGAAGCGCCTCGCTGGACGTTCTGATCCTGTCGGAAATTCGTCTGCCGCGACTGGTACTCGGCCTGGTACTCGGCGCCGGGTTGGGCGGGGCCGGGGCCGTGTTGCAGGGCTTCCTGCGCAATCCCTTGGCCGATCCCGGCGTGATCGGCGTGTCCGCCAGTGCCGGCTTCGGTGCGGTTCTGGCTTTGTATTTCGGTGTGTCCGGCCTGTTTGCCCTGGCCTTGCCGCTGGCGGGTGTGACCGGCGCAGCGGTCGGCGTGATCCTGCTCTTCCTGATCGCGGGATCGGGCGCATCCGCCACAACGCTGATCCTGTCGGGCGTGGCGGTGAATGCCCTGGCCGGCGCGCTGACCGCCCTGATGATGAATCTCGCCCCCAATCCCTGGGCGCTGTCCGAGATTGCCTACTGGCTGATGGGCTCGCTCAAGGATGCCAGCTGGAACGAGGTCCTGTTTGCGGCCCCGCTTATCCTGGCCGGTCTGCTGGTTCTTCTGTCGACCGTGTCCTCCCTGGACGCGCTCAGCCTGGGAGAAGATGCGGCGAGGAGCCTGGGGGTCGACCTGCGGCGACTGCGCCTGGCCGTGGTGGCGGGGACGGCGCTGGCCGTCGGCGGCGGTGTCGCTGTCGCCGGAGCCATCGGATTCGTCGGTCTCGTCGTGCCGCACATACTGCGCCCCCTGACCGGACATCAACCGGGCGCGCTGGTTCTGCCCTCCATGCTTGGTGGCGCCTTGCTGGTTGTTCTTGCCGACATGGCGGTGCGGCTCATGTCAGGACCCGGCGTGCCGCTTTATCTCGGCGTGCTGACCGCCCTGATCGGGGCGCCCTTCTTCCTCTGGCTGGTCCGCGCGTCACAAAGGATTTCACCATGACCGGTCTGATCCTCTCCGGCCTCTCCTTCGGCTATGGCGAGCGCCGCCTGCTCGATGGCTTGGACCTGTCCTTCTCCGACCCCGGGCTGACGGCGATTGTCGGGCCCAACGGGGCGGGCAAGTCGACCTGTCTGCGACTGGCCGCCGGCCTGCTGCAACCCGATACCGGCTCCGTCTCCCTCAACGGTCAGGCCCTGTCGGATCTGTCGCCGCGCGACCGGGCCCGCCGGATCGGCTATCTGCCACCGGACGGACGCTCGGCCTGGCCGATGAGCGCCGGTGCGGTGGTCGCGCTGGGGCGGGCACCCTGGCGCAAGCCGCTGCGGCAATTGTCGGATGATGATCGGGCGGCGATCAATGACGCCATGCGCCAGACCGATACACTGGCGCTGGCCGAGCGGCGCTTCGATAACCTGTCTTCCGGCGAACAGGCCCGCGTCCTGATCGCCCGGGCCTTGGCCGGGCAGGGCGAGGTTCTGATCCTGGACGAGCCGACAGCAGCCCTCGATATCAGGCACCAGCTCGGTGTGATGGGCATCCTGTCCGGCGCGGCACAGGCCGGACGTCATGTCCTGGTGGCCGTGCACGCGCTGGACCTGGCGGCGCGCTTTGCCGACCGGGTCATCGTGATGCAATCGGGACAGGTCCGCGCGGACGGTCCGCCCGGCACGGCCTTGTCGGAGGACGTGGTGCGCGATGTGTTCGGTATCCGGGCACCGGGCGGTATCCGGCCGACCCCGCTCAGTGCTGCGGACGGCTAGTCGACGAAACGGATGTCCGGGGCCGGCTTGCTGGCGGTTTCAGCGGCTTCCAGGGCCGCCTGGGCGACCCGGCCAAAGGCCTTGCCGATCGGGCCGTCTTCCAGCGCGATGGGCTCACCCGCGTCCGACCGCACCCGCAGGTCCGGATGCAGCGGAATATCGCCCAGATAGGCCAGGCCCAGCGCATCGGCCTCGGCCTTCACGCCGCCTTCGCCGAAGATATGGCTGGCCTCGCCGCAATGCGGGCACAGGAAGACACTCATGTTTTCGACCATGCCCAGCACCGGGACATGGGTCTGTTCAAACAGGCTCATCGCCTTGCGGGCATCATCCAGTGCCAGGTCCTGCGGCGTGGAGACGATGACCGCCCCGTCGACCGGAAGGTCCTGGGCAATGGCCAGCTGCGCATCGCCGGTACCGGGCGGCATGTCGAGGATCAGCACATCGGCCGCGCCCCAATTCGTGTCCGTCATGAATTGCCGGATCGCGCCCTGGACCATCGGGCCGCGCCAGACCACGGCGGCGCCCGGCTTCACGACAAAGCCCATGGAGATGATCTTCACACCATGCGCCTCGACCGGCTCGACACCGGCCTCGGATTTGCGCAGACCGGGCACATCGGTCAGGCCGAACAGGCGCGGTGCGGACGGGCCGTAAATGTCGGCATCCAGCAGGCCCACCTTGAGACCCTGCCGGGCCAGGGCGACGGCCAGATTGGCGGAGACGGTCGACTTGCCGACGCCGCCCTTGCCCGAAGCCACGGCAATGATGCGCTTGGCCGGCTTGGCGGGCGGTGTGGCTTTTGGCTGTTGCTGGGGGGCGGGCTTGCGGGCCGGTGCGCTGGATTCGCGGTGCGCGGTCATGACGACGCGGACCCGGGAGATGCCTTCGATCTTGCCGACCGCAGCCTCGATCTCGGGCTTCAGACGGTCCAGATCGGGATCCCCGGCGACCGGCGGCGCCAGCACGATCGTGGCGGTATCCTTCATCAGACCGGCGGATTCAACGCGACCCGCATCCAACAGATTGCGGCCGGACTGGCGTTCGATCACGCCGCTCAGAGCCTTGCGCAGGGCATCTTCCATAGGGGTGTTGTCTCCGCATCGCGTTTGAGTATTCCACCTGCAGACTTATGACCTGTCGGGCAGCACGAAAAGCCCTGCGCCGCGCGGCGGACTGTCTGCGATCTCAGGAAGAAGTGGATGGTGGGCGATACTGGGATTGAACCAGTGACCCCTTCGATGTCAACGAAGTGCTCTCCCGCTGAGCTAATCGCCCATCCGTCACTTGGGAGCGCGGTTCTTAGCGCCCGCTGACGCGGAGTTCAAGTCGAGAGTCTGTCAGTTTCGGGGTGAATTGCAGCTGTGCCATTCGTGTTGTGCGTGTGCTTTTGCCGCTCTCGCGGTTCAGCATGTCCGTTGCATGAAGGCACTATGACCTTTTTGCAACATGGCCCGGCGGAATCACAGAAGCTCAGCGTCGTCTCCTTCCATGGGGCGCGGAGTTTCGACATATTCGCCACAGCTCCGGGAAACCGGGCGTGTCCGGTATTAGATTCGGCAGAACGGATCAGGCGGGCATCTGAACACTCACTAAGGGGTACAATCGTGAGCAATTTCTGGGAACGCGAGCGCCTGCTGCGCTCGACTATCCTTGCTGGTTTTGCCGCGGCCGGCCTGGCGATCTCGCCGGCCTATGCGCAAGACGAGGAAGAGGATGAGTCCAGCGACGAAGAAGTTATCGTCGTTACGGGCTCCCTGCTGCGTCGCAGCGAATTCACGTCCGTTGCGCCGATCCAGGTGGTGACCGCTGAGGTCGCGACCCTGGAAGGCCTGGTTGACGCGGCTGAAATGCTGCAGACCGCCAGTGTCGCTTCGGGTTCTTTCCAGCTGAACAACCAGTTCGGTGGTTTCGTCGTTGAAGGTGGTACGGGTGTGAACTCGATCTCCCTGCGCGGCCTGGGCGCCCAGCGCTCGCTGGTCCTGCTCAACGGCCACCGTCCGGGTCCGGCCGGTGTGCGCGGTCAGGTCGGTGCGTTCGACCTGAACGTCATCCCGTCCTCCGTCGTCCAGCGCTTCGAGATCCTGAAGGACGGCGCGTCCTCGATCTACGGTTCTGACGCCGTCGCCGGCGTGATCAACGTGATCACCCGCACGGAAGTCGAGCGTCCGGAACTGACCGTGGCGATCAACCAGCCGTTCGAGAGCGGTGGTGAAACCTACGACATCTCCGGTGCCTATGGCCTGAACTTCGACCGTGGCAACATCGTGTTGGCCGCTCAGTACCAGCTCCGCGAAGACCTTTCGCTGGGCGATCGTGACTATCTGAGCTGTCAGCAGGACCTGGTCTATGATGCGCCGAACGGCAATCGCCTCGACCGCGAAGACCGCTCGATCACGGCCGGTACGGAATTCTCTGGCTGTAACCACATCTACGCCAACACGCTGATCGACAACCTGTATGGTACGGGTCGTTACATTCCGGACCCGACGGGTACGGGCGTGTCCTACTTCCCGGGCTATCGTCCGCGCGCCAATGGCCGCTATGACGACGCACCGGGTGCGACGGCTTTCTACGAAGACGTGCTGGCTGACCCGCGCGTTCTGACCACGGATGCCATCAACCGTCAGGAGCGCATGAGCTTCTACGCCACGTCCAACTTCGCCCTGGATATCCTGGGCGGCGTCGACTGGGGTTCGGAATTCCTGTTCACCCGCCGCGAGACCACGTCCGACGGCTGGCGTCAGTTCTTCCCGCTCGTCGGTGGTGCTCAGGCGGCTCCGTTTGGCGCGATCTATGGTTACGCCAATGACCCGACCTATGACCACCCGCTGGGCCTGGTTCAGCCGGTCGTCCTGTGGCCGTCGAACTCCTTCGCCCACGTGGACTACACCGCGATCAACACCCAGCTGGACGGCGGCTTCAGCCCGTGGTTTGGCCCGATGTCTGACTGGTCCTGGTCCGCATCTGTCCAGTACTCGCGTTCCGACGCCGAGTATGGTGGCAACGCGATCGTGGCGTCCCGCTCCGGTGACTCCCGCTTCGATGACGATGCGCCGATCTATGATCCGTACGACCCGACCTTCCTGAGCGGCAATTACGACCAGTCCATTTACGACTCGATCTCCGCGGATATCCTCGGAACGACGGTCTACGAACAGACGGTTGTGAACGCTGTCACGACGGGTGAACTTTTCGATCTTCCGGCCGGCCCGATCGGTGCCGCTTTCGGTTACGAATATCGTGAGTTCTCGATCAACGACACGCCGGACCAACTGTCCCGCGATGGTGAGCTTTGGGGTTCCACGAGCGCCCAGGTCACCGCTGGCGAAGACTCCGTGCACGAATTCTATGGCGAACTGGAAATCCCGCTTCTGGCAGGGGCTCCGCTGGCCGAATCCGTCACGCTGTCTCTGTCCGGTCGTACGTTCGACTACGAGTCCGCTGGCTCGAACGAAGTCTGGAAAGCCGGCCTGAACTGGCAGGTCACGCCGACCGTCCGCATTCGTGCGACGCAAGGTACGTCCTACCGTGCTCCGGGCCTGTACGAACTCTTCCTGGGCAACCAGTCGGCGTTCGCCGACCAACTGGCGATCGACCCGTGTATCGACTGGCAGAACTCGACCAATGCCAACATCCGCACCAACTGTGCGGCTGAAGGCATCCCGGGCGACTTCACTGGTGGTGCGTCCTCCGCGACCGTGTTGAGCGGTGGTGGTGCTGGCGTGCTGGAGCCGGAAACGTCTGACGCCCGCACTTTTGGTGTGGTGTGGACGCCGGAATTTGCTGCTCTGAGCGTGGCTGTCGACTTCTTCGAAATCGAAGTCTTCGACCAAATTTCTCAGCTTGGTGCCGCTTCCATCGTGTTCAGCTGCTATGCTGGCGACACGTACCCGAACAACTTCTGTAACCTGTTCGACCGTAATGGTAACACCAACCCGGTCAGCGCGTTCGCTATCACGGAAGTTCGGGACTCTTACCTGAACATCAACAGCCAGATCACCGATGGTGTCGACCTGACCGTGCGTTACCAGCACGAGTTCGACTTTGGTGACCTGACCCTCGATGGCCAGGCAACTTGGACCAATACTGACGAAGTCAACCTGTTTGATCCGTCCCTGCCGACCAACTTCGCCACGAACGACTTCAACGGCACCATCGGTGACCCGGAGTTTGTTGCGAACGGTCGTATCGCGTTCACGCGTGGCGACTGGACGTATAACTGGTTCGTCAACTACGTCGAAGGTACGAGCAATCAGTCCCTGTACTCCACGGACCTGAGCTCGCAGTCCTACTTTGGCTATGCTGACGCCTACTATGACAGCGATATCGAAGGCCTCTTCTACCACGATGCCTCCGTCCGCTGGACGGGTGACACCCTGCAAATTCTGGCCGGTGTGTCGAATGTCTTCGGTGAAGAGCCGCCGACGCTGTCCACGGGTGTGGGCGCCACGCGCCGCGGTAACGTTGCCCTCAGCGCCACGCAGTATGACCTGCGCGGCCGCACCGGCTTCGTCCGTGTCACGAAAACGTTCTAATCCTTTGGTTTAGAACCCAGGAAACGGGGCGGTGGGAAACCATCGCCCCTTTTTCTTCCCGCCTCCCGAATCTGACCTAGATACTCGAGCAGGCGGCGTATTCGCGTTACAATCTTCCAAGGAGGGGTGCCGCCTGGTCGGCACGTAGGAGGAGACACCCATGTTGAAGCAGGCACTGCTTTCGATGGCCGTGGCAGCGGGCTTTCTCGCCCCGGCCGGTGCAGAGATCACGGCGGACCCGATTTCGCCGGATGCTTTCGCACAAATCCCCAATATCCAGAGCGTCTCGCTGAGCGCGGAAGGCGACATTGTCGTGGCCGTGGTGGCATCGCCCGGGTCCGACAATGAGCGCACCGCGCTGGCCACTTGGCATCTGGACAATCCCAACCAGCCGCCGGTGGTGACGCCGAGCAATAACCGCATGTCGATCATTGGTGCGGCCGCCCTGAAGCGCGACCGGATCCTGGTCGTCGGCCGCCAGGAATGGACCGGCCAGCTGGGCGGTTGCGGTGAAGGCCGTGTCACCGGTGCGACCGCGACCTTCGTGACGAAGGTCTATCTGACCGACGCCGAGCACAGCGATTTCGACGAAGCCTTTGAAGGCAGCGGCCGCGCCCTGGGCGTGTCTCAGGCCACCCAGCGCTGCTTCGAAATCTCCGGTACGACCAATATCGTGTCCGATCTGCCGCTGGATCCCGACAACATCATCATCCAGCGTCTCAATGAGTCGTCCCTCAGCTCTGCCTATTATCGCTACAATCTGGCGACCGATCAGGCCGAGCTTCTGCTGCGTGCCGGTGGCCGCACCGATGTGAGCCTGTTCGATCGCCGCAATGGCGATGTCCTGGTCCGCAGCGAGCTGGAGCCGGTGTCCGGTGAGCTGGATTATCGCGCCCTGACCTACATCCTCAATGAGGATACAGGTGAGTTCGATGTCCACGATCCGCTGACCTACAACGTGTCCGACCGCTACACCGTGTCTGTCGTCGGCCGCGATGAGGCGACGGGCCAGTACTTCGTGCTGACCGACCAGTTCAACGACCATGTCCAGGTCTATGCCTATGACCCGGCCACGCGTCAGTATTCGGACGGGGCGATCCTCGCTCACCCGCAATTCGACGTGACCGGCCTGATCCGCGGTCAGCATGAAAGCAATTTCAACGACGTTCTGGGCTTCCGCTATGCCGGTGCCCGCGGCAATGAAATCTATTGGGTCGACCCGACCATGCAGCAGGTCCAGGCCGTACTGGACCAGCAATTCCCGGAGCACGGGGCCCAGATCATGGACTGGACCGAAGGCTTCGGCACGGTGTTGTTCCAGGTCTCCGGCAGTGACATGCCGCCGTCCTACTACATTCTTCGCGACAGCCGTCTGACCCTGCTGGGCAATGCCCGTCCGTGGCTTGACCAGGAAGATCTGCCGACCAGCGAGCTGATCTATTACGAGGCCCGTGACGGTCTGCGCATTCCGGGCATCCTGTCCACGCCGGCCGGCTGGGAACCCAGTGATGGCCCGCGTCCGGCGATCGTGCTGCCGCACGGTGGTCCCTGGTCGCGTGACAGCACGCAGTGGGATGCATCCGGCTGGGTGCCCTTCCTGACCTCGCGCGGCTATGTGGTTCTGCAGCCGCAATATCGCGGTTCCACGAACTGGGGCCGTGAGCTCTGGCTGGCCGGTGACGGTCAGTGGGGTCTGGCCATGCAGGACGACAAGGATGACGGAGCCGCCTGGCTGGTCGAGAACGGTTATGCCGATCCGGACCGGATCGCGATCTTCGGTTATTCCTATGGCGGTTTCGCCGCAATGGCGGCGACGGTCCGTGAAAACGGTCCCTTCCAGTGCGCCATTGCCGGTGCCGGCGTGTCCAATCTGGGCCGTATCGGCGGCAATTGGAGCACCAACCGTCTGCAGCGTGTCGTTCAGGGCCGGACCGTGACCGGTATGGATCCGAGCGAGAACACCGAGCACGCCAATATTCCGATCCTCATCTATCATGGTGACCGGGATGTCCGCGTGCCGCTCTTCCACTCGACGGATTTCTACAATGCCATCCGCAACCGGGTGGATGCGGAACTCCTCGTGATCGAAGACATGCCGCACTCGCTGCCCTGGTATCCGCGCCATCATCGCGAGAGCCTGTCGGCGATTGCCCGCTTCCTGGAAGAGGATTGCGGACCGGGCGGTCTGTAATCCCCACGGGATCACAATGAGAAAGGGCCCGCCGATCACTCGGCGGGCCCTTTTTCTTGGCCGTCAGGCGAAACGGGCGGTCAGGCCGCCATGACCCGCGCCACTTCATCGACCAGCTCGCGCAGGTGGAAGGGCTTGGACAGGACTTTCGCATTGGTCGGCGCGCCGGAACCCGGGTTCAGGGCAACCGCGGCAAAACCCGTGATGAACATGATCTTGAGGGCCGGATCGATTTCCGCGGCCCGGCGGGCCAGCTCGATCCCGTCCACGCCCGGCATGACGATGTCCGTCAGCAGCAGGTCGAACAGGGCCGGCTGTTCGCCGATCGCATCGAGACCTTCCTCGCCATCCGCGCATACCTGGACCTCATGCCCGGCCCGTTTCAGGGCCTTGGCGAGGAAGTCGCGCATCGAGTCATCATCTTCCGCCAGAAGAATCTTTGCCATGTGGATCCCACCCTTCGATTCGTCAAAGTGAGAGCATCCTACAGCGGTCTGGTAAAAACCTGCTGAACGCGCTGTAGCGCTTGACCGGTGGAGTGCAGCTGACCACTCTTGGTCCATGGCTGCTCCGGACACATCATCGCTCGACTTGAGCCTTTCGGCAAATGCAATCGGGCGCACTGGCATGATCCGGATCGACCGGCCGGCGTCCGGCCAGGCCGTGCCGCTGATCGTGGCCTCGCCCCATTCCGGCCAGGCCTATCCCGATGAATTCGCGGAACAGGCCTGTCTCGACCGCCTCACCTTGCGCCGGTCCGAGGATGCCTTTGTCGACGAACTGGTTGACCAAACACCGGAATTTGGCGGCGCCATGCTGCGGGCCCTGTTCCCGCGCGTCTATGTCGATCCCAATCGCGGGCCGTGGGAACTGGATCCGGGCATGTTTGCCGACCGTCTGCCCAGCGAAGCCGATACGGTATCGCGGCGGGCCTCGTCGGGCCTGGGCGTAATTCCCCGCATCGGTGTGGAAGGCCGGCCGATCTATCGCTCGCGCCTGCGTTACGCGGAAGCCCGGGAAAGGCTGGATGCCTGCTACACGCCCTATCACGACGCGCTGGCCGGGCTCATCGACCAGACCCGGGACCGCTTCGGCCACGCCCTTTTGATCGACATGCACTCCATGCCGGCCCAGAGTGCGCGCGGTGTGGATATGGTGATCGGGGACCGGTTCGGCTCGTCCTGCCATCCCGCCCTGACCGACCGGGTCGAACAGATCCTGACCCTGATGGGATACGTCGCAGTTCGGAACATTCCCTATGCCGGCGGCTATACCACGGAGCATTATGGACGCCCCGTGGAAGGGGTGCATGTTGTCCAGATCGAGATCAACCGCAGCCTCTACATGGATGAAAGTCGGGTCGTGAAACTGTCTGAATTCGACTCCTTCAAGGAGAATATCTCCCGCTTTATCAGCCTGTTGTGCGAAACCGACTGGCACAGGCAGCTCGCGTCACAATCACGCCCATAATAAGCGAATACTCGATGCAGCCTTCGCCCGGCACGTGCTTTGCTCTCCTGTGAGGCGTGTGTCCCAACGCGACGCATTTCGAGACGCGAAGATAGGCGGCGAGTAGTATGACCAACGATATTGACCTTCATGTGGGCAAGCGCCTGCGCCGTCGGCGCCGGCTGCTCGGCCTGACCCAGCAACAGCTGGCCGAATCTGTCGGGATCCGTTTCCAGCAGATCCAGAAATATGAGTGCGGCGCCAACCGGGTGAGCGCGAGCCGCCTGTTCGAATTGGCTGAGTCGCTCGATGTGCCGGTGCAGTACTTCTATGAAGGCCTGTCCCAGCGCGATGAGGTGGCCAATGAAGGCGCCCTGGCGGCGGACATCCTCTCCCAGAAGGAAACCGTGGACCTGATCCGGGCCTATTACCGGCTTGGCGAGCGTCCCCGTAAACGCCTTCTGGAACTGGCCAAGTCGCTGGAGCCGGAAGAAGCGGCGAATGATGCGGCCTGAAAGGGCGGGCTGACGGATTGACGGTGTTATTGCCAGGCCGTCTGGCAAGCCCTTGCGGGCCATGCTAGGCGGCTTGTCATGACCCGTTTCGATCTGTCAGACGACCTCAAGCTTGCCAACGCCCTCGCCGATGCGGCCCGGGCGGCCATCCGTCCCTATTTCCGGGCGGAACCGGATATCGTCAACAAGCTGGAGACCGGATTCGATCCGGTCACCGCCGCCGACAAGGCGTCGGAACGGGCGATGCGCCAGCTCCTGGCCGAACACCGGCCGGAGGATGGCATTCTCGGTGAGGAATTCGGCGAACACACGGGCCGGTCCGGGCGCCGCTGGGTGCTGGATCCGATCGATGGCACGCGCGCCTTCATCTCCGGCCTGCCCAGCTGGACCGTGCTGATCGCTCTGGAAATGGACGGTCGGCCCGGTCTCGGTCTGATCGACCAGCCCCATATCCGGGAACGTTTCGTCGGCCAAGCCTCCGGCACGGAATTGCATGGCCCGGACGGTGTCCGGCGCCTGTCTGTGCGGCCCGATGTGACGCTGGACACGGCCATTCTCAGTTCGACCGATCCCTATCTCTTTGAAGGCGCGGAAGCCCGGGCCTTCGTCGCGGTCCGTGAGCGCGCGCGCCTGTGCCGCTTCGGATTCGATGCCTATGCCTATGCCATGCTGGCGACCGGCGGCGTCGATCTCGTCATAGAGAGCGGGCTGCAAATCTATGATGTCCAGGCCCTGATCCCGGTGGTCGAGGGCGCGGGCGGTGTGGTCACCAACTGGTCCGGCGGCGATGCCAGCCAGGGCGGACAGGTCGTGGCGGCCGCCAATCGCGATCTGCTAGACGCCGCCCTGACCCATCTGGCCGCCGCAGCGGTCTAGCGGTTGAACAGGACCCGCTGCGGTTCTGCCTCGAATTCGAGGCGGACAATCGAGCGGTTGGACCGGTCCCGGGGCCGAAAGTCGACACGGTTCTCCTCACCGGTCAGGGCTTGGCGCGTGCCGTCAGCATCAATCGCCCAAGCCTGCGGTGCCGGACCGTCGAACACGAATGTCACCGTCTTGAACTCCGGCGCAAACAGGGCGGCCACCCCGGCCGCGCGGCGCACAGCCCGGTTGGCCTGTTCCAGTCCCGTGACCAGATCCTCCCGTTCCGGCGTCTGCCAGTCCGGGCCGGCATAGGCGAACATCAGGGACATGGACATGGTCTGGCCGGGTTGATCCGTCCACACATCGGGATCCGCAGCCAGGATTCCGGCATCGGGCGGATTGGAGACTTGTCCGTTGGGCAGAAGCTCCAACTGTGTCCGGGTGTCGTCCTGCAGATACCACAGACCGATATCCTCGGCCGGGACACCGGCGGACGACCGGACGACATAGTCCAGACGGAAATGCGACCGGTCCTCCGGCGCGAGCTCCAGATAGGCCGTGCGGTGCGGGAACAGCATGGAGACCGGGCCCGCAACACGGCCTTCAGCCTCCTGGGCCAGGGCCGAAGCCCCGGTCAGGAGGAGAAGGCAGGCAAACAGAATTCTCATTCGGCGTCGGGCTTCCGGAACAGCAGGGTCATGCGGTCGCTCTCACCGATGGCATCATACTGCGCGCGGTCGAAATCCTCGAAACCCTCTTCGTCCTCGGCCGGCGAGCGGCGCGTCGGCGGCAGGGTCCAGACCCCATAGGGATGGTCGGCCGTGTCGGCCGGATTGGCGTTCACTTCGGACGCCTCGACGAATTCGAAGCCGGCTTCCTCGGCCATGGCGATGACATAGTCCTGCTGGACATAACCGCTGCGGGCCATCGGGTCCTGTTGCCGGGTGGAGGGCATGCGGTGTTCCACCACGCCCAGTATGCCGCCCGGACGCAGCGCGGTGTAGAACTCCGCAAAGGCCGGTTCGGCCACACCGCCCGCCATCCAGTTGTGGATGTTGCGGAAGGTCAGGACCGCGTCCACCGAACCGGCTTCCACGACCAGGCCCACTTCGGAATTGAAGTCGACAATCTCCGGTTCGCCATAGGCCGGCACATCGGACACCCGGGCCTCGAAATTGGCGCGCGAACGGCGGCGGTAATCACTGCTGGAATCCGCCGGGAAGTGGGCGGCGACATAGGTGCCGTCATTGGCGGCGATCCACGGCGCCAGCACATCGGCATACCAACCGCCACCAGGCCAGATCTCGACAATGGTGGAAGACGGATCCACGCCAAAGAATTCAAGCGTTTCGGCCGGGTGACGCCAAGCATCCCGTTCGGCCGCTTCGCCGCGCCAGTCGCCGGCCAGAACCGTGTTCAGGTCGGAATAGTCGACGACCGGCTCCGGTGCCTCGGTCTCGGCCGGCGCGGCGGTTTCGGTCACGCCTTCTTCAGCCGGCTCTTCGGCGGGATTGCCGCAGGCCGACAGGCCGAGAAGCGCAACGGCGGACAGACTGCCCAGAAAAATGGAACGCATGAATTGTGTCTCCCTCAAACTCGTCCCAGTCCTAGCCAAGTGCGAAGATTCAGGCAATCGGAAGCGGGGGACTTGCGGAACACAAAATCGCTACCCAAATGTGGATCACGGGTCGCCGCTACGGGGCCCGGAAACCCGGCTGTAGCCCTCGTGGGACAGCCAAGCTGAAACCGCCCGAATTCGGGCCTGTTTGTCGCTCAAGAGAGGATAGACTGACCATGCGTACTGTTGATTTTACCCCGCTCTACCGTTCGATCGTGGGCTTTGACCGCCTTGCGGACATGATGGATTCCGCCACCAAGATCGAATCCCAAGGCTACCCCCCTTACAACATCCAGCACGTCGACGAAGACGAGTATCTGATCGAACTCGCTGTCGCCGGCTTCGGTGAGGAAGACCTCACCGTGGAAGTCCAGGAGAACGTGCTCACCGTCTCCGGCCGTATCGGTGAAAAGGACGGTCAGGACGACCGCCGTTTCGTCCATCGCGGGATCGCAGAGCGCGCTTTCGAGCGCCGCTTCCATCTCGCGGATCATGTCGAAGTGACGGAAGCGGGCCTGAAGAATGGTCTTCTGGCGATCCGTCTCGTGCGTGAGATCCCCGAGGCTGCTAAGCCGAAGCGGATCACGATCCAGTCCGGTCCGGGCAAGACCAAGGCCAAGCTGATCGAAGGCGGCAAGACCAAAGCTGCCTGATCCGGCGCACTTCTCACGTATCCCTTCAAAAAACTGGCGGCGGACCTTTCGGTTCGCCGCCTTTTTTTCTGTCTGGAGACTGTCCGTGCTCAGGCCGCGTCGAGATCCACCGCGCCGTCGAGTGAGCCGGCATTCTCGCGGAACTCGCCATCGACGCTGGCGCCGGTGAAACAGGAGCCTTCGAACACCGCGCGCCGGGCATCCGCCCCGTCCAGCCGGGCATAGGAGAAGTCCGCGCCGGCGGCCTTCAACTGGCGCAAATCCGCGCCGCGCAAATCGGTATACCGGGCCCGGACACCGGCCAGCGAGGCCGGGAAGACCCGGTCACCTTCCAGAAGGAGCGGTCCCAGCTGGCAATCGCGCAGATCGGCATTGGACAGATTGGCCCCGGTCAGGTCGGCCCCGCGCAGATCGGCACCGCGGAGGGACACCATGCGCAGATCAGCCTTTTCCAGACGGGCGCCCTGCAATTGTGCGCCTTCAAGGTCGAGCCCGTACAGCGTTGCACCGCGGGCGTGGAAGGCAGTCAGCGTCTTGCCGGCCAATGAGTTCAGGCCGCGAAGATCGGTCCCGTCGAACAGGGAGGGTTTGCCCTCCGCACCGTTCGTGTCGCACCATTTCACATGCTCGGCGATCTGGTCCGCCACCGGGCTTTCCAGGTCCTTCGCATCAATGCCGACCGCTTTGTCGGTGAGGGCACCCTCCGTATTCATCCGGTCCTTCTTGGCCATCATCATCTTGGTGCCGACCAGGACGGTCTGGGAGAAATCGGTATCGGACAGGTCTGCGCCGGACAGGTCGGCGCCTTCCAGATTGGCACCCTGGAAGCTGGAGCCGCGCAGATTGGCGCGGATCATCCGCGTGCCCAGAAGCATGGCATCCGTGAAGTCGGCCTTTTGCGCCGTGATGCCGGCCATTTTCGAGCGCGACAGGTTGGCGCCCGTGAAGTTCGCCGTGCCTGCGTCATTCTCCTGCGTCTTGTGCGAGAGGATCGACAGGCCCTTTTCCTTGTCGACCTGGGCGATCGCGCCTTCGCGCATGTCCGCCTCGGTCAGATCGGCGCCGGTCAGGTTGGCGCCGCGCATGATGGCGCCACGCAGATCGGCCCGGCGCAGGCAGGCACCTTCCAGATTGGCGCGGCGCAGATCCGCCGCGAAAAAGACTGAACTGTTCAGCGTGCAACCGGACAGATTGGCGCCGCGCAGAACGGCACCGGAGAAATCGGCGTCGGACAGGTCGCGATTGGACAGGTCCAGATTTTCCAGGATGCAATAGGACAGGCTGGCCCGGGCGCCGCCGGACTGGGCAGACCACAGGCGTTCATGACGCTCACACACCAGATCCAGCTCGGCCTGGGTGAGGATCTTGAACTCGATCTTGCGACCGTTCATGGGCGGGTTCCTGTCGGTAGAAATCAGAGAACCACGCTATACTCAGAGAGTTAATACTGCGTGTGCCCGCTGTCATGCGGTATTCGGGCGAGCCCCGCCTGCAGCAGAGTTTCGGCTAGGGGCGTGTCCGGTTCCACCCGAACCCGGTTCTTGCCGGCCTGGCCCAGCTCGAACAGACGCCGTTCGATCATGGCGCCGTCATCGACATCCAGCTCCGCGTCATAGCCGTGGCGGCGGCGGTCGGCATAGACCAGCGGCCGGCCGGTTTTCAGCCGATGGAAAAACCCGGCATAGAGGGCGAGGGCGGTGTCGCCCAGAAGGCCGAGTTCCACGGCCATGCCGGCGTCTTCCAGGATGGCCAGTCCCTTGCCCGCCACCTCGGCATAATCATCCTGGCAGGCGACAACCACCCGGCTGACCCCGGCTTCGACCAGGGCGTCGGCACAGGGCGGTGTCTGCCCGTGATGGGCACAGGGCTCCAGCGTGACATAGGCGGTGCTGCCGCGCGCAGCCTCGCCGGCTGCTTCCAGGGCCACGCGCTCGGCATGAGGGCGTCCGCCATCCTGTGTGGCACCCGTGGCGATGATATGACCGTCCTTGACCAGGACGCATCCGACGGAAGGATTGGGCGCGGTCCGTCCCTGCTGGCTCCGGGCCAGCGCCAGAGCCAGGCTCATGGCGCGCAGATCATCGACCGCCGGCATGGGTCAGGGCAGGGGCGGCAGAGGCTTGGCGCGGCTTTCGTCCAGATAGCGCGCCGAACGGATGGTCAGCCCGTCATCAGCCAGATCGATCAGCAATGGATTTCCGGTCGGAACCTCGATGCCCATGATGTCCGCGTCCGATACCTTGAAGAGCAGCTTCACCAGGGCGCGCAGACTGTTGCCGTGCGCCGCCACGATCAGGTCCTCGCCGGCTTTCAGATGCGGCAGGATATCGCTCGTCCAGTAAGGCTCGACCCGGTCCAGGGTCAGTTTCAGGGATTCCGCACCGGGCAGCAATTCGCGGGCGACGTCCGTATAGCGGGGATCATTGACCGGGTGATATTCGTGATCCTCGGCCAGTTCCGGCGGCGGCGTGTCGAAGGAGCGGCGCCAGATATGGACCTGTTCATCGCCATGCTTCTCGCGGGTCTCATCCTTGTTGAGGCCGGCCAGTCCGCCATAGTGCCGTTCATTGAGGCGCCAGGATTTCTCCTCGGGGATCCACAGCCGGTCCAGGCCTTCCAGCGCGTAGTGCAGGGTCTTGATCGCGCGCTTGAGCACCGAGGCATAGGCCCGCACCGGCTTGAACCCGGCTTGCGCCAGCAAAGTGCCTGCCCGTTCCGCTTGCGCCACGCCTTCATCCGTCAGGTCGACATCCACCCAGCCGGTAAACCGGTTTTGCAGATTCCACTCACTCTGGCCGTGTCGGATGAGTGCGAGTTGCGGCATGGCGATTCTCCCCTTGGAAAGCTGCGCGAGCGATAGCCCGGCTGGTCGCGCGGGGCAAGCAGGACAGGCGAACGGGCCTGCAAGTCCCGAGATTCCATCCGGAAAGCCAAAGATTGACGTATCCAGCGGTTGCGGCTTGTGGTATTATGCATCCGTTGGAGGTTTCGGGTCAGCGTACCGAGTGGTTTGCGTCCCAGACTGGACCCACTCAGTGCGTGACCCAAAACGGACGGGCCTGCCCTCACCCGGAAAGGACCCGTCCCCGCATTTGCGGCGCACTTGAATGCCTGGTCCTCTCCGTCCCCCTTTTGGACCACGCAGAAAAGCCGCTCTGGCCGCGCACGTCTCTTCCCCGGACGTGCGCGGTTCTGGTATGGGAGCGTCTCGATCGCCCGACGGCCAGCCATTCCAAGGACATGTCCATGCCCGATTTCGACCCTGCCCGCTCCGCGCGCCATGTCATCGCCACGGAACGTGACGGGCTGGATGCCTTGCATGACTCCATCGGCGACGCATTCAGCGAAACGGTGAACCGTCTGCGCGAGCTGACCGGACGGGTGATCTGCGCCGGGGTCGGCAAGTCGGGACATGTGGCGCGCAAGATCGCGGCGACACTCGCCTCCACGGGCACGCCCTCCTATTACGTCCACCCGACCGAGGCCAGCCATGGTGATCTGGGCATGATCGGGGAGGGCGATGCCGTCCTGGCCCTGTCCAAGTCCGGTGAAACCAAGGAATTGGGCGATTTGATCGCCTACTGCCGCCGCTTCGGGGTTCCGCTGATCGCCATGACCGCCAAGGCCGACAGTACGCTGGCGCGGGCCGGCGATTATCTCCTCGCCGTTCCGGATGCCCCGGAAGCCTGTGGCGAAACCCGGGCGCCGACGACGTCGACCACGCTGATGATGGCGCTGGGCGATGCCGTGGCTGTGGCGCTCCTGGAATCCCGTGGTTTCACCGCCTCCGACTTCAAGACCTTCCACCCGGGTGGTGCCCTGGGCGCGGCCCTCGCTTCGGTCGGCGACATCATGCACGCCGGCGATGCCGTTCCGGTCATCAGCCAGGATGCCGCGATGAGCGAAGTCCTGATCGAGATGAGCTCCAAGAGTTTCGGCTGTATCGGCCTGCTTGATGACGGGGGGCTGCTCGCGGGAATTATTACCGATGGCGACCTTCGCCGGCATATGGGGGCCGACCTGGTCAATCGTCCGGCCCGCGAAATCATGACCCGCGATCCGCGCACCGGCCGGGCCGGCATGCTGGCCGCCGACGCCCTGCGCCAGATGACGGCCGGTGACATTAAAATAAGCCAGCTTTTCATCGTGGATGAGTCCGGTCGTCCGGCCGGCATCCTGCACCTGCATGATCTGTTGCGGGTCGGGCTGAGTTAGTCAGGTTGTACCCGGAAACGAGTCTGGCGCACCTATTCTCATCCGGTTATGGTTCTGTACCGTCTGTGATTTGAACCACGGGCGGATCGTGTTCAGACCCCGGTATGGGTTGCCGTGACATCGCCCTGGCAACCTGGAGTAAGTATGCAGACACCCTTGAGCCTCCAGGTCAAACGACAGCTGAGACCCTTTGTCGTGGTCTTGGCCGGCTTCACGCTGGCGTCGAACCTGCTCTTGCTGGTCGCCCCGCTCTACATGCTGCAAGTGTATGATCGCGTTCTGTCTTCCGGCTCGCGCGATACCCTCGTCTGGCTCACCGTCCTGGCCGTTTTCCTGCTCGCCGTCTATGGCGCCGCCGAAGCCGGCCGCCGCCGGGTCTGCACCCTGGCCGGCGACGCCCTGGAAAACCTGCTCGCGCGCCGCGTCTTCACGCGTTTTGAACAGGACACGCTGGGGCAATCCTCGCTCAGCCGCGACATGACAGCGATCTCGCGCATCCGCAACACGCTCCAGAATGGCGCCGTCCTGCCCTTCGTGGATCTGCCTTTCACGCCGATTTTCCTGGTGGTTCTCTTCCTGGTTCACCCCATGCTGGGCTTCCTCGGCCTGGCCGGTGGTCTGCTCGTTTTCGGGGTCGCCGTGGCGGCGGAACTGACGACGCGGGAACCGGCCAAAGTCTCCCAGGCGGCCCTCCGTCAGGCCGGCGATTTCGCGGGCGGGCTAGAGCGTCAGCGCTCGGCCATGGTCGCCATGGGACTGATTCCGGCGGCGTTCCGGCGCTGGCAGGCGCAAGAGAAAATCGGTCAGGACCTGGCCATGGACGCGGCGCGTTCCGACGGCAAGTTCACCGCCATTTCCCGCTCCGCCCGCCAGATCCTGCAGATCTGTGTGCTCGGGGGTGGTGCAGCCCTGGCCCTGGCGCAGGAGATTTCGCCCGGCGCCATTGTCGCCTCCTCCATCATCCTGGCCCGGACGCTGGGGCCGATCGACCAGATCGTCGGCGGTTGGCGCAATTCGGTCCAGGCTTGGTCGTCCTGGGTGCAATTGCGCAACGGGCTGGGCGATGTCGAAACCGAACCGGCCTATACGCCCATGCCGCGACCGGCTGCCGAATTGGGACTGGACCGTTTGTCGGTCGCCGTTCCCGGCGCCGAACACCCCCTGATCCGACCCTTTTCCTGGTCCGTGAAGTCCGGGCAGATCATTGCCATCGCCGGCGGCAATGGTGCCGGCAAGACCACTTTGCTCCAAACCCTGTCAGGCGCCTGGATGCCGGGCTCTGGCCAGGTCTCGCTGGGTGGCCGCAATCTGCATGAATGGGCCGCCACCGACCGCGGGCGTTATGTCGGCTATGTGCCGCAGGATGTCGAACTCCTGCCCGCCACCATTGCCGAGAATATCGCCCGTCTGGATGCGGCCAGCTCTGATGACATCGTCGCTGCGGCCAAGCAGGCAGGGGCCCATGATGTGATCCTGTCGCTGCCCGACGGGTATGACACCCGGGTTGGTCCGGGCGGCGTGCATCTGTCGGCTGGCCAGCGCCAGCTTATCGGTCTGGCGCGCGCCCTCTATGGCAATCCCGTCCTTCTGCTTCTGGATGAGCCGACCGCCAATCTGGACTCGGCGGCGGCGCCCCGCCTGGTGTCCGCACTGGTGCAGGCCGCCGAGGCCGGTTGCATCATCCTGACGGCGACGCATGATCGACGCGTGATCGAGAAGGCAAGCACGGTTCTGCTCGTTCGCAATGGTGAAGTGATGGCCGCACCCTCCGACCAGTTCATCAAGCTGGCAACCGGGCCGGGCGTTGCGACGACAGCCGCGAAAGGTCCGGCTGCATGACCGCCGCGACAGCCTCTGATGGCCCCACGATCAATCCTCTGCGCGACAAGACCGTCCGCAATACCGCCCTGATCTGTTTCATCGGGCTGGGCGGGTTTCTGGCCTGGGCCGGACTGGCTCCGCTGGCGGAAGGTGTGCCCGCTACGGGTCAGATCGTGGTGGAGAATGACCGGCAGGTGGTCCAGCACCTTGAGGGCGGGATCATCGAGGAGCTGCTGGTCCGCGACGGCGATCATGTCGAGGCCGGCCAGCCTCTGCTCACCCTGCAGGAAACGGCGTCCCAGGCCGCCCGCAATGAGGTTTTGCTCGAAATTGCCGCCCTGACGGCTTCGATCCAGCGCCTGGATGCCCTGCGCAGCAATGCGGAAGCTCCGGATTTCACTGTCCTGGGCGTGTTCGACCTGACGACCGAGGAGCGCGACGAGATCATCACCCGCCAGCGCGACCTGTTCGAACAGCAACGCCAGGCCTTCGAAGCGGATATTGCCGTACTGACCGCCCGGCGTGACGGCGCGCGCTCATCGCAGACCCTGCGGGCGCAGCAGATCACGGTCACCCGCCGTGCCCTCGATGCGGCACGCGATCAGCTGTCCCTGCTCAATGACCGCTATGAGCGCCAGATGGCCCGTCTCGATGAATTGCGGTCCCTGGAACGTGAAGTGGCGTCGCTCGAGGCTGATATTGGCCGTTTGCGCACGGAAGCCCAGGATGCGGCGACACTGGAACAGGACCTGGATGGCCAGATCGATCAGACCCGTGCGGCTTTCCTGCGCCAATTGTCCGCGGATCAGCTGGATGTGCGGACCCGTCTCGGCCAGGCTGAGGAGCGGCTGGGTACGGCGCAGGATGTTCTCAATCGTGCGGTCATTCATGCGCCGCAAGCCGGTGAGGTCCTCAACCTCAATTTCGCGACACGAGGCGGTGTGGTCCGGCCGGGCGAGGCTATCCTGGAGATCGTGCCCGATGCCGGCCAGATGACCGCGTCTGTCCGCATCCAGCCGGCGGATCGCGCCTCGGTCTATGAAGGCCAGGCCGTTCGGACGCGGCTGACGGCCTACAAGAGCTGGATGACGCCCCGGCTGGACGGCGAGGTGGTCTCGGTCTCCGCCGACCTCAAGACCGACCCTGTAACCGGCGCCAATTACTACGAAGTCCGTGTCCTCATTCCGGTCGAGCAAGCCGAGCGCCTGGGAGATCTCGATGTGATTCCGGGCATGCCGGTCGAGGTTTTCATTTTCTCCGGATCCAGCCGAACAACGCTGGACTATTTTTTCGAGCCGATCAGTGAATCGCTCTTCCGCGGCGCGAGGACGGGGTAGGCGATGCCACGATTTCCGTTTCGACCGGTCCTGCTGGCCGTGTTCGGGTTGGCGGGCCTGACGACCGCCGCCGTCGCGCAGCCGGCTTCATCCTGTTTGGCCCTGACCGACGCCATGGGGCTCGCCGCGGCACGGGCCCCGGAAGTGGCCGGGGCGCAGGCGCGTCTCGCCCAAGCTGAGGCGGAAGCCCGGGCGGCCCGTTCCCTGCGTCGGCCCCAGGTCTCGACCTTCGGCCGGTCCAGCGTGGGCGATACCGGTCTGACGTCCAGCCAGATCGAGAACCAGATCGGCGTGCAGGTCTCGCAACGTATCTATGATTTCGGCGATGCCCGCCTGGCCGAGACGGCCGCCCGCAATCAGGTCGATCAACGCAATTACGAGATCGAGGCGCAGCAGGCCGAATCCGCTCAAATGCTGGCTGATGCCTATCTTACCCGGCTGGAAACCCTGGCCGTGATGGATGTGGTGTCGGAACGCCGGGACTATTTTGGCCGTCAGCGCGATGCTGTCGCGGACCTTCTGGCGCGAGGTGGAGCGACGCGCGCTGACCGGGCCCAGATCGAGGCACAGCTGGCCAATGCCGAAGCCGATGCGCTGGAACTTCAATTCCTGGCCGAACAATCGGCGACCCGAATCCGGGAATATGCCGGCGTGGTCGTGGGCGAGTTGTGCGATGATGCGCAGGCTGCTGCGGACCTTTCGGGGCAGATGTCGGGACTGGAGACGCTGGACACTCTGGTCCGTGCGGCCTTGTCCGAGAATCCGATGATCGGCGCGCGGTTGAGCGCGGTGCGCAGCCTGGAAGCGCGGTTGGACCGCGCCCGGCGCAACCGGCTTCCCGTGATCGAGGCCGTCGGTATCGCGTCCTACGTCTATGATGACCAGCGCGAGGACTGGGAAGGCCGCGACCGGCTGGGCGTGGACGTTTCCGTCCCGCTCTATACAGGCCAGGCGCTGGCCGCCGAGCGCGACCAGGCGGCGGCCCAGCTGGAGGCCGAGCGTAGCGCCCTGCGGACCTTGCAGAGGAATATGCGCGAAGAAGCGGAAATCGCCTTCCGCCGCTCTATTTCCCTGGAAGCCCAGCTGATCCGGCGCGAAGCGGTGGCCGCGAGCCAGGCCGAATATTTCGAGGCGATCGAGGGTGAGTTCGAGTATGGTCTGGGGACCTTGCCGGACCTCGTGGACGCCCGACTGGCGCATGAGCAGGCGCAGATCGACGTGATTTCCGCGCGCTTTGACTGGCTGAGACAAAAACTGGAATTGCTGCGCCTGACCGGGCGTACGCCAACGGCCGCGACGGGCGATTGAACGCCCGCCGGCACGCTTTCAAGACGGTGACTCAGGAGACGGTCGCCGATTGTTCCATACGCAGGCTGTCGCAGGCCTGCTTCCCCCCGCAATGATGGACGTTGCGGGTTCGCAGAAGGGGATTGCCATGACCATCGAGAACAAGACGGATCGCCGCAATGCGACCAAAACAGCCCTGATGGGCGGCGCCATGGCGCTGGGCGGTGTGGCGCTGATGAGTGGTCAGGCCCAGGCGCAGGGCGGCGGAGTCCCCGATGGCTACAGTGCCGCGACGGACCAGCCGAATGTATCCAGCGTCGAGCGCCTCGCCGATGGTGGTGCCCGGATCACGCTTGAAGATGGCCGCGTCCTGACCTTCGAAGCCAGTGAAGTGGCGATTGTCGATGGCTATGTCTATCTCGCCGACAGCGCGATTGCCGGCGCCGACTTTGGTGCAGCGGCCGCAGCAGGCGGTGGTGGCGGCGGTGCCGGCGCCATTCTGGGTGTCGTCGGTGGTGCCGGTCTTCTGGGCGCGGCCGCTGGCGGCGGCGGTGGTGGTGGCGGCGGAACGACACCGCCCCCGCCCGCGCCGAACAACCCGCCGAGCTTTACGTCCGAGACCAGCGCGACGGTGACCGAGAATGTGACCGGAACGGTCTACACGGCCACGGCCAGTGATGCCGACAATGACAGCCTGACCTATTCCATCGTCGGTGGGGCGGATCAGAGCCTGTTCTCCATCGACAGTTCGACGGGTGCCGTGACGTTCAACGACTCGCCGGATTTCGAGAACCCGGGCGATGCGGACAGTGACAATGCCTATGAAGTCACCATCCGTGTATCGGATGGTTCGGCTTCTGCGGACCAGACCGTGACCATCACGGTTGAGGACGAGGATGAAGCGCCGGAAATCACGTCGGGCGCGACGGCTTCCACGGAAGAGAATACCGCAGGCGTGGTGTACACGGCTGCTGCCACGGATCCTGAGGGTGACACGGTCACGTACACTCTGTCGGGCGACGATGCCGGCCAGTTCTCGATCGATGCGAATACCGGTGAAGTGAGCTTTGTGTCGGCTCCGGATTTTGAGAATCCGGGTGATGCAGATGGCGACAATGACTATCAGATCACGGTCACCGCATCGGATGGAACGAATTCGTCTTCACAGGATGTGACCATCACGGTGACGGACGCGAATGAGTCCGCGCCGGTCTTCACGTCTGCAACCAATGTCGGGGTCAGCGAGAACTATACGGGTCTCGTCTACCGCCCGGCCGCGACGGATGCGGATACGGGGAGTACCGTCACTTATGAGCTCCTGGCCACGGGCGACGCGGCCGACTTTGTGTTCAATGCGTCCACCAACCGCCTCGAATTCCGGGACCCGCCGAACTTCGAGGCTCCGGTCGATGGCAATGGCGACAATACCTATGAGGTGACATTCCGCGCCAGCGATGGCGAGCTCACGACCGACCTCACCGTGACGATCAATGTCGGCGATGTGAATGAGTCTCCGTCCCTGACGTCCGGGACATCTGTCTCGCTGGAAGAGGGCACAACCGGTGTCATCTACACGGCGACGGCCACCGACCCGGAAAACGACCCGCTTTCCTACAGCTTGTCCGGTGATGATGCCGGCCAGTTCACCATCGACGTGAATACGGGTGAAGTCAGCTTTGTCACGGCCCCGGACTATGATGCGCCGGCGGACGCCAATGGTGACAATGTCTACGACATTTCGGTCACCGCCAGCGATGGCACCAATGCGGTCAGCCAGGACGTGACGGTCACGGTGACCGACCTGAATGAATTTGCGCCGGAAATGGGGCCCGACACCCTGTCGATTTCCATTGCGGAAGATTTCACCAACGTCACGGCCTTCGATCCGCCCGAAACCGATGGTGACGGCCAGACCATCACCTACACGATCATCGGTGGTGCGGATGCGGACCTGTTCTTCCCTTATGAGAACAGCTCCGGAAGGCTCGTCTTCCGAACCGCGCCAGACTTCGAAAACCCGACCGATGCGAATAGCGACAATGTCTATGAAGTCATCATTGAAGGCAGTGACGGCGAGCTGACTGACCAGCAGACCCTGCTCATCACGGTCACGGACCGCAATGATGCACCGGTCTGGACGTCAGGAACTGCTTTCAGCGTTGCCGAAAACAGCACGACCGCGGCCAATCTCACGGCGACGGATGCCGAAGGAAACGCTCTCACTTGGTCCCTGTTGTCCACCCGCGACACCGACCTCTTCACCATCGATGCCAATACCGGTGAACTCAGCTTCATCACGCCGCCGGACTTCGAGAACCCGACGGATGATGACGGCGACAATGTCTACGTCGTGCAGGTCCAGCTCACGGACGGAACCAATCCGGTCCCGGCGTTTGTCTCCATCACGGTCACCAATGTGAACGAGTTTGCGCCGGCCTTCTCGTCGGCAACGGCGGCGAACGTCGCGGAGAACACCACGGGCGTGGCTTATACGGCTGTGGCGACCGACGGGGACGGCGACAGTGTGACCTACTCCATCGTGGGCGGCGCCGATGCGGCAGACTTCAGCATTGATGCCGCGACAGGCGAAGTCAGCTTCGTGTCGGCTCCGGATTTCGAAAGCCCGGACGATGCGGATAGCGACAATGTCTATGATCTGGTCATCCGGGCCAGCGATGGCAGCCAGACGACAGATCTGACGGTTGCCCTGACAGTCACGGACCAGGTCGAAACCGGCGCGCCGACCTTCCAGTCAGCCGCAGCGGGCAATGTGTCCGAAAGCCAGACCTCAGCCTATGTCATCCGGGCCGTGGATGCTGAAGGCGATACCATCACCTATTCCATCTCCGGCACGGATGCGGCCCTGTTTGCGGTCGACAGTGAAACGGGTGAAGTGAGCTTCCTGACCGCACCGGACTTTGAGAGCCCTGCGGACAGTGGTGGCAACAATATCTACGACATCACGGTCACGGCGTCGGATGGCACGAATTCCAACAGCCAGGATGTCGCGATCACCGTCTCTGACATCACGGATGAAGCCGGTGATGTACCGGACAATGACACCACCGAAGTCCACATGGTCTCCGGCGGCTCCTATGTCGGCAATCTGGAAACATCGGGGGATGAGGACTGGGTCCGCGTGGAACTCGTCGCCGGTCAGCGTTATCAGTTCGACCTGGCCGGGACCGGTTCCGACACGCTCGGTGACCCCCTGATCCGGCTGTTCGACGATTCCGGAAGCCTGATCGGCGAGAATGATGACATCAGCCTCGGCGTGAACCGGGACTCCCGCCTGACCTTCACGGCGACCGAGACCGGCACCTACTACATCGAGGTCGACAGCTGGGACGGCGGCTCGGTTGATGAGCGGACGGGTGAGTACACGCTGACGGTTTCTCACACCGATCCGTTGCGGAATTTCTCCTACCAGGAAATCGGCGATTATCTGGCGTCCGGTTTTGGTGGCGGCCAGTTCAACGCTTCCACGGGCGACACGCTGACGGTCAATATCACGGGTCTGACCGCGGACGGGCAGACGCTCGCGCGGGCTGCCCTGGAAATCTGGTCAGATGTGACCGGCCTGATCTTCCAGGAAGTCACGACCACGGCCGACATCACCTTTGATGACGAGGAAGACGGTGCTTTTGCCGGTCCGGATGGTGTCATCGGCGGCTTCTTCACGGCAGCCAGCGTCAATGTCGGCACGAACTGGCTGGATACCTATGGCACGTCGCTCGACAGCTATTCCTTCCAGACCTACATCCACGAAATCGGCCACGCACTCGGCCTTGGCCATGCCGGTCCCTATGACGGGTCTGCCGATTACGGTGTCGACAACATCTATCTGAATGACAGCTGGCAGGCGACGGTGATGTCTTACTTCTCGCAGGGCGAGAACACGGAAATCGACGCGTCGACGGCTTATGTGGTCGGCCTCCAGGTCGCCGATATCATCGCCGCCCGCGACATGTACGGACTCGATCCCACGACCCGGTCCGGTGACACGACCTACGGCTTCAATTCGAACGCCGGAAACACGATCTTCGACGCTACCAACGGCTTTGGATTCGCGACCTCATTCGCGGTCTATGACGCGGGCGGTACCGACACGTTCGACTATTCCGGCTCCAGCTCCGATCAGACGATCGATCTGCGCGAGGAAGCCTATTCGTCGGTTCTCGGTATCCGCGGCAATATCGGTATCGCCACCGGCACCGTGATCGAGAATGCGATCGGTGGCAGCGGTGATGACAATCTGATCGGCAATGCCGCGGACAATGTGCTCACCGGCAATGGCGGCAATGACAGCTTCTTTGCCTCCGGCGGCAACGACACGTTCAATGGGGGTGCCGGCACCGACACGGCCTATTTCTCGGGCGCGTCGACCGATTACACGGTGATTGACAATGGTGGCAGCCTCACCGTGACCGACAACCGGGCCGGATCTCCGGACGGGACCGTGGAACTGATCGGTATCGAGAACATCGTCTATGATGCGGACGACACCTTCCCGGAATTCTTCGGGGCAGCGGGGCCGGATACGTCGGGTGCTGAGCCCATTGATCTGTCCAAGCTTCCCGCGGCCGGAACCGACTTCCCGGTCATGACGTCGCTGACCCAGGATGTCATCGACCACGCGGTGGCGTCTGCCTCCGGCGGCAAGACGGCGCGTCCGGTCATGGAGTCCCTGGGCAATGACGGTCACACCGACCTGACCCTGATGCTCGCAAAGCATGAAGCCGAGGACGATGTCCTGCCGGGGCTGGACCAGGATGTCATTGATGCGGTCAGCCTGGCAGAGGTCCATGGCGACACGTCCGGGTTCGAGCCCCTCTCCGATGATGTCGGTGCTGTTCTGCGCACGGTCGAGGGCCCGACATTGCCGACGGTCATCTGGAACGAGGGTGACACGCTCGATGATGGCAGCATGGTCGCGGTGCTGCCCGACACGGACGGCACCTGGGCCTGATCCAAGGGCCGGGACCGTGGCCGTTGGGTCACGGTCCCGGCCGCTTGGGCCGGTTTGGCCTTGCCTGGCTAGGAATATCCGGTCTTCCGATCTAACCTTCGCGTAGAGGGTGATCGGGGGATCCATATGCGTGTTCTGATTGTGGGCGGTGCCGGTTATATCGGCTCGCATGTGTGCAAGGCCCTGGCGGCGCGCGGCGATGAGCCGGTCGTCTTCGACAATCTGTCCAGAGGCCATGATCATGCTGTGCAGTGGGGACCGCTGGTCCGGGGTGATATCCGGAATGCCGAAGAGCTCGACGCGGCATTCGAGGCGCACCAACCCGCTGCCGTCATGCATTTCGCTGCCAATATCGAAGTGGGGGAGGGGCAGAAGGAGCCCCTGGCCTTCTGGGACAATAATGTCGCTGGCGTGGTGTCCCTGTTGCAGGCCATGAAACGGGCCGGATGTTCTTCGCTCGTCTTCTCGTCGACCTGTGCGACCTATGGCACGCCGCAATCCCTGCCCCTGACCGAGGATGAGCCCCAGACCCCGATCAATGTGTATGGGCGGACCAAGCTGGCCGTCGAGCAATTGCTGGCCGACGTCTCCAGTGCCGAAGACCTGCGCTATGCGGCACTGCGCTATTTCAATGCCTCGGGCGCCAGTCCGGACGGCGAAATCGGCGAAGAACACGATCCGGAAACCCATCTCATCCCGAATGCGCTGAAGGCAGCGGCCGGTCTGGGTGGTCCGATGAAGCTGTTCGGGACGGATTACGACACCGCTGACGGCACCTGCGAGCGGGACTTCATCCATGTCATGGACCTGGCGGCGGCCCATTTGGCGGCCCTGGACCGGCTTCTGTCAGGTGCGGGGAGTTTTCAATGCAATGTTGGCACAGGGACCGGCTATTCGGTGAAGGCGGTTCTCGATACGGTCGAGCGGGTCACCGGGCTTCCGGTGCCGCACGATATTCATGGTCGTCGCGAAGGCGACCCGCCGCGCCTGTATGCCGACGTGACCCGGTCGCGGCAGCTTCTGGACTTCCAGCCGCAGTATTCCGACCTCGAGACGATCATCCGGGACGCTTGGAATTTTCATCGGATTGCCTGGGGTGTCGAGGCTGTGAAGACGGGCTGACGCGGGCGCCAACAGCATTTCCGACTTGAGGAAATGGGTCAGGACTGTTGAAACCGGACCCGAATTCGACGAATTGATTTATTCAGTTGGAACAGACTGCTCGTCGATTGGGGAGGTGAGTCTTGACCGTATTGGTCACCGGCGCAGCCGGCTTTGTCGGTTTTCATGCATCCCTGGCCTTGCTCAAGGCCGGCGATCGGGTCGTTGGCGTTGACATCCTCAACGACTATTACGACCCCGCCCTGAAACAGGCGCGGCTCGATATTCTCAACGAGTACGCCAATTTCAGCTTCCACAAGCTCGATCTGGCGGAGCATGAAGCCGTGATGGAGCTGTGCCGGGCGGAAAAACCGGACCGGATTCTCCATCTGGCGGCGCAGGCCGGTGTCCGCTACTCGCTGGAAAACCCTTTCGCTTATGCGCGCTCCAACCTGGTCGGCTTTTTGTCCGTTCTCGAGGCTGCTCGCGCGCTGGGGGACCATCTCACCCATCTCGTCTACGCCTCATCCAGCTCGGTCTATGGCGAACGCTCCTCCGTGCCATTCCGCGAGAATGATGCGGCGGAGACGCCGGCCTCACTCTATGCGGCGACCAAGCGGTCGGACGAGTTGATGACCGCGTCCTATGCGTCCTTGTTCGGGATTCCGGCGACCGGGCTGCGCTTCTTCACCGTCTACGGCCCCTGGGGGCGGCCGGACATGGCTTACTGGCTGTTCGCCGACGCCATGCTCGATGGCCGTCCGATCAAGGTCTTCAACAATGGCGATATGGAGCGGGATTTCACCTATGTCGATGATGTCATCGAACCGCTCTGCCGGATCTTGCGCGACAAGCCGCGCCGGGGCCGCCATGCGGTCTACAATATCGGCGGGTCGTCGCCAGTGCGCCTCTTGGACATGATCGAGACCCTGGAAACGGCGCTCGGCTGTACCGCGGAAAAGGAAATGCTGCCCATGCAGCCGGGGGATGTGACCCGCACTTTTGCGGACACGACCCGCCTGCAGACCGATTACGGCTATGCGCCCCAGATCCCGATCGAGATGGGACTCAAGCGTTTTGCCGACTGGTACAAGGACTGGCGCAATCGCAGCTGACCGGGTCGGGTCTCAGGAGGCGGAGAATTCACCGTCGAGGAGGGCGCGGGCTCCGGCGCCATGTTCGGCATCGGCCAGGGCATAGGCGATCTGGGCGCGCAGATAGCCCAGCTTGCTGCCGCAATCATAAGACTGGCCGTCATATTCGACGGCGTAGAAGTCCTCACTCGTCATCAGGCGTGCCATGGCGTCCGTCAGCTGGATTTCGCCCCCGGCGCCGGCGGCCTGGTCAGCCAGGTAATCGAAGATCTTGCCTTGCAGGATATAGCGTCCGGTGATTGCCAGATTTGACGGGGCATCGGCGACGGGCGGCTTTTCCACCATGCCATTCATGCGGATCCGGTTGCCATTGCGCTCGGCCGGATCGATCACACCATACTTGTCGACCTCGGCTTCCGGGACCGGTTCCACGGCGATGATATTGCTGCCGGTCTCCTGGTAAGCCTCGACCATCTGGGCGAGGCAGCTCGGCGCGGCCTGAACCAGCACATCCGGCAGGAGAATGGCGAAAGGCTCATCGCCGACAATATCGCGCGCGCACCAGATGGCATGGCCCAGGCCGAGTGGTGCCTGTTGGCGGACAAAGCTCATCGAGCCGGCCACCGGGCAGGTTTTCTGAACCTCTTCCAGGATGGCGGTCTTGTTCTTGGCTTTCAGGGAGGTTTCCAGCTCGTAGGCGGTGTCGAAATAGTCCTCGATCGCGCCCTTGTTGCGGCCCGTCACGAAAACGAAGTGCTCGATGCCGGCAGCGATCGCCTCATCGACGACATACTGGATGGCCGGCCGGTCAAAAACCGGCAGCATTTCCTTCGGGATGGTTTTCGTGGCTGGCAGGACACGAGTCCCGAAACCGGCGACCGGCAACACCGCCTTGCGGATGGGCTTCATCCCTGATCCCCCTTGATGAAACGTCTCGTTCGCTACCGCATCAACCGGGCGGCGTCCAGATCATCATGTCACTTCGTGCGACAACCCGTCCGAGTATAGCGGGATTGGCCTGTTTGGGGGCATGGATTGCAGGCTTTCGGGGCAGGCCCGTCCCACAGCCGGATTTGTCGCAGAATCATATCCAGCAGAGACCTTGCGTGGGACCCGCTCCTCGGCGATACCGGGGGTGTTGAATAAAGGGGTCCTCCATGCGGGTAACAATGATTGGCACGGGTTATGTTGGGCTGGTGTCCGGTGCCTGTTTTGCCGATTTCGGTCACGAAGTCGTTTGCGTCGACAAGGACGCGTCGAAAATCGAAACGCTGAATGAAGGCGGGATCCCGATTTACGAGCCGGGGTTGGACCTTCTCGTCGAGCGCAATGTCCGTGAAGGCCGCCTGAGCTTTACCCTGGACCTGGAAGAAGCGGTTCGCACCGCCGATGCCGTTTTCATTGCCGTGGGAACGCCTTCGCGCCGCGGTGATGGCTATGCCGATCTCAGCTATGTCCACGCTGCTGCCAAGGAAGTCGCGGAAGTGATGGACGGCTATACCGTCGTCGTCAACAAATCGACCGTGCCGGTGGGTACGGGTGATGATGTCGAGCGCATCATTTCCGAAACCCGCCCGGATGCGGAATTCGCCGTGGTGTCCAACCCGGAATTCCTGCGCGAAGGCGCCGCCATTGAGGACTTCAAGCGTCCGGATCGCGTCGTTGTCGGAACCGATGACGAGCGCGCCCGCGCCGTCATGCGCGAGCTGTATCGTCCGCTCTATCTGAACGAGACCCCGATCCTGTTCACGGCGCGCCGGACATCCGAACTGATCAAGTATGCCGCCAACGCCTTCCTGGCGATGAAGATCACCTTCATCAACGAGATCGCGGACCTGTGCGAGAAGGTCGGCGCCAATGTCCAGGAAGTCGCCCGGGGTGTCGGCCTCGACAACCGGATCGGCGGCAAATTCCTGCATGCCGGCCCCGGCTATGGCGGGTCCTGCTTCCCGAAAGATACGCTGGCCCTGACCCGGACCGCCCAGGACGCCGGCACGCCGCTGCGCCTGATCGAAACCACGGTCCAGGTCAATGATGCCCGCAAGCGGGCCATGGCCGACAAGGTGATCGAAGCCTGTGGCGGTGATGTCGCCGGCAAGCAGGTCGCGGTTCTCGGCGTCACCTTCAAGCCGAACACGGACGACATGCGCGATGCGCCGAGCCTGGAAATCATTCCGGCGCTGCAAGCGGCCGGTGCCAAGGTGCGGGCTTTCGATCCGGCCGGTACGGTGGAAGCCGAGAAGCTCCTCGACAATGTCGATTTCGTCTCCGGCCCCTATATCTGCGCCGATGGTGCGGATGTGCTGGTCATCATCACCGAGTGGAACGAGTTCCGGGCCCTGGACCTCAAGCGCCTCAAGGACACGATGAAGGCTCCGCTGATGGTGGATTTGCGCAATATCTACAATCCGGATGAGGCCAAGGCGGCCGGCCTGACCTATACCAGCGTCGGTCGTCCGTAAGCGGTTCTGGCCCGATTTGTCCGGACCGGACAGATTGGGCTTGCGCCCTTGTGGCAATGCAATATCACAGGTCTGTTGGCCTGAAGGGGGATGAGATGGCGACGAAACCGCATGCATCACTGCAACCGAACAGCTGGGCGTTCGAAAACGAGCCGCTGATCAAGCCGACCGGTTTTCGGGAGTATGATGCGCGCTGGTGGTTCGGCCATCCCGGATCCGATGTGGCTCCGGACCTCAACCTTTACGGCGTGCAGGCGCTGGGCATGGGGTTGGGGACCCTGATCCACGAACTCGGTGTCGAGCCGAAGATCGTTGTCGGCCACGATTTCCGCGGCTATTCGCTGAGCGTCAAACAGGCGCTGGAAGTCGGTCTGATGGCGGCCGGAATCGAAGTCCATGACATCGGTCTTGCGCTCTCGCCCGTCGCCTATTTTGCCCAGTTCGATCTGGATATCCCGTGCGTGGCCATGGTCACCGCCAGCCACAACTCCAATGGCTGGACCGGTGTGAAAATGGGCGCACATCGCCCGCTGACTTTCGGTCCGGACGAGATGAGCCGTTTGAAGGAGATCGTCCTGAACGGCGAAGGCGTCGCACGCTCCGGCGGCGGCTATGTCCGCCAGGACGGCGTGTCCCAGCGCTATATGGACGATGTCGCCGAAGGTGTCTCGATAAAGCGTCCGCTCAAGGTCGTTGCGGCCTGCGGCAATGGCACGGCGGGGGCCTATGCGCCCCAGGTCCTGCGCGCCATGGGCGTCGAGGTGATCGAGATGGATTGCGAGCTCGACCATACCTTCCCGCGCTACAATCCCAATCCGGAAGACATGAAAATGCTTCATGCCATCCGTGACGCCGTGCTGGAGCATGGCGCTGATGTCGGTCTGGGCTTTGACGGCGATGGCGACCGCTGCGGTGTCATCGACAATGAGGGCGAGGAGATCTTTGCCGACAAGATCGGCCTGATGCTGGCGCGCGATCTGGCGCCGCTGCATCCGGGTTCCACTTTTGTGGTCGACGTGAAATCCACCGGCCTGTTCGCCATCGATCCCAAGTTGAACGAGCATGGCTGCAAGACCGATTACTTCAAGACCGGTCACTCCTATATCAAGCGCCGCTCCAAGGAGCTGGGTGCCCTGGCCGGGTTCGAGAAATCCGGACACTTCTTCCTGCAGCCGCCGATCGGCCGTGGCTATGATGACGGACTCGTCGCGGCGCGCGCTGTGCTGCAAATGCTGGATCGCAATCCGGACAAGTCGATGGCGGATCTGCGCCGTGACCTGCCGGTGAGCTTCGGTTCTCCGACCATGTCGCCCCAGTGCGACGACGACAAGAAATATGGTGTGGTCGACCGTATCGTCGCCGAGTTCGAGGCCAAGAAGGCGGCGGGCGAAGCTGTCGCCGGACGCCCGATCATCGATGTGAACACCGTCAATGGTGTCCGCTTCACGCTGGAAGGCGGGGCCTGGGGGCTGGTTCGCGCCAGCTCCAACACGCCCAATCTCGTGGTCGTGGTGGAAAGCCCGGACAGCCATGAAGACGTGGTCTCGGTGTTCCAGGCGATTGAAGCGGTTCTGGCCGGGTATCCGGAGGTCGGTGAGTTCGACCAGAAGCTCGGCGGCTAGGCCGGAGACAGGATCAACGTGTCAGCCTCGAACGATTTTCCCTATCTGGCGGCCAAGGATGTCGTCGTCCGCTATCCGATTGCGTCCATCTTCCAGCAAGGTCGCGACGGGGCGGGGTATGATGCGCTGAAAGGGGTCTCGTTTGAACTCAAACCCGGTGCCCGTCTGGGCCTGATAGGGCGCAACGGGTCCGGCAAGAGCACGCTTCTGCGGACGCTTGCCGGTGTGTTTCCGCCCAGTTCGGGCGAGGTGGTCGTGCGCGGTGAGCGGGCTTCCGTCTTCTCCAAGACGTCGGGCTTTGTTCCCAATGCGACCGGCTATGAGAACATCTTCCTGCGCGGCACGATGCTGGGTCTAAACTTCAAGCAGATCGAGGCCAAGCTGGACGAAATCATCGCCTTTTCAGAACTGGGCGACTGGATTCATCAACCCTTGTATCGCTATTCGAGCGGCATGACGCTCCGCCTGGCCTTTTCCATCACGACCTGTGTGGAAGCGGATATCCTCCTGCTGGACGAATGGCTCGGGGCCGGCGATGTCGACTTTGTCGAGAAGGCGCGTTTGCGCATGCTTGAACTGGTCGAGAATGCGGGCATTCTCGTTCTGGCCACGCACAATTTGAACCTGATGCGCGGCATCTGCGATCAGGCGCTGGTCCTGAACGAAGGCGTGGCGACCTATTACGACGACATCAATGAAGCGGTGCGTTTCTACAACAAGGACCGCAAATCCCAGATCGAGGCGGCCCGGACGAATCTGGCCCAGGCCGAAACCCTCAATACGCTCTAGCCGGTTTGATCGTCAGCCCAGTGCCGCCCGCACGGCCTTGACGACACGATCCAAGCGCTCGCCTTCCAGATAGGCATCCATCGGCAGTGACACGACGTGGTGGGAAATCCGTTCCGTGACGGGCAAGCCGCCCGGGCTGGCCGGAGAGCCCGCATAGGCGGGCTGGTCATGCAGCGGCCAGGGATAATAGACCGCCGTCGGAATGCCGTGATCGGCGAGCGTCTTGCGGAATCCGTCGCGGTCTTCGACTTCCAGCGTGTACTGCGCCCATGTTGAAATGCCGCCCTCGATCACCTTGTGCGGGCGCACCAGATCGCCAAATCCGGCCGCGTATCCGTCAGCGGCCCGGTTCCGGGCGTCGATCTCGTCCTGAAAAATATCCAGCTTGGCCAGAAGAATGGCCGCCTGGATCGTGTCCAGGCGCGAGTTCAGGCCAATGCGCGCATACTCATAGCGCTCCTTGCCGCTCCCATGCACATGAAGGGAACGGAGCAATTCATACAGGCCCTCATCCTTCAGCACGATGGCGCCGCCATCGCCATAACAGCCCAGCGGCTTGGCAGGATAGAAGCTGATCGTGGCGACATCGGCCCAATGAATGGGATGCTGGCCGTTCAGCGTGCAGCCGAAGCCCTGGGCCGAGTCGGCGATCAGTTTCAGACCGTCCTTGTCGCACAGGGCTTTGATCGCCGGGTAGTCGGCCGGCTGGCCGAACAGGTCGACCGCGATCACGGCGCGCGGCGTGAGCTCGGGATCCTTGCGCACCATGTCCATACAGGCTTCCAGGTGCGCGACATCCATCGTGTAGGTTTCCGGATCGACATCCACGAAAATGGGCGTTGCGCCGACCCAGCGGACCACTTCGGCCGTGGAGGCGAAGGTGAAACTGGGAACGAAGACGGCATCGCCCTTGCGGACCTTCCAGGCCATCAGCGGGAGAGCCAGGGCATCGGTGCCGTTGGCGCAGCCCAGGGCCAGCGGTGCCCCGCTGAAGGCGGCCAGCCGCTGTTCCAGCTCGGTGACTTCCGGGCCCAGAATGTAACGGCCTTCCTCGACCACTTTGGCCATTGCAGGCTCAAGCTTGTCGCGAATGCGGTCCCGCTGGGTGGCGAGGTCGATGAAAGGCATCATGTCAGCCATGAAACTGTCCTTGAAATCAGCGCATAAAATCGTCCGGGGGGGCACTTCTAGCCAGCGTCCCCGGCTCGTGAAAACTCACTTTTGGTTTCGCTATTCGACGGTTACCGACTTGGCGAGATTGCGGGGCTGGTCGACATCGGTGCCTTTTTCCACCGCCACATAATAGGCGATCAGCTGGATGGCGATCGTGCAGGCAAAAGCCGTCGCCATGCCCGACGAGCTCGGCAGTTTGACGATGTCCACTGGCGTGGACGCCAGCGCCTTGGCGCCGGCCTCATCGGTGATCGCGATCACCGAGCCGCCGCGAGCCAGAACCTGTTCGATCGAAGACTGGGTCTTGGCGAACAGCGCATCATGCGGGGCGATCGCGATGACGCTGACGCCCGGCTCGATCAGGGCGATCGGTCCGTGCTTGAGCTCGCCCGCGGCATATCCCTCGGCATGGATGTAGCTGATCTCCTTGAGCTTCAGTGCTCCTTCCAGGGCCAGCGGGAAGAATTGGTGGCGGCCCAGATAGAGTACGGTCTGCTTGGTTGCCAGCTCGACCGCCATCTCGGCGATCTGGGACTCGATGTCCAGCGCTTCAGAGATCAGCCCGGGGACTTCCAGCAAGTCGGTCACCTGCTCGACTTCCTGTTCGCCGGTCAGGCGACCGCGTTGCTTGGCAACCAGCAGGGCCAGGCTGGCCAGAACGATCAGTTGGCAGGTGAAGGCCTTGGTCGAAGCCACGCCGATCTCGGGGCCGGCCAGGGTCGGCAGGACAAGGTCGGCATCGCGCGCCATGGTGGAGTGCAGCGTATTGACCAGGGCGATGGTCTTGGCCCCGGCTTCCTTGCACAGGCGCATGGCTTCCAGCGTGTCCGCGGTTTCCCCCGACTGGGAAATGAAGATGGCCACATCATCGGGTGACAGGACCGGGTCGCGATAGCGGAACTCCGAGGCGATATCGACGTCCACGGGAATGCCGGCCAGGCCTTCCAGCCAGTATTCCGCGACCCGTCCGGCCAGGGCGGCCGTGCCGCAACCGATGATCAGGATCCGGTTGGCGCGGCTGAGGTCGAGGCCTTCATGCTGCTTGACCGTACTGCCCAGGGCATCGACATGGGCGGTCAGTGTACGGCCCACGACTTCCGCCTGCTCGTGGATCTCCTTGAGCATGAAGTATTTGTAGTTGCCCTTGTCAGCCAGGATGGCGGAGCCGCTCGACTTGTGCAGCTCACGCTGGTGTTTCACACCATCGACGCCGAAGACCTCGATGCCGTCCTTGGTGACGGCGACGAGGTCGCCATTCTCCAGATAGCAGACATGGCTGGCATAGCCGGTCAGGGCGAGAGCGTCGGACGCGATGAAACCGGCACCGGCCTTCATGCCGGCCAGCAGCGGCGCTCCGTGCCGGGCGCCGAACAGCATGCCGGGCTCCGTGTCGAACAGGACGGCCAGGGCGTAGGCCCCTTGGAGCTGCGGAACGACATCCAGCATGGCGGCTTTGGCGCTGCCGGTCCGGGCCAGGGCCCGGTCAAGGAGGCCGGCAACGACCTCCGTGTCCGTCTCTGACTGGAAACTGTAGCCATCGGCCTGGAGGCTGCGGCGGAGCTCCTGGAAATTCTCGATAATGCCGTTATGGACCAGAGTGACGCGTCCGGCGCGGTGCGGGTGGGCGTTGTTTTCCGTGGCGCCGCCATGTGTGGCCCAGCGGGTATGGGCGATGCCGGTATGTCCGGTGATCGCGCGGTCGCGGCTGGCATCCAGCATGGCAACCTTGCCGACCGAGCGTGCGCGGCGCACGGCGCCATCCGGCTGCAGGACTGCAATCCCGGCAGAGTCATAACCCCGGTATTCCAGGCGGCGCAGCCCGTCGATCAGGAAGTTTTCGACCGTGTCGAGTCCGACCGCACCGACGATTCCGCACATGTTGATTTCTCCGTGATCCGCCCGGGCAGATGGTTGTCGAAGCTTTGTCTACATCTCGTGAACGCAGCCGCAAACAAACGCTTACGCACGCTTTGTTACAGCCAGCTCGTCGAGAACCCGGGCCAGGGAGGCTTCCCAGGACGGGCAGGAAAAGCCGAACGTGTTGGCAAAGCGCGAACAGTCCAGGACGGAGTTTTTGGGGCGTGGTGCCGGGACCGGATAGGCGCTGGACGGGATCGGATGAACCTGCGGGCGCCGGCCCCAGACCGGTGCTGCGAGATCGAAAATTGCATCGGCGAATCCGGCCCAGCTCGTCGAGCCCTGGCCGGCCAGATTGTAGATGCCGTTTTCCCCCCGGCCCTCGAGCACGGACCGGGTCGCTGTCAGCAGACCTTCGGCGAGGTCACCGGCATGCGTCGGGCATCCGGTCTGGTCAGCAACGACATTGAGCTCGTCGCGTTCGGCCCCGAGCCGCAGCATGGTTTTCACGAAATTCTTGCCGTGGGCGGAATAGACCCAGGCCGTGCGAACGATGAGGTGGGTCCCGCCGGCCGCTGCAACGGCATCTTCGCCGGCCAGCTTGGTTCGGCCATAGGCGCTGGCCGGCCCCGTCTCGTCCGTTTCCAGATAGGCACCGGACTTGGTGCCATCGAACACATAGTCGGTTGAAATCTGGATCAGGGGCAGGTCGCGGCGGGCGCAGGTCTCGGCCAGGCGGCCCGGCGTTTCGGCATTGACCCGTCGAGCCGTGTCTTCATCGCTCTCGGCCTGGTCAACGGCCGTATAGGCCACGGCATTGATCACTGCCTGTGCGTCGGCGGTTTCCGCCAGTAGCGCGACACTGTCCGGATTTGTGAAGTCGGCCTCGTCCCGACCCACCATGCGCGCGCTGAAACCGGCCTGCCCGGCGCGGGCCGCCAGTTCCTGGGCGACCTGACCGGACTTGCCGAAAATCAGAAGCGGTTTGAGGCTCATGTAGGCTCGGCGACCTTCAGTCCGAGACGGTCCTGTTTGAAGCCGCGCTGCAGGATGTTCTGCCACCAGTCCTCATTGTCCAGATACCACTGAACGGTTTGGCGCAGGCCTTCTTCCAGCGTCACCGACGGCTTCCAGCCCAACTCGCGCTGGACTTTCGCGGCATCAATCGCATAACGCATGTCGTGCCCCGGACGGTCTTTCACATAGGTGATGAGCCGCGTATAGGAGCCGGCGGGATCCGGGCGGATCTCGTCGAGAATGGCGCAGAGCATGTTCACCAGCTCGATATTCTGGGCCTCGTTGTCGCCACCGATATTGTAAATCTCGTTGAGACGACCCTTTTCCAGCACAGTCAGCAGGGCTTCGGCATGGTCGTTCACGAAGAGCCAGTCCCGCACATTCGTGCCGGCCCCGTAGATCGGGATGTCCTTGCCGGACAGGGCTTTCAGAATGACCACCGGAATCAGCTTTTCCGGGAATTGGTAGGGTCCGTAATTGTTCGAGCAGTTCGTGATCACGATGGGCAGGCCATAGGTCTGGCCCCAGGCCCGCACCAGCATGTCCGAACTGGCCTTGCTCGCCGCGTAGGGCGAGTTGGGCTGGTAGCGGGTCTCTTCGGTGAAGAAGCCTTCCTCGCCCAAGGTCCCGTAGACCTCGTCCGTGGAAATATGGTGGAAGCGGAAGGCCGCTTTCCGGTCGGCGTCCAGAGTGTCCCAGTACTGGCGGGCAACATGCAGGAGGACAGCCGTGCCCATGACATTGGTGTCGACGAAAGCGAGTGGCCCGTCGATCGAGCGGTCGACATGGGATTCTGCAGCCAGGTGCATGATGGCGTCGGGCTGGTGCTTCTTGAACAGGGCGGTCATCGCCGCCTCGTCGCGGATATCCGCCTGCTCGAACACATATCCTGCGTGGTCGGCAATATCGGTCAGATTGTCCAGATTGGCCGCATAGGTGAGGGAATCGACATTCACCACGTCATAACCGCGGTTCTGGATGGCCTGACGCACGACTGCGGAACCGATGAAGCCGGCACCGCCGGTAACAAGAATTTTCATGTCCAGCCTGCTTTCCTGGAACGGATGATGACTACTCAGGAGCGATCCACATATCGGACCTGTCTGACATTGTTAAGACAACACTGCGTCTAGCCAAATGGTTTCATAGCCAGAACACAAGCCGGCGCCCCAGCCACTGCAGCACGCCAAGGCCGATGATCAGGGCCAGCGTGCCGATCCCCAGTGTGATCAGCCAGCTTTCCCATGCCGGCCAGTAACCCAGGGCGCCGCCCCGCACGATCTCGATGAAGTGGGAAAACGGGTTATAGCGCGCCAGCAGGCTCAGCGGACTGTCACCCCCAACCCGGTCAAAACGGGCATTGGCGTACCAGATGATGGGGGTGAAGAAGAAAGCCAGCCGCATGATGGCCGCGACGAGTTCCGAGAAGTCGCGCAGGACCGTGCCGATCACGGCAAAGGCGGTCACCGTACCGACCGCCGTGTAGGTCAAGACGAGGATGCCCGGCAGGATCGCAATCACCGTCATGCTGGGCCGCCAGCCCAGGATCAGGGCCAGAACGACCGCGGTGAGAAGATTGAATCCAAGCAGGTAGAGCTTTTTGAGCACCAGCGAGAATACGAATCCCGACCGGCCGATCGGAGATTGCAGCAGCAGACTCCGGTTTCGGGTCAGCGCCGTGCAGCCCTCCGTCACGCAGGCCAGAACAAAATTCCAGACCACGAAGCCGAAGGCTACATAGGTCACGTGTTCGGGAATGCTGCGGCCCTGCAATTGGGCCAGCAGCCAGCCCAGCCCGCCACTGGTCAGGGCGAAGGACAGAATGATCCAGCTCGTTCCCAGAAGGTTGCGGCGGTAGTCGAACTGGATCTGTTTCATGGCCAGGTAGGACCAGGCCCGGATGTCCTTCAGGGCGCCGAAAAAGTCTTGCAAGGCGTACATGGTGTGAAGACCTTTCAGCGCGTCAGTCGGCGAGACTGGCAGCGGCCAGTTTCCGGATGGTCTGGCTGAGTGGAGTTGAAGCCGACCAGCCAAGGGTCTGGCCGGCTTCCCGGCCATCCAGAACGGCGTAGGGCAGGTCGAAATCGCGAGCTGGCTGGTGCTCGCAATCCAGCGGCTTTTGCAGGGTGTCCCTCACCGTGTCGACCACGTCCAACTCGGTCAGTCCGATGCCGGAGCCGATATTGAATGTGCCGCTGGTGAAGGTGTCGGCCTGGACCTGGCGAACCAGAAAGGCAGCATAGTCGTCGGCGTCGAAATAATCGCGGGCATTGTGGCCCCTGCCGTAGATCTGGAGACTACGCCCGTTCATGGCGCAAACCACCGCCGCCGAAACCAGACCATGGGAGGTGTTGAGCTGCCAGCGTCCGACCGGATTGCCCAGGCGCTGGATCTGGATCGGCACATTCAGGGCGCGGGCGTAATAGCCCAAGGCGTTCTCGATCAGGAGCTTTCCCAAGCCGTAGGTCGTCGTCGGGCAAGTCGGGGTGTCTTCCGTGATCGGCGTATCGTGACCCTGGCCATAGATCTGGCCGCCACTGGACAGGTAGGTCAGCCGAATGCCTGGATTGGTCGAGAAGATCGTCTCCGCCAGGTTGCAGACGCTGGTCAGATTGTCGTTGATCTCGGCCTGCAGGTCCGCCGGATGCGTGCCGGGCCGTGAGCGGTGGGCCAGATAGATGACGTGGCGGCTTTCCTTGAGGACGGCTGCAAATTCGGCGCTGTTATTGCTGACTCCACGAATGGACGGGGCATGTCGTTTGAGGAATTCGGTATCGGGATTGTGCGACAGGCTCACCGCCGGAATTCCAGCGGATTCGAACGCTTCGCAGACATGGCGTCCGAGAAACCCGGTTCCGCCGACCAGTGTGACCAATCCGGAGGCCGTCATTGCGGGGTGTCCGATGTGTCGGCTTTGCTGCGGGCCTCGGCTTCTTCCAGGGCGGCGATCCGGTTTTGCAGGTCGCCGATCGTCTGTTCGATATGCTCCAGCAGGCGCGCATCATTGCCGGACTGGCGCTCCTGATCCAGCGTGAACGCGCTCAGCTCTCGCTCCATCGTGGAGATTTGCTGTCGCGTGAACTGACGGGTGTGGTCGGAACTGATGCTGATTTCCTCGACCCGATTGTCGAGCGAGCGGATCTCGGCGGTTTTCGCGTCGAAGCGGGCGGCCATTTCCATCAGGCCCTTGCGGATGGCCTGCGAGCTCTCGCTGGAGTCATCGGCCAGCTGCGTGACTTGACGTTCCAGCGATTGCATCTCCTCAAGAACATGGGTGCGATGTTCCTGCATGTGTTCGCGCACCCGGGCGAGCAGATCGTCCTGTTGCTGGTCCAGCCGCCGGGAACTCTCCCGCGAGGCCTGCAAAAGAAGGCCATCAAACTGGTCCATGCGGGCATCCAGGGCCTCCCTCTGGGCCGTGAGTTTGGCGGAGAGGGAGCGGTGCTCCTCGCTGAGACCGGCATCGATCCGCTGGCCGAGGCCATCCAGACCCGTCTGCAAATCCTTGCGGAGGGCATGCGTGGCCATGACGGCCCGATTGAGCTCGACCCGGAGACTTCCCAATTCCGCCATGCGTCCGGCGATTTGGGCCCGTGAATAGCTCAGCACCAGGCTGACTGTCAGGAGGCCGAAAGCCGCGACAAGACCGAAGGCAATGAAAATCTTGTAGGGCAGAAAGACCAGGGCAACGGCACCGGCGATCGCGCCGAACAGGGCGAGCCAGAACAGGCGGCTGCGTTTGGGCGACAGTCCATGGCGCAGCAGCCAGACCATGAAGTCGAGCAGCGAACCCACTGGAGAGGGCCGTTGGCGCGCTTGGGCCGCGCGGTGTCTCAGACCTAAAAGCAAGTCGCCTGCTCCGTTGTGTCCTGCATTATTCCGCCCGTGACTCGTCTGCCGGGTTGATGCCGAGGGCTTCAAGGATGACGGGTGCCGCCACGGGTGCCAAGCTCCGAACGTAGGTTACGGTCAGGTGGGCAGGGTCGCGATACATGAACACATTGCCCATGGCCACAGGGCAGGTCGATCCCGTGCATATCACATCGGTGAATGCTTCATGGTGGACATTCGCGACCTGACTCGCCGCACGCTGTGAGGGATCCGTTTCGGGAACCACCAGATTGCGAGGCTGACTGCAAGCGTCCGTGTTTCCGTCGTTTTCCTCGACACATTCGGCTGGAAAATACGCGAAGCCCGGTACGGCTGCGAAAGACAGGACCGGTATGCCGGCATCCGTGATCCGGGTCCAGGTGCGGACCAGCCCCGCCTCGGTCTGGGCCAGCTGCTCCGGAGGTGGACCGGCATCATTCAACAGGACATTCCAGCCGATGGAGGTCAGGACGAGGTCCGGCTGCAATGCCTCGATCTCGCGCATCACCGTTTCATAGCTCTGCCGGCACTGCGTATCAGCTCCGTTGGGGGTCATGATGTCGGCGTCGATCAGCGGGCAGCGGGATCGGGTGCGGACCAGGATGCGGATGTCATGCAGGTCAGCGATATCCTGCAGGGCGGGCATCCATTGGGCCGCCTGGGTATCTCCCGCCAGCACGATGGTGTGGGATGCGGTTTCCGGTCCGTAGCTGCAGCCGCCCATTTCGCTGGCCCGGCGTGCCGTATGGCAGTCTGTACGCAGAATGTCCGGGAAATCACGACGGGCATCTTCCGGCGCCGGGCGGAGCGGGGCTGGCAGGCTCGGCATCAGACCCGGGTCCAGCCGGACCATGGCACCCGGATGATCTCCCGGGGCGAAACCGGTATCGGCCGTCGCCCGCAGGATCGTGTCCTCCACGGATTCGCCGGATGGTGCGACGAAGTCCAGGCTCTGGCCTTCCAGCACTTCCACGATCCGGGTGGCCAGCGCCGGGGCCAGCGTGCGGGAGAAGGTTGCGGTCAGGTGGTGCGGGTCCCGGTAAACCAGGACATTCCCGAGGACCGGGGGACAGAAATCGCCGCCGCAAATGACCGAGTTGAGATTGATGGTCTGTGCCGTGTCGACAAGTCGCGCGGCGTCCAGCTGGGCATCATAGCGGTGGGCGGCTTCACTGAGCGGAAGTCCGCACGTTTCCGGATTGTCGGTGTGGCCCGCCACGCACTCCGGAATGTCGACCTCAAAGCGCGGGGTCTGTTCGATGGCCATGACCGGGATCCCGGCCTCGCCGAGCGCTTGCCAGGCCGCGGCCAGCCCTTCCACGACGCGGGCGTCATTGGCTTCGCTGTTGCCAGGGCCTTCCGTGTGCGTATTGGAAAACTTGCTGGTGATCACCAGGTCCGGTTGCAGGTCAATCAGGGCGGCGAGCGTGTTGGCATTCCATTCCGTGCATTCCGGATAGGGCTCACCGCCGCGCTCGACGGGAATGCCGATGAAGGGGCAGGCGGACTTGGTGAATGTGTAGACCGCATAGCCGCGCTGGTCGGCCAGGAAGCGCAGTGCCGGGATCCAGTGCGCCGCATGGGAATCTCCGGTGATCGCGACCACGAACTCCGCATCATCCGGTCCGTAGCGGCAGGGATCGGGTTCGACGGCTTCCTGGCTTACATGGCAGCCCAGCGCATAGGCCTGCGGATTGTCCTGGAGCGCTGCCTGCAGCGACGGGATGAAGGGAACGTCCGGGACTTCCAGGCTGGGGTTCAGTGACACCATGGCTCCCGGATAATTGCCGAAATCGAGGGACAGGCGCTCAGCCTGTTGTCGGGCCCAATATCCCGGAACGATCAGGCTGACGGCCACCACAAGCGAGGCCAGAACAAACAGGCCGCACACGATGAAGCTCTGCGCAGAGCCCGTCCCCTGCGGGCGTTCGCGGAATCGGTCCTCGACCAGGAATTTGGAGAAATGGGCCAGGGCGATCGAAATGCCGATCAGCACCGCGCCTTCCACAAGGGTGAAGGTTTCACCCAGTGTGACCGCTGCGAAGACCACGACCGGCCAGTGCCAGAGGTAGAGCGAATAGGAAATATCGCCGACATACCGCATCGGGGGCAGGGACAGGATGACGCTGGGGTCCCACCAGCGCTGACTGTGGGCGGTGAGCAGCAGGAGTGCGGACGAAACGGTTGGCAACAGGGCTGTATAGCCGGGGAAGGCCGTCTGAGTGGTGTAGAGCAGTCCCGCGGCCAGTATCCCGATCAGCGCCAGCCAGCGCACAAGGGATGACAACGCTGCGGACAGCGTCAGATGGGGCCGGATGAGGGCTGTCAGTCCGCCCAGCGCGAGTTCCCAGGCCCGCGCCTGGGTCAGGAAGTAGGTGCCACCATCACGCGGTGTGCTGTAGATGGATATTGCCAGCGATACGGCAAATACGACGCCGAAGGCGAGGCCGAGTGTCACCGTTGCCTTGCGACCGCGTCTATGGGCCAGCCAGGCGATCAGGCCGATGATGATCGGCCAGAAAATGTAGAATTGTTCCTCGATCGACAGCGACCAGTAATGCTGGAAGGGGCTCGGCGCGTAGTCCGCGGCCAGATAGTCGAGCGACTTGAAATAGAGGAAGAAATTCTCGAAATAGGCGGCGCTGGCGATGATTTCCCAGCCGGTATTGCCCCAACGGGTCTCCGGCAGGAGGAAGAAGGCGGCCACCCCCGAGGCGACGAGGGCGAGACTGGCGGCCGGCAACAGGCGACGGGCCCGTCTTTCATAGAATTTGAGGTAACTGACGCCGCCCTGGCTTTCTGCAGAGCGCAGCAGAATTCCGGTGATCAGAAAGCCTGAAATGACGAAGAAGACATCCACCCCGACATAGCCGCCCGGCAGAGTGTTCGGGAAGACGTGGAAAATCAGGACCAGGAGGACAGCGATGGCCCGCATGCCCTGGATATCCGGGCGAAAATCGCGACCCGAATACACGCCCGCCGTTTCAACCATGCGTCCTGTCTCCCCTTTTCAGGATTCGGTTCTAATCTGCTGGTGAACAGATGCAAGGCGAGCGTGCCAGGTGCACGCACTTGTCGGCAGTCGGGCTGACATACTGTTCGCCGCCCGCGCTTGACGCTAGTCGGTAATTCGCTCAGGAAACGGCCGATGGTTATCAGCCGGTAATGAAGTAGGTACACTGCGCGCTGGTTGTGGTACGGAACTGAACGCACTATCGGGTCGGGTGCGGACAGGGAAAGTCTGGGGGAATTTATGTCCAAGTCATCCGCGACAAGCGGTGAAGCGAAGTCGGCGTCGAAAAAGCCGACCACGAAGGAAACGGCCAAGCGGTCCACCAGGACAACCGAAAAAAAGCCAACCACCACCGCCCGCAAGACCAAGACGGCGTCCACCCGCAAGACCGTGGCGCCCCCGCGCCGCCAGGCCCTTGTCATCCTCGGCATGCACCGCAGTGGAACTTCCGCTCTGACAGGGGTGCTGGAGCGCCTGGGTGCTGTCGGGCCGGACACCAAGCTCCCTCCTAATGAGTTCAATGTAAAAGGGTACGGCGAATCCCGCGTGTTCATGCAGCTGCATGACCGTTTGCTGGAATCGGCCGGTTCCCGCTGGGATGACTGGTCCCGGTTCAATCCGGCCTGGCAAAAGAGCGCGATTGCTGCGCGCTTCGGTGCCGAAATCCGTGATGCGGTCACCTCTGAGTACGACGGGGAGGACTTCTTTGTCGTCAAAGATCCGCGCGTATGCCGTTTCGCCGAATTCTGGTTGCAGACGGTCGATGCGATGGAGATCGATCTCAAGACCGTTCTGATCGTTCGCAATCCGCTGGAAGTGGCGCGCTCCCTCACCCGACGTGACGGAATGAGTCTCCAGGCCGGTCTGTTGCTCTGGCTGCGCCACGTTCTTGATGCCGAGGAGGCCTCACGAAGCCGTACTCGTGTCGTGGTGAGCTATGCAGGGCTGCTGCAGGACTGGCGCAAGCTCGTCAGTCAGTTCGAGGACCGCATGGGTGTGTCCTTCCCCCGCCAGTCGGCCAGCATGGAGCTGGAGGTCGATGAATTCCTGGAGTCGGCCCTGCGACATCAGGTCGTCTCGGATGATGAGGTTTACTCCAGCGCCGTGGTTCAGCCATGGGTGGCTGAAACCTTCCGCATTCTGATGGGGGCTACGGCGCGGGGCGAACTGTCCGTGGTTGAACAGGCTCGACTGGATACAATCCGGACCGAGTTCAATGCGGCCAGCAAGGTTTTTGCGCCCATCACGCTGATGGCGACCAATGAGGCGGCCCAGAGCCGCAGGTCGGTGGATGAAGCCAAGGCGCGAACGGACAAGCTCGAGGCTGAACTCGCCGAAGCCCGGCAGGGTCTGGAAGCGCTGCGGGCCGAGCGTGCAAATGCCAGTGAAACGGTGGAGGCCCTGAAGGCTGAACGTTCCCGTTTGCAGATCGCAGAGCTGGAGGCCGTGAAGTCGCGGGATGATGTTCAGCGGCTGCTCGAAGCAGAACGCCAGGCTCACAGCAAGACCCGGTCGGAAAGCGAAGCGGCCCTTGAGCGGCTTCGGAACGAAGCGCAGGCAAGCGAGGCGTCGCTGACGGCCAAACTCGAGCAGAACAAGGCCGAAGTCGAAGCGCTGGAGGCCGTTCGGACGGAATTGGCGTCAGCCCGTGAAGCGCTGGCGGAACACGCGGAAAAACTCACCCAGCGCGACCAGACGATCCAGGCACTGGAAAACGAGCTGCAGGAAAAGACCAGACTCCACGAAGAGATGGTCCATCGTCAGGGCGAGCAATCCGAGCAAAGGGCCACGCTCGAGGCTGTCCGGACGGAAAAGGCCGAACTCGATCGCAGGATCGAGGCCTATCAGGCGCGGGTGACGACCCTGGAGCAGGAGAGTGCGTCCTTGACGCGCGATCTGCGAGACGCTCAGGAAGCAGCCCAGCGGGCTGAGGCCAATGCGGTCCGCCGCCTGCCGCGCGACGTGTCGGCCGAGCCCGGTGAAGTCGAACGGGCCCTGGCGTCGGAGAGTGAGCGGCTAAACGCGAAACTGTCCGAGCTGCGCACCAAGCTGGCCGAGTCGGAAGATCGCGAACGCAATCTTCAACGGCGTCTCTTTGCGCGTGAAGAGCAGCTGCGCTTTGACCAGAAGACGGATGATGTCCAGGCCCGGTTCGAGCGGCAGGTGTCGGACTTGACCCGGGAGCGGGATCATTGGGCCGATCAGGCGTCGCGCGCATCAGAGCGGGCTCGTTCTGCGGGCGAGGAGCGAGACACATTCCGCTCGCTGACAGACAAGCAGTCCCGCGATATCGACCGGTTGGGTGATCAGGTTGCCGAGCTCAAGCGCCAGATGGTGCTGACGCTGGAGCACCTGCAAGGGAATCGCCCTGTTCAGGATGCCATGCGCAAGCAGATGAGCGTGGCGGCTTTTGACAGTGCTTTCTATGCGCGGGCGCTTCAGAATTTGGGGCTGGACGCGCCCAAGGACGCGCTGGGGCATTTCATCAATGTCGGTGTGCACGCTGGCATCAATCCGCACCCGCTCTTCGACGTCCAATGGTATCTGGAACAGAACCCGGATGTCCGCAAGGCGGGCCTCAACCCGCTGCACCATTATCTGCGCAACGGGGACAAGGAGGGGCGCTCGCCGCACCCGCTCTTTGATGCGCGCTACTATCGTGAGCAGAATCCGGACGTGGCCGCAGCCGGCGTGAACGCGCTTTGCCACTACCTGTCCGGCGGTTGCCGCGAGGCCCGGGATCCCAATCCCTGGTTCTACAGCGCCTGGTATGTCGACCAGAACAAGGATGTTGCGGAGGCCGGACTGTGTCCGCTCTTGCACTATGCGGTTCACGGTGAATCCGAAAATCGCAAACCGCATCCCAGTTTCGACACGGCCTGGTACCGCAAGACCCATCTGGGCAATGATCAAAAGATCAGCCCGCTGGCCTATCACCTCACCGTGGGACGCCATCGCCGCATGGCGACCCGGAGCGGTATTGTGGACGGACCGGTCGATACGCGGATCACGATCCTGGCCGTGGCACACTCGGCCGGAGAGCACCTGTTCGGCAGCGAACGCAGTTTCTATGACGTGGTCTCTTCCATCGACCGCGAGAAATACCGTGTCCTCGTCGTGCTGCCGGCGCCGAGTTCGGCCTATGTCGATCTGATGAGTGGTGTCTGCGACCAGGTCCACTTCATCCGCCGGGCCTGGTGGGAGCAAGGACGCGGTGACCGGCCCGACGTGCTCGCTCGCTATCGGGACCTGATCAAGAATGAAGGCGTCGACATCGTCTACGCCAATACGATCATGCTCAGTGAGCCGATGCTGGCCGCCCGCGAATGCGGCATCACGTCGGTTTGTCACGTTCGCGAAGCCATTGTCAGCGACCCGGACCTGCGCGAACTGGTCGGAAAGTCGGCCAATGACATCATCGCCGATGTGTGCGGCCGTTCTGATTTCATCATCGCCAATTCCCAGCATACCGGTGACCAGTTCACGGCACCGGGGCGGACCTTCCAGATCTACAATGCGGTGGACGTCGACAAGTTCGACATGGCCGCTCCTGATCGAGAGGAAGGGCCGCTCGTTATCGGGATGTTGTCGAGCAATATCCCCAAGAAGGGCTTGGCTGATGCCGTCGACATGGCACGGGCGGCGGACAAGGCCGGTCTGGATATCCGGGTTCGCCTGATCGGGCCGGAAACGGCGGAGGTCAAACGCCTCCAGAGGGCGATCAAGGGGACCCGTCTGGAAACCATGGTCGAGTTCCCGGGTTATGCTGCGGATATCTCCGCGGCCATGTCGGGTCTGGATGTGGTGATCAACTTCTCGCACTTTGCGGAGTCGTTCGGACGCACCGTGGCCGAGGCGTTTGCCGCACGCCGTCCTGTGATCGTCTACGATCATGGTGCCTTGCCAGAGCTCGTTGTTCCCGGAGAGAACGGCTACGTCATTCCCTACAAGCAGCCGCTGGCCGCACTCGAGCATTTGCGGATGTGGAATGATGACCGTGCGCGCCTGCGCCAGATGGGCGAGAAAGCCCGCGAACGGGCCGTGGAATTGTTCTCGACCGAAGTCCTGGCCGACAAGGTCAATGAAGCGCTCGACAAGATCCTGGCCGAAACCGGCCATGGCGACCGGATCGCCCCGTCTGTCACCAGCGATCTGCGACGCGTGTCGACGCCGGCAGGGACGGCGCCCGTTTCGGTGATCATCCCGAACTACAATTACGAGAACCATCTGCCGGAACGGATCAACTCAATCCTCCGTCAGACCGTGAAGCCTGCCGAGATCATCTTCCTTGATGATGTCTCCAAGGACCGCAGTGTCGAGGTGGCCCGGGAGATTCTCGAGAAGCAGGACATCCCGTTCCAGATCGTCACCAATGAAACGAACAAGGGGGTCTACAAGCAGTGGCTGACCGGCTTCTCCTTGGCGAGCCAGCCCTGGGTCTGGGTGGCTGAGGCCGATGACTCTTGTGAACCCGACTTCCTGGAGACGCTGCTCGGTTACGCGCATGACGACGTCAACCTGATCTATGCGCAGTCCAAGAAGATCGACGGTGAGGGCAACACCACGGCGGAAGACAACCGTGCCCACTCCAATGATATTTCCAAGACGCGCTGGAACCAGGATTATATCGAGCTGGGCGTGCGGGAAGTCGCGGATGCGCTGGCCTACCGGAACACGATCCCGAATGGCAGTGCGGCGTTGCTTCGCAAATCCGCCATCGCCGGGTTCGAGGACACGCTCAAAAACATGCGTTTCACCGGCGATTGGCTGCTCTATTGCCACTTGCTGAGAACCGGCAAGGTCGCCTTCGTGGCCCGGCCGCTCAACCATTTCCGCCGCCATGCCCAGACCGTGACCAGCACCCAGGGCAAGACGGTGGATTATCTCATCGAACTGGCCTGGATCCGCGAATATTTCACCCGCAATTTCCCGATCCTGCCCGCACAGATCGAGCGGATGAACTGGTTCCTGGACCGGGACTACAAGATCGAGGGTGTGCCGAAAAACTCGGCCGAGCCGCAGATCGCCGACAGTCTCAAGCGAGCCGAAGAGAACACGCTCAACCGGGCCCGTATCGCCTTCATCACGACCAATAACGGTTCCTTCTACGGTGGGAGTGAAATGCTCTGGCGGGAGACCGCGCTGGAGCTTCGCGAACGCGGGCATGACGTGTTTGCACTGATCAAGCGCTGGGAGCCGCGTCCGGACTTCTTCGATGCGTTCGAGGCCGCTGGCGTCAAACTCCTGTTCAAGGATGAGGACGGGTTCGATGCCTTGCTGGACCGCAAGCCGGACCTGACCATCGTGTCGATTGGCGACCAGGACGAGGGGATCGAGTATTACAGCCGCCTCACCGAGGTGGGGCTGCCCTATGTCATCGTCAACCAGCTGACCAAGGAAGCGCGCGTCTGGCCGGTTCGCAAGGAGCGCACGCCGGCCGTACGTGACGGCTATGCCGGCGCCCGGACCGCCTTCTTCACCTGCTGGAACAATCACCGGGTCATGGAAAGCCGGCTCGGATCAAAAATCCCGAATGCCGACATGCACTTCAATCCGTACCATATCGACCGGACGATCGTGCCGGACTGGCCGGATCAGAGTGAAGGGCTCCAGGTCGCCATTCCGTCCAAGCTTCTTTTCATCCACAAGGGCCAGGATCTGCTGGCCGAAGTGGCAGCCAAACCGGCATGGAAAGAGCGCAAGATCACTTTCAACTTCTTCGGTATCGGGCCGGATGAGGAGCGTCTGAAGGAGATGGCGGAAAAGGCGGGGATCGAGAATTTCCGCTTCCACGGCCGGGTCGATGACATATCGGTGATCTGGCGGGACAATCACGCTTTGCTCATGCCGTCGCGCATGGAGGGTCTGCCGATCATGCTGATCAGTGCCATGCTGTCAGCCCGGGTGCCGATCCTCACGGATGTCGGCGGGCATGCCGAGGTGGTGCAGGATAATGCGTCCGGCTTCATCGCCGCTAATCCGAGCGTGGAAGATCTCGAGGATGCCCTCGAACGGGCCTGGGCACAGCGCGAAAACTGGCAGGAAATCGGTCAGCTGGCCCGCCAGCATGTTCTGGACTTCCTGCCGGAAAATCCGGTGGATGACTTCATCCAGAAGCTGGAGGCCCTGATGCAGGGTGAGCATTTGCGCGCTGTCAGCTGACGCGGGTCAACCGCTCGACACTAAAAAGGCCGGGCCCGCAGGTCCGGCCTTTTCCTGTGCCCGGTGAAACAGGCTAGATCTTGCCCGTGTGCTGATTGACGAGCCGCTTCAGGAAGCGTCCGTAATTGGACTTTTTCAGCATGTCGGCGCGCTGTTTGAGCTGGTCAAGGTCGATCCAGCCGCGCGCAAAGGCGATTTCTTCCAAGCAGGCAATCTGCAGGCCTTGGCGGCGTTCCAGCGTGCGCACGAAATCCGCTGCATCCACCAGGGAGCCCACCGTGCCGGTGTCCAGCCAGGCGAAGCCGCGGCCCATGCGTTCCACATGGAGCTTGCCCATTTCCAGATAGGCCTGGTTGACCGAGGTGATTTCCAGTTCGCCGCGGTGCGAAGGTTTCACGTCCTTGGCAATTTGCAGAACGTCATTGTCGTAGAAATACAGGCCGGTCACGGCGAAGTTGGATTTCGGCTTTTCCGGCTTCTCCTCGATGGACAGGGCCTGGCCCTGGGCATCGAACTCGACCACGCCGTAACGCTCCGGGTCCGTCACGTGATAGCCGAACACGGTTGCGCCGTCAGTGCGGGCGCGCGCCTTGGCCAGCACGTCGACAAATCCGTGGCCGTAGAAAATATTGTCACCCAGGATCAGGCAGACCTGGTCGTCGCCGACAAAATCGGCGCCCAGGATGAAGGCCTGGGCCAAACCTTCCGGCTTCGGCTGGATCGTATAGCTCAGCTCGATGCCCCATTGGGAACCGTCGCCGAGCAGGCGCTTGAAGGCCGGCTGGTCTTCCGGGGTGGTGATGATCAGAATCTCCCGGATCCCGGAATGCATGAGCACCGAGATCGGGTAGTAGACCATGGGCTTGTCGTAGACGGGCAGAAGCTGTTTCGACGTTGCCAGCGTAATGGGATGCAGACGCGTACCGCTGCCGCCAGCCAGAACAATACCCTTCATGAAACTCCCCCGGAACCCTGCCCTGACGACGTTTGCCGCCGGTTGTTATCCGCTTCAGGACATATCAGTCCCCCCTGCTCAAGGCCAGAGGAGACACGGGTTTCAAGCCGATGGAATGCAGTTGTAATTTGCAAGTCGCAGGCGGTGGTGTGCGCCGTATTCCTGCGCTAGAAGCGGCAGGCAATCGGGAGCAGTGAGGAAGTGGAATGCAGGTCGAAACGCTCGACATCCCCGAAGTGAAACTGGTGACGCCGCGCCGATTTGCCGATGATCGCGGTTTCTTCAGCGAAACCTACAATGCCCGCGCCTGGTCAGAGGCGGGCATTGCGGCGGATTTTGTCCAGGACAATCATTCCCGTTCTGTGGCCCGCGGCACGGTTCGCGGGCTGCACTTCCAGGCGCCGCCGCATGCCCAGGCCAAGCTTGTGCGCGTTCTTCAAGGGCGGATTTTCGATGTCGCAGTGGATGTGCGCGCCGGATCGCCGACCTTTGGCCGTTGGGTCGGTGCCGAGCTTGATGCCGAAACCGGGACCCAGATTTTCGTGCCGCAGGGGTTTTTGCACGGCTTCATGACGCTCGAGGATGACACGCATGTCGTCTACAAGGTGGATGATTTCTATTCGCCGGAGTGTGATGGTTGTGTCCGCTATGATGATCCGGCCATCGGGATTGATTGGCCCATCGGGACGTCTGACGTCAAATTGTCGGCGAAAGACGAGGCGGCGAAGGGCTGGGCCGACTTCAGCACGCCATTCCGCTACGAAAAATAGGAAAGAGCGCGACGGAGTGTGCACTCGGCCATGGCATTTCGGGCGCAATGCCCGTTATGAGACCCGGAAAGCTGATTGCGCAGTGCAGCATTCTTGTTGAATACTGGAAATGATTTCGGAATGAGACTGCATGAAGTTCCGAAATCGGGGACGTTGACGCCGGCGAGTGACTGACACCAGGACATTCGCAGTGTTAACATGGACAGGGCCGGGGGAAGCGCCCACTTCAAGGTCTGGCCCGTTTTTCGGGCGAGCGGACCAACTGGAAACTTACGGAAGAGCGCAGATTTGTCTGATCAAAGTGTAGAATCGCCGATTTTCATCGTTGGCTCCGGCCGTTCCGGAACCAGCGTGATGCTCAATACGGTCCGCAAGACTTTGGAAATGCCGCACCATGGTGAAGGGCATTTCTTCCCGATCATGCACGCGCTTCACCGTGCCACGAACATGTATTTCGAGCGGCACAAATTCCAGGCGAAGAGCGAGCGCCACATGCTGCACCATGTGGACATCGCCGAATTCCGCAATCTTCTGGTCGAGCCGGTGCGCACCGTCTACCACAACCTCTATGGCGGTGACGGTTTCGTCGACAAGACGCCGGGCAAGGACGGGATCGTCGCCATCCCGCACATGCAGAAAGTCTTCCCGACGATGCGGGTGATCTACGCCCAGCGCCGGGGTCTTGAAGTGATCCGCTCTGCCGTTCTCAAATTTCCCCAGGCCGATTTCCGTACGCACTGCGAAATCTGGCGTGATTGTGTGATGTCCTGGAAGGAAAGCCGCGAGCGCTTGCGTTGTGCTTTCTTCGAGGTCGATCAGTTCGATTTGCACCATTATCCCGAACTGGTGACCGCCCGCCTGTCGACCTTCCTCGAGCTGAGCGAGGAGCAGAGCGAGAAAATGCTCGGTTTCTTCCGCAGCGACCGGCCGCAATCCAGCGGTGCGCTGAACGAGGTCCCGCGCAGCATTGACGAGCTGGACTGGTCGGCCGAGCAGATCGATATCTTCCGCGAAGTCTGTGGCGAGGCCATGGAAGCGTGCGGATATTCCGAGACCGCTTCCTATTATTCCGACGCCAAGCTCGCCGAACGTTCCAATACCTGATCGCCAACGGGCGGAAGGAATCCACGACATGTCGATCCAGAGTGATGTCCGCAATTATGCCGAGCGGTTCAAATCGGCCAAGCTGCGCGAACGCCCCCTGTCTGCGCACCTCAAGGCGCTGGAAGCGGAAAGCATCCACATCATGCGCGAGGTGGCGTCCGAGTTCTCCAATCCGGTCATGCTCTACTCGATCGGCAAGGACAGTGCGGTCATGCTGCACCTGGCCCTGAAGGCCTTCTATCCGTCGCGTCCGCCGTTTCCGCTGCAGCACGTGGACACGACTTTCAAATTCCGCGACATGATCACCTATCGTGACGCCCTTGCCGAAGCCCTCGGCCTGGAACTGCGCGTCGAGGTCAACCAGGAAGCCGTCGATCGGGGCGTGAATCCCTGGGACAGCGGCTCGCAATTGCACACCCAATTGCTCAAGACCGAAGCCCTGCGCGCGGCCATGAACCGTCACGGTTATGATGCGGCTTTTGGTGGTGCCCGCCGTGACGAGGAAAAATCCCGCGCCAAGGAGCGCATCTTCTCCTTCCGTGACACCAATCATGGCTGGGATCCGAAGAACCAGCGCCCGGAACTCTGGCGCAATTACAACACCAAGATCCGCAAGGGTGAATCCATCCGGGTCTTCCCCCTGTCCAACTGGACCGAGCTGGATATCTGGCAATACATCCTGGAAGACGACATTCCGATCGTGCCGCTCTACTACGCAGCGCACCGCCCGGTCGTGGAACGTGACGGCCAGATCATCATGGTCGATGACGAACGCCTGCCCCTGAAGGACGGGGAGAAGCCGGATCTGCGCATGGTCCGCTTCCGGACGCTCGGCTGTTATCCACTTACCGGTGCCATCGAATCCAGCGCACAGTCGCTGGAGGAGATTGTCCTGGAAATGCTGACCGCCCGGACGTCGGAACGCTCCGGCCGCCTGATCGACCATGACGAGGCCGGGTCGATGGAGAAGAAGAAGCGCGAGGGCTATTTCTGATGGACACCCAGAACTCCCGCACCGACGTCATGGACCGCCTGACCCAGTCGGGCCAGCACGGCGTGCTGCGCTTCCTGACCTGCGGCTCCGTCGATGACGGCAAGTCGACCCTGATCGGCCGCCTCCTGTTCGACAGCAAGCTGCTGTTCGAAGACCAGATCAATGTGCTCGAGCGCGACAGTCGCAAGCACGGTACGGCGGGTGACGAGATCGATTTCGCGCTCCTGCTCGACGGTCTGGAAGCCGAGCGCGAGCAGGGCATCACGATCGATGTGGCCTATCGCTTCTTCGCTACGGAAAAGCGCAAATTCGTCGTCGCCGATACGCCCGGTCACGAGCAGTATACGCGCAACATGGCGACCGGTGCGTCCACCGCTGATGTCGCCGTGATGATGATCGATGCGCGCAAGGGCGTGCTCGTCCAGACGCTGCGACACACCTATATCGCGCGCATGATGGGCATTCGCCACATCGTCCTGGCGGTCAACAAGATGGACCTGGTCGAGCATGGCCGGACCCGTTTCCACGAGATCGTTGCCGATTACATGAAGAATGCCGAGGAACTCGGCTTTGAGACCATCACGCCGATTCCGATGTCGGCGCGTTATGGCGACAATGTCACCCGGCACTCGGAGTCCATGTCCTGGTACAAGGGGCCGACCCTGATCGAGCATCTGGAAGATCTGGATGTTACCACGGACATCGAGTCCGAACCCTTCCGCATGCCGGTCCAGTGGGTCAACCGACCGAACCTGAACTTTCGGGGTTATTCCGGCACCATCGTGTCGGGCAAGGTGAAGCCGGGCGATGCCATCGTTGTCTCCCAGTCGGGCCTTGCGGCGAATGTCGAGCGTATCGTCACGGCTGACGGTGACCTGGAAATGGCCCAGGCCGGTGACGCGGTCACCCTGGTGCTGAACCACGAGATCGACATTTCCCGCGGTGATGTCCTGGCCGCGGCCGAGGAACGCCCGGAAGTGTCCGACCAGTTTGCCGCCGAGATCCTGTGGATGGCGGAGGACGACCTCCTGCCGGGGCGCTCCTATCTGCTCAAGATCGGTACGGCCTCGACCCCGGCGACGATTTCGGCCCTGAAACACAAGGTCGACATCAACACCTATGAGAAGAAGCCCAGCCGCAAGCTGGAGATGAACGGGATCGGCATGTGCAATGTGTCGACGGCCCGTCCCATCGCCTTCGACCCCTATCACACGATCCGGGACATGGGTGCCTTCATCCTGATCGACCGTTTCACCAACCAGACGGTCGGTGCCGGGATGATCAGCTTCGGCCTGCGCCGCGCCTCCAACATCCACCATCATGCGATGGATGTGACCAAGGCCGACCGGGCCCAGCTGAAGGCCCAAAAGCCGGCCATTCTCTGGTTCACCGGCCTGTCCGGTGCGGGCAAGTCGACCGTCGCCAATATTGTCGAGCGCAAGCTCGCCACGGCCGGTCACCACACTTATTCGCTGGATGGCGACAATGTCCGCCACGGTCTCAATCGCGATCTCGGCTTCACGGATGAGGACCGGGTGGAGAACATCCGTCGCATCGGCGAGGTCGGGAAGCTCTTCGTGGAGGCCGGTCTGCTGGTGACCTGTTCCTTCATCTCGCCTTTCCGCTCCGAGCGCCGCATGGTCCGCGAACTGGTTGAAGAGGGCGAGTTCATCGAGGTCTTTGTCGATACGCCGCTCGAAGTCTGCATGGAGCGCGATCCGAAAGGCCTCTACAAGAAGGCCAAGGCTGGCGAGATCAAGAACTTCACCGGTTTCGACAGTCCGTATGAAGAGCCGGAAGCCCCGGAAATCCGCGTCGACACCACGTCGATCTCTGCCGAAGAGGCCGCCGACCAAGTCATCGCCAAGCTCAAGGAGCTGGGTCGACTGGGCTAGACCATTGAACCAGGAAGGCCATGGCTTCTGCCAGTTGGACGTGGTCTAAGGGCGTCGTCTGGGGGAGTCTCGTCCATGGTCTTTTCTGACCCGGCTTTTCTGTTCGCCTTCTTGCCGATCAGTCTGGCCCTGATCCTTCTGCTCTCCGGCAAGGCGCACAGCCTGTCGATCCTGGCGCTCAGCCTGGTCTTCTACTACTGGACATCCGGTGCCCTGACCGTCTTGCTGGCCGCGTCCATCTTCGGCAATTGGCTGCTCGGACGTCAGCTGCAAGACATGCCGGAGGGGCGATGGCGGGACTGGAGTCTCAGGGCGGGTGTCTGCGCCAATCTCGCTGTTCTGGCCTATTTCAAATATGCTTGGTTCATAGCAGGCAATATCGATGCTTTGCTCGGCTGGGACGCGTCGGGCCTGTTTGCAACGATCATCCTTCCGATCGGGATTTCCTTCTTCACCTTCCAGGGCATTTCCTACCTGATCGACATCCGTCGTGGGGATGTGGAGGCTGAACCCAGCCTCATCCGCTTCGGCGCTTACCTGTCCTTCTTCCCCCAGCTCATTGCGGGGCCGATCGTTCGGTATCGCGATGTTCGTGATGACTTCCGGGCGCCGCAAATCAGTCTGGACAATCTGGCTGGCGGCGCTAGCCGCTTCGTTCACGGTCTGCTCAAGAAAGTCCTGATCGCCGATACAGCCGGGCGGTTTGCCGACGCGTGCTTCAATGCACCTGCCGAAATTAGCTTCGCCGCAGCCTGGCTCGGTGCGCTGGCTTTTACCATCCAGATTTATTTTGATTTCTCCGGCTATTCGGACATGGCGATCGGTATCGGTCGCATGTGCGGCATCCGCATTCGTGAGAACTTCTGCCGTCCCTATTCCAGCGCCACTCTCACAGAATTCTGGCGTCGCTGGCATATCTCCTTGTCCGGTTGGTTCCGCGACTATCTCTATATTCCTCTGGGCGGGAACCGGGCGGGCACAATCCGCACTTATCGCAATCTCGCCATTGTCTTCCTGCTGACCGGTGCCTGGCACGGTGCCGCTTGGACCTTTATTCTCTGGGGCCTGTTCCACGGCGCCTTTCTGATCATCGAACGTTTGGCTGTGGGAGCGCGGGCCGGTGACGTTCACGCCATCTGGCTGCGTTTTGTCTATCTCCTGCCGGTTGTCATCATCAGCTGGGTCTTGTTCCGGGCCGACAGTGTCGCCGATGCCGGACATGTTCTGCTGGCCATGGTGTCCCTGACCGACCCGGCGGCCTGGCATCTTCCGGAAGCCCTTCACGCGCTGGCGACACCGCTCAACCTTATCGCCCTGACCTTGGGAGGGCTGGTTTTCGTCATGCCGAAGGACGTTTCAGGGGGTGTTTGGGCGGCACAGACGGGGCGTACAGGTGTTGAGGCGTGGCGGCTGTCCTACCTTCTCGTCGCCGTCTCGGTGGTGACGGTCCTCGTTCTCGCGACTGATTTCAGTCCTTTCCTCTATTTCCAGTTTTGAGGACTTGATGATGAGCGCTTCCCGCCTTCTTCGCAGAGCCCGCCTTGCTGTTTTTTCCCTGTGCCTGCTGGGGCCAGCCTTGGCGTGGGCGGTGACGGGGCCTGTCGAATCCTTTGGTGGGCGCCGCCAGGCGGAATTCCCGGAGGTGGCAGACGTGATCGGTCCCGGGGCGGAGGCCCGTGCGCAACTGACCGATGCCGTCTTGGACCGCAGCTGGTTGCGCCGGACAGCCTTGGGACTTCGCTCCGGCTTTGACTTCTTCCTGTTTGGTCAGGCCGATCAGGACAATGCGGTGTCCGGACTGGATGGCTGGCTATTCTATCGGCCGCAATTTGAAGCCTGGAATTGTGAGGCCGTGGACCAGGTCAGGGACGGTCTGGAAGCGCTTCGTTTCCAGAGCGAGTTCGCCGCCGCTGGCGACCTTCCGGTGCTTTTCGCCATCGCCCCGAACAAGGCCAGCGTGGAACGGGACCGGGTCGGCGGCCGTGCAGCGCGGGAAATGGACGCTTGCTATGATCAGGTTGAAGCTGATCTCCGCCGCATGACCCGCGAAGACCAGACCGGTCGATTGGTCGACCACACGGCTCTTCTGCAGAATCTCGACAGTCCCGAGCGACGCTTTTACCGGTATGACACGCATTGGCGGCCGTGGGCTGCCCTGGAGGCCTTCAACCAGCTCGCCGGTCATCCCGTCTATCCGTCGGGACTACCCCTGGAACATCCTCAATTCGAAACGGTGCGCCAGCGGCCGGATATTGCCCGACGCATTCTGGCTCTGCCTGTTACGGAGGCGGCGGAGTATCCTGTTGTCTCACCGGTCAACTGGGACGAGACGGAGGAGCGTGCGCGGTTCGCGAGCATCGTCGTCTCTCATGACTCCTTTTACGGTTCCATACGGGACATCCTGGAGGCGCGCATGGCGGCCCCCGTTCTCGTGCATCAGGGGTTGCCTGAAATGCCGGATTTGTCCGAAGCCCTGGCCGAGGCTGACCTGTTGATCGTAGAACGGGTTGAGCGTCACCTGCACGATCAGTTCGGACGCTGGGCCGAGGTCGGCGGAGAGGCGGCCATTCATGCCTGGCTTCTCGAACGCAGTGCGCTTGCGGCGCGCAGATGTGCCTGGGACGAGGCGCTTGATCTCATGCCCGGCGGAACCGCTGCCGAAGCCGACTTCCGTCGGATGGAGAATCTCCCAGCCGGCGGCATGCAGACCCGGGGGTCCAATGCCCGTATCCATTTCACGCCGCCGGCGGAGTGGGGGGATGCGCCGGTTTGTGTGCGGGCCAGCGTGACGGCGACCCGGGACGAGCAATCCTGGGTCTTCGTGCCGGGCGCGCTGCTTTCGGACGCGCGTTATGTGAATGGACGCTCGCTTCACATCCCGCTTGAGGAAGGTGCGAATGAAATCGCATTCGTCCTGCCTGCATCGGTGGCGGGCGAAAATCTGCGCTGGGATCCGGTGCGCTCCAACCGGCCCGTCACCGTGACCGCGCTGGAAATCGCGCCGCGCTTTGGCCGCAGCGCGTCTTCACAGCCAGACTGAACTAGCCCGTCTTGCCCCAGGCGACGAAGGCACCATTGAGGTATTCGGTGTCTTCCTTGGCGTAGAGAAAGGGCTCGCCTTCCGGGGTCAGCACACAGCCCCCGGCTGCGTTCAGCACGGCGTGACCGGCACCGGTATCCCATTCCTTGGTCGGGCCGAAGCGCGGATAGACGTCGGCACTGCCTTCCGCCACCAGGCAGAATTTGAGGGAAGAGCCGGCCGAGACCTTTTCGGTGACACCCTGCGCTTCCGCGAAGGACAGGGTTGTCTCGTCGGCATGCGAACGGCTCATCACAGCCGTCATGCCGCCGTCCGGCCGCGCACGCGTCGTGATCGGGGTGAGGGCGCCGGAGGTCACGGTTTCGCCGGCCTTCAGCGGACCGGCCCAGGCTTTCGTGCCGCCGATGAAAATGCGCTCGCGGGCCGGGGCATAGACGCAGCCGGCTGTCGGTTCGCGGTTCTCCACCAGGGCGATATTCACCGTGAACTCGCCATTCTTGTTGATGAATTCCTTGGTGCCGTCGACCGGGTCGACCAGGATGAACGCGCCATCCGTCTTGGGCCGAAAGCCGGCGGCGAAGCTCTCTTCGGCCAGGACCGGCGTGCCGGGAAAGGCGGTTTCCAGCGCGGCAAGGATGATTTCCTCGGCCAGCTCGTCGGCATCGGTGACCGGTGACCGGTCGTCCTTTCCGCGGGTTTCGAAATCGGTTTCGTAGATCTCCATGATCTTGACGCTGGCCAGGCTGCAGATCCGGGCGAATTCGAAGGCGACGGCGTTCTTGTCGTCGAGTGCGGACATGGGCATGTACTCTTCGTCTAGAGGTAAATCAGGGACAGGGCGGTCAATGAGGCCACGGCGTAGGCGATAAAGACAGTCCCGCCGAGCAGAAGAAAGTCAGAAAGGCGATATTGCCCCGGTGTGAGCACCATCAGGTGGGTTTGATAGCCAAAGGGCATCAGAAAGCTCGCACTGGCGCCGAATGCGCAGGCCAGGGCGAAGGCCTCCGGCGCCAGGCCAAGCAGGTCGGCCGTGGCCAGTCCGATCGGCAGGGCGGTCAGAGCGGCGCTGGCATTGGAGAACAATTCCGTCATTCCCCAGGCGAACAGGAAGATGGCGGCCAGGGCGAAGACCGGTGGCAGCCCGGTCGTGATCTCGCCAATGAAGGTACCGGCAACACCGGCTGCGCCGGACCGTTCCAGGAGCACGCTCAACAGAACGGCACCCCACAGGGCGATGATCAGGTCGAAGGGAAAGGTCCGCCGGACTTCGCGTGGCGAGGCCCAGTTGAGGCCGACCGTGACGGTGGCCAATCCCATCGCGGCGATATGGAAGGGGATGAGCTGGGCCAGGGCGACGCCCAGGAAGGCCAGGAAGGACAGGCCCAGTGCCCAGGCGTCGCGGGGGCGCATGGTCTGGGCACCCGGGCTTTCCGTATCGAGGATATGCAGATTGGGCCGGACATTGTCCCGGCTGCCAAAATCGGGTCCGGCCGCCAGGATCAGCACATCACCGGTTCGCAGCCGGATATCGCCCAGCTTGCCGGACAGGCGGCCCTCGGCGCGGCGGACTGCCATCACGGATGCATTGAAGCGCGCCCGGAAAGCCGCCTCGCGCAGGGTTTTTCCGCGCAACAGGCTCTGGGCGCTGATGACGGCATGGAAGAGTTCGCCCGGCGGCCCCTTGCGGGCTTCCGGGTTGATGGTCAGGCCGGGAATGGAATTCAGCTCGTCGATATGGCTGACATCGCCGACGAAGATCAGCCGGTCATCCGCCATCAGGACGAGGCCGGGATAGACCGGCGCGATCAGGCGGTCGCCGCGGACGACTTCGGCGAGGAAGAAGCTGTGCAGATGTCGCAAGCGGTTGGTGCTGACGGCCTTGCCGATCAGCGGGGAATCCGGGGCCAGCCGGGCTTCGACATGGAATATGTCTGCCGAGGCTTCCGAGGAGTCCTGGCGGGGTTTCAGCAGGATCGGCGCGGCCAGCACGAGGGTGGCAAAGACCGCGAGGACGACGGCCAGGCCGGGCAGGGCAAAGTCCAGCACGCCCAGCGTCACCTCATGCCGGGCCGCCTCGCCGGTTACCATCAGGCTGGCCGATGTGCCGAAGGGGGTCAGCATGCCGCCGGCCAGCGCCATGTAGGAGAGCGGCAGCAAAAGACTGCGCGGATCCATGTTCGGCCGCCGGGCCGCCGGCCCGAGCAGGGCTGCGACGACGGCGGTGTTCGGCGTCACGGCCGAAGTCGCCGCCGTCAGACCGAGAAAGCGGGCGAGCGTGGTGCGCAGGCTGCGCTGGCGGCGGCCGAAGAAAAGTTGCGGCAGACCGGGCAGGCGGGTCAGGGCGCCGGCGATCACGACCAGGCTCGTCACCGCGATGATGGCAGGTGTGACCAGGCGGTCAATGGCATCGTCGAAGCTGATCCGGCCCGTTGCCAGAACGGCGACGATGAACAGAGCAAAGCAGCGTGCCGTCGACAAGCGGCCGGACACCAGAAGCCCGCCCAGCCCCAATACAAGGCCTGCATCCAGCACGGATTGCATCAAATCCCCGTCCACCCGCTCGACACAGTCGTGGGGCCAAGCCCGTCGCGTCTGTGTTTAATTGGTCCCCGCAGTGTGTGCGACTGCACAAACGCGACTGGATACGCTAGGTCGTAATCAATGCCAATCTTTACGGAGGACGGTGTGACCGGGACGGCTGACATTTCCGTGCTTATCGTGGCGCACAACAGTCGCGACACGATCCCGGCTTGTCTGGCGTCCCTGGAGGCGCAGACCGTGAAGCCGCGTGAAGTCTGGGTGCTGGAGAACGGCTCATCGGCAGACCGGCGGCTTGATGCGGCAAACCTGCCGGACTGGGTCCGCTTCGTGGATAGCGCGGAAAACCTGGGATTTGCCGGCGGCAGCAATCATTTGGCCGCCCAGGCGTCTGGCCGCTGGCTCGCCCTCTTGAACCCCGATGCCTTCGCCCGGCCGGACTGGATCGAACAGCTCCAGGCGGCCACCCAGCGCTACCCTGACATCGCCCTGTTCGGTTCGACGCAGTATGCCGCAGAGAATCCTGACCTGCTGGACGGGGCCGGTGATGTCTACCATGCCGTCGGGCTGGCCTATCGCTCGGCTTATCATCGGCCGGTCTCGGAACTCCCGCCGGAAGGCGAGGTGTTTGGTCCCTGCGGGGCCGCCGCCATGATCCGGGCGGACGTGTTTGCCGAGCTGGACGGCTTCGACGAGCGCTTCTTCTGCTACAATGAGGACGTCGACCTGGCCTATCGTGCGCGGCTTCTCGGGCACCGGACGATCCAGCTTCGCGATGCGGCGATCGATCATATGGGATACGGGTCATCGGGCCGCCGCTCGGCCTTCGCGACCTATTACGGGGCCCGGAACCGCCTCTGGGTCTTCCTGCGCGATACGCCGGGTTGGCTGTTCTGGCTGCTGGCGCCAGCCCATGCCGGGATCACGCTCCTGCTGTGGTTGTCTGCCGCCCGGTTCGGTCAGTTCGGCCTGTTCGGGAAGGCCATCGGGGATGCTTTGAAAGCCTGGCCCGAGCTGGCCCGGTCGCGGCGGGAGCTTCAGGCCAGGGCCAAGGTGCCGCCGTCGGCCATTGCATCGGCCATGACGTGGAATCCGTTCGCCCTGCTGACCCGGCAATCCGATATCCGGCCCTGGCCTCGCCGGGACTAGCAGTCCAGCGGTTCCAGCGCAGTCAGGTCGACGCGTTCAATCTCCACCGTGTCGGCCTCGAAAGCCCAGTCCGGCCACAGCCCGACAAAGCCGAAGGTCCATTCGCAGCTGACCGGCACCGCATCGAAGACAATGTCCTGATACGTGTCGGAAAGCGGCATGCGTTGCCAGGAGTCCTGGCCGACACCGGGCACGAAGAAGCTGACACGCAGCCCTTCCGCGGGCTGGATGCTGGATTGCCGGGCGCGGATCGTGATGCGGACCCGATGGCCCTGCAGGGCAGAGAGTTCAGATGGTGACAGGGCGAAAAAGGCACCGGCAGAGTGCATGCCGTCCAGTGGGCCGCGTTCGGCGCGGATGCGCATGAATTGGGTTTCGCCCTCTGACAGGAATTCCGCCGTCAGACCATTTGCGGTCGTCAGTCCGTAAAGAAGGTCACCTTCATAGGTCAGGCCCTCGGCGCGGATCTGTTCAGGGGCTCTGTGCGTTGACTCACCAAAGCTCAGCGCGCCGCCGATCATGGCAGCGCAGGCAGCGGCAGCTATGGGGTAGAAGGCCCAGTCGGGCAGGCTGAACATGTCGGAACCGGTCAGTGTCTGGCTGTTGGATGCCAAAGCTGTTTGGACCGTGCCGGGCTTCAGGTCAATCGAGGCGGGCGGGATGCAGCACGGAATGCCGGATCGGACTCAATCTCGCCGCCTTTCTGCGCTCTCAATGGCCATGGAGTCAGGCACTCCGTGGATGAAGTTGAGAGATTGCTTGAACTTTGGGGCAACGCAGTGGATTCTATGCGTATGAACGTGCGCTCTGATGTCAGTGAGGATCCGCTTCAAGCGGCCATATCCCGTCTCGACGGAGCGATGTCGCGTGTCGAAGGGGTCGCAGGGCAATTGCGTGCCCGCGCCGAACGTGCCGAACTGGAAGCCGCTCAATCTCGTGATGCCGATGATGACCGGTCGCGCCTGGCTGCGGCGCTGGATGAGGCACAGGGGCGGGAGACCGCTCTTCACGAAGCCGCCCAAGAGGCGTCCGACGCACTGGACCGAGCGATCCGTGAATTGCGCGTGATGATGCAAGAGGAGGCGGAGTAATGTCCAAAGTCTCCGTCACACTGAACGGGCGCGAATTCACCATCGGCTGTGAAGACGGGCAGGAAGCCTATCTCAAGGAACTCGCCCAGATCCTCGATCGTCGGGTTGGCACCATTGCCGACCAGGTAGGTCAGATCGGAGATCTGCGCCTTCTTCTGATGGCGGCCTTGATGCTGGTGGACGAGCAGAAGGATGCCGAGCGCCGTGTCGATGCGCTGGAATCCCATGTCGAGCATTTGCGGCGTGAGCGCAGTGGCAGCGCCAGCACGCAGGCGGCGGACCGGGACCGGCTTGCCCGCCATATCCTGCGCATTGCGGAACGGTTGGAAGGCTTGGCTGACAGTCTGGAAGAAGGGGGCGAACCGACACCGGGCGATGCCTCGAACGCAGATCTTGCAGAAGCGCGCGCTTGAGAACGGCGCAGATAAGCGCCACATAGGGATGTGGCGGTCATCTGCTGCGTGCGACTGGGGCGTAAATCCCGCTGACCGTAACTCTCCACGAGGGAACTGCCTCTGTTTGGGACCGTGGTCCCTGATAAGCGGTGCCCACCTGATTAGTCGGGTCTGTGGGGATTCACACGCGCTGACGGCGCAAGTGGAGCCGCCACACCTTGCCTTCTCCTGATCGAAAATCCGATCTGCGCCGGCGCCTCATTGCTGCCCGGCAGGAGGCTGCCCGGGCCCGCCCGGATGCGCCGCGTGCATTGCTGCACCACTGGCCCGTCGATCTGATGGTGGCGGGCAAGACCGTTGCGGGGTATGCGCCCCTGCCGGGTGAAATGGATCCGGGGCCGCTCATGGCGATGCTGTCGGAGGCCGGTGCGCAGCTGGCCCTGCCCGTCATGCCCGAAGGGGTGGGCGCCTTGCGCTTTCACGCCTACGCGCCCGGCGATGCCCTGGAACGCCGGGCCTTCGGCGTTCTCGAACCGAGACGCGAAGCGCAGATTCTCGACCCCGACATCATTCTCGTTCCGCTGGTCGGCGCCGACCCGGCCGGGACACGGCTGGGTTTCGGCAAGGGGTATTATGATCGCACGCTGGAGGCACAGCGGCGGGCGCGCCCTGTTCTGGCGGTCGGTTTGGCCTATGCCGAACAGGTCCTGGAGATGCTTCCTGCCGATCCGCACGACCAGCCTCTTGACGCCGTGCTGACGGATGTCGAATTTCTTGGTATCAGTTCAAAACCCGAATGAAGCGGGCTGCGGGTGAGCATGGTCTACAAAGTTCATCATGAAAACGGTCACGGGGCCTCTGTGCTGACCCATGAAGGGCCCGTTGACACCGCCGAGATTGCCGCCTCGCGCGTGGATCTCAAATCGGTGGCCAACGCCAATAATGCCAAGGGCGCCATCATCGATATCCGGGCGGCGCAGATCGAGGCGGAACCGGTTGATATCATCGTCAATGTCGAGGCGCTGGTCGGCGATCTCCTGCCGGGCGCACGGCTGGCCTTTGTGTCCCGGGAAGAGGATCAGGGCATTGTCTCGATGATTGTTACCACGGTGGCGCACTCGTCAGGGCGCCGGGTCATTGCTTTCACGGATATTGGCGCCGCACTGGACTGGATCAACGCGGTTCCGGCGCGCTGACCGTTTGAGCCGGACATGAAAAAGGGCGCCGCAATCGCGGCGCCCTTCGTCATTTCGGACTCGGTTATCCGCCTAGTAGCGGTAGTGCTCGGCCTTGAACGGACCAGCCTGCGGCACGCCGATATAGTCGGCCTGATCCGTGGACAGTTCGGTCAGCTTGGCGCCGAGCTTGTCCAGGTGCAAACGGGCGACCTTCTCATCCAGGTGCTTGGGCAGGATGTAGACGTCATTCTTGTACTGATCACCCTTCGTCCAGAGCTCGATCTGGGCCAGCGTCTGGTTGGTGAAGGACGACGACATCACGAAGGACGGGTGACCGGTCGCATTGCCCAGATTCACAAGGCGGCCTTCGGACAGAAGGATGATGCGGTTGCCGTCCGGGAATTCGACCAGGTCGACCTGCGGCTTCACATTCGTCCAGTTGAAGTTCTTCAGGCTCTCGACCTGAATTTCGTTGTCGAAGTGACCGATATTGCAGACGATCGCCATGTCTTTCATGGCGCGCATATGGTCGACCGTGATGATGTCCTTATTGCCCGTCGCGGTGACGAAGATGTCCATGTCGTCGATCACGTCGTCCAGGCGCACGACTTCAAAACCGTCCATGCAGGCTTGCAGGGCGCAGATCGGGTCGATCTCGGTCACGTAGACGCGGGCACCGGCCCCGGCGAGGGACTCTGCAGAGCCCTTGCCGACATCGCCATAGCCGCAGACGACGGCCTTCTTGCCGGCCATCATCACGTCCGTGCCGCGGCGGATGGCGTCCACCAGGCTTTCGCGGCAGCCATAACGGTTGTCGAACTTCGACTTGGTGACGCTGTCATTCACATTGATGGCCGGGAAGGGCAGCTCGCCGCGCTTGGACATCTGGTACAGGCGCATCACGCCGGTCGTGGTCTCCTCGGACACGCCCTGGATGGCGTTCTTGGCCTTGGTGAACCAGCCCGGGGTTGCTTCGAAGCGCTTGCGGATCTGGGCGAAGAGGGCGGTTTCCTCTTCCGATTTCGGGTGATCCAGCAGGGAGGGGTCGGCTTCGGCCTTCTCGCCCAGGATCAGGTAAAGCGTGGCATCGCCACCATCATCCAGGATCATGTTGGCGGTTTCGCCGTCGGGCCAATGGAAGATGGCGTCGGCATAATCCCAGTATTCCTCGAGCGTCTCGCCCTTGGTCGCGAAGACCGGCACGCCGGTTTCGGCGATCGCGGCCGCGGCATGGTCCTGGGTGGAGAAGATGTTGCACGAGGCCCAGCGCACTTCGGCGCCCAGCGCCGTCAGGGTCTCGATCAGCACGGCGGTCTGCACGGTCATGTGCAGGGAGCCGGCGATGCGGGCACCCTTGAGCGGCTGGCTGTCCTTGAACTCTTCGCGCAAGGACATCAGGCCCGGCATTTCAATCTCGGCCATATCCAGCTCGGTCCGGCCCCATTTGGCCAGCGAGATGTCTTTCACGATGTACGGCTTGTCCGCAGCAAATTGCGTCATGACCTTCAGGTCCTCTGTTCGTCTAGGGGTCTGGTAAGAACGGGGCCGGTCAGACCGGCCCCGGAAAACTCTGGATCAGGCGAGCTTGCGAAGCTCGTCGGCGAGGTCGGTCTTCTCCCAGGAGAAGCCGCCATCGCTGTCCGGCGTGCGCCCGAAATGGCCGTAGGCGGCCGTGCGGGCATAGATCGGACGGTTCAGCTGAAGCCGGGTCCGGATGCCGCGCGGGGTCAGGTCGACCATCTCGCGCAGGGCGTTCTCCAGCTTGGCTTCATCCATCTGGCCCGTGCCGTGGCAGTCCACGTACAGCGAGAGCGGTTTGGAGATGCCGATCGCGTAGGAGACCTGGATGGTGCAGCGCTTGGCCAGGCCGGCCGCGACCACGTTCTTGGCCAGGTACCGGCAGGCATAGGCAGCAGAGCGGTCGACCTTCGTCGGGTCCTTGCCGGAGAAGGCGCCGCCACCGTGGGGCGCTGCGCCGCCATAGGTGTCGACAATGATCTTGCGGCCGGTCAGGCCGGCATCGCCGTCCGGACCACCGATCACGAAGGTGCCGGTGGGGTTCACGTAGAACTCGTCTTCCGGCGGGAACCAGCCGTCCGGCAGGACGTCTTTCACGACCGGGCGGACCAGTTCGCGGATGTCCGCCTGGGTCAGGCCTTCACGGTGTTGGGTCGACACGACCACGGAGGTCACGCCGGCCGGAACACCGTTCTCATAGCGCAGGGTCACCTGTGATTTGGCATCCGGCTCGAATTCCGGGCGTTCGCCGGATTTGCGGAGCGCGGCCATGCGCTTGAGGATTTCATGCGAGTACTGGATCGGAGCCGGCATCAGGGCCGGGGTCTCGTCCGAGGCATAGCCGAACATGATGCCCTGATCGCCTGCGCCTTCATCCTTGTCGCCTGAGGCGTCAACGCCCTGAGCGATGTGGACGGATTGTTCGTGCAGGAAGTTCTGGAAGTTGGACTTCTGCCAGTGGAAGCCGTCCTGCTCGTATCCGATGTCACGGACCGCTTCGCGGGCCGCCTGTTCGATCTCGTCATCATTGATTTCGGCAGCGCAGCGGACTTCGCCGGCCAGCACGATCTGGTTCGTGGTGGTCAGGGTCTCACACGCAACGCGCGCTTCCGGGTCCTTGGACAGGAAGAGGTCGACAATCGTGTCCGAGACACGGTCGCACACCTTGTCCGGATGGCCCTCGGAAACGCTTTCCGACGTAAAGATATAAGATGGTCTGCTCACAGGCGTTACCTCATATAAAGATCGCTTTATATCATTTCCCGGGTAGAACAGATACGCGGCCCGGATGCAAGCGTCTTGATCGCTGCGCGGAGTTCAACCGTCAAAAAACGTTGACGCCACACAGAAATCCCATGACATAAAGATATCTTTATGTCTTAATGTGTATCCGGGTTTGATGATGAACCCCGTGTAGACGAGCTGCCGGATTGCGCCATGACTGCCATTGAAAAGACCTTTGAGCGAGACAGCGGACTGTCCGTGTCCTTTGAATTCTTCCCGCCGAAAACCGAGAAGATGGAGGAGCGGCTGTGGGAAACGGTGCAGCGTCTTGAGCCGATGGAACCGTCCTTCGTGTCCGTGACCTACGGGGCTGGCGGATCCACACGGGAGCGCACCCACGGGACCGTGCGCCGTATCGCCCAGGAAACCGGTTTGCGTCCGGCCGGCCATCTGACCTGTGTCTCGGCGACCAAGGAAGAAGTGCTCGCCGTGGCAGAGGATTACTGGCAGGCCGGTGTGAAGCACATCGTCGCCCTGCGCGGGGATCCGCCGGAAGGCATGGGCGCGAAGTTCGAGCCGCATCCGGGCGGGTTCCGGGATTCCATCGAGCTGGTGGAAGGCCTGCGGGCCCACCGTACCGACCTGGGCAAGTGTTTCGAGGTTTCTGTGTCTTGCTATCCGGAGCTTCATCCGGAAAGCCGCGGCTGGGAGGCCGAGATTGCTTTCCTGAAAGCCAAGCAGGATGCCGGGGCCGACCGCGCCATCACGCAATTCTTCTTCGAGCCGGAGGTCTATCTGACCTTCCTGGAGCGCGCGCGGGCAGGCGGCGTCACCATGCCGATCGTTCCGGGCATCATGTTGCAGCCCAATTTCAACGGTCTGAAACGGATCGCCGGACTGTGCGGCGCAAGCCTGCCGGATTGGCTGCACGAGCTTTATGCCGGTCTGGACGAGGATGCCGAGACGCGTGAACTCGTCACTGCCAATGTGGCCGCCGAGCTGTGCCAGAAACTGTCCGATGAGGGCGTGCGCGACTTCCATTTCTACACGCTGAACCGGGCTGGCCTGGCGCTGTCGACCTGCCATTTGCTCGGCGCCAAACCCAAAGCAGCCAAGGCGGCATAGCCATGACACGCACGGAACGTATCGCAGCGCTGGAAGCCTTGGCGCGGGATCGGGTGCTGATCCTGGACGGGGCCATGGGCACGCAGATCCAGGACCTCAAGCTGGATGAGGACGGGTATCGCGGCGAGCGGTTTGCCGATTGGCCGAGCGCCATCAAGGGCAATAATGACATCCTCAACCTGACCACTCCGGACGCCGTGAAGGCGATCCACAAGGCCTATTTTGAGGCCGGTTCGGATATCGTCGAGACCAATACATTTTCCGCGACCACGATTGCCCAGGCCGATTATGACATGCAGGACCTGGCCAATGAGATTGCGCGCGAAGGCGCGCGCCTGGCGCGTCAAGCCGCGGACGAAGTCGAGGCGGAGACCGGCTCGCCGCGCGGCGTGGCCGGCGCGATCGGGCCGACCAACAAGACCCTGTCCATTTCCCCCGACGTCAATGATCCGGGCTTTCGGGACATCGATTTCGACACTGTCCGCCAGGCCTATTACGACCAGGCCGAGGCAATGGCGGAGTTCGTCGATTTCTTCCTGATCGAGACCGTGTTCGACACGCTCAATGCCAAGGCGGCCATCAAGGCGCTGATGGATTTGCGCGCTGCGACCGGCACGGATCTGCCGATCATGATTTCCGGCACGATCACCGACCGCTCCGGCCGCACCCTGTCCGGCCAGACGGCCGAGGCCTTCTGGTACTCCGTGCGTCATGCCCGGCCCTGGGCCGTTGGCCTCAACTGTGCGCTGGGAGCGGAAGAAATGCGGCCCTACATCGCCGAGATTGCCCGTCTCGCCGATACCCGCATCATCGCCTATCCCAATGCCGGCCTGCCCAATGATATGGGCGAATATGACGAACAACCGGACCAGACCGCCAGCTTCGTGTCCGAATGGGCCGAACACGGCCTGGTGAATGTGCTCGGCGGTTGCTGCGGCACAACACCGGACCATATCCGCGCCATCGCGAAGGCCGTGAAAGACGTGCAGCCGCGCCGCCCCGCCAAGCGGGAGCGGGCCATGCGCCTGTCCGGCCTGGAACCCTTTGAGCTCTCAGCCTGAGAACCGCACTCCATGACCCTATCCGTACCCAGCTTCGTCAATGTCGGCGAGCGGACGAATGTCACGGGCTCGGCCCGCTTCCGCAAACTCATCACCGAGGGTGACTACGCCGAGGCCGTGTCCGTCGCCCGGCAACAGGTCGAGAACGGCGCCCAGATCATCGATGTGAACATGGATGAGGGCCTGCTCGACAGTGTCGAGGCCATGACCACCTTCCTGCGCATGATCGCCGGCGAGCCCGATGTGGCCCGCGTTCCGGTCATGGTCGACAGCTCCAAATGGGAGGTGATCGAGGCCGGTCTGCAGAATGTCCAGGGCAAGGCCATCGTCAACTCGATCAGCCTGAAAGAGGGCGAGGACATCTTCCGCCACCAGGCCCGGGCCTGCCTGTCCTACGGGGCGGCGGTGATTGTCATGGCCTTCGACGAAACCGGTCAGGCGGATACGGCCGACCGCAAGTACGAGATCTGCGAGCGGGCCTACAAGATCCTCGTCGAGGAAATCGGCTTTCCGCCGGAAGACATCATTTTCGACCCGAACATTTTCGCCGTGGCGACCGGGATCGAGGAGCACAATAATTACGCCGTCGACTTCATCGAGGCGACGCGCCGCATTCGCGAGAACCTGCCGGGCTGTCATGTCTCCGGCGGGCTGTCGAACATCTCCTTCTCCTTCCGGGGCAATGAGCCGGTGCGCCGGGCCATGCACTCGGTCTTTCTCTATCACGCCATCAAGGCGGGGATGGATATGGGGATCGTCAATGCCGGCCAGCTCGACATCTATGATGATATCGAGCCGGAGCTGCGGGACCTGGTCGAGGACGTGATCCTCAATCGCCGCGATGACGCGACCGACCGCTTGCTGGAGGCGGCTGAGGGCTATCGCGGTCAGGGCGGCGGCAAGACCAAGGAACGCGATCTGAAATGGCGCGACGCGCCGGTTGCCGACCGGATCCGCCATGCCTTGGTCCACGGCATCAATGAATTCATCGTCGAGGACACCGAAGAGGCGCGCCAGTCCTTCGAGCGCCCGCTCCATGTCATCGAAGGTCCGTTGATGGACGGCATGAATGTCGTCGGTGACCTGTTCGGCGATGGCAAGATGTTCCTGCCCCAGGTCGTCAAATCGGCGCGGGTGATGAAACAGGCCGTGGCCCATCTCATTCCCTACATGGAAGCGGAAAAGGAAGCCGCCGGTCAGAAGCATTCCTCGGCTGGCAAGGTCGTGATGGCGACGGTGAAGGGCGATGTCCACGATATCGGCAAGAACATCGTGGGCGTCGTGCTCCAGTGCAATGGCTATGAGGTCATCGATCTGGGCGTGATGGTGCCCTGCGAGACGATCCTGGAAACCGCACGCAAGGAAAACGCCGACATCATCGGCCTGTCCGGCCTGATCACGCCGTCGCTCGATGAAATGGTGTTCGTGGCCTCTGAAATGGAGCGCAAGAAGGTCGATATCCCGCTTTTGATCGGCGGTGCCACGACCTCGCCCGCGCATACGGCTGTGAAGATCGATCCGTCCATCTCCGTGGCGCCGGTCGTCCACGTGCTGGATGCGAGCCGGGCCGTGGGCGTGGTCTCCAAACTCCTGTCGGACCAGCGCGACAGTTATGCGGCCGATGTGAAGGCCGATCTCGCAAAGATCCGGGAGCGGCGTCTCGCCGCCCGGGCGTCCAAGAACCGTGTGCCGATCGCGCAGGCGCGGCAGAAGGCGTGGGATTGCGACTGGTCCGCCCATACACCGCCCAAGCCGAACCAGCTCGGGGTTCAGGACCTGCGGCCCTCGTTGGAAGATCTGATCGACTATATCGACTGGACCCCCTTCTTCTTCACCTGGGAAATGAAGGGCAGCTATCCGGCCATTTTCGACGACCCCAACCGGGGCGAGGCGGCGAAATCCCTGTTCGAGGACGCACAAGCCATGCTCAAGCGGATCGTCGCGGAGAAATGGCTCGAACCGCGCGCCGTGTTCGGCTTCTGGCCGGCCAATCGGGTCGGCGATGATGCGGTGCTCTATACCGATGAGAGCCGCAAGGAGGTTCTGGAAACCTTCTACGGTCTGCGACAGCAGGCGGCCAAGTCGAATGACAATCCGCACCTCAACCAGTTCGATTTCCTGGCACCGGAAGGCACGCCGGACTGGCTCGGCGGTTTTGCTGTCACGGCCGGTGACAATCCGGAGATCCTGGCCCGGTTCGAGGCCGACAAGGACGACTACAATTCCATCCTGTTCAAGGCGCTGTCCGACCGTCTCGCCGAGGCCGCTGCGGAATGGTTGCACGAAAAGGTGCGCCGCGAGCACTGGGGTTATGCACCGGACGAGGCCTTCTCCAATCGCGAACTGATCGAGGAAGCCTATGCCGGCATCCGTCCGGCCCCGGGTTATCCCTCCCAGCCCGACCACACCGAGAAGCGGACCCTGTTCAACCTGCTCGACGCGCCGGAACGGGCGGGGATCAGCCTGACCAATTCCTTTGCCATGACGCCGGCCTCCTCCGTGTCGGGTCTCTACCTGTCACATCCGGACAGCGTCTATTTCGCGGTCGGTCGGATCCTGCGGGACCAGGTCGAGGATTATGCCGGGCGCAAGGGCTGGACCCTGGAAGAGGCTGAGCGGGCTTTGGCCCCCATTCTCGACTACACGCCCGGGGCGAACAGCAACGCGGCCTGATCGGGATCAGCCTGCAGTATCAGCTATGACTTGGACTTTGCGGGGCGGATGGGTCATACCCACCGCCCTGAGAGTTGGAGTGGATACCCCATGCGCCTGGCGTTTTTCGGAGACATTGTCGGCAAGACCGGCCGCGTCGCGGTCGAGACACATCTGCCGTCCCTGCGTGAGCGGCTCTCGCTCGATTTTGTCGTCGTGAATGCCGAGAATGCTGCGGCCGGCTTCGGCGTGACCTCGAAAATCTGCAACCAGCTCTTCGATGTCGGGGCTGATGTCCTGACCTTGGGCAATCATGCTTGGGACCAGCGTGAAGCGCTGACCTATATCGATCGCGAACCGCGCCTCTTGCGTCCCGCGAACTACCCGGTGGGCTCGACCCCGGGGGCGGGCGCCAATCTCTTTGACCTGCCGGACGGGCGCCGTGTCCTGGTGATCAATGCCATGGGCAATCTCTTCATGGAGACGCTCGACGATCCTTTCGCGGCCGTGGAGCGCGAACTGGCGGCGGCGCCGCTCGGCCTGGTCGCCGACGCGGTGATCCTCGATTTTCATGGCGAGGCAACCAGCGAGAAAATGGCGATGGGTGTCTTCTGCGACGGCCGGGCCAGTCTCGTTGTCGGCACGCACACCCATGTCCCGACCTCGGATACGCGCATCCTGCCGGGCGGCACGGCCTACCAGACCGATGCGGGCATGTGCGGCGACTATGACAGTGTCATCGGCATGGACAAGGAAGAGCCCCTGCGCCGTTTCACCACCCGCATGCGCTCCGGCCGTTTCGAGCCGGCGACGGGTGAGGGGACAATGAGCGGTGTTTTCGTGGAAACCGACGACAGCACGGGGCTGGCCGTCCGGGTTGAACCGATCCGCATTGGCGGCCAATTGTCCGAAACCATCCCCGACTGAATTCATTTCCGAACCAGATGTGGCAAAAATGCTGCGGTGCGTCATGAATCCGTTAACGGCGCATCCGGGTCCGCTTGATCGACTCAATTCTGGCATTAGCCTTGCTCTGTCGGACGAGTGGCCCTGAGTGCCACGGTCTGTCGTGACAGGGTTCATCCCTTTCCGGGACAAAACGGCCTCATCCTCGAAACAAGGTCGTGCCCGGATGGTTTTCCGGATCAGAATGATCCGGGCGGGCCAGGGAGAATTCGCGCCGGGGAGGCGCATTGGAGCGGCGGATGTTTCGTCCCGGTATTGAAGGGGGATGGCATGTTCAAGCAGACGATCCGGTTCGAGAGAGCCCAGGACGCGATTGATTTCGATCAACACGTCATCGATTTCCTGCGAATGTGCGATCAAGGCGCTGAAGACGCGGCCAATGATGCCTGCCTGTTCACGGTCAGCCTGCGTGAGGACTTCACTCATGTCCGCGTGGTCCAGACGGACAGCGCCCATTTGCTGGACCGCCTCCTGGCCTTCCTGACCCTGCGTGATTTCCCGCCGCCGGTGGAGTATGCCGCCGCCCCGCGTGCCGTGTCGGTCTGAGCCGCCCGCAACCTGCCGATTTGACGTCTGATCTGCCTTGCCCAGTGGCCTTGGCCGGGCATTCTGGTTATTCAAGGCGCCTTGAATCCGCAGGAAGAGGGATCCCGACCATGGCCGGACACTCCAAATGGGCCAATATCCAGCACCGCAAGGGGCGCCAGGACAAGCTGCGCTCGAAACTGTTTTCGCGCCTGTCCAAGGAAATCTCCATCGCCGCAAAAATGGGTGGGCCCGACCCTGACGGCAATCCGCGCCTGCGTCTCGCCATCGCGAATGCCAAGGGCCAATCCATGCCCAAGGACAATATCCAGCGCGCGATCGACAAGGCTTCCGGCGGCGAGGGCGATGATTTCGAGGATATCCGCTATGAGGGCTTCGGTCCGGCCGGTATCGGCGTGATCGTCGAAGTCTCCACGGACAACCGGAACCGCGCGGCCGCTGAAGTCCGCACGGCCTTTGCCAAGAATGGTGGCAATATGGGCGAGACCGGTTCGGTCGCCTTCATGTTCGATAATGTCGGCGAGATCCGCTACCCGCTGTCCAAGGCCGATGAAGACACGATGATGGAAGCCGCCATCGAGGCCGGCGCCGAGGATGTGTCCTCTGAGCCGGGCGATGACGAGAATGAAGGCGAACATGTCATCTACACGGCCCGCGAAGACCTGATGGATGTCGCTTCGGCCCTGTCCGAACAGTTCGATGACCCGTCTTCCGCCAAGCTGATCTGGCGTCCGCAGAACCTGATCGAAGTGACCGGCGACAAGGTTGGTACGCTGATGAAGATGATGGAGACGCTGGAAGATTGCGACGACGTCCAGAACGTCTACGCGAATTTCGACATCTCCGACGAAGACATGGCGGCCCTGGGCTAAACACCCGGGGCGCGGCCCGCTTGGCGGGCCGCTGCACATGTCCGGCCCTCCGGGCCTGCAATCCAGTTGTCATGTGGGAGCGCTAACTTTACGGTCCTCCGACCGACCAATTTGCGCTGGGTGACACTGTGCTGACGACTGAAAACCTCAATCACGCCGAACGTCTGAAATCCGAAAGCCTGCGGGCGCTGGCCGACACGGGTGGCGATCGCTCGGAGCGCCTGATCCGGTCCGCGGCAGGGATTGAGCTGGATGCCAGCAAACAGCGTCTGGATGTCGCCGCACTGGACGCCCTGATCGGCGCCGCACGCGATGCAGGGATCGAGGAAAAGCGCGACCTTCTCCTCTCCGGCGGCATCGTCAACGGCACTGAAAACCGGCCCGCCCTGCACATGGCCTATCGTCACGGGGCCAATATTCCCGGCTCTCCGGAAGCGGAGCTGGTCGATCGCACCCAGGCCCAGACCCGTGCTTTCGCAGAGGCAGTGCGCAGCGGGGCATTCCAGCCCTCGGGCAAGCCGATCACGCGCGTCGTCAATATCGGCATTGGGGGATCCGACCTGGGGCCGCGTCTGATTGCTGATGCCCTGGCCGATCATGTCGAAAGCGGTCCGGAGCTGCGCTTCGTCGCCAGTCTGGACCCGTCCGACCTCAAGCACGCCGTCGCTGGCTGTGATCCCGAAGCGGTCCTCTTCATCATCGCCTCGAAATCCTTCTCCACCCAGGAAACCCTGATGTCCGGCGAGGCGGCCCGCGACTGGCTGGCCGGCCAGATCGGTGCCGACAAGGCCGGTGATCATTTTGCAGCGGCATCGGCGGCGCCTGACAAGGCCAAGGCTTTCGGCATCGACCCGGAGCGCGTGTTCGACTTCCCAGACTGGGTCGGCGGACGCTATTCGGTCTGGTCGGCCGTCGGCCTGTCCCTGGAAATCGGCTTGGGGCCGGAGGTGTTCGCGGCCTTCCGTGACGGGGCGCAGGCCATGGACCGGCACTTTGCCGACGCGCCGCTCGAGCAGAACCTGCCGATCCTGAAAGGTCTCATCGATGTCTGGAACCGGGTCGCCCTCAATTATCCCAGTCGGTGCGTTGCGGCTTATTCAGCCCGCCTGGGCAAGCTGGCAGACTATTTCCAGCAGCTGGAAATGGAATCGCTGGGCAAGTCCGTGACCACGAGCGGTCAGCCCGGGCAAACGCCGGGTGGTGCCTTGGTCTGGGGCGGTAGCGGAACCGAGATCCAGCACTCCTTCTTCCAGTGGCTCCATCAGGGCAAGGATATCGTGCCCGTCGATTTCATCGGGATCGGCCGTCATTTCGCCAGTGCCGACCCGCGCGAGCGGGCCCTGGCCGCGAACATGGCGGCGCAGGGTGCGGCCCTGCTCGATGGTCGCCAGGTCGATCCGGCCGACGAACCGATTCTCGCAGCGCACAAGTCCATGCCGGGTGGCCGGCCATCGGCGACGCTCATTCTTGATGATCTGACACCTGCCACGCTGGGCGCCCTTATCGCCTTGCAAGAACACAAGGTTTTCGTGGAATCGGTGATGTATGGCATCAATCCCTTCGACCAATGGGGGGTCGAACTTGGAAAAGTTCTGACCAAGGGGATTTTGGATGGCGAGATAACCGAGTATGACGCCTCCACAAAGCAATTGCTGGCGCGCACGGGACTGATCGGGGGCTGACGCCCACCCTGCGCGCCGGGCCTCGGCAGTGCGCAGGAGATCGCCGAATGAAAGCACCGAACGGAACCGAGCTGTCCGCAATGGCCAATGCCATCCGGGCCCTGTCCATGGACGCGGTCCAGGCCGCCAATTCCGGACACCCGGGCATGCCGATGGGCATGGCGGACGTCGCCACGGTGCTGTGGTCGCGCCATATGAAATTCGACCCGGCCGCACCGGGCTGGGCGGATCGCGACCGTTTCATCCTGTCGGCCGGTCACGGCTCCATGCTGATCTATTCCCTCCTCCACCTGACCGGGTTCGAGGACATGACGATGGATGAGATCAAGCGCTTCCGTCAGCTCGGCTCGCTGACCGCCGGTCACCCCGAATACGGCCACACGCCGGGCGTGGAAGCCACGACCGGCCCGCTGGGTCAGGGCATTTCCATGTCCGTCGGCATGGCGCTGTCCGAGCGCATGCTCAATGCCCGTTTCGGCGACGAGCTGGTCGATCACCGCACCTGGGTCATCGCCTCCGATGGCGATCTTCAGGAAGGTATCAGCCATGAAGCCATATCGCTGGCCGGCCATCTCAAGCTGAACCGGCTCTGCGTGCTGTGGGATGATAATGACATCTCCATCGACGGCCCGACCGATCTGGCCGAGTCCACCGATGTCCTGAAGCGTTTCGAGGCGGCCGGCTGGGCTGTGTCGCGGATTGACGGTCATGACTACGCCGCCATCGACGCTGCCATCGAAGCCGCCAAGACCAGCGACAAGCCGGTCCTGATCGCCTGCAAGACGACGATCGGTTTTGGCGCGCCGACCAAGGCGGGCAAATCGTCCAGCCATGGCGCACCGCTGGGTGATGAGGAAATCGCCGGGGCCCGCAAGGCGCTGGGCTGGACCTCGCCGCCCTTCGAAATCCCCGCCGACATCCTGGAAGCCTGGCGCGCCACCGGCTCGGCCGATGAACACGCCGCCTGGACCGAGCGCCTCGCCGCGTCGGACAAGTCCGATGACCTGGTTGCCATGCTGTCCGGCGAGCCGGGACAGGGCGAGCTGACGGCGCTGGAAGCCTGGCGCCAGAAAGTGGCCGAGGACAAGCCGGCCCTGGCGACCCGCGCCTCCTCCGGTGAAACGCTGAACGCGATCATTGCGGACTGGCCGACCCTGGCCGGCGGCTCGGCCGACCTGGCCGGGTCCAACCTGACCAAGACCAAGGATGTCGGTGTCGTCAAAGCCGGCGACTATGCGGGCCAGTACATCCATTTCGGCGTCCGCGAACACGGCATGGCGGCCTGCGCCAATGGCATGTCCCTGCATGGCGGATTCCGGCCGCACGTGGCGACCTTCCTGGTCTTCGCCGATTACTGCCGTCCCTCCATCCGCCTGTCCGCCCTGATGGAACAGCCTGTCATCTATGTGATGACGCACGATTCCATCGGCCTCGGTGAAGACGGTCCGACCCACCAACCGGTGGAGACGCTGGCCTCCCTGCGCGCCATTCCGAATGTGGACGTCTTCCGTCCGGCCGATGCTCTGGAAACGGCTGAGGCCTGGGAGTTGGCCCTGAAACGCCTGGACGGCCCGTCCGTTCTGGCCCTCTCCCGCCAGAAGGTTCCGCACTTGCGGGATGATGATGGCCGGGACAACCGGTCCGAGCGCGGGGCCTACACGCTGGTCGACACGGAGGGTGCGCCTGATGTCGTCCTGATCGGTACGGGCACCGAAACCAGCCTGGCCGTCGAGGCGGCCGAAATCCTGGCGAAGGACGGGATCGCGGCACGTGTCGTGTCAGCACCCAGCCTGGAGCGCTTTGCGCGACAGGATGCGTCCTATCGCGACCAGGTCCTGCCGGCCGGTACACCGCGCGTCGCGGTCGAGGCCGCCCTGCGCTATGGCTGGGATGGCATTATCGGCCTGGATGGTGGCTTTGTCGGCATGACCGGCTTCGGCGCCAGCGCCCCGGGTCCCGAACTGTACGAGCATTTCGGCATCACGGCTCAGGCTGTGGCGGATGCCGCCCGGGAACGGGTGAAGGCCTAACCGGGAAAGTCCGAGTCGACCCCATTGGGGAGTGACAGGTTTTCCGGATTGTTCGGGTGGGTCTCCAGATCGGTGTTCCACCCGGGCAGGCGGGCGATATAGCCGCAATTGACCGAGCCCAGCCAGACGGAGTTCGCCGGCCCGAATTCCGCGTCCGAAAGCAGGCAGAAGCGGCTATCGCCGGAATAGAGCGTCTCCAGAACCGTACCGGTCCGCGGATTCATCACCAGCAGAAAACCGTCGGCGGATCCCAGGTTGGGGCGGAGCCATGACGGGAGTTTCGTGTAGAGCTCGGCCAGGGCCGGATGGCGGTGCAGCAGGCGCAGTGCCGGATCCCGGGTCGTCAGCATCGAAATGACCAGCCGGCCCTGCGGGTCCAGGGTGAGACTGTCGGGATAGCCCGGCAGGTTCTCCGCCAGGACGTCCAGGTCGCCGGCCCGCGGGCCGGTCAGCTGCAACCGGACAATCCGGTGCCGGAAAGTCTCCGCGATCAACAGGGACTGACCGTCAGGCGCCAGGGTGATCCCGTTGGGATAATAGAGGCGGTCCCGCAGCAGGATGGTCTGTTCCATGTGCGGGTTCCAGGCATAGATGGAGCCTGTCGGACGGTTCTCCAGCATTTCCCGGAAATAGCGGGAGTCCTCATTCATCATCTGCCAGCGTGCGGAGGAGTCCGTGAAGAAGATCGTGCCGTCCGGGCCGACTGTGAGGTCATTCACATAGCCGAAGGGGTGGGCCGGAACGCCGGTACTCAACCGGTCGACACTGCCATTGACCAGGTCCAGTCCATACAACCCGTTCAGACTGGCAATTGCCAGCATGCCATCACCGGCCCAGGCCAGACCGAAAATCGGGGCGTCCGTGATGCGGGCGATTTCCTGAACCGGATTTTCCGGACGGCCCGGCAGAAAGCGGTGGATATGGCCGTCATGCGTGCCGAAATAGACACTGCCATCGGGCGCCAGGACAAGGCCGACAGCTGTGCCGGGTTCGCCAATCCGATACTGGCGCGCAGCATCGAGCGCCGTATTGCGGGCCAGGGCGCCGGTCAGCGCCGGCGGCTGGGGTTCGTCCCAATAGGCGGGCTGGATGGCCGAGGGCCACATCACCCAGAACAGGCCAAAAACGACCAGCAGGCCTAAACCGAATGTCAGGGCTCTCAGAAGCATTGAATCTCACGTCGGGAAAAGCAAACCCGTCCACCCGGATGCGTCCGGCTGGCGTTACGTGGGGATGTAGGGGGTCTTGCCCCGACCCATCAAGGTTAACAGCGGTTTTGAATTATAACCGTTTGTCGGCACAACCGGCGGGGGTGATGATGCCGAAGGCGTGAAGCTTGCCCAGAACGTCGAGGGCCTCGTCATCCGGCAAGTCCGCCAGGTCCGCGCGGCTGATGACGCCGCCATCCAGCAGGGTGTGCAGGGCCGGTTCGGCTGTCAGCGGGAAATGCACCTCGCCGCCCGCCGTGATGATCACAACGGATTTCTCGGTCCCGGCCAGGCGCCAGGGCGCAAAGCGGCGCAGTTTGAAGGACTGTCCGGGCTTTTGGGGCAGGTCGAACTGCGCGACAGTGCCCGAGGTGGCCGGCATGCGTGACCGGATGAAGGTGTCGACGAACAGGTCCATCGCCGAATCCATGCGGGCATCCTTGGCGACGAGAGCCATCAAGTCCTTGAAATAGGCCTCGGCCTCGCGGCGATCAAAATCCGGTTGCGCGAATCCGACCGGCAAGGCGCGCCGGAAAGCGCTGTGGTTCAGCGCGACTTCCGAGACGGCCTCCAGCATGAGGTCTGCCCAGGTCTTCACGATCAGGCCCAGCGTGATGTGCAGGGAGGCCTCGTCGCCATGGGTGGAGGCATCATGCATGAGGCCGCGCGGCACATAGGCACATTCGCCGGCCTTCAGGACGAATTCCTCCACCGGTTCACCGACCGGATGATCTTCGGGTCGGAAGCCTTCGCCGCGATAGGGGTTCTCGACCGGCGTGTCGTAAAGGCGCCAGTATTTCTCGCCGGAGACCTGCAGCACGAAGACATCATGGTCATCATAATGGGTGCGAAAGCCCTGATTGTGGGGCGGGGTGAGGTAGATATTCGTCTGTACCTGACAGGAGAGCAGGCTTTCCATATTGCGGCAGAACTCGCCGAGCACGGCGTCATTCATGTGCAATTGCGGCAGGATGATCGTGGCGCCCTGGCGGTATTGCTCGGCCACGCCGCCGCGATCGATATAGCCGGTCTCGAATGTGTACTGGTCCGGCGAGACCGGCGGTTCCGAGCGGGCCATGTCCAGCTGGCCGGCGCGCAGGTCGCGATTGGCGACGATCTCGTCGATCCGCTCGATGCTCAACAGGTCCAGGAAGCGTTTCGGATCATCGCGTTTGACGATCAGGGACTTCTTCTCGTGATAGTCGCGGAAGAAGGTGTCGGCATCGATCGGATCGATCATGCAGCGCATGGGGTCGGTCAGCCAGAGCGGTTCGGTCATGTCACAGGGTCCGGGGAAGGGGCGGACACGCGCGCCCGCCAGTACAAACAGTCAGGAATGGAAAACGGGCCGGGCGTCGATGGTTCGAGGCCCGGCCCGGTGTGTGTCAGGAGGTCAGCAGTGCCGGCCGCGTCCGACCGGGTCGGCATAGCTGCCGGTATCCGCGTCGGTGCAGGATCCCCGGCGCCCGCCGCGGCCATTGCCGACCGGGTCATAGGGATCATTGTCGGTCACACCCGAGCCACGATTGCCGCCGCGCCCGTTTCCGACCGGGTCGGCATAGCGACCACTGTCGCTGTCGGTGACACCGGACCGGTAGCCGCCGCCGCGACCGCGCCCGACCGGATCGGCATAATTGCCGGTATCGCTGTCGGTGACGCCCGAACTGCCGCGTCCGCGACCCACAGGGTCCGCATAGGTGCCGGTATCGCTGTCGGTCACACCGCCGCCACGGCCGCCGCCGACCGGGTCCGCATAGGTCCCCGTATCACGGTCGGTATAGCCATTGCCGCGGCCATTGCCGACCGGGTCGGCATAACGGCCCGTATCACTGTCGGTGACGCCGGATCCGCCGCGCGATCCGCGGCCCCGGCCGACCGGGTCATAGGGATCGCTGTCGGTATAGCCACCGCCACCGCGGCCGCCGCCGACGGGATCATAGGGGTCGCTGTCCGTATAGCCGGTCGTGGCGCAACCCGCGACGGTGCCGGCGGCGCCGGTCGTCAGGGCCGCACCGGCGACTCGGATCAGGAAGGAGCGGCGGGAAAGTTTTCCGCGCTTGGCCATGGTTCAGCCCTCCCGGCTCAGTAGCCGGGACGACCGCGCCCGACCGGGTCGGAGCAGCCGCCGCTGTCACTGTCCGTCGTGCCCGAACGCACCGGGCCGCGGCCCCGTCCACCCGGATCGGCGCAACCGCCGCTGTCACTGTCGGTATAGTTGGAGCGGCCCCGGCCATTGCCGACCGGATCGGCATAGGCGCCGGTGTCACTGTCGGTGATGCCGGACGTCCGGCTGCCGCGGCCATTGCCGACGGGGTCGGCATAGCTGCCCGTATCGCTGTCGGTGATGCCCGATGTGCGTCCACCACGACCATTGCCGATCGGGTCGGCATAATTGCCGGTATCGCTGTCGGTCACACCGGTGGAGCCCCCGCCGCGGCCGTATCCGGCGCGGTCGGCATTGGCACCGCCATCACTGTCAGTGCGGCCCGTCCGGCCATAACCGGCGCGGTCGGCATAACTGCCCGTGTCGGCATCAGTCTGGCCGGTATAGTTCTGGGCCTCGCTGGCCCCCGTGATCACGGCACCGGCGCCTGTGGCAACCGTGGCACCGGCGACACGTGTCAGAAATGAGCGACGGCTGAGCGTCCCCTTTTTGGCCATCTGGACCTCCCAAAAGATGGCGAGAATCCTTCCCCAAGGATTCCGCATGTCCCTCTGTCTGCCGGCCTTTCGCCCGAAGGCGTATATTTCCGGAAGCACTTCAAGAGTTTATGGGCGCCCCCTTGGCGGTGCAAATGTATTCGCAAAATAATCTTTGTCTTAAAATCATGGACTTACGGGATTTGTTGAGACTGCATCTCAACAATCTTGAGACCCGCTCGCAATACGGCCTGTTCCTGACAGTCAGTTGCAACTGAATACGGCTTACGTTCACGACTTGTTCCGTTGCCCGTCCTGGTGCTAAGTCTGGAGACCAAGGGGGCGAGATGACGGCACCGGTTACGATTCTTGGCATTGATCCCGGCTTGCGCCGCATGGGATGGGGTGTGATCCGCGCGGACGGCACCCGGCTCAGCGCGGTCGGCCATGGCGTGGTCACGCCGCCGGTCAATGCCGCCCTGTCGGTCCGGTTGGATCATATTTTCCAGGCGGTGACAGACCTGGTCTCGGAATACCAGCCGCAGGAATCCGCCATCGAGGAGGCCTTCATGGCCGCCAACGCCGCTTCTGCCCTGAAACTGGGACATGCCCGCGCCGCCGCGCTGCTGGCTCCGGCCCGGGCCGGCCTGCCCGTGGCGGAATACGCCGCCCGCCTGGTCAAGAAATCCGTCGTCGGCACCGGTGGCGCCGACAAGGACCAGGTCGCGGCCATGATCGGGGTCTTGCTGCCGGGGACGAAAGCCACGGCGGACGCGGCGGATGCGCTGGCCGTGGCGGTCTGCCATGCCCATCATCGCCGTTCGGCCAGTCTGGGGAGTGTCGCATGATCGGAATGCTGACCGGCCGCGTTGCGGCCCTGAGTGCTGACAGCATTGTGCTGGACGTCAATGGCGTGGGTTATCTGGTCGGTGTCGGCACGGGCACGCTCGCGCGGCTGGAACCGGGCCAGACGGTGACCCTGCATATCGAGACCCATGTGCGCGAGGATGCGTTCAAACTCTTCGGCTTCCTCGATGATGTGGAGCGGGCCTGGTTCGTGCATCTCCAGAACGTCCAGGGCGTCGGCGCCAAGGCGGCCTTTGCCATTCTCGACACCAGCCCGGTCAGCGAGATCGCCAATGCGGCTGTCCTCGGTGACAAGGCGACCTTCTCGCGCGCCAAGGGGGTCGGTCCGAAACTCGCCGCCCGCATCGCCACCGAACTTAAGGACAAGGCGCCGCCCCAGGGCCGCAGCTTCTCCATCGGCCTGCCCGTTCACGACACCGAAATGCCCTCGGTCTCCGGGACAGCTCCGGCGAAAACGGCTCCCGCACCGGCCGACACGTCCGGCGCCCTGCGCGAGGATGTGGTCTCGGCCCTGATCAATCTGGGCTATCACGAAACCCATGCCCGCCAGGCGGTCGCCAGCGTCTTGCGCGACACCGGCGGTGAGGGCGGACTGAATGACGTCATCCGCCTTGCCCTGAAGGAATTGGCACCGTGACGCCGAGTGGCGCTTTTGCCGTCCCGCCAATCAGTCTAAACCCGGATGCGACATGACCGACGCGCTTGATCCTTCCGGCGAAGACCGCCTCGTAGACCGTGAACAACAGGCCGGGGACGGTCGCGATCGCGCCCTGCGTCCCGAGCAGTTTTCCGATTTCGTCGGCCAGAAGGCCGCCATCGCCAATCTCAAGGTTTTCGTGGAGGCCGCCCGTCGCCGCGAAGAGGCGCTGGATCACGTCCTTCTCTCCGGCCCGCCCGGCCTGGGCAAGACAACGCTGGCGCAGATCGTGGCGCGGGAAATGGGCGTGGGTTTCCGGGCGACCTCGGGACCGGTGATCGCCAAGGCCGGTGACCTCGCCGCCATCCTGACCAATCTGGAACCGCGCGACGTTCTCTTCATCGATGAGATCCACCGCCTGGCTCCGGTAGTGGAGGAAATCCTCTATCCGGCGATGGAGGATTTCTGCCTTGATCTGGTAATCGGTGAGGGGCCGGCCGCCCGCACCGTGCGGATCGACTTGCCGCCCTTCACCTTAGTCGGCGCGACCACACGCGCGGGCCTGCTGGCCACGCCGCTGCGCGACCGGTTCGGCGTGCCGGTGCGGCTGGAATTCTATGATGAGGATGAGCTCGGCTTCATCGTCACCCGCGCCGCCCGCAAGTTCGGCATTGATGCGTCACCCGATGGCGCCCACGAGATTGCCCGCCGGGCCCGCGGCACGCCGCGCGTCGCCGGCCGGCTCCTGCGCCGGGTCCGGGATTTTGCCGAGGCTGAAGGCGCGAGCGTGATCTCCGCCGAGGTCGCCGACCGCGCGCTGATGCGGCTGGAGGTGGATACGCTGGGGCTGGACAGTCTGGACCGCCGTTATCTCAAGGCCCTGGTGGAAAGCTTCGCGGGCGGTCCGGTCGGCGTGGAGACCCTCGCGGCCGCACTCGCCGAAGCCCGCGATGCGCTGGAGGATGTGGTCGAACCCTTCCTCATCCAGCAGGGTTTCATCATGCGCACCCCGCGCGGCCGCGTCGCCGCCCCGCGCGCCTGGGACCATCTCGGCCTCACCCCGCCGCCAAGCCAGGCTGGTCAGCCAGGCAGCGGGCAGGGCGGTCTGTTCGGAAAATAGACTATTCTGCCAGAAAGCGCGCCGGCGGGGTGTCCCGGTCTGCCGGTTCGTCGTTCGCATGCTTCAGCAGGGTCGCGATCAGGGCATCGCGGGCAATCGGCTTGGCCAGCACGCCGGTCATTCCGGCCGCTTCATACTCTGCCACCTGTTCCGGCATGACATTCGCCGTCAGCGCATAGACCGGCAGGGGCGGTTTGCCGGTTTCCGCTTCGCCTTTCCGGATCGCCTGGGCGGCCGCAATGCCGTCCATGACCGGCATGCGGCTGTCCAGCAGGACCAGGTCAAAGTGCTCTGCTTCCAGCAAGTCCAGGGCTTCCTGTCCGTTTTCGACCAGGCAGAGCGTCCCCACCAGGCTGTCGAGCAGGGCCCGCAAGACCAAGCGATTGGTGGGATTGTCGTCCGCTGCCAGAACCCGCAAGGGCTGCAGGGGTGACAGGTCGGTTCCGGAGGCCGGGCGGGTGGCAGTCGCGGCATCGCCGGTCGCGATCGCGACCCGGATATGGGCCGTGAAGACACTGCCCTCGCCGGGCGCGCTGTCCAGCGTGATATCGCCGTCCATCAGCTCGCAGAGCTGGCGGCAGATCGCCAGACCCAGCCCGGTGCCGCCATAGGCGCGCATTTCGGCAGAGCCCGCCTGCGCGAAGGGCTGGAAGAGTGTTGCCGCGTCCTCGGCGGCGATCCCGATCCCGCTATCCTCGACCGACAGGGTCAGCCGCGTCTGGCCCGTCTCGTCCGGCACATCGGCATGCAGGCTGATCTGCACATGGCCCTGTTTCGTGAACTTGATCGCATTGGCCGTCAGATTGGCCAGGATTTGCCCGATCCGGACCGGGTCGCCAATGAAGACGCGCTCGCTCTCCCCGCTCAGGCGAACCGAGAAATCGAGACCTTTTTCCAAGGCTTGGCCCGCAAACAGGCCTTCCAGCATCGCGACCGTGTCAGTCAGGCGGAAGGGTTGCGGCACGATTTCCAGCCGGCCGGCCTCGATGCGGGCCATGTCCAGCACTTCATTGACCAGGCGCAGGAGGACATCGCCGGACCGGGTCATGGTTTCGACCTTGTCGCGCTGCCCGTCGTCCAAGTCTTCCTGTTGAAGCGCTTGCGCCATGCCCAGCATGGCATTCATCGGCGTGCGGATCTCGTGACTGATATTGGCGAGGAAGGCCGTCTTGGCATCATTGGCGGCGTCCGACCGGCGGCGCGCCTCATCGAGGGCAGCCCCGGCGGCGGCCATCTGGTGCGCAAAAATCGCGCAAACCACGCTCGCGGCGAGGGTCAGCAGAATCAGCGAAACCGTGATCCAGCCCAGAAGATAGTAATTGATGTCCCAGTCGGCCGGGGTCGGGACCCATTGCCGGAACACGAACAGACTGCCCATGGTGGCGCTGATCAGCAGTCCCAAGCCGAGGCCGGCGCGAGGGCCGATCAGGAAGGCGGCCAGGATCGGCAGGCCGGGCAGATAGATCACGATGGGGTAGGCCATTCCGCCCATGCTGGCGGCCTGACCCGCCAGGACGAGATAGAGAAAGCCGACCGTGACCAGGCCGGTCGTGCGCAGGCTCAGTCTCGACCGCGCCAAGGCTGGCAGGCCCCCGACGCAGAGCGGGGTCACCAGGCCGAGCCAGGCCTGGAGCGCGAAACGCTCGAAATTGGCAATGAAATTGAGGGCACCGGCCAGACCGCCAAAGACCACAATGGTCAGGGCCGTCACACCGATGATGCGCAATTGCGCCGCGCGAAGATGGTCGCCATCCTCGACTGCAGGCCATATGTACGCTTTCAAACCACGCATGGGCTAACCCGTGACGCCCCCGATCTCGTCCCCTGACAGTGTTTCCTAACACCCAGACTCTGATATTGGATTAACAATGACAGCGCCGCTTCTTCCCGCTTCCGGCGAATTCCATTCCGACCGGATCCATCGCCTGCCCGTGCGGGTCTATTATGAAGACACGGATTTTTCCGGCATCGTCTATCACGCACGTTATCTGCACTTTTTCGAGCGCGGACGGACGGAAAGCCTGCGGGCGCTGGGGATCCATCATTCCGAACTGGCCGCCCAGGAGGACGCGCTGGCCTTCGCCGTGCGCCGCATGAATGTGGAATTCGTCCGGGCGGCGAAAGTGGATGACATCCTGGTGGTGGAAACGCTCTACAAGCCGCAGAAAGGCGCCCGTCTGATGATCGGCCAGCGCATTCTGCGCGGCGATGAGGTGATCGCGGAAGCCGATGTCCAGGCCGTGTGCATCGATGGCGGCGGCCGGGCCAAGCGTCCGCCGAAATCCATGGCTGCCAAGTGGGCGGATTATGTTGTCCAGCCTGACTGACCGTCCGGACGGTACTGCGTGATATTTTAAAAGCTCGCTTGCCCACCCCCGGGGGCTCCTTTACCCCTGATTGCAGGAAGGGAGGCCGGTTTGGACGATCATCGTCATTCCCGTCACAATGCGGAAGCAACGCAACCGGCAGCGCCGGAGCGCCCTCCCAATTTCGGATTTTCCGTCACGCGTGTCCTGCAGGATGGCGACAGCATGTTCATCAAGGCGGTGAACGAGTCTGACGGTGGCGGAGCCTCCTGGCTGACCATGAGCCTGATCCGGGCCGATGATCGCGGCCTGATGTCGGTCCGCCGCCAGATTTCCGCGCGCTATGTCCAGAAGGACTGCCTGTGTTCCTCCCTGGCGGCCTGTTCGCTGCCCAATGGCGCACACAGCGAGACCGAAGCCAATAAACGCCGCGTGCAGGACTTCATCGACGCGGTCACGGAAGCGGACGGGCTCGACCGGTTGGACGAATACATCGACCGGTCGGTCTTCGTGTCCCACACGCCGGGTGGGTGCATGGACCCGGACCGGTTGGACGATTTCGCCGGCCGTCGAAGCCCGCGCAGCGGCCTTCGCTATCACGGGGTTGATGACCTTGTGGGCGAGGGCAGTTTCGTGGCGGTGTTTTCCGCCTACGACCAGGACGGCCAGCATTTCCGCACCTGCGACCTCTTCCGCCTCACCAATGGCCGCATCGTCGAGCACTGGGATGTGGTGGAACCGGTCGCCGCGCACACCGTTGCTCACAATGATGAAGCTTGAATGTGCGGAGCAAGTACTGTCTCATCCCCGCAAATTTGCCGTATTCACCGTGCATGAGAGCCTGAAAGCCTGATCGCCTGTTTGGGTCAGGCATCGCTCATGCAAGGCGCTTGGCGTGTGTAGTAAAACGGTTCGCATGGACGCGTGCGCAGCCGGAAGCAGAGGGTCAGCTTCATGGAATCGAGTGTTGTTGATGTGGCGCAGGCCGTAGACGGGTTCTCTTTCTACGATCTCTTCATGCGGGCCGACTGGGTCGTGAAAGGCGTGATGGGCATATTGGCCTTCATGTCGATCTGGTCCTGGGCCATCGCCATCGACAAGGTCTTCCACCTGCGCGGCCTGCACGCCAAGGCGCGCACTTTCGAACGTGAATTCTGGTCCGGCCAGCCGCTGGATGACCTCGCGGACAAGCTGACCCGCAATGCCAGGGAGCCTTTCTCCAAGGTCTTCGCCGCCGGTCTGCGCGAGTGGGAAGGCGAGAATGCCGGGGGTCGTGTCTCCAAGGCCGCCGGTGCCGAAGCCGGGCGCCAGATGACGAATTGCGAAGGGGGGCTGGGCATCCTGGCCACGATCGCGTCGGCCGCGCCTTTCGTCGGCCTGTTCGGCACGGTCTGGGGCATCATGAATGCCTTCCGCTCCATCGCGGCGTCGCAGGATACCAATCTGGCCGTTGTGGCGCCGGGTATCGCCGAAGCCTTGTTCGCGACCGCCCTGGGCCTGTTGGCCGCCATCCCGGCCGTCATATTCTTCAACGCCCTGTCGGCCAATCTCGCCAAATACGGTGCCAAGCTGGACGGGTTTGTCGACGAACTGTCCGCCCTGGCTGACCGGGACGCGTTCTAGTCATGGCTGTGTCTCTCGATAGCGGCAGGTCCGGACGCGGCCGCGCCCGCTGGAAGCCCAAGGCGGAGATCAATGTCACGCCCTTCGTCGACGTGATGCTGGTCCTGCTGATCGTCTTCATGATCACGGCGCCCCTGCTGACGGTGGGCGTGCCGGTTGATCTGCCCGACACCGAGGCCCGCAATCTGCCGGCCGACGAGGAACCGCTCACCATCACGATCACGACGGATGGTCTCATCTATCTGCAGGAAACCGAGGTCGGACTGGCCGAACTGGCGCCGCGCCTGACCGCGATTGCCGGCACGGGCTATGAGTCCCGGATTTTCATTCGCGCTGATGATGGTGCGGCCTATGGCGATGTCGCGCGGGTGATGGCGAACATCAATGCCGCCGGTTTTACCAATCTGGGCCTGGTGACCGATCCGATCGAGCAATAGCGAGGCCGGATTGTGCGTGCGCTCCTTGTCTCTCTCCTGATCCACGCCGGGATCATCGCCGTTGGGCTGATCTATCTGCCTAAGGCGTCCCAGGTCGTGGAGAACACACCGATCGTGCCGGTGCAGCTGGTCGCGTTGTCGGAACGCACCAATGTGCGTGCCGCCGCGCCGGAACCGGAGCCCGAACCGGAAGAGCTGCCGGAGGAGACGATCGAGGACGCGATTGAGGACCCGGTGTCCGCTCCGGAGCCGGAACCGGTCGCGCCGGAGCCCGAACCGGAACTCATCGATCCCGACCCGGTGACGCCTGAGCCGGAACCCGAGCCCGACCCGGTCGAGGAAGAGCCCGAACCGGAACCCGAGCCGGAGCCTGAACCTGAACCGCAGACGCCGGTCACCCCGCAACGCGAACCGGACCGTCCGGCCGAGCCTTCACTGGAGGACATGCTGGGCAATATCGAGCGTCAGGTCGCCGAGAGCCGCCGTGACAACGGAACGCCGGACACCGGCGACACCCGTCGTTCGGCAGGTGAGGCCACGGCCATGACCGCCACGCTCCAGGACATGATTTCCAGCCATTTGTCGCGCTGCTGGCGCAATTCGCTGGACGCGCCGGAGCCGGATGAGTTGGCTGTCAGGCTCATCCTGAACCTCAGCCGCGATGGCGAATTGTCAGGGCCGCCGCGTATCGTGGATCAGGCCCGGGTGCTCAACTCGCCCAATCCCTATTTGCGGATTGCCGGGGAACGGGCAATGCGCGCGGCCGTTGAATGTGCGCCTTATCCGCTGCCGCCCGAGGCCTATTCCCAGTGGCGTCAAATTGAGGTCAATTTTTCGCCGGAACTTTATAATCGCTGATGTTTGCTGCTGGAGTTTTCCGCATGAACCGTTTTCTTGCCGCCCTTGCGGCCCTGATTGCCGGACTGGCCGTCACAGCCATGGCCCAGGCCCAGGAACCGCTTCGCGTCGATGTGACCCGCGGCAATCTCGATCCGCTGCCGGTTGCCCTGCCGGATTTCGTCGGCAGCAGCGAGGAAGCGATGTCGCGCGGCACGGACATCACGCGCGTCGTCACCAATGATCTGGCCTCGTCCGGCCTGTTCGCCCCGATCGATCAGGACGCCTATATCGAGGACATCGAGAATATCGATCTGCGTCCGCGCTTTTCCGACTGGCGTGTGATCGGCTCTTCGGCGCTGCTGGTCGGCAGTGTCCACATCCAGGATGATGGCCGTCTCGTCGTCGCCTTCCGGCTCTGGGATACCCGGCTGGAAGAACAATTGCTCGGCCTGCAATACCGCACCGCGCCGGAGAACTGGCGCCGGGTGGCCCACCGCGTCGCCGACGAGGTCTATCAGCGCCTGACCGGTGAGAGCGGCTATTTCAACACCCGGATCGTCTATGTCGCGGAAGGCCGCGGCATTGAAGGCGAGCCGCTGCGCCAGCTGGCCATCATGGACCAGGACGGGGCGAACCCCTCCTTCCTGACGGACCGGTCCTACATGGCGCTGCTGCCGAACTATTCGCCCAATTCCCAGGAGATCACCTATGTCTCCTTCCTCGACGGGCAGGCGACGACCTATCTCTACGATCTCGAAACCGGCCGGCAGGAAGCCCTGTTCACCCAGGCCATGCGCGAGGCCGGGCTCGATCCGGACGGGCAGAGCCTGTCGGCGCGCTTCACGCCGGATGGCAGCCAGCTCGCCGTGTCGATCGAGACCCGGTCGGGCCATGACATCCACCTGTTCGACCTGCGCACGCGGGCCCTGCAGCGCCTGACGCAGCATCCGGCTGATGATGTGGAACCCTCTTTCTCGCCCGATGGTGAACGCATTGTGTTCTCCTCCTCGCGCGGGGGCGGATCGCAGCTCTACACGATGAATCGTGATGGCACGGATGTGCAGCGCATCACCTTCGGGGAAGGCCTCTATACGACCCCGGTCTGGTCGCCTCGCGGTGATTTGATTGCCTTTACCAAACAAAGCGGTGGCCAGTTCTCGCTCGGTGTGGTGCGGGCGGACGGCTCGGGCATTGAGCGCATTCTCTACGAAGGCTTTTTCGTGGATACGCCGGCCTGGTCGCCGAATGGACGGGTCTTGCTGTTCACGCGCGGGGAACCGCGGGCGGATGGTACGCGTTACGAAATCTGGAGCGTTGACCTTGCCGGGTTCAATCTAAGGCGGTTGGCCACCGGCGGAATGGCGTCGGATCCGGCGTGGTCGCCCTTGATTGAGTAACGGATTTCTGCGTAACGTTTCGCAGGAATGCGGCACCACTGGGGGGGTCGTTTATTCAGTTGCGTCACGCGAGTCGTGATTGGGAGTAGGCCAGCAGCCGTCACGGCTGCGGCTGGATGAGGGTGTAACATTATGAAAATTAAACTGTTTGCTGTTGCGGTGCTCGGCGCTTTTGCCACCGCGTGTGCCTCCACGCCGCCTGACGACAATTCTGACATGCCGATTGAACCGCCGGTCACCGATAATGGTGGCGGCGCTGTCGTCGACACCACGCCGACCGGTCCGGCCGAAGGCTCCGCGGAGCACTTCACGCAGACCGCTGGCGACCGTGTCTTCTACGGCCTGGACCGCCACGACCTAACGCCGGAAGCCCGCACCACGCTGCGCCGCCAGGCCGCTTGGCTGGCCAGCTATCCGGGCGCGCGCATCCTCATCGCCGGCAATTGTGATGAACGCGGCACGCGGGAGTACAACCTTGCCCTCGGCGCCCGTCGCGCCAATGCGGCCCGGGATTACCTGATCAGCCAAGGTGTGGATGCCTCGCGCATTTCCACGACCTCCTACGGCAAGGAAAACCCGACCTGCACGCAGTCCAATGAGCAGTGCTGGGCGATCAATCGTAACGCCACCACGACGCTCGTCGGCGGCTACACGAACTAGGCTTTCATGCCGGTTTGACAGACAACGCCCGTGGCCGCATGGCTGCGGGCGTTTTCATATTTCCTCAGACGCCGTATTTTCGCCGTCCTGTTCTGCCATTTGCGTGTCCCATGATGAAAATCCTGTCCCTTCCCGTCCTGCTGGCCGCCCTTGTGCTGACCAGCCCCGCCCAGTCCCAGTCCCGGCGTGAGCTCTCCGAGCGGATCGATGCGACGGAAGTGCGTATCGGTGAGCTGGAAGACCAGTTCATGGCCGGCGACCCGGTTGCTGAAACCCTGATGCGCCGTCTCGACGAGATGGAATACCAGCTGCGTGAACTGACCAGCGAGAGCGAGCGTCTCGCTTTCGAGAACCGTCAGCTGCGCCAGCAGATCGAGGAACTCCAGGCCCGTCCGGTCGCCGAGGCCCCGGTCGAGGACCCGGCCCTGATGGATGATGAAGCCGTGGCCTGGATGCAGGAAGGCCTGGACCCGCAGAGCGGTGAAAGCGTCGCGGTGGTGGATCCCGATGACCCCTATGGCGAAGCCCGCGCGGCCGCCACGGGTGTGCTGGGCGCACCGTCGGGCATTGCGGACGGCATGCCGCTGCCGGAAGCGGAAGCCCGCGACCCCGCCGAACTGTTTTCCGAAGCCCATGGCCAGCTCCTCGACGGTGATTTCGATGGCGCCCAGTCGGGTTTTGAGACCTTCGTGAACGACAACCCCGATCACGCCATGGCCGGTGAGGCCTGGTACTGGCTGGGCGAGACCTTCTTTGTCCGGTCCGATTTCGCGGAAGCGGCGGACGCCTATATCGCTGCCTTGCGCGCTCAGCCCAATGGCGAGAAGGCGCCGGACAGCCTGGTGCGTCTGGCCGCGTCGCTGAACGGGATGGGCCGCCAGGCCGATGCCTGTGCCACGCTGGGCCGGTTTGCCGGACAATTCCCGAACGCCTCCGCGGCGTCGCGGGCCCGGGCCCGCCGCGAGTCGGTCCGCGCCGGCTGCGAATAGGGTGACGGCCACGCCCGAGACGCGTGTCCATTCCTGGCTTGACCGGCATGTCATGGACACCGGTCCGGTCGCCTTGGCCTGTTCCGGCGGCAGCGACAGCACAGCCCTGCTTTTGATGGCGGCGTCCTGGGCGAAGGCCCGCGGGCGCCGTCTTCACATTCTCACCCTCGATCATGGCCTTCGCCCGGAAGCGCATTCGGAAGCAAAGAGCGTCGCCGCCCGTGCTCGCGATCTGGGTCTGTCCTGTGACATCCTCGCCTGGACCGGTGACAAGCCGGAAACGGGCTTGCAGGCCGCCGCCCGTGCGGCGCGCCACAGACTTTTCGCAACGGCCTGCCGCCGCCGGGGTATCCGGGAATTGTTGCTCGGCCACACGCTGGATGATCAGGCGGAAACCGTCTGGATGCGTCTGGAGGCCGGCGGCAATTGGCGCAGCTGTACCGGCATGGTCCCGGTCGGCCCGTCTCCGCTCTGGCCGCAAGGACGGGATCTGCGCCTGTTGCGCCCCCTGCTGGACCACCGCCGGGCGGAGCTGAGGGCCTGGCTGACGGCACAGGGGGAAAGCTGGATTGATGATCCGTCCAACGCGGACGAGGCCTATACCCGCATCCGGATCCGCCGGCATCTGGAAACGCTGGAAGCCGGCGGGTTTCGCCCGGAGCGACTGGCGCGGCTGGCAGAAGACCTGCGCGCCGTTCAGGACGAGGAGGACCGGTGCGCCGCGGCTCAGGCGCGGCGCTGTGTCCGGTTCGCGCCCTGGGGCGGTGTCCGTCTGGACCGGCGGTGTTTCCGGGCTGCGCCGGAAGCCGTGCGGTTGCGGCTCTGGGATGCCTTGGCCTTGGCGGTGTCCGGCCAGTCCGGCCTGCCCGACCGCAAGGCGCTGATGCAACTGGACCGGGCACTGTCCTCCGGCGTCCGGACCACTGCCGCTGGCGTTCTGCTCGATGGCGGGGACAAGGCCTGGCTGGTTCGCGATCCGGGGGCGGTGCTGGGCCGGGTGGACAGACACGCGTCGAACCGGCTCACCGGTGAGGGCGATGACCCGGTCTGGGACGGACGTTTCAGCCTGCGCGATGTGTCAGCACCGGTCATGGCCGGGGTTCTGGGCCGCGGCTATGACGGGCTGGCGGACCGGTCCATCCTGGGCAGCGTGCCCGCCGCGGCCCGTCCGGGCCTGCTGGCCCTGCGCCGGGACGGAGAGGTGATCGCCCTGCCGGGCCTGGGTGGGGACAGCCGGGAAGGGGGGATAGCGCAGCCGCTATTCCTGCACAGATTTTGCACACGCCTGCTACCGGCAGAGCCGCCAGTGTGGTTTGATACTTCGGAAAGCCTGCAGCCGGTTTTGCAGTAGGCCCTACTGGCATTGGCGTGTCACAATGCCCATATCCGGTGGACACTGTCCGCCCCTTGTACGGAATAAAGCGCATGCAAATGAGAAATCTCGCAATCTGGGCTCTGGTCCTGGTCCTGCTGCTGGCCCTGTTCCAGCTGCTCCAGAATTCGTCGCAGGCTCCGGCCGCGTCCAGCGAGGTGACCTATTCGCAATTCCTCTCCCGCGTTGAGCGCAACGAGATATCCAATGTCGTGATCCAGGGCGATCGCGTGCAGGCGCAGACCACGACCGGCCAGACCCTGGTCGTCAATCTGCCGCCGCAGGACACGGAAACCCTGCCCATCCTGCGCGAAGCGGACGTGGATATCCGGGTCGAGGAAGAGTCGGGCGAGAACAACATTTTCGTCTCCATGCTGCTGAACTGGTTCCCCTTCCTGCTGCTGATCGGGGTGTGGATCTTCTTCATGCGCCAGATGCAGGGCGGTGGCCGCGGCGGCGCGATGGGCTTCGGCAAGTCCAAGGCGCGCCTGCTCACCGAGCATCAGGGCCGCAAGACCTTTGACGATGTCGCCGGCGTGGATGAAGCCAAGGAAGAACTCCAGGAGGTCGTCGACTTCCTGAAGGACCCGTCCAAATTCCAACGCCTCGGTGGCAAGATCCCGAAAGGCGCACTGCTGGTCGGCCCGCCGGGCACCGGTAAGACCCTGCTGGCGCGCGCTGTGGCCGGTGAGGCCAATGTGCCCTTCTTCTCGATTTCCGGTTCGGACTTCGTGGAAATGTTCGTCGGTGTCGGCGCCTCGCGCGTCCGCGACATGTTCGAACAGGCCAAGAAGAACGCACCCTGCATCATCTTCATCGACGAAATCGATGCCGTCGGCCGTTCGCGCGGCGCCGGTATCGGTGGCGGCAATGATGAACGCGAACAGACCCTCAACCAGCTCCTGGTCGAGATGGACGGGTTCGAGTCCAATGAAGGCATCATCATCCTGGCGGCGACCAACCGCCCGGACGTGCTGGACCCGGCCCTGCGCCGTCCGGGCCGTTTCGACCGCGAGATCGATGTCGGCAATCCGGACATCACCGGCCGCGAAAAGATCATCAAGGTCCATATGCGCGACGTGCCGCTGGCCTCCGATGTGGATGCCAAGGTGATTGCGCGCGGCACGCCCGGCTTCTCGGGGGCCGACCTGGCCAATCTGGTCAATGAAGCGGCGCTTCTGGCCGCCCGCCGCAACAAGCGCCTGGTCTCCATGCAGGAGTTCGAGGACGCCAAGGACAAGGTCATGATGGGGCCGGAGCGGCGCTCCATGGTCCTCACCGAGGACCAGAAGGAAAAGACTGCCTATCACGAAGCCGGTCACGCCATCGTCGGCCTGAACATGCCGCTGTGCGATCCGGTCTACAAGGCGACCATCATTCCGCGCGGTCGCGCCCTGGGCATGGTGATGAGCCTGCCCGAGATGGACCGTTTGAACTGGCACCGGGACGAGTGCGAGCAGAAGCTGGCCATGACCATGGCCGGCAAGGCCGCTGAAGTCATCAAGTATGGCGAGGACCATGTCTCGAACGGTCCTTCCGGTGACATCCAGCAGGCCAGCCAGCTGGCCCGCGCCATGGTGCTGCGCTGGGGCATGTCCGACAAGGTCGGCAATGTCGACTATGCGGAGACCCATGAGGGCTATAACGGCCAGACCTTTGGCGGGTCCGTGTCGGCGGCGACCAAGGAACTCATCGAGAGCGAAGTCCGCCGCTTCATCGAGGACGCCTACTCGACGGCCCGCCGTGTGCTGGACGAGAAGAAGGATGACTGGGAACGCCTGGCCCAGGGCCTGCTCGAATTCGAGACCCTGACCGGCGACGAGATCACCGACCTGCTCAATGGCAAGCCGCCGACCCGTCCGGAAGAGGACGACACGCCGCCGGCCACGCCGCCCTCCAGTGCCGTGCCGACCACGGATGAAGAACCGGACGGCGATCCGGAACCGCAGGGCGCCTAGAGCCTGACAGACATGAAGAGGGCGCGGCCATGACGGTCGCGCCCTTTTCCTTGGGAGCGGCCGTCGCCGGAAACTGGACCGCTTCCTGCTTGCCAAGGCCCGCCAGCGGGACTAGCTAGCTGTCATGCCGAAGATCCAGTTGCGCCGAAAGAATTCCATCCCCTTCGTCATGGGCGTGCTCAATGTCACGCCCGACAGTTTCTCCGACGGGGGGAAATGGATCGACCAGGAAGCCGCGGTCAAGCGCGCCCTGGAAATGCTGAAGAATGGCGCGGATGTCATCGATATCGGCGGCGAGTCCACCCGGCCCGGGGCCGACCCGGTCCCGGAAGCCGAAGAGCTCCGCCGCGTGGTGCCGGTGATCAAGGCCCTGCGTGAGGAAACCGCCGCCAAGATTTCCATCGACACGTTCAAGCCCGCCGTGGCCCGTGCCGCCGTCGAGGCCGGGGCCGATATCTGGAATGATGTCATGGCGCTGCGCTATGAGGGCGCCGTGGAGACCGCTGCCGAGCTCGGCGTGCCGGTCATCCTCATGCACATGTCGGGCTCGCCCCAGAACATGCAGAAGAATCCGCAATACGAGGACGTGGTCTCCGAGGTTTGCGATTTTCTCACCGAGCGCGCCGACATCGCCATGGCCAAGGGCGTTCCGGCCGATTGCATTTGGCTGGATCCGGGCATCGGCTTCGGCAAGTCGCTCGATCACAATCTGGCGCTCATGCATGATCTCGATGAGGTGATCGGCCTGGGCTATCCGGTCCTGTTCGGCGCCTCGCGCAAACGCTTCATTGCCGCTCTTGATGACGGGGCTGACGAGACGGAACGTCTCGGGGGCTCGCTGGCCGCCGCCCTGCGCGCAGCCCAGGCAGGCGTCGCCATGGTCCGTGTGCACGATGTGCGCATGACGGTGCAGGCGCTCAAGGTCCAGGCCGCGATCCGCAAGGGCAAGTCCTGATGCCGGCGCTGCTGGGCCCCTGGACCCTGCTGGTGATTGGCGGTGTGCTGGAAATGGCCTGGGCGATCGGCTTCAAATATGTCGGACGCGACAGTGCGCTCTGGCTCAAGGCGGCCGTCGCGTTGGCCTTGGCCGGATCGATGACGGCGCTCTTCCTCGCCATGCGCCAATTGCCGGCCGGCACCGCCTATGCGGTCTGGACCGGGATCGGGGCGATCGGCGTCGCCACGATCGGCATTTTCGTCTTCAAGGAACCGGCGACCGTAGCGCGCGTGTGTTTCCTCGCACTCATCCTGATCGGGATCATCGGGCTGAAGGCGACGAGTTCGGGGCACTGACTTTCTTCCCCATTTCATGGGGAAGTGGGCCGATGCGCAGCAGCGGGTCGAAGGGGCGGCGCGCCAGCGCCAATACCCACCTTCGCTTCGCTGCGGTGGCCCCTCCGTCTGTCCTGATGGCCAGACACCTCCCCACGAAGTGGGGAGGAATCAGCCGAACGGATCCTCGATGGATTTCGACGGTTCGGTGAACCAGCGCGGTCCGTCCTCGCTCATGTAGAAATGGTCTTCCAGACGGATGCCGAACTGGCCCGGAACGCAGATCATCGGCTCGTTGGAAAAGCACATGCCGACATCCAGCGGGGTCATGTCGCTGGCGACCAGATAGGGCGCTTCGTGAATGTCGAGGCCGACGCCATGACCGGTCCGGTGCGGAATGCCGGGCAGGGCATAGTCCGGTCCGAAGCCCAGTGCCTCGCCCTTTTTCCGCGCCGCCGTATCCACCGCACCGCACAGCGTGCCCAGTTGCGCCGCCTCGAAAGCGGCGAGCTGACAGGCTTTCTCTGCTTCCCAGACCCGGCGCTGATCATCGGTCGGCGTGCCGAAGACGTAGGAGCGCGTGATGTCGGACTGGTAGCCCTGATTGGAGCAGCCCGTATCGATCAGCACCATGTCGCCTTCTTCCAGCGTCTTGGGCTGGGCGACGCCGTGCGGGAAGGCCGTGTCCGGTCCGAACAGGACGATGCAGAAGCCCGAGCCCCGCGGCGCACCGATGGCCTTGTGCGCCTCGTTGATGAAGGCGGTGACTTCCTGGGTGGAGATGCCGGGGCGCAGGATGCGGGCGGCGGCCTTGTGGACTTCCAGCGTTGCCGTCTTGGCCGCCTGCAGGAGGGCGATTTCGGCCGGTGATTTGCGGGCCCGTCCGTGCAGGATCACGTCGCCGCCATCCACGGTCAGCGCACCGGGACGCGCCCGGCTCAGCCCGGTGACACGGAAGAGCGGTGTGGTCGGGTCCAGGGCGAGGGCGCTGTCCGGTCCGATCAGGGTCGCGATCAACTCATACGGATCTTCATGCTCTTCCCAGACGGCCAGCTCCCCGGCCAGTCCCATATAGGCGCGGATCGTGCCGGTCTCGAAGGCCGGGCCGACATAGACCGGATCACCCTGGGCCGGGATCAGCGCGCCGACCAGGCGCTCCGAATTGGGCCAGTAGGTACCGGTGTAATAGGTCAGATTGCTGGAGGCATCGAGATAGATGACGTCATAGCCGGCCTGTTGCATCCGCCCCTGAAGGCTGGCGATCCGCTCGCGGTATTCGGCATCGCTGATCGGCTCGCTTCCGGCCAGCATATCGGTGAGTTTGCCCAGTTCGGCCTCGGCAGTTGATCCACCGACACCACGGGTTCCGATCATCAGGTCTGTATCCGGCATGGCGGCCTCGCTTTGCATCTGCCTCTTGCATGACGCGATGCGGGGCCGCCGTCCAGTCCTGCAGGTCGCCGCTCAGGCCCCCTCACCAAACATGAAGAGCAGGAATTCGGCCGGCTCATCAAACGGGTTGAGGAATTCATGGCTCATCCCGGCCGGGATGAAGAGGATGTCGCCGTCGCCCACTTCATGATCCACGCCGTCCAGCCGGGCAATGGCCCGTTCGCCAGTGAAGATGATGAGGGTCGGAAAGGGATTGGTGCGGGATCGCTCATCTGCGTTCACGTGCTGACCCGGCATGATATAGCCGAAGCCGGACCGGAAGCCGGGCTGGTAGTAAATCAGGCCGGCATTGCCGCCATGCACTTCGCGTGTCTCATGTTCCCGCCAATGAATGATTTCCGGCGTGCCGCGGGTGAAGAAGTGGAAGGTGAAGGCCAGGATGGCCGGGTCGAAGTCCGCGCCGTCCATCAGGTCGATATCCATCGGGGCGTAGTCCGTGGAGAAGGCCTTGCCCATGGCGGTCAGGGCCGCCATCTCGCCGCGGTCAATCTGGGCCAGCGTTTGTCCTTCCGCCGGGTAGAAGAAGCTGGGCGTTGCCGGCTCGCCGGGGCGGATCGCATAGCGTGTCGCCTCCCGGTCCAGTTCGACCGTCCACCAGTCACCATCGACGACGACACCGAAGGTCCAGTCGCGGGTGAAGGTCGGGTCGTTCATGTAGTCGGCGGCGAAGCGGTCGAGAATGGCACCGGCCTCTGCGGGTGGCAGGTCCGGGGTTTGGGCCAGGCCGGCTGCGCCGATCAGCGCGGTGCCGGCCAGCGCCAGGAGGCCGGTCCTCAGCGCCGAGCCTGTCCGGTCCAGTTGTTCAATCAGGCGGCGTGGCGCTGCCCGGCGATGGGTCGTGGTCTTGTTTGCGTCAGTCATGGGAGTTCTCCCCCTTTTCATTAAAATGCGCGATCCCTTCGCTAATAACTATCCAGTTAGATAGTTGTGTATCACGTCGCTTGTCCCCGTTTCCGCACCCGGCGGATTGCTGGATAGCCATTCTGCAAATCCCGGTTCTGGCGCGGGGTCAGGTTTCGATCCCGCCAAGGACAAGACGGCGCAAATGCTGCGCGAAGGATGCAGACTTGATCTCCAGGTCTGCCATTCCCTGATGCCTTGTGATCTGCGTTCGGATGCGGTCGGTCAGCGAAAAAAAGATCGCGGCCCCGACAATCGACAGGTGGAGCATGTGCACATCCACCTCCCGGAAGCGCCCGGCAGCATGCCCGGCCTCGTAGAATTTGCGTGTTGTTTCCAGGAAGTTGCGTAACTTCTCGGCGGGCCCCTCGCGGGTCATGATGTCGCCGTCCAGATAGTCCCGCAGTAACATGCGCGGGAAGGCCGGCCGGGCAATGATCGCATTGGCGAAGACCTCGATGAAGTCGCCCATCGTGTCGACCGGCTCACCATCGCCTTCCAGAGCCTTCTCGAACTGGTCCAGGACATCATCAATGATGTGTTCCACGATCGCCGTGTAGAGCCCGTCCTTGTCTTTGAAATAATAGCGGATCATCGCCTTGTTGACGCCCGCCGTCTCGGCAATGGCATCCAGCGTCGTGGCGGCAAACCCCTTGGCCGAAAACAGGTTTTCCCCCGCCTCCATCAGGCGTTGCTGCGTCTCTTCCGCATTGCGGCGACGCGGGGCAGGGCGGGCCGGAACCGTCATGCTTCAGACCTATCCCCCTCCACGGGTGAAGCCCAGCCGGTTTTTCAGGGCGCGGACCATCAGCGCGGGTCGGCGACCCAGTCGCGGTGCCCGCAACTCACGCTCGGCGGGGCGGCCGCTGGCAGGGGCGTGTCGGGCAGGGCGTAGACCAGCCGGGCCAGCGCTGTGGCCTGTTCCAGGTGTTGCGCGGCCGTGGTGCCGTACCGGTTTGCCGGAGGCGCTGTTCGCAATCTGCGCACACTGCGCTCCAGGATATGGGCCTCCAGCCCGCCCAGGCCTTCCGCTCGGAGGCCTTCGGCGAGCCGGATGCGCATTTCATCGGTGTCGGCGTAGAGACCATTTGTCACCAGATCCGCGCTGCCGACCAATAATTCGACCATGTCATGTTGCGAGTGAGCCAGGGCGAGGACATGACAGGCCAGGGCGCGCCCCATCAGATTTCGCTGCCGGATCGACGGCATGAACACAGTGCGAAATTGCAGGCGCCACATATCGTCCAGCGGGCGCCTGTGGCGGGTCGACAAAACCCGGTCAAAGGGAATTCGGGACAGGCCGGGCAGCATGGCCAGATTGGCGGCTTCCGCCACAGCGCCACACTCCATCAGGGCCAGCAAGGCCCAGTCGAAGGGGCGGCCCATATAGTCGGGCCAGTTGGAGTGACCATTATGGTCCTGCCGTGTCACAAACCGCTCGCCGCGTTCCAAATCCGAACGGGCGACGTCGTCGAACGCCTCCAGCACCATGAGATTGGCAGCCCGGCTGGCCGCAAAACAATCGCCCGTCTCCGCCTCGAACCAGGCCTGTGTGCGCCAGTCCGGATCGCTGGAATGGTTGAGATGGTGGATGCGCAGACGCTGGGTCCAGTAGCGGGCGGCGTCCGCCTCCCCCATCGCCAGGGCGATCGGGATGTCCGCCGACAGAGTTCCATCTGCCGCGTCCGGCGGCAGAGGCTCGCGCCGCGAATGGCGGAACTCGGCTGTTCGGGCGTCGGCCAGGCGCGTCAGGAAATCCTGATGCGTTTCCGTCAGCGCCTGGATGTCCTCATCGACCTCATCCGGCCCATTGCGATACAGCCAGTCCCACAGCAGGGCGGCGCGCTGATCCGCTGTCAGTTCGGGCAGGCGGCCGCTCTCCTGATCAAGCGTGATGAGCGTTTCCAGAACCGCAGCCGCGCGTTCATACGCCCCGATGGCGATCCAGCCTTCGGCCAGATTGGCCAGGTGCTGGTCCATGAGACCCGGATCATTGCCGGGACCGCCGATATAGTCTGCCGCCCGTTCCAGCATGAAGACGGCTTCGTCCTGCAGCCCGTTTTCCGCAAGCCGGACGGCACCCTCCTGACCGCGCAGCCAGGTGAGACTGTCGGCCCGCGTGTCCAGATCGCTGACATCAAAAAAGCGCTCGATCCAGACGCGCCGGTCTTCAGCGGCAATGAGCGGCAGGAATTCCGGCAGGAAATGATAGCCGAATATCCCGCCGACCTGTCCGTTCACGTCGCGACCGGCGTCCAGAACCGGCTGGATGTCCTGCATGGCAAGGGCCGCGGCTTCCTCCAGCAACTCCGCGGCTGTCGGCAGGGGCGGAGCATCGCCCATCGCGTCGATGTCGGACAGGAGGTCCGCCTGAGCGCTTTCGGCCATGACGCGCAGGGTGTTATCGATCGGGTCGTCACTGATCGGCACGGGCGGCTGCGCCAGCGCCGCCTGCCCGGCCGCCAGCAGGCTGACCAGCACAGCCTTCACGCTCCATCTCCGCATCTCGATCCCTCAGCTTCTGTCTTTGAGGTCAAAGACTTGCCTGATCGGCGGGGGAAGGCAAGCAGCCGCCCCTAGCGGCGTTGCGGCTGGGCGGCAGCGTCGTTGAAGAAATGGCTGATCAGGTTGTAGCGCACGCCCGCCGTGGTTTCCTCGATCTCGTGGAGCAGGGAGGAGGAGAAGACGAAGGCCGTGCCCGGTTCGCCGCGATAGCCGCGGTCGGAGAATTCCCGGAAGACCAGGCCGCCGCCTTCATAATCATCATTGAGGGCAACGGAGAGGGCGAAGCGGCGGTATTGCGTGGCCGGATTGGTGTTGTCGCGATGGCCGATTTCAATGCCCTGGCGCGGACCGGAATAGCGGGCGATGTGCAGCGTCTCGCGGCGCGTCACCTGGAAGGCAAAGGCCTTGGCGATCTGGGGCAGGACCCGGTCATTGATCCGCTTGTCCAGGCGGGCCAGCAGGGCCTTGTCCTGGATGACATGATCAATCCGGTCCTGGCGATTATAGTCGGAGACCGGGAATTTGTAGTCGCCGCTCTCACCGGGACCGGGCTTGGCCACACGGAAACCGTCCGATGTGTTGAAATGCTCGATCAGGGTGGCGCAATCCTCCGCCTCGAAGGCCTTGGGAATGATCAGGATGGGCGCGTGGCCCGGAATCCAGCCGGCGCCCGTTTGGGCAGTCTGGCCGGAAGTCAGGTCTTGAAGGGCGTCCATGATGTCCTCGAGCGGGGTGCGGGGTTGGTCGGAAATGGAGTGGATCTGGCCGTGCGCCGTGATCAGGAAGGAGCGGGCGCAGGTCTCGCCATGCAGGTCCTGGCCGCGCACCAGCCCGTAGCGGGCAAAGAGGGCGCCATTGCAATCGCCCAGAATGGGCGCATGCAGGCCGCGTTCGCGCGACAGGGCGCGCTGGCGCGGTCCGTCCGTGTGCGAGGTCACGATTACAAGATGGGCGCCGGATTGCTCGATCCGTGGCTCCATCTGCGCCAAGGCGGTGAAAGCCTCCGAGACATCCGGACGGTCGAGGTCCCCGAGAAAGACCAGCAGGATTGGGCGGCCGGCGAAGGCGTCGTCAAACAGGCGGATCCGGTGACCCAGCGGGGTCAGGGCGTCGAAATCGGGGGCGTAATCCCCGACATCAAGCTGATTGCGGAAGGCGGCCAGAAAGGGCGCACTCCGGTTGATGACACTGATCTGTGAGTGGGCGGACACGCGAAACTCGTTTTCTGCAAGACCTGATCAAGGACCAGACTTGCTGCAACGCAGCAGATCGCAAGCGAGGATCAGAGAAGTTCGAGAAACTTCTCCAGCCTTGCCATATCCTTGGGCAGGTCTGTCTCGAAGCGGAGCATCTCGCCGGATACCGGATGCTCGAAGCCGAGAATGGCCGCGTGCAGGGCCTGTCGGCGGAAGTCCTTCAACTCGCGGCCATTGTCCGCGGTCGCCAGCAGATTGCCACGCCGCTGGCCATAGACCGGATCGCCCAGGAGCGGGCAGCCGATATGGGCCATGTGGACGCGGATCTGGTGGGTGCGCCCGGTCTCAAGCCGGCATTCCACCTTGGCGGCCAGACCGGTTCCCACAGCCTTGCCCTCGGCCTGGCCGTAGCGGGCCAGGGTCGCGTAATTCGTGATCGCGTGCTTGCCGGCTTCGCTGTGCGGGTCCCGGGGCACGGTGAATTTCTTGCGGTCCTGGGTGGAGCGGACAATCCGGGTCTCGATGCGACCGGCCTTGGGAGACGGGGCATTGCGGGTGAAGGCGATATAGGCGCGCTCCACCGTGTGGGCGGCGAACTGGGCCGTCAGCCCCTGATGCGCCCGGTCGGACTTGGCGACCACCATTACGCCGGATGTGTCCTTGTCGAGCCGGTGGACGATACCCGGCCGTTCCACCCCGCCAATACCGGACAGGCTGCCCGCGCAATGGTGCAGCAGGCCATGCACCAGCGTGCCGGTCCAATTGCCTGCCGCCGGATGGACCGCCAGACCGGCCGGCTTCTGCAGCACGATCAGGTCGTCATCCTCATGCAGAACATCCAGATCCATCGGCTCCGGCGTCGGCTCGGCGGCGCGCGGGGCGGGGACGGTGAGCGTGTAGGTCTGGTCTGCCGCGATCTTCGCGGACGGGTCCGTGAACACGGTGCCATCCAGGCTCAACTGGCCGTCTTCGATCAGGGCCTTGAGGCGGGAGCGTGACAGCTCGGCGATCTCACCGGCCAGCCAGCGGTCGAGGCGTTCGCCGGCCTGGTCCGGGCCGACCGTCAGGTCACGGATGTCGTGTGTGTCACTCATGGCGGGGATATCCGCCAAGCGATGCAGGAATGCAACGCCTGCCGTGATGCTGCAGTGCATCAATATTCTGTCATGAACTTGTCGGTAAAGCGTCATGCGAAGCGCTTAGATGCGCATGTCAGATCGCAGCCATGGGGCTGCCAGTGTTGGGGAGTTTTCCGATGACCTTGAAATCACGCCTTCTTTCTGCCGCCGCCCTGATCGGGCTTGCCAGTGTTTGCGGCGCAGCAAATGCGCAGCAATCCGGTGAGGAGGCCAGCGTCGACGTGATCACGGTCACGACCCAGTTCCGCGAACAATCCGTCGCTGATGTGCCGATCAATCTGTCGGCCTTCGATGAAGCCCTGCTGGACGATCTCGATGTCGCCGACTTCGAGGATCTCGCCGCTTTCACGCCGGGCCTGGTCGTGCAGGAGCAGAGCCCGAACAATACCGGTTACTCGATCCGCGGCATCACAACGGACAGTGGCGAGGCGACTTCGGAGACCCGGGTGGCCGTGTTCCAGGACGGTGTCTCCATCACCCGTTCGCGCGGCTCCTATATCGAATTGTTCGACATTGAGCGCATCGAGGTGGCCAAGGGGCCGCAGCCGACCCTGTTCGGCCGGGGCGCGCTGATCGGCGGCATCAACATCATCCAGAACAAGGCCGAGGATGCGTTCTCCGCCTCGGCGGAAATCGGCTTCGGCAATGAAGGTCAGCGCGAAGGACGCGGTCATGTGAACCTGCGCCTCGCCGACGGCTACGGTCTGCGCCTGGCCGGTGTGACGCGCGAGCGTGACGGCTATATCGACAACACGCTGGGCGGCGATCTGCAGGGGCGCGACACCCAGGCCGTCCGCCTCGTCCTGTCCGGCACGCCGACCGCGGATTTCTCCTTCGACGTGATCGCCAATTATCAGCAGGACAACCCGCCGGGCACGTCCTTCAAATCCGGCACCATCCCCGCCATCAACGGCGACACCAACCCCTTCACCGCCGCCTCGCTGAGCACGTTTGGTGGGTTCGAGGGCGGCGCGCCGCTCGGCCTGGACCGCGAAGTGCGCGGCCTGACCGTGCTGGCCGACTACGCGATCAATGATGCTTGGACGCTGAGCTCGATCACGGGCTGGCGCGACTTCACCTCGGTCGAGATTTTCGATCCGGACGGTTCCTTCCTGCCCTTCCTGACGATCGGCGAAGACGCTACTGGCGAGCAGTTCAGCCAGGAATTCCGCCTCTCCTACGACAATGGCGGCGCCTGGACCGGCTCCATCGGGGCCCTCTATTTCGACGAGGAAGGCGAACAGCGCATTCCGCTGGGGATCAATGAGGCCGTGGCCCAAGCCGTGCTGGCCGACTCGCTGGCGGCCGGCTTCGGCGCGACCGTGCCGCAGCTGGAAGGCCTCCTGGCCCTGGCCGGTTTCCCGGGTGTCGATCTGGACAACCCGCTCAATCCTTTCCCGTACTCGGTGTCGGCCCTGCTGACCCAGTCGCAGCTGGTTCCGCTGCGGGATATCTACTTGGAAGAGGGCTCCAATTCCGGCGAGCAGACCGCCTGGGACGTGTTTGCCGATGCCTCCTTCGCGGTGACGGATCGCCTGACGCTGACGGCCGGCCTGCGCTACACGGCGGAGGACAAGACCTCGTCGGGCTATGGCCGCAATATTGCCGGTCCGAACCTGATCACTTTCGCGCCGACCCTGGTCACGCCCTACACGCCGAATGGTGAAACGATCAGCCAGTCCGGCGAGTTTGACGACTTCACCTGGCGTTTTGCCGCCAGCTATGCGGTCTCCGATACGCTGAACACCTGGATCAGCTATGCCCGTGGTCGCCGCCCGGACATCATCTCCGTGGATACGACCTCACCGACCCTGTTTTCTTCGGCGCCGGCGGAAATCGTCGACTCGGTCGAGGCCGGGGCCTTCTGGACCTTCGCCTATGGCACGCTGTCCGGCTCGGTCTTCTATTCGGAGTATGAGAACTTCCAGACCACGCGGTTCGATCCGAACACGATCTCCTACGTGACCGACAATGCCGGCAATGCCACCCAGTACGGGCTGGAAATGCAGGGCCAGTTCGATCTGGGCGAGCGTGCCCAGCTCTATGTCAGCTACGCCTATAACTCCGCGACGTTTGACGACACGGATTCCAATGGCAATGCGCTCCTGTTGGCGGGCAATACCTTCCGCTACGCGCCGGAGCATTCGGTCTCCTTCGGTCTCAACCTGGATGTCGCCAGCGGCGACTGGGGCTCGATCTCCGTCCTGCCGACCTATAGCTGGCAGTCGGACATCTATTTCGACAATGACAATGACCGGTTTGGCGGCATCCTGGCCCAGGACGCCTATGGCCTGTTCAATGCGCGTATCCGTTTCGAGACGGCGGATGAAAACGTCCATGTCGAGCTGTTCGGCTCCAACCTGTTCGACGAGGACTACCTCATCGATGCCGGCAATACGGGCGGCTCCTTCGGCATGCCGACCTTCATTGCGGGTTCGCCGCGCCTTTACGGTGTGCGGGCCGGCGTCGACTTCTGATATCCGCCTCAAGCGGATGCCATCGCGCGCCGGGTTCGGGGGAGCCCGGCGCGCGTTCATTTCGATGACCTTGAAATACCGTCGTGAACTCGTCGCGGTTTCGGGCTAGGGATATCCCCCAAACGAGTTCGGGGAGTTCTCATGACGAAATTGTCGCTGACGCGCCGCACGGCCCTGATCGGGGCTGCGGGCACAGGCCTGGTGCTGACCGCCTGTTCGGAAACGCCGGACAGCTTTGTTCCGGGGAGCGAGGGGGCCTTTCGTCACGGTGTGGCATCCGGCGATCCCGACACGAATTCCGTCGTGCTCTGGACGGCGTTGACCCAGGATGGCGGCGGCTTCCGTGGTGTTGAAGTGGCGCGTGATGCCGACTTCACCGATATCGTCTTCGCGGAAGGCGGCGAGATCACCTACATCCAGCCCCAACCGCTGGGCACGCTCAAGGTCCTCGCCACCGGGCTGGAACCGGGCCAGACCTATTTCTACCGCTTCCGTCTCAATGACACCTATTCGCCGGTCGGTGTGACCCGCACCCTGCCATTGGGCGCGATCGACCAGTACCGGATCGGGATCTATTCCTGTTCCAACTTTCCGGCCGGGCATTTCAATGCCTATCGCGAAGGTGCCGTGAATGGTGAGCTGGATCTGGTCATCCATCTCGGCGACTACCTCTACGAATACCCGATGGGTTCCTATGCGACCGGCAATGCCGAAGCGCTCAATCGCGTGCCGGATCCGCTGCACGAGATCGTCAGCTATTCCGACTATGTGACCCGTCACGCCCAGTACAAGACCGATCCGGACCTGCAGGCCCTGCACGCGGCGGCACCCTGGATCATGAGCTGGGATGACCACGAGACCGCCAATAACGCCTACATGGACGGCGCGGAAAACCACAATCCCGACCAAGGCGAGGGGCCCTGGACCGAGCGCCGGGATGCGGCCCTGCGCGCCTGGTATGACTGGACGCCGAGCCGGGAGCCGGAAGACCTGCGGGATCGCTACGGGGTCTACGAAATCGGTAATCTGGCGACGATCTGCCTGATCGAGAGCCGGTTGAGCGCACGGGACCAGGAAGTCTCGCTCGACAGCTTCCCGGTTGCCTCCGATGCGGATGCCGAGGACCCCGCCGTTCTCGAGGCCGTGGCGGCCTGGAAACGCGATGTCGTGGGCGACCCGGGTCGTGAACTGATCGGTGGGGAGCAGATTGCCGGGATTGCCGGGGCCTGTGCGGACAGTGTGGCGGCGGGCAAGCCGTGGCGGATCCTGGCCAACCAGGTGATCATGTCCCGCGTCAACTTCCCGGATTTCTCGACGGAAATGCCCGGCTGGCTGCGCTGGTATGCGACGCGCAACAGCGAGTTCGCGCGCAATTTCATCATGCGCACGCGCTTCGAAATCCCCTTCAATCTGGACATGTGGGACGGCTATCCGGCCGAGCGCGAACGCCTGTTCGGTGCGCTGCGCGAAGCGGGGGCGGATGTCATCACCATCACCGGCGATGTCCACTCCTTCTGGGCCAATGATCTCATGGCGTCGGACGGTTACCGGATCGGCACGGAATTCGTCGGCACGTCCGTGACCTCGCCGTCGCCCTTCTCGGGCTTCAAGGCGCCGGGTGTGGACTATGGCCGCATGATGGTCGAGGCGAATGCGGATGTGCGTCACTGCAACATGGTCGATCACGGCTATGTCCGGCTCACCCTGACGCCGGAAACGGCGGAGGCGGAATACATCACTGTCTCCACCATTCTGCAGCGGGATTACGAACCCGGCCTGGACAGCCATTGGCGTCTGACCCGGCGCAGCCTGTCCGTGGCACCCGAGGTCGAGCGTCTCGCCTGATCCATGATTGATGAGGCGGACTCATCAGTGTTTTGAACAGGCGGGGGCTAAATCCTCGCCTTTGAATGCCCTATATAACGCTGGGACTGACAGGCTTGGCCTGCCGCGACGGCGGATCGCGGATCATCCGCCCACGACACTCAAAAGGACGGACCTGCACCATGAAAACAATCGGTTATGCAGCCCAGAGCGCCGACACCCCGCTCGAACCCTTCCATTTCGAACGCCGCGAACTGCGCGCCAATGATGTCGCGATCGATATCGAGTATTGCGGGGTCTGCCACTCGGATCTCCACACCGCCCGTTCGGACTGGAAGGGCACGGTTTATCCGAATGTGCCCGGCCACGAGATTGTCGGCCGCGTCTCGGCCGTCGGCCAGGGCGTCGAGAGCTTCAAGGTTGGTGACAAGGTCGCCGTCGGCTGCATGGTGGACAGTTGCCAGCATTGCGACCAGTGCCATGGTGGCGAGGAGCAGTATTGCCGCAACGGCATGACCGGCACCTATAATTCGCCGGACCGCATCAATGGTGACATCACCTATGGCGGCTATTCCAAGCACATCGTCGTGCGCGAGGAATTCGTCCTGTCCATGCCGGACAATCTGGACATGGCCAAGGCGGCTCCGCTCCTGTGTGCCGGCATCACCACCTATTCGCCGCTGCGCACCTGGAATGTCGGCCCGGGCTCCCGCGTCGGTGTTGTCGGCATGGGCGGGCTCGGCCATATGGCCATCAAGCTGGCCGTCGGCTTGGGCGCGCATGTCACCGTGATTTCGCGCACCGCCGACAAGGAAAAGGATGCGATTGAGCTGGGGGCTGATGCCTTCCTGATCTCCGGTGACCGGGCTGCGATGAAGGAGGCCGCCGCCTCGCTCGACCTGATCATCGACACCGTGCCGGTCAAGCACGACATCAATCCCTATGTGCCGCTGCTGGACGTTGATGGCACGATCTGTCTCGTGGGCCAGGTGGGGCCGATGGGGGAATTCATGTCGCCGCCGCTGCTCATGGGCCGCCGCCGTATCGCCGCGTCCCTGATCGGCGGGATCGCGGAAACCCAGGAAATGCTCGATTTCTGTGGCCGGATGAACATCCTGCCCGAGTGCGAGATGATCCGCATGGACGAGATCAATGAGGCGTTCGAGCGGATGGAGAAGTCCGATGTCCGCTACCGCTTCGTGATCGACATGAATTCGCTGGACATGCCGGCCTGACCCGGCCCCACCGACGACAAAAGAAAAGCCCCGGACGATGGTCCGGGGCTTTTTTGTATCGGAGCGTTGGGCTGTATTATTGGGCGCCTTGGCTCGCCATGGCAGCGTTGCGGATGCGATTGGCCACACTTTCATTGCTGCGGGCGGCATTCGCGATCGCATTGTATTCGACCACGGTCAGACCGGTGTCGGTGACAATCTCAGTCAGCTGGGCCTGGGCACCCTGCTGGATGGACTGGCGTTCCGCATCGGTCTCGGCCGCTTCGAATTCCGACTGCAATTCCTGGGTCAGGGCATTGATGCCGCGGGCGGCTTCGACAAAGTCCGCGACCTGTTCATCGGTCAGCTCGAAGGTTTGCGGCGCGGCATCGGCGGGAGCGGTGTCCTGGGCAAAGGCCGGCGCGGCGGCGACCGAGAGGCTGGCAGCAAGGGCGGCAGAAAGGATTGTACGCATGTTACTCACACCTTCGTTCGTCAATGTAGGGAGGATAAGTGGAGCACCAGTCATGGCGCTATCCCCCACGCGTAACACGCATGTATTCAGAGTCCACCGGGGGAGCTGAGGTCTGGATAATGAGATTTTTTATCGGCGTTTGCCGCGCGAAAGTCTCACGCAATACATGCGCAATCGTCGCGCATTTTAATGAAACACTGCCATCACACATGAAAAAGCCCCGCAGCAGACACTGCGGGGCTTTTCAGTTGCGGTATGGGAAAGCGGGTTAGCCGCGTTCCACCATGCGCATGAAACGGTCGCGCAAATCCGGGTCGGTCTTGAAGGCGCCGGAGAAGCTGGTCGTGATGGTCGACACATTCGGATGGTGCACACCGCGGGTCGTCATGCACTGGTGCTTGGCGTCGACGAAGACGGCCACACCCAGCGGATCCATGGCTTCGGTCAGCGCATCGGCGATCTGGGCCGTCATGGTTTCCTGGGTCTGCATCCGCTTGGCGAAAATCTCGACGACGCGGGCAATCTTGGAAATGCCGACCACGGCCTTGCGCGGCAGATAGGCGACATGGGCGACGCCCATGATCGGGGCGAGGTGGTGCTCGCAATGGCTCTCGACATCGATATTGGTCAGCATGACCATGTCGTCATAGCCCTGCACATCCTCGAACGTCTTGCCGAGCGCGGCGAGCGGGTCGGCGTCATAGCCGGAGAACCATTCCTGCCAGGCCTTGGCGACGCGCTTGGGCGTGTCCAGCAGGCCTTCACGGGACGGGTCGTCGCCGGCCCAGGAAATCAGGGTGCGAACGGCTTCTTCGGCTTCTTCGCGTGTGGGTTTGGTGCGGGCAGCGCCGGCAAGGCGCGCAGCTTCTGGGGTCACGGCGTCCATCCTCGTGGATCCTTTCGTTGTCGGGCCGGTGTCTTCGGTATACGAGGGCACCGCAGTTCCGGTTTCCGGATCGAGGATGCAAATGACAGCACGTCGTTGGGGCTGTGACCTGAAATCCTCTAATGTTCGCGCTTGCGCGCGAGGCCGTATGTAGGGCTTAAAACGCCACATTCCAACTCATGGCCGCGTATGCCAGCCATGTTTTTCAGTTCAGACTTATGTCGGATACGGACAAGATTATGAATTCGCTCACCCTTTATGACACGATGGCCCGCCGCAAACGGGTTTTCGAACCGATCGATCCGGACCGGGTGACGATGTATGTCTGCGGACCGACCGTGTATTCCTATGCCCATATCGGCAATGCCCGTCCGGCCGTGGTCTTCGACACGCTCTTCCGCGTGCTGCAGCACCTCTATGGTGCCGACCAGGTCGTCTATGCGCGCAACATCACCGATATCGACGACAAGATCATCAAGGCCTCAAAGGAGAGCGGCAAGCCGATCTCCGAGATCACGCAGCACTATGCTGAAATCTACCGCGCCGACATGGGCGCGCTGGGGGTCGGCCGGCCGACGATCGAGCCGCATGCAACCGATCATGTCGATGGCATGATCGCCATGATCCGGACCCTGGTGGATTCCGGCCATGCCTATGCGGCGGAAGGCCATGTCCTGTTCTCGGTCTCCTCCTATGAGCGCTATGGCGCCCTGTCGCGCCGCTCGCTGGACGACATGATCGCCGGGGCCCGTGTCGAAGTGGCGCCCTACAAGAAAGCGCCGGGCGATTTTGTGCTCTGGAAACCGTCCAAGGATGACGAGCCGGGCTGGGACAGCCCCTGGGGTCGCGGCCGTCCGGGCTGGCATCTGGAATGCTCCGCCATGACGGAACAGCATCTGGGCGAGACTTTCGACATTCATGGCGGCGGCACGGACCTCGTCTTCCCGCACCATGAAAACGAGATCGCGCAATCGGTTTGCGCCCATGGTGGGGCCTCGATGGCGAATTACTGGCTCCACAATGGCTTTCTGACCATGGGTACGGACAAGATGTCCAAATCCCTGGGCAATGTTCAGCTCGTCCATGAGCTGATCGAGGAATGGCCGGGCGAGGTGCTGCGCTATGCCCTGCTGACCGCGCATTATCGTGCCCCGCTGACCTGGACGCGCGACCTGCTGGCCAAGACCCGCCGCTCGCTGGACCGGGTCTATGGCGTGCTGCGCCGCCTGGGCGATGTCGAGGCCGCCGACGTGCCCGCACCGGACCCTTTCCTGGACGCTGTGCTGGACGATCTCAACACGCCGAAGGCCCTGTCCGAGCTCTTCCAGATCGCCGGCGAGGCCAACAAGGCGGAAACCGAGGCAGCGAAAGCCAAGGCCAAGGGAGAATTGTTGGCCGCCGGGGCGCTGCTCGGCCTGGGCCAGGCCGACCCGGATGACTGGTTCGGCCTGACGGCCCTGTCGGCCGGGGAACGCGCCGAGATCGATGATCTCATCGTCCAGCGGCAGGCCGCCCGCGAGGCCAAGGATTGGGGCAAGGCGGACGAGATCCGCGATCGCCTCAATGAACTCAAGGTCCAGGTCGATGACGGACCGGAAGGCTCGACCTGGCGCAAGGTGACGGAGTAATTGCCATGGCCCTCAAGGGCTTCAATGTGCTGATGCAGGCCGAGGACGCCACAGGTGAGTGTTTCATCACCTGGGGCGTCATCGCTGCCGATGCCGATGCCGCCATCAAGCTGGCCGAAGGCGCGGCCTTTGCCGAAGGCTTCTGGTCTGTCGAGGTCGACGAGGCCTGGGAACCGGAGCCGGAAGAGGGCGATGAACCCTTCGGCGACATCCCCGAAGTGCTGGGCCGGACGGAACCGACCTATCTCGATGAAGACGAGGTGGACTGGGAGTAGTTCCGGATTGTCCTCGCCCTTGATGGGCGAGGGGGCCGCGCGCACGCGCGGTGGAGTGGGTGACCGGCTAAAAAAGCTCATCCCACCGGGATTCACCCCTTCCGCCCAGCATTCGCCGGCTTCGACACGTCGGACAATCCCCCGGACTGTCCTTGAGCTCCTCCGTTCCCATCAAGAGGAAAGAGGATTTCTAGCCTGTTTTCTGTTGTCATCCCTGACGGATGCCCGGCCTTGAGCCGGGCGTAGATCAGGGACCCATTTTCGAGAGCTGCGCGTGTTGAGGCATGGGTCCCGGACTTGCACCCCGCTTTCGCGGGGCATCCATCCGGGATGACAAGGGTGTTCTGACCCTCTCCCTCTGGTCGGGGGCGCCCCAATCCCATCACCGCACCCAACCATTCTTCCCGTCTTTTCCTGTATTTGCTCCGAGAGATACGAGCCGATACCCTGTCAGCGGCAAGGTAGTGGGAGGGGAAAATGTCGTTTGTTGCTATGGCTCTGGGGCTCGGCCTGCTCGGAAGCTCGGCACAGGATGCCTGCGATAATGCTCTGCGCAGTCATGACAATGTCTACAGCGAGGTTTTTTCTGAAAACGACACGCTGATCGATCGCGTGAATGCGGCGTCCAGGGATGCGGACCGTATGCGGCCCGTGTTCGAGGCTTGCCTGAATCATGTCGGTGTCGCCTTCCCGGCCTGCGAAGGCGCTGACCTGTCGTCCCGCATCTACGGAATTCGGAGCGAATTGCATTCGGTCCGGCGGCGGGTCGACGTCCTCACATCCGAGGTGCGCGAGGAACGCCGTGATTTCGACAATGCCTGTCGCGGCCAGATGGCGACGGCAGCCGATCATGCGCACAATCTGTCCATGTTGGATGGGCTGATTGAAACGCATGATTCCATCCGCGATCTGGAAGCGCGCCTGCAGGAAGAGCTCGACGCTTATGCGCGTCAGGCGGGCCGGATTTTCGGCGGGCGCAGAATGCTCAATGGCGGTATCGGCGTTGATGACCAGACCGAGCTCTATGCCGGTGTGGCGCTGCCCGATGATGTCGACCCGAACACCGAGATGATCCGGCGCGGGGAGGCCTGGCGGGACGGCAATCTGTCCGAAGTCCGGCTGCAGCCCGGCCAGTATGACAGCAGTATCTATGTCGGCGTGGTTTATCCGGACAACGCGCTGCAGGTCACTGAGCGCGCGGGGCGCAGCTGGTCCTTCCAGGGCGGGACACGATCATTGGCCCCGCGTCTGGACTTCAGCTTGCGTTTCACGCGCCGCGACATGATGTCCGTCGAGAATTTCGAGATTTCCGAACCGCTTCTGGACCTGGAATTCGCGCCGGAGCTGACCGGAACCGTCGAGGCGCCCATCCCCGCCTTGCGCGTGCGGTGCCGGGATGGGTCCGGCTGTATCCGGTCCATCCAGTCCGATCAGACTCTCAGCGAGGTCCTGCTGCCAGCGGCCAATGCGGCCAGGCTCTATGAACAGCTGGTGACCCTGCAATTCGCCGCCTACCAGACCACATTCTTGCTGTGCAACTCCGGAAATCCCCAGACGGCAGATGCCTGCTTTCAGGAAGCCCGGGTGCACCAGGTAGGATTCGAGCCGCGGATAGAAGTATGGCCGGCCCGGGCACTACGCCTCTACGGCCTCTCATGCGGCATGGGTCAGTCTGATGCGTGCGACCCGTTCGAAGTGATGACTGCGGCGAGCGAAGGAGAGGTTCTTGATCACGCCACGACTTTGGCCGAGCTCTTCTGCGAGGATGGTGTCGTGCGCATGTGCGAGGTGATCGGGCGCGAGGCTCCGTCCCCGGCTCCAGTTTCGCCCCAGGCTCCAGAGCCGGACGTCATCGCAGGCGCCGAACACCTCGAACTCGATGGTCAGCTCGCTGTGCATTCCTGTTCCGAATTCCGATGCTCATTCAAGGCGAGAACAAGCACGGGCGGGAATACGTTTTACGAGGAATTTGTCCTGTTTCGCCAACAATCCCATCTGATCCGGATCACTGAATTCGATTGTGATGCCCGCGAAGCGCGGACCCGCCGATGGGAGTTTGCGACCACGCCGGGATCGGAAGGGGATTTCGAAGAATCGACCTGGACGTTCAATGGAGCATACGTGGATGATTACTGCGTCGAAGAGACCGGAGCCTACACGATCGCGGAGGGCCGGGCCCTCGCCGAGGCGCAAAGGCCGGACTGAGTGTCTGGCTCTCAAGGCCAGCGGTGAACTGGCCTCGTGACGTCGAGATGCGGGGCTTCGGCAGCTAGTTTGTATGCCGCTCCGGAAACAGATCGTGGCCCTTTTCCTGGATCTGGCTACAGATGTCGTCCAGCGTGCTGAACTGGTGAAAATGCACAGGCCAACCGTCTGAGTTTCCGACCGACTTCTTACCTCTCAGCAAGTAAGGGAGCTCTTTTTCATTCCGATAGAAGATGACCGTTGGAATTTGGCGCATTCGGGCTATTCCCAGTTCGAAGAGGGCGCTTGTGGCGACACTGCTCGGCCAGATCAGCATGAAGCGTTCGCAAGTCAGGCTCGCCGCATTGCTGAGGCGGTAACCGGCTGGCGGCGTGTCGAAATTGTCTTCCGTCTTGATGAATTTGCAGCCGCAATAGAGGTTTTTCGCTTCCACGAAATGGTTGAGCGCCACCAACAATGGGTCCAGCGCGCCGTTATAGAGTTCGCTTTTGTTGAAATCGTCGAACCCATCCATCGGTACCGCCAGAAACAAGTCCACGTGGTCCGGGGCGTTGGCGGGAGTCTGATCGCCGTCTTTCAGCGTTTCAGCGGCTGCTTTTCGGCCCCGTTCGAGGGACGCCTTGGCCTTGTTGAGGCGGCGAAATCTGGTGAAGAGCAGTCCAGCTCCAACTAAGGCCTGAAGGAAGATGAAGCCGTAGAAGAAAAGCTGGGATGTGAGTGAGCTTCCAAAAAAGGGAAGCGCGGCCAGTACGGCGAACCAACTGGCGAGAAAAAGAATGCCAGCCAGACGCTCCTCTACACTCAGGAGCCGCATCAGCCGGCCCAGTTCTTTCAAAAACCCATTCGTTCCGACGTCCGGCATGCCGACACCCCCTTTTGCCCTCGAAGCGAGTGGCACTATAGGGTGAGGGCGATATCCCCTGCAACCGGAAGGTGATCGCCATATTCGATCACTCTGATCGGCTTGCTCAAGCCCGTTTTTGCAAGTGCTTCGGGATGTTGGAGCAGGAAGGGAAGTGTGTCCCGTGATGGTGTGATGATGGTCACGTCCCGCCCAAGGCCGGCTGCCAGACCCAGTTCGAAATGGGCGCTGGTATGAGAGGCGATGGGGTAGAAGAGCAGAAAATGGCGAGCATTGAGAACCGCGTCGACATCTGTCTTGGCCGCTTCATCTGCGGGCGTGAACTCGTTCGACGTCGTGATGTTGCGTCCGGCATAGTAGACGGAATTCCCGCCATGCACCCGCTCCAACTCCCAAGTGAGACGCATGGCCCAGTCACGCGTTGACGCGTACTCGTCCTTGTTGAGCGAGCTCATCGGAGCGGCCAGGAAGAATTTGTAGCGATACGGTGCGTTGCCAAGGCTGGCACCGCCATACGTCACTTCGTCTCCTGGGATCGCCTCTGCATTTGCCATTGTCAGCTCCATGCGGCTGGAGGGTTTAACGTCGTATTCTGACAGAATCAACGCGAACGGCACTTCATCCTTAATAACTACCAAATATTGACGGTTTTCGGTTTCAAACCACAATATAGGCTGTTGATAAGGGCGAGAATGAGTCTTCAACCAATAGGTTGCCCGTTTGGTGTTCGGCCCATTCGCCAGCCGGGAAGCAATCATGGCCCATTCCATCCGGCTCCAAAAGCCCTTACATAGAGCCCATCATGGCTGATGATCTTTATTCCAACGCCGTTCTCCGGCTCGCAGCGGACGTTCCGCGGGTGGGGCGTTTGCCTCGGCCCCAGGCGTCCGTGCGCAAGGTTTCGCGCCTGTGTGGCTCGGAAGTGGAAGTGGATCTGGTGATGCAGAATGGCCGTGTGGCCGATCTGGCGCTGCGGGTGAAGGCCTGTGCGCTGGGGCAGGCTTCGGCCTCGATCATGGCGCGCCAGGTCATTGGCGCCTCCGCCCAGGAACTGGCCCTGGCGCGGGACAGTCTTCTGGCCATGCTGAAACAGGGCAAGCCGTCTCCGCGCGGCCGCTTTGGCGAACTGTCTGTCCTGGAAGGGGCCCGTGCCTATCCGGCCCGGCACCAATCGGTGATGCTGGCCTTCGAGGCCGTCTGCGAAGCGGCCCGCCAGGTGGGCGGCTCGACCGCCAAGGCGACAGAGCCAACCGGCTAGGGCTGTCCGCCCCCGCCGCGCCGGCGGGGCTGCCCGGACAGTCCGCAAGCCCATCTTCCCGAACCGATTTCTTTACTGCGGTCCGCATTGCGTGCCTCATGTCCATGGTGGACAGCTCGCATGACGGCGTTAAAAGGCTTGATTCACATGCGTTCGACGGAACCGAACGAGACGCCGAAACCCGGTCCGGTGGGCTGGTTGATGGTCTTCGCCCTGCGAGCCTATCAGCTGGTCATTTCCCCGGTCTTCTACGCGGTGGGAGTGCGCTGCCGGCACGAGCCGACCTGTTCGCACTACGCCATTGATGCGGTGAAGGACCAGGGCGGCTGGCGGGGTTTCTGGCTGACACTGGGGCGGCTGCTGCGCTGCCGGCCCGGGGGCACATTCGGCTTCGACCCGGTTCCGCCGCGGCGCGATGACACCCCCTGGTGGCGCGTCTGGGCCTTCCGGTCGCCGCCGAACCAGACCAGAATGCACGCCCATCCGCCGGCAGACCGCGCCGACGACAAGGACTTAGACCAATGATCAATGTGACGCTGCCTGATGGGTCGAAACGCGAGCTGCCCGAAGGGGCCACGCCGCTCGACCTCGCGACGAGCATTTCCAAATCGCTCGCCAAGGCTTCCATTATTGCCGAAGTGGATGGACAGGAGTGGGATCTGACGCGTCCGCTGGAAGGCGATGCGACGGTCTCCCTGATTACCCGCAAGGATGACAAGGCGCTCGAAGTGATCCGTCACGATACGGCGCACATCCTCGCCCAGGCGGTGCAGGAGCTATTCCCCGGCACGCAGGTCACGATCGGCCCGGCCATCGAGGAAGGCTTCTATTACGACTTCGCCCGTGAGGAGCCCTTCACGCCGGAGGATTTCGACGCCATCGAAAAGCGCATGGCGAAGATCGTCGATGCCGATTTGCCCTTCGAGCGTGAGGTCTGGGACCGCAATGAGGCGATCGCGAAGTTCAAGGAAATGGGCGAGACCTACAAGGCCGAGCTGATCCAGGACCTGCCGGAAGACGAGACGATCACGATCTATCGCCAGGGCGACTGGTTCGATCTGTGCCGCGGGCCGCACCTGCCCTCGACGGGCAAGATCGGCAAGGCGTTCAAGCTGATGAAGGTGGCCGGTGCCTATTGGCGCGGCGATCACCGCAACGCCATGCTGCAGCGGATCTACGGCACGGCCTGGGCCGATGACAAACAGCTCAAGGCGCACCTGCACCGTCTGGAAGAAGCCGAGAAGCGGGATCACCGCCGTCTGGGCAAGCAGATGGAACTCTTCCATTTCCAGGAAGAAGCGCAGGGCCAGGTCTTTTGGCACCCCAATGGCTGGACGCTGTATCGTGGCGTGCAGGACTATATGCGCCGCCGTCTGGAAGCGGCCGGCTATGTCGAGATCAAGACGCCGCAGCTGATGGATCGCAAGTTTTGGGAAGCCTCGGGCCACTGGGACAAATACCGGGAGAACATGTTCATTTCCTCGATCGACCAGGAAGAGAAAGTCCTGGCCGTGAAGCCGATGAACTGCCCCTGCCACGTCCAGGTCTTCAACCAGGGCCAGAAATCCTATCGCGACCTGCCGCTGCGCCTGGCCGAGTTCGGTTCCTGCCACCGCTATGAACCGTCCGGCTCGCTGCACGGTCTGATGCGGGTGCGCGGCTTCGTGCAGGATGATGCGCACATCTTCTGCACGGTCGACCAGATCACCGAGGAAGTGAAAGCCTTCTGTGAGCTGTTGAAGTCGGTCTATGCCGATTTCGGCTTCGAGGAGCCGCGGATCAAATTCTCCGACCGTCCCGAACAGCGTGTCGGCTCGGACGAGGTCTGGGACAAGGCGGAAGCCTCGCTCAAGGAAGCCGCCGAGGCCTCCGGTCTCGACTATGAGCACAATCCGGGTGATGGCGCCTTCTACGGTCCCAAGCTGGACTTCGTGTTGAAGGATGCGATCGGACGGGAATGGCAGACGGGCACGATCCAGTGCGATTTCAACCTGCCGGAACGCCTGGACGCGACCTTTGTCGGCGATGACAGCGAGAAGCACCGTCCGGTCATGCTGCACCGGGCCATCCTGGGTTCGCTGGAGCGTTTCCTGGGCGTGCTGATCGAGAACTATGCCGGCAAGCTGCCCTTCTGGCTGGCTCCGCGCCAGGTCGTGATCGCGACGATCACGTCCGATGCGGACGGTTATGCCCAGGAGGTGAAGGCTGCCATGATCAAGGCCGGCCTGCGCGCCGAGACCGATCTTCGCAATGAGAAGATCAACTACAAGGTCCGCGAACATTCCGTCGGCAAGGTTCCGGTGATCGCCGTGGTCGGCCGCAAGGAAGCCGAGGAGGGCACGCTCGCCCTGCGCTTCCTGGGCGAGGACGGCAAGACACAGGAAATCCTGTCGCTGGATACGGCGATCGAACGCCTGTCCGCGGATGCGCTGGCACCTGACCAGAAGCGTGGCTGACGGGTAGGGAGGGCGCCCGACCGTGCGCGATGATACGAGAGCCGGGATTGCCGGCATTGCCGGTTTCGGCCTGTCTCTCGTCTTCGCGATTGCGGGCAGCCTCCTGATCGCGCCCTGGGTCTCGCTGCTGGCCATGGCGGCGGTGCCGGTGGATCCCAAATTCTGGCAGATCCGCCGCATTCCCTGGGCCGCCGTTTTCGGCGGCTTCTTCCTGGTCTGGGTGGCGCTGAGCTATCTCTGGTCGCCGCATGACGATCCCGGACAGATCTGGCGGACCTGTCTGGGCATCCCGCTCTACATCCTTTTCGCGGCCCGGATCGGGGCGCTGGAGGGGGCGTGGCAGCGGCGGGTCGAGGCGGCGATCTTCTTCCTGCTGCTCTCCCTCGGCCTCTTCTTGGTCTATGAGGCGATGTTCGACGGGGTGAACACGTTGGCTTTCAAGCTGGCGGAAGAGGACTTCTCCGGCATGCCGGCGGCCGATGTCGCCACGTTCGTGAACCGCAATCTGGGCCATGCCGCCGTTCCACTCATCCTGCTGGCCGTCCCGGCCGCACTGATCGCCTGGCGCGAGGGGGGCGTCCTGATCGGTGCGGTTTTTGTCGCGATGGCCGCCCTGGCCGCTTTCTCCTATGGCATTGAGGTCAATGCGGCGGCCTTCATCCTGGCCAGCGGCGCCACGCTTCTGGCGGCTTTCTGGCCCCGCACCGTGGTGGCGGGCGCCTTCGGCGTGACTGCCGGCATGCTGGTCGTGATGCCCCTGGCCCTTCCCGAGGTCATTGCCGCCCTGCCGGACGATCTTCGCGACGCTTTGCCGCTCTCCTGGGTCTGGCGCTTGGAGATATGGAGCTATGCGGGTGAATTAATTCGGGAAAACCCGTGGTTCGGTTACGGGCTGGACGCCTCGCGCCCCTTGAATCGCGAGCTGGTGTTGCAAGGTTTCAACGTGGAGGCCTTGCCGATGCACCCGCACAATGCCACTTTGCATGTCTGGCTTGAGACCGGAGCAGTTGGTGCCGTGCTGCTGGCTGCAGCACTGGTGGCCATGGGGGGCCGTATCGCCGCCGCACCAAAACTGTCACGTATTCAGGCTATGGGGGTCGTCTGGGTCTTCGTGGCCTATGTTTCCCTGATCGTATTCTCCTACGGGGTCTGGCAGGAATGGCACCAAGGGACAGTAGCGTTGGCAGCGACGTCGGTCTTCTTCCTCGGAGCGAAGCGCCCGGCATGACTGCGCCTGCGCGTCTGAGTGTCGTGACGGTCGCCTGGCAGACCGGTCCGCGCCTGCTGGAAGCCGTGGCCTCGATCCTGGCCGCGCCCGGTGTCGACGAGTTTGTCCTGGTCAATCACGGCAATCCGCCCGAGCTGATCCGCGCCCTGCGGGCCATGGCCTCCAACACAGACAAATTCGTGCTGATCGAGACCGGCGGGAATCTGGGTTTCGCCAAGGGCTGCAATATCGGCGCCCGGCGGACCAATGGCGATTATGTCCTCTTTCTCAATCCCGATGCGGTCCTGGCGCCCGGCGTGGCGAGCCGGCTGAAAGCGTCGGCAGCGGAACTCAAGGATGAGGCGCTCTGGGCGATCGGCGCGCGCATCACCAATGCCGACGGCACCGAACAGCGCGGCGGCCGTCGCGGCGAGCTGACCCCGGCCTCGGCCCTGTCCACCTTCTTCGCGCTCGACCGTTTCCTGCCGGGCATGCGCAATCTGCACTATGAGAACCGGCCCCTGTCCGAAGCGATGGAGCCGATGCCGGTCGTCTCCGGCGCCGCCCTGATGATGCGGCGCGATGATTTCCTGGCGATCGGCGGGTTCGACGAACGCTATTTCCTGCATGTCGAGGATATCGATCTGTGCCGGAAAATCCGCGAGCGGGGCGGCTCCGTCTGGTTCGAGCCGCGCGCCAACATCAAGCATTATGGCGGGACGAGCCATTCCTCGCCCTTCTTTGTCGAGACCCATAAGGGGCTCGGCTTCGTGAAGTATTTCTGGAAATACTATCCCGGTCCGGTGCAGCGCCTGGCGACGATGGCGCTGATCGGACCGATCTTTGCGGCCCTGTGGGGGCGCGCCAGTTATCTGCGCCTGCGCGGCTGGGCCCAGGCCGCCCTGCACCGCCGCGCCGTGGTCCGTCGCCTGCGCCGCCTCAAGGCCCATCGCGCCGCGCGCAGCTAGGCCTCAGGCCGGTTTCGGAAATCCGCCGGCGCGGGAGAGCGCGCTGTCGACCGGGTGTTTCAGCCCTTCCGTCTCCAGCCATTTCGCCGTCTCGATCAGACTGTCCAGGTCCAGCCCCGTCTCATAGCCGCCACGCTCCAGCATGTAGACAACATCCTCGGTCGCCACATTGCCCGTCGCCGCCGGCGCAAAGGGACAGCCCCCAATCCCGCCGACCGAGGCATCAATGACGTCCACACCGGCCTCGACGGCGGCATAGATATTCGCCATCGCCGTATTGCGCGTGTTGTGGAAATGCATGCGCAGGCGCATATCCCCGCTCTCGGCCCGCACCAAATCCAGCATGCGCCGCACCGCCCAGGGATCGGCCACACCGATCGTGTCGCCCATGGCAAACTCGACCGCACCTGCCGCCCGCGCCCGGCCAGCGAGACGCGCCACAACGGCCGGATCCACCTCACCATCAAACGGATCACCAAAGGCCACCGACACGGTCACCGAGACCGGGGTGCCCTCATCATGGGCAAGCACGGCGATCCGGTCGAACAGGTCGGCGGTCTGGTCCGGCGTGGCATTCTGGTTTTTCAGGCCGAAGCCTTCCGACGCCACCATGACGTAATTGACCTCGTCACAGCCCGCCTCCAGCGCCCGGCGCATGCCGCGCTCATTGAGCGCCAGCCCGATATATTTCACCCCGTCCTGACGCGGCACGCGCTGCATGACGGCGTCGCTGTCGGCCATCGCCGGCACGAGTTTGGGATGGACAAAGCTGGCCGCTTCCATCCGCCGAACCCCGGAAGCGATCAGCCGCTCGACAAACTCGATCTTGGTGTCCGTCGACATCATCGCCGGATCATTCTGCAGACCGTCACGCGGCCCGACTTCAACGATTTCAATCTTGCGGGTCATTGGGGTTGGTCTCGGTTGCATTGGGGTTGGGCAGGATCCGCGTCATCACACGGACATCATTTGCATTTGATGGGGCGCATCGCGTGAAGAGGATCACCAAAACGGTCTCGTCGCCGCGGGAATAATTGGTTCCGGACGCCAGCGTTCGCGCGGGGCAAGCACCGAGATCTCGAAGCGTCAGCATCCACCCTGCATTGGCCAGCTGGCTGTCTCCGGCCTCAGGCAAGCTGTTCTGGAGGTCATCCCGCATACCGTGGAATGCAGTGCGTCCGCGAGCGATGAGCCAGTCTGGTAGACCCGTTCCGTCGGCTGAGTCAGAGCCGCGTTGATAGAGCAAGAAATTGCGCAAACCGGGCTCCCGCGACAAGTCCAGCACCACCATGGTCGGCTCCTCACGGCTCTCCGCGAAGGCCAGCACTTCGTCAGCCGAGCCCAGAACCGTATCGGATCCCAGCGAGAAGACGAGGCTGGGTTCGGTATAGCTGGAGGCGGTCACGATCTCATCGGGCGACAGGCCGGTGATCGTCTCCGAGTTTTCCCGCGCCGCGCGCACCTGATCGGCCAGCCGAACCGCAAAAGCATTCGGTAAGGCCGCCCCGCGGGCGGCGAGTTGCCAGCCCAGTCCGGCCAGCACGGCGAAGACCAGGGCGAGCACGCCCGGCTTCACCCTATCGCTGACCAGGGCGGCGGCAGTGAGGCCGACGAAAATTGCGCTGGCGATGAACACCCGGGCGGCCACGGCCGGGTCGAGGCCCAGATCGAACCCGCCCTGGAAACCGGCGAGGGAGAGGCGGACCGCATCCCAGCTGGCATTATTGCCATACATCACAAACGCCACTGGGATCACGATGGCAAACACGACACCCGCAAACGCAAACAACCCCCAGCTGACCCAGCGCTGCCAGGCCTGCGCCTTGACCAGCTCCACCAGCCCCCAGCCAGCCGCCAGGGCGAGGGCCGGATAGGCGGGCAGGACATAGTGCGGGAGTTTGGTCGGCAGGAGTTCGAAGACCAGCCAGGTCGGCACGGCCCAGCACACCAGGAAGCGCGCCGCACCGGCCATGTCCGTCTTCTGCCGGATCGCGCCGACCAGGCGTCCCACGCCCGGCACCAGGAAGAGCGTTGCCGGGAAGAGCAAAAGCGGCAGGAGGAGGAGATGATAACCGATCGGTCCGCCATGGCGTTCATGGCTGGAGACCAGTTTCGGGCCCAGGTCATCGCCCAGCGCTTCGCGCAGGAAATTGCCTTCAGTGGCAATCTGGATGGAGACCAGCCAGGGCACGACCATGGAAATGGCGAGGATCGGTCCCCACCAGGTCAGGACGGGCTTCAGCCAGCGCCACTCCCGTTCCCAGATCAATAGGGCAATGATCGCCAGACCGGCCACCATGGGCGTCACCGGTCCCTTGATCAGCGCACCCAGCCCGATGGCGAACCAGAAGAGGAGGGCGGTTTTCCAGCCCGGACTGTCACCGCCGCGTGCATTCATGAGCGCGGCCATGGCCAGGGTCGTGCACCCGGCGAGCATGGCATCGGTCTTGGCGATCCCGCCTTCAATGCCCAGCAGGATGGTGGTGGCGAACAGGGCCGCACCGGCAAAGGCCGCCTCGCGCCCGATCAGTTTCGAGCCGCCCCAGAAGGCGGCCAGCGCGGCTAGGATCACGCCCAGAAGGGAGGGGATGCGATAGGCCCAGATCTCGCGCGCCTCGGCATCGGAGAGGGCGGCAACCGTCACCGCCTGCATCCAGTGAATGCCGACCGGCTTCTTGTTGCGCTCGGTGTCGAGGAAGTTGATCTCGACGAAATTCCCGGTCTCCAGCATTTGCGCCGTGGCCTGGGCAAAGCGGCTTTCATCCCGGTCCAGTGGCGGCAGGGTGAAGATCCCCGCCAGGGCGGACAGGGCCGCCAGCAGGCCGATGATGACATAGGCGCGGACGCCGCGGGCCAATTCGGTCATGATGCCTCCGAGACTGCGCGAGGTGAGAAATCCCTCGCGTCATGAGCCAGAACCGGTATGTAACGGGCAGCCCCTGTTTCGCAAGCACAACCAGACACCTGTAAGCCAGACCGTCATGACCAAACCCCAAATCTCCGTTGTCGTCCCCGCCTATAACGAGGCCGGAAATGTGGTGCCCCTGGCCCGTGAGATTGCCGAGGCGCTGAGCGGCCGTGAGTTCGAAATCCTGTTTGTGGACGACTGTTCCAGCGATACGACCCGCCAGGAATTGATCGACGCCAAGACGGAATTGCCGATGCTGCGCGTGATCGCGCACCGGCATAATGCCGGCCAGTCGCGCTCGGTGCGCACCGGGGTCATGCATGCGCGCGGCGCCGTGATCTGCACACTGGACGGGGATGGCCAGAACCCGCCGGAAAACCTGCCCACCGTGGTCGATGCGCTGATCCGGGATGATGCGCCGGACAATCTGGCCCTGGTCGGCGGCGACCGTTCGGCCAATCGCCAGGACAGTGCCTGGAAGAAGTTCGCCTCACGCTTCGGCAATGGCATCCGCAAGGCGATGCTCAACGATAATTGCAATGATACCGGCTGCGGGCTGAAGGCCTTCAAACGCGCGGCCTATCTGGAACTGCCCTTCTTCGACCACCAGCACCGTTTCCTGCCGGCGCTGATGAATCGCGAGGGCTATTTGTGCGAATTCCGGCCGGTCACACACCGCCATCGCACGATCGGATCGTCGAAATATACGAATTTTGGCCGTCTTTTCGCCTCTTTGACAGACATGATGGGCGTAATGTGGTTAAATTCGCGGGCGCGCAATCCGCGCGGAAGCGACGAGTTCTAGGGTTCAAGGGCCATGTCTGGCCCATAGTTTGAAAGGACACGATATGGCCGGCGGGGGAGATAACGGCGTATTGTTGGGTATGACGGCTGCCAATCAGGCGCAACGCGCGCGGGGCAGCGGAAATGGGGGAGGTTCCATGTTCAATATTGTTCCATTGCTGATCATTCCGGTGATCATCTATTCGGCGATTGTCATCTTTGCCGGCGGCGATCCGGCTTCGGCCGCGGCCATGATGGACAACACGCTCTTCTCGATCCCGCTGGTCTCCGGACCGTGGGCGATGAAGCTGGGCGATCTTCTGATCATCATCGGCATGATCATGATGTTCATCGAACTGGTGAAGTCGGCCGGCACCGGCACGGCCACCATCATCAATCACGGCCTGTCCATGCTGGTCTTCGTGATCGCGATGGCGCTCTTCCTTCTGGTCGGCCGTTTCGGCACCTCGGTCTTCTTCCTGATCACCATCATGGCGCTCATGGACACCGTGGCCGGCTTCGTGGTCACCATCGTCGCGGCCCGCCGCGACCTGGCCGTCGGCGGCGAATAAGCCGAACTGACATAGCGCGTAACAGAAACGCCGCTCCGTTTGGGGCGGCGTTTTTTGTTGTTTCAACCCGTTCAAACCCACCGTCATCCCCCGGTGCCCGTGGGGCATCCGGGGGACCCGCGCACGTATAGTCAGAACTACTTCTTGTCATCCCGGCCGGTCGCCCCGCGAAAGCGGGGCATAGAGCCGGGACCTATTGTGCCGCGCGGCGAAATGGGTCCCTGATCTGCGCCCGGCTCAAGGCCGGGCATCCGTCAGGGATGACAAACCACAAAACGCAACTTATAAGTGCATTATGGAGCGGAGCTACTATGTGTACCTGCTGGCGTCCCGGCGCATGGGGACGCTGTATTGCGGTGTCACGAATGATCTCATGCGCCGGGTGTACGAGCATAAATTGGGACAGGCGGACGGGTTCACCCGCAAGTATGGCGTATCCCGCCTGGTCTGGTTCGAGCACCACGATCTGGTGAACAATGCCATCACGCGTGAGAAGCGGATCAAGCGTTGGCGACGGGACTGGAAGATCGAGCTGATCGAACAGGACAATCCTGACTGGGATGATCTCTATGTTTCCCTGGGTGGCATCGAGCCTCGTGATGTTGTCAGTCGGATCGGTGATTAGCACCCCGCATTGTCATCCCGGCCACCCGCTTTCGCGGGCGCAGGCTTTCTCCCCGCGAAAGCGGGGCATAGAGCCGGGACCTATCGTGCGACGGGGCGCAAATGGGTCCCTGATCTGCGCCCCCGATCAAGTCGGGGGCATTCGTCAGGGATGACAAGGGAAGGGCTGGGCCGTGCCGCACTCAATGCTGCGCACAAAAAAGCCGCCCATCGGGCGGCTCGTTCGGCACTTACAGCAGCACGAACAATAATCCGGCGCCGAGGCTGACATCGATCCAGAAACCGGTGCGGCGGGTGGTGAAGCTGGAGAGGCTCATGCGCAGCGCTCCCATTTGGGGGCCGTCGGGCGCAGGGGCTGGGCGGCCTGTTCATAGGTGCGGCGGAAGCGTTCCACTTCACTGGCCTCGGCCTTCAGGCCGCGGCGCGGCGTGTCGCCGATGATCTGGACCATGACTTCCGCCGTGGCGGGACGCGAGCGCACATAGGAGCGGGCGCTTTCACGCTCGGTCGAATGCGGGGTCGGGACAGGAGACATCGCTGCGTCCTGCCGCGGCGGACGATCATTCGATCCGCGTGTACGGCCGGCCGGCGCAATGCGACGGCTGGTCGGGGTCGGGACAGGATATGCGTTGCGGATCGTGGTCATGCCCTTGTCTTCGCAAGCCGGATGCCAACTCTTAATGAGAGGTTAACCGGCTTTTCGGGCCAAAACCACGGTTTACGGGTTGTAAAAACACACCAGCCGGCCCGATTTCCGGGCCGGCTGGTTCATATCGATACGAAAGTGTTAACGCGGCCCGGCCCGTTCGGGAACGGGGCGGCCGGCGTGGCTATTTCTTGGTGTCGAGCAGCTGGTCCAGCTTGGCACGCATGGCGTCCAGCTCTTCACGCATGGCGGCGACGTCATCGCCCTCCTTCTTGTCCTCGGTCTCGCTGGCCGGGGCGGTTTCGCCGGAAGCCGGTGCAGCCCCGGAGGCCGCCGTGAAGGGCGAGAACATGCGCATCGCCTGGCCGAACATTTCCATATTGCGGCGGGTCTGTTCCTCGATCATGGCCATGGAGGCCTGGGGCGAGGTCATCGCTTCCGTCATCCGGTCGCGGAATTCTTCCTGCTGCTGGGAAAAGGAATTCATCGACATCTGCAGATAGCCGGGCACGACGCTCTGCAGGCTGTCGCCGTAAAAGCCGATCAGCTGGCGCAGGAAGTCCACCGGCAGCAGATTGGCGCCGCGGGCTTCTTCCTCGAAAATGATCTGGGCGAGGACGCCGCGGGTGAGGTCTTCCCCGCTCTTGGCGTCAATGACCTGGAAGTCCGTACCCTTCTTCACCAGGTCCCTGAGATAATCCAATGTCACATACTGACTGGTCGACGTGTCGTAGAGCCGCCGGTTCGCATACTTCTTGATGACGATTTCCGACGATTTCCCGTTCGATTTGGTCACCGCTTACTCCCCTGTGGCACGCCCTTTATTTTCGTGTCGTTTGGTTCTTGCTCGACACGGGCGTGTTGATATTTCATGACAGGTGTACGCCCATGACAGGGTGTGCTGCAAGCGCGAAGGCAAATCGGTTCAAAACGTCAGACGGTCAAAGCCGCAGACGATGGGGGATGGAATGACACGCACGGCGATTGTGACCGGTGGAACCCGGGGGATTGGGGCGGCGATCAGCCAGGCCCTGAAAGCGGCTGGTCATGCGGTGATCGCCAATTACGCCGGCAATGACGAAGCCGCGCGCGCCTTTTCCGAGGCCTCCGGCATACCGGTGGTGAAGTTCGATGTCGGGGATTATGCCGCCTGCCAGACCGGCCTGGCCGAGGCCGAACAGATGCTCGGCGCGCCGATCGACATCCTGGTGAACAATGCCGGCATCACGCGCGACGGCATGTTCCACAAGATGACCCCGGAGCAATGGCGCGAGGTGCTCAATGTCGATCTGGACAGCCTGTTCAATTGCACTCGCCCGGTGATCCTGGGCATGCGGGATCGCGGCTGGGGCCGGATCATCAACATCTCCTCGATCAATGGCCAGAAGGGGCAGATGGGCCAGGTGAATTATTCCGCCGCCAAGGCCGGGGTGATCGGCTTCACCAAGGCGCTGGCCCAGGAGAATGCCAGCAAGGGCATTACCGTGAACGCGATCTGCCCGGGCTATATCGCCACCGAGATGGTCTCCGCCGTGCCCGAGGCCGTTCTGGAAAAGATCGTGTCCGGCATCCCTGCGGGGCGCCTCGGCGAGGCCGAGGAGATCGGTGCCCTGGTCGCCTTCCTGTGTTCCGATGCTGCCGCCTTCATGACGGGCTCGACCCTGACGGCGAATGGCGGGCAGTACATGACCTGAGGAATTTCAGGTCCTGCCCCAAATTTGCCCTCTTGCGGAAGAATAAGAGTCCCGGGATGACGCGATTTCTTGTTGCCATATTGTCCGCCGTGCTTTTCGCCGGTGCGGTCTCCGCCCTGCAGCCCAACCCGCTGCGGGACCGGTTGCTGCGCAATGACCGCTCCGCAGAACTGACCGGCTGGTACCAGCGGGCCGATACCGGGGAGTTCTTCCTCTTCGACCGTTCCGGCGAGGCTGCCCTGCTGCGCGAGCGCGATGCGCAGGATGCCGAAGTCCTGGTCCTCTATCCCAATCGTGCGCCCGGCGGCGGCACGGCCTACATCACCGATACCGGTCGCGAAGTGATCCGGATCACCGGTCTCGGCGGCGCCACCTATTTCCCCGCGGATGCACCGGATGGCGTGATCGTGGAATTCGCCAGCCCGTCCGGTGCCATGACGCCCACGCCGCGCGCGCCGGGTGAAGTGCGCGACCGCGCCGAAGCGCTGGCCGAATATCTGGCCTATTCGCTCAACCGGGATCTGCAGGTGGAATACTCGCCGGCCCCGCGCGCCGGTCTGGGTGTCCAGTTCGATGCCTTCAATCTGATCGAGCGCGCCTTTGCCCTGGCGGGCACCGACCGCCGGCGCACGCGTGAGGTGGAGCATGTGAACATCGTGCTCGGCAGCCAGCCCGGTGCCGAACGTGATGGCGGTGCCCTGGTTGTGACCATCGTGCCCGAACTGGGCTTTGCCGGCCGTCCGAGCTCGGCCTATATCGCCGAAGCCATCCTGAACCCGATCTAGGCCAATCTAGGCCTGGCCCGGTGCCCAGCCCGGTTCGGCCAGCTCAAACCCTTCAAACTGGAACCCCGGCGCCACCGTGCAGCCGACCAGCGTCCAGGCACCGGTCGAGCGGGCACTCTGCCACGCCATGAAGGGTACGATGCCCTGGGGCCGTTCGCCCTTGGTGATGTCCGGCCCGAGACGGTCGGTCCGCACGCTCCGGGCATCCTCGCTGATCGACAATTCCAGCGGCGCGCCGGCATACCAGTGCCAGGTCTCCACGGCATCGACGCGGTGCCAGTGCGACACCGAGCCTTCCGGCAGCAGGAAATAGATCGCGGTCGACAGGGAACGTCCGTCCGGTCCGGGACGGTCGCGGAAGGTCTCCACATACCAGCCGCCTTCCGGATGGGGCTGCATGTTGAGGGTCTCGATGATGGATCGGGCGGTGCTGTCCATGGTCAGAAATTGTCCTTGAGGCGGCGGATTTCCGCGAACACATCCGCATCCGCCGCACTGTCCAGGCCCAGCCGGGCCCGCAGTGCCGGGTCGGCAGCCCGCAGGAAGGGATTGGCGGCTTTCTCGGCGCCGATCGTGGTCGGTACGGTCGGTTCGCCCCGGGCCCGTTCCGCCTCGACCTGGGCGGCATAGGCCTGCAAGTCGCGATTGTCCGGGTCCACACTCAGCGCGAAGGCGGCATTGGACTGGGTGTATTCATGGGCGCAGTAGATCTTCGTTTCATCCGGCCAGTCCATCAGGCGTGAGAGACTCTCCCACATCTGCTGTGGCGAGCCCTCGAACAGCCGGCCGCATCCCAGCGCGAAGAGCGTGTCGCCGACGAACGCGATCTTCTGGTCCGGGAAATGGTAGCAGACATGACCGAGCGTGTGTCCCGGTGTGAAATAGACATCGGCGCGATGCTGTCCCAGCATCACCGTGTCACCATCCTGGACCCATTGGTCGACACTTTCGATACGGTTCTGATCCGCTTTCGGGGCCACCACGTGCGCTTTTGTGGCTGCTTTCAGTTCGGTATTGCCCCCGGCATGGTCCCAATGGTGGTGCGTGTTCCAGATCTGGGTGATGGTCCAGCCGGCGGCTGCGGCTTCGGCCTCGATGGCCTTGGCATCGGGCGTGTCGATCACCACTGTTTCACCACTGTCCGGATCATGGATGAGGAAGCCGTAATTGTCTGACAGGCAAGGAAATTGCCGGATTTCAAGCGCGCTCATTGTCCAAACCGCCGGTTTCGCTAGTGTGGGCCTGACCTCGATGTGTAGGCCATGGACCGGGAGTATGGCCAGTGCGCCATGATGCCAGTGAACTCAATCGTTTCTATGCCAGCCGCAAAGGGCTGACCGCCCGCCGCATGATTGGCCGGCGCATCGCCGCGCTGTGGCCGGCCACGAAAGGGCTGGACGTTCTGGGTCTGGGATATGCCACACCCTATCTCGCGCCGCTGAAGGCCGAAGCCCGGCGTTGCATCTCCTTCATGCCGGCTGGCCAAGGTGCGATCATCCCCGCTGCGGACGAGCCGCCAGTGGTGCTGGGCGACGAGTTGAGACTGCCTTTCCCGGAAGCCCTGTTCGACCGCATCATCCTGGTTCATGCCCTGGAGGAGGCCGACTCCCTGTCCACGCTCTTGCGGGAGGTCTGGCGGGTCATGGCGCCGGAAGGCCGGCTCATGCTGGTCACGGCCTCGCGGACCGGAGTCTGGGCCTTGTCCGACAAGACGCCCTTCGGTCATGGCCGTCCCTTCACGCGCCAGCAGATATCCAGTGTCCTGGAAGATGCCCTGCTGGAGCCCTCCGCCTGGTCGCGGGCGCTCTACGCGCCGCCCTGGAACTGGGCCCACAATCCGCGCATCGCCAAGCTCTGGGAAGAGGCGGGCGAGCATGCCTGGGCGGGGCTGGGCGGTGTGATCCTGGCCGAGGCGGTCAAGCATACCGGTGCCGTGCGTCCCAAGGGCCATGCTGCACCTGCCCGGACCCCGGCTCTTGAAGGACGCAGCCGCCCCGCGTTATCTCCCCGCAACCAGTCCAACCGGACGCCCAACACCTGAGGACATTTTATGGGTATTCAGCCTCGCGACGGTATTCTCGACATTCGCCCCTACAAGCCCGGATCGTCGGAAGCGCCCGGCATCGCCAACCCGGTGAAGCTGTCCTCCAATGAAAACGCGCTGGGCTGCTCGCCCAAGGCCGCGGAGGCCTTCGAAGCCTCGGCTTCCCGCCTGCACCTCTACCCCGATGGCGGCGCCACCAAGCTGCGCGAAGCCATTGCGAAGGAAGAGGGTCTGGAAGCGGAAAACATTGTCTGCGGCTGTGGCTCCGACGAGATCCTGCAACTGCTGGGCAAGGCCTATCTCAATCCGGGCGACAAGGTCGTCCAGTCGCAATACGGCTTCCTGGTCTATCGCCTCGTGGCCATGCAGAGTGGTGCCGAACTCGTCTCGGCACCCGAGAAGAATTACACCACGGATGTGGATGCGGTGATCGAGGCGGCCGGGGATGATGCGCGCATCGTCTTCATCGCCAATCCGAACAATCCGACCGGCACTTACATTTCCGACGCGGAAATCCGCCGTCTGCGCGATGCCCTGCCGGCCACCACCCTGCTGGTGATCGATGCGGCCTATGCCGAGTTTGTCGATGCCGCCGATTACACTGCCGGTCTGGAACTGGCCCGCGAGCGTGATGATGTCGTCGTGACGCGGACGTTCTCGAAAATCCACGGCCTGGCCGGCGCCCGTCTGGGCTGGGCCTACGGGAACAAGGCCATCATCGATGTGCTGCACCGTGTGCGCGGTCCGTTCAATGTGAACCTGCCCGCCATCGAAGCGGGCACTGCCGCGATCCAGGACCGCGACTTCATGCGCCGTTCCGCCGAGCACAATGCGAAATGGGTCGATTGGCTGCGCCAGCAGATCGGCGGCTTGGGCCTGGAAGTGACACCCAGCGTCTGCAATTTCGTGCTGATCCATTTCCCGGAAACCCCGGGCAAGACGGCGGCGGATGCCGACGCCTATCTGACCTCCAAGGGCCTGATCATCCGGGGCGTCGAGCCCTATGGCCTGCCCAACGCATTGCGCGCCACGGTTGGCAAGGATGATGAGAACCGCCGCCTGGTCGAGGCCTTGTCGGACTTCATGAAGGCCTAGTCGAGACCGCCCAGCCGGACCGGACCGAGATAGACCCCGCCATCGTGGATGCGAAACGGCAGGGAGACACCGTCCGGTCCGCGCGGGGCCAGCATGGCCGCCAGGCGCAGCGCCTGCTCATTCTCTTCCGGGACGACCCCGGATTCGACCAGGGCATTGGCGAGCGCATCCGGATCGGTGATGCGCAGGGACAGCCGGCCATCCGGACGCGCCTGGTCGTCCAGGATGAAGTCGCCCGTGCCGGTGATATGGGCCGGGCCCCATTCCAGTTCGCTGTCCTCGATGTGGAGCGTGCCCTCGGCCTGCCGCCAGGCCAGGGCATTGGCGCCGCGCGCGAGGGCGGACCATTGCGAGACCTCCAGGTCGATACGCGCCGTGCCGACCGTATCGCCGAACTCGCGTTCCACGCCGCTGTCCAGAACGCCGGGTGACGCCGTCACACCGCTCATCGACAGGCGCAGGCGCAGACGGTCATCTTCTTCCACCAATCCGTTCAGAAGCACCGCGTCCACGGACTGGATGTCCGGCGCCTGTCCGGCATGGGTGGTCACCACGAAGTCGCGGATTTCGGCGCCAACGCGCTGGGTATTGCCGTCGCGGTCATAGACCAGGCTGACCCGGGCATCGCTGGCATTGACCTCGATCGCGCTGCCGGGGCCGGTGTGGTTCTCAAGGAAGAGCGGGCCGTAGAAGGAGACAATCCAGTGGGCGAAGTCATGCGGCATCGCATTGGCCCGGACATCGGCGAACCGCGCCAGCCAGCCGCCATCGCTCGCGGGGGCCTGGATGCGCGAATTGATGACGCGGATCTGGAAGCGATAGGGATAACCGCCGATGCGGACACCGTCATGCTCGATCGTGTAACCGGCGGCTTCCTGTTCCGCGATCCAGTCATCCACCCCTTTGCGGAGTTGCTGACTGGCGAACACCCAATAAGCCGAATAGGCCACCAGAACCAGCACGATAGCGAAGATCGGCCAGAGCAGTTTGGACCGTACCATAAGCGTATACCCTATCCGGACGCGCCGGACCCCAAAACACGCGCCGGTGCCAACATGCCCGGCGACAGAACACGCATCCCCTAATTCATGCCTTCGAGCGCACGGGATGCCGTGTCGATACGCTCATGCAATTGCCGCAGGAAGGTCGGCTTGTCGAGGCCCGGCTGAATGGGCTCGAGGAATTCCACCACGATCGTGCCGCCGCGTTTCAGTCCGCAATAGGAGTGCAGGAAAACGCCGGAATTGAGGGCGACCGGCACGCAGGGCACATTCATCGACAGATACAGGCCGGCAATGCCCGGTTTGAAATCGGGTGCTTCGCCCGGCTTCACACGGGTTCCTTCCGGGAAGATCAGGACCTGGCGGCCTTCCTCGCCCCGACGGGCCGCATCGGACAGCATTTTCTTGAGTGCGCGGGCGCCGCCCTTGCGGTCGATGGCGATATTGCCCAGCTTCACCGCGAACCAGCCGAAGAAGGGGAAATAGATCAGCGATTTCTTCAGGATGATGGCCGGGTCGGCGAGAATGCCCCAATAGGCCAGGGTCTCCCACATGCTCATGTGCTTGGATGCGATCAGGGCGCCGCCCTCGGGCAGGTTCTCGCGGCCGCGAACCTCGAACTTGATGCCATAGATCAGGCGCATGCCGAACCACAGCATGTGGAGATAGACGCGCAGCCAGGCGCGGGCCCAGGTGCGCGGCGTCAGCAGGAGCGGCAGGCCCAGCAGGCCCATCACGACCATCAGGCCATACATGTAGATGTAGAAAATCAGCGATTGCAGCGTCTTCATCGGGCCGGTTTCGTCCTAGCTGTTGCGCGGTGCGGGCCAGACGGCATAGCGCACCTGAACGGTCGTGTATTTGGCGTATTCCAGCAGCCAGAGCCGCGCCACCCGCGCATTGCGCCAGGGCGGCTGCGTGCGGACCGGATAGGGGATCAGCTCCACGCCGGGCATCAGGGTTTTCATCTCCAGCAGGCTGCGCGGAAGATGGTAGTCCGAGGTGACAATGATCAGCCGGTCATAGCCGCGATCACGCACCAGATCACCGGCCTCGCGGGCATTGCCGATCGTGTCGGTCGCCTGGCGGCCCAGCGTGACGCAGCAGTCGAATTCCGCCTCGCTCAGCCCGGTCTGGGTCAGCAGGTCATTGCGCGAGGCTGACGGGTGGACACCCGAGATCAGCAGGTGCGGGGCATGCCCGTCATTCAGCAGGTCCGCTCCGGCCGAAAGACGCCCGGTATCCCCGGTCAGCACGATGATCGCATCGGCCGGTTCTTCGCTGAGGCTTTGGTCGAAACCGGTCACGCGCAGGGCAAACAGGATGAAGCCCGTCGCCAGGATGACAACGAAGAAGAAGGCGAGCGCCCGGGCCAGATCCCAGCTGCGTTTCATCCATCTCTCCCTGGCTCGCCGTCCCGGCATGCGCGGCAGTAGGGCCGGCGAAAGGGGCTGATTTGTGGCCGCATCCTACCAGCGCCCCCGCAGATCGGAGGCGACAGCCAGCCGGGCCGACAGGGCCGATGTCAGGCCGGCCAGCAATGGCGCGGCTCCCAGAAGAATAAGCTCGAACGGGTTGGCCGCCCAGCGTGGCAGGAAAAACGCCATGTCCGCGGGTGACTGGCTGAAACTGACCCCTATCGAGACCAGCGCCGCAAACAGGGCGCCGACCAGGCCGGATTTCACACCCAGCATGAAGAAGCGGCGCTGGAACAGGCCGGCAATGAAACGGTCCTCGGCTCCACACAGATGCAGGGCGTCTATGACATCCGTGCGGGCGGCGAGACTGGCCCGGGCCGCAAAGGCGATGACGGCCGCTGCGGCGCCGGTCAACAGGGCAAGCAGGGACAGGCCCAGCGTCTGGGCGGTCCCGGCCGCACGGCGCACGGCCCGGGCCCACCGGGAATGGTCATCGACACTGGCGGCCATGCCTTCGGCGTCGAGGCGGGCCTGGAGATCGCTGATCGCGACCCGGTCATCGCGGGCGGCGCGGGGTTCCAGTTCCACATCCACCATCAGGGGCAGGGGCAGGTCATCGGGCAGATTGCCTTCACCCAGCCAGGGCGTGAGCAGGGCCAAGGCATCCTCACGGGTCCGCGGCGTGGCCGCCTGCACGCCCGGCATGCCGCGCGCAATCTCGGCGGCGCGTTGCGTGTCGGCTTCGGTGTCGCGCCCGTCGACGGGGCGGATCTGGATGGTCAGGCTGCTTTCCAGCTCCGTCGTCCAGTTCTGCGCCTGGTGCCAGGCACCCCGGGCGCCGAGGGCAGCAATACAGGCCAGGAAAACCAGGATGGCGGCGACCAGGAAAAGCGGGCGGTCACGCCCGGCATCGGGCGGGAGAAGGCGGCCGGACCCACCCGATGGCGGTCGCGGAAGATCGTCATGCATCGCGATCCTCCCCGTCATCTGTATCGTCTTCATCGGGCATTTCCATGGCCCGGGCGACCGCGTCCATGGGATCCTCGTCATCGAGATCGTCCGCCGCGTCCTGCGCGCTCGGCTCCGGGCCCATCGGGACGGTCGCGGTCGGCCGGTCATCCGCATCACGGCGCTCCGCTTCACGCAGTTCGGCCTCGCGCTGACGCTGACTGCGCGGCGGCCGGATATGGAGATGACCATTGGCCAGGGTCATGACCGGGGCATCCACCATGCGCACGAGCTGGAGATCGTGGGTGGCGATGACAATCGTCGTGCCCAGCTTGTTCAGTTCGGCAAAAAGACGCAGCAGGCGCATGCCCATTTCCGGATCGACATTGCCCGTCGGTTCGTCCGCAATGAGGATTTCCGGCTGTCCGACCACGGCCCGCGCGATGGCGACCCGCTGTTGTTCACCGCCTGACAGGGTCGGAGGCAGGGCCGACATCTTGTCGCCCAGTCCGACCCAGGCGAGCAGTTCGGCGACGTCCTCGGCATACTCCGACCGTTTCTTTCCGGCGACCCGAAGCGGCAGGGACACATTGTCGAACACGCTCAAATGATTGAGTAATCTGAATTCCTGGAAAACCACGCCAATACGCCGCCGCAAATCCGGAAGCTCGTCGCGGGGCAGGGTCGCGACGTCGCGACCGAAGCAGGAAATCAGCCCGCGGGACGGTTTTGCGGCGAGATAGATGAGTTTCAACAGCGATGTCTTGCCCGCACCGGACGGTCCGGTGAGGAATTGGAAAGAACCGCGTGGTAAATCAAATGACAAATCGCGCAGAATCTCCGGGCCGCGCCCGTACCGCATGCCGACATTGTCGAAGCGGACGACCGGTTCGGGATCGCTGTGCGGGGAAGCGGTCATACTCGGGTTGATGGAGAACCTCCACTGACGCGGGTGAGCCAAGTAGGACGTCGAAGACTCGCAATGAGCATAGTACTGAGCTGCCCGTCCTGTTCCACGCGCTACCGTGCCAATCCGGAGTCGATTGGCGCGACCGGCCGGCGTGTGCGTTGCGCATCCTGCGGACATGTATGGACCGCAGAAGCCGAGATTCCAACGGTTCAGGACGCTCCGCAAGTCGAGCCCGCAGCAGAAACCCCTGCGGCGCCCGAACCGGAAAGCATGCCGCACAAGGCCTTCCGGGCCCGTCAGGAGCGCAAGCGTCACACCCTGTCCATGGCTGCCGCCGGCGGCGCCTGGGGCGGATTGCTGGCGGCCTGCATGGTCCTGTTCGTCTGTGCGTGGATTTTCCGTGTCGATGTGGTGACTTTGTGGCCGCGAGCCTCGTCGGCCTATGCTGCAGTCGGGGCCACCGTGAATCCCTACGGTTTTTCCGTCGGTGAACTGGATATCCGCCGCGATACCGCCCACGGTGTGCCGCTGCTCGTGGTCGAGGGCGACATCCACAATTTCGACCGACGCGCCCGCGCTGTCCCGGGCTTGCGGGCGATCCTGCGGGACGAGCATGGCGAGAGCCTGCTGGAATGGCAGATTTCCATGCCGGCCGGGGATGTCCTGGCCGGGCGTCGCCGGACCTTCAGCACGGTCGTGTCCGATCCGCCGCCGGAAGCGGTCGAGGTTGAGGTCCTGTTGATGGCACGGGCCGCCACCGGCAATGCAGAGCCTGAGGCGGACCCGGAGGCGCACGCGCCCGGGCCGGACCATTCCGAACCGTCTCATGACGCACCGGCGGCTGCTGCGCCCGAAGACCAGCACGCCAGTTCGGATCATCACTAGCCCGCGCTGACAGGCAAAAGGGCGGACCGGCCTCGGCCAGCCCGCCCTGTCTAGACGGTGTCCGTCTTGGTGCGGCCCATCAGGGTTTCCAGCAGGGCCGGCAGTCCGGCCCCTTCGGACGTCTGGTGGACGTCGATCCGTCCGACCTTCTCGGTCAGCCGTTCCAGCGCTTCCAGCTCCTTCAGGCGCATCAGGCCGGGATGGTCATCCATCAGCCGCGCCGTGTTGAGCAGGGACCGCGTTGCCGCGGTTTCCTCGCGACGCCGGATCAGATTGGCTTCGGCGGCCTTCTCCGCCTCCACCACCTTGTTCAGCATCTCGCGCATGTCACCGGGCAGGATGACATCCTTGATCCGCAGATCGGAGACGGCCATCCCGGTTTCGGCCAGGCGCTCACGGACATGGGCCGTGATCTCCCGGTCGATCTCCACGCGATCCCGCAGCAGCGTGTCCAGCGTCCGGCCCGCCACGGCTTCACGCGCCGCGAACTGGATCAGCTTGTAGACATGCCCTTCGGCATCGCTCAGCCCGGTTGCCCGCGCCACCGGATCGGTGATCCGGGTGAAGGCGGTCAGGTTGAGCCGGATGGTGACCCGGTCCTTGGTCAGGACTTCCTGTGCGACCACGTCCAGGGCGGTTTCCCGCAGATCGACGACCTCGACCCGGACGCTCCGGTCCGCCGCCCAGAAGGCGTGACGTCCCGGGGCGAGCTGTTCGCGCAGCGCCCCGTCCACGTAGAGCAGACCGGATTCCCGCGTTCCGACCATGGCCCGAACGATGGACGTGCCTGCGGCGACAGCCCAGCGATCGGCCAGGCGCGGATCGATCCGGTCCGCTTCGGCGAGATCCACCATCTCCACATCGAGATCGTGCATCACGGTCCAGAAGGCCCGGTTCATCCCGTGGGCGACGACCGTGTAGGGCGCGCCGTCCAGCATGATGAGCGCCAATTGTCCGGCCTCCGGGCGGACGAAGACGAAGTCGTCGCCGGCCAGGTCCGGATGTTGGCGCAGGATGCGGTTGGCCCAAGTGCTGTCCATCACGACACGGTCGGTGTCGAAGATTTCCAGGCGCAGGCGGTCCCACGGGTCGAGCCAGCGGTGCCGGCCCGGCTTCACCAGGTCGATGACGGTTTGATCGCGCAGCAGAACTCCGCGTTCATGTTCGGCCAAAACGGCCGTCTTGTAGATCATTGTTCTAGGCCTTTCTTGTGTTGGCGTTGAAAAGGGCTTGGCAGGACTGCCAGGACCATTCGACGGAACACGCACGGGGTGTGCATTCAGACGACGGGTCCCGGCCTAGAGGGACCCGCCGCGAGGAGAGATGGCCGTCAGGCGGCGCGATCTCTCCCGGTCAGCGAGCCCTCAGGCTCTTTCCCGAAGCCGGTATCCTGCACACCGCAAAGCGCATGTGCCGTCTGCCGGGCTGACGGGTGTGACAGGGCGTAAGCAGGCTCACGCACGGTCACGGTCGAACAGGGGCGCGAACGCTCCTGGCAGCCGGATACAACTTGGTTCGCAACCAATTGAGGAGTTTGGAATTTTGGACGGGGACTCGAACCCCGAAATTCATGAACCGCAATCATGTGCTTTACCGTTTAGCTATCCAAGCAATTCGCCGATCCGGAACACGGGACGGGCAGGGCCCACCGCGCCGGTGTGGTCTCACGAGCCACGGCTCAGCGAAGGGCGCGGGTAATGCGCCAGCTCGCGGCCGGGATCAACTCCCAAAGTTGCTAAAAAATCGCGGTGTTGCCCATTAACCACAAATGGGGCGATCAGAAGCGGTCGAGCAGGCGTTCGATATAGTCGAGCTCTTCCTGGGTCAGGCCGCTCTGGGCGGCGCGATCGCGCAGGCGCTGCAGGATTTCGCGGGCGCGGGCCCGGCTCATCTCGTCGGGGACGTCCACACCGGACCCGTCAGCAAAGGCGCCTTCGGCCGGGCGGCCGAGCGGGTCGCGCTCCTCTTCGCCTTCGGCACCGGGACCCTGCCCGTCTTCCATCCGTTCCAGGAGTTCACGGGCCAGGGCTTCGGCACCGGCGCGCAATTCGGCGAGCGCATCCTCCTGGGCGGCGAGCGCGCCTTCCGTATCGCCCTGACGCAGGGCCTCCTCGGCCTGGCCCATGGCCTGGCCGGCCCCGTCCATATTCTCCTGGCTGCCTTCGCCGGGCACGCTTTCGGAGGACTGGCCGAAGCGTTCGGCCAGCTGGCCCTGGGCGTCTGCCAATTGCTGGGCGGACTGGGCCCCGCCGCTCTGGTTCTCCGCCAGGGTTTGCGGGCCTTCGCCGGTCTGTCCGCCTTGCGGCTGACCGCCGGAGGGCGGGGAATTGCCACCGGATTGTTGTTGCTGCTGGTTCAGCGAGAAAGTCTGGTCCTGCAGGTCACGCTGCTCGCCAATCATCTCGCCCAGTTCTTCCAGGGCTTCGCGCATGGCTTCGGAGACGGGATCGTCCTGTTCGCCTTCGCCGGATCCCTGGCCCAGCTGGATCTGCATGTTGCGCAGCATTTCCGACAGGGCGGCCAGGGCCTGGCGGGCATCGGCCGTATCGCCCAGCTCGGCCGCCTCGCGCAGGGCTTCCAGCATTTCCTGGAGCGCGGCATTGTCCATTTGCGGCCCATTGCCGCCTTCCGCGAAATTGCCTTCTTCGGCGGCTTCGCGGGCGAGGGCGGCCATGTAATTTTCCATGGCCTGCTGATAGGCCTCGAACAGGGCAGCCAACTCGGTCTCGTCAGCGCCGCGGGCAAGGGCTTCCATCAGGGCCCGTTCGGCGGCGCGCAGGGCGGCTTCGGCATCGGCGAGCGAACCCAGTTCGGCGCGCAAGGCGATATTCCAAAGATCGGTTTCCAGGCCTTCCAGGTCAGACTGGTCGCGGCTGCGGCGCAGGCGGTGCACGGTCTCGCGAATACCCAGATAGACCACGGGGTCGTCAAAGAAATAGACCGGCGCATCGGAGATCGCATCCAGGGCCCGGGCCGCGTGCTGCAGCCCCTCCGGCGCGCGCTCGATGCGGCGCTGGGGTTCCTCGGCGAGATAGGGTGGCCCGGGCGGAATGTCTTCCTGGAAGCGGACGGCGCGCTCGGCCAGGGGGGCATAGGCGTCATCGGCGTCCATCACGCCGCGGCGCTGTTCGGCCACAGCCCGGGCGAGCGCGTCCAGGAAAACGCGTTCGGGCAGGGTGACACCCAGTTCGGGTGAGACGCCTTCATTGCCGGCCGCATCGCTGGCGATCAGGCGGATGTTGACGCGAGACCCGGCCAGCGGATGGCGGGCGGTTTCCAGCAAGGTGGACTGGCCCTCTTCCTCGCGCGCCGGCGTGACGGAGACCGGATCGATCTCCAGTCGTTCCCATTCGGCGGTGTCATCGTCTTCCGGGCGGAATTCCATGGCATAGCCGGTGACGCCGTAATCATCCTCGGCCGAAAAGCGCAGATCGAGTTCTCCGGCGGCCGTGGCGTCGGGCACAGCCAGAAGACGGATGCGGGGCGGATTGTCGGGAATGGCGGTCAGCGTCCAGTTTTCCCGTGTGCCCGGCGCGGCGAGGCGCAGGGTGGAATCCCCGGTGATCTCCAGACGCGCTTCCCAGACACCCGCGCCGATTTCCGAGCCGGTCGTCCGGGTGACATCACCATCGCTGCGCAGGGTGAGATGCGGCGCGCGGCGGCTGCCGGCAATGCGGGTGACGAAGGTGGAGCCGGCGGGGATTTCTGCGGTGCGGTCGCCCTCGGCGAGGAAAACCGGCGGGCGGCCGGTATAGGCCGGCGGATCGATCCAGGCATCGATCGACAGGGTCTCGCCCCCGGCCAGGATGAGCGATGGACTGAAGGCCTCGCCGAGACGGTCGCGGGCGGCCGGTCCGGCAATGAACCAGGACGTCGCCAGGAAAAGCGCGATGATACCGCGCAGGGCCCAGCGATCGGCATAGGCCCAGGCGGCATGCGGACGGCGGGCACGCGCATCCGCGAGGCGGGCTGCCATGCGGGACTGGTGTTCCTGCCAGACGCGAAGGGCCGGCGGATCGCTTTCCACCGGCGCATCGGTCAGGGCTTCATGCGGGCGGGCTTCGATGCCGCTGTCGATTTCAACCCGGCGCGCCGTGTCATCCGGTGTCGGCCAGGCAAAGCGCGAGACACCCCGGCCCGTCTGCCAGATGGCCAGGCCCAGGAGGGCGGCGGCTGTCAGGGCGCGCCAAGGGTCACCAAACTGGTCCCAAAGCCCAAGCAGGGAGAGGATCGCAAACAGGCCCAGCCCGGCCAAACCAGGCCAGAGCACGGGAACCGAGCGTTCCCAGACGAGGGCAAGCCACGCCGTGGAGAGCGAACCGAAACGCATGGAAAAAGCCTAGCACGCCCACATGATTAGACGAGAGCCGGCTGCATTACGTTTTTGAGAACTGGCAGGCTCAGCTTTCGCCCTCATCCGCCTCGTCGGCGGTGTCGGAGGATTCATAGTCCTGCGGATTGCCCCAGAGGGGATCGGGGCGTTCCAGCTCGCCGCGCAGACCGCAGCCGGTCAGGCCGAGCGATGTCAGCGTCAGCACAAGAATGGCGCCGGATTTCCTGGTCATGATGTCTCCCTTTCACGCAGGCGGGCCTGCCAGGCCTCGACCTGTTCACGCACCCGCACGGGCGATGTGCCGCCATAGCTGGTGCGGCTGTTCATGCTGGCCCGGGCACTCAACACGGAAAACACGCTGTCGTCGATGTCCGGATCGACCGATTGCATCTCTTCCAGGCTCAAGGCGGCCAGCGGCACGTCCTTGGCCTCGGCCAGTTTGACGATGGAGCCGGAAATGTGGTGCGCGTCGCGGAAGGGCTTGCCCAGTTCGCGCACGACCCAGTCGGCCAGGTCGGTGGCGTCGGAATAGGCCTCACCGGCGGCCTCTTCCATGGCGGCGCCATTGAAGCTCAGATCGGCGGCCATGCCGGCCATGGAGAGCAGGGCCAGTTCCAGGTCATCAATGGCCTGGAAGACCGGCGCCTTGTCTTCCTGAAGGTCCTTGGAATAGGCCAGTGGCAGACCTTTCACGACAGTCAGAAGACCGGTCAGCGAGCCGATGATGCGGCCCGGCTTGGCGCGGACCAGTTCGGCCGCGTCCGGATTGCGCTTTTGCGGCATGATGGAGGAGCCGGTCGACCAGGCATCCGACAGGGTGGCGAACTGGAAGCGGCGCGTGCACCACAGCACGATCTCTTCGGCAAAGCGGGACAGGTTGACTGCACAGATCGCCGCGGCGCTAAGGACTTCCAGGGCAAAGTCGCGAGCGGCGACCCCGTCCAGCGAGTTGGCCATCGGCCGGTCAAAGCCCAGCGCCCTGGCGGTCATGTCGCGGTCGATCGGGAAGGCCGTTCCGGCCAGGGCGGCACAGCCCAGCGGGCTTTCATTGAGGCGTTTGCGAGCGTCGGCGAAACGGCCGCGATCGCGCTGGGCGACCTCCACATAGGAGAGGAGGTGGTGGGCCAGCGAAACAGGCTGGGCGGTCTGCAAATGCGTGAAGCCGGGCATGACCTGGTCGACATGGGCGGCGGCCTGGTCGACGAGCGCCTTCTGGTAGGCCGCCAGCATGGCATCGATCCGGTCGCAGGCATCGCGCAGCCAGAGGCGGAAATCCGTCGCGACCTGGTCATTGCGCGAGCGGCCCGTGTGAAGCCGGCCGGCCGGTTCACCAATGATTTCCTTGAGACGCGCCTCCACATTCATGTGGACGTCTTCCAGTGCTGCCGACCAGGGAAAGTCGCCGGCGTGGATTTCCGTGCGGACCTTTTCCAGCCCGGCGCGGATCGCCGCAGCATCCTCGCTTGAAATCACCCCGGTTTCGCCCAACATCTGCGCATGCGCGAGGGATCCGTCGATATCCTGGTCCGCCATCCGCTTGTCGACATCGATCGAGGCATTGATGGCTTCCATGACGGCAGACGGTCCGGCGGAAAACCGGCCGCCCCACATGGCGCTGGATTTGGAGGACGCGGGCTTGTCAGACATGGGCTTCCTGCGGTCAAGGAGATGACGAAATGAAATCACCACTTGGAATAGCCATTTTTGGCATGGCCGCAATCCTTGTGGTGGGTTTTGTCTCCATCGCCTTCATCAGCGGCAGCAATTCGGGCGACCAGGGCAGCCTGTCGAGCTACGCCCAGGGCGAAATGCGGGCCTTCACCTCGTTGGATGAGCCCCCGGCCCAGCCCGATGTGGTCTATGCGGATGCGTCGGGCAATGAAGTCCGCCTGTCGGACTATCGCGGCCAGGTCATCCTGGTGAATTTCTGGGCCACCTGGTGCGGGCCCTGTGTCGAGGAAATGCCGGCCCTCAACCGTCTTCAGGCGGAAATGGGCGGGGATGAGTTCCAGGTCGTGACGATCAGCCTGGACCGGTCGCTCGACGATGCGGTCAGTTTTTTCGAGCGCTATGACCTGGCCGAATTGCCGATAATCCACGACACCCATCTGGCCAGCTTCACCCGCATCCAGACGCCCGGCCTGCCGACCTCCATCCTCTATGACCGCCAGGGCCGCGAGATCGGCCGCCTGACCGCGCCGGCAGAATGGGACAGCGATGACGCGATGCGTCTGATCCAGGCGGCGATCAATCGCGGGGTCTGAGTGGTTTCAGCACCCCCTCTCCCCTGCCGGGGAGAGGGGTAAAGGGTGAAGACTCCCTCTTCCTCGGCATCAAAATCCATCCCTTTTCAACCGTCATCCCCCGGCTTGTCCGGGGGACCTCGACCAACCGGTCGGCGGGTGAGCTCAGGTCCCCCGGATGCCGGCCTTGCCGTCACCGTGGGATGACGGATGGTCGAGCTTGTCGGTTGAGTGCCACATCGCGTACGCCCTACCCCCCAAAAAAATAGGCCGCCCACGAACACGGGCGGCCAGGGAGTTTTGCTTGCCTCGGAGGGATGCCGTGGCGTGAGCCCGTTCGGGGAGGAGCGGGTTGGCGCCTGTCTATCGGCGCTTCACGACGCATTGATGACGGGTTGGCAACGGATTCACGTCAGCCGCAGGGCTCGGGATACGACAAAGAAAAAGCCCCGGATCGCGTGATCCGGGGCTTCTTCTTGGCGTTGGCCGTGGAGGCCTAGTAGGTCCAGCGCAGACCGAAGACCGACGACCAGCCGTATTCCTCGAGCTGTTCGATCCGGTCGACACCGTCCGGCCGGGTGACGGCGCGGTAGGGTTCGTCCGTGACATTCTTCAGATCGGCGAAGATCTGGAGATTGTCCGACAGTTCGAACTTGGCCGAGAGGTCCAGCTGGGTGTGTTCCAGGACGAACCGGTCTTCACCGGCATCGCCGCGGATCTCGTCGAGATATTCCGAGCGGGTCGAGACGACGGCGCGCAGATCCCACGGACCCTGGTCATAGCCGAGCACCGCATTCCAGACCGTGTCGGACTGACCCGGCAGGGAAATCTCGCGGCCATCGGCCAGCACGGCCGAGCTGTCCGACATGGTGGCGTTGAAGCCGACGATGAAGCCTTCCACCGGCAGGAAGTCGAGGGCCTGCTGGTAGTTGAACTCGAGACCCGACACGTCACCTTCCGGCAGGTTGATGAAGGTGTCGGCTTCGTCGAAGAGGCGACCGTTCAGCGTGTAGTCGGAGTACTGGACCGGCGCGATGATGTTTTCCAGATCCTTGTAGAAGTAGCCGAAATACACGACGGCGTCGTTGTTCGGATACCACTCGATGGACAGGTCGAAGTTCTGGGCTTCAAGGCGTTCCAGATCCGGATTGCCGAATTCACCTTCCACTTCGTCATCATCATTCTGCTCGACCAGGACGCGCGGGGCGAACTCGCCCGGGTTCGGACGCTGGATCGAGGCGTAGTAGCCGGCGCGGGCGATCACATTCTCGGCCAGTTCGAAACGGCCCAGGATGGACGGCAGCACGTCGGTATAGTCGTCGGATGCGGTCAGCGGCGTGACGAAGATCTCGTCCTCGGTCCGAACCACACCGTTGAAGGTGGAGTCTTCCTCGGCGAGGTAGACTTCATTACCGCGGGCGGAGACGTCGGTCTGTTCGATGCGGAGACCGCCAACCACGCGGATCGGGCCATTGTCCCAGCTGCCCATCAGGTAACCGGCGGTGACGTCCTCGGACACACCGTAAGAGGCACCGGCTGTCTCGATATTGCTGTCGAGGTCTTCATAAGACAGCGCGGACAGGTTGGAGAAGAAGAAATCACGGACGGCATCGGGATTGGCGACCGGACCGATGCGGGACTGGCCGTAATCGACCGTGCGGGTCACATCGGCCAGCGTGATCAGGTCGCTGTCGTCATAGACGTCGAAGTCCAGCGCATATTTCTTGTCGCGCAGGCGAACCCGCAGACCGCCCTGGATATAGGCCGCAGCCCCGTCCAGCGTGAAGTCCTGGCGGATGTTCAGGGCACCGGCATATTCGCGGTCCTGGGCCAGGCCATTGGTCAGTTCGAAACCGTTATTCTCATAGTTCGACGCGTCGAAAATGTTCTGCGTCGTCAGGCCGCCCTGATAGTGCAGGGTCGGCATGAGCGGGTCGGACACGTTGACGCCGATGGTTTCGCCATCCTCGAACGTGCCGCGGAAGTCGACGTCCAGACGGTTCGGCTCTTCTTCCTCGGCATGGACGTAGGACAGCGACCAGTCGATCGTCGTATTGCCGCGCAGCCATTCACCGCCGAAATCGGTGGCGAAGATGAGCTGGGTCTCCAGACGGTCCTTGATGTCGCGGTCGATATCCATGTCCGACGTGGTCAGGACGGCCAGGTCGCCGGAGGAATTGACGTCGTCATAGTCGGCGTCTTCCAGCTTGATCTCGACACGGCTGCGATATTCCTGGTCGGAGAAGTCCGAATAGGTCGAGCGCAGGTAGAAGCTCAGCTCATTGTCGACACGGTAGTCGAGGTTCAGCGTAGCGGTGGTGCGCTCGCGGGTGACTTCGTAATTGCGCAGCTCCACCTCGTTCGGGAAGGGCACGCTTTCGCCGGTTTCCCAGCCGCCATCGACTTCAAAGCTTTCCGAGCCGAAGACGCGTTCCTGGTGGGACAGGGAGGCCGCGACGCCGAGACGGTCATCGAGGAAGCTGTCGGCGAAGTTGATGCTGGCGCGCCAGCCGAATTCCTGTTCCAGGTCGGAATAGAGGGTGGCGGCGCGGGCGCGCAGATACATCTCGTCGACGTCGAAGCCGGACATGGTCTCGATTTCGACATTACCGCCGACGCTGTCGCCATCCATGTTCGGCAGGAGCGTCTTGTTGATCACGACGGAGGACAGGACGTCGGCGTCGATGACGTCGAGGCCGACCTGGCGGTCTTCGGCTTCCGGCGAGGTCAGGCGCACACCATTGATCGAGGTGGAGACCAGGTTCGGGGACAGACCGCGGATGGAGACGAAACGGCCTTCACCCTGGTCATTGAGCACGTTGACACCGACGGCACGGCGGGCGGCTTCGGCGACATTCTCGTCCGGGAACTGGCCGATGGCGTCGGCGGTCAGCACCGCGACATTGCCGTCATTGGCGCGCTGGCGGGAGAGGGAGGAGTTCAGCGCACCGCGCTGACCGATCACCAGGATGTTGTCGACGAATTCGACATCATCACCCAGCGTGATGGCCGGGGAGATCGTGTCATTGACCGAGGCCAGGGTGACCGGAATGTCGCGCGGTTCGGTACCGACATAGGTGACGCGCAGCGTGTAGTCGCCGGCGGCGAGGCCGACGATGCGGAAGCTGCCGTCCGAGGCGACCGTGGTCGTCTGGCCGGTTTCAACGACGCGAACCGTGGCGCCTTCCAGGCCCACCGTTTCGGAAGCGTCTGTCACGCGGCCGGCAATCGTGCCGGCCTGGGCCGCGGCTGCAGCGGAAAGTGCCAGCACCGACGCGGTGCCAAGCATGGCGAGTGTCTTGCTCATTGGGTCCCCCAACAAAAAGGATACGCAGAAACGCTTGCCCGGATGGGCGTGTCCGCGGCCTCTATGGGGGGATAACGGCGACACGCTGATGACGTTTGACCCTCAGTTTCGTGTCGATTGCGCGTCAGTTTCGCAACAACGCGAAATCGCCAATCAATTGTCAGGGAAACGTCACGAAACCCCGGGTGTGCCGTGTGTTTCGCTATGGTATCGGCTCGCCAGTTTTGCCTTTGGGGGTTGGTCCATGATTCCGGTTCGTTCGATTTCGCTAATGTCGCTCAGCGTGGCCCTGATGGCGTGCAGTCCGTCCGGTCTGCCGCCGCGTTCGGTGTCCGCTTCGGTGGAAACCGCCAGCGTGGCCGGAATCGGTGATGCCGCCGATGACCCGGCCATCTGGGTCGCCCCGATGCCGGAAGACAGCCTGGTCTTCGGGACCGACAAGGATAATGGCGTCTATGCCTACAATATGGACGGCAGCGAGCACGCCTATCTGCCCGAAGGCCGGTTGAACAATGTCGATGTGCGCTATGGCTTTGATCTGGGCGACCGCCAGGTCGACATCGCCGGCGCGTCCGACCGCTCCAATATCGGGGTGGCCTTCTTCTTCATCGATCCCGCCAGCCGCGAAGTGAGCTATGCCGGGGCGGTGCCGGTAGAGGGTGTCGTGGAGCCCTATGGTTTCTGCTTCTACCGCAGCCGTCGCACTGACGATCTCTATGCCTTCGTGTCGGACAAGGAGCCGGGCACTTTCGTCCAGCTCCTGCTGGGCTGGAACGGTACCTCCGTGGAGGCCACGGAAGTCCGTCGCGTCACGCTCGGCACGATTGCCGAGGGCTGTGTCGCCGACGACCGCACCGGCCAGATCTACATGAATGAAGAGAATGTCGGGGTCTGGGTGATGGGCGCCGAGCCGACTGATCCGGCGGAACCGGTCCAGATCGCCGAGACTGACGGCATCCATATCGCCGCCGATGCGGAAGGGGCTGCCCTGATCCCGGTCGGTGACACGTCCGGCTATCTGGTCGTGTCCAGCCAGAGCGACAACACCTTCGCCGTCTATGATCTGGACACGCACAGCTTCGTCACCCGTTTGGAGATTGCCGAGGGTGAATTCGACGCCGTGTCGCATACGGACGGGCATGACATGTCCACGGCCAATCTTGGTCCGCTTTTCCCGGCGGGCATCTGGGTCGCCCAGGATGATGAGAATGATACGGGCGGCCAGAACTTCAAATTCGTCGATCTGCGCGATGTGCTCGCCGAGATCGAAGCGGCCCGCACCGAAGGCTTGGAAGCCCCGTAACAGGCTGCTAGGGGGAGCGCATGGCGCTCCTTCTTCCCCTCATCCTTGTCGTTGCCATGGTGACGCTGGTCCTGTTGCACCGCGGCCGGGATGGCAGTGTGCGCGCCCGTCTGGGCCAGTTGGAGGCCGGGCTGGAGGCGCGCCTGGCCGGGCAGGCAACCGCGCCGGATTTCAGCGATACGTCGCTGAACGGTCTGCCACAGCATGTTCATGATGCGATCCAGGCCGGATGTGCAGGAGATCCGGATCAGGCAAGGCGGGCGCTGGCCGTGATCCGGGAATATCGCGCATTTCGCGGCTGGAAGGCCTAGGCAGGCCCGCCGGGCCCGCTAGATTGCTGCCATGACGCTTATGCCCGTCCATCTCGTTCAGGTCGCTCTGGCCGCCGTTGCCGCGGTGGGCCTGGCCCTGACCGTCAGCCAGCCACGCCTGCGCGCGCTGAGTGCACTTCTGGTTATGTCGCTGAGCTGGATGGTCTTCAACTTCCTGGAGGAGACAGCCGGGTTCCGGAATGTCTGGCTGGTGACGCCGGCTTTCCGCCTGGCCTATCCGCCGTTGATCTATCTGGTCGTACGGGGCGTGATCCGTACCGGTCCGGCCCTGACCTGGCGGGATTGGCCGCATGCCGTGGCGCCGCTCCTGGCCCTGCTGCTGACGCCCCAGATCGGCCTGGTCGAGCATGCAGCCCGGATCAGCCTGCTGGCCTATTCCGTCGCCGCGATCTGGCAGATCCACCGCTTCCACCGGGCCACGCGCCAGACCCGCTCCGATGCGCAGGTGATCCAGCTCAACGGGCTGATGCTGCTGGTGGGCTTCTATTTCGTCGACAGCGTGTTCGATGCGGTTCGCATGGATGCGCTCTGGCTGCGGCCGCACTGGCCCTGGCTGGGCAGTCAGGACGCGTATCTCTTCCAGCTTCTCCTGTCGCTGGTCTTCGTGTCCGTGCTGATCTTCCTGGCCGTGCGGCATACGCGCCTGTTCGAGGGATTGCCGCCGGGCGGCATGGCCTTGGAGGCAGGCGCCGGCGGGCCGGACGAGGCGGTTTCCGATACGCAACGGGCGAATTTCCGGCGGGTTGAGGCGGTGGTGCGGGGCGAAGCGCTCTATACCGAGCCGCGCCTCCTGCGGTCGGAAGTGGCGCAGGCCGCCGGGCTGAGCGAACGTGCCGTCTCGCAGGTCATCAAGGCGGCGACCGGCTGCAATTTCAACGACTATATCAACCGGCTCCGCATCGAGGATGTCTGCGCCATGATGCGCGAGGATGCGGTCTCCGGAACCCAGCGCCGGGTGATCGATCTGGCCTATACGGCCGGCTTCAGCTCCAAGTCCGTTTTCAATGACGTGTTCAAGCGGGAAACCGGCCAGACGCCCTCTGCCTATGCCGCCGGCCTGGCCGGCGATGCGGCCGGCTGACGAATACCGGACGTCCGAAATCCGGATTCCGGACGACGCCGGCTCCCGGACATGATGCTTCGACCCGGTCCTCAACCGGGAGAAACACATGTCTCGAAAATGCCTCTTGCCCCTGGCCCTCCTCCTGTCGGTCTTGATCGCCGTCGGGTTCTGGTGGGTCCGGCTGCCTGCCGCCTTGTCGCCCGACCGGTCATCTGACGCGGTCTATTTCATCGAGAACGTCGCCTTGCTCGACCCTGTGTCGGGCGAATGGCGGTCGGATGGTCATGTCCGGGTGAGCGAGGGCCGGATCGCCGCCATCGGGACCGGTCCGGTTTCCCATGCCCTGCCGGACCTGCCACGCGTGGACGGTCAGGGCCTGACCCTGATGCCCGGTCTGATCGACATGCATGTCCACGTCTTCGATACGGTCGACCTGGCCGCCAATCTGGCGCATGGCGTGACGACGGTGCGCAATATGGGGGGCATGCCCTTCCATCTCCCGCTGGCCCGCCGGATCGAGCGCGGTGAGATTCTGGGGCCCCGCCTGCTGACCACGGGGCCCATTCTCAACGAGACGGGCGGTCGCAATAGCAATCTCCTGCATCATTCGGTCGCCGGCGCCGACGAGGCACAGGCAGCCGTGCGCCGGCAATACGCGGCCGGCTACCGGGATCTCAAGCTCTATTCCAACCTGTCTCGCGAAAGTTTCCAGGCCATCCGCGAGGAGGCGGCATCCCTGGGACTGACAATGAGCGGACACCCGGTCGAGGGGACGGAAGCGGATCCCCTCTCTATCATGCCCACCCTGGGCGCCGGCTTTGTCACCCTCGAACACACCGAATCCATCGTCTGGCACGGGCTGGAGGATGACACCGATCCGGACCGCGCCTGGATCCTGGCGCAGCGCATGGCCGCGGCCGGCGTGACGGTCGATCCGACCCTGGTCGTGCACGAAAACCTGACCCGGATTGTCGAGACCCAGGGCGCGCACCTCACCCGTCCGGACATGGAAGGCTATAATCCCGTTGTCGCCGGCTTCGAGCAGGATGCGTTCGATTTCTGGTCGAGTTATCAGGGCCATGACCGCAGTGAGATGCAGGCCTTCTATGTCGCCTTCACCGGCATGATGCATGAGGCCGGTGTCCGCCTCACGGTGGGCACGGATGCCGGCGTCATGGCGACCCCGCATGGCGTCGCCACGGTGCGCGAGATGGAGTTGCTGGTGGAGGCGGGTTTGACCCCGCTCGAGGCGATCCGGGCGGCCACGCTCAATCCGGCCGATGCGCTGGGGATGGGCGGTGAGATCGGTTGTCTGGCGGTGGGCTGCGCGGCGGACTTCGTTCTGGTCGAGGGGGATCCGCGCCAGTCCATCGGTCTGCTCTATCAGCCGCAGGCGGTGGTTCGCGACGGTCGCTGGTTGGGCCGGGATGACCTGGACGCCCTGGAGGCCGCCGGCCGCCAAACCTCGCAGATCCGGACCTGGTGGAATCTGGGGCGGCATTTGTGGTCGATCCGGTGATGCTGGAAACAAAAACGCCCGGCTGATCCAGCCGGGCGTCTTCGTTTGGCGTGTCGCCTCGGGCTTAGCCCAGGGCTTCGTCCAGTTCGGGCAGGGCCGAGAAGAGGTCCGCCACCAGGCCGTAATCGGCGACCTGGAAGATCGGGGCTTCCTCGTCCTTGTTGATGGCCACGATGACCTTGGAGTCCTTCATGCCGGCGAGGTGCTGGATGGCACCGGAAATGCCGACGGCAATGTAGAGCTCCGGAGCGACGACCTTGCCGGTCTGGCCGACCTGGTAATCGTTCGGGACGAAGCCGGCATCGACCGCGGCGCGCGAGGCACCGACGGCGGCGCCCAGCTTGTCGGCGATGGTGTCGAGCAGGTGGAAATTGTCACCGGACTGCATGCCACGGCCGCCGGAGATGACGATCTTGGCAGAGGTCAGTTCCGGACGGTCCGACTTGGACAGTTCCTCGGAGACGAATTCCGACTTGAACGGACCGGAACCGGCACCGATCTCGTCGATCGAGGCAGAGCCGCCATCGCCGGCCTTCTCGAAGGTCGTCGGGCGGACCGTGATCACCTTTTTCGCGTCGGAAGACTTCACCGTCATCATCGCATTGCCGGCATAGACCGGACGCACGAAGGTGTCGGCGCTTTCCACGGCGGTGATGTCGGAGACCTGCATCACGTCGAGCTTGGCGGCGACGCGGGGCATGAAATTCTTGCCCATCGTGGTCGCAGCGGCCAGCACGGCGTCATACTCGTCCATCATCGGGGTGACGAGGGCGTCGAGGGCTTCCGCCGTCGGCGAGGTGAAGACATCGCTCTCGGCGTGCAGCACCTTGGAGACACCATCCAGCTTGGAGGCAGCTTCCGCCACGGCACCGGCATCCTTGCCGGCGACCAGGACGTGGATGTCGCCACCCAGGCCCTTGGCAGCCGTCACAACGGCGCGGGTCGCGTCGTTGAGCGTTGCATTGTCGTGTTCGGCATAAACGAGAACAGCCATGATCAGATCACTCCCGCTTCATTTTTCAGCTTGTCGACGAGTTCGGCGACTGTCTCGACCTTCACGCCGGCTTCGCGCTTGGCCGGCTCGGCGACCTTGAGCACTTCCAGGCGCTTGGCGATGTCGACGCCGTAATCGTCCGGCGACTTGGTGTCGATCGGCTTGCGCTTGGCCTTCATGATGTTCGGCAGCGACGCATAGCGCGGCTCGTTCAGACGAAGGTCCGTGGTGATGATGGCCGGCATTTGCAGCGCAATCGTCTGCAGGCCGCCATCGATCTCGCGGGTCACCGTGGCTTTGCCGTCGGCGATTTCGACCTTCGAGGCGAACGTGCCCTGCGGCCAGTCCAGCAGCGCGGCCAGCATCTGGCCGGTCTGGTTGGCGTCATCATCAATGGCCTGCTTGCCCAGCAGGACGAGTTCCGGGCTCTCTTCCTCGACCACAGCCTTGAGGAGCTTGGCCACGGCGAGCGGCTCCACCGTCTCGTCGGTCTGGATCAGGATGCCGCGATCCGCGCCCATGGCGAGGGCCGTGCGGATGGTTTCCTGAGCCTGGGCCGGGCCGATCGAGACCGCAACGATCTCGGTGGCCACGCCTTTTTCCTTCAGGCGGATGGCTTCCTCGACTGCGATTTCGCAGAAGGGGTTCATGGACATTTTCACGTTCGCGAGGTCGACGCCCGTTTGATCGGGCTTCACGCGGACCTTCACGTTGTAATCGACGACCCGTTTGACGGGGACGAGAATCTTCATGCTTGGGCTCCGGTTGGCCGCGCGCTGGATAATCTGCGCACCTAAAGAAATAGGCCGCGAACCTGCCTTCGCCAGTGCGGTAAGTCAATGCACTGAGCTGGCTTACGTTCGCGTCAATTCGCAGTTGCGGTATCGTCTGGACTGCGGGCTGATCTTTGTGGCGCAAAGCTCCGGCAGGCCCAATTCACAATGCTATCCGTTTCAATGGGGTCCGGCTTCGGTGTGTGTTTAGAGTATCGGGTATGCCTATTTTCCGGCAAGTTTTGCTGCGGCGCGTGGTCGCGGTGCGGTCAGTCGAACCCGCGGAAGGCCAAACCGGTCCCTGTCTTCTTCCGGACCGCCGGCTTGAGGCGTACGAAGGCGTGTTTGCGTCCGACCCGTGTCCGTGGGCTTCAGGGCTTCATCCAGCGGGAGACCGGCCCGGTCGGTGCCAGGGCGATGCGCCAGAGCCCGTACAGGCCGGCACTGACGGTCAGGATGATCGCGAGCATGGCCGGAATGAACCAGCTGCCCAGGACCTCGCGGGCGCCCGGCTGGGATTCGTAGGAGAGGGTGGGGACCCGGTCGCCGGGGTAAATGTAGAGGCCCACTCCGGCCGGATTGAAGAGTTCCATCACGGTCATGTGCAACAGGGTCAGAAGCACCAGTCCGGTCGCTCCGATGACCATGATGGCCAAATAGTGCAGGCCGATGGCGAGCGGCTGGCGCCAGGCGGGCGGTGGCGATGGCAGCGGGCCGAACCGGGCAAGCGCCTCCCGCAAACGGTCCGCTTCCGTCTCCAGATTCGAATGGGCGATGAGCTCGGCCATGTGGGCCTTGGCCTCCGCTTTCGCGTCCCGCCGTTCTGAACGGGAGAGGTGACGATTGGACCAGTCCAGCCGTTTCAGGAAGTCCGACCAGAGACGACGGGCCTCGGAGGTTTCGAAATCCACAGTCACATCCATCAATCGGGTTCCTTTCCGGTTTGCGCTTTCAGCACGTCGTCCATGCGGCGCCAGATGGTCTGCATGGCATCAAGCGTGCGCGCGCCCAGTTCGGTCACGGTGTAGTATTTGCGGGGTGGCCCCGTGTCCTCGGCCACCCATTCGGCGGTGACAAGCCCGTCCTTCTTCATCCGGGTCAGAACCGGATAGACGGTGCCTTCGGCGAGGTTTTCGAATCCCGGCGCCTGCTTCAGGGCGGCCACGACCTGGTAGCCGTAGGCGCGACCGGCCTTCAGCCGGGCCAGCAGCAGCATCTCGAAATAGCCTTTGCGGGCCTGGGAGCTCCAGCGGTCGAGAATCTCGTCCATCTCAGTCCCGATCATGAATTTCCGCCTCGCTGATCATTCATCCCTTCCTATGGCTTGTGTATCGGCTTTGCAATATATATAGCAATGCATAGTAGTTGGTATCGCCAACGTTGAGGTGGGAAGGATCGGATATGTCGCCCCTTGTGAAATTGAGAGCTATTTGCCTGGCCATTCTTGTTGTGATGGCAGGCCTGACCACGATGGGGCTCCGGCAAATCCGTGGCCTGGAGCCGGGTAGTTCGGATACCGAAATCGCCACGCATATGGACGCGGTTCTGGATCACGCGATGCAGCGTTACTCGATCGCGGGTGTCGCGGCCGGCGTGATACGCGATGGTGAGATTGTATGGCGGGCACGTGCCGGTCGTTCGACCAGCGAGGGCGCGCCGGTGACGGATGCGACGTCGTTCAATCTCGGATCGATCTCCAAGCCCCTGACGGTCTGGACTGTTCTCAGCCTCGTGCAGGACGGGCTCATCGATCTGGATGCCCCGCTGTCGACCTATGCACTGCCTTTCGAGCCTGACTATGGCGAGCATTCGCCTGACGCGGTCACGGTCCGCCGCCTTCTCCAGCACACGGCAGGAACCAATCAGCCGGGCTATGGCGGGTGGGGTGCCCATGAGGAGCAGCCCGAGGACGCGGTTGACCTCAGTGAAAACTTTGCGCCCCTCCGGGTCGCGTATCAGCCCGGTGAGCATCGACGCTATTCCGGTGGGGGATATGTCCTGCTGCAAATGCTGGTCGAGACCGTCACCGGCTTGGATTTCGACACGGCCGCCCGCCAGCACGTGCTGGACCCGCTCGGCATGACGACGGCCGGTTTTGACTCGTCAAGACTGCCGACCGTGTCCGAGGCCTTCAATTATTATCGCCAGCCGATCGAGGACTTGCGGGATGTCGCGCTGACGGCTGCGGGCGGTTACGCCTCTGGCGCTGATATCGAGCGTTTTCTGCTGGCCCATATGGATGGCGGTGGCGTCCTGACCAACGACAGCCTGGAACAGGCCTTCGCGCCGACCGACCCCAATCCGCGCTTTGCCATGAGCTATTCGCGCTGGGAAACCCCGACGGGGATCCTGATCGGGCATGGCGGGAATAACTCCTCATGGAATGGGCAAATATACATCCAGCCTGCAACCGGCGACGGCTTTTACTTCCTCACCAATGCGACATCAGGTGCGCAGCTGGACTTTGATCTGAGCTGTGCTTGGCTGGGTCTGATGGAAAGCGAAGACGGTGCCGCGCGCTGTGATGAGGCGGTCTCGCTGACTCACCAGCTCGCCTGGGTCAGTGCGGGGCTGGGCGCCGCCAGCCTGTTCTGGGTCTACTGGCTGGTGGCGGGCTGTGTGGCCGGCAAGCGGGTTTTGTCATTGCGGCCTGTCGGCCGGGGTCCCCTCCGCCTGTGGGGGCGTCTCTTTCTGGCCTTCCTTGCCTTTGCCGCGACCCTGTTTCTCATCTGGATCTTCTGGACCAATTCCGTGATCTGGCGCACCGAGACCATCATGATTGACGAGGTGCCGGTGGATGAGCTGGAGACATTGTCTGTGGCCCTGACGAGCCTGTTCGCCCTTCTGACCCTGTGCCTCTGGTCCAGCCCGAAAATTCGGCGCTGAACCCGAAAGGCGATCAAAAAAGGGGCATGTCCGGTGGACATGCCCCTCTTGTGGTTCATCGTGCCGACAAACCTATTCCGCGGCGACCAGCTCCGTCGAGATGAACAGGTCGATCTCGTCGGAGACGAAGGGAACGGCAAAGCCCATATCCCATTCGGAACGGACGATCGTGCCGGTGGCGGTGAAGCCCAGCTTGGTGTTGCCATCACGGGTCTCGCCGACCTGGTTGAGCGTGACGTCCAGGCTGACCGGGGCGGTGACGCCATTCATGGTCAGGTCGCCGGTCATCACACCGGTCTCCCCGTCTTCGGTTTCAAACCCGGTCGCGACGAAGTGTGCGGTCGGATTGGCCTCGGTGCCGAAGAAGTCGTCGGAATTCAGGTGGGCAATGAAGCGGTCCTGATTGGCACCGACCCAGAAACCGTCGATCAGGTTGAAGGTGATGTCGACCGTGGAGGCAGACGGGTTTTCCAGATCCAGTTCCAGCGTGCCGTCATAATCGGTGAACTGGAGTTTCTGCGTGGAATAGCCCTGGTGATCCCAGCTGGCCTCGATGATGGTGTGGGTCTTGTCGAACTCGTAGGCGACCGGCTCGGCCTGGACGGCAGCGGCGCCGAACAGGGAAAGGGCAGTGGTCGCGATCAAAAGGCGGGTCATGCGGATCTCCGTATGAAGTGAACGTACCGGTACACATAGGTGAAACGGCGCGGAAATCGACGGGTTCCGGATCACTTTTAAGTTTCCTCGGCGGAAACAATACCGGCGTCTGCGATCTCATTCCTGACTCGCATCAGGATTTTACCCAGCAGATTGCTGCCGCGCCATTGGGTTGGATCCAGGGCTCTGGGATCATCCTCGGCCAATCCGATCCCCCAATTGGGGTCGCGCGGATTGGCTTCGGCAAGGAGGGCGTCACCGGTCCGCAGGAGTTTTTTGGCTAGCCCGGAATTCTGGCCGAACTTCTCGCGATTGGCTGTGTAGACTATGGTCTCGCGATGCTCGGCCCAGATGGTTTCGTCGAACCTGGACACCCGGCTGCCCATCAGTTTTTGCTCATGGGGCTTGTCGGTCGCCATGATCCGCGCAGCCATAGCGGTATCGCCAAACAGCAGGGCCTTGCGCTCCATCATGAATTGCTCGGCACAGGAATAAACCCGGCCTTCCCAGTGGAAAGGTGAGGGATGCCACTGGCTGAGCGGGCCACGCAGGAAGAGGTGGACGTCGCCGCTCAACGGTCCTTTCCCGGCACCCAGAGCACATCGCCGCCGGCGTCGAGATTGGCCGTGCGGGCCATCACGAAGAGCAGGTCGGACAGACGGTTGGCGTATTTCAATGTCAGCGGATTGAGACGGGTGCCTGTTGCGGCCAGGGCGGAAATCTTGCGTTCGGCGCGGCGGCACACGGTCCGGGCGACGTGCAGCCGGGCCGCCGCTTCGCTGCCGGCGGGCAGGATGAAAGAATTCAGCGGCTCCAGTTTCGCATTGAGCCGGTCGATCTCGTTTTCCAGGAAATCGATCTGGGTCTGGGTCATGCGCAAGGGTTCCCAGTCCGGCGGCGTGTCGCTTTCCGGCACGCACAGATCAGCGCCCAGGTCGAACAGATCATTCTGGATACGGGCGAGCGTTTCATCCAGCCCATGTCCGGAGCCGAGCGCGGCGCGGGCGAGGCCGATGGAGGAATTGGTCTCGTCGATATCCCCATAGGCCTCGACCCGCAGATCGTGTTTTACCGTCTGGGACATGTCGCCGAGCCGGGTTTGACCCGCATCCCCGGTTCGCGTGTAGATTTTGGTCAGTTTCACCATTCTGCCTGTGTAGCCGCAGGCTGGAGAGCGGGGAAGGGGAAGCATGATGTGGCGTGATGTCTGGGGCGGGGTGCTGGCCCTTGGTCTTCTGGTCCAGCCGGCGGTTCAGGCCCAGCCGGACCTGCAATCGATCGCTGATACCCTGCTCGAGGACAGCGGCGCGCCCGGTGCCGTCGTCATGCAGGGCAACGCCGACGGGGTCAGCCTTGCCGTCGCCGGTGTCCGGGCCGCCGGCACGGATGCGGCCATCGAGACGTCCGACCTCTGGCATCAGGGCTCCAACACCAAATCCATGACGGCCACGCTGGTCGCGCGCCTGGTGGAACAGGGTGTTGTCGGATGGGATGACACGGTCGCGGATCATCTGGGCGATGTGATCGACACGATCGATCCGGCGTATCGCGATGCGAGTTTCGAGCATCTGCTCAGCCACCGGTCCGGCTTGCCGGCCAATATCGGGCTGATGGCCACGCTCGGTTTCATCACGTCGGGTGATGATGATCTGCCGGCCCAGCGTCTGCGCTACGCAGCGGACATTCTCGCCCAGTCCCCGACGGGCGAACCGGGTCAGGACTATCTGTATTCCAACGCCGGCTATGTGGTGGCCGGCGCCATGCTGGAACAGGCCACCGGCACGAGCTGGGAAACGCTGATCACCCGCGAGGTGTTCGAACCGCTGGGACTGGACAGTGCCGGTTTCGGGGCGCCCGGATCAGGCGATGCACCTGACCAGCCGCGCGGTCACAAGCGGGGCCTGTTCGGCGGGCTCAATGCGGTGGCGCCCGGCCCCCGGGCGGACAACCCGCCCGTCATGGGGCCGGCGGGGACAGTCCACATCTCGGCCCCCGACATGGCGGTCTATCTGCGCGCGCATCTGGACGGTGATGCCGGGCGGGGCGGTGATTTCCTGTCGCCGGACAGCTGGCAGCACCTGCACACGCCCCCCTTCGGTGGCACTTACGCGCTGGGCTGGGGCGTGCGGGAGGCGCGACTCTTCCATGCCGGATCGAACACGATGTGGCTGGTCCAGATCGGGCTCGACCGGGAAACCGGCCGGGTCTTCATGGTCGGTGTGAATGCCGCCCCGGACGCGGATGTCGAAGCCGCCGTGCGGGCTGCGACCGGTGCGGTGCTCGACTAGCTGCCGAAATTCTGACGGACGTAGAGGATCACCAGAAGCAGCAGGATCGCGACGAACTGTGTCACCACGCGCAGGCGCATCAGCTTGTTGGAGCGTGAGCGGGCTTTTTCGTCACCGCGGTAGAGATTCACGATGCCGGTGATCAGCACGACCACGACGGCCAGCATGGCAATGTAGAGGAAGCCAGTGAGGGCGTTGTCGAGGGTCATCAGCTTCTCCAGCGCAGGGTTGCGGGTTTCACGGGGTTCTTGAAGGGCTCACCCGTCTCGCGATGCTTCTCCCAGGCGCGCTTGAGGGCGAAATACCATTTCGCCTGCACATCGCTGTCATGGATCAGCATGAGTTTGGGGTCATAGGCGAGGCCGACCTGCTGGGCATTGACCGCATCGCGGTCCTGACCCACGAAAATCTCGATCCCCATCTTGATCAGCGGATTGGGCACGATGCTGGGCAGCCAGTGATCCCAGTAGACGACGATGGTGATCGCGGTCGAGTTCTCATTGGTCGGCGTCACGGCGGTGAAACCGGTGAAATGCTTGCCGCCCGCCTGGACATATTCGGTCCGCAGGCCGGGCAGCTGGAAGCGGATTTCCGTCTGCGGCTCGCCCATCAGGCGGTAGAGATAGGAATTCTTCGACGGCACGTGGGGCAGCATGGAGAAGCCACGCTCGACCGGGCCGAACTTCTTTTCCTTCTCATGCACGGACTTGGCCGACCGCCACCACCATTGCCGGTGGATATAGGGGATGTGGGCCGGATCCATCAGTCCGATCACGGCATGATCGACATGACAGTTGAACACGTCCCGCACGACCAGTTTCGGCTTGTGGCCCTCCGGAATGTCCAGCTTGGGCGGATCGATGGAGGGCGGATTGTCGGCATCCTCCTCGCCCGCATACCAGATCCAGATCAGGCCCTGGTCCTCATGCACCGGAAAGGCGCGGGTGCGGATCTTGGACAGATCCATGGCCTCGGCCTGGTCGCCGGTGAGGGAGGGGATGGCCGCGCAGGACCCGTCCGTGCGGAAACGCCAGCCATGATAGGGGCATTCCACCTGGGTCTCGCCGCCATGCTCCTGCGCCTCGCCGCCGGACAGGAGAATGCCGCGGTGCGGGCAGATATCCTTCAGCGCATAGGCGCGCCCCTGATGGTCGCGGCCGAACAGGATGGGCTGGCCCAGCAGCTCCCGGTGGAGATGCTGACCCGGTTTCAGCTCGCTCGACAGGGCGCCGAAATACCAGAGATCACGTACGAACATGTCCGCCTGATAGCGTGTCCGGCGCGCCCTGCCTAGCGTGGAGGACGCATTAAAAGTGCGGCATATCGGCTTGCCGCACCGGTCGCCGCCTGCCTAGACTGATCATCCGCGCTGGGGCGTGAACGAGGATGCGAGAATGAAGCTGCAGACCCTGCGGCGCATCGCCCTGTCAGCGCTGGGCGGGCTGTGCGTGGCGAACTGCTCCCCGCCCCCGCCCGGTCATCCGGAAACCGGCCGGCTTCCGGCCGCGGCCCAGACCGCCTTTGCCGCCTGGCTCGATCAAATCAGCGAAGGCAGTCTCGCCTGCGAGCCGGCGGAGGTGGAGAGCGCCCGTGCCGCAACGGCCTTCATTGATGATGATGCGGAACCGGACTTCGTGATCGAGACCCGCGCCCTGCATTGCCGGACGCGGCGCGGCGAGTCGGCTGTCGCCTATTTCTGCGGCACGACAGCCTGCGCCTTTCCCCTGCTGGTGTCACGGCGTGGCGACTGGCAGGTCGTGCAGCTGATGTCGGGCAATCATGTCCGCGCGATCGAGCATTATCGCGAGACCCGGATACAGGTCCGCGAGATTGATCGCGGCGCGCCGGGCGGGCGCATGGTCCTGGTCCGGGAATATGCCTGGCGGGACGGGGCTCTGGTGCGGATCAATGAATACAGCGAGACCGCCGAAGCCCGGCGCGGCGGCCGCTAGAAGCCCCATTTCGTGCGGACATCCTCTGCACTCATCCCGGCCTCGCGCATGGATTTGAGCGTCACCGAGAGATTGCGCTTGGCAAAGCGCTGGCCGTTCTCGTCAGTCAGCAGGCGGTGGTGCCGGTAGATCGGCGTCGGCAGGTCCAGCAGCGTCTGCAACAGGACGTGCAGGGGCGTCAGTTCGAACAGATCCTCGCCGCGAATGATATGGGTCATGCCCTGCAGGGCATCATCATGCACGACGGCGATGTGATAGCTGGTCCCGACATCCTTGCGCGCCAGGATGACATCGCCCAGCGGGTCCGGGTCGGCGGGCAGCAGGCCGCGCTCATCCTCGATGAACTGCATCGCCGCAAAGCGCGGGCCCAGCACATCCCGGCAGCGATCCAGCGACAGGCGCCAGGCATAGCTCTCGCCCTTCGCCACCCGTTCGGCTTCTTCATCGGCGCTCATCGGATCAACCGGCCCGCGATAGACCTCGCCCGCCCCGTGCGGCGCGCGGGCAATATCGTCCAGGATTTCCGCGCGCGTCTTGAAACAGCGATAAACGACCCTGAGAGCGATCAGTCGCTCCAGCACCCGGGCATAGTCATCAAAATGCTCCGACTGGCGCCGCACCGGCAGCTCCCAGTCCAGGCCCAGCCAGATCAGATCGTCGAAAATGACCTGATCGAATTCCGGCTTGCACCGCGTCGTATCGATATCCTCCAGCCGCAGGATGAAGCGCCCCCCTTTTTCGGACGCTGCCTGCCAGGCGGTCCAGGCCGAGAAGGCATGCCCGATGTGCAAATGGCCGGTGGGCGAGGGGGCAAAGCGCGTGGTGAAGATCATGGGGGCAGGTTTAGGCGGGTTCGCGGGGAATGGGGAGGGGCGTTGATGTCGCCAAATTTGCATTTCCCCCGGGCGAAGTCCCGGGGCCGACGGGACGTTCCGTCTTTTCATCGGATGAGGATGCGGCACCTTCGGTGGGGCCCGGGACTTCGCCCGGGAAAATTGCTTGTGCGGGGCATGGGCTCTCTTTCTCCTGAACAAGAGCTTGTGATTGTCATCCCGGATGGATGCCCGGCCTTGAGCCGGGCGTAAGTCCGGGACCCATAATCCCGGTTTGAATCTAGCGATCGGAAATGGTCGCGCCTGCTTTCGGGCTGATCTTGCGTGTATGGGGCCCTGATCTGCGCTCCGCCTTCGCGGGGCAGAAGCCTGCGCCCGCGAAGGCGGGTGTCAGGGATGACAAGGGGATGCGGTTGAAGAAGCGGACGTAGCGCCACGCGCGACCACGCTGGCGGTATGAGAGGTGTGCGGGAGACCTGACGGGTCTGTTTTCGTAGTGAGTGTGAGTGACCTGACCGGTCTCCCGCACGCGGAGATTTGATCGTCTTCCCTTGCGGGCGACGCACCGAAACCGCCTGGGTGCCAGCACGGTCGGGACCTTGTGCCGTGTGCCCCTGGCGATGGCCCTGCCGGAGCTCAGGATGTCACCCCCTCGCGCGGACAGGCTCCGCACACTTCCGGGCACAAGGGACTGAGCTCGCGCCTCTCTTCCCGGAAGTCACAGGAAGTGTCCCACAGGTTATGTGGGTGGGGATAAGTTGCGCTGGTTCAGCACTCCCTCTCCCTTGGGGAGAGGGTGGCGCGCATGCGCCGGGAGAGGGGGAAATCCCGGTGCTGGCAGGTAATCGCGAGGACCTCGGCGTCCCCCCTCATCCGGCGCATGCGCGCCACCTTCTCCCCAGGGAGAAGGGGTAGGCCTGTCGCCTTGTCGGGCCTCGCCGGGAAACACCTCTTGCCCGCATCCCCCGCCTCGCACTATCCAGTCTGCAACCAAGCTGGAGATGTGAATGTCCCGTCCGATTGATGGTCCGCGGTTGGCGCCGCATGGCGGATCTGCGCCGAAGAAACTGGTGATCTTCCTGCACGGCTACGGCTCGAACGGGGATGATCTGATTTCGCTGGGGCAGATGTGGGCGCGGGATTTGCCGCATGTGCAGTGGATTTCACCGAATGCACCGGACCCGGTGCCGGGCGCTCCGAACGGGTTTCAATGGTTCCCGATCTCCAATCTCGACCCCAAGCGGATCGAGGAAGGCGCGGCCATGGCCTGGCCGGTCGTGGATGCCTTCATCGACCAGGAGCTGGCGCGCTATCAGCTGTCCGAATCCGATCTCGTCCTGTGCGGCTTCTCCCAGGGCACGATGCTTTCTCTCCAGGCCGGCCTGCGCCGCAAACGGCCGCTGGCGGGCATCATGGGCTTTTCCGGCGCCCTGCCGGGCGGGGCGAAGCTGAAGGAGGAGATGGCGTCCAAACCGCCGATCATGCTGATCCATGGCGACCAGGACCAGGTCCTGCCGCTGGGCTTCATGTTCGACGCGCTCGAGCATATCGCCGCCGCCGGACACGGTGCCCAATGGCATATCTCCCAGGGCATTCCCCACTCGATCGGCCAGGATGGCCTGGACCTGGGTGGGCGCTTCATCGGCAAGGCCCTGGCCGGGCGTTTGGTGTGACACCCAAGATTCTCAAGAGCGTCATAGGACTGACACGCGAACAGGAGTAACCTTCTTTCAAGCGCGGGAGGCGAATCGATTCGGACAAGCGAATCCGTCTCTTGCGTGCGACAGGAGGTGCGCTTTCAGGACGCTGGTCCAAAAGACACACCCCCTCTCGATCTGGCCCAACCGACCGGTTCGGGCCGGTCTTGATGAGGGAGGTCGCCATGCAGGTGCTTGAACGTGCACCGCAGGGAATGCCCTGTCTGGTCCTGAATGCGGACTTTCAGCCCCTGAGCTATTGGCCGCTTTCCACCTGGCCCTGGCAGGAGGCGATCAAGAATGTCTTCCTGGAACGGGTGGCGGTGATCTCGCATTATGACGAGGTCGTGCATTCACCCAGTTTCGAGATGCATGTGCCCTCGGTGGTCGCGCTGCGCGAATACATCCACCAGGACCGGTCCCCCGCCTTCACCCGATACAATGTCTGGCTCCGCGACGGGTTCCAGTGCGCCTATTGCGGCAAGGACGGGGTCGACCAGCTGACCTTCGACCATGTCATTCCGCGCAGGGCCGGCGGCAAGACGAGCTGGGACAATATCGTGGCCGCCTGCGGGCCCTGCAATCTCAAGAAGGGCGGGCGCACGCCGCGCGAGGCGGGCATGCCCCTGCGCCGGCCGCCGCAACGCCCCTCCATGTATGAGTTGCAATCCCAGGGCCGAAAATTCCCGCCGAAATTCCTCCATGAGAGCTGGCTGGACTATCTCTACTGGGATATCGAGCTGGAGCGCTGACCACGCTCATCGCCTTCCTGCGGGCCGTCAATGTCGGCGGGACCGGCAAATTGCCCATGGCCGAGCTGCGGGCGATGGCGGAACGCTGCGGCTTTGCCGATGCCAGGACCTATATCGCGTCCGGCAATCTGGTTTTCCGGACAGACACGACGGCGGATGGTGCGCGCGTTGCGCTGGAGGCGGAACTGGCCGCCTGGGCGGGAAAGCCGGTTCCCGTCTTCCTGCGAACCCCGGCCGAGCTGGACGATATTCTGGCCGCGAACCCATTTCCCGATGCGCCGGGCAATCGCTGTCTGGTGACCTTCCTCGATGCCCCGCCGCCCGAAGGTTGGCAGAGCGAGATCCGGCACCTCAAAGATGAGGAGATCGCGGCCATCGGTCGGGAGATTTACATCCATTATGGCGACGGGATGGGCCAGTCCAGACTGGTCATTCCGGCAGCACGGTCCGGCACGGCCCGCAATCTCAACACGATCCGAAAACTGGTGGAGATGGTGGGCTAGCCGTTCGAGACCCGGATATGATCCACGACCCAGTTCTCCTCCGGCTGCGGCGGCAGGAAGTGGGCGGTGAACTGGTCGAACTGGGCGTCGGAGGCCGCGTATTCATGCGTGCCGGCCGCATTGCGGGCGCGCAGTCGCGCCTTGCAGACCGCATCGGGGACATCAATCCAGTGCAGGATCGCGTCCGCCCCGGCCGCCTCGACAATCGTGCGCGCCCAGTCCCGGCGGGCCCGGGTATTGGCGTGAAAGTCGAGCACCACGCTGAGGCCTTCCTGCAGGATGGCGGCGATATGCGGTTTCAGCGCCGTCTCCAGCCGCGCGGAGCGGATGCGGAAATCCTCCAGCGTATGGATTTCGTCCGGAAACAGGGCGGCCATGAAGGCGTCTTCACTGACCAGGAGCGTCTCCGGCCCCGCCGCCAGTTCCCGGGCCAGGGTGGATTTGCCGGAGGCGATCTTCCCGCACAACAGGTGAAGCGTCGGCCGCCCCATGGCCTAGAGGTCCATTTCCAGCCAGGGCAGTTCGCGCCCCTTGAACACGTCGGAGGGCCGCATCGCGACACGGCGCGCACCCATATGGATATAGGCCGGCTCGGCATAGGGGTCGGACAGGATGGTCATCACCTTGTCGCCAGCGGCGCGGAGCTTGTCGGCGGCGTCGTCGAACAGGGCCCGGCCGGCACCCGTGCCGATGGCATCGGGCGACACGAAGAGGAGGTCGAGATTGCCCTTGGTGCTGCCCGGTTCGATCTGGCAGACGCCGAGCAGGGTCCCGTCTTTACGCTCGGCCACGGTCGTGTAACCGGCGGCAATCGCCTCGGAGGTGATCTTCAAATAGGGCGAGACGGCTGCCATGAAGGCAGCGTCATAGCCCCAATAGGCCTTGGACTTCAGGCAAAGCTGCGACAGGGCTTCTTCCTCGCCCGGCCGGGCAGGGCGAAGGACAGGTCCGGTCATGCCTAGGCCGAGGCCTCGCCGACCGCGCCGTGGCAATGCTTGTACTTCTTGCCGGAGCCGCACGGGCAGGCCTGGTTGCGCGAAACGCGGCCCCAGGTCTCCGGATTGGCCGGATCGACCTTCTGAGCGGGCGTCGCTGCGCGCGACGGTGCCAGGCGCGGGGCACCCGGACGCGGGGCCGTGCCGGTCGGCGGCGCCATCTCATTGCGGCCCGTGCTCGGGTCGATATGGGTTTCCTTCATGCCTTCGGGCTGCTGCGGCGGGGCCGGCGGGCGCTCGAAGCGGATCAGCATGAGCTGGCGGGTCACTTCGCCGCGCAGGCTGTCCATCATGTGTTCGAACAGGGCGAACGCCTCGCTCTTGAACTCGTTCAGCGGATTGCGCTGGGCGTAGGAGCGCAGGCCGATCATGGAGCGCATGGCGTCCAGATTTTGCAGATGCTCGCGCCAATTGATGTCGATCGCCTGCAGCAGGATGGATTTCTCGATCCGGCGCATCAGTTCCGGTCCGGCCGTGGCAGCCTTTTCGGCAAAGGCGCGGTCGGCCGCCGAGGTGATCCGTTCCAGGATTTCCTCGTCGGCAATGCCCTCTTCGGCGGCCCAGTCGGCGATCGGCAGGTCCAGACCCAGCTGTTCCTTCACCTCGGTCGTCAGGCCGTCCACATCCCATTGGTCGGCATAGGCCTTGGGCGGGATGTGCGCTTCCACCAGATCCTCGACGGTCTGCTGGCGCATGTCCTTGATGACATCGGAGACATCGTCGGAGGTCATGAAGTCGATGCGCTGCTCGAACACGGCCTTGCGCTGGTCATTCATGACGTCATCGTATTTGAGGACGTTCTTGCGGATGTCGAAATTGCGCTGTTCGACCTTCTTCTGCGAGGTCTCCAGGGCCTTGGACATCCAGGGGTGCTCGATGGCCTCGCCCTCTTTCATGCCCAGCGTGCGCATGATGCCGTCCAGACGTTCCGGCGCGAACACGCGCAGCAGGTCGTCCTGGACGGAGATGTAGAATTTGGAGCGGCCCGGATCACCCTGGCGGCCGGTCCGGCCGCGCAGCTGGTTGTCGATCCGGCGGCTTTCATGGCGTTCCGTGCCGAGCACGAAGAGGCCGCCGGCATCCAGGGCCTGCTTCTTCTTCTCGGCGATTTCCGCCTTCAGCTTCTCGGTTTGTTTGGCAATCTCGACTTCGGTCGGTTCCTTGCCCTTTTCCGACTGCGCATCCTTCCAGGCGTCCAGACGCATTTCCAGATTGCCGCCCAGCTGGATGTCGGTGCCGCGGCCGGCCATGTTGGTGGCGATCGTCACGGCGCCCGGCACACCGGCTTCGGCAATGATGAAGGCTTCCTGCTCGTGATAGCGGGCGTTGAGCACCTGGTGCTTGATCTTCGCCTTGGTCAGCAGGTCTGACAGGAGTTCAGACTTCTCGATCGAGGCCGTGCCGACCAGGACCGGCTGGCCCCGTTTCACGGCGTCTTTGATCTCGGCGATGACGGCGTCGTATTTTTCCTGGGCCGTGCGATAGACGCTGTCTTCCTCATCGATCCGCGCGATCGGCCGGTTGGTCGGGATCTCGACCACGCCCAGCTTGTAGATGTCGAAGAATTCGTCGGCCTCGGTGAGCGCCGTACCGGTCATGCCGGCGAGACGGTCATAAAGACGGAAATAATTCTGGAAGGTGACCGAGGCGAGCGTCTGGTTCTCCGGCTGGATCTCCGCGCCTTCCTTGGCCTCGATGGCCTGGTGCAGGCCGTCCGACAGGCGGCGGCCCGGCATCATGCGGCCGGTGAATTCATCGATCAGGACAACGGCATTGTCCTTGAGGATGTAGTCCTTGTCCTTGACGAAAAGCTTGTGCGCCTTGAGGGCCTGGTTGACGTGGTGCACGACCGAGATGTTCTCGACATCATACAGGTCGCCGTCTTCCTTGATCATGTCCCGCTCGCGCAGGAGTTCCTCGATCTTCTCATTGCCCTCTTCGGTGAGAAGGATGGAGCGCGCCTTCTCGTCGATCTCGTAGCAATCCTCGTCCAGGAGCGGGATCAGCTTGTCGATCGCCTGGTAGAATTCCGTACGGTCTTCGGTGCGGCCGGAAATGATCAGCGGTGTGCGGGCTTCGTCGATCAGGATGGAGTCGACCTCGTCGACGATGGCAAAGCCATGGCCGCGCTGCACCATCTCCTCGACGGAGTATTTCATGTTGTCGCGCAGATAGTCGAAGCCGAGCTCATTGTTCGTCGCATAGGTGACGTCGCAGGCATAGGCTTCGCGGCGTTCCGGATCGGTCATGCCGTGGGCGATCACGCCGGTCTTCATGCCCAGCTGGGCGAAGACCTTGCCCATCCATTCACTGTCGCGCGTGGCGAGATAGTCGTTCACCGTCACGACGTGGACGGCCTTGCCGGTCAGCGCATTGAGATAGGAGGGCAGGGTGGCGACGAGGGTTTTACCTTCACCCGTCTTCATTTCCGCGATGGAGCCTTCATGCAGCACCATGCCGCCCATCAGCTGCACGTCATAGGGACGCAGGCCCAGGGCGCGCTTGGCGGCTTCGCGCACGGCGGCGAAGGCTTCCGGCAGGAGATTGTCGACTTTCTCGCCCTGCTTGATCCGGTCGCGGAACTCGTCGGTCTTGGCCTTGAGCGCGGCGTCGCTGAGCGCTTCGAAATCCGGCTCCAGCGCGTTGATCTTTTCGATCACGGGCCGCATGCGGCGGAGTTTGCGATCGTTATCGGTACCGAAAATCTTGCGGGCTATGGACAGCATGTGCTCTGGCTTTTGTACGACTACGACGCCACCGGCATCGGGTCCGTCCCGATTGCCAAGGACGCCAGCATTGCTTTGAAACGTTTAGGTGACTTAAGGATGGGGAGTATGGGTGTCAATCAAGCCGCACCGTATGCAGTTCGCGGCATCACCCCCTAAAGGATTGTTGGCGTGATGAATCTGCGCACTTTGACCCTACTGTTCTTGGTGTTTGGCAGTGTGGCGGCCTGCGGCCCTGCGCCGCGGCAAACCAGCCCGGACACGGGTGATTCCGCACCGGTCCTGTCCCCGGACGAAGCCGATCCGGTGGTGGCCCGGGTGGATGGCACGGTGATCCGCCGCTCCGATGTCGAGCGCGAGGCCCTGGCCCAGGACCCGGACAACAATACCGGTCTGGCTCCGGGAGACCCGCATTTCCAGAGCCTGCTGGAAGAACTGATCGACCAGCGCCTCCTGGCCCTGGAGGCGCGCCGCCGCGGCCTGCACCAGTCCGAAGTGGCCCGCCGCCGACTGGCCCAGGCGGAGGAGCGGATCCTGGGCAATGTCCTGCTGGAGACCGCGCTGGCCGATGCCGTCTCGGACGACACGATCGAGCGCATCTATCGCGAACAGGTGCGGCTGATCCCGCTGGATGAGGAAATCCGCGCCCGCCACATCCTGGTCGATACGCGCGAGGAAGCCGACGCGATCGCACAATTGCTGGCCGATGGGCGGGAGTTTGCCGAACTGGCCGTGGCCATGAGCCAGGACCCGGCGACCCGGCTGGAGGGCGGTGATCTGGGCTATTTCACCCGCCAGGGCATCCTGCCCAGTTTCGGGGCGGTCGCCTTTTCCACGCCGGAGGGCGGGATTTCCGCGCCCTTCCAGACCGAGTCGGGCTGGCACATCCTGCAAGTGGTCGACCGCCGCCGGCAGCCGCCGCCCTCGCTGGAACAGATGCGGCCGGTGATCTCCGAATTCTACATGTATGACCAATTGGCCGCCCTGGTGGACGAGCTGCGCCAGGAGGCCGAGATCGAGCGTCCGGAACTGCCACCCGTCCCGCAGGTCGAGACCGACCAGGACAGTCCGGAGGCCGAGCTGGAACTGCAGCCGGAATCGGACAATTTGGACTCACCGGGTTAAGCCGCCATTCACTGGCTTTCTGCACGCGTCCTTAAGGGAGTATAGGCATAATGACGGCTCGTGGCCCCAAACCGGTGATCCATGTGGCAGCCTGTGCGCTGATCGATACGGACGGCCGTATCCTCATCGCCAAGCGTCCCGAGGGCAAACCGATGGCGGGGCTTTGGGAGTTTCCCGGCGGCAAGATCGAGCCGGGTGAAACACCGGAGCAGGCTGTGGTGCGAGAACTGCGCGAGGAGCTGGGCGTGGAACCGTGTGAACGGTGCCTGCACCCCTTTGCCTTCGTCTCCCACCCCTATGACGACTTCCACATCGTCATGCCGCTCTTCCTGTGCCGCACCTGGGACGGTTTCCCGCAACCGCGCGAGGGCCAGGAGATCACCTGGGTCCGCAAGGAGCGCCTCGGCGACTACACCATGCCGGCGGCCGACCGCCCGCTGGCGGCCGAATTGAGGGATCGACTGGTATGATGGGATTGCTGAACACATTCGCCCGCGACGAGCGCGGCGCCACGGCCATCGAATACGCCATGATCGGCGTCATCGTCTCCATCGCCGCCATCGCCGGCCTCTCCATCATCGGCCCGGCCGTCATGGGCATGTTCAATGAGGCGGGTTCGGCGTTTTAGGGGCGGCGGTTTTTCCGTAATTCTTGGCTCGTCGCGATCCTCCCTCTCCCTGGGGAGAGGGTGGCGCGCATGCGCCGGGAGAGGGGAAATCCCGGTGCTCGCCAGTAATCGCGAAGACCTCGCCATCCCCCCTCATCCGCCGCTTCGCGGCACCTTCTCCCCAGGGAGAAGGAGGGCGGTTCAGCTTGAGCCCCTACTTCCCTGCCTTCTCGCCCAGCGACTTCTCTTTCACGCCCAGAGCATCCGCCAGCCGGTGCGTGGCAGACCCCGGGCGCTTGGGCTTGGGCTGGTCCGGGTGTGGGGCCCAGCCGGCGGCGTGGATGATGTCGAAGCTGGCGCGGATGCGGCCATTGGGGTCGGCGAATTTTTCGGCGTAGAGCTGGGCGGTGCGCACGAAGAGGGCGCGGCTGGCCGGTTTTTGCGGCCGGTCGGCGAGGATGGAGGTTTCCCCCATGCCGCGCAGATCATTCATCAGGGCGAAGGCATTGTCATAGCGCACGGTGACGCGGTCGACATCGGCCACGGGCATGGCAAAGCCGGCGCGCTGCAACAGGGCGGCCATGTCGAAGGTTCCGGCATAGGGCGAGACCCGCGCCGCGGCGCCGCCGGTCAGTTCGCTCTCCGCCGTCATCAGGCATTGGCGCAGCTCGGTCAGCGTGTTGCCGCCGAGCAGGGCGGCGGCGAAGAAGCCGTCCGGCTTGAGCGCGTGGTTGATCTGGACCAGTGCGCCGGGCAGGTCATTGGTCCAGTGCAGGCCCCAGGGTGCCAGGACCAAGTCCAGGCTTTCCTCGGCGAAGGGCAGGGCTTCCTCGTCCAGGCACAGAGCCGGCGCTTCCAGTGAGGCGGCGACATCGGCGGCCAGATCGGATTGGGTCAGCCAGCCGATCTTGGCGGCGGCGGGGTGCGTGCCCAGCTCGTCCACCAAGCCGGGACCGCCGCCGAGAATGGCGGCGCGGTCGAAATCCCGCGTGATGCTGTCGACACGATCGCACATATCCTCGAATGCGCGACGCACCAAAAAGTTGTAGTCTGCCAATTTCGGCGCGGCCCGGTTGCGGCGGCGGGCCAGGAGCTGGCGGTCGAACAGGCGGGGCGGTGTGTCGGTCATGGCCGGGATATGCCCCCTCGGCGGCGTCAGGAAAAGAGGGGAGGCGGCATGGATGGCATCTGGAGCGGGCTGGCCGACCTGATCTGGCCGCCGGTCTGCCCGCTGACCGGCACGCGGGTGAGCGGGCACGGGCTTTTGTCAGAGCCGGGCTGGTCGGCCCTGACCTTCCTGGACGCGCCCTGTTGTCATGTCTGCGGGCTGCCCTTTGCCTATCCCGGTGCCAGCGGGTCGGACTCCCTGCATGCCTGCGCGCCCTGCCTGGCCCGCCCGCCGCTGCATGACGGCGCCCGGGCACCGCTGGCCTATGACGACCATTCCCGGGGCCTGGTGCTGGGCTTCAAGCATGGCGGGCGGCCGGAATGGGTGGACCGGTTTGCCGCCTGGATGGCGATGTGTGCCCCGGACTGGCTGGCTGAAGCCGATGCGCTGGTGCCGGTGCCGCTGCACTGGCGGCGGCTCTGGTCGCGGCGCTATAACCAGTCCCTCCTGCTGGCCCGGGCGCTGGGACAGCGGACGGGCGTGCCGGTCGAGGCAGACAGCCTGTTGCGCCGCAAGCCGACGCCCAGCCAGGCCGGTCAGTCGGCGGGGGCGCGGCGGCGCAATGTGGCCGGGGCCTTCTTTGTCGCCCGGCCGGAATCCGTCAGGGATCGGCAACTGATCCTGATCGATGATGTGCTGACCACGGGGGCGACGGCGAATGCCTGTGCACGCCAGTTGAAGCGGGCCGGTGCAAAATCGGTATACCTTATGACACTGTGCCGCGTTGTCAGGACGAGTGATGCGACTATCTAGAGCGCAGTTTTGGAGTTGAAGATCATGGCTGAAGTCACCCTTTATACCCGTCCCATGTGCGGCTACTGCGCCCGCGCCGTTTCCCTGCTCAAATCCAAGGGCGTCGCTTTCAACGAGATCGATGCCGGTTTCGACGTCACCAAGAAGCAGGAAATGATCGCGCGCTCGAACGGCGCCCGCACCTTCCCGCAAATCTTCATCGGTGACATGCATGTCGGCGGCTGTGATGACATGATGGCGCTGGAACGCGCCGGCAAGCTGGACGCCCTGCTGTCGGCCTGATGTCCAAGCTCGATATCGCCCTCATCCAGATGCGCTCGGGGATCGACCCCGAGACCAATCTGGCCGACGCCTCGGACCTGATCCGGCAGGCGGCGGGCGAGGGCGCGCGCCTGGTCCTGACCCCGGAAGTCACCCATCTTGTCCAGAAGGACTGGGCGGCGGCTGTCCCGCTCATGCACACGCCCGAGGCGGATCCGGTGATCCCGGCCTTTGCCGGCCTGGCGGCAGAGCTGGGCATTTCCCTCCTGATCGGCTCCATGGCGCTGAAACAGGAGACGGGCCGCAAGGCGCTGAACCGCTCCTTCCTGTTCGGCCCTGATGGGTCGCTGACGGCCTGGTATGACAAGGCCCACATGTTCGATGTCGGACTGGGACAGGGCGAGAGCTATCGCGAGAGCGACAATTACCAGGCCGGTGAGCGCCTGGTCCTGGCCGAGGCCGAGGGCGCCAAGCTGGGCCTGTCGATCTGCTATGATGTCCGCTTCGCCTATCTCTACCGCCGTCTCGCCCAGGCCGGCGCGCAGGTGCTAACGGTTCCCGCCGCCTTCACCCGCACCACCGGCAAGGCGCACTGGGAGGTACTGCTGCGGGCCCGCGCGATCGAGACCGGCAGCTATGTCCTCGCCCCGGCCCAAGGCGGACTGCATGCCGATGGCCGCCGCACCTGGGGCCATTCCATGGTGGTCGACCCCTGGGGCAAGGTGGTGGCCGAACTCGACCATGACGAACCCGGCATCCTGACGGCACAGCTCGACCTGTCGCGCGTGGATGAGGCCCGCACGCGTGTGCCGGCCCTGACCCATGACCGCGAGCTGACCGGACCGGGGATGTGAGGCCGGCATGATCCGCTACGCCCTTCTGTGTGACGCCGATCATGACTTCGAGGCCTGGTTCTCCAGCTCGGACAGTTATGACGCGCAGGCGGCCAAAGGCTTGGTGGAATGTCCGCATTGCGGCTCCACCCGGGTCCGCAAGGCGCTGGCTGCGCCCGCCGTGTCGACCTCTCGGTCGAAGGAAGCGCGCTCGGAGCAGCAACAGCTGGCCGAGATGGCCGGCAAGGTCCGCGCCCATATCCGCCAGAATTTCGACTATGTCGGTGAGGATTTCGCCCGCGAAGCCCGCGACATGCATGAAGGCCGCAAGGAAGCCCGCCTGATCTATGGCGAGACCTCCGCCGACGAGACGCGTCAACTGCTCGAGGACGGGGTCGAAGTCACACCCCTGCCGGACGCTTTCGCGCCCACTCCGCCCAAGAAGGCGAACTGAGCGGACATGAAAAAGGCGGCCCCGAAAGGACCGCCTTGTTCGTGAGGACCTGTGAAGGCCGGCCTAGAGCGTCAGCTTGCCCTTGAGCAGGCGGATGCCGGCCTTGCCATTCTTCTTCCAGACAATCTCGCCCAACACGACCTCGCCATTGAGCTCGACCTGGATGGTTTCCCCGACCTCGCCCGCGTCGGCTGCGGCAATGCCCAGCCCGCCTTCGGAGATGTTCTCGATCTGGATGGCCGAGTGCTGGCGGTCATTGCGGCCGGTTGCGCTGACCTTGTCGATGTTTCGGCGTGTCAGGCTGCGATTGTCGGCATGCTTGAGTTCCGCATCCAGGGCCTCGGCCATCTGGTCGAGCAGGGTGAGGACTTGTTTGGAGGCGTCTTCCAGTTCCGCCAGCTGGGCGAAGGCCGTGCGGCGGTCGCCGGCTTCCAGCGCTTCCAGTGCGGCGCGACCAGAGGCGTGAACGCGCTTGTGCGGCTCCACGAGTTCCCGATAGGCGCGATGATTGCGGATTTCCGGCACGTTCAGGCTGTCATACCATTGGCCCAGGCGACAATCATGGTGATCGGTGATCTCGTCGGACCGGCACTGGGCATAGCCGGACACCGTGTCGACGATCTTCTTCTTGAAGACGACGTGGTCGATCTTGGCCATCTGAACCAAGGAGCGGTGCGAGTCCGCAACAAACCAGGACTGGGCGCTTTCCAGGAAACCATTGTTGGAATTGTGCAGCGAGGCCGCCATTTCACCCAGACGGGTCCGGTTCTCGCCGGCCCGGTCGGCCACGCCTGTGATATTGGTCGAGATCTCGGCCGTCGTGGCTTCCTGCTGGTTCAGGATCGAGGAGATTTCTTCCATCCGGCCGGTCACGTCCGACACCTGGTCGCCGACCGAGCGGATCAGGGAGCTGGCGCCCTCGATCGTGCTTTGTCCGTTCTCCACGGCCGTGCGGGAACCGGCGAGCGAATTCTCGATCACGGCCATGCCGTTCTTGAGCGCGGAAATCCGGGTGGAGATGTCCTCGGTGGCCTTGGCGGCCTGGGTCGCCAGCGATTTCACTTCCGATGCGACCACGGCAAAGCCTTTCCCGGCCTCGCCGGCGCGGGCGGCCTCGATGGTGGCGTTGAGGGCCAACAGATTGGTCTGGTCGGAGATCGTCTGGATCACCGAGAGGAAATCGCTGATCTGTTCGGACGCTTCGTTGAGCTCCTTCAGACTCTGGGCGCTTTCATCAGCCGTCCGGGCAATGTCGGCGATGGAGGTCGCGACACTGTCCATGGCGTCAATGCTTTCATGCACGGTGGTATTCGTGCTTCGGGCCCGTTCGGCGGCTCCGTCGGAGTTCTCGGCGATCTGCTGCACCGAGGTCAGCAATTGTTCGGCAGCAGCCGAGATCGACTGGCTGTTGTCGGTGGCGTCATCCGTGGCCGATTGCAGCATGGCCATGTTCAGGGACAGGTCATTGATGGAGGCAATCGTCTCCGCGACGCTGCGCAGGCTGGCCAGATTGGTGTCGCGGCGATTGTCTTCCTCGACCCGCAGGCGGATGCCGTTCTCATACCCTTCCTGGGCCGAGCAGATATCCAGGAAGGCCCGCGAGATCAGCGCGGACAGGACCCGTTCGGCCTTTTTGGGGTTGAGGCGGTATTTGGCGAAAATGGCCGGTACGGCGCTGGTGAGAACCCGGCCATAGGCGGCGATATACCAGTGCGAGGGCAGGCCGATCCGGACATGGGCTTCGGCGATCCGCACCGAACGCCCCTGGAATTCAATGCCGGGCTTCTGGGTCAGCAGGCCCTGCCAGTGCTTGACCTGCTTGGCCGCGATCGCCTTGGTCTGACCCTCATAGCCGGAGAAAATCTCCGACAGTTCCGGATCCTTGAGGAGCGAAGCGTAGAAGTCGTCGAGAATGGGGTCCAGCGCCGGTTCGATGGCCTTCCAGGCATCCAGGCAATCGGCAGCCGGGATATCCTTTGGGTTCAGGAAGCCCTGGATACGCTCCAGCAGTTCCGTCGAGATACCCTTTGTGGCCGGGCTGGTTTCCTTGCGCGCAACGGCTCCGCTCATGGCCTTGATCTCCTGGCTTCAAGTCAAGGCCAATTGGTCGCATCCTGGTATATGAATTCTTAAAATACGCGGGTTTCTACAGGCGTTTGTCCGTATATTTTAATGCCGGGCCCGCATCCGGTTGCTTGCCGGTTCTAGGCTTTGTCTGCGACTACCATATAGTTCACTGAGACATCCTCATTCAGCGAGAATTGGTCCGTCAGCGGATTGTATCCGACGCCCACCGGAGACCGCAGGCTCATCCCGCCTTCGCGCAGGGCGGCGCGGATTTCACCCGGCTTGACCAGCTTGCCGAAACGGTGCGTGCCGCGCGGCAGCCAGCCCATCACCCATTCGGCCCCGACAATGGCCAGGGCGAAGGCCTTGGATGTCCGGTTGATCGTGGCGCAGATCATCAGCCCGCCCGGTTTCACCAGCTGGGCACAATCGACCAGGAAGGTGTGGGGGTTGGCGACATGCTCCATCACTTCCAGATTGAGCACGACGTCGAATTTCGGTTCGTCATTCTCGAGCAATTGCTCCGCCACGCCGTGACGGTAGTCGATGTCCAGACCCTGTTCTTCGGCATGGACGCTGGCCGTCTTCACATTGGCTTCGGCAGCGTCGACCCCGGTCACGCTGGCACCGAGGCGTGCCATGGGTTCGCAGACCAGTCCGCCGCCACAGCCGATGTCCAGGATGCGCAGACCCTCCAGCGGCGTGTCGCCGGAGCGGTTGAAATGCTCGCAGATCACCTCGCGGATATAGCCCAGGCGCACCGGGTTGAACTTGTGCAGCGGCTTGAATTTGGACTCCGGATCCCACCACTCCGCCGCAGTGCGCGAGAACTTCTCCACTTCCAGCGGATCAATGGACGGCCGGGTCAAGGTTTCCGGGGCAGATGCCGTTGCCATGCGAATTCTCCCTGCAGGCGAGTGCGCCTGTGATTGCGTTCAAGCGTTGCGCGCCGGTCCGTGTCCGCTTACCTAACCGCCGGCGGCCCGGCCATAATATGGCTCCGGCTGCCGCGCTAATCGAGCCCGGTGCGACACTGTGCGCACATGATCTAGGCCGGACCGGGCCAGAGTAAAACTGCGGGGGACAGGTTTGAGCACACGGGTTGTGGCCAAATTCGGTGGCACCTCGGTCGGATCGATCGAGCGGATCCGCCATTCCGCGAGCCTGGTGGCCGACGCGGTCCGGCGCGGCGAGGTCATGGCGGTCGTGGTCTCGGCCATGGCCGGCGAGACCGATCGCATTCTCGGCCTGACCCAGGAATTGGGCGCCGGTCTGGGCGATGCCGAGACCGATGTCGCCCTGGCCGCCGGCGAGCAGGTCTCCTCGGCCCTGATGGCACTGGCCCTGCGCGAATCCGGCCTGCAGTCCCGCTCCTTCCTGGGCTGGCAATTGCCGGTCATCACGGACGGCCCGGCGGGGGCCTCCCGCATCGCCGGCATGGATGTGGCCGCCCTTGAAACCGTGATGGAGGCGGGCGTGATCCCGGTTCTTGCCGGCTTCCAGGGCATTACCCAGGACGGGGATGTGCGCACGCTGGGGCGTGGCGGTACGGATCTGTCAGCGGCCGCCCTGGCGGCGGCGCTGGGCGCACGTTGTGATATCTATACCGATGTCGACGGGGTCTACACGACCGATCCGCGTATCGAGCCCGGGGCCGGGCGGCTCGATGCGATCAGCCATGATGAAATGCTCGAACTGGCAGCCCAGGGCGCCAAGGTGCTGCAGACCCGGTCCGTCGAATTCGCCAAGGCACGCGGCGTGCCCATGCGCGTCCTGTCCTCCTTCCTGGAGGCGGGGCAGAGCCGCGGCACGGATGTGGTCGCCACCCGGGATGTCGCCGAGCGCCGCATCGTGTCCGGCGTTGCCTATGCCCGCGACCAGGCCCGTCTGGCCCTGGTCGGCACGTCCAGCCGGTCCGATCTGCCGGCCCGCGCCTTCGCCGCCCTGGCCGAGGCCGGGATCGGGGTCGACATGATCGTACAGGCCCAGGCCCGGGTTGCCGGCACCGTGACACTGGAATTCTCTGTTGCCCACCGGGATCTGGAACGCGCCCTGTCGGCGCTCGAAACCGCGTTGCCGGGGGTCGACATGACCAGTGAAACCGGTCTGGCAAAGGTTTCTGTCGTGGGTTCAGGATTGCGCCAGCGGGCTGATATTGCGCGTTCCCTGTTCGCGGTTCTGGGGGAACACTCCATCCCCGTGCGCGTTCTTGCGACATCGGAGATCAAGATTTCAGCACTGATCGAGAATGATGCGGTGGAACGTGCTGTGCGAGCCTTGCACGCGGCCTATGGATTGGATCAGGTATAGGCATGGATGACGTGAAGACTCCCTCAGCGCGCGATCCGCGCCGCTTGCTCAAGCGCATGCGCGAGCTCATGGCGGTCCAGGAAAACGCCCAGGCCCGCCTGGATCACCTGACCGCGATGATCGCCCAGGAGGCCGGCTGGGATGTCTGTTCCATCTATCTGGCCCGTCAGTCCAATGCGCTGGAGCTCTGCGCGACCTTCGGCCTGAAGCCGGAATCGGTCCACTCGGTGCGGCTGCAGCCCGGTGAAGGCCTGGTCGGTCTGGTCGCCCGCCGCGCCCGGCCGCTCTCCACATCCAATGCACGGGCCCACCCGGCCTTCTCCTACAAGCCGGAGACCGGGGAAGAACCCTTCAACACCTTCGTCGGTGTGCCCATCCTGCGCGGTGGCCGCATGGTCGGGGTGCTCACCGCCCAGACCTCACAGGAACGCCAGGTCGGGGTCGACGAGATCGAGACCCTGCAGACGGTGGCCATGGTCCTGGCCGAGATTGTCGCCTCCGGTGACATTGTCGAAGCCGAGGAAATGGCGGGCCTGGACGTGCGCCAGTCGCGTCCGGAACGCTTCCAGGGCGGGGCCTATTCCGGTGGTGTGGTCCAGGGCGTGGCCGTCCTTTTCGAACCGCATGTCGAATCCACCCGGCTGATCGCGGAAGATTCCGGCGCGGAAGAGGAGCGCCTCGACACGGCGATCAATTCCCTGCGTGCCTCGATCGACGAGATGCTGGACAGTGGCCGCATCCCCTTCGGTGGGCCGACCCGGGATGTGCTGCAAGCCTATCGCATGTTCGCCCATGACCGCGGCTGGATGGAACGCCTCCGTGAAGCCGTCCGCCGGGGCCTGACCGCCGAAGCGGCTGTCGAACGCGTCCGGAACGAGAACCGCGCCCGACTGATGAAGGCCAGTGACCCGACCTTCCGCGAGCGCCTGCACGACCTGGAAGACCTGGCCAACCGCCTCCTGCGTCACCTGGAAGGCGATGGCGTGCACATGTCCGACCTGCCGGACAATGCCATCATCATCGCGCGCAATATCGGTCCGGCGGAACTGCTCGAATTCGACCGTGAGAAGCTCAAGGGGATCGCGCTGGAGGAAGGCTCGGCCTCTTCCCATGCCGCCATTGTGGCCAAGGCGCTGCGCATTCCGCTGGTCGGCCGTCTGGAAGGCGCGCTGGACCGGGCGGAGAATGGCGACCCGGTCATCCTCGATGGCGAGTTCGGCATCCTGCACATCCGGCCGCAACCGGATGTGGTCGAGACTTACGAGGAACGCATCCGCCTCCTGTCGGAACGCCGTCTCTCCTATGCCGAGCTGCGTGGACCCGCTGTCACGAAGGATGGGGTCCGGGTTGGCGTGCACATGAATGCGGGCCTGCTGATCGAATTGATGGGGCTGGACGAGATCGGGGCGGACGGGGTCGGCCTGTTCCGGACCGAATTCCAGTTCATGGTGTCGGAAACCCTGCCGCGCCTGTCGGCGCAGGCGGCGGTCTACAAGTCCGTGCTCGACGCTGCGGGCGACAAGCCGGTCGTGTTCCGCACGCTCGATCTGGGCGGCGACAAGGTGGCGCCCTTTGCGCCCTCGACCAAAGAGCCCAATCCGGCCCTTGGCTGGCGTGCCATCCGCATGGGTCTCGATCGTCCCGGCCTGCTGCGCTACCAGATGCGGGCCCTGATCCAGGCGGCCGAGGGGCGGCCGCTGCAGCTCATGTTCCCGATGATCGCCGCGCCCTGGGAAATGCGGGCGGCCCGCGAGATGCTGGACCGGGAAATCCGCCACGCCAAACATGCCGGTCATCCGATCCCGTCAGAGCTGAAGGTCGGCATGATGCTGGAGACGCCGGGCATGGCTTGGGCGCTGGAACATGTCATCGATACGGTCGATTTCGTCTCCGTCGGCGCCAATGACCTGATGCAGTATTTCTTCGCCGCCGATCGCCAGAACACACGTGTCTCGGATCGGTACGATGTCCTGTCTCCGTCGGCACTCGACCTCCTGAAACGGATCAATGATGTCTGCGTCGCGCACGATACACCGGTCTCCGTTTGCGGTGAGGTTGCGGCCAAACCGCTGGAGGCGGCGGTCCTTATCGCCTTGGGTTACCGAAGTCTTTCCATGGCGTCGGGGAGTATAGGGCCGGTTAAGAAACTCATCTCCGGACTCGATGCGGAGAAACTTGGCACCTGGCTTGCGAGCCGTCTCGAGAGCCCTGCGGACAGCTTGCGTCCGCTCCTGCTGGAAGCGGGAGAAGACGCCGGATTGCCCCGCGAGGCAGTTGAAAACGGACGAGCGATTTGATCTTATAGGGAGACGGTCAGGGTTAATTCCTGTATTCGTGTTCTTGGGGGAATGTCGCTCCGATAGCGAGAGCGGTAGGTGGTTATGTCGGGTCAAGTGTCAGGGTCTTCTTTTGTCCCCGTTGACGCCGTCTACGCCGATGACGGCGTTGGCTATGTCAGCATGACGGCGGGTGAGCGGCTCCGCGAGGCGCGCGCGAAGATGAGCCTGTCGCTGAAGCAGGCCGCCGACGCGACGCGGATCCGTGCCGATTATCTGGAAGCGCTTGAAGCCATGGACTCCCGCGGCCTGCCGGCCCGGGCCTATGCCATCGGCTATCTGCGCACCTATGCCAGCTTCCTGTCCATCGAACCGCATGGCCTGGTCGAACAGTTCAAGCGCGAGGTCGATACCGAGACCGGTCGCGCCCAGCCGACCGCCGCGGCCAAGAGCCGGGACCCGATCCAGCTGCCGCGGGGCGTGTTCGGTGTGGCCTTCATCCTGATCATCGTTGCCGCCGTGGCCTGGTGGTATTCCGGCCAGACCGGTTCGGGCGGCCTCCTGTCCAATCCGCCATCCCCGCCGGATGCGGCACCGGAATGGGCCCGCGCCGATTTCGACCTCGCCGCCCGCGCGCCCAGCGTTGAGGACATCTGGACCAATCTGCCGCTCAACCAGGCCACGACCCTGTCTTCGGCCGTGGTGATGCGCGCCATCATTCCCACCTGGCTGGAAGTGCGTGATGCCTCCGGCCGCATCCTGTTCGCCCGTGAACTGGGCGCGGGTGAGACTTTCCATGCGCTGGAACCGGGCCTGACCGTCTCGGCGGCCAATGCCGGGGCGATCCGTCTGGAACGGAACGGCGAGACGCTGGGCCTGCTGGGCGCGTCGGGCACGCCGGTCGAGAACCTGCCGGTCCTGGCCTCGGCGGATCTTCCCGCCGAAGACCCGGCCAATTCGCCGCAATAAGCCGCAATAAACTGTCGCACCCCGGTCGCAAGATCGCCCCGAAAACGCTATATCCGCCCGGTAACGGTGGATGGCATCGTTGACGGAGTGAGACCCCCATGTCGCAGACCGGTCCTGACCCCCGCACCGTGCGCCCCTGGCGCATGATCGAACGTCGCAAGAGCCGCACCATCAAGGTCGGGAGCCTGGAGGTGGGCGGCGATGCGCCGATCACGGTCCAGACCATGACGAACACGCCGACCGCCGATGCCGGCGCGACGATCGACCAGATCCGGCGTTGTGAAGAGGCCGGCGCCGATCTGGTCCGGGTCTCCTGTCCGGACGAGGACTCCACCGCCGCTTTCCGCGAGATCGCGAAGGCCGCGACCGTGCCGCTGATCGCGGACATCCATTTCCACTACAAGCGCGGTATCGAAGCGGCCCAAGCGGGCGCCGCCTGCCTGCGGATCAATCCGGGCAATATCGGTTCGATGGACCGGGTGAAGGATGTCGTTCAGGCGGCCCGCGATCATGGCTGCGCCATCCGGATCGGCGTCAATGCCGGCTCACTGGAGCGCCATTTGCTGGAGAAGTATGGCGAGCCCTGTCCGGAAGCCATGGTGGAAAGCGCGCTGGAACATGCGCGCATCCTCGAGGATCTGGACTTCCGCGATTACAAGATTTCGGTGAAGGCCTCCGACCCCTTCCTGACGGCCGCGGCCTACCAGGCGCTTTCGGAAGCGACGGATGCGCCGCTGCATCTCGGCGTGACCGAAGCCGGTGGCCAGCGCATCGGCACGGTGAAATCCGCCATCGGGATCGGCTCCCTCCTGTGGGCCGGGATCGGCGACACGATCCGTGTCTCCCTCTCCGCCGAGCCGGAGGAAGAGGTGAAGGTCGGTTTCGACATTCTCAAATCCCTCGGCCTGCGCACGCGCGGTGTGAACATCATTGCCTGCCCGTCCTGTGCCCGTCAGGGCTTTGACGTGATCCGCACGGTCGAGACGCTGGAGAACCGGCTCTCCCACATCTCCGAACCGATCTCCCTGTCCATCATCGGCTGTGTGGTGAACGGGCCGGGTGAGGCGCTGATGACCGATCTGGGCTTTACTGGCGGGGGTGCCGGACGCGGCAAGATGTATGTCTCCGGACGGCCGGATCACAATGTGTCCAACGCTGAGATGATCGACCATATCGTCGAGATGGTGGAGGCCCGTGCCGCCCTGCTGCAGGCCGAGCGCGCGGCTGACGAAGCGGCCGAGTAACACCTGAATAAGAGTATGCTGCACGGCCTCTTGCAAAGCGGAGGAGAAGCCCTTCCAATCCGCCACGCGCTGAGGGAGAGCGGACGCGAACCATGACTGTGACGATCTACGGACTGAAGAATTGCGACACGTGCCGCAAGGCGGTGAAAGAGCTGGAAACGGCCGGTCTGAAACATCGTTTCGTGGATATTCGCGAAGAGGCCGACAATGTCGTTCAGGTCCCCAAATGGCTGGATGCGGTCGGGGCCAAGGCGCTGGTGAATACCCGCTCGACGACCTGGCGCAATCTGACGGCGGAAGAGCGCGCCATGGCGGAAGAGGATCCGGCCGGGGCCCTGATTTCCTCGCCCACCCTGATCAAGCGTCCGGTGATCGAAGCCGGCGGCGATGTCCGCGTCGGCTGGAATGCCGCGACGCTCGAGGATCTCAAATCCGTCGCTGCGGAATGAGCACCTCGATCCGGGCACAGTGTGATCTCGATCTGGGTTTTCCTTTCCACACGGATGGTGATCCGGCCGACCGGCTGGAGCGCGTGGCAGCCTATATGCGCGCGCAGGGTCTGGGGCCGGAAGCCTATCTGACCGGCGAGAGCGTGACGCGGCTGGAAGCGCGCATGGCAGAGCTGCTGGGCAAGCCGGCAGCCGTCTGGTTCCCGACCGGGACCATGGCCCAGGGCGTGGCCGCGCGCATCCATTGTGCCGAGGCCGGTGATACCCGTCTGGGCCTGCACCCGACCTCGCATCTCGCCCTGCATGAGGAAGACGGGCACACGCATTTGCACGGGCTGGAGCCGGTGAGTTGCGGCGATTGGTCCCGTCCGATGCGTCCGGACGACCTGCCCGAACAGGCGGGCTGCTGCTTCATCGAACTGCCGCAGCGCCATAATGGCGGCGCCTTGCCGGACTGGGACACGCTGGTCGCCATCAAGGCCCGCGCCCGGGATGCCGGCCTCACCCTGCACATGGATGGTGCGCGCCTGTGGGCGCTGCCCTCGGCCTGGTCCGGTCACGACCTTGCGGAGATCTGTGACGGATTCGCTTCGGTCTATGCCTCCTTCTACAAGGATTTGGGGGCCTCCGGCGGGGCGATTCTGGCCGGCGGGGAAGACTTCGTCGTCGAAGCCCGTCTCTGGCTGGCCCGCATGGGCGGCCGCCTGGTTTCGGCCTGGCCGATGGTGCCGGACGCTTTGCGGGTTCTGGATGCGAGACTGGATCTGGTGCCCGATTTCGTCGCCCGCGCCCGGCAGATCGCGGCCGGCGTCGGCGAGCTGGCCGGGCTGACGATCACGCCGAACCCGCCACAGGTGAACATGATGCATGTCCGGCTGGACTGCGATGTGGAGACCGCCGAGGCTGCCCGCGATGCGGCCGCCGAGGCAACCCGTGTCTGGCTGGGCAACCGGTTCTGGCATTTCGAACAGGACCCGGTGCCGGCGCTTGAGATTGCCATCGGGGAGCGGGCCCTGGCGGCAGACCCGGACCGCATCATCGAGGCCATCCGGGTGATGGGTGCTGTCGCGGCGGAGGCTCAGTCCACCAGCGGATAGAGCGCCAGGGCCAGGTCCATGACCTGTCCGTCCCGCAAGAGCGTCAGGACGAGTTCCGTCCGCGTGCCGTCCGGGTCGCAATTGCGGTCCCGCATGGGCAGTCCGTTGAAATGGGTGACCAGATCCCCTTCCAGCACCCCGGCATCGGCGGCGGGCGTCTGCTCCAGCACGCCCTCGACCCGCAGGCCGTCACCGTCTGCCCGAAGCACCATGCCGTGGGCGATCATGGGATCGAAACTGATGTCCCCCTCGGTGACCCGCTCGATCCGGACGCGTTCGCGGTCCGCGTCAAAGGTCCACCGGAAATGCCGCATCACCACACCGCCGATCAGTTCCGTACCCGGCGTGGATTGCAGGACGGGAGCCGACAGGGTGTGCGGGCCCAGCCGGGCCACGCCGTTCAGACGAGCCCCCTGGCGCCGCTCGATCCGGTTGATCCGCATCGATGCGCCGGTCGGCCGCGGCGCTGTCACCGTGTCATACCGGTGCAGCCCGTTCACGGCGAGCACCGTGCCGCCCGCGCCGCTGTCGATCAGCATGCGGCGGGTGCGGCCGGGAAAGCCGATCTCCAGCCAGGGACGGCTGTCGGGCCCGTCCGTATCGAAGACGGTGATACCGTCCGGACGTGGCAGTTCGCCGGACTCCAGGCGGATCTGGCCGGCCTGGTAATCCAGCGTGACCAGGAAGTCCCCAAATGAGTCATAGGCCAGGATGCCGTCGATCTCGCGACCCAGGGCCATGGATAGATGGTCGAGCTCCCGCAAGCGGGTCGGGAGCCGGTTATAGGTGACCGGGCCCAGCGTGGCATCCCGGATGCTGACCCGCTGGCCGGCATCGAAGACCTGGCCGGTGACCCGTTCCAGGCTGTCAGGATCCATGATGCTGGATGAGGCGCCCGTGTCGTAGACGAACCACAGGGTCCGGTCGTCCGGCCGGCCCGGCTGTTCGGACAGGGTGATGGGAACAAAGAAATAGTCGCGGCAGATCTGTGTGGGAATGTCATGGACGCGGGGCGGGTCCTGGGCGTCCGCGGCGGCTGGAATATTGCCCGCCAGCCAGGCTGCGACTAAGAGGTTTAACCAACGCATCATCCGGTCGCCCATTGCTTGCCGGAGCCGCGCCGGGTGCGGGGCGTTCCGATCCATTTCCGAGAGTTCAGGGTTAGCATGAAATCGATTTGTGTCTATTGCGGGTCCAATTCGGGCCGGTCGCCGGCCTTCACGATGGCGGCGGAGTCACTCGGGCGCCTGCTCGCCGAACGCGGGGTGAAGCTGGTCTATGGCGGCGGCCAGGTGGGGCTGATGGGCACGCTGGCAGACGCGGTCCTGTCCGCGGGGGGCAAGGTGGAAGGCGTCATCCCCGAATTCCTCGCCCTGAAGGAGATCGCGCATATGAGCCTGACCCGGCTCCACGTCGTGAAATCCATGCATGCCCGCAAGGCGATGATGGAAAGCCTCTCCGACGGCTTCATTGCCATGCCGGGCGGGATCGGCACGATGGAGGAATTGTTTGAGATCTGGACCTGGGGCCAGCTGGGCCAGCACCGCAATCCGGTCGGCCTGCTCAATGTCGATGGCTATTACGACGCCCTGGTCGCTTTCCTCGACACGATGACGGAACAGGGCTTCCTGACCCCTGAACATCGCAGCGCGCTGTTGGTCTCCGATGACGCCGAAGCCCTGCTCGACATGTTCGCGGCTTATGACGCCCCGCCCGCCGATGTCCGGATCAAGACGGGGCAGACCTAGGCGCTATTCCTCGCAATCGGCGAAATGCGCGGTCAGCAGGGAGTCCCATTCGGCCAGCCCCCCATCAGAGACGTGATCGAGGCGCAGGCGGAAATCCGTATAGCCGGGATGGTTCGGTGTCGGGAAAACGGCATCGACGATGTAGCCCTCATCCGCATCCAGCCACAGCACGGCCTCGCCACCTGTGGCACGCTCGCCGGTCAGGGCTGAGCCGGTGAGCGCATAGCGGCGGGTCCGGTGACCCAGATGGGTTTCACGGGCATCCGGCGTGGCGGTGACATTGCCCATCCAGAACATCGGGTCGGGATTGGACGGATCGGCCCAAAGCAGGGCCATGCCGAACCCGAAAACCGCGTCCGGGTCGGCCAGGTGCGGCGTCATCACGGTCAGGCTGGCCAGGTCGAAATCATAGAGATGCCAGGGCCGGCTTTCGGTGCGGGCTTCATCCGTGATGGTGACATTCGGCAGGCGGACGTCCAGGCTCAGCGCATCCGTGGCGGCGTCCCACGCGATGAAGGCGAACTCCATGTGCCGGGCCTCCGGTTGCAGCTGGCCGCCCACCAGGCGTGTCGTGCTCAGCGTCTCCGGGTCCAGCTCGGCGGTCACCAGGGCGGCATTCCTGCACAACCCGTTCTCCTTGTAGACTTCCAGCTCGGTTTCCGAGCGCTGGAAGACGGTGACGCGTTCATCCATCGAGCCATCCGTATTGGTCCGCTCATAATAGTAGATGCGGCCGATCGCGGCGTTTTCGGACTGGTAGTCCCATTGGCTGTCATCAGCCTGGACACGGGCCGTGGCACAGGCGGTCGTGGCGATGAGGGTCAGGGCAGCGCCCAGCAAGGCATTGAGGCGGGTCATGGGTCTTGTCCTTCAAGGTCAGCCAGCGCGGTAGCCAGGACGGGGTCCGTGCCGGTCTGGTAATCGGAAAACAGGTAGGGAATGACGACGTCCGGCGTGACGAAGCGGCGGTCATCATCCGCGTTAGAGGTCCGGTAGTATTCGCTGGCGTGGATGACCGGCAGGAGGCTGTTCGGCGTCACGAAGATATTCGTCTCGCCATGATGATTGGGCCGGTCGGCGGTCGCCTGGCCGTAGAAGCGGGCCGGGGTCTGCTGTTCCAGGTCGGAGACCAGCATGATGGCGGCGGAGTGCGTCTGGCGGCTGGTTAGAACCTGGATCCGGCCTTCCTGCATCAGGACATCACTGGCCGTGATCACCGCCATGAAGGCCGCGTTCAGCGACCCATCTCCGCCCAGGCAGCGGCGCAAGTCGAGGACCAGGGCCGGGCGGTCCAGCTCTTCGGCGGCTTCGACAGCCGCTTGCGCGGCTTCCGCATAACTCAGTTCGGTCCCGTTCTGGATCTGGTCGATACGCAGATAGGCGGCTTCGGGCAGCCGCTGCACGGTGAAGGGTTCCGCGGCCGGGCGTTGCCAGAGAGGTTGCTGTGCGGCAGCCGTGACCCAGTCGTCGATCCCGGACGGACCGCTGTCCATGGAGAAGATCCAGTCATAGACCGCATCCGCCGGAAGCGGGTGCATCACCACCGTGGCGGCGTGGCCATCCTGCTCCACCGTCACCGAGATGTTGCCGGCGTTCAGGGCGAGGTCCAGCGCGGTCAGGAGCTCCGCCTGCATCAGCCACTCGGCGACAAATTCGCGGGCGAAATTCACCGCATCGGTCGGCAGAAGCGTCATGGCGCGGGCCACGGCCTGTTCCGTGTCGACATGGCCGATCGCGGTGACGCGCGCGCCGGCCAGTCCGGCCCACTCACCCGTGGCACCGACAATGTAGAGCCCGTCATCAAAGAGCTCGAAACGCACGGGCAGGGAGCGGAAGCCAGGTCCCGGCGGCAGGCCGTCAAACGGCAGGGCGTGCATGGGCATCCAGGAATGCCCGTCACCCACCAGGGCCAGGATATGCGCCAGGCCGGCAATCCGCTCGGCCCGGTCCATCTGCGGTATGTCAGCCTTGTAGGCCTCTATGGCTGCCCGGAATTCCGCTTCCGGCGTGTGGAAGAAGGGGTTCTCGTGCTCTGCCTCCAGCACGGCCACCAGTGCATCAGCATCGGCGCGCCAGGCGTCAGCGTCGTCCGGCTGGGCCAGGGCGGGCACGGCCCAGGCCAGCGCCAGGGCCGACGCCGTGGCCAGCGTCCATCGGTTTGAAAGCCTGCGTCTCATTCCATCTCCTATATGGACTTAAGTCCAAATTTTGATGATCCTGAGATGCGTAGGCCTGACTGTTTGGATGCGAGTCAGGCTGAACTTTTTTCAATGCCTTGAAAAAGCAAATCAAATCGCGCGCTCAAATCGGCCTGTAACGGGGTCTTCTGACCGGAATTCACCCAGTCATGGGTCGTGACCGTCAAAATGCCCACCAGGAAGTCGGTCAGCACATCCGGGTCGACATCTGCCCGCAACTCGCCGGATGCCTGACCTTCATCCACCAGCTCCCGGAAGAAGGTCCGCATGATGTCATCCGCCTCGCTCTCCGCGTCCGCCAGCGGGCCATGCCCCATGGCCAGCGACGCAAACTCGCGCACCATGGCCTTGTTGGCATGGGCAATCGGACCAATCGCCGCGAACAGGGCTTCCAGCCGGTTGCGGAAACCGGTCAGCCGGGCCGAGCGCGCCGCGCGGATCACATCATCCGTGAAACGCTGAAAGAACTCCGCCAGAAAGAGAAGCTTGGACGGGAAATGATTGAACACACTCGCCCGCGCCATTCCGGCCTCCGCCGCGATCCCGTCCATCGTCGTCGCCTCCAGCCCCTGTCGCTCGATCAGGGTGATGGCGGCCTGGTAAATTTTCTCCCGGTTGGCCCGGGCGCGGGGGGAGAGGGTAAGGAGCTCGGTCATGGCTCGAGACTGGCATGATTTAGATTCGGGTCCAAATTACGAGATGTTCGCGTTCTCTGCGTTTGGGGAAGAAGGGTCGGCAGATTGTGAACTTGGCGGCGCGCCAGTCCGAGCTATGTTTTTGATAATCCGGGTAATGAGGAGTTGCCTCCTGCGGTTTCCGGAAAAATTCGAATTATCTGCTGCTTTTGGGGAAGAGCATGAATTGGGCTGACAGGATACGGGAAATCCGGTTCTCCGAGAATCTCAAGCAAGACGTCCTCGCGGCGCAGCTGGGGGTTAGCCAGGGCCTGGTGTCGCAATGGGAGCGCGGTGCTGCGGTGCCCAAGCCGGCGATGCAGGCGCTGATCGAGGAACGCTTCGGCCTGTCTCAGCGCCAGCTTACGCTTCGCGCCCAACGCCTCAGCGTCCAGCGATGCCCCAACATTGCGGGCCTTCTGCGGGTCAAGGAGGGAGAGGTGTGGCTCGACGCATTGAGTGCCTTCACCGATATGGACAGTTTCCTGGTGAACTCGAAGGATGTCGGGACCAGCATCCAGGGCAAATTGGGCGAGCTCATCGATCAGCAATACGTACAGTTGAGAGATGTCGGCGCATTTGATGGTGAAAACATTCTCGGCATCGGTCGGTTCATCGCCGAGCGGGATGGACGGCAGCTCTTTGGAGAGACCTGCTATGCAACCGTCGTTCTGGCGCCGGGGGAAAGTGTTGTCCGGGTCGATAGCCGTGTCAGCACACGGTCGGTCGATCGTGAGACGGCGGTCAAATACGACGCTCTGGAAATCATTGCCCGTTGATGGTGGCCTTGGAGGTCAACCCAGCTCAATTCCCAACTCACCCCAGACCGCATCCACCTTCGCCTTCGTCTCGGCGTCCATGTCGAGCTTTTCGCCCCATTCGCGATGGGTTTCCCCGTCCACCTTGTTGGTGGCATCGAGGCCGATCTTGGAACCCAGGCCGGAGACGGGGGAGGCGAAGTCGAGATAGTCGATGGGCGTGTTCTCGACGGTGACGATGTCGCGGGCCGGGTCCATGCGGGTGGAGACCGCCCACATCACATCCTTCCAGTCGCGCGCATTCACGTCCTCGTCCACGACGATGATCCATTTCGTGTACATGAACTGGCGCAGATAGGACCAGGCACCCATCATCACGCGCTTGGCATGGCCGGCATAGGCCTTCTTCATCGAGATCACGGCGATGCGGTAGGAGCAGCCTTCCGGCGGCAGCCAGAAATCGACGATCTCCGGGAATTGCTGCTGGATCAGCGGGATGAAGACCTCGTTGAGCGCCTCGCCCAGTACGGAAGGCTCATCCGGCGGCCGACCGGTATAGGTGGTCAGATAGATCGGCTTCTTCCGCATGGTGATGGCGGAAATCTCGAAGACCGGGAAATGCTCGACGGAATTGTAATAGCCGGTGTGGTCGCCATAGGGGCCTTCCGGTCCGTACTCGTCCAGCAGGACATGGCCTTCCAGCACGATCTCGGCTTCGGCAGGGACTTGCAAGGGCACGGTCTTGCAGTCGACCAGTTCCGCCTTCTTGCCGCGCAGAATGCCGGCGAACTGGTATTCCGACAGCGTGTCCGGCACCGGGGTGACGGCGGCCAGGATCGTTCCCGGATCGGCACCCAATACCGCGGCGGCGGGCAGGGGTTCCGGCTTTTCCTTCTTCCAGCGCTGATAGTGCTGCGCCCCGCCGCGATGCTTGAGCCAGCGCATCAGGGTGCGCGTCTTGCCCAGCTTCTGCATGCGGTAAATGCCCAGATTGAAATCATCCGTGCGGTCCTTGCCCGGGCCCTTGGTGACGACCAGCGGCCAGGTGATCAGCGGGGCCGGCTCGCCGGGCCAGCAGGTCTGGATCGGCAGGCGGTCGAGGTCGATGTCATCGCCGGTCAGCACCACCTCCTGGCAGGGAGCGGTCTTCACGGTCTTGGGCCGCATCGACATGACCGTCTTGGCCAGGGGCAGCATGTCGAGCGCATCCTTCACGCCGCGCGGCGGTTCCGGCTGGCGCAGGAAGGCCAGGAGTTCACCCACTTCGCGCAGTTCTTCGCCCGTGGTGCGGGCTTCCCCGCCCAGCGTGACCGCCTGGGCGACGCGTTTCACCGTGCCGAACAGATTGACCAGGCAGGGCATCTCGCTCGGCTCGCCCTTTTCATTGAGGACATTCTCGAACAAGAGGGCCGGCCCGCCGGCTTCCAGCGTGCGGCGGTGGATCTCCGTCATTTCGCGGTCGGTCGAGACCGGCGTGGTGATGCGGACGAGATCGCCCTCGGCTTCGAGCTGGTCGATGAAATCGCGCAGGGATTTGTACGCCATGCGGGCACTCCGAATATCTGTGGGGGAGAAACTGCAAGTTTGCGACGGAAAGTCCAGCGGACGACGTGTCACACAGGCCCGGCAATGCCCGGTATTTGAGACAAAACTGCTGAAAATTTATCGCGCAGTTTTGAAACCGATTTCAGGGTTGTCGGTTATTGGCCTGTCCAGACTTTGTAGATGCGTATCCGGAAACCCCTTCATGTTGCACAGAATGGTTCTCTCCGCCCGGTCGGCCATCGATCTGGGCGCAGGCTCGCTCAGTGGTCCGCTGGGCTCTCTCCTCACGGCATGCATGAAGGCCAGTATCGAGGATTGCCTGACCGGTGAGATGGCCTGGCAGGGGGATCATTTCTTCCTGGTTCTGGAAGGCGATCGTCAGCCGCTTCTGCGCTATCTCGCCTCGGCCCGGCAGGATGCACGCCTGACCGGTCTGCGTCGGCTGGAATTCGGTCCGGTCGACCGGCGCGAGTTCGAGACCTGGTCTGTCGGCCGGCGTGCGGGGCAGGCGGGAGCGGGGCTCGATGCCCTGACCGCCGGCGAGGTGCGCGCCCTGATCCGTTCCATCATCGGTGAGAACTGCCTGGCGACCTCGCCGCGTCTCATTCAGGCTGCGTAGCCGGGTCCGTTTCGATACCGTCCTGATCCTGTCGCAGTGCACTCACGACCGCGGCGGCGAGTTCGTAAGAGCGCGATGAGGCGCGATTGGTGGCTCCGAAACGGACCACAACCAGGTCCTGTTCGGGCATGATGAAGCCCCATTGCGACTGGAATCCGCTCATCATGAAGGTGCCTTCGGGCACGCCATCATGCTCACCCGGCAGCCAGAAACCCATGCCATAGGCCCGGTTCGACCCGTCTGTCGGCGTCGACACGATGGCATTCCAGTCCTCCGGAAGAAGACGTTCGCCGTCGAACACACCCTCATTGGCATAAAGCCAGCCCATCCGCGCCCAGTCCTGAGCCGTGGCATACATGTAGGAGGAGCCCTGGAAGGTTCCGGTCTCGTCCATCTCCAGGATCGGCGAATACATGCCCAGCGGTTCGAACAGGATCTCGCGAAGGCCTTGAACCCGTGAGGGAATATCGTCACCCAATTCTTGCTGCATGGTGTGGGTGGCCATGATCGTATTGCCGCTCATGTATTGCCAGTGTTCCAGCGGCGCATGCAGGCGGTCACGCGTTGCGGCGTATTGCGTCATGTCAGACTGGGTGAAGAGCATTTCCGAGTTCGGGTCGAAACCGGTATTGGTTTCGGCAATGGCAAAACCGCCCGCCATGCGCAGCAGGGCCTCGATCGTGACATCCTCATAATCGGCACTGACCGCCGACAGGGAGGGCACGGCGCCCTCGGCTTCAATGTCCAGAACGCCTTGATATTGCAGACGCCCGGCCAGCGTCGTCATGGCACTCTTGGTCATGGACCAGCCATGGAAGCGCGTCTCGCGGCTGGCTTGTGGCGCATAGCGCTCCGCCACCAGCTGGCCCTGATAGAGCACTGCCACACCCAGCGTATTGCGGTCATCCGTCTCCGGATCCCCGAAGGCCGCATCAATCGCCGCGTCCAGGGCGGTGCCGTCGAAATGCGCATCCCGGAAGGCCGGGTCGATCTCCATGGGCTGGAAATCCTGTGCTGCGGGCACGGTCAGATCCGCATCAAAGGCGTCGGAATCATGCACCAGCGTGCAGCCCAGCCCGTCGCGCCAGACCGCGGTCTGTTTCCAGAAAATACCCAGAACACCGGCGCTTACCGTGCGAGCCTCTTCATCGACCTCCGAGGTGATCAAGGCACCGGCAGCGCCCAGCAGCGGATCCAGATAGACCGAGCGGGCGAACTCACTGTCCAGTCCGGACACCCAGGTGAGGGAGCAGGTCTGTTTGGCGACAATCCCGGTGCCGGAGGGCAGGTAGACCCGCCCCACCGGTGACAGATTGAGGGCGGCCAGGCCGCCGACCAGGATCACGGCGGCCGTTCCCGCCAGCAGACGTTTGATCATGCCATTTCCCCCCACCCGTTCCGGGCTGTCGTGTTGTCTAGCCGAGCTTGTCGAAATCCGGCGCGCGGCGTTCCAGGAAGGCGGCGGCGGCTTCAGCGAATTCCGGCGATTGTAGCTGGTTGGCGAAGATCGTGTTTTCGCGGTCCATCCGGTCCTCGATGCTTTCCACCGGCTGGCGCATCAGCGCCTTGGAGGCCTGTAGTGAGCTGGGCGCCTTGGCCGCCAGGATGCCGGCCATGAATTGCGCCGTCTCGGCCAGCTTGTCGGCCGGGGTGACGCGGTTCACCAGCCCGGTCTCGCGGGCGCGGTTGGCGTCCCAGGTGTCGCCCAGAAGAAGGAGTTCGGCGGCCACGGCATGCCCGAAAATGCGCGGCATGAGCTGCGAGGAGGCATATTCCGGGGCCAGGGCCAGATCCACGAAGGGCGTCTTGAACACGGCCCGGTCCGAAGCCACGACCAGATCGCAATGCAGGAGCAGGGTGACGCCGATGCCGATCGCCAGCCCGTCCACGGCGGCGATCACCGGCTTGCGGCAATTGAGCAGGGCCATCATGAACTGGCGCACGGGCGGCGTGTCGTGCTCGCCAAATTCCGGCGGGCGCTGGGTGAAGTCGACAATGTCATTGCCGGCAGTGAATACGCCCTGCGTGCCTGTCAGGATGCAGACCCGAACGGACGGGTCCTCATTGGCGCTGTTGAGCGCGTCGGCGGCCGCGGAATACATGTCCTGGGTCAGGGCATTCTTCTTCTCGGGGCGATTGAAAGTGATGGTGCGGATGCGATCCGCCGTTTCGACCAGAACCAGTTCGCTCACGCGAGCCTCCCATTTTTGATTTTGGGGTATGCTAGCGCGGTTCTGGCGGGACGGAAACCCTGCGTCAGTTGACGTAAACGTAAGCGCAGGCTCAGGATTCCGTGGCGAGACGGGTCAGGACGCGGTACAGCGCATCACTGTCCGCCTCGCCCAGCCGGGCTTCCAGGTCGGTATTCATGTCGCGCAGGATATGGTCCGCCGTATCGCCCAGGGCGCGGCCCTTCTCGGTCAAGGAAACCACGGCCGAGCGCTTGTCGGTCCGCGACGCTGTCTTCACCACCAGGCCCAGGGCCTCCATCCGGCTGACCAGTCCCGTCACGGCCGGCGGGTTGAGGGAGAGCATGTCGCCGATATCGCTCATCCGGCGCTCGCCGCGGCGGGCGAGCAGGAAGAGCAGCGCAGCCTGGGCCGTCGACACGCCGACAGCCTTGCGCAGACGCGCATCGGCCTCCCGGTCGAGCCGCCGGGCTGCGATTTCCAGCAGGAGGAAAAGCCGTCGATCAACGGCACGTGCGCGAGCCATGCGTCATCAGTGCGGCGATTCTGATGGTCAGGGGAGGGCGTTGGGCGATGTCAGGCGCGCAGCCCGTCGACACAGGCGGCGCGGACCCGGGCCTGCACCGCGTCCGGGACATCCAGGAGTTTGCGGGCGGTGAGGTCCATGGGCGCGGCGACGCCTTCCATCGTCCACCAGACTCGACCCGTCGCCGGTTCCATCACCCAGTGCACGATATTGCGCACCTTGGGGCTGACCGATTTCAGCCCGGAGCGGATGACATACCCATCCCCGCAGCGCGGCCAGGCGCGCGGACGGATATGGCATTCCAGCAGGGCCGAAGCGACCTGGCCGGGGGATCCGCCGGCATGCTGCTCCCATTCCTCGGGGAAGGCCGCGGCGAAATTGGTCACACTGTCGGAGACGCGTCCCAGCAGGAATTCGGCCCGCATGGATCCGAACCCGTCCATCTCGGCCTGACCGAACCGGCCCCGGCCGATGGTTTCCAGTCCCATTTCGTCGGCCCGCGCGAGGCCGGGTGAGGCCGGTACACCATCGAGCTTCAGTCCACGGGGAGCGGCGAAGCCAGGCAAGTCGACTTTCAGGGTCTCGGCGCGCGCATGAAAACGCTGCGGCCAGGGGAAATCCGTCGTGGTCTGCGGAGCGGCATGCGCCAGCAAGACGCGGAAACTGGCGGCCGGCTTGCCGGTGCCGGAATGGCGCATCACGAAAATGGCGTTGGCGGTGCGCTCGTCATGGCCCAGCAATCCGCCCTCGATATAGAGCGGCGCGCCGGGATGGGCCTCGGCGAGGAAGCGGACATGGATGTCCCGCGGGATCAGCGTGGCGGAGGCGTCGGGCCGCTGGATCGGATTGAGCCCGGCGGCTTCGGCCAGATTGGCAACGGCCTCGGACAGGCGGGCCAGATAGAAGCGGACATTGAAATGGCCCAGCTCGTCACATTCCCAGGCATTCACATTGCCGCGCCAGAGTTCGATCATGATGTCCGTCCCCCGTGTGTCCCGGTCAGTGACGGCATTTACCGCAATGGCCGAAATGCTCAACCACGGATCGTTCGATCACGAAGCCTTCCGGTGTGTTGATCGGGGAGGGGACGCCATGGCGCTCTTCCACATTACCGCAATCGGTGCAGATGTAGAGTTCCGCTCCGCCATCATCATGGGCGTGCGAGCAGCCGACGAAGGCATTGAGCGCTTCCACCTTGTGGACGAGACCGGCCCCCATGAGGAAATCCAGGGCCCGGTAGACCGTGGGCGGTTTGGCGGCGCCGGGTCCGGGTTTGAGGGCTTCGAGCAGGTCGTAGGCCTTCACCGGACCTTCAGCGGTCAGCACGAGTTCCAGAACACGCTTGCGCACAGGGGTCAGCTTCTCACCGCGTTCGACGCAGTGGGCTTCGGCGGCCTCGAGGGCCCGGTTCAGAGAATCATGTCGCATCTGACGGTTATTTAATCCGAGATTCCGGAATTTCACACCCTTGGGGGCTTGCGGGCCCGGAAACGTTATAATATCACCCGCCGTGAATGTTTTGTTATTTCATAACGGGGATGCCCATGCGTGCGGGATTGATCATGACGACGGCGATGGCCGGGGCGCTGGCCGGTTTTGGCCCGGCCGCTCTGGCCCAGACAAATCAGACGTCCGAAGACGAAACGGTGGATGTCATCAGGGTCACGTCGGCACCGCTCGGCGTGGCCGCGGACGAGATCGCCGGCGCGGTCGAAGTCGTGGATCGCCGTCATCTGGAAGACAATCTGGCCGGCTCCCTGGCCGACACGATTGCCCATGAGCCGGGCGTGTCCACGACCTATTTCGGTCCCGCGGCCAGCCGCCCCGTCATTCGCGGCCTCGGCGCCGACCGGGTCCGGGTCCTGTCTAATGGTGTCGGCCTGATCGACGCCTCGACCAATTCACCCGACCACGCCGTGGCCTCCGAAGCGCTCGAAGCCGAGCAGGTGGAAATCCTGCGGGGACCGGCGGCCATTGCCTATGGCGGCGGCGCCATTGGCGGTGTGGTCAATGTGATCGACGGGCGTATCCCGGAAGAGCGGGCCGAAGAGGGCCTGGATGGACGTTTCTACACCGCGCTGACATCGGTCGATGCGGGCGAGACCGCCGCCGGCCAGGTCCGCTTCAATGCGGGTGCCTTCGTGTTCAACCTGCAAGCCCTGACGCGTACGGCGGATGATTACGACATTCCCGGATACGCCGAGTCCGACCTCTACCGCATGTTCGAGGAAGCCGAGCATGAGGCGCATGAGGACGAGGGCCATGAGGAGGACGGTCACGAGGAAGACGAACACCCCTCCGGCAGTGTCGAGAATTCCGGCCTCACCTTCGACATGATGTCGGGCGGGGTCTCCTGGGTCGGCGAGAACGGCTTCATCGGCATCAGTGTCCGGCGTTCCACCTCGCTCTACGGTGTGCCTGGCGGCCATGAGCATGGCGGCGAAGAAGAGGATCACGACGAACACGGGGACGAGGATCACGAGGAGGACGCGCACGGCCATGCGGGCGTCCGCATCGATCTGGAACAGACCCGTTATGATCTGCGCGGTGAATGGCGTGATCTGGGCGAGCACATCGAACGCCTCCGTTTTTCCTTCGGCACGGGCAGCTATGAGCATGTCGAGCTGGAAGGCGATGAAGTGGGGACCCGATTCACCAATGATGGCTGGGAAGGCCGCCTGGAAGCCCGTCACACGCCGCGCGATATCTGGGGCGGTCTCTGGGAAGGGGCGGTCGGTCTCCAGGCCTTCAGTCGTGACTTCGCCGCCATCGGTGATGAAGCCTATGTGCCGCCTTCGGAGACGTCCGATTGGGGTGTCTTCGTGGTCGAGCGGTGGGATGCCGACAATTGGGGTCTGGAAGGCGGTCTGCGCCTGGAGCGCCGCGAACTCGATACGGCGACGGACTCCCGTGATTTCGACACGCAAAGCCTGTCCGGATCCGTGTTCTTCCGTCCGGTCCGCGACACCTTCCTGGCCGTGACCGTGTCCAGTGCAGAGCGGGCGCCGACCGATGTGGAACTGTTTGCCGACGGTGTGCACGTCGCGACGAGTTCCTATGAGCGCGGCGATGCCACCATGGATATCGAACGGGCCGTATCCGTCGAGCTGACCGCCCGGACGACAGTGTCCGACTGGGGCGTGGAGGCTTCGGTCTTCCGGGCCGAGTATGACGGCTTCATCGGTGCGTTTGCCACCGGTGCGGAAGAGGATGGTCAGCCGGTCTATCAATACAGCCAGAATGACGCGACCCTGTCCGGCTTCGAAGGCCGGGTGGAAGGCCCGATAGGGACTTTCGGGGACTGGGATCTCGATGCCGAGTTCACGGGCGAATATGTCCAGGGTGAACTGGATGACGGATCCAACTTGCCGCGCCTGCCCCCGCTGACCCTGTCGGCCGGCCTGACTGCCAGCACGGAGCGCCAGTCCGTCTATCTCGGCGCCGAATGGGCCGATGTGCAGAACGATACCGCGGCGGAAGAGTTCAAGACGCAAAGCTATGTGCTCTTCAATGCCCGTTATTCGGTGGAGCCGTTCGAAGACCGGGGCCTGCGCCTGATCCTGGAAGCCCGCAATCTGACGGATGAGGAGGCGCGTCTGCACACCTCCTTCCTGAAAGACCAGTTGCCGCTTCCGGGCCGGAATTTCCGGGCCGCGCTCGTCCTCGACTTCTAGCCTGAAAACGTCCTGCGTCAGCCTGCCGCGCGGCAGGCTGACGCGCGGCGAAACGCGCAGTTCAACCCGCGCGCTACCGGGTCCAGAAAGTCCCCATATTCTTTAGGGACGAAAGGACGGACCCATGAAACGGATGCTTCTCGGCGCTGCCGCGGCTCTCATTCTCGCCGCGCCGGCGATGGCGGAACAGGGCGACTGGCTGGTGCGCCTGCGCGCGATCAACGTCGTGCCGAACGAAGAGGCGACGATCACGCCGATCGGTGGGGATGTCGATATTGACACCTCGGTCGTGCCGGAATTGGACATCACCTATTTCGTGCAGGACAACTGGGCGCTCGAACTCATTCTCGGCGTGACCCCGCACGATGTGATGGCCGTGGACACGGCGGCCGGCGATATCGATCTGGGTGATGTCACCCTGCTGCCGCCGACGCTGACGCTGCAATACCACTTCAACCCGGAAGGCCAGTACCGCCCCTATGTCGGCGCGGGTGTGAACTACACCCATTTCTTCAATGAGGACCTGCCGTCGGGTTCGGCCCTGAGCACGATCGATTACGATGCCAGCTTTGGCCTCGCCGCCCAGGCCGGTATCGACATCGCCCTGCAGGATGAGTGGTTCCTGAACCTCGACGTCAAGTACATCGACATCGACACTGATGTGGTGATCGACGGTGCGGTGAATGCCGACGTCCAGATTGACCCGGTCGTGTTCGGCGTCGGCTTCGGCCGCCGTTTCTGATCACCAGACCGGCTTCACAAGCCTCCAATCACAGTCCAGTGCCGGATCCAGCCAGGGTCCGGCACTGATTTTGCGTCCGATGGCATGGAATCGCCCTGCGCGGCTGCGTTGCCGGAACAGGGCATATCCGCTATCTAGCGCCCAAAGGACTAAAAGGGGTTTTTATCATGGTCGACGCCGCCACCGAGCCGCGCCTCACCGGATCCGTGCCGCTCTACAAGAATGTCGAGCCGCTCAACCGTCAAAAGCACAAGTCTTACGGTGTGAAAACGGTCTCCAATCCGTTTTCCTTCCTGAAGGACTGGCACTTCGTTCCGGCGATCAGCCCGGAATTCGCCTTCGCTTGCGGCAGCTTTCCGATCGTCTTCCTGGGCGAAAAGAAAATGCCGGTCTTGGTCATGGGCCTGCGCGCCGGCACGAACCTGTTCGTGGATGAGAACGGCCAGTTCGACGCGGAACACTACATTCCGGCCTATGTGCGTCGCTATCCTTTCGTGAGCGCCTCTGCCCAGAACGACCAGCCGTCCACCGTCTGTGTCGACCTGGACGCCGAGTTCGTGGTCTCCGAAAACCCGGAGCGTCCCTTCTTCGACGAGCAGGGCGAACCGACCGATTACATGAAGCAGGCCATCGACTTCGTGTCGGCCTTCGAGAATGACGCCCGTATCACGGAAGCCTTCGTGGAACGTCTCGTTGCTCTGGACCTGCTGGAAAAGAAAGACATCAAGGTCGCCAATCCGCAGGATCCGGAAAACCCGGTTACCGTCGCGGAATACTGGGGCGTCTCCAATGAGAAGTTCTCGGCCCTGCCGGCGGACAAGCTCAAGGAACTGCACGACAGCGGCGACCTGGTGGCGATCACCGCCCACATCATCTCCCTGCAGCGTTGGGACCGCATTCTGCGCCGGACCTCGCTGAAGGCCGCCGCGGACGGTCAGGCCCAGGTCTGATCCGCGTCGAACCGGTGAATTTCGAACGGCCGTACCCTCCCGGGTGCGGCCGTTTGTCTTTGGGCGATCACCTTTGCGTCAGACCGGTTCGACAGTTCGCGAATTTCTTCTATATCCAGCGGGACCTGGATGAATTGTCCCGCGACCGAGAGGTTTCCTGATGCGTGTTTTCCTGTTCTGCCTGTTTGCCCTTCTGGGGACAGCACCGGCCATGGCCCAACCGGGCTGGGCGAGCGGGGAGCCGATCGTCGAGGCCGAACTGGTCGCCGATGTGGCGCAGGCCCAGCCGGGGGAAAGCTTCCATATCGGTGTCCATCAGGTCATGCCGGACAACTGGCATACCTATTGGCGCAATCCCGGCGATAACGGTCTTCCGATCGAAATCGACTGGACCGTGCCGCAGGGCGTGGAGATCGGCGATATCGCCTGGCCGGCCCCGATCGAGCTGCCCCTGTCCGATGACATCATGGACTACGGCTACAAGGACGAAGTGACCCTGCCCATGCCGGTTCGGCTCGCCCCGGACTTCGCCGGTGACACGCTCACCCTTGTCGCGGACGCCACCTGGCTGGTGTGCGAGGAAATCTGCATTCCGGAGGAACGCCGGCTCGAGCTGACGCTCGCGGTCGGGGATGCGCCAATCCAGAACGAGGCCGGCTATTGGTATATCCGGTCGGCGCTGGACACGGTGCCGATGCCGGATCCGGCCGTCTCCAGCGAGCTGGGCCAGGTCTCCGACCGGGTCGTGCTGGCGCTTATGGGCGGTGATTTCGACGGGCCGGAGGATACGGTCCGCAATCTGGTCTTCTACCCGTTCAAATCCGGCCTGATCCGCCATGCGGCTATGCAGGATTATCGCCGCGTCGAGGGACGGACCGTTCTGGTGCTGGCACCGGGCTATGCGGCCGAGGACCGGGTCGAGTCCAGCCGGGGCGGGATCGTCTCCTACGAGGTCAATGAGGACGGCCGCTGGGTGGCCCGCACGATCGAAGTGAACCCGGAGCTCCTGGATGATGACATGACGCTGGATGACACGGTCGCGGACGTGACCATGCCGGTGAACTACATCGTCATTCTCCTGCTGGCCCTGGGTGGTGGCCTGATCCTCAACCTGATGCCCTGCGTCTTCCCGATCCTGTCGATCAAGGTGCTCAAATTCGTCCAGGTCGCCCATTCCGATGCGGCCAAGGTGCGTGAGCAGGGCCTGTTCTTCCTGGCCGGTGTCCTGGTCAGCTTTGTCGGCTTGGCCGCCATCCTGGTCGGTTTGCGGGAATTCGGCCTGCCGGTGGGCTGGGGCTTCCAGCTGCAATTGCCGATCGTGGTTGCGGCGCTGGCAGTCCTGCTCTTTGCCATCGGTCTCAACCTGCTGGGCGTGTTCGAAATCGGAACCCGACTGATGGGGCTGGGCTCCGGTCTCGCCGAGACGCCCGGTGCGCGCGGCGCCTTTTTCACGGGTGTGCTGGCTGTGGTCGTGGCAGCGCCCTGCGTCGGGCCGCTGGCCGCGGGAGCCCTGGGCTTGGCGCTGACCCAGCCGGCCATTGTGGTGATCCTGGTCTCGGCCGCCATGGGTCTGGGCCTGGCCCTGCCCTTCGTCGCCCTGTGTTTCGCGCCCGGACTGTTGCGGCTCATGCCGAAGCCGGGTGCCTGGATGGTGACTTTCCGCCAGTTCCTGGCCTTCCCCATGTTTGCCTCGGCGCTGTGGCTGGTCTGGGTCCTGTCGATCCAGTCGGGCTCGTCCGGTGTGCTGCTCGTGGGCGGAGCGATGGTGGCCCTGTCCTTTGGTGTCTGGGCGCTGGGGCAGGCGGGACCGGTGTGGAAGGCGGTCGGGGCTCTGGGCCTGATCCTGGCCGTGGCCTGTACCGGCTGGATCAGCCGCATCCCGGCCGACACCGCGTCGTCCAGCAGCGTCACCGTGGCCGAGGAAGCCTGGTCACCGGCGCGTGTCGCCGAGCTGCGGGCGGAAGGACGGGCGGTGTTCGTGGATGTGACAGCCGCCTGGTGTGTGACCTGTCAGGTCAACAAGGTGCGCGTGCTCAATGATCCGCGCGTGCAGGAGGCGTTCAACGAGTATGATGTGGTTTTCCTGCGGGCCGACTGGACCAACCGGAATGAAACCATTGCCAACCTGATCCGGGATCATGGCCAGGCCGGTGTGCCGCTCTACCTGCTCTATCCGGCCGGGGGCGGTTCCGCCCAGGTCCTGCCGACCGTGCTGACCCGCGACGGGCTGATCGCCAGCCTCGACCGCGCCACGCGCCGCTAGTTCGACCGGGCCGGGCAGCTCGCCGGAAGGTTCACGTCTGACAGGTCGGCATCCGTGTCGGCCGCCGGGGCAATCTCGGCAGCATCGCGCATCAGGTCGGCCAGGCCGGCATAGATGTGCGCCTGTTCCGCCGCCGTTTCGGCAGCATTGATCGCTTCGATCCGGGCTTCGGTGTCCCGGGACATGCCCCGGAAGATGCAGCGCAGGTCGACCGGTCCTCCCGCGGCATCGATCTGGCGGCTCAGCATCAGGGCTTCCGTGGCAAACTGGTCCAGTTCGAAGGAATAGGGGTCTTCAATGTCCAGCGGTGCTGCCGGCGCGGCCGGACGCAGCGCCGCCTCGCGGGACCGCGCTGTCGCTTCGGTGCCAAGCCGTTGGGCAAACTCGGCCAAATCGCTTCCGGGACCGGCCTGGGCTGTTGCTGTCAGGCTGGTCAGAAGGATGAGGCTGGTGCCGATGACACGCAACATGGCGGACGTCTCCCGTTCAAGATCAGGCCAGTCTGGCAATAACGCCTTGATTTCTCGTGAATCCGACGCAATTCCGGGGCCAGTCCTGCTAAGACGGGTTCACAGAGACGGGCCTGTCGTGGAAAACACCGCTTTCACACTGAGGGGCGGGCCCTGGCGCCTGCCTTCGCCGGAGAGACCCAATGAGTGCCAAGAAGCCCTTTCGACCCAAGGCGCGCCGTCCGCGTGGCTTTGAAGACCGCAGCGGTTCCATCCTGCGGGTCGAGCGGCATCTGATCGAGCGCGCGAGCCGGGTCTATGATGATTGGGGGTTCGAACCCCTGATGACGCCGGCTTTCGAGTATGCCGACGCGCTGGGCAAATTCCTGCCGGACGAAGAGCGTCCGAATGAGGGCGTGTTCGCGCTGGAGGATGATGACGGCCAGTGGCTGTCCCTGCGCTATGACCACACGGCGCCGCTCGCCCGTTTCGTGGCCGAGAATTATCAGGACCTGAACAAGCCCTATCGCCGCTACCAGGCGGGCGATGTCTGGCGCAATGAAAAGCCCGGACCGGGCCGCTTCCGCCAGTTCGTCCAGTGTGATGCCGATACCGTCGGCGCCGCCAGCGCGGCGGCCGATGCCGAAATGATCGCCCTGGCCGCTGAAGTCATGCGGTCTGTCGGTCTGAAGGACGGTGACTACGTTGTGCGGGTCAATGACCGCCGCTTGCTGGACGGTGTGCTGGAAAGCATTGGTGCCGCCGAGCCGGAGCGCCGCATGCGGGTTCTGCGCGCTGCGGACAAGCTGGACCGGCTGGGCCGGGACGGCGTGGCCATGCTGCTCGGAGAGGGCCGCAAGGACGAGTCCGGCGACTTCACCGAAGGCGCCAAGCTCGACACCGCCTCGATCGACCGCGTCCTGGCTTTCCTGGATGCCTCGGGCGGCAGCCGTGAAGACGTCATCGCCCGGCTGGAGCCGCTGGTCGGCACGTCGGAAACGGGCAAGGCCGGTATCGCGGCCCTGAGCGAGATCCACGATGTGCTGTCGGCCATTGGTGTGAATGAGGACCGGGCCCTGTTCGATCCGTCCGTCGTGCGCGGTCTGGGCTATTACACCGGCCCGGTCTATGAGGCCGAGCTTCTGGCCCAGGCGACCTATGATGACGGCTCCCCGATCCAGTTCGGCTCCGTCGGCGGCGGTGGCCGCTATGACGACCTCGTCTCCCGCTTTACCGGCCAGGTCGTGCCCGCGACCGGTTTTTCCTTCGGCGTGAGCCGTTTTGCGGCGGCCCTGTCGGCGCTGGGCCTGACCGGGGCCTCGCAGGAGCGTCCGCTCGTGGTCGTGGTGGCCGCGGAGAAGGACCGGTCGGCGGACTATCTGTCCATGGCGGCCGAGCTGCGCGAAGCCGGTTTCCGGGCCGAGGCTTTCGTCGGCGGCGGCAATATGGGCAAGCAGATGAAATATGCCGACCGTCGCGGCGCTGTGGCAGCCGTCATTGTCGGCTCGAACGAGCGTGAAGAGGGGCTGGTCACGATCAAGGATCTCAAGCTCGGCGCCCGTCTGGCCGCGGATATTTCCGACAACAAGCAATGGCGCGAAGAGCAGCCGGCGCAGGAAACCGTGGCCCGCCAAGACTGGATCGAAGCGGTCGAGCGTATTGCAGCGCGGAATGATTGAACCGGAAAATGCTGCGCTGCGGCAAGGACTTATCCTCAGCGTACGGAAAAGTTGGGGGTTGACGTAAGGGTCATGCCACGTAAACGTATGTAAAGGACACGGGCCTGACCGTCCTGTCCTTTCGGCGTTTCGGGGAGGAGACGCCCTTTATCGACCAACCGTTATCTTGGGGCTGGCCTTGTGCCAGCCCTTTTTTTGTTTCGACTTCGGGTATTCAAACAAAAACGGGCCGGTAAAGACCGGCCCGTTCTGCAAACCTGTCATGGCAGGCGATCAGTCGTCACGGTCCGCGTCATCCGTGTGGATTTCGACCACGACATGGCGGCCGCCATCCAGTTCGATGATCCGGCGTTCGCCGTCCTCAGTCTGGAACTCCAAACGCTCGACCCGGCGCATGGGGTGGCCATCCCCGTGACGTTCCGATCCACCGGCCAGCCGGTCCGATTCGATCTGGTTGAGCCATTCGGTCAGGTCGTCGCCGGTCTTTTCCTCACCATTGACCCAGACGCGGCGGCGGCCATCCTCGTCCTCTTCGACCCGGACCTCGCGCTGTTCGTGGAAGGCGTGCTCGCCATCATCGCTGCGCCATTCCCAGGTTTCGTCACCCTCCGCATCGCCGTGGCGGCGGCGGATGACTTCGATCCGGTGGCGTTCCCGCTCGGCCCGGGCCATTTCGCGCTCGGCGCGCGCCATGTCACGCGCCGCCTCACGCAATTCGACGCGGACACGACGGCGTTCGCCTTCCATGTCCCGCATGTCTTCGCGCACGTCCCGCATGGCTTCGCGCATTTCCTCGCGGGCTTCACGGAGGGCTTCGCGAACCTCCTCGCGTTCCTCCGCCGTCATTTCGTCCCAGTCCTCATCGTCGATATGGCGGCCGTCCAAGCCCTCCATCGCGTGCTCCAGGCTCTCCAGGATGTCTTCGGTCAGGCCTTCCGTGTCGAAGGCGAAGGCATAGGCATGGGTGCCGTCCTCGCTTTCGAACCGGGCGCGGATTTCCTCGCCCATCCGGGCCAGGTGTTCGGCGCGTTCGGCCATGTGGATCTCGAATTCGCGATCGAATTCCACATCGAATTCGCCGCCGACAACGCGCAGCTCGTCACCATCGACGATCACGACACTACCGTGGCCGGCTTCGACGACCTGGCCATCAATGCGGACCTCGCCATCCTCGATCTCGATCGTCTGGCCGTTCACGGTGATCACCGTGTCCTCGCCATCGCGTTCCATGTGGAGCGTGCGGTCGCCGTTCTCGCCGCGCAGTTCGATGATCGGGCCATCGCCGCCAATCATCACATTATGCCCGGACTCGACGCGGACGCGTGTTTCCTGTTTTTCGCCATCAAAGGCAAAGGCGGCGGCGCTCAAAGTGGCGACAGAAATGCCGGCCAGAAGAATTCGTTTCATGACTATCCCTCGTTTTCCCGCAGCCAATGTGGACAGGTCAGCCTTACGGCGCCTGTTCTGTGTCCTGAATATTTCGTCACACTCTGGACTGTCTGCCCAGACGAAAAGACGCGGCGGACCGGACATCCGGCCGCCGCGTGAGGCTCGCAGTATTTTAAGGGGCCGCAATCGTGAGCCAATCACGGCACGCTCACCCTGACAGGGCCCGGGAAACCGCGAAATTGCGGCCGGGTGACCATTTCGACATGTTGCCCGGCCTTGCGCTTTGCGCTGGCCTGCCGCTTGCTTCGGACGGGCCCAATAGCGTTTCAGGGACAGTGCCGTGTGGAATATTGATCGTCGCCGCTTGCTTCAGTCGGGACTGGCTCTGGCCGGTCTGGGCCTGACCCCGGCCGCCTTCGCCCGGATTGCGGAACAGCCCCTGGACGAGAAAATCGGCCAGATGCTCCTGATGGGGTTCATCGGCCGGGACGCAGAGACGGACGGCGCGGCCATCGTCGCGGATCACCTGGCAGCCCGGCGGATCGGCGGCGTGCTCTTCCTGCGCCACAATGTCCGCTCGCGCGAGGGCGCGGAGAGTTCGGCGCGCCTGTTTGCAGCGGCCGACCCGACCGCCTGGATGGCGATCGATCAGGAGGGGGGGCTGGTCCAGCGCCTGTCCCGCGATCTGGGCTATACCCACATTCCCCGGGCCATGCAGGTGGCGGACACGTATGACCCGGATGAGGCCGGTGCGCTCTATCGCCTCGCCGCGGAGGAATTCCATGCCGCTGGCTTCAACATGAATCTGGCCCCGGTGGCGGATGTCCATGATCCGGACAATGCCGTGATCGGCCGCCATGGGCGCGCCTATGGCACGGCGGCCGGGCCGATCGCGGACTATGCCAGCGCCTTCATCGACGCTTTCGAGGCCGAGGGCTCCGTCTGCGCCATCAAGCATTTCCCCGGCCATGGACGCTCGCGCGGCGACAGTCATGACGGCTTTGTCGATATCACCCACACGTGGAGCGAGGCGGAGCTGGAACCCTTTGCCGAGCTCATCCGGCGGGACCGGGCCCATCTCATAATGGGCGGGCATCTCACGCTGGAGACCGTCGATCCCAGTGGCGTGCCGGTGACCTTCTCCCGCCCGGCCCTGGAAGGCCTGCTGCGCGACCGGCTGGGCTTTACCGGTGCCATCATGACCGATGATCTCGACATGGCCGCGATCCGCAACAATTTCGTCCAGCGCGAAGCCGTGCTGCGCTCCATCGAGGCCGGCAATGACATCATCATGATGTCCAACTCCGCCAGTCCCGATCCGGAACTGCCGCAGAATTTCATCCGCTGGGTCACTGAGGCGATCGCCGAGGGGCGCCTGAGCGAGCAGCGGATCAATCAATCCGCTGCCCGTCTGGCCGTTCTGAAGCAACGCGTGGGACTGGGCTAGTCCTGCGGTGCGGCCAGGATGAAGAGCAGGTCCCGCGCCAGGCTCCCGGCCAGTTGTGGCTGGCTGCCATTGAGATGGACGATGACGGTCACATCCGGTGACAGGACCCGCACGGCCGTCGTCACATAGCCATCGATGAAGCCGCTATGCGTGGCCAGGGACAGCCCGGATTCGTGTTCGACATAGAGCGGGCCCAGCGCCCTGTAGCGGCCATTGCCGCGGTCCAGCCGGTCCGACAGCATGGCGGTGCCGATATCGGACAGCGCGCCGTCTGATGCGAACAGGGCATTCAGGAAACGCGCGGTGTCCGTGACGCTGGCCATCACACCGCCATCGGCGCCGTTATTGTCGCGCAGGGCAAAGGTATCGACCGTGTCATCGCCCAGCCGTCCATAGCCATGGATCGTGTTGCGCGGATCATCCTCGATGTTGAAGCCGGTGGCGTGCAGGTCCAGCGGCGTGAAGATCATGTGCTCCATCAGCGTGCCCAGCGGCTCACCGGTCACAGCCTCTGCGACCAGGCCCAGAAGCTGGTAATGACTGTTGGAATAGCCATAGCCTTCGCCTGGAGCGTAGTCGGCCGGCCGGCCGCGGATATGGTCGAGGGTGATCTGAGGGGTATTGCGCGGTGTGGTGCCGACCTGTGCCTCCCAGGCCTCGTCGTAATAATCGGGCACACCGGCTGAATGATTCAGCAATTGGCGAAGGCTGGCCGTGTCGGCATTGGCGATGTCCGCGATGAGCTCCGGCGCCACATAATCGGCCGTCGTCCGGTCCAGATCGATCACGCCCTCCAGGGTGAGGCGATGGATGACGGCGGCCGTGTAGAGTTTGCCGACACTGGCTAGGCGCAACAGGGCGTCTTCCGGCATGGGTGTGTCACTGGCCCGGTCCGCTAGTCCGCGGGCGTAGACATGCTGCTCGCCCCCGGCTTCCACCAGGACCACCGCACCGGCAATGCCTTCGGCCAGGGTCGCGTCGATCCGCGCCTCGATTTGCGCATCGAGGGCAGATTGCGAACAGGCCGCGGCGGTGACGGCCAGGCCGGAGAGAATGGCGGCGATGAGGGCTCGGATCGGGGGCATAGGGCACTCGGCTTGTTTTTGTCAGGTCCGCAGACTAGACGAAGTTGCGCGCCGACATTCGGCGAAATCCGCAGGATAAACGGCGAAATTCGGCGACTGGCGGATATGGCTTCTGGGAGATCCGAATGCTCGACGCCTTTGATCGCGCCATCCTCGACATTGTCCAGGCTGATACGCGTCTTCCCAATCGAGAGATTGCGGCCCGTGTGAACCTGTCCGAGACCGCCGTGCGCCGACGGCTGGACCGGTTGCGCGCCGTCGGTGTGATCCGGGCGGATGTCGCCTTGCTGGATCGTGATCGTCTCGGCCAGACCCTGATCGTCTCCGTGATCTTCCGCGATGACTTGGCCGAGGCGTATGAGCGCTTCATGGCGCAGATGCAGGACAGCGACCGGGTCACCCAATGCTATTCGATCGCCGGGGAGGTCGATTTCATCCTCCATGTCCATGCGACCAGCCTGCGCGAGTTCGAGGACTGGGCGAAAACCACCTTGCTCGCCGACCCGGTCGTGCAGCGCTACGAGACCGCGGTCGTCTTCACCACACACAAATTCTCCACGGCCATTCCCATGACCGTGGAGACAATTGTGTCCTGAAATGGGCGAACGGGCCTAGTGTCCGTCGCTCTTCAGATACTCATCCAGAAAGCTCACATAGGCCTCCGAAGCCGTGATGCGGTTTTCGCGGCGGCGGAAGCCATGGCCTTCATCGGGGAAGAGCACGTATTCCACCGGCACCCCATTGGCGCGGACGGCGGCAACGAGTTCATCGCTTTCCACCTGCAGGACGCGGGGGTCATTGGCGCCCTGGACCACCAGCATGGGCTGGGTGACATTCTCGGCATGGAAGAGCGGCGAGATGGCACGATGCCGTTCCGCATCGGTCGCCGGATCGCCCATTTCGTCATAGAGCGCCTCGCGGAAGCTTTCCCACCAGGGCGGGATGGAGGCGAGGGTGCGCTCCCAATTGGTGACGCCGAAAATATTGATCCCCACCTCGAAGGCATCCGGGTGGAAGGTGAGGGCGGCGGCGGTCATGTAGCCGCCATAGGAGCCCCCGATCACGCCGACCTGGTCGGCATTGACCCAGTCCTGCTGACGCAGCCATTCGCCAGCCGAGACGATATCCATCAGGTCTTCCTCGCCATGCCGGCGATCATCCATGTGATAGAAGGTCTTCCCATAGCCCGACGAGCCACGGTTGTTGGCGGCATAGATGGCATAGCCGTGGTTGACCAGGTGCTGGATCGTGGCGGAATAGCCGACCCGGCTCTGTCCGCCCGGACCGCCATGCACCCAGACCAGGGCCGGCACCGGATGCTCGGCACTGGCGCCGTGCGGCCGGTAGAGAACGCCGGGGATTTCCAGCCCGTCAAAGCTTTCAAAACGCACGATTTCCGCATCCACCATTTCCGCTTCGGAGATGGCAGGGTTGAGCGCATTGGTCAGCTGGGCATGAGCCTGGCTCTCCAGGTCCACGACATGGAGGTTGGAGGGTGAGGTCGCCGAATTGATCAGGAAGGCGACCCGGCTTTCATCGCGCGAAAAGCGCACCGAGCCGAGATCACCCGCCGGCAGGTCCGGCAGGGCGAGATCTTCGCCCGTGGCGGTGTCGGTGATCGTCACTTCGGTGCGGGCATCGGCATTGATCGCGGACACCTGGTAGTCACCCGAGGGCGAATAGATCACGAACTGGACGTCCCAGTCGGCCTCGATCAGGGGCGCGGTGTCACCGCTGTCCAGATCATAGGTCCAGGCCTGGTTGAACTCGCCATGCTCATTGGTGGCATAGACGAGTTGCGAACTGTCCGGCGTGAAGGTGTAGACGCCATGGGCGATATTGCCCTCATGCCCGGTGATCAGCTGCGGGGTGGTGTCGCCGGAGGCCAGATCGACCAGAAGGATGTCGCTGTCGGCGGAGGTGCGGTTGCGCACCAGGGCCAGCCAGCGCCCGTCAGGGCTGACATCGCCGATATCCAGCGAGTCGTCATTCTGGAAGACGATGCCGCTCTCATAGCTCAGCGTGTCATAGGCATAGATGTCCATGGCGGTCTGGTCGCGCTCATTGGTCATCACCCACATGTCCGTGCCGTCCGGCGACCAGCCGAGAAATTGCGCGCGCACCTCGTCGCCCGGCGTGATGTCATTCAGCCGGCCGTCCAGCTCACGGACATAGATATGGTTGATCTCATTGCCGCCACTGTCGGCCATGACCACGGCTCGGTCGTCTTCCGGGAACCAGGACAGGGCAAAGGTGGCATCCGTTTCCGACGCGGTTAGCGCTTCGCGGTCACCGGTCTCGGGATCCACCGCATAGGCGTTGAACACGCCGGTCTCGTCCGAGGTGATCAGGATGCGGCTGTCATCCGCTGACCAGGCAAAGCCCGACGAGGACGCCATGCCGAAACTCGTCGTCTCGTGGAAGGTCGCGGCGTCGTATTGTGCGACGGCCACTTCGTCGGCCGTTTCAGTTCCGGTCTCGGCCGGCTGGCAGGCGGACAGAAGCCCGGCCAGCACCAGGCTGGAGCCTGTGATCAGGTATTTCATGGTCTTCCCCTCGAAAAGCTTGTGGGGAGCTTAGCGCGTCTTTCTTCCCCATCACATGGGGAAGTGGGCCGATGCGACGCATCGGGTCGAAGGGGCGGCGCATCAGCGCCGGATACCGGCTTCGCCGTCCCTCCGTCTTGCCCTTCGGTCAATCCACCTCCCCATGGAATGGGGAGGAATCCCAGCCAAAAGAAAAGGCCCGCTCCATCGGAGCGGGCCTCTCTTTAGTCGGTCAGGTGACCGGCTGCATGACTACATCATGCCGCCCATGCCACCCATGCCGCCCATGTCCGGCATGGCCGGGGCAGCGCCTTCGTCCTTCGGAGCGTCGGCGACGGCGGCTTCCGTGGTGATCAGCAGGGAGGCGACGGAGGCCGCATCCTGCAGAGCCGTACGGACAACCTTGGCCGGGTCGATCACGCCGAAGGAGAGCATGTCGCCATACTCTTCGGTCTGGGCGTTGAAGCCGAAGGTGGCGGAGGTGTTTTCCAGCACCTTGCCGACCACGATGGAGCCTTCGACGCCGGAGTTCGTGGCGATCTGGCGGATCGGAGCCTGCAGGGCACGCGCCACAATGGCGATGCCTTGCGTCTGATCCGGGTTGTCACCTTCCAGGCCGGCCAGCTTGAGCGTGGCTTTCAGCAGGGCCACACCACCGCCCGGGACGATGCCTTCTTCCACCGCAGCGCGGGTGGCGTTCAGGGCGTCGTCGACGCGGTCTTTCTTCTCTTTCACTTCGATCTCGGTGGCACCGCCAACCTTGATCACGGCCACACCGCCAGCCAGCTTGGCCAGACGTTCCTGCAGCTTTTCGCGATCGTAATCGGAAGAGGTGTCTTCAGCCTGCTTGCGGATCTGCGTGACGCGGGCTTCGATCTGGGCCTTGTCACCCACACCGTCGACGATCGTGGTGTCGTCCTTGGTGATGTTGACGCGCTTGGCAGAGCCCAGCATGTCGAGCGTGACGGTTTCCAGCTTGATGCCGAGATCTTCGGAGATGACCTGGCCACCGGTCAGGATGGCGATGTCTTCCAGCATGGCCTTGCGGCGGTCGCCGAAGCCCGGAGCCTTCACGGCGGCAATCTTCAGGCCACCGCGCAGCTTGTTGACCACGAGGGTGGCCAGCGCTTCGCCTTCGACGTCTTCCGCGATGATCAGCAGCGGACGGCCGGACTGCACGACGGCTTCCAGGATCGGGAGCATCGGCTGCAGGGAGGTCAGCTTCTTCTCGAACAGCAGGATGTAGGGCTCTTCCAGCTCGGCCTGCATCTTGTCCGCATCGGTGATGAAATACGGGGACAGGTAGCCACGGTCGAACTGCATGCCTTCGACGACATCCAGCTCGGTTTCGAGGGATTTGGCTTCCTCGACCGTGATGACGCCTTCCTTGCCGACCTTGTCCATGGCCTTGGCGATCATTTCGCCAATGTCGCTGGCGCCGTTGGCGGAGATGGTGCCGACCTGGGCGACTTCACCGCTGTCCTTGACCGGGGTGGAGATGGCCTTGATGTCCTCGATGACCAGGGAGACGGCCTTGTCGATGCCGCGCTTGAGGTCCATCGGGTTCATGCCGGCGGCCACCGACTTCATGCCTTCGCGCACGATGGCCTGGGCCAGAACCGTGGCGGTCGTGGTGCCGTCGCCGGCGATGTCGTTCGTCTTGGACGCGACTTCGCGCAGCATTTGGGCGCCCATGTTCTCGAACTTGTCGGTCAGTTCGATTTCCTTGGCGACGGAAACGCCGTCCTTCGTGGTGCGCGGGGCGCCGAAGGATTTCTCGATCACGACATTGCGGCCTTTCGGGCCCAGCGTGACTTTCACAGCGTTGGCGAGGATGTCGACGCCGCGCAGCATGCGCTCGCGGGCGTCAGAACCGAAATATACGTCTTTAGCAGCCATGGGATTGTATCCGTTGTTCTGAGTTGATCACTGGGTGGAGCGGGCGCTTAGCCCATCACACCGAGGATGTCGGACTCTTTCATGATCAGGAGCTCGTCACCGCCCAGGGTGACTTCGGTGCCCGACCATTTGCCGAACAGAATGCGGTCGCCGACCTTCAGGTCCAGCGGGCGGACGGAGCCGTCATCCTTGATGGCACCACCGCCGACGGCGACAACTTCGCCTTCCTGCGGCTTTTCCTTGGCGGTGTCCGGGATGATGATCCCGCCTTTGGTCGTGGACTCTTCTTCGACGCGCTTCACCAGCACGCGGTCGTGCAGAGGACGAAAGGTCATCTTGGTTCTTCTCCAGCAAGAGGACTGTGAATTCTGCAGAGCCGGGGATCGTTAGCACTCACCCCAGCCGACTGCTAACAGCGGCGGAGATAAGGGTCGGTTGGAGGAGCGTCAAGAGGCGGCGGGTGCGTTTTTTTGCAGTGGGGTCCGGAATCGGTCCCGGACTCGATTGCACTGCGCTGGCTTGGAAATCGGCACCTTGATATCGGCCGCCAGTCGTGACGGTCCGGGCCCGCTTTCGCAAGCACGGGATGCAGCCGGTTTGCGGGCCCTTGAAGCCGCGACGGAAATCCTGTCAGGCTGCGTTCATATTCGGAATGCGTCTATTTGACGTTGGAATGCCTGTCACATTTCAGGCTATGATCCGTCTAGTTGCGTAGCTGAGAAGGTATAACCATGAAACTCCGCACTGCCGCCGTCTCCGTCACGGCCCTCCTGGCGCTGACCGCCTGCACCACCACGGATCCCTATACCGGCGAGACCCGGGCCAACAATACGGGCCGTGGTATCCTGATCGGCGCTGCTGCCGGCGCCGCGCTGGGCTATCTGACCAATACCAGTGACAGCAGCGAGGGGCGGACCAATGCGCTCATCGGTGCCGGTATCGGGGCGCTCGCCGGGGGCGCGATCGGCAATTACATGGACCGCCAGGAAGCGGCCATGCGTGAAGCCCTGTCCGATACGGGCGTCGGCGTCCGCCGCGAAGGCAATGATCTGCGCCTGATCATGCCGGGCGATGTCACCTTCGCCACCAATTCCTCGGACATCCAGGGCCAGTTCTATGGCATCCTCAATGATGTCTCGACGGTGCTGAACCGCTATCCGGCGACCTATATCGACGTGGTCGGCCATGCCGACAGCACGGGTCCGGATGCCTATAACCAGACCCTGTCGGAAAACCGGGCCATCTCGGTCGGCAATTACCTGATCGCCCAGGGTGTGCTGCGGGACCGGTTCTACATCGCCGGCATGGGCGAGCGTGCCCCGATCGCCTCGAATGATACCGCCTATGGCCGCCAGCAGAACCGCCGGGTGGAAATCCTCATTCGTCCGCACGCCGCGTCGTAATTTTCCGGTTTTCCACCGGTGACATTAAAATGCGCGACAAGCGGCCCGCCTTTGTGCGGGCCGCTTTATTTTATGCATGGCCTTAAACTTCAATTGGTTAGATAAGAAAGGGGTCAACAGGGTTTACCTTCGTTAACCAAACGACAACCGGCGCCGACACAGCTTAACCTCCAAGCCCATGTGACGATTCGCTGTCTGGAAGACCGCCATGCCCCGCGCGCTCGATATTCTTATCCTCATGACCTACGTCGCCATCGCGACGGTGGCCGCGATCGGTTTCGAACGGCTCGGCCTGATGCCGAGCATGACGGCCTGGATGATGGGCGCGATTGTTTTCATCGTGGCCGGCATGGCGCACTCCGCCGCGTCCCGGGCGCAGGAACGTCGTGTCCTGGAACAGGAAATCCACAATCTCAAAGCCTCCAACCTCGCCCTCGCCGAAGAGTTCGAGGCCGCCCAGGCCCGGATCGACGAGATCACGGACGAGCTGCGGGCCGAGGCGGTCGAGCGCGACAATGCGCTGGTGCATGAGGTGCGGGTGCTGGAAGATCTGGTTCGCCGTGTCGGCGGCCCGACCAGCCTGTCCGACAAGCCGGTTCCCACCGATACCGCCGAGGCGGGCATCGATATCGAGATCGTTCGCGAAGCCCTGGCGGCCAATCGCGTGGACCTCTATCTGCAGCCGGTCGTCACCCTGCCGCAGCGCCGCGTGGCCTTCTATGAGGGCTATACGCGCCTGCGCGACACGACGGGCCGTGTGATCGCGCCGGCCACCTTTATCCAGGCGGCCGAGCAGGCCGGCATCATGACCGAGGTGGACAATCTTCTCCTCTTCCGCTGCGTGCAAATCGTGCGCCGCCTGACCGGCCAGGACCGCAAGGTCGGTATCTTCTGCAATGTGTCCCTGAACTCTTTGTCGGATGAGGATTTCTTCCCGGAATTCCTCGATTTCGTCCGCCAGAACAAGGATCTCGCCGGTTCCCTGATCTTCGAGATTTCCCAGCGCGCCTTCGAGGAACGCGATGCGGTCGCCGCCCGCAACATGGCCCGCATGGCCGATTTCGGCTTCCGCTTCTCCGTCGATCAGGTCCAGCATGTCGATCTCGACCTGGAAGAAATGGAGCGTGCCGGCGTGCGTTTCGTGAAGATCGGCGGCCAGCGTCTGCTGAGCGCGATCAATGAGTACGAGCCCATTGCCGGCTATGAGCCGGGCGCCATCTCCCATGAGGACATGGCCGGCCTGTTCGCCCGTCACGGCATCGACCTGATCGTCGACAAGATCGAGTCCGAAGCCACCGTGGTGGAAGTCCTCGAACTGGACGTCGCCTATGGCGAGGGACATCTGTTCGGAGAACCGCGTCCGGTCCGTGACGACGTGCTCGAGGAAGCCGCCCAGCCGGCCGCAGGCCTGCGCCTGGTGAGCTGATCCCCCGTCTCATCTGATTGACGGCAGCGGGCGGGCCTGCTTCAAGCGCGCCATGACACAAGCTGCACACTTGGCTCCGCTGCGGGAGCTCTACGACACCCTGTATTGCGATGTTTGGGGCGTGATCCGCGACGGTCGCGCCCTGTTGCCCGAAGCCGTGGACGCGCTGCGCCGTTTCCGAAAGGCGGGCGGGGTGGTGTGCCTGGTGTCGAACTCGCCGCGCCGCTCGTCCAGTCTTCGGACCTTCCTCGCCCAGATGGGACTGCCGGAGGATGCCACCGATACGATGGTGACGTCCGGCGATGCCATTCACAGCGAGCTGGTGGATCGCGTGCCGGGCAAGGCCTGGCATATCGGTCCGGAGGCCGATCATGGCCTGTTCGCCGGTCTGGACCTCGACTTCGTCGATGTGGAGACTGCCGACTTCATCGCCTGTACGGGGCCGGACGATTACTGGAACGGCAAGCCGGACGACTATCGTGACCGGCTTGAGCGGGCCCTGGAGCGCGGGCTGGACCTGGTGTGCGCCAATCCCGACATCGTTGTGCAGGCCGGAGACCAGCTGATCTACTGCGCCGGTGCGATTGCCCGGCTTTACCGCGAGATGGGCGGGCGTTCGATCGTGGCGGGCAAGCCGCACAAACCGATCTATGACCTCGCCAGGGCGGCCCTCGAGGCGGAAGGCAAGACGGTGGACCTGTCCCGGACCCTGGCGATCGGCGATGGTCCCGAGACGGATGTCGCCGGCGCCGACCGTATCGGGATCGATGCCCTGTTCATCGCGGACGGGATTCTCGGCTCAAACGTGAAAAGCGACAGCTTCGATGGAGAAGCTGTCGCTCGCGCACTGGACGGCTATGGAGTGTCGGCACGATGGCTTGCGCCGAAACTCGTCTGGTAGTCCGAACGGTTTAATCGAACAGGGAGTCGATCGAGTTCTGATCGAGATCCGGCACGCTGCCGGACTCGGCGAACATGGCATCGATATCGTCCTGGCTCGTTTCCGGGCCGCCGAGGGCGGGACCGTTGAGCAGGTTCTTCTCGTTGCGCTCGCGTTCGGCCTTTTCCTGTTCGGTCTCGAACCCGTCGGCATCGCGGACACCCATCACCTCGGCAAAGCGGGCGACGCGGCTTTCCACGTGACGCAGGGAATTGACGACCTTGGACACGCGCTGACCGGCGAGATCCTGGAAGGAACAGGCTTCGATGATCGTCATCATGCGGGCCTCGACGGCGGCACGATATTCATCATAGTCCGTTGAATCTTCACAGAGCACGGCCTCGGCCTCGCTCATGATCGTCTCGGTCGCCTTTTCCGTGTCACCAACAACGGCTTCCAGCTCAACCCCGGCGGACGGTATCCGCTCGGTCTTGATGTCGTTGGGACGAAGCGCCGAAATCTCGTCGCGGGTCCGCGAGATGTAATCGGCGATATAGTTGAATTCCTGGCAGATCGACTGGTCGAGGGAGCTGAAGAACAGCTTCATCGTATCCGTCAGCTGGTGGGCCAGCTTCAGGACTTCCATGATCTGCGCGTCCTGCAGGTCGCTGGCTTTCAGTGACGCCAGGGACGTGCGAACTTGCGCTGCAACATTGGCGGCGGGCATGGGGCCCTCCTTCCTTAGCGAACTCAATGGGCGTTGGGGGCGTTCAAGGGGTCGACTAGAAGTCGCCCAGAACTGCCGACATCTTCGCCTTGAGGGTCCCGGCATTGAAGGGCTTCACGATGTAGTTGTTCACACCGGCGCGCTTCGCTGCGACCACGTTTTCGGTTTTGGATTCGGCGGTGACCATGATGAAGGGCGTGGCCTTCATGCTCTCGTCAGCGCGGACCTTTTGCAGCAGCTCGTAGCCGGTCATCGGTTCCATGTTCCAATCGGAAATGACCAGACCGTACTTGTTTTCCTGCATTTTTTGATAGGCTTCCTGGCCATCGGCCGCCTCATCCACATTCTCGAAGCCAATTTGCTTGAGAAGATTGCGAATGATGCGGATCATGGTCTTGTAGTCGTCCACAACCAGGATAGGCATCGTCATCTCGACAGCCATATGTAGTCTCCATCCACTCGGCGCGTTTACACACAATCCGACGGCTTGTTCCGCCGTCTTCAGCACAGACCCTAGACATTCGCGGATAAAAATCGGTTAAAGCGGACAGAAAGATGGAGTCGCTCATGGCAGAAGTGCGCGGTATCGCCCTGGAAGAAATGGAAATTGGCCAATCCGCTGAGGCGGTTAGGACGGTTACCGAAGAAGATTTGGACATGTTCGCCAAGGTCTCGGGCGACTATAATCCGGTCCATATGGACGAAGAATTTGCCCGTTCGACCCCGTTCCGGGGCCGGATCGCGCACGGGGCGCTGGTTGCTTCCTTCATTTCCGGTGTGCTGGGCAACCAGCTGCCCGGACCGGGTGCCATTTTTCTCGGCCTGAACATGCGCTTCTTCCTGCCGACCCGGATCGGTGACGAGGTCACCACGCGGGTCACCGTGAAATCCGTCGACCTGAAATCGCGCAAAGCCCTGATGCAATGCATCTGCACCGTCGGCGACAAGACGACGATGGAGGCCGAAGCCGAGGTCATGGTTCGCAAGCGTCGCAAGAAAACGGACGACTGATCCGCATGCAGGTCTATCAGGGTTTCCAGTCCATATCCGAGAATGGCCGGGGTTCGGTCGTTGCGCTGGGCAACTTCGATGGCGTCCATCACGGACATCGTCATGTGATTGCCTTGGCTGCGGACCTGGCTGAAAACCTTGAAGCGCCGCTCGGCGTGGCCCTGTTCGATCCGCATCCGCGCCGCTTCTTCGCACCTGAAGCGCCCGCCTTCCGCCTGATGGGCGAGCATCGCCGCAACCGGACGCTGGAAAGCCTTGGGGTGAAGCGCCTGCATGTCCTGCCTTTCACGGCCGACATGGCGGCGATGACGCCGGAACAGTTTGTCGATCAGGTGCTCGACCAGGGGCTTGGTATTCGGGGCATCGTCACGGGTGCCGATTTCCGCTTCGGTGCCGGCCGCGCCGGCACGATCGGGGAGCTGGAGCGCCTGTGCGAGGCACGCGGCATCAAGTCGGCTTTCGCCGATCTGCACGGCAATGGTGCGGACAAGGTGTCCTCGACCCGGATCCGCAAGGCCATCCTCGACGGTGACATGAAAGCCGCGGCGGAACTCCTGGGTTCGGCCTGGGCGATTGAGGGGCTGGTCCAGAAGGGCGATCAGCGGGGCCGGACCATAGGCTTCCCGACGGCCAATATCGATCTGGGCGACTTCGTCCGTCCCGCCTATGGCGTCTACGCCGTGCGGGTCCGTCTGGATGGGGAGGGAGAGCCGATCGACGCAGTCGCGAATTTCGGCAAGCGCCCGACCGTCGACGGTCTGAGCGAGCTGCTGGAGGTCCATCTCTTCGATTTCAGTGACGAGATCTACGGGCGCGAGCTGGAGGTGGAGTTCAACAGCTTCATCCGTCCGGAACGCAAATTCGACGGGCTGGACGCGCTGAAGGCGCAGATTGCCCAGGATGCCGCCGAGGCGCGCCGCTTGCTGAGCGGTCTGTCTGGACCGGCCTGACGGGCTCTGTTACACGCGTTTCCATGGTGAATAGACACGGTCTGAACCGCCGCGCGGCATTTGTCTCCGCGCTGAAGACGGGGCGAATTACCGGCCCGGCCCGCTTGGGATGATCCATGCGGTGCCGGGAGATGTTGCGCTACGACTTCTGAGATGACCCCACCGCAAGGACAAGATCCGATGACGGATAATTCGCACGAGACTGGCCAGGATTCCGCCGCTCGCGACTACAAGAACACGCTTTTCCTGCCGACGACCGATTTCCCGATGCGGGCCGGCCTGCCCAAGAAAGAGCCGGAATGGCTCGAGCGCTGGGCCAAGCTGGACCTCTACAAGCAATTGCGCGCCCGTTCCAAAGGGCAGGAGCGCTTTGTGCTGCATGATGGCCCGCCCTACGCCAACGGCCACATCCATATCGGTACCGGCATGAACAAGATCCTGAAGGATTTCGTCGTGCGCTCGCGCCAGATGGCCGGTCTGGATGCGCCCTACCGTCCGGGCTGGGACTGTCACGGCCTGCCGATCGAATGGAAGGTGGAGCAAAATTTCCGCGCCAAGGGCCGCAACAAGGACGACATCCCCAAGCAGGAATTCCGCGCCGAGTGCCGCAAATACGCATCCGAATGGATCGATGTGCAGCGCGAGGAATTCCAGCGTCTGGGCGTGGCTGGCGAGTGGGATGATCCCTATCTGACCATGTCCTTCGACGCGGAAGCCCGCATCGTCGAGGAATTCCTGAAATTCGTGGACGAAGGACTGGTCTATTGCGGTTCCGCCCCGGTGATGTGGTCACCGGTGGAGCAGACCGCCCTGGCCGAGGCCGAGGTAGAATATCACGACAAGGTCTCCACTACGATCCATGTGAAATTCCCGCTGCGCGGGCTGCGCAAGGACGGGTCCGGCGTCCCGAAATCCTGCATTGGGGCCAGCGTCGTGATCTGGACGACCACGCCCTGGACCATCCCGGGCAACCGGGCGATCTGCTTTTCGCCGGAGATCAGCTATGGCCTGTACAAGGTCACCGGCGTCGATGGCGGGGACTTCAAGCCCTGGGCTGCTCCGGGCGACCTCCTCCTGGTGGCCGATGCGCTGTGGGAGGAAACCGCGGCGGCCGCCAAGATCGTCAGCTTCGAACGTCTCGAAACGGTCGATCCGTCGGGTTTTGTCTGCTCGCACCCGCTGGCCGAGGCGGACAAGTATTGGAGCTATCCGGTGCCGCTCCTGCCGGGTGAGCACGTCACCGACGAGGCCGGTACCGGTTTCGTCCACACCGCCCCCAGCCATGGTGCGGAAGACTATGTCGCCTGGATGGGCGCACCGGAATGGCATGACAAGCACGAGGCCGTGCCGCACATCGTCGGGGCCGACGGCGCCTATTACGAGCACATCCCGCTGTTTGCCGGTCTGAACATCATCCGCCTGGACGGCAAGAAGCAGGGCCAGGAAGGCCCGGCCAACAAGGCTGTGATCGACCAGTTGGTCAGCTTCGGCCAATTGCTGGCACGCGGACGGCTGGAACACTCCTATCCGCACTCCTGGCGGTCCAAGGCTCCGGTCATCTTCCGCAATACGCCGCAATGGTTCGTCGCGATCGACCGTCCGATGAAGTCGGGCGGGACGCTCCGCGAGAAGGCCCTCAAGGCGATCTCGGACACCAGCTGGACGCCGTCCGTTGCGGAAAACCGTATCCGGTCCATGGTCGAGCAACGCCCGGACTGGCTGGTCTCCCGCCAGCGCGCATGGGGCGTGCCGCTGACCCTGTTCGTGGAGAAGGGCACCACGCGCGTGCTCAATGATCCCAAGGTGAATGCGCGCATCGTCAAGGCTGTCGAGGCTGATGGCGCCGATGCCTGGTTCGAGCGCTCCTCCGCCGAATTCCTCGGTTCCGATTATGACGCCGATGCCTATGAGAAAGTCACCGACATCCTCGATGTCTGGTTCGACAGTGGCTGTACTCATGCCTTTGCGCTGGAGCCGCGGGCGGACCAGAAATGGCCGGCCGACCTCTATCTGGAAGGCTCCGACCAGCACCGTGGCTGGTTCCAGTCCTCCCTGCTGGAAAGCTGCGGCACGCGGGGCCGCGCGCCTTATGACAATGTGCTGACCCACGGTTTCGTCATGGCCGGCGATGGCCGCAAAATGTCGAAATCCTTGGGCAATGTTCTGGCGCCGAACGAGATCGGCAAGAAGTACGGGATGGAAATCCTGCGTCTGTGGGCCGCGGCCCAGGACTTCACGGATGATCTTCGGATCTCCGAGGAAATCCTTCAGACCTCCGTCGATGCCTATCGCAAGATGCGCAATACGATGCGCTATCTGCTCGGCGCCCTGCACGGCTATGATGAAACCGTGGAACACCTGCCGCTTGAACGCATGCCGTCGCTGGAGCGCTGGGTCCTGCACCGTTTGCACGAGCTGGATGGGCTCGTGAAGGCCGGCTATGCGGCCTATGACTTCAAGAAAGTCTATGCGGCCCTGTTCAATTTCTGTGTTGTCGACCTGTCGGCCTTCTATCTCGATGTGCGCAAGGACAGCCTGTACTGCGACCGTCCGGACAGTGATCGCCGCCGCGCCTGCCGCACGGTCATGCATGAAGTCTTCATGCGCCTGACCGCCTGGCTGGCGCCGATCATGCCCTTCACGATGGAAGAAGTCTGGCTCAGCCGCTTCCCGTCCGAGGATGACAGCGTCCATTTCCGGACCTTCCCGAAAACGCCGTCCAGCTGGCACAATGGCGCCCTGGCCGAGAACTGGCGGACCATCCGCCGTCTGCGCCGTGTGGTGAACGGGGCCCTGGAAGTCGAGCGCCGGGAAAAGCGGATCGGGTCCTCGCTGGAAGCCGCGCCGCGCGTCCATGTCACCGATCCGGCCTATCGCGCTGCCATGTCGGCCGAAGCGCCGGGTGGCAAGGTGGATGATTTCCTCGCCGAAATCGCCATCACCAGCCAGGCTTATCTGGTCGACGGCGCCGCTGACGGCGAAGCATTCCGCCTGGACGATGTCGCCGATGTGGCCGTGATCCCGGGCCGGGCCGAAGGCCAGAAATGCGCCCGTTCCTGGAAATATGATCCGGCCATCGGCTCCGATGCCCGTTACCCGGACATCACCCCGCGGGACGCCGATGCCGTGGCCTTCTGGGATTCTCAGAATGGCTGATGGCCTTGCCGAGCTGCGCCAGCGCCTGACCCAACCGGTGGCCCGGATCGGTCTGGCGCTGGCGGGCAGCATTCTGGTTCTGGACCAGCTGACCAAATACCTGGTCCTGGACCGGCTGAACTTCTCCCCACCCGGATGTCTGGAATTCCAGCGGGCCGAAGGGGCGGAACGCGCGCTCCTGCCCAATACGTGCGGCCATATCGAACTCTCCCCCGTCTTCGACCTGACCATGGTCTGGAACAAGGGGGTGAGTTTCGGCCTGTTCGGGGCCGACACCTGGATGGGGCGTCTCGTCCTGATCACCTTCTCGGTGGTAATTTCCCTGGGTCTGCTCGCCGGCCTGCTCCAGTCGGGGCCGTTGAAGGCCGTCCGGCCGCTGCAGGGCGTGGCCTTCGGCTGCATCATTGGCGGCGCCATCGGCAATGCGATCGACCGGGCGCTCTACGGTGCCGTCGTCGATTTCCTGAATTTCTCCGACGTGTATTTCCCCTATGTCTTCAATATCGCGGATGTGGGGATCAATCTGGGCGTGGCGGCGATCATCCTCGATATGCTCCTGTCCGACCGGAAATCGACCGGCGCGCGTTAAACGGGTGGGATGCGGGCTGGAGGTGTGGGCCCGATTTCGCTAATACTGTCGGCAACAGTCTACGGAGCTTCGTCGAGATGCGTATGCGTACTGCCTTTCTGGCCCTTTCCACGGCCACTATCGCCCTGGCCGGGTGTTCCAGCGTTCCCCAGGCTCTGTCCGGGAATCGCACCACGCCGGACGAGTTTCGTACCGTCACGATCGCACCGCTGACCGTGCCGCCGGAATACAATCTGCGTCCGCCGGCCCCGGGCCAGCCGCGCCCCGATGAAATCTATCCGGACCAGCAGGCCCGTGCTGCGCTGCTCGGCCAGACCGGCAGCTTTGAGGGGTCTGACGCGGAAGCCCTCCTGGTCGCCCAGGCCGGGGGTGGTGCGGCCGACCCCTTCATCCGTTCCATCATTGATGGCGAGACGGCGGGCGTGGTTCGCAAGTCCCGTGGCTTTGCCGACCAGATCCTGTTCTGGCGCGATGGCGAGTATCGCCCGACGGCGGATGCGACGCCGCTGGATGCCGAGGAAGAAGCCGAACGCCAGGAGCGCATCCTGAACGTGACCGGTGGTGGCGATGTCGAGATTGAACGCGACCGCCGCCTGCTGCCGAAACTGCCCGGCCTTTAGGCCCGGCGCAGGCTTCTGCACTTGACCGACTCGGGGCCAGCCAAGAGGCTGGCCCTATGTCTTTAACCGCTACCCAACCCGTTATCCGGCGTCTGCCGCCGGAGACCGTCAACCGCATCGCGGCGGGCGAGGTCGTCGAACGTCCCGCCTCCGTGATCAAGGAATTGGCTGAGAATGCGCTGGATGCCGGCGCACACCGGATCGACATTTCCGCCGAGGGTGGCGGGCTGGTCCGCCTCGTGGTCGAGGATGACGGCAAGGGGATGAGCGAAGCGGAACTCGCGCTTTGCATCGAACGTCATGCCACCTCCAAACTCCCGGTTGGCGCGGATGGCGAGGATGATCTTCTCAATATCGGCACGATGGGTTTCCGGGGAGAGGCTCTGCCCTCGATCGGCTCGATTGCGCGTCTGAGCATTACCAGTCAGGCCAAGGGCGAGGGCGATGCCTTCACCATCGCGGTGGAAGGCGGCAAGACCCATGGCACGGCCCCGGCCGCGCCGCTCGGCCGCGGCGGGACGCGGATCGAGGTGCGGGATCTCTTCTACGCCACGCCCGCCCGTCTCAAATTCCTCAAGAGCGAGCGGTCGGAAAACCAGGCCATCACGGATGTCGTCAAACGCCTGGCCATGTCGCGGCCGGATGTTGGCTTCTTCCTGACGCTGGACGGTCGCAAGCGCCTGTCCGTGGCGGCCGAGCGTGGCCATGATGTCGAGGCCCGCAAGGCTCGCATGTCGGCCATGCTGGGCACGGATTTCGGCGAGAATGCCCTGGAGGTCGACCAGGAGCGCGAAGGCGTCCGCGTGACGGGGTTCGCCAGCCTGCCGACCTTTTCGCGCGGCTCCTCGCAGCATCAGTATCTGTTCGTGAATGGCCGGCCGGTTCGCGACAAGCTGCTCCACGGTGCCATTCGCGGCGCCTATCAGGATTTCCTCGCCCGGGACCGGCATCCGGTCGTCGCGCTCAATGTCGACCTGCCCACCCATCTGGTCGATGTGAATGTCCATCCGGCCAAGGCGGAAGTGCGCTTTCGCGATAGCGGCCTCGTGCGCGGTCTGATCGTCGGTTCGTTGCGCCATGCGCTGGCGGGGGCCGGGCACCGGGCTTCCACCACCGTCTCCGGCTTTGCGCTGGGGCGGGCCCGTCCGGAAGGCTTCCAGGACACGCCGCTCCATTACCAGTCTGCCGCCGGACAGCTGGCCGGTTGGGGACGCCCCGCCGAGCCCGTGCAGGACCGCGTCTTTGATCCGGGCATGTCGGCCCGTGTCGAACCCGACGGGCCGGGCTTCGTGCCGCCCGCCGATGCCGCCTATCAGCCGGGAGCGCCGGCACCGACCGCGCCGAGTGAAGCGCCGCCGCCGGACTGGCCGCTGGGCGTGGCCCGCGCGCAATTGCACGAGACTTATGTCGTTGCCCAGACCCAGGACGGGATCGTCATCGTCGACCAGCATGCCGCCCATGAGCGGCTGGTCTATGAGCGCATGAAGAAGATGATCGCCGAGACCGGGGTGCAGCGTCAGCAGCTCCTTGTTCCCGAGATCGTCGACCTGGACGAGAATGAGGCGCGCCGCCTTCTGGAGCGCACCGGGGAGCTGGAAGAGCTGGGCCTGGTGATCGAGGCTTTCGGGCAGGGCGCCATCGCCGTGCGCGAGACGCCGGCCCTGCTGAAAAAGCTAGATGTCCAGGGTCTGATACGGGATCTCGCGGATGATCTGACCGAATACGACCAGGCCCTCTCGCTCAAAGAAAAGCTGGAGGATGTGGTCGGCACGATGGCCTGCCACGGCTCGGTTCGCTCCGGCCGCCGCCTGACCGGCGAGGAGATGAATGCGCTCCTGCGCGAAATGGAGGCCACGCCTCATTCCGGCCAGTGCAATCACGGCCGCCCGACCTATGTCGAGCTGAAGCTGAGCGATATTGAACGGCTGTTCGGGCGGCGGTGACCGCCGCCCGAACCGCGTTCTGCCGGTTCAACCCAGAAATTCGCGGGTCTTGGCGATGCCGAAATTGATCGCCTGCTCGGCCGAGACTTTGGGCGGCATGATCAGGGCGTCCGGATCCACCATCACTTCGATGATGCTGGCCTTGTCCTGCTTGAAGGCCTCTCGCAGGGCGCCGGCCAGATCGTCCGGGTCGTCCACCCGCGCACCGTGGCCGCCGCAGGCTTTCGCGAAGGCGACGAAGTCGGGATTCTCCAGGCCAATCGCGTGTTCCGGCAGGCCCTTGGCTTCCTGTTCCAGGGCGATGAAGCCAAGCTTGCTGTTGTTCAGCACGACATTGACCACGGGGCGGTCATAGCGCACGGCAGTGATGAAGTCGGCCATCAGCATGGCAAAGCCGCCATCGCCGGAAATCGCGCAGACCGGCCGGTCCGGATAGGCGAATTTGGCCCCGATCGCGCCGGATGGGGCAAAGGCCATGCTGGCGAGCGCACCGGACAGGGTGAAGCGCTGGTTCTCGGTGACGATCAGATGCCGCGCCGCCCAGGCGGTCGAGGTGCCGGTATCGACCGTGTAGACCGTGTCGGCCGGCGCAATCCGGTTGAGTTCCTGCATCACGCGCTCGGGAGCGATGGGCGTGTCCTCGGATTGGCGGCGGTCGGCCTGTTGACGGTTCCAGTCGGTCTTCCGCTCCTGCATGGCGTCAAAGAAGCTGCGATCCTCCTTGGCCTCGACGCGGGAAAGCAGGGTTTCCAGCGTGGGCTGGCAATGCCCGGCGAGGGGAATGTCGACCTTGGCGCGGCGGCCCAGCCGGGTTGGCGACGAGTCGATCTGGATGATTTTGGCGTCATCCGGGAAGAATTCGACATAGGGAAAATCGGAGCCCGCCAGGATCAGGCAGTCGCATTTTTCAATGGCGGCACTGCCCGGGGCCGATCCCAACAAGCCGAGCCCGCCGATGCACGCCTCGACGTCTTCGTCGATCACGTCCTTGGCACGCAGTGACCGGATGATCGGCGCGCCAATACGGTCGGACAGGGCCAGAAGTTCATCGCGCGCGTCAGCACAGCCGATGCCCGCGAGAATGGCCACGCGCTTGGAGCCGTTGATCAGGTCAGCGGCATTCTCCAGATCGCCGGCGCAGGGCATGGATCGCGTGCGCGAGACGCCAAGATCATAGGTGGAGCGGGTCGATTTGACCGAGCGGCCGGAGACGTCGGACGGGATGGCGATATGGCCGACACCGGGCGCGGCCAGCGCGGCCTTGCAGGCTTCGATCATCACCTCGGGCAATTGGTCCGGTGTCATGACGGTTCGCGTGTATTCCGCGACATCGGAAAACAGTCGTTCAAGCGCCACTTCCTGATGGTATTCCGTGCCGACATGCTGGGTCGGTGCCTGGCCGGTGATGGCAATCACGGGGGCATGGTCCATCTTGGCGTCATACAGGCCGTTCAGCAGGTGTATCGCGCCGGGACCGGACGTCCCCATGCAGGCCGTCATCCGTCCGGTCAGCTTCGCCTGGGCAGAGGCCATGAAGGCACCAGCCTCCTCATGGCGCACCATGACGAATTCCATGTCGTCGCGCTTCTGCAGCGCAAAGGTGAAGTCGTTGATGGCGTCTCCCGGGACGCCGTAAACTTGCTCCACGCCGTGTGCAGCAAGGATGTCGAGAACCAGGTCGGCCACGCGCATGTCGGGCTCCCCTCGGATTGCTTCTATCCTCTTGGAGCTAGTGTGTGACAGCCATATTGCAAGGCGAGGCGGCCTTGGGGCCGGCGCTGGAGCCCGACGTCCGCGTGCCGCCCATGAGCGCTTTAATGCCTCGACCGCCGCAGATCGCTCCCCGCTTCGGCCTTGGTGAATTCCTTCAGGGCCGCGCGATCGCCACGCTGGCTCAACCAGTTGGCATAGGTCTGCCCAAGCGGTCCGGCGCTGAGTCCGTGCAGTATGATGGACGTCCCGATCGTCAGGCTGGCGATCGCGATCAATGGCGCGGCAAAGGCATGGCCCAATTGCAGGTCGATCAGGAGGACAAACACGATGGACGCCAGCCCGCGCGGACCAAACCAGCCGAGGAACAGGCGGGTGGGCCAGGTCAGGCCGCTGCCGATCAAACTCACGGCAATCGCGACGGGGCGAATGATGAAAAGGCTCGCAAAGGCAAAGCCGGCCCCGTTCCAGCTCCAGTTCTGAAGGGCATCCGGCAGCATGACCGCTCCGAAGGCGAGGAAGGTCAAAAGGGCCAAAAGCTGGCCCTCCGTCTCTCCGAAGCGTTGCATCTCGCCGCGGGCCCGGCGGGCAACCACCCCAAGTGCGCCTCCCGCTGTGAAGGCCGCGATGAAGCCGTTTCCGCCCACGACGAGAGCGGCGACATAAGCGCCAATTGCGAGCGCGACGGCGCTGATCCGTTCGAATTCCGGGCTGATCGCCTTCTTGCGGTCCGACCGCTCCAGTGCTTGCCCGACCAGCCAGCCGAAGATCACTCCAGCCGCCGTACCCAGCACGATCTGCTGGGCGATGAAGCCGGCCCAGGCAATCCCTTCGGGGCCCTGATCGCCCGGAGATGCCAGCGCGATGAGGATAAAGACCGCGGGCAGTGCCAGGCCGTCATTCAGCCCACTCTCCGCATTGATGGTCTGCCGGATGCGCAGGGGGACCGTTTCGTTGACGATCACGGAGCGCGAGAGCGCGGCATCGGTGGGGGCCAGAACCACTGCCAGCAGGGCACACTGAAGCAGGCCAAGATCGGGTAGCAGGATCCAGGCCGTAATCGTGCCCAGCACCATGGCCAGCGGCAAGCCGAGGATCAGCATCCGGGCCGGGATGGATTCGTCGGCCCGCAATAACCGGATATCGACGCCCGCGGCGTCAGAGAAGAGCACGAGGATGAGTGTGATCTCGGCCAGCAGCTTGATCTGGTGAGACGTGATCTCGAAACCCAGCAGTCCGCTCACCGCACCGCTCATGACCAGACCGAGTGCGGTGAAAATCATCGGCGCGGTAAGGCTCCAGCGCGCAAAGACGCGCGAATAGAGGCCGTAGCCGATTACGGCGATGGCGATGACCAGCAGGGCGGGCGATTCCATGCCGCCAGTCTAGCCTGCGGATGCCCGTTCCAGAAACAACACCTTTGCCGCGCCGTATTCCTTCACCACCCGGGCCTCCCAGCCCGGCGTCTCCGGTTCTTCCTCCGCCCCGACCTCGAGCACGGCGACGGCATCCTCGCTGACCCAATTGCCCTCGATGAGCTTGCTCAGCGTCTTCGGCCCGAGAGCATGGCCATAGGGCGGGTCGAGGAAGACCAGGTTGAAGGGCGCGCCCAGATTGGAGGGTTTCTCGCCCAGAGCCGTCGCGTCGCGGCGGTGGATCCGCGTGTTTCCGAACAGCTGCAGCGTGTCGACATTGGTGCGGATGGCCCCGCGCGCCTCGGCGGCCATTTCCACGAAGAGGCAGAAGGCCGCACCACGAGAGACGGCTTCGATACCCAGCGCGCCGGACCCGGCATACAAATCGATGACGCGGGCCCCTTCGACCGGCGGGCACCAGTCGGCATGTTCGATCACATTGAACATGTTCTCACGGGCCCGGTCCGAGGTCGGACGGGTTGACCGGCCTTTCGGGGCCACCAGGGCCCGATTGCGGAACTTTCCGCCGACGACACGCATGGATCAGCGTCTCCCGCGCGGCTTGCCGGGGCCGCGGGACGGGCCGCCGGTGCGGGGGGCATCAGCGGAGGGGCGTCCACGGTTCGGCGAGGGCCGGCCACGGGAGCGTTTCATCGGCTTGGCCCCGTCCAGGCTGTCCTCCTGTTTCGGCAGACCGGGCTGACCGGCACCGCCCATCTTGCGTTTCACGGGCTTGCGGCCGGGCCGTTGAGGGCGAGGCTTGGCCACGGCTTCACCGGTCGTGCTGGCAATCTCGACGAGATGGCCGCACTGGTCCTTGAGCACGCGGCCCGGCACGGGCTTGATCTCGCCCCGGCCCAGATCGCCCAGCTGGAAGGGGCCATAGGCGGTCCGGATCAGCCGGTTCACCTTCAGGCCGACACTGTCCAGCGCCTTGCGGACTTCGCGGTTCTTGCCTTCGCGAATGCCGATATTGAGCCAGATATTGGAGCCGGTCTCGCGTTCGATCTCGACATCCATCGGGCCGTACTTGATCCCCTCGACGGTGACACCGGCCTTCAGCTTGTTGACGGCCGTCTGGTCGACCGTGCCGAAGGCACGAGCGCGATAGCGGCGCATCCAGCCGGTGGACGGCAATTCCAGGGCGCGGGCGAGGGCGCCGTCATTGGTCAGCAGAAGCAGGCCTTCGGAGGTCAGGTCGAGGCGGCCGATCGAGATGACGCGGCCGATATCGTCGGGAATGGCGTCGAACACGGTCTCGCGGCCTTCCGGGTCGGCATGGGTGGTCACCAGTCCGGCCGGCTTGTGATAGCGCCATAGTCGGGTCGCCGCCGGCGGTTCAACCAGCTTGCCATCGACCTCGATCTTGTCGCTCGCCGATACCTTGAAGGCCGGCGTGTCGAGCAGTTTTCCGTTCACCCGGACACGGCCGCCCTCGATCATGCGCTCGACCTCACGACGCGAGGCGACGCCGGCGCGTGCCAGGTATTTGGCGATGCGTTCGCTGGTTTCGTTCTCGCTCACGCTTGACCCTTTCACTCGGTCGCTCTAACCCGCCGCAGATGACGGACCTGCGCGATACACGTTTTATGGAACAAGCGCTACGCCTTGCGCATGCAGCAGCTGAGGCGGGCGAAGCGCCGATTGGTGCCATCCTGGTTGATCCGGTCACGGATGAGATCGTCGCTGAAGCACATAATGCCCCGATTGCCGGTCATGATCCAACCGCCCATGCGGAGATATTGGCCCTGCGCCGTGGTGCGGAAAAACGGGGCAATTACCGGCTCACAGGACTGGAACTCTACGTCACGCTGGAGCCCTGCGCCATGTGCGCCGGGGCCATCAGCCATGCCCGGATCGGACGGGTGATCTATGGCGCACCGGACGAGAAGGGCGGGGCGATTGATCACGGCCCGCGTTTCTTCGAACAGCCGACCTGCCACTGGCGTCCCGAGGTGACCTCCGGCATTCTCGCTCAGGAGAGCGCGGATGTGCTGCGGTCCTTCTTCAAGGCGAGGCGCAAGGCCAAGAGCGATGGCGTTTGATCCCGATCTGGCGGACCGGCTGGAGGCCGAGCTGAGACAACAGGGCGTCGACCCGGTCCGCAAGCGCATGTTCGGCGGCATCGCCTTCCTGATCGGCGGGCATATGAGTTGCGGACTGGTCCGGGGTGAGATGCACGTCCGTGTCGGGCCGGAGGCCTATGCGGAAAATCTCGCCAAACCGGGGGCCCGGGAGATGGATGTCACCGGTCGTGTGATGACCGGCTGGGTCACTCTGGATGGGCCGGAAGACCTGGACGAGGACGGGCTGTCAGACTGGGTGTCCACAAGCCTGGCTTTCGTGCGCTCGCTGCCACCCAAGCCGTGACGGAATTTCGGCAAATTCCGTATGACGGAAGCTGTCATAAAACCTTGTCTTGAGTTGAATCGGGACCCGGACGAATAGGAGCCAGAAGCTCTGGAGCGTCCGCGAAATGCGTGCACTGATCAAATTCGCGACCGGGATTGTTCTGGCCCTCACGGCCGGTTCGGCAGCGCTTGCGAACACGGCGGTGTGTGCCGATGCACCGCTCCTTCTGCAGGACGTCACCATTGTCGATGCTTCGGGCAGCTGGGACCATCAGGACATCTTCATCGAGCAGGGCCGGATCTCGGCCATCGGCGAAGGCCTGATGCTGGAAACCGCCATGCCGGTCACCACCCTGCATCGCCCCGGTTCCATTGTGCGCCCGCGTCCGCAATCCACCGCACCGAGCGCCGCCATCTTCATCCGGACCTCGACCGCGGGCTCCGCTTCGGCGCGCCGCACCATCCTGATGCCGGGCGTTGCCGCCGACCTGCTGGTGTATTCGACCGGAGACGCGCTGGAGCTGGAGATCAGCGAAGGCCGTATTCTGGGCACGCCCCTGACCTGTCAGGGCTAGGCGCCCAACCGCGCCTTCAGGCCGGCACTGACGCCGGGCCATTCTTCCTTCAACACAGAAAACCAGACCGTATCCCGCCATTCGCCGGTCCAGCATTTGAGATGCCGGCGCAGCGTGCCCTCTCGGGTGGCCCCCATCTTGGTCATGGCGGCCTGGGAACGCAGATTCCTGTGGTGCGTCTTCAGCTCGACCCGTTCCGCGCCGCAGGCGAAGGCGCGTTCCATCAGCAGGTGCTTGCAGGCCGGATTGACTGTCGTGCCGCGTGCCTGAGCGCCATACCAGGTCCAGCCAATTTCCAGCCGGGCATGGTCCGGTACGATGGACAGGAAGGCCGTGTGTCCGGCGGGCGCACCGATCGCCTTGTTCGTGACGAGATGCGAAATCTGCGACCCGGCCCGCGTGCCGGCCAGCATGAGGTCGAACCAGTCGTCGAAATGCTCACCATCGCCGCGCAGGGAGGTAAGCGCCCAGAGCTCGGCCTCCTGGGCCAGGGGGCGCAGGGCTTCCCGGTGATCCTCTGTCAGGGGATCCAGGCGGACATGCGCGTTCTCGAGCAGGGCGGGGGAAATCTGCATGTCCATCATCCCATCAACAGGACCAGGCCGCGACCGATATAGACAAGGCCGATCACGCTGACGATCCACTTCGTCCACTGCCGGAACTGGATATCACTCATCATGGCCAGGAAGCGGGCTCCCAGCGTGGTGCCGGCAATCGCCAGCGGGGCGGCAACCAGCAGCCATTGCGCATTCGGCAGGGCATTCGCCGCCAGGGCCGGCAGGATGTAATAGCCGATCTTGACCGCATGGGAGACAACCTGGGTGGCAGCCTTGGTCGCCACGATGCAGCGCCGGTCGCGCTCCGTGTCGGCGAAGAAGACGTCCAGCAGCGGACCGGAGACACCCGCCACTGTATTGAGCCCGGTGACGATGAAGCCGCAGATCACGGCGTGCACCGGGCGGGCGGCATCGAAATGGATCAGCGTCTTGGGCAGCCAGATCGCCCCGGGCACCAGTCCCAGCACAATGAAGAGCCAGGCCTTGTCGAGTTCGAAGGCGATGAAGACCAGCAGGAGCGCCGCGCTGGCGGAGCCGAGCAGATAGATGCCCAGTATGCGCCAGTCGATCCATTTGTAGTGCAGGATGGCGCGCCAGCCATTGGAGACGCTCTGCACCACACCGTGCACCACCATGGCCGAGGCGACCGGCAGGAGCAGCGCCAGCACGCCCATCAGGATCAAACCGCCCGCCATGCCGAACACGCCGGAGATGAAGGCCGTGACGAAAGTGGCGAGCAGGATCAGGGGCATGCTTGTCTCGCAGGAAAAACGCCTATCTCTTGGAGGCGAACATACAGGGGAAAACCATGTCCGTTACGGTGATTATCAGTGGTGTCGCGGCCGTTATTGGCGGCGGTCTCGGCCTGGGCAGTCTCATCAGCCCGTCCTGGGGCGCCAAAGTCGTCCGTCTGAAACCGGCTGACAAGCCGGGTGGCTGGGCCGAGTTCCGGGCGACTTATGGCGGCGGGCTCCTGCTGCTGCACGGTGCGGTCCTGCTGGCCATCGCGATGCAGGCCCAGGCAGGCATGGCCAGTGTCGTGGCCACCGGCTTTGCGGCCGGCGCGGCCTGGCTCGGCATGGCGATCGGCCGCACGACCTCCATTATCCTGGACCACGGCCAGCACCAGACCCGGACCGGCTATAATCTCTTCTCGGTCGGTTTCGAACTCGTCGTCGGCCTGGCCCTCATGGCGCCCTGGCTGGGTCATGTCGTGGGCTGATACCGGTTCTGACCCGCTTGCGGAACACAGCAAGAACATCTATAAGTTGTGTATGTGGGAAGCCGTCAAAAAGCGTGTCATGACCTTCTGGCAGAGCCTGCTTCGCTTGCGTTTGGCGTTCAGTCCCAATCGCGTCGTCTGGCAAAGTTGGGAACAGTCGACACGCGCGGCCGGGCTGGGCGCAATCGGGGTGTCGGTTTTCGCCTCGGGTGACCAGGTGAACCCTTGGAGCTTGGGGTTCGGAATTGTTCTCCTGGTGCTTAACGCCTATATTGCAAGGCATCTCGGGCACTATGGCAAGGTGGAGGACTAGCTGATGGATGTTACGATCTGGCCGCTCGGCGTGTTCACTGCGCTCGCCGTCATCGTGGTCGTGTGGGCCAGCTGGGCCGAGAAAAAGCAAAAGGCTGACGCGTCCGAGAACCAGGACAGGTCGGGCGCCTGAACCCTGCACCTTGCTGCCACGCGATCATGCAGGTCTGAAATCCTGCGTCCGCACCGGATCAGGACGCGGACGCGTGATCAATGGCTCTCTCGCTGATCAAGCCCCTGCATTCTTTGCGAAACCCCAAGCGGCTTCGGCCAGGGGCTCGACGGCATCGCCCATTTCCTTGGCGCGGGAGTTGGATGCATTGCCTTGCAGGGAGCGCGCATAGACGCCCTGCAGGATCGAGGCGAGGCGGAAGATGTTGTAGGCGAAGTAGAAATCCAGCGCGGGAATGCCGTCACGGCCGGTGCGTTCGCAATAGGCCTGCGTATACTGTTCGATCGAGGGAATGCCCAGGGCCTCGATATCGATCCCCAGGAAGCCATTGCGGATTTCCTGCGGCATGACCCAGCCCATCAATTGATAGGTGAAATCGGCCAGCGGGTCGCCGAGCGTGGAGAGCTCCCAGTCGAGCACGGCAATGACGCGCGGCTCGGTCGGATGGAAGATCATGTTGTCCAGGCGGTAATCCCCGTGAACGACACTGGTGCGTTCCTGTTCCGGCGCGGCCTGGGGCAGCCAGTCGATCAGCTTGTCCATCGCCGGGATCGTGCGGGTCTCGGCGGCGCGATACTGTTTCGACCAGCGGCCGATCTGGCGCTGGAAATAGTCGCCCGGCTTGCCATATTCGCCGAGCCCGGCGGCGACATGGTCGATCGAATGGAGATGGGCCAGTGTCGCATTCGCCGCGTCATAGATCGGGGCGCGGTCCGCCTTGTCGAGATCGGGCAGGAGTGGATCCCAGAAAATCCGGCCTTCCACGAAATCCATGACGTAAAATTCCGTCCCGATGACCTCCCGGTCCATGCACAGACCCTGCATGGCGGGCGCCGGGAAACCGGCCGCCCCCAGCTTGCTCATCACCTCGAACTCGCGGTCCACGGCATGGGCCGAGGGCAGGAGTTTGCCCGGCGGCTTGCGCCGCAGGACATAGCCCTTTTCGGGCGTGGTCAGCTTGTAGGTCGGATTGGACTGCCCGCCCTTGAACTGGGAGACACTGAGCGGACCGGCATAGCCGTCCACATGCTCCGTCATCCAGGCGGCAAGGGCGCCTTCATCGAAGGCGAGGGCATCGGCAACCTGTTTGGTGCCGGAGAACTGGTCGTCAATCTCGCTCATTCGCTCAGATAAACCTCGCCGCCCTTCATCACGAAATCAATGTCGCGAAGCTCGGAAATATTCGCCAGCGGATCCCCGTCAACGGCGACGATGTCGGCGAACTTGCCAGCTTCGATCGTGCCGATGACATCCTCCATCTGGACGTGGCGGGAGGCATTGATCGTCGCGGTCACAATGGCTTCCATCGGGGTCAGGCCGGCCTCGACGAGGAGCTCGAATTCGCGGGCATTCAGCCCGTGCTGCGAGACGCCGCTATCGGTGCCGAAGGCAATCGTGACACCGCCCTCATGGGCGCGGCGGGCCATTTCCAGCATGAGCGGGCCGACCTCGCGGGACTTGGCCCGCTGATTGTCCGTCATGAAGTCGGCCGTCTCGGCCAGTTCCGCCACCGTGACACCGGCCAGGACGGTCGGGACGAGGTAGGCGCCATTGCGGCGCATCAGACGGATGGAGTCGCGGTCCAGATAGGTGCCGTGCTCGATGGAGTCGCCACCGGCTTCCAGGAAGGAGTTGATACCCGTCACGCCGTGGGCGTGCGCGGTGACGCGGCGGCCCATCATGTGCGCGGCTTCGACAATGGACTCCAGCTCGTCATCAAAGAATTGCTGTTCCACACCGGCAGCCGTGTCGGACAGGACGCCGCCCGTTGCGGTGATCTTGATCACATCGGCGCCGCCGCGGATCAGGGTGCGCACGGCTTCGCGGCACTGGGCCGGACCGTTGCAGGCGGTTTCCGAGGCGAACATGTGCAGCACGTCGAGCGAGAACCCGTTGACGTCGGCATGCCCACCCGTCGGAGTCACGGCACTGCCGGCGACGCGCAGGCGCGGACCGGCCACATCGCCATCATCGATCGCGTCGCGCAGGGCCAGACTGGCCTCGAAATTGCCGCCGACATCCTGCACGGTGGTGAAGCCGGCCAGCAGTGTGGTGCGGGCATTGGCGGCGCCGTCAAAGGCGAGATCGGAGGCGGAATGGGTAAAGGCGTTGAAGCGCCGGCCCGGTCCGAGTTCCGATTGCAGGTGGACATGGCTGTCGATGAAGCCGGGCATCACATAATCATCGGACAGGTCGACAATGGTCGCGCCGTCCGGGCTGACAAAGCCGGCTTCCACGCTTTCGATACGCTCGCCACGCACCAGGATGGACTGGTCCTCAAGCGGCGCTTCACCCGGAACCGCCAGCAGCCAGCCAGCATGGATGACGGTCAGCGGCGCCTCGTCGGCGGCATCCTGAGCCTGGGCCAGGCCCGTGGCGGCCATCAGGGCCAGGGCGGAAATGGCAGATTTGAGCATGACGTCTCTCTCCCCAGAAAATACGTGGAGGGAAGCTTGATCATGCCTACCGGGAAGTCAAATGGCCGTGACGGCTAACGCGCTTGAACGCTAGTGTGTTTTCAGTGCGCGCCAAGCGATGTTGCGGCAGCATACCCGCAGATTGGGGGCTTCCGAGAAAATTGCGATGTGTGGGCGTAAGGCGGCGAGGGAAATTGGTGTGTGTCCCTGTTTTTCGGGATCGCCGACTGGCCGCGCTATCTGGCCGAGGGCACAAGCGCGAGGCAGGAGGCCCTGCTGGGCGATTTCGCACAGTCGGGATACCCGCTGGGATCGGACGCCTGGATCGATGCGCTGGAAACCAAATCAGGCCGCCGACTCAGACCGGGCCAATCCGGACGCCCGAAACGGCGGAGCGGAAAGCCGCCGGATGATTAAATCGGTACGTGTCCCCGGTTTTCGCGCCGCAGGACACCGCGGGCTTGAATGAACAGGCTTTTGTAGATCGTCTCGTGGGACACTCGTATGGCCTCCGAAGACTGGTAGGCGCGCTTCAGCCAGCCAGCAATCTGCTGCGGCGACCACTTCTGCTCAAGTCGGGCTGCCACCTGATCGCGCAGCTCCGGACCCAAGGCCGGCAAGCAGGCCTTGGGCCGGCGGGCACACCGCGGACCGCCCCGGCCTGGGCTGCCAGCGCCCGGTAGGCCTGACGTCCCCCGTCATGATCGACCTCGCGGCTCACCGTGGACGGCGCGCGTCCCAACCGGCGGCCAATCGCCCGCAACGACAGCCCCGCGGCCAGTTCGCGTGAAATCTCCTCCCGCTCGTCAAGGTCAAGACTGCCCGGCCGCACCCGGCGTTCGCGCGGCGCGATCCCGCCGGCGGCCTTCAGTATCTGGAACACGTTCGGCGTCGAGCCGCCGAGCACCGCGCCAATCTCCGCCAGCGTTTCCCCACGCTTCCAGCGAAGCCAATGCTCCCGACGCCGCTCTAACGTCAGACGACACCATGACAACCTCTCCATCAGCGCAACAATATCCTTAACTATTGCGATGTTCGGTTGAGGCCATCCTGTCACAAATTTCTACCTACAGTAACCCATGACTAAAAAAGGTACGTGTCCCCGGTTGCCACACGTCGTCAATATCGGTCGAGGAATTGTTCGACACATAACCCATCTTCTGGCCACCGAAACGGTGCCCGTCGGAGCCGGTCGGCGTCAGCCGGGAAATCGATCCGGGGGATTGATTTCAGGCGCAGAAGGCCCCGGCAGGGGCCTCGACGGGGACCTTGTAGTGACGCTTATTGTCCGTTCCCGGCAGGCCATTGCCCTGCACCCGGCTGATGAGCCGACCCTACGCGCCGGTGCGATAATTCACCGTGCGGGCCTGGCCGTCATCAACCGCGACTCGCTGCAGGTGGGTTCGCCCGCCAAGCCGGCGCTGATCCCGGCCATCGCCACCGGGCTCCAGGAGAAACTGTCCTGTTTTCAAAGCACTAATTGGTGCCTGTCACCGTCTATTTCCCTGTCTCCAATAAATATCTGCACCTATTCAAACACAAACATACGCAGCACGAACCGACCATGGGCATGCGCTACGCCGCCATATTGCTCCAGACGCATGCGCTCGAATTGAGCGCTTTCGACTGAGTGGGTAAACGCAGCGGCGACGTCGTGGAGCAGCTCAATCTGGTCACGGCAATCTTGCTCTCGAAACAAGAGCTCCACATGGAGCATGTTGTCCCAGTTCTCAAGCATCCACTCGGAGACAATATCTCGAAACAATGGCGTATCGCGAAAGGTCAGCTTTGGATATTCATCCGTCGGGAACTCAGCCGCCAGGGCGACCATAACCTTTTCCACACTTGCTCCATCGCGGAAGTCCAGATGCACAATGCGGATATCCGGGTTCAGAGCCGGATCAAGGAATTCCGTCTCCAAATCACCGTAGTCAACGTGAGTACTCATCTGACCCTCCAAAACGCCCGCCGCGCGGTCCCATCTGTACCGTAGTGAGTGGTTGTATAGAAGTAGTGTCGACCCGTCGTCGTCTCGCCCACGACAATGCGGTGAGTTCCACCGCCTTCCTGTTCAAAAGCGCGAGCATCAACGCGGTGCTCGGTGTAAGTCACTCGATTTCCGTTGATTTCGGTGGGGAGTAGACCTTCGTCGTTGTTGAAAGTTGTACCCCATCTCCTGGCTGTCTAAAAAAAACGGGGACACACACCATTTATCCCGCTCCCGACCTCGGTCGGCCGCGTGGTCTTGGACGCAATCGTCGGCCGGATTTGGTTTCCCGTCCAGCGAGCCTTGCGTCCGCGCCCATGGGGAAGCCGGTCTCCGTGAAATAGCCCAGCCGCGCTTTCTCGTCCGCGCCGAGCCCATCCGGCGCCCCGGAATTCGGAAAACAGAGGGACATGTCCCTCGCAGCGCGCCCAACTTATCCCCACCCACATAACCTGTGGGACACTTCCTGTGACTTCCGGGAAGAGAGGCGCGAGCTCAGTCCCTTGTGCCCGGAAGTGTGCGGAGCCTGTCCGCGCGAGGGGGTGACAGCCTGAGCTCCGGCAGGGCCATCGCCCGGGCCACACGGCACAAGGTCACGACCGTGCTGGCACCCAGGCGGTTTCGGTGCGTCGCCCGCAAGGGAAGACGATCAAATCTCCGCGTGCGGGAGACCGGTCAGGTCACTCACACTCATAGCTAAATCCGACCCGTCAGGTCTCCCGCACACCTCTCATACCGCCAGGCGGAAACGCCGTGGCGCTGAACGTCTTTCCTCCCCATTCCATGGGGAGGTGTCCCACAGGGACGGATGGGCCGGCGGAGCGAAGCGGAGGCGGAAATCGGCGCTGACGCGCCGCCCCTTCGACCTCGCTCCGCTCGGCCACTTCCCCATGAAATGGGGAAGAAACCCAGATGACCCCATGCCCCACACACACGCACTTTCCCCGGACGAAGGTCCAGGGCCGACCGAATGAGCCGCATCCTCATCGGAGGAAAAAACAGGGACACACACCATTCACCCTGCGCCCCCGCAGGGACGCTCGCAAGGCTTCGGCGCGCCTCATCCCAGATCACCCATCTTCCCGGTCGCTACAGCGTCCGGACAGGCTCACAGCCTAATGCGTCTTGAGCGCCCGCCAGGCGATGTCGCGGCGGCAGAATCCGTCCGGCCAATTGATCTGGTCGACGGCGGCATAGGCCCGGTCGACGGCATAGTGGAGGCTTTCGCCGGAGGCGGTGACATTGAGCACGCGGCCACCGGCAGCAGTCCGGCGGCCCTGGCTGTCGCGGGAGGTGCCGGCCTCGAAGACCTGCACGCCTTCCATCTTGTTGGCCGCGTCGACCCCCTCGATCAGCGTGCCCTTCTTGTAATCGCCCGGATAGCCGTTCGCGGCCATGACGACCGTGATGGCCGGTTCCGGCGTCCACTGCAGCGGCTCCATCTCGCCCAGCGTCCCCTCGGCCGTGGCGCGAAGGTAGGGCAGGATGTCATCGGCAATGCGGAACATGAGGACCTGGCATTCCGGATCGCCGAAACGGATGTTGAACTCGACCGTGCGGGGCCCATTCTTGTCGACCATCAGGCCGGCGAACAGCACGCCCTGGAAAGGGTGGCCCTCGGCGGCCAGACCCTTGGCGACCGGTTCGATGATCGTCTTCATCGCGGTTTCGATCAGGGCGGGCGTCGCGATCGGGGCGGGGGAATAGGCACCCATGCCGCCCGTGTTCAGACCGGTATCGCCTTCACCGACACGCTTGTGATCCTGGGCCGCGCCGCAGAACAGCACGTCCTTGCCGTCACACAGGGCAAAGATCGACACTTCCTCGCCATGCATGAATTCCTCGATGACGAGGGTTTTCGAGGCTTCGCCGAACTTGCCGGACAGGAAGGCGTCGATCTCCGCTTCCGCTTCGGCACGGTCCGACAGGATGACCACACCCTTGCCGGCGGCCAGGCCATCGGCCTTGAGCACATAGGGCGGCTCGAACTGGTCGAGGAAGGCCTTGGCCTCGGCGGCATCGGAGAAAGTGCCATAGCGGGCGCTGGGCACGTGGTGCCGGGCGTAGAAATCCTTGGCAAAGGCCTTGGACGCCTCCAGCCGGGCCGCCCCTTTCGACGGACCGAAAGTCGCGATGCCGATCTGGCGCAGCCGGTCGGCCAGACCATCGCACAGCGGGTTTTCCGGACCGACCAAGACGAGGTCGATTGATTCGCGCTTGGCGAGCTCGACCAGGCCTTCCAGATCGGCGACCGAAAGGTCGTGACAGGTCGCCAGCTCGCTGATGGCGGGGCTTCCCGGAGCGGCATGCAGCGCCGTCAGAAGCGGGCTTTGCGAAATCTTCCACACCAGCGCGTGTTCGCGCCCGCCAGACCCGACAACGAGTACCTTCATGTCACCCTCTTGAGTTCGTCAGCCCTGCCTAACCCAATCCTGCACCAATCGCGAGTCTGCCGGGCCGTTGCGGAGAGGCGGGAAGCATCCTACCAGAGACGGTATGGAACAGCCCGCCGGAAACCTCCACGAATTCTCCGTCTCCGAACTGGCCGGATCGCTCAAGCGGACGGTGGAAGACGCCTTCGGGCATGTCCGGGTCCGCGGGGAGCTGGGACGGGTCGTGGTGGCCAAGTCCGGCCATGTCTATTTCGACATTAAGGATGAGCGGGCCGTCATTGCCTCGATTGCCTGGAAGGGCACGGCCGCGCGGTTCCGCTTCCGCCCGGAAGAAGGGCTGGAAGTCATCATCGAGGGCAAGCTCTCCACCTATCCGGGTCGGTCGCAATACCAGTTGATCGTCGAGAGCATGGAACCGGCCGGCGCCGGCGCGCTGATGGCGCTGCTGGAAGAGCGCAAGCGCCAGTTCGCGGCCGAGGGCCTGTTTGATCCGGCCCGCAAGAAATCCATCCCCTTCCTGCCGAAAACCATTGGTGTGGTGACCTCGCCGACCGGGGCCGTCATCCGCGACATCCTGCATCGCCTGCAGGACCGCTTCCCGCGCCATGTCCTGCTCTGGCCGGTCCTCGTCCAGGGCGAGAAGGCCGCTGAGCAGATCGCCGAGGCCATCCGCGGGTTCAACGCCCTGTCGCCGGACGGGCCGGTGCCGCGGCCGGATGTGCTGATCGTGGCGCGCGGTGGCGGCTCCATCGAGGATTTGTGGGGCTTCAACGAGGAGATCGTCGTCCGGGCCGCCGCTGACAGCGATATCCCGCTGATCTCCGCCGTGGGCCATGAAACCGATACCACGCTGATTGACTTTGTTTCGGATCGCCGGGCCCCGACGCCGACCGGCGCGGCGGAAATGGCGGTGCCGGTCCGGGCCGAGCTCAAGGGCGACATTGATGCGCTGGCTGCGCGCCTGGTGTCCGGCCTGTCGCGCCATATCGAACGCCGAAGGACCGAGCTGCGCGGTGTGGTCCGGGCCATGCCGAAGCCGCAGGCCCTGCTGGACCTGAAACGCCAGCGCTTCGACATGATTGCGGACAAGCTGGATTCCGCCCTGTTGAACAATGCCGCCGAAAAGCGTGCCCGGCTGCTCGTCCTGCAAGCGGGCCTGAAGCCGGAAGCCCTGCGCCGGGATATCCGTCAGCGCCGGGAACGGGTGGCGGATCGCTCGTCCCGGCTGGTGCCGGCCCTGCAACGCTCCATGCGCGATCAGCGCCGCTGGTTGGATACGCTGGCCGGGCGGATCGAGAGCTTCAATTATTCCAAGATCCTGGAGCGCGGATTTGCTGTCGTGCGTGACAGTGACGGGGCGATTGTCCGGGCCGGCAGCGGATTGGCTGCGGGCAGCGCGGTCGAACTGGAATTTGCCGATGCCCGCCGCCAGGCCGTGATCGACGGCACGCCGTCAGAGACGGGCCCGGCCCCGGCCGCCGCAAGCCCGGCAGTCAAGTCGAAGCCCAAGCCGAAGCCCAGGGCCAAACCGAAATCCCCGCCCGCCGGACAGGGCACCCTGTTCTGACCGGGATTTGATCAGGCAGGGCCTCCCCCTTTGGCCGGGGTCATGCTAGATCGGCCTCATGAGTGATTTCACCTTCGACAAAGAGTTCCAGGGCGAGGCCATACTCGAGTATGGCGATAGCGATTTCATCATCCTCAAGGGCGGGGCCTATGTGACCTGCGCCGTGACGGGCGACAAGATCGGCCTGGCCGAGCTGCGCTACTGGAATGTGGATGAGCAGGAAGCCTATCGCGATGCTCTGGCCGCCAAGCAGCGCTGGCTCGATCTGAATGCAGGTCCGGGCCAATGATCGCGCTGGCCCTCGCTCTCGCCCTGCAATCGGTCGGTGAAACGGCGGACCCGATCGGGGATCTGATCCAGGCCAGCGAAACGACGGCACCTGCGCCGGTCGAGGGGTGTGTCGGCGAGCGTCGTGAAGGCGCGCTTTTGATTTGCCGCTATGCCCCGGGTTCGGAAATCCGGCTGGGTGAGCTGACGACCACGGCGGATGCTGACGGGTTCGCCGTGCTGGGTATTGTCCGGGATGCCCCCGAAACGCTGACCTTCTCCGTCACCGCGCCTGATCAGGCCGGGCATGTTTTCGAGGACTGGTCGATCGAACAGCGCGAATACCGGCTGCAGCATGTCGATGGTGTGCCCCAGGCCACCGTGACGCCGGACGAGAGCACGCTGCCGCGCCGTCAGCGCGAATACGCGCAGAAGCGGGCCTCGCTGGCCACGCGCTGGGACGGTCAGGGCTTCCTGGACGGTTTCATCCGTCCGTCCGAAGGCATCACGACGGGTGTCTATGGCTCGGCCCGCGTCTACAATAACGGCCATGAAGGCAATCCCCACTGGGGGCTGGACTGGGCCAATGAGACCGGCACGCCGGTCGTGGCTCCGGCGAGTGGCCGTATCATCCTGGCCGAAGACGACATGTATTACGAAGGCGGTCTGGTCTTCCTCGACCACGGCCAGGGCCTGGTCAGCATGTTCCTGCACATGAGCGCCGTGCATGTCAGCGAAGGCGAGATGGTGGAACAGGGCGATCTGATCGGTGAGATCGGAGCCGGTGGCCGCGCCACGGGACCGCACCTGGACTGGCGCGTGAAGATCAATGACACCTTCTATGTCGACCCGGCGATGATGCTGGAGCTGGACCTGTCATCCCTTCAGGACTGACTTTCAGCCCTTGTAGACGTCCTTCGCCCAGCGGCGGTGCACCCAGAACCATTGTTCCGGGGCCTTGCGGATTTCGCTTTCCACCCATTGATTGATCCGGGTCACGGTCTCGACGATCGCGGCGGACTTGTCCGGATTGGTGGACAGCTCGATCGGGTCATGGATCTCGACCCGGAAACGGGCCCCGCCCATGCGACGCACGGAGAGCGGCACCAGCGGGCAGCCATGGCGCATGGCGAGGCGCGTGGGGCCGGGCGCCGTCATCGCCGGATGGCCGAAGAAGGGTGCTTCCACCCCGTCATTCATCTTCTGATCGTTCATCAGGGCCACGCTCTCGCCGGCCTTGAGCGCCTGCATGAGCTGTTTGGCGCCATCGCCGCCCTTGGCCGTCAGCGCCTTCACGCCATAGCCCTCGCGCATGTCCGAAATGCGCTGGTCGATCAGGACATTATTGGCCGGACGATAGGTGATGCGGCAGGGCAGGCCGGTCTGGCTGATCGCGGCCGCCGCGATCTCCCAATTGGCCTGGTGCATCGCGATGATGACCAGGGGCTGGCCCTGGTCCCGCGCCTGCTCCAGCCGTTCGCGGCCAATGAATTCAACGCGTTCCTCGAATTCCGGGCCGGCGAACACGCCCAGATGCGGCATCTCGCCGGCAAGCCGGCCGAAATTCTCCCACATCGCGCCCAGCAGTCGGTCGATCTCGACATCGGCGGCTTCGGGGAAACAGCGCTGCATGTTGATCCGGGCAATCTGGTGGGTCGGCATCATCGGGCCGAGCTTGCGCAGAAGCGCACCGGCCGCATCGGAGGCCTTGTCGATCCCCTTCACCTTGTACCAGGCGGTATAGGCGTCCCAGGCCGTGGCTTCGAGCCGCCAGCCCAGCCGGGTCAGGAAGGATGCATTGCGTTGGGCCTCGATCATGAACGCGATTTACCGGGCTTCCCGGGCGGCGTCCATGATGTCCCGCAATAGACCGTCCAGGGCGGCTGGGTTGGCGAAACGGGCTTCGACAGGCCAGGACAAGATGGAGGAACGGGCTTCGGCGGGCAGGCGGACCCAGTCCTTTTCCGTGGTGACCAGGCGCGCATCATGGGCGGCGGCCAGCGCTTCCAGGCGCTGCAGATCGCCTGGGCTCCAGGGGTGATGGTCAGGAAAATCTGCGACTTCTGCCAGATCCGCGCCTTTGGCGATCAGGGCGTCGAAGAATTTCTGCGGCCGGCCGATCCCGGCAAAGGCGACCAGTTTGCCCTCGGGCGGCGGGGCGGTCGGAGCGAGCCAGGCATGGAAGACCGGGATTTCCAGATCCTCCAGACCCAAAGCCCTGTAATCCGGCGGAGTTTCCCCGTCCGGCATCATCACGATGACCGCATCGGCGCGGGCCAGCCCGGTCGCGACCGGTTCCCGCAAGGGTCCGGCGGGGAAAAGCGTGCCCGGACCCCAGCCGGCGCGGCCGTCCACCACGATGATGGAGGCGTCCTTGCCGAGGCTGGGATTCTGGTGGCCATCATCCATGACGATGACGGAAGCCCCTGATTCCTCAGCCGCTCTGGCCCCGGCGGGGCGGTCACGGCTGATCCAGGCTGGGGCCTTGCCGGTCAGGAGAAGCGGTTCGTCACCGCACTCGGCAGCTGTATGGATATCCGGATCGACGCGGACCGGTCCGGCCAGCTTGCCACCATAGCCACGCGACAGGGCAGCCGGGCTCTGGCCCATCTCGGTCAGGCGCTGCAGCAGGGTGAGGACAATCGGCGTCTTGCCAACCCCGCCCACAGTGAGATTGCCGACGCAAATAACGGGAATTCCGACCTTTTCCGGCACGGTAGTCCGGATGCGGCGGGCCACGGTCCAGGCATAGAGATGACCCAGCGGGCTCAGCAGGGCCCGCACCATCGCGCCGGAAGACCGGCCAGCATCGGTGCGCCAGAAGACCGGCTCCCTCATGAGGTCGCCTCCGCGCTGTGCAGCAGGGTTTCCAGGGCGGTGATCGTTTTTGCCATCGCGCCGCCGGAGGCTGCGGCGAGGGCAGCCTGCGATGCGGACGGATCCGGTCCCTGACCGGACCAGATCTGCATCACGGCCGCACTGAGACCGGACTCGTTTTCAACCTCGATGAGGGCAGAATGGGCCTGGTAGGCGGTATAAAGGTCATCAAAACTGGATCGGAACGGACCTGAAATGACGCTGGAACCGGCCTGGCTGGCTTCCACCGGGTTGTGACCGCCGATATCCGGCACCAGCGAGCCGGCGATCAGCGAGGCCGGGGCGAGCGCAAACCAGAAACCCATCTCGCCCAGCGTGTCGGTCAGCCAGACCTGGCAGTCGTTGTCCGGCGCGTTCGCGTCCTTCGAGCGCTGCCAAACCGACAGGCCACGAGCTTCGATCAGGCGGACGATCTTGCCGGCCCGTTCCGGGTGCCGTGGGGCGAGGATCAGCAATGCGCCGGGGGATTGTTCGAGCAGGCGCGCATGGGCATCCAGCACGATCTCGTCCTCACCCGGGTGGGTGGAGGCGGCCAGCCAGACCGGCCGGCCATCCAGCGCCGCTTGGAACCGGGCGAGTTGGTCCGGATCGGGAGCGGCCCGGCGGGCTTCCAGTTTCAGGTTTCCGGCCAGGGTCACATGATAGCCGGTGAGATCTTCCAGCCCGTCGCGGGTGCGGGTGTCGGCAGCCCCGATCCAGGCGAATTGGCCAAGCAGCCAGCGGGCCGTATCGGGACGGCGGCGCCAGGAGCGGATCGAGCGCTCATTCATGCGGGCATTGATCAGCGCCAGCGGGGTGCCGCGACGTGAGGTCTCCACGATCAGGTTCGGCCAGAGCTCGCTTTCGGCAAACACGGCCAGGTCCGGCCGCCAGTGATCCAGGAAGCGGCGCACGGCAGCGGGCGTGTCGACGGGAATGAATTGGTGGAAAGCCCGCTCCGGCAGGCGTTCGGCGAGCATGCGCGCAGACGTCACCGTTCCGGTGGTGACCATGAAGTGGAGGTCTTCATGCCGCGCGGCCAGCGCATCCACCAGGCTGGCCAGGACCAGGCTTTCGCCGACACTGGCCCCGTGCAGCCAGATCAGACGGCCCTGTGGCCGTTCGCGCGCGGGCTGGCCCAGGCGCTCATGACGGCGGTCGGGATCTTCCTTGCCCTTGCGGGCGCGTTTTTGGAGCAGGGCAGGCGCGACGGGCGCGGCCAGGCGGGTCAGGCCACGATACCAGGTCAGAGCCGGTGGCAGGCTCACGCCGCATCTCCGGCCGACCCCGGGCCGGTGCCGGGGCGATGCTTCTCGTCCGGCAGGATGACCTCGGCGCCGACGGCTTCATCGGCTTCGCGCGTGATACGGTTGAGCTCGGCTTCCAGCTGTGCCCGCGCCGCTTCGATCTCTTCCGGACCGGCATCGGGCGCGACATGGATGGGCTCGCCCCAGATGATGACGCCGCGGGTGAAGAAATGCGGCAGGCAGTGCTTGTCCCAGGCCCGGTTCAGGATCCACTTGCCGCGGGTCGACCAGGTCACCGGATAGACCGGCACACCGGTATCCCGCGCCAGCCGGACGGCACCGGACCCGGCGCGCATGTTCGGACCGCGCGGACCATCCGGCGTGATGGCGCCGCACCCGCCGCCTTCCAGATGGCGCAGCATGGTCCGGTAGGCGGTCTGGCCACCCTTGTTCTTTTCCGGCTTGGCGGGGTTGTGCGAGGAGCCGCGCACCAGGCCGACCTTGTACCAGCGCGCAAACCGGGCCCCGATCTCGCCTTCGCGGGAGCGGGAGGCAAGGGCGACCATGCGGTCATATTGCTGGTTCCAGGCTTCCAGCGCCATCAGCACCCGGCCATGCCAGATACAGCCGATCAGGGGCAGGCGATTGTCCCAGACATTCTGGACGTGATGGCCATTGCGCACCTCCCAGCGGATCGAGCGGCGGACCCCCTCGACATAGAGGAGGACGAGGAAGGCAACGACTTCCTGGGCCCAGGGCCGGGAGAGCAGGCGTTTCAACATGAATGACTTGCTCGCCTCCACAGGCAAAAAGGTCAAGCATGGGGCGCGGTTGCTTTGAACGGCTGGTCAGCCTAAATGCGCCCACGAACCAGAAAGCCTGATGATGCCCTACGATCTGAATGACCCCAAAGACCGCGAACGTGCCTGGCAGGATTTCCTGTGGAAGGACCATGGCATCCTGCGCCAGAAATTCCACAACATGCACGAGGTCGGCGGCGGCATGTGGCGGTCGAACCAGCCCTCGCCGCAGCGCCTTGAAGCGCTGGCGGAACAGGGGTTCAAGACGATCCTCAACATTCGCGGCACCCAGCCGGGCGTCTGTTATTACGATCTGGAAAAGGATGCCTGCGAGCGTCTGGGTCTGGTGATGATCGACATGCCCTTTGGCTCGCGTGAGGCCCCCCATGTCGACCGCATGCAGCGGGCAGTGAAGATTTTCGACGAGATCGCCTATCCGGCCCTGATCCATTGCAAGTCCGGCGCGGACCGGGCCGGGATCATCTCGGTCTTGTATGCCCTGACCAAGCTGGGCCTTCCCTATGAAGAGGCGATCCGGCACCTCTCCCTGAAATATCTCCATGTGAAAGCCGGCAAGACCGGCGTGCTGGACCACTTCTTCGAGACCTATCGCCAGTACAATGAAACCACGCCGATCGGATTCATGGACTGGGTGGAGACCGTCTACGACCGCGAGGCCGTCCAGGCCTCCTTCATGGCGAGCTGGTGGGGCAGCTTCCTGACCGAGCGCGTGCTGCGCCGGGAATAGCGCGCGCCTGATTCTTTATGAGCAGTGAATCCGCGGGGATTCATCAGATATGACGACTCTGTCCACAGCTTTGCGGCACATTAAGACCCGTTAACCACGTTGGAAGACCGGGCGGACCGGTTGAGCGCTGGAGGGGAATATGCCGGATCTCGCCATTCGAGCCGATGTCACACAGGAGCGGTTGAACCGTCTCAATTTCCTGTTGTCGCGCGAGTGCGGTCCGGCCTTTCTCCAGGCTTTCGTGAAACATACGGCCGAGATTTTTGCCGCTGACAGCGTCTTCATCGGACGGATCGACGCCACCAATTCCCGGATCCGCACCCTGCGTGTGTCCTCCAATGGCGTTGTCGCCGAAAACTACAGCTATGACCTTCGCGGCACGCCCTGCGGCGAGACGATCGAGAATGGCGCGACGATCCATGAGAGCAATCTCTCGGCGCGCTTCTCCAAGGATTTCATCCTGTCCGAAGCCGGCGTGGAAGCTTATGTCGGCCTGCCCCTGTTCAACGGCGCCCAGACCGTCGGCATTGTCGGCGCGACCTTCAACCGGCCGGTCAATATCGGCGATGAATTGCTGGGCGTGTTCAATCATTACCGCCGCCGCCTGACCGGCGAGATCCTGGCCCTGGAATCCGGCGACCGCGCGGCGCTGGCCGTGAAGGGGACGTCCGACGGCATCATCGACTGGTGCCTCGAAACCGACCAGATCTATGTCTCACCCCGCGGACGCGAATTGCTGGGCTATCAGCCGCGCGATTTCACGGCGCCGTCCAGCCATTTCCTGGCGCTCATCCATGATGACGACAAGGGCCGCTTCACCGCCTCTCTCACCACGCATTTCAAGAGCGGGCGACCCTTGGACCTGACCGTCCGGCTGCGGATTGTGGGCGGCCAGCACCGCTGGTTCCGCCTGCGCGGCGAAGCCGTCCGCTCGCCGGACGGTGATGCGACCCGGGTTGTCGGGGCGCTGACCGATATCCATGACTTGGTGGAGGCGCGGCAGCAGGCCACCGAGGCCAGCCGGGCCAAGTCGAAATTCCTGGCGACGATGAGCCATGAAGTCCGCACGCCGCTGAATGGTGTGCTGGGCATGTCCAGCCTGTTGCAGGCCACCGAGCTGGAAGAGTCCCAGCGCGAAATGGTCGGGCTGATCGAGGCCTCGGGCCAGGCCTTGCTGGACATCCTGAACGATATTCTCGACCTGGCCAATGTCGAGTCCGGCCGGTTCGAGATCGAGACCGGCGAGTTCAATCCTTCCGAGATCGTGCGCACGGTGGCCGGTCCCTACCGGATGAAGGCCATCGAGAAAGGGCTGCAATTCCATATTGATGTGGACCCGTGTGCCGACATGACGGCTTACGGGGACCCGATGCGGGTTCGCCAGATCCTGTCCAATCTGTTGTCCAATGCGGTGAAGTTCACCGATCGCGGCGATGTGCGGGTGCGCTGTCTGGCGCGCCAGCAGGCGGATGGGTCCCGTGCCCTGGTGTTCGAAGTGTCCGATACAGGGATCGGCATGGACCAGGACATGATCGCCAAAGCCTTCATGCCCTTCAGTCAGGCCGAAGCCGTGTTGCAGCGCAAATGCGGCGGGACTGGTTTGGGGCTGGCCCTGGCGCACAAGCTGACCGAGTTGATGGGCGGTGAAATCGGGGTCGAAAGTGCCCCGGGAGCGGGCGCCATATTCTCTGTGACCCTGCCGGCGGATGCCCGCGCAGCGGAGATCGCTGCAGAATAGATCAAGTCGCGGCGTGGCGGGCGGCGACGGCTTTTCTCACCGTGTTCGACAAGGCGTCCGGATCAATCGGCTTGGTCAGGACGCAGTACGCACCGCGGTCCATGAGTGCGGTGCGTGCATCAGCGGTTACATCCGCGGTGACCATGATGACGGGCAGGCGGTCGGCCAGATCCCCCAGCGTTTCCGGCAGGGCCTCCAGAACGTCCACACCCGACAGTTCCGGCATGTGAAGGTCCATGACCACGGCATCAAACTCTCGCCCCGCGGACAGCGCTTTCAGGGCCTGCTTGCCGTCTTCGACCTCGCTGACAGAGGCGCCTGCGGCGGCCAGTGAGGTTGTGAAAACGCGCCGATTGACCGTGTTGTCCTCGACGACCAGAAGCTTCAGGCCCGACAGATCCGCCGGCCGGCCGGCGAAGGATAACCCGTCTTCGTCTCCCGCTTCCGTTGAGGCTGGCAGGGCGATGTCCATCCAGAAGTGAGCCCCCTGGGCCGGTTGCGGATCTGCCAGTCCGACATCGCCGCCAGACAGTGCGGCAATGTCCTTGCAGATGGCCAGGCCCAGACCGCTTCCCTCAACCTGTTTCGTGATCCCTTCCGAAGCCTGGCTGAAGCGGTCGAAGATACTGTCTCGTTTTTCTTCCGGAACACCGGGGCCGGTATCCGTGACATCCACACGCAAACGATTGTCTGACCAGCGCGCGGTCAGGCGGACGTCACCAGCTGGCGTGAACTTCACGGCATTCCCCAGCAGATTCACGACAATCTGGCGCAGCCGGACTTCATCACCCAGGACCCAGTCCGGCATGGCGTTGAAGTCGATCTCTTGGGTCAGGGCCAGACCCTTGGCCTGCGCCGCGCCCTGAACCGCTCCCACGGCCCGGTCGAACAGATCGCGGGGCCTGAAGGGGCGAGGGGTGAGTTTGAGCAATCCGGCTTCGATGCGCGAGACATCCAGCACGTCCTCGATAATGTCGAGCAGGGATTTCCCGGACACTTGGAGGATGTCGAGATACTGGCGTTGTTTGCTATCCAGCGCGGTGTGACCGAGCAGATGGGCCATACCGAGTACGCCATTGATCGGGGTCCGGATTTCGTGGCTCATATTGGCCAGGAACTGGGATTTGGCGCGGTTGGCGGAATCCGCGGCCTCGCGGGCCTCCTCGAGCGCCTGTTCGGCCATTTTTCGGGCCGTGATATCAATATGGGTGCCCGAGACCCATTCCGGTGAACCATCCGGCAGCCAGGTCGCCACGCGCCCCAGGTCCAGCACCCAGACCCAATGCCCGTCCTTGTGTTTCATGCGGGCTTCACATTCGTAGAAGGGGCTGTCTCCGGAGAAATGCGCAGTCAAACGGCGCTCGCTTTCCGCCAGGTCATCGGGATGTGCGAAGCTCATCCAGGTGTCGATCGTGGTCGGGCTGATCTCCTCCAGCGAATAGCCGATAATCTCGGCCCAACGCTCGTTGAAGACGGTTTCGCCGGTGGCGACATTCCAACGCCAGGTGCCGGCATTGGTGCCGGTTAGAATATCCTCAAGCTCGCGGGCATTCACCCGGTCGCGAGTTACGTCACGGGCAATGGCATAGATCCGACCGTCCGATTGCTTGGAGGCTGAACTCCAGGCCAGTGTGGCATAACCGCCGGCCCGGGTCCGGTATCGATTGGTGACGGTGATCCGGTTCTGGCCCTCTTCCAGTTCTGCAGACGCGCTCCTGGTCTCATTGACATCATCGGGGTGAAGAAAGTCCGTGTAGAGCTTTCCCTCCAGGTCCTCGCGGTTCCAGCCGAGCGTGGTCGTCCAGGCCTGATTGACCCGCTGGAATGTCATGTCGGGCGCCATGATACAGAGAAGGTCGGGGGCGGTTTCGAAAAAGAGTTCGAAATCGGATGTCGTCGAATTCATCGTCTGCGGATCTGGATTGGGGATCGGCCGGAGCCAGTCTTGTTGAGCTTGTTGTGGCAGTTTGCGACAGCTCGGACCCCGGGTCCAGCCGGATGGGAGAATGGCTCAGCCTTCCGCGCCGAACTGCATGCGGCAGAGCCGGGCATAGAGCCCGTCCTCGGCGACCAGATCATCATGACGCCCCTGCTCGCGGACCTGACCGTCTTCGAGCACATAGATCCAGTCGGCATTGCGCACGGTGGAGAGACGGTGGGCGATCACCAGACAGGTGCGGCCTTCCGACAGGCGTTCCAGGGCAGCTTGCACCCGGCGTTCGCTCTCTGTGTCGAGGGCGGAGGTCGCTTCATCGAGCAGAAGGACAGGCGCATTCTTGAGAATGGCGCGGGCGATGGAGAGGCGCTGGCGCTGGCCACCGGACAAATTGCTGCCGCGCGGTCCGACCGGGGCGTCATAGCCACCGGGCAGTTTCATGATGAAGTCGTGCGCATCGGCTGCCTTGGCCGCCGCGATGATGGCGGCCTCATCGGCCTCCAGATCGCCGAATCCGATATTGGCGCGCACCGTGTCATCGAACAGGGTGACATCCTGGCTGACCAAGGCCATGGCGCGGCGCAGGGAGGCGATGGAGACGCTGCGAATATCCTGCCCATCGATCGTGACCGACCCCGATTGCGGGTCGTAGAGGCGTGGCAGGAGATTGAGGATGGTCGACTTGCCCGAGCCGGACGGGCCGACCAGGGCCACGGTCTGGCCCGGCTGCACTTCCAGTGACACGGTTTTCAGGGCGGCCGTGCCGTCCGGATAGGCGAAACCCACCTGGTCGAAGACGACCGCACCCTGAGACACCTGGAGATCGGGCGCGTCGAGCGCCGCTGTGATCGTGTCCGGTTCGTCGAGCACCGCAAACACGCGTTCCAGGACCGCAAAGCCTTCCTGCACGACCGCGTTGAGCGTGCCGATGGCGCGGATCGGGGAGGCCAGAAGGGCGACACCGGTGAGCACGCCCATCAGGTCACCGATCGAGCTTTCGCCCGCCATCAGGCGCCAGCCGGCGACCAGGATGAGAATGGACAGGGCCAGCCCGCCCACGGCTTCCAGGATCGGATCGACGCGGGCCTTGTTCTCGGCAATGCGGAAGAGGAAGGCGAACCGGTCGGCAAAGGCCTTCCCGGCACGACGGGTCTCGAACGCTTCCAGACCGTAGGTCTTGATCATGCGCGTGCCGGAGAAGCTCTCTTCCAGCTGGCTGGTCACTTCGCCCATTTGCGACTGGGCCTTGTTGGAGGTCTTGCGCAGGCGCTGGCCGATGCGGATCACGGGCCAGGCGGCGACCGGATAGACGACCAGGATGAGCAGGGTCAGCATCCAGTCCAGCCACAGCATCCAGCCAATCGTGGCGATCACCTGGAGAATGTCCCGCAGGAGATTGTTGGTCAGGCGGATCAGGGTTTCACGCAGAAGCGTGATGTCATTGGTGAAGCGGGAGACCAGTGAGCCGACCGCCTCGTTCTGCAGCCGGGTGAAGTCGGCGCGGACCAGTTTGGCGAACATGGCGTTCTGCAGGTCCTGCATCACCGTCAGGGCGAGCCGGTTGGTCTGGACCGTCTGCAGGTAGAGGCTGGCCGAGCGGATCAGGGCCAGGGCGACAATCGCCAGCGGCCCGACCCAGGAGAAGGTTTCCATCCCGCCTTCCAGCGTGTCGAACACATGGCCGACCACGCCCACATAGGAGGCCGCGGCCCCTGCCGTCACCGCCGACAGGAGTACGGCCAGACCGACCAGGCCGCGATGCCGGGACAGGCCGTCGCGCCACAGCCGACGGCCCAGCTGCCAGGTTGAGGAAGAGGGGGTGTCCGAACTCAGGAGACTGGCCTAGTGCTTGTCCGCGGACGGATCGAGCAGTTTGTGTGCGTGGATGATGAAATAGCGCATATGGGCGTTGTCGACCGTGCGCTGGGCCGCATTCTTCCAGGCCTTGCGGGCGTCTTCATAGGTGCCGTAGGCGCCGACGAAATCGACCGCCTTGAGGTCCTTGAACTCGCAATTCTTCGGGTCAACACAGACCAGTTCGCCACCGATGACGAGGTGGAGGAGCTGGTTGTTGATATGGGTGGTGCTATCGCTCATGTCAGTCTTCCTGCAGCAATGGGGTCCGGTTACAGACCGCCAACCGAAATCGCGTCAACGCATACGCTGGGGGCGTTAACGGCGCCTCTAAACTCCAGATCGCTCGCCGGGACAAGTTTTGCAAAAATATCGATCAGGTTTCCGGCCACGGTGACCTCGCTGACCGGATGGTCGATTTTTCCGCCCGTGATCCGGTAGCCGGACACGCCGACCGACCAGTCGCCGGTATTGGCGTTGAGGGAGGGGCCGAACATTTCCGTCACCAGCAAGCCTTCACCCGCGCCGGAAATCAGGTCGTCGCGGCTGACCGTGCCGGCGGCGAGGTGCAGATTGGTCGGGCCGGCGCCGGGCGGTCCGCCCATATTGCGGCGGGCATGGCCGGTCGGTTCCAGATCCAGCTGCCGGGCGGCGGAGGAGTTGAGGAACCAGCTGGTCAGACGACCGTCGGAAATGATCTCGCGGGCCTGGTTGACCGTGCCCTCGCCATCAAACGGGCAGGAGGCATGGCCCCAGTCGCGGTGCGGATCGTCCAGGATGGTGATGCCGTCGGCGAAGACTTTCTCACCCATCTTGTCGCGCAGGAAAGAGACGCCGCGCGCCACGGCCGGGCCGCTGATCGCGCCGCTGAGCGCGCTCAGGAAGGCGGTCGAGACGCGGCGGTCGAAGATGACCGGCATGGTGCCGCTGGCGATTTTCTGGGGACCGACGCGGCGGGCCGTGCGTTCGCCGGCCTCGGTGCCGATCTCGTCAATGGATTTCAGATCAGCCGTCCGGCGCGCAGCGGTGGCGGCATAATCGCGCTCCATGGCGCCGTCCTTGCCGGCGATCACGCTGGCGCCATAGCCGAAATAGCTCTTGCGCCAGCCGGCATTGAAACCGGTCGTGGTGGCATAGGCGGCGGCGCCCTGGCCGTAGGAGGCGAAGGCCGTGTCCGTCATGGTCACGCCTTCGATCGCCCGGGCGGCCTTCTCGACGGCGATCGCCTTGGCTTCCAGTTCTTCCGGGGTCCACTCCACCGCCTCGAACAGGTTCAGCACCGGCGGGTCCTGGCACATGCGGGCCGGGTCGGCGAGGGCGGCATAGGGATCTTCCGGCGCCGCCTTGGCCATCGCGACGGCGCGCTCGATGGTGAATTGGCGGCCCTGGTCTGACAGGTCGGAGAAGGCAACACCGGCCTGGCGCTGGCCGACAAACACGCGGACCCCGGCATCCAGGCTCTCCGAGCGCTCGATATCCTCCAGATTGCCGTCGCGCACCGACAGCTCGGTCTGGCGGGACTCGCCGACCGAGGCCTCGGCGGCATCGGCACCGGCCTTGATGGCGCGCTGGATCAGGTCGCCGGCAATCTCTTGCAGGCGGGCGGAATCGGGTGCGGATTGGGCTTGGGTCATGGCATGGCTATAGCGTTGCGGCCCGCACCGGGGCAATCATTCAGGTGAAGGCGCGGGCAATCAGAAGCAGTGCGCTGGCCAGCAGCATGGCCCAGGTCAGGCCCGTGCCGGTAATGCGGCCGAAACTGGGGCCCGGCTTGGTCAGCAGGCCATAGCTGTAGAAGACGCGTCCGAAGGTGAGGGCGAAGCCGAGCACATGGACCCAGATCGGCTCCAGTCCCAGGGTTGCCAGCAGCCAGAGACAGACCAGGCCGAGAGCGACATTCTCGATGCCGTTGGCATGTGCGCGCACGGCGCGCTCCAGCAGGGTGTGACTGCCCGTGCCCAGGCTGATCTTCTCGCGCCGGCGAATGCGGGACACATTGAGGGCGAGGCCCAGCAGGAGCAGTGTGTTGAGGCCGGCATAGAGCGCGACAGCTTGCATTGCAGTCATGATGTCCCCTTTCACGGGCAGATGATCAGGCGTCCTTGTCGTCCGCCTCGGCCGGTTCCTGGACGGCCTGGCGGATGGCATCGGCGAGCACGGCCGGTTCCTGGGCGCCCGATACGGCAAAGCGTCCGTTGAAAATATAGGTCGGAACGCCGGAAACGCCGAGCTTGCGGAAGAAAACCTCTTCCTCCCAAACGGCTTTCTCGTCCCGGTCGGAGGCGAGCAGGTCGCCGACAATGGCCGTGTCGAGCCCGGCTTCACCGGCGATCTCGGTGAGCACGGCCGGATCGCCGATATCGCGGCTGTCCTGGAAAAAGGCCTTGAACAGCGCCTCTGCGGCGGCATCCGCCTGGCCCTGGCCGCCGGCCCATTTCATCACACGGTGCGCATTGAGCGTGTTGGGGCGGACGGGAATGGCGTCGAAATTGAACTGGATGCCGGCGCCGGGGGCGGCCTCTTCCAGATAGGCGCGCATCTGTTTCCAGCGCTCGGTCGCCTCGCCGGAGAATTTGGCTTTCATGTAATCGGAATAGGGCTGGCCGGTGCGGGCAATGGTCGGGTCCAGCTGGTAGGGCCGCCAGACGGTCTCCACCTTGACCTCGGGCACTTGCGCCACGGCCTGGTCCCAATTGCGCTTGCCGAGCCAGCACCAGGGGCAGACCAGATCGGCGACGATATCAACGGAAATCTTATCAGACATGGGCTTCAGGTAAGCCCATTCGGGGTCAAAAGCGAGGGGGTCGGTGGCGGGATCGTCATCCCCCATGTCGCTTCAACACGCCAATGGAGACATCGACTGGGGGATGACGCCCACCGGCCATCCACCGACCGTTCGGTAGGGCTAGACCTTGATGTCCAGCAGCCTGTCCGTCATGTCGCTGACCGTCTGCATCACGGCTGCCGACGCGGCATGCGTCTTCTCGGCCTTGATGATGGCCACGGCGGGCTGGATGATATCCTGGCCCTGGGCGGCATGACGCACCATCTGAGCCCCGGCCTCATGGGCCTGGTTCTGAGCGGCAATCATGCTGTTCGCAGCGGTGTTGAAAGCGACATTCATGGCGCGGAGGTTATCGCGCGTGAGGCTTGCGCGTGAGAGGAAGTTGCGCGAAGGGTTAAGCTCCTCTTACCGGACAACCAGACCGGAACCCGTCCGGGGCCTGTCCCCCGGGACCGGCCCGATCCTGTTCCCGCTACCGGCTGACCGGCGGGTGTGGGACACAGTCATCATTGTTCAACGGCCAATGAAGGTGCCTGATCCAAAATGACCACGACCAACCAACCGACCCTGAAAGTCGAATTCGAGCTGTCCGAAGCTGATCTCGACTTCTTCCGCACTCGTCTCGACGAGGCGCGCGAATCCCTGGGAGCGGCGGATGAAAGCCGGATTCTGGCCGGTGTCGCGGACATGCTGGAGAAGGCCCGCAAATCCAATCCGCCGGCTTTCGTCACCAAGCGTCTCGACCAGCTCGGCCCGATGCTGGGCATGCTGGAAGACAAGGACTGGAAGCTGGAAGGCGATGACCGCAAATCGGTGATCGATGCCCTGGCCTATTTCGCCGACCCGGAAGATCTGATCCCGGACCACACTCCGGTGCTGGGCTATGTCGATGACGCGATCATGATCGATCTCGTCGCCGCCAGCCTGTCCGCGGAACTGGAAGCCTATGCCGACTTCGTGGCGCACCGCGAAGAGCTGAAGTCCGAGCCGGCCGCCGATCTGCCGAGCCTGGATGAGGCGCGCAATGTCATGCAGTCCCGCATGCGCCGCCGCCGTCTGCGCTCCAAGGCCGGCGCGAAATGGCCGCACTCGACCACGATCCGCCACTATTTCTAGGGCGGACATCCAGAGCCGAAAAGAAAAGCGCCTCTCCGGGAAACCGGGGAGGCGCCTTGCTTTGGGCCGGAGGGATGGTGGCCCGGAATGCCGACTTGCTCAGACCGCGCGCAGGGCGGGCCGGCGGGATTTCAGGAAATCCGCCACGCCGCGGGCGGCCTGGCGGATGCGCTGCTCATTCTCCACCAGGGCGAGACGGACAAAGCCCTCGCCATGCTCGCCAAAACCGATGCCCGGAGCGACCGCGACGCCGGCCTCCTTCATCAGCTGGATCGAGAATTCCAGCGAACCCATTTCCTCGCAGCCTTCCGGCAGCGGCGCCCAGGCGAACATGGAGGCTTCCGGCGAGGGAATTTCCCAGCCGGCACGACCGAAGCTTTCCACCAGGACATCGCGGCGGTGCTTGTAGATGCGGCGGGTCTCGTCGACACAGTCCTGCGGACCGTCCAGCGCCGCACAGGCGGCCACCTGGACCGGCGTGTAGGCGCCGTAGTCGAGATAGGATTTCACCCGGGCCAGTGCGCTGACCAGTTTGGGGGAACCGCAGGCAAAGCCGACCCGGAAGCCGGCCATGGAATAGGTCTTGGACATCGAGGTGAACTCGATCGTGCGGTCCTTGGCACCCTCGACCTGCAGCATGGACGGGGTCGGCTCGTCGCCGAAATAGATTTCCGAATAGGCCAGGTCCGACAGGATCAGGAGATCATGCGCTTCCGCGAAGGCGACGACCTTTTTGTAATAGTCCAGCGTCGCCGTCTGTGCCGTCGGATTGGAGGGATAGCAGACCACGACCGCGATCGGTTTGGGCACGGTGTGGCGCACCGCATATTCCAGTCCGCGCAGATATTCCTCCGGCGAGGGTGCCGCGACATGGCGGATCGTGCCGCCGGCAATCAGGAAGCCGAAAGTGTGGATCGGGTAGGAGGGCGAGGGCGCCAGAATGACATCGCCCGGCGCGGTGATGGCCTGGGCCAGATTGGCAAAGCCTTCCTTGGAGCCCAGCGTGACAATGACTTCGCTGTCCGGGTCCAGTTCGACATCAAAGCGGCGCTTGTAATAGCGCGACTGGGCGCGGCGCAGTCCGGGAATGCCGCGCGAGGCGGAATAGCCATTGGTGCGCGGCTTGTCCGTCGTGTCCTTGAGCTTGTCCAGGATGTGCTGCGGCGTCGGCAGGTCCGGATTGCCCATGCCGAAATCAATGATGTCCGCCCCATCAGCCCGCAATTCGGCCTTCAGGCGGTTCACTTCTTCGAAAACGTAGGGCGGCAGGCGCTTGGTGCGGTGAAATTCCATCGTTTGATCCGGCATGCTCGAATTATCTCCCACTTACGCACGCTGACGGCCCAGCTTCAAGAGGCTAGGGGCAGAGTTTGGTGTCATTTCGGATGCAGGAAGGCGGAATTGGGGCGTTTGGGGGTGCGTTCGCGTGGGCTGGGGCCAGCGTCCACTCCCTCTCCCTCGGGGAGAGGGTGGCGCGTAAGCGCCGGGAGAGGGGGAAATCCCGGTGCTCGCCGGCAATCGCGAAGACCTCGCCGTCCCCCCTCATCCGCCCCTTCGGGGCACCTTCACCCCGGGGAGAAGGATTTCTTCTCCTCGCCCTTGATGCGCGGTGGAGTGGGAACTCTCAAAGAGTGAGGAAGCGCTTTGCGCTTTCACCCCTTCCGCCCGGCATGCGCCGGGCACCTTCCCCATCAAGGGGAAGGAGGCTGCTCATCTGATTCTCCTTGTCATCCCTGACGGATGCCCGGCCTTGAGCCGGGCGCAGATCAGGGACCCATTTTCGCCCAGTGGCACGATAGGTCCCGGCTCTATGCCCCGCTTTCGCGGGGCGAAAGCCTGCGCCCGCGAAAGCGGGTGGCCGGGATGACAAGCTTGTCCTGTTCTAGGGCCTTGTCGGCGAGGAGGGGTGTTTCCCTTTTTCTCCCCATTGCATGGGGAGGTGTCCCGCAGGGACGGAGGGGCCGGCGGAGCCGGTCATTCGGCGCTTCGCGCTGCCCCTTCGACCCGGCGCTGCGCACCGGCCCACTTCCCCATTCCATGGGGAAGACAGACGCCCCGCGCCATGAGCCATTCCTCTCTTCGTCAAACCCCTCTAATCTCCCGCCAAAAGGGGAGATCAAGATGTTTCAATCCGTGATGACGCCGGTTCTGGCGATGGTCGGCTGGACGCTGGTGATGTGGCTGTGGATGTATGCCACGCGCCTGCCGGCGATGCAGAAGGCGGGCATTGATGCGACCAAGATCCAGCAGAAGGGCGAGCTCGACGGGCTGCCCATCGAGGTCAAGCGGATCGCGGACAATTACAATCACCTGCACGAACAGCCGGTGATCTTCTATGCGCTGTGCGTCTATTCCCATCTCGTGGGTGTCGGCGACGGGCTGATGGTGATGCTGGCCTGGGCCTATGTCGGCCTGCGGATTGCCCACTCCCTGATCCAGGCCTTGTGGAACTTCGTGCCGGTGCGCTTTCTGGTCTTCATGTTGGGCTCGGTCGTGCTGATCGTGATGGCCGTGCGCAACGGTCTGGCGCTGCTGTAACAGCCCGTCAGGATTTTCTTCGCTCCCGCTTGGTGCTAACCGAAGCCCATGCACGCACCCGAAGCCCGACTCTCCCAGGTCATCGACCGGTTCGAACAGGTGGAAGCCCGCCTGGGCGCCGCTGGCGATCCCGATGAAATCGTCAAACTCTCCAAGGAACACGCGGAGCTGAAGCCCGTGGCCGAAAAGGCCAATGAGCTGAAAGCCGCGCGCCAGGAGCTGGAGGATCTCGCCGAGATGATGGAGGGCGGTGACGCCGAAATGGCGGACATGGCGCGCGAGGAATATTACGCGCTCAAGGAACGCCTGCCGGACCTCGAGCACGAAATGTCGCTCCTTCTCCTGCCCAAGGACAAGGATGACAGCGCCAACGCCCTGGTCGAGATCCGCGCCGGAACCGGCGGGGACGAGGCCGCCCTGTTCGCGGGCGATCTCTATGGCATGTATCAGCGCTATGCCCAGCTGCAGGGCTGGAGCTGGGAACTGGTCTCCGCCTCCGAGGGGGAGCATGGCGGATACAAGGAAGTCATCGCCGCCGTGTCGGGCAATGGCGTGTTCGGCCGTTTGAAGTTTGAAAGCGGCGTGCACCGGGTGCAGCGCGTTCCGGCGACGGAAAGCCAAGGCCGCATCCATACCTCTGCTGCCACGGTCGCGATCATGCCGCAGCCGGAAGAGGTCGATTTCGATCTCGACATGGGCGAGGTCCGGGTGGACACGATGCGCGCCTCCGGGGCCGGTGGCCAGCACGTCAACAAGACGGAATCGGCCGTGCGCATGACGCACCTGCCGACCGGGATCATGGTGGTGTGTGCGGAAAAGTCCCAGCACCAGAACCGCGCCCGCGCCCAGGAACTCCTCAAGGCCAAGCTCTATGACATGAAGCGTGAGGCCGAGGCCGCCGAACGCGCCGCCGAGCGCAAGGGCCAGATCGGCTCCGGCGACCGGTCCGAGCGCATCCGCACCTATAATTACCCGCAGGGCCGGGTCTCCGATCACCGCATCAATCTCACCCTCTACAATCTCGACAAGATCGTGGCCGGGGATGAGCTGGACGAGGTGATCCAGGCCCTGATCGCGGAAGACCAGGCGGCCCGCCTGGCGGCGCTGGAAGACGCGTGATCCATCGTGACCGGGCCGTCAGACAGCACGGGGCCTTTCGACAAGCTGGTCGGGGATGCCCGGGCGGAATTCGACCATGCCGAGAGCAAGCCCCTGCGTGAAGCCTGGCTCGGCCTCGACCTGCCGGCGATCCGGACCGATCTCGTCCAGCGCCTGCGCGCGGCGGGCATTGAGGAAGCCGAGATCGAGACCCGGCATCTCCTGACCCATGTCCTGGCGCCGGCGACGCTGGGCCAGGCCCTGGCCAATCCGGCCCTGGTGTCCTGGCAGCGCATCGCCCATCTGGCCGATCTCGCCTGGGCGCGCCTGACGCGCAAACCCCTGAGCCAGGTCCTGGGCAGTCAGCCCTTCTGGACGCTGGATCTTCAGGTGACCGGCGATGTCCTGACGCCGCGGGCCGATACGGAAACCCTGGTTGAAGCCGTCCTGAAGGCACGGCCGGACGGGGCGCTGGACGTGCTGGATCTGGGCACCGGTTCCGGCGCCATCCTGCTGGCGCTGCTGAGCGAGCGGCCGGACTGGCGCGGGGTCGGCGTGGACCTGTCCCCGGCGGCGCTCGACGTGGCCCGCCGCAATGGCGAGGCCTGCGGCCTGACCGGACGGGCGCAATTTGCCGAAGGGCGCTGGGGCGGCGGTCTGGCCGATCAGGGCTTTGATATCGTGGTCTCCAACCCGCCCTATATCGTCTCGGAAGTCATGAAGACCCTGGATCCGGAAGTGCGCGATTTCGAACCGGCCCTGGCGCTGGATGGCGGGGCGGGCGGGCTGGATGCCTACCGCGAAATCCTCGCCGACCTGATGCGCCTCTTGCGGCCGGGCGGGCTGTTCGCCTGCGAAATCGGCTATGACCAGGGCGAGGCGGTTTCCGCCCTGGCGCGTGAGACAGGGCTGGACGGGGTGAGCGTCATGGCCGACCTGGCCGGGCAGGACCGGGTAGTCATTGGATACAACAGTTAAAAGGGCTTGGAATGCGCGGCGCGGGAGTCTAGGGTCCCCATCAAGACAGGTGGTTCGCGCCAGCACGGGGGTCTCGCGCAGCCGGATAATCCACCTGTCCGTATCCGGCCAATTTGATGATCCCCGTAAGTACAAGGCGCACAGGCTAGCACCTGCCAATGCACAGCAAGGCTATGGCTTTGAGCAAGGCATCGCTTAAACAGGGATAGCGATATGAAGCGTCAACGCGGTCGAGGGCGTAAGTCCGGGAATTCGGCTAATCGCAGCTATGAGAGCAATGGTCCGGAAGTGAAAATCCGGGGCAATGCCTCCCAGATTTACGACAAATACCTGCAGCTGGCGCGCGATGCGTCGTCGGCCGGTGACCGGGTGCGGGCAGAGAATCTCTACCAGCACGCCGAGCACTATTACCGGATCGTCCAGGCCAATCAGCCCAAGCGTGATCCGAACCAGGATGATGGCGAAAACGCTGATTCCAACGGCGAGAATGAAGACGGCGATACGACGTCTGAAGACAATTCCGGTGACAATCAGGGCAATGGCCGTCGTGGCCGGGACCGCAATGATCGCGGTGACCGCGGTGACCGCGGTGACCGGGGCGAGCGTGGCCGGGGTCGAAGCCGCCAGCCGCGCAATCAGGATGCCGACAAGGAAGATCCGCTCGGCGTGGTGACGCCGGAGGGCGATGCGCCCAGCTCTGACAATGCGTCCGAGAGCGCCTCCGAGGGCTCCGACGAGGACGCGCCGCGCCGCCGGACCCGCCGTCCGCGCCGCACCAAGGCGGAGATTGCCGCCGACAAGGCTGCGGCCGAGGCCGCGCTGGAGAATGCCGGTTCCTCCGAGGACGGCGACAGCAAGTCCGACTCCGACAGCGAAGCGGCCTGACCGTTTCGCTCCGGATGGGCAAAAACAGGGACGGCCGGCTCAGCCCGCCGTCCCTTTTTTGTGTCTAGCCGGCCGGGATCAGTCCGTAGCGGTAGCCGCGGCGCCGGGCCGTCTGTGCCAGCACCAGCAAAACCAGTCCGGCCAGCAGGATCTCGGCGGTCGGACCCGCCCACCACACGCCCCACTCGCCCAATATCAGGGGCAAGGTGAAGGTCAGGGGAATGGCGAAGAGATAGGTCCGGGACAGGCTGAGAATGGCGGCCCGCGGGGCATCACCGATGGCCTGGAAATGCGTCGAGATCATCACTGCGGGACCGGCCAGGAAATAGGCCGCCACGATGACGGGCAGGATGCGCGCCACTTCGCCAATCACGGCCGGATCATCGACAAACAGTCCGGCCAGGATCGCGGCGCCGTAATGGAAGAGCAGCTCGGCACCTGCGGCATAGACCAGACCGCAGATGACGCCCAGCCGCAGGGCGGCGGCAACGCGGTCATAACGGCCGGCCCCGAAATTATTTCCGATAATGGCCTGAAGCGCCTGGGCCATTCCCATCATGCCCAGAAAGCTGAAGGAGAGCAGGCGCGTGGCTATTCCGTAGGCTGCAATGACCACGTCGTAATTCTCGCCTGCCGTGGTCTGGATCATGATGATGATCGTGCCCGATCCCAGCGACAAACCCAGAAAGGACAGGCTTTGCGGTGCGCCCAGGGCGAGAAAGGACGGCCAGCCTGTCCGCCAGGCCGACCAGGGCAGGGCGAAGGCGGGCAGATCGGTCCGGCCGCGGGCGCGATGCCCCAGAATGACAACCAGACCAATGGCCTGGGCAATGGCGCTGCCAATGGCGGAGCCGGCCACGCCCCAGCCCAGAAGCCCGATCAGGACATAGTTGAGCGCCATGTTGGCCAGGGTGACCAGCACGCCCATCGCGGCCATGAAGCCGATCCAGCCCTCCACCCGAAGCGCTGTGGTCTGCAGGCTGATGGCAAAGGCCAGTGGCGCGGTGAACACCGTGATCATCAGATACAGATAACCGTAGCGGGCCAGTACCTCGGACCCGTCGGCGGCCAGTGCGACGAGGGGACGCCCCCCGGCCAGGAAGAGGGCGACCAGGATCAGGCAGGTCAGTACGCTCAGCCCGTGGGCGCCCGCAAAGCTTTTGCGGGCCCCGGCCAGGTCGCCTGCTCCCAGCTGACGGGCCAGAACGCTGGCCATCCCGTTGGCAACGAGGGTGGCCAGGGCCACACACATCATCACCAGCGGGAACATCAACGTCACGCCGGCGAGTGCTTCGGGGCCCACGAACAGGCCCAGGAAGATGGCGTCCACCACAGTGAAAAGCCCGTTCACACTCATCAGGAAGACGATGGGCAGGGCGGTCTTGAAGAAAAGCGGCACAATGGGCGCATGGGTATAGTCGGCCATCCGGCCGTCGGTCTGTGTCATGTCAGTCGTCCACATTTCGCACCGGCGGGGCCGGTGGCGGTTCGATCTGCACGACGGACCGGAAAACGGGGCTCGCATTGCCGTGGCCCGTGCAGAAATTCTTCAATTCGGGAATTTCGGGTTTCACCGGACAGATGTCTGCGAGAGGCGGGCACCCTGGAGCCCATGCGTTCGGGTTAGGTCCGGAACGCTCATGCGTCAAGCGAAACCGGGTCGCCGCAGCGCAATTCACCCGCGTCCAGCACGGTCAGATAGACACCGCACTGCGTGTGACCGTAATGCTCGAACAATGCCTTGGGCAGATCGATGTCGCGTTCTCCGGTGTCCAGATTAACGCTGGTTGCGGCGCACCGCCCGATCCGGCTTTCGGCCCGCATCCGGATCTCGCCGACGCGGATCGTCTGTCCGACCCAAGCAATTTCGGACCAGGCCGGCAGGCCGTCGATCAGGAGGTTGCCGCGAAAGCGCAGCGGATCGATGGCGTGGCCGGTCTTTGCTTCCAGGTCCCGCACCGAGGCGAGATTGATGAGGGATATCTGTTTTTGCGGAATGTCCGTCATGGCCTGGCCGGGGGCATGGACCATCCGCAGCGGGCCGCGGACCTGCTCGCCGAGCAGGTCTTCCAGATGGGCGAAGAGCGGGGCGTGCGTCTCCGGTCGGTCCAGCGTGACGGAAATCGCCTTGCCTTCCGGGAAGTTGCAGCGAAATTCACAGGAATGCGCATCGAATGCGCAGGCCACGCGCGCCAGTTCCGCCTGTCCGGCCAGCATCAGGAAGTGCTTTTTCTTCACATGGCCCGGGGCTTGCGGGTCGAAGGGCGAAGGTCCGTTCTCGATCGCCCAGGCCCGGTCATGCGGCAGGGTCTGACCGGCAGAAACCTCAATGAAGTCGAGGCGATCGGGGCCAAGGCCTTTGACGGGGAAGCGGTGAATGGCGGTAAGCTGGGGCATGGGTATGGATAAATCTCGAACTCAGGTCAGAATGTCGCGGCTGGCCCACTTGTGTGACATGCAGGCCACACCTACATGCCTGTCAGACGCCGTGCTGGCCGTGCTTGATGAAGGCGGTTTCCGGCACGTTATCTCGCCACAATCGGGAGATCGACATGGATTTTGAAACCTATACGGACCGGGCCCGGTCCATTGTCCAGGCCGCTCAGGGCCTGGCGCTGAAATCGAACCACCAGCAATTCGCGCCGGAGCATGTGCTCAAGGCGCTGATGGATGATGATGCCGGCCTGTCTGCCAATCTGATCGAAGCGGCCGGGGGCCGCATCCGTCAGGTCCAGGACGCCGTGGATCAGGCCCTGGCTGCCCTGCCCAAGGTGGAAGGCGGCGAAGGCAAGCTTTACCTCGCCCCGGACACGGCCAAGATTTTCGGTGCCGCCGAGGACGCCGCCAAACGTGCGGGCGATCAATATGTTACCGCCGAGCGCCTGCTGCAGGCGATCAGCCTGACCTCGGGCAACAAGGCCGCCGATGCGCTCAAGGCCTCCGGCGTGACCGCCCAGAACTTGAACAAGGCGATCAATGATCTGCGCCAGGGCCGCACGGCCGACAGCCAGTCCGCCGAGGACAGTTATGAAGCGCTCAAGAAATATGCCCGCGACCTGACCGAGGTGGCGCGCGAAGGCAAGCTCGACCCGGTGATCGGCCGCGACGAGGAGATCCGTCGTGCCATCCAGGTCCTGTCCCGACGCACCAAGAACAATCCCGTCCTGATCGGTGAGCCGGGCGTCGGCAAGACCGCCATCGCGGAAGGCCTGGCCCTGCGCATCGTCAATGGCGATGTGCCGGAAAGCCTGAAGGAAAAACGCCTCCTGGCGCTGGACATGGGCGCACTGATCGCCGGGGCGAAATATCGTGGCGAGTTCGAGGAACGCCTGAAATCCGTGCTGAACGAGGTGCAATCGGCCAATGGCCAGATCATCCTCTTCATCGACGAGATGCACACGCTTGTCGGTGCCGGCAAGACGGATGGCGCGATGGATGCGTCCAACCTTCTGAAGCCGGCCCTGGCGCGCGGCGAGCTGCACTGTGTCGGTGCCACGACGCTGGATGAATACCGCAAGCATGTCGAGAAGGACGCAGCCCTGGCCCGTCGCTTTCAGCCGGTCATGGTGGAAGAGCCGACGGTGGAAGACACGGTCTCCATCCTGCGCGGGTTGAAGGAGAAATATGAAGTGCACCATGGTGTGCGCATTGCCGACAGCGCCATTGTCGCCGCGGCCAATCTCTCCAACCGTTACATCACCGACCGTTTCCTGCCGGACAAGGCCATCGACCTGATGGACGAGGCCGCCTCGCGCCTGCGCATGCAGGTCGACAGCAAGCCGGAAGAGCTCGACGAGATCGATCGCCGCGCCATCCAGCTGAAGATCGAGGCGGAAGCGCTCAAGAAGGAAAATGACGATGCCTCCAAGGAGCGCCTGAAAACGCTTGAAAAGGAGATCGCCGAGCTGGAAGGCCGGTCGGCCGAGCTGACCGCCACCTGGCGCGCCGAGAAGGACAAGCTGGCTTCCGCGACCACGATCAAGGAAGCGCTCGACAAGGCCCGCAATGAACTGGCCGATGCGGAACGCCGTGGCGATCTGGGCCGGGCGTCCGAGATCAAGTATGGCCGCCTGCCGGAGCTGGAGCGCAAACTCGCCGAGGCGGAAGCCGAGGCCGACGGCGCGGACGGGCAAATGGTGCAGGAAGTCGTCGATGACGAGCAGATCGCCCATGTCGTCTCGCGCTGGACCGGCGTGCCCGTCGACAAGATGCTGGAAGGCGAACGCGACAAGCTGCTGCGCATGGAAGACAGCCTGCACAAGCGGGTGGTCGGCCAGGATGCAGCGCTGGAAGCGGTGTCGGATGCCGTCCGACGGGCTCGTGCGGGTCTGAAGGATCCGGCGCGTCCGATCGGCTCCTTCCTCTTCCTGGGTCCGACCGGCGTCGGCAAGACAGAGCTGACCAAGGCGCTCGCCGAATTCCTGTTCGACGACGAGACGGCGGTCACCCGCATGGACATGTCGGAATACATGGAGAAACACTCCGTCGCCCGTCTGATCGGCGCGCCTCCGGGCTATGTCGGCTATGACGAGGGCGGGGCCCTGACCGAAAGCGTCCGCCGCCGGCCCTACCAGGTCGTGCTGTTCGACGAGATCGAGAAGGCCCACCCGGATGTCTTCAACGTCCTGCTGCAGGTTCTCGATGATGGCCGTCTGACGGACGGGCAGGGTCGAACGGTCGATTTCCGCAATACGATCATCATCATGACCTCCAATCTGGGGGCCGAGCATCTGCAATTGGTGGATGATGCGGAGGAGGCCCGCGATGCCGTGATGACGGCAGTGCGCGGTCATTTCCGGCCGGAATTCCTCAACCGGGTCGACGAGATCATCCTGTTCCGCAAGCTCGCCCAGGAGCATATGGGCGCCATCGTGGACATCCAGATCCAGCGACTCGCCCATCTGCTGGAAGACCGCCGCATGACGATCGAGCTGGACGAGGGCGCCAAGGCCTGGCTCGCGGCCAAGGGGTACGACCCGGCCTATGGCGCGCGCCCGCTCAAGCGTGTGATCCAGAAGGAGCTGCAGGACCCGTTGGCCCGGCTGCTGCTGGAAGGCGGCATCAAGGATGGCGACACGATCAAGGTCTCCACCGAGGCCGGTGTCCTGACCGTCAACGGCGTCCCGGTGGGTGTGAAACCACCGCTGAAAGCCGTCGTGAACTGATGAGACGGGGCGGACCTTCAAGGTCCGCCCCTTTTCATGTCCGCTAGAGCGCCAGCTCCAGATGCGGCCGTCCGTTCGAGGTCTTCGACGCGGAGCGGCCATCGCGGTTGATGGTGCCATTGATCCGTTTCCGGAAGGCCGAGAAACTCTCGAACGTCACCACATCGACAGCCTCGTCGAGATCGAGCGTGAGCCGGTAGCGGGCGCCATCATTGAGCCGGGAGAGGGATTTGACCTCGCCCGTGAAGGTCTGGCCCAGATAGGTGCCGGACACTTTGGCGCCCACGAACAAGGGCTCGGCCGGACGATTGCCGGCTGCCGCGTGCAGCGTGTTCCAGTCGCGATAGCCGTATTGGCTGGCGACGAGTTCCAGCGTTTCGGAATGCGTCAAGAAATTGCCCTCGGCTTCGAGGGATTTGCGCAAGCGTTTGGCCTGGGCCTTCAGGGCCGCAAGCGGGGGTAGGGGGGTATTCGACATGGTCTTCAGCCTCATGCAATCAGCATGCGGTCTTCTCGATGGGGCCCGCCTTGCCATCTCGCCGCACGATAATCGCTGTGGCAAAGATCAGTCTTGAAAGAGATTTCACCATGGCTTGCGCCTGCGGGCGGCCGGTATCTCCTGAACCGTGCGTGGCGTTTAGCGCCTGGGCGCGTGCGGGTCAATCGGGACGTGACCACGTCACATTTGTCATCCCGGATGGAGGCCCGGCCTCGAGCCGGGCGGAAGTCCGGGACCCATGGGCCGTCCGGGTTCGCTGGGTGGGGATGCAGGGCAGGAGCGTAGGGCTTGCCGCTCAAATGGGTCCCTGATCTGCGGCCTGCTTTCGCAGGCCATCCGTCAGGGATGACAAGATTGGATGTCAGACTGCGAGGAGAGCCTGCTTCAAAGCCGCCTCATCATCTCCCTCCAACGCCTCCAATAGCCTTCCAATCCGCTCCGCAAGCGCCTCATACGTCGCCTCGAACGCAGCCCGGCATTCGGCGTCATCCTCGATATGGGCCGGGTCGGGCAGGCCCCAATGGGCCTTGACCGGAGCGCCGGGCCAGACCGGGCAGACTTCGGCGGCGGCGCTGTCGCAGACGGTGATCACGGCGTTGATCCGCGGGGCGGCTCCGGTGGCGAATTCATCCCAGGATTTCGAGCGCACGCCGTCGATGGAATGACCATGGGCTTTCAGGGTTTCCAGCGCCATCGGGTGCGGTTGGCCCTTGGGCTGGGAGCCGGCGGAGAAGCCCTGCAACCGGCCCTGGCCGAGGGCGGTGACCAGGACTTCGCCCAGGATGGAGCGGGCGGAATTGCCGGTGCAGAGGATGAGGATGTTCAACATGACAACGTCCGGGTCAGAGGAGACTTGCCTCTAACCCGGACGCGGCTTCATTTCAACATTCAATGAAGTGTTTTCGGGCCTATTGTGCGCCGGAGCCGTTTTCGGCGACTTGCGGCGTGTCCGATGTCCCGGCTGCGTTGGCAGCGGCATCGCGGATGGCCAGGATGCGGTCCCGTTCCGCTTCGAACAACGGGATCTCGTCTTCATTCAGCTGGCGACCCGTGGGCAGGTCCAGCGTCATCGGGTTCACCGGCGTGCCATTGTGGTGGACTTCATAGTGCAGGTGGGGCCCGGTCGAGCGGCCGGTCGTGCCGACATAGGCGATCACCTGGCCCTGGGTGACGCGGGTGCCAGCGCGGATATTGCGGGCAAACCCGTTCAAATGGGCATAGGCCGTCTCAAAGCCGTTGGCGTGGCGGATCCGGACATAATTGCCGAAACTGCCATAACGGTTGGCCCGTTCCACGACGCCATTGCCGGCCGCATAGACCGGGGTGCCGCGCGGAGCTGCGAAATCGGTGCCGTTATGGCGGCGGGTATAGCCCAGGATCGGGTGGCGCCGGGCGCGCGAGAAGTGCGAGGACAGGCGGGCGCCATTGATCGGCGTCAGCATCAGCAGACGCTGGGCGCTGGCCCCGTCACCACTGTAATAGCCTACAATCCCGTCCGGCGTTTCATAACGGAAGAATTCCTTGGGCTCGCCGCGGCCTTCATAGCGCGCATAGAGAATGTCACCCGTGCGGGCGGTGTCGCCCTCTTCGTCGACAAAGCGTTCGAACACGATGTCGAACCCGTCGCCCGGCTGGATGGAGCGCTGGAAGTCGATGGCATAGGCGAGCACGCCGGCCAGTTCGACAACCACGCGGTCGGTGGCCCCGGCATTGAGGGCATCGACATAGAGCGAGGTGGTGATCTCCCCGGTCGATCGGACCATTTCCCGGTCGAATTGGGCGATCGTCTCCCGGGCCCGGTATTCGTCGTTCCAGGTGCGGGCGACCGTGATGGAGCGTTCCACATCGGGGCGGAAGGACAGGCCGTTGAGGCGCAGCTCGGCGGCTTCGCCGTCAAGACCCGGCGTCGTTTCGACATAAAGACGGATGTCCTGACCTGCGCGCAGATAGCGCAGATCATAAAGAGTGTTCAGCGCGGAAATGGCGCGGGCGGCCTCGACCCGGTCAATGCCGGCATCGTCGAGCAGTCCGGCCAGCGTCCCGCCCCGCGGGACTTCGCGCTCGACCTGGATCGTGGTCGCGCAGCGCGTGCAGTCCAGAAAGGCGGCGTCGTTCAACGCAATGATATCGGACGGAAAGGCCAGGCTCATGGCGGGCGGTTCGGTGGCCCTGTGCCGTTCTGCAACGGTCGTGGCTTCCGTTGTTTGCGTGTCGTTGGAGACCTGGATGGGTTCCGTCACCGGTTCGCGTTCGAGTGTCGCGGCATCGCTTTGCGGTTCATGGCCCGTCATCAGGGCAAACAGCAGGATGGCAGACAGGCTCAGACTGGCAGCAGCGACAAGGCCGCGGGTGCGGTGAGCATCGGCGCGGGATACATCAAATGAGGACATAAGGTGCCCAAACTCCGGTCAGCTTCTAACGCCACGTGGCTTACACGGGATGTCTAGCAAAACTCGCACCGAAACCTGTGTGTCGTATCGGTTCGAGTGCCCCCTCCAACCGGGAGCGAATCATGTCTTGGACTGATCCGGTTGCCAAGACCTTTCCGCTGAATGTTTCATAAGCGCGCGCTGTTAAAACGCGGGAGCGGACGCGAGAATCGTGTATCGATTACCCCATGCTTGATGAATTTCCGTCCGAACTCGCCGCCGAACAGCTCTCTGCACTCCTGTGCTCCCGGCTGTGTCATGATCTTGTCAGCCCCGTGTCTGCCCTGGGCGCTGCCCTGAGTGTGATTGATGATCCGGACTCTGGGGACATGCACGAGGATGCCATGGAACTGGTCCGCGAGAGTTCGCGCCAGGCCCAGGCCAAGCTGGAGTTTGCCCGCCTGGCCTTTGGCGGTGGCGGCTCGGCGCCCGGTGTTCTTGATTGCCGCGAGCTGCAGCGCCTGACGGAAAACATGTACAAGGCGTTCAAGCCGGAAATCGTCTGGAAGGTCGAAGCCTCCGGTCTGGAAAAATCTGCCGGACGTCTTCTGCTGAACCTGTGTTCGCTCGGTGTCGATGCCGCGCCGCGGGGCGGGACGGTCACGGTCGAGGCCACGTCTTCTGCCGGCGGCGCGCGCCTGCGCGTCGTGACGGAAGGGCCGCGCGCCCGTCTGGAAGAGGGAACGGCTCTCGCCCTGGAGGGCAAAGCGCCGGAGAACGGTTTTGATGGCCGCTCGATCCAGCCCTACTACACGGCGCTGATCGCCCGGAGTGCCGGGGGTCGTGTCAGCGCCCAGGCCGACGGTGAGCGGGTCGAGTTCCAGGCCCTGCTTAAGCCTGTGGAAGGCATGATTGGATAAAATTGTCCGAACTCATATCGTATTCACACAACGATCCCTGAGGCCAAGAGTCCGTTAACTAAGGCCTGCCAGTGTGCGGTGAAATCACTACCGTATACGGGGCATGCTATGGACGATCTCATCAGTGAATTCCTGACGGAAACGGCGGAGAGCCTGGACGTCATCGATTCCGAACTGGTGCGTTTCGAGAACAATCCGGAAGACCGGGCCATTCTCGACAACATTTTCCGTCTTCTTCACACCGTCAAAGGGACGTGCGGCTTTCTGGGCCTGCCTCGACTGGAAGCAGTCGCCCATGCCGGTGAGACCCTTCTGGGCAAGTTCCGCGATGGCGAACTGAAGGTTTCGCCGCCGATGGTGACCCTGGTTCTCCAGGCGATCGACCAGATCAAGGAATTGCTGGAATCGCTCGAAGCCACGGGTCAGGAACCGGCTGGCGATGACGCGGCGCTGATCTCCCGTCTGGAAGATGCTGCGATGGGCAAGCTGGAAGGCGCCGAACAGGAAGCGCCGGCCAAACCGGACAATTGGGATGAGGACCTGGGTCGCGAACTGCGCCCGGGTGAAGTGTCCCTGGCCGATCTGGAAGCGGCTTTCCAGAGTGCCGATATTGACCCGGGCATGGAGCCGGCCGCTGCCGAGGCCGCGCCGTCCGAACCGGTCGAGCATCTGGGTGTCGGCGATTTCGACCCGGAACTGGGTCGTGAACTGCGTCCGGGTGAAGTGTCTGCCGCCGAACTGGAAGCGGCGTTCCAGAATACTGAAGCCGAAGCTGCCGTTGCCCCGGAGCAGCCGGTTGCGGTCAAATCCGATTTCATCACTGAAGACATGAGCCAGGAAGAAGCCCTGCAGTCCGCCATGGCGGAACTCAAGGGTGGTACCGAGGGCAATCATGGCGAAGGTGGCCCGCGGGTCCAGCAGACCGTTCGCGTGGGCGTCGATGTCCTGGAAGCCCTGATGACGACCGTGTCGGAACTCGTTCTGACCCGGAACCAGCTGATGCAGACCGTTCGCGGACTGGAAGATGACGAGTTGAAGGGTCCGCTCCAGCGCCTGTCGGCCGTGACCGGCGAGCTGCAGGACGGCGTCATGAAGACCCGCATGCAGCCGATCGGCGATGCCTGGCGCAAACTGCCGCGGATCATCCGCGACGTGTCCACCGATCTGGGCAAGAAAATCGAACTGGTCATGGAAGGCCAGGACACCGAGCTGGACCGCCAGGTTCTCGAACTGATCAAGGATCCGCTGACCCACATGGTCCGCAACTCGGCCGACCACGGCCTCGAGATGCCGGCCGAGCGGGCCGCTGCGGGCAAGTCCGAAAAGGGCACGATCAAGCTGTCCGCCTATCATGAAGGCGGTCACATCATCATCTCCATTGCCGATGACGGCAAAGGTCTGGATACGCAGCGCATCGGTGAAAAGGCCCTGGAAAAAGGCCTGACCACGCATGATGAGCTGGAGCGCATGACGGAAGCGCAGATCCATCGCTTCATCTTCGCGCCGGGCTTCTCCACGGCGGCGAAAGTCACCAACCTGTCCGGCCGGGGCGTCGGCATGGATGTGGTGCGCACCAATATTGAGCAGATCGGTGGCGTGGTGGACGTGTCCTCCACGGCGGGCCGCGGATCGCACTTCTCGATCAAGATTCCGCTGACCCTGGCCATCGTGTCGGCCCTGATTGTCGGTTGTGACGAGGAACGCTTCGCCATCCCGCAGCTCGCTGTCCGCGAACTGGTCCGGGTCGGTGCCGGGTCCGAACATTCCGTCGAGAACCTTCAGGGGGCCCAGGTCATGCGCCTGCGTGACCGCCTGATGCCGATCATCGACCTGCACAATGTCCTGGGTGTCGGTGAAGCCACGCAGACCGGCGACGATCAGGCCGCTTTCGTGGTGGTGCTGGACGCCGGTGGCCGCAATGTCGGCCTGGTGGTCGACAATGTCCTCGACACCGAGGAAATCGTCGTGAAACCGCTGTCGGAATCCCTGCGCAATGTGCAGGCCTATTCCGGAGCAACCATCCTGGGCGACGGCTCCGTGATCATGATCCTGGATCCGAACGGCCTGGCGGGCGAAATCATCTCTGCCATGGAAGAGGATGTGGTCATCGAAGGTCAGTCGGCATCCGTTACGGAACTGGATCAGCAGACGCAGCGCCTGCTTCTGGTGCGCGCCGGTGGCGAAGAGCCCAAGGCCGTGCCGCTGGCCCTGGTCACGCGTCTGGAAGAGTTCGATCTCACGGCCCTGGAAAACACCAATGGCCGCCGGGTCGTCCAGTATCGTGGCCGCCTCATGCCGATCGTGCCGCTGGGTGCGGACGTGGTGGAACGCGAAGGCCAGCGCCAGCCGGTGCTCGTTTTTGCCGAGAACCACACCTCCATCGGCCTCGCCGTCGACGAGATCGTCGATGTGGTCGAAGAGCGCGTCGACCTGCAGATGTCCTCGGACAAGCAGGGCGTCATCGGCTCCGCCATCATCAAGGGCAAGGCCACGGATGTGGTCGACATCGCCTGGTATCTCGACCAGTCGCGCGCCGGCGACATCCAGCGCCGGTCGTCCTCGCGCCGCCGCAAGGTCCTGCTGGTCGATGCCGACGCCTTTGCGCGCCGCATGATCGCCCCGCTGCTGGCTGCGGCCGGTTATGACGTGACCCCGTCGGGGGGCATGCATGAAGTCAAGGCGATCGCCGAAGCGGGCGAACAGTTCGATGCGCTTGTGGGTGACCCCAGCGCCCTGGACCGTATCCGCAAGGACGGTCTGTGGACCAACCTGCCGGCCCTGGCCGTCACGGATTGGCCGGAAGACACGCAGGCTGAAGGCCTGACCATGGTTCTGCCGCGGTCTGATCGCGGTGCCCTGATTGCGGCCCTCGACGAGGTGTCCCAAGAGGAGAAAGTGGCATGAGTGAGCATCACACCCACTCTAACGAGCTCAGCGCCGAGGCGATGAATGAATACGTCTCCGTCCGTATCGGGGACCAGCTGTTCGGCGCCCCGGTTGACCAGATCCGCGAAGTGTTCGCGCCGCAATCGGTGACGTATGTCCCGCGCGCCCCGGATGAGGTCGCCGGCCTGCTCAACCTGCGTGGCCGGATTGTCACCGCGATCGACGCGCGTCGCCGCATGGGCCTGACGCCGCGCGAGAAAACCGAAACCGGCATGGCGCTCGGCGTCGAGCGCGGCAATGAAATCTTCGGACTTATCGTGGACAGTGTCGGTGAAGTGCTTCGCCGTCCGCGGTCGGAGCTGGAACCGGTTCCCGCCCATGTCGACGCCAATTGGCGTTCCATGGTGAAGGGGGTTCACCGGCTGGAAAAAGAATTGCTCGCCGTGCTGGACGTATCGGCCGTGATCGGAACGGCGGCCCGCAAGAACGAAGCGGCCTGAGGAGGGGTAAGGGCATGAAAACCTGTCTCGTCGTGGACGATTCCCGGGTCATCCGGAAAGTCGCCCGCAAGATCATTGAAGAACTCGAATTCAACTGTGTCGAGGCGGCGGACGGGTCCGAAGCGCTTGAGGCCTGCCGCAAGCAGATGCCCGATGCCGTGCTCCTCGACTGGAACATGCCGGTCATGAACGGGCTCGACTTCGTCAAGGCGCTGCGCCGTGAAGAGGGCGGCGATACCCCTGTCGTCGTCTTCTGCACGACCGAGAATGACATGGCGCACATCACCGAAGCCCTGCGGGCCGGTGCTGACGAATACGTCATGAAGCCTTTCGACGGTGACATCATCGAATCCAAGTTCCAACAGACCGGATTGATCCGCGCCTCCTGAGGAGTTTCCCATGCCGGAACTCGCCCCCAACGGCGCGCCCGCAACATCCATCGCCAAAGTTCTGGTCATTGACGACTCCGCCGTCGCGCGGGGGCTGATGACCCGTTGGGTCGAGGAAGACAAGGACCTGCACCTTGTCGGTTCCGCGGTCGATGGCGAACAGGGTCTGAAAAAGGCCCAGGACCTCAAGCCCGACCTGATCGTGCTTGATGTCGAAATGCCCAAGATGGACGGCCTCGCCGCCCTCCCGCTTTTGCTCAAGACCGTGCCGACCGCCAAGGTCGTAATGGCGTCGACCCTGACCCGCCGTGGCGGTGAAGTGACGATCCGCGCCCTGTCCATGGGGGCGGCGGACTATGCCCCGAAACCCCAGGCCGGCCGTCTGGCCGGTGCGGAGGAGTTCCGGCGCGACCTTCTGGCCAAGCTGAAAGCCCTGGCCCCGCGTCCGATTCCGCCGGTTCCCACGCAACGTGACATCCCGGCGAGCCCGGCCGCTCCGGCAGCCCGCTCGGCCCCGCCGGCCAGTGCTCCGGCTGCGCCGTCTGCACCTGTGCGCCGTCCCATGCCCGCGTCCGCCAAGGCGCCGCCGCGCACGCCCGGACAGCGACATGCCTGCAAGCCGGAAATCATTGCCATCGGGTCGTCCACGGGCGGGCCGCAGGCGCTGCGCGATGTCGCGGCCGCTTTCACGGCGGACCTGCGGGCACCAATCGTGATTGCCCAGCACATGCCGGCCCTGTTCACGAAGATCCTGGCGGAACACCTGTCCAAGGCCTGCCCCTTGCGCTGCAAGGAAGCCGAGGATGGTGAACGCCTGACCGGTGGCGGTCTCTATATCGCGCCGGGTGATTTCCACATGACGGTGCGCAAGGATGCGGCCGGCTACTACGCCGTGCTGGACCAGACGCCGCCGATCAATTTCTGCCGTCCCGCCGTCGACCCGCTTTTCCAGTCGGTGGCGGAAGCGACGGGCGGGCGTTCGCTCGGCATCATCCTGACCGGCATGGGACATGACGGTCGCGAAGGCTGCCGTCATCTGCGCAATGCCGGCGGTACCATCCTGGCGCAGGACGAGGCCACCAGCGTGGTCTGGGGCATGCCCGGAGCCGTCGCTGAAGCCGGCCTGGCCGACGAAATCCTGCCCCTGGCGAAAATCGGCGCGGGCATTGCCCAGCGCGCGAAGAATGGAATGTAGCCATGATCAGCACTGACGATATCAAATTCGTGGCCGAGCAGGCCTATAAACGCTCCGGCCTGGTGCTGTCGACGGACAAGGGCTATTTGCTGGAGAGCCGTCTGGCGCCACTGGCCCGTGCGGAAGGTTTTCCGTCCATCGAAGCGCTGATCGGGGCGGCCAAGCGCGATCCCAATGACCGCATCCTGTGGCAGATCACCGAAGCCCTGGCGACGCACGAGACCTTCTTCTTCCGGGACAATACGCCGTTTGACCTGTTCAAGCAGGAAATCCTGCCGGTGCTGTCACGGGCGCGGGGCGCGTCGGGTTCGATCCGGATCTGGTGCGCCGCCTGCTCCTCCGGCCAGGAACCCTATTCCCTGGCCATGATGCTGGAAGAGGAACGCGCCCGTATCGGCAATCTGCGTTTCGAGATCGTGGCCACGGACATGGCGCCGCGCGTCCTGGAAAAGGCCAAGGCTGGCGTCTATTCGCAGTTCGAGGTCCAGCGCGGCCTCGCGATCCAGCGGCTCGTCCAGCATTTCGAACAGCAGGGCGATCAGTGGCGGATCAAGCCGAACATCCGCGCCATGGTGAATTTCCAGAAACAGAACCTGCTGGAGAATTTCTCCAATATGGGCAGCTTTGACGTGATCTTCTGCCGCAATGTGCTGATCTATTTCGATGCCGACACCAAGAAGCGTGTCCTGTCGCGCCTGGCGGCCCAGACGGCACCGGATGGCTATTTGATCATGGGGGCCGCGGAAACCGTGGTCGGCCTGTCCCAGGACTATGCGCCGGTCGAAGGCCGTCGCGGTCTCTATGGCAAGGCGGGTGTGGCCAAGTCCGCCGCAGCCTAGCGCTACCGGCCATTCCAGACAGAAAAAGGGCGCTGCATCGACTGATGCGGCGCCCTCTTTCTTTGTGTCAGTCGTCCACCGATGCGGCCCTCACACTGTCCATGAGCGTATTCAGCAGGGCGGTGGCGCTTGGCGCCATTTCCTGGACGTAGGCCTCATCGGGCGAGTGCAGGGCGATGCCGAAACGAAGCCAGCGATAATTGCCGTCCCGGCCGTAGAGCAGTTCGGAAAAATCGATGAAGTAGTAACCGGTCTCGTCGGCCTCGAACCAGCCGCAGCGTTGCCAGCTTGCATCGGCCGTCGAGCCTTCCGAAAGCGGGTAGGCGATCGCCGGATCGCAGCCGTCATCCGGTTCCGGCATGAGATCTTCACCCTCCAGCGTGGCTGGGTCGAGGGGAATGGGAGTGCCGTCCGCATCATGCCGATCGACTTCGCTGGCCTTGAAATCCATCCGGTAGCTGGTGGCCCACTGCACGCCGCGCGCATCCGCCTCATCTGAAAACGGCTGGAGATCCGTTGCGAGCACGCGACGGAGATGGTCGGGGTCGTCGATGGTGACGCCGCTCACGTCCGCCAGGCGTGTCAGAATTTCGGCGACGATCGTCTCCGCATCGTCCACCTCATCGGCCCAAGCCGATGATGACAGACCCAGGCTCAGGCAGAGTGACATAAACCAGCGCATCGGTTTCCCCCTTGATTGCAAAACATCACTAGAGGTGAATTCCGGGGGTTCCAAACCCCCGAACGGGGGAGGCCGACGGACATGAAAAAGCCCGGGCGCAGGCGCCCGGGCTTTTCAAGGTCGAGATGTGAGGCCGGTCAGGAGGCGGCTTTTTCCTCAACCGGGTCACGCAGCACATAGCCACGGCCCCAGACGGTTTCGATGAAATGTTCGCCCTGGGTGGCCGCTGCCAGCTTCTTGCGGAGCTTGCAGATGAAGACGTCGATGATCTTCAGTTCCGGCTCGTCCATGCCGCCATAAAGGTGGTTCAGGAACATTTCCTTGGTGAGCGTCGTCCCCTTGCGCAGGGAGAGCAGCTCCAGCATCTGGTATTCCTTGCCGGTCAGGTGCACGCGCTGGCCTTCGACCTCGACCGTCTTGGCATCGAGGTTCACGGCGATCGAACCGGTGCGGATGATCGACTGGGAATGGCCCTTGGAGCGACGGACGATGGCGTGAATGCGCGCGATCATCTCATCCTTGTGGAAGGGCTTGGTCATGTAGTCGTCAGCGCCACAGCCGAGACCCCGGACCTTGTTGTCGATATCGGCATTGCCGGTCAGGATCAGGATCGGCGTGTCGATTTTCGACATGCGAAGTGTCTTCAGGACGTCGAAGCCCGGCATGTCGGGCAGGTTCAGGTCCAGAAGAATAATGTCGTAGTCGTAGAGCTTGCCGAGATCGACACCCTCTTCGCCCAGATCAGTCGTGTAGATGTTGAAGCCGTCAGACTTCAGCATGAGCTCGATGGACTGGGCCGTCGCCCGATCGTCCTCAATCAGAAGAACCCGCATTGGTTCGCCTCCGGTTTGCCTTACCGGACGAATCAGTGCCGCCCGGCCTCACCTCGTGATTAACCTTATTTGGACGCTAGGCGGAAACCCTTAACGAAAGTTAACTGCGGCTTGACTGGGTTGTGGAATCGTCAGGAAAGCCGAATTTCCGGAAAGCAGTTGATTCGCAAATCGCGTTAACCATTCAAGGGTTAACGCGCTCAGGATCGCCGGAAATGACTCAAATCATTGTGGATTGATCAAATATAACACGCATAAAGTATAGCCAGTTTCCGTCTCCAAGCGGCGGATTCTGAGCCGAAATCCGGGGCCGGGACGCGTGATTTCGGCAGAATCGGTTTTCCACACCTGAATTTCCTGAGGCCGGGACTCAATTTCAGAATCGGAATCCGGGGCTTGCGAAGAATCGTCACTCCGCCCCTGCAAAAAATGCCGGGTGTTTACACCAAGGCAACCGGCTGGGGTGTAGGGTGAGCGCGTACCGGCACCCAACGCCGTACGTTTGAGAGGCGGGCCATCCCGTAATGATGCAGACCCTGATCAATCGCATTGAGCGCCTGGACGACCGCGTGCTGGAAGGCCGCGTGTGTGCGCTCAATGGTTTGCTCGTCGAAGCCGAGGGCCCCAAGGCGGGCCTCTCGCTGGGTGCGCATGCCCGAATCGAAACGTCCCAAGGATCTGCCGAATGTGAAATTGTCGGCTTCCGGGGCGAAACCGCCCTGATGATGCCGTTCGGCCCGCTGGAAGGTGTCCGGCCCGGGGCCAAGGTTTATCTGCAGCCGGAAGCGGCGCGCGTGCGCCCCTCGCAGGCTTGGCTCGGCCGGGTACTGGATGGTTTCGGCCGTCCGCTGGACGGGCAGGGAAGCCTGCATGAGGGCAATCACCCCTATCCGCTGAAAGGCAATCCGCCGAGCGCCCATGGACGGGCCCGTCTGGGCGACCGCCTGGATCTGGGCGTGCGTGTCCTGAACGGTTTCGTTCCGATGCGCCGCGGCCAGCGCCTGGGCATCTTCGCCGGCTCCGGTGTCGGCAAGTCGGTCCTGATGTCCATGCTGGCCCGGGCCTGTGATGCGGATGTCATCGTGATCGGCCTGATCGGTGAACGGGGTCGTGAAGCCCGTGAGTTCGTCGAGGATGTGCTGGGTCCGGAAGGCCGCAAGCGCTCTGTCGTGATTACCGAGACCTCGGACGCGCCCGCCCTGGCCCGTCGCCAGGCGGCGCACCTGACCCTGACCACGGCGGAGTATTTCCGCGATCAGGGGCTGGATGTCCTCTGCCTGATGGACAGCGTGACCCGTTTTGCGCTCGCCCAGCGCGAGATCGGTCTGGCGGCCGGCGAGCCGCCGACGACACGGGGTTACACTCCGTCCGTGTTTGCCGAACTGCCGCGCCTGCTGGAGCGCGCCGGCCCTGGTCCCGTGCGCCAGGATGGCGGCAAGACGGGCACGATCACCGGCCTGTTCACGGTTCTGGTCGATGGTGACGACCATAATGAACCGATCGCCGATGCCGTGCGCGGTATCCTGGATGGCCACGTGGTGATGAGCCGGGCGATCGCCGAACGCGGCCGCTATCCGGCCATTGATGTTCTCAAATCGGTCAGCCGGACCGCGCCGGAGGTCTTCGACCCCGAGCAGCGTCCGCTGGTGGCCGAAGCGCGCAAATACCTGTCGTCCTATGCCGACATGGAAGAATTGATCCGACTGGGAGCTTACACCCAGGGATCGAACCCGGTGGTGGACCGGGCGATTGCTCTCAACGAACCGTTGGAAGCATTCCTCGGGCAGCAAAAAGACGAGGCGGCGGACATTCCGACGACCTTCGCCATGCTGGCCGAGATTTTGGGTGGTGGTAAAGGAGAGCGCTCATGACCCGCTCACATGAACCCCTGATCCGGCTGGCCCGGTTCAAGGTTGAAGAATTGCAGAAACAGATGGCCGAGCTCGACCGCTCGCGCCAATCCCTGATCGACCAGATCGAGCGCCTGGAAGCCTCGGTGCCGGAAGAGCAGGCGGCTGCGACGGAATCCAAGGAAGGCTTTGTTGCCTACGGGTCTTATGCCCAGGCCGTGATCAAGCGGAAGGAAAACATCCGCCTCTCGCTGGACGAGGTCGAGGTTCAGGCTGATGCCCTGCGGGCCCGCCTGTCGGAAGCCTTCCAGGAACTGAAAAAGTACGAGCTTCTGGAAGAGCGCCGTCTGGCCCGGATCGAGGAAGCCGTCCGCAAGGCCGAACAGGACGAGCTGGACGAGATCGCGCAGATCCGTCACGCCCGTCCGCACTGACAAAAAAGTCCCGGACCTTCTGGGGAAGGCCCGGGCTGAGTGGCTCTCACAGTTTCCCACCTGCGAAATGGGCCGGTCCGGACGGACCGGCCGGACAGGGCGGCACAACACGCCGCCCCGCTAGTCGGTCAGCTGGCTAGAAAGCCTGCGACCAGCTGACATCGAACCGGAAGGACCGCCCCGGCTCACTGACACCGGCAAAGACGCGGTCATAATCATGGTCCAGCACATTCTCGACACCGGCATTGAAGGTCAGGCCATTGTCTTCGATCGGCTGCCAGCGGGCATAGAGATCGGCGACGACATAACCGGGGCGATGCGCGCTCGTATCGGTCGGGGCGTCATAGTCGTCGGCGGCCTGGATGCGGCTACCCAGGATGAAGCGCTGATCCTCGAAGTGCCAGCGCGCGTCCACGAAAAGACGCGTCGGAGCCAGTGAGCCCAGCGGGTCGCCGGTTTCCGTATCCTCTCCATCAATCCCGGTCAGTGAGGCATCGATGGCCAGCGGCCCCTGGGCGAAGCCGATCTGGGCTTCATACCCGGTCAGCTCGGCCGAGCCCACATTGCGGCTTTGCGTGGTGCCGGCCGAACAGGGCGAGAAGAAGGGCGGGGCGAAACAGGTCGGATCAAAGGCGAAGTCGACGAAGAGGTCGATCAGGTTATCCGCCTGCGTCTCATACACCGAGGCCCGCAGATCCAACCGGTCCACGCCGATCTGGTCGGCGAGGTCGAGACCGAAGCCGATCTCCAGGGTTTCCGTCTCTTCCGGCAGGAGATCCGGATTGGCGATGAACTCATTGGTGATGAAAACCGGGGCGCCCAGAATGATGTGGGGCAGGGAGAAGTGAGTGCCGTCGATATAGAGTTCGTTGATCGACGGGGCCCGGAAGGCTTCACCCCAGCTGACGAAGACATTGAAGCGCTCGGTCGGCGCATAGGTCAGGCCGAGCCGGGATGAGGTGGCATCGCTGGTGACAGCGGCGCTGGTCGGGGTCGAGGTCTCGAAACTGTCATAGCGCACGCCCGGCAGTACGATCAGTCGGCCTGGCAGGCCCAGTGGCGCGGGGCCGTCGATCTCCAGCTGTGTCCAGCCGGCGGCGAACTGGCTGTCGGCATCCGGGGCGCCGCCGCGTGTGCCGTTCGGGTCGTCGCTGTCAAAGCCGTCCTGGCTGTCTTCATAGTATTCACCTCCTACGACCAGCGCGGCATCATAGGCCCCGAGCGCGAATTCAAAGCGCTGGTCGCCGCGAATACCGACGGTTTCCAGATCGCGGCGCAATTGCCGGCCCGTTTCCAGTTCCAGCTCATCCACGCCGGACGTGTTGGAATAGACAGTGAGGTCCAGGTTCAGCCAGTCCAGGCTGGGCGGCGCGATCCGGGCATTGAGCGTCAGATTGTCCGATTCGATATCTTTCTGGGCGAGGGCGTTGAGGGAGCCGACCGAAGCGACGCCCTGGGCATTGTTCGGTTCCACCGCTTCACCGTCAAACAGTTGCCAGCTCAATTCGGCCCGCATGCCGTCTCCAAAATCATTGCCGAGCTTGAGCAGGGTGGAGAGGCTTTCATCACTGGCCGGCAGATGGTCGCCGGATCCCAGCGTGATGTCGCCGGACGAACGGCGCGAGACCGAGGCGAGGGCGTCGAACGTGCCGTGGCGACCATAGACGCTGGCCGATCCACGCAATTCCTCGTCGACCGTGCGGTATCCGGCCCCGAGGCTGAAGCCCCAATCCTCGTCTGCTGCGAGCAGGTCATCGGCGCCGGCCGTCCGGAAGGCGACCACGCCGCCTGAAGCGCCAGAGCCGTAAAGCGCGGACGCTGGCCCCCGCACGGCCTCCACGCTGACCAGCAGGGCCGGGTCGATGAAGAAGACCCCGTCATGGGCCGATCCGTAATTCTGGCGCGCGCCGTCGAGCAGGAGAGTGGTGTTCTCGCGGCCCTGGCCGCGCAGGGCCAGGGTCTGACCGGTGCGGCGCGGACCGCCGCTGACTTCCAGTCCGGGCAATTGGCGCAGGAGATCATCCAGATCGGAGGGGCGATAGAGGTCGAGGGCTTCGGCATCGATCGTGGCGGTCATGCCCGGATAGACGAAGGCGTCCAGCCGGGTCTTCGTGGTCTCCACGACGATCACGTCGATGGTTTCGTCCTCGTCCTGCGTCTGCGCCAAGGCGGGTGTGGCCAGTGCCAGCGCTGCAGCGCCACTCAACAACACGGATTTCATTACGCGTCCCTCTTTTGAGAATGATTTGCATTGCCTGCAGTTCTGGCTCTTGCATTTTGATAATGCAAGTGAGAATCTTTCGCGACTTACACCGGAAACTTTCCGGGGTTTCTTTGACGGGGATGAGGCTTCCTATGAAATTCGCTTACTTCACCGCCGCGGCCGCGCTTCTAGTGACCGGCTGCGCCACGACGGAACCGGCGCCGACTGGTACGGCGCCCCAGGCCGAGCCGAGTGCCACGCACAGCCAGGCAGCCTATGAGCAGGACCGGGCGGCGATCCTGGCCATGCAGGGCGAGTATGCCGTGACCTTCGATTTCCGCGAGACCGTGCCGGTGGCCGAGGGCTATGAGCTTGCCGAGCCGAAATTCACGCCGGCCCGCGAAGTCGTGGTTGTGGTGGAAGACACGGGTGACTTCATCATGCTGCAGCATCTGCTGATCGTCGGTGAGGAGGACAATCCCTTCATCGTGAAGCACTGGCGTCAGGACTGGGAATACCAGCCGGACAGCGTTCTGGCCTTCCAGGGTCATGATGACTGGACAGTGGAACCGGTGTCCGCCGGGGAAGCGGCCGGGGCCTGGTCGCAGACCGTCTATCAGGTCGATGACAGCCCGCGTTATGCGGCGGTCGCGCCCTGGACCCATGACGAAGACGGCGTGTCGACCTGGGAACCGCCGGTCTCCTGGCGTCCCCTGCCACGACGGGATGACACGACCCGGGACGACTATGATGTCATCGCGGCCGTGAACCGCCACACTGTCACGTCCTGGGGCTGGACCCATGAGCAGGACAATTCCAAGCTGGTGGTGGAAGCCGATGGCACCACGCACGAACTGGTGCGCGAGATCGGTGTGAACACTTATCGGAATACGGACCTGTCCAACGACCAGGCCGCGCTGGATTACTGGGCGGCGACCGAAGACTACTGGGCCCTGGTCCGTGCGCGCTTTGACTGGCTGGAGGACAATACGCAACGTTTCCATATCGAGGATGATGCCGAAGGCACGCTGCTTTACGGTCCGGTCCTGGAAGCGGGCCAGCGGGTCCTGTTCGGACTGGCGACCGTGGATGAGGCCTTCGCCGAGGCCGAGACCTATCTGGACAGCCAGATCACCGTGATCGACTAGCGGCTGTAACCCGGGCAGACATGGAAAAGGCGGGCCTTGCGGTCCGCCTTTTTTGTCAGTGCCGGCTGTAACGCCGCTTGGTCCAGTAAATCGCGCCAATCGCCAGCATGTAGAAGGTGAGGCGCAGCAGGACTACGATGCCGCCGCGGTCATCCAACCGGGACACGGCAAAATCCAGCGCGAAATCCGGAGGAATGCCGACGGCCCAGCGGTAGAAGAAGGGGGCCGCCGCATCGACAAAGAAGGCGATGGCTGCCGCAGCCGGCCATTGTGGCCATTTCCTCATGATCAGCGCCGCGACCAGCGAAAGAACGATGATCAGCCACCAGTCAAAAGGCGTGAAGCCATTGGCCAGCCGGTCTCCCCAGGATTCGTACATTTTGCCCCCCGAACGCCGTCCCCATGGCGTCAGTCCACTCTACGCCGCTTCTTTACCACGTGCGAGCGATCCGGCAATTCCGCGAATATCCTTGGCCGCGTCACAGGCGGGTGCGCGCTTGGCGACGCAGGTCTGCTGACGGATGGCAGCCGGAACATTGGCATCGCGCCGGATGATGCCGGCCAGGGTCGGCGTGAAGGAGAGGAAGGCCTCGCAGGTCTTGCGGAAGGCTGCGAAGGCTTCGCGGGCCGTCTTGCCGTCCGGAGCATTATTGACCACGACGAGCGGCGAAGCCCCGTCATCATGCAGACGCAGGGTCTTCACGAAGGCATAGGCATCGGTCAGCGAGGTCGGTTCGTCATTGATCACGACCACGACATCATCGGCTGTCAGGGCAAGGCGGATCGTGGCACGATCCGCACCGGCGGCCAGATCCAGGACGGCCCGGTCATAGGACAGGGAAAGGGCGGCCACGCCACTGGCCAGCTTGGTCAGGCCCGGGCCGGACAGATTGGCCAGGGTGCCGGATCCGGACCGACCGGAAATGACATCGAAGCCACCATTTTCGTCGGCACCACCAAGGGCCGGCGTGACGGCATCCTTCAGCTCGACACGGCCATTCAGGACGCTGGAGATGTCGGAGACCGGCTGCAGGCCCAGCTGCACGTCAATATTGGCCATGCCCAGATCGCCATCGACCAGAAGGACGCGTTCGCCCAGGCTGGAGAAGGCATGGGCCATGCCGATCGAGCAGGTCGTCTTGCCGACCCCGCCCTTGCCGGAGGCCACGGCCAGGATACGGCCGGCGGAACGATCTTGGGGGGCAGATGCGAGCTTCATCAGTCCGCCTCTTCAAAAGGGGTGAGCCGGTCTTCGATCAGGGCGCGCGCCAGGCGCAGGGGCGTGGCCGGAGCCAGGCCGCCACCGATGAAGGGCGTTGAGGAGATCTGGGCAAAGGCCAGACCGGTTTCGCCGACGCCGAGAATGGCGCCGAGGCGGCGGGCGCAGTCCAGCTTCACCGGAATGCAGCGGCTGGCACCGATCGAGGCGAACAGGGAGGCGCCATCCTCGGCGTCCTCCGGTGTCAGCCCAGCATCGAAGACATAGACAATCTCGGCCTGGGCGCTGTCCGCAAAGGCGAGCGTCATGTCCAGATCGTCCAGTTCGAACGGGTTGATGGCCGGGCTGTCCACCAGGACAGGTCCCTCCACCCCGTCCACCGCATCGATCATCTCGCGCGGATCATCGACCGACTTGAATTCGGCCCCCATGCGTTCGGCCAGGGCGCTCAGCCGGCCCGCAGCGCCGGCCCGTTCCCCGTCACAGGAAATCAGCGTCGGACGCGCGCCGGCCGTGATGGCGCGAGCGGCGATCTTGGCGAGAATGGACGTCTTGCCGACCCCCGGCGTGCCGGCAAACAGGACCGGATGCTCGGGAACCGCGGGCAGGGGCTGGAAGGTGTAGCGGGCCTCGATGGCGTGGGCGAGGCGTGACACAGCCTGGCCGTCCGTCAGGTCATGGGCTGACCGGATCAGCGCCTGGGCCGACACACCCGGTGCGCGATGGAAGCCCAGCGCCCGGATGACGCGATCCAGATCATTGTCCTCACGCAGGCCGCGCTCGATATCGGCTTCGGCCTTCAGACGCTCGGCGCGCTCCCGCACGGGTTCGGCCGGTTCGCGTAGCTGGGTCGCCTCGGCAGCCGCCCGCACCTGGACACCCCCGTCCGGGCCGTCCGAGGTCGCGATGATGACCGCTTCCGGTCCCATTTCGCGGCGCACGTCGGCCATGGCCTGGGAGAGTGACTGGGCAGAGAAGGTTCTAAGTCGCATGGTTCAGTTCAGTTGCGGGCGAGCATGGGGCCGGTTCAGCCGACATGACCCAGGGTTTTCAGCCGGGCGCTGGGGTGAATCTCGTTCTGTGACATCACCACAGTCTGCGGGCGGAAACGTTCCACCAGCGAGCGGACATACGGACGAATCATCGGGCTTGTCAGCAGCACCGGTACATGACCCTGAGTTGATGCGGTTTCAAAAGAGTTTCTGATCGCCGCAACGAAGTCGTGCAGTTTGGACGGGGCCAGGGCGAGCTGACGGCGGTCGCCTTCTCCTACCAGGGATTCCATGAAGGCCTGCTCCCACTGCGGCCCCATGGCCAGCACCGGCAGGACGCCGTCATGCGCCTTGTTGGCGTGGCACAGCTGGCGGGCCAGGCGGGCGCGGACATGCTCGACGATGGCGTCGATATTCTGGGTCGTGGAGCTGGCCTCGGCGACGCCTTCCAGGATGGTCGGGAGGTCGCGGATCGAGACGCGCTCGCGGATCAGCATCTGCAGGACGCGCTGGATGCCGGCGCGGCTGATCTGGGACGGGGTGATGTCGTCGACCAGCTTCTTGTGTTCCTTGGACAGTTTGTCGATCAGCTTCTCGACCTCGGCATAGGACAGCAGGTCGGCCATGTTCTCGCGCAGCAATTCGGTCATATGGGTGACCAGAACCGCGGCCGGCTCGACGATCGTATAGCCCCGGAAGCTGGCTTCCTCGCGCAGGCCTTCCTCGATCCAGGTGGCCGGCAGGCCGAAGGTCGGTTCCTTCACGTGATCACCGGGCATGTCGATCTGCATGCCGGACGGATCCATGACCAGGAGTTTGTGGAGCTGCAGCTGGCCACGACCGGCCTCCAGTTCCTTGATGCGGATCGTGTACTCGTTATTGCCCAGCGTCATGTTGTCGATGATGCGGACGGCCGGGGTGATGAAGCCCATTTCCTCGGCCAGCGAGCGGCGGAGCGCCTTGATCTGGTCGGTCAGCTTGCGGCCGTCGACATCATTGATCAGCGGCAGCAGGCCATAGCCCAGCTCGATTTTCAGCTCGTCGATGGCCAGGCTGTCCTCGATCGGCGCTTCTTCATTGGCCTGGCCGGAGGCTTCCTCGGCCACTTTCTCGGCCTCTGCCTCCAGGGCTTCCTGGGCTTTTCGCTCGACGATATCCCGGTTCATCCAGGCCAGGGCTCCGGCACAGGCGGACATCAGGGCGAAGGGCAGGAAGGGCATGCCGGGCAGGACGCCGACCATGAAGGCCACGGCGGACACCAGGCCCAGGCCTTGCGGATTGGCCGTCAGCTGGCCGAACACGGCCTTGTCGGCTTCGCCGTCGACACCGGCCTTGGAGACCAGCAGGCCGGCTGCGACCGAAATGATCAGGGCCGGGATCTGGGAGACCAGGCCGTCACCGATTGTCAGGGTGGAATAGGCGGCTGCGGCGCTGGAGAAGTCCATGCCGGACTGGGCCACACCGATGACCATGCCGCCGATCAGATTGATCGCCGTGATCATCAGGCCGGCCATGGCATCGCCGCGGACGAATTTGGAGGCACCATCCATGGCACCGAAGAAATTGCTTTCGCCTTCCAGTTCGGCGCGGCGCTTGCGGGCCTCGTCTTCGGTGATCAGTCCGGCGGACAGATCGGCATCAATGGCCATCTGCTTGCCGGGCATGGCGTCCAGGGTGAAGCGGGCCGCGACTTCCGCGATCCGGCCGGAACCCTTGGTGATGACGACAAAGTTCACGATCACCAGGATCGAGAACACGATCACCCCGATCACCACATTGCCCTGCATGACGAAGGCGCCGAAGGCCTCGATCACTTCACCGGCGGCATTCGTGCCTTCATGCCCGCGCGACAGGATCAGGCGGGTGGAGGCGATGTTCAGGCCCAGCCGGAGCAGGGTGGTGATCAGCAGGACGGCCGGGAAGGCCGAGAATTCCAGCGGCTTCTTGATGAAGAGCGCCGTCATCAGGACCAGGACGGAGACCGACACGGAGATGGCCAGCGAGAAGTCCAGCAGCATGCTGGGCATCGGCAGGAGCAGCATCACCAGAATGGCGAGAATGCCCACGGCCAAGGCCACATCACCGCGCATCACGCGGTTCAGCAGGGCGCGGAAATCAAGGCCTCCCGCCGCGGGGGCGGAGGTTTCAGAAGCAGCGGTGTCGGCCACGTTCGGGTCCTATCAGGCTACGTTGACGCCAGCGGTCTGGTTCGGGGCGGGGATGTCCACGCCCTGATCCGAGTACAGTTTCAGCTTGTTGCGCAGGGTGCGGATCGAGATGCCGAGAATGTTCGCGGCATGGGTCCGGTTGCCCAGGCAATGGTCCAGCGTGTTCAGGATCAGGTCCTGTTCCACTTCCGCCACGGTGCGGCCGATCATGTCGGCCTGGACCGTCTGGGCGGCGTCGGCCGCCTGGCGGGCGATGGAATTGCCCGAGCCCGTGAAGGCCGAACCGTCCGGCATGCGGATCGCATCCGGCGTGATCTCGCGGCCGGAAGCCAGCAGCACGGCGCGGTGCATGGCGTTTTCCAGTTCCCGCACATTGCCGGTCCATTCGCGGGCCAGCAGCTGGGTGCGGGCAGCATCGGAAATCGGGCGATCTTCGATGCCGTTGGCCGCGGCGTATTTCTTGGCGAAGTGCTCGGACAGGGCAAGGATGTCGGCCGGACGTTCGCGAAGGGGCGGCAGGGCCAGGTTCACGACATTCAGGCGGAACAGCAGGTCTTCGCGGAAAATGCCTTCGGCGACCGCCTTGCGCAGGTCACGGTTCGACGTCGCCAGGATGCGGATATTGACCTTGACCGGCTTGGTGCCACCGACGCGGTCGATCTCGCGTTCCTGGATGGCGCGCAGCAGCTTGGCCTGCAGGCGGATATCCATCTCGGAGATTTCGTCGAGCAGCAGCGTGCCGCCATCGGCCTCTTCGAACTTACCGACCCGGCGGGCCACAGCGCCGGTGAAGGCGCCCTTCTCGTGACCGAAGAGTTCGGATTCCAGCAGGTTTTCCGGGATGGCCGCACAGTTGACGGAGACGAAGGGAGCCGCCGCGCGCTTGGACTTGGAGTGGACGTAGCGCGCCATCACTTCCTTACCGGAGCCGCTTTCACCGGTGATCAGGACGGAAGCATCGGAAGCGGAGATGCGGTCAGCCAGCTCGATGACTGCCTGCATGGACGGGTCGCGGGCAATCATCGGGCGTTCGTCGTCGGCGATCGCTTCCAGGACGGCGGCGATCAGGTCGGCATCCGGCGGCATCGGGATGAATTCCTTGGCGCCGGCGCGGATGGCCGCAGCCGCCGCTTCCGGGCGCACATTGACGCCGCAGGCCACAACCGGAACCGAGATCCGCTCGGCCTCATTGGCCGCGATCAGGGACTGGACGTCCAGATGCAGGTCCACCATGAGCAGGTCGGCGCCCCGGCCGGCCCGCAAATGCGCTGTGGCTTGTTCGATCGTGTCGACCTGGGAGACTTTCGCTCCGCGGTCCAGGGCGATCTTGGTGGCGGTATGAAGCTGTCCGCCCAAGGTGCCTACAATCAGAATTCTCATGGTTTTGCTCCGTCCTTACCCGGCACTCAGGCCGAGTCCCCGTCCTTGATGATTTCCGTCATGGTCACGCCCAGCCGGTCTTCCACGACGACGACTTCGCCGCGGGCCACCAGGCGGTTATTGACGTAGATGTCGATGGCTTCGCCGATTTTCCGGTCCAGCTCGACGACCGAGCCGGAGGTCAGTTTCAGCAGCGAATTCACGTCGATATGGGCCTTGCCCAGAACGGCCGAGATATTGACCGGAACATCGAAAACCGGTGCCAGATCGGCGGCGGCCTTCTCTTCTTCCTCGAGCATGGAATCGCCACGCGCCGGCGCCTGGGTCACAGGAACCTGCTCGCCGCCTTCATTGCCGAGATCCGGCAGGTCGAAATTGTTTTCGTCAGCCATGAAAGGCCTCCCTTAAGCAGCAGATGCGCCGGACTCATGTCCCGGGGCGCTGTCCTGGCTGTCGTCGTCCGGTGTGGAGTCCAGCCAGCGGGCCACCACATCATTCAGGCGTTGATCGATTTCCTCAGTGCTGCGCTGGATCGCGCCGGCGCCCCATTCCAGGCGGACATCGGCGCTGCGCATGCCGTCTTCGCCGCGCACCATGATGGCGCCGTCGAAACCGGCCTGGCGGGCGGTCTGTTCCAGACGCTCCGACAGGGATTCCACCAGGTCCGGCGCGCAGCGCACGGACAGGCGGGGTTCATTGCGCAGGTCCTGCACGGCTTCGCGCGCCAATTCCTCGATCGTGTCGAGCGGATACTGGTTGAGTGCGTGACCGGCGATCTTGCGGGCGGCTGCGATGGCCAGACTCGCGGATTCCTGTCGCAGGGCATCGGACTCGTGCGCCAGCCGGGCCAGTATGAGCTGCATCTGGGAGGCGATGGCCTGGAGGTTTTCCGCGCAGCGGCCTTCCTCCATTTCGCGGCCTTCCTCGACGCCCCACATGCGGGCGGCGTCGACATCGTCCTGGGTGAAGAAGCGCTTGTAGCTCTCGCCTTCCCGCAGGATTTCGCCGTTATGGTCGAACTCGGTATCGAAATCGAATTTCGTCGGTGTCATCGGTTCGTCCAATCCCTAGTAAATCAGTTCGTCGTCGGCGCCGCCGTCGGCGAGCATGATCTCGCCCTTGGCAGCCAGGTCCTTGGCCACGGAAACAATGGCCTGCTGGGACTGGTCGACGTCCTTGAGGCGCACCGGCCCCATCGCATTCATGTCCTCGCGCATGATCTTGGCGGCGCGTTCGGACATGTTGGAGAAGAACAGGTCGCGCAGGCTGTCGGAGGCCCCCTTCAGCGCCAGGGCCATCTGGTCCTTGTCGATGGCGCGCATCAGCGTCTGGATGCCGCCCGGATCCAGCTTGGACAGGTCTTCGAAGACGAACATGAGCGAGCGGATCTTCTCCGCGCTCTCGCGATTGCGCTCTTCCAGGGCTGCCAGGAAACGGTTTTCCGTCTGGCGGTCGAAATTGTTGAAGATCGAGGCCATCATCTCGTGGCTGTCATGCTTGGAGGTGCGGGCCAGGTTCGACATGAATTCGGTGCGCAGCGTTTCTTCGATCCGGTCGAGAATCTCGCGCTGGACCGGCTCCATGCGCAGCATGCGGGTCACCACTTCCAGGGCGAAGTCTTCCGGCAGGGCGGCGAGAACGCGCGAGGCGTGCTCGGACTTCACCTTGGACAGGACCACGGCCACGGTCTGCGGGTATTCATTCTTCAGATAGTTGGCGAGGACGACCTCGTTCACATTGCCCAGCTTGTCCCACATGGTCCGGCCGGCCGGACCACGCAGTTCTTCCATGATCGATTCGACCTTGTCGCCCGGCAGGAAGGAGGTCAGCAGGCGCTGGGTGGCCTCGAACGAGCCCATCAGCGAGCCCGTGGAGGACATCTGCCCGACAAAGTCGACGATCAGACGCTCCACGGCAGAGGACGATACCGTGCCGAGATTGGACATCGCCTGGGAAACCTCGCGGATTTCCTCCTCGTCCAGCTGCTGCCAGAGCGATTCACCCTCATCACCGAGGGCGAGCAGCATCACGGCGGCCTTTTCGGGGCCGGACAGGCGGGCAGGATCGTCGATGGCGCGTTTCTCAGCCATGTCTCACATCACCCTTCATGCAGCCAGGAGCGGAGGATAGAGATCGATTCCTCCGGGTGGGATTCCACAATGTTGGCGACCTTCTTCAGCGACGAAGCTTTCACCTGACCGTCGATCTTCTCGATATCGATGGAGTCGTTCTGGTCGACGGCGGGCAGCGCACCTGCGGCGCCGCCACCGGCGGGCAGGGCGGCCGGAGGTGGGGCCGCGGCGACGGCCGGCTGGGCACCGGCGCCGGCGCCCGCCAGGGCCAGGCCCTGCGGCATCGGCGCGCCACTGGCACCTTTCACCAGCGGACGGGCCACCAGGAAGATGATCAGCAGGGCCGTGACGAACAGGACGATGATCTCGGCCACGCGCATCAGGTCATTCTTGGAAAAGGAGAAGCCGCTTGTGGCCGGCGTGCCCAGCAGCGGATCGGCGCGGGCGAACTCGATCTGGCGGACGGTCAGGCTGTCGCCGCGGCTCTCGGCATAGCCCATGGCGGACCGGACCAGGGCCTCGATCTGATCGATCTGGGCCTGCGGACGTTCACGCCAGACTGTGGAACCGTCTTCCTGCAGGTCGACAATCCCGTCGACGGCGACGGCCACGGACAGGCGCTCGACGGCACCGGCTTCGATCACTTCGGTCCGCGTGGTGGAGGACAGGCGATAATTGACGGTTTCCGAGGAGGTCTCGCGGGTCGACACGCTGGACGGGCCCTCATTGCCGGCTTCGCCGGCGGCGTCGGGCAGGTTCTCGGACGCGGAAACACGGTTGCGATTGCCGTCCTGGTCGTTGGAGATGTCTTCCGAGCGTTCGCGCGACAGCAGGACGGAGCCTTCCGGATCGAAAGTCTCGGAGCTTTGGGTGACGCTCTGGCGGTTCAGGTCTGCGGTCACCTGGACGCGGGCCGCGCCCGGTCCGACAACGCCTTCCACGATGTCCAGGATGTTCTGGCGCATGGCGGTTTCGATCTCGGCACGGCGCTCATCCATATAGGCGGTACCGGCGGCACCGTCTTCCATGGCATTGGCCAGGACGCGGCCGCGGTCATCGGACAGGGAGATATTGCCCGGCTCGAGGCCGGCGCCGGAGGCGACGATATTGCGGATCACACGAACCTGTTCGCTGTTCAGGCGCTGGCCGGAGGAGATCGTGACGGCTGCGGTCGGATCCTGTTGGTCGCGCGTGAACAGGCGGCGTTCCGGCAGGTTCAGGTGGACCCGGGCCGAATTGACGAAGGCCAGGGACTGGATGGTGCGGGCCAGCTCGCCTTCCAGGGCGCGCTTGGCATTGATGTTCTGGACGAAGGAGGTCTGTCCGAAACTGTCCTGGCGGTCGAAGATTTCATAGCCGACGGAGGCACCGTTCAGCGGGCCGGAAGAGGCGAGGCGCACACGGGCTTCGTCGACCTGCTCACGGTCGACATAGATGGCGGTGCCGCCTTCGCGGATTTCATAGGAAATATTGGCCTGGTCCAGCACTTCCGACGTGGAGGCCGCTTCAGCCGGGTCGAGGCCGGAATACAGCAGCGCCTGGCTGCCACCGCTGACGGCACCGGAAAAATACACGAGCGCGGCGGCGACGCCGACAGCCAGACCGAAGATCGCTGTCAGACGGCCGGCACCGAAAGCTCTGAATTGTTCGAGTATCGCGTTCACGAGGAATCCTGCCTGCTTGTTCGTGCTCCATCAGCGAAGCACTGGGCAGAATTTTCCTACCTGTGTCGTAAACGAGACTTTAATGCCGCCGAATACGAAATGCATCCCGCCGGAAAAACCCGGCGGGACGCCTGTATGCATAGGGGTGGTGGTTCCCAAGCGGATTCAGCCCGGGGGCAGGGCCAGCTCCGCTTTTCAGCGAATCAGTGCGGTTTTAGCCGCGATATTGCTGAAGGCGCGTGGTGCGCAGACCGGCCAGACCATGGCGGTCGATCGAGCGTTGCCAACCGAGGAATTCCTCGACGGTCAGCGAGTATCGAGCACAGGCATCTTCAAGAGAAAGCAATCCGCCCCGAACCGCTGCGACGACTTCCGCCTTGCGCCGAACCACCCAGCGTTGGGTGTCTTGGCGCGGAAGATCCGCAAGGGTCAGAGGGCTACCATCCGGTCCAATGACATAATTTTCTTTTTTAAGGCGCGGCTGCATGTCCGTGTCCCCGTGTTTTTTGTTTGTAGGGTGACCCTACACACCGGGCTTTAACATCCACCTAAACCGCTGGGTAAATTTAAGTTTAAACACAGCCTTAAAATTTGCCGCGAATTCGACACGTGGGGGTCAGACCGCAGTCATAAAAAATGGGCCCCGCCAGAGGCAGGGCCCAGATTACGGATCAGCGTGGGTGATGTTAGCGCTTCATCCGGATGGCTTCGTCGAGCATTTCATCAGCCGTGGTGATGATCTTGGACGAGGCGGAGTAGGCCCGCTGCGTCGTGATCAGGCTGGTGAACTCGGTCGCCAGGTCGACATTGGAGCTTTCCAGCGTCGAAGCGGCGATATTGCCGGCCGTGCCCAGGCCCGGAGGCGAGAGCGTGTAGGCGCCCGATTCCGGCGTCACCGTGAAGGTACCGCCCGATTGGGCTTCCAGGCCATCAGGATTGACGAAGGTCGCCACCGGCACCTGGTAGATCTTGCGGACAATGCCGTTGGTGAACTTGGCGAAGACGAAGCCGTCCTCGTCCACGTCAACGCTGGCGAAGTTGCCAAAGGCCGAGCCGTTCACATTCGTGGAGAGCAGGGCAGACGGGCTGTCATACTGGGTGAAACCGCCCGGTGCGTTCGGCGAGCCGAAGTCCAGCTCGACGGACTGGGCATCGACACCCGTCGCGGCAGCCCACTGGAACTGGTTGGCACCCAGCGCGGCCGTATTCGTCGAGGACAGGAAGTCCAGCGAGGTCGGCAGGGTTGTGTTGGTCGTGTCCAGGCGGCCCTGGGCGTCGAATGCGACGGTACCGGTCGCCATCTGGCCATCGACCAGGCCGGCGCCCGTGGCGATATCGCCTGGCGGCACCATGTGGATTTCCGCATGCCATTGGTTTGGCGTGGAGCTCTTGAGCAGCGAGATGGTGAGCGAACGAACGCCACCGACACTGTCATAGAAGGGCACGGAGCGCTGGAAGTCCGGCGTTACATTGCCCGAAGCCATATTGTTGGCCGAGGTGCCGGCCGCATAGGTGGCTTCGGCCGCAGACACGGTCTGGCTGGACTGCAGGTTGGCATTGATCGTCATCGTGGTGGTGGCTTCCGCCGCCCCGCCGATGGAGGACAGGTTGATCGTTTCCAGCGTGTTCAGGTCCGACGGGTTCTGCGGGACCGTGCCGTCGGCGGCCACCGGCCAGCCCGACAGGTACATGCCGGCATCATTGCGCAGGAAGCCTTCATCATCGGCCGTGAAGCGGCCGGCGCGGGTGAAGGCCACCGGGTCATTGGTGCCAGCGGTCGGCGTGTCGCGGACCACGAAGAAACCACGGCCGGAAATGGCCAGGTCGGTGGTGGACGTGCCGGCCGTCAGCAGGCCGCTTTCGCCGATGGCGAGGCGGGCGACGGAACGGACACCGGCCGCGGAATAGCGCGTCGAGGTGCTGCCGCCGGCATCATAAAGCGGCGTGAAGACGGAATTGGCCCGCTTGTAGCCGACCGTGTTCACGTTCGCGATATTGTCCGAGATCGCAGCCAGGGCGCTCGAGTTCGAAATCAGGCCGGAGGCGCCGGCCAAAAGCGCGGAATTGATGCTCATTATGCATGCTCCTTGCGATTTTGGTTCTTGTCGGAGCTTTCTGCTGGTTGTGGTTCACGATCCGTCTTCTGGCAGATCGGTCAGGCCGGCGGGCCTGGGTGTCAGCTGGTGGCGTCTTCCGTCGGGGGTTGAGCCGTGCTGGGGGCTTCGCGCACAGACAGGATGGAGGACAGCGGAACGCTGATCGAACCCATCTGGACGCTGACTTCATTGCCGGACATGTCCACTCCGGTGACGCGCGCCGCGGCCCGGATCGAGGTTTGCAGGGCTTCGCCCTCGGCATCCTCGGCAATAATTTCAAGGGTATAGATACCGTCATCCAGCTGCGAGCCGGAGTCGCTGAGTCCATCCCAGTTGAAGGTGTGATTGCCCGTCGTGGTCTCGCCTTCGGCGCGGGCGACAATCTGTTCGCCATCCTTGATCAGGAGCGTCACTTCGGCGGCATCGGACGGCAGGGTGTATTCCCACTCGGCCTGGCTGTCCTGCAGCACGGCATCCGGCGTCAGCGCGGTCGCGACGCGGCCGATATAGCTCACTGAGTCGGCTTGGGCGGCGGCCGATTGCAGCAGCAAAAGGCTTTCCAGATTCTGGTTCTGGGCGATCTGCTGTTCCACGCTGGAGAAATCCACCAGCTGGTTCACGAACTGGGTGGAGTCGAGCGGGTTGAGCGGATCCTGGTTTTTCATCTGCTCGGTGAGCAGGGTCAGGAACATCTCGAAATTGTCGGCCAGTCCGGTCTGCGAATTCGCGAGGGCCGGGCTGGTAGCTCCAATGGAGGAAATCTCGGTCATCTGGTGTGCTCCTAGACCCGCACATCCACGCCTTCACGGCGCGACAGCAGGAAGCCATAGGTGGAACGGGGGGCGTCAGCCTCGATGGCGACACTGGAAAGCTCGTCGGTCTCGCTCTCGGTGAAGACCGGGATGGAGGCGCCGGACTCGTCGGCAGAATTCTCGGCAGCGGACTGGCCGTCTTCCTGCATCTGGAAGTCGAGCCCGTCTTCGCCCAGCTCGAGGCCCGCCTCATTGAGGGCGCGCTCGAGTTCACGGGCATTGCGCTGCAATTCCATGAGCGTGTCGGGGCGTTCAGCCGTGAGTACTGCGTGGACACGATTGTCGGCCCGCATCTCGAGACGCACATCGACCTTGCCGAGTTCGGCCGGGTCCAGACGGATGTCAAAGACGCGATTGCCCTGGTTGAACTGGCGGGTGATCTGCCCGGCCAGGGTCTGGGTCGTGTGGGCGGCAAAGCGCGGCAGATGGGCGCCGTTGCGGTCACCAGCGACACGGGCATCCAGCATGCGGCCGGCCTGCAGATCGATATCCGCCGTGGCAGAGCCATCATTGGTTTCGCCGCCCGAGAGGAGCGGTGCCGTCTCCAGACCGGCGGTCGGTGCGACGCCGGGCTGTGCGGTCGCAGGCTGGAAGCCGGCGGGCAATTCGCGCTGGATCGGCAGGGCCGGTTCAGCACCGGGCGACGTGGTGGTGGGCACGGCGGCCGTGGTGTCCGGTTTGGCGGTTGCGGTCGCTGTGACCGCAGACGCATTGGTTTGTGACGCGCTGCTCGACTGGCCGGCGGCGAGGGCGGAGGCCCCGCGCGGCTGCAGGATGGCTCGCGTCTCGGAGCTCTCTTTCAGACCGGCGGACGCTTTCAGGCCCTGGGCCTCAGCCGGCAATTGGCTGGCGGCGGTGACAGAGGTTTGAGCGCCATTGAGGGCCTGGGCCTGGGCCACGGATTGCGGCTGGGCCGGTGATCCGGTGACAACCGGGTTTCCCTGCCCGTTCGGCACGGCCGGCGTCGGGGCCAGGCTGGTCGGCTGGGGCAGGTTGGATTGGGCCGGGCGGGCCTGGGTGGGAAGCTTGGCCAGAACGCTCGACTTGATCCCGGCCTTGGCATTGTCCTGGGTGGCCGATTGGGCAGCGGGGGCGGCGTGTCCGGGCAATTGGGCCGTCTTGGCAGCCGGATTGTCTGTCGTCGTCGCGGCGTCGGACGTGGCGCCAGCCTGACCGGTCTGGGCGGACAGCTGGGCAGCGTCAGTTGTGGCTTGGCCCGTGACCGGGGCTGTACCCGTGCTGTTTCCTGTGATGGCCGGGCCGGACGGGGTCGTGGCGGCTGAGTCGCCACTGGCCTGGACCGGGGCCGTCATCGGGCCGGTTGCCGCCGGGGCAGTGGTTCCGGGCTGTACCGGAGCAGTGCCGGCTTGGGCTGTGGCCGAGCCGGTGAGTGTCTCGGTTCCCGTGGTCGTCGCCACGGCAAGGCCTGACTGGGTCGCGCCGGTCGTGACCGCTTGGGCTTCCGGCGTCTGCTGGTTTGCCAGCAGCGCCGCTTCCAGACCGGTCTCCGTCACGGTGCCGTCCGTCGCAGTCGGGACCGGCGCGTCCGAACCGGGCGTGGCAGACGCGGTGAAGTCCGTTCCGGCAGCCAGCGGGTTCCCGCCGAGCACTGAGCGGATATTGGCGTGCAGAAGGCCCTGGTCGGAGGCGTTGCTCAAGGCGGCAGGCGCCGGTGTGGCGGCGGCCGGCAGGGTCGCATGGGACCCCCGGGTCAGGCCCGCCAGAAGGTTATTGAAGGCGAGACCGGATGCGGGCGTGCCCTGGCCGTTGGCCTGCGCGGTCGTCTGACCGGCGGCGGACGCAGCCTGGGCGTTGGCTGGAAAGGTCAGAGTTGGGATCTGGCCGGGTTGCATCGTCGTCTTCACTCACATTCGGGGCGCACCATGCGCCTTGGTTCGCCAAGCCAGTCGCAAGGGGCGTGCCAGATGCAATTCGATCTAAGTAATTGAATTATCGGATTAATTTCCCGGAAATGTTTACGGTGATCCGGGTTTGCCCGGCGAAACTTTCCCGGTGGTGGGCGGAAGCTGCCGGGTAGGGTGCCGGACCCCGTTCTGGGGCCGTTCCGGTCCGGCCTGACCTTGAAAACCGCGCGTGAGGGCGCGCGCGCGTCACGCGTCCGCGCGGCATGAATGTGAGAGCGGCCGGTCGGGATCGGACGCCTCGGCACCGCCCCAACGGGCCGGGGACGCTGCTTGACGCGAACTGGCCCCGCACTTGCGACGTTACAGGCAGACCTGCTGGTCCGCTGGCGGGATAGAGAATTGGAATTCGAGCGAAAATATAAATGACGACAGATAGTTACATGCCAAAGAGTGAAGCCGCCCAAGGCGCGGAAGGTCGGGTCCTGCCCGGCAATTTCTGCCGTTTTGCCGGAATCTTTGGCCGGTCTGTTGGTAAATTTGCTCGCTGCTCCGGGAGCCTGTCATGTCGTTGAGTGGAATTCTGGGCAATGCCCTTTCGGGATTGGCAGCCAGCCAGGCCGGCCTGCGTGCCGCCTCGAACAATGTCGCCAACGTCAACACGCCCGGTTATGCCCGGACCGAGGCCAATCTCCAGTCCCGCAATGTCGGCGGCGTGGCGATGGGGGTCGAAGTGGTCGGCATCACGCGGATCGTCGACCGCCACCTCCAGTCTGCATCCCTGCGGTCGATCAGTGAGGCAGGGTCTGCGGAAGTCCGGGCCGGTGCCCTGGATCGCCTGCAGGCGCAGTTTGGCAATCTGGATGATAGCGGTTCGATCTTCTCCCGCCTGAACAAGGCTTTCACCAGCCTGTCCCAAGCCAGTGTCGACCCGTCCCTGTCCGTGTCGCGCCTGTCAGCCGCGGCGGACCTGCAATCCTTCTTTGATGAATCCGCCCGTCTGTCGACCGAGGTCCGCAATCAGCGCCTGGAAGCCGACGCCAAGATCAATGGCACCGTCACCCGGGCCAATGAGATCATCAATGAGCTCTATGAGCTCAACGCGAATGTCCAGAGCCTGTCCTCGTCGGGCGGTGATGTGTCAGGGGCGGAAAACCGCCAGTCCGAACTGCTCGACGAATTGTCGACCTATATGGATATCCGGGCCGATTACCAGGGCGATGGCCGGGTCGTGGTTCGCACGACCGATGGTGTTCTCCTGCTCGACAATTACCCGGCTGAACTGACCTATAAGCCCTCCGGCACCGGTGCCTATGGCGTGAAGTACGGCCAGATCTATGTGCAGCCGCCGAACGGGGGCTCGCCGCAGCAGCTGGACAGTCATATCCAGTCGGGTGAATTGCGCGGTCTTCTGGACCTGCGCGATGGTGACCTGGCGGAAGTGGCCGAGGAACTCGCCGAGCTGACGGCTGGTGCGGCCGATGCGCTCAACGAAGCGCACAACAATTCCACTTCCTATCCGGCACCGCAGACCCTGGAAGGCCGCAATACGGGCCTGGAAGGCACCGACCTGCACAATTTCACGGGCGCCACGACCTTGGCCGTGACTGACAATACCGGTGCGCTGGTGCGCCGGGTCGACATTGATTTCGATGCCGGCACCCTGTCGGTCGACGGGGGCGCACCCGCGGCGATCGGGACCACGGTGAACAGTCTCACCACGGCCATCAATACCGCCCTGGGCGGTGTTGGCACGGCGAGTTTTGCCAATGGCCAGATGACGATTTCCGCCAATGCGGCGACCAATGGCATCGCGACCCTTCAGGACGAGACCAATCCGTCGGATCGGGGCGGGCGCGGTTTTGCCCACTTCTTCGGTCTCAATGACCTGGTGCGCTCCACGCGGCCGGGCTTTTTCGAGACCGGCCTGACCGGCGCGGAACAGCATGGTTTCACGGCCGGCACCGGACTGGAATTCACGATCAAGACGCTGGATGGCAATTCGGTCGGCACGGTCAATGTGAACATGGTCGCCGGCGAAAGCTTCAATGACGTCATCACAGCGCTCAATGACACCACGACCGGGCTGGGGCGCTATGCGACCTTCTCGCTCGATGGCAATGGCAAGCTGAGCTACACGGCCAATCCGGGCTATGAGAGTTTTGACCTCAATCTGACGGGCGATTCCACATCGCGGGCCGGGTCGGGCGTTGCCTTCTCCCACCTGTTCGGTGTGGGGCTGGAAGCCCGGGCCTCGCGTTCGGAAAGCTTCGATGTCGATCCGGACATCCGCTCCGACTCCTCCCGCCTGGCGCTGGCCCAGCTGGATATCTCGGCCACCACGGCGGTCGGTGATGTCGTGGTGACGGCCGGTGACAATCGCGGCGGTTCGGCGCTCCAGAGTGCGCTCGACAATTCCCGCACCTTTGATGCTGCCGGATCGATTTCGGTGACCAGTGCCAGCCTCGGCGATTACATGGCGCGCCTGGCCGGGACGGTCGGTTCGCGCGCAGCCCGTGCCGAAAGCGAAGCCGGCTCGGCCGTTGTCCTGCGGGAAACGGCAGCCCAGAAACGACTGGATGTTGAAGGCGTCAATCTGGATGAGGAACTGGCCTCGATGACCATGTTCCAGACCTCCTACAATGCCTCGGCGCGCATGATGCAGGCGGCCAAGGAAATGACCGAAACCCTGCTCAATATTGTCTAGAAGGAATAGGCGATGACGCGGATCTCTACCTATGCAGCCAATCAGTCCGCCCTGATGGATCTGATGAAGGCGCAGAAGAACATGTTCGATGCGCAGAAGCAGCTGACGACCGGCAAACTGGCCACTGACCTGAAGGGCGTCGGATACCAGGCCGAATCCCTGTCAGCCTCCAAGGCCGCACTCGAGCGGGCCAAATCCTACGAGGAAGCGTCGAAACGGACCGAAGCGCGCCTGGAATCCCAGGACATCGCGCTGGAGCGCATGTCCGATGCCGTCTCCTCACTGCGCACGGCTGTGACCTCGAAAGAGGGCGACTATGTCATGCACCAGGTGCGCGAGGCCTTCTACGACATCACCGCTTCCCTCAATGCGCGTCATGCCGGTGTCTATTTGTTCGGGGGAACCCGGTCGGATGTTGCTCCGGTGAATATCGACAATCTGTCGGACCTGGTCGCGGCGGCGAGTTCCGCCGACGTATTCGAGAATAATGACCGGTCGCCGGTGGTTCAGCTGGACCAGGGCTACACGCTGGAAGTCGGCATGCTGGCCAGTGATGTCGGGGGTGAGGTCATGGCCGCTTTCAAGCGGATCGCGGACTTCGATGCCGGCCCCAACGGCCCCTTCGCTTCGCCGATGACGGCAGCCCAGGACGCCTTCCTGACCGGCGAGATCCAGAACGTCATTTCCGCCCTGGACAATCTGCTGGTCAAGGTCGGCGAGAATGGTGCCAAGCAGACCCAGGTCGAAAACCTGAAGAACTCGCACATGGACCGGCAGGACTTCCTGACCATCATGATTTCCGACATGGAAGATGCCGACATGGCCGAGGCCGCGAACCGCTTCCAGCAAGCCCAGACGGCCGTGGATGTCTCCGCGATGACGTTCTCCACGCTGAATGACGTGTCCTTGCTGCCGTATCTTCGGTAGGTGGACTGACCTCTTTTGGGTTTGACGGAACGTAATTCTGGTCGACAACGCGACATTCCCGCGCTCCCGTGTTGAGCTGATAGGCAGGTAACAGCGCGCAGGCCTGGTCGGCGATGTTGCAGTTGCCGTCGCGATCCAGGGGCTGCCGAACGGAACGAAGAGATGGCAGAACGTCCAGAGGAAGGAATACAGCCCGGCGATTATGATCGGCTGGGTGGTTGGGCGACACTCATTGCCGTGCTGATTACAGGCATCGGCACGTTTCTGATGTTTCGGGCGAATGCCCCGCTTTTGGCCATAGTATTGGTTTCGTTGCTAATTTTTGGCATTTCGCTGGGTGCAGCGTTTTACTTTTTGAAATACCCCAAAAGCTTTATCGGAGATGTTCTGCAAGCCTTGTTCAGGCAGGGCTGGTAGCTTCTGAGGGCTGTATTTCCCGACTGCCTTCGGCTATTAACCCGCCTCCCATAGACGTTTGCTGCGGGCCTTGACCCCGCTGGAGGCGAGAGAATGACGACGCTTTTGACCGGCGACGCGGCGACGCGCGCTGATGAACTCCTTTGTGAATTGAACCTGTCCGGCGATCCGCTGGGGCTGGGCGGCCATCCCGGTGACCATCGGGTCGTGGTGGCCATGTCCGGCGGTGTGGACAGTTCCGTGACCGCGGCGGTTCTGCACCGGCTGGGCTATGATGTGGTCGGTGTGACGCTGCAGCTCTACGATCATGGCGCGGCGATCGCCAAGAAGGGCGCCTGCTGTGCCGGCCAGGACATTTATGACGCCAAGCGCGTCGCCGAGGCCTGCGGCTTTCCCCATTACGTGCTGGATTATGAAAGCCGCTTCCGCGAGGCGGTGATCGAGGAGTTCGCCGACACCTATCTGGCCGGCTATACGCCCATTCCCTGCGTGCGCTGCAACCAGACCGTCAAGTTTGCCGACCTGCTGGAAACGGCCAAGCAGCTGGGCGCCCGCTGCATGGCGACCGGTCACTACATCCAGCGTGTCGAGGGCGAGAACGGACCGGAACTGCGCCGCGCTGCCGATGCCGGCAAGGACCAGTCCTATTTCCTGTTCGCGACCACGCATGAACAGCTGAACTTCCTGCGCTTTCCGCTCGGCCATCTCAACAAGGACCAGACGCGCCGTCTCGCCGAAGCCTTCGGCTTGATCGTCGCCGACAAGCCGGACAGCCAGGACATCTGTTTCGTGCCCAATGGCCGCTATGTCGACATTGTCGAGAAGGTCCGTCCGGGCGCGTCACGACCGGGCCAGATCGTTCATGTCGACGGCCGCGTGCTGGGCGAGCATGAAGGCGTGATCCGCTACACGGTCGGCCAGCGCCGCGGGTTGAACATTGCCCTGGGCGAGCCGCTTTATGTCGTGCGCCTGGATGCCGAGACGGCGGAAGTCGTGGTGGGGCCGCGCGAAGCGCTGGAAGTCGACACAATCGTCCTTAAGGACATCAACTGGCTGGGTGATGATGCCCTGTCAGACGGCGCGCCCGTGCGCGTGAAGGTCCGCTCAACCCGTCCGCCGGTGCCCGCTGCGCTGTCTGTGGATGGCGACACGATCGGTGTCGTCCTCGCCAAGGGCGAAGAAGGCGTCGCACCGGGCCAGGCCTGCGTCTTCTATTCCCCGGACGACGAGGACAGGGTGCTGGGCGGAGGCTGGATTGCGGGCACGAGTGGTCGCGGGACTGGCGGAACGGGTCATCGGTTGATCGGTTAACCGCCCAGCAGCGCCTTCCACCCCACCACCGTAAGCCAGTGGATCACCACGGCCGGCCAGACCGAGCCCGTCATCCGCCAGGCGAGCGTGCAGGTGAGCCCCAGAGCGGCGGCAATGATCAGGAAGCCCGGTGCCAGGAAGGCCGGCTGCGCCATGGGCAGGCCGAGCCAGACCTGGGCCGGGTGCCAGAGCATGAAAAGGGCGAGTGCCAGCGTGGCGCGCCAGAGTCCGCTCCGCCCGGCCAATCCGACTCGAAACACCATCTCTTCGCCTAGGGCCGGGACGAAAAATCCCAGTGCTGCTATCGCTAACAGCTCGCCCCACTGCGCGGTCACTGAAAAGTTGAACGCAGTATCAAGTTTGGCTACAAGAAGGGTGAAGCTTGCGAAAAGCGCAAGCAGAAGAAAGGTTTGCCACCATTGGCGCAAATTGGGCCATGCCCGTGCGGCGGATGCCGCATCTGCGAAAAAACTTGACGCTGGACCGCTTGTTTTGATCATGCGCGCCAGACTATCGAGACTTTCAACCCCTGAGGAGACACGACATGAGTGCTAGCGACGATCCCATCGTCATCGTCGGCATGGCCCGCACCCCGATGGGCGGCCTGCTGGGTGAGCTCTCTCCCCTGTCCGCCAACGAGCTGGGCGCCATCGCTGTGAAGGCTGCCATGGAAGAGGCCGGCCTGGCCGGAGATGATGTCGACCAGGTCCTGATGGGCAATGTGCTCATGGCTGGCCAGGGCCAGGCCCCGGGCCGTCAGGCCGCGATCAAGGCGGGCCTGCCCAAATCCGTCGAAGCCACCACGCTCAACAAGATGTGCGGCTCCGGCATGCAGGCGGCCATCATGGGCCGTGCGGCGATCGCCTCGGGTGATGCGGAAATCATCATCGCGGGCGGCATGGAATCCATGACCAACGCCCCGCACATGCTGCCCAGCCACCGCGCCGGCTTCAAATACGGCCATGACGTGATCAAGGATCACATGGCCCAGGACGGCCTGGAAGACGCCTATGAGAAGAAGGCGATGGGCGTGTTTGCCGACATGATCGCGGAAGAACACCAGTTCACCCGCGAACAGCAGGACGCCTATGCGCTGGAAACCCTGGCTCGCGCCCAGCGCGCCACCAAGGACGGCGCTTTCAAGCGTGAGATCACGCCGGTCACCATCCAGACCCGCAAGGGCGATGTGGTGGTCGACACGGACGAGTTGCCGCGCAAGGCCATGCCGGAAAAGATCCCGAGCCTGCGCCCGGCCTTCGGCAAGGACGGCACGGTGACGGCCGCCAACGCCTCGGCCATCTCCGATGGCGCCGCGGCCCTGATCATGATGCGCCTGTCGGAAGCGGAACGCCGCGGTCTCAAGCCGATCGCCAAGATCGTCGCAACCGCCGCCCACGCCCATGAGCCGGCTTATTTCACGACGGCTCCGGTCCCGGCCATGCGCAAGGTTGTCGAGCGCGCCGGCTGGCAGATCGAGGATGTCGATCTGTGGGAAATCAACGAGGCCTTCGCTGTGGTGCCGATGATCGCGATGAAGGAACTGGGCATTTCCCACGACATCATCAACGTCAATGGCGGCGCCTGCGCCCTGGGGCACCCGATCGGCGCCTCCGGGGCCCGCATCATGGTGACGCTGCTGGCCGCGCTGGAAAAGCACGGCAAGTCCAAGGGTGTCGCTTCGCTCTGCATCGGTGGTGGCGAAGCCACGGCCGTCGCCGTGGAGCGTCTGGCGTAAGCCATTCGCCCATGCTGGAACAAGAAAGGGTGCGGCCAATGGCTGCGCCCTTTTTCTTGTCTCTACCGTCCCGCTGGCTCGTCGGCGAAGCGGCAGGTTTCGCTGTCGGCATGCCAGCTGCCATTGCTGTCCAGGCAGGCTTCCCGTTCGACCGCGATGAACGAAAACAGGCGGATGCCGATGACGCCGGCGATCACAATGACTGTGATCCCCAGCCAGGTTCGCGGGCCGAGGCGGGCGGGTTTCATGCGCCGCCCCGGCGACGAGCTTCATGCTGCACTGGCGAAAAACCGATCAGCTGTCGATGTGATTCAGCGGAAGGCCGCGGCCTTCCTTGACGTTGCGAACCTGGACCGAGGTCTGGAATTCGCCGACCACGTCGAGCGGAATCATCTTCTCGTACATGAAGGTGTTGTAGGCATCGATGTCCGGCGCGACGATCTTCAGGAGATAGTCGTAGGGGCCCGTCATCGTGCAAGCTTCCACGACTTCCTCGAAGTCCTGGATGGCCTTTTCGAACTTCTCGTAATTGGCCTTGCGTGCCGGCTGGATTTTCACTTCCAGATAGGCCGTGAACATCAGTCCGACGGCGCGACGATCCAGCTGGACCGAGCGCCGTTTGATGATACCTTCGGTCTCCAGGCGACGGATCCGGCGCCAGCAGGGGGAGGGCGTCAGACCGACGATTTCCGCAATGTCCGCGACGGAGCGGCCCGCATCTTCCTGCAGGGCTTCAAGAATGCGAACGTCGATCGTATCTAGGGTAGCCGTCATTATTTCCTCAAATCTCAATTTTCTGAGAAAATAATCTAAGCTTTCGCACTTGCGAACCCCAAAATGGCACCGCATTCCAATGGTGGACAAGACTAGCGCTTCCGCGTTAGAGCCCGTCGCGCAAAACCGGTCGCCTGGCGCGTCCGGTCTGCATGTCCGGGGCATCTCGCCCCGCCAGTCCAGATGAGAGCTCATGGCCCAAGACGCACCTCGCTTTCATGTCCCCGCGCCGCATGCGCGTCCCGGCGACACACCCGATTTTTCGCATATCGAGATCCAGCCGGCTGGTGAAGCCAAGCGCCCGGATGTCGATGTGCCCGGCATGGAGACCCGCGATCTCGCCCTCGGCCTGATCGGTGTCCTTGATCACAATCACCAGGCCGTCGGGGAGTGGGATCCCAAACTGGATGCCGAAGTCCTGCGCGAGGGGCTCAAGCACATGATGCTGACCCGCGCCTATGACGACCGCATGCTGAAGCTGCAGCGCCAGGGCAAGATGAGCTTCTACATGAAGTCCACCGGCGAGGAGGCGATTGCCGTGGCCGGCGCGATGGCGCTCGACAAGGGCGACATGGTGTTTCCGTCCTATCGCCAGCAGGGCATGCTGTTCGCGCGCGGTCGCGACATTGTCGACATGATGTGCCACTGCATCTCCAACAGCCGTGACAATCTGAAGGGCCGCCAGCTGCCGGTGCACTACACCTGGGCCGAGGGCAATTTCTTCTCGATCTCCGGCAATCTGGCGACGCAATTCCCGCAGGCTGTCGGCTATGCCATGGCCTGCCGCTACCGGGGCGAGGACCAGATCGCGGCCAGCTGGATCGGCGAAGGCTCCACGGCCGAGGGTGATTTCCACGGTGCGCTGGTCCTGGCCTCGACCTACAAGGCGCCGGTCCTGCTGAATGTCGTGAACAATCAGTGGGCCATCTCCACCTTCCAGGGCATCGCCGCCGGCGACGCGCCGACCTTCGCCGCCAAGGGGCTGGGCTATGGCCTCGCCTCGCTTCGGATTGACGGCAATGACTTCCTGGCCGTCTATGCGGCCACGCAATGGGCCGCCGAGCGCGCCCGCAAGGGGCACGGTGCCACGGTGATCGAGAGCTTCACCTATCGCGCCGACGCCCACTCCACCTCCGACGACCCGTCCGGCTACCGGCCGAAAGGCGAGGGCGAGGCCTGGCCGCTGGGCGATCCGATTGCCCGCCTGAAAAACCATCTCATCGGTCTGGGCGAGTGGGATGAGGAACGCCATGTCGCGCTCGAGAAGGAGCTCAACGAGCTGGTGATCAAGTCCTACAAGGAAGCCGAGAGCCACGGCACGCTGCATGACGGTCCGCTCTCGCCGGTCGAGTCGATCTTCGAGGATGTCTACGCCGAACAGGACTGGCGCCTGCGCCGCCAGCGCCAGGATCTGGGAGTCTAGGACATGGCCAAGATGAACATGATCCAGTCGCTCAATTCGGCGCTGGATGTGATGATGGAACGCGATCCCGACGTCGTCAGCTTCGGCGAGGATGCCGGCTATTTCGGTGGCGTGTTCCGGGTGACCGCGAACCTGCAGAAGAAGTACGGGCTGGATCGCTCCTTTGATGCGCCGATCAATGAGGCGGCCATCGTAGCGATGGCGATCGGCATGGCGGCCAAGGGTTTGAAGCCCGTCGCCGAGATCCAGTTTGCCGATTACATCTTCCCGGGTCTCGACCAGATCGTCTCCGAACTGTCGCGCATCCGTTATCGCACGGCCGGCCAGTTCACGGTCCCGGCCGTGATCCGCACGCCCTGTGGTGGCGGTATCCGCGGCGGTCAGACTCACTCGATGAGCCCGGAAGCCTTTTTCACCCATATCCCGGGTGTGCAGGTGGTGATGCCGTCCAACCCCTATGACGCCAAGGGTCTGCTGATCGCCGCGATCGAGAGCCCGGATCCCGTCATCTTCTTCGAACCGAAACGCCTCTATAATGGTCCGTTCGAAGGCCATTCGGGCGGGGCTCTGGCCTCCTGGGGCAATCACCCCAAGGGTGAGGTGCCGGAAGGTCATTATTCCCTGCCGATCGGTAAGGCCGAAGTCGTCCGTGAAGGCAAGGATGTCACCATCGTCGCCTATGGCACGCTGGTCCTGGTTGCCCAGGCGGCCGCCGAGCGCGCGGGCATTGATGCCGAGGTGATCGATCTGAAGACGCTGGCGCCCTATGACATCGAGACGATTGCCCGCTCGGTGAAGAAGACCGGCCGCTGCATCGTGTCCCAGGAAGCCCCGCGGACGTCGGGCTTCGCCGCCGAACTGGCCGCGCAGATCCAGGAAGAGTGCTTCTACGCGCTCGAGGCGCCGATCCAGCGGGTCACCGGTTGGGACACCCCGTATCCGCATGCCCATGAATGGTCCTACTTCCCGGGCCCGGAGCGCTTCATCAATGCGATGAACGCCGTGCTGGAGGCTTAAGCGATGAGTGAATACCGCTACAAAATGCCCGATGTCGGCGAAGGTATCGTCGAGGCGGAAATCGTCGAATGGCACGTCAAGGAAGGTGACACGGTCACCGAGGACCAGCACGTGCTGGACGTAATGACGGACAAGGCGACGGTGGAGATTCCCTGCGCCGTGAACGGCACGGTGAGCAAGCTGGTCGGCGCGCCGGGCGATGTCATCGCTGTCGGCACCGAGATCATGTTCATCGCCACTGAAGGCGCTGTCCCGACCGAGGACGAAGCCCCGGCCGAAGCGCCCGCGGAAGAGCCCAAGCCGGCGGCCAAGAAACCGGTCGAGCCGGAACAGGCGGCGGCGGCTCCGTCCGTGGCGTCGCGTCCGACGGGCGAACGTCCGCTGGCCAGTCCGGCCGTGCGCAAGCGCGCCCTGGATGCCGGCATCGATCTGGGTGTGGTGCCGGGCACCGGTCCGGCCGGCCGCATCACGCACGAAGACCTGGACGATTTCATCAAGTCGGGCGGACGTCTGGCAGCGCGGTCCGGCGGCGGCTCTGCCATCCGGGCGCCGAAAACGGCCGTGACCGAGGAGAAGGTGATCGGCCTGCGCCGTCGCATTTCCGACAACATGACCCGCGCCCAGCAGACCATTCCGGATATCGCCTATGTCGAGGAAATCGACGTCACGGCCCTGGAAGAACTGCGCGCCCATCTCAATGCGCATCGGTCCGACGACCAGCCCAAGCTGACTTTCATTCCCTTCCTCGTCCTGGCGCTGACCAAGGCGCTGCCGGACACACCCCAGGCCAATGCCCATTTCGATGGCGAGGCCATGGTGCTGACCAAGCATGAGGCCGTGCATTGCGGCATCGCGGCCGCGACGCCGAACGGTCTCATGGTGCCGGTGATCAAGCATGCGGAAAGCCTGGACATCTGGCAGATCGCCTCGGAACTCTCGCGCCTCGGCCAGGCGGCCCGGGAAGGCAAGGCGTCCAAGGACGAGCTGAGCGGGTCCACCATCACCATCACCTCGCTGGGGGCGATCGGCGGTCTGGTGACCACACCGATCCTGAACGCACCGGAGACGGCCATCATCGGCGTCAACAAGATGCAGACCCTGCCGCGTTTCGATGCGGACGGTCAGGTCGTGCCGCGCAAGCTGATGAATCTGTCCTCCTGCTTCGATCACCGGATCGTCGACGGATATGATGCCGCCATGCTGATCCAGCGGGTGAAGTCCCTGCTGGAGAACCCGGCAACGCTGTTCATGTGAGGCGGGCCCCGGCCTGCTTGACCCGGCCGGGCAAAGCGCTCACAAGCAAGAGAGGGGAGTGACCGAGATGACGCCAAGTGTGAAACAGACCTGGTCCGATTTCATCTCCGCCGTCGCCATCTGGGCGGCCGGTGTTTTCATTCTCATGTTCTATCACGGGAAGATCGGCATCGAGTCCGAATGGATGCCGCAGATCGTGTTCGGCTCTTTTGCTGTTGTCGCTTTGGGTTCCGTGATCGGTTCCCTGGTCTGGCGCCGCCTCATTCGTCCGCAAGAAGCCAACACCTGATACCCCGTCCGGTGCCCCGTGCGCCGGTCTTTTCTCGCTTTAGCGCTGATACACTCAAGGAGCGCCTGTGATGCAGACACGGTCTTGCCAAGTCCTGATTGTCGGGGGTGGTCCCGGCGGATATCCGGCCGCCATCCGGGCCGGCCAGCTGGGTCTCGACACGATCATTGTCGACAAGCACGGCCTGGGCGGTACCTGCCTCAATCGCGGCTGCATCCCCTCCAAGGCGATGATCCACGCCGCCACCGAGTACGAGCACATGAGCGCCGCCGCCAAGGGTGACCGGTTCGGCATTTCCCTGTCCGAGGAACCCAAGCTGGACATGGGCAAGCTGATCGGCTGGAAGGACGGCATCGTCTCCAAGCTCACCGGGGGCGTGGCCCAGCTGATCAAGGCGGCCGGCGCCGAGCACATCGCCGGCTGGGCGAACTTCCAGAACGCCAAGACCTGCATCGTCACCAATGATGAGGGCGAGGAGATCGAGATCACGGCCGAGCATGTCGTGCTGGCGACCGGTTCTGTGGAAGTGGAACTGCCCTTCATGCCCTTCGGCGACAGTGTCATCGGCTCCACCCAGGCGCTCGAGCTCACCGAAAAGCCGGAAAAACTCGTCGTCGTCGGCGCCGGCTATATCGGTCTGGAACTGGGCATCGCCTATCGCAAGCTGGGCACCGAGGTGACCTTCATCGAGGCGCTGGATCGCATCCTGCCGCTCTATGACAAGGAAATCACCCGTCCGATCACCATGTGGCTGAAGAAGCACAAGGTCGATGTGAACCTGTCCTGCAAGGCCAAGGGCGTGACCGAGAAAAAGGGCGGCAAGGCCGTTCTGGAATACGAGGACGCCAAGGGCGAAACCCAGACGATCGAAGCCGACAAGATCCTCGTCGCCGTCGGCCGCAAGGCCTGCCTCGAGGGCTGGGGCCTGGAAAACATGGGCCTCGACATGGACGGCAAATTCATCAAGGTCGATGAGCAATGCCGCACCGGAATGCGCGGTGTTTACGCGATCGGTGACGTCGTTGGTGAGCCGCTCCTGGCCCACAAGGCGACGGCCCAGGGCGAGATGGTCGCCGAGATCATTGCCGGCCATCGCCGGGTGCATGACCCGGTCGCGATTGCCGCTGTCTGCTTCACCGAACCGGAAGTCGTCGGCGTCGGCCTGACGCCGGACGAGGCCAAGGAGAAGGGCGAAGAAGTGATCACGGGCAAATTCCCGCTCGCCGCTTCGGGGCGTTACCTCTCCATGGATGCCGGCACGGATGGCGGTTTCGTCCGTGTTACCGCCCGCAAGGACGACCATGTCATTCTCGGCATTCACGCCGTCGGTACCCATGTCTCCGAACTGTCAGGCGAATTTGCCTTGGCCGTCGAAATGGGCGCCCGCCTGGAAGACATCGCCGGCACCATCCACGTCCACCCGACCCTGACCGAAGGCTTCGCGGAATCCGCCCTGACCGCTCTGGGCCATCCGATCCATATTTCTGCGCCAAAGGCCGGCTAGCCCCCTCTTATTCCAGGGGGCTCCGCCCTCCTTCTCCCTGGGGAGAAGGTGCCCCGAAGGGGCGGATGAGGGGGAGCGGCGAAGTCTGTCAGAACTCGCCCTGACCGGGATTTCCCCCTCTCCCGGCGCATGCGCGCCACCCTCTCCCCAAGGGAGAGGGAGTCATTGAGCCTGGGAAAACCCTCTCGAAATCCGCTATCCTCCGCCTCATGGAAATCACCCTCTTTCTCATTGCTGCCGCCATCCTCGTCTTCTTCCTGTTCAGGGGGCGGAAGACGAAAGCGCGGGATGCGGCGGCCGAGGCGGCGCGCAAGGCTGTCGAGTCGCGCTTGGGCGAGAGTGCTGCGGCGCAGCGAGATGAGGACTCGCGTGCTTGATTAGACGGGCCCCGTTGCCTAGTGTCCGGCCAATTTTCTGAACGCGTTTATTTCCGCCGGGACAATACGATATGGCCGCTTCCTCTGCGCCGTCCTTCCAGGACCTGATCCTGCGTCTGCAACATTATTGGGCGGAGCAGGGCTGTGCCATTCTCCAGCCCTATGATGTGGAAGTGGGGGCCGGCACGCTGCACCCGGCCACGACGCTGCGCTCGCTGGGGCCGCGCCCCTGGCGCGCCGCCTATGTCCAGCCCTCGCGCCGTCCGGGCGATGGCCGCTATGGCGAGAACCCCAATCGTCTCCAGCATTACTACCAGTTCCAGGTCCTGCTGAAGCCGTGCCCGGCCGATATCCAGGACCTCTATCTCGGCTCGCTCGACGCCATCGGCATCGACCGCGATCTGCACGATGTCCGCTTTGTCGAGGATGACTGGGAAAACCCGACCGTGGGGGCCTGGGGTCTGGGCTGGGAAGTCTGGTGTGACGGGATGGAAGTCTCCCAGTTCACCTATTTCCAGCAGGTCGGCGGCCTCGATGTCGACCTCGTCTCCGGCGAGCTGACCTATGGGCTGGAACGCCTGGCCATGTATGTCCAGGGCGTGGAGAATGTCTACGATCTCGACTTCAATGGTGCGGGCCTGAAATACGGCGATGTCTTCCAGGAAGCCGAGCGCCAGTATTCCGAATTCAATTTCGAGCATGCCGATGTCGACATGCTGATCGAATGGTTCAAGGGCGCCGAGAGCCAGTGCATGGCCCTGCTCAATCTCGACAAGCCGCTGCCCCTGCCGGCCTATGATTTCTGCCTGAAGGCCTCCCACCTGTTCAATCTGGTCGATGCCCGCGGCGCCATTTCCGTCGCCGAACGCGCCAGCTGGATCGCCCGCGTCCGCGAGCTCGCCAAGGGCTGCGCGGAAGCCTGGGTGAAGTCCGAACGCGCGGCGCTGGAGGTGGCGGAGTGATGTTGGGGTTTCAGGTCCTCCTTCCCCTTGATGGGGAAGGTGCCCGCGAAGCGGGCGGAAGGGGTGAAACGCGAAGCGTTGAGTCTTCCTTGGTCACCCACTCCACCATTGCTGCGCAATGGTCCCCCTCGCCCATCAAGGGCGAGGATAAGTGCTGCCCGGAGACCGCCTCATGAAACTCCCCCTGCGCGGCGGCTGTCAGTGTGGCGAGATCCGGTATGAGATCACGAAACAGCCCCTGACCCTGTATTGCTGCCATTGCACAACCTGCCAGCAGCAATCCTCCTCGGCCTTCGGCCTGTCCATGCTGGTCGAGCGGGACGGGTTCCGCTTTCTCAAGGGCGCGCCGTCGGCTTTCTCCATTCCCACCGACAGCAAGTCCAACAAGCTGGGCCTGTTCTGTGACAAGTGCGGCACGCGCATCGCCAATGATACCGAAGGGCGTCCGGCCCTGTCTTTGAAGGCGGGCTCGCTGGATGATCGTGCCCGTCTCCGTCCGGTCGGGCATATCTGGGTGAAATCGGCGCAGGACTGGATGGCCTTCGAGGATGACACGCTGATCTATGAAGGTCCGCCGGACGACAGCTATTACGCGCTCATGGAGCGCTGGACCGCCCAGGAACTCACCTCGTAACGGGACAGAAAATGTCTGAACTGCTTTTTGAAATCTTCTGCGAGGAAATCCCGGCCCGGATGCAGCCGCGCGCCGAGGCCGACCTGGAAAAACTCCTGGGCGACAAGCTGAAGGCCGCCGGCCTGGCCTGGTCCTCGCTGACGACCTTTGCCGGTCCGCGCCGTTTGGGCCTCGTGATCGAGGGCCTGCCGGTCAAGACCGAGGATGTCCGCGAAGAGCGCAAGGGTCCGCGCGTTGGCGCGCCGGACAAGGCCGTGGAAGGTTTCCTGCGCGGGGCCGGTGTCGCCTCGCTGGATCAGTGTGAAAAGCGCGAGGACAAGAAGGGCGAGTTCTGGGTCGCCATCATCGAAAAGCCCGGCCGCACCTCCGCCGATGTGATCGCCGAGGCGATCCCGGAGGTGATGAAGTCCTTCCCCTGGCCCAAATCCATGAAGTTCGGCGAGGATGACAAGGCCCAGCGCTGGGTGCGTCCGATCCAGCGCCTGCTTTGCCTGTTTGATGGCGAAGTCGTGGACTTCGAAGTGTTCGGCATCCGCTCGGGCAATGTCACCGAAGGCCATCGCCGCATGGGCCGCGGTCCTTTCACCATCACCGATTACGCGCAATACACCAAAGTCCTGCGCGAAGAGGGCCATGTCATCCAGTCGCGCGCGGAACGCGAAGCCCTGATCCTGGAGGGTGCCCGCAAGGTCTGCACGGAGGCCGGTCTGGAACTGGTCGAGGATGCGGGCCTGCTGACCGAGGTCGCCGGTCTGGTGGAATGGCCGGTCCCGCTTCTGGGCGAGATGGATCCGGACTTCCTGGACCTGCCGCCGGAAGTCATCACCCTGACCATGAAGACGCACCAGAAGTATTTCGCGGTGAAGAAGCCGGGCGAGCCGGGCGTCACCTCGAAATTCGTCTGCATCGCCAACCAGGTCGCGCCCGATGGCGGCGTGGCGATTGCCGCCGGCAATGCGCGGGTGCTGTCGGCGCGTCTCTCCGATGCACGGCACTTCTGGGACAATGACCGCAAGACACCGCTCTCGGATATGGCGGCGCAGCTGTCCAAGGTCACCTTCCACGAAAAGCTCGGCACGGTGGCCGACAAGGTGGAACGCGTCGCCGCTCTGGCCCGTGAACTGGCCCCGGTCGTCGGTGCCGATCCGGACCTCGCCGAAAAGGCCGCCCGCCTGGCCAAGGCCGATCTCGTCTCCGAAATGGTCTATGAATTCCCCGAGCTCCAGGGCGCGATGGGCCGCTATTACGCCCTCGACCAGGGCGAGGACGCCGCCGTCGCCGACGCGATCAAGGACCATTACAAGCCGCAAGGCCCCTCCGACGCCGTGCCCACCGCACCGGTTTCCGCTGCCGTGGCGCTGGCCGACAAGTTGGATACGCTGGTCGGCTTTTGGGCCATCGACGAAAAGCCGACGGGATCAAAGGACCCGTTTGCGCTGCGCCGGGCGGCGCTGGGGGTGATCCGGATTTTGGATGATTCAACCGCTAAACTTTCGACTCTTCGGGGGACGCGCGAAGCTTTGATCACTCTTGCTGCCCGTCTGAACAAAGTTGAAAGGCGTGTTGCAGAGTTAGTATTCCAGGACCTGTGGAATTTGGGCAGGGTTGAGTCTCAGGCCAAACTGGAAGGCTTTCCGACCCCTCGCTTTGAGCTTGAGTGCCTCCAGGAATGGTTCAATGCGAGATCAGATCTCTCCGCAGACCTCCTCGCCTTCTTCGCCGACCGCCTCAAAGTCCACCTGCGCGACGAAGGCATCCGCCACGACGTGATCGACGCGGTCTTCGCGCTGGGCGATGACGACCTTGTCCGTGTCACGGCCAAGGCACGCGCCCTGCAGGCCTTCCTCGACACCGAGGATGGCGCAGCGCTGCTGGCCGGGTTCAACCGGGCGGCGAATATCCTCAAGGCGGAAGAGAAGAAATCGGGCGAGACCTATGCCGGCGATCCGGATGCGGATTATCTCGCCGGCGCACCGGAAGCTGATGAGCAGACGCTGATCCGCGCGCTGTCACAGGCTGATCCGGTGGTCGAGTCCGCTTTGGCAAAAGAAGACTTCACGGCCGCCATGGCTGCACTGGCAGGCATGCGTGCTCCGATTGATGCATTTTTTGAGAACGTGACCGTTAACACGGACGACGAGCGGTTGCGCCGCAATCGACTGCTTTTATTGTCGCGAATTCGCACGGCCGTCTGCGCCGTCGCTGATTTCGACAAGATTTCAGGCTAGGGGCCAAACAGAATGAGCGCTGATAACAAATGGGTTTACGCCTTTGGTGGCGGGGATTCCGAAGGCGAAGCCGGGATGCGCGAGCTTCTGGGCGGCAAGGGCGCCAATCTGGCCGAGATGGCCAAGCTGGGCCTGCCGGTCCCGCCGGGCTTCACCATCACGACCGAAGTTTGCACGGCTTTCTACGAGAATAATCGTGCCTATCCGGAAAGCCTCGACGGACAGGTCGAGGCCGCCTTGGCCCAGCTGGAAAAGACCGTAGGCAAGGTGTTCGGCGATCCGGCCAACCCGCTTCTGGTCTCCGTGCGCTCGGGTGCCCGCGCCTCCATGCCGGGCATGATGGATACGGTGCTGAACCTCGGCCTCAATGACGAGACCGCCGCCGGCCTCGCCGAACTCTCCGGCGACAAGCGCTTTGCCTATGACAGCTATCGCCGCTTCATCCAGATGTATTCCGACGTCGTGCTGGGCGTGGACCATGCCGTGTTCGAGGACATCCTGGACGGGTTCAAGGACGATAATGACTATTCGCTCGACACCGAGCTGAGCGCCGATGACTGGGTCACCATTGTCGGCGAGTACAAGAAGGCCGCGGCGCGCGAGCTGGGCTATGACTTCCCGTCCGACCCGCGCGAACAGCTCTGGGGCGCGATCGGCGCCGTCTTCGGCTCCTGGATGACCGAGCGCGCGAAGACCTATCGCCGCCTGCACGACATCCCGGCCAGCTGGGGCACCGCCGTCAACGTCCAGGCCATGGTGTTCGGCAATATGGGCGAGACCTCCGCGACGGGCGTGGCCTTCACGCGCGACCCGTCCACCGGCGATCCGGGCTATTACGGCGAATTCCTGGTCAATGCCCAGGGCGAGGACGTGGTGGCCGGCATCCGCACACCGCAATGCCTCACCGAAGCCATGCGCGAGAAAATGGGCGACGACAATCCGTCCATGGAAACGGCCATGCCGGAAAGCTATGCCGAGCTGATCAAGGTGTTCGACATTCTCGAGCGCCATTATCGCGACATGCAGGATATCGAATTCACGGTCGAGGCCGGCCGTCTCTGGATGCTGCAGACCCGGAACGGCAAGCGGACCGCCAAGGCTGCGCTCAAGATTGCCGTCGACATGGCCTCCGAAGGCCTGATCTCCACCGATGATGCGGTGATGCGCGTGGATCCGGCCCAGCTGGACCAGCTGCTTCACCCGACGCTCGATCCCGATGGCGAGCGCGACATCCTCACCGCCGGTCTGCCGGCCTCGCCGGGCGCGGCAGCAGGCAAGGTCGTGTTCGATAGTGACGAGGCCGAAGAACGCGCCAAGGCGGGCGAGAAAGTCATCCTGGTCCGGATCGAGACCTCGCCGGAAGACATTCACGGCATGCACGCCGCCGAGGGCATCATCACCGCGCGCGGTGGCATGACCTCGCACGCCGCCGTGGTGGCGCGCGGCATGGGCCGTCCCTGCGTCTCCGGTGCCGGCCAGATCAAGATCGATTATGCCGCCAAGCAATTCACCGTCGGCCGCCGCGTCATCAAGGATGGCGAGATGGTCACCATCGACGGCGCGTCCGGCCAGGTCCTCTATGGCGAAGCCAAGATGATCAAGCCGGAACTGACCGGTGATTTCGGCAAGCTGATGGCCTGGGCCGACACGCATCGCCGCATGAAGGTGCGCACCAATGCGGAAACGCCGGGCGATTGCCAGACGGCCGTCGATTTCGGCGCCGAGGGCATCGGCCTGTGCCGCACCGAGCACATGTTCTTCGAAGCCGACCGCATCGCGGCCGTGCGGGAAATGATCCTGTCCAACGACCAGGACGGCCGCGTCACGGCGCTGGACAAGATCCTTCCGATGCAGCGCGAGGACTTCAAGGAAATCTTCCGCATCATGGCCGATCGTCCCTGCACGATCCGCCTGCTGGACCCGCCGCTCCACGAATTCCTGCCGCACACAGCCGAAGACGTGGAAGACGTTGCCAAGGCGACCGGCCTGCCGGCCGACCAGTTGCTGGCCCGGGCCCGTGACCTGGCCGAGAGCAATCCCATGCTGGGCCATCGTGGCTGCCGTCTGGGCATCACCTATCCGGAAATCTACGAGATGCAGGCCCGCGCCATTTTTGAAGCCCAGGTCGCTGTCGAGGCCGAGACCGGCTTCCGTCCGCTGGCCGAAGTGATGATCCCGCTCGTCGCCACGCCGGCCGAGCTGTCCATCCTGAAAGCCCGTGTGGCCGGTGTCGCCAAGGCCGTGGCCGAGGAGACCGGGGGCCAGCCGCAATATCTCATCGGCACCATGATCGAGCTGCCGCGTGCCGCCCTGATGGCCGGCAAGATCGCCGAGGACGCCGAATTCTTCTCCTTCGGCACCAATGACCTGACCCAGACCACATTCGGCCTGTCGCGCGATGATGCCGGCAAGTTCATGAATGACTATCTGGAAGCCGGGATTTTCGAGAAGGACCCGTTTGTCTCGCTCGACCAGGACGGTGTCGGCGATCTCGTCCGCATCGCCGCCGAGCGCGGTCGGGCTACGCGGGAGAGTCTCAAACTGGGCATTTGCGGTGAACACGGGGGTGACCCGTCCTCGATCGATTTCTGCGAGGAAACCGGTCTGGATTATGTGTCCTGTTCGCCCTATCGCGTGCCGATTGCGCGCCTCGCGGCGGCCCAGGCCCGGCTGCGTCGGGCAGGCTAACTGTCTGATCGGTCGAAGTAAAAATGGCCCCCTCTGGAAACGGAGGGGGTTATTTCTTATTTGTAATTTGTGTCAAAGCTTGACCATTCCGGCGGCCTCCCATAGAGAGGCGCGCTCTTTGCATGGCGAAGAGGTGCCGCGCTTTAGTGGTACATTAGTCGAATCCACAGAGTGATTCGGTCAGAACCGAACGCGCAGAACGCAGACAAGAACGAAGACCGGCAGGAAAGAGTTCCATGAATTTGGACGAAGCCCGCAGCCAGCAGAAACAGGTCGCGACAGCATTCTACATGCTGGCCGCTCTGGTGCTGTGCGCGATGGCGATCCTGGTCATGAACCTGGCTTCGGAGCGGGCGCGCGTTCAGGACGAGACCCTGCAATGGCAGCGTCTGGCCGCCCAGTATCTCGACCGCAGCAGCATGAGTGGCGTCGACCGGTCGGGCGAACTGGTGCGCATCGCTTCGATCTCGCTGGAAGCGGATTCCGAACAGGGCGCCATCGTCTCGGCTCGCCCGCTGGATGATCTGCGCACCTTCAACACGACCCATTTCGATCATGCCGCCGCGATCTCCTCGCAGATCGATTGTCTGGCGCAGGCCGTCTATTACGAGGCGCGCTCTGAAGGTCTGGTCGGTCAGCTGGCCGTGGCCCAGGTCGTGCTCAATCGCGTGCGCAACCGCAATTATCCCGACACCATTTGTGGCGTGGTGTTCGAGGGTTCCGAGCGCACGACGGGCTGTCAGTTCACCTTCACTTGCGACGGCTCCATGATCCGTGAGCCGCGCGGCGCGTCCTGGCGCCGGTCGCAGCAGGTCGCCCAACACGCCTATCTCGGCTTTGGCCGTGACGTGACGCGCCGGGCCACGCACTACCATACGGTGGCCGTGGACCCGTACTGGAATGAAAGCCTGGTCCGCACGCGCCGGATTGGTACGCACATCTTCTACCGGTTCGCGACCCGCCGTGAACGCGAAGCCGGGATCGTCCGCGAACGCGACGCCTAGGCCTTCGGCCGCTTCCTGACAGCTCTGATGAATTGCGCGCCAGACGGGTCCTGACCGGTCACAGCGCGCGATAGTCATTGTTAATGTCTTGTATGGATACTGCGCGGAAACAATAAACGCCTGAAATCCAATCTGCGGAGACCCCATGGCCGTCGCCGAAATCGGCAAGACCCCGGACCGTATCTGGCTGTGCATGACAGACAGCAACCGGACGCGTGTGGTCTCCCGGGCCCTGGCCAAGGGCCTGGGCATGACGGTCTATCTCGGCCCGACCATGGATGATGAAGGCCCGGTCGCCCTCGTGGTCGCCGATGATGCCCACGCCAAGCGCCTGGCCGAAGCCAAGACCAATGCGGCGCCGCTGCAGCGCTCGCTCTGGGTGACCGGCAATGTGCGGCGCTCCGGGGCTGATGTCTTTCTCGATGCCGACACCGATGCCGGCACGCTGACCAATGCGATCGAGGGGCTGCGCGCCTATCGTGAGCATGCCCTGGCCGTGCCGGAGGGGCAGGATGTCGGGCTCGGCGCCATCACCGCCCTCGCCAGTGGCGAGTTCAGCGTGCAGACGCTGGAACAGGCGCGCGATCTCGCCGTCTTCCTGGGCCGGGCCTGCCCGGATCCGTGTGCGTCCAGTGTCGGCCTCTACGTCCTGCTGGCCAATGCGATCGAGCACGGTAATCTGGGCTTTGATGCGACGGAGAAGGCCAAGGGCCTGGCCGACGGGTCCTGGGCCCGCAAGGTCGCCAAGCGGATCGATGAGCCGGACTATACCGACCGCCGCGTCCGCCTGAGCGTGTATCGCGGTCTCAAGGCCCTCACCTTCGTCATCCAGGATGACGGGGAGGGGATTGATGCGGAGACGGCGGAAATGGCCAATCCGTCCCGGGCGGGCTATCGCGGCAAGGGCATCAAGCTGGCCAAGTCGATGGGCTTCACCCAGATCAATTATCTCGGCGTCGGCAATACGGTGGAAGCCTCCATCCTCCTGCCCGAAGTCGAGGAAGACGACCGCTCCTATCATCAGCAGGTCGCGCGCGCCTGACCGGGCCGCGCGCATGAATGCCGCCTGAACCGGCCGATCAGGCTGGGATCATCTGACATCGACTAGAACCGTCTCCAACATCTCGACGAGGTGATCTGGAGAAGGAGAAGTCCGATGAAGCCGATCCGCAAACTCGCTGCCCTGGCCGTGTCTGCCTCCGCCCTGCTGGGGTTGGGCCTGACAGGAACGGCGCAAGCCCAGACGGGATTCCCGGTGACCAATCCGCATGGCTGTGCGGCCCAGGTCTTTATCATTGGTGCGCGGGGCACGGTGATCCTGAAGGCCGGCTCCCGCCTGTCCGGCAGCTATGCCTTCGTCATGAACCAGGACATTCGTACCAGCGATCTGGACATCCGTCTGGATGGCCGCTTCAACGGCAATGGCCGGACGGATACGGAACTGGCCCGCGGCCAGTTCGAGCTGGGCCATTATGACGACGAGGCCCGCCCCGGGCGCTTTACCAATGAATTGGACAGTGTGCGGTCCGACCATAATCTCAACGGCCTGCTGGAAATCTACGACCATGCCGGCCGGGTGACCTGCCGCACGGCTGTGCTCCAGGTGCTCACCGCCCGCAACCCGGCCCTGTCAGGTGGCCTGGCCTCCATCTCCGCGGATGATGGCCGGCTGGCCCCGCCGCGTCAGGTCAGCCCGCGACCGGCGCCGCAACCCGCTCCGCAAGCGGCACCCGGTCGCCAGCCTGTGCCGCAGATCCGTCCGGCCGCGCGACCGACGACCGGATTTGGCGGTTATGTCCGGAACCCGCCACGCGACTGCCGTTATATCGCCCGCCTGGGGCGCCGGGTGTGTCAGTCCAACTGATCCCTTTTCTCCCTCTGTACCCCGACTTGCGGCCCGGATTCCCATCCGGGCCGTTTCTTTATGAACGAAGTGCCGAAATCCGTTCATCTAGATGTTTTGATTATGAATATCGCACTCAGGATCCACTCATCCACGCCTCGCTAGAACAGGGTCAGGCTTCGATGCATGGGGCGTCGGCCACACAGAATGGAGTATCGATCATGAAGACCCGTTTTCTCATCGCCAGCGCCCTCGCGGCGATCTCGGTCCTGGGTACGGTTGGCGCTGCAGAGGCCCAGTCGCGGAACCGTGTCAGCGTTGCCCAGCAGGGCTACCAGAATGAAGCCGCCGGCCGCCAGAACGGCTATCGCCAGCGCATGGTGATCAACCAGTATGGTGAGAGCCAGTATGTCACGGTGATGCAGGATGGCGCCCGCAACGGCACCACGGTCAGCCAGTACGGCCGCTATAATGAAGGTCATGTCGACCAGTATGGCCGCCGCAATGACGCTGTCATCGGTCAGCAAGGCCGCAATAATTACGGCTCCAGCATCCAGACCGGCAACCGCAACATCTCGGGCATCGCCCAGATCGGCCGCAACAACACCGCCGTGACCGACCAGTACGGTTCCAATAATGGCGCCGGCATCATCCAGGTGGGCAATGGCCAGTCGGCCAGCATCCGCCAGACCGGCAATGGCAATGTGACCCTAATCGTCCAGGGGGACCACTAGGTCCGGACCGGCCATCGGGGGGCGCGTTGTGCCCCCCGGTCCCGCCGGCTCCCAATCTTCGGTTCACCCGGCAGCAAAAGGAGGCTGTCATGACTTTCAAGCTTGCACTCTTCGCCTCGATGGCCGCGGCAACCGGCCTGTTTGTATCAGCCCATGATGGGCTGGATCCGGCACTCGACCCGGCCGTTTCGCCCGATTGCGGCATTGAACGCCTGGACGACGAAACCGGCTTCCTGCTGACCGCGTGGAGCGAACTCGCCCAACCCGGAAGCTGGTCGCTCCTGGTCACCCAGTCCACCGGCGGTGGCGGGTTCGACATCATGCAGAGCGGCGATCTCGATCCGCGCGAGGGCCATGATCCGGTCCTCTCCTCGATTGACGTGGAGGCCGGCTATTCGGTCTCGGCCCGTCTCACCCTGTGGGATGTGAATGGCATGGCCATCTGCTCCGACCGGCTCGAGGTCTAGCGACTCGCCTGCGCCGACTGGCAAGCTTCATTCATGAATGCCGTGAATCAGCTTGCCAGCGACGCGGCGGCTTCCCAAATCTGCCGCAAAGGATTTTCGGGAGGCCCACATGTCCATCACGCTTTCAAACATCGCCCAGACACAGCTCGACCAGACCTATCGTGCGGTCACCATCATGCTCGACAAGGGCCAGGCCCATGCCCGGGACGCCGGGGTCGAAGAGTCCGTCTATCTGGACTGGCGCTTGGCCGCCGACATGTTCCCCCTGGTCAAACAGGTCCAGCTTGTCAGTGATTTCTCGGCCCGGGGCATGGCGCGCCTGGCCGGTGTCGATCCGGCGTCCATGCCGGACGAGGAAACCTCCTTCGATGCGCTCAAGGCGCGGATTGCCAAATCGCGCGATTTTGTCTGGAGCCTGGATATGGCGGCGATCGACGCGGAGCCGGAAGGCCCGGTGACCTTTCCGGCCGGTCCCGACCGCGAGCTCACCCTGCCGCGCCGCCTTTTTCTCCAGAATTACATGATCTCCAACACGCTCTTCCACGCCTCCACGGCCTATGGCCTGTTGCGGGCGATCGGTGTGCCGCTGGGCAAGGCCGACATGATGGGCATGTCCCAGCGCTAGTCGGCGCGCCAGGCCGGGGCTAGACTGACGGAAACCATTCGGGAGGTCCGTCATGCTCGCCTTTTTCGCGTCTCTTTTCCTGATCGGGGCCCAGGATCCGGCGCTTCTCGAACCCTTCGAGGTGCAGGGCTTCAACACCACGATCACGGTTGAAATCGATGCGCCGCGCGATGTGGTCTTCGAGGCGGCGACCGGTGATGTGACCGGTTGGTGGGATCATTCCTTCTGGCCGGACCCGGCGGAAATGGTGATCGAGCCGCAAATCGGCGGGCGCTTCTACGAGCGCTTCGAAGCGGGTTCGGACAATGGCACCCTGCATGCCCGGGTCATCTTCGTTCGCGCGCCGGAGCAATTGCGTCTGCATGGTCCGCTGGGCCTGTCCGGCCGTGCCGTGGACCTGGTGACCAGCTGGACGCTGACCGAGGGGGAGACCCCGGACACGACCCTGTTCCGGATCGATCTGGCCATGATGGGCGATATCGATGCGGAACTGGCGGGCGTGGTGCGCAGCGTGTGGGTTCATTTCATCGAGGCGCGGCTGAAAACCTATGTGGAAGCGGGTTGTCATCTTGAGCCGGAACAGGCCTGCGCCGCTTTCGCGGACTAGCGGGGGCTTGGCGACCGCGTTTCGACGCCCTATCTCGAGAGCATGACTGACATTCGATCCCTGCCAGATCTGCTTCCGCTTTTCCCGCTGGGGGGCGCCATTCTGCTGCCCGGTGAATTCCTGCCGCTGAATGTGTTCGAGCCGCGCTATCTCAACATGCTGGACGATGTGCAGCAGGGCAGCGGCTATATCGGCATCATCCAGACCCGTCAGGGCGGGACGCCGGACAAGCCCGAATTGCGCCGGATCGGCGGCGCGGGCCGGGTGGTGCATTTTGAAGAGACCTCCGACGGCCGTTACCTGATCACCCTGAAAGGGGTCAGCCGTTTCGTCCTGTCCGAAGAAGTCGATACGCCCAAACCCTATCGCGTGGCCCGGCCCGATTACTCGGCCTTCTCCCAGGATCTCGAGCCGCGCTCGGAAATCGAGGGGGATCGGGGCCGGCTGGTGCAGATGCTCCAGGCCTGGTTCCAGTCCGAACAGGTCTCGGCGGACTGGGAGAGCGTCGGTGCGGCGCCCCTCGTCACCCTGGTTGATCAATTGTCGATGGTTGCGCCCTTCGCAGCGGCGGAGAAACAGCAACTGCTGGAAGCGGATGATTCAGAGCGCCGGCTGGAAACCATGCAGGCCATCCTGGCCGAACATCTCACCGGCGGCGCGGACGGTCCGCTGCAATAGGCCGGATCAGGCGCGGGCGACCATCTGGTTGAGCCATTCCAGCGCTTCGGCCCGGGAGCGGAAAGTGCGTCCCTTGCCGCCGCGTTCCGCATGAATCTCCAGAATGGTGCGGGTCTGGTCGGACTGGTCATCCCGATCGATGACGCAAATCACCCGGCCCAGGCACATGCGGGCGAGGGAACGGGCGCGTTCCTGCCATTCCAGTTCGGAAAACAGGTAATGGGCCCCGCGAATGTCGAACATGATGGCGGGCGGATTGATGGCAGCCAGGAAACTTTCGAACGTATTGGCCGCAGCGGCGCCGTTACCGTGGGTGCGTTCCCCCTCGGTCCGGACTTCCAGTACGGCTCCGTGGATAATCATATCCACGCCTTCCATCGAATAGGATCGGGCCAAACCACCCCTCCGTGCTGCCACGACCCGTTTGCGGTCGCGAGAGCGCGCTTTGTACGGATAAACGTGCCGGGAATGTGGCGAAAAGCGACACCGGTCCCAATTCGGCCCGCATATCCGCCATGCATGAGCGGGTGGCGCTATTCCGGCCGGGCCCGAAGGCAGGCGCAACTGCTCATCTCGCCTTCACACAGCCGGTCGAGCCAGTCGTCGAGGGCGTCGGACAGGATGCGCTGTTGGGGCCAGTTCATCTGGACCGCCACGGTTCTCAGGCGGCGCTTCTGTTCATTGGTCAGGCGGAATTGCGCCCGCGCTGCCCGGTCGACCCCGGCATGGGGATCGTCCGGAAGGTCTAGCTGAGCACCGCAGCACCCCTGGCCCTCTGGGTCGGGCGCCGGCGGGGAGGCGGGCTCGACAGGGGGTACGGGTTTGCGAGCCAGGAGCGGCTGCGGCGCATCCGGGGCCTCGATGTCGCGGCGTTGCAGGAGGCTGCGTCGCGGCTCGGCATCCAGGCTGGTCGGCGCGGGTCTCGCGGGAGCAGGGGGGTGTTCCGGCGAGGGAGCGTCGACATAGCTGGCCCCGGAAAAACTGGAAGGAATGGCAGGCGAGGCTTCGCCCTTGCGGGCAAGCAGTCCGGCGTGAAGGCTGGCGTATTTGGCCATGGTCGCGTCGTCTCCCTATGCCATGTGGCGGCGTCCGAAGGGCTGGTGCGCCCGGCGCCGTTCAGTCTGGCCCTTGGGCGGGCCCATATCGGATTTGCGGCGGTCCACCCCGTCCCAGTTGGAATTCGAGGGGGTGGGTGGTTCGGTGGTTCCGGCCGCCGGTGTGGCCCCGAAGCGCGGCGGCTTGCCGGGAAGGGCATAGCCCGGCTGGTTCTCGATCCGCTGATCCTCGTCATCGCCATCATCATCCCCGCTCATGCCGGCCGTGGCGGGCGAGAGGATGTCGCGCTCGAAGGTGGACCGGGGCGGATGCGCCATGATTTCCAGCTTGTCGCCGCGCATGCGCATCAGCCGGTCTTCAAAATAGCGCCACAGGGTCGCGACCTCGTCTGCCGAGCGGCTGGACGTATTGACCTCGCCGACGGTGCGGCCGTCGATCATCGAAGCCGCGAAATCGACGCGGTGGTGCAGGGTGACCGGGGCGACCGTGCCGTGCTGGGAGAGAGCGACCGCAGTCTCCCCGGTGATGCGGGCCCGTGCGGTTGCCGAGTTGACGACGAAGACGAGCGGCTTGCCCTGCATCTGCACAATATCGACCGTCGGACCCACGGCCCGCAGATCGTGCGGGCTGGGCCGGGTCGGCACCACGACCAGATCCGCATGGGTGATGACTTCGGCAATGGTCGAGGTCACGGCGGGCGGGGTGTCGATGATGATCAACCGGTATCCCGCCTCTTCCAGGACCTTGATGTCCCGGGCCAGGTCCGGCACTGAAATCTGGGCGAAGGCCGGTGTGTCGCTGGAGCGCGCATTCCACCATTTCGCCATCGACCCCTGCGGGTCCGTGTCAATCAGGGCGACGGGGCCCGCGCCGGCCCGTTCGGCCTCGACGGCCATGTGCGCGGACACGGTCGTCTTGCCGGAGCCACCCTTCTGGGATGCAAATACAACGACCTGGCAGCGCTTTTTCAGATCTTCATCGGTCATCATCCACCTCTTATGCCGACCGCCTTCGGGTCGATCCCCTGGTGCGAGATGCCGATTAAAACCGAGGATGTCTTGCGGGCCGGATAAGCCGCGCGTCAGGATTTGAGGCGAATTTGCGCGTGATTTTAGGCGATTGCGAAATTTGCCGACGGGGATGCATCGCGCCCATGCGCTTCACACGCGACAGTGCTTGTCTATATGTATTGTGCGAGTGCGAAGGAGAGGGGTATGGCGGATACCACGATAGACCTGGCCGGAATTATCGGGCCGGACCAGGCTGTGCCGGGCGAAGGTGTCGGAGCTGTGGACTTTGAAACGGCTCTCATGCGCCGGGTGGAGCCGGGGCCCGGTGACTTCGATGTGCTCGGGCATGTCAACAATGTCGTCTATCTGCGCTGGGTGCAGGATATTGCCATCACCCATTGGAATGCCGTGGCGACGAAAGAACTGGATGACCGGTATTTCTGGATCGCCCTGAAGCACACGATCGAATACCGCGATCCGATCCTGCCCGGCGAAACAGCCGAGATCCGCACCTGGTTCGGCAAGATCCATGGGCCGCGCTTCGATCGCCATGTGGATATCCGCAAGCCGGGCGCCAAGCGCTATTCCTCCCGTTCCGTCACGGAATGGTGCTGTATCGACAAGCAGACCAAGCGCCCGGTCCGCATCTCGGACGAGATCCTGGAGCCCTTCGGCCTGGTCGGTGTGGATCTGGGCTAGCGGCCGGTCGCCGATTCCAGCTTGGCCCGGATGCGCTCGATCTCGTTGCGCAGGGTAATCAGTTCCGCCGGATCGAGACCGGTCGCTTCGAGCACACAGGCCGGAAGTCCGCTGGCCTCGTTCTCCAGCGCCCGGCCCTTGTCGGTGAGGTGTAAGAGTACCTGGCGTTCGTCGGACCGGTCACGTTTGCGCTCCAGAAGGCCCAGCCCCTCCATGCGTTTGAGGACCGGTGTGAGCGTATTGGACTCCAGGCCCAGGCGTTCCCCGAGATGGCTGACCCGCACCCCGTCCGCTTCCCAGAGCGCAATCATGACCAGGAATTGCGGATAGGTCAGGCCGAGCTCTGCCATGACGGGCTTGTAGAAGCGGTTGAACGCATTGTTGGCCGAATAGACCGCGAAACACAGCAGGTCATCGAGGCGGACCTGGTCCGTCAGTTTCGGCGGGGTGGTCTCTTCATCATGCATGCGGATCTCCTGCACTGAAAATAATCGCGCACGATTTATTCGCAACCGCTTGAACCGTGAGGGGGTGTGGCCTATGTATCTGCGTGCGATTAAATCGTGCACGATATAAATGGGAGCCGATCATGGCAGTCAATGTTCTTTATACGACTCAAGCACGGGCCACGGGCGGACGGGACGGGGTTGCCGAAACCCTGGACGGATCGCTCCAGCTCAAACTGGCAACCCCGAAAGCGTTGGGTGGCGCCGGGGGTGAAGGCAATAATCCCGAGCAATTGTTTGCGGCGGGCTATGCCGCCTGCTTCATCGGCGCCATGAAAGCCGTATCCGGCTCCGTCGGCGCGAAAGTGCCGGACGATGCCCGGGTGACCGCCGAAGTCGGTATCGGGCCGCGAGATGAAGGCGGGTTCGGACTGACCGTGGCCCTGAATGTGGATCTGCCGGGCCTGGACAAGGCGCTGGCCGAAAAACTGGTCGAGGCCGCGCATCAGGTCTGCCCCTATTCCAATGCGACCCGCAATAATATCGATGTCGCGCTGAGCGTGGCCTAGGTCAGGGTCGGGCAGTCCAGGCGTGTGGCCGCCTCATTGAGGGCGGCCACCGTCTTGTCAGCCAGCGGGATGCCTTCCCGGCGCCTTTTGCCGGCGATTGCCCGTTCCGGGTCGCCTGGATAGAGAACCGGGCTGTCCCAATCCATCAGGGGCGAGGCGAGGGCGTAATCGGCCATGGCCTGGACTTCCTCTTCCATCCAGCTTCGATCCCCGAACTTGTCCGGATTGATCAGGATGGACAGCATCCGGTTCTGGATGCCGCCGCGGCGCGGATTGCCCGGCTGGATGGTTCCCGCTCCGGACAGGACGCCGGCGAGGATTTCGCAGGCGAAGGCCAGTCCGTAGCCCTTGTGGCCCGCCATCGGGGTGAGGGCACCCTTGAGTTCGAACCCAGCCATGCCGGTCGGGTCGGTCGTGGGCAGACCCTTCTCATCGATCAGACTGCCGGTCGGAACGCGACCGCCCCGGCTTGCTGCGACGCGGACCTTGCCCAGGGCGATCTGACTGGTGGCGATGTCGAGCAGGAAGGCGGGCCGCTTGCCCGCCGCCGGGAAGCCGATGCAGACCGGATTGGTCCCGAAGCGCGCGTCCGAACCGCGATACGGAGCGACCAAGGGGCCGTGATCGGTGACATTCACAAAATGAAGAGAGGCCAGCCCGGCCTCTGCGGCCTGCTCGGCATAGGCGCCGATCCGGCCCAGATGGTGGACATTGCCGATCGTGGCAGCCGCGATCCCCTGTTCCCGCGCCATCGCGCCTGCGCGATCCATCAGCCGGTGCCCGCTGGGCGCGCCCCACCCCCCGCCGGCATCGATCTGGAGCAGCACGGCAGTCTCCTGCACACAGGTCTCCTCGGCATCCAGGGTGACCAGACCTTCCCGCACATGACGCAGATAGGCCGGCAACAGGCCGACGCCGTGACTGTCATGGCCCTTCAGATTGGCATCCACGAGATGGGCGGCGACGCTGGCAGCGTCTTTCGGGCGGGCACCCGCCCGGACCAGCACGTCTTCGGAGAAGCGATGAAGGCGTTCGATTTCAATTCGGTATTCGGTCATCAGGTCTCCGCCGGATCATCGGCTGGGGGTTGAACGAAAATAATTCGAAACTCTTTTATTCGATTAGGCGGCTGTTAACCAAAAATCAGGCGGCGATGTGTCGCGTTTTGGCACAGTAACCTCGTTTTCGTCGTTCGAAATCCATAAGCCTTTGTATTTAATTAGTAAAAAAATCTGCGTCAAAGGCGGAAAAACGAATCGCACTTAAGCGTTTGGCAACCGCTTTGGGGCATTCTTCATCACGTCGGGCCACAACGACCCGCAAGAAATTTGGGCGGCGTTCGAACACGGGGAAGATCCCGGACAGCGCCAGTGACTATCGGATGAAGGGTAAGTCTATGAACAAGACGGGCAAAATGATCCTGGCGGCCGCAATGACGGCCATGGCTTTTTCCGCGGCTCCGGCGATGGCGCAGGACCGTGAACGGACGCAGGTCGAGGCACCGGAATATCCGCGTGGCGCCGAGCGTCGCGGCATCGAAGGCTATGCGGTTGTCGAGTACACCGTGAATGCTGACGGCGCTGTCGAGAATGCGACCGTTGTCGAAGCCAATCCGGAAGGCGTGTTCGACCGCGCCGTGCTGCGCGCCATTGAAGGTTGGGCCTATGCGCCGGCCTCGGCGTCCACGGAAGGCGTTCAGCAGCGCTTCGACTTCAATCTGGGCGGTTAATCAAGACCCGGAAATTAAACGCAATTCAGCGAAAGAACTGAAACGCGTAGACCACAATAAGAATTCATTTACGGCGGCGCTGTAGCGTCGCCGTATCTTTATTGTCCGGGCCATTAACCTTAAGGGGCCGCCGTAATGAATTCTGTGCTCGCCAAGTTTCTAGACAAAACTTCCAGCATCCGGGTCCGACTCCTGGCCGCTTTCGGTCTGGCCTCTGCCATGACGCTGATCTCCGCGGTTGTCGGTATCTCCGGCTTCAATTCCGCCAACAATGCGGTTGAGCAAATCGCAGAACAGGCGATCCCCGAAATCCAGGCGGTCGACGCCTTGAGTGAAGACAGTCAGGGTTTGTCTGAGGCCCTCAACGCCTTCTCGCTCTCCCCTACGGTTCTGGCCCGTCAGGCCAATTATGACCGTGTGGTCGAGCTCCGCAACAATCTGACGAACGACCTGGAGACGTTGCAGCGTCTGTCCAATGTCGAGGAAACGGCTGAACTCGCTGCCTCGGTGGAGGAAATGTCGGAACTGGTCGAAAGCATGAACGACGTGGTCGACCGCCGCCTCCAGATCCGTGACCAGCGCTATGACGCCACGGCTGCGGCCCGCACGGCGCGGACCAATTTTGCGGCCAGCGTGGAAAGCGCGCTCGATGCCAGCGATGAAGCGGATATTGAAAGCCTGCTCCGTGCGCTGCTGGCGGCCAACCAGATGCTGATCCAGTACACCGAAGTGGATATCGCCGCGACCAATCCGGACGTCGATGGTGTCTACGACTCCTGGGATGAAGCCGTCGGCGAACTGGATGTGAACCTCGCCATTCTCGGGCCGATTGTCTCCGACGTGATGCGCGGCCAGGCCGACACGTTGATCGGTTTCGGCGAAGGCGATGAAGGCATTTTCGAACTGCGCAAGGCGGAGATCGCTGCGGTGGCTGCCGCCGAGATCGTGGCCGATGATGCCCGGTTCGCTGCGGAAGACCTCGTGGCCAATGTGCACGCCTTCAAGGCGGCCGTGAACGGTCGTGTGGGCGAAGCCACCGAAGCCGCCAATGGCGCGGTGACGGCAGGCCGTGTCCTGATGATCTCCATCGCGATCATCGGCATTCTGGTCGCCACGGCGATCGGCTGGTTCTACGTCAACAACATGCTGCTTCAGCGCCTCAGCCGGATGGCTCGCACCATGCGGGCCCTGGCGGAAGGCGACAGCGACGTCAATCTGGGCTTCACGCCGGGGAATGACGAGATCGGCGACATGGCGCGTTCGGTGGATGTGTTCCGCCAAAACGCCAAGGAGCGCGAGCGTCTGGAAGCCGAGACCGAAGCCGAACAGCGCATGAAGGAAAAGCGTGCGGCGGCCGTGGAAAGCCTGATCCAGGCCTTCGAACAGGCCTCGTCCGACGCGATCGGTCAGGTCGGCGAAGCGGCGTCCCGCATGGAAACCGCGGCCCGCGCCATGAGCTCGACCGCCGCGGCCACCACTGGCAAATCTGCCGCTGTGGCCCAAGCCTCCGAAGGTGCGTCCCAAAACGTGCAAACCGTGGCCGCTGCGGCTGAGGAAATGGTGTCCTCCATCGGCGAGATCTCCCAGCAGATCGCCCGCTCGACGGAGATTGCCGGCTCTGCCGTGGACCAGGTCGAGCAGACCAATGGCGATGTGCAGCGTCTGGATGATGCGGCCAAGTCGATCGACAATATCGTCAGCCTCATCAACGACATTGCCGAGCAGACCAATCTGCTGGCCCTGAACGCCACCATCGAGGCGGCCCGCGCCGGTGAAGCCGGCAAGGGCTTCGCGGTCGTGGCCTCCGAGGTGAAGGCTCTGGCCAGCCAGACCGGTGCGGCGACGCAGAACATCTCCGAGCACATCTCCGGCATCCAGGGCGCCACTGCGAAAGCGGTCGAAGCCATGGGTTCGATCGGCGGTACGATCCACGAGATGAGCGAGATTGCCACGGCCATCGCGGCCGCGATGGAAGAGCAGCGCGCCGCTGCGGGCGAGATTACCCGCTCGGCCCAGGAAGCCGCTGACGGTACCCGCGACGTGTTCTCGAACATCCAGGAAGTCGACCAGGCGACCTCGGAAACCGGCGAGAGTGCGGGCGAGGTTCTGGAAGCCTCCCTGGCCGTTTCGCGCCAGTCCGGCGAGCTCCGCACGGCCGTCGAGCAGTTCCTGCAGGAAGTGCGCGCAGCCTAGACTGCACCCAACTGAAATCGGGTAGCGCCCGCGGCTTGCCAGTCGCGGGCGCTACGCGTATATGGCGTCCCTCTCCCGCATGGGAGAGACATCGCGTGGCGAGGTAGCTCAGCTGGTTAGAGCGCACGACTCATAATCGTGAGGTCGAGAGTTCAAGTCTCTCCCTCGCCACCACTTCCTTCCTTCAAAACCGAAACTGCAGATCCGTCAGCCGGTGGCGTCATTCAGCGCCTTGCGAAGCAGGGTGATGATCGCTTCATGTGGTTCCGAGACGGCAAGGCCGGCGGGCAGGCCATCGCCGGCGCCGTTGAGCTCAGGGCGCGCTTCCTTCCAGTAGTATTCGAGCAGGGCGAGACTCTCGCGCAGGGTCTGGGCATCGCGCAAGGCGATGCGGGTACGACCGTCCAGCCCGTCCGGTTCGATCTCGAACCGGCGCACATCCCCACTCCGGACATAGCGGCGAATGTTCTGGTCGGACGGCGTGGCGTCCACCGTCTGGTGATAGGCATTGGCGTCAAACTGACCGGCAAAGGCCGGATCGGTGAGGTAGTTGGGCCGGCGCGCAATGACGGCTTCATCACCGGCAATGGCCAGCACCATTTCATCAGCTTCAAGGTCCTGCAGCAGGCGCCAATTGCTGAACCCGGTGAGATCGGCTCCGTCACGCGCCACGGCGGCATTGGCAAAACCGAAGGCCTGCAAGACCTCGCAATTATTGATCATGGTCTGCCAGTCATCCGGGTAGAGATGTTTGAGCTGGCTGAGATCCTGCCAGAAGCTCCAGGTGCGCAGCCCATAGCCGCGCAGCAGGGTGATCGCCTGGCGCAGTTGCCGCATCGTGCCCAGCTGCGCCGCTTCATCCAGAATGAAGAGGGTGGGCCTGTCCGGCCGGGTGCGACGGCGCGTGATGGCCGACATCATCGCCCCGATCCACATCCGCAGGAGCTTGCCATGGCTTTCCAGCTTCTCCGGCGGCAGCACGATATAGATGGAGGCGGGTTCGCTATTGGTGATGTCCTCGAGCTTCAGCGTGGACTCACCCAGGCTGGTCCGGGCTCCGGCGCTGCGCAGGAAATCCGTGTGGGACTGGGCGGTCGACAGGATCGAAGCAAACACCCTGGGCTCTGCCGTGCTGTACAGGGCGCATCCCTTGCGGACCGCATCCAGCTTGCTCTTCTCCATCTCCTTGAAGGTGAATTCCAGGTCCAGCTTGGACTGGTTGAGCAGGAAGTGGAGTTCCTGGAGATTGCGCAGGACGGGCGGACGCTGGGACGCAATGAACAGGATCATCGTTGTCACCAGCGACAGGGCGCGTTCATCCCAGAACGGGTCCCGGTTCGAGGGATTGGTGACGATCAGCTCGGCCAGCTCGGCGGCGACATCGATCGCGTCTTCGCTTTCCGGATCAATCAGATCGAGCGGGTTCAAGGCACCGGAGGGATCCCCGGTCACACCGAAGGGATCGATCAAATGGACCGTTTGCCCCAACTCGCGCCGGCGCCGGGCGGTGACGGCATAGTTCTCACCCTTGGGGTCGATGACGATCACCGGCCCCTGATATCGCAGCAGGGCCGGGATGATACAGCCGACACCCTTGCCGGCCCCGGTGCGCGCAATGCTGATCAGATGGCCGTCGCCCGTGTGCAGGATCGGTTCGAGGAGGTCGTCATCCTCATCGTCCTTCTCCTTCTCGACGGCTTCCCGGAAGGCGAAGCCCATCACCGGCTTGTGCGCCTCCTCCTCCAGTGAGTAGCCGACCAGCAGGCCGTTGGGATCGATGCGATAGGGCAGGCGGGGTGACGTCGTCATGGGGTCTCCGGGGCAGTCGGTGTTTCCGGGGTCTCTTGCCCGGCGATCAGGGCGCGTATCTCGTCGGCTTCTTGGCGCACGGCAGCCGCCATCTCGGCATCGCCGCCCGTTTCGCACAGTTCCGCAAGCTCGATACAGGCCTCGGCGGCTTCCTGTAGGCGGGCTGTATCCGATGTGATCTCGCCCAGGCTGCGCAATGTCGTGGATTTCTGGGCCAGCGCCATGAAGCGCAGCTGACCCGTTTCGGCACCGTGCGGATCCGCTTGCTCCAGGACATCATGGAACAGCGACACGGCCTCTTCCAGAGGGGCCGCATCCCCGGACACTTGGCCAAGTGACTGGAGGGCGCTGCCAAGGCGGAACCGGATGAGGGCCGGTTGGTTGGACGCGGCCCTGTCTGACGCGGCGTCAAGGGCTGTGCGAAAGGCCGCCACGGCGGCCTCCACACGGGACGGGTCGCCCGTGACCTCTCCCAGGCTCAGCAAGGCGCTGCCGAGACCGAATTGGTTGGACGTCCATTCCGCCGGGGATGTGGTCTTGTCCTGCACCGACAGGGCAGCGTCGAAAGCGGAAGCGGCTTCTTCGAGCGCAGTGGCATCCCCGGTCAGCTCTCCGAGCGTCTGCAAGGCAACGCCCAGATGGTTCTGGGACACCGCCCAGTCGGCGGGGGCCGCGTCGCGGTCACGCACAGCCAAGGCTTCCCGCAGGATTTCGATCCCGCCGGTCAACTGACCGGTGTCCTCCTCAAACCCGCCAATCAGGCAGAGGGCCACACCCAATTGGGAGCGTGTGTCGGCCCAGGCCTGGGGGGCATCCGTTCTCGACCGGGCTTGCAGGGCCTGCTCGAAGGCGGAGACGGCGGCCCGCAATTGTTCGGTGTCGCCGGTCGGGGTCGACGCCTCCTGCAGGGTCAGTCCGAGATCATGCTGGGCCTTTGACCAGGCGTGCGGTTCTCCCTCGCGGGTCCAGATCGCGAGGGCGGACGTGAAGGCCGTGATCGCCGCCTGATAGGCCTGCGGTGCGCCCGTCAGCTTCCCGATGCGCTTCTGGGCCAGTCCCAGCGCGTTCTGGACTTTCGCAGACAGGTCGGGAAGGGCGTCCGGTGTGTAGACCTCCAGGGCGTTGCGATAGTGCGAGACGGCCGTCTGCAGTCGCCCCGCATCATCCCCGATCCGACCGTTGCACGCCAACGCATCGCCGGAATTCCTGTGGAGGCGGGCCCATTCCAGGGGGGAGCGCTCGCGGGTTGAAACCTCCCTGGCCTCTGCGAAGGCGGCTACAGCCTGGTCCAGCAGGCCGGTATCGCCCTGGCCTTCGCCCTGCCGCTTCAGGGCCAGGCCGACCGCGTTCTGGATCGCGGCCCATTGCTCGGGCTGGCTTTGCCGGCTGCGAACGCTCTGCGCGGCGCGGAAGGCCCGGAGTGCGTCAGCCTGCCGGGCCGTGTCTCCGGCCATCGCCCCCAATTCGCTCTGAGCCTGGCCGATATTGTACTGGGTCATCGCCCAGCGGTCCGGCACCGCCTCCCGGCTGTAGATTTCCAGCACGCCTTGATGGGTCGCGATGGCGTCTTCCAGCAAGCCCCCGTCGCGCTGCAGGGCGCCCAGGCTGCGCAAGGTGGCGCCGAGATTGTTCCGTGTCGCGGCCCAGTCTGCGGGCATGGCATCGCGGGTCCGGATTTCGAGGGCATCCCGGAAGGCGCGCACCGCCGCTTCAAGCTGTGCGGCATCACCGGCTTTTTCGCCCAGCACCGACAGGACATTGCCCAGATTGTTCTGGGTCATCGCCCACTGCTTGGGCCAGTCCTTGCGCGTATAGACCTCACCGGCGGCCCGATAGGCGGCCACGGCCGCTTCCAGGACCGGGACATCACCGGTGATCGTGCCCAAGGTTTCCAGGGTCGCGCCGAGATTGTTCTGGGCAGCGGCCCAGGCGTCCGGGAACGTGTCGCGGGATACCAGGCTGAGAGCCTCCATGAAGGCCTCAGTGGACTGGTCCAGTATATCGGTATCGGCTGTCCGGGTGCCGAGGGCACGCAGCGTGTTGCCCAGATTGCTCAGCGTCAGCGCGTGCTTGTCCGGGGTTTCCCGGCTGCCACGGACGGACAGGGCCGCCCGATAGGCCTCCGCGGCATCCTTCAGCTTTTCCGTGTCACCGGTCAGCTTGCCCAGGGCGTGCAGGACCAGTGCGAGATTGTTCTGGGTGCCGGCCCAGTCATTCGGCATGGTGCGCGGGTTCTGCACTGTCAACGCTGCGCGATAGGCCAGGGCAGCCTCCTCGAACCGCGTGGTATCCCCGGCAAGCTGTCCAAGGGTCTGCAGGGCATTGCCCAGGATGGATTGCGTCATCGCCCAGTAAGGCGGATCCACTTTCCGCATGTAGCCGGCCGAGGTCTTGATCGCCTCGATGGCCAGAAGCTGTTTGTCCAGGTCGGTGAGATCCTTGGCCGATGCTCTCAGGGCCTCGGCGGCATCAAACAGGGCGCGGGCCGATCTTTCCCGCCATTTCGGCTCCGTCAGCCGCCCATCCGGACGTGAGGCGCTGGTGATCTCGAACAGGTGGGAAATGGCATGCCGGCGCCCCAGCAGGGCAGAGGCGATAATGCTGTCGAGCGCCTTCCCGATCCGGACCGGATCACCCGTTCGCAGGGATGCCTCTTCGGCCCGCAGATCAATGCCCTTGGCCTGGCTGCGCACAATGTCGAGCGTGCGCAGGAGGCCGGCCAGGACCAGCAGGTCGAACAGGATCCGGATGAAGAAATTGAGCGCCAGGCCTGTCGAACCGGCAGCCTGGACCCCGGACAGATTGTCGACCTGGAAGACCTCGCTCCAGTCGACCAGCGGCACCGCCTTCGTCAGCTCGCCCCAGACAAACAGGGCAGCATCGACACTGGGGAAGGGCGAATGTCCTGACAGGATGGTACCGGCTTCGCTGATGCGGACATAACCCAGCGGGATGAAGAAGAGCAGTAGGGCGATCGCGGCGAACATCTCGTCGCGCAGATCCTCGCCATCATAATTGGACCGCCCCTCCGAAGCACGTTCGACCCGTTGGTCCTCATCGCGTTCCCACAGCCGGTAGATGGCCAGGATGGAGACCAGCGCGATCACCACAGTGGTGAGGGCGGCCGGTAGCGGGGCGAAGGCCGATAGCATGGCCAGAAGGACGAAATAGAGAACGAAGACGCCCCAACGCTTCCAGCTTGTCTTCAGCGAAGCGCCGGTCACATGCACGATGCCTTCGCGCAGGAAGCGGTCGGCATGCCGGAACAGCCAGCCAGCCGCCGTTTCCAGGTGCACGAGTTTCATCAGCTGGAAGACCAGCCAGAGCAATCCGGCAGCCGCTATGGCGAAGGCAAAGGAGACGGCACCATTCAGCAGTGCGGTCAGGCCGTGCTCGACCGAAATGCCCATATCAATTCCCCCAACCCCCGGATGATTATGGATTATTCAGGCCGCCAGCCATGGATTAGTCAATGTTCGGACGGTCATTTGCGGGCTTGGCCGACAGCCTGCGACATATCCGCCGCAACCGCGATCGGGGGCATGAAACCGGCCGAGGATCGATTACATAGACAGTCCAGCTTTCAAGCGAGCCAAATCGTGATCCGAACCAATTTCCTTCTCCTCTGCGTGGCTGCGGTCGCGGTCCTGGCCAGCCTCGTTTATCTGGCCGTGGGTTATTTCAACATGCCGGACATCTCCATGGGACCGCATGGCTGGATCGCGCTCGGCCTGGGCATTGCCTTCTCGGTCGTGGTCGGCGGGGGGCTTTCGGCCATTCTCATCATCAGCCGCCGTCACGGGTATGATGAAGCCGCTCATGACATGTATCGTCAGGTCGACCCCGAGCAGGCCGACTAGGCCGCGTCACTCGCCACTGACTCGGGCGCAGCCGACGTGGGAGCCAGACAGGCGTCGATGGCGGCAAACAGGGCCGTCTGGTCGATGGGTTTGGAGACATAGGCATTCATGCCGGCTTCCAGGCAGCGCTGCGCTGATCCGTGCACCGCATTGGCGGTCAGGGCGATGATGGGCGTGCGTCCGGCCGGGCCGGGCAAACGGCGGATCTGCCGGGTGGCATCCAGGCCATCCAGAACCGGCATTTCCATATCCATCAGGACGAGATCAAAATCCTGCGCCTGGACGGCTTCGACGGCCTGTTGTCCGTTCTCGACAAAGCTCGGTTTCAAGCCGCGCAGTTTCAGGAAGCCGCGGGCGACCGTTTGATTGATGGGGTTGTCCTCGGCCACCAATACCCGCAACCCGGCCGCCTCGGTCCCGGTCTGGACTGGCGCGTTGCCGGCCTTGGCCGGCACAGGGGTTTCCAGGACCCGGCGAAGCGGCACTTCGAACCAGAAGGTGGAGCCTTGGGGCTCGCGCGACCGCATGCCGATTGTGCCGCCCATGAGCTCGACCAGGCGTTTGGAGATGGTCAGGCCCAACCCGGAACCGCCATGGGTTCGCGTTGCTTCGGAATTGGCCTGGGTGAAGGCAGTGAACAGGTCCGCGCGCGCGGCTTCACTGACCCCGCAGCCGGTATCATGCACATCCACCCGCAGAACGCTGCGGCGGCGGCCGATGGCATGCAGGGCGATGCGGACATCGACCAGACCCTCATCGGTGAACTTGATGGCATTGCCGATCAGGTTGAACAGAACTTGCTTAAGCCGCACCACATCGCCTTCATAGCGTGCGTCCTCGGGCGCCTGGACATCGATCGAGAAGTCGAGCGCCTTTTCGCCGGCCCGTGCTGACCACAGGGTTTGCGTGTCGCTGGCCAGTTGGCACGGGTCAAACACGGCGGTGTCCAGATCCATCTTGCCCGCCTCGATCTTGGACAGGTCGAGTATGTCGTTGAGCAGACGGAGCAGGATCTGGCCGCTGTCATCGATGACCCGGATCATGTCGGCCTGCTCGGCGTCCAGCTGGCCCGCCATCAGCAATTGTGTGATCCCCAGCACGCCGTTCAGCGGCGTGCGGATTTCATGGCTCATCGTGGCCAGGAAGTCCGACTTGGCCTTGGACGCGGCCAGGGCCTCGATGCGCGCGCGGCCCAGCTGTTCGGCCAGGGCGGAGAGTTTGTGATTGCGTTCCGTGCTCTCCCGCGACATCAGCCGGAATAGTTCCAGCGCCGTGCCGACACCGGCATAGTCACCCTCGCGCGTGATGATGAAACCCTCCATCAGCGCCGAGGGGCAGTCGCGGGCAATCAGGGCGTTGAGCTCTTCAACCGGTTTGCAGCTCTCGACGATCAGCGGCGATTTGCTCATCAGGAAGGAGATGGGGCGGCGCCCGTACAAGGCGCGGCCGTGCCGGTCTGCCATTTTCAGGAAGAAGCGGTCGCGGGAGATCAACCCGACCGGTTTGCGGTCCTCCACCACGGCGACGACCAGAAGGTCTTCATCCTCGGAGAGGAGGTCATAGACATATTCGCCGGTCGCGCTGGGCGCGATGACGGGCGCATGCATCAATACGTCGCGAACGAGACGGTTCATCCCCAAAAACCCTCACTAACCAATACGGGCGGAGGTTTCGCGGAGGGCGCCTTCTGAAGCATGAACGGGAAAAAGGTTTCACCGAAACTTCAACGAAGTGTCACGTCCGGACGGCGGTCTGTTCGGCGATCCAGGCGAGGAAATCGGGGGCGCTGGCAGCAGCCTCGACTGGCAGGGCCAGGATGCAGGGCGTGTCATAGGGATGCAGCGCCATGATGCGGTCGCGCAGGGCCGGGGCCCGGGTCTCGGTCGTCTTCAGGATCATCACGCATTCCTGCGCGGTCTCGATCTCCCCCTGCCAGCGATAGACGCTGGTCATGCCCGGCAGGATGTTGGCGCAGGCGCACAATTCCGCCTCGACCAGCGCCCCGGCAGCGGCCTCGGCCGAAGCGGGATCCGGCCAGGTGGTGTAGATCCATGTAAAACGCATGATGGTCATCCCCTCTGCTCTCATTATATAAGCCGCTCATGACGACCCAATCGACCTCCGCATCCGCCCTTGTCCTGTTTTCCGGTGGGCAGGACTCTGCCACCTGTCTGGCCTGGGCGCTGGACCGGTATGAGCGTGTGGAAACCGTCGGCTTCGATTATGGCCAACGCCACAGTGTCGAGCTCCGGGCGCGACAGGATGTCCGCCAGGCCATGGCGGCCCGTCCGGGCGGTGACCGTCTGGGCGAGGATTTCGTGATCGACCTGACCGGCTATGGCGCCATCGCCGAGAGCGCCCTGACGGCCGACCGGGCGATCGAGATGGAAGCCTCGGGTCTGCCCTCCACCTTCGTGCCGGGTCGCAATCTGGTCTTCCTGACCGTGGCCTCGGCGCTGGCCTATCGCCGCGGGCATGGCGTTCTGGTCGGCGGCATGTGCGAGACGGACTATTCCGGCTATCCCGACTGCCGTCGCCAGACCCTGGATGCGATGCAATCGGCCCTCACGCTGGGGCTGGACACGGATATCGAGGTGGCCACGCCGCTCATGCATCTGGACAAGGCGGAGACCTGGGCCCTGGCCGACGCGCTGGGCGGGCCGGATCTGGTCGGGATCATCCGCACGCAAACCCATACCTGCTATCGCGGCGAGCGCGGTGAGCTGCATGATTGGGGTTATGGCTGCGGCACCTGTCCGGCCTGCGAATTGCGGGCCAAGGGCTGGCAGGCCTGGCCCGGTTCGGTGCCGGCATGAGCTATTCGGTCAAGGAAGCCTTCCTGACGGTCCAGGGCGAGGGCGGCCAGGCCGGACGGCCGGCGGTCTTCCTGCGCTTTGCCGGCTGCAATCTCTGGAACGGGCTGGAGCGCGACCGCGCCGATGCGGTGTGCAGTTTCTGCGACACGGATTTCGTCGGCATGGACGGCCCCGGCGGCGGCCGTTTCGCGACGCCGCAGGATGTGGTCGATCATGTCAGCGCCTATTGGCCGGATGCGCCGGGCCGGAAACTCGTTGTCTGCACCGGTGGCGAACCTCTCTTGCAGCTTGACCCGCCGCTGATCGACGCCCTGCACGAAGCCGGTTTCGAGATCGCGGTGGAGACCAATGGCACGATTGCGGCGCCGGACGGGATCGACTGGATCACGGTCAGTCCGAAAGGCACGGCCAAGGTCGTCCAGACTTCCGGTCATGAGCTCAAACTGGTCTATCCGCAGCCGGGCCTCGACCCGGCAGCCTATACCGGTTGGGACTTCCAGCGCTTCTCGCTGCAGCCGATGGACGGGCCGGACATGATGGCCAACGCCCAGGCCGCCTTCGAGTATTGTCTGGCCAATCCCACCTGGGCGCTCAGCCTGCAGACCCATAAATGGATCGGCGTCGACTGATCTAGCTGCCGGACGCACCGGGCATGGGCGCCTCGCCCAGGCTTTCCGCCAGGGCTTCGGAAAAGCGGCCGAAGGCCGTGCGGGTGTCGGTCCACACCCCGGAGCCGGCATCATTGTCCGCGTCCGGGTCGATCCAGCTGAATTCATAGCGGGCGATCACGAAACCGGTCTCATCCACCAGTTCAGCCGAGAGTTCGGCGCCACCCGGCGTGTGGTTCGCATAGCTCAGCTCGGGCATGCGCTGCAGCTGGGTCAGGGTTGGCCGGTTAGGGACCACATCCTCCAGCGTCACATTCAACACGGTGGGCCGCAGCGAGACGCCGTGCCAGTCATGGGCAATCAGCGCGGCCTGCAAATCATCCCGCAGATAGCCGGACAGCCGGACGAGCTCGTCCTCGCCCAGGGACGCGGCCTTGTGGCGGAGGTCTTCGGAATAACTGATACGGCCGATCTCGATCGAGCCGGGTGCCAGGCTCTCATACTGGGCGTCGAAAACGTCCTGTGAGAGGGCCTGGGATGAAAAAGTCAGCCCCATTAGGACACTGGCGAGAATGCGCATGATGCGTTCCTCCTGATCGTGTCCCCCTTTTGTGGCTTCAGCCTAGCACGCGACGGGGCCGCCGCAGAGCAAAGCTTGTTGTGCAGCGCGCAAGAAAAACGGGGCGTTCCGCCTGGAAACGCCCCGTTCTTCAGATGCTTGTGCTCCGGAAATCAGGAACCGGAACCCTCCATTTCATCCACGCTCTCACCGATATCATCGGCAAAGCGGCGAATGGCGCGACGGGCATCGGTCCAGGTGGCATAGCCGACCACATCGCGAATGCTGTGCGAGCGCCAGGAATAGGCATAGCTTTCCAGCTCATTGCCCTGGGCATCGAACAGATGGGCTTCCAGACTGGCCCCGCCGACAGAGATGGACGACATGTGCAGGCCGCGGGAGGCGGACTGTTCCATCGTCGGGCGGTTCGGCGTGGCGTCGAGGATCACGACATCCAGGCTCATCCCGTTCTCACCCAGATGACCGGCGAGTTCGCGTTCCAGCGCTTCCCGCATCTGCGTGGCCAGATAGTCCAGCTCGCGCTGGCCGTACTCCTCGGCCTTTTCCTGGAGTTCGTCACCGATGCGAATCTCGGAAATGGATACCGGCTCACTGGCCAGTGACGGAGCTGCCAGAGCAGCCATGGCAAAAAAGGCGGTAATGGTGCGCTTCATGTGCGCCTCCTCAACTGCGACCCGTCCCTCACATGCAAGGCTAGCAGAGGTCGCAGGGAAGGTGAAATGAAACCATTGAAAGGAAGCGCGGATGGCAGGACCGGCTAGCGGTCGTCATCATCATCCTTGCCGTCCGGCGTGACGACATCGATGGCCGCACCGGTCACGTCGACCGCGGCTCCGACCGTGCCAACGGCCACATCTGCGGCGAGGGCGGTCGCACCGACGACAAGACAGCCCTGCAGCATGGGGGCAAGAGCGAGGATGAGGATCAGGGCGCGAGCCTTGCGCATGGCGTGTCTCCGGTGAGTGTTGATCACTCATGGCAGAAACAGGGTTTCTGTTGTGTGAAGATATGCTTGGAGAGCTCTGGCGGGTGCCTCTATTCTGTCGCGTGCAGTAGTGTATTTGGTTTGAAGGTTGCATCCGTGATCGAAGAAGATGAGACGCAATCAGATTTGATAGACACGATAATCCGGCATGAGGGAGATATCGGGCCCCTGCTCAATGATGTTCGCCCAATGCTGGGAAAAAGCATCCCGTTTCAACGTCTTCTCGACCTACTCAATTCGGCTAATCCTGAACACCAAATTGGAGGCGCGTGGATACTTGCGGAAAGCCCGCGGGTGGCAATAGCGCTAAAGTCTCATGTGAAAGACTTGCTGGGCTCAGACATTCGCGAAGTCCGGTTTTTCGGGATGGATGCCTTTCTCGACGTGGCGTCTTCGGCGGATAAGGAAACTGTAGGCGCAGCCCTACTGCTTCTGGCGGATAGTGATGACTGGGTTCGCTGGAATGCGTTGCGAAGAATCCATCAGCTCAAAGCACGAGGCGGTGTCGACTTGCTTTCAAGCGAGCCGATGGTTGCTGGATGTGGGTCAGGGCACACCAGATTGGCGAACCTGATCTCTGTCGCGAAACCCTCGCCCAATATGGTGGAGCGATTGAGCGAGATGCTCTTTTATGAAAGCCCAGCTTGTCTTGCCGAGCCATCGCGGTCGAATTTCAACCAAACACTCAGCCTGTCCGCAGCGGCGAAAGATTTCCTGATGGAATTGGATCAGTGACAGTTTGATACCGAGCGCACCCAAGAGCTGTGGAGCCAAGAGCCCGGATTTGAGATCCGGCGCAACAGACTATTCCTTGGTAATCGGGCGTTCTCTTACCGGCCCTCGCGCCACCATCCCAAACCGAGCAGGGTCGACAGGATCAGCACCACCGGCAGGCCCGGCAGGAGCGGGGTGCGTGAGGAGGTACGCACGATATAGCGCTCATTCCGGGTCAGGCCGAGCCAGTTGCGGCCGGCCTGATCGGAGCCGGCCCGCGTGCGGCGCAAGCTGGGCAGATTGGCATCCGCGCCATCGCCGACCGCGAAACTCCCGCCCTGGCTTGCGGCCAGGAAGGGCTCCAGAACGTCACGGGTCGGGCGCAGATCGGCATATTCCGCCGGATTGATCGGGCCCAGGGCGGCCACCGTGGTCAGTTGGCCCGAGCGCAGGCGGACCAGGCCGGAACCTTCCGCCGACAGGCTGGTTTCGTAGCGGCCATTGCCGATCTCGGCCATGCTCGAGGTTTCCGTGCGGCCATCAGGCCAGGTGATCTCCAGCGGGGGCGCCTGATCGGCCAGGGTGACCCGGTCGACGTGCAGCTCACCATCCGTGGCATAGGCGGTCAGGCGTTCCTCATCCAGTTCCGGCTCGCGCATCAGCCAGTGGGCCACACGCCGGAACATCTCCGCATAGGGACCGCCGCCTTCGAAGCCGCGGGCCCAGAGCCAGGTCTGGTCACTCATCACGATCGCCGCGCGGCCCTCCCCGGAGCGCTGCACGACCAGGAGCGGATCGCCGTCCGGCGTCTCCAGCAGGGTTTCCCCGCCCAGCGCGGTGCCATGGATATGGCGCAGCCAGCGGCCCCATTGCGGCGTGTCCTCACCACCGTCCAGCCCGGCCGTGACCGGGTGGCGCAGGCCGGTATCCGTCGTCTCCGGCGTGAAGCCGTTCTCGGTGATATAGCCGGTCGGGCGCACCGGCAGGACGGCCGCCAAGGGCGTGCGGTACAGGCTCGGCGCCCCGGCAAAGGGTGGACCCGCCGTCACCAGCAACGCCCCGCCATTTTCCACATAGCGGGCGATATAGTCGAAATAGAGCGGCGGCATGATATTGCGCCGGCGATAGCGGTCGAAAATGACCAGATCGAACTCGCTCAGGCGCTCCACGAAGAGCTCCTGGACCGGGAAGCCGATCAGGGCCAGCTCGTCCACCGGCGTCGCGTCACGGCGGTCTGGCGGCCGCAGGATGGTGAAGTGGACCAGGTCGACCGACGGGTCGGACTTCAGCAGGTCACGCCAGGCGCGGGCGCCATTGTGCGGCTCGCCGGTGACCAGCAGCACACGCAGACGGTCGCGCACGCCATTCACATTCACCGCAGCGCGGTTATTGATCAGGGAGAGTTCCTGCGGACCTGCCTCGACTTCGGCTTCGATGACATTCTGGCCGCGGCGCTCCACCGGCACTTCCACACGCGTGGACTGGCCGATCGGGATGCGGTGGGTCTGCGGATCTCCGCCCTCGAAGCGGAAGGAGACCATGGCGGAGCCGCGCATGGAATCGTCCTCCACGCGGATCACGAACTGGACCGTATTGCCGACAATGCCGTAGCGGGGCGCTTCCTCGATCACCAGGCGGCGATCCCCGGCTGAGACATCCCCGGTCATGACATGGTGCAGCGGGGCGTCGAGATTGAAACTGTCCGGATCGGCCGGTGCATCATGCACCTGGCCGTCCGATACCACGACCACGCCGGCAATCCGGTCCGGCGGGGCACTGGCTAGGGCGGCATTCACCCCGTCGAACAGCATGGTGCCGTCCGCGCTTTCCGTGGCTTCCACCTCGATCAGGTCCAGCAGGGGATCGGCTTCGACTTCCCGGCGCAGGGCATCGCCCATCGCGTCCGCCGCCTCGGTGCGGCCGCCAATGTCCATGGAGGCCGACCGGTCGGTGACAAGAATGGCGACATCGGCCAGCGGATCTCGGTCTTCCTCCACCAGGGAGGGATTGGCGAGCACCAGTGTGATGCCGGCAATGGCCAGGCTGCGCCAGATCCAGCCGGACAGGCGTTGCAGGGCGCCGGCCAGGGTGGCCAGCAGGGCGAAACCCGCCAGCCCGGCAATCAGCGGCCAGGGCAGGAGGGGCGCAAAATCGAGGGCGGTCACGGTCGCATTCATTGGCCCAGCCTCTCGAGAATGTCGGGAACATGGACCTGGTCGGCCTTGTAATTGCCGGTGAGCGCATACATCGCGATATTCACCCCGAACCGGGTCGCCATTTCGCGCTGGCGTTCACCGCCCTCGACGGGAGCCAGTGCTTCTCCGCGCTCGCCCCGGGCCCAGGCCGAAGCCCAGTCATGGGCGCCGATGATCACACCGGATGTGCCATCGCGCGAGGCGCCGTTCGGATTGGCTTCCACCCAGACCGGGCTGCCCGAATAGCGTCCGGGGAATTCCTGCAGCAGGTAGAAGGCGCGGGTCAGGACATGATCCGGCGGGATTTGCGCCAGGGGCGGCACATCGATGCTTTCCAGCACATTGATCAGGCCGGGATGCGGCGCGCCGGCGCGCAGCATGGCGACATCGGCGTCCTGTGTGTCGAACACGATCAGACCGCCCGATTGCAGATAGGCGCTCACTCGCTCCGCCGTTTCCGGCGCCAGCGGCTGGGCATCCTCGGTCACCGGCCAGTAGATCATCGGGAAGAAGAGCAGCGGATCCGTGTCGATATCCACGCCCATGGGCGCGTCGGGTTCCATGGCACTGCGGCGCGTGATCTCGCGGCCCAGACCGGTCAGCCCGGCCTCGCTGCGCCGGTCCAGCGCGGCATCACCTGTGCGGACATAGGCAAAGCGCAAGGCCAGGGCGGCTTCCATGGCGAAACTGTCATCGCCTTGTGTTTCCTGGGCGCCGGCCTGGGGCGTTCCCGGCAGGGCGGCCAGACCGAGCAGGACCGCAGCCGCCAGGCCGCCAATCCGCAAATTGGCCAGCCGTCCGGCCAGCAACAGGGCCACCAGGACATCCAGCGCCAGCAGGACCAGCGCCGCGGCCAGCAATCCGGCGGTGAAACGGATCGGGCGCGGACCGTCCAGTCCGGCAAAGACCGCGCCAGGCAGATCGCGAGACAGGGCGGCGATGCGAGTGTCCGTGTCGATCACATTGAGTGCGGCAGAGGCCGGTCCGAGCCGGTAGAGGCCGGGCGGCGTCTCCGGGCCGGGCTGGGCCGTGTCAAAGGCCGCGGCATTGATCGGGCGGGCCGAGGCCGGGGCATTCGCCAGCTGGCCCTGGGCATCCAGGGCACGGTCCAGCACCCAGGATCCATTGGCCGGAGCCGAGACGGCGCCGCCCTGGGCCAGGCCCATCAGGCGCTGCATCATGCGCGGGAAGAGACCGGTCAGCGGCAGGTCGGACCATTCCGGGCTGGCCGTGACGTGGAAGAGCACGATCCAGCCGCGCGCCCGGCGTTCCGCCGTCACCAGCGGGGTGCCGTCTTCCAGGCGCGCCCAGACCTTGTCCGGTGTCGCTGAGCCCGGCTGGGCCAGGACCTGGCGGTCCACCGTGGCCGAGCGGTCCACCGGCAGGCCGGAGAAGGGCGAGCCGGACGGGAAATCGGCCAGGCTCTGCGGCTCTTCCCAATTCAGCGCACCGCCGAAGAGGCGGCCGCCCTGGCGCAGATCGACCGGCAGGAGCTCATCGCCTCGGGCGGCCAGGCGCGGTCCGGCAAAGCGGATCAGCACACCGCCCTGGTTCACGAAGTCCTGGATGCGGGCATCATCGGAGCGGGCCGCATCCGTCATCACCAGAATGGCGGGTTCAGCCGCCAGGAGATCATCCAGATGACCGCGGACCAGTTCGGCCCGGTTGGTCAGGGCGCTCTCGATATAGTGCAGGTCGGAGAGGAGGGGCTGGCCCTCATCATTGGTGAGCTCGATCAGGCCGACACGCGGACGCTGCCAGCTATCGCCCAGCAGGTGCACCGCTGCGGCGGACGTGCTGCCATCCAGGCGCAGGCTGGCAATCCGGTTGCGCAGGTCCAGCGGCAGGGCGATGTTCGCGGTGGCCGATCCGGCATCGGCTTCGATCGTCACATCCCGGCGGGCCAAGGCCCGGCCATCACTGCCGATTGCCGTGATGCCCACAGTGCGCGGCAGATCGGTCGGGGCGCGGCGGACTTCCACCGTGAACCCGTCCGGCGAGGTTTCCGGCGGTGCCAGGGCCAGGGCGGCCCGGCCGCTGTCGGGTTCCAGAATGGTCAGATCCCCCAGCTGGGACAGGCTGCGGGCCAGGCGGGCATCCTCGGGGGACGCAAGCCCGTCGCTCAGCCAGGTCACGGCCAGCACGCCGTCGATCTCGCCATTCTCGCGGGCCGTATCGATCCGGTCGGCCAGATTGTCCCGCCGGGTCGGCCAGGCCTGCGGCCGGGCGGTTTCCAGAATGCTGCGGGCCGTGTCGGCGTCGGACAGGCGCAGGGTGGGATGGGCCTGTCCGGTTTCGGCCGTGGTCGCCAGGGCCACCGGGCGACCATCCCGGTCGGCCTCGTCGATGAGCCGGCCGGCTTCGCGTTGCAGATCAGTCCAGGCGGATGCACTGGCCCAGCCATTGTCCAGCACGATGAGGGCCGGGCGGGTCTCGTTCTCGACGCTGGGCGGCGTCCAGACGGGGCGGGCCAGGGCGATGATGATCAGGGCGGCAATCAGCAGGCGGAACAGGATCAGCCACCAGGGCGCGTGCTGCGGCGTTTCCGCGTCATCCGGTGCACCCAGCAGGAGGCGCAGGGGCGGGAAGATCGCCCGGCGCGGCGCCGGCGGGGTGGCCCGCAGCAGGAACCAGAGTGCCGGCAGGGCCAGCAGGCCGATCAGGGCCAGCGGGGCGGCAAAGGAGAGGGGGCCGAACGCAAACATGACGGTCAGACGTCCTGTGCCAGGGTTTTGTAGAGGCTCAGCACGGCGCTGGTCGCCGGCCGGTCGGTCCGGTGCGTGATCAGCGTCCAGCCGAACTGGCGCGCCATTGCGGTAAGCCGTTCGCCTTGTTCCTGCCAGCGCTCACGATAGGCCTTGCGGGCCTCTTCGGCCCGGCCGAACAAGAGGGTCTCGCCGGAACCCGGCGCTTCGAACCGCGTGCGTCCGGCATAGGGGAAGTCCTCTTCCGCCGGGTCGACGATCCGCAGCAGGACGCCATTGGATTCCATGGTGGCAAAGCGCGACAGGCGCGCCTGCCAGGTCTCCGGCGGGTCCAGGAAGTCACTGGCCAGCACGATCCGCGTATGGCGGGAGACATGGGGGGCTTCCACCGAGGCGGCGGAGCCCGGTCCCGTCACCAGGCGGCGCGAGACGCGTTCCAGGCCCAGAGCCCCGGTGCGCGAAATCGCACTCTCGCCCAGCACGGACACCCGCTCCCCGCCCTGGGTCAGCAGGGCGGCGAGAGCGATCAGGCAGACCGCGGCGCGATCCGCCTTGCTGGACAGATTGCGGCCGGAGGCAAATTGCATGGAGGGCGAGCCATCCCGCCAGAGCGAGACCGTATTGGCCGCCTCCCACTCATTCTGGCGCACGAAAAGCTGGTCGGACTTGGCCGACTGGCGCCAGTCGACGGCGGCGCGTCCGTCTTCGGGACGGTGATGGCGGTATTGCCAGAAGGTCTCGCCAATGCCGGACCGGCGGCGGCCATGCACACCCTGGGCGACGGTCGCGGCGATGCGATCCGCCTCGGCCATGAGGGCGGGCAGTCGGGCCGCGGCATCCTCGCCTTCATGGCGGAGCGCAACGACCCGGGCCTCGGTATGACGGTCCGTGCCCTGGGACATGGATCAGGCGGCCCGGTCCGCCAGCGACTTGATCAGGCCTTCCAGCGTGTGGCCGTCGGCGCGCGCCGCGAAGGACAGGGCCATGCGGTGTTTCAGCACCGGCTCGGCCAGCGCCGCCACATCCTCGGTGGACGGGGCGAGGCGGCCGCGCAGCAGGGCGCGGGCGCGGCAGGCCAGCATCAGGGCCTGGCCGGCACGCGGGCCGGGGCCCCAGGCCACGCCTTCGCGGACGGCGTCGACATCGCTGTCATCGGGGCGCGCCAGGCGCAGCAGGTCCAGGATCGCCTCCAGGACGCGCTCACCCACCGGCATGCGGCGCACCAGGGATTGCAGTTTCAGGATTTCCTCGGGGCTGAGGACTTCGACGGCTTCCATGTCTTCGGCGCCGGTCGTGGCCAGGAGCACCGCGCGCTCGGCCTCGCGCTTGGGATAGGGAATGTCGACGCGCAGAAGGAAACGGTCCAGCTGGGCTTCCGGAAGCGGATAGGTGCCTTCCTGTTCGACCGGGTTCTGGGTCGCAAGGACGTGGAAGGGTTGGGGCAGGTCATGGCGCTCACCGGCGACGGTGACATGGTGTTCCTGCATGGCCTGCAGCAGGGCAGCCTGGGTGCGCGGGCTGGCGCGGTTGATCTCGTCGGCCATCAGAAGGCGACAGAAGATCGGGCCGGGCAGGAAGCGGAAATGACGCTTGCCGTCATCGCTCTCTTCAAGGATTTCGGAGCCAAGAATGTCGGCCGGCATCAGGTCCGGCGTGAACTGGATGCGCTTGGTGTCCAGGCCGGTGGCGATGGCGATCGTCTGCACAAGGCGCGTCTTGGCCAGGCCCGGCGCGCCGACCAGCAGGGTGTGGCCGCCCGCGAGAATGGCCGCGAGGCACAATTCGATCTCGTCCTCGAGGCCGAAAATCACCCGTCCGATGGACTCTTTGACCGCTTTCAGTCGCTCGGTTGCGGCATCGGCTTCAGCAATAAGCTCCGCCCCGGGTTCATTCGTGTCGGTCATCGTCCTACATTCCCTTGCGATACAGACATGATCTATAGGCCATAATGCTCGAAACGAGCATGGCGTTGCACACGAAAGCTGTCCATGCCTTCCACCGCTCCAAACCCTGATCCGATGCAGTCCCTGCTCAAGGCCGCCCGCGATGCGGGAGACGGCTTGCCGCCGGTCGACCGCTGGCACCCGGACTATTGCGGCGAGATGGACATGGTCATCAAGCGCGATGGAACTTGGTGGCACGAAGGCACGCGGATTACACGTGACCGTCTTGTAAGGCTGTTCTCCACCATCCTGCGCAAGGATGAGGACGGGCAGACCTATCTGGTCACCCCGGTCGAGAAGATCCGCATCACGGTCGAGACCGCGCCTTTCATTGCGACACGGGTGGATGCCGTGGGCGAGGGGCGCGACCAGTCCCTGGTCTTCACGACCAATATGGGCGATCTCGCCGAGGCCGGACCGGACCATCCCATTGATGTGCAATTCGATGAGGAAACCGGTGAGCCGACCCCGCTGGTGCGGGTGCGCGGGCGTCTCGATGCCCTGATGGCACGGCCTGTCTTCTATGAACTCGCCGAACTGGCCGAGGAGAAGGATGGCGTGATGGGCGTGTGGAGTGGCGGCGAATTCTTCGCGCTGGGAGAGGGCGATGGAAAACGCTGACGCGCTGATCGCCCGCCTCAAATCCCGTCTCGATCCGATCGATGCGCCGCTCGACGCGCCGTCCCGTGGCGATGGGGATCTCAATGGCGGCTTCCCGGAACCGGTGGGACGCTTGCGCTCGGCGGCCGTGCTGGCACCGCTGATCCTGCATGGCGGGCCGCCGCGCCTCCTGCTGACCGAGCGGGCGGCCCATCTGCCCAAGCATCCCGGCCAGATCGCCTTTCCCGGCGGCAGTGTCGATCCGGGCGATGCCAGCCCGGCCCATGCCGCCGTGCGGGAGCTGGAGGAAGAGGTCGGGATCGGCGCCATGCATGTGGAACTGATCGGCCGGTTCGACGGCTACCGCACCGGGACCGGGTTTCACATCACGCCATTCGTGGGTGTGCTGCGTCCCGGCTACACGGTGAAACCTGATCCGGGGGAAGTCGCGGATGTGTTCGAAACGCCGTTTTCCTTCCTGATGGATCCGTCGAATCACGAAAAGCATGCCCGCGAATGGCAGGGCGTGATGCGCCATTATTATGCCATGCCCTGGGAAGACCGCTATATCTGGGGCGCCACTGCAGGCATGCTGAAATCCCTGCACGACCGGCTATATGGATAGACCATGATCCGCATCACCCTGATTGAAATCGCCTCCTTCCTGCTGCCCTTCCTGCTCTTCTTCATCTGGCGCTGGCAGACGCAGTCCGAGGTCAAGCTGACGGCGACGCCGGCGCTCAAGCTGGGCCTGGCCGGTGCGCTGCTGGCGATCCTGGTGATGATCCTCCTCGTTGTGCTGGAAAGCGTGCGGGGCGGGCATGAAGGCGACCAGTATGTCCCGCCGCGCCTGGAGAATGGCCGCGTCGTGCCGGGACATTTCGTCTCCGAACCCGAGACGGAGACCGGCGATGCCCCGGAGGATGACGAACCGCAATGACGGCCCGCAAGGCGGTCGCGTACCGCCTCGATCCGGCAGAGCATGACTGGATGACGGCATCATCCACGCGCCGTGTCATGGCGGCGCTGGAAGCCGCTTGTCCCGGGGGGAGCCGTTTTGTCGGCGGTTGCGTGCGCAATGCCCTGCTGGGCAAGCCGGTCGCGGATATCGACATCGCCACCCGGCTGACCCCCGACGAAACGATCGCGGCCGCCAGGGCCGCCGGCCTCAAACCGATCCCCACCGGCAAGGCGCATGGCACGATCACGATTGTCTGCGAGGGCGAGCCCTTCGAGGTCACCACACTGCGGCGCGATGTGGCGACGGATGGCCGGCGGGCCGTGGTCGCCTTCACCGAGGACTGGGCCGAGGATGCCCGCCGCCGCGATTTCCGGCTCAACGCGCTCTATGCCGATGCCGACGGGGTGATTCTCGACCCGACCGGCGGTCTGGAAGATGTGGAAAACCGGCGCTTCGTCTTCGTCGGTTCGGCCGAGGATCGCATCCGCGAGGATTATTTGCGCATCCTGCGCCTTTACCGCTTCGAAGCCTGGTATGGCACCGGATCGCCCGACGCCGACGGGTTTGAAGCGGCCGCCAAGCTACAGGAAGGGCTGGACAAATTATCGGCAGAGCGGGTCTGGGCCGAGTTCAAGAAACTGCTCGCCGCCCCGGACCCGGGCCCGGTCATTTCGACCATGGCCGAGGCCGGAATCCTGCATCGGATTTTGGGAGTGAACGGATCCTTAAGAGTCCTGACCGGTATCATTGCGCAAGATGTAGAATACGGCTTAGCGCCCGATTCGCTTTTGCGATTTGCGGCGCTGGCCAATGGCGGACCGGAAAGGATCAAGACCATGGCAGCCAAGCTGAAGATGTCGAATGCCGAAGCCCGCCGGCTCTCGGGTGCTGTTGACCCGTCGGCCCGCGACGATGTCACCGAAGCCTTTTCCGATCTCCAGGCCGCCGAACGCGCCCTGATGACGCTCGGTGCCCGGGCTTTTGAGGACCAGGTCCGCCTGCAGGCGGCCGGCGAGGTGGCTCCGCCGCCGCGCGACTGGACCCTGCTCGCCAAGTTTGCCCGCGAATGGCAGGAGCCGGACTTCCCGGTGAAAGGCGGCGATCTCATTCTTCTCGGATACGAGCCGGGACCGATGCTGGGCGATGCCATGGACGAGCTGAAAGCGCACTGGATCGCCGAACGCTTCGAGCCGACCAAGGAAGAGCTGCTGGCCAAGCTTCGCCAGCACTAGCTCACCGCAAATCCAACAGAAAAACCCCGGCCCTCGAGCCGGGGTTTTTTGTGTCGGGCGCTGGGGCCTCAAATGTCCAGATCCAGATAGAAGGCGGTGAAGCTCAGCGTGTCGACGGCGCCATGCGCCAGGATCAGCGGCCAGATATTGCGCTTATAGCCCAGATAGAGCAGGCCGAGGGCCAGACCGATCAGACCCGTCGCGATCAAGCCGCGCAGGCCTTGGTAATACATGTGCACCAGGCCGAAACCGAGTGCGGAAATCACGACAGCGAGAATGCTGGCCCATTTGGCCGAGGGCAGGATCCGGGTCAGTCGGTCGATGACATAGCCGCGGAAGAAGATTTCCTCGCCGAAAGCCGCACTCGTCCAGGCCAGGGCCAGCCAGCCCAGATAGACTGGCAAATTGCCCACGATGTCGCCGAAGCGGGCTTCCACACCGGCTTCGCCCTCCGCGATGGACCACAGGCCCAGCGCATCACCGGCGAAGGCCGTCCCCGCGCCGGCGGCCAATATGCCGACCATGCACAACAGGCCTTGCGGCAGAACCAGCGGCCAGGACCACCAGCGCTTCAGACGGCGCAGGCCGAAGGCGGACCAGCTTTCACCGCGGCGGGCCGTGATGATTGCCAGCAGACCCAGCGTGATGGCCAGGGAGATCGGTCCGGCATATTTCCAGACGATCTGGTCGAAGATGAGCTTGGTGCCGACCAGAACGGCGACCATGAGGCCCATTTCCAGAATCAGGCCGATTCGGCCGGGGCTTTTCGCGGGCGTGGGCGTGTCGGCGGGGGAGGCAGAAATCATGTCAGTGTCCTTCCTGGCGCGCAGTGCGCGATCAATGCAGGACAGTTTCGGCCAGGCGGTGGATCGGGTCTTGAATGATCGTGCGCCGCCATTGGCCCGGGGAGATCCCATAGGCGGCCTTGAACTGGCGGGTCATGTGGGCCTGGTCGGCGAAACCGGCGGCCAGGGCGGCCTCGGCCAGCCGGTCACCCGACTGCACGCCGGCGCGCACCCGGTCCAGACGGCGCAGGGTGAGATAGCGTCCCGGCGAGGTGCCACGCACGGCCCGGAAGGCGCGGCATAATTGCCAGCGATCCAGCCCGGTTTCCTGTTCCAGTGTGGCCAGGGAAATCCCGTCTTCCAGATGCGCCTCGATCAGCCCGCAGGCGAAGTCGACCTGGTCCCGCACGAAGCGCTGCACCGGTGCCGGCGCGTCACACAGCGCGTCCAGTGCCTGGGCCAGATCAATCAGCGCCGACTCGGTTTCCAGCGGGGAGGCCGTGTCCGGCAGCGCATGCAGCGCCTTCACGGCCCGCACCAGTCCCGCATCCCGGCTCAGCCCGCCCGGCAGGAAGGGCAGGCCCTTGCCCGGACGGACCCGGACCAGCCAGTCCGGACGAAGCGTGATGGCGGCATAGCCGAACCCCTCTTCCGTGCCCGGACGGCCATCATGCAACTCATCGGGATGCAGCACCACGACACCGCCCGGCTGCGAATGACGCGTCTCGCCGCGATAATCGAAGCTCTGGACGCCATGCAGGGTCAGCGCCAGCGTGTAGGTGTCATGCCGGTGTGGCGCAAAGGCCGTGTCGACCAGATCCGCGCGAAAACGCTGAAAAGGCGGGGCGATCTCTATCGGGGCGGTCGGTTCGGGCACGTCTCATCCATTCGCTGTGTGCTGCTAGGATGATCGGCGTCCGGCATTTGGATGCAATCGGGATGCAGCGGTGCGCCGTCCCGCCTAGGGCCATTTCGCCTCGGGCGGCATGGAAGACAGGATGGATTTCACATTCCCGCCCGTCTCCAGACCGAATTTCGTGCCGCGGTCATAGAGCAGGTTGAACTCGGCATAGCGGCCGCGGCGGACCAGCTGTTCCTCGCGGTCTTCCGGCGTCCAGGTCTCGCCCATGCGGCGCCGGACCAGCATGGGATAGGTCTTCAGGAAGGCCAGGCCGACATCGCGGGTGAAGGCGAAATCCGTGTCCCAGTCGCCGGTATTGTGGCGGTCGTAGAAAATTCCGCCAATGCCGCGCGGCTCGTCCCGATGGGGCAGATGGAAGTACTCGTCACACCAGGCCTTGAAGCGGGCGTGGAAATCCGGGCCATGCGCATCGCAGGCCGCCTTGCAGGCCGCGTGGAAGTCCTTGGCGTCGGGATGATCCTGGGTGCGGGCCCGGTCCAGCACAGGCGTCAGGTCCATGCCGCCGCCGAACCACCACTGGGTCGTGGTGATGAAGCGGGTATTCATGTGGACGGCCGGCACATGCGGGTTCCACATGTGGGCGATCAGGGAAATCCCGGTGGCAAAGAAGCGCGGATCTTCGGCTGCGCCGGGAATCTGCTTGCGGAATTGTTCGGAGAACTCGCCCTTCACGGCGGAGACGTGGACGCCGACTTTCTCGAACAGGCGGCCCTTCATCAGGCCCATCGTGCCGCCGCCTTCATCCTTGGACCCGTCGCCGCGCCTCCAGTCCTCGAAGGTGAATTGGCCCGGCTCGCCGCCATAGAGAGGGTCCGGCGCCTCGGCTTCCAGCGCTTCGAATTCGGCACAGATCTGGTCGCGCAGATCCTCGAACCAGGCCTGGGCGGACTGGCACTGCAGATCGGAACCGGCGGAGGCGGGTTTGTGGGATGTCGTCATGGTCCTGTTGTTTAGCGAAGCGAGGGGGGAGGGCAAGTCGGAAGGGTGGTCACATCCCCAATCCCAATTGCCGCGTCATCTCGGCCAGGGCGACTCCCGCGCTGACGGAGACGTTGAGCGAGCGGGCGTCCGGGCGAATCGGAATCCGGACGCGACAATCCGCCGCGTCATGCACATTGTCGGGAACACCGGCACTTTCGCGGCCGAACAGGAGGCGGTCACCGGGCCGGAAAGAAAATTCCCACAGGTCTGTTGCGCCCTTTGTCGTGAACAGGACGAGCCGGCCGGAAGCGGCCTCCTCGCTTTGTGTGTAAGTCGTCCACGCGGTGTGGCGGACCGGGGAAATGGCCGCAGAATAGTCCATCGCGGCCCGCCGGATTCCCTTGTCAGTCAGGGGAAAACCACAGGGCTCGATGATATCCAGCCCGGCGCCGAAACAGGTCGCAACCCGCATCGAGGCACCAAGGTTTTGCGGAATATCTGGTTGAAAAAATACGATCCGCATTCTAATCCGCGCACAGTCGGGACGTGTCCAGCTGCATGCGGCATTGCGCCGCCTACTGGTCAGTGCGTCCGGGAGTAGTTTATACCGCGTCAAACCCCGCTGCGGCGGGTACGTCAAGTTTGACGTAAGTTTCTGGGGCAGGGGACGCATTCCGCGGACCCGTAGATGATAAGAGAAGAGGTCGGCTCGTGACGAAAGAGAACGGCGCGCCTGGCGGACACGGTGAAGAACCCACCCGCCGCGACTTCATCTATATCGCTGCTGGCGGCGCGGCCGCTGTCGGTGGCGGTCTCGTGGCTTGGCCGTTTATCGATCAGATGAACCCGGCAGCGGATACGCTGGCCCTGGGTTCCATCCGTTTCGACACTGCGCAGGTTGAAGAAGGGGCCTCCGTCACCGTGATGTGGCGTGGCGGTCCGGTCTTCGTCCGTCGCCGTACCGAAGCGGAGATCGCGGAAGCACGCGAGGCGGGCCTGAACAGCCTGCCGGATGATCTGGCCCGGAACGACAATCTCGGGAATTCCGCACCGGCGGTTGATGCCAACCGCGTGCTGCGTCCCGAAATCCTGATCGTCAAAGGCAATTGTACCCACCTCGGCTGCGTGCCGCTGGGCCCGGGTTCGAACACTGGCGATTATGACGGCTGGTACTGCCCGTGCCACGGCTCGCACTACGACACATCCGGTCGTATCCGCCGCGGCCCGGCCCCGGAAAACCTGCCGGTCCCCGATTATTATTTCGAAGGCGGTGAAGAGAGCACGATCGTCAAGATCGGCCTGTCGCCGGAAGAAGCCGCCACCTCCGGCTGGCAAGAATCTGACGCTTCGGGAGCAGTGGCATGAGCGGACCCTCGACCTACAAGCCCTCGACCGGAATCGAGAAGTGGCTCGACAGCCGCCTCCCGATCATCCGTCTTGGCTATGACAGCTTCGTCGACTTCCCGACGCCGCGTAACCTGAACTACTGGTGGACGTTCGGCGGGATCCTCGCCGTCTTCCTGATGATCCAGATCATCTCCGGTATCGTTCTGGCGATGCACTATGTCGCGCACGAAGACTATGCCTTCGACAGCGTGCAGCGCATCACCCGTGACGTGCCCTTCGGCTGGCTCATCCAGTCCATGCACGCCAATGGCGCGAGCTTCTTCTTCGTTGCCGTCTACCTGCACATGTTCCGGGGCCTGTATTACGGCTCCTACAAGGCACCGCGCGAGATCCTCTGGATCCTGGGTGTCGTGATCTACCTGCTGATGATGGCCACGGCCTTCATGGGCTATGTGCTGCCGTGGGGCCAGATGTCCTACTGGGGCGCCATGGTGATCACCAATCTGATCGGCGCGCTGCCCTTCGTCGGCGACGCGATCCGGGAATGGCTGTGGGGTGGTTTCTCCGTTGGCCAGGCCACGCTGAACCGCTTCTTCTCCCTGCACTATCTGCTGCCCTTCGTGATTGCCGGCGTCGTCGGCCTGCACATCTGGGCGCTGCACGTGCCGGGCAATGGCAATCCGGCCGGTCTGGAAATCAAGGACCCGAAGAAGGACGCGCTGCCCTTCCACCCGTACTACACGGTGAAGGACGGCTTCGCGATCATCGTCTACCTGATGGTCTTCGCCACCTTCGTCTTCTACATGCCGGGTGTCCTGGGCCATGCCGACAACTATATCGAGGCTGACCCGCTGGTGACGCCGGCGCACATCGTGCCGGAATGGTACTTCCTGCCCTTCTACGCGATCCTGCGCGCTGTCACCTTCGACATCGGCCCGATCGACGCCAAGCTGGGCGGTGTGCTGGCCATGTTCGGTGCCATCGCGATCCTGTTCGTCCTGCCCTGGCTGGACACGTCCAAGGTTCGCTCCATGCGCTACCGTCCGCTGACGCGCTGGTTCTTCATCTTCTTCGTGATCGCCGCGCTCGGCCTGGGCTGGTGTGGTGCGAAGAACCCGGATGATCCGGTGCCGCTGCTGGGCTTCAAATTCGTGTACCTGGCTCAGTTCCTGACCCTGTACTACTTCGCCTATTTCGTGGTGATCCTGCCGGTGCTCGGCATCATCGAAAAGCCGAAGGATCGTCCGGCCTCGATCGAGGCGTCCGTCCTCGGCAATGACAAGTCCTAAGGGAGCGACGAGATCATGATGACCCGTATTTTCGCCGCTGCCGCTCTGGCTCTTGGCCTCTCCGCCGGCGCATCCGCGCTGGAGGGCGACGCCCATGCGCCGGAAAAGCACGAATGGGAACACAACGGCCCGTTCGGCACTTATGACGACCACGCCGTCCAGCGCGGCTTCCAGATCTACCAGGAAGTCTGTGCCTCCTGTCACTCCATGGACCTGATGCGCTTCCGCAATCTGGGCCAGCGGGGCGGTCCGTTCGAGGCCGAGGGTTTCCCGAACCCGAACGACAACCCGGTCGTGATGCAGATTGCCGCCAGCTATCAGGTCCAGGACGGACCGAATGATGATGGTGACATGTTCATGCGCCCCGGCCTGCCGTCCGACGCCTTCCCGGCGCCGTTCGAGAACGAACAGCAGGCGCGCGTGTCCAATGGCGGTGCCTATCCGCCGGACCTGTCCCTGATCGTCAAGGCGCGCGGTGGTGGTGCCGATTACATCCGCTCGCTGCTGCTGGGCTATGAGGAAGCGCCGGAAGACGCTCACCTGTCGCCGGGCCAGTACTACAACGCCTATTTCGAAGGCGGCGCCATCGCGATGGCGCCCCCGCTCGCGGAAGGCATTGTGAGCTATGCCGACGGCACGGAAGCCACGGTCGAGCAGATGGCGGAAGATGTTGTCACCTTCCTGACCTGGGCCGGTGACCCGCACATGGAAGCCCGCAAGCAAATGGGCATCATGGTGCTGATGTACCTCTTCATCTTCGCGATCCTGGTCTATCTGGCCTACCGCCAGATCTGGGCGAACGTGAAGCACTAAGCGTGGCTTCACCGACGCGATGGATTACAGGAACCGCCGGCGCGCTCGCGCTGGCGGTTTTTGCTTGCGGGATATCCGGGGCGCAAACACTGGACCCGCAGACACTCCTGCCGGGCTGGTGGGGCTGGGTCCCGATGGCGGATGATCCCGAGGACGTGGCGGGGACCTGCGAAAACCAGCCCATGCGTATCTGGTTCAGCGAGGATGGCGAGCGGTATAATTCGGCCTGGGTGGATGAGGACGGGAGCGAGCATGTGTCCACGTCCCGGATCCTGCGCCGCTTGCCTTCGACCGAAACGACAGCCGGTTTCCTGATCCAGTATGACGGGGAAGAACGCCTCGATGATCAGGGCAATCCGGTCGCTTGGTATCTGTTCATGACGGGTCCGACGCGTTTTGTCTGGGTCCGCGAAGACTGGGTCCCCAATGGCGGGACGACACGGCCTTTGGAGCGGTGTGACGGCAGTATCGTGTCATGACGCAGTGGAAGCTCGGCATTATCGGCGGGTCCGGCCTCTATGCCCTGGACGGGCTCGAGGCGGTCCGAAGCGAGGCTGTGACCACGCCCTGGGGGGCGCCCTCCGCGCCGCTGACCCTAGGCCGGCTCAACGGAACCGATCTGGTTTTCCTGCCGCGCCATGGTGCGGGTCATCCGATCCCGCCATCCGACATTCCCTTCCGCGCCAATATCGCGGCGCTGAAAATGGCGGGCTGTACGGACATCCTGTCGATCTCCGCCTGCGGCTCCCTGCGCGAGCATCTCGCGCCCGGCCATTTCGTTCTGGTGGACCAGTATGTCGACCGCACGGTGAGCCGTGAGCGCTCTTTCTTCGGTCCGGGCTGTGTCGCCCATGTGCCCCTTGCGCGGCCCGTTTGTGGCCGTCTGAGCGGCCTGGCGGCGGATGCGGCTGAGGCCGAGGGCATCCCGACCCAGCGCGGTGGTACCTATCTGGTGATGGAGGGGCCGCAATTTTCCACCCGTGCCGAGAGTGAGCTCTATCGTCAATGGGGGATGGATGTGATCGGCATGACCAACATGCCCGAAGCCCGGCTCGCCCGCGAAGCCGAGCTGCCCTATGCCTCCGTGGCCATGGTGACCGATTATGACTGCTGGTACGACGAAGCCGGTGAGGTCGATGTCGCCGAAGTCCTCCGGGTCATGCAGGGCAATACGGTGAAGGCCAAGGCCATGCTGACGCGCCTGACCGGCCGTCTGGCCTCCCTGCAACGGACCCCGTCGCCGGACGGGATCGAGCGCGTGCTGGACACGGCGCTCATCACGGCCCCGTCGGCCCGCGACCCGCAAATCCTGGCCGATCTGGACGTGATCGCCGGACGGGTTCTCTGACGCGACTGGACGCCGGGCCCGCGCCGCGCCAAGATTGCCCGCATGACACATGGGCGCTCTGATCTTTTTCTGGCCTGTCTTGTCCTGCCGCTTCTCCTGCTGGCAGCAGGTCCGGCCTTTGCGCGCAGTGATGAAATCCGTTTTTCGCCGCTCGACGAGACCCGCTACGACGTATCACGAGAAAGCGTGGTCCAGCTTCTGTGTTCGGACGGGGAGGGGGAGGCCTTCCATCTCAGCCGGGCCGTCGCCCTGGCCTACCAGCCCGCCGGGGCCGATTTCGACATCCTTCTGGCAACCCGGCACGGTGTCACCGGTCCGAACGGGTTCCGCCAGTGCCGGGTCCGGGGCGTGCCGGTGGAGATTGGCGAAATCCTGCAGATCGATGCCGGTCAGCCGGGCCGGTTCGACAGCTCCCAATTCAGCCAGGATTGGGCCATTCTGGTCACCCGCGGCCGCCTGCCGGGCAGCCTGCCGCGCCTGCGCGTCCTGGACTCCGATGCGGACATGGACGGCCGGCTCACTTTCCTGCGGCGACCGGTGGAGCAAGCGCCCTGCGGTCTGGCGCAGGCCCCGGATTATCTCGCCGACCCCAGTCTCATCCTGCATGATTGCGCCCGCCGGCCGGGCCTGTCCGGCACGCCCCTGGTCACCCAGATCGGGGATGAGCCCTATATCGTGGCGCTGCATGTCGGCCATTATCTCTTCCTCGATGGCGAGCGCCGCGAGTACGGCGTGGCACGCCGGGTGAGCGATGATTTCCTCGAGGCGCTCCATGCCGTGCTGGATCGCGCGGAGATTGGCCGCCGCTGACCCCTTTTCCCCTTCCGCGGCCTCGTCCATAAAGACCGCAGGTGGATGGAGAGGACGACATGCTTCTGGAGCTTGCCGCAGGGTCTTTGCTGGCCGCAGCGCAACCGCAATTCACACCGCCCCGCCCGGCGGTGGAGTGTGCCGAATTCCTGACAGACTGGCGCGCCCGCCACTCCTGCCTGCGCGACCTGCTGTCCGATGCCGAGGACGCCCTGTCCGACGCCGCGGACGGCGCTCGCGAGGAGGCCCGGTTGATTGATGAGGACACGGCCGGCCAGTTCCGCGCCGAAGCCCAGTTCGATACCGCTCAGTCGGCCTGGATCGCCTATCGGGATGCCGAGTGTGACCGGCGTGTCGCCCTGATGTTCATCTCCGAACAGTCCCGCGAGGAGATCGGCCTCGACTGCCGCATCAGCCTGACCCGCGACCGCGCCCGCGAATTGCGGGAAGAATAGCGTGGCGCGGCCGGTCCTCCATATCGGAAACAAGCGCTATTCCAGCTGGTCCTTGCGGGCCTGGCTGGTCCTGCGCAAGGCCGGGATCGCGTTCGACGAGGCCATGGTTCCGCTGCACGGCGCGGATCTCAAACAGCGCCTGTCCGCGCTGTCGCCGGGTCATACCGTGCCGGTGCTGGAATGGCAGGGCGGCGTGTTCTGGGATTCCCTGGCGATTGCCGAATGGGCCGCGGAACACACGCCCGCCCTGTGGCCGGAAGACCGGCAACAGCGTGCGATGGCCCGGTCCGCCGTTGCCAAAATGCATTCGGGTTTCTTTGCGCTCCGCGACCAGTGCGGGATGGATCTGGGCCGCACGCCCAAGGCCATCGGACTGAATGAGGCGACGCGGGCGGATATCGCCGCCGTGCAGGCCTTGTGGAATGATGTTGCCAGTGTGGACGGTCCCTTCCTGTTCGGTCCCTGGACCATTGCTGATGCCTTCTTCACCCCGGTGGCAGACCGGTTCCGGGCCTATGACATACCCTTGCATGCGTCGGCGCAGACCTATTGTGATGCCCTTTTGAGCGATAAAGACTTCCTTGACTGGCGTGCGGATGCGCTGTTGGAGCGCATGCCCTATCCCGGCATAACGGACGAATGAGCCCCGCAGGATGACTGACATGGACCTGAAAAAAGCCATCCGGACCATTCCGGACTACCCCAAGCCGGGCATCATGTTCCGCGATGTCACCACGCTGATCGGGGATGCCCGCGCCTTCCGCGTGGCGGTTGATCGCATGGTCCAGCCCTGGGCCGGTGCCAAGATCGACCAGGTCGCCGGCACCGAGGCCCGTGGCTTCATCCTGGGCGGCGCCGTGGCGCACCAGCTCTCCGTCGGCTTCATCCCGGTCCGCAAGCGCGGCAAGCTCCCGCACCGGACCCTGATCGAGGAATACGAGCTGGAATACGGCCAGGACGCGATCGAGATCCATGTCGATGCCGTCACCGAAGGAGACCGGGTCCTCCTGGTCGATGACCTCATCGCCACAGGCGGTACCGCCGAAGCCTCGATCAAACTCCTGCAGCGTGCCGGCGCCACCGTGGTCGGCGCCGCCTTCGTCATCGACCTGCCCGATCTGGGCGGTGCCAAACGGATCGAGGCGCTGGGCGTCCCGGTCTCCAGCCTGATCGCCTACGAAGGCGAGTAACCGGAAGGGGCGGGACCATGTTTGTCGGACATTACGGACCTGCCCTCGCCGGCAAGGCGATCGCCCGCTCGGTCCCGCTGTGGGCGCTGGTCTTCGCCGTTCAACTCGTCGATGTGGCTTGGGGCGTCTTTGTCGCCAACGGGATCGAACATGTCCGGATCGTCCCCGGTTTCACGGCCTCCAATGCGCTCGACCTCTATGACATGCCGCTCACCCATTCCCTGCCGGCCGCCCTGGCCTGGGCAGCGGGGGCCGGCCTGATCTATGCGATCTGGGCGCCGCGGGAAAAAGTCCGTGGTGGTCTCGTCATCGCCCTGGCGGTCTTCTCACACTGGGTGACGGACCTTTTGGTGCATGTGCCCGATCTGCCGCTCTGGCCGGGTGGCCCGGTCGTCGGGCTCGGCCTGTGGGACAATTACTGGCTTGCCCTGGCGCTTGAAATGGGAGTGCTGGCGGCCGGATTTGCGGTCTATCTGCGCGTTACCGAACCCAAGGGCCTGGTCGGACGCATCTGGCCGTGGGTGTTTGTGGCCCTGCTGGTTGCAGCCCAGCAGCTCAATCACACCATGCCTCCGCCGGAGCGCGTGGCGCAGCTGGGCTATACGGCCACCGCGACTTTCATCCTGATCACCGGGCTCGCCGCCCTGTGCGACCTGACCCGCCGGCCGCGCGCCGCCTAGTCAGTGATCCGTTCCGGCCGGTCCGGCACATCCTGGCGCATGATTTTCAGCCAGAACTGGGAATCAAAAGCGTGTCCGGGCACTTCCTCGACCCGCAATCCGCGTGCCTGGCATTCCGCCTCGATCCAGGCGAAGGAGTGGCGGACAATGCCGGGCGTATTGGATTCATGGCTCGTCCCGACCCAGGTCTCACCCCAGTATTCCTCGTCCTCGGTCCGCGGTGGCAGATAGGAGACCAGGAAGACGCCAGTTTCGACCGTATTGCGGACGAACCCGTCCAGCATGGTGCGGATGTGGTGTTTGGCGCAATGCGTCCAGATCGATCCGGCCAGGAAGAAATCGAATTTGTCGTCGAACACATCCGTGTTGAAATCGGCGTTGAAGTCGAAGCGAGGCTGTTTGTGCTCCAGCATGTCGCGCGGGAAAAGCGCCTCGGCACTCCAGCGCACACGCCCGCTATGCGGTTCGATTCCGGCATAACCCTGGGGGGCCAGAAGCCGGATCAGCCAGTAGGCGACCCGCAAAGGGCCCATGCCGATTTCCAGGACTTTGGACTCCGGCGACAGGCCCTCACGCAAGAGTGAAATGATCTGCCGGCGGCCGCCCTCATCAAAGGTTTTCGTCGGGACGCCCAGAAATCCATGCTCGTCAGCCAGCAGTTCGCCTTTTCGTTGGACGTCGGACATTGGATTTCCTTTTCGGGCAACCGGATTTCGGGGCTATTGGCCTGTGGTTGAACGTGTATTTCTTTATGAGGGACGCTAAAGTACCGCCCGTTTGCGACCAAGGGCGTTCGACATGGCGATGAGTTTGCAGGACCGGTTCCCCGGCGTGCATTTCTACAATCCTGCCCTGACGGAAGTTCAGGATGATGTGGAGATCGGTGAGGGTAGCCGGATCGGCTCCATGACCATCCTGCATGAGGGGGCCCGGATCGGTCGTGGTGTCACGATCGGATCGCACTGCAATATTTGTCATTGCGAAATCGGCGATGAGGTGTCGATCCAGACCGGGTGCCACATCACACGGGGCGTGGTGATTGAAGCCGGTGTGTTCATCGGGCCGGGTGTTGTGACTCTCAATGACAAGCTGAAATCCGGTCCCATGTCCTATCCGAGAATTGGGGAGAAGGCCCGCATCGGGGGCGGCAGCACCATCCTGCCCGGCGTCCAGGTCGGCCCGGGCGCCCTGGTCGGGGCTGGCAGTGTTGTGGTCCGTGATGTCGCCGCCAACACCACTGTGCTGGGCAATCCGGCCCGGGCCGTGTCGTGATCCGGCTCATGCCGCTGCCGAAGAGACCGATGCCTTGACCGACCTCATCATCAATCTGGCGCCCACTGGAATGATCCCGACCCAGGCGATGAACCCCGCCGTTCCGGTGACACCGGAGGAGATCATCGCGGATTGCTGCCGGTGCGCGGATCTGGGGGCAGCCATCCTGCATGTCCATGCCCGGGATGAAGACGGCCGGCCGACCCATTCGCGGGAGGTCTATGGTCGTATCATCGGGGGCATCCGAGACCGGCATCCGGACGTGATCATCTGCGCCTCCCTGAGCGGCCGGGATGTGCAGGAACTCGAGAAACGCGCGGATCCGCTCTTTCTGGAGGGCGATCTGAAACCCGACATGGGCAGCCTGACCCTGTCCTCCCTCAACTTCACGGCCACGGCCAGTGTGAATGCGCCCGATATCATCAAAGGGCTGGCCGGTATCATGAAGGATCGGGGCATCCGGCCGGAACTGGAAGCCTTCGATACCGGCATGCTGAATTATGCCGGCTATCTGATCGACAAGGGCATTCTGGATCCGGGCGGATATGTGAATCTCCTGCTCGGGAATATCGCTTCGGCCCAGCTGGAACCGGCGCATTTCGCCGCCCTCAAGTCCGCCCTGCCACACGGGGCGCTGTGGGCTGTCGGCGGCTTGGGGCGCAGCCAGTTGCGCGCCAACATGCTGGGCATACTCTATGCTGACGGGGTCCGGATCGGACTGGAGGATGATCTCTGGCTCGACGACGCCCGCACCCGGCCCGCCAGCAATCCGGCCATGGTGGAACGGATTGTCGAACAGGCGGAGCTGTTCGGTCGCAAGCCTGCCGACCCGGTCCAGGTCCGCGAACAACTCGGATTGGAGCGCTAGGCCGCATGCCCAGACGTCCCCTTCGCATCCTGCTGACCAACAACACGCTGGGGCCGCGCAGCGGAACGGAACTCTATGTCCGCGACTTGGCGCTGGAACTGGCGCGACTGGGACATTTTCCCGTCGCCTACAGTCCGCGCCTGGGAGACGTCGCCGAGGAGTTGCGCGCGGCGACCATTCCGGTCATCGATGATCTGAACAATCTGTCGCGTCCGCCCGACATCATTCACGGCCAACACCATCACGAGACGCTGACCGCCCTTCTGCACTTCCCCTTCACGCCGGCCATCCAGGTCTGCCATGGCTGGGCGCCTCCGCAGGAAGCGCCGGTGGCCTATCCCACCATCATGACCCATGTCGCGGTTGATGATCTGTGCCGGGAACGCCTGCTGACCGAGGGCGGGATCGACGAGGACCGGGTGGAGACACTCTACAATTTCGTCGACATGAAACGCTTCCATCGTGTCCGCGAGCCGCGCTCCCTGCCCAAACGGGCGCTGGTTTTCACCAATTATACCCGCGAGATTCCGGCGGCGATCCGGGAGGCGTGCGAGGAATTCGGCATCGAGGTGCTGGACATTGCCGGCATTCCCTCCGGTCGCATCCTGAAGAAGCCGGAAGAGGTGCTGACCAGCTATGATCTGGTCTTTGCGAAAGCCCGCGCGGCCATGGAAGCCATGGCGTCCGGCTGTGCGGTGATCCTGACCCACAAGGATGGCTTGGGTGGTCTGGTGACGCCCGAGCGGCTTGAAACCCTGCGCCGTCTGAATTTCGGCGCGCGGACCATGCAGGGCCTGCCGCTGACGGTGGCGAATGTCCGCGCAGAACTGGATCGCTACAAGGCCGAGGATGTCGCCCTGGTAACCGACTGGGTCCGCGAGTCCGCGACGCTGTCGGGCGCGGCGCAGTCCTGGGTGGATGTCTATGACCGTGCCATCAAACGCTGGCGGACCGAAGAGACGCAGGTTTCAGCGACGGACCGTCTGACCGCGGCGGGCAATTACCTGCAATCCATCGCCGAGCTGGTGAAGGCTTCCACGGAGAACTTCAATCAGCGGCGGGTGGCCGAGCATGCCCTGAAAATGGCCCAGGCCCGGCTGGGCAAGCTGGAGGCGGAAAACGCCGCGCTGCGAAAGGCCACGGGCGATCCGGACAGTTGACCCGCGAATCGGCCGGCACCCGAAAGGGCACCGGCCGATGGTGATACGGATCAGTCCGTGATCAGGTCCCGCACATGCTGGGTCATGGTCTCCAGCGAGGGCTGGTGGATATACATCATGTGACCGGCTTCATAATATTCGAAGCGGACCCGGTCCTGCACGAAGCCGGGCTGGTTGAACATCAGCTCGGCGGCGAAGAAGGGCGTTGCCAGGTCGTAATAGCCCTGGGCCACCAGCACTTCGAGGTCCGAATTCTGGCGCATGGCGCGGGCAATCCACGGCGCGACATTGATGTAGTTGTTATTGCCGGACCGGCCGGCATCCCAGTTCCAGCCGCGCACGCCGCCAATCGTGGAATAATACTCCGTGATGTCGACGCCGAGCGTGCGGCCGAAATAGTCCAGCATGGACGCGGTATAGCTGCCATCAATGCCGTAGAAGCTCGGATCGGTCTCCGGGCTCTCGCCGACACCATCCACCTCGACACCGGTATAGCGGCTGTCCAGACGGCCCACCGACAGGCCCTCATCCCGGCGCAGTTCGCGCTGGAACCGGCGCAGGGTGACGCGCATGTTGGCGCGTTCGAGAAAGTCCTCGGACAGGCCGGTGAAGCGCGACAGGTCGGCAATGACCCGGGCTTCGCGATCGGCCGGCAGGGCCACACCATGCATCAGGGCCGGCATGTATTCCTCGACCGCGAATTCACGGGCATCGTCCAGGAAGGCCTCGATGTCATTGTTCCAGGCGGAGCGGTCGACCTTGCCGTGATACCAGGCCGTGGCGGCAAAGCCCGGCATCAGGCCGACATAGCCGATATCATTGCCGTCCGACGTGTCGTCATAGCGGAAGTCCAGCACGGTGGAGATCAGCGCGACGCCATTGATGGCGACATCGGTGAACCCGCCTTCCAGCTGGTTCAGCAGCGAGCCGATGCGCAGCGTGCCATAGCTTTCGCCGAGCAGGTATTTCGGAGAATTCCAGCGCTCGTTTTCCGACAGCCAGATGCGGATGAACTGGGCCAGGCTTTCAGCGTCCTCGTTGACGCCCCAGAAGTCATCGCCCGAGCTTTCACCCAAGGCGCGGCTCCAGCCCGTGCCGACCGGGTCAACGAAGACGAGATCGGCGACATCGAGGATGGAATAGACATTCTCGACCACATCATAGGGGGCCGCGCCATCATCGCCGACATCCGGCAGGACGAGACGCTGCGGGCCGAACACGCCCATGTGCAGCCACAGGCTGGCCGAACCGGGGCCGCCATTGAAGACGAAGGCGACGGGGCGCGTGCGCGGGTCGGATGTGCCGTCCGCGATATAGGTCGTGGAGAAGATGGAGGCGGTCGGATTGCCGTCCTCGTCGCGCAGATAGGTTTCTCCGGCTATGGCACGATAGCGGATACGCTCGCCATTGACGGTCACCTGGCCCCGGCTCTCATAGACGCGCCGTTCCGAGGCGCTGTCCGTGTCCTGGGCGAAGGCGGGAAGGGTGAGGCTGACGGCGGCAAGCGCCGCGGCAAACAGGCGGATCATGTGCAACTCCCCAAACTGGTGCGGGCCGGAGAGTAGGGGGGTGAGCGGGGCGGGGAAAGACCATGTCTGCAGACCGCCGGTTTCCGCGCAATTATCTTGGGTCCGGCCCCCGAAATGCGCTAAGGGCAGCGCCATGAATTACCGCCACGCTTTTCACGCCGGCAATTTTGCCGATGTCCTCAAGCACTGCGTCCTCGCGCTGTGCCTGGAACACCTCAAATCCAAACCGAAACCTTTCCGGGTGATCGATACGCATGCCGGGATCGGGGGCTATGACCTGACTTCCGACGCGGCCCAGCGCTCGCCGGAATGGAAGGACGGGATCGGCCGGCTCCTCGACGCGGACCTGCCGGAAGAGGCCGCCGACGCGCTGGGGCCCTATCTGGACCTGGTGCGCGAGCTCAATCCGGACGGAATGAAACAGTATCCGGGCTCACCGGAAATTTCCGCCCGCCTGTCGCGCAAGGATGACCGCATCCATTTGTGCGAGCTGCACGAGGCCGATGCCGTCACGCTGGACACCCGCTATCGCCGCGATGCGCGTGTGAAAGTGGAGCGCCGCGACGGCTACAAGGCGCTCAAATCCCTGCTGCCGCCGAAAGAAAAGCGTGGCCTGGTCCTGATCGACCCGCCCTTCGAGGACCGGGACGAGCTGGCGCACATGGCCGAGGCCGTGATCGGGTCCTTCGGGCAATGGCCGACTGGCACCTATATCTTCTGGCGCTCCTTGAAAAACCTTTGGGCCGCCGACCGGTTCGACAATGGTCTGGCCGAATGGCTGATCTCCGAGAAGGGCCTGGAACCGGAGAAAGTCCTGCGTGCCGATCTGTGGATCCGCGACCTGGCCAGCGAGGGCAAGCTTGCCGGTGCTGGTGTGGTGGTCGTCAATCCGCCCTTCACGCTGGAAGACAAGCTGGTGAAGCTGCTGCCCTGGCTGGCGGACACACTGGCCCAGGGGGATGGCTATGGCTGGCGCGTCGATGGCGGGCTGACCGATGAAGACCTGGAAGACATCGACGCCGAGTAGGAGCCGTCCCGTGAGCCTGAAATACGCGATTTATGACGTCTTCACCGACACGGCGATGGCGGGTAATCCGCTCGCTGTCGTGTTTGGCGCCGATGAGCTGGACACGATGGCGATGCAGGCCATTGCGGGCGAGTTCAATCTGTCCGAGACGGTTTTCATCACAGAGCCCAAGGGCCGCGATGCCGATTACGGCCTGCGCATTTTCACACCCGTCGATGAACTGCCCTTCGCCGGCCATCCGACGGTCGGCGCGACCGTTGCCCTGACACTGGCCAGTGGCGCCGGTGAGGGCGAGCGCCGGCGCTTCGTGCTGGAGGAAACGGTCGGCGATGTCACGGCGGATGGCCGGGTCAATGGCCCGCGCTCAGGCTCGGCCCGCTTCTTCGCACCCAGACTGCCCGAACAGGTCGGGGAATTGCCGGAATTCGGGGCCATCGCCGATGCACTGGACATCATGCCCGGTGATCTCATGGATACGTCCATCCAGGGCGGTATCTGGTCGGCGGGCGTGCCCTTCGCCATCGTGCCGGTGCGCGACGCGGATGTACTGGCCGATATCAGGATCGATCTGGCGGCCTTTGAGACCGCCTTCGGCGGCGACGCGCCGGTTTGTGCCTATGTGGTCGCCAAGGCGAGCTCGACCGAGCACACGACCGACTGGCGGGTGCGCATGTTCGGTCCCAATCTGGGCATTGCCGAGGATCCGGCCACTGGTGGCGCAGCAGCGGCCTTTGCCGGCCTGCTTGCGGAACAGACCGGCTTGGGTGAGGGCGAGCACGGCGTGTCGCTGTTCCAGGGTGTCGAGATGGGCCGGCCCAGCCTGATCCGCCTGCGTCTGCGCATGGAGGGCGGCAAGCTGGCCGATCTCATGCTCGGCGGGGATGCGGTGAAGATCGCCGAAGGCGAGCTGCTGGCGATCCCCGGCGCGGACGCTCAGTAGGCGTCGTCAGCCCCGTCCCAGAAAGGATACCAGGGCGGCATGTCTTCGGAGACGCGCATCGGGAAATCCGGATCGCGCTTTTCCAGGAAGGACATCACGCCCTCCTTGGCATCCGGCCCCATGCCGGCATGCAGAATGCCCTTGGTCTCAACCCGGTGCGCCTGCATCGGACTGTTCTCCGTCAGCATGCGCCAGGCCATCTGCCGCATCAGGGAGACGGAGACGGGGGAGCATTTCTCGACGATGAGACGGGCGCGTTCGCGGGCCTCGGGCAGGAGATCCTCGGCCGGCAGAACCCGCGCCACCAGCCCGTTTTCAAACGCTTCGGCGGCGGTGAAAGTCCGACCTGTCAGCCCCCAGTCCATGGCGGTGGAAATGCCCACGACGCGCGGCAGGAACCAGCTGGCGCAGCCATCCCAGACGATGCCGCGCTTGGCGAAGGGATAGGCAAACTTCGCTTCCATCGACGCCAGGCGGATGTCCATGGGCAGGATCATCGTGGCCCCGATCCCCACGGCGGCGCCGTTGATGGCGCCGATCACGGGTTTCGCACTCTGCCAGATGCGCAGATTGACGCGGCCGCCGCGGTCCCGCCATTTGGGGTCATTATCGTCGAAGGTGCCGCTCTGGGTTTCGTCGGCCACCCGGTTGAACGTATCGGCACCGGTGGACAGGTCGGCCCCCGCACAGAAGGCTGGAGGCTCGCCGGTGACGATGACCGCCCGGACCTCGTCATCCGCATCGGCCGCATCGAAGGCCGCGATGATTTCATCACCCATTTCCAGGGTGAACGCATTCAGCCGGTGCGGCCGGTTCAGCGTGATGGTGGCCACGTGGTCCTCGACCGCGTAGCGGATGGTTTCAAACGACATGTCGACTCCCGCTTTTTTGCCAGAATGACGGCAACGAGTGAGGCCGGCTAGTCCTCCTCGTCGTCCACCACAGCGAACAGCTTGCCGCGTTCCGTCCAGAAGACGATCGCCAGGGCGAGGGCGGACATGACCGCCTGACTGACAACCAGTGGCACGGCCGTGCCGTCATACATCTGTCCGATGGCCGAGCCGATCAGGGCGCCGACCACGCCGGTCAGGAAACCATAGGCCGCCGATGCTGTCCCGGCGATGTGTCCGACAGGCTCCATGGCCAGGGCCGAGAAGTTCGCGGCAATCAGGCCGAGGAAGGCCATGGCGGCGGCGAGCAGGACCAGGAAGAGGTAGAGATTGTCGATTCCCGCCATCAGAACCACACTGTGCACGGCACTGATGAGCACGAAGGCGACCAGTGCGCTGTGCGACAGACGGCGCTGCCCCACCCGCATCACAAGGCGCGAATTGGCGTAGCTGGTCAGGCCGATCCCGCCGGCAATCGCGGCAAAGGCAAGCGGGAAATGTCCGTCACTCAGTCCGAAATGGTCGACAAAAACCTGCTGGGAGGTGCCCAGAAACCCGTACAGGCCGCCAAAGAACGGCATGGCGGCCAGCGTATAGCCCACCATCAGGCGATGCCGCGCTGTCTCACTGAACGCGGCGATCAGGGATCGCAGCTTGAGGGGAACGCGGTATTCCGGATGCAGGGTTTCCGGCAGGCGCATCTGCAGCCACACCATCAATCCGGCCCCGAACAGCATGAGGAAGGCGAAAATCCAGCGCCAGGGCGCGAAGGTCAGGATGATCTGGCCCAGGGTCGGAGCCAGCACCGGCACCGCCATGAAGGCTGTCATCACCATGGACATCACTTCGGCCATGCGTCGTCCGGACGCGACGTCGCGGGCGATCGCCACGGCGATCACGCGGCATGCGGCTGCGGCGGCGCCCTGCATGAAGCGGGCGATCAAGAGCAGGTCATAGGAGGGTGAAAGCGTGCAGATCAGCGTGGTGAGCAGGAAAAAGCCCAACGCGACCTGGATCACGGGTTTGCGGCCGAACCGGTCGGACAGCGGTCCATAGAAGAGCTGGGCCGCGCCGAAACCGGTCAGATAGGCGGTAATCACGAATTGCTGGTCATTGGCCTCGGTCACGCCGAGGTCCAGCGCGATATCGTCAAGGGCCGGCAGCATCATGTCGATCGCCAGGGCAACGACCGAGGTCATCGCCACCAGAAGGGCGACGAATTCTGTCAGCGATAGGGGAAAGCTCTCACCCAGCGGGTGCTGCTGTTTCGACATGACGGACTCCGGGGGCGTGTGCAGGCCTGCACGCGCTTGATTTGCGCCCTTCGTCCGCAAGATGCAAGAGCGGCCCGTGCATGCCAGCCCTGATCTAATCGTATGGCGAGTAGAACAGGTGCATCTGGAAGCTCTGGCCGATCCGCTGGGCCCGGGCCAGGAAAGCGGCCTGTGCGGCGTCACTGGCGCCGATCTCTGACAGGGTCTTCTCGAACAGGCTCAGCCAGCGCGTGAAATGCGCCGGCGAGATGTCCGCCTTGATCTTCATGTGCGCCGGCATGGGGCGTCCGGAATAGCTGCCATCATGGAAAACCATGGACGACCAGAAGCGTTTCATGGTGGCCAGGTGCGGATCCCAGTCGCCTTTCACGGCCTTGTCGAACACCGGACCCAGCATGTCGTCCTCGCGGACATGGCCGTAAAAGGTCTCGACCAGGTCGGAGACAAGTTCGGTGGTAATGCCCATTTCGGCCGCCTCGGCGCGGGCGGCTTGCCGGGCTTCTGTTACGCGAGGCGGTTGGGGTGATGACATGGGACCTCCTGGCTGCAAGGCCGAGGTAGCGATCCGGGCAGGGCGGCGCAATGTGCCGGCCCTGTGACCAGAGCGCGCAGGCGGCTGTCCCGCCTAGACGTTGAAGCGGAAGTGCATCACATCGCCGTCCTGGACGATGTAGTCCTTGCCTTCCGCGCGCATCTTGCCGGCGTCCTTGGCCGGACCTTCACCGCCGCAGGCGACATAGTCGTCAAAGGCGATGGTTTCGGCGCGGATGAAGCCTTTCTCGAAATCCCCGTGGATGACACCGGCCGCTTGCGGCGCAGTATAGCCTTCGCGGATGGTCCAGGCGCGGGCCTCTTTCGGGCCGGCCGTGAAATAGGTCTGCAGGCCCAGCAGGGAGTATCCCGTGTGGATCAGGCGATCCAGGCCCGGCTCGTCCAGGCCCAGGGTTTCCAGATACTCGGCGCGCTCCTCCTCGTCCTCGAGCAGGGCGAGTTCGCTCTCGATCTTGGCGGAGATGACCACGGCCTGGGCACCTTCTTCCTCGGCGCGCTTCATCACGATTTCAGAATAGGCATTGCCCGTCGCGGCGGAGTCCTCATCGACATTGGCGATGAACAGAACCGGCTTGGTCGTCAGCAATTGCAGGCCTTTCCAGGCCTTGAGGTCTTCCTTGGAAACTTCGGCGAAACGCGCCGGTTTGCCATTATTGAGCTGTTCCAGCGCCAGATCGATCAGGGAGAGGGCGGCCTTGGCTTCCTTGTCGCCGGTCTTGGCCTTCTTCTCCAGATTGGAGCGGCGCTTGTCCAGGCTTTCCATGTCGGCCAGCATCAGCTCGGTCTCGACGGTTTCCAGGTCGGCCAGCGGGTCGATCTTGTTGTTCACATGGGTGATGTCATCATCGTCGAAACAGCGCAGCACATAGGCAATTGCGTCGGTCTCGCGGATATTGGCCAGGAACTGGTTGCCCAGGCCTTCGCCCTTGGAGGCGCCCGCGACCAGGCCGGCAATATCGACGAAATTCATGCGGGCCGGAATCACGTCCTTGGAACCGGCAATCTCGGCCAGCTTCTTCAGGCGCGGCTCGGGCACGGCCACATCACCGACATTCGGCTCGATCGTGCAGAAGGGATAGTTCGCCGCTTGGGCTGCCGCGGTCTGGGTGAGCGCATTGAACAGGGTCGACTTGCCGACATTGGGCAGTCCGACGATGCCGCATTTGAATCCCATGGCGCTAAATCCCTCGTGTGTTGAGCGCCGCCTTATAGGGATTTTGAACGCCGGGGTCGACTGTCCTGTCAGTGGTTCCGGCCCCCGGGGATGCGGACTTGAGGGGGCGAGCAATCCCGGGGGCCGGGAACCGGAGGTGTGAGAGATGGACAGGACCCCGCACCTCCACCGGCGCAGAGCCGGCACTGTCGGCCTGCCCGCGGGGGAAGCAGGCAGGCGCAAGGGACGATCCCGGGGGGATTAAGAGGCCGGCTGTCCGGCTTTCCCGCTCTTGCGGCGGTCTTCGGTCGGATCGTCCATTTCCATCATGTGATCATCGCCTTCGTGCATCATGTCCTCATCGGACATCATCGCATCGTCCGACATCATGCTGTCCTCCGACATCATGGAGTCGTCGTCCATCATCGGCTCATCGGCCATCATGTGGTCATCGTCGGCCATCATGTGGTCCGCGTCCGACATCATGGAGTCATCCTCCATCATGTGGTCCTCGGCCATCATGGCGTCGTCATCCTGCATCATTGCGTCCTGGTCCTGCGCGAGGGCGGGCAGGGCGATGCCGGCGGCAAGGCTGGCGGCAATCAGGCTTTGGCTGAAAAGGCGTGGCATGGCTGTGTCTCCCGTGGTTTCGACGAGAGAAGGAATGCGCGGATTGATCGGCGGACGCCAATCAACTCGCCGCACGGAGCAATGCCGGGATTTCACTAGGGTGTGAGGGGGGCGAGATCAGTCCGCGTCAGGCCGGCCGCGCTTGACCGCTTCCGGGGCCGGGGCCTTGTGCGTCACGCGGGTCTGGAAGGCGTCGACATCGCCGCTGGCGAGCAGGTCGATGGACCCGGCGATCGCGTCCAGCAGGTCCACCAGCCAGGTCTCTTCCGCCTTGGCGAAGTCTGACAGGACATAGCCGGTGACGCGGTTGCGGTCGCCCGGATGGCCGACCCCGATGCGGGCGCGGCGGAAATCCGGGCCGATCTGCGAGGTGACGGACTTGATTCCGTTATTGCCGGCCGCACCACCGCCCAGCTTCATGCGGAACTTGCCTGGCGCCAGATCCAGCTCGTCATGGAAGACCACGACATTCTTGGGTTCGACCTTGTAGAAATTCGCAGCCTCGCCCACGGCATGGCCGGAATTATTGTAGAAGGTCTGTGGCTTCAGCAGGAGCAGCTTGTTCGAACCGACAGTGAGCTCACAGGCCAGTGACTGGAAACGCTTGCGCCAGGGGCCGGCATTCCAGGCCTGGGCGATGAAATCCATCGCCATGAAGCCGACATTGTGACGGTTTTTCAGATATTTCGGTTCGCAATTGCCGAGGCCGGCCAGGATCATCATCTTGGGCAGTTTCCTTGACGGTGTCCGGATACAAAATCAGCGAAGCCGGTTTCGGCTTCGCTGACAATGCGGTTCGAACCAGGAAGGGGCGAGGGCTTAGTCCTCGTCTTCGCTCTTCTGGTTGATGACTTCCGTTTCCGGCGTCTCTTCCTCTTCCTCGGATTCCGGCGTCAGGACAGCGCGCGAACCCTGCAGGGTGGCGACGGTGAAGTCGCGATCGGAGATCGTCGGGACCACGCCCTTCGGCAGGGCGATGGAGGACATGTGGATCGTGTCGCCAATGTCCAGACCGGACAGGTCGGCTTCCAGCGCGTCCGGAATGGAGCCGGCCGGGCAGTTCAGCTCGACCGTGTGACGCACGATGTTCAGAACGCCACCGCGCTTCATGCCCGGGGACTTCTCTTCATTGATGAAGTGGACAGCCACTTCGACGTCGATCTTCGTGTTCTCGTCCACGCGGAACAGGTCGACGTGCAGCGGCGCGTCGGAGACCGGGTGGAACTGGATGTCGCGCGCGATGACTTGCTGGCGCTTACCGTCGTGCTCAAGCTCCATCATGTTGGAGATGAACTGGCCGGTCAGCAGAGCCTTGCGGATTTCATTGCCGCGCAGGTTGATCGAGACCGGACCTTGCTTGCCGCCGTACAGGACGCCCGGGACCAGGTCTTCACGGCGGGCAGCGCGCGCCGCGCCCTTGCCGGTGCCTTCACGAACGTCAACGGTGAGAACGATGTTGGAGCTCATCGGTCCAGATCCTTAAATGCAAACGCCGCCTCCAGCCGGTTTGGCCCCGGCGGGCGGCGATCTGTCATGGTCAAAAGCCACAGTGATAATTCGAGCGGCGGGCTATAGCCGATCCTTGAGGGGGGCGCAACAGCGTCTGTGCGTCATATTCAGTAGACGCGGACCTCGTAATCCGGCTCGTACGGGCAATCCGTGGCAAAGCGAACCGCCGCGTCATCGGCCCAGGCAAAGCGGGAACGGCTGATCCCGCCTGCGGTCCGGTAGATGCCGTCGCGGATGGCGCCGTTCCCGAGCAGTTCCGGATCGCCGGTATAGCGGATGTTCCGGGGCCGCCCGTCCGCGTCGATATCGAAGATCATCGGGATGGTCCGGGTCTCACGCCCCTGATTGGCAAACAGGGTCAGAGCCATGGCCTCGGAATTGTTGACCGTTCCCCACTCGACCAGGTTCACGCGGGCGATCCGGCAATGGACACTGGCTTCGGGCACGTCGACGGGATCCATCACACCGCCCCATTGCACGCCCTGCGAGGTGGCGCATCCGGCGAGGAGGGCGAGGCCGCCAAGGGCGGCGATCCTGGAAAGTCCGGTCATGTTGCTTCTCCGATTGCGCGATCGGCGCAGGGAAGGGGGCTTTTAGAGCGGTGTCGCCGTTGCGCCCCAACGGGCGTCACTCTGGAAGGTCTCTGCGTGCTGGCAATTCACCGCAAAGCGCGGTGCTGCACTGTCGGCCCAAGTGTACTGACTGCGGCGCAGGGCGTGTGCCGTCCGGTAGACGCCGTCGCGGATGGCGGCATTGAGCAACAGGTCTTCATCCCCGGTGTAACGGATATTCACGGGCTGGCCGTCGGCGTCGACATCGAACACCATCTGAACCGTGAAGCCGTCCTCGCCGAACACGGTGTAGGCGGTCAGCGCAATGTCATTGGTCATCCGGGGCTCAACCAGGTTGATCGCATCAAACGCGACGCTCTCGCAGGCCACGGTGTCCCCGGGGACAGTCGCGGGGGCCATCACGCCGCCCCATTGCACGCTTTGGCGGTAGCTGGCGCACCCGGCCAGCAGGACCAGGGCCGCAAGCCCGGCCCCTTTCAGAAAACGCGGTTTGAGACGGGGACCGGACATGAATGCAACTCCAACTTGAAACGCACAAAAATGAGCCGCGCTTGGACGTTCCTGTCAAGCATGACGTGGCAAAAGGCTTCAGAAACAGCGATTTGGCTCGCGCGGTCAGCCGGGGCCGGTCTAGTCGAACAGCTTCGACACCGATTCATCATTCGCGATGCGTCGGATGGCTTCACCCAGAAGCGGTGCCACCGACAGGCGACGGACCTTTTCCGTTTCGGTGGAGTTGGGCGGAACGACGATCGAATCGGTCACGACCAGTTCGCGCAGGCGCGACTTGGCGACCCGGCCCTGCGCGTCCTTGGACAGAACGCCGTGCGTGACATAGGCGGAGACTTCCACCGCACCCTTTTCCAGCAGGGCCTCGGCGGCATTCACCAGCGTTCCGCCACTGTCGCACATGTCGTCGAACAGGATGCAGCGCCGGCCTTCCACTTCACCGATGATATTCATCACTTCCGACACGCCGGCCTTGGGGCGGCGCTTGTCGACGATGGCGATCTCGGCATCGAGCAGTTTGGCCAGGGCCCGGGCGCGGACCACACCGCCGACATCCGGCGACACGATCATCAGGTCATCGATCTTGTAGTTCCGGCGGATGTCATCTTCCATCACCTTGGTGGCGAAGAGATTGTCCGTCGGGATGTCGAAAAAGCCCTGGATCTGGCCGGCATGCAGATCGACGGTCAGAACGCGGTCGGCGCCGGCCTTGGCGATCAGATTGGCGACCAGTTTGGCGGAGATCGGCGTCCGGCCACCGGTCTTGCGGTCCTGGCGGGCATAGCCGAAATAGGGGATGACGGCGGTGATCCGGCGCGCACTGGCACGAACCAGGGCGTCGATGATGATCAGCAATTCCATCAGATGGTCGTTCGCCGGAGACGAGGTCGACTGGATGATGAAGACATCCTCGCCGCGCACATTCTCATCGATCCGGACGAAGATTTCGCCGTCAGCGAAACGCTCGATCTCACTCGCACACAAGGGTGCATCCAGATAATCGGCAATCGCCTTGGCCAAATCAGTATTGGCCGTTCCCGACATCAGTTTCATGGCTGGTGGTCCCCGGCAGTCCAAGACGCGCGCTGATTAACAGAGCCGGGCTCCAGATTGAAGCCGAAATGCTCAGCTTGCGGAAAAACCCGGCGGGGGTGGTAATCCGGCACTATCCAGACAAACCAGTTTGAACAGCTGGCCCATTTGGTCGGGGTCGGTCAGTCGCCAGACCTGGCGGGCGATCTGGGCTCGCTTGTCCGGCGCATTCTGGCTGAGGACGGCGGCGCGGGCTTCCAGGCCCAGCCCCATCAGGAAGTCTCCCTGTTCCTCGGGCCCGTAACCGGTCAGCTCAGCCTTGGCTGCGCGCGCCAGCAGGGACTGGAAATCGACGCGCGCGGTCAGGTCCGCCGTGCCCGGTGCGTCCAGCACAGCCACTTTCTCGTGCGCCTTGATCGCTTGCAACGTATCGCCGATCTCGCTCTGCGCCGGACCGTAATCGATCAGCAGGGCACGGCCCGGATGGGCTTGGAAGCGCTCTGCCAGCAGGTCCACGACCTGCTGGTCGCCTGGCCGGATCTCGACCAGGGCGCCGTCCGGCGCGTCCTTCAGGGTGTCCGGGATGAGCGCGGTATCCACACCCATGGGCGGGCCCATGAGGAAGACAAAACCCTCATCATCCTCATCCAGACCGACCATGCGTTCACACCATTCCCCCTTGTGGCGGATGGCCTGGCGGACGGGCAGGCAGTCCAGAAACTCATTGCCCAGGATGATGGCGGGGCCGGCAGGAACGGCGTCCAGCCGGTCGACCCAGCGGATCTGCGCCCCGGTCGGGCCCAGTGTCTGCGCCTGCACGGCTTTCAGCGCGGCGCTGGCCTCGATCAGATTGACCCGGGCGGCGTCCATGAAACCGGGCACGGTGCGGGCAGCCCGCAGGGCATCGGCCATCATCGTGCCGCGCCCCGGTCCCAGTTCCACCAGCTGGAACTCGTCAGGCGAGCCCATGTCGATCCAGGACTGGGCGGTCCACAATCCCATCAGCTCGCCGAACATCTGGCTGATTTCCGGCGCAGTGATGAAGTCCGATCCGGCGCCGATCGGGTCCTTGGTGGCGTAATAGCCATCCTTCGGGTCGAACAGGGCCTCGGTCATGAAAGCGGCGATGGAGACCGGACCCGTCTGCCGGATCCGGTCGCGCAGGCGTTCAGTGATCATCTCGTTCAGGCTTTCGCGCTGTCTTGCTTCATGGCGCGGTGGATCAGCCAGACCCCCAGGGCAATCATCGGCAGCGACAGGAGCAGGCCCATGGTGACATAGCCGCGCAGGGCTTCCGGCATGTGGGCATCCGGCTCCCGCACGGTTTCCAGCAGCGCCCGGAACAGGCCGTAGAAGACCAGGAAGAGACCGGCATTGAGGCCGGGCTTCTCCAGCGAGCGGAATTTCCAGGTCGCGATATTGATGATCGCGAACAGGGCCAGGCCTTCCAGAGCAGCTTCGTAGAGCTGGCTGGGATGGCGCGGTACGCACAGGCGGTCGGCTTCAAAGGTCATGCCCCAGGGCAGGTCGGTCGGACGGCCCCAAAGCTCGCCATTGATGAAATTCGCGAGCCGTCCGAAGAAGAGGCCGATCGGCGTGACCACGGCAGCGGCATCCGCGATGCGCCAGAGATCGATTTCCTGGCGGCGGGAATAGACAAACAGGGCCAGCGAGACACCGATCAGTCCGCCATGGAAGGCCATGCCGCCATCCGTGATGCCCAGGATGATGTCCTGCGGTCGCTCCCAGATCATGTCGGGCATGTAGAAGACCACATAGCCCAGACGTCCGCCGACAATCACACCCAGGGTCGCCCAGATGAGCAGATCGTCGACCTGTTCGACGCTGAAGGGCGATTTCGGCGATTGGGTGCCTGGCGGATTCCACATGTGCGGACGGCGGGCCAGTGCCATCATATAGCGCCAGCCGATCATCAGGCCGGCGATATAGGCCACGGCATACCAGCGCAGGGCAAACCAGCCGAGATCGAAAATCTCCGGCTCGAGCAGGTCAAAGCTGGGGGGACAAATTTCCATCAATCACTCTGTGTGTGTCGGTATTTGGCGGGTACGACCTGCAGATGTGACGGAAGCACGCATTGCGATTTTTCCGCATGGGCCGCATATAGGCTCTTGTTGAACTCTCTAATGGCTTTCTTTGATGCAAACGCGCAACCCGCTTCTGAATGATTTTGCCGATCTGATGACCGATGCCTTCGGCGCGGCCCAGGCGATGGGCGAGGAAGCCCGCGCGGTTTTCCGGGCCCGGGCTGATCGCATGGTCGCGGAAATGGATCTGGTCACGCGTGAGGAATTCGACGCGGTGAAGGCCGCGCTCGATGCGTCCCAGGATGAGGTCGAGGCGCTCAAGGCGCGGATCGACGCCCTGGAAGCGGCGGCCAAGCCGAAGTCGGCCAGCCGGGCCAAAAAGCCCGCGGCCAAGGCGGCCCCGAAGGCGACCGGCAAGGCCAAGCCCTGACCCCTCGCTGACATTTTTCTGCTTTTCATTGCGCCTGTCGCGGCGCGGCCATACCGTCCAGCTACGGTGTGAGTCGCCGCGCAGACGAAGGAGACCCCTCCATGGACCTGCTCTCAGATGAATTCGCACCGACCGCGGCCGATCCGCTCGATTCGGTGGAACAGGCCGTGATCGCCGAACAATATCCCTATGATCGTGATGAGGGTGGTGAGCTGCATCTGACGGCCTCCGGGGCCTGGCGGGATCACCAGATCTGGTTCGCCTGGCGGCCGGAGCTGGAAGCGCTCCACATTTGCGCCAGCCTCGACCTGAAAGTTCCGCAAAAGCGATTTCGTGATGTTTGTGAACTGGTTGCACGACTGAACGAGAAGCTCTGGATGGGGCATTTCGACGTCTGGTTCGAGGATGGTTCCATCGTCTACCGCCATGCGCTGGGACTGCCGGCGGGTGAAACCGTCTCACCGGCCCAGGCCGCCGGCATGATCAGTGCTGCGCGTGATGCGGGCGAACGCTTCTATCCGGCATTCCACTTCCTCGTCTGGGGCGGTAAAGGAGTGGAAGAAGCCGTGGCCGCTGCGATGTTCGAGACGGCCGGCGAAGCCTGACACGAGCATGACACAAACCTTGAAGATTGCCCTCATCGGGGGCGGCCATATGGGCGGTGCCCTGGCAGCCGGATGGCTGCGGACCAAACGCTCCGGCGTGACCGCGGACAGTCTTGTCATCGTGGATCCGTCCCCGGGTGAACCCGTGCAGGATCTGGTCGAGAGACACGGCGTCCGCTGTGTTGTTGCCCTGGATGCGGCGCTGGCGGCCGAGATGGATCTGGTCGTGCTCGCCGTGAAACCCCAGGCACTGGAGACCGTGGCGGCGCCGCTGGCCGCCATGCTGGGCAAGGACACCGCGTTGATCTCGATCATGGCCGGCGTCACCCTCAACCGCCTGTCCATGGCGTTCGGCGACCGGGCGATTGTCCGCGTCATGCCGAACATGCCGGCCTCGGTCGGCGCCGGTGTCAGCGTTTGCGTGACCAATGAGGCGGGCGGGGCGCTGGAAAAGACCGTCACCAAGCTCTTCAAGCCGGTCGGTTCTGTGGAATGGGTCAAGGATGAGCGCCTGATCGGCGCCGTCACGGCCGTGTCCGGATCCGGTCCGGCCTATGTCTTCCTGCTGGCCGAAGCGCTGGCCGGGGCCGGTACCGCCGAAGGCCTGCCGCGAGACCTGGCCGAGAAACTGGCCCGCGAGACCATCATCGGCGCCGGGGCTCTGCTGGCGTCCAGCGACAAGTCCCCGCAGGAATTGCGCCGCTCCATCACCTCGCCGGGCGGCACGACCCAGGCCGCGCTGGATGCCCTGATGGGATCGGGCGGTGGTCTGCCGGAACTCGTCCGCAACGCCGTCAACGCCGCCGAACGCCGCTCGCGCCAGCTGGGCAATGGCAATAACCGCTGAGCTGCAGATTCGCACCGAATGGTATGATGCCGAACCTCCTCTTTAAGCATTCAGCTTAGGTACCAGCCTAAATGTTTAGGTTGAATAATTCTCCATTTCTCCCTTCAGTAGTTTTTTGCTTAGCTGAGGGAGGTAGAAATGAGCGAAGTCGCTCCACCCCAAAGCCCGACTGCTCAGTGGTTTCGGTACGCGGGCTATGCATTTCTTGTCATCGCCGTAGTTGGAGGGTTTCTTTTCAGCCGAATTGTCGGGGACTTATCCGGCGAACTTGGCGGGCTGCTCGCTGGCGGAGCGGTCCTTGTGTTAGCAGGCACTCAGTCGCTGATTTGCATGGCCGTTTCGGAGGGGCTGACGCGTGGAGCGCAGATTGTTTGGCTTCTCGCCAGCCCTGATCAACGCGAAGCGCTTTTCCCGGCCAAACAGACCTACGAAGAGTATCTAAGAGAGATGCAAGACATGGAGAACGATGATAACAAGAGCTGATTGATGTTCCTTGCTCCCGCTAGCCCGGCAGGCTGATCGTCGCCTTCAGGCCGCCCATATCCGACGTTTCCAGCCGGATATCCCCGCCATGATTGCGGGCGACGTCGCGGGCAATGGCGAGGCCGAGGCCGACACCCTTGCGGTTCTGGTTGCGGCTCTCATCGAGGCGATTGAAGGGCTTCAACGCCTCTTCATACTGGTCTTCCGGAATGCCGGGGCCATTATCCTCCACCACGATCTCGACCCGGGTACTGGTCCGGCGCACGATGACGCGGGCCTTGTCGCCATAGGACAGGGCATTGCCGATCAGATTGCCCAGGGCGCGGCGCATCGGGCCAGGGCGGATTTCCGTCTCGATCGGACCATCGGCCAGAAAGTCCACCTGCCCCTCCTGACGCACCGCATTGTCGACGACCTCGCGGGCCAGGGCGACCAGGTCGGAGCGTTCAGTCTCCTCGCTCGCCTGACCGCGGGCAAAGTCGAGATACTCGTCCAGCATCTCTTCCATCTCCGCCAGGTCCTTCTTGGCGTCCTCGCGTTCCGGACTTTCCGGCATCAGGGCGAGCTGGAGTTTCAGCCGGGTCAGCGGCGTGCGCAGATCATGGCTCACACCGGCCAGAAGGGCGGTACGCTGTTCCAGGTGACGGCGGATCCGGGCCCGCATCTCCAGGAAGGCATGCGCCGCCTGGCGGACTTCGGTCGCGCCGGCCGGACGGAAATGCGCCACATCCTGGCCGCGGCCGAATTGCTCGGCGGCATCGGCGAGGCGGCGGATGGGTTTGACCTGGTTCCGGATGAAGACGACGGAGACGGCGGTCAGAAGACAGGTCGCGCCGATGATCCATAACAGGAAGATATGCCCGGTCGTGGCAAAGACGCGCTCGCGCAGGGCGATGAAGCGCAGCACACCGCCATCCACCTCCACCCGCACATCGACATAGCTGGGATAGCGCGTCGTATCGAACCAGACCGGATTGTCGATCTGGGCCGAGAGGGCACTGCGCAGGGTCCGGTCCAGTGTTCGGAAGAAGGAGGTGCGGCGCGAGGTCGGCAGGCTTTCTCCCGGACGGAAATCCACCGAAAGCCGCATCGTCTCATAGGCCATTTCCGAATGCCGTTCGAAGGCCTCCGGGGTTTCCTCCTCGGCCTCGTAGAGCCGCACCATCATGGCGATATCGCCCGCCACCCCCTCGGAAAGCCGGCTGGTGACCGTCTCCCAGTGTTCCTCGAAGAAGGACCAGGCCACGGCCACCTGCATCAGGGCCACCGGCAGGACGATGATCAGCAGGGTCCGGGCAAACAGGCCCTTGGGCAGGAAGCGGCGCAACACAGCCATTGCCCCTAGTCCTCGAAGACGGGATCGGCGACCAGACGATAGCCTTCCCCGCGCACGGTCTGCAGGTGCAGGGGTTCCTTGGGGTCCGCCTCGATCTTCCGGCGCAGGCGGGTGACCTGGACATCCACCGCCCGTTCACCACCACCCGTGCGTTCGGACAGGAAGAGGCGGGACACGGTCTGGCCGGCCGAGGCGGCGAGGGCGGCGAGCAGGGCGGCTTCGCCGCCGGTCAGGCGGACCGGTTGTCCGGCCTGGGTCAGGCTCTCGCGCTCCACATCGAACTGCCAATCGCCGAACACCACCTGCCGGATGGCGGCACTGGTCGGCCGGGCGCGCCGCAGGATGGCATTGATGCGCAGGACCAGTTCCTCCGGCTCGAAGGGTTTGGCCAGATAATCATCCGCGCCCAGGCTGAGCCCCTTGATCCGGTCCTCCGCCTCGCCGCGGGCGGTCAGCAGCAGGATCGGCGTGTCGCCGCGCTTGCGGATCGCCTCGGTCAGTTCGAACCCGTCCATGCCGGGCATCATCACGTCCAGTACCAGCAGGTCGAAGGCGAGGGAGTTGAGCGTGGACAGGGCCTTGTCCGCATTCGGGGCCGTGGAGACCCGGTAACCGCGTTCCTGCAGGAAGCGTTTCAACAGCGTGCGGATGCGGTCGTCATCATCGACCACCAGGATATGGGCGTCATCGCCGGCCAGGTCCGCCATGCCGTCTCCAGAGTTTCAGGGGGTTAGAATGGCGCGGACTGGCAGCGCGCTCAAGCTTGCTGGTCCGGCTTGCGGCGCAGATAGCTCAATCCGGTGCCCAGGCTCAGCATGGCCGTGATCCACAACAGGCCGATCCAGGCCTCGACGATCCAGGTGTGCTGGCCCAGCCCCGCCGGGATGGCGATCAGGGGCAGGGCGGTGACGATGAAGGCCACCAGCGTCTTCAGCTTGGCCGACATGGAGACCGGCAGGGCTTCATGGCCCGGCTTGTTCGACACCATGCGCACCAGGGTCAGAGCGACATCGCGCAGCACGATCACCAGGACCGGTGCGAGGATATAGGCCGACACCCCGTTCTCGGAGCTGAGGTTCAGGATCAGCACGTAGACCAGGAGATAGGCGTCCACCAGGATCTTGTCGGCGATCGGGTCGAGCAGGGCGCCCAGGGCCGACTGGGCCGACAGGCGCCGCGCCAGCCAGCCGTCCAGCCAGTCCGTCGCCGCCGCGATCACGAAGGCGCTGACCGAGAAAACGGCCAGGCTCCCGGTCGCCACCGATGCATCGCCCAGCCAGAGCGGGATATTGTAGTCCACCGCCCAGAAATAGGATTGCCAGAGCGCCCATGCCCCCGCCACGGCGAGGATGATGCGCAGAACGGTCAGGATGTTGGGTAAAGCTTTCAGCACGTGTCTTGCCTAGCTCTGGAACCAGTCATGGATCTTTTTGGCCATGGCTTTGGACACCCCGTCAACCGCTTCCAGGTCGGCGAGTGCAGCATTGCGCACCGCCTTGGCCGATCCGAAATGCGCCAGCAGCGCCTTTTTGCGCGACGGACCGATGCCGGGAATCCCGTCCAGCGGGTTCTCTTTCATCTGCTTCTTGCGCTTGGCCCGGTGGCCGCCAATGGCGAAGCGGTGGGCCTCGTCCCGCAGCCGCTGGAGATAGTAGAGGACCGGGTCCTTCTGCGGCAGTTTGAAGGGCGCCTGGCCCGGCAGGTAGAAGGCTTCCCGGCCCGCATCCCGCTCCGGCCCCTTGGCAATCGCGGCGATCGGGACATCCGTGATGCCAAGCTCCTCCGCGACGTCCAGCACCATGGAAAGCTGGCCCTTGCCGCCATCGATCAGGACCAGGTCCGGCACGGGGGCGCCTTCATCCCGCTCTTTCTGCAGGCGGGAGAAACGGCGCCGCAGCATGGCTTTCATCATGCCGAAATCATCATTCGTGGCGGCGTCATCCCCCTTCATGTTGAAGCGGCGATAATGGTTTTTCTCAAACCCTTCCGGTCCGGCCACGATCATCGCGCCCAGCGCATTCGTGCCCTGGATGTGGGAGTTGTCATAGACCTCGATCCGCTGGGGGATGTCCTCCAGGGCGAAGACACGCTGCACGCCCTTGAGCAATTGGGTCTGGGTGGCGCTCTCTGCCAGCCGTCGGGCCAGGGCTTCGCGGGCATTCGTGGCGGTACGTTCCACCAGTTTGCGCTTTTCGCCCCGCTGCGGTGTTGCAAGCTGGACCTTGCGTTCGGCCTTCAGGGACAGGGCCTCGCCCAGCAGCTCGGCCTCTTCCAGTTCGTGGGAGAGCAGGATCAGGCCCGGGGCCGGCTTGTCGTCATAGAATTGCGCCAGGAAGGCGGCCAGAACGTCGGCCGGTTCGGCATCGGCCTCATGGCGCGGGAAGAAGGACTGGTTGCCCCAGTTCTGCCCGGCCCGGAAGAAGAAGACCTGGACGCAGGACTTGCCGCCATCCTGGGCGATGGCGATGACATCGGCCTCTTCCACCCCGTCCGGATTGATGCCCTGGTCCGTCGTGACCGCGGCAATGGCCCGGATGCGGTCGCGCAGCTTGGCGGCGGTCTCGAAATCCATCGCCTCGGAGGCTTCAGCCATCCGCGACTGCAGCTCCTGGCGCAGCGTATTGGAGCGGCCGCGCAGGAAGTCCGTGGCTTCCTTGACCAGCTCGTCATAGGCGGCCGGCTCGACCAGGTCGACGCAGGGGCCGGCACAGCGTTTGATCTGGTAGAGCATGCAGGGGCGCGAGCGGCCCTCATAGACACTGTCGCTGCAGGTCCGGATCAGGAAGGCCTTCTGCAGCGTGTTCAGCGTCTGGTTCACCGCTCCGACCGAGGCAAACGGGCCGAAATAATCGCCCTTCGTCTTGCGCGAGCCGCGATGCTTGAGCAATTGCGGCGCCGGATGGTCCTTGCGGATCAGGATATAGGGAAAGCTCTTGTCGTCGCGCAGCAGGATGTTGAAGCGGGGCTTCAGCCGCTTGATCAGATTGGCTTCCAGCAGCAGGGCTTCGGTCTCGGTCTGGGTGACCACGAATTCCATCGACCGCGTCAGCGCGATCATCAGGGCAATCCGGTTGGAGTGCCCGCGCCCGGCCGCATAGTTGGAGACCCGATTCTTCAGATTGCGGGCCTTGCCGACATAAAGCAGCGTGCCATCTTCCCCGATCATCCGGTAAACGCCCGGCTTCGAGGGCAGGCGTTTGACGTAGTCCGCAATGATTTTCGGTCCGCTGAGCGATTGCGCCGGCGGGTCGGAAGCGTCATTGATCGGACCGGAATGAGGAGTAGACGTGGACATGTCTGACAAGATCGCGCTCGTGACCGGTGGCGGCAAGCGCCTGGGTGCCAAAATTGCCAGTGCCCTGGGTGCGGATGGCTGGCATGTGGTGATCCACTATAACCGGTCCGGAACCGAAGCGCGCGCCGTGGAAGCGGCGATCCGGGAGGCCGGGGGCTCGGCCGAGACTGTCCAGTTCGACATGGCCGACACGGCCGGGGTCCGCGATTTCATGGATCGGGTGGGGCGCGTGGATGCGCTGATCAATTCCGCGTCCATTTTCGAGATGGACCGGCCCGAGGATGTCGATGCGGCGACGCTGGAGCACACGCTCAGCATCAATCTCGTTGCGCCCGTCGTGCTCGCCTCGGCAATGGCGCAGGCCCATACCGAACGGGCGTCGGGCTGTATCATCAACATTCTCGACCAGAAGCTCTTCAACCTGAATCCCGACTTCTTCTCCTACACACTGGCCAAGTCGGGCCTGCTCTCGGCCACGACCACCATGGCGATGGCGCTGGCGCCGCGCGTCCGGGTCAACGGGATCGCGCCGGGCATCACCCTGCCTTCCGGCGGACAAAGTCAGGCCGAGTTCGAGCGGGCCCATCGCATGAACCCGATGCAGGGCGGTTCCACGCCGGACGATATCATCCGGACGGTGCGCTTCATCCTTGCGACGCCGTCCATGACGGGCGAGACGATCATCGTGGATGGCGGGCAGCATTTCGACGCCCGCGACGGCGATGTCATGTACGCTGCCGGAATTCCGGAGGATGAGAGCAAGTGAGACTGGATCAGGTCATCGAGAACGCGCTGGTCAATGCCACCGGCGAAGACGCTTTCGTCTACCGGCTGGAAGGCGTGAAACTGGATGTCGAGATCGGCATCCATGACTATGAGCGCGGCGTGAAACAGCGCGTCCTGGTGGACGTGGTGACGGTCGTCTCCAAGGCCTGGTGCGGCACGGACGATATCGCCACCGTGGTCGATTACGACTACATCCTGCACGGCATCAAGGCGCTGGAGGACAAACAGTTCGACCTGCAGGAAACCCTCTGTGGCACCATCCTCGACCTCGCCCTGGAGCCCAAGGCCGTTTCCGCCGCCCAGGTCACCACCCGCAAGATCGACGCCTACGCCGACGCCGAAGCCGTCGGCCTGACGCGCTTCCGGATGAAGCGCTGATCAGGGCAATTGCAGGAGCGAGTCGGCGGCCATCAACCCGGCCAGTAAAATCAGCGTCCCGCCGACCAGGCCGTTGAAGAGCCGCATTCGTACAGGATTGCTGAGAAAGCGGCGGATTCCCTGTCCGAGTAAGGCCCAGCTGCCCACGCCAATCAGGCAGATCACGAAATACAGGCCGACAAAAACCGCCAGCCTTGCCGGGGCCCCAGCCAGTTCGAACAGGGAAACAGCAGCCAGACAGGCGGCCCAGGCCTTGGGATTGGCGGCCTGCAAGAGGGCCCCCTGGGAAAATCGGGGCAAGTCTGGTGTCGCCGCTGCATCGAACCGGGGCGGAGCTGTGGCGATCCGGTAGCCGAAATAGACGATGATGGCGGCACCGATCAGGCCCAGAGCCTTTAGCCAGATTGGATTGAGCCCTGCCAGTACTTGCGCCGACAAGCCGACCATAACCAGAAGTGCTGTGAAGCCGATGCTCGCGCCCAGGATGAAGGGAAAGGAGCGCCTCACGCCGTGATGCACGCCGGCGGAGAGGGTCAGCATGTTCACCGGTCCCGGTGAAATCGAGAGGGTGAGGGCAAACAGGGCCATCGGGATCAGAATGGGCATGGGTCTCTCCTTGTCCCGCAACTGTGCCCGACAGAATCTAGTTCGATAATATGGGTGATTACGTTTTCATAATTCGATATATTCGAACAATGTTGGATGCCCTGAAATCGCTCGCAACGTTTGCCGCCGTGATGGAGGCGGGCTCATTCCGCGGCGCCGCTGGTCGGCTGGGTCTGTCGCCTTCCACCGTGAGCTATCACATCAATGAGCTGGAACGGCACATGGGGGCCCCCCTGCTCAACCGGTCTACGCGCCATATTTCCTTGACCCCGTTGGGGGAGAACATCCTGCCCGGTGCTCTTGCCGTCCTGGCGGAGGCCGAGACGATAACCCAGCAGGTTCAGCGCCCGTCGGGGCGCCTGCAGGGCCGGTTTCGAGTCACGGTTACGTCGGCGGTCATGGGGTCCGGTTTCGGGGAGGCCGTTGCAGCCTTCAGGAACACGCACCCCGATGTCCGCTTTGACCTGGATGCCAGTGACACGGCCCGGGACCTGATCCGGGACCGATTTGACCTGGCGATCCGGGCTGGCCGTCTGGAGAACAGTACGCAGGGAACCCGGCGGCTCGGACAGATCCGGCGTGTCCTTGTCTGTTCACCAGATTTGTTGGTAGCCGGTTCCAGCGAGGCATTGGAGGCCGATTGGCATCACCAGCCATGGATCCGGCTCGCGGCCATGTCATCGCGGCGTTCTTTGGTGAATCCGGCAGGGGATCCGGTCGAGATCGAGACGCGGGATGCGATCATTGCCGGCAGTATAGAGGCCATGATCGAGCTTGCCCTGGCAGGCATGGGATTGGCCACGCCGCCCGCGCATCGTGTTCATGCGGCTTTGGGTGAGGGCCGCCTCGTTGAGGCAGCGCCGGGCTGGCAGGTCCCGCCTATCGAACTACATGCGGTCTGGCCCGCCCAGAAAACCAAATCACCCGTGCGGCTGGTTTTCATCGAGCATCTCATGAAATCCTGGGCGCGTAATCTGACATGACAGGCGGTTGTCCCGCGCTCCCGGCGCATGCCGGCTACCCTTTTTCAGGAAAGAGGGGATGCCGTCTCGGCCCAACTTATCCCCACCCCCTTCTCCAGCCCCATACTTCTCAAGCCTCTTCACCACTCGAGGCCCGGCCCGGTCAGGTCGGGGGTGATGAGTTAGCGGAGCGTTTCGGACATCCGGGCTGACCACCGGAAGGAAGGAGCGGCTATCGAGGGGGTCCGCTGGTTCCAAGGGTTGGAACCTGTACCCACCCGGTCTTGAATACCCGTCGAGAGGCGGGAGGAAATCTCCGTGTGCGGGACGCCTTTCGGTGTCACACACAAATTCATTAGCGACGATGCCGGAAGGCGTCCCGCACTCCTCATATCGCCAGCGTGAAAGCGCGTGGCGCTGTTGGTGTGGCTCAGGCGGCCGTTTTCCCTTTCAGCAGCGGTTGCGCCTGGCCATAGGTCAGCGTGCGCCAGACCCATTCCAGCGGACCGAAGCGGAAGAAGTGCAGCCAGATCGGCGACCAGACCAGTTGCAGCGCCCAGACCAGCAGGACCAGCTTGGCCTGGTCGACCCGTTCAACCGTCGCGAACAGGCCCAGACCGGGCGTGCCGACGAAGATGTAGGTCATGATCAGGCTCTGGGTCAGATAGTTCGTGAAGGCCATCCGCCCGGTCGCGGCGAAGAGGTTCACGATCAGGCTGAACACGCCGATCTTCGAGATCAGCATGACGGTGGAGGCATAGCCGAAGGCCAGGATCAGGCTGCCGAAATAGGACCAGGTATTGCCATCCGCGACGGCTTGAAGGCCGAACTCGCCGGCGATCAGCGCGGTCGTCGACATGTGGTTCATCCACCAGCCCAGGGCGAGGCCGACAGCGGCGAGCACGGCATAGCGCGTCATCGACCAGCTGGCCGACAGGAAGCCCGATTTCATCAGCGCCATACCGATGAACATCAGGCCCAGCGTGCGGGCGCCCAGCATGATCATGCCGACCGTCTGGCCCATCAGGGCAAAGCCCATGTTCCAGGGCAGGCGGTTGAGATAGCCGGCCTGGTAGGCTGCCGTGGACTGGTCGAGCCAACTGGCCATCATGGCTTCCTGCTCGGCGGCACCTTCACCGCCACCGAACATGGCACCGACATAGGCTCCGCCGACCATGATCACCCCGCTGACCCCGATCAGGACCAGGCCCCAGATGACCAGGGGGCGGGGATTCAGGCGGCGGGCCTTCACGGCCAGCATGCCGAGCAGCGCGTAAGTGACGAGGATGTCACCCCACCAGATCAGATAGGCGTGGATCAGGCCGATCACGAGCAGCCAGACCATGCGCGGATAGTGCCGGCCGGTATCCTCACCTTCGCCGGCCATCAGGATGATGCCCGCACCGAACAGGGCGGAGAAGATCGTGATGAATTTGAAGGCGAAGAAGGTGTGGGCGAAGGCCCAGACCGAGAGATTGGCGCCGGTCAGATCCATTTGCATGGTGGGGTCGTCATAGGCGAAGGGCGACATGGCGAAGCCCTGCACATTCATCATCAGAATGCCCAGCACGGCGATGCCTCGCAGCGCATCGATGGACACGAAACGGTCCAGTCTTGGTGAAGCCATCTTATCCCCCTGATCCTGTTTGAGGCGCATCCTAGTCCCACTTTGCCGGTCTGTCGCCGGGACACGGGCCGGGATCGTCCCGTGTCCGGGCAAGGCCGTTTGCCGGGGGCGGGGCTTGTGCCAAACTCGGCTCAAATCATCGGGGTTTCATCATGCATCGTCGCACTGTTCTGCTTTCACTCGCCGGCCTTGGCCTGTCCCTGTCACCGGCCGCACAGGCGGCCCAATGGGGGCTGACAGAGCGCCAGGCTGCCGACGGGGTGCGGGCCGCCCTGCGCCAGGCGGCCCGACTGGCCACCAACCAGCTGGGCCAGCGCGACGGTTTCTTCGGGGACCCGCAGGTTCGAATTCCGCTGCCGTCGCGGGTCCGCGACGTGCAATCCATGCTGCGCCGGGTCGGTCTGGCCGGTCAGTTGGACGATCTGGAGCTGTCCATCAACCGCGCGGCCGAAGCCGTCATGCCGGCCGTGCAGTCCATCTTCCTCGATGCGGTCCAATCGATCAGCCTGCAGGATGCGCTGGGGATTGTGCGCGGCGGAGACCGGTCCGCGACGGACTATCTGGAGCGCCGCACCTCGGATTCGCTTTACGCCCTGGTGCGTCCCCGCATGGAGCAGACGCTGGAATCATCGGGCGCCTATCGCACGCTGCAGCCGATCGAGCAGCGCCTCAATAATCAGGGCGGTTTTCTCGGCGGGCTCATGCGCAGCCGGTCGGGCGGGCGCTCCCTGTCGGAGCAGCTGACGGATGATGCGTCGCGGCGCACCCTGTCCGGTGTGTTTCACTATGTCGGAGAGGAAGAGCGGGCAATTCGCCGGGACCCGGTCAACCGGACCACGGACATCCTGCGCCGCGTCTTCGGCTAGCCCATCACGCCGCGGGCGAGGACCGCAATATAGGCCAGATAGGCGCCGAACAGGATGAGGCCGAACAGGCGGTTGATCGGCTGCTTGGCCAGGATGATGCCGGCAATCGCGACACTGGCACCCAGCATGACCCAGAAATCCAGGCCGAAGAAACCTTCGGGAACCGGCAGGTCATGCCCCGCCATGGACGCAGCCAGACCGGTCGCGCCGCCGACGGCAAAGACGTTGAAGATGTTCGAGCCCAGAACATTGCCGATCGCCATTTCCGCCTGCCGGCGGACCGAGGCCATCACGACGGTGGCCAGTTCCGGCAAGGAGGTGCCGAAGGCCACGGCGGTCAGGCCGATAATGGCTTCGTCCACGCCCAGCGTGGCGGCGGCTTCCGTGCCCCCGACGACAATCATCTGCGCACCGACGGGCAGGGCGACCAGACCGACAATGACCGTCAAAACGCTCTTGCCCAGGCTCTTGGGCAGGCCGTCCATCTGTTCCAGATCGGTCAGTTCGGCAAGGCTGGGATCGTCTTTCTCGCGTTGGGCGAGGATGCCCAGCAGGCTCACATAGCCGATGATCAGGGCGAACAGGATCACGCTTTCCACCAGGGTGATCGTGTGATCGCCCCAACTGACCACGACCAGGATGATCGCTGCGACCAGGGCGAAGATCGCATTGCGCCGCACGCCGGGCGTGGTCGTCGCAATGGCCCCGAAAATCGCGGGAAGTCCCAGGATCAGGAGGAAATTGGCGATATTGGAGCCGACGATATTGCCCAGGGCGAGGCCGGGCGCGCCGGACAGGGCGGACTGGATGGACACCACGAGTTCCGGGGCCGACGTGCCGAAGGCAATGATCGTCAGGCCGACCAAGAGCGGTGGCAGTTTCCAGATCCGCGCCAGGGCCGCCCCGCCACGCACGAGCAAATCGCCGCCAAACAAGAGGACGACGATCCCACCCAGGATGAGGCCGATGAAAACGGGAGCAGCCATGTCAGGAACCTACGGCTCGCGGACTAGTCGAGGCGACGGTATTCGATAAGGTTGAGCAGACCGAAAATGACGGCGACGCCGCCGATGGCAACCAGAGCAAACATGCGAAACCTTCCCACAATGTCGTGTACTGACCCCGTACATAGCGCGCTCATCCGACACTGGCTAGCGGGGTTTGCGGCATGAGCTGGAAGCGGCGTTTCGAGCCGTTGGTCCGTCCGCTTTTGCAGACCTGGTGGCGGATGACGCGGGGCATGACGCTGGGCGTTCGTGGCATCGTCCTGCGTGGCGATGGTCGTGTGGTCCTCGTCAAGCATACCTATGTTCCCGGCTGGCACCTGCCGGGCGGCGGCGTGGAGCGCGGGGAACCGGCTGAGCTCTCGCTGCGGCGCGAATTGCAGGAGGAGTGCGGGGTTGATCTGACCGGTCCGGTACGGTTGCAGGGCATCTATTCCAACGAGCCGCGCTTTCGCGGCGATCATGTCCTCGTCTATGTCGCCGAGCACTGGCAGGCCTGTGAGTGTGATCATGACGGGGAGATCGAGGCGGTCGACTGGTTCGACCCGGACCGGCTGCCCGACGATGTCACTCCAGCCACACGGCGGCGGCTGGACGAGTTCCGCTCGGGGGATTCGGCGTCTGTCTGGTAGGTGAAAGGTGCGGTGTACCGGCCCGAACCCGTGCAAAGCGAGGGTTATGCCGACGCCCGGACCGATACACCGCGGGGCGCACGCTGTCGAAACTAGGCAAGGGTGGCTGAACCCGATCTGAAGCAAATCGGCACTTTTTCGCCGCGGATGTGGCGAGATTGCGCGACACGTGCAACAAAATCGCTAGGATACAACGCCGGGGAGGCCGCAGAGTCGATTGGAATGACCGCCCAGCCAGAGAGCGACACCTATCTCCAGGACGAAGAGGGGGCCGAATCAACTCGTTCGCCCTTCCAGCGTCTGGCGGATACGGATGGCTGGATCGGTCAGGTTCTGCCAGGCCTTGTCGCCGTTTTCTTCATTGTGATTGTGGCTCTGGCCGTGATGGCCGGCGAAGGCGCGCTGATGGCCTCGGCGCGCTCGACCAACCTGTCCACGCTGGAAGCCGTCCTGTCCAACACGATCCAGCGCTTCGACGACTGGGCCCGCGACCGGGAGAATGATGTCCGGGTCTGGGCGCAGGATGAGAGCGTCGTCTCGGCGTTGCAGGAATTGTCCGTCTCTCCGGTTCGCGGCAGTTTGGAAACCGCACCGGCCCAGCAGCGCCTGCGGGAGAATCTGGGGCCCTGGCTGACCGAGTACGGCTATCGCGGCTATCTGCTGATTTCCAACAATGGCACCACGCTGGCTTCGGTGCGCAACAGCGATCTGGCCGAGCCGGCCCTCATGCTGGACCTGGTCAATCTGGAGCGCCTGTCCACCACCGGCGCCCTGCTGACCCGCCCGCATATCGTCGATCTCGTCACCCTGAACCCCGGGGAAGAGAATGGTCAGGTCGACGAGGAAATCCTCATGTACTCGATCGCCGAAGTGCGTGACGAGGACGGGGAACGCCTGGGCTATCTCGCGCTGAGGATCGATCCGCTGGGCGAGTATGCCGCCACATTCCGGGTCGGCCGGACCGGTGTTTCCGGCGAGACCTATGCCATCGACCGGACCGGGCGGCTGCTGACCGAAACGCGCTATGGCGAGGAATTCATCAATGCCGGCCTGCTGGCGGAGGGACATCCCTCCATGCTGCATGTCGAGGTGCGCGACCCCGGTGTCGACGTCACCCGCGGTGCCATCCCGTCGCGCCCCTATGCGCAATGGCCGCTGACCCTGGCGGCCCGCAGCGTCATCTCCGAAGGGCGTGGCCACAATCTGCGCGGCTATCGCGACAGTCGCGGCGTGCTCGTCATGGGGGCCTGGCGATGGGATGATGTCCGCGATATCGGCGTGATCACCGAAATCGATGTCATTGATGCCCTGGCGGGGGCCAACCAGGCCCGGGCCGTGCTGCGCGTCTTCGCTGTCGCGATGGCCCTGTCCTTCATTCTCCTGGCCGTCCTGTTCAGCGCACACCGGACCATCACAAGGCGCCGGGCCCAGGCCACGGCGGCCGCCAACCAGCGCCTGTCCCAGATCCTGAACACGGCCGCCGAAGGCATTTACGGCATTGATGGCAATGGCACGGTCACCTTCATCAATCCGCGCGCCTGCCAGATGCTCGGCTATGAGGAGCACGAGCTGATCGGCAAGGACATGCACGCCACGGTCCACCATTCGCGCCGCGACGGATCGATCTATCCACGCGAGGAATGCGGTATCCACTTCCCCGATCTGCTGGGCGAATCGGCTGAGGGCGATGTGTTCTGGACCAAGGCCGGACAACCCATCCCGATTGAATCGGCGTCCTCGCCGCTGGATCCGGCCGACAAGTCGGCCGGTGCCGTGATCACCTTTCGCGACATCACCAATCGCAAGCGCGATGAGCTGGCCCTGCGCCGCTATGCGCAGGAGCTCAAACGCTCCAACTCCGAACTCCAGGAATTTGCCTATGCCGCCTCGCACGATTTGCAGGAGCCGTTGCGCAAGATCCAGGCTTTCGGCGAGCGTCTGAACAACAAATGCTATGACGCGCTGGATGATACGGGCCGGCACTATCTGGAACGCATGGTGGATGCCGCCACGCGAATGCGCCGCCTGATCGATGACCTGTTGAGCTATTCCCGCGTCAATTCGAAGACGACCTCCTTCCTGCCCGTGGAGCTGTCGACCGTGATCGCCGATGTCCTGTCGGATCTGGAACCGCGGATCACGGCGGAGAATGCCACGATCCGGGTCGGGGAGATGCCGGCGATCGAGGCGGATCCGGGTCAGATGCACCAGCTCTTCCTGAACCTGGTGGCCAATTCCCTGAAATTCCGCCGGCCGGGCGTACAGCCCTCGATTTCCATTGAGGGCAGTGTCGAGGTGGGTGAGAACGGCGCCATGGCGCGGATTGCGGTGGCGGATAACGGGGTCGGGTTCGAGCCGCGCCATGCCGAACGCATTTTCGGCATGTTCGAGCGTTTGCACGGGCGGGATGAATTCGATGGCACGGGTGTCGGACTGGCGACCTGCCGCAAGATCGCGGAACGGCATGCCGGCGAACTGACCGCTTGGGGAGAGCCCGATTCCGGTGCTGTCTTCACCCTGCTCCTGCCCGTGCGGCAGGGCAGTGTCACCTGATGGAGGCCGGCCCCTGATGCGTCAGCCGGGAATGACACGCATGAAGCCATCTTCTATCGACATCCCTGCCTGGCGCGACCGGCTGGTTCCGATCCTGTCCGGACTGGGTCTGCTCCTGGTGCTGGTCGTCTGGGTTCCGATGTCCTGGGGACAAGGCGCCGCCCTGGTCGCGCCCATTGCTGTGGCCGGCCTTCTGTCGGCCATCGCGGTCCTGACATGGCGGGCGGAAGACCAGCGGCAGGCGGAGCTGGCGCGCTTGCGGCGGGACAATGCCGATCTGACCGAGTTTGTGTCCGTCACCACGCACGACCTGCACGAACCCCTGCGCAAGATCGAAATGTTCGGACAGCGCCTCCACGACACGCTGGGGCCGGTGCCGGACGAAAAACAGGCGCGTTATCTCGAGCGCATGATGGACGGGGCGACGCGTCTTCGGGACCTGCTCGACAAGCTCAAGACGCATGCCCGTGTCCGCGATGATCACACAAAAACCGCCCCGGTCGCCTTGGACGACGTGGTGACTTCGATCATCGAAGCCCGGGTGGCCGCACCGCACACTGTGGCGCTGGATACCCTTCCCGTTGTCGAGGCGGATGCAGACCAGATGCGGGTCCTGTTCGAAAACCTGATCGATAATGCCTTGAAATATCGGCGTCCGGACGCGAATGTGGATATTCGAATCTCCGCTCGGTCGGAGGCAGACACCACAGGCGAACTGGCGGTGATCGAGGTGAGCGATAACGGCATCGGGTTTGACAACCGGCATGCGGATCGCATTTTCGGTCTCCTGGAACGCCTGCATGCACGGGATGCCTATCCCGGGTCCGGTGTCGGTCTGGCGACTTGCCGCAAAATTGCGGAACGGCATGGTGGAGGCATCACCGCCCGCGGTGAGGAGGGGAAAGGTGCCTGCTTCACCTTGATCTTGCCGCGACATCGGGCGAATCTGGCAGACACATGACCCGTCTTGGACGGGTCCAGCAGGACGGGGCCTAAAACATGAGCCAGGAAAACCGGCTTTTCACCATTCTCATGGTCGATGACGATCCGGATGATCGTCTGTTGTTCAAAGAGGCCTGTGAGGAAGTCCGTCTTCGCAATCCTCTGGAATTCCTCGAGAATGGCGAGCAGCTGGTCGACTATCTGCGACGCAAGGGTGCCTACACGCATCTCGAGGGCGCGCCTTATCCGGGCATCATCCTGCTCGATCTGAACATGCCGCTGAAGGATGGCCGCGAGGCTCTCGAGGAGATCAAGAATGACGCCGATCTGCGCCATATCCCGATCATCGTCCTGACGACCTCCAAGGATGAGGATGACATCCTGTCGAGCTATGGGCTTGGCGCCTCCTCCTACATCGTCAAGCCGATCTCGCTCGACCGGTTGATGCGCGTGGTCAATTCCATTGGCGAATACTGGGTCCAGATCGTGGAAGTGCCCCAGTCCGACAATGGGGATGAAGACCCGATCGACTGACGCCGGTTTTCCCGCAAGAGGAGAATGGTCTAGTCTGGCTTCGCGCAGGGGGCGCGAGGCCCGATACGGGCCAATCATGCGGGGAGATACCCATGAACAACTATCTGGCGGCCGCTGCCGCACTGGTCGTGACGCTGGCGCCGGTGGCGCTGGCTGACGGAATGGACAATGTCGCGGGTCAGACCGTGCGGGTCACATTCGGCGAGGACGGCTTTGATGCCTGGTTCGGCGATGATGGCAGTTATTCGGACAGCCGCGGTGTTGCTGGCTCCTGGACCCTGGACAGCGAATTGTGCATCCATGTCGAGACCGAGCAGGGCACGGCCTCCAATTGCGGGCCGTGGAATCCGGATCTGATGCCGGGAGAGGTCTGGTCCACCACAGGCTGGTCCGAAGACGGCAGCGCGATCACGATCGAGATTCTGGCACACTGACCAAACGGGCTACCGGAGGGGCAGAGCGCCTCTCCGGTTCGCCTGCGACGCGATCTACCGCGACTCTGACACGATTTGCCGTTAGTCTGGCGATCGTCGCGTCTGCGATCCGGGGGAAGTCATGTTCTTGTTTGCGCGTCTGACGAAAATTTCGGCCACGCTGTTTGTGTCCATGCTGATGGCCATGGCCATGCTGGTCCTGCTCTGGTTCTACCTGCCGCACTGGCTCGGCTGGGTGCAGGATGGCGCGGATCTGGTCGAAGACGCCGTGGCGAGCCTGCCCATCCCGGAGCAGTACAATAATCTGGTCCGGATCTATGCCAGTGACGACAAGATCGTCCTGCTCATCTTCACGATCATCGCCCGCATCATTCTGGGTATTGTCGGTACGGGCTTCTCGGCGGCGACAGGAATGAACAAGATCCGCGTGTCCGAAGCGCCCTTCGTCAGCCGTATCTCCTCGATGATGGCGACGCTCTTCCTGTCCTTCGTGCTGGCCATCATCATGCTCGCCTTCATCGCCCTGACGATGGAGCACGTGCTTCATACCATGCTGGATGCGGCAGACTGGGTGGAAGACCAGCTTTCCCACCTTCCCTTGACCGGGCGCTGGCAGTCGGGCGTACGCTTTGCTGTCTCGGACGACAAGATCCTGCTGCTCTTCTTCACCATCATTGCACGGGTGCTGATTGCGCTTGTAGCGACCGCGTTCACGCAATCGGTCCGGTCGGTGACAGGCGGCAAGAAGACCCAGACGATCAAGGTGCCGGCCTGAAACAGACGGCCTTGTTCAGGCGCTGAGAACCTTGGCCAGATAGGGCAGGGACGTATCCATCCGGAAGTCGATGGAGGAATGCGTGCCGGCAAACTCTTCATAGACATGCGGAATGCCGCGCGCGGCGAGGGCCTTGTTCATGCGGCGGGCACCATAGACCAGATTGTACTGGTCGACATCGCCGCAATCGATGAACAGGCCTTTCAGATCCTTAAGGCCATCGGCGTGCTCATCCAGCATTTCCAGAGGGTCCCATTTCATCCATTCCGCCCAGCGCTCGGGAATGCGTTCACAGGTGTCCATCGTCACCGGCAAGCGGATGCCCAGATAGGCGTCGGGATCGGGATCGTAGGTCGCGGCCATGGCCAGGATCATGAGCGCGTGTAGGTCATCACCGCTGACCTTGATCCGGCTCTCGGTTTCCCAGGCCTCGATGAAGCTCTCGATCGTTCCGCCATGCTTGGCGATCCGGCGCAGCGTGTGGGCGAAGTCGGCTGCGAACATGAGCTCGAACCCCATATCCCCGGAATGGCAGGCGGCCGCCGACCAGAAGTCCGGGTGGAGCAGGGCATGAACCATGGAGGCATAGCCGCCTGAGCTTTTGCCGAAACAGCCGCGCTTGCCGGCTCCGCCACAACCGAACCGGACCTCGACGGCCGGGACGGCCTCCTGCCGGAGGAAATCATCCCAATGGCCCATCGCAACGGAGTTCACATATTGGTTGCCGCCCAGGCGGGTGAAACAGTCGGGGAAGGCGATTACACAGGGCGCCATCTCGCCCTCATGGATCAGCCGGTCCGCGCGTTCGGGGACATTTTCCCCGAAATTGCGCCAGTTTGTGTGACCCGGACCGCCCGAGGTGAAGCCGACCAGGTCGACCAGCAGGGGCAGGCCCTGTCCGTCATGGCCGTGCGGGACATAGACGTCGATACGGCGATGCGGGCTGTCTCCCAGCATGTTGCCAGCCACGGCCTGGCTGTCGACGTGAAGCGTGTGAAGGGTTCCGGCGGGAATGTCTGTCTGTCTCATGCGTCCAGACTAGGTGGATTTGCCTCTTGCCGCCATCGCAGGAAAAGCCAGACCGCAGTCGCCTCCAGTCCGATTTGGAAAAACCCGATTTCGGAGGGAAAGTCCGGATTGAAGGACTGGAAGATCCAGCTGGTTGCCCGGATGCCGGCTCCGCACACATAGGCGGTCAGGAATATCCGTCCGCGCCTTAGCAGAAGGGCTCCCAAGGCGAACCAGAAGGCCAGCATGCAGGCGTGTCCAAGAATGATGGTGATGAAGGGGGCTCCGGTGGCCGCATCATGGGCGGCCAGGGGCAAGACGGTGGACGGCGGTCCCCGCGTTAGCATCCAGTAGGCAAAGATCCAGTAGGTCGAGACGAGGGCCGACACGGTTGCCAGGGGCAGGACCAGGAACCAGCTCAGAGTGCGGGCGGAACCGGGCCGCTTGTCTGTAACGGGGTTTCGTCGGGGCATGGAAGCTGCCGCCTCTTTCACAGGATTCAATCTAACGGGGAGGTTGGGTGGTGTTGCAAGTTATTTTCTGCGTGCGGGCGGGGTTGTGAAGTGGCAGGGGCTGACGGAAGCTGCTGGGATGAGCGATCAAAAGACTTTCATTTCAGCAGATGATCTTCTGGCCCTGAGTTTCAAGCTGGCCGCCTATATCCTCGCGAGCGGCTTTCGACCCACCTATATCGTCGGGGTCTGGCGCGGTGGTGCGCCGGTGGGGATTGCGGTTCAGGAATATCTGGCCTGGAAAGGGGTGGAGACCGATCACATCGCCCTGCGAACCTCCGCCTATACCGGCATTGATCAGATGGCGCGGGAAGTTCGTGTTCATGGTGAAAGCTATCTTGTCGATGCTCTCAATGCGGATGACCGGCTCCTGATCGTGGATGACGTGTTCGACAGCGGCAGTTCGATCGAGGCCATCATCGATGTGCTCAGGGCAAAATGCCGCCGGAATTTCCCGCAGGAAACCAAAATCGCCACAGTCTACTTCAAACCCGAGCGGAACCGGTCATCCATGACCCCCGACTTCTACGTAGAAGAGACAGATGCCTGGCTCGTCTTTCCGCATGAATTGTGCGGGCTGAGCCCGGATGAAATACGGGCAAAGGGCAAGGTCGGGCGCAGTCTGTTGGATGACTGATTCCGGCAGAAGGAGAGTGGAACGTGGTCAAGATTGACGGCACGCCATTAGCCCGATGGGGATGGATGTATGGCGCGACCTGGCTCCTGATGTTCATGGAGCTGTGCTATACGCTGTACTGGGCTGGCAGCGATCTGCTGATCCGGGTTCTGCCCCGTCCGCGCGCAATTTTTCCCGCCGAGATGGTCGATTTCGTCCTGACCGTGCCGCTCTGGCAGGAAGTGGTCTATTTCACTGGCGTCGCGCTCATTGTGGCGAGTTTCGTTCTGGTCACACAGCGGCGTCAGCTGGTCATTGTGACCTATCCCCTCGCCATGCTCATGTTCAGCGTGGACTGGGTCGTGGCCGCACCGAGTGGTGCCGACTTCCTGACGGCGCCGGGATACATCTCGCTGGTGTATCAGGGGTTGGTGATCACGCTTCTATTTCTGCTCCTGAACCGCCGCCTGATCCGCTAGAGCATTTTCCTGCCCGGCTTGTAGTTGTCCGGAACTCACGCCATTCTCGTGGAGAATTGGGCAGGGGAAATCTGGGCGATGGCCTATTTCAGGAATTTGTCGGGCTGGCAAATTGCGTTGTTCGGCGGTGTCTTTCTGCTCCATCTGGTCGAGACCGCTTACTCCGTCTGGTGGGGTGTCGGCGATATCCTGATCCGGACCGTTCCTGCGACCCATGCCTATTACAGAGACAGCTGGGTGGATCTGGTCCTGGGCACCAGCCTGGCCCAGGACTCGATCTATTTTCTCGCCACGGCGATCCTGACTGTCAGCTTCGCGGGACTGGTCATGCGCAAGGCTTGGGCCTTTTGGGCCTATGTCGCTGCCTCACTTCTGTTCAATATCGACTGGATTCTCACCGGACTGGCCGGGAATGATCAGCAGCCGGAGGCTGGCTATTTCAGCCTCGCCTATGCCGGTGTGCTCTCTCTCCTGCTCTGGTTGACCAACCGGGTCGGGATCTGCCGCTAGCCGGGGCGATGAATCGCGCACAGCTTGTTGCCGTCCGGATCGCGGACATAGGACAGATGCAGCGTCCCCATATCACTGGTGCGCGGGCCGGGCGCGTCCTCGATCGAGACGCCACCATTTTCCACGGCGACGTCATGGAAGGTTTTCACCTGTTCCGGCGAGCTGCACTTGAAGCCTATCGTGGCGCCATTGGCATGGGTCGCCGGTTCGCCATTGATCGGTTCGCTGATGCAGAAGGCATTGCCGTCATGCAGGTAGAAATAGCGCACATGCCCGGTCGGGGCTTCGTTGCGGATGGCATTGCCGGCGCCAAGTACGCCGAGCACGGCATCATAGAATGCCTTGGACTTTTCGATGTCGTTCGACCCTACCATGATATGATTGAACACGCGTATTCCTCTCTCTGATGTCTGTTGTTTGCGACGGCTAGCGTTCATCCAGCCCAATGTCGAAATTGGGCGCCGAATGGGTCAGCGCCCCGACCGAAATGACATCGACACCGGTCTCGGCAATGCCGCGAACCGTGTCCAGATTGACCCCACCCGACGCTTCCAGAATGACTTTGTCCTTGGCCTGGTCTACGGCAGCGCGCAGATCGTCCAGGCTGAAATTGTCCAGCAAGACGCTCTCCGCGCCCGCTTCGATGGCGGCGCCCAGCTGGTCCAGCCGGTCCACTTCGACGGCGATACGCGTCATGTGGCCTGCGCTCTGGCGGGCGGCCTGGACGGCCTCTGCAACGCCACCGCACACGGCGACATGATTGTCCTTGATCAGGATGGCGTCATCCAGACCGAAGCGGTGCAGCGCGCCGCCGCCCGCCTGCACGGCCTGGAGCTCGAAGGCGCGAAAACCCGGCGTGGTCTTGCGGGTGTGAGCGATGCGGACTCCGGTGCCCGCAACCGCATCGACATAGGTGCGGGTGAAGCTCGCAACCCCGCTCATCCGGCCCATGAAATTGAGGGCAATCCGCTCGGCCGACAGCAGGCCGCGGGCCTGACCGGTCACGCTGATCAGGACATCGCCCGGCTCCACGCGCTCGCCATCGGAGACTTGCGGGCTGATCAGGGCTTCCGGATCGCACTGCCAGATGGCTTCCAGCGCCGGCTGCAGGCCGCAGATCACGCCGGCCTCGCGGGCCTTGAAATAGAATTTGGCCTCGACCTTGGCCGGAATGCACGCCAGTGAAGTGATATCGCCGCGACCGCCCTGGTCCTCGGCAATGGCGCGAGTGACCGCCTCGGTCACGACATGGCGGGGCAGGGGCATCACGGACATGGGGGTTCCTGTCATTCGGCCGGGGTCTGATAACGCTGTGCCCCCGTTTGGGCGAGCGTCAGATCATTGAGGGTCAGGCGCGTGTGTAAAGCCTTGGTTGCGGTCTGCGGGCAATCCGTGCGGAAGTGGCCGCCGCGGCTTTCGCAACGGTTCAGGGCGCCGGTGACAATGAAGTCCGCCGCGATCAGGGCATCCGCATCACCATGCTCGGCGCGCAGGTCGCATATCAGGGATTTCAAGGCGGTCAGCCCGCTCTCCGAACGTTCCACCCCGCAATGCCGGGACATGGCCTGGCGCAGGCTCTGGAGCGCGTGAGGGGGGAGTTCACCCAAGGTCTCTCCTTCCCCTTGATGGGGAAGGAGGCTCGCCGCTGAGCGGCGAGGCGGAAGGAGTGAAGCGCGACGCGCTCCGAGTTTCGACGGGTCACCCACTCCCCCGCGGCTTGCGCAGCGGTCCCCCTCGCCCGTCAAGGGCGAGGAGAATAAACGCGCCACTCGCGCAGCACTCACCAAGCCTTCGGCCAGCGAGTTGGAGGCCAGACGGTTGGCGCCGTGCAGGCCGGTCGAGGCGCATTCGCCGATGGCGTAGAGGCCCGGCACATCCGTGCGACCATCCACATCGGCCTTCACGCCGCCCATGTGATAGTGCGCCGTCGGGGCTACCGGGATGGGCTCGATGCGCGGATCGATCCCGGCCTTCTGACAGGCGGCGAAGACGGCGGGGAACTCGTTCGGAAAAGCGTCGCCGATCGCTGTGCGGCAATCAAGATACGCCCCCTTGCCGGTGGCATTCTGCCGGTGCACGGCCCGGGCGACGACATCGCGCGGGGCCAGTTCGGCGTCGGCATGGACGGCCTTCATGAAACGGTGTCCGGTGCGGTCGATCAGGGTCGCGCCTTCACCGCGCAGCGCTTCGGTGCACAGCGGCGCAGGATCCAGTCCGGCATTGAGCGCGGTCGGGTGGAATTGCACGAATTCCGGATCCTGGACGGTCGCGCCCAGACGGGCTGCCATCACCATGGCCTGGCCTTGGGCTCCGGCCGGTGTCGTGGTCAGGGCGAACAGGCCGCCGGCCCCGCCCATGGCGAGGATGGTGGCGTCGGCATTGATCGCCTCTGTCCGTCCATCGGGTGAAAGGGCAATTGCGCCGGCGCAGGCCTGCGCATCGCCCAGCAGGGAGACGGCTTTCCAGCCACCGCGGATCTCGATGTGGTCCGCCCGACGCACCGCTTCGATCAGCGTCGCCATGATCGCGGCGCCCGCGCCGTCGCCCTTGACCCGGGCCACCCGGTGGCGCGAATGGGCCGCTTCCCGGGACAGCGACCAGGTCTCGCCCTCGCGCTCGAAGGGGGCGCCCAGCGCAGCCAGTTCCGCGACCTCGGCGGCAGCCCCTTCGGCCAGCGCCCGGGCCGCTTCGACCTCCACCAGTCCGGCGCCGGCGGTAAGGGTGTCATTCGTGTGCAGGGCCGGCGTGTCATCTTCGGCCAGAGCTGCTGCCACCCCGCCCTGGGCCCAGCCCGAGGCTGCGCCTTCACCCAGCGGCGAACCGGTCAACAGAACGACCTTGCGCGGCGCCAATTTCAGCGCTGCCCAGAGCCCGGCAATGCCGGCACCACAGATGAGAACGGGGCGGGTCAATGATGTCGCTCCCAATTGTCGTTTTCGCGGTTGAAACGGAAGGGCCCGGTGCAGATGTAGGCTTCGGGCATCCAGGGCAGGTCGATTGTGTCGAGCGGCCAAACTTCCGAGCATTCATCCTGCAAGCAGATGCAGCCGAAAACGGCAGGGCCCCAAGCGCTATCTGTCGGGTCGCCTTCCCCGTTCTGGAAAACTGCAATCGGTTGCGAAGATAGCGCAACGCCGGAAGCCGTGCGGAGTGCTTCGCTATCGCCATACAAATCGGTGATATTGAAGGGACGATCCCTGAGAAATATGCGGCTCTCGCGGTCGATGGAAGGCGTATGGTTTGTCAGATAATACGCCTCGCCCCGACCTAACTCCTCTGCCCAACGGCGGGTCGCTGTTTCAATGCCATCATAGTGAGGCTGGTCGACACCTATTCGAGCCAAATTGCCAAGGACGCCGCGATTGATCTCGCCACGGACGCGTTGTGCCGGCCCCGGGGCTGTCGAAACGAGGCGGACATCATAAAGGAGATAACCATCCAGCGGATAGCCGTCACATGGGTCCGGGAAGTCTTCCAGACCGAGCTCGACCACAAATGCATGTGGATTTCCGGCCTCGATCGCAGTCTCGATTGCTTGGCAATAATTGAAGATCACGCCCTCAACGACGACGTTCGCGCCATTGAGATGGTAAAGTGAAGGCGCGCCGTCAGGCCAATCTCCAAGGTAAATACGAGGTGCAATGATCTCTCTATCCGAGGCGAGATAGGCCGAGTGAACACTTGGGTGTAAAGCGGCTCCCCCCTCGTCAATCCAGCGAAAGTGCCCGCCGATCTGGACCCGCACGCAGTCCAATTGGGTGTCTCCCGTCTGAGAAGGCGGCAAGAGCGACACGTGGAAGAATCGCGCGGTCTGGTCCTCTATGCCAAGCGATTGGCAATGCTCTTCGATGCCCAATTCAGGCAAGGCTGCCATGAGCGTCGTTTGTGCCTCTGCCTTCAGACTTGCGCTGCAAAGAGCGCTGAGCAGGCAGGCGAGCCAGATGAAGGCGCGGGTCACCATGGCCCCCTAGATCGCCACCAGGTCCACCGGCTTCTCCTGCTTCGTCGGATCAAAGCTGGCGGGCTTGTCCGGCTTGGGCAGGTCGAGCATGGCCTGGACGGAGGCGCGGGCGCCTTCGATGACGGCGTCCGGGACGGTCACTTCATGCTGTTCCAGACGCAGGCAGTCATAGATGTTTTCCAGCGTGATCCGCTTCATGTGCGGGCAGAGGTTGCACGGGCGGATGAACTCGATCTCCGGCACGTCGGCGGCGACATTGTCGCTCATCGAGCATTCGGTCAGCAGGACCGCCTTCTTCGCGCCGCTGTTCTTGGCCCAATCAGCCATGGCGGCGGTCGAGCCGGCATAGTCGGCGGCCTGGACCACGTCGAGCGGGCTTTCCGGGTGGGTGATGATGACGACACCGGGATGGGCGTCGCGCAGGTCCTGGATGTCCTGGGCGGTGAATTGCTCATGCACTTCGCAACTGCCGGCCCAGGTGAGGATTTTCACATCGGTCTGGGCGGCGACATTCTTGGCCAGATACTGGTCGGGCAGGAGAATGACTGTGTCCGAACCCAGGCTCTCGACGACCTGGACGGCGTTCGACGATGTGCAGCAGATATCGCATTCCGCTTTCACATCGGCCGAGGTGTTCACATAGGTCGCCACCGGAATGCCGGGATAGGCGGCCTTGATGCGGCGGACATCCTCGCCCGTGATCGAGCTTGCCAGCGAACAGCCGGCGCGCGTGTCGGGGATCAGGACTTTTTTGTTCGGCGCGAGCACCTTGGCGGTCTCGGCCATGAAGTGGACGCCGGCCTGGACGATGATATCGGCTTCGCTCTCTGCCGCCATGCGGGCGAGGGCGAGGCTGTCGCCCATCAGGTCGCCGACGCAGTGGAAGATGTCGGCGGTCATGTAATTGTGGGCGAGGATGACCGCGTTTTTCTCTTTCTTGAGCTGGTTGATCGCATGGATCAGCGGCGCCTTGGCCGGCCACTCCATGGGCGTGACGACATGCTTCACCTTCTCATAGAGGTGATCCGTGGCCGCCTTGACCTCATCCGTGTACGCGAGTTCCGGCCGGTCCTGATCTAAGCCTTCAGGCGTGCCATCCCAATTCAATCGGTCCATTTTCCCCTCCCTTTTGCTCGTTATGAGCATTAGTGGGATCTGAAAATGGGCGGCTCGTCATTGGGCCGCCCCCTTATGCTCGAAATGAGCTTTACTGGGAAAGGATATAAATGCTCACAATGAGCAAAGCAAGGCATGGCCTGACATCAGGCGGACATGAACGGCTTGGCGGGGCGCGATGGGTCAGGCTTCGGGGAATTTGAAACCGCGGCTGTGAAGCTTCCAGAGGGCATAACCGAGACCGGTGAGGGCGAGCCCCAGCAGGAAACAGGCCGGGAAGCTGACCCCGGCGGCCAGGAGCGCAAAGGTGATGACGCTGTTGATGGCGGCCGGCATGAGGAGCTGGCCACGCGTGAGCCGGTTCATCGGCATGACGCACAAACTGATCGCAAGGATCAGAACGAGCGGAGCGCCCAGCGCATAGTGTTCCAGACTGATGAAATGCAGGGCGAGCACGGTGAGGCAGCAGACCAGAAAACCGGCGCCCGTCTCGAATACCCATGCCTGACGCATCACAGCCCCACTGCGCTCTCGTAGAATTTTGGTATGCAAAACCAATTCGTTGCAGTGCGCAAGAAAAAAATTGTGCAGTGCAATATCGGAAGGCCTCAGTGCGAGGGGTCTGCCAGTGTGGCCATGTGGAGGATGGTCTCGAGGATCTCGTGCATCTGTTCCGGCGTGGCGTCTTCCAGCGCGTCTTCCAGCGCGTCGCGTATTCGTGTGGCATCCTCCAGTTCCAGCCCGGAAGCCGTGCCAATGGTCTGGTAGAGCAGGCCCAGGGCCAGAGCGGGCGCTTCGCCCAGCACCTTGATATTCGCCTGCGTCACCGCATCGGTCACGTCGGGGTTTACCGGAATAGTGGATGTCGTCGTCATGGTCTGCCCCCTGTGATTGTGCGCGGGCATCATGGCGTCTCGCCGGACGACTGGCCAGCCGGACGGGGTCAGCTCTCCTTGAGGCGGGGTGTGGCCAGGCCCAGGGAGGGCAGGCCGGCCAGGGCCTCGCGGCGATAGCTGTAGAGTTCAGCAGGGCGTCCGCCCGTGCGGCTCTCCACCTTGCCCGTGCCTTCCACGAAACCGGTCCGGTCCAGGGCGCGCCGGAAATTCTGCTTGTGCAGGCGATAGCCGATGATGGCTTCGACAGCCTGTTGCAGCCCGGAGAGGGTGAAGAGGTCAGGCATGAGTTCAAAGACAATGGGACGATACTTGATCTTGCCGCGCAGCCGGGAAATGGCGGTCGCCAGTATACGCCGGTGATCGGAGGCCATGGATAAGCCCAGGGCCGGGCACAGGGTCGGATCGTCCACCTGTCCGTCCCGGGCGGCTTCCGCGACCAGGCCGGCTTCATAGAGCAGCTCATACCGGTCCAGCACGCGTTCCTCATTCCAGGTCTCGCCGCCCATGCCGAATGTGGTCTTCAAGCGGTCATGGCGCGAGGCGCGGCGGCCGGGCACACCGGCTTCATCGGCCCAGGCTGACAGGCGCGGGATGATGTCGGTGTCGATGACCTCCGGTTTGCCCTGGCGCCAGTCTTCCCAGGGAAAGAAATCATACCAGTCGCGCCAGCGTCCGCCGCCATCGGGCGGGGTCGCGGTGTCGGCGGTGAGGGCGAGATAGCCGATCGAGATGATGCGGGCATCCTCGGACCCGGTCAGGGCGGCCAGCGGCGCTTCGCGGCCCCGGTCTCCGAAGGTGTAGAGCTGTTCCACATAGCCCAGCTGGAAGCGGGCCTGTTCGGCCACCCAGCGGCGAAGGCCGATCTCGAAAGTCCGATGGCGGGCCGGGTCGAACGGACCGAAGGGCAGGGCGACGCCGCCGCCCGATTGCGGCACGATCAGGACGCGGGGCGTATCGCTGTCGACGGACAGGATGACCGCATTGAGGCCGACAGAAAGGGACTGGCCGGCCAGTTCCATCAGCGCCCCTCGACTTCGGCCAGCACGGTGTTGAACGTGTCGAGCATCAGGACCTGCGCCTTCTTGACCGGCATGGGGCTGATCTCGATCTCCAGGTCGGCGGGCGGGCGGCCGAAAAATTTCAACGCTTCTTCCCGGGTAAAGCCCGCAATCTGCGTGGCTTCGAAATAAGCGCAGATCACGTCGGCGCGCTTGATCTTGCGTTTCACCTCGGCCGGCAGTTTCGGCGGCAAGCCGTAGCGCAGGTGAATGGCGCGTTCCAGCCGGTCCTCGAATTCGCGGTAGTTCACGCCCAACGCCGCCTTGAACGGGCTGATCATGTCGCCAATCACATATTCGGAGGCGTCATGCAGGATGGCGGCGAGCCGCCATTTCGGGTCCAGCTTGGGGTAGAGATGGTCGAGGATCTGCAGCACGACGACGGAATGCTCGGCCACGGAGAAGGCGTGGTCCCCATGGGTCTGGCCATTCCAGCGCGCCACGCGCGCCAGTCCGTGGGCGATGTCCTCGATTTCGACATCGAAGGGCGAGGGATCCAGAAGGTCCAGCCGGCGGCCGGAAATCATGCGCTGCCAGGCGCGTGGAGCCGTGTCTTTCTTGCGGGCCGCTGCCGGCATGTCATCCCTTCCTCAAAATCGCGGACAGGGGAGATAGCATTCTTGCCCCGCCATCTCCACTCCGGCCGCGACCCAAATTCACAGCGGATGTGCGCTCTTGACGCATCGTGGAGTGAATTGACCTTCCGCGCAAAAACGGGATGGATAGGCCTCAGAAATAATCGGGAGACTGGCATGAGCCTGACACGTGTTGTGATGAGACTGGGACGCAATCCGGACGCGGGATTCCCCGATGGTGACAATGATCAGGGTTATGTGATCGTGGCGCCGCTGGACAAGGATGGCCGCCTGGATCTCGACCTGTGGCGGGCCAACAAGGCCGATTGCACCGTCGACCGTTTTTCGCCCGATCCGGCGGAGAAGGCCGATGGCTGGCTGACCCATCGCGGCTCGCACTGGTTTTTCCATTATGACGAGGAAGGCGAAGGGCCGGACGAGCCGGTCTATCGCTTGGGTGATCACACCTTGCGGCTCGGGGATTATCTCACCATCCACGAAGCTGACGGGGATGATCTGACCTACAAGATCACCGAGACGACGTCGGTCTGACGGCGCGCTAACGGGACGGGGCGAGGTGCCGGATGAGTGCCTTGCCCCGGTCCAGCAAGGGGCGTTCGACCCCGGCATGCACCAGCCCGCCCAGGGCCAGGCAGGCCATCAGGCCGGCGAGGTATAGCAGGACAGCGCCGGCGAGACCGTCGCCGGTCAGGCCGGGCATGAGCCGGGCCAGAACCCCGATCACCAGGATGTGCGAGAGATAGATCGCGTAGGACCAGTCGCCGACCTGGGCGAGTGGTTTGGGAAGTGCTGGCGTCCAAGCCAGCAAGGTCGCCACCAGGCCCATGGCGAACGGGGCCAGCATCACCACGCGCAGCGGGGCTGCAACCAGTCCGGCCAGGCCATGGATGTGTATCCAGGTCAGGCCGAGAGCCAGCCCACTGGCCAAGATGAGCAGGGCCGGCCAGCGCAGGCGCCGGATCCGCGGATACAGAGTGGCCAGCAGGACACCGGACAGGAAGAGAAAGTTGAACGGGCTGAACACCAGGTCCAGCCAGGGCGACGCGATGCCGTGGGGAACCAGGATGTAGCCGAGGCTCGCCAGGGCCCAGCCCATCCCCGCCGAGACCCGCGCGGGCTGCGGCAGGAGCAGGGCCAGCCCGTAGGCGAGATAAAAGTAGAGCTCGTGGGTCAGGGTCCAACCGACCTGCAGGACCGGCAGATCCCCCGTCGGGATCAGGGTCAGCGAGGCCAGTATGTCCAGCTCGTCCGCCGACCGTGTCAGGGACCCGCCCATGGTGACATAGCCCAGCACGGCGAAGCCGGTGAAAATCCAGTAGAGCGGGAAGATGCGGTTCAGCCGGTTGAGGAAATAGCGCAGGTCGAACCCGGCATGGTCCTTGTAGAGATGATGGATGATGAAGCCGGACAGGACGAAGAAGACGTCCACGCCGGCAAATCCGAACAGGCTGGCCTGTCCCAGCACCGCATCACTGTAGAAACGGTCATTGGCCTGATGAATGTGCGCGATCACGACCATCAGCACGGCGATGGCCCTGAGGAACTGGATTTCAATCAGTGTCTTGTGGCGTCCGTGCTCGCCCATCGGCCCGGCCCGGCTAGTCGGCGTCGGATTCGAACGCGACCAGCGCGATATGGGACCGGTCCGGGCTGACGGCCATTCGGCTGACACCGCTCAGGCCCTGTTCTTCCAGATCGGCAATCGAAGCCCAGGGCAAATCCCGGGTCCGCATCATCAGCACGCCTTCATCAACCGCGAAAAACGCGTCCCGGCCATCCGCAAGCGCGAAGACCGCATAGTCCTGCGTTTCGCCCGGAAGATCGAACAGGCTGTGGGTGCCCGTGCCGTCGAAACCGGTTTCAAACACTGCAAAGCCACTATCCTCGCGGGCCTGGGTGAACAGGACCGCGCCATGGTCCGGACGTGCATAGAGCGCCCGTCCGATCGGATCGGCGACGCTCTGCGGCACGCTGTCCTCGAAGCGGTCGAAGACTTTGAGATGGGCTTCGTCATCCAGCGCAAACACGGCCAGCCGGGTCATGTCGGCATTGAAGGCGTAATACCCGTTAGGTCCGACCGTGGAGGCCGGGCGGGGTTCGCCACCCTCGAGCCGGTCCAGCCAGACCTCGCCGCCATAACCGTTCGGTGGCTGGTAGATGTAGGACAGGGCTTCGCCGGCCGGGGTCGGGCGCGGCGAGTACTCGCCGGACAAGGGTGTGTCGGTGATCCGGACCCGTTCGGAACAGTCCAGATTGCAGCGCCAGACATCGGTCAGGGGACCATTGCCGGAGGCGTAATAGAAGGACTGCCCGTCTGCGGAGAAAGCCGGCTGATTGTCATATCCGGGCCGCCGGGTGGCATTGTGGACGGGGCCGAGGGTGGGGATGTCGCCCACCCAGTTCAGCGGCGCAATATAGATATCGACGCCCGGCAGGCTGGCCGCAGACGCATCGGCCTCTTCGGTATCAGCCTCGTCTGGCGCCGCGTCCGGTGCGGCCGTTTGTGCCGGGCTGTTCCCGTCAGCCGTCTCGTCGGGCGCGGCCTGGTCTTGCGGGGCCGAACAGGCGGCCAGCAGGGCCAGGATACCGGCCGTGCCGGCGAGAAGAAGTCGGGTCATCAGCGCTTCCTTACAGCGGCGGCTCCCACGCCATAGCCGGCCCCGAAGGCGCACATCACACCTGTCTCGCCCGCGGCCATGTCGTCGGAATGCATCTGGAAATTCATCACGACGGAAGAAGAGGACGTATTGCCGTACTCGTCCAGTATTGCCGGCGCATTTTCTTCGGTGCGGTCGCGGCCGAGGATGCGTTTGGCGATCATGTCGACCATGCGGATATTGGCCTGGTGCAGCCAGGTCCGCCGGACATCCTCCGGCTCAAGGTCGACCTTCTTCATCAGATTGCGCGCCACCTTGGGCGCGAAACCGACCACATCCTTGAAGACGCGGTGACCGTCCTGGTCGAGATGCGGCTCATAATCCGAGTCGATCTGGCGTTCGGCGCGGTTGATGAAGCCGAAATCGGAGCGCAGGGCCGAGGACCATTTGTTCTCGGCATGGGTGCCCAGAACGTCCCAGCCACCCGGGCGGCCATCATCGGCCTCCACGATCATGGCGGCGGAGGCATCGCCGAAGATGAAGTGGACGTCGCGGCGCGTGTGCACATTGATGCAGGTCATCATTTCCGGCGAGCACACCAGGATGCGCTTGGCTTCGCCCGACTTGATCAGGCCGTTGGCAATGTGGAGCCCGTAGAGCGCCGCGGCGCAGGCCATGGTCAGGTCAAAGGAGAAGCCCTTGGCCCCGATCGCATCCTGGATCTCGCAGGACAGGCCCGGGAAATTTCGTTGCTGGGCCGAAGAGGCCACGATCACGCCGTCGATATCGGCCCCCGTGTAACCGGCCCGCTCGAGCGCCTGGTGGACGGATTTGAGCGCGAATTCGGCCTGGGTCGAAATCTGGTCGATCGGACGGGGCGCGATCTGCGGCACCATCTTGTCGATGTCCAGAATGCCCTCTTTTTCATAGACGTGCCGCCGCTTGATCCCGGAGGCATTGACGATGAAGTCGGAGTTGGAGAGCGGCACTTCCTCCACCTCGCCGGCGGCAATGGCGGCAGCATTCTCGGCGTTGAAGCGCTCGGCATAGGCATTGTAGCTGGCGACGAGCTCGTCATTGGTGATGACGTTCGAAGGGACCCAGTAGCCCGTTGAGCGGATGAGGCTGTTTGGCACGGCGTGTCTCTGATTTCCTTCCCGGTGGGGTGCAGCCTACTCCATGAATGGCCCGGATCAATGCGTCCGCGCATGGCGCTCCGCGCGAGCTCGCATCAGAATCGAGCAATCGTGCACATTTGTGCAGCGCAAAAACGGCAAATGCAGGAAATCCCGGGCCGATAGTCGACTCCCCTCCGCATGGCCCGCTTAGCTCGTCGGCAGATCGCAAAAAGCGGCAACAACCCCGCCGGAGGCCCCACACATGGACAGTGGTAACAACGCCTGGATTTTGACTTCGACCGCTCTGGTCCTGCTCATGACCCTGCCGGGTCTGGCCCTGTTCTATGGCGGTATGGTGCGGCGGAAGAATGTGTTGTCGACGCTGATGCAGAGCCTCGGCGCTGCGGCCATCGTCACCGTGGTCTGGGCGCTGGTGGCCTATTCCCTGGCATTCACGGATGGCGGCGGGCTGAACGCCTTTGTCGGCGGATTGTCCAGTGCCGGTCTGGCCGGGATCACGCCGGACAGCATGTCCGGTGACCTGCCGGAAAACCTCTTCCTCATGTTCCAGCTCACCTTCGCCATCATCACGGTGGCGATCATTGCCGGCGCGGCTGTCGAACGAATCCGTTTCTCCGCCTTCATGGTGTTTGGCGCGGCTTGGCTGGTCCTGGTCTATGCCCCGATCTGCCACTGGGTCTGGGGCGGCGGCTTCCTGGGTGAAGCGGGCGTGCTCGACTTTGCCGGCGGCGCGGTGGTGCATATCAATGCCGGTGTCGCAGGACTGGTCCTGGCGAAATTCCTGGGGCCGCGCAAAGGCTATCCGGGGTCCAATCTGGCGCCGGACAATCTGGTGCTGACGGTCGCCGGTGCCGGCTTCCTCTGGGTGGGCTGGTTCGGCTTCAATGGTGGTTCCGCTCTGGCTGCCGATGGCGCAGCGGCCCACGCGCTCGTGACCACGCAGGTCGCGACGGCGACGGCGGTCATCGTCTGGATCTGTCTGGAATGGATCCTGCGCGGCAAGGCCAGCGTGCTTGGCGCTGCATCGGGTGCCGTGGCCGGTCTGGTTGCGATCACACCGGCGGCCGGTTTCGTGCCGGCCTGGGCGGCCTTCCTGGTCGGTGCGGGCGGGTCCTTCGGTGCCTATTGGGGCGTTACCGCCCTGAAGAAGGCTCTCAAGATCGATGACACGCTGGACGCGTTCGGCCTGCATGGTGTGGGCGGTCTGGTCGGGGCCATCCTGACCGGTGTCTTCGCCAGCGAGGCCATCGGCGGCACGCCGGGCGCGATCGAGGGCAATCTCCTGCAGGTCTGGACCCAGGCCTGGGGGGCTCTGGCAGCGGCGGCTTACTGCGGTGTCGTCACCTTCATCATCCTCTTCGTCCAATCCAAGCTGATGACGCTGCGGGTGGATGAGGAATCCGAGGTCTCCGGTCTCGATACAAGTTTGCATGGTGAGTCGGTCGGCAGTTAGTCTGACCCCACCACCCATCTTCGGCCGGTTGGGGGCCGGAGAGCGGGAGCGGGTGCTGTAAGGGGTTGCGGCGCCCGCTCCCGACCCAAACAGAGTTGCCCTTCGGGGCTGGACCCGTTATTGGGTTTCGCACGTCCAGGCCTGTCCTCCCCGGCTTGAGACGCATACTGACCCGGCCCTGCCAGTGCGTTGTACTGGACAGGGCCGGGTCTTTTTTTGGCACCGGTGTCAGATTTGCCGACTTTGTTATACGTTTTTGTATGGCGCTGTCGGGCGCGCGAGGCGGGCCTTCCCGAGGGCCCAGCCCGTCCTGTCACTGTCACCGGTTCCGGCCACACCTCATCATCCCCCCATCCGTCATGGAGCGGGAAGGATAGTCCGGCCGCTGAGGGCGGGGATTAGAGTTTTTCGACGAAGACCGTGCCGGCGGAATAGCCCGCGCCGAAGGAGCAGATCAGCCCCTTCTCGCCCGCGGCAAACCCGTCACTGTGGCGATGGAAGGCGACCAGGGAGCCGGCGCCTGCCGTATTGGCAAACTCGTCAAGGATGACCGGCGCTTCGTCCTCGGTGAACTCGCGGCCCAAAACCTTCTTCGCGACCAGCATGTTCATGTTGATATTGGCCTGGTGCAGCCACAGGCGCTTCATCTGGTCCGGCGCCAGGCCGAATGTGTCCATGTCGGACAGGATCATCTCGGCGACCATCGGACAGACTTCCTTGAAGACCTTGCGGCCCTCCTGCACGAAATAGCGGTCCTCGAATTCAGGCTCCGGATCTTCGGATGCATTCAGGAAGCCGAAATTGGAGCGGATATTGTTGGAGAACTGGGTCATCATGTTGCGGCCCAGAACCCGCCAGCCCTCGCCGCCAGCCACGTCTTCATGCTCGATCAGCATGGCCACGGCGACATCGCCGAAGATGAAATGGCTGTCGCGGTCGCGGAAATTCAGCTGCGGCGTGGTGATTTCCGGCACGATGACCAGAACCGATTTCGCCATGCCTGTCTCGATCATGTTGATCGCATTGATCATGCCGAACGTGCCGGAGGAGCATGCGACGGTCATGTCGAAGCCGAACCCGGTAATGCCCAGCTCGCTCTGCATCTCGATCGCCATGCAGGGATAGGTGCGCTGCATGGAGGTGGCCGAGCAGATCACGGCGTCGACATCCTTGGGATCGCGACCGGCGGCTTTCAGCGCGTCGCGGGCGGCCGCCACGCCGGCTTCCGCCGTCAGGGCCAGGTCTTCGTTCGGACGCGGCGCGACACGGGGGCGCATCCGGTCGACATCCAGCACGCCGTCCTTGTCGATCGTGTAGCGCGACTGGATGCCCGAAGCCTTCTCGATGAAAGCCGAGGAGGAGGGGTTCAGCGGTTCGACGACGCCGCGCTCGATGGCGTCAGCATTGTCGGCGTTGAACTGTTCCACATAGGCGTTGAAGCAAGCGACGAGTTCGTCATTCGAGACCGACTCTTCAGGGGTCCAAAGGCCGGTCGACCGGATCACAACGCTCATTCATTTCACTCCGAAACGGGCAGTCAGGGCGCGCAACCTAGTACCAAGCGCCAGCGAGGTCACCTCGCGAACTGCGCAAGCGGTGTCATTCTGCCTTTGACCTCGTCTGGCAAATCTGGTCGAAACACCCCGAACACCAATCCCGGAGATGCCCCATGAAGACCCGTGCCGCAGTTGCGTTCGAAGCCGGCAAGCCGCTGGAAGTTGTCGAGGTTGATCTGGAGGGCCCGCAGGCGGGAGAAGTCCTGGTCGAGATCAAGGCGACGGGCATCTGTCATACCGATGAATTCACCCTGTCCGGTGCCGACCCGGAAGGGGCGTTTCCGGCCATTCTGGGTCATGAAGGCGCCGGCGTCGTGGTGGAATGCGGACCGGGCGTGACCGGGCTGAAGCCGGGCGACCATGTCATTCCACTCTACACGCCGGAATGCCGGGAGTGCGAATACTGCCTCAATCCCAAGACCAATCTGTGCCAGTCGATCCGCTCGACCCAGGGCCAGGGCGTGATGCCGGACGGCACGTCGCGCTTCTCCTACAAGGGCGAGAAAATCCTGCACTATATGGGCTGCTCGACCTTCTCGAACTACACGGTCCTGCCCGAGATCGCGCTGGCCAAGGTCCGCCAGGACGCGCCCTTCGACAAGATCTGCTATATCGGCTGTGGCGTGACGACGGGCATTGGCGCCGTCGTCTTCACCGCCAAGGCCGAGCCGAATTGCACCGCCGTCGTTTTCGGTCTGGGCGGGATCGGCCTCAATGTCATCCAGGGCCTGAAAATGATCGGCGCGCGCCAGATTGTCGGTGTCGACATGAACCCGGCCAAGGAAGCCATGGCGCGCCAGTTCGGCATGACCGATTTCGTCAATCCCAAGGATGTGAAGGGTGATCTGGTCGGCCATCTGGTGGAGCTGACCGGGGGTGGCGCCGACTACACGTTCGAATGCATCGGCAATGTCGACGTGATGCGCACGGCGCTGGAATGCTCGCACAAGGGCTGGGGCACCTCCATCGTGATCGGCGTCGCGCCGGCCGGTGCGGAAATCTCCACCCGTCCCTTCCAGCTGGTCACCGGCCGCAATTGGCGCGGCTCCGCCTTCGGCGGCGCCCGTGGCCGCACGGACGTGCCCAAGATCGTCGACATGTACATGGATGGCCGCATCAATATCGACAGCCTGATCACCCACAAGCTCAAGCTCGACGACATCAATAAGGGCTTCGACCTGATGCATGCCGGCGAAAGCATCCGGAGCGTGGTGGAGTACTAGATGGGACGGGCTGTGCGAATTCTGGCAAGTTGTCTCTTGTTGGGGGCTTGCCAAATGTCGTCACAGCTTGATTTCGAGTTGCCTCCCGAGGCGTGCTCTGCCCTTGCCGCATGGGCCGAACAGGGTGCGGTCGCGGAACGTGTCGTCAGTTGGGACTGGAATTACGGTCCCGATGTGATCGGCATGCGCGCCAGAATGGTGGCAGGGTCCACGGCGGATCATGTTGCCGATGAATATGATCACGCCCTGTATGACGGCCTCAGCCGGTACACTCATTCCGTCGCGCTGGGTGAGTTCGCCTGGGCAGTGTCCAGATGCTTTGGCGCTGAGGCGCAGGTGCGGATGGGTGAGTACGGTTTTGTCGAATTCATGACGTCGAGTTTCGAGCATGCCGGAGCACAGGTTGATGTCAGCTTCTTCGAGGACCGCTGCGCCTTCCGGGCGACAGATGAGCCGCCGGGCAGCTCTGGCTGCGCTTCTTTCCGGTCGCGTCCGGACGGTTGAGACCTGGCTTCAATGGCTCGTGGGATTGTGATATCATCATGATAGCAGGAGGCGCTCATGGGCCAGGTCATCATCCGCAACCTCGACGACAGCGTTGTGGCCAATCTTAAGCGAATGGCGGCACGGGAGGATAAGTCGCTGGAGCAATTCCTGCGGGAAGTGCTGGCGGAAACGGCCTTGCGTGAGCGCAGCGGTTTCATTGAGTTCGCGCGCGGCATGCGGGAGCGATGCAAGCCGATTGACCTTGATCCGACAGATCTCATCCGCGAGGACCGGGACCGGTGAGGCTTGCGGTTTTCGATGCCAGTGTCGCTGTGAAAGTCTTTCTGCCAGTCGCCGGTTCAGAACGGGCCGAAGCGGCCGTTCAGACCTTTGGCATGGTGGCACCGGAACTCATTCTGGTCGAAACAGCAAACGCGTTCTGGAAATACGTCCGGGAGGCGTTGGCACCGTTGGAAGATTGCACGATTGCCCTGAGGAATCTGAGCGGTTTCGCTGATCTGCATCCGGATCGAACGCTCTATCCCGAGGCGCTTGAGTTGGCGGCCCGATTGCAGCATCCCGTGTATGATTGCCTGTATCTGGCCCTGGCGCACCGCGAGAGCTTGCCCCTGATTTCAGCCGACAAGCGCATGCTCAAACTGGCTTGCGAGCAGCTCGCCATCGAGGCCATAGACCTCACCACCTTCCCTTTGGAGACCGCCGCACCATGACCTTCCCGCCCGACTGGTTCGAGATGGAGGATGAGCAGGCCATCGCCTTCGAGGACGAGCTGCGCCGGGAATGCATTCCTGGCCATGTCCTGCATGGTCTGGAAGTGCGGGCGGTCGCGGTGGCCGACTGGTCCGATGACAGCCTGTTCGAGATCGAGGATGGCCGCTGGGCCCTGGTCCACCTGACCTGGAAGGCGGAGACCGATCCGAAATGGCCGGCCACGGAGATCTTCAAGGATTTCGAGACCGTGCTGAAACGCCTGCACGAGGATTTTGAAGAAAGGACCGCATCATGAGCCTGACCCGAGTTTCGTCCTGGAGCAGTTTCGGCGGCACACTGTCCGTGCATGATCACGACAGCGAGGCCTGTGCCTGCACGATGCGGTTTGCGGTCTTCACGCCGCCCCAGGCCAAGGACGGTCCGGTGCCGGTGCTCTGGTATCTGTCCGGGCTGACCTGCAATTGGTCCAATGTGATGGAGAAATCGGGCCTGCAGCGCATGGCGGCGGAACTGGGTCTGATGGTGATCGCACCCGACACCTCTCCGCGCGGCGAGGATGTCGCCGATGATGACAGCTATGATCTGGGGCAGGGGGCCGGCTTCTATATCGATGCGACTGAACCACCCTGGACGCCGCACTTTTCCATGCAGTCCTATATCGTGGAGGAATTGCCGGCCCTGATCGGGGCGGAATTCCCGGCCGACATGGAGCGTCAGGGCATTTTCGGTCATTCCATGGGCGGGCATGGCGCGCTGACCCTGCATTTCAAACAGCCCAAGCGCTTTCGCAGTGTCTCCGCCTTTGCGCCCATCGTGGCGCCGGCGCGGGTGCCCTGGGGCCAGAAGGCGTTCAAGGCCTATCTCGGCGATGAATGCCCGGAATGGGGCGAGCATGATGCCTGCGAACTGGTCAAACGCCAGCCCACAGAGGCGCATATCCTGGTTGATCAGGGCGAGGACGACCAACTCCTTGAAGAACAGCTCAAACCGGAACTGTTCGAGGCCGCTTGCCGGGAAGCGGGCCAGTCCCTGACCCTGCGCCGCCATCCCGGTTACGACCATTCCTACTGGTTCATCGCTTCCTTCATGGAGGACCACCTCCGCCACCACGCCAAGTCGCTGACGGCCTGATCCGGCCTATTGCAGGCCCAGTTCGGAAATGGACAGTGTGGCCCGGGCAAACTCGCCCTGGCGATAGGAACCGACCCAGACCGAATATGTGCCCGATTGCGGGTTGCGGATGGTCAGGGCCGGGTTGAGACCGGCGCCGCTGTCATCATCGCAATAGAACTGGCCGTTGGGCGCACGCACGAGCAGGGTCGTGTCGGCATTGGAATTGGCCGAGATGGTCAGGTCGAAACTGCCCGCCTGATAGGTGATCCGGTAATCCACATTGTCCGCGACCCAGCCCGTGCAATTGGAAAAATAGCTGCTGGCCTGGATATTCCCGCCCGAAGTGATTGTCGTGCGGTAGGGATCCGGCGTGAAGCCGGCGCGCAGATTGACGGACCCGAAGGTCTGGGCCGAAGCCGGTGCGGCTGCAGCGAGAGCCAGAAGGCCCAAGGCTAAAACTTGTTTCATGGCAATGATCTCCCCCTGCCGTTCGATAAGGCGGGGCGGTGCGGGCCAGGTTGAAAAGGACCGGAAACGACCAGCGCCACCCCATGCCCGCAACGCTAGGTCGGGCCGGGCAGAAGCGGCATCCCCTGTTTTGGGGAGGGGCTTGTATCTCCATTTCCCCCGGGCGTGGTCCCGGGGCTTTGCCTGGGAAAGAGGCGTGTGTCCGGGATGACAAATGGATGCGGTTGAAGAAGCGGACGTAGCGCCACGGCGTTTCCGCCTGGCGGTATGAGAGGTGTGCGGGAGACCTGACGGGTCGGATTTTGCTATGAGTGTGAGTGACCTGACCGGTCTCCCGCACGCGGAGATTTGATCGTCTTCCCTTGCGGGCGACGCACCGAAACCGCCTGGGTGCCAGCACGGTCGTGACCTTGTGCCGTGTGGCCCGGGCG
>NZ_SWKP01000006.1:200000-558629 GCF_005871165.1 Maricaulis alexandrii | reverse complement strand
CAGGTCGGGGGTGTTGGGGGAGCGGAGCGTCTTGGAGGGTCGAGCTGACCTGCGGCACCGAAAAGACGGCTATCGAGGGGGTCCGCTGGTTCCAACGGTCGGAACCTGTACCCACCCGGTCTTGAAGCCCCGTCGAGAGGCGGGAGGAAATCTTCGCGTGCGAGACACCGGTGGGTGTCACCCAAATTACTCAAGCGACGACGCCTTTCTGTGTCCCGCACCCCTCATACCGCCAGCGTGCCAGCGCGTGGCGCTGTTTGCGGTGCCGGTCCGGGCGCATCCCGAATTCTGTTCGGCAGGAAGAGGGTAGAGCACACGCGGCGTTAATCCCCGTCATGCTTGGCTGTGCCAGGATCAGGGGATGAGCATGTATTGGTTTCACGTATTCCTGGCGGCTGCGGTGATGGTGATCGCGCCGGCCGCTTTCGCCGATGATGGCGGGCGTCTGCCCGCCGGAGAGACGGTCTCCTTCGATTATGCGGGATCAACCTGCACCTTGACCTTTCTGGCCGATGGCACTTTTCAGGCTGACGGGCGTCCGGCCCTGTGCTCCGGCTGGAATGCCAGCTGGGTCATGCTGGAGGGTGATGTGATGATCACCTATCAGGAGTTGAGACTTGGCCGCACCGTATGCGGTCCCTGGCCGGACTACCGGGCCGGCGATGTCTGGCAGGTGGATGATGCGTTCGCCTATGCGGAGCCGAGCTTTACCCTGAACGGCGATCCGCTGTGCTGGCTCCGCAATGTCAGCGAAGCGCATCTGATCGAGACCGTCACCGTGGTTTCGGGGAGTCCGGAATGAGGGCTGAATCGGAAGGGGGAGCTTCATGACGACATTTTGGAAACAGGCTGCCATGGCCGGCACCGGCGCCGTGGTGCTGATGCTGGCGACGCCGGTCGTGCTGGCCGATGGCCCGGTCTCGCCGGAAGGCTCGCACTTTGTCATGCAGACCCATTCGGGCCGCCAAATACTGGTCGTGTTCGAGTCGGAGGGCCAGGTCGTGGTGACCACGCCGGAGGACTCGCCGCTGCCCAATTTCAATCCGGATGAATGGGAGATGGGCTGGTCGATGGATGCCACCGGTGCGGTGACGGTCAGCAATGTCCTGCTGGATGAGATCGGCAATCCGCTGAGCGCGGTCTGTAATCCCTGGCCGGATTATCAGAGCGGCGAGGATATCGCCTTCACCAGCCTGTGCTGGGTACCCGATGAGGGCGGCACCGATTTCTCCGACAATTACGGTCGGGTGGAATACATGCACGAATAGGGGCGGCCTGTGACGTTCATCTCCCGTCAAGCGCAGACATGATCGACTGCGGGCAGCCAAGGGGAAACACCATGTCTTTGAAAACCGTCTTTATCGCCGGATTGGCCGGGCTTCTGACCGGTCTTCCGGCCGGCACGGCGTCCGCTCAGGATGCGCAGGCGGGCAACCCGGCCGGTCAGGCTTATCTGCTGGAGATGGGCGACAGCATCTCGGCCATGAGCTGCCAGATGCGGATCGGTGAAAGCCTTGACCTCCGATTGAATTGTGCGGGAGCGGGCGAAGGTCCGGTCGAGCAGGGACAGGGCTATGACGGAGACGGGCAGATCACGATCCGGGACGGGTCTGTCGAGATCGATTTTCATGCCGAAGCGTACAATGTTTTCAGCGATGGCTGTGACAGCTGGCCCGAAATGGAGCTGCACGAAACGGTCATGGAAGCGTGCTTTATCGATCGGGCCTATTGGGGTCAGATGACCATCCGGCGGACCCGTTGACGTAAAGCGGGGCGATAGTCCCGGACATGTCCGGCTGCTGGACGGGTGAGGCGCCGGAAGAGGTTGAGATGAACTGAGCAGGTTCAGCCTGACCAGGCTGGCGCTCATAGCCGGTTTCAATACCTCTCATCGCAAAGATCGATTTCCTATTGATCGGGTCAATCGCTAGATTTGCTTCGATAGAGAGAGGAGATCGTCATGTCCGAAGAGACGCTGAAATCCGCCATGCTGGCCGACCGTCGCGAGCAAGAGAAGAAGGCGCAGCGCCTGGCCTCCTACGCCAAGCTGGAACAGGCGGCCGAAGCCCGTCACGTCGTCCAGGCCGTGCAACCGGCCGGCCGCAATCAGGGCGTCCGGACGATCGAGATCGCCCTCTAGCGGCCCGATCTGCAGACGGGTCTCGACGCGAGGCCATAAAATCTTAAATCCCCCGGCATAGTTAAGGCCCGATACTCGTTCGACGGGCCGATGTCTGAGGGGATAATCATGCCGCGTATCCTGATCGCCGCCCTGGCCGTGCTGTTCCTGCCGGCCCTGGCGCATGCCGAACTGCCGGAAAGCTACCGCCAATTGCTGGCCGAGGCCGACCGTCGGGATACGCCGGATGAACGTTTCGTCGAGATCGCCGACATGGTCTCTGTCCTCGTCCCCGGCGGGCGGGCGACGGTGCACCAGGCCATTCTCGATCATTTCTCCAACCGTGCCGACGCCGTGGCCGATTGGCCGCTGCCGGATCCGGCTCCCACCGAAACCCCGGTTGCCGAAGCCCCGCAGCCCGAACACCGCTCCATCGAGGCGCCGGTCGATCTGGCCGAGGCCCCGGAAGGCTCCGGCAGCTGGCTGGCAGCGCCGATCCGCGCCCTGCAGGCCGACAGCTGGTCCGGTCATATCCGCTTCGGCATCAATGTCGAGCGCGGCAATTCGGAACTGACCGACTTCACCTTTGCCGTCGAACTGGACCGTGAATTCCAGCATGGTTGGCAGCTGGACAGCCAGTTCGAATACTTCTTCTCCGAGAATGCCGTCGCCACCACGCGGGACAATTGGCTCGCCGAAGCCCGCGTCTCGCGCGAACTGGACTCCGGTCTGGGCTATTATGCCGGCGGCTCCTATGAGCGCGACGAGATCGGCCTCTACCAGGCCTCGGCCTTCGTGACTGCGGGTGGGATCTGGCATCCCATCGCCGGCGACAAGGCGGACTGGCAATTGCGCGCCGGTGCCGGTCAGCGCTATCGCGAGCCGGCCCTGGGCGGTGAGACGCTGACCGACTGGGTCGGGGAGGTCGGATCCAGCTTCAGCTATGCCTTCTCCGACACGGTGGAATTCGCCTCCGAGACCACGGGCTTCCTGGGCGGTGGATCGCGGGTGGATCAGCGCTTCCGCCTGACCAGCCGCCTGTTCGGGGACTGGGCCCTGCAGACCGGTCTGCGCATCGAGCATGAGTTTGAGGACCGGCCCGGTTTCGAGCCGACCGATACGCGGCTCGACATCTCCCTTCTCTACGGGTTCTGATTTCCATCTGAACCCTTGGGCGTCTGACGCGTTGAACAGGTGAGCCACTTGGAAAGGAGGCTGACCATGAAAGCGCAATTGATGACGACCACCCTTCCTGTTCTGGCCGTTGGCCTGGCCCTCGCGACCGGTGCGCCAGCCGCGGCCGATCCGCCGCATTGCCCGCCCGGACATGCCCGTCAGGGCGTGTGCGAGCCCGGCGAGCCTTCGCGTCATCGCGAAGCGCAGGCCTATGAACAGGGTTATCGCGATGGTCAGCGTGATGCCTGGCAGGTCGGCGACCGGTTTGGCCGGACGGACTATGTCGTGATCCGGGAACCCGACCGCTACGGCCTGCGCCGCCCGCCGCAGGGTCACTATTATGTTCGTGTGGATGAGGAAGTCCTGCTGATCGAGGCCGCGACCCAGCTGGTGGCCGATCTGGTCGACCACTGATCGGACGGAGAAATGTGCAAGTGACCGGGAACCTCCGCCCGGTCCGCGCGTTACCCGTTCGACACGGTATCAGGGAGTCCTCTCATGCGGACGCGGTTCAGGACCTACTTCTATTCCGTCGCCTTCCTGGCGGGGTCCCTGGTGCTGATATTCGGGGGTGCCTAGGCGCCACCGGATGACCGTCGGAAGCCGGGCCATTCTCGTGCCCCCTACGTCCCTAGTACGCCACTGGGGTGTCCCGGCTTCCGGCTTGGGCCTTTTACGGACCGGTGCCCGCCCGCCCATGTGGCACCGGTCCGGCCCTTTTTCCGGAATGTTCAATCGACCTGACGCCGCAGCGGGCAATATTGCACGCTTTATTAAGGCCTTTTCGGCGAAACTTTGCCCTTGATGCCCGTAGAGGAGGTATCGCCATGGGCAAGATCGTGACGTCCAGCTATCGCCGCGTATCCGATCATTTTGAACCGGACCTGGTCGAGGACCCGGCCGAGCAGCGCAAGCGCCGCGGCCATCTCGAACAGATTGACTATACGGTGTTCGCCGCCAATCAGGCGGTCATGTCCAAGACCATCCATTCGGTCGGCATCGAGGATTTCCAGAATCTGGCCCTCTCTGCTTCCAAGGCCCGCAGTGCCTGGGTGGATGCGGCCATGTCCGCCGCCCGTTCCCGGTCCCCGCTGACCGAGGAAGAGGTCAAACGCCTCACCCTCCTGCGCGCGGCCTATGAGGAATTGTCGGAAGCCTATGAAGCGACCCGCCGCATGGTGGAGCGAGGCTATCTCCAGTTCAAACCCCCAGTGAGCAAGACCGGCTGACGGGTCAGGGTCTGTCAGGGCCGTTTGAGCGTTGAGGTCGTCGCGGGTTCTGCGGTGCCTGGGGCGTTGGCTCGATAGTGGCATCGCGATGAACTTCCCAACCCGGATCACCACCGCCAAGTTCCAGGGTTTGATCCTCTGCCTCGCCATCGGATTGCACTTCCCATCCCGGATCACCGCCGCCCAGCTCATTCGCGGTGGCAGGGCCAGTCCGGGGCATTCCGTCACGCCGGGTCCGGCAAGCGGGTGACGTGCGGTCCGTCTCGCACCTGTCCGTTCGCGGCGGGCTCTCGCTCTGGGGACGGGGCTGGGCTGTGGCGGCGGCTGGCAGGCCAGCCATCAGCAGGGACGCGCAGGCGAGCGTTTTGAACATGGCGTTGTCTCCGATAGCCCCAGCAGCATAGCCGAGGCTGCCTGCAATCACCAATCAGCGTCCTTGAACCGAAACTCCGGTTGCGCGCACCTTATCCCTGAACACGGCCTGTTTCCGGCCGCTGGGGGATAACTGGATGGCTGACACCCGCAAACGTCTTCTCGGTGAGTATCTCGTCCTGCAGGCGCAGGCCGGCGACCGTCGGGCGTTCGAGCAGCTCGTCCGGCTGTGGCAGGGCGATTTGCTGCGCCATGCCCGGCGCCTCAGCGATGATGCCGAACAGGCGGGTGATATCATGCAGGAAGCCTGGCTGGACATTGTCCGCGGGCTGAACCGGCTGCAGGCACCGGCGGCCTTTCCGGCCTGGGCCTGGCGCATTGTGTCCCGCAAGGCTGCGGCCCGGGTGCGTTCGCGCCAGGGCGAACGCCGCCTGGCCCAGGGTTTGAGCCTGGAATGGGCCGGGGCGGCGGTGGATGGTGAAGGCGAGGCGGAGACCCGGTCCGACCTGGCCTCCATCCGTCAGGCGATGGCGCACCTGCCCGACAATCAGCGCATCACGCTCGCCCTGCATCATCAGGACGGGCTGTCCGTATCCGAAATTGCCGTCGTGCTCGGCGTGCCCTCCGGCACGGTGAAAACACGGCTCATGCATGCAAGGCGCAAGCTCGCCGCGCATTTCGTTTCCCATCAGGAAGGAGAGGGCGATGACACACAGCAGTGATGATCTCGACCGGATGATCAATGAAGCGCTCGATGCCGAGGATCGCGAGATTTTCGGCGAACTGGGCGAGGAGCCCGGCTATTTCGCCCAGGCCATCGGCCTGTTTCGCGGCAAGCTGGCCTGGGTGATGTGGGTGATCTACATCACCAATATCGTGGCTGCCGGCATCGCCATCTGGGGCGCCTGGAACATGTTCCAGACCACAGACCCGGTCCTGACGATGCGCTGGGGCGTTCTGATCCTGGTAGCGGTCTTTGTCGGCCTCTTCATGAAATCCACGCTCGGCTACCAGCTCCTGTCCAATCGCGTCCTGCGTGAAATCAAGCGGTTGGAGCTCCAGCTCGCGCGGGGACAGGCTCGGTGATTGTTCCGGTCAGAGTGCCTGAGTCCGGCACTCAAGCATTCACGAATGGCCCCCATGCGCATCACACGGGCGTGAGGGGGTTACATTCGGTGAAACGGATACCCAAATAAGTCTCGGACGCGGCGATGGGGGGCGTGCAAATGACGCATGTCCGCTGTTCGCCGATGGGATAGGATGTTGCTTATGGCCAATGCAGTTTCAGTCGCGCTCTCGCCCGAACAGGGGCTCTCCAGCTATCTCGCGGAGATCCGCCGGTTCCCGATGCTGTCCAAGGATGAGGAATTCATGCTGGGCAAGCGCTGGCGCGAGCATGAAGATACCGACGCCGCCGAGAAGCTGGTGACGTCACACCTGCGCCTCGTCGCCAAGATTGCCATGGGCTATCGCGGCTACGGCCTGCCCATGGCCGAAGTGATTTCCGAAGGCAATGTCGGCCTGATGCAGGCGGTCAAGAAATTCGATCCCGACAAGGGCTTCCGTCTGGCCACCTATGCCATGTGGTGGATCCGCGCCTCGATCCAGGAATACATCCTGCGGTCCTGGTCGCTGGTGAAGATGGGCACGACGGCTGCGCAGAAGAAGCTCTTCTTCAACCTGCGCCGCATGAAGAGCCAGATGCAGGCCATCGATGAGGGTGATCTCAAACCGGACCAGGTCGAGGCGATCGCCACCAAGCTCGGCGTGACCGAGGATGATGTGGTCTCGATGAATGGCCGCCTGTCCGGACCGGACGCCTCCCTGAACGCGCCGCTGCGCGGGACCGAAGGCGAAGGGCAATGGCAGGACTGGCTGTCCGATGACGAAGCGGAAAGCCAGGAAGAGGAACTCGCCCAGTCGGACGAGTTCGATACGCGCATGACCCTGCTTCAGTCCGCGATGGGCGAGCTCAATGATCGCGAGCAGCATATCCTGCAGGAGCGTCGCCTGTCGGAAGAACCCAAGACGCTCGAGGAACTGGCTGATCATTACGGCGTCAGCCGTGAGCGGATCCGCCAGATCGAGGTGCGGGCCTTTGAAAAGCTCCAGAAGGCCATGAAGGAAATGGCCGCGGAGCAAGGTCTTCTCAACTAGTTTGAGGCAAGTGCGTATCGCATGACTGGACCTGCCGGTGCCCAGCCGGTAGGTCTTTTGTCATACGAAAGGTCCTGCGTATGCGCTTGTCTGTTCTTCCGCTTGTCACGGCGGCGGTGATTGTCTGTCCGTCTGCCCATGCCGATCTGTCCGATGATTACCGGACGCTGCTGGAGGCGGCGGATGCCCGCCAGAGCGACGCGGAATTCCTGGAAACAGCCGATCTTCTGGCCAGTGTCGTGCCCGGTGGACGCGAGGAAATCCTGGCTGCCGTCGCGGAATTGACGCCGCGCCGTCTGGGGCTGATCGAGACCTGGAGCACGTCTGTCGCGCCCGGGGAACTGGCCCGGCTGACCCGTCCCGCACCGGAAGGCGCGGTGATCCCGGAGGACGAAACCAGCCCGGCCGGCGCGGCTTCCACTTCCGCAAATGATACCGGTGTCACTCGCCCGGTTTCCCATTGGGACGGCGCGATGGACTGGCTGCACCCCTATCACTGGGACGGCCGTGTGAAGCTCGGGCTCGCCATCGACCAGGGCAATACCGAACAGACCGACTACAATCTGGCATTGGAATTCCGCCGCCCGCTCAATGGTGGCTGGGGGTTCGACGGCAAGGCGGAGTATTTCTACACCGAGAATGCCGGTGTCACGACGCGCGATCGGTTGATTGTGGAAGCGCGCGGCGAACAGCCCTCGGTGGACCAGTGGAGCTATTTCGTCGGCTCCAGCTATGAGCAGGACCGCATGTCCGGCTATGACTTCTCCACCCTCCTCGCCGCGGGCGGGACCTATCACCCGCTCGATGATGAACGGCAAAGCTGGATCCTGCGGGCGGGCCCCGGCGTGCGCTATCGCGTGCCGGTCGGTCAGGAAGGCCGGACCCGCTGGGTGCTGGAATTCGGCTCGGTCTATGACCTGGCCCTGACGGAAACCGCACAATTGTCCGCCGAGACCACGCTCCTGGCCGGGCCCGAACCGCGCGGCGAACAGCGCTTCAAGCTGACCACCGCCATTTCCGACAGCTGGGGCGTGGAGTTGGGCTATCGCGTCAAACACGAATTCGAGCCGCAGCCGGGCGTGGAGGCCACGGACAGCCGGCTCGATTTCTCCATCGTGCGCGAGTTCTAGACGTCCTCCGGTCGCGGCTCGGTCAGGCCCAGGGCGATGAAGGCCTGTGCGAGATAGTAGGTGACCCAGACCACCCAGCCGGCCCAGGGCAATTGCTCGGCGAACAGGCGGACGGCCAGGACACTGTCGGAGACCACGAAAAGCAGGGCACCCGCGACGGCGAGGGGCGGGGCGCGGCCGATCAGCGCCAGAACGGCCATGATCAGGATGATGGCGTTGTAGATCGAGGCCGGAACCTGCAGCTCGCCGAAATAGGGCTGGAGCCAGGACAGGATCACCACGCCATAGGCGGCCAGGGCCAGCGCCGCGATCCGGCTCCAGCCGCCGCGACCACCCTCGTTGAGGCGGATGCGGGCGAAGAGGTAGATATAGACCAGATGGCCCAGACCGAAGGCACCGATCCCGGCGGCCAGCTGGGTCGGTTCCAGGGCCAGGAAGATATCGCCCAGAGATCCCAGGAAGAGGCCCAGGGCCAGGACGGGATGCTTTTGCTGCCAGGCAAAGACGGCGAGCAGGATGATCCCCGCCGCCTTGATCACGACATTGACCGGATAGGGCGCGGCCAGTCCGAAATCATGGAAGAGATAGGCCAGGCCGAACAGGGCGGACAGGCCCAGGATGATCTGGGCCGTACGGTCCCCGGCAAGCCGTTGGCTCAAGGCTGTCATTGATGGTCTCCCCGCTCTTTGTGTTGACGTTAGACTGAGCGGCGAATTGGAAAAAGGGACACGGGCATGCGGCCGCGTGTGGGGTTTGGGGGAATACTGGTCCTTGTCGTGCTGGCCTGGCTGGCGGGCCCGGCCATGGCGCAATTGCCGCCAGCCCTGCAGGCGGCCCAGGCGCGCCTGGCGGTCCAGCCCCAGGCCGTTGAACTGGTCTGGAATGGTCTGAGTGCCGGGCCCCTGCCGATCATTGAGCCGGTGGACGATGATCCGGGCCGGGCGCGGGTCACTTTCATCTACCGGTCTGCCCCCGACGCCCATGGCGTGCGCTTGGACAGCGTCATCGCGGCGCCGCTGGCCCGGCAGCCCGTGACCGACTACCGGCGCGATTTCACCTTGCCCATGCAACGCCTTCCGGGCACGCCGATCTGGTGGATCCAGCTGGAGGTGCAAACCGATACCGAGGCGGTCTATTCCTTCCTGGAAGGCCGTGGTGAACGCTGGATCCGGCAGTCCGATCCGCACAATCCGCGCCGCTTGCGGGGCGCGTCGGCTGAATCCGTCCTCCGCCTGGAGCGGGCCCCGGACATGGCGCCCATTCGGCCGGTCCTGTCCTGGTCCGATGCGATGGAGGCAGAGATCCTGTCCAGCGATGCGCTGGGGCGGGATGTCAGCCTGCATATCCAAAGCGCGCCGGATGCCGGGGACTGCGCACCGGTCCTGGTTCTCTATGACGCTTTCCTGTGGGGGGAGCGGGCACCGGCGCGGGACACGCTGCACAATCTGGCACGCGACGGGCAGATCCCGCCGACGCATCTTGTTCTCATCGACCAGCTCGATCCCGCCAGTGCGGCGCGGGCCTATGCCGACCAGGTCGACTTCCTGGCCCGTGAACTGCGCCCCTGGCTTGAGGCGAGTGGCCTGGCCGGGCCGGATTGTCCGGTCATCCTGGGCGGGGCCTCACGGCGGGGTCTCGTCGCCAGCCTGGCCGCACTGGAGCATCCGGATCTGTTCTCCGGTGTGATCTCCCTGTCGGGCAGTTACTATTGGTCACCGGACGGGGAGGCGCCGGAATGGCTGGCGCGCCGAATTCCCGCAATCGACGCCCCGGGGCCCCGCTTCTTCCTGGCGGCCGGACGGCTGGAATATGTCGAGACCAGCACGAATGGCGGCCATGTCATGTTGGACACCAATCACCTTTTCGCCGCCGCGCTGGAGGCCCAGGGCTATGCCGTCACCCGCCACCTTTATGCTGGCGGACATGACGTGGCCGGCTGGCGCCATGCGCTCGCTGCGGGTCTGGTCGACCTGCTTGGCGAGGACTGAGGCGCACTATTTGGGCGGTTTGACACCGCCCGCCGGGCGCTGCTGGCGCATCTGGCCGATGCGGCCGGCGACGAAATCCTCGTAATACTGGATCCAGCGATCCGAGCGGGCGGCGATATAGATCATCGGGCCGTTCGGATTGGAGCGGAAATTGGAATCCGTCGCGACCACGAAGTATTCGTCGCCTTCGCGCACCATGAAGGGTGATCCGCTGTCGCCGCGGGTCGTGTCGCAATCATGGGCCATCGTGTTGTCGTCATAGATCTGGACCATGTGGCAGCCGATATTGCCGGACAGATGCGTGCCCGTGTCCCAGCTGTACCCGGCCTGGTAGAGATCGGCCCGCATGGCGCTTCTCGAGCCCGATGTGTCGACCAAGCCGCGCACGCCGACATGCCCCAGCTCGGCACCGAGCGGCGTGTCGATCCGTAGCAGGGCCCAGTCCGTCCCGTCCAGATCATCGGTCGAGGAGAAACGCTGCTCATTCCATTGCGGGTCGGCGAAATAGTCGATCACCCGGGCCGACACGGCGCCGCCCGGCCGGCCATAGCCGGTGGTGAAAGTGCCGCGCATGTCGAAGCGGCCATTGTCGGCGATGCAATGGGCGGCGGTGATCAGCACGTCATCGGCGATCAGGGTTGCCGTGCAGGCGCCGCCTGAATCGAAACTCACCTGGCCAACCGTCACCCAAGGGAAGACGGTCGTGTCCATGAAGACGCGGTCGTCCCGGCCGAAATAATGGTCATTGATGGTCAGGGGGCGATCCCGGCCGAAGCAATCGGCGCGGTCGGTGCGGTCTTCGCACGTGCCGTCGCCGACGCCCGGCTCGTTGCAGACGCCGTCAAAGGCGGTCTCGCAGCTGTCATTGCGGAAACGCAGATGGATGATGTCGCCGCAATCGGCCAGGTCGGTGGCCTGGGTGCAGGCGCCGGTGCCGAAGCCCGGCTCATCACATTCGCCATCATTGGCCCAGCGACAGGTATTGTCCTCGACGCCCTCCACCAGGCGCCAGCAATCGGAATAGTCCGTGCCCTGCTGGCAGGCTCCGGTCCCGATGCCCGGATCATCGCATTCGCCATCATTGGCCCAGCGGCAGGTATCCGTGCCGGTATAGCGGCGGGACGGCGCGGCGCCGCCTTCCGGCTTGGGCGGTTTGCTGCCGACCTGGCGCAACCAATTACCGATCTCGCGACTGCTCAGACGCTCTGCAACTTCGGTGGTGTCAGCGGGCGGAGCGCCTTCCAGGGCGGGTTCATCGAGGCGGGACGGTGCCGCCGCTTGCGTCTGGGCCAGGGCCCATCCCGGCAATGAACAGGCGAGAATTGCGGCGGTGATTATACGCGGTGTCATGTCGGCTCCTGTCCCCTGTCTGCGCCGGTGTTCGGCTCCTGCCCCAAAACATGGCCCGATTTCGACACGAAACCAGGCGCTTGGCCGTCTTCTATCTAACGTTCACAAAGATGACTGTCCCCTGAACACGGTATTCAAGCCGGGCTCAGCCGCGTCATGGCTCAATGCATCCCGACATGAAGGCTCGTCGCCGAAGAAAGGAAACGCCATGACTTCGATCAAAACGCTTGCTGCCGCCCTGGTGCTTTCGACACTCGGTTCCGCGGCCTTTGCCGGTTCCGCGAGCGCCGATACCTGGGTGCTCAATGCCGCCGCCTGTCCGGACCTGCGTGAAGACCGGCATGACAGCCGGATCACCACGGGCCGGGCCGATCTGCGCGAGGATTATCGCGACCGCCGGGTGATCAATTGCCCGCCGCGTGCCTGGCGCTATGAAAGCCGGCACTGGAATGACCGTTACAGCCCGGCCCGTTTCGATACCCACCGGTTCGACACGCCCGGCACGGTCTACCGGTCGCGCAATGGTGGCTTCTACGTCATGGACCGCTGGGGCGAGCGCCGCTGGATCAATGTGCGCTTCGAGTATCCGCGCGGCCGGCACAATGCCTATCGCAACCGCTTTGATGACCACCATGACCGCGGGCGTGGCCGTCATGGCCGCCGCTATTGATCACCCAGAATGATCTCTCCGGACAGGAATCGGGGCGCGTGGCCGTAAAGGGCGACGCGCCCCGCCTTGTTTTCCACCTCCAGCGCCCCCGGGCGCGGCCCGATCTGGCGGGCTGTCATCCGTCCCTTGCCCAGACGCTCCGACCAATAGGGTGTCAGCGTGCAATGGGCGGACCCGGTGACCGGGTCCTCATCCACGCCGGACGCCGGTGCGAAGAAGCGGGACACGAAATCCACCGCCTGACCGGGTGCTGTGAGAATGATGTTGGTGTCCAGTTTGCGCAGCTGCCCGTGATCGGGTTCCGCCAGCTTCACAGCGGCCTCATCGGCCATCACCCACATCTGGTAGGAAGCGCCGTGAATGCGTTCGACATTGAAGACGGCCTGGGGGCCGGTCTCCAGACCAAGCGCGGACGCAAGGGCGGGCGATGCCACGGCCGGTTTGAAGCCGATGGCCGGCAGGTCCATGGCATAGCCGGCCGTATCGCGTCCGACCCGGAGCTGGCCTGACCGCGTGTCGAAGGCGGCGTGGTCGCCCTTCACCCGGCCGGTCGCGAACAGCACGGCGCCAGCTGCCAGCGTGGCGTGGCCGCACAAATCCACTTCAATGGACGGGGTGAACCAGCGCAGATGCCAGACATCCTCGCCGCGCGGCACCAGGAAGGCCGTCTCGGACAGATTGTTGGAGGCGGCAATGCCGGCCAGAACGGCATCGTCGGGGAAGTCGTCCATCAGGCAGACCCCGGCCGGATTGCCGGTGAAGTCCCGGCCCGGAATGGCAAAGGCATGGATCTCGAAATAGGGGCAGGTCGTCATCCTACCAGACCTCGCTTTCGTGACGCTCGAAGTCGAGTGCCAGGTCCGGATCTTCCATATCCAGCCGGGCGACCAGTTCCGGGGTGATCGGCTCACCATCAGCGAGGTCGGACAGGGCGGCGGCGACCAGGCTGCGGGCCTGACCGCGCAAGGCCTGGACCTGCCGGGGCAGGCTGCGGCGCCAGGTCTCCACTTCCCGTTCCAGCGCGCTGAAATCCGGCGGCCGGCCCGGCGCAGGCGCGTCGCGCCAGGCGGCGATATCGCGATAGGCGGTAGCCAGGCGTTCCGCCTCTTCTTCCTCGAAAATATCGATCTCCACCAGCATGGCCTGGTAGATGAGCGAGGATTCCAGCACGCCGCTGCGGGACGGAATGTCCTGGGCCCAGCGGGCAAACCAGTCCCGGGCTTCCTCGATGGGGGTTGAGGCGGCCGAGCCCCACCGGGAGCGGTCCTCGCGGTTCAGCAAGGCCTCCGTGTCCGGATCAATGACCAGAACAGTCGGCGTGGCATAGACCGCCGGGACACCGAAACGGGCGGACACGGCCTGGTTTTCATTGCGCCAGTCAACATCAATATAGCGCAGCACATAGTGCGCCTCGAGCGTGGCCGCGAGTTCCGGATCCTCGAAATGATGCGCCAGACCGCGACTGTCATGGCACCAGTTCGCGCCCAGCACGAGCAGCAGGCGCTTGTCGCTGTCTCGGGCTTCTTCAAGGGCCGTGTCCACCACCGGCATGGCCGAGAAATTGCCGTCGAACGGGCGCGGATGATCATCCTCGGCCCAGCTGGCCGGGACGAGGAGGAGAAAGACGCTGAACAGGGCAAGCAGGCGCATGGACACTCTCACGAAACAGGATCGCGGCAGCAAAGCATGGTGGGGATCGGGGCGCCAGTGACGAAGGTGTCAGACAGGCGCCCCGGTCCTAGCCGGCGGCCAGCGCGGCGAGGCGGGCATAAACCCCGTCATCATTCGCCGCGAGCTCTTCATGCGTGCCCTGTTCCACGACGCGGCCGCGCTCGAAGACGAGGATGCGGTCGGCATCGCGGATGGTGGAGAGACGGTGGGCGATCAGGATCGTTGTCCGTCCGGCCATCACTGCCTCCATCGCCGCCTGCACATCGCGCTCGGTCTCATTGTCCAGGCTCGATGTGGCCTCATCCAGGATCAGGATGGGCGCATCAGCCAGGATCGCCCGGGCGATCGCCACACGCTGGCGCTCACCGCCGGAGAGTTTCACCCCGCGCTCGCCGACCAGCGTGTCATAGCCCTGGGGCAGACGCCGGATGAAGGCATCGGCATGGGCCGCCTTCGCCGCTTCGATGACGTCGTCGCGGGTCGCACCGGGCTGGCCATAGGCGATATTGTCGGCAATCGACCGGTGGAAGAGCGCCGGGTCCTGGGGCACGAGGGCGATTTGCCGGCGCAGACTGTCCTGCGTGACATCCCGCACATCCTGACCGTCGATCGCAACCTGGCCCTCATTCACGTCATAGAGGCGCTGGACCAGTTTCACGAAGGTCGACTTGCCCGATCCCGTCGGGCCGACCAGGGCCACTTTCTCACCGGGCGCGATGGACACCGAGAAATCGGAATAGAGCGGACGGTCCTGACCGGCATAGGTGAAGCCGACCTGGTCGAAACGGATGGCACCCTTCGACGGCACGAAGTCGCGTGCGCCGGGGCGGTCTTCCACATCGCGCTCCTGAAGGTCGAACACGGCCAGGTCCTGGATCTCGTCCATGGATTTCTGGACCTGCTGCACCTGCTCGCCGAAACGCCGCATATAGGAGGCGACGATCATGTAGGCGGTCAGCGCGGCCACGACATCGCCGGCACTCGCCGCACCGCGCGACCATTGCCAGACCAGAAGCCCGACCAGGGCGGCCTGCATCGACAGATCGGTGACGATGTTCACCAGCCAGGAGTTGACGAAACGCGTCCAGGTCTTCTTGGCCTCGGTGCGCCAGCGCCAGGCGAGATCGTGGAAGCGTCCATCCTCGCGCGCCTCCGCGCCGAAGGCCTTCACCGTGGCGATACCGCCGACGGCGTCGGCCAGGGCACCACCGATCTGGCTGTCCAGCGCGTTGGAGCGGATGTTCTGCGGCCGGATATAGTAGCGGCTGAGCGCCAGGTTCGAGATGACGAAGGCGATCATCACAACCAGGGCGACACCGCCCACGATCGGCCAACGGATCGCCATCAGCCCGGCCATGCCCAGCATGACCGCCACCGAGGGCGCGACCCCGTAGACGATATTCATGGTCAGATTGTCATAGGCCCACATGCCGCGCGTGATCTTGCGCACGACCGATCCGGCGAAGGTGTTCGCATGCCAGTCCAGCGAGAAGCGCTGGACCCGCGAGAAGGCCTCGGTCGTCAAATCGGCCATGTTGGCGGATGAGAAGGGGACTTCGCAGCGCGAGGACAATTGGCGGAACAGATAGAAGACGGCGGCAACGCCGATATAGAGACCCAGCGCACCCCAATGGGCGTCATCCTGCGGACCCGCGGCCAGCGTGTCGATCAGCCGGCCGGCGGCGAGCGGGATCAGGAGTTCGGTCAGCGTCGCCAGGCTCATGAAGCCGATCATCCCGGCCAGCAGCCAGGGACGACGGCGCCATTGCCGGCCCAGATAGGCCAGGACCTGGGTATTGTTCAGAACGCGGTCGCGCGTTTCTTCTTCGTTGATTTCGAGCGAGTCGGACATGGCAGTTGCGGAACCGCGCCGGAGCGGGAAGAGGTTCCGTCCTCATGAGTTGAAAACATCCACAAACAAACGGGGTGACGCGTCGAGTGCCCGAAATCCGCCTCCGCCTCGCGCGGGATTGGGTGTTCCGGGAGCGGAACGCGCATCAGCGTCCCGTCAGGATGGGATGGTTCGTGTCATGGATCTGCTCTACCTCTGCCGATTGATCCGAGGGGCGCGGAGTAGCCCGATGCCCGGGCCGGGGCAAGGGCCCGGGATGACACACTTCCGTGTTCGCGCCGGGGTGTGGCCGGGGAGGCACAGGCTTAACGGTAGCGCCAGACCTTGGCATGGCGCACTTCGCGGTCTTCCAGGTCGCGGGTCACCGGCACGGTGTACTCGGCCAGCCGCTCCAGCTTGTCCTGGGGCAGGAAGGAACGGCCGGGGTCGCCGATCAGCACTGTGGCGCCACGGTCATTGAGCTGTTCCAGCCAGCCGCCGATCAGTCGTGCAGGCTCGGCTTCGTAAAACACATCACCGGCCAGAATGACGTCCCAGCCATCATCCGTGCCGACCAGATCGCCCAGCCGCGTGTCCAGGCGGACCTGATTGGCATCGGCATTGGCCTCGATGGCGGCAATGGCGAAGGCGTCCAGTTCACAGGCCTCCACCGCGGCGGCACCGGCCTTCATGGCGGCGATGCCGGAGACTGCCCCGCCGGCGGCGAAATCGAGCACGCGTTTGCCGGCGACAATCTCCGGCTGGTCGAGACAATAGCGGGCGAGAGCCTGTCCACCGGCCCAGGCAAATGCCCAAAAGGGCGGCGGCAGGCCCATCTCGCCCAGCGCCTCTTCCGTGCGTTGCCAGATCTCGACCGTTTCAACGGCCAGATGGAGCTGGACTTCCGGCACCAGGGGCGGCGCCATCAGCGCCGTATGCTGGCGGACAAAACCTTTCGGGTCGTCAAGTTCGGGCGGTGCGGGCATGCGACGGTCCTGTCATGGTCACGCCTGCCGGATAGGCGGCCTTGTCCCGTGCGGCAAGCATCGCGACCGGGATCAGTGCAGTGTGCCGTCCGCATCCTGGCGCACAAAGCGGGCGCCCTGCAGCGCCGGGAGCGCGCGGAGCCCCGCCTCGATCTGGTCCAAATCGCCCACAATCACCAGGGTCAGCCGGTCCCGCGTCAGGTATTCCCGCGCCAGGTTGAGCACGGCATGTTCGTCGACCCGGCGGATCTGGTCGGCATAGGTGTCCAGATAGTCGATGGGCAAGTCGAAAGCATTGCGGAAGGCGATCTGGCCCACCAGGCTGAACCGGGCACCGGTGGACATGATGAAACGGCTGATCATCCAGTCGGCAACGCCCTCCGTGCCCAGGGGGCGGAAGCGGGAATAGTCGATCATGGTCAGCACATCCTGCATGGCGGCGACCGTGTTGGCCGTGTCGATGTCGTCGCTATAGGTCCAGGCCGCGCCACCGCGCGCCCAGTCGATATAGGTCTGGGGGGCGTAGGAATAACCCGTGTCCAGCATGCGGCCGGCAATCATGCCGCCCATCACGACATCCATGACTTCCAGGGCCGGGGCCGTTTTTGAATCGATACCCGGCAAGGGATAGGTCAGGAAGACGGTCGATTGCGGCGCGCCGGGGCGGTCGATCAGGTGAACCACATTCCCGACCTGCGGAGCGGCGTCGATGCCCTCATCGGCCGGGCCCCGTTCCCAGTCGCTGAAGGCCTCGCGTGCGGCGGCCTCCATCGCGTCGGCGTCGAATTGACCGGTGATGTAGATGTGGGTGCGTCCCGCCCCGAAATGCCGGCGATGAAAGCGGCGCACATCCCTCAGCGAATAGCCGGTCAGCTGCTCGCGGGTCGGGATGGTGCGGTAGAAGGGATGATCCTCGGGATGCTGGTAAAGGTTCACGGCGGCCATGCCCTGCATGGCCGGCTGCTGCCGCCAGCTTTCCGCCAGTTGGATGATCGTGGTGCGGGCCGCCTCGAAGCGCTCCGGCGGAAAGTCCGGCTCGCGGACGGTTTCAGCCAGCAGGGCCAGGGCCTCCGGGCCGTGCTCGGCGAGGACGAAGCTGGCAAAGGTGGACCGGTCCGTCACCACGCTGGAGGACAGGGAGCCGCCCATCGCACCGAAGGCTTCGGCGATCTCGTCATCACTGCGGCCGCCGGCCCCCTGGGCCATGGCTTCCACGGTGAGATCGGACAGCCAGGTGTTCTGGCCCTCATCAATATTGCCGGCGCGCACGACGACCCGGATATCCACGGTCGGGGTCATGCCCCAAGGGATGAAGGTGATCTTCAAACCGTTGTCCAGCTCCACCGTCCAGTTATTGGGTGTCGCAAACCCGGGCACCGGGCCGGGCGGTTCGATCCGGGGCGGCAGGTGGGCGTTGGCGGCAGAGCGCTCACTCTCGGGCTGCGCCTGCGCCGGTGCGAACAGCGCGGACAGGGCCAGCAGGCCGGGCAGGGCGAAACGGGTGCAGAGTCCGGTCAGGTCCATTATTCGCCTCCTTCTTCGCCGGAGCCTGGAATGGCGACCACGACGCTGCGCTGATGCGGGCTGAGATAGGTCCGTGCGGTTTCCCGGATCAGTTCCGGTGTGACGTGCTCGATGCCTTCCTCGATCCGGTTGATCCGGGTCGGGTCATCGTCGAACAGCGCAAAACTGGCGAGGAGATCGACGATCCCGTCGCGCGTGGAAGGATCATCAATGGAAATGTAGAATTCCACCAGGCGCTTGGCGCGGGCCCGCGCGATCTCGTCGGGGCTGACGAGTTCCTCGCGCAGGCGGGCGATCTCGCCCTCCAGCAGGTCCAGGACGTCGTCGGAATTCACAGTCTCCGGGTGGACGATATTGTACTCCCACAGCATCGGCCCCTGATAGTTGTAGGCATTGCCCAGCGCATTGATGCTGCCGGACACCCGGCTGCCAAAGCCCTCGCTGGCGACCAGGCGCTGCATGCGCGCGTCATCGCCGGAGATCAGGATCATGTCGATCAGCATCATCGCGTAGTATTCCGGCGTGCCGCGCGGCGGCATGTGATAGCCCACGGCGATGCCCGGCTGGCTGGCATTGGGATAGACCAGGTCCCGGCGACGCTCGGCCGTCTGTTCGGGTTCGGACACGTCCAGTTCCGGCAGGGGCGGGCCGGACGGGATCGGACCGAACCAGTCGCGGATGCGCGTGCGTACCGTCTCCGCATCGAAATCGCCGGCAATGACAAGGACTGCGTTATTGGGCGTGTAGTATTGACGGAAGAAAGCCCGGGCATCCTCCGCCGTCGCCGCGTCGAGATCGCTCAGATCGCCGTAGAAATTGTGGGAATTGTGCCAGTTCTCAAACGCCGTCATGGGCAGGTCGATCAGGGGCCAGCCCTGATAGGGCTGGTTCTCGACATTCAGGAAGATCTCGTTGCGGACCGTATTGCGGTGGGTGGTGATGTGGCGGTCGGTCAGCAGCGGGGCGGACATGCGATCGGCTTCGGCCCACAGGATCATGTCCAGGGCGTTGGACGGCACAGTGCTGATATAGCGGGTGAAGTCGAAGCGTGTATAGGCGGAGGAATTGCCGCCGGTCTGCGCGATGATGGCATCGAAGGGGATGTCGCCGCGCAATTCCGCACCGGCGAAATACAAGTGCTCGAACAAGTGCGCATAGCCCGTGCGGCCGGGCGGTTCGCTGCGGAAGCCGATCCCGAAATACAGGCCGACCGTGACGGTGGGCACGGTGTCATCCGGCGAGAGCACCACGCGCAGACCATTGTCGAGCGTTTCGTACTGGATCGGAATGTCGAGTGAGACATCGTCGGCGAGGGCCGCCGGTGCTGGCAGCACGAGCGCCAGGATCAGAAACAGAAATCCCGCACCGTGGCAGGACGATGTGAAACGCTCAGACAGACGCAGCATGCAAAAGGACCCCAATTCTCCCCCGACACGCCACGCTTGCATCCGGACCGCCCGGGGGCAAGTCCTCAGGCCACGGCACCGACGATGAAAGTCAGCACGAGGAGGAGGCCGCTGGTCCGGTTGGACTTGAACAGGGCCAGGCATTGCGCGCCGTCGGTGATGTCCAGCTTGCGCACCTGGTTGAACAGGTGGGCGGTGTAGAGCGTGAAGGGGAGGACCACGAAGGGCGTGGCCTGGCTGAACCAGATGGCCAGCGCCACCAGGATGGCATTCACACCGTAGAAACCGGCCACCCAGTATTGCGAATTCTCGCCGAACAGGCGGGCGGTGGATTTGACGCCGACCAGGGCGTCGTCTTCGGCATCCTGATGGGCGTAGATCGTGTCATAGCCCAGCGTCCAGAACACGGCGCCGGCATAGAGCGCAAGGGCTGCCAGGTCGAACGTGCCGGCTGCGGCCGTGTAGGCGACCGGAATGCCCCAGTTGAAGGTCAGGCCCAGCCAGGCCTGGGGCCACCAGGTGATGCGCTTCATGAAGGGATAGGCGGCGACAAGGACCAGCGAGCCCAGTCCCACGCCGATCGCCAGGAGCGGCAGCTGGACCAGGACGATCAGACCTACCCCGCATTGCGCCAACAGGAAGATCCAGGCCTGTTTCAGCGAGACCGAACCGGCGGGCAGGGGGCGGTCCGCCGTGCGGCCCACCTGGGCATCCAGATCCCGGTCGACGATGTCATTATAGGTACAGCCCGCCCCCCGCATGGCGATGGCGCCGATGGCAAACAGGATGGCATAGTAGAGATCGACCCAGCCCAGACCGCTGCCGGTGCGCGCCAGGACAAGCCCCATCCAGCACGGCAGGCCCAGAAGCCAGAAGCCGACCGGCCGGTCATAACGGGCCAGGCGCAGATAGGGGCGCATCGCCGCCGGTGCGCGGTCGACCCAGGATTGAGGAAGGCTGTCGGCGACTCGCCGGTCGAAATTCAGTTGCATTTTTGCGGTGTGGCAAAACCGTTGGGCCAATTCAAGGCGCTCTTGACGTTGACGCACAGCGCCGTCAAAGCGGGAGAATGTCAACTGATCCGCGCCTCTATGTCACCCAGGACCTCAAATCCGGTCAGGCCGTCGCCCTGCCGAAAGAGGATACCCACTATCTTGTGAACGTCATGCGGCGCAGCGAGGGAGACACCGTTCGCCTGTTCAATGGACGCGATGGCGAGTGGCGCGCCCGCCTGGTCGAGGCCAGCCGCAAGGCCGCCATCCTGGACCCCGTGGAACAGACCCGCGAGCAGACCGGCGTGCCGGATCTCTGGCTCCTGTTTGCGCCGGTGAAGCGCCAGAAGACCGACCTCATCGTGGAAAAGGCGACCGAGCTGGGCGTGGCCCGTATCGCCCCGGTGACCACGGCCCGCACCCAGAGTGACCGCATCAAGCCGGAACGCTTTGCCCTGATCGCCAAGGAGGCCGCCGAGCAGACCGAACGGCTCGACCTGCCGGAGATTGCCCGGCTGGAAAAACTGGATCGCGTGCTCGATGGCTGGGAGTCCTCGCGAGCGCTGATCTTCTGTGACGAGGCGGGTGACGAGACAGATCAGCCCTGGGGCGGAGCTCGCGGCCGGGGCCGGCCGATGACCGAGGCGTTGGCCGGGCGCGAGGCCGGGCCGGCGGCGGTTCTGATCGGTCCGGAAGGCGGGTTCTCCGAGGCTGAACGCCAACGCCTGCGGGATCACGATGCTGTCATTCCGGTGACGCTGGGGCCGCGCATCCTGCGCGCCGAAACCGCTGCTGTGGCAGCGCTGGTGCTCTGGCAGAGCCTTAACGGAGACTGGCAGGGCTGACCGGCGTATCGCACAAATGCAGGCATCAACCCTTGTCGCGGGCGAAACGCCCCCATATCTGATGCGGACATTTTTGAAGGCAGAGCGGGGCGTTCCATGAGCGGCACGTATAATCCGGGCGGCGAAGGCGCTCCCATTGAAAGCCTGGACCAGCTGACCGGCTATTTCGCCGCCGGCTCCAAGCCCGTCGACGAATTCCGCATCGGAACAGAGCACGAGAAATTCGGCTTTGCCCTGGGCGACCACACGCCCCTTCCCTACGAGAATGGCGGCGGTCCCAGCGTCAAGAAAATGCTGGAAGGCCTGCAGCGCTTTGGCTGGGCACCGGTCGAGGAAGACGGTTTCCTGATCGCCCTGAAGCGCGAGGGCGCGTCGATCACGCTGGAGCCGGGTGGCCAGTTCGAGCTGTCCGGAGCGCCGCTGGAAACCATCCACCAGACTTGCGCCGAGGTGAATGGTCACCTCAAGGAAGTCCGGGAAGTTGCCGACGAGATCGGTGCCGGTTTCCTGGGGTTGGGCTTCTCGCCAAAATGGGCGCTGGAAGACACGCCGATGATGCCCAAGGCGCGCTACAAGCTGATGAAGGCCTACATGCCCAAAGTGGGCACGATGGGCCATCAGATGATGTTCCGCTCCTGCACGGTCCAGACCAATCTGGACTTCTCGTCGGAAGCTGACATGGCGAAGAAATTCCGTGTCTCGCTGGCCCTGCAGCCGATCGCGACGGCGCTGTTCGCCAATTCACCCTTCAAGGACAAGGGGCTGAACGGCTTCCTCTCCTATCGGGCCCATGTCTGGACCGACACGGACAATAACCGCACCGGCATGCTGCCCTTCGTCTTCGAGGACGGGTTCGGTTTCGAGCAGTATCGCGACTGGGCGCTCGATGTGCCGATGTATTTCGTCAAACGCAATGGCGAATACCTGGATGCCACGGGCAAGTCCTTCCGTGATTTCCTCGAGGGCAAGCTGGACATCCTGCCCGGCGAAAAGCCTGTGATGAGCGATTGGGAAGACCATTTGTCCACCGCTTTCCCGGAAGTCCGCCTGAAGACCTTCCTGGAAATGCGCGGCGCTGATGCCGGCCCGTGGAACACGCTGTGCGCCCTGCCGGCCTTCTGGGTCGGTCTGCTCTATGACGAGACGGCGCTGGATGCCGCCTGGGATCTGGTGAAGGACTGGAGTGCTGAAGAGCGCGACGCCCTGCGGATCGGCGCGGCGAAGACCGGTCTGCACACCCCCTTCCGCAACGGCACGCTTCAGGATGTCGCCAAACAGGTCCTGGCCATTTCGCGCGCCGGCCTGAATGCCCGCAAGCGTCTGAACGGTCACGGGGAAAACGAGGCGCTCTTCCTCGATGATCTGGACGAGATCGTCCGCACCGGCCAATCCCGCGCCGAAGCCCTGATCGCCCGTTTCAAGGGTGAGTGGGGCGGCGAAATCGAGCCGGTCTTCACCGAGTGCGCCTACTAGTTCACCCAGGTTTGACCGGCCCAGCCGCGTCACAGGCTTGAGTGGTCTCTCCCCGCATGGTCAATTGCGCGCCATGTTTTTTCCCGCGTGGGGCGGGTACTGGGGAGATTTTGCGTGACGGATACGACCGCAACGCCACCAACGGCGCAGAACAAGGACACGTCCTTCTTCGGGCATCCGAAGGGACTGGCCATCCTGTTCCTGACAGAAATGTGGGAGCGCTTTTCCTATTACGGGATGCGCGCCCTCCTGATCATCTACCTGACGCAGCACTTCCTGTTCTCGGAATCGCAGTCGGGTATCATCTACGGTGCCTACACGGCCCTGGTCTATGTCATGACCATTATCGGCGGCACGCTGGCCGACCGGTATCTGGGGCAGCGAAAGGCCGTGACTTTCGGGGCCATCCTTCTGGTGCTCGGACACGGCCTGATGGCGTTCGAGGGCTCCGGCTCGCAGCAGATCCTCACCTATGAGGGCAGCGAGTATGTGATCGAGTTGGACGGCCGCAGCGCCGATGCCAGCCAGGTGATCGTCGCAGAAAGCGGGTCGTCCGTGATGACCTTCTCGGAAGGTGGCGCCAGCATCCTGGTGGAAACGCCCGAGGCCGTCGGCCTGCCGGCGGAGATCCCCTATGATGAGAGCATGACGCGCGTGGAGCAGCAGCAGCTCTATGTGAATATTCTCTATCTCGCCCTGGCGCTGATCATTGCCGGTGTCGGCTTCCTGAAGGCCAATATCTCGACGATTGTCGGCTCGCTCTACGGGCTGGGCGATACGCGCCGGGATTCCGGCTTCACCATCTTCTACATGGGCATCAATCTGGGCTCGCTGCTGTCTTCGGCGACGATTGCCTGGATCGGGATCGTCTATGGCTGGGCCTGGGGCTTCGGCCTCGCCGGCATCGGCATGCTGGCCGGTCTGGCGACCTTCCTCTTCTTCCAGCCCTGGCTGGAAGGCCGTGCCGAGCCGCCGAACCCTGAAAAGCTCAAGCAGAAAGTGTTCGGCCCGCTCAATGTCGAATATGCCTGCTACCTGTCGGGTCTGGGCATCATTGCCGTGGCCATGCTGGCCGTGATGAACCCGGAATACATGGGTGGCATTCTCGGTCCGCTGGGCGTGATCATGCTGCTTATTCTTTGCGGCATGGCCCTGTTCACGATGAAGGGTGTCGAGCGTCGGCGCATGTTTGCGGCGATCTATTTCGTGCTCGCACAGATCCCGTTCTGGGCCCTGTTTGAACAGGCCGGTTCCTCGCTGAACCTGTTCACCTTCCGGCTCGTGGACACGACCATGTTCGGCGTGAATATCCCCGGCACGGTCTTCCAGGGGCTGAATTCCGGCTTCATCGTGATCTTCGCGCCGATCCTGGCCTGGCTGTGGATCGCGCTCGCCAAGAAGAAGCTGAACCCGTCGACGCCGGTGAAGTTCGCCTTCGGCGTCTTCATGGCCGGTCTGGGCTTCTATGTCCTGGTCCTGGGGATCAATTCGGTCGGTGCCGCCGCGCTGACGCCGGTCTTTTTCATCTTCGCCATCTACTGGATCCACACCATGGGTGAGCTGATGCTGTCACCGGTCGGCCTGTCCGCCGTGACCAAGCTGGCTCCGGCCCGCGTGGTGGGCATGACCATGGGGGCCTGGTTCCTCTATTCCGGCCTGTCCAATTTCCTCGCCGGTGTGATCGCGTCGAATACGGGTGCGGAAACCCTGGGCGGTCAACTGACCGATGTGGCCGCGGCCAAGGCGGGTTATGCCGAGGTCTATTCCAATGTCGGCCTGGTTGCGATGGGGATCGCCGTTCTCATGCTGCTCCTGTCGCCGGTCATCAAATGGCTGATGGCGGGTGCGGAAGAGCAGCTGGAGGCTCATCCGACCGAGACCGAAGGCGGTGGTCCTTCCATGGACCGCACTTCCGACGCGCCGTAAGCGCCGGATTTCAGCCCAATAAAGAAGGCCGCGGAGCTCGCTCCGCGGCCTTTTTTGTGGCGGGTGGGGATGGCCTATTCGCAGTCGAAGCGGGGATGGATCCCGTCCAGTTCGAAGGTTCCGGTCTCCCGGTCGATGGTGAGCCGGGTATAGCGCAAGGCATCCATGCCAAGGATGAGCGCCGGCTCGTCCTCCCAGCCCAGATGCCGGAAGATGTCGAGTTCGCCCTCCAGCATCTGGAAGCCCGGGATGCACAGCCCGCCGACCTGGAAATCGCGCACCAGCAGTGTGTCGACGCTTTCCTCGCGGCGGCCGTCAATCCCGTTCACCGTCCCCATGCGCAATTCCATCATGCGCGATCCGGCCATGCGGACCAGGGGCAGGTTGGCAATGGACCGCGCGCTGCCGGAATCGATCATCACATGCACCGTGCCATAGGCCCGGCGCATCTCCGCCTGCGTGATGAGCAGGCCGATCGGGTCGATCAGCCCGGTCACACGCGTCGGAGACGCCGTGTCCAGGATGAGCTGGCTGTTCATGAAGTCGATCGTGTAGCGGCTGGATGTGATCGCATCCGCCCCTAAAAGCCCGGCGACCGGGATGGGGTGACCCTCTTCCACCGGAATGACCACGCTGTGCAGGCTGGCGGCCGGACGGCCGGAGAATTCCAGATTGGGCAGTTCGAAGAATTCGGCCTCGAACCGCGTCGTCAGGGCCTGGACATCGTCAAAATCCGTCCAGTCCGACTGGAAGCCATACTGTTCCGCGACCGCCGAGGCGACGGCGCTCCGGCTGGCGCCGGTATCCAGGATGAAGTCATAGGGGCCGTCGCCATTGATCGTGACCGGCAGCAGCATGTGCCCGCTGGGGGCCCGCTGGAGCGAGATATCCTCGTCCAGGGCTTGGGCGGCAGGTTGGGCCATCAGGCCCAGTGCGGCCAGGGCAATCCCGGCCTTCAAGATCGAACGCATGGTTCTGGCTCCCTCGACAATGAGTTCGGGTCCAAAGGGATCCCGCATCAAGGTGCTGCCAGCTGCCCCCTTGCTGGAGCGGGTCCGGGGCTTCTCCGGCTCCGGTACCGTATGGGAAACGAGTTTACCGCCAGATGGCCGGGGGCGGCAATCGGGGCCCGGCGAACCGGGCCCCTGGTGCGTTAAAACGTGTCGACGACCCGCAGATAGACCGTCTGTCCCATGGAGACATTGCGGTGTTCGGTCGCCAGGATGACACCATTGGCGCGCGAGCCGTCATAGAGGACGCGCATCCGGTCATCGCCATTGTTGAAGACACCGTCGACGCCGGCCCGGATCGTCATGCCCAGCCAGTTCGTGGTCTCGGCATACACATCCAGATCGCCATCGGTATTGTTGAACAGCTCGAAACGCTGGGCCCGGTAGACCTCGCCGTCGGAGACCCAGTGATAGTCCCAGCCCCAGGCATAGCCGCTCTGCGGGAAGGTCTGGCGGAAATCCAGGGCCAGCTCCCATTCGCGCGGACCGGACCATTGCCGGTCCTCACCGGTCAGCGGGTCTTCCACATTCGTGTTGTACCACTCCAGGAAGACGTCCAGCACGGCGTTGGACAGACCGAACCGGTCCAGCGGCGTGGTCAGATTGCCGGTAATGCGCAGATTGGTGCCGTCGCCGATATTGCCCGGCGCGTCGAACACGCCGGTCGGCGTCGTGATCGGCACCCACCCGTCCAGATCCTCGACCATGTCATAGCCGACCTGCAACGAGGCCGAGCCGTCCTCACCGAAACGGTGTTCCCATTCCGCTTCCAGTGTCCAGGTGCGCTGGGGCACATAGTCCGGATTGCCGAGCGTGGAGTTGTTGTCGGCAATATCGACCGAACTGGCGAATTTGTTGAACTCCAGCTGGGCGACATCCCGGCGGGCGGTCAGGCGGATGCGGTTGTCCTCATCCTGACGCCAGTTCACCGTGATGCTCGGCTTGGCATAGGTGAAGGAGCGGGACTGGACGGCATCGCCGGTCTGCTCGATCTCCGAGAATTCATAACGAAGGCCGGATTCCACGCTCAGCCGGTCATTGACCTGCCAGACATGATTGGCGAACAGTTCGCTGCGGGTTTCCTCGACACGGGTCTGGGTCACCGGCAGGACGATCGGCGTCACGGTGACACCATCATCCTCGAACAGGTTGATGTCCGTGTCGCGCGCATTGACTGCCGTCTCGGCCCCGAATTCCAGATTGTGGTTCTCGATCCTGTTCCAGTTGAAGGTCTGGCGCAGGGCCGTTTCCTCATACTCCCCGGCGGCATTGAAAATCGTCGCTCCGACGAAACCGGCCTGCGCATCATAGAAGGCATAGGGTTCCGGGCCGTCTTCCCAGCGTTCGCGCGAGGCCAGGAAGATGGTTTCCGAGGACAGGTGCTCGCCCAGATCACGGGCATATGTGCTTGTGACAGACCAGGACGAGCCGTGGTTCTCGGTGTCGTTCAGCTCGATGAAGAGCGGGTCTCCGCTCGGGTCGAAGCCGTAATTGGCGCGGTTGCGGTGCCAGGTCCAGGCCTGGGCGCGTGCATCCAGGCGCAAGCTGGACCGGTCATCAATGTCCCAGTTCACCGACAGGGTGGGGATGGCTTCCGCATAATTGCGCTGGTCACTGTCGCGGGCGGTGAATTCCAGCATGTCCGCAGCGTCGAAGCGTTCTTCGCGGCGGCGGACCCGATTGCCGGAAAAACCGGTATCAATGCCCAGATTGATGTCAAAATCCCCGACAGGAAAGGAATAGGACAGCTGATGCCGGGTGCCGACCCGGCCGGAATCCGACAGGGTCACATTGCCCGTCCAGGCCCCGGACCGTCCGGCGCCTTCACGCAGAATCACATTCACCAGGCGCGGATGGCCGCGCATATTGTATTGCGGCAGGGCTTCCTGGATCAGCTCGATCGTCGCGACATCCTCCATCGGGATGCGCTGCAGGACCGTCTCCAGTGTCAGTGACTTGTTGGAGGGGCGCGACCCGTTGATCAGGAGATTGCCGAAACTGTCGCCCAGTCCACGCCGGTCGGTATCGCCGTTCGACAGGGAGAACCCCGGAACCCGCGAGACCATGTCCAGTGCCGTGACCGGTGAGTAATTGGCAAAGAAGGCCGGCGCATAGACGGCAATGCCGGCCTGGCCTTCCTGTTGGGTATTCGCAGGCCCAGCCCCTGCGTCGTCCCGGAATGCCCAGGCCGAATTACCCAATAGTGCCAAAGTCGCGGCCCCTGCGACCACGTCGAATACTTTCCCTCGCATGATGTCCCTTACACTTGTGCCTGCCCTGGCCCCTTGCGGAGTGGGGTAGTACAAGTCGAACCCTTATCAAACGTAAGGATCGGTAAGGTGCATCACAGCCGCGTTATGGTGCAGCGCAGCTAGCCGCCAGCCCCGCCGACGGTGAGGCCGGAGATTTTCAGGCTGGGTTGGCCGACGCCGACAGGCACGCCCTGTCCGCCCTTGCCGCAGACGCCGACGCCGGGGTCCATCTCGAAATCATCCCCGATCATGTCGACCCGGGTGAGGGCGGTCGGACCGTCCCCGATCAGGGTGGCACCCTTCACCGGCGCGACGACCTTGCCGTTCTGGACGCGATAGGCCTCGGTGCACTGGAAGACGAATTTGCCGGAGGTGATGTCGACCTGGCCGCCGCCGAAATTCACGGCATAGATCCCGTCCTTCAGGCTTTCGATCATTTCCTCGCGCTTGTGCTCGCCGGCCAGCATGTAGGTATTGGTCATGCGCGGCATGGGTGCGTGGGCATAGCTCTCGCGGCGGCCATTGCCGGTCGGCTTCTGACCCATCAGGCGGGCATTCATCCGGTCCTGCATATAGCCGACCAGCTTGCCGTCCTCGATCAGGACCGTGCGTTCCGTCGGCGTGCCTTCATCATCGATCGTCAGGGAACCGCGGCGCTCGGCCATGGTGCCGTCATCGATGACGGTGACACCCTTGGCCGCGACCTGTTCGCCCATCCGGCCCGAAAAGGCGGACGTGCCCTTGCGGTTGAAATCGCCTTCCAGCCCGTGGCCAACGGCTTCGTGCAGCAGAACAGCCGGCCAGCCCGGCCCCAGGACGACATCGAACACGCCGGCCGGCGCATCGACGGCATCCAGATTGACGCGGGCGATGCGCAGCGCCTCATCCGCCAGCGGCTTCCAGGCATCGGGTGCAATCCAGCGATCGAACTCGGCGCGGCCCCCGGCTCCGGCGGAGCCGGTTTCGCGGCGGCCATCGCGCTCCACCGTCACCTGGACATTGAGGCGGACCAGCGGACGGATGTCCGTCTTCATGTCGCCATTGGCGCGGATGATGGAAATATTGCGTTTGGAGCCGGCGATCGAGCAGGAGACCTGCACCACGCTGCTATCCTTGGTCCGGCAATAGGCGTCAATCTCCTGCAGGAGCTTCACCTTGGTGTCGAACATCGGGTGCGCGACCGGATCGACGGCATCATAGAGCTTGCGATTGGTGCCCATCGGGGCGTCGGCCAGGATCCCGCTATGGCCGCGACGGGCAGCGCCTGCGGTTTCCGCAGCCCGCTTCACGGCGGCCAGGGTCGGATCGGAGGAGTGCGCATAGCCGGCGGACTCGCCCGCGACGCAGCGCAGGCCGAAGCCGCGATTGCTGTCGAAACTGGCGGATTTCAGCCGGCCATCATCGAAGACCAGGGCTTCTGAGACGGCGGTTTCCAGAAAGAGTTCGCCATCATCGGCACCGGCCAGCGTGTCGGCGAGAACCGGCGCGACATCATCGGCGTCGAATTCGAATTGGCTGATCGGTTCATCTGACATGGGGCGCACTCCGCTCAAGGCTTCCCCTAGACATAGTCCAGCCACCCCCGGGCGCAAACACGCATGACTGCGTCAGCTTTCGCGCTGCACGGTGAAGCGGTCCACTTCGCGCTGGGCCAGAGGCCAGTCCGGACGCAATTCGAGGGCGCGGGCGTAGGCGCGATAGGCGGGTTCGAGTTCGCCCATGAATTCCAGCGCCACGCCGCGGTTGAACCAGGCTTCGGGTAGATTGTGTTCGCCGAGACGGATGACGAGGTCGGCCTGTTCGATCGCTTCGGAGAACCGGCTCAGCCGGATCAGCGCGCTGGACCGGTTGAGCGCGAGTGAGGCAGGCGCGTCCAGGCCCATCTGCTCGGCCGTGTCATAGGAGGCCAGGGCGGCTTCGCTGTCGCCCCGGCGCATCAGGAGGATGCCACGATTGACGAAGCTGGCTGCGCGGTCCCCGCGCGGCAGGGTCGTGGTTTCCACCGCCCGGTCGCAGACGGCGAGGGCGCTCCGGTCGGAGCGGCCGGCCGCGGTATGCTGGAAACAGCGGGCCGCCGGTGATTCGCCCAGCACCACGATCTGCGCCTGGGCGGGCCCGGCGAGTCCGAGGCCAATGGGAAGCAAAACTGAGACGAATGGACGCATCACTGGCTCCTTTCCCCCACTTTCGACGGCTTTATGGTACCACGTCAAAAGCGAGTCTGCGGATCAAATTTTTGCGGGCTTCCATAAAACAAAACGAATTCAGAGGGTTGGAAGAAGAGCTGAGCTTTTCTGTGAAAGCCGCCACAAAAAATGCCGTTGATGGCCTGACAGGGCCGGGGACGGGCTCTATATTCCGCCGCCATCGGTAGGGGGTCCCCTGCCTTAATGCCTGACTTGTATGGGGAAGCCATGCGATTCCTGACCGCACTTGCGCTCACTTGGATGACTGCCGCCACCGGCGCCTTCGCGACGCCCGGCCAGCCGACCGACGGAAATCTGGGCTTCCAGCCCGCTGTTACGCCGATCGCCAACCGGATCCACGAATTCCATGATCTGCTGTTGTGGATCATCATTCCGATCACACTCTTCGTGATGGGCCTGCTTCTGTGGGTGATCATCCGCTACAACCGCAAGGCCAATCCGACGCCTTCCAAGAACAGCCACAACACGCTGCTCGAGGTTGTCTGGACCGCTGTGCCGATCCTGATCCTGGTCGTGATCGCCATCCCGTCCTTCCCGCTCCTGTATTTCCAGGACGAAATTCCGGAAGCGGATTTCACCATCAAGGCAACGGGATACCAGTGGTATTGGAGTTATGAGTATCCGGACCAGGAAGTCCCGGAATTCTTCTCCAACATGGTGGCCGAGGAAGACCTTCAGGAAGGCCAACTCCGCAACCTGTCTGTCGACTACCCGCTGGTGGTTCCGGCAGGGGCGACGGTGCGCCTTCAGGTGACGGCTGCCGACGTGATCCACAACTGGGCGATGCCGGCCTTTGGCACCAAGATGGATGCCATTCCGGGCCGTATCAACGAGACCTGGTTCCAGGTCGAGGAAGAGGGCATTTATTACGGCCAGTGTTCCGAGCTGTGCGGTATCCGCCACGCCTTCATGCCGATCGAAGTGCATGCGGTGTCGCAGGACGCGTTTGATGCCTGGGTCGAGGCCGGTCCGGGTACGGACGAGGCCAATGCCGTGATTGCTGAATATTCCGCCGCGCGGGAAACGCGCTTGGCGCAACTGGACTAGGGATGGGCTGAACCATGTCTGCTGACGCTGCTACGCACGACGATCACACACCGTCCATTTGGGACTGGCGCCGTTGGGTCCTGTCCACCAACCACAAGGACATCGGTACGATGTACCTGCTCTTCGCGATCTTCGCGGGGATCATTGGTGGTGGCCTGTCCGGCCTGATGCGCTGGGAGCTCGCCGAGCCGGGCCTCCAGGTCTTCAACAACGGCTTCTGGGGCAACGAGCACAACTATAATGTGGCCACCACGATGCACGGCCTGATCATGATCTTCTTCATGGTCATGCCGGCGATGATCGGTGGTTTCGGGAACTGGTTCGTGCCGCTGATGATCGGCGCGCCGGACATGGCCTTCCCGCGCATGAACAACATCTCCTTCTGGCTCCTGCCCTTCGCCTTTATCCTGGCCGTCATGTCGATGTTCGTGCCGGGGGCCGGTGCGGACCAGGGCTTCGGCGGTGGCTGGGTGCTCTATCCGCCCTTGTCGACCATGGGCCATAACGGACCGGCGATGGATCTCCTGATCCTGTCCCTGCACATTGCGGGTGTCAGCTCGATCCTGGGTGCCATCAACTTCATCACCACCATCTTCAACATGCGCGCTCCGGGCATGACCATTCACAAGATGCCGCTCTTCGTCTGGTCGGTTCTGGTGACGGTCTTCCTGCTGCTGCTGTCGCTGCCGGTTCTGGCCGGTGCGCTGACCATGCTGCTCACGGACCGCAATTTCGGCACGGCCTTCTTCGCGCCGGAAGGTGGCGGCGACCCGGTGATGTACCAGCACCTGTTCTGGTTCTTCGGTCACCCGGAAGTCTACATCCTCATCCTGCCGGGCTTCGGCATCATCTCGCACATCGTGTCGACCTTCTCGCGCAAGCCGATCTTCGGCTATCTCGGGATGGCCTACGCCATGGTCGCGATCGGCTTCATCGGCTTCATCGTGTGGGCGCACCACATGTACACGGTCGGCATGCCGGTTGATCTGAAGGCCTATTTCGTGGCGGCCACCATGGTCATCGCGGTGCCCACAGGCATCAAGATCTTCTCCTGGATCGCGACGATGTGGGGCGGCTCGATCGAGTTCCGCACCCCGATGATGTGGGCGATCGGCTTCATCTTCCTGTTCACCGTCGGCGGTGTGACGGGCGTGGTGCTGGCTAATGCCGGCGTCGACCAGGCCCTGCACGACACCTATTACGTGGTGGCGCACTTCCACTATGTGCTGTCGCTGGGTGCCGTCTTCGCCATCTTCGCTGGCTGGTACTACTGGTTCGAGAAGATCTTCGGCGTGAAGTACAACTCGCTGTTCGCACGGCTGCAGTTCCTGTTCTTCTTCGTCGGTGCCAACGTGATCTTCTTCCCGCAGCACTTCCTGGGCCTGCAGGGCATGCCGCGCCGCTATGTTGACTATGCGGACGGTCACGCCTTCTGGAACATGGTGTCCTCCTGGGGTTATGTGATCATGCTGATCGGTATGGCCTTCTTCTTCCTGGTGCTGATCGACGCGATCGTTCGCCGCCGGAAAGCCGATGCCAATCCGTGGGGTGAAGGGGCGACGACGCTCGAGTGGACCCTGTCCTCTCCGCCGCCCTTCCACCAGTTCAGCGAGCTGCCGAAGATCAAATAAGGTAGATCGTTGGATACGCTGACCAAATCCAGCGTCAATCGCGCAGAGGGCGAGGCTGTTTCGACAGCCTCGCCCCGCGACTTTTTTGACCTGATGAAGCCGCGGGTGATGACGCTGGTCGTCTTCACCGCCTTCGCCGGTCTGGTCGCTGCGCCCGTCGACGCTGATCCTTTCCTGGCCGCGATGTCGATCCTGTGCCTGGCCGTGGGGGCCGGGGCTGCCGGCGCGCTCAACATGGCCTATGATGCGGATATCGACGCCACGATGAAGCGGACGCAAAAGCGTCCGGTGCCGCGCGGTGCGGTTTCTGTCAGCAATGCCTATGGATTCGGGATCGTGGCTTCGGTCCTGTCGGTCCTGTTGATGGCCCTGGCGTCGAACTATCTGGCCGCCGGCCTGCTGGCGTTTTCCATCTTCTTCTACGCCGTCATCTACACGATGTATCTCAAGCGCCGGACGCCGCAGAACATCGTCATCGGGGGTGCCGCCGGCGCCTTCCCGCCGATGATCGGCTGGGTGGCCGCGACCGGCGAGATCTCGCTGGATGCCGTCATCCTCTTCATGATCATCTTCCTGTGGACGCCGCCGCACTCCTGGGCGCTGGCTCTCTACAAGTCGGGCGACTACGCCGCCGCCGGCATCCCGATGATGCCGGTCGCCAAGGGCGCCAAGTCCACCCGTCTGCAGATCCTGCTCTATTCGCTGGTCCTGGTCGTGTTCGCCGGGGCGCCTGTCCTGACGGGGCTGGGCGGTGTCGTCTATGCGCTCACCTCGCTGGGTGGTGGCGCGCTCTTCCTGCTCCTGGCCTGGCGCGTCTTCAACTCCCGCGCCGGTGAAGCCGGGTCCGCCGAAGAGGGCGCGCTCTATGCGGTCCGCGCCGGCGACAAGGCCGCCCGTGACCTGTTCGCTTTTTCCATCGGCTATCTGGCTGCGCTTTTTGCCGCATTGATTGCGGAGCACGGATTTGGTGCTTTCCTCGCGATTCCCGGAGTGACTGGATGACCGACGAAACCAAACCCCTGACCGAAGACGAGCAGGCCGCGAAGGACCGCGCCGACAATTTCGGATTCTACCACCGCGAAGGCCGCCCCACCGGTGACCAGGTCGCGCTGACCCCCGAGCAGACGGCGGCCCGCAAGAAGCGCAATGTCTACATCGCGCTGAGCCTGGTGGCCTTCATGGTCGCCGTGTTTCTGATCACGGTTGTCCGCCTCAGCCAGAACATCGCGGCGGGCTAGACCCGGCTGACGAAGCTTGATGCCATGGGAGAATGTCCGTGACCGCAAGCTTCGACCTTCGTACCTGTCTTGCTGCGTCCGGCCGGGAGACCGGCTTCGGTGATGGCTGGGCGCTATATCCACCCCTCGATTTTCGCTCCGAACGGGTCGATTGCGGCCCTGACTGGCTGTCCTCCTTCTGGTCTGCGGCCGGACACGGCTTGACCTGGATGCTGGTTTTCGGTGCGTTCGGGGTATGGCTGGCTGTTCTGGCGCGCCGCGCCGGTTATCGCGGGCAGGCCGTGTTGCAAATCCCGGTCTTCGCGATCGCCCTGTCATCATTGGGCTGGCTCTTACATCGGTTTTATATCGGCAGTCAGCAACATCTCTACATGTCGGTTCGTCGAAGCGGAGGCGCTTTTTTTGACCCGTCGGGCGGGAGGGATCCGTTCTGGTTGCAGAATGCGCTTTGGTGGCTGGGACAGTGGGAGGTCTCGGTCCTCGGCTTCGTGCTGCTGACGGGTGCCGTGCTGTGGCTGCGTCGGGGCATTCGACTGCGTTGGCCGATCCAAGCCTGGCTGGTTGTTCCGGGCGTGGCTCTGCTTCTGGTCGCGAGTTGGGCCGTCGGGATGAACATCTACCGGTCTGGAGAGGGGATCGGCTGGCTTCCCCTTCAGAAAATCACCCTGCTGGTCTTGTACGGATTGATCGCCTGGCCGGTGCTGAGCGCGATTGTTTCCGGCATCCGCAAGGCTCTGACGAGACCGCGGCGGCCGGTTCCGATCCTGTGGGCGGCGGGACTGTTCCTGTGTCTTGTTTATGGCGTGATCTCGTCCTGGGCCCTCTCATCGGTTGGAGTCGATCAGGCTTTGCACGACACCTACTACGTCCATGCCCAAGTCCAATATGTTGTGGCGCTGGGATGGGTGATTGCCGTGTTCGGGATCGGTTTTGCGGTGTTCGAACGCATTTTCGGCATGGGCTATAGCCAGAAACTTGCCATGGGGCAGGCCGTTCTTTTTCTCGCGGGCTGCGTTTTGGCGGTCCTGCCGACAGTCGCGCTCAGCGCACAGGGCATGCCGTCGCGCTATGTCGATTATCCAGACACTTTCGAAGTCTGGAATCAGGTCTCCAGTATCGGTTTCACGCTGATTCTGCTCAGCCTGATCCTGTTCGTTGCGGTCCTGGTGGAGGCCTTTGTCCGCCGTCGTCCGCCTGCCTCACCGCCTGCGTCAATTTAGAGCGGTATGAGGTACTTGAAAGTCATGGCCGAGCGGGTAGGTATGGCCCCCTGCTGATGCTAGTGTGAGCTGCATGATCCGACTGCCGAAGAACAAGAACACCCGTGTGGCGCTGATGGCCGGGGCGACAGCTGCGACGATGGTTGGTGCAGCCTATGCCGCTGTGCCGCTGTACAATCTGTTCTGCGCCGTGACCGGCTATGGTGGCACGACCACCGTCGCCACGGGCGAGGCCGGTGTCATTCTCGATCGCGAGATGACCGTCCTGTTCGACGCGAATGTGAACCGTCACCTGGGCTGGGACTTCCGTCCGGTCCAGCGCTCCATGACGGTGCGCGTCGGCGAAACGGCGCTGGCCTATTACACGGCGACCAATACGACCGACCGCCCGATCACGGGTGTGGCAACCTTCAACGTGGCGCCTTTCAAGGCCGCCTCCTATTTTTCCAAGCTGGAATGCTTCTGCTTCACCGAGCAGACCCTGCAGCCCGGCGAGAGTGTGGAAATGCCGGTTCTCTTCTTCGTCGATCCGCTGATTGACGAGGAGCGCCGACTGGACGACGTCCATACCATGACGCTGTCCTATACGTTTTTTGAATCCGAGGGGGATGCGGCATCAACCGACGCCGCGCCTTAGCATTGAACCTTTTGAGCCCACCCTGTATCAGGGCGCAAAGGGCTGATTGATATCGCAGGAGATTCGCGATGGCTGGGCATGCCGCTAAGCACGACTACCACCTTGTAGACCCGAGCCCCTGGCCGTTCGTCGGCTCGCTCGGTGCGTTCCTTCTGGCCGTCGGTGCCGTGGGCAATATGAAGGGTCTCGTCGGGTCTGATCACCCGCTGGCCTTCATGTATGGCGACGGTTCCTGGGGTGGCCTGATCCTCGGCTTTGCGGTCGTGCTCTACACGATGATCGGTTGGTGGGGCGATGTGATCAAGGAATCGCGCGCCGGTGACCATACGCCGGTTGTCGATATCCACCTGCGCTATGGCATGATCATGTTCATCGCGTCGGAAGTCATGTTCTTCGTGGCCTGGTTCTGGGTGTTCTTCGAATACGCGATTTTCCCGGACGTCCGCTTGGATCCGGCGCTCGCAACCTTCCCGCCGGCCGGCGTCGAGACTTTCGACCCCTGGCACATCCCGCTGATGAACACGCTGATCCTGCTGCTGTCCGGCACCACGGTGACCTGGGCGCACCACGCGCTGCAGCACGGTGATCGCCAGGGCGCCAAGCTGGGCCTCATCTTCACGGTCATCCTGGGTGTCTGCTTCACGGCGCTGCAGGTCTATGAATACAGCGAAGCCCATTTCGCCTTCTCCATGGCGGATGGCGGCAACCTCTATGGTTCGGCCTTCTTCATGGCGACCGGTTTCCACGGCGCCCACGTCGTGATCGGGACGATCTTCCTGGCCGTCTGCCTGTTCCGTCTTCTGGCGGGCCAATTCACGCCGGAGAAGCATTTCGGTCTCGAAGCCGCTGCCTGGTACTGGCACTTCGTGGACGTGGTCTGGCTCTTCCTGTTCGCCTTCGTCTACGTCGTCTTCGGCTAGGCGGACGCTGTCATGGACAAACCCTCTCCCTTCCAGGCCGGCGTCAACGGACGCTGCCCGGCTTGCGGAGAGGGCGCCATGTTCGACGGACTTCTCAAATTGGCGCCGCGCTGTGATGTGTGCGGCGCCGATTTTGAATCCGCCGATGTCGGCGACGGGGCCTCGGTCTTCGTCCTCTTCATCGTCGGATTTCTGGCAGTCGTGCTCTACCTGCTGATGGAAGTGGCCTTCCGCCCGCCCTGGTGGGGACACATGCTGGTCCAGCTGCCTTTCATTCCGCTGGCCTCGATCGCTTTCCTGCGACCCATCAAGGGCCTGCTCTTCGCCCTGCAATACCGCCACGACGCCCAGGAAGCCCGCTTGGACGACTAGGCGTCAGCGCCCCGAAGGACGTCATCTTGCGCTTCAGACCGCATCTCTGGCTCACCGTCTTCGCTGTTCCGGCGCTGGCCCTGCTGCTTTGGCTCGGCCAATGGCAGGTGGCGCGGATGAACTGGAAAGCGGACCGCATTGCCGCCTTCGAGACCCGGTCCACCATTTCCGGCTTTCCCGCGGCTGTCTGCGGCCGGGGTGGGGCCGGCTTTTCTCCTCGCATTGAAGCGCCCATGCCGCTGTCCGGCGACACGCTGCGCTACTACACGCTTCGAGAACAGGCTGGCTGGGTCCGCCTGGGCGTGATCTCGGTCCCGGCCTGTGGCGGGCAGGGCGCCCCGCACCTGCTTCTGGTGGAGACGGCTTTCGAGCCGTTCCAAGGGCAGGACCGGGTGGCGCCCCAGGCCTGGCGGCTGGAGCCCCTTCCCGCACCCGGCCTGTTCAGCGCGTCAAACGATCCGGAAACCAATCAGTGGTATCAGTTCGATACGGCCGCGATGGCGCAGGCACTCGATGTCGACCCGGACCGGGTGCTGGATGTCTGGGCTGTGGCGGACAATGGATTGCCGGCGGTTCTGTCCCAGACACCGCCCTCGCGCCATTTCGGCTATGCGCTGACCTGGTACGGGCTGGCTCTGGCACTGATCGGTGTCTACCTGGCCCTTCACATCGGTCAGGGACGATTGAAACTGGGCGGGTCAAACCGTTCTGAATGATGTAGAGAAGGTGGCCTCGAAGCCGCCCGGACAGGAGTGTTGAATCGGTGGCAGTCTGGCGCGAAACCGCTTGGGACGAGACCCTGACGGGGCAGGGGGTGCGTTTGCGCGCGCCCCGGATCGAGGATTACGAGGCCTGGGCCAAGCTGCGCAGTGCGTCGCGTGCCCACACCGAGCCCTGGGAACCGGCCTGGACAGCCGATGAATTGTCCAAGGGCGCCTTCCGCCGCCGTATCGAGCGCTATGACGCCGACCGCAATGCCGGCACCGGCTATCCCTTCTTCGTGACGCGCCTGCGGGATGATGTTCTTCTGGGCGCGTGCAATCTCAACAATGTCCGGCGCGGCGTGCTGCAAAGCGCCGATATCGGCTACTGGATCGGCACGCCCTATGTCCGCAAGGGCTTCACCCGCGCGGCGGTCCGCCGGGTTGTCGCCTTTGCCTTCGACGAGCTGCGCCTGCACCGGATCGAAGCCGCCTGCCAGCCGAACAACATGGCGTCCCGGACGCTGCTGGAGGGCGTTGGCTTCAGCCATGAGGGCCTGTCGCGCTCCTATCTCAATATCGCCGGCGAATGGCGCGACCATGAGCGCTACGCCATGATCTCCACTGATCCGCGCCTATGACCCAGGCCGATTACGAAGCCGGTGTCCGGGCCGCGGGGGCTGTCGCCTTTGCCTATGATGCTGTCGCCGATGCCTTGGTGCTGACCGGCGATGCCCGCGCTTTCGGTTTTTCCGACACCCGGCTGGACTGGGACGGTTTCCTGGCCCGTCTGGGGCCCGCCGACCAGGCCCGGCTGGACCGCGCGCTCGGCACGGCCCGCATTGATCTGCGCATCCGGCTGATCGGCGAAGAGGGACGCCTCTCCTATGTCCGCCTGCTGGGCCAGCGTGTCAGTGAGACCCGCATTGAGGGTCTGATGACGCCGGCCGGCTCCAGTGCCATGCATGCCGACCGGATCAGCGAGGAACACGCGCTGGCCCAGGGTGTGTCCAACGGGGATGTGCTGGCCTGGTTCCAACCCATCATCGCCCTGGACACCGGCGCCCTGGCCGGCTTTGAAGCCCTGGCCCGCTGGGACCGGCCCGAACTGGGCGTGATCGGACCGGATGACTTCCTCGACATGGCGGATGATCTGGATCTGCTCGAGCGGATATCAGACTGTGTCCGCGAACATGCCGTGACCGAGCTGTCGGCCTGGCGCACCGCCCATGCGCCGGCCGCGAATGTCTTCGTGTCGGCCAATGCCAATGTCAGCGAGCTGATCGATCCGGCTTTCTGCGACGCGCTGATCCAGCGGGTCCAGGCCGCCAAACTGCCGGCCGGCCAGTTCAAGCTGGAGATTGCCGAGACTGAGATCATGCGCGATCCGGAACGGGCGGCCGCTTCGATGGCCCGCCTGTCCGAGGCCGGTATTGCCCTGGCCCTCGATGATTTCGGCACCGGCTATTCCTCGCTGGCGCGGCTCGACATGCTGCCCTTCGACATCGTCAAGATCGACCGCTATTTCATCCGCGCCATGACGGCCGATGAAAGCGCCGGAACCGTGGTGAAATCGGTCATCCAGCTGGCGACCCATTTCGGCATGAAAGTCGTTGCCGAAGGCGTGGAGACCGATGAGGCCGCGCAACGCCTGGCGGAAATGGGCTGCCATTTCGCCCAGGGCTTCCGCTATGCCGGGGCGCTGTCGCCGGAAGCCGCCGGTCAGGCCATTCGCAATGGCATTGCAGGACGTTTCGCGGCGCCCGCCGGCTAGCGATTGCGCAGGCGCTTGATCGTGCCGGAGAAGTTCAGGCAGGTCTCGCCCTCACACGTCACCACGCCGCGCACGAAGATCAGCGAGCCGCCGGCCCGCAGGACCTCACCGCGCGCTTCCACCCGCTGGCCGATCCGGGCCCCGGCGATGAATTCCGTGTTCATGCTGACGGTGACGCCATAGGAATCGCCCAGCGCTTCCTGGGCGAAGCCGAACAGGCAGAAATCCGCAAACGTCATGAAACAGCCGCCATGGACCGAATCCATCCCGTTGACCTGGTGGGGCTGGACGCGGAAGGCGCAGACTACGCCCTCATCCGTCTCGGTCATGTAGAAGGGGCCGGCAGCCAGTTCGAACGGGTCTTCGGGCCAATGTTTCCAGCCGGCGAATTCGCCGCTGTCCATGATGTGTGCGGGCATGGGAGGACCTTGGTTTTCGTGTGGGTCTTCGGGAGGCGGGATGTCGGTCCGGTCAGGCGTGACCGGCAAGAACCGACAGGTGTTCCGGTGTTACGCCCAGCTGGTCAAGGGCTCGTTCCCATTTCGCACTGTTCAGCGTGTCGAAAATCAGGCCCGGTTCCGGATCGGTGACGAGCCAGGCATTGGCGGCCAGTTCGTCTTCCAATTGCCCGCCACCCCAGCCGGCATAGCCCAGCGCGACCAGGCTGTGCCGCGGCGGGCGGGGCGAGGCGATGGCCTCCAGCACATCCTTCGTTGCCGTCAGGCAGAGCCCCGGCCCGATGGGCAGGGTGGACTCCGCCGTGTTGAAATCGGGGGTATGGACGACAAAGCCCCGGTCCCGGTCGACCGGTCCGCCCAGCAGGACCGGCAGGTCCGCGGCATCCTGCGCGCCGTCGATTTCCAGCTGTTCCAGCAATTCAGGCAGGTTCAGGCCGTCAATCGGCTTGTTGAGGACGATTCCCATTGCGTGTTCGGCGGAATGATCGCACATCAGGATCACCGAGCGGTCGAAGCGGGGATCGCCAATGCTGGGGGTGGCCACGAGAAGTTTGCCGGCCAGGAAGCTGTCATCCACATCTTTGGGGCTGTCGGACTGCATAAGATGCATGTTCGCCCCAAACAGGGGATGCGTCCAGCCATCTTCCCGCTATCTTGCCGTGTAGTCTTACGATCAAATCCATTGGAGGAGAAAACAGATGACCCTTTCGGTTGGTGACCGCCTTCCCGAGGCCACATTCATGACGATGACGGCCGACGGGCCGAACAAGGTGAGCACGGATGACGTGTTCAAGGGCAAGACTGTCGCCCTGTTTGCCGTTCCGGGCGCCTTCACGCCGACCTGCTCGGCCAAGCACCTGCCGGGCTTTGTCGAGAAGGCCGACGAGATCAAGGCCAAGGGCGTGGACACGATCGCCTGCGTCTCCGTCAACGATGTCTTCGTGATGGATGCCTGGGGCAAGTCCCAGAATGCCGGCGATGATGTCGTCATGCTGGCCGACGGCAATGGCGATTTCGCCCAGGCGATCGGCCTGGTGATGGACGGAACCGGTTTCGGCATGGGCACGCGCTCCCAGCGCTTCTCCATGATCGTCAAGGACGGCGTCGTCTCGGAACTCAATGTTGAGGCCCCGGGCGAGTTCAAGGTGTCGTCCGCCGACCATATTCTGGGTCAGCTCTGACCCGGATCCTGTCCCGGGAGCCTGCGGGCTCCCGGACCCAACAAAAACGAAAAGGAGGGTTCGCATGGACTTTGGATTGATCGGGATTGGTGTCCTCTTCCTGCTGGCGCTGTTCATCATTGCGTCTGTGGTTAAAACGGTACCCCAGGGGCGGGAATTCACGGTCGAGCGCTTCGGGCGCTTCACGCGGACCCTCAAGCCGGGGCTTCACTTCCTGACGCCTTTCGTCGACAGCGTCGGCTACAAGATGAACATGCGCGAGCGCGTGCTCGACGTGCCCAACCAGGACGTCATCACACGGGATAATGCGACCGTGTCGGTCGACGCCGTGGTCTTCATCCAGGTGCTGGATGCGCCGCGCGCGGCCTATGAGGTCGACAATCTGGAATTCGCCATCATCAATCTGGCCCTGACCAATGTGCGGACCGTGATCGGTGCCATGGACCTGGATGAAACCCTGTCCAAGCGTGACGAGATCAATGCCCGCCTTCTGGGCGTCATCGATGCCGCGACCAATCCCTGGGGCGTGAAGGTGACCCGGATCGAGATCCGCGACCTGTCCCCGCCGGTGGACATCACCGAAGCCATGGCGCGCCAGATGAAGGCGGAACGCCTGAAGCGGGCCGAGATCCTCGAAGCGGAAGGTTCCAAACAGTCGGCCATCCTGCGCGCCGAGGGTGAAAAGGAAGCCGCCATCCGCGAGGCCGAAGGCCGCAAGGAAAGTGCCTTCCTGGACGCAGAAGCCCGCGAACGCGAAGCCGAGGCCGAGGCCAAGGCGACCCAGATGGTGTCCGATGCCATCGCCAAGGGTGACGTGTCGGCGATCAACTACTTCCTGGGCCAGAAATATGTCGAAGCCTTCGGCAAGCTGGCGACCAGCGAGCAGCAGCGGACCGTGATCATCCCGGCCGAATTCTCGAACATCATCGGAACGATCACCGGTGTCGGCGAACTGGGCAAGGCCGCCCATGACGCCGTCAGTGAGGCCACCCGCAACAAGTCCTAGGGCTCTGTGCATCGCAAGGAGATAAGTGATGGATATTCTCTCTGACATTTTCGGCCGCATGAATATGTGGGCCTGGTGGGCGATCGCCGGACTCATCCTGATCGCCGAAGTTCTCACCGGGACGAGCTATCTGCTCTGGCCGGCGGCAGCGGCCTTCCTGACCGGCTTTGTCGCGATGGAGATGTTCGGCATCAGCTGGCCGGTCCAGCTCGGCGTGTTCGCCGTGCTGACCCTGCCCTTGTTGTGGATCGGGGATCGCTGGGTCCGTCCGGCGCTGAAGCTGGGTGCCGATAGTGGGCTCAATGACCGCTCCTCGCGCATGATCGGGGAACGCGTCACCGTGGTCGCCGATTTTGCCTCCGGTCGCGGCCGGGTTCGCTATGGCGATACGGAATGGGCGGCGGAAAGCGAAGACGGCAGCGATGTCGCCAGTGGCCAGACCTGCACCGTGAAAGCGGTCAAGGGCGTGGTTCTGGTCGTTGCCTGACGATACTTGGGACGGACCGGCCCCGCAGGGCGGGTCCGTCTTCGCCGGTCCTGTCCGGCCCCTGCATATCTAATGACAGTGATAGGTCGTATTTTACGAAATCTGGAAGCCAGCTGGAAATATGCCGGGTCTAGATACGCGCTCGCTTTTGCATTCCAACCTCAAGTGAGCGTCATGAAAAAACAATTCGTCTCTGCCCTCGTCTTCTCCGCTATCCTGGCACCGGCTGCCCTGACGGCTCCGGCCGCCGCTCTCACCACGCCGGACCGTGAAGCCGTCGAGCTGATCGCCCCGGAATATCCGCGTGGCGCCGAACGCCGCGGCATTGAGGGCACGGTGCGTGTCGAATACTCGATCGCCGCGACCGGTGAAGTCGTGAATGCCCGCGTTGTTGAAGCTGATCCGGCTGGCGTATTCGATCGCGCCGCCCTGGCCGCCATCGAGAGCTGGCGCTATGCCCCGGCTGCGGACCAGACCGATGGTCACTCGCGCGAGCTGGAATTCCGCCTGTCCAACTAGGCCGTCCGACCCTGTCGGGGTCCGGCTGAATAGAAGAGCTGCGCCCATTCGGGTGCAGCTCTTTTTTTGCGCCCGTCTGGATGCGTGATGATACCGGCGCGTTTAGAGGGAAGTAATTGCATTTGTGCATACTTGCACTCGAGAAACACGGACACCTAAGACGTCTACGTCACCGGGAGCGCGAATGACGAGTTTTCGCGAAGACAAACGGATCGGCGCCCTTCGGCGTTTGGATTTGCTGGATACTGAAGTCGATGCCGGCTTTGACGCACTGGTCGAATTGGCCGCTGCGGTCACCGGCGCATCGATGGCGGCGATCTCTCTCGTCGATGAAGACCGGCAATGGTTCAAGGCACGATCCGGTCTGGCCTTCCGTGAAACGCCCCGGGACGGGGCCATCTGCCCGCATGTGCTCGAGCAGGACGGCCTGTTCAGCGTGGCGGATGCCCGCGAGGACAGGCGCTTCGCATCCAGTCCCCTGGTCACGGGTGATCCGCATATTCGCGGTTATGCCGGGCTGCCCATCCGGGAACCCGGTGGTGAACCGATCGGCACATTGTGTGTCATGGACCCGGCCCCCCTGACGCTCCAGGAAGGCAGCAAAGACCAGCTGCAGCAGATCGTTCGCCTGGTGGAAGACCGGATCGCGTCCGACTTCGCGATAGCCCAGGGCCGTGCCGCGAACGCCATCCTGGACGAGATCGCCTGGGAGCATGGCGACTACCTGACCGACCCGGACCTGATGGACACGGCGTTCAATCGCCTGCTCGGGCTTTTGCTGGGCATCACCGGTGCCGGCATGGGCTTCATCGGTGAGGTCCGCGATGACGAGCAGGGCCGATTGGTGCGGGCCGCACTGTTTGCGGAAAATGCCGAAGCCGAACGGAGCTACGAGTCCTACGGTTTCAATCCCGATGAGTCTCTCGAATTCCGGGGCGATGGGTCCTTGGCCGGATATGCGGCCTTGAACAATCAGCGTATTTTCTGCAATTCGCCCGCGACCAACCCGCTGGCCCGGCCCATGCCGAACGGGGAATTCGTCGACAATTTCGCCGGCATCCCGGTGCGTTGCCTCGGAGAGGTTGTCGCCATGGTGTCACTGGCCAATCGCGAGGGCGGCTTCAGCGACCGATTGCTCGATTCCTGTGCGCCTCTCTTGCAGGTCATCGGTGATCTCAATCATGCCCAGCGGGCTGCCCAGGCGCGGTCGGAAGTCCAGCAGCGTCTGGCACGGTCCGAGCGCCGTTTCCAACTGGCCTTGAGCGGGGTTTCCGCCGGCATCTGGGAAATCGACCTCGCGGCCGGCACGCTGTTCACCTCTGACCGGTTGCTGGACATTCTGGGTGCGCAGACCAGCGAAGGCGATGCGCGTGGCAAGTATGCCGAGAATGGTGTCGAATTGCTGCTCAGCCGGGTTCATGAAAATGACCGCGACCGGGTGGAAATCGGTCTCAACCGGGCCTGGACGAATGGCACGCCCTTCGAGATGTCCTATCGCTATCGCCACGGGGACGGCCACTTCATCCACCTCTTCGTGCGCGGGCATACGCAATATGACGCCGACGGTGTCCCAATCCGAATGGCCGGTTCGGCCGAGGATATCAGCGAGCGCATGGCACTCATCGAAGCCGAAGAGCGCGTCCGGGCCCGCCTGGAGGCGGTGACCGAACTCGGCGGGATCGGCAGCTGGGAATACAGTTTCCGCAGTGACACGCTTGAATGGGACGCGATCACGCGCCGTATCTTCGGCGTGTCCGAAGACTTCCTGCCGACGGCTGAGGAAGCGGCGGCCTTCTTCGAACCGTCGGTCTATGTCCGGCTCCTTCGCCACATCAAGCGGTCCGTCGGGCGTCAGACCACCTGGGATCTGGAGCTTCCGATCAAGACGCGAACCGGTCGTACAAGCTGGGTCCGCGCCGTCGGGAAGACGGTGTTCCGGCACGGGCGTCCCCACAAGCTTTTGGGGTCGTTGGAAGATATTTCAGAGCGCAAGCTGCGCGAGGAGCAGATGGCGGCCCTGTCCACGCGTCTGGGCGTGGCCATGAATGCCTCGGGTGTCGGGGCGTGGGAGTATAATCTGGACACCCACAAACACTGGTGGGATGAGGGCTCCATGCGCCTGTTCGGCCAGGAGGGAAGTCAGACCTCCGACTCGCTCGATGTCTGGCGTGATGGTGTCCATCCCGATGATCGCGAGGCTGTGGCCGATCTGGTGACGGCCGCCCTGAAGGAGCGATCGGAATACCGGTCCGAATACCGGATTGTCCGTCCGGACGGTGAAATCCGGCATGTGCGCTCCCACGGTGTGTTCCGCGAGCGGCTGGACGGGACGACCGTCGTGTCGGGCGTCAATATCGATATTTCCCAGGATGTGCTGACCCAGGTCGAGCTGGACCGGCGCCGGGCCGAGGCCGAGGCGGCCAATGCCGCCAAATCCCAGTTCCTGGCGAATATGAGCCATGAGATCCGCACTCCGCTCAACGGGGTTCTGGGCATGGCGCAGATCCTGAAAATGACCGGGCTGGACGCCAAGCAATCCCATTATGTCGAAACGCTCCAGGCCTCCGGCCGGGCGCTGCTCGATCTGATCGAGGACGTGCTGGACATTTCCAAGATCGAGTCCGGCATGACGGTTTTCGAGAGCGAGGCGTTTGACCTGTTCGACCTGGTCAGTGGTGCCGCCGAAGTCGTCCGCCCGATCGCCGAGGGCAAGGGGCTGGCGCTTGCGCTGGAGCTGGACCGGGGTCTGCCGCCCCTGGTGCTCGGAGACAGCAAGCGTATACGCCAGGTCCTGATCAACATGATCGGCAATGCGGCGAAGTTCACCGATAGCGGTTCGGTCCGTGTCCGCGTGAATCCGGCCGCGGGCGAGCAGATCCGCTTCGAGGTCATCGACACGGGGCCTGGTATTCCGCAAGATCGCCAGAAGCAGGTTTTCGACCGGTTTGCCCAAGTGGACAATTCCGCCACGCGCCGGCATGGCGGAACCGGTCTGGGGCTGACCATCTGCCGCGAGATCGTGGAGCGGTGCGGCGGGCGGATCGGCGTCGAGAGCGAACCGGGCTCCGGTGCCTGTTTCTGGTTCGAGCTTCCCCTGCCGGAAACCGATTCCCTGTCGGCCGGTGAGGGTGAGACCGTCCCGGCCAGCCTGCCGGCACCATCGCGGGGCGGCCGTGTCCTGGTGGTGGACGATGTCGAGACCAATCGCATGGTCGCCGCAGCGCTGGTCAGCAAGGCCGGCTATGAGGTTGAAATGGCCTCCAACGGGCAGGAGGCCCTGGACACCCTGGAGGCGGCCCATTTCGATGCGGTCTTCATGGACATCCAGATGCCGGTCATGTCCGGTGAAGACGCCATCGCCGTCATCCGCGACAGCCGGAAACCCTATGCGGACCTGCCGATCTATGCCGTGACGGCGGATGCCACGGCGGGTGCGCGGGAACGCTATCTGGAAATGGGGGCCACAGGCTATCTGGCCAAGCCGCTCGATCTGGCAGCGGTGCAGTCGGCGCTGGACTCGGCCCTGGACGAGCGCAAACGCGCCTAGCGCGCTTCGGCAAGCCCTTCGCGGGCCAGTTCATCGGCCCGCTCATTGCCGGGGTCGCCGGCATGGCCCTTCACCCAGCGCCACTCGATCGAGTGCTGGCGGACCAGTTCGTCCAGATGCTGCCAGAGATCGACATTCTTGACCGGCTTCTTGTCGGCGGTTTTCCAGCCGCGCTTCTTCCAGCCATGAATCCACTTGGTGATGCCGTCGCGCAGATAGACGCTGTCGGTGATCAGGATGATGTCCTTGTCCGACCGTTTCAGCGCTTCGAGCGCCTTGATCGCGGCCATCATTTCCATGCGGTTATTGGTGGTTTCCGGCTCGCCGCCCTTGAGTTCCTTGCGGTGGCCATTCCACTCCAGAATGGCGCCCCATCCGCCCGGTCCGGGATTTCCCGAACAGGCGCCGTCGGTATGAATGATGATCTGGGTCACGCGATAATGTCGTCCAAGGGGATGTTCTGGGCCTTGTAGAAGGTCAGCCGGTCAAAGTAGCCGCGTTGTAGCCGGATCAGTCCGTCGACGACATGAAAGAACCCACATCCGCGCAGTCCGTTCGGATCGGTCCATTCCAGGATCGCCCAATCCCCGTCCTCGAACAGGTTCTCGACATTGCAGACCATGGTCGCACGGGCGAACTCCGTCTCGAACAGGCGGCGGATATTGTCGCGGCCTTCCAGCGGCGCGTAGGCCGTTTGATGATTGACGGCATCGGGGTGATAGAGCGCGGCGAGCGCGTCCACATCGGCGGCATTGAAGGCCTTCACCCAGGTATCGACCACGGATTTGGGGGAGGGGGACATCAGGCACCTTCGGGATATTTTTCGGCCATGTCGGCCAGTCCGGCTCGGATCAGTTCTTCCAGCACGGCCAAGTCCACATCGGTCAGCTTGTTGATGTAGAGACAGGATTTGCCCAGCTTGTGCTTGCCCAGGCGGGTCAGTATCTCGCTGAAATCCGTGTAGCCGGGCAGGATGTAGACCACGAGATTGGCCTTGCGCGCGGAAAACCCGGTGCGCATGAAATCGCCTTCGCGACCACTCTCATAGGTGTAGTGATACTGGCCGAAACCGACGATGGACGGCCCCCACATGCGCGCGTCCCAGCCGGTGATGCGGCGCATCAGGTCCAGCAGGACCGCGGCATCCTCACGGCGTACGGGATGATCGATCCCGGCGATGTAATCGTCCGGAGACACCGTCGTCGGCTGGGTCTTGTTTTGCGCTTTGGCCATCCTGCCTCACTCGGCCGTCCGACCCGGAACAGTCCGGTCTCAGGCGACGGCGCGGGGAAGCTTAAACACGATGTCTTCCTCGGTCACCCGGACATCTTCCTGCGTGACGTCGAACCGCGCCTCGAAGGCCTCGATCACGCCCTGGACGAGATCTTCCGGGGCTGAAGCACCGGCCGTGACGCCGACAGAGCTGACATCGCCGAGCGAGTCCCAGTCGACATCCGCCGCGCAGGACACCAGCTGGGCCCGCGGCGCGCCGGCGCGCAGGGCGACCTCCACCAGCCGGACCGAGTTGGATGAATTGGGCGCCCCGATCACGAAGACGATGTCGCAATGTGGAGCCAGTGCCTTCACGGCGGCCTGGCGATTGGTGGTCGCGTAACAAATGTCTTCCTTGTGAGGGGCTTTCATATTGGGAAAGCGCGCCTGCAGGACATCGACAATGGCCGACGTGTCGTCCACGGACAGGGTGGTCTGTGTCACGAAGGCGAGGCGGTCGGGATCCTTGGGCTGGAAGGTTTCCGCGTCATCGATCGTCTCGATCAGCGTCATCGTGCCGTCGGGCAATTGCCCCATCGTGCCGATCACTTCCGGGTGGCCGGCATGGCCGATCAGAAGGATTTCATCGCCATTGTCTTCGTGGCGCTGGGCCTCGACATGGACCTTGGACACCAGCGGACAGGTGGCATCGACATAGATCATGTTGCGGCGTTCGGCTTCGGCGGGCACCTGTTTGGGCACGCCATGGGCGGAAAACACGACCGGCCGGTCATCCGGGCACTGGTCCAGTTCTTCCACGAAGACCGCCCCCATCGCTTCCAGGCGTTCCACGACATGGCGGTTGTGCACGATTTCATGGCGCACATAGACCGGCGCACCGAAACGCTCCAGGGCCCGCTCCACGATCTGGATGGCGCGGTCCACACCGGCGCAGAAGCCGCGTGGCGCGGCGAGCCGGATTGTCAGTTGGGGGCGGGTCGAAGACATGCTCGCGGAATCTCCTTCAGCGATGACGTTGCGGAAGCCGCACACGCATCGTATGACCGTCCTAACAAAGTGCCCGGCCGCTATCCAGTGGCGGGGTCCGTTCCCAGGACAGGTAGTGCACAATGTTTTCCAGTTCCGTGCGTTCTTTCGCCGCTCTCGCCTTCGCTGCGGGTCTGCTTTCCGGTTGCCAGTCGGTGTCCAGTGTTCTGGAGTCGCCGGAACCGAATGCGGGACCGTGCCCGTCAGCCCTGTCGCTGTACGACGCGCACCGCCTGGTCGAGATTGATGGCGAAGTGGCGTACGAGAATGTCGGCTTCACCGGCGAGATTCTCGCCGTGCGCTCCCTGTGCAGCTATTATGGCGAACGCCCGATCCTGGCGAATTTGGAACTCGACATGGGTTTCGGCCGCGGACCGGCCGCCAATGGCCAGTCGCGGACCTATGAGTATTTCGTGGCGGTCACCCGCCGCGACTCGGCCGTGATCCACAAGGAAGTCTTCCCGATCACGGTGCGTTTCGACGAGGGCGAGGATCGCGTCTATCTGACCGAGACCATTGATGCGATCTCCATTCCGCGGGCTGACGAAACCACGTCGGGCCTGAACTTCGAGATCATTGTCGGCTTCGAGCTGACGCCTGAACAGATTGCCTTCAACCGTTCCGGACAGCGCTTCCGCGTGGCGGCCGGCCAGGACTAGACACATGCCTTCAATTGCCGATCAGCTCAGCGCCGCGCTGGGCGACGCGTTTGCTTCCCTCGAGCTTCCGCGCGAGCTGGGCCGTGTCACCCCGTCCAAGCAGAACCCGGAAGTCTTTCCCTTCCAGTGCAATGGCGCCATGCCGGCGGCCAAGCAGGCGAAGACCAATCCGCGGGAGCTGGCCGGCAAGCTGGTCGAGTTCCTGCACGGCCTGCCGCAAATCGGCGCGGCCGAGATCGCCGGCCCGGGCTTCATCAATCTGCGCCCGGCCGAGCACCTCTATTCCGAACGCGCCGCCGAGATCGCAGCCGATGAGCGGGCCGGTGCGGACGTGGTGGAGACGCCGCGCAAGGTGATGATCGATTTCGGTGGGCCGAACGTGGCCAAGCCGATGCATGTCGGCCATCTGCGCTCCTCCGTTCTGGGTGACAGCCTGCAGCGGCTTTTCCGCTTCCGGGGCGATGAGGTCGTCTCCGATATCCATCTCGGCGATTGGGGCCTGCAAATGGGCCATCTCATCACCGAGCTGGAAGACGAGCAGCCGGATCTTCCCTATTTCGACGCCGCCATCACGGACGGCTATCCGTCCGAGCCGCCGGTCGATATCGAAGACCTCGCGCGGCTTTACCCGCAGGCTTCGGCCAAGGCCAAGTCGGATGAAGCCCGTCTGGAACGGTCCCGCGCCGCGACGGCCGAGCTTCAGGCCGGACGCCCGGGCTATCGTGCCTTGCTCAAGCATTTCATCGACGTGTCCGTGGCCGCCCTGAAAAAGGATTTCGGGGCGCTGGGCGTGCATTTCGACCTGTGGAAGGGCGAAAGCGATGCCGATCCGCTCATCCCCGGCCTGGTCGAGGACTTCAAGGCGCGCGGTGTCGCCGAGGAAAGCGATGGCGCCTGGGTCGTGCGTGTCGCCCGCGAGGGTGACAAGAAGGAGCTGGCACCGCTCATCCTGGTCTCCAAGACCGGGGCGGCGCTCTATGGCACGACCGACCTGGCCACCATTCTGGACCGCAAGCAGACCATCGGCCCGGACCTGACGCTCTATGTCGTCGACCTGGCCCAGTCGGACCATTTCGAACAGGTCTTCCGCGCCGCCGAGAAGGCCGGCCTGGCTGCCGAGGGCGCGCTGGAGCATGTGAAATTCGGGACGGTGAACGGCAAGGATGGCAAGCGCCTGCGCACGCGTGATGGCGGCACTTTCCGTCTCGCTGACCTGATCTCCAGCGCCATCCAGCGGGCCGACGAACGCCTGAAAGAGGCCGGTCTGGCGGCCGATGTCGGCGCCGAGGAACATGACCGGGTCGCCCGCATGGTGGGGCTCGCCGCGATCAAATTCGCCGATCTGCAGAATTACCGGACCACGAATTACGTCTTCGATCTGGACCGTTTCACCAGTTTCGAAGGCAAGACCGGTCCTTACCTCCTCTACGCCGCCGTCCGGGTGAAATCCCTGATGCGCCGGGCCGAGGAGGCCGGTGTGAAGCCGGGTTCGATCCAGGCCGATGCCGCCGAGGAGCGCGATCTGGTCCTGTCGCTGGACGCCTTCGGTGCCGCGCTGGACCAGGCCTGCGAAAACCGGGCGCCGAACACCATCTGCGACCACGCCTTCACGCTGGCTCAGGCCTTCTCGAAATTCTATTCGGCCTGCCCGATCCTGTCGGCTGAGGATGATGTGGTGAAAGCCTCGCGTCTGGCCCTGGCCCAGGCCACGCTGAAACAGCTGGAGCTTTGCCTCCACCTGCTCGGGATGGAAGCGCCGGAGCGGATGTAGGGTGACCTCCCCGGTTCAGGGGAAGCGGATTTGGCGAAACCGGGCTATGCTCCCTTCTTGAACGGGAGGGATGATCATGATTGCCAGCCTGATTGCCGGACTTGCCCTGACAGCAACCGCCACGGATTTTCCCGGAAATCCGGATCAGTATTCGGAATGGATGCAGCACGCCTGCCAGATCCAGCAGGTTGGCTATAATGGCGGCGGAGTACCGGCCGACTATGTTGAATTCTGTTCCTGCCTGGATGGCCATCTTCAGGAAACGTCCAGTGAACCGGTCTATCGCGTCTTTGCACTGGGTTCCCAAGGCTCGCTCCAGGATCAGTCCATGATCGAGGATTGGGAAGGGGCACGGGATACCGCTGCCGCCGAGGCAGGAGCCATGGCGCCGGAGGTTCAGGGGCAGTTCGCGAGCCTGCTCCAGGGCGCTCTGGGTCATTGTTTCGCTCTGTCGCCGTCGGCAAATTAACCGCCCTGCGAGATTGACTCTTGGGGCCGGAATCATAGAGTCCGCTGCAATTGCGAAACGGGCTCATTTCCGTGGCTGCAGGACCAAACTCCCCGCGGGAGAGACCGGCAAATAACGCCGGCGCCGAAGGCGCAACCGCCCCGGAAACGCTCAGGCCAAAGGACCGCGGGAGAGATAAACGCTGGAAAGTGGACGGGTTTTGCCCGTCCCACCGACGGAGCAAGCGCATCCTGCCGTGGATCGGACGGCATACGGGATAGTCGCGGAATCTCTCAGGTTATCGGGACAGCGGGGGCCAGGCTTGCACACCCGATCGGGTTTGCGGGACCGCCCCCAACGCTAGGACCCGATGAATGACCGACACGCTTCTCAAAACTCCGCTCCACGCCCTTCATGTCGAACTGGGCGGCAAAATGGTGCCCTTCGCCGGCTATGACATGCCGGTGCAATACCCGCTGGGGATCATGGGTGAGCACAAGCAGACCCGTGAAAAGGCCGGTCTGTTCGATGTCTCGCATATGGGCCAGGCCCGCTATGAAGGCGATGAAGCCGCCCTGGAAGCCCTGATCACGGCGGATCTTTCCGCCCTCAATTCCGGCGAACAGAAATATACGCTCCTGCTCAACGAAAAGGGCGGTATCCGCGACGACCTCATGGTGTCGCGCCCTTGGGGTGAGCACCTTTTCCTGGTCGTGAATGCGGCCACCAAGGACAATGATTTCGCCCATATCGAAGCCGCCACCGCCGGCAAGGGCAAGCTGGTCCGTCTGGACGACCGCGCGCTGCTGGCGCTGCAGGGGCCGGCGGCCAAGGATGTGATGGCGCGCCTCTGCCCGTCCGCCTGCGAGATGATCTTCATGCAATGCGGCACGTTCGAACTGGACGGTGTCGAGGTTTACATGTCCCGCTCCGGCTATACCGGCGAGGACGGGTTCGAGATTTCCATTCCGGCTGACAAGGCCGACCAGATCGCCCGTCTCCTGCTGGCGCAGGACGAGGTGGAGGCCATCGGCCTGGGCGCGCGCGACAGCCTGCGTCTCGAAGCCGGTCTTTGCCTCTATGGCCATGACATGGATGAGAACCGCACGCCGGTCGAAGCCTCGCTGATCTGGGCGCTGGCGCGGACGCGCCGTGACCGGGGCGACTTCCCGGGCGCCGCCGTGATCGCGCAGCAGATCGAGGACAAGACCTGCCAGAAGCGGGTCGGCCTGAAACTGACCGGCGCCCCGGCCCGTGAAGGTGCCGAGATCGCGGACAAGGACGGAAACATCATCGGCACCGTGACCTCCGGCGGCTTCGGCCCGACCGTGAACGGCCCGGTCGCCATGGGCTATATCGACCGCGGCTTCCTGGAACCGGGCACCGAGGTCGACGTTCTGGTCCGGGGCAAGGCCCGGCCGGCCACCATCACCAAACTGCCGTTCGTTCCGGCAAATTTCTATCGCGGCTAACTCCAATACAGGGGCAGGAGTACTCTTATGACCACGCGCTATACCGAAGATCATGAATGGATCACCGTCGAGGGCGACATCGCCACCGTCGGCATCACCGCTTACGCCGCCGGCCAGCTCGGCGATGTCGTCTTCGTCGAGCTTCCCGAAGTCGGCAAAACCCTCGCCAAGGGCGACGAGTTCGCGGTCGTTGAATCCGTGAAAGCCGCTTCCGAGGTCTATGCCCCGGTCGATGGCGAGATCACCGCCATCAATGACAGCCTCGAGGGCGAGCCCGCCACGGTCAATGAAGACCCGTCCGGCGCCGGCTGGTTCGTGAAGATCAAACTGTCCGACGCCTCCCAGCTCGACGGTCTGATGGACGAAGCCGCCTACAACGCACACACCGCATAAGGCTGAACCGCATGCGTTACCTCCCCCATACACAGACCGACCGGAAGGCGATGCTCGACACGATCGGTGTCGCTTCCATCGATGAGCTGTTCACCGATGTGCCCGAAGCGGCACGGCTGGACGGTCTGATCGACCTTCCCACCAAGCAGAGCGAGCTGCAGGTTGAACGCAGCCTCTCGGCTCTGGCCGCTCAGAACATCTCGGCCGGCCAGGCACCCTTCTTCGTGGGGGCGGGCGCTTACAAGCACCATGTGCCGGCGACGGTGGATCATCTGATCCAGCGGTCCGAATTCCTGACGGCCTACACGCCCTACCAGCCGGAAATCTCCCAGGGCACGTTGCAGACCCTGTTCGAATTCCAGACCCAGGTCGCGCTCCTGACCGGCATGGATGTCGCGAATGCCTCCATGTATGACGGCTCCACGGCCTGCGCCGAAGCCGTCATGATGGCGGCCCGCGTCACCCGCCGGAACAAGGCGATCATGGCCGGCGGCGTGCACCCGCACTATGTCGAAGCCTCCAAAACGCTGGCCAAATATTCCGACGTCGAGATCGCTGTCACCGATCCGGGCAAGGCGGACCTGTCCGAACTGATCGCCGCGATTGATGACGAGACCGCCTGCGTCGTCGTGCAGACCCCCGACGTGTTCGGCCGCCTGCATGATCTGCGCGAGATCTCGAAGGTCGCCCATGAGAAGGGCGCCCTGGTCATTGCCGCCTTCACCGAATGCGTCTCTCTCGGCCTCGTCGAGAGCCCGGGTGCCATGGGCGCGGACATCGCGGTGGGCGAGGGCCAGTCGATCGGCGTCGGCCTGAATTTCGGGGGCCCTTATGTCGGCCTCTTCGCCTGCAAGGATGACCGTCGCTTCATCCGCCAGATGCCGGGCCGTCTGGCCGGCGAGACCGTCGATGCCGATGGCCGCCGCGGCTATGTGCTCACCCTGTCGACGCGCGAACAACATATCCGTCGCGACAAGGCGACCTCGAACATCTGCACCAATTCCGGTCTGTGCTCGCTGGCCTGGACCATCCACATGACCCTGCTCGGCGAGACCGGGATCAAGACGCTGGCCCGTCTCAATCACGAGACCGCCTGCGATCTGGCCGATCTGCTGGAAACCGTGCCGGGTGTCCGCCTGGTCAATTCCAGCTTCTTCAACGAGTTCACCATCGAACTGCCGAAGAATGCTGATGAGGTCGTCAATGATCTGGCGCGCCATGGCGTGCTGGGCGGGGTGCCCGCCAGCCGTCTCTTCCCGGGCCAGTTCGAGAATTATCTGATCGTCGCCGCCACCGAGACCAACACGCCGGAAGACCTCGCCGTCTTCGCCAAGGCGCTGGCAGGAGTGCTGTAAGATGGGCATGAACACACAAGGCCGTCCCACCCGCATGGCCGAAAATATCGCCACCGGCGGTTATGCCGACACCGTCTCCGGATCCCGCGGCCTGGAACAGGCCGAACCGCTCATCTTCGAGCGGGGCAATCTGGAACATTGTGGCGTCGACCTCCCGGAACCGAAGAACAGCCAGACGCGTCTGGGCGGCCTCGACCGTCAGGGCCAGATCGGCCTGCCGGGTCTCGCCGAGCCCGAGACCATGCGCCATTATGTGCGCCTGTCCCGCAAGAATTACGCGATCGATCTGGGGCTCTATCCGCTGGGTTCGTGCACGATGAAGCACAATCCGCGTCTCAATGAGAAGATCGCGCGCCTGCCGGGCTTTGCCGATATCCACCCGATGCAGCCGGCTTCCACCGTCCAGGGCGCCTATGCCCTGATGGGCGAGCTGGCCCATTGGCTGATGACGCTGACCAACATGCCCGCCGTCGCCCTGTCGCCGAAAGCCGGCGCCCATGGCGAGTTCTGCGGCATGATGGCGATCCGCGCCAAGCTGGACGCCGACGGCCAGACCAACCGCCGCCGTGTCCTGGTGCCGGAAAGTGCCCACGGCACCAATCCGGCCACCGCCGTCCAGTGCGGCTTCACCGTTGACGAGATCCCCGCTGACGCGACGGGCCGGGTCGACATGGAGGCTTTCAAGGCCAAGCTGGGCGATGATGTCGCCGGGATCATGCTGACCAATCCGAACACCTGTGGCCTGTTCGAGCGGGATATCCGCGAGATCGCCGACCTGATCCATGAGGCGGGCGGTTATTTCTACTGCGACGGCGCCAATTTCAACGCCATTGTCGGCCGGGTCCGTCCGGGCGATCTCGGTGTCGATGCCATGCACATCAATCTGCACAAGACCTTCTCCACCCCGCATGGCGGCGGTGGTCCGGGTTCCGGCCCGACGGTCCTGTCCGATGCGCTCGCGCCCTTCGCGCCGGTGCCCTATGTGGCGCAGACGGAGAAGGGGAGCTGGCATCTGGTCGAGCATGAGAGCGAAGCCGAGGGCGAGCCCTTTGGCCGCATGGCCGCTTTCCATGGCCAGATGGGCATGTTCACCCGCGCCCTGACCTACATGATGAGCCATGGTTCGGATGGTCTGAAACAGGTCGCTGATGATGCGGTCCTGAATGCCAACTACATCCAGGCCCGTCTCAAACATGTCATGACCCAGGCCTTTGACGGCTATTGCATGCACGAAGCCTTGTTCGACGATCGCTTCCTCAAGGATACCGGCGTCTCCACCCTCGATTTCGCCAAGGCGATGATCGATGAGGGCTATCACCCGATGACCATGTATTTCCCGCTGGTCGTCCATGGTGCCATGCTGATCGAGCCGACCGAGACGGAGAGCAAGGGCGGCCTGGACCGCTTCACCGAAGTCCTCGAAGCGCTCGCCCTGGCGGCCAAGTCCGGCGAGAAGGACCGCTTCCTCGCGGCTCCGGTCCACGCCCCGACCAAACGCCTCGACGAAACCCGCGCCGCCCGCCAGCCCGTCCTGCGCTGGACCCCGTCCAGCGACGACCTGGAAGCCGCGGAATAGGATTTTCCCGATCCGACAGAAGAGGGCGCTCCAACCGGAGCGCCCTTTTTCTTTGGTGCTTTCTGCCCCCGCTTGCGGGGGACTGAGGCGCCGAAGGCCGAAGCGGAGCTTCGGGACGAAGAGGACGCCCGCCTCGGGCGGGCGTGGATCGTGCCAGCCTCAACCCCCTCCTTCTCCTTGGGGAGAAGGTGCCGCGAAGCGGCGGATGAGGGGGGATGGCAAGGTCCTCGCGATTACCTGTAAACACCGGGATTTCCCCCTCTCCCGGCGCATGCGCGCCACCCTCTCCCCAAGGGAGAGGGAGTGCCGACCCAGCCAAACTTATCCCCACCCTGAAAACCTGTGAGAGACTTTCCTCGACTTCCGGGAAGAGAGGCGCGAGCTCAGTCCCTTGTGCCCGGAAGTGTGCGGAGCCTGTCCGCGCGAGGGGGTGACATCCCAAGCTCCGGCAGGGCCATCGCCCGGGCCACACGGCACAAGGTCACGACCGTGCTGGCACCCAGGCGGTTTCGGTGCGTCGCCCGCAAGGGAAGACGATCAAATCTCCGCGTGCGGGAGACCCGTCAGGTCACTCACACTCACTACAAAAACAGACCCGTCAGGTCTCCCGCACACCTCTCATACCGCCAGGCGGAAACGCCGTGGCGCGATTGGGCTTGCCAGACCGCGACATCCTGCCGCGTGCCATGTCGGCCACACCCGGGCTTGGCGATTGGCAGGGTAGGGGTGGAGGGGGCAATCCGGATCGGGCCGGGGCTCGGGGAGGAAAACTGATCTGCAGAGTCCCCACTGACTCTCGCGCCTCGGTCTCCTATTTTATTCAGGCGTCCTTGGGGAAGGAGGAAGTTCGGTTTCCAGCTGCAATGCAGCACCCCGTCGGACGTCGCGAAAGCAGGAGACCCCGCATTTGCCGCTCAGATCGGTGCGCAGATGCAACATGACGCAGCAGACTCGGTCTGCTCGCCCGATTGTCGACTTTTTTCACTCGTATTGGGGTCATGTTTACGCGTTTAGTATTGTCTGTCCCGATGCGTATCCTAATTGGAGAGATGCGCCCTGCGTTCGGGACAGGGGTTGGAGATGGTCACAGCGATGAACGAATCCCTGAACGGTTGGGCCCAGCGCAACGCTTTTGGCGCCGTCGTCGTGCTCGTGATCCGTGGCATCTGCATTGCTGTGGGCCTTGCCCTGATGGTCCTGGCCGTCCCGGTTGCCCTGCTGACCCCCATCATCCCGATCGGTCTGCCGATGGGGTTCCTCGGTGTAATTCTCGTGGCCGCCGCGTCCAAGACGCTGCACGGCTATATCACCGGCTTTCTGCGCCAGTTTCCCTGGCTGTGGACCCGTGTCCGCGGCGCCTTCGGTGAGCGCGACCACCCGGCCGAATAGTCGCTAAAGCGCTAATTGGCAGCAAAGACCACATAGATCAGGCCCAGCGTCACAATTGCTGCGGCCAGCGAGATGCCCAGGACAAACCGGACTGATTTGAGCTTGTTCGCTTGGCGGGCATCGGTCTTGTCGATCTCGATGGACTTGTCTTTCGTCGACATGAAAGTCTCCTTTGTCAGTTTGGGCTAGGCGACACCCTGATCCAGCATGGCGCGCGCCACTCGGTGAAAGCCGGCGATATTGGCGCCGGCCGCGTAGTCCCCCTTGCTGGGAGCATGGTCCAGGCAGAGCGTATGGATATCCGCCATGACCCGCTTGAGTTCGGCGTCCGGATCGTCCGGATTGTGCGCCGAGAAGCGGGCATTCTCTGCCATTTCAAATCCTGAGACGGCGACGCCACCGGCATTGGCAGCCTTGGACGGGGCGTAGAGCACACTGTCCGTCTCACGCAGCCGGACCATGGCGTCAGCCGTGCTCGCCATGTTGGACCCCTCGGCGATCAACCAGCAGCCCTGATCCAGCAGCTGGGCGGCGTCGTCTGCGTCCAGCTCGTTCTGGGTCGCACAGGGCAAGACGACGTCCGCCGGGATGTCGAAGGCCTTGCGGCCGCCATGCCAGCTGGCTCCCAGTTCGGACGCCAGGGATTCCAGATCCGCATTGCGGTTCTTCCGGGCCTGCTTGATCCGCTCGATATCGTCCTGGCTGGCGGATGTCTTCCATGCCAAGGCCCCCTGGCTGGACGACAGGGCACGGACCGACATGCCGTACTTCAAGGCGCGTTCGGCGGCGTGCAGGGCGACATTGCCGGCCCCGGAGATGGCCACACACGCCCCGTCCAGCGAACGGCCGGCCTCCTCGGCCATCAGGCTCGCAAAATGCACCAGTCCGTAACCGGTCGCCTCGGCGCGCAGGCAGGTGCCGCCCCAGCCCGTATCCTTGCCGGTCAGGGCCCCCTCGAATGTCTGGGTCTGCGCCCGGTACGCGCCGAAAAGATATCCGATCTCCCGCGAAGAGACATTAATATCCCCGGCCGGTATGTCCCGGCGCGGTCCGATGAAGGGGGCAAGCTGCATCATGAAGGCCTGGCAGAACCGCATGATCTCGCCCTCGCTGCAGCCGCTCGGGTCAAAATCCGATCCGCCCTTGGCGCCGCCCAGGGAGAGCGGCGTGAGGGCATTCTTGACGGTCTGCTCCAGCGCCAGAAAGCGGATCTCCGATTCGCTGACGTCGGCGTGGAAGCGCAGTCCGCCCTTGTAGGGCCCCAGCAAATTGCTGTGCTGCACGCGCCAGCCCCGATTGATGGCAACACTGCCATCATCGCGCATCCAGCTGACGCGGAAACGGATGATCCGGTCCGGATCACTCAGGCGTTCCAGAACCCGGGCTTTGCGGTATTCGGGCGTTTGCTCGAGCACGGGCCAGATATCGGCGGTGATCTCTTCCAGGGCTTGCAGGAATTCCGGCGCTCCCGCATGCGTGCGCCGGGCCTCGTCCAGAAAGTCGGCTTGGTCCAGTGGTGTCTGTGTCATGCCTATTCACCTAGGAGGAAGTCCGGATCAGGCAAGTGAATGAATGTATTGTTGGCGAATTTCTTCAAGGCGCTCTCAAGACGACGGCATTCACAAGGCCAAAGCAAAACATTCAGCCGAATAATTTGATACTGAAATGGCGGGTTGAAAGCCGGTTTGTTGAATCTAACTGGAAGGTTGAGCTGAGTAACAGGAGGATTACATGTCCAGTGCTCTCAAGGCACGCTCTGAGTCCATTCCCGTTGAATCCAAGGTCGATGCCAAGAAGCGCGCCGAGATCGCGGCCGGCATCGGACGGGCGCTCGCCAGCACCTACGTGCTGTATCACAAGACCCATGGCTTCCACTGGAACGTCACCGGTCCCTTGTTCTACAGCGTGCACAAGCTGACCGATGACCAATACCAGGACCTCGCCGAAGCCGTGGATGATCTGGCAGAACGCATCCGCGCCCTGGGCGAACCGGCTCCCATGGGGCTGGATGGTTATCTGCGCGACAGTGTCGTGGAAGATGTGAACGACTTCCCGGATGTGGAAGGCATGGTCAAGCAATTGGCCCGAGACCACCTCGCCGTCGCCGACCAGATGCGGGATATCGTGGCCCGGGCCGATAGTGCCGGTGATGTCTATTCTGCCGACCTGTTGACCGCCCGTATCGGCGTGCATGAGGAAGCGGCGTGGATGCTCAACGCGATCGCCCTCAAGTAACGCATTTCTGTCCGCTTGACTGGGCAGGCATGAAAAAGGCCCGCAGCAAGCGCTGCGGGCCTTTTCGCATTCGGATGTCCGGTCAGACTAGTTCAGCTTCTCGCCGACCAGCTTGATGTCCGCATCGACGATCTTGTTCAGATCCGTCTTCTTCAGCTGCGTCTTGAGGATTTCCTCGGCAGCACGGGCGGCCAGATCGGCGGCAGCGGCTTTCACCTCGGCCGCGGCCTGGGCTTCGGCCTGGGCGATCCGCTGTTCGGCCATGGCGGTCCGGCGTTCCAGACGCTCGGCCATGTCCTTGCGCGCTTCGGCCTTCAGGGCCTTCGCTTCGGTCTTGGCCTGGGCGACGATGGCGTCAGCCTCGGCTTCGGCTTCACGCTGCTTGCGCTGGTAGGAGGCCAGCATTTCCTGGGCTTCCTCGCGCAGGCGCTTGGCTTCTTCCAGCTCCGACTTGATCGCGTCAGCCCGATCATCGAGCGTTTTGGCGATCGTCTTGTGAACGCCGAAATAGCCCAGGATCAGGAAGAAGGCGATGAAGGCCAGGAAGGCATAGAAGGTCGGATCGGTCGGCTGGGCGGCGAACCACTCGGCCGAGAACAGGGCCGGGCCGTGGCCGCCTTGGCCAGCTTCTTCAGCAAGAAGGATCATGATCAGGCCTCCTTCGCCTTGAGCAGACCGTCAACGGTCTTGCCGGCATCGGCTTCGGACACGTCCACGCCGGCCAGGGCTTCAACAGCCGCAGCGGTCGCCGTGGTCGCAATGCCGCGGACTTCGGCGAATGCCTTGTCCTTGGCCTTGCGGATGGCCGCTTCGGCGGCTTCCTGCTTGGCGGACAGCTCGGCTTCCACTTCAGCCGTTTCCTTGGCAATTTCCGCGTCCAGCGCCTTGCGGGTATCCGCGGCGATGACGTGGGCCTTGGACCGGGCCTCGGCGAGGGACTTCTCATACGCTTCGCCAGCCGCCTCGGCATCAGCCTTGGCATTGGCGGCAGCATCGAGATCGTCGGCGATGCGATCGCGACGGTCTTCAATCGTCGTCTTGATCTTCGGCAGAATGAAGCGATCCAGCGCGACGTAGAGAATCACGAAGAAGATCGCCAGCCAGAAGAGCTGGGACGCAAAATAGGTCGGGTCGAACGGCGGGAACAGGCCCTCAGCCGGGGCGTGTTCTGCGGCATCTGCCGCGTGCTGTGCGACTTGCGAATGCGGTGCGTGCGTCATGGGACGCTAGCTCCCTTGGATAAGGTGGAGCAGAACGGGAGCGGCCGGATCCGGATGAGCCGGCCGCCTCCGGTGTCACTTAGACGGCGAACAGCAGCAGCAGGGCGATCAGCAGGGAGAAGATGCCCAGGGCTTCCGTCACGGCGAAGCCGAAGATCAGGTTGCCGAACTGCGACTGAGCCGCGGACGGGTTGCGCATGGCGCCTTGCAGGAAGGAACCAAAGATGTTGCCCACGCCGACAGCAGCACCCAGCATGCCCAGGCAAGCCAGACCGGCGCCGATGTATTTGCCCATTTCTTCCATTTGAAAACTCCTTCGAGGATATCGGGTAGTTGGTTTGGGTTGGTTGGTGACGTCTGCGGTCTAGTGACCCGGATGCAGAGCGTCGGAAAGATAAATGCAGGTCAGGATCGCGAAGACGTAGGCCTGCAGGAAGGCGACCAGGAATTCCAGCGCGGTCAGGCCCAGTGTCATCGCGAACGGCGCGATGCCGATGAAGTAGCCACCCACGCCCAGACCGGCGCCCAGCATGACGATGAAGCCGGCGAACACTTTCAGAAGGATGTGACCTGCCAGCATGTTGGCGAACAGACGCACGGAGTGGCTGACCGGACGCGAGATGAAGGAGATCACCTCGATGAAGACCACGAAGGGCAGGATGTAACCCGGTACGCCGGACGGTACGAACAGCTTCAGGAATTTCGCGCCATTCTTGAACACGCCGTAGACGATCACGGTCAGCCAGACCAGCATGGCCAGAGCCACGGTGACGATCAGATGGCTGGTGATGGTGAAGGAGTGCAGGCCCGGTCCCGGGAAATACGGGAACATGCCGAGCATGTTGGCCACGAGAATGAAGATGAAGAGCGTGAACACGAAGGGGAAGAAGCGCAGGGCGTCATTGCCCGCCGTCGAGCGCAGCATGTCGGCGACAAAACCATAGATGATTTCGGCGACAGACTGGGACCGGTTCGGCACCAGGGCGCGGCTCGACATGGCCAGCGTGAAGAGCACGATGGTCACCAGGGTCGTCAGCATCATGAAGAAGCTGGAATTGGTGAAGGCCAGATTCAGGCCGAAGGCTTCGAACGGAACCAGTTCATGAACTTCGAACTGCTTGATCGGGTTGGTGTCTGCCACGCCCGGCCTCTCTTCACTTGTTATGGGCGGTGAGACACCGCCCCGTCATCCCGAGGAGCCGGCGGTTATCCACCGTTCGACTCCGAACTGATATCTTTTGCAGCCCTTACGACATTCAGCGTGCCGGCTGCAAATCCAAACATCGTGCCGGCAATCAATCCCCAGGGGGACCAGCCGGCTATATAGTCCAGCCCGAAACCGAGCACGGCACCGACCAGCACGCCACCGAAGAATTCCGAGCCATAGCGCATGCCCAGGCTCCAGGCGGAGCGGGGGGCGGTGTCCGGGGCCGGCTTGTACTTCTCGCGCCGCGCATCAATGCGCTGCTGCAAGTCGTCCAGGTCGGCTTTGGATGGGTCGCGCTGGCTTTTGTTTTCGCGTGACATGTTGGACCGGTCTGCCTGAGGAAGAACAGCCCCCCACAGGCGCGCGCACACTATCCACGGGGTCCCGGCAAGTCAAGCAAGGGTGCGGGTGCGGTAAGTTGCTGTATTTATGGGGTAAAATGCTTATTCGGCAGCGATAAGCTGTTCCGCGCCCACAAGGTCGACCGAGACGAGCTGGGAAACGCCGCGTTCGGCCATGGTCACACCATAGAGACGGTCCATGCGGGACATGGTCAGGGCGTTGTGGGAAATCACCAGGAAACGGGTCTCGGTAAGCTGGCGCATATGCTTCAGCATGCGGCAATACCGGTCGACATTGGCGTCATCCAGTGGTGCGTCGACCTCGTCGAGCACGCAGACCGGAGCCGGATTGGACAGGAAGACCGCGAAGATCAGGGCGGAGGCCGTCAGCGCCTGCTCACCGCCCGACATCAGAGACATCGTCTCCAGCTTCTTGCCCGGCGGGCAGGCCATGATTTCCAGCCCGGCCTCCAGCGGATCGTCGCTCTCGGTCAGGCGAAGCTCGGCATGGCCGCCTTCGAACAGGGTGGAAAAAAGCTCGCGGAAATGGCCGTCGACCACGTCAAAGGCTTCCAGCAGGCGGGCCCGGCCTTCGCGGGACAGCTCATCGACTGCCTTGCGCAGGCGGGCGATCGCTTCGATGAGGTCGTCCCGTTCCTTGGTCATCTCCTCCATGCGCTGGGCCAGTTCCTCGGCCTCTTCATCCGCGCGCAGATTGACCGCACCCAAGCGTTCGCGGCCCTGGCGAGCCTCGTCCAGCCGGCGTTCCAGCTCGGCCGGGGTGAGTTGGGAAATCTCGTCCTCATCCACACGGGCGGACAGCGTACCGGGGGCTTCGCCGGTCGCATCCTGCAGGCGTTCCGTGGTTTCGTTGAGGCGTTCCTTCGCCGCGCTGAGGCGGGCTTCCGCGGCAGCGCGGCCTTCGCGGGCGGCCGAAGCGGCGGCTTCGGCGGAGCGGGCGGCACTGTCCGCTTCCTTGACCTGGCCTTCGGTCGTGGACGCTTTCTCGCGGGCTTCCTCGGCGGCGCTCTCGGCCTCTTTCACCTTGCCGGTCAGCAGCAGGATTTTCTCTTCCAGAACCTCCGGCTTGGCGCGGGCGGTTTCCAGCGAGGCTTCGGCCTCTGCGCGTTGTTTGTCGAGGTCGGCGATTCGCGCCTGGGCCGACTTGCAGCGTTCCGCCCAGGCATCATGATCGCGCTTGAAGCCCATCTTGCGCTGCCGGCGCATCTCGCCTTCCCGGCGCAGCGTATCCTGGGCGGCCCGGGCTTCGGCAGCGAGGCGACGGGCTTCTTCCGCCGACTCGCGGGCGGCATCGAGCGCTTCAGTGTCGCCCTCGGCGGCCTCGGCATCGGCCAGGAGGGACTGGGCGGCGTCGAGGGCCGACCGATTCTCGGCTTCTTCGGCCTTCAGCCGCTCAATGCGTTCATCCAGCGCCGTGGCGCGGGCGGCATCCTGGGCCGCTTTCTCGCGCAGTCCGGACACACGGGACAGCGAATCACGGGCGGCGCGTTCAGCCGGGCCGATGGCCGCGCGGGCCTCCTGTTCAGCCTTGCGGGCCGTTTCCGCCTTGGACCGGGTTTCGGCCTCCACGGCCTTCGCCTTGGCGTGAGCCGCTTCCCCATTCGTGATCTCATCGCGGATGGCGTCGAGGCGATTGCGATTTTCCAGACGGGCCACGGCGGCCGAAGGCGCGTCGGCCCGGGCCACCAGACCGTCCCAGCGCCACAAATCCCCTTCGCGGGTAACCAGGCGCTGGCCGGGCTTGAGCTTGGCGGCAGCCTCTTCAGCCTTGTCCGCCTTGATCACGCCGACCGCATCCAGACGGGCCTTCAGCACGTCCGGGGCCTCCACATGATCCGACAGGGGGACGCAGCCGCCCGGCAGGTAATCAGCATGGGCGCCGGTTTTGACCCAGTGGCGGGATTCGGAGGCATCCAGAGAGGCTTCCAGATCATCGCCGAGCGCGGCCGCCAGGGCCTTCTCATAGCCGGGGCGGGCGCGGACGGCGTCGAGAGCCGGCGATGCCGTGTCCTGCAGGGCCGCCGCCAACAGGCGCTCCAGCGCCTGGACTTCACGTTCCAGGGCGTCGCGCTCTGCCGAGATGTCCCGCCACGACTGGACTGCGGCCTCCAGTGCCGTATCGGCTTCAGAGCGTTGCGCTTCGGCGAAGGTCAGCGCATCGCGGGCTTCGGAAAGCGTGGTCTCTGCGGCATCGGCTTCGGCCTGGGCCCCGTCCAGGGCGGAGAGGGCTTCTGACGCACGAAGCCGGTCACGCTCCGCCGTGGCGGTTTCAATCTCACGCGCGATCTGGGCGATTCGCGTCTCATAGCGCGACAAATCTCGGCGCGCAGCTTCGATATTGGCCCGCTTCTCGGCGGCTTCGCGGGCGCAGGCATCCAGCACGGTTTCCTGTTCCTGGCGATGGGTTTCTGCCTCGCTTGCCGCCTTGTCGGCTTCGGACTGGGCCGCGCTTTCGCGCTCGATCTCGGCGTCCAGCGCTTTCATGGCGGATGCGGCTTCGTCGCGGCTGGCTTCGGCGTCCTCGGCGATCTGGGTTTCCCGTTCGCGGGTCGAGGCCAGTTCGCGCAGCCGGTTTTCCAGCTGGGAAATCATCCGCTCGACGTCGGCGGCGTCGCGCTCGAGGGAATCGCGCTCGCGTTCGAAACGGCGCAGCGTCGCCGCGGCCTCGGCCTCGGCCTGACGCGCGGGTTCGCGGGCGGCAGCGAGGATTTCGGACTGGGTGCGGGCTTCAGCGGCGGCACGTGTGGCATTTTCCGCCGCGTCCCGTTGCTCTTCCAGAACGGTTTCGGCCTCTTCCACGGCGCTGGCGGCTTCGCGCCAGCGATTGAGCCAGACCGCAGCTTCCAGGGTCCGGATCGAAGCGGAAAGCTGCCGGTATCGGGACGCTTGCCGGGCCTGGCGTTGCAGGGAACCGTGTCGGCTCGTGACATCGTCGATCACGTCCTGCAGCCGGTCCAGATTGGATTCGGCGCCCTTCAGGCGAAGCTCGGCTTCGTGACGGCGGGCTCGCAGGCCGGATACGCCGGCGGCTTCTTCCAGAATGCGGCGGCGGTTCTGCGGCTTGGCCGCGATCAGTTCGGAAATCTGTCCCTGGCGGACCAGGGCCGGGGAGTTCGCGCCAGTGCCGGCATCCATGAAGAGGAGCTGGACATCCTTGGCGCGGACTTCCTCGCCATTGATCTTGTAGGCCGACCCGGCCCCCCTTGTGATCCGGCGCACCACTTCCAGCGTGGTGGCGTCATTGAATCGCGCCGGGGCCAGCTTGTCGGAATTGTCGATGGTCAGGACGACTTCGGCATGGTTGCGGGCCGGACGGGCGTCCGTCCCCGCGAAGATCACATCTTCCATGCCGCCGCCGCGCAGGGATTTGGCGGAGGTCGCCCCCATCACCCAGCGCAGGGCTTCAAGCAAGTTTGATTTACCGCAACCGTTGGGACCGATCACGCCAGTTAGGCCCGGATCGATCCGTAAGTCGGTGGGATCGACGAAGGATTTGAATCCGGCCAGCCTCAGCTGTGTGAACTTCACCCGGTCTCCATCTTGCTGCGCGGCACCAGTCTATCACCGCACTGCAGCAAAATCCCGGTGCAAATTAGGGCTCCGAACTGGAGTCATTCATGAAGTGAAGGACGATTCGGCTGAAGGAGTCTCCGTCAAACTCGGCGGGAACCCTTTCTCCATTGATCATAAGGGCTTCCTCGCCCCAGTGCCAGAAATTGCCGTCCGGTCCGTGATGGATGGAGAGCAATTCCCCGCCAATGATGAAGGAGGGGGTGCCCGGGATTCCGTCTTCGCCGGCCTGCATGGCAGCTGCATTGACGGCTTCATTCATGGCCGGGTCCTGGAAACAGGCCATCAGGGCTTCCGGAGACAGGCCCACCGCCGCACCGATCTGGTTGTAGACGCCCAGAACATCGCCGCCGCTGCGGGCCGCATCGAAAATGGTGCTCTGCTCGGCGAAGAGCAGGTCGGCGGCATCGAAGAAGCGGTCATCTCCGGCACAATTGGCCAGAATGGTGCCGGCCCCGGCCAGCGGAACCGGATTGGTCAGCATCGGGCGGAAGACCCAGCGCACTTCACCGGTGTCGATGAAATCGCTCTTGATGGTCGGCCACACGGCTTCCTGGAAATGGGCGCAATGGGGACAGGCAAAGGACGCGTATTCGACGATGAGCAGCTCGGCATCTTCCGAGCCGATCACATTGTCGTCGGGACGTTCGGCCTGGGCCGGGTTCTGGGCCAGGGCCGAACCTGCGGCGAGGCCGAGCGCCAGAACGGCGCCCGACAGGATTTGGGTGAGGGACCGGGACACCAACATCATTCGCCGTCCGCTTCCGCGGCACCGTCGGCTTCGGCAATCAGATGGTCGATGATGGCGCTGAAGGTTTCCGCATCCATCATGGCCGGAACCGGCTCACCGTCGATCATTACCTGGCGCGTGCCCAGGAAGAAGGTGTACTCGCTGGCGCCCGGAGCCCGGTTGGCTTCCAGGAGCTCACCATTGATCAGGAATTGCGGCGTTCCGGTGATGCCGTCATCCGCAGCCCGGTCATGGGCGTCCACGATCGACTGGTTGATCTCTTCATTGTTCAGGCAGGCAACGAACTCGTCCTCGCTCAGGCCCATGGACCGGGCGATGGCCAGATACTGGTTGCGGGCACTGCCGCGGGTCTGGGCGGCCTGGAAAATGGCCCCCTGTTGCTGGAACAGGAGGTCGACCATGTCGAAATACTGATCTTCCGGCACGCAATGGGCCAGCGAAAAACCGGCAATCGCGAATTGCGGGCTGCCGGTGATCATCTCGCGCAGGACGAAGCGGAGCTGACCGGCTTCGATGTATTCCTCAAGGGTCGGGTAGACCGTGTTGTGGAACTGCGCGCAGGCGCCGCAGGCGACGGACGCGTATTCGATGATCGTCACCGGTGCGTCCGGATTGCCCAGACCGCGGTCGCCGGCTCGTTCGTAATTGCCTTGGCCGGCACTCGGCGCGCCATCGCCACCGCCGCCACAGGCGCCAACCATCAGTGCGGCCGAAACAGCGACTGCCGAAAACACACGTCGAGTGAACTTCATCGAGGGGCTCCCCATGCCTTGAAAACTAGTGTCCGTCCCGCGCCTTGATCGAGCGCGACATTCGATCGAGCGCTGACAATAGACGCGCCTCGGCGCTTGTCTCTACCGTCTCGCTCACTTGTGAACTGGATTGCGGCTGCGTCATCTTTCCGCGGGAGGCCCGTTCGGACCCGGCCGCGGCGGATTGGGCACTGCCCTGGATCACCCGGATCCGGGTCGGGGCCTGCCTGCCGCTGAATGTCCCCACGCGTTCCAGGATACGCCGGGATTCGGCCTGGATGATGGCGCCAGCCGGTCCGCGGGCGCGGATCACGAGCGTGTGGATTCCACCGGAGCGCTGCAGGCTTTCCGGTGAACTCCATTGTGCCAGTCGGCTGCCGACAATCTCTGGCCAGTGTTCGCGCAACTGGTCCACGCCCACGCCGAACCGGCGGGCGAGGGGGCGCAGAACCTTCTCCGCCGCGATACCCGCGGACGGTGCCGGCCGGATGGCGGCACGACCGCGCCGCGCCTGGATATAGGCGCTGGCTGCAGCTTCCACAGTTGACGAAGTCGGTTTGCGTACCATGCTTTTCAGTCTCGCCGGGATGGTCCGGTGTCGCAAGCCCCGAGCCTCATGACAACCGACTTAGATTCCACCGCGCTCCAGAAGGCCCTGCTCGGCTGGTATGACCGTTCCGGTCGCAGCCTGCCCTGGCGCATCCGGCCGGAAGACCGGGAGAAGGGGGCTATTGCCGATCCGTATGCGATCTGGCTGTCGGAGATCATGCTTCAACAAACCACGGTGCCCCATGCCACACCCTACTGGTACCGTTTCCTGGAGCTCTGGCCGCAAGTCGGCGATCTGGCCGCCGCGCCGCGCGAGCATGTGATGCGCGAATGGGCCGGGCTGGGCTATTACGCCCGGGCGCGCAATCTGCATGCTTGCGCCCGCCACGTCGCCGAGGAACTCGATGGCTGCTTCCCGGATACGCTGGACGGGCTCCGGGCCCTGCCGGGCGTGGGGGAGTATACGGCGAATGCCATCCTCGCAGCGGCCTTCAACCGGCCGGCGAATGTCGTGGACGGCAATGTCGAGCGAGTGATCACGCGTCTCCACCGCTTGCCAACGCCAATGCCAAAGGCCAAGCCCGAAGTCCGCAAGCTGGCCGGTGAAATCGCCTCTGAGGACCGTCCCTGCGATTATGCCCAGGCCATCATGGATCTGGGGGCCACGGTCTGCTCGCCCCGAAACCCGGATTGTCCGTCCTGTCCCTGGCAGTCCAGCTGCGCCGCGCGGGCGGAAGGCGACATGCATCTCTACCCGGTGAAACTGCCGAAACGGGCCAAGCCGGTCCGGACCGGAACGGCCTGGCTGGTTCGGAGCGAGCGGGGTATCTGGCTGCGCCAGCGCCCGGACAGTGGACTGCTGGGCGGGATGATGGAGGTGCCGTCCAGTGACTGGTGCGAGGATGCGGTCCCGGCCGAGCCTCCCTTCCGGGCCGAGTGGACGGATCGCGGCGAAATCCGACACGTTTTCACCCATTTCGAGTTGCGTCTGCAGGTAAAAGAAGCGCGCGCGGACGGCAATTGGCGGCCGAATGACGGGGTCTGGGTTGCGGAGGGCGATCTGAAGCAGGCGGCCCTGCCCAGCGTGATGCGCAAGGTGATCGCTGCGGGGCGGATTTAGGCGCGCCGGGCCTCGGCCGCTTGCCAGGCTTCCAGCATGGCGGAGAACAGTGCCTGGGGGGCGAGGGGTTTGGAAGCATAGGCATCCATGCCGGCATCCCGGCAGGCCTGTGCGTCGGAATCGGCGGCATTGGCTGTCAGGGCAATGATCGCCACGCTGGCCATCTCGGTTTTCAGGGCGCGGATGTCGGCGGTCGTCTCCAACCCGTCCTTCACCGGCATGCGCACATCCATGAGCACGATGTCATAGTCGTTTTCGGCAATCAGCTTCAGGGCCTCAACGCCGTTTTCTGCGGTGTCCAGGGAGCCGCCCAGCGGTGCCAGGAAAGCGGCGGCGACCTGTCGATTGATGAAATTGTCTTCCACAAGCAGTATCCGGCGACCGTGCAGGGGCAAGTATTCGGGCGCGTCCGACAGCGCAGAAGGGTCGCTCGGCAATTCCGGCTGATCACTGGTGTCGATACACATGCCTTCAAAGCGAAGCGTGAATGTCGAGCCCTCTCCCGGAATGGAAGTCGCGAAGACTTCACCCCCCATCATTTCCGCCAGGCTGCGGGTGATGGCCAGGCCCAGACCGGTGCCACCATGGGTCCGTGCCACATCGGCACTCGCTTGGGTGAAGGGTGAAAACAGGCGTTTCAGGTCCTGCGGGTCGATCCCCATACCGGTATCGGTCACGCAGATCTCCATCATGCCGGTCTTTCCGTCTTGGCACAGGCTGTCTTCCACACACCGGGCCACAATGGAAATACCGCCCGCTTGAGTGAATTTGATGGCATTGGACAGGAGGTTGGTCATGCACTGGCGGACCCGCAAGGCATCCACATACATGGCTCGCGGGACCTTTTCTTCGACCGTCAGTTCGAGGTAGAGGCCCTTGGCGTCAGCAGGCCCTCGCAAGAGGGCGCAGACATCCCGCAATTCATCTCGGATATTGGTCTCGACCGGTGACAGGTCCAGCTTGCCGGCTTCGATCTTGGACATGTCCAGAATGTCGTTGAGCAAATTGGTCAGGGTCTCGCCGCTCTCATGGATCATGCGGGCCTGTTCCTTGACCTCGTCGGAACCGGCTTTCATCTGGATCACCCGGGCCAGCCCCAGAATGCCGTTGAGCGGCGTCCGGATTTCGTGGCTCATATTGGCCAGAAAATCGCTCTTCGCCTGGTTGGCGATTTCCAGTTCCTGGGTCCGTTCGGCGACGCGGTCTTCGAGTTCGTCCAGCGTACGCTCATTGCGGGATCGTTGGCTTTCAAGCCGTTGCGCCAGCAGGCCCAGCTCATTCCGCTCCTTCAGCGTTTCAGCCAGGACAGGATTGATGGCGGCAGGCAGGGGCCGCAGCGCCCCGAAATGCCGCGCCAGGCTGGAGATCGGGCGGACCAGCCGGCGGAACAGGATGTAGTAGGCGAGGACCGACTGCAGGATCAGGCCGAGCACGCCGATCAGAACCACAATCAGGACCTGGCTGGCCAGGTTCTGACGCAGGACCTTCCGGTCGAGCCGCGACACGGCATACCAGTCCGGACCTTCCAGCCAGCTATAGCCGATGATCCATTGCTGGTCGTCTGACAGCGTGACCCCGGTGCCGTGCGGATCGTCCGTGGTAGCGATCGCGTTGAGCATGCCGTCAATGTCGAAACGGCCGGACACGCGGGCCACGGTCTGCGGTGTCACGACGGTCTGCAACAGCTCGGCATGGGCGATCAGATTGCCGTTCCGGTCGATGATCAGGTTTTCACCATAGGAGGGCGGGTTCGACATGGCTTCGGTGAAATAGTTCCGCAATTCCACCGTTGTGCCGAAGGCACCGATATGCTCGCCGTCGCGTCTCAAGGGTGAAAAACAGCCGGTGGTCAGCGCCTCACCGGTCTGCACATAGAGGAGTTGGGACAACTCATCACAGACGAATTGGCCATCGGGGTTGCGTTCGGGCATGACCAGGTCATGAAAGCTGGCTTGCCGCAGGTCGAAGTCGGAGGGCGCCGTGTGCCGGTAAAAGGAGAGGCGGTCGTCCCGGTTGGGCGCAAAAATGATCAGCGCATTGTCCGGTGAGTAGAAATAGAGATTGTCGATCAGCCCCTGCAGCGACTCGCCGAACCGGTCGATCACCAGATAGGCCGCCAGCAAGAGTCGTTGAGTGTCGGTGCTAAGCGCTTGATCAGGGTTGATGAAAGCCGCCGTGCCGAAATGCCAGTCGCCATCGCGGTCCACATAGCCTTCAAACAGGGCATCTGTCCCGCGGCGTGTGCCGTCACCATAGTCCGGGAACAGGCGATCAAACTCGGCCTCTGCCCATTCGGCATCCAGCTGGCTCAGCCGGGTCTCCAGCGCCGCGATGGCCTGGTCGTGGCTGGTTTCCATGCGATCAAAAAGGGCAGCGTCCAGTCGCCCGCGTTCGGCAACATAGTCTTCCAGCTGTTCAAGCTGGGCGCGTTCCAGATCATTCCAGAAACTGACGGCGGTAATCAGAACCGTGCTGCCGGACACCACAAAGGACGTCAGAACGATGATCGCCAGGATCATCCAGGCAATGGAATGCGTAGGCTTCACAGAATCCCGATCTGTTTCACGATGCGACCGCCCATTTGAACACGCAGGTGGGTTCAGCTGTCCAGAGTGGCGCGCACTTCGGCCCGCAACACATCAATGGGAGCCAGACCCTGTTTCGTGCGCACATGCCAATAGGTCCAGCCATTGCAGGACGGGGCGCTTTGCAGCTGGGCGCCGACCTGGTGGATGGAGCCGGCATTCTGGCCCGCAATCAGGGTGCCGTCCGCGCGCACGCGGGCCGTGAACTGGCCTTTGGGGCAGTAGAGCGTGTCACCCGGCTTCACCAGGCCGCGTTCGACGAGGGCGCCAAAGGGAATGCGGGGCTGCGCGCGCTTGGACTGGGTCACGCTCAGGGCTTCCCCCGAGGCCGGCGTGATGGCGGCCAGGCGCTCGCGGGCCACGGCCAGATAATCTTCGTCGCGCTCGATGCCGATATAATGGCGACCCAGCCGCTTGGCGGCCGCGCCGGTCGTGCCGGTGCCGAAGAAGGGGTCGAGGACGACATCGCCCGGATTGGTGGTCGACAGCAGAACCCGGTGCAGCAGGGCTTCCGGCTTTTGTGTCGGGTGCGCCTTCTTGCCGTCCTTGCCTTTCAGGCGTTCACCGCCCGAGCAGATCGGCAGGGTCCAGTCAGAACGCATCTGGATACCGTCATTGAGCGCCTTCATGGCGGCATAGTTGAAGGTCGGCTTGGCGTCCTTGGTCTTGGCCGCCCAGATCAGGGTCTCGTGCGCATTGGTGAAACGCGTGCCCTTGAAGTTCGGCATCGGATTGGATTTGCGCCAGATGATGTCATTGAGCACCCAGAAGCCGGCATCCTGGAGAATGCCGCCGACGCGGAAAATATTGTGATAGCTGCCGATGACCCAGATTGCACCGTTCGGCTTGAGCACGCGGCGCGCCTCTTCCATCCAGCCCCAGGTGAACAGGTCGTATTCGTCGAAACCACCGATCTGGTCCCAATCATTGTCGACAGCGGAAACCTTGGAATTGTCCGGGCGATGGAGATCGCCGCCGAGCTGGAGATTGTAGGGCGGGTCGGCGAAAACGAGATCAACGCTCTCATCGGGAAGTGACTTCATCACTTCCACGCATTCGCCCTCGAGGATCTGATCCACCCGGGTCTCCGCCATGACACGCCACTCCACTCGCTGATCGAACGGGAAGTTTGTCGGTGCTTATGGCTAACGGGGCGTTAAACCCGGCTTCGGTTATCCACACGCATCGGCATCTGTGGATAACCTCAAATCCGCGGCAAGTCTAACCGGGGCATAACTCATCCGGTGTATCGGGCACGGACCCAACCGCATCAGGGCCTCCCGATGCGCAGCACTGGGATAGCCCTTGTGGCCTTCAAACCCGTAACCCGGAAAGCGCTGTGCGGCCTCGACCATCAGCCGGTCCCGGAGGGTTTTGGCGATGATGGAGGCGGCCCCGATCACGGCTTCGCGGGCATCGCCCTTGACCAGGGCCTCGGCGGGGCAGGGCAGTCCGTCCGGCACGCGGTTACCATCAATAAGGACCCGGTCCGGAATGCCGGGCAGCCGTGATACGGCGCGCACCATGGCGGCCATGGTGGCGTGGAGGATGTTGAGCCGGTCAATCTCTTCGGGCTCGGCAATGCCAATCCCCACCCAGGCCTTCTCGCGGATCTCCAGGGCCAGGGCGTCGCGCTTGCGCGCGCTCAGGGCCTTGGAGTCCCCCAGGCCTTGAATGGCGCGGCGCGGATCGAGGACGACGGCAGCTGTCACCACGGGTCCCGCAAGCGGTCCGCGGCCGGCTTCATCGACCCCGGCAATGACGGGACCGGAAAAACTCGCAGTGCCGTTAAGCCAATCCTTGTTTTTTTCTATCAGTGTCGCCGTCAAAGCGGATCCTTCGAGGACAAGAGTGTATCGCGTTTTCTATTGCCTGACGGTCGAGCACGACCTGCGTCTGGTGGCCGTCGCCGCCTTGTTGTGCGTGGTTTCGGCGCTGGGTGCCGTGGCGACAGCCCGCCGTGCGATCGACGTGCCGGCTGCGCGCCGGACCGCCTGGCTCCTTGTGGCAGGATTCGTAACTGGTGTGGGGGTTTGGGGCACGCATTTTGTGTCCATGCTGGCTTATGAAGCGCCTTTTCCTGTCCAGTATCACCTGGCTGGGACCGTCGGCTCTCTCGGCGTGGCGGTCTTCGTGATCAGCTGCGGCTGGACGCTCGCTGTCCGGGGCCGGAATGTCCTTACCGCGCCTGCAGGCGGCGCCCTGATCGGCGCCGGAATCGCGACGATGCATTTCATGGGTATCGACGCCATGGATGTGGGTGCGGCCATGCAATGGGATGCGGGACTGGTTGTCGCGGCCATTGTGCTGGCGATGCAGTTTGCTGCTGGCGCTGCGATGGTCATGACACGCTTTCCCAGCCGGCGTGGCCTGTTCGGGGCGGCGACCCTTTTGACCCTCGGCGTGGTCAGTCTGCACTTCATCGCCATGGGGGCCCTGACTCTGGTTCCGAGCTCGGCGGCTGCCGCTGTCGATGCCGGGCTGGTCGCGACAGCGTCCGCTGGGTCGCTGAAACTGCTGGCTGTGACCGTTGCCCTGGCGGTGGTCCTGGTCGTGGGGATCGGTCTGTTTGCGGCCGTTCTGGACCAGCATTTGGGCGCGCGTCGCCGAGCCGAGATGCTGCGTATGCGGACCCTCGCGGATGCGACGTTCGAAGGGATTGCCGTCGTTCGGGATGGCGTGATGCAGGACATGAATTCCCGGTTCTGCGAGCTGCTCCAGCTCAACCGGGAAGACCTCGTGAACATGCCGATCAACAAGCTCATCCTCGAGGGAGATCTGCCGCCGGCCGGCTCCGAGGATGCTGTCGCGGCCAAATGCTATCTGCGCCGACGCGATGGAACCGCGCTTTCGGTCCAGGTCCGGCGCCGGTCGATGGTATTCGGGCAGGACCCGTCCGATGTTTTTGCGTTCCGCGATGTCTCGGCTGAAGAACATGCCCGGGCCCGGATGACCCATCTCGCGCATCACGACACGCTGACAGGCCTGCCGAACCGGCTGAAATTCCGCGAGAGTCTGGAAGCCGCGCTTCAACAGGCCTGGCAGACCGACACCATGGTGGGATTGATCTGTTTCGATCTCGACCGGTTCAAGGAAGTCAATGACGTGCATGGTCATGCCGTCGGCGACGACCTCCTCAAGGCTGTCGCCGACCGGATGCTGGATGCGCTTCCCGGTACGGCGATTGCGGCCCGCCTGTCCGGCGACGAATTCGCCGTTGTCCTGCCGGATGTCGCGGATCGCAATGATGCTGTCGCGATCGCGCAGCGGGTCGTCAACTCGGTGGGCTCGCCGCTGACGGTCGGCAGTCTGCACCTCAAGGTTTCCGCGTCTGGCGGTGTGACGATTTTTCCGCTGGATGGCGAGGACTCGGATCGCCTCATGAACCAGGCCGATCTGGCGCTCTACCGGGCCAAGGGGCTGGGCCGGAACCAGGTCTGCGATTTTGACCCCAAGCTGGGTCAGATGATGCAGGAACGGCGATTGCTGGAAACCGATCTGGCGATGGCGATTGAGGACGAGTTGCTGGATCTCAATTTCCAGCCCCAGGCCCGTCTCGGCGATGGCAGGATCGTGGGCTATGAAGCCCTTGTGCGCTGGAATGATGAGCGCCGGGGTCCGGTGCCGCCATCGGAATTTGTCCAGGTCGCCGAAGAGACCGGCCTCATTCTCAAAATGGGCAGTTGGGTTTTGCGGGCGGCGTGCCGTGAGGCGGTCAACTGGCCGGAATCCTGTCGGGTCGCGGTCAATGTCAGCCCGGCACAATTCCGCCAGGGCAATCTGGTGATGTCGGTCCAGAGCGCTCTCGATGCGTCGGGACTGGCGCCGGAACGGCTGGAGATCGAGATCACGGAAGGCGTGCTGATCGATGATGAGGAGCGCGCGCTGAATGTATTGCGCGCCCTGAAATCGCTGGGGGTCGGTCTGGCCATTGATGATTTCGGCACCGGCTATTCCTCTCTGAGCTATTTGCGGGCCTTCCCCTTCGACAAGATCAAGATCGACCGCTCCTTCATGACGGGGCTGCATCTGGACCGTGAGGCCCAGATCATCGTGCAGGCAACAATCGACCTGGCCCGCGAACTGGGTATCCGCGTTGTGGTGGAAGGCGTTGAGGACTTTGAGGAACTTGAGGCCTTGGGTCATCAGCCGGACCTGGTGCTGCAGGGTTATCTTCTGTCCCGTCCGCTGACGCGGGGACAAATCGCCGGGTTTGCAGACCAGTCGGACCCGCTTCGACAGCAAATCGTCGAATGCATTTCCGGCGCGGCCCGTCATCGCAAAAAAGCCTGAGGCGGTCATGCTGATACCGGTCAGAACAGGCTGGGCTGACCGGCATGACCCAGCGGGCGCTCGAAGCGGGAATAATCGAGCTCGGCGCGCGGAGCGGTCAGGCCATGGCGTTTGATGGCTTGCCGGAAGCGGCGCGCGATCAGGTCGGCCAGCGGCCCCTGACCCCGGCCGCGTGTTCCCCAGCTGGGGTCGTAATCCTTGCCGCCGCGCATCTGGCGCATGAGGGAAAGGACGCGGCGGGCCGCATCCGGTCTGTGAGTCGCCAGCCATTCGCGGAACAAGTCCCGGATTTCTAGTGGTAGCCGCAACAGGACATAGGCCGCATTGGCAGCACCGGCATTGGCAGCCTCGGCAAGGAGGCATTCGATTTCAGAGTCGGTGAGGCCGGGAATGATCGGGGCCATCATCACGGTTGTGGGGATGCCGGCCTGTGACAGCGTCCTCACTGTCTCGAGGCGCCGGTGCGGGGCCGCGGCGCGTGGCTCCATCTGTCGGGCGAGCTTTCGATCAAGCGTCGTGATCGAAATGGCGCCCTTGGCCAGATTGTCCGCGGCCATCGGACCGAGAATGTCCAGATCGCGCAGGACCAGGGCCGACTTGGTGATGAAGATGACCGGATGCCGGTATCGGGCGAAAACCTTGAGCAGGTTTCGGGTGTGTTCAAGCCGGCGTTCGACCGGCTGCCAGGCATCGGTATTGGCGCCAATGACCAGCGGCGCCGGCTTGTAGCCCGGCCGGTTGAAATGGGCTTCCAGCAAGGCGGGGCCATCCGGCTTTGCCATGATGACGCTCTCGAAATCGAGACCCGGTGAATAACCCCAATAGGCATGGCTGGGGCGGGCATAACAGTAGATGCAGCCATGCTCGCAACCACGATACGGATTGATCGACTGGTCGAAGGAAATGTCGGGCGAATTATTGGTGGCGATGATCGACCGGGAGGAATCCTTGAGAAGGGTCGTTGTCAGCCTGACCGGTTCGGCATCCTGGTCGGTCCAGCCGTCATCAAAGGCTTCCCGAGCGAAGGACTCATAGCGGCCGGAAGCGTTTGACCGAGCGCCGCGTCCTCGAACGCCAGCCTCCGGGGCGGTGGAGGTCCGGGTCCTGGTGGACGCATTCGGGGCATTAAGGGCGAAGCCGCCGGGGCGCTCGGTCATGTCGGGAAGTATGACTCGAGAAACCGGAACAAATCAAGAACATATTGAAGTCGAAAAGGGGCGGGTGATGAGCCCGCCCCGGTTCGTTCCTGGTTAGCCGACCTTGCGGAGATCCGCCAGGAAGTCGGAGATATTGGCGCGCAGCCCGTTCAGGCTCTGCTCCTGCTTGAGAAGTATGTCGGTCGAAGAGACCACGCGTCCCACCGAATCCTGCGTCGACTGGGTCGCTTGCTGCACGATGGAAATGCCGCTCGACACTTCTCCCGTCCCTTCGGCGGCTTCGTTCACATTGCGGGCAATCTCGCCCGTGGCCGCGCTTTGCTCAGTCACGGCCGCGGCGATGGCATTGCAGGCGGTATTGATGTCTTCGATCGCGGTGCTGATGGAGTCATTGGCATTGACGGCCCCGCTCATCGTGGCCTGGAGTTCGGATATCTGACCGGAGATCTCTTCCGTGGCCTGGGCGGTCTGGCCGGCCAGGGTCTTCACTTCTTGGGCGACAATGGCGAAACCCTTTCCGGCCTCACCGGCGCGAGCGGCCTCGATCGTGGCGTTGAGGGCCAGAAGATTGGTTTGGTCGGCAATGGCCTGGATCAGTTTCACAACATCGCCGATCCGCGCAGTGACGCCATTCAGTCCGTTGATCGTGGCATTCATCGCCCGCGATTTTTCCACGGCGCCATTGGCCAGGTCAGCCGAGCCGACAACCTGGCGATTGATCTCGGAGATCGACGAGGTCAGCTCTTCAGCCGACGCGGCCACACTCTGCATGTTGACGGACGCTTCCTCGGCCCCGGCCGCGGCGCCGACACAGCGTTCAGAGGCATTGGCGGCATTGGTTTCCAGGCTGTCGGCCGTCGTGCGCAGAGTTCCGATCGCTTCGGTCACATTGGTCATGACTTCGCTGAGCTGCGCCTCGAGATCAGCCGCAAGGTCTATGCAGCCATCATGCTTTTCCTTGATGCCGTACAACGTCGTGTTGACGGCGCGGGCGGCGTTCTTGAACGCCCCAACCATGCCGGTTTCCGGAATGAGGCGGAAATGCTGGTTCCGGCGCACGTATTCGACGCAGGTCTGGCTTTCGCGGAGATAGGCATCGGTCCGGTCAATCAGCCGGTTGATGGCCAGTTCCATGGCGGCCACTTCGGGATCCGAAGACACACCGATAATGCGTTTTTCGAAATCACCATTGGCGACAGCTTCGACAATTTCGGTCGCGCGGCGGATGGCCTGACGGTCTTTGGTGTTGAACATGATCGGTGCTCCTACCGGTAACCGCGACGCAGGCCTTGGCCGAGCGTGCAGATGAATTCGTCATACTCTTTCCCGGCGTCGTGCAGCTTTCGCTGCAGCAGTTTCCAGGAGGCATCCAGGCCATCCTTCCGGTTGGGGTGGCGTTGTTCTTCCTCGCGCAATTCCCTGTAGAGCGGGATGACGTGCTCATTGAGGATGCTGCGGTCCGGTTCGCGGCGGTTCGAATGATAGCCGACAATTTCCCCGGCATTGTTGAAGCTGGGCGTGACGTGGGCATAGACCCAGTAATGGTCGCCATTGGTGGCGCGGTTCACGACATAGGCGAAGATCTCGCGCCCGTCCTGGATGGTTTCCCAGAGAAGTTTGAAAATGCAGCGCGGCATGTCGGGGTGGCGGATGAAGCTGTGGGGCTGGCCCAAACTCTGCTTTTCATTGACGTTCGATGCCCTCTGGAACACGTCATTGGCATAGGTGATACGGCCTTTCAGGTCGGTCTTCGTGACGATGACCTGATCGGGGTTGAAAGTGCGCTCCACGCCCGTGAGGTGAGTTGCTTGCGCCATGGTCAGATTCTCCGGTCGAGCGCAGGGGTGAGACGGGGGAGGGGCCTGCGCCGAAATCGCGGGAAAACATGACGTCTGGGCTGGTTAACCAAGGGTTGCCGGCGGTTGAGTGGTAATATTCTATTACGGCGTGCCGCAATGCGGACAAGTGAGAAGCATCTGAAATCAGGGCGATTTTCTCTGTGCGTCCTGAGGTTGTTTGTCAGTTGGCCGAGTTCAACCGGGTGTCCAGTGCGAGCATGTCCTTCCAGGCCAGCCGTTTCTCCGGCGGTCTGCGCAGGAGGTAGGAGGGATGAAAAATGGGCAGGGCCGGAAGGGTCTGCCCGGTTGGTTCGCCGCCAGCATCCCGCACGGCGTAATCGTGCCATTGCCCTCGCAGCCGGGTGATGCCGGCGCCTTCCCGAAGCAGTGTCTGGGCTGCCAGCCCGCCGACAAGAATCAGGATGTCCGGCTTCTTGAGCGCGATGTGCCGTTCGATGAAAGGCAGACAGAGCGCAATCTCGTCCTGGGTCGGGGTCCGGTTGCCGGGTGGACGCCAGTTCAGAATATTGGACAGGTAGAGCTGGTCGCCTTCCAGTCCGATGCTGGCCAGCATCCGATCCAGCAAATGGCCGGCTGGGCCCTTGAAGGGTTCGCCGCTCTCATCTTCTTCCTTCCCCGGTGCTTCGCCGATCACCATGATACGGGCTGCCTGGCTGCCCCGTGCAAAGACCGTGTTGCGGGCCGTTCGTTTCAGGGAACAGCCCTCGAAGGTTTCAATGACGGCCTGGAGATCCTCCAGCGTCCCGGCTTTGGCCGCTAGCTCTTGCGAGCCCGGGCCTTCCGCCACGGGCTGGCCATAACCCGCTGCCCGCGCGGCGGCCGCTGTGGCCGCGTTTGTCCGGACCGGTGCAGGCGCGGCTTGCTCTGAAACGGCGGAACGGTGGGGCGCTGCACCGGCTGAGGGGGCTGGGCGCGCCGGGCGCGGCCGGATGACCGGGGTCTCCAGTTCGATACCCGCATCCTCCCACCAGGCGATCAGGGCCTGGAGGGCTTTTTCGTGTTTCGGGTCTAGTGTCGGAGTGGGTTGGGTCATCGGCTTACGTGTACGTTAACGTCAAAAATTTTGATCCATGCAGCCTGACGCGCTAGATGGGGGTTCGATCCTAAGGTATGACCGGAAGCCTGCAAGCGGGGCAGTGCTCGCAAACATGACAGAAGGGGTGGCCATTTCATGACCGACGCAGCGATTGAACGCGAATCCATGGAATACGATGTTGTTATCGTTGGTGGAGGTCCGGCCGGGCTGTCTGCAGCGATCCGACTGAAACAACTGGCCGCCGAGGCCGGCCAGGAGATTTCCATCGCGCTTCTTGAAAAAGGCGCTGAGGTCGGTGCGCATATTCTGTCCGGGGCCGTGGTCGATCCCAAGGCGCTCAATGAACTGATTCCCGACTGGAAGGAGCAGGGGGCTCCGCTCGAGGAGGAAGTCAAAACCGATATTTTCGAAGTGCTCGGTGCTGCCGGCTCGATCAGCCTGCCGACCCTCTTCTTCCCGCCGCTGATGAGCAATCATGGCTGCTATATCGTTTCGTTGGGCAATGTCTGCCGCTGGCTCGGTGAGCAGGCCGAAGCGCTGGGCGTGGAAATCTATCCGGGCTTCCCGGCCGCCGACATCATCGAGGAAGACGGTGTCATCAAGGGTGTGGTGACCGGTGATTTCGGTCTGGCCCGGGATGGTGGCCACAAGGATGGTTATCAGCCGGGCATGGAGCTGCGCGGCAAATACACACTGATCGCCGAGGGCGCCCGCGGCTCGCTGGCCAAGCGCCTGATCTCCCGCTTCAACCTGTCCGATGGCAAGGAGCCGCAGAAATTCGGCATCGGTCTGAAAGAACTGTGGCGGATCGATCCGGAGAAGCACAAGCCGGGCATGGTCAAACACACGATGGGCTGGCCGCTCGACAATTCCACCGGCGGTGGCTCCTTCATGTATCACTATGGCGACAACCTGGTTTCGATCGGTTTCGTCGTTCACCTGAACTACAAGAATCCGTGGATTTCCCCGTTCGAGGAATTCCAGCGTCTGAAGACCCACCCGGCCATTCGTGACGTGCTGGAAGGGGGCGAGCGCATTTCCTACGGTGCCCGCGCGATCACCGAGGGTGGTTTCCAGTCGGTGCCGAAGCTCGCCTTCCCGGGCGGCGCCCTGATCGGCTGTTCCGCCGGTTTTGTGAACGTGCCGCGCATCAAGGGCAGCCATAATGCGATGAAGACGGGCATGCTGGCCGCGGAGAGCGTGTTCGCCGCGATGGCCGACGGCCGCAGCCATGACGAGCTCAGCGAATACCAGGCTGTCTATGAGAATTCCTGGGTCGCCAAGGACCTCAAGCGTGTCCGCAACGCCAAGCCGCTCTGGTCGAAATTCGGTACCGCGATCGGTATTGCCCTGGGTGGTCTGGACATGTGGATCAACACGATCACCGGTGGCTGGTCCCCCTTCGGCACAATGGGCCACGGCAAGACGGATGCGGAAAGCACCCAGCCGGCCTCCAAGTTCAAGAAGATCGATTATCCCAAGCCGGATGGCGTTCTGACCTTCGACCGCCTGTCCTCGGTCTTCATCTCCAATACCAATCATGAGGAAGACCAGCCGGTTCACCTCAAACTGGCGGATGAAGCCCTGCAAAAATCCTCGGAACTGGAAGAATTCGCCGGTCCGTCCACACGGTACTGCCCGGCGGGTGTGTATGAGTGGATCGAGGATGAGGAAACGGGGGAGCAGCGCTTCCAGATCAATGCGCAGAACTGCGTCCATTGCAAAACCTGCGACATCAAGGACCCCAACCAGAACATCAACTGGACCACGCCCGAAGGTGGCGGCGGTCCGATGTATGCGGGAATGTAATCCTTTAACCGTCATCAGCCCTTGCCCTGCGGCACCTGCAGAGCGAGCATGGCCGGCATGAAGCGCTTCTTCCGTGTTCTGCCGGCCTTTCTGGCTGTGCCTGTTCTGGTGTCGTGCGTCTCCTCGCCTGTCGAGGAGGAGCCGGTTTCCGCCTATGGGGCCTTTCTCGCCGCGCGCTATGCGGGCGTGAACCGCGATGCTGAAGGGGCGGCCATCTATTATTCCGAGGCGCTGGACCGGTTGCCGGGCAATTCGGTCCTGACCGACCGCGCCTTCATCACGGCGGTGATCGCCGGTGATCTGGATCATGCCGCCGAGCTGGCAGTCGATGCGTCCAGTATCGGCGATCCCAGCCGGCTGGCCACGCTCTTTCATGCCTCCGACCTGATTGCACACCGGCGTTACGACCGCGCGCTGGAGGCTCTGGATGGGGGGCCGGAATACGGGCCCTACAACGCTTTCTTCTCGAACATCCTGATCCAGTGGTCGCTGGTGGGAGCCGGGCGAAGTGACGAGGCGATGGACGCAGCCAATGAGATGCGCGCGCCGGGCTTCCTGTCGCCGCACCTGTGGCTTCACAAGGCGATGCTGTTTGATGCGGCCGGAGAGAGCGAGGCCGCCGAAGCAGGCTACCGCTCGGCCGTGTTCACCTCCACCTTCCGCCGTCTCGCGACCGAGATGTATGGCGAATTCCTGCTGCGTGAGGGCCGCCGCGAGGATGCGATCGACCTTTATGATGGCTATCTGCGCGATGATCCGGGCGAGGCCAGTATCGAGCAGGCCCGGGCTGACGCCGCCCGCGGTGCCCGGGCGCCGCGCCTGCCATCCATTCCGGCGCTGACCGCGCGGGCGGTCCTCGGGCCGACGGCAGACCTCGCCGCCCAGGCCGACATGGACCTGACCATCGTCTACATGCGCATGGTCCAGCGCATGGATCCGGACCTGGCCCCGCTCCACGTGGTGCTGGCCGGCTCGCTGGACCGGATCGGCCTGCATGATCTGGCCCTGGCCGAATATGCCTCGGTGGATGAAGGGCCCTTCCGTCTGGGCGCGCAGATCGACCGGATCGTCCTGCTGGCGACGCTGGGGCGGATGGAAGCCGCCTATGAAGCGTCCCGGGCGCTGGCCGAGGAGACGGGCGAGCCGGAGGCCATGCTGCTCCACGCGGACATGGCCCGGATCTTCAGTGACTGCGGAATCGCGGCAGGCCTGTATCGCGAGGCCATCGCCATCAATCGCGAGCGGGGCCGTCCGGAAGACTGGCGCTATCACTATTTCCTCGCCTCCTGCGAGGTGATCCTCGACAATTGGGCGGCAGCCGAAGACGCCTATCTGGAAGCACTGGAAATCTCGCCCAACCAGTCCACCGTCCTCAATGATCTGGGCTATCTGTGGATCGAGCGCGGCGAACGCATCGAGGAAGCCTTCGACATGGTCTCCCGGGCGGCGCAGCTGGATCCGGACAATGGCAATGTGATCGATAGTCTCGGCTGGGCCTATTACCAGCTCGGCCAGTACGAACTCGCGGTTCAGGAGCTGGAACGGGCGGCCGAACTGAATCCGGGAAGCGCGACGGCGAACCTGCATCTTGGCGATGCCTATTGGCAGGTGGGCCGTGAACTGGAGGCCGGTTTCCAGTGGCGCCGGGCTGCGGATCTGAATCCAAGCCCCCGGCAGCAGGCTGACATCGAATACCGTCTGGAACATGGCCAGCCTCCCGAACACACGCCGCAAATGGCGGAACGGTCTGACGATAATGCAGGCCAGAACGGGGCGGACAGGCCGTGAACCCGGACGACATTTCGGAATTCGCTCCGGCGAAGGTGAACTTGACCTTGCGGGTCGGACGGGCCCGGGCGGATGGCTATCATCCGCTGGACAGCCTCGTGGTTTTCGCCGACTGGGGCGATGAAATTCGGGTCAAATCGAGCCCCGCCTTCCTGCTGTCCATGTCCGGGGAACCGTCCCGGGGCCTGGAAGGTGGCGGGGACAATCTGGTCCTGCGCGCTGCAATGGCGCTGCAACGCGCCGCCGGTGTGCGCGAGAGTGCCGCCATCCATCTGCACAAGCGCATTCCCCTGGCCGCCGGCCTGGGCGGTGGGTCTGCGGATGCTGCTGCCACACTCAGGGCGCTCAACCGGCTCTGGAAACTCGACTGGCCGCTGGACCGGCTGGCCCAGCTGGGGCTCGAGCTCGGTGCCGATGTGCCGGCCTGTATCTTCTCCAAACCGCTGCGCATGCGCGGGATCGGTGAGTGGATCGAACTGGTCGAGAATGTTCCCGATCTGCCGGCCCTGATCGTCAATCCCGGCGTGTCCGTGCCGACCGGTCCGGTGTTCAAATCCTATGATGCCTCCGATCCGCCCATCCTGTCCGAGCGAGGCTTCTGGCAGGGCGACCTGATCGACTGGCTGCAGGATGAGACCAATGACCTGGAAGCTCCGGCCATCATTCGCGAAGGCGTGATCGGTGACACCCTGGAATGGCTGCATGCCCAGGACGGGGCCCTGCTGGCGCGGATGACCGGATCGGGTGCCAGCTGTTTTGCCCTGTTCGAAACCGAAGCCCAGGCGCAGGCCGCGGCGGAACTGTTTCCGAAAATGGCGGAGGCGGTGTGGCTGGGACCGGCCTCGTGATCGCGCTGCCTGCTTCTTTTCTGGTCTCCCTCCTTGTGGCCCGGCTGGTGATGGCCGCGGGCATTCTCGATCATCCCAATGCGCGGTCCAGCCATTCTGACCCCACGCCCCGGGGTGGGGGATTGGGGGTGCTGGTGGGCACGATGACCGGCTGGGCCCTGATGCCCGAGACCAGTCCCGCCGAGGCGGCCAGCCTGTCCGGTATTGCGATCTGCGGTCTGATGGCGGGCGGGCTGGGTCTGCTGGATGATCTGTTTGTCCTGTCGGAGCGTCTCAAATTCCTGGTCCTGCTGGCCCTGTCCCTGGCCATCGCGGCCATGGCCGGGCCGGTGGTGACGCTGGGGCTGGGGGACTGGCCCTGGTGGCTCGGCCTGGCGGGTTCGGCGCTCTTCGTGTTCACGACGGTCAACGCGGTGAACTTCATGGACGGGTCGGACGGATTGATCCTGGCCTGTCTGGTGCCGGCCTGTCTGGCCCTGGGCATCTTAACCGGTTCACCGGCCCCGTGGATTTTGGCCGCGGCCCTGGCCGGTCTGGCGGTGTGGAATGCACCGATCCTGCGGGAGCGCGGGCGTCTGTTCGGCGGGGATGTCGGCGCGCTGGGGGCGGCGATGCTGCTGGCCGGGCTGGCGCTGGACTGGTCCGCCGGAGCCGGGGGCGGCTCGGCCTGGCTGGCGGCCCTGCTGGTCCTGCCCCTGCTGGGCGATGTGCTGTTGACCATGGGCGCGCGGGTGAAGGCGGGGCGTTCGCCCTTCCTGGCCCACCGGGCCCATGCCTACCAGCTCCTCATCCGGACTGGGGCGAGCCACCGCACGGTCGCCCTTCTCTGGGGCGGGATGAGCGTCGCCTGCGGCGCGCTGGCCCTGATCGCGACCGCCCTGCCAGTGGCGGGCCAGATCGCGGTGTTCGTGATCGCCGTGCTGGTCTTTGCGGGGATCCACAACAGGATCCGGGCCCGCGCCCGCACGCAGCTGGACGATATCTACCAATAATAGCCTGTAAGGGCCGGACGGGGATCAGTAGGCGCGTTCGACGACGAAGTCGGCGAGATCGGCCAGGGCCTCGCGCCAGGGATTGGCCTCGAAGATTTCCAGCGCCTCGCGGGCCTGACGGGCATGGGTGCGCGCCTGGTCGAGCGTGTCTTCCAGCGCATCATGCTTGGCCATATAGGCCAGCGCCTGTTCGAAATCGCCTTCGGACTGGTCGGTCTGCGCGATGGTGCGCTCCCAGAAGGCGGTCTCCTCACCGGAGGCGGATTGCAGGCAGAGCGCGACGGGCAGGGTGACCTTGCCTTCGCGGAAATCATCGCCGACCGACTTGCCCAGCTTCGCGGCCGCGCCGCCATAGTCCAGCGCGTCATCGACCAGCTGGAAGGCCAGGCCGAGTTCGCGGCCATAGGTGCGCAGCGCCGTCTCTTCCGTCTCGGACCGTCCGGCGACGATCCCGGCCACCTCGGCAGCCGCTGCGAACAGGGCGGCCGTCTTGGCGTCGATGATCTGGTTATAGGTCTCCACCGTGGTGGTGATGTCCTTTACCGCGGAGAGCTGGCGGACCTCGCCCTCGGCGATCGTGGAGGCGGCATTGGACAGCACGCCCAGCGCCTTCATCGACCCGGCTTCCACCATGAGGGTGAAGGAGCGGGCAAAGAGGAAGTCACCGACCAGCACGCTGGAGGCATTGTTCCAGACCAGATTGGCGGCAACCTTGCCGCGGCGCATGCCGCTCTCGTCGACGACGTCGTCATGCAGCAAGGTGGCGGTGTGGATGAATTCCACGGCGGCGGCCAGCTGCAGCGGCGCCTTCTCCGAATAGTTCAGCATGTTGGCGGCCGCGACGGTGATCATCGGACGGACACGCTTGCCGCCGGCCTCGATCAGATAGCGGGCCAGTTCCGGGATCAGCTCGACATGGCTGTCCAGCCGCTCGAGGATGAGAGCGTCGACTTTGCGCATGTCGTCATAGGCCATCGCAGCCAGATGCTCGGCGGCATTCGCCGGCTCCGGTTGTGCCAGCGTGTCGACTCTCACGGTGCTGTCCACGCCAGCACTCCTCTTGCAGCCCTGTGAATTGACCGAGACAATAGAAACCCGGACACCCTGCGGCAAGCGGCCGGCGCGGTGACGAAACAGCACAGGTGACACAACCCCGTGAAAGACATCCTGAAGACCCCCGATCCGGTCAAACTCTCCTTCGCCCAATCCGTGCTGAATGATGCGGGTATCGGCAATTTCGTCCTCGATGAGGGCATGTCCAATCTGTATGGCGGCGGCATTGAATTCGTGACCAAGCGTCTGGCCGTGTCCGATGAGGACGCGGTGGAAGCCGAACGCCTGCTGGCCGAGGCCTTTCGCGAAGCCGGGGACGAATGAGCGACGCCGCGTTTCCCGCCCTGACCCTGGACCGCCTGCTGGACGGGCAGGTGTCCCTGACCCAGTTCACCGAGGGCTATCGTGCCGGGATGGATGCGGTCCTCCTGGCCGCCGCGCTGGAGGCCAGGCCGGGCGATCACGTGGTGGAATTCGGCTGCGGGGCGGGGGCGGTCCTCCTGTGTGCGGCCCATCGGCTGGAAGGCGTCATCTTCACCGGGCATGAGAAGGATGATAGCGCTGCCGGCCTGGCGGTGGACAATGTCGCCCGCAACGGCCTGACCGACCGGATCGGGATCCGCACCGGCGACATTGCCGAGCTGCGCCAGTCCCACAGCGCCGACCAGGTGGCGTTCAACCCGCCCTTCTTCGACGATCCGAAGGCGCTGCGCGCCCCGAAAGCCGGCAAGCAGGCCGCCTGGCTCTCCGGTTCCGCCCCGCTGGGCGTCTGGGTCCAGGCGGCCGCCCGCACGCTGAAGGCCAAGGGCCGCCTCACCCTCATCCACCGCGCCGACAAGCTCGCCGACATCCTCGCCGCGCTCGACAAGAGTTTCGGCTCTGTCGTGATCAAGCCGATCCAGCCCCGCGAAGGCCAGCCGGCCAAACGCGTCCTCGTCACCGCCCGCATCGGCGGCCGGGCTCCGCTCCAGCTCCTGGCCCCGCTCATCCTGCATGAGGGCGAAGGATACACGACCGAGGCGGACGCGATCTTCCGGGGCCAGGCTGTGGTGGGGATGGGCTAGGGCAAGGAGATCTGGCGCAAGAGAGTGGGTGAAATTCTGTCGCCCTGGCCGACATCATACCAGCACGGATCATCATAATCGCCGCCGGCATAGCCCTCTTCCTGGGGCAGAAGCGGGCGGGGCGGGCGGTATTCTCCGGGCTCCACCCAGCCACGGAAAATCCGGGCCCGCTCCCAGCCGGGGCCGGGATGGGGCGCGTCGGGATCGACCTTCGTGCCCAGTTCCGGATGCGCCTCGTACAAGTCCCATTCCTGCTCGGTGCCGGGAAAATTCTCCGGCAGGGGCACTGTGGCCAGATCCACCTTGCCGTCGACCACCAGGCCATAGAGCCCGCCGGGATGGTTCCAGCGCTTGATATTGGGGCCGATCTCGATGCGCGCCCATTGCCGGTTGATCATCCATTTCAACAGGGCCTGATAGGGGCAGGACCAGCGCTTGGTCCGCGGCGGCGGCACGTCCGGGCGTTTGTCCAGGGGCGCATGGGCCGGGTTTTCGGGATCATGTCGCATGTTTCTCTTTCCTTCTGTCACTGCCCAAAGCGGGCAGGCCGGAAAGCGCCACGCGTGTGCACGCTGGCGGTATGAGGGGTGCGGGACGCCTTGGGCGCCGTCTGAGTTACTAAGTGTGTGACACCGTCCGGCGTCCCGCACTCGGAGATTTCCTCCCGCCTCTCGACGGGTCTTCAAGACCGGGTGGGTACAGGTTCCGACCGTTGGAACCAGCGGACCCCCTCGATAGCCGTCTTTTCGGTGCCGCAGGTCAGCTCGACCCTCCAAGACGCTCCGCTCCCCCAACACCCCCGACCTGACCGGGCCGGGCCTCGAGTGGTGCTGAGGCGAGGGGGAGACTAGGCGAGCCGGTTGGGGGTGGGGATAAGTTTTCCTCCCCCGCTCGCGGGGGAGGTGCCGAGCCTGCGAGGCGGAGGGGGCGCCGCGCAGGGCGCGGCGGTGCGGGTGCCAAGCGAGGTCCACGCCCGCCTTGGGCGGGCGCCCCCTTCGACCCGAAGCTTCGCTTCGGCCTTCAGCGCGTCGGACGATCCACCGGATCGTCCTTGGGCGCCTCAGTCCCCCGCTTCGCGGGGGCAGAAAGAATACGCCCTCTCCCTGGGGAGAGGGTGGCGCGCATGCGCCGGGAGCGGGGGAAATCCCGGTGCTTACAGGTCATCGCCAAGACCTCGACGATCCCCCTCATCCGCCCCTTCGGGTCACCTTCTCCCCGGGGAGAAGGGGGGCTTTGAGCTTCTTCACCCATTGGCATGGGGCAGAACGCGCCGCTCAGCGCAGCCGGCCCGTCCGATACAGGCGCGCCGTCAGCAGGACGAGCACAAACTCTGTGACCAGCGAGACATGGCCGGCCAGACCGCCATAAAGCCCCTCCCAGGTGAGCCAGACCCACAGGCCGACATGCATCGCCATGCCCCCGATCACGCCCCAGAGGGCCAGGCGCCGGCGCAGGGTCAGCAGGACGAAGGCGAGGATATTGATGCTTTGGTGGAGGAGCATGGCGGCGGCCATGCCGTCAGGCAGGCGGGAGACGAAAACCCGTGTGTCCGGGACCGGCAGGGGCAGGACGGCCCAATCGAAGCTGACCAGCCAGATGGCGGCACTCCAATAGAGATACCAGAGGGTCAGACCCGCCAGGATCAACTGAACGGGCCAAACGCCCGCCGGGCGATTTCCCTGTGTGTGTCGTGACATGCCCGACGCTCCCCAAAGCGTGGGGGGCAGTATGCGCTGGAAGCGGGGATTGAGGAAGGTTTTAGCGCGGGGGCTGCTGGGTGAGAGAGGTGCAGGGAGACGGAGAAAATGGTGTGTGTCCCCGTTCTTTTCCCGAGGTTTTTTGCAGCGCGCATCCCATCTGGAGTTGTGCTGTCGGGGCGGGTCAGGCACGCTGTTGACTAAACATGCAGTTGGCTGGGAATCCAATGAAGCGGGTAACTCACGAAGAACAAATCCGGCATGAGAACTTGAGAAAGCGGAGAGAGTATAAGAGTTCTCGCAGGGTGGCTATCAAGCTTAAGAAACTAGAGGAATTCGATCGAATTCGGTCGACAAAGAGGTCGCAGCTCGAATCTCCGGAGCTTCTAGCGTCTGAATATATACCAATAGTAGTACCAAATAATCTGTCACTAAACTCTAACATTGAAGAGTCGCTAAAATTTTTTAATGAAATCAGGCATCTTGTAATAACGAATAAATTTCCGATCCAACTGATATTTGACAATGTGGAAAAAATTGGCTCTTCAGCGGCACTAGTTCTTGCTGCAGAAATTTACAGATGTAGATATCTTCGCAGGTATAGAAATGGTCATTCAGTTACTGGAACATACCCAAAAAGTGAAAGCGTAGCCTATATACTGTCAAAAATGGGATTTTTTAAGTCAATAGGTGTTTATGACCCATTTGTTGGTGAGGATACTGATGTTGAAAACTTATATGTAAACTATCAATCGTTTACCAATGTGGACTCTCCTCATATCACCCGGATTCGAGATGATTTGATGGAGGCATTCCCTCACTTCGATACCCTTGCTAAGCAGCGAATGAAGGGTGCGATCATTGAGGCGATCAGTAATGTGTTCGATCATGCATTCAGGGTGCCCGCGAGGTTTCCCTTGGTGGGGCGTCGGTCATGGCTTGGTGGAGTGGTAAATCGAGAGATGGGCCAGTTTACTCTCATGGTCTATGATCAAGGTGGAGGGATCCCTGGAACGCTGGAGCCTTCGGTGGTTGAAAGGATTCGGGCGACGGGCGCATTGCGTTCAAGGCCGAGTGATGGCGAAATGATTGAAGCAGCTACCAAAATACGTCGAACCTCGACCATGCAAAGTGGTCGTGGCAAGGGGTTCGAGACGATGCGAAGGTTCGTGGACGCGTCTGACGATGGTGAGCTTAGGGTATTCAGTAATTCAGGGCGCTACCTATATAGTGAGCACAAGGACACAATTTCAGCTGACGCAACAGACTCGCTCTGGGGAACGCTAATTCTGTGGCGTGTTCGGCATCAGGGAGCACAGCTAGTAGCGTGACAAAGCCAAACACAATCAACGTTAGTCGAGACTTTTCGGTTGAGCCTGGGCCTCGCTACAAGAAGCAGGGACCATTCAGTGGGGAGCTGTTTCGAGAAAAGTGCCTTGTTCCAGCGTTGAGGGCTGGGGGCTGCGTCATTGTAGAAATGGATGGGACCGAGGGCTACGGAAGTTCTTTTATTGATGAGGCGTTCGGTGGGTTGGTTCGGTCTGGGGAGTTCAAGGCTGATGAGCTTTTGAAAAGAATAGACATTATTTCAAATGAAGACCCTTTGTTGAAGGGTGATGTTGAGGCTTCAATAAAAGAAGCAAAGCCCGATGTGTAGCTTAATTTGTAGCCGCATTGTATATGCAATTATAGAGTCGTTGCCGTCAATATTTGTTATAATTTCAGGTTTTTTTATTTTTCATGCGTTGGCTTCTCGGCGACAGAAAAGAGATGAAATTCATAAGTCTATAGAGTATTGCCGGTCCTCAATTAATGATCTTTTGTCTGTATCCGAAGTGGTTTGGTCAAAAAATGGAAAAGAGGCAATATCGTCTGGCGGTGTTTTGAGAGTGAAGTCAATATTCGTTAATTTAAGTGTGGAGATAGACTCTCTGTGCGGATATAGTGATGAGTTTAATATATGTAAGGAGCCTTACCGTGATTTGAAAATGGGTATTGATGAACTCACGGTCACAGAGAATGGGAAAGAAAAAATCGTAAATTTAATGGATGAAAATAGAAGGGCTATTAGTCGTTTGCCTGTGGCTCCAAGGCAGGCTGCCATGCGATTGAACAAGGCGCTTCGAACCGCGTTCACCAAGCGCTACGGCTAAGGCTTTTGGTCATCAAATTTTTGTACTAGCGGTCGCATCTGCTTTTTTGCCGATTTTTGGTGTCAAGCCCATATTCGCTATACATCCACCGCTACGCGATCTTTCAGGCTTTTCCTCACCAAATTCCCCTTCAGCTTCAAAATCTCATTCCCCCTACGCGCTAAAGCGCTTCGGAGGACAGGCCCGCTTTAGTCGGCCTTCAACTTCAAAATCTCATCCCTCAACTTCGCCGCCGTCTCAAACTCCAGATCCGCCGCCGCTTCCCGCATCTGCTTCTCCAGCTCAGCAATCACCGCGGTGATATTCTCACCGCCCTCAAAGCTCGCCTGAGCGCCATCGGACACGCCTTTCGGTTTCCCGCTGGACTTCTTCCCACGGCCCTTGCTGGCAACGCCGCGCCCCTTGGCCTGGCTTTCCATCACTTCTTCCAGGATGTCGCTGATCCCGCGGGTGATGGTCTTCGGGGTGATGCCGTGTTCTGCGTTATAGGCGATCTGCTTGTCCCGGCGCCGTGTGGTTTCGTCCATGGCGCGTTGCATGGAGCCGGTGGTGCGGTCGGCATAGAGGATGACTTTTGAGTCGGCGTTTCTCGCCGCGCGACCGATCGTCTGGACGAGGCTGGTTTCGGATCTCAGGAAGCCTTCCTTGTCGGCGTCGAGGATGGCGACGAGGCCGCATTCGGGGATGTCGAGGCCTTCGCGGAGCAGGTTGATGCCGACGAGGATGTCATAGACGCCCAGGCGGAGGTCGCGGATCAGTTCGATCCGCTCCACCGTGTCGACATCGGAGTGCATGTAGCGGACCTTGAGGCCCTGCTCGTGCATGTATTCGGTGAGGTCCTCGGCCATGCGCTTGGTCAGCGTGGTGATGAGGGTGCGGTAGCCGTTTTCTGCGGCGGTGCGGGCCTCGTCGATGACATCATCGACCTGGGAGGCGCCATCGGCAGCGACGGGGCGGACCTCGACGGGCGGGTCGATCAGGCCGGTGGGGCGGATCACCTGTTCGGTGAAGACGCCGCCGGTCTGGTTGAGTTCCCAGGAACCGGGCGTGGCCGAGACGGCGATGGTCTGCGGGCGCATCGCGTCCCATTCCTCGAATTTGAGCGGGCGGTTGTCCAGGCAGGAGGGCAGGCGGAAGCCGTGATCGGCCAGCGTCTTCTTGCGGTTATAGTCGCCCTTGTACATGGCGCCGAGCTGCGGGATGGAGACATGGCTCTCATCGGCGAAGACGAGGGCATCCTCCGGCAGGTATTCGAACAGGGTGGGGGGCGGTTCGCCCGGCTTGCGGCCGGTGAGGTATCTTGAGTAGTTCTCGATGCCGGCGCAGGAGCCGGTCGCCTCCATCATTTCCAGATCGAACTCGGTACGCTGTTGCAGGCGCTGGGCTTCCAGCAGCTTGCCCTCGGCCTCCATCCAGGCGAGGCGCTGTTTGAGCTCCTTCTTGATCTGGACGATGGCCTGGTTGAGCGTCGGTTTGGGCGTCACATAGTGGGAGTTGGCGTAGAATTTCACGCTCTTGAGATCGGCGATCGCCTTGCCGGTGAGCGGATCGAATTCGGTGATCTGCTCGACCTCGTCGCCGAAGAAGGTGAGGCGCCAGGCGCGGTCATCATAGTGGGCCGGGAAAACCTCCAGATTATCGCCGCGCAGGCGGAAGGTGCCGCGGATGAAGGCCTGGTCATTGCGCGTGTATTGAAGATCCACCAGCTGGCGCATGACCTGGCGCGGATCGATCTCGTCGCCCGGCTTCACCTCGAAGGTCATCGCCGTATAGGTCTCCACCGAGCCGATGCCGTAAATGCAGGAGACCGAGGCGACGATGATCACATCATCGCGTTCCAGGATGGAGCGCGTGGCGGCGTGGCGCATCCGGTCGATCGCCTCATTGATGGAGCTTTCCTTCTCGATATAGGTGTCCGTGCGCGGCACATAGGCCTCGGGCATGTAATAGTCGTAGTAGGAGACGAAATACTCGACCGCATTGTTCGGGAAGAAGCTCTTGAACTCACCATAGAGCTGGGCGGCGAGCGTCTTGTTCGGGGCGAGGATCAGGGCCGGGCGCTGCACCGCCTCGATGATCTTGGCCATGGTGAAGGTCTTGCCCGTGCCGGTGGCGCCGAGCAGGACCTGGTCGCGCTCCTCGGCTTCCAGGCCTTCCACGAGTTCCTGGATCGCCGAGGGCTGGTCGCCCATGGGCGTGTATTCGGAGACGCACTGGAAGCGCAGCCCGCCCTCGGCCTTTTCCGGGCGCTCGGGACGGTGCGGTGTCCACTCGCCCGCCGTGGACGGGACCGTGTCCAGCACGAAGTCTTCCGGCGCGGTGAGGGTGTCGTCGACGGTCAGCTTGGTCATGGGGGGAATATGCGATCTCACGGGCGCGGGGACCAGAGGCGGCACTGCGGGCGGGGTGAGGTCCCTGCCAGCGTTGTGTCAGGAGTGGGCGGCGAAAAATATCGTCATACGGAATCACTCTCCGCTCATCTGGCGTTAAACATGTTCGGCCTAGGGTAATCCTCGACTTTCGATGGAGGAGACCATGTCAGTTCCTGGCGATGCAGCAATCAATATTCTTCTGGTCGACGACAGCCGTCCGGTTCGAACCGTCCTGAAAACGCTGCTTTGTGGTCTTGGTGTCACCCGCATCTATGAAGCGGAGACGCGTGAGGAAGCCTTCATCATGGCGCGGGTCTGCCGCCCCGACCTGGCGATCATCGACTATGATCTGGGCCGGGAGACCGGTGTGGACCTGGTGCGCGCCTTCCGTGATGCGGCTCACAGCCCGATGCCGGAAATCCCGCTCATCCTGCTCTCGCCCACCGGTCAGGAACACCTGACCGCCGGAGCGCGCGAAGCCGGTGTGGATGCCATCCTGCCCAAGCCGGTGACGGCGCGGATGCTGGGCGACAAGATTGCCGAACTGACCGAGGGCGCCGCTCAGGCCCCCGTCAGCGAGGTCGAGCGCAAACAGGCCTGACCTGCGACCCGGTCTTCCGGGCACCAGACAGGTCGGTCGGGGGAGACACGGTCGTGCTGAAGGGCTTGCGAATTCTCGTTGTCGAGGACTTGAAGTCCATCCGCGACCTGGTCTCCCGCCTGCTTGGCGGTCTGGGCTGTGATGATGTCCACCAGGCCGAGGATCTCGCCTCCGCCCGCCAGAAGATCGACCGGTTCGGCTTTGACGCCGTGTTGCTGGACTATGACCTGGCCGGCGAGAACGGGCTGAGCCTGCTCGCCGAGCTGCGGCAGAATACCTGGCATTTCAACCGGCTGGTGCCGGTCATCCTGCTGACCGGCCACAAGGCGCCGGACCGGGTGGAAGACGCCATGGCGACCGGGGCGAATGCCTATCTCGTCAAACCCGTCATGCCGGACCTTCTCGGTCGGCGCATTCTGGACGTTCGTGAAAAAACCGGCTGGGTGCGGCCACCGGATGACGGCAATGCGCCCCAGAAAAAGGCCGGTTCGGAGTCGGGCGGCGGCCCGGATGATGACGGGAATATCGTCTGGCTGTGACGTCGTCCGGCTTTAGCGGCCGGCGTCCGGCAGGCCGGTGCGCGGCATCGCCTCGACACTGTCCCACTGTTCCGGAAAGATCAGGCCTTCCGTGTCAAAACCGCGATCCCGCAGGCTCTGCAGGCGGGCTTCGATGAGGTCCGGATCGGGCCGGGGCGTGCGGGACAGCATCCAGAGATAGCGGCCCTGGGGTTCGGAAATCAGCGCCCAGGAATAATCCTCCGCCAGATCGATCACCCAGTAATCCCCGTAGAAGGGGCCGAAAAAGCTGACTTCCAGCCGGGACGTGTCGGCCGGGTCGGGCAGGCGGGCGCGACCCTCGGCGATGTCCGGCATTCCGTCCAGACCGCCTTGCCAGCAGCGATTGATCACCCGGATCCGGTCTTCGCCCTGGCGTTCATAGAAGGCGGTCACCCCGTCGCAATCGCGCTCGAAACTGTGGTCCGCCCGGAAAATCTCGAACCAGAGCCCGGCATAGCGGTCCAGGTCGACACTCTCGACCGTCGCCGGCGGCGTGTCACCGGCCAGACGGTCACGCGGGCTCTCCATGCAGGCGGTGAGGGCGAGGGCGGGCAGGACAAGGGCGAGGGTGAATAGCGGGCGCATGAACCGGATCTCCATACCGTTTCCGGCGGAGATAGGCTTCGGCCGCGGCAAGTCCAGACCTCGCATCCCCGGGCGGTCAGGCCTCGTCGTAGACGTCCGCTTCGATCACCGCATCGAGGCCGATCTCCAGATAATCGCCCAGCATGGGCGCGCCGAGGAGATAGGTGGCCGTGGAACCGGTGCGGCGGCGGCGGGCTTCGCGGACGGCGCGGGGGAAATCCGCCCCGTCATAATCACCCCGGCCGATCCAGTAGAGCGCGACGAGTTCGGCCTGGGCCTCTTCGTCCAGGCTTTCCAGCCAGTCCTCGATCTCGGTGCGGATCGGGTCGATCTCGCCGGTCATCAGCGTTTCCACGGCGTCGGTCTCGGACGTGTCCGGATCGCGATCCAGCTCGAAATCCTCGACCTCTTCCTTGCTGTCATAGGCGCGGGCGCGAAGGATGAGTTTGCGGACAGTGTTCTCGGATATGTTCATGACGACGTCCTTTCACGTCTGACGCGATGAACGGTACGCAACAGGCGAAGCCTATCACGGATGAGGCGGGCTGTGACCTCACAAACCGGCTGCGGCCTGGTGACGCGGCCGGTGTGAAGCGGGCAAATTCCTGCCGACAGGCGCGCCCTCTCAAGACTTGGTTAAGGACGATTGGCGAGTATGGAGCCAGTGATTCACCCGTCGTCGCCTGCGAGACCCCATGTCCGGCAGTTTTGATCGTATCCGTGTCCTGATCGTTGAGGACAATGCGCACATGTCGACCATTCTGCGGACCATTCTGCAGGGTTTCGGCGTGCGCACGATTGTGGAAGTGCGCGACGCGGCCGATGCGTTCGAGACGATGCGGGATGTGAACCCGGATTTCGCCCTGGTCGACTACATGCTGGGCGATCTGAACGGGCTGGAATTCACCCGTCTGGTGCGCACCGCCTCGGACAGTGCCAACAAATATCTCCCCATCATCATGGTCACCGGTCACACAGACCGCTCCAAGGTGCTGGAAGCGATCAATGCCGGCGTGAATGAATACCTGGCCAAGCCGGTGCGTCCGGTGGACCTGTTCCACCGCATCACCGCGCTGATCGAGCGGCCGCGCCGCTTCATCAAGGCCTCGACCTATTTCGGCCCGGACCGTCGCCGCCGGCAGGACCCGCGCTATGCCGGCCCCTGGCGCCGTTCGACGGATGATGAAAACTCCGCCACGGGCTAGGCCGGACTTGGCACGGGATCAGGCCGGTTCGAACGCGGCCTGGGTCTCCTCCACCCTGCGATAGAGTGAAAACGCGATCACGGCCTCTTCGGCGCCGACGGCCTTGCGCTTGCGGATAATGGTCGCGAAATCGGGATTATTGATCAGCAGGCCCGGCCCCATCCCCGTCAGCTCGCTTCGGGCAATGAGCGCCGTGTCACAGGCCAATGGCAGACCGCACCCGGTCTGACAGGACAGGGCATCGGCCCGCTCGAACAGATCCAGCATCCGTCGCGCTGCCGCCTGGTCGGAAACCACCACGCGGCCATAGGCGTCAAATCCCAGTTCGGCGAGCGTGAAGGCGATCGCGGTCCGGTCGGTCATGGCGGGCTCCTGCGTGTTTGTTTTTGCAATGCATGCAAAGGGTGTACTTGTTTTGTTCCGGTGTGGCAAGGGGCATTGGGTTGGGGGGGGCTCAACATTTTTGCCCCGGGCGAAGTCCCGGGGCCAACAAGTGTTCCGCCTTTTCATCGGATGAGGATGCGGCGCCTTCGGTCGGCCCCGGAACACGTCCGGGAAAAATGCGGTGGGTGCGACAGATGCGTTCTCTTTCTGCTGAACCACCTCTCCTTTGTCATCCCGGCCGGTCGCCCCGCGAAAGCGGGGCATAGCGCCGGGACCTATCGTGCCTTGGGCACAAATGGGTCCCGGACTTGCGCCCGGCTCAAGGCCGGGCATCCATCCGGGATGACAAGGTGATGCGATTGATGGAGAGGCTATAGCGCCACGGCGTTTCCGCCTGGCGGTATGAGAGGAGTGCGGGAGGCCGGCGACTGTCTGCCGGCGTGTGTTCTACGTGTGTGTGACAGGCGTCTGCCTCCCGCACGCGGATATTTCCCGGACGCTCTCGCCCCCGTTTCCAATCCGGCCGGTATTCGGCTCGGGCGTTTAGTGCCGTCAGACCGGGCCGGACGCCCTGCCGGAGCTCGGGATGTCACCCCCTCGCGCGGACAGGCTCCGCACACTTCCGGGCACAAGGGACTGAGCTCGCGCCTCTCTTCCCGGACGTCGAGGATGAGTCTGTCACGGGTTTGTGGGGGTGGGGATAAGTTGGGGGCGCTGCGAGGGACATGTACCTCTGGTACGTGTCCTGGGAAGGGGAATACAAAGGCTCTCACTTCGCGGTTTTCTCCGGGACACGTACCGAAGGTACATGTCCCTCAGTTTTCCGAATTCCGGGGCGCCGGATGGGCTCAGCGCGGACGGGGACGCGCGGCTGGGCTATGTCACGGAGACCGGCTTCCCCATGGGCGCGGACGCATGGCTCGCTGGACTGGAAACCAAATCCGGCCGACGATTGCGTCCCAGACCACACGGGCGACCGAGGTCGGGAGCGGGATAAATGGTGTGTGTCCCCGTTTTTTGGCAGAACAGTCGTTTGTGCGATATGAAATGAGCCGGGGCTTCAATGTCTCGTCCATTCCCACGGGCCGAAATCGAACGCCGGACTTCAATATCAGTGGAACGCGCGTGGAACTGAAGACGATCTCGGGGGTTCAGAATCCGAGTTCAAATTCGCTTTGGAAAACCGGGGACACGTACCGATTTAATCATCCGGCGGCTTTCCGCTCCGCCGTTTCGGGCGTCCGGATTGGCCCGGTCTGAGTCGGCGGCCTGATTTGGTTTCCAGCGCATCGATCCAGGCGTCCGATCCCAGCGGGTATCCCGACTGTGCGAAATCGCCTAGCAGGGCCTCCTGCCACGCGCTTGTGCCCTCGGCCAGATAGCGCGGCCAGTCGGCGATCCGGTCGAGCCAGGGCGCGCGCCGGGTGAGGCCGTCCGGCTCGCCGGAAAAAAACGGGACAGACACATTTTTCGCCGAAATGGAGCAGGCCTGATTGTGGCTGTCCCGGTTTGCCACCTGTCACCGCGAAGACCTCGCTGATCCCCCTCATCCGCCCTTTCAGGGCAGCTTCTCCCCGGGGAGAAGGTGGGCATTTGATCCGTCATGGACCGCCCGCTCTCCCCGATGCCTAGACCTGTCCGGCCTAGCCCCGCGCCGCCGCCAGCAGCGCATCAATCTCCGCATGCTCGGTGCACCAGGACGTCACGAAGCGGCAGGAACCGTCCGGCCATTGGTAGAAGCCGGCGCCGGCGGCCATGAGGCGGTCGCCGAGGGCTTCGGGAATGCGGGCGAAGATCTCATTGCCCTGGACGGGGTGGAGGACTTCCACGCCATTCGCCTGGGCCAGACCGTCGGCGAGACGCCGGGCGCGGGCATTGGCTGTACGGGCGAGGTCGAGCCAGAGATCATCGCGCAGCCAGGCATCGAACTGCGAGGCCAGGAAGCGCATTTTCGGGGCCATGTGGCCGGCGCGTTTCTGGCGCGCCTGGAGTTCCTCAAACCGGTCCATGACGGAGGGGAAGAGGATGATGGCTTCGGCCCCCATGGCGCCATTCTTGGTGGCCCCGAAGCAGAGCGCATCGACCCCGGCCTTCCAGGTCAGTTCGGCCGGCGAACAGTTCAGCGTTACCAGGGCATTGGCGAAACGGGCGCCGTCCATGTGAACGAAGGCGGGGCGGGATTTGACCCGTGAGGCACGCTCGGCGACTTCGGACGGTGTGTAGGCGGTGCCGCTTTCGGTCAGGTTGGACAGGGAGAGGACCCGCACCGGGCTGGAATGGACGAAGCCTTCCGGGATCTCGCCCAGCGCGCGGTCGAGGGCGTCCAATGAGACTTTCGCATGATCGCCCAGGAGCGGGATCAGCTTGCCGCCACCGGTAAAGAATTCCGGCGCGCCACGCTCATCTCGGTGAATATGGGCTTCGTCATGGCACAGTATGGCGCCGTGATTGGGGCAGAGCACGGACAGGGACAGAGCATTCGATGCCGTTCCCGAGACTGCAAAGAGCACTTTCAGATCGGTCTCGAAAATTTCTTTCAGCTTGGTCTCGACACGGGCGGAGACCGGATCATTGCCATAGCTGGGCGCGAAGCCCGTATTGGCGGCGCTGATGGCCTCGATGAGGGCCGGATGGGCGGGGGCGGTCGTATCAGACAGGAAATTCATGACGCCAATGGAGGCGAGTTGGCGGTTGGCGTCAATCGGGCGGTGCTGGGTTGTCCTTCTCCTCGCCCTTGATGGGCGAGGGGGACCGCGAAGCGGTGGAGTGGGTGACGCTCAGAGAATCCGAAAGCGCTTTGCGCTTTCACCCCTTCCGCCGGGCATGCGCCCGGCACCTTCCCCATCAAGGGGAAGGAGGGGGCTTAAGCGCCCTAATTCCCGAAGGCCGGGTCCGGTTGCAGGGCGGGCAGGGTGTCGCGCATCTGGTCGGCGGCGCCGGTGGTGCGGTTGGCGGGATTGTCGAGGGTGGGCTGGCCGGCGAGGTCGCGGACGGGGAGGCGGTCAGCGCCTTGCATCTCGGCGATCCCGGCTTGCAGGTCCATTTGCATCATGGCCTCGACGCGGGCGAGTTTTTCCGGGCTGACATGCTGCAGGAGATCGATGTCGTTCCACTCCCCGTCCGGACAATTCCCGGCTTCGCGATTGGCGTCGGAGCTGGACAGGCAGAAGGCATTGCGCACGGCATAGCCGGTCGAGCCCGGCCCGGCCGGGAAAGGCAGGGCCTCGCCGGTGAATTCGGTCTGCGGGTGGCCGCCGCCGGTGACCGGCCGGGAAGTTTCGGTTTCGTCCTCCTCGTCCTCCCCTTGGGAGTCGCGACGGGCAAGTGGGGCGGGCGCGGCGGGCTGTTCGGGGATTGCCGGGTCGGCTGGGGTCTGTTCGACCGGGGTCGCGGTTTCCGGCTCGACCGGTTCTGGTTCGGGCGCGGGTTCCGGCTCAGCTTCGGGCTCGGGTTCAGGTTCGGGGTCTGGCGTTTGCGGTGGCAGCGTGACGAGCACGACATCGACGGTTTCAGGCGCGGGGTCTGCCAGCGGCGTGCGCGGCAGAAACAGAAGAAGCGCGATGAGGCCGGTATTGATGGCGAGCGCGAGCCCGCCGGCCACAATGCGGCGGCGCACGGTTTCACTCGGCGCGGTCAAAAACTCACCGCCCAACCCACACTCCTGCTCGGCCCCCGCCGTCAAGACGCTTTCAGGGGTAAACGAGGGCGGGCGGGCTGACCAGCGCGGGCGCGCTTAAATCGTGTTTATGTCCACAGCTTCCGCCCAGACGACATAGCGCAGCGGGCCCGGCGTGATCGATCCGAAGGGCCAGCAAGTGACCAGGGCCAGGCGCGGGGGACCGCCCTCGACCTGGATGCCGGACCGGTCGGCCTCGACAATCTCGCTGCCGGTAACCCGGTAAAGCGCAGGCGGCCCGTCCGGGCGTTCCACGACAATGGTCTGGCCGGCTTCCACATGTTGCAGGAAGGCGAAATGCGTGTCGCGATGGGCGGCAATGACGCTCACCCCGTTCTCGCCAGGGGCCGCCGAGGCGTTGAGCAGGGAGGGGCCGAAGGCGAGGGCTTCGCCTCCGGCTTCGGCGAGCACGATGGCATGCTCGCCCAATTGCGGAACGGAGAGCCGCGCCACGGGCCAGGTATCGGCCCAGGGCCATGGTGTTGGCGCGGACTCTCCGTCGATTGCACGCGTCCAGGCTTGCGCCAGAAGGAGTTGTGCAATGTCGGCTTTCACGGGGATCCAGAGACCCTGGGCCAGGACCAGGGCTCCGGCGGCGAGGCAGGCGATGGCGCCGCCCCGCAGGAGGGAGGTGCGGCTTACCACAGGCGACGCTCCCGGTTCATCATCAGGAAGATCAGCCCAGCCAGCATCAGGAGGGCACCGAGCCAGGTCAGGAGCTCGCGCGGCGTGGCCGTGGCCGGCAGGGGCAGGCCGTTTTCGGCGGCCAGCGCGGCCTCCTCCGGCGAGGCATGGACCCGCAGGCGCCGCAGGAGCTCTGGGTCCAGGGCAGCGTGGTCGACCGGGCTGGTATTGCGGGTGACCGCATCGAAGTCCCAGCCGTGCGGGGTCATCTGGGCGATGTCCTGGCTGTTGAGCGGCTGGTCGGCCGGGCGGGCCGGCGTGACGTCGACCGCCACCAGGCTGGTCAGGCGGGAGACGAGGTGGAAATCCAGGGCGGTCTGCAGGACGGCCGCGTCGATCCGGTCCGCAGGGGCACCCTGGAAGCGGGTCTCCTCGATCCCCTTGATCCGGTTGCGGGCCCACAGGGCGGCGATGCCTTCGGCCGGTTGCGCCTCGGCGAGGTCGAGCCGGGTCTGCCAGCCGGACTGGGCCAGGCGGCCTTCCAGCAGGAGCATGCCGTCCGGATCGGACAGGCGCGCTGTCATGAGCACGGGCTCGCCGTAATAGAGATCGGGCAGCGGCGCCGGCCAGATCTCCGACAGCGTGCCTTCGGCGAACAGGGCATCGAGATGGGTCATCACCGGGCGTTCCAGCGCGGTGTAGAGCTGGGCCATGCGCTCGGAGACTTCGGACACATCGCCGATATGGGTGAAGGTGCCGCGGCCCGCGCGGGCTGCGCGTTCCATGAAATAGGTGTTCGGCGCCGATCCGATCCCGACCGGGAAGAGGCGGGAGCGGCCGAGACGGTTGTGGATCTCCCGGAACAGCTCGCGCTCATTGCCGATGGCGCCGTCGGTCAGGAAGACCACCTGGCGGACGCGGCTGGTATCCTCCGGTGTGTCATCGGTCAGGGCGGCGCGCATGGCGGGCAGCATGTTGGTGCCGCCTTCAGCGTCCAGATTGCGCACGAAGCGGCGGGCCTGCCGCAGGCGTCCATCACTGGCTTCCACCGGAGCGGGGAAGACCTGCTCCATCGTGTTGTCGAAGCGGATGATGTTGAACCGGTCCTCCGGCTGGAGCCGGTCGAGGGCGGCCAGCAGGGCGTCCCGCGCCTGGCGCATGGAGGTTCCGGCCATGGAACCGGAATTGTCGATCACGAAGATGGTCTCGCGCGGACGGCGCGGGGCATCGGCATTCAGGGTGGCGGGCGGCAGGATCTGGGCCAGGAGATAGGTCTCGCCCTCCCAGTCCTCGGTGAAGAGCGACGCGCTGGGCGCGGTTTCATTGGCGGGACGCCAGGTCAGGACAAAATCCCGATTGGCCGGGATCGGGCCATCGGCCAATTCGATCTGCGCGATGTCCGGTTCGGACCGGTCGATCCGGGTGGCGTGATAGAGGCTGGTGATTTCGCCGAGCTCGAAGCCGGGGCGCAGCTGCGCCGAGATCGTCACCGGCAGGCGCAAGCGGTCGCCCGGCTCGCTGGAGGGGGCCATGACGGGCGGCGTGATCCGGTGGGCGTCGGGGACGGCAGGCGACGGGTTTGTTTCGCTGACCAGGAGGTAGTCGTCGGTGCGCGGAATGAAACGCGGGGTCAGACCGAGCGGGAGCCGCATTTCGAACGTGCCGTCACGCAAGCGGGCGACGTCCTGGTATTCGATCTGGATGATGATGGTCTCGCCCGGTCCGATATTCGCCACCGAGGTGGTGAACATGTTGGGCCGTTCCTGTTCGACCAGGCTGGCCCGTTGGCCATTATCGCGGGCCTGCTCATAGATGCGGCGCGCGGCCTGGCGTTCATGGATCTGGCCTTCGATGAAGCGGTCACCGACCTGCATGCGCAGGCGATCGACGCCGCTATTGGCGGGCAGGGGAAAGACATAGCGCGCCTCGACCCACTGGTCGGACGGGTTCTCGAAACGCTGGGTGATCGTGGTGCGGATGATCGGCCCGGCGATCTCGACCGCCATGTCGGTCGCCAGCATGGGGGCGGGCAGGTAGTAGCCCGGTTCGACGGTCTCGATCAGCAGCGCGCCTTCCTGCATCTCTGACAGGCGGACCAGGCCATCGATGGCCCGGGGATCTGCCGGTTCGGCCAGCGTGTCCGCGCGGGCGTCCGACCAGAAGAGAAAGCCGGATATCGCAAAAGCGGCGATGGCGAGGATGAGTCCGAAACCGGCCTGTCCGCCGGATGAGTGAGATGTGTGCGCAGACGCCATGCCGGTGTCTCCCCTGTTGTGCCGGCCGCCCCGTTGCGAGGTGAGGTGGCGGGGCAGCCGGCGTCCCTGTCCACTGTCACGCTGGAACGGGATCAGGGATGCCAGAGGGCCAGAATAGGGCGAGAGCAGGGAAAATCTGGGCGATTACGGGGCGCTGGCCGGGGACAGGATTTGTTTACGGCAACGTCAAATTTGATCCTGGATTGCAACCACGGGGTAGCCTGCCAAATCCGACTGCGTTACTCTGGATTGATGGAAACAGGCTTGGAATGTCGCGCATGACCGGCCGGATATTCCCCATCGACAGGTTTGGTGAGGTTTCTCGCCTTGTGTCTGTAATTCCGAAGGGTTTTCAGGCTTGGGCGGCCTTGATCGTGCGGATCAGTGCCAGCCTTCTCGTGCTGATGGGCTGTGTCGTAATGTCCGGGTGGGCGATTCAGTCGCCGGCCATTGTGCAGATCAATCCGACCTTCACACCGATGCAATTCAACACGGCGTTGTGTTTTGGGCTGTCCGGAGCGGGGCTGTGGCTGGTCGCGCTGCAACGCTGGCGGCTTGCAACGGGGCTGGGGATGGCGATCGGGCTGATCGCCGGTCTCACCCTGATCCAGTACCTCACCGGCCTGTCTTTCGGTCTGGACGAATTGTTCATGACCCATTTCACGGAGGTGGAAACCTCGCACCCGGGCCGCATGGCGCCGAATACGGCCGTGGCCTTTGTCCTGTGTGGCGGTTTTCTGATCGGCGCCTCCCTGCCGGGAGAACGCCCCTTGGCCCGCAGCTCCCTGCTGATCATCAGCCCGGTCGTGATCGGGCTCGCGCTTCTGTCCCTGGCCGGCTATGCCAGCGGGCTGGAAGTCCTGTTCGGCTGGAGCGTCCATACCCGGATGGCGATCCACACCTCTGTCGGCTTCCTGATTTTCGGGATCGGCGCCGCCTGCAAGGCCTGGCGACTGGAAAGCCGGCGTGGCCAGTCGCGCTCCTTCTCCATCGTGTCGCCCGTCGTGGTGGCATCATTGACCCTGCTGGCGGGACTTTGGGTGGCGCTGACCCATTACGAGGCCCAACGTGTGGCGCAGCTGGCGGCCATTGACCCGGCGATTGCGCGGACGGCTCTGCCGGAGATCGTCGCGGGGGTCGGGTTGCTGGCGACGGTGCTGGTCGGCGTGGCTGTGCATTTTGTGCACCGGGCGCAGGAGACGCATCGCTTGCGGGAGGCGAACCGGGACTTGCGGGCCGCCGTGCAGGAGCTCGACAAGTTTGCCCATGTCGCCTCCCACGACCTGAAGGCCCCCCTGCGAGGAATCCGGCAATTGGCGATCTGGTTGAAGAAGGATCTCGCAGAGGACGCGGATCCTCGCACCGCGCGTTATCTGAACCAGATGGATACGCGGATCGAGCGATTGCAGGATCTGCTGGATGCCTTGCTGTCCTATTCGCGGATCGGCCAGTCCCAACGCCGTCCCGAACGCTTTGAGCTCGACACGGCCGTGCGCGAGGTGGTGAGCCTGGCCTCGCCGCCGGCAGGGATGGCTGTGGAGGTCGACCTGAAAGGCGTTGAGCTGAAAATGGACCGGGGCCTTTTCGATGCCACTTTGCTCAACCTGATCAGCAATGCCGCGAAGCATCATGACCGGCCGCAGGGAAAGATCCGGATCACGGCGGAAGACCTGGGGGAGTGGGTCGCTGTGCGTGTCGCCGATGACGGGCCGGGCATCGACCCGCGTTTCCATGCCAGGATTTTCGAGATTTTCCAGACATTGACCTCGCGCGACGAGTTGGAGGCCAGCGGGATCGGGCTGGCCATTGTGCGCAAGGCTTTGAAGCATTCCGGCGGCGAAATCCGGCTTGAATCGGATCCGGAGCAGGCCCGGGGAAGCGTGTTTATTGTCACTTGGCCCAAGGGAGTGAAGGGTGAGCATCGACATAATCAAAAGTCAGCGCGGTGAACGCGCCGTCACGTTTTTCATGGTGGATGATGATGAAGTGGACCGGGAAACGCTTCAGCGCAGCGTCGAGGAAATGGGTCTGGAAAACCCGATCCGGATGGCGCGGAATGGCGAAGAGGCGCTGGCCGTCCTGCGCGGCGAGGATGGCCATGACCCGATTGACGGCCCCTATCTCATCCTGCTCGACCTCAACATGCCGCGCATGAACGGGATCGAATTCCTTCAGGAAATGCGCCGGGATGCCGAGCTGCACCGCTCGATCGTCTTCGTGCTGACCACGTCCAATGCCGAGGCAGACCGGTTGGCGGCCTATGATGCCCATGTGGCCGGCTATATCCTGAAGGCCCGCGCCGGGCTGGAATTCGAGCGCGTGATCCAGCTGGCCCGGGATTTCAACCGGAGTGTCGAATTCCCGAACTGATCGGGCCCGCTCCTGTCTTGAGGCATGCAAAAACGCGGACGGGCCTGGGCGCGATTGCATGGCTGGGGGATTGGCGGGCCGGGCGGTGCCGACTAGGCTCGCAAACTCCTGCTGATTTCATCCACCGGACCCATGCCATGACTTTTACGCCTTCGAGCGCGCTGCAGCGCGTGAAACCCTCCGCCACGCTGACCGTCACCCAGAAAGCGCGCGAGCTCAAGGCGAAGGGGATTGATGTGATTTCCCTGGGCGCGGGCGAGCCGGACTTCGACACGCCGGACCACATCAAGGAAGCGGCCATCGCCGCCATCCGCCGGGGCGAGACCAAGTACACGAATGTCGACGGCACGCCGGAACTGAAGGACGCGATCGTCAAGAAATTCCGCCGCGACAATGGTCTGGAATACACGGCGGCCCAGGTGCACGTCTCCACGGGCGGCAAGCCGGTGATCTACAATGCGCTGCTGGCCAGCGTGAATCCGGGCGATGAAGTGATCATCCCGGCCCCCTACTGGGTGAGCTATCCGGAAATGGTGAACCTGGTCGGCGGCACGCCGGTGCCGGTGCGCGCCGGGATCGAGACGAATTTCAAGATGACGCCGGAACAGCTGGACGCGGCGATCACGCCGAAGACGCGCTGGCTGATCCTGAACTCCCCGTCCAACCCGACCGGGATGGGCTATACGGCGGACGAGATCCGCGCCCTGGCCGATGTGCTTCTGAAGCATCCGCATGTCTGGATCATGACCGACGACATGTATGAGCACATTGTCTATGACGGCTATGAGTTCGCCACGATCGCCCAGGTCGAGCCGAAACTCTATGACCGTACCCTGACCATGAATGGTGTCTCCAAGGCCTATGCCATGACCGGCTGGCGGATCGGCTATGCGGCCGGCCCGCAGGCGCTGATCAAGGAAATGGGCAAGGTCGCCTCGCAGACCACGTCCAACCCCTGCTCGATCAGCCAGGCCGCCTCGGTCGAGGCGCTCAATGGCGATCACGGCTTCCTGAAGGCCCGCAATGCCGCCTTCCTGCGCCGGCGTGACCTGGTGCTGGAGGCGATCAACGGGTCGGACGGTCTGGTGGCCCCGACGCCGGAAGGCGCCTTCTACGTGTTCGCCGACTGCACCGGTGCGATCGGCAAGACAGCGCCGAATGGCACACTGGTCCAGACGGATACGGATTTCTGCTCGGCCCTGCTGGAAGCCGAAGCCGTCTCCGTCGTGCCGGGCGTGGCCTTCGGCCTGGAGCCGGGCTTCCGCATCTCCTACGCGACCGATGATGACTCGCTCATCGAAGCTGGAAAACGCATTCAGCGTTTCTGTGCCGCTCTCCGTTAGTATCGACTTCCTCTATGGGTGGCCCAATAAATCCTGATTTGAATTATGGATTTCGGTCACCCATATAGACGGAGACGCCGCGGCCTGGCCGCACGCGAACCAAAATGGAGAGAATAATGAGCATCAATATGGGTCTGACGGACACGCAACGCGAAACGATGGCCAAGGCCGTCACTTCTGTCCTGGCGGACACCTACGCGCTCTATTTCAAAACCCATGTCTATCACTGGAATGTCACGGGACCGCGCTTCCACGACCTGCACAATCTGTTCGAGGTCCAGTACAATGAGCTGTGGGCCGCGACCGATGTGATCGCGGAACGGATCCGCGCCCTCGATGTGGTCGCCCCGCGTTCCTATGGCGAGATGCAGGAAGCCGCTTCGATCAAGTCCGGCGGTGATGCCAAGGATGCCAATGACATGCTGAAGGACCTGGTGAAGGGTCACGAGACCGTGGTCGCCACCATCCGCAAGGCGCTGGAACTGGCCGATGCCAATGGTGACGAAGCCACCGCCGACATCCTCACCCCGCGCCTGACCGAGCACGAGAAAACCGCCTGGATGCTGCGCTCGACGATTGGTTGATTGGCGGGATAGTTGGAATGGAAGAGCCCCGGCCTGTGTGCCGGGGCTTTTTTTGTGGCTGCATGCGGCGAATTTGTGTTGCCGCTGATCGTTCATGCCTTCCTGCCCAAACATGTGTCATCCCGGATGGATGCCCGGCCTTGAGCCGGGAGGAAGTCCGGGACCTATAATCCCGGTGCGGATCCAGTTTAGAGGAACAGCGGCGCCTGCTTTCGGGCGAGGTCTGTGTTTATGGGTCCCGGCTCTGCGGCCTGCTTTCGCAGGCCATTCGGCCGGGATGACAATCCTGGAAGCTGTTGGTCAGACCTAATGTTCCGCCAAAGAAAAACCCCGGTCCATGAAGGACCGGGGCTTTGAAGTATGAAGCGGGCGGGGTAGCCCGAAAAAGATGGCGCCGGACCCATTCAAGGGGGAGGAGACGGGGCCCGGCGCGATGTCGCACACCAATATGGGGAGGAGAGGGTGTGCGAAAACTCAGAAGGGGAGGTCTGAGGCGCGACGTCGCCGCCGCGTCGGGTGTCTATATGCTGCATTCGCGAAGGCAAAAGAAGAGCCATCGCATCATGTCAGTTATGCGAAAACGCGGGTTGGCCACATTCTTGCCATGCATTGTGTCCGGGTTGGACACAATGCGGCCTCAGCTCTCCCAGCGACGGGCCTGTTCGATCAGGAAATCGCGGAACGCAACAATGCGGCGGGAGCCGCGCAGCTCGCTGGGGTAGACGAAAAAGACTTCGAAATCAGGGCCTTCCACGTCGGGAAGAATTTCCACCAGATTGGCGTTCTCGCGCGCGACATAATCGGGCAAGGCGGCCACGCCCATGCCGGCTTCGACGGCTTTCATGACGCCATAAATGGTGTTGACCTCAATCACGGCCGGGCGCGGCGGTTCGCCGTCGGCGCGGCCCACCTTGGCCGCCCAGTCCAGTCCCGGGATCGGCGCCAGCTGCGGCGGGCCGTAATGGATGATCGGGTGATCATCCAGTTCTTCCGGTGTTTTCGGTGTGCCGTGCTTTTCCAGATAGTCATGGCTGGCATAGAGGTGTTGGCGCACGGACATCAGCTTGCGCTGGACCAGGTCATTCTGGGTGGAGGGCCAGGGGCGGATGCCGACCTCGGCCTCCAGGCCGGCCAGGTCCAGCTCATGGTCGTCCAGCATCAGCCGGATGCGGATCTGCGGGAACTGGATATGGAATTCTTCCAGGCGCCGGGCCAGCCAGATGGCGCCCAGCGCGGTCGGGGCGGTGACTTTCAGCTCGCCGGAGGGCTCATCGCGGGCATCATGGACGCGGGCTTCGGCAATCGCGACCTTGCCGTGGATTTCGTGGGCGGCTTCGTAGAGGAGATTGCCCGGTTCGGTCGGGATCAGGCCGCGCGCATGGCGGTGAAAGAGAGTGACGCCCAGATCATCCTCGAGCGCGGCGATCTGGCGTGAGACCGCCGATTGGGACAGGCCCAGCATTTCGGCCGCCTTGGTCAGTGACCCGGCCATGGCCGCGGCGTGGAAGGTCTTCAGCTTGTCCCAGTCCATGGCCCGCCCCTTGCCGGAATCAGATGTTACGGATCGCCAGTCTATCCGCATGCGGCAAAATCGCGAGACCCGAAATGCGCAAGCCGGCCCTCACCGGGGCCGGCTTGCCAACGCCAGGGGGAGGAATCAGGCGTTGATATTGGCCGAACGCGAGGACGGGTAACGCGGCCCGCTGACCTTGTCGGCCAGGGCGTTGAGGCGTTCGGTCTGATTGTCGGTAAGGCGCACTTCCAGGGCGCCGAGATTGGATTCCAGATTGGCCAGCTTGGTGGTGCCGGGAATGGTGAGGATGTCCTCGCCGCGTCCGAGCACCCAGGCCAGGGCCACCTGGGAGGGCGTGGCACCCAGCGCATCGGCCACGGCTTTCACCTCTTCGACCAGGTCGAGATTGGCCTCATAGGCGCCTTCGGCAAAGCGCGGCTGGAATTGTCCCTGCCGGAAATCGCCCTTCTCCGGCTTGCGGCCGCGGGTGAAGGCGCCGGTCAGCATGCCCCGGCCGAGCGGGGAATAGGCGACCAGGGAGGCGCCGATCTCGCGCACGCCGTCCAGCTGGGTCTGTTCGATGTCACGGCTGAAGATGGAGTATTCCGATTGCAGGGCCGCGATCGGATGGATCGTGTTCGCCTTCACCAGGGTGGCGCCGGAGGCTTCGGAAAGGCCCAGGGCGCGGACCTTGCCTTCCTCGACGAGCTTGGCCATGGCCCCGACCGTCTCTTCGATCGGTGTGTCGAGGTCGACCCTGTGGAGATAGTAGAGGTCGATATGGTCGGTGCGCAGATGCTTGAGCGATTGCTCCACGGCGCGGCGCATATTCTTTTCCGACCCGTCCACCCCGGTCATGGCCCCGGTTTCCGGATCGCGGGTGGGGCCGAACTTGGTCGCGATGATCACCTTGTCCCGGCGGTCATGGAAGGCTTCGCCCAGCAGGCGCTCATTGGCCCCCATGCCGTAGAGCTCGGCCGTGTCAAAATGGTCGACGCCCTCATCGATGGCTTCATGGAGGAGTTTGACGCCGGCTTCCGTGGTGACCGCCGGACCATAGAATTCCGACAGGCCCATACAGCCCAGACCCACCGGATTCACGAACAGGCCGGAATGACCGATTTCTCGCTTGATCATGTGTCTCTCTCCCGCTGCGGGATGGCCTGCTTCGGGCCATCTCCTTTCCAGTATGGAGACACAGAATAGCATTTATCCCCCTTCGGGGATAATTCGAAAATTTGGTATGCCCATGCGTGGGCGTTTAATGCGACCAGATGCCGTTGCGGGGCTGGCGTTTCCGCTAGCCCTCGGGCTGGTTTTCGCCGGATCGGGATGTGGACTGGCCGCCGAAGGTCGGTGCCAGATTGACGATCGGCGCATCTTCACCCTGCACCTCGGCCGGCGGCGGGGTGCCGTCATCCGTGGTCGGCAGGTCGATGGTGCGCACAATGCCCAGCTCGCCATTGCGATACATTTCGATCCGGCGCTCGATGACATGCTCCATCAGGATCCGGCCCGTGGTCGGCATGGTGTAGCAGTCCAGATTGTTGAGATTGACGCGGCTGGTGCCGATCGGCTGGGAGACCTGGACCGGGCTGCCGCCACCGCCGCAACCGATCACGCCATTCGTCATGTCGGCAATCAGCCAGGTTTCGACATCGGCTTCGATCGGCAGGGCATTGTCCAGCTCGGCCGCCGTGGCGGCATTGGCGTAAGTGGCCAGATGGGCGCGCAGGTCGGTGTCATAGTCCGGGAAGAAATGGGCGCCTTCGTCATAGACCGCGGACACCCGGACCGTATCGCGCGTGCGTTCCACGCCGCGCAGGGAATTGATGAATTCCTCGGCATTGCGGTCCAGCTGTGCCCAGACCGAATTGCCGGTATAGGCGCTGCGCAGGATGGACGGGCTGCCGATCGTGCCACTGTGGAAGCCGTACATGACGCGCGGATCGTCCCAGAGGCGGTAGACGATGTGCAGGCGGATATCATTGAGGCTGAGCGGCACGCCATTGACGTTGAGGATCTTGGCGTCGAACAGGCGCTCATTCGTGCCGGCAGCACGGGTGCGGTCGATATGGGTTTCCGGATAGCGCGCCAGGATGTTCTCGATCACGGTCGCATTGTAGAGGTTCAGCCAGTAGGCCAGCTGCTCGTCGCGATTGAGATTGGTGAAGTCGATGCGGCCCGGCAGGGCTTCCATGGCGATGCGGAAATCGCGCACGGCCTCTTCATAGGGCTCGTCCATCAGGTGATAGACGACGCGATTGGCTTCATAGCGGTAGCGCGTGGCATTGCCGCGGAAAATCCGTGTGCCGGTCTGCACCGGGCGGCCGCGGGCGGGCTCGCGGGTCGAAGGCGGGACGCGCAGGACGATGTCGCCGAGCACATCGCTCCAGGCCGTGTAGTCGAGCGTGCGGGTGGAATCCGGATTGTGGCCGTAGAAGACGGAGATGTCCGCCGTCTGAGCGGTGGCCGCTTCCTGGGCGCTGGCCGGTGCGGTCACGGCGACGGAGCCGGCGGACAGAGCCGTGGCCATGAGAAGAGCAGACAGGATACGCGGCATACCAACCCCCGGTGAGCGCAATAAGACGAACAGGCTTTTACAGGCCTTCACGGGCCCGCCCAAGTTGCAAATCGGAAAGGTGCGAGCCTATTCCTGGGCCGCCAGATAGCGTTCGGCTTCCAGCGCGGCCATACAGCCCATGCCAGCCGCCGTCACAGCCTGACGGTAGACATCATCTGTAACGTCTCCGGCGGCGAATACACCGGGGATTGCCGTCTTCGGCGTCCCGGCTTCCACTTCCAGATAACCGCCATCCTTGGTCGGCAACTGGTCGATGAAGAGTTCGGTGGCCGGGGCGTGGCCGATGGCGACGAAGAAGCCATGGGCCGGGATTTCGCTGGTCTCGCCGGTCTTGAGATTCTTGACGCGCACGCCGGTGACGCCGGGCGGGTCCATCTCGCCGAGGACTTCCTCGACAGCGCTGTCCCAGACGATCTCCACCTTTTCATTCTTGAACAGGCGGTCCTGCATCACCTTTTCGGCGCGCAGGCTGTCGCGGCGGTGCACCAGGGTGACCTTGGAGGCGAAATTGGTGAGGAAGAGGGCTTCTTCCACGGCGGTATTGCCGCCGCCGACGACCACGACTTCCTTGCCGCGATAGAAGAAACCGTCGCAGGTGGCGCAGGCGGAGACGCCAAAGCCCTGGAATTTCTGCTCGCTTTCCAGGCCCAGCCATTTGGCTTGGGCGCCGGTGGCGATGATCACGCTGTCGGCGGTATAGGTGGTGCCGCTATCGCCCTTGAGCACGAAGGGGCGCGTCTTGAGGTCCGCCTCGACGATGATGTCCGAAATCATCTCCGTGCCGACCTTTTCCGCCTGCTCGCGCATCTGTTCCATCAGCCAGGGCCCCTGGATGACGTCGGCAAAGCCCGGATAGTTCTCGACTTCGGTGGTGATGGTGAGCTGGCCACCCGGCTGCAGGCCGGCAATCAGGACCGGCTCCAGCATGGCGCGGGCGGCATAGATGGCGGCGGTATAGCCGGCAGCGCCGGAGCCGATGATGATCAGGCGCGAATGACGCGTCTCGGACATGATTTCACCTTTGATGTCTGGTCTGCGGCGCCGGGCCGCGCGGTCGGTTGAGGGCCTTATATAGGGCCTTTTCTGCGCCGTGCAGGGTGGGGCGCAGCAATCCGGTCATGCGGAATTGGCGGGGATGAGGGCTTGCACCATGGACGGGTCGGCCGGACCGGGCCAGCCCATGGTCTGGAACGGATTGCCGCCGGCCTGGCCGGTGGCGAGGAGGTGGGCGGCGTAGAGATGTGCGGACCGGGTCCCGGTGCGGCAGTGCAGGACGGCATGGCCCGGTTCGGTCTCGAGGAGATGGGCCAGTTCGGCTGTGTGGATCGGATTGGCGCCATAGGGCCCGCCGATCGGCATTTCGACGTATTTCATGCCGCAGCCGGCGACCGTGGCGGCCATGTCGAAGGGCAGTTGGGCTGTCTCCTCCGGGGTGCGCGAATTGACCACGAGCTTGGCGCCGGCATCGGCCCAGGCCCGGATGTCGGCCTCTTCCGGCTGGCCGGCGAGCCAGACCCGGCCGTGGCGGCAGACGATATTGTTTCCTTCCGGTACCATCAGGCGCTCTCCTTGTGTGCGGCGTGTCCTGGCCAGCGATCCAGCAGCGTGTCCGCCATGCGGCCGGTTTCGGCCAGTGGCTCATACGTCCATGTGTCCAGCCGGCCGAGATAGGGACGGGTGATGCCCCGGCTCTCCAGGGCTGCGTGAAGGCGGGCGAACTTGCCCGGATCCCCGGCCATGGGCAGCACATAGACCGGTGCCCCCGTCGCCCCGGCTTCCAGCAGCATATTGGTCGATTCCTCGGTGACGAAAATCCAGTCGGCTGCGGCCAGGAAGGCAAAATAGGGATTCTCGCCCTCGCCATCGAAGAACCAGACCCGGTCGTGACTGGCGAAACGGTCGGAAAGTCGGGCGCGGATCGCATCGGGCGTGCGCCGCGAGACCGTCACCATCAGGCTGACATCCTGGTCGAGAAGATGCGCCAGGCGCGCTTCCAGATAATCGGCAATCTTCGGCGTCACCTTGTAGCGTTTGGAGGCGCCGCCGATCAGGACTGCAGCGCGCGGGCCGGGCAGGGCCTCGATACGATCGGCAAAGCGGGCCCGGTCCTCATCCAGCCTGGCGCGGGCAATCCGGTTGGGCGAGCCGATCATGGAGACGGCATTGCGGCGCTCCAGACGGTCATGCTCCGGCGCGATGATCAGGTCGAACACGTCATGGCGATGACGCGGATCCTGGACATAGACGAAGAAGGCGTCCGGAAAGATCGTCCGGTGTTTGCGGGCGAGCTTGATCGCAGCGCGGCCGCAGCCGATCCAGAGGTCCGGGCGCGAGGCCGCTGGCAGGGCGACCAAGCCACCCTTGCGAATGACGACCCGCTCGATCCGGCAGGGCGAGGCCAGGCGTGCGGCGACAGCCTCGGCCAGGCCGAGAGCCTGGTTTTCAATCCCGCGGCGGCCATCGGACACGATCCAGATCGTCGTGGCAGGTGTCTTGGTGTCCATCATCGACATGGATCGACTTAGAGATTGTGCCTGCACAGGCGTCAAGGCCGGGAGGGAGACGGAGTGTTGACAGGCGCGCGCTACACGTGTCACATAATGCGACATATGTAGCAACATCGTGAGTCCTGTCGTGAGCTCTGCCGCCCCCTCCCAGGCCGAACTGGCCGTGCTGAAACATCTCTGGTCCAGCGGACCGCAAAGTGCCCGCGAAGTGCAGGACGGGATCGTGGCGGCGACCGGCTGGTCCTACTCCACCACGCGCACCCTCCTGACAAGGATGACGGACAAGGGGCTGATTGCCCGCAAGGATGTGCACGGCCTGTCCGTGTTCGAGGCGCAGGTGGAGAAGGTCTCCCTGATGGGGCGGATGATCCGCGAGTTTGCCGCCAATGTGCTGGAGATGGACGGGCCCCTGCCGGGCACCGCCTTTGCCGGCAGCAAGATGTTCTCTGAGGAAGAGGCCGAGGCCCTGAGCCGTTTGCTGGAAAGCGATGAGGCGGAGGACGCATCATGAGCGGCCTGCTGGATGCTTGGCTGGTCGGCGCGGGATTGTCCGTGCTGGCGGCGCTGACGGTCTGGCTGGCCGGTCGCGGCCTGCGGCACCGGTTTGCCGGTGCCGAGGTCTCTCTTTGGCGGGCGGCCCGATGGGTGGCGCTCCTGCCCCTGGTGCTGGCGCCGCTGATCTATCTGGTGCCGCAGGCCCCGATCGTGTTCGAGGGGGGCGGTCTGGAACTGGGACCCGCCCGGACCTTCGCCGACCCCGTCCCGGCGACCGGCCTGCTGGCGCCGCCGGCTGTCCGGTTCGACCTGCCGGTTCGCGATGCGCTGGCCCTGGCATACCTGGCCGGTCTCGTCCTCATGCTGGGACTGTGTGCCCTGCGGCACGCCGCGCGCCGCAACTGGCTTCGCCGCTGCCGCGAGGCGAGCCGCGAGGAGCGCCGGCCCCTGGAGGCGATGGCCCAGCGGCTGGGCATCCGGGCGCCGGAAATGCGCGTGGGCCCGGCAGATATATCGCCTTTCCTGACCGGTTGGCGCGGTGTGGTGGTGATGCCGGAGGCAGGCGGGATGACACCGTCAGCCCGTCACTACGCGCTGGCCCATGAGTTGAGCCATTTGCGGCGGGGCGATGAACGGGATCGCCTGATCGGGGCCGCGCTTGTCACACTCAACTGGTTCAACTGGCCGCTCCGCCAGATCGAGCGGGAATTGCATGCCGCGCGGGAAATGGCCTGCGACCGGGACACTTTGACGGCGCTGGGGGGCGCGCAGCGCAAGGCCTATGCGGCCGCGCTGATCGACATGATGCGGACATCGGCACCGACCGTTTCCGCATTCGGACCCACCAATAGGAGACTTCGTGAAATGCGTATCCAAGCCATCATGACCCAGACCGCCGCGAAGAAGGGGCGGGCCCTCTGGCTGGCCGCCACCGTGCTGGCCACCGTTGTGCCGCTGGCGAGTGCCCAAGCCCTTGTGACCGAACGGCGGCCCGCTGACAGCGCCGAGATTGTCCAGCTGGACACGCGCGTCCGGTCGGCGGAGGCACCGGTCACGCCGGTCGGGGAGCAGCGGGTGCGGGCCCGGGCACCGCAGGGTGAGCCCCTGTCGGTCGTCGTATCGGAACCCTATCCGGCTCCGGTCCCGGTGCGCGCTCTCGAGCCGGCCTCCGAGCCTGCGTCCGAGGTCGTTCCGGCCCCGGTGGTTGAACCGCTCCCCGTCGTCGCGCCAGCCAGCCCGCAGCTGACCCATCCGGTCGTGGAGGGCCGGATCACCTCGCGTTATGGCGAGCGTCCGGCGCGCCCGGCCGGTGCCCCGATATTCCACCATGGCTATGACATTGCCGTTCAGCGCGGCACGCCGGTCGCGGCGCCGGGTGAGGGCGTCGTGGTCCATGCCGCCGCCGGCTATCGCGGCAGTGAGGCCTGGGGCAATACGATTGCCATCGACCACGGCCAGGGCTGGCAGACAGTCTATGCCCATCTGGAAGGCTTCGACGTTCAGGTCGGCGACCGGGTGTCGGCTGGCGACCAAATCGGCCGCGTGGGTGCCACGGGGCGGGTCACCGGTCCCCATGTCCATGTCGAGCTCCATCACAATGGCGAACGCGTGGATCCGACCGGTCAGGTGCCGGGTCTGGACTGATCCGTTCAGCGGTGGCCCATCAAGCGTGCTATAGTCCTGTCTGCCCGTAAAACGCGAGCCGGCAGGACGACGCGCATGCCCGATCAAAGCCGACCCCGAAACCCCACCCTGTCCCGGCGGACCTGTCTTCTGGCCCTGACCAGCCTGGCCGCCTGTGCCCAGACACCGGACCCCGCGACCTCCACCCGACAAACGCCGGGCCGGGCGGCCCCCGAGCCGTCCGGGAGCGAACCGGCTGCGCTGTTCAGCTATCCGGTCGTGACGGGGGTCCTGTACTCGCCTTTCGGGGCCTCGCGCGGTGGCGGCACCCGCCGTCACAGCGGTGCCGACATTTCCGCGCCCACCGGTACGCCTGTCCGGGCTGCCGGCGCCGGGCAGGTGATCCATGCCGGCTATGGCTATCAGAATTCTGCATCCTGGGGACAGGCCGTGTTGATCGATCACGGCAATGGCTGGATCACGCTCTATGCCCATCTGTCCGCTGTTGATGTCAGTGTCGGCACGCAATTGCAGGGTGGCGAGCAGATCGGGCGTGTTGGCGAGACGGGGAATGCCACCGGCCCCCATCTTCACATCGAGGTGCGCCGCAACGGCCAAGCCCTCAATCCTGCCCTTCATATTCCCGGTATCGGCACCGGCGCCTGACGCAGAGCTGTTCGCTGTGCGCGGTGAGGCGCGCGGCATTTCGAGCAGGCATGACGGGACGGGTTTGGAGAAGATTAGTATGTGCGGGCCATCATCCGGTTGTGTGAGGAGGACAAAGCGGGAGGGTAATGATGCGCATGGCGACCAGTGTGGCAGGGGCGCTTCTGGCTGTCTGCTCGCCCGTTTCGGCTCAGGATTTCATCGAATTCCACACCGAGAACATCCAGCTTCTGCGCGGCTCGACCTATGAGCTGGGGGATCGCGACCGCACGATCATCACGCTGGAACACGCCAATCGCTGGCGCTATGGCGATCTCTTCGTGTTTGCCGATCTCACGATCGGGGACGACGGTCAACGCAGTGCCTATGGCGAAATCTCGCCGCGTCTCTCCCTGTCCCGGATGACGGGCCAGGACTGGGCGCTTGGCCTCGTCAGCGATGTCTATCTGGCCGGCAACTTCGAACTGGGCGATGAAGGGCTGGACCGGCAACTCTATGGCGCGGCGGTCGATCTGGACCTGCCCGGTTTCACCTTTTCCGCATCCACGCCTATCACCGCGATGATCCTCAGCGGCCGGGCTCGACCTGGCAGACCAGCCTGGCCTGGAACCGGCCTTTCGAACTGGGCGGGCAGCGCTTCCTCACGGAAGGCTTTGCCGACCTTGCCGGTGCCGAGGGTTTCGGGACCGAGCACCAGCTGGTTGTTCCGCGTCTCCTCTGGCAGGCACCGGCCTGGGAGCATGTCTGGGTCGGCGTGGAATACCAATACTGGCACAACAAGTTCGGCGTGCCCGGCGTGGATGAGAGCGTGGCTCAGATCCAGGTGAAGTTCGTGTTGCCTTGAGAGGCTCAAGACCAACCATCCTTCCCCTTGATGGGGAAGGTGTCCGGCGACTGCCGGACGGAAGGGGTGAATCTCTGTGTAGCCGGATAGACTTCGCCCCCACCCCCTCCGCCGGGCGTGCGCCCGGCACCTCCCCCATCAAGGGGGAGGATAAGGGCGCGCGTCGTGCGGTCTGCGTCTTAAATCTCACGACAGCCAGCGGGCCTCAGGGGTTCAGCCGGGTCAAGGGCGCGAAGCGCCGTGTCACGGTTTCACCCTTGACCCGGCTGAACCCCTGAGGCGGAGTCTCGGCAAGAGATTTAAGGTCGGATGATGCCAGGGCACTATTATCAACGATATGCAAAGAATGAGCAGAACGCTGCACTGGGCCGTCTTGCGGGTAATTTCCAACAAATCTTCGCGGAGCATTCCGTGAGCGGCCAAGTCTACTCCGGAGCTACAATTATCAAAATCCGCCGTGCTGCGGCCGATGCCGTTGCTGACTATGGGGACGCCCTCGTCACCAAGCTGGGGCAATATCCGATAGATCATTCACCAATCAGGAAATCGGATTTCGATGTAGCAAAAGAATCGTTGGCAGTAATGGTCGAGCGAGCCAAAGCGGCATGTTTCGAAGAGCTTGCGATATTAGAATCTGCCATGCCGGACGGGGTCTGCAGCGAAGATTTTATGGCGCCAGATGAAAATGCGGAGCGTGTGCTTTTGGATATTGAAGGGCTACGGCTGAGATTCGAGTCTGAGCGTTCCTTCGTTAAGTGGGCTTGGGGTGATCTACAGAAGAGACTCTGGGCGGGCAGTCTGTTGGTTGTCGGTGGACTAGCGACTTACGGCTTCCAACGTTTTTGGGAATTGTGGGGGTCTAGCTAACTCCCAAAACAAAACCGGCGCCCCATCGGAGCGCCGGTTTGAAATTTCAGCGATGATGCCCGGACCCTAGTGGTCCCAGCTTACATTCATGATCTCATAGCTCTTGAGGCCACCCGGGGCGTTGACCTCGGCCACGTCGCCGACTTCCTTGTTGATCAGGGAGCGGGCGATGGGGGAGGAGACGGAGATCTTGCCGGATTTCACATCGGCTTCGTCATCCCCCACGATCTGGTAGGTCGACTCTTCCTCGGTGTCCTCGTCGAGCACGGTGACGGTGGCACCGAACTTGACCTGGTCGCCCGACATTTTCGACGTGTCGATCACCTGGGCGCGGGCCAGCTTGTCTTCCAGCTCGGTCACCCGGCCTTCGATATAGCCTTGGCGCTCCTTCGCGGCGTGATATTCCGCGTTTTCGGACAGGTCACCATGTTCGCGCGCCTCGGAAATGGCGGCGATCACCGCCGGGCGTTCGACGGATTTGAGACGTTTCAGCTCTTCGTCGAGGGCTTTATGCCCGGCGACGGTCATCGGGATCTTGTTCATACGACCACTTATCTTCGGGAGTGGAGAGCAGGCTAGCCTCCACGAAGTTGACCATCAAGAGTAGGTCTGCAGGGCCACAGGTTCAAGCGCTCCGTCATCAATGCGCCGCAGGGACAGAATTGCGGCCCGTGCAGCCGAGGCGGTCGTGTAGCAAGGGATCTTCATGTCCAGCGCCGTACGGCGGATGGAATAGCTGTCCAGATGCGACTGCCGACCCTCGGTGGTGTTGAAGATCAGTTGCACTTCGCCATTCTTCATCATGTCGACAATGTGCGGCCGGCCCTCGAACACCTTGTTGACGCGGGTGACCGGAATGCCGGCATCCTCGAACACGGTGGCGGTCCCGGCGGTGGCCAGGATCTTGAAGCCCAGCATGGCGAGCACGCGGACCGGCTCGACCATGGCAGTCTTGTCGCCTTCCTTGAGCGAGATGAAGACCCCGCCCGAGCGCGGCAGGCGCACACCGGCGCCCAGTTCGGCCTTGGCGAAGGCGCCCTCGAACATCGTGTCGATGCCCATCACCTCGCCGGTGGAGCGCATTTCCGGGCCGAGTACCGGGTCGACGCCCGGGAAGCGGGCCCAGGGCATCACCGCTTCCTTGACGGAGACGTGTTTCGGCGCCGGATCCTTCAGGCCGAATTCCTTCAGCTTTGCACCGGCCATCACCTTGGCGGCGATCTTGGCGACCGGCTGGCCAATGGCCTTGGCCACGAAGGGCACGGTGCGCGAGGCGCGCGGATTGACTTCCAGCACGTAGATTTCGCCATTCTTCACGGCGAACTGGACATTCATAAGCCCCTTCACGCCGATGGCCTTGGCCATGGCGACGGCTTCCGCCTTCAGCTCGTCGATCGTTTCCTGCGGCAGATTGTAGGGCGGCAGGGAGCAGGCGCTGTCACCGGAGTGCACGCCGGCTTCCTCGATGTGCTGCATGACGCCGGCCACCCAGACATCCTCGCCATCGCAGATCGCGTCGACATCGACCTCGTCCGCATCGGTCAGATAGCGGTCGAGCAGGAGCGGGGACTTGCCGGAGACGTGGACGGCTTCGCGCAGATAGCGGTCGAAACTGTCGATCTCGCGGATGATTTCCATGGCGCGGCCGCCCAGCACATAGGAGGGGCGCAGGACGAGCGGGAAGCCGAGCTTCTCTGCTTCGGCGCGGGCCTGTTCTTCCGAGGAAGCGATTGCGTTCGGCGGCTGTTTCAGGTTCAGCCGGTCCAGCAGATCCTTGAAGCGCCAGCGGTCTTCGGCGAGGTCGATCGCGCCCGGCGCGGTGCCCAGGATCGGCACGCCTTCCGCTTCCAGCTCACCGGCCAGTTTCAGCGGGGTCTGGCCGCCATACTGGACGACGACGCCCAGCAGTTCGCCCTTCTCCTGTTCCTTCGCGATCAGTTCGAGCGTGTCCTCGATGGTCAGCGGTTCGAAATAGAGACGGTCGGCGGTGTCATAGTCGGTCGAGACGGTTTCCGGGTTGCAGTTCACCATGATCGACTCGATGCCCATATCGCCGAAGGCGAAGGCGGCATGGCAGCAGCAATAGTCGAACTCAATGCCCTGGCCGATCCGGTTCGGTCCGCCCCCCAGGATGATGGCTTTCTTCGCGTCGGTCGGGTCGCTCTCGCAATCCACCTCGCCGCCGAAGGCCGGGGCTTCATAGGTGGAGTACATGTAGGGCGTGGCGGCGAAGAATTCGGCGGCGCAGGTATCGACGCGCTTGAAGGCCGGGCGGACGCCCAGATCGCGGCGGGCCTTGCGGACTTCAGCCTCTTCCTTCTTCACCAGCTTGGCGATGCGGGCATCGGAGAAGCCCATCGCCTTGAGCTTGCGCATGGTCGCGGCATCGCCGGGCAGGCCGAAAGTGGCGAGGTCTTCCTCGGCATGGATCAGCGCCTCGATCTGGCGCAGGAACCAGGGTTCGTACAGCGAGGCGGCGCGGACTTCCTCGACCGTCAGGCCTTCGCGGAAGGCCTGGGCGATGACGCGCAGACGGTCCGGCGTGGCGATGGAGAGGGCGGCGCGGACGGCTTCCTTGCGGGCGTCTTCATTGGCGGCCTCGTCGACGCCGGCGATCTCGACCTCGTCGAACCCGTCCAGCCCGGTTTCCATCGAGCGCAGGGCTTTCTGGACGCTTTCCTGGAAGGTGCGGCCCATGGACATGACTTCGCCGACCGATTTCATCGAGGTCGACAGGCGGTTGTCGGCGCCGGGATATTTCTCGAAGGCAAAGCGCGGGATCTTGGTGACGACATAGTCGATCGTCGGCTCGAAGGAGGCCGGCGTGGCGCCGTCGGTGATGTCGTTGGCGATCTCGTCCAGCGTGTAGCCGACGGCCAGTTTGGCGGCGACCTTGGCGATCGGGAAGCCGGTGGCCTTGGAGGCGAGGGCGGAGGAGCGCGAGACGCGCGGATTCATCTCGATGACAACCATGCGGCCGTCTTCTGGATTGACCGCGAACTGCACGTTCGAGCCGCCGGTCTCGACACCGATCTCGCGCAGCACGGCCAGGGAGGCCGAGCGCATGATCTGGTATTCCTTGTCGGTGAGGGTCAGGGCCGGCGCCACGGTGATCGAGTCACCCGTGTGCACGCCCATCGGGTCCACATTCTCGATGGAGCAGATGATGATGCAATTGTCCGCCTTGTCGCGGACCACTTCCATCTCGAATTCCTTCCAGCCGACAATGCTTTCCTCGACGAGAATTTCGTCCACCGGAGACGCATCCAGACCGGTTTTGCAGATCGCCTCGTATTCTTCGACATTGTAGGCGATGCCGCCGCCCGTCCCGCCCAGGGTGAAGGAGGGGCGGATGATGGCCGGCAGGCCGATTTCCGGCAGCACGGCTTCGGCTTCGGCCATGGAGTGGACGGTCCGCGAGCGCGGGCTCTCCAGGCCGATCTTGTCCATCGCCTGACGAAAGCGTTCGCGGTTCTCCGCCTTGTCGATGACATCGGCCTTGGCGCCGATCATCTCGACCCCGAACAAGTCCAGCACGCCGCGCTTGTTCAACTCGAGCGCACAGTTCAGCGCGGTCTGGCCGCCCATGGTCGGCAGCAGCGCGTCCGGGCGTTCCTTCTCGATCACCTTGGCGACCATTTCCGGCGTGATCGGCTCGATATAGGTGGCGTCGGCGAGTTCCGGATCGGTCATGATCGTGGCCGGGTTGGAATTCACCAGGATGACCCGGTAGCCCTCGGATTTCAGCGCCTTCACAGCCTGGACACCGGAATAGTCGAATTCGCAGGCCTGGCCGATGACGATGGGACCGGCGCCAATGATCAGGATCGACTGGATGTCTGTGCGTTTAGGCATGGGGCTTCGGCCTTCATCTACGTGCGCGCGCGCCTGTCGCGGCTTCCCGGTCCGGAATGCCGTGCAGGTGGCTCTGTTTTGGTGCTGAAGCGGGTACCTATCGCGGAATCGGCGGGAAGGTAAGGGGGAAACTGCGCCTTTTCGTGCGCAATCCGGAAACTGTCTGATTTCACAGGGAAAACGGCCCGGTCATGTGAAATGACCGGGCGGAATTCACGGAGCGGACCCGACTAGTTGCGGCAGGTCACATCGAGGGCTTGGCGGAAGAAACCGGGCGCGGGCGGCGGGCTTTGGTCATGGGCGTTGAGATAGCGCAGCATGCCCGTGAAAACCGCATCCGTGTCCAGGCTCTCGATCTGGGCGGCCAGGGTGGCGCCGGATGGCGCGGTATTGGGGTAGTTGGCGCTGAAGTCGAACGATGCGCCGTCCGACCAGTCGTAACCACCTGAATAGGCGGCATTATAGGTGGTCACCGCCACCGGCTCCGTCGCACCATCGAGCTGGAACAGCTTGAAAGCGGGGCGATTGCCGTGATCCGCGCTGATGCCGGGAATGGAGACCAGGAGTTCGGACATGGAGGGCGTTGCCTCGCAAGTGTGCAGGCGGCGGATGCCGTTGAGATGGGTATGGCCGGCGATGACATTGGTGATCGTGTCGCTGTGCGCGGCGATCAGGTCCAGCATGACATCCTGCATCCAGCGTCCGGCATGGGCGGGGTTGCTGCCCTGATAGGCCAGGCTGTCATCCCACATCGTGCCGGGTGAGGTCCGGTGGCCCTGATATCCGTCGAGGCCCGGGGGCACGTGCATGGCCAGCAGGACCGGTTCCGAGGCAGACGCCGCGTCCGCCAATTGCCCGGCCAGCCAGTCCAGCTGGTCCGAACCGTCGGCGGCGGCCTGATCGCTGCACAGCCCGTAATGGGCGGTGTAGATATTCGTGTTCAGCGCCAGGACGCGCAGCGGGCTGCCGGTCGAGCCAACCGTCAGGCGGGCCGCGTAATACCCGTTGGACAGGTGCGAGGCGTCCAGCACGTCCGAGGCCCCGTTGACGACCGGCCAGGCCGACGGATCGCTGGCATAGTCCAGCACGGTATGCCCGGTCGCGTCGAAGGGGCAGTAGTCGTTGTTATAGCCCGGATTGTGTCCCAGCGTGTCGTTATTGCCCGGCAGGTAGAGGACCGGAATGTCCGTGGCGCCGGCCAGACCGGACAGGCCGTTCAACACACTGGCAAAGATGTCGCCGCGCGGACCGGTTGCCACCGGGTCGTGCGTGGGCATGTCGCCGAGATAGATGATGAAATCGGGAGTCTCGCTGGCCACCACGCCCTGAACAAAACCCTGTGTCGCCGTCCAGAAAGCCGGCGGCGTTTCGCAATGATGCTCACTGCTGTGGCAGGGCATGTTGTCCGGCCGGAAATGCACATCGGACAGGGCCAGGAAGGATCCTCCGGACGCGGCTGGACTATCGGCGAGGACTTCCGGCTCTGTGGCCGTCATGGTCTCGGTCACACCCTCTTCGGCCACGGTGACGGTTTCGCTTTCCGTCATGCCGAGGGTGATGACCTCCGGCTCGCTGCAGGCCGTCAGGGCCAGGGCGCCGAGCGCCAGGATGGCCCGGCAGGCCGGGCTTTTGCGTGGATTGATCATGATGTCCCCCTGTGCCCGGTCCTGGATGCGGGGCCCCGGCCGGAACGGGCGTCGTGTCGGGGGTTCACCGGCCGGTCAGCCGTTGTCAGGTCGCTTGATACAACTTCAGGCGGTCCGGATCAATCATTCCCGGGGCCGGACCGCCCGGGCGCGGGTTGTCCAATCAGGGGCCGGCAATCAGGCTGTCTCTTCCGCCAGACGCATTGTGTGAGGATGCGGGCCTGGCCAGAGCGGACCACACGATCCGCGACGGCTGGGGGTGATGAAAAACACGGTGTGTGTGCCTGATTGCCGGTGGATAGTTCTTCAACTAATATGCTTATAAATTCAAGTTTAACTTTAATTCATGAGCTGGCACGTGACCGATCTTCCCTCCGATACCCGCATCCGCGGGCTGAGCCGCTTCCTGTTTCTCGCCACGGGCGGGTTGATGCTGGTCCTGCCGCTGATCAGCTGGGGTGTCTGGTTCGTGCCCAGCCTGTTCGGCCTGCTGGACCGGGGCTACCCCGTTCCGGCCAACGGTCTCGGCGGAGGCGGGCTGGACTGGTTCATCTGGCCGCTGCGGATCGGGGCGGCGGGGATCTCCAGCATCGCGCTGGCGGTCACGCTCTACGGCCTGTTCGGCCTGCGCGCCCTGTTCCGGTCCTGCGCGGCGGGCGGTTATTTCACCGCCGAGGCGGTCGGCGGTTTCCGCCAGTTTGCCTTGGCCAGCCTGGTGAATGCGATCTGGGCACCCTTCGCCCATACCCTGCTCGGCGTCTATCTCTCGGTCGCAAACCCCAATGTGCCCAATGCGGTTGAAATCAGCCTGGGCAGCCAGCATTTCCAGGCGATCGGGCTGGCGATGCTCTTCTTCCTGGTCGCGCACATCCTGGCCGAGGGCCGCAAGCGGCATGAGGAGCTGGAGTATATCTTGTGAGCGAAGAACAGCATCCGGCCGGTGAGATCATCGTCCATCTGGACGTGATGCTGGCGCGGCGGAAAATCCGCTCCAAGGACCTGGCCGAGCGCATCGGGGTCAGCGAACAGGCCCTGTCCATGATCAAGACCGGCAAGATCAAGGGCGTGCGTTTCTCCACCCTGATCGCCCTGTGCGACGTGCTCGACTGCCAGCCGGGCGAGCTGTTCGAGTTCAGGCGGGTGGAGCCGAAAGACTGAGATCCCGCCACAACATGGGCTGTACGTCAGAGCGCGTACCGCCCAGTCGCTCCCCGACCAGCCAGTGGGCGCGGTCATGGAGGAGGGGGATGACGGCCTGCAGGTCGAGCAGGCGGTGCTCGGCGGCACGATAGGCGTCCCCGCGGGTCGCCGGATCGCTCTCCTCGCGGGCGGTCTGCATCAGGCGGGCATAGTCCGCATCGGAGAAGCCGAAATTGTCGGCGAAACCGCCCGGTGCGAAGGGGTCGAGCATGAAGAAGGGATCCGCTTTCAGGCCCCGGTTGTAGCTGGCAATCGCAATGTCGAAATCTCCGGCATCGACGGCCTGATAGAGATCGGTGGGATAGGAGACGAGGAGTTCGGTCTCCACGCCGATCCGGTTCCAGTCATCGGCGATGGCAATCGCGATCTGTTCATTCACGCCGGTCGTGGTGCGGATTTCCAGCGGGCGGTTGATCCGGACCGGCGGATTGAGCCGCGAGGGCGGCCACTGGGTACCGCGCAGAACGGAATGCGTGGGGGAGGCCGTGCCGTTGAAGAAGCTGGTATTGAGGAAATCCCGGTCAATCGCTTCCGAGAGCGCCTTGCGCACGGCCGGATCGGCCAGCTCGGGCCGGGCATGATTGGGTTTGAGATAGCGCAGGATCGGCGCGTCAAAACTCTGGAAACGCGGCCCCAGACGTTCGCGCAGGAAGCCGATCTGGTTGGCGGGCGGGTTCTCCGCGAGGTCGAAATCCCCGGCACGGAACATGCGGGTCCGTGTCGAGTCATCGCGCACGGCATCGATGCGGATGGCCGGAATGGCAACCTGGCCGGCGTCGTAAAAGCGCGGATTCTTCTGCAGGCGGAGATGAAGCTGGCTTTCCTCGTGCATCAGATAGGCGCCTGCGGTGACGATGTGTTCGGGCCGGACCCAGTCCAGGCCCACCCGGTCGATGACATGGCGCGGGAAGGGGTGGAATTCGCGCATCAGGATCGGGAAGAGGCCCAGTGGCGTGTCGAGACGGAAGATCACCGTGCGGTCGTCGGGCGCCTCCACGCCCAGTGCGCTGGGGGGTAGCTCGCCGCGATGCACGGCGCGCGCATTCGCGACGGCGTAGAAATCACCCAGAATGGCAAAGCTCTCAGCCGGGTCGACAATGCGCCGTGCCGACCAGGCCACGTCTTCAGCGGTGAGCGCATGCCCGTCCGACCAGACCAGGCCCTCACGCAGGCGGAATGTCCAGCTCAGCCCGTCTTCCGAGACGTCCCAGCTTTCCGCCAGCCCCGGTGCGAGCCCGCCATCCGGCCCGTACTCGGTCAGCCCGGCATGGATCTGCTTGTAGACCAGCGCGGCAGCCGCGAACTCGCCGCGGGCCGGATCGAGACTGTCGGGCAGGCCGGACAGGGCGACCCGGAAGAGATCCGCCGGTGGGCCGGAGCGGCCGCAGGCCGCGAGGGCCGTGGCGGATGAGGCGACAAGAAGGGCGCGGCGCGAGAGCATGCTTGGACAGTGCGATGATTTGCACGGGGAATGAAGCGCAGATCGATCGGGACCTTGTCGGGGCCGGCACAGATGAGGGTCTCGCATTAAAAGATACGGATAAATTCTTGTAATCCGGACTTTTATGGGGATATTTGCAGCCCGCGAGGGCTTTGTCTCGTCTTTGGGGGACGAGGGAGTTGGAGGGCGAGTTCAACATGTCGGAAACCGACACCAAGAAAAATTTCTGGACGACGGGAGGAATGTCATTCCGCCTGCGCTTGGTCCTGGGCATTCTGTTCCTTGTGGTGCTGGCGCTGGTCTGGGCCGTCAATGAGGGCGCACCGGTGGAAATCATTTTCATCCTGCCGGTCCTGGTCATGTCCTATCTTCTGCCGACCTTCCTGGCGCTGGGGCGTCGGCACAAGGCGCTGCCGGCTATTTTTGCGCTGAACCTGTTCCTGGGCTGGTCCCTGCTGGGCTGGGTGGCAGCGCTGGTCTGGTCCCTGACCAATCCCAAGCCGAGCGAGCCGGTTGTGATCAACCAGGCCGCTGGCAGCATGGCGGACGAACTGGCCAAGCTGGCGGACCTGCGTGACAAGGGCATCCTCACCGAAGAGGAATTCCAAGCAAAGAAGGCTGCCTTGCTGGGCTAGTCTTTGACCGTCGGACACAGACGAAAAAGGCCCGGACTGACCGGGCCTTTTTTATGTCTGCATTCGGGAGAGCGCCTATGCCTCCACCTTGCCCTTCAGCTCGCCCACGAACCGGTCGAAGACGCCGAAACTGTCTTGCGGGCCGGGGGAGGCTTCGGGGTGGTGCTGGACGGCCCAGACGGGCTTGTCGGTCAGTTTGAAGCCGGAATTGGAGCCGTCGAACAGGGAGACATGGGTCTCCACGGCATTGGCCGGCAAGCTGGACCCGTCGACGGCGAAACCGTGATTCATGGAGACGATCTCGACCTGGCCGGTCTCGTGGTTCTTCACCGGGTGGTTGGCGCCGTGATGGCCCTGGGGCATTTTGGCGGTCTTGGCGCCGATGGCGAGGGCGAGCATCTGGTGACCCAGGCAGATGCCCAGGGTCGGGATGCCAGCCTCGATGACGGATTTGATCGTCGGCAAAGCGTATTTGCCGGTCTCAGCCGGGTCGCCCGGTCCGTTGGAGAAGACCACGCCGTCCGGATTGAGCGCCTTGATGTCCTCAAAGCTCGCCTTGCCCGGCAGCACCGCAACACGGGCGCCGGCCCCGACGAGGAGGCGCAGGATGTTGGCTTTCACCCCATAGTCCAGCACGACGACGCGCGGACCGTCTTGCGGGCCTTCGGCATAGCCTTCGCCCAGCGTCCAGTTGCCTTCATTCCAGTCGGTGTTTTCGGTGCGGGTGACGTCGGCGGCCAGTTCGCGGCCTTCCATGGTCGGCGCACCGGCGGCCGCGGCCTTGAGGGCTTCCACGTCGATATTCCCGTTCGGGTCGTGGGCGATGGCGCACATGACCATGCCCTTCTCGCGGATGCGGCGGGTGAGGGCGCGCGTGTCGACGCCCGTCAGGGCGACAATGCCGCGCGTGCGCAGCCATTCGTCAAAGCTGACCTCGGCGCGCCAATTGGCCGGCGGGGTGATCGTGGCGCGGGAGACCATGCCGACGGCCGCCTTGCGGGCCGGTTCGGAGGCGGCTTCCTCGTCCTCGGCATTGGCGCCGACATTGCCGACATGCGGGAAGGTGAAGCAGACAACCTGGCCGGCATAGGACGGGTCGGCCAGGACTTCCTGATGGCCGGTCATCGCCGTGTTGAAGCAGATTTCCCCGACAGCCGTGCCCGTGGCGCCAGCGCCGTAGCCGAAAAGAACCTCACCGCTCGCGAGTGCGATGGCACCGGTCGCTTGGGTCGGGGTGTCTTGCGTCATGGCGGTCTCCAGAGCCTGTCGGGGAGACGGGCGGCGCGCGATCAGAATCGGCGTCCGGCTCCGTCCGGGTAAACGGGCGCTTCGCTAGTCCCTAAGTGCGGCGCGGTCAATCCCTGCAGGAATGCATGTCCGCTTTTCCATCACGCTTTGTGACGGAACCATGATTAGCACTTGATTCTTGTTTGACATGCTTCTATTTCCCCGGCCCTCGTTTCGGGGGCACGGTTTGCGTGCCGGAGCCGATGTCAGGAACGCTGCTTAAGACGCTCGAAACCCAAGCGCTGAAGAAATCGCGCGAAAGACAAGTTCTGCACACCGAAAACTATCGAACGGCTTGCCAGAGGGCGGCCAGAATGGATCAATCAAGTCATGTCTCTTCGTGAACAGATCACCGGGGAAATGAAATCCGCCATGAAGGCCGGCGAGAAAGCGCGTCTTTCGACGCTGCGTCTCGTGTCCGCCGCCATCAAGGATCGGGACATTGCGGCGCGCGCCGAAGATCGCTGCACCGGATGCGAAGAAACCGAGATCATGGCCATCCTGCAAAAGCTGGTGAAGCAGCGCGAGGAAAGCGCTGTGACCTATGAGAAGGCCGGTCGTCTTGATCTTGCGGAAGCGGAACGGGCGGAAGCCGATGTCGTGCGGGAATTCCTGCCCAAGCCGATGGACGCCGCCGAGATCGCCGAAGCCGCGGAAACCGTGGTGACCGAGCTGGATGCGTCGGGCCTGAAGGATATGGGCCGGGTCATGGGTGAGCTGAAAACCCGCTATGCCGGCCGGATGGATTTCGGCCAGGCCGGAGCCAAGGTGAAACACCTGCTGGCGGGCGCTGCCTAACCGCCAAGTCCCGGAAAAATCTCGAATCCCGCTTGCCGGGCGCCGGTCGCTCTGTTCCTCTTGTTGCACGACAAAAGGGGGAGAGAATGGTGGATCGGATTCGCAAACGGACGCGGTGGCTGACCCTGGCAATGGTCAGTGGGGGCGGGCTTCTCCTGTCTGCCTGCAGCACGCTGGGGCCATCAGACGGGCTGGCCGGTTTCGACTCCGAAGACGACTTCATCGCCTTCATGGAAGGTGAGGGGGCCACGGATGCGGACGCGGCCTATGAGCCGCAGCCGGTCTACGGGTCGGCGCCCCCGCCGCCTCCACCGCCTCCGCCTCCGCCGCCTTCGGGCACCGCCCCGGCAGCGGCCGAAGAGCTGGTCGTGGTTACGGGCTCGCGCATTCCGACCTCGGACAATGAGAGCATCACCAATACCCAGGTCGTCGGTGTGGACGAGGGCGGTATCGTAAAGAATGCCGGCGATTACCTGATCGTCCTGCGGCGCGGCCGTCTGTTCACGCTGTCGACCGCCGATGGGGCGATCGAGGCCGTGGACCGGATCAATGTCTTCCCGCCGGGCATCGAGGACCCGAACGGCTGGTATGACGAGATGCTGATCGAGGGCAGCACGATCATCGTGATCGGGTTCAACTACCAATTCGACGCCACGGAGATCAGCCGGTTCGAAATTTCGGATGCGGGCGAGCTGGGCTATGTCGACACGCATTATCTGCGGTCGGAGGATTACTATTCCAGCCGCAATTATGCCTCTCGCCTGATCGGCGAGACGCTGGTCTTCTATTCGCCGCTGTCCGCCTATGACTGGCGCGCCAACTCGCCGCTGGATCTTCTGCCGGGCATGGCCGTCTGGGACGGGGAAAGCGCCGATCTGGACTTCCAGCCCCTGGCCACCATCAATGATGTCTATCTGCCCCAGTCCGTGAAGGATGAGGGGTTTGATGCGGCCGATGCGCTGCACACGGTGACACGCTGCGATCTGGCGGAGGGCGGTTTCGACTGTTCCGCCAGCGTGGTGATGGGGCCGTCCGGGCGCACCTTCTATGTCGCCCGCGAGGCGGTTTATGTCTGGGTGGGCGAGCGCTGGCGCTCGACGGGCCGCAACATGGTCTACCGCATGCCGCTGGACGGCCGTGCGCCGACCGCGGCCCAGGTGCGCGGCATGCCGGTCGACCAGTTCTCCTTCCACGAAGAGGCTGAACGGCTGAATGTCCTGGTCGCGCCGTCCGGCGGCGGGGACTGGATGTGGTCCCCGGAATTCACGGCCGGCCAGCCGGCCCTGCTGCAAATGCCCCTGGAACGCTTCGGCTCCGGCTCGGATGCGGCGCTTGAGGCGGATTACCGCCCCTTGCCTGAAGTCGGCACACGGGGCGTGGATCACAATCGCTATGTTGGCGACTGGCTCTTCCTGTCGGTGGATGATGCCGAGGGGACCCTCACGGCCGTGCCCCTGGATGGGGGCGCGTCGGCCCAGTTCGAACTGGGCGGGCGGATCAGCCGGATCGAGGTGATGGGCCGTGATGCCGTCGCCGTCAGCCAGGATGAGGGCCTGGTGTTCTCCACGATCGATCTGTCCGGCGAGGCGCCCCGCCTGCACAGCCAGGTCACGCTGGAGGGCCTCTCGGAATCGGAAAGCCGCAGCCAGGCCTTTTTCTACCGCCCCGACCCGGAGTCAGCGGATTTGCGCGAGGGGCTGCTGGGCCTGCCGGTGATGTTCCGGGGCGGCGGGTATCAGGCAGGCGCCGACATGGTCTTCCTGCGGCGGACTGAGGGGGCGCTGGAGCGCTTCGGGCGTCTGCAGTCACGCCTGACTCGCAGCGGCTCCCGCGATGGCTGTTTGGTGTCCTGTACGGACTGGTATGGCAATGCGCGCCCGATCTTCCTGCGCGACCGGATCTTCGCCCTTCTGGGCTATGAGCTGGTCGAGGGGGAGGCTGGCGACAAGCGGATCGAGGAGATCGGCCGGGTCGATTTCACGCCGCCGCCCTTGCCCAGCGTGCCAGCCGTTGCCGCGCCCGGTCCTTGAGGCCGGGCCGGCTGAAACCGGCCTGTCGGATTAAATCGACCCGGCGGCGTTTCCGGTGCATCATGTCGGGTTCAACAGGAAATGAGTGGGCTCGACGCGTTCCATGCGGCTGAATGATGATTTCATCGAAGAGATCAAGGCACGGATCCGTCCGTCGGACCTGATCGGCCGCACGGTGCAACTCAAGCGCCAGGGGCGCGAATTCGCCGGCCTCTCGCCCTTCAAGAAGGAGCGCACGCCCTCCTTCTTCGTCAATGACGAGAAGCGTTTCTATCACTGCTTCGCCTCGGGCAAGCATGGTGACATCTTCACCTGGCTGGAGGAGATGGAAGGCCTGTCCTTCATGGAGGCCGCCGAGCGTCTGGCCGGGGAGGCGGGGCTGCGCCTGCCGGAGCCCGACCCGAAGGCGGCCGAGAAGCAGGTTCACCGCAAATCCCTCGTGGAATGGATGGAGGCTGCCCAGGCGCATTTCATGCGCTCCCTGTTCGGCCCCCAGGGCGAGCCGGCGCGCCAGTATCTGCGCAGCCGGGGCCTCACGGGCGAGGATTGCAAGCGCTTCGGCATCGGCTTTGCGCCGGGCAGCCGGACCGGGCTGAAGGACGAGCTGGTCACGGCCGGGGCCCCGGTGGGCGATCTGGTCGAGTGCGGCCTGCTGATCCAGCCGGACAATGGATCGCCCTATGACCGTTTCCGCGACCGGATCATGTTCCCCATCCATGACCCGCGCGGACGGCTGGTCGCCTTTGGCGGGCGGGCCCTGTCCAAGGAAGCGCGGGCGAAATATCTCAACTCGCCGGAAACGCCGATCTTCCACAAGGGCTCGGTCCTCTACCGTTTCCCGGAGGCCCGGCGGGCGGCCAGTGATCCCAAACAGTCCATTCGCGGCCTGATCGTGGCGGAGGGCTATCTCGATGTGATCGCCCTGGCCCGGGCCGGGCTGGAGCATGGCGTGGCCCCGCTGGGGACGGCGATCACGGAAGAACAATTGCAATTGCTCTGGCGCGCCGGGGGCGAGCCGGTCATGTGCCTGGATGGCGACAATGCCGGCCGCAATGCCGCCTTCAAGGCGGCCGACCGGGCGCTGCCCCTGCTGCAGCCGGGCAAGACGCTGCGTTTCGCCTTCATGCCGGAAGGCAAGGACCCCGACGACATTCTGCGCGAGGATGGTGCCAATACGCTGCGCGCCGTGCTTTCGGAGACCCGCTCCCTGGCGGACATGCTCTGGGAGCGCGAAGTGGGGGTGGAGCCGCTGGACGATCCGGACCGCCGCGCCGGTTTCCGGCGTCGTCTCCGCGCCCTGGTCGCACAAATTGCAGATGCAGACATAAAGGATGAGTACCGGCGCGAATTCGATACGCGCATGGAGGCCCTGTTCGGCGCCCGGCCGCGCTCGACCTATAATCGCAAGGGGGCGGGACGCCTGCCCAGACTGGGTGCCAGCCCGGATCTCAAGCGCGCAGCCCGGCCGGCGCCGGGCGCGGCGGACGCGCGAATTCTGCTTCTGGCGGCGATCGATTATCCCGAAATCGCCCAGGATCAGGTCGAAACGCTGGCGCTTTTGCCCTTCGGTTCGCTTGACAGTCTGCGGGACGCCGTTTTAGACGCCTGCTCTTCTGGGCAGTCTGTGCACCCGGACACGCTACGGGCCCTCTTGGCCGAAGCCGGTTTTGCGGCAATATTGAAGCGTTTGGACGGGGAACGGGGACCCATGCGGGCAGTTTTGGGCGGCCAGGATGTATCGGCACGGACGCGTGCGGAGTCTTGGATGCGGCTCGCTTCTGCCTATATGGAACGAAGTGAGGCACAGCGCCGGCGCGATGAAGTGCGCGCCCGGCTGGACGAAGAAATTGACAGGGCAGATTCGGAAAGCGTGAGACGACTGGTGGAGATCCGGTTGCGCGAGACATCGCGGTCCGAGCCGTCCTGATACGGATTTAAATTCCCATTGCGCTAAAGGGCAGCGCGACAAGGAACGAGTACATGAGCAAAAGCGCCGAAGCCAACGACGCATCGGAAAACCAGGACGGTCCGCTGCTGGACCTGACGGACCAGTCGGTCAAGAACATGGTGAAAGCCGCCAAGAAGCGCGGCTATGTCACCCATGACGAGCTGAACGCCGTTCTGCCGAGCGAGGAATTCTCCTCCGAGCAGATCGAGGACGTGCTCGCCCAATTGTCGGAAATGGGCATCAATGTCGTCGACAGCGAAACCGATGTCGACGACGAGAATGACACCGCCGAGACGGGCAAGAAGGCGTCGTCGTCCAGCTCCGGCGATGATGACGATGACAGCGAAGATGACGAGGAAAGCGACAGCCGGGCTGTTGCGGCCAGCGGCAAGACCGCCGTCGTCGGACAGAATACCGGGTCCTCCGCGGACCGCACCGATGACCCGGTGCGCATGTATCTGCGCGAAATGGGTTCGGTGGAACTGCTCTCCCGCGAAGGCGAGATCGCCATCGCGAAACGCATCGAGGCCGGCCGCAATGCGATGATCCGCGGCCTCTGCGAGAGCCCGCTGACCTTCGAAGCCATCATGGTCTGGCGCGATGAGCTGCAGGAAGGCCAGGTCCTTCTGCGCGACATCATCGACCTGGACGCCACCTATGGCGGCCAGCAGGCCGAGGCGGCCGAGGATGGTGAAGAGGGTGAGGACGGCGAGGGCGCCGGCGACACTGCCGGCACCGAAGCCAAGACCCCCAAGTCCGATGATGAGGATGACGACAAGTCCGCCAAGTCCAAGTCCGATGAGGATGAGGACGGCGATGACGAGGAGTCCGAGGGCTCTGACGGCGATGGTGACGAGGACGACGATGATGATGACGGCGCCTCGCTCTCCCTGTCCGCCATGGAGGCTGAACTCCGTGATGGCGTGATGGAGACGCTGGACAGCATCGCCACGGATTTCGCCGCCTTCCGCAAACTGCAGGACAAGCTGGTTGCCGCCCGTATCGAGGGCAAGGACCTGACCAAGCAGTCGCGTGAAAAGTATGAGGGTCTGCAGAACTCCATCGTGACGCAGCTCAATACGATGCACCTCAACAATGCGCGTATCGAGGCCCTGGTCGAACAGCTCTATGCGATCAACAAGGAACGCATGTCGCTGGAAGGCAAGCTTCTGCGCATGGCCGATGCCCATGGTGTGCCGCGCGCGCAATTCATGGACAGCTATTTCGGCAATGAGCTGAGCCCCGACTGGCCGTCCGGCATGGCCGGCACGTCCAAGGCCTGGGACCGTTTCATCGAGCGGGAGGCCGTGGATGCGGGCAAGATCCGCGATGATCTCGCCGACCTGACCCAGCGCGCCGGCGTGCCGATCGAAGATCTGCGCCGCATCGTGCGGACCGTGCAGAAGGGCGAGCGCGAGGCCCGCGTGGCCAAGAAGGAAATGGTCGAAGCAAACCTGCGTCTCGTCATCTCCATCGCCAAGAAATACACCAATCGCGGCCTGCAATTCCTGGATCTCATCCAGGAGGGCAATATCGGTCTGATGAAGGCCGTCGATAAGTTCGAATACCGCCGCGGCTATAAATTCTCGACCTATGCCACCTGGTGGATCCGCCAGGCGATCACCCGCTCGATCGCCGACCAGGCGCGCACCATCCGTATCCCGGTGCACATGATCGAGACGATCAACAAGATCGTCCGCACGAGCCGCCAGATGCTGCACGAGATCGGCCGCGAGCCGACCCCGGAAGAACTGGCCGAAAAGCTCGCCATGCCGCTGGAAAAGGTTCGCAAGGTGATGAAGATCGCCAAGGAACCGATCTCGCTGGAAACGCCGATCGGCGATGAGGAAGACAGCCATCTCGGCGACTTCATCGAGGACAAGAATGCCGTCCTGCCGATCGATGCCGCCATCCAGGCCAATCTGCGTGAAACCACAACGCGGGTTCTCGCCAGCCTGACCCCGCGTGAGGAACGCGTCCTGCGCATGCGCTTCGGCATCGGCATGAATACCGACCACACGCTGGAAGAAGTCGGCCAGCAGTTCTCGGTCACGCGCGAACGTATTCGCCAGATCGAGGCGAAAGCCCTGCGCAAGCTGAAACACCCGAGCCGCAGCCGCAAGCTGCGGAGCTTCCTGGATAATTGATCCGGGATTTCAGCGCTGAATTACGGAAAAGCCGGCCTTCGGGCCGGCTTTTTTGTGCCTTTGCCCACACCGCAAACCACTCCACAAATCCCCCATGCCCCTCCACCGCCTCCACATCCAGACCACCGGCCCCGGCCTCTATGAGTTCACACGCGAAGCAAAAAACTTCGTTCACGAATTAAATCCAGGCGCCGGCCTCCTCACAGCCTATGTGCGGCACACCTCCTGCTCGCTGACGATCCAGGAAAATGCGGATCCGGATGTGAAGCGGGATCTCAATGAGTTCTTTGCGCGGCTGGTGCCGGATGCGGATCATCCGTCGATGGATTGGCTCTGGCATACCACGGAGGGGCCGGATGACATGCCGGCGCATATCAAGGCGGCGCTGACGCAGACCTCGATCGGGATACCGGTGGAGGATGGCAAGCTCCTGCTGGGCACCTGGCAGGGGCTTTACCTGTTCGAGCACCGGCAGCGGCCGCATCGGCGCGAGATTGTTCTCCACCTCGGCAGCTAGCCTGCGGCAGGTGGGTCAGCCGGTGCGGTTTTCCTTGAGGGGACGGGCCTCGCGACGCACGCGATAGCCCTCGACCAGCTGGCGGATCTTGCCTTCCAGCTTGTCCGGATCGATCGGTTTTTCCGTATGGCCGTCAAAGCCCAGACGGGTGTAGCGCGCCACCTGGTCCGACATGACATTGGCGGTCAGGGCGATGACGGGCTTGGGAACCCGGTTCTGCTCTCGTTCGAAGCGGCGGATCTCGGTGAGGGCATCCTCACCATTCATCACCGGCATCTGGATATCCAGCAGAACGAGGTCGTAGTCGCTGGTCCGGAAGGCTTCGACGGCGGCGCGGCCATCGGACACCATGTCCACCTCGATCCCCAGCTGGGCGAGATAGGCGCGCAGGACGAACTGGTTGATCTCATTGTCTTCGGCGGCCAGCACGCGCAGGGAATGTCCGTCCAGCTTGATCGCGTCGATTTCCGGTGCGGGCGCGTCGTCCTCGACCTCTCCCATCTGGTGAAGGTGTCGTGACAGCGGCAGGCGGACGGTGAAACACGTGCCTTCGCCCGGTGTGCTTTCAACCGTGATCTCGCCGTGCATCTGCTCGACCAGGCCCTTGCAGATCGCCAGGCCCAGCCCGGACCCGCCATAGCGGCGCGTGGTGGAACTGTCAGCCTGGACGAATTTGCCGAACACGGCCTGGGTCTGTTCCTCGGTCATGCCGACGCCGGAATCGCGTACCTCCAGGACAATCCCGTCATCCTTGCCGGACCCGCGGATGTCCAGCTCCACAGAGCCGGTGTCGGTGAACTTCACGGCATTGGCGACCAGATTGTTGGCAATCTGAGACAGGCGCAGCGGGTCGCCGATCCGGTTGTGGTCGGTCCCGTCCGCGATCCGGACAATCAGGGCCAGCCCCTTGCGCTCGGCGATGTCCCGATACAGCGCCCGGACCCGCTCCGCGATGGTTTCCAGCGAGAAGGGGACATGTTCCAGATCCACCTGGCCAGCCTCGATCTTGGACAGATCGAGAATGTCGTCGAGCAAATGCATGAGCGTGTCACCGGAGCGGGTGATGACATCCAGCTTGCTGCGGACATCGTCGGGCAGGTCGGCGCCCGCCAGGACCCGGGCCATGCCCAGAATGCCATTCATGGGCGTGCGGATCTCATGGCTCATATTGGCCAGGAATTCCGACTTGGCGCGGTTGGCGGCATCGGCCTGTTCGCGGGCTTCGACCAGATCGGTGATGTCGGTGATGGAGCCGGCCATGCGCACGGCGCGGCCGTGACGCCGCTGGGCCAGACCCCGAATGTGGAACCAGCGATAGGATCCATCCTCGCACAGCATGCGGGCGCGCTGATTGTAGGAGGCGCCGCTGGCCAGGTGGGCGCGGAGGGCTTTCATTGTGCGGGCCCGGTCATCCGGATGGAGACGGCCGGCGAATGTGGCCGAAGTGGAGGTCACCGATTCCTCCGGCCCGCCCAACAGCTGGACCAGGCGGGGGGAATGGTAGAGGGCGTCCGTTTCGACATTCCAGTCCCAGAAGCCGGCAGCGGAGCCGCGCACGGCCAGTTCCATGCGTTCGCGGCCGCGCTCCAGCGCTTCCACCGCCTCTTCGCGTTCCTCGCTGAGCCGGGCCTGACGCAGATCCCCCATGCGCAGGGCGTGGAGGGCCGCTCCCAGCCCGGCTGAAACCAGAATCCCGATCAGGAAGATGGCGAGCGGCGTACGCGAATACTCGTCCGCAAACAGGGCCTCGGTCGGGTAGACATCCAGCGTCCAGACCGAGCCGGGCAGTTCGACGGAGTTTTGCGACACCGTGGAGCGCGTGGCGGGCGTGCCATGGGTGCTGATTTCCTGGCCGGCCTCGCGCACGACAAGCGCTGTCGAGCGAAAATAGTCGGTGGGCACGGAGGTTTCGACCAGGGTGCCGACATTGAAGACTCCCACCAGAAGCCCGTCGAAACGCTCATCCACGAAGAGCGGGAAATAGGCCAGTATGCCGGTTCCGCCTTGCACCAGATTGATGGTCGCACTGGAATTGGTGCGGCGGTTATTGACCGCTTCCATCACGGCCTGCGCGCGATAGGGTTCGAACAGGATGTCGAGGCCGAGTACGCGCTCATTGCCTTCGCGTGGTTCGATCCAGGTCAGGTGATAATCCGTATTGGCCCATTGAACGGCCTGCAATTCGGGCTGGTCGGCAACATAGGCCGCCGCATCCCGCCGCCAGGCCGCTTCATCCATCCCGCCCGATTGCATCCAGCGATTGGCCATGCGCTCGAAGGCGGACAGATTGTCTTCCACCCGGTCAGCGAGATTGAAACGGATATTGGTGGCGATCTCGTCCAGATGAACCTGGACCGCATAGCGTTCCTGTGCCCGCATCTGCCAGGCCAGCGCCGAAAACGCCGCCAAGCAGGCCAGTCCGGCCAGCAGGGGGAAGAGGGGTCGAAATCGCGTCATGTCTGGCCAAACTCTCGGGTTCGACCAGATAGACCATGCACGGTTAACGTCGCATTATGCGACTAGTCGGTTTCGGCTCCGTCCAGAAGTCGCTCATAACTGTCGACCAGGGCCAGATAGGGCGGCACGACCGTGTTCTGCAGACCGTCCGGCGTGGTCATTGCCATCTTGATCTCGAAATGCAGGTGGATCGTGGTCGCGCTGTCCCCGAACTCGTTGGAGACAAAGCCGAGCCGGTCGCCGCGCTCGACCTCGTCGCCGACCTCGACCAGGAGCGTGTCCTTGTCCAGGTGGAGATAGGTGTAGCGTACGCCTTCATCGGTCATCAGGCGGACCGAATAGGACCCGATCGAGGTGATGGTGCCGTCTTCGGCCGCGACAGCCCAATGGGTGTCGTCCTGGCAGGAGGCCGGGCGGATATCCTGGCCCTGATGGCCGGTACCGGCCGGGCAGAGCGGTGTGGAATAGCCGCGTGTCTCACAGAAGTTGTCCCGCCAGGCATAGGAATAATTGGCGTCATTGCATTGACCGCCCCCCGGGCCGAGATAGCCCCCATGCATGTAGACCTGGGAATTGGCATAGGCCTGGCCCATTTCCATCGGGAAGCGCATGGACGGGGCGTAATTGATCTGTTCCGTCTGGCCGGTGCCGCTGTCGGGCAGAAGGTCACCCGGCGGCATGTAGGAGAAGGTGTCGCCAGCGGCATCGACCGGATCGGCCGGCGGCTCGGCGGGTTCCTCGACCGGTTCGTCGACCGGATCCTCGACGGGCTCTTCAACGGGTTCGTCAACCGGTTCGTCCACCGGTTCTTCCACCGGGCTGTCATCGGGAAGCGGGGCGGCGTCCTCCAGCGGCGGCCACCAGATCATGGCGGCGATGCCGGCGGCGGCCACGGCGGCGGCGAGGGTGAGTTCGACAGGACGGGACATCACGGGCCTCCCAGGGATCCGCGGGTTCCCGGCAGGATCTGCAGGGACTCCATCAGGCCGCGGCCATATTGCGGCGAGGCGCATCGCGCATCGCCCTCCGGATCATCGCATTCAATGGTGATCGAATAGGCGATGCCATAGCGGGTGAAGGAAACCTCGCGGCCGTATTCGGTCTGTTCCGTCCGGTAGCCTTCCGGGCCATTGCCCCGGATCCGCCGGGCCGACAGGGCCGTGTTCGGCTCGGCGTGGGCCAGGCGCGTGCAGAAGACCTCGACCAGCACGCCCTCGCCGGTGATGGACAGGGTGTAGAAGTCGCCGCGCGGGAAAATCATGGTGAGCGGTTCGCGGCTGAAACCCAGCGCTGACAGGGTCGGCACCAGGATCGGCACCTCGGTCTGGGCCAGGCGTTCGGGATCGAGATTGCGTGGCACCGGGATCGTCCGGACCTGGCGCGACAGTCCAACCTCCGGCCGAAAAGCCTGGGTATTGGCTGCGGCCGCTTCGCGGGCGTCGATCCGGGCCTGGTTCCAGTTGACGGTCACGGCGACCGGTTCACTGGGGGTGGCGGTCTGGACCGGACGGGTCTGCAGGGTCTGAAGATTGGCCGTGTTCAGGCGCGTCGGGTCGATCTGGGTCGGCACCGGCTCCTGGTTCGGCTGTGTGGGAACGCTCTGCGCCCCGCTGTTCGCAGGCGCGAGCAACAGGACGGCGGCAGACGTCAGCCACAGGATGCGTCGGGTCATGAAAATTCCCCCTCACGAGCAGTATAGCGCAGTTTTTCGGTCTGTGCATGAATGTGGGTTGAAAATTCGGGCCGGCCAGCCCGGAAATCGCGTGTTGGGCCCGGGCCGGCATTTTCAGACTTTGCCAACCTGCTCGGCCGCATCCTGCATCCTCGTTGGCGCACTATTCAGTCACGCGCCGTTGAATTTGTGCGCTGATCAGCTTATGTGCACCGCAAAATCCAGTGTTCGGGAGAAGCGCAATGCGCCTCACCATGATGAAGTGCAAACTCCACCGTGCCGTCGTCACCCAGGCGGACCTTCACTATGAGGGTTCGATCTCGATCGACCGCGATTATCTCGATGCGGCCGGCATGCTGCCCTATGAGCAGGTGGATGTGCTGAACATCAATAATGGCGAGCGTTTCACCACCTATGCCATCGAAGCCCCGCGCGGCAGCCGCACCTTCGGCATCAATGGCGCGGCGGCCCGTCTGGCCCAGCCGGGCGACCGCATCATCGTGGTGGCCTATGCCGAGATGGACGCTGTGGAAGCCGAGCAGTACGAGCCGACCGTGGTCCTGCTCGACGAGCACAACCAGGTGAAAACCAAGCCGCAAGCGGCCTGATCACGGGGCTGATCACCGGAACCCATGACTGGTTTGATGCGTTGAACCCTCCGTTGGCCGCAACGGAGGACGCGCCATGCGTGGACGCAGCAAATGGGGGTCGAAACCGGCCCCGCCTACTTTTCTCTATGGATTGATTGCCGGACTGGTGCTCCTGACCGGCGTGCTGGGCTTTGCCCTGTGGCAGGCCGAGCAGACCGAGACGGTCACCTTTGAATTCGCCGGTGAGCGCGTCTCGGTCGAAACGGAGGGCGGCCGCTAGCTGTCGATGCAGAAGCTGGCATTGACCGTGGCGGTGAGGGTCAGCTCGCCGGCGGCGACGGGGGTCGCGCTGTCCATCGCGCCCATGGCATAGGCACGTTCACGATAGACCGGTTGCGGCGCATAACTGTTCTCGCTCATCGAGCGGATGCCGCATAATTCGAAACCAGCCGCTTCGGCGAAGAGGTCCGCCTTTGACATCAGATTTGCAATCGCGGTGCGGCGGGCCTCATTGAGCGCGTCTGCCGTGTCTTCGGCGCCGAAACTCACGGAATTGATATTGTTGGCGCCCGCACTGACCATCGCATCGATCACCTGACCGACCTGGCGGGTGTCGCGGATCGTGGCAGAGACCGTATTGCGGACCTCATAGCCGATGATGTCGCGCTGGACCTGGTTGTTGGAGCGGTTCTCCGCATAGACCGGCGAGACCGAGAGCTGGGATGTCTGCATGTCCGCAGGCTCCACGCCGGCGCGACGCAGGGCCGAGAAGACGGCGTCCATCGTGCGGGCATTCTCGCGCACCGCCTGCTGGGCGGTCTCCGCGCGGCTGACCACGCCGGAGCTGACCGAGGCATAGTCCGGCGCCATCTGTACTTCGGCCGAGGCCGACAGGTTCAGCGAGGGCAGGGCGGCCTCGCTCTGGGCCAGGGCCGACGGGGCGGCGAAACTGGCCAGGGCGGCGGTGGAAACGAGCAGGGTACGTAACATGGGTGCGCTCCTTGTGAGGGGCTGTGGGCAGGGCGGTGCGGTCATCGCACCGGGTGAACATGTCCTAACCTGAACATGTGACGCCTGTCTGCATCCTGAACGCGAAAGCCCGACAATCGCCACCATGATTGCCGCGATGTCATGAAAGCGTGCAATCGCGGCTTGGCGCGCGCCGCATCAGCTTCTATTCCTGAACCCACGCGCCACCCGCGCGGGCCTGTAGCTCAATTGGTTAGAGCCGGCGGCTCATAACCGCTTGGTTGGGGGTTCGAGTCCCTCCGGGCCCACCATCTTGCTTCCCGAGGCATCAATACGGGTTAATAGTTTGATGGGTAACGATAATTCCGGTTCAAGAAAGCCCTTTTCGCGGGTGTAGCGAGGGCGCTCCGAAAACGCCAATTTCACCGCTAATCGCTTGTCCTCCAACCGCTCAGAGTCCCATAAATTACAGGGATTTCCGAGGTGCTGAATAGCGGTTCGAGCGCCCTCCTCGAAGGTGGGTAGAGAGCGACCGCAGCTTTTGATCTTTCCTTCAAGCACGACCTTCGAGCGCTCCAGTTTCTGGAGACGCTTTTCGAGGTTCTTCGTCAGAAACTCACCATCCGACTCAACGAGCAGGTCGACGGCCTTCTCGGCCTGACGCTCCAGTTGCTGCACTTCTTTGCGCATCGCTGCACGTTGCTGCTCGATCCCGCCAGTGCGCTTCTCCCACATTTCGGAGAACGCCAGGAACAGCACGGGCATAAGCTCACGCGTTGGCGTGAGCCCTTTCAAGATGTCGCGGAACGCCCCCTCGATGTCTGCCTTCTTGATCGACTTGGCGTAGTGCGCACAGTCTTTCGTCTGGCAGACGTAATAGGCATATCGCTTGCCGTGCCGGCCACGTGACCAGCCCGACTTAAGCGGCTTGCCGCACTCGCAATCGACGGCCCCGCGCAATGGATAGTCCTCGCTGATATTCTTGCGGACCGGCGCCCTTGGCCTGCTATTGCGGCGCGCTTGAATAGCCTCAAACGTTTCCAGCGAGATCAGCCCTTCGTGATGGCCAGGGCGCAACGAAACGTCCCAATCGAGATGTTCGATATACCCAGCATAGGCCACGCGGGTCAGCATATCGGTCACGCGTTGGGGACTGACACGCGCATTCCTGGTAAGTGGGAAATGCGGTTTCGAGGCAAGGAAGCGCTGGACCTCAGCCTGGGTCTCAAACCGCCCAGAGGCGAAACCTTCAAGGGCTTCCTGGACAATTGATGCTGCAGGCTCATCGCGCACAAGAATTTTGCCGTGCAAATCCTTCTTCTCGTAGCGATAGCCAACAGGCGCAGGGAAAACTGCATAGCCGTTCAGCAGGCGGGCGCGCATGCGGTTCACCGCTGTCTGACCGTTCTTTTGTGCGTGGTGCTGCGAAATACTGGCCAGCACATTCTCGATCAGCACGGAGTCGGGATCTTCGCCAAACTCGATTGAGGGAGAGAGCAGTTCAGCCCCTACCTTGGAAATCGCGGTTCTCAGACTGATATGTGCGGAAATGCTGCGCGCCAGTCGGCTGATATCATCGATCACGACGACATATTCACCGCTCTTCCTGCGCCGCAGATAATCCAGCATGGACTTCATGCCGGGGCGGTCGATCAGGCTACCGCTCTTCTCGTCGGTGAACGTCTCGACCACTTCCAGACCCTTATAGCCGGCAAACTCGCGGCACCTCGTGATCTGGCTGGCAATGCCGTGGCCTTCTTTGCTCTGCTTGGTGGTGGAGACACGCGCATAGAGCACGGCCTTTTTTGCTGCGGTTTCTGTCCTCATTTGCTGCACTTTGCGCCCGCAATAAGCGCAGCGCATTCCTCGAAAATATTGGTAAGTTCCCTATCACTCCATCCTACCAGAACAGGCGCAGCAAATGCGCTCGCACTGGCGGATTTTGGCGACTTATCCCCAAGGGCTTGCTGCACCGGATGCTCGCCGAGCCAGGAGTCAAAGAAGTGCTCCATGGCCGAGATGATCTGATCATAAAGCGCATCGCTCGCAGCTTGGCTCATACCCTTTTTCATCAGGTAGTCGCGGCTGTGGGAGCGATAATCGGTCATGGGCAATCAATCTCTGGCTCGCCCGCGCAGGGCGCAGGCGTACAAGTCCTTTCTCGGGCAATGGGGAGGCTAGAGGCACAAAAATACGCGCTCGGGAGGAATGCCCGGCGCGCTGTAGATACTCTTCTGGGGATTTGTTTCTGGGTAAACCGAATTCCCCCATCCGTCCAGAATTTGCGCAATGCATACTATCGCATGATCTGGGCATCCGGGCGGGCTCTATGGCCTACGGCCACCAAGCCCCGGCCAGTGCGGGTCTTGGCCCATGCGGGTGACGATCCCTGATGCAAGAGCTTAGGGCTTTGCCCTCAGCGCACTTCGGCAAAAATAGACGGCCTCCCGAGGCTCGGGCCGATGGCCCTGCGCCCGCCGTCGATTTCTCCCTCCGTTTGCACACCCATCCTCGACCGGAAGCAGGGCTGCATGCGCAACCCTTATCCAAAGGAGGTTTTCAGATGGGAGAGCAAAACACCGAAATCCGTATCTATGTGGCCTGTCTGGCGGCCTACAATAACGGGCGACTGCATGGCCGGTGGGTAGACGCCACGCAAGACGCTGACACCATACAATCTGAGATCGCGGACATGCTGGCCGCGTCACCAATTCCCGACGCCGAAGAATGGGCCATCCATGACTATGAGGGCTTCGAAGGCGCGCCGATCAGCGAATATGAAGGCGTTGACAGCGTGGCGGAGAAAGCCGCGTTCATCGCTCGCCATGGCCTGCTTGCAGGCAAACTCTTGGAGCACTGGAGCGGCGATCTGCAGGATGCGCGCCGCTCAATTGAAGATCACTATATCGGTGCATTTCCCTCGCTGGAGGACTTCGCCCGCGACCTCATCGAGGAGAGCGAAGACATCTCCGACACCATCGCGCCCTACATCGACTACGAGCGCATGGGGCGGGATATGGCGCTTGGTGACGTGTTCACGCTCTCCACAGGCTTCGAAGAAACCCACATTTTTTGGGCTCACTAATCCCTATCCGGCCACAGCCCGCCACACCGTGGCGGGTGATACCCCAAAGCGCCCGCCAGCGGCTGCATAGCTGACGCCTTCATGGCGGATCGCGCGGCGGGCTTCGCGCACCTGCTGTGCGCTCAGCCGATTTGGCCGCCCAGGGCGCTTACCGCGCTGCGCCGCCGCTTCCAGTCCAGCCAGGGTGTTCTCACGGATCAGATCACGCTGGAACTCAGCCACCGCGCTGAACACATGAAAGACCAGCTTGCCGCCAATCGTCTGCGTGTTGATCCCCTCACTGAGCGAACACAGATGTATGCCGCGCTCGTGAAACTCTCGCAGCAACGCGGCCAGATGCTCGACAGACCGCCCCAGGCGGTCGAGCTTGTAGATCACCAGAACATCGCCCGCTCGCAGATGGGCCAGCGCCATGTCCAAGCCTGGCCGCTTGGCCTTCGCGCCGGAGACACCGGGATCATCAAACACCGTCTCGCACCCCGCACGGCGCAGGGCATCCATTTGAAGGTCGAGCTTCTGCGTCTTCGTGGAAACCCGCGCATAGCCGACCATTCGGCCAGTCGCTTCGATTGTTGGACCGATCAGCATGGCAAGCCCTCCGGTGGCGGCATAAGCCTTTCAAAAACGATGGTTTTTGAAATCCGGCCAATTCGGCCTCCCTCGGCTGGGCGCATTCCGACAATGCCCTGAGAAAGCGTCATTTTCAATATTGAACAAAGCATATGCGATCACTATTTCAGAAATGATCGTTTTTGCAAGCTTTAGAATTGCGAACATTGAATCTGAATTGCAATTTTCTTGCGTATTTGCGCAATAAATGTTATCGTTCGCGCGTATTTAATAACGTGAATTTTTTAGACATGCGTGGAGTGAGTAGATTAGTAGCAGGATTTAGCGGAGTAGTGGCAGCCATAGGGCTGGCGACTTCGCCCGTGCGAGCCACCGAAGGGCCAAGTGAGGCCCGCGAAAGCGCGTTCTGCGGGGAGCTATTCGTTGATCCAGAAACGAACAACGAGCGCAATGCGAGCTATAGCGCTGGCCGCCACGCACGAGAAAACCCCGGTGTTGTCGGGATTTCGATTTTCGTTGGCGTTGACCTTCCTCAGGACCGAGTCGATGACTTGGCTCGCGCCCTAGAAGTATCCTTTGAAAACCGGGGGGTTCCAGCGCGCTGCTTCGTGGATCGAACTCTCGTGGAGGGCGGAACCGGAATCAGGTTCCATGTGCGGGGGCTTGCATACCCGAGCTCTGGCCCTTCCTATATTATCGATGATTTTTATGCTCCGGATAATAATGGTTCAGACATTATCGACGGCATAGCGGCGGAAGCTAGGACGGGAAACATGCTTCTTGCTGAGAGGGGCGACGACTATACCAACCGCCCATAGTTTAGACTGGGGAGAAGCCGCCCCCGGGAACCGCGCTTTGACTGACCTGATTTTCATTTTCCTGTCGCGCCATTGATGTGTCGAATACCTCCTGCTCCGCTGAGGAAATTCCTTCGCTCGCAACCTCTTGGGCGTCTACACGCGCATCATGAATTGCGCGTTGACCATTTCTGAGCTCAGCCTCTTGAGCATTTCTGACAGCCGCTGCCGCTCGGTGCTCATTCAGCCACCCCTGCGCCCATGGATGACCTTCTAGGTCATCGGGGTTGATCCGGCCTTCATCTATTCCGCGCTGGATCGCTGCGGCGATGGCAATACGCCTCTCATCTTCATCGGCGATGGCCATGATACGCGTGTACTCATCTTGCTCGATCAGGCCTTCTTCGAGCAAGTCGGCGAACAAGTTTTCTGCGAAGTGCTCGCCATACTGCGCTTCCAATCGATCTTCTAGGTTTGCTAGCAGAATCTGGCGGTCTACCTGATCCTTGCGCTCTCGCTCTTGGCGATCCGCATCTTCTGTCATTTGACGGCGGGCGCCGGCGCCCTGGGTCATCTCACCGGAGTTTTCAGCAGCACCGGAAACCTGACGCTGGAACGCTTGTTGATCTTGAATTTGCTCGGAATCCTGCTGCCGACGCATGGCGGCGTCCGCCGCCTCGGGGCTGTACCCCGGACGCGCCTGGTCATTGAATTCTCTCGAATATCCCACGGACATATCTCACACACCCTGTTTTTGTTTGTCGGAGTCTTGTTGCTCCGTACATGCAAATATGATATATGAAATCAATTACTTAGAAGCTAATTTTGCCTAGCATTTGAGCTAAATTTAGATCAAATACCACGTAATTTTATTGCGCGTCTGGAATGGCGCTCAGGCCGCTGATCACCGCATCCCACAGGCTCTTTCGAGCGGACACGGTACGACCGGATCGCCACCTTGAAATCATCGCTGCGGACAATTTTTCGGGGTGAGGGCGTATTCGGTTGATCAGCGCCCCTGGCTCATACCCGGTGCGGATCAATTCAGCTTCCAACGCATCCCGCATGTCAGGCGTGATCTGGATCACGGGGTCAACACCACGCAACGCGGTGAGGACGTAGTCGAGATGGTCCCGGCGGGCCGTCTTGGTCTTGCGGTTGAGCCACGTGTTGATGATCGCGGAATCTAGGCCCTCGGGCACAGGGCCGGAGCGAGCGAGCAGCTTCATCATCCCCATGCCCGATTGCTCCTTCAGCCGAAGAAGCTCTGCATGAATGTCATCGGTGATGGGTACGCGGGCCATACATTACTTTGGGCGGTTACGGTTACCCAGTGAAAGGTTTTCGATCTTTTGTGCCGAGGATCTTGTGAGCAATTTTAGCGTGTTGGTGCCAAATCGCATTTCTCTTCGTCCTAAAGATCCGCAACAAGCGACTAGTTTTCTGGGGATAAAACCCGAAAATTTATTTTCTGATACAAATTGAAACAAAAAGTGATTAAAATGACGCTGCGCGATAACATGCGCGATTAATATGTGTCAAGGTACAAAACGAAGTTGCGAAGCCTTGACTGATAGTTATCTTGTAACCAAGAGCGTATCACCGCCATGCGTACCCGCTTAACGAGTGCCACAGAGTTTAATTTGCGTCGTCGATATGGGGTCGCGATTAAACCTTTTATGCGCGGAAAAGCAGGGGCGAAATCTAATCCAATGGTCGGCAGCAATAAAGACACCATGAACTTTTTTGATGGCGTGAGCGATGAAATGTTGGACCGCGCTATCGATGAGCAGCATGGAGACGGCTGGGAGCCTGAAAACACTGGCCCTTATCCAAGCTTTTCTCAATGGTTGATGGGCGCGGCTGCGCAACCGTTGTCAGAATTAAAAGTGCCAGGGCGCAATGAGCATCGCGACGCGAAGCAAGCCGAACAAATTTCGTCCTGCACAGTAGACTATGAGCTCTAGTTAGATCGCGCGCCTTCTGAAATTTTTGGTTGCGACAAGTCGTTAACTCCTCCACAAAACAAAACCATGTTTGGAGGGGGAAATGACTGAAACTACTGGTAATCCAAACTTTGACGCTGCATCAAGCAATTCTCCTGATGCTGACGCTGTTGAGTCAGCTAAGGTTCTTGCGAAAATGTTAAGAACGGACTTCGAGCATATTCTAACGAATTCATTGGGCCTAATGCCGGCTCGATTAGGTTGGGCATCAAGCCGCACTATGGCCGATGTTGCACGCCAATCTATTCAGTCAATGAAGGACTACAGGCACCGATATCCGTTTGCAGTCAGCCCTCTTAAATACATAAGCGTCATAACTTTCTGGATCGTCAAGCTAAAGCCAATAAATGTTATGGCTTTTAAACGAAACGGCCGTTGGGTGGAATCCACCAACTTGAATGAGCGAGTAGCCTACATCTGGATGCGAGACAAGATACTCCAGGCTGCTCAAAGCGGAGACCTTAAAGGGTTTTTGGCATCCGATGAATCTATTGTTCTTGCAATTGAAAATATGTTTGAAACGATAGAAAATGAAACGCTTTATGAAGAGGGTGACTCCGATTCTGTTGATCCAGATGACAATAGATTGAGAAACAATAAGCAATATGAAACATTGTACTATCTCCGCTTTAAGAAGATAACGGCCATAAATATATATGAATCAATTTTGCACCTACTTCTTCCAATCAAAGCCTTTTCGGCACCCAGATAAATGACTCAAGTTCACTACGTTTTTCTGGCTTCAACGGGCGATCTAGAAAAAGAACGCAACGTAATTGATGCGGTGTGCAAAGAGCTGAATTTGAGCTTAGGCAGGCGCTTTGATCGTGAGCTACGCACGGTGCGATGGGAAGTGGATTCTGTCCCTGACTGGGGGCAAGAGGCACAAAAAATTATTGAAGATCAACTATTTGATGGTCACTCGCTGAACGGCGCGATCTTTATTCTTTGGCATAGAATGGGCACCCCAACTAGTGACGCGCCCTCTGGTTGGTTGAGTGAATTTCGAAAAGCAGTATCTAAGCATAAACTAGACCCAACATTCCGTATTATGTTCTTTATCAAGAACGAAAAGGTCAATCCTAGAAAAATCGATGCCGCTCAACTCGGGGATCTCAACCAATTTATTTCCGAATTCAATGGTCTCTATCAATCGTTTGAAAGACAGCCGGAATTCAGGACAAAGGTGACAAAGGCGTTGGCTAAGCTCATGGAAGGCATCGAGGATCAGCATCAATCCAATCCTGACTCTTTTGAATAACCTCCAGATTTTTCGGCCAAACCTCCCGAACCACCCCTAACGACCTCCTAGCGTCGCAAAACCGGATCTGTCCGCTCTTGGTCAGGCCGGCCTTGCAACCAAGGAGGTTTGTCGATGACAGACACCATCAATCCGATCCAACCGGCATCCGGGGTGCCGATTGACGAAAGGGGCGACACCCAGCCGCCGCGCGGTGTTATCGGCGCTCAAAAGCCCGACACCGACTTCATCGCCAAGATCGCCAATAGCGGCCTCGACCTTGATGACGGCAAAGAGCTGGTCATCAAAAACGCCCAGGACCGTTTCAATGCGGACCACGGCGATGAGCTTGAAAGCCGCACCGTGGAATACGAGGCCGCCCAATCCGAAGCGGACCGTATCGATACGGAGTATGGCAATGTCTGCCGTGATGCAGCTGCCACCCCGGAATGGCAGCGCGTTGCCCGCAAATCGGGCAAGCGTGATCAGGACGACGATGCCGAGGTCCCGTTCAAGGACTGGAGCTTTCTCGACCAGGGACTAACCGTTGCAACGCTCGTTCTGAGCGTCGTGATGCTTGGTGCCGGAGCGGCGAACATTCAGGGCAATCTCGTTGGGTCGGGCCTGCCCATTTTCACCCTCAACCCGCTCTTTGCGTGGCTCTTCGCCATGCTCGCGCCGGCCGCCGCCCTTGCGATCCATTGCTTTGGCCACGCTTTCCGCACCTGGCGCATGCGCAACTTCTATCGCATGGGCATTTACGCTCTGACGCTGATCACCGTCATTGCCTGGAGCTGGCTCTTTGCGGACCTCTTCCACGGCACGGGTGGCCTCGATCTCGACTTCGAAGGCTCCGGCCTCGCAGACACCCTTTTCGTCTGGCTGCAAATCGTGGCCGAGATCATGGTGGGCTCTTCGCTCTTCCTGATCGCCGAGCACATCGCCGGCAAATACTCGCCGAACTGGTGGGTGCGAAACACCGAATATGTGGAGCTTCGCGAGCGCCAGACCGTGCTGGGCAAGGAACGCGAAACCGCGTTCGAGCGCCTCAGCAAGGCCAAGGGTGCCTTCACCGCCCTGATGGGACGCCGTGAAGCCACCATCAACGCGGACATCGCCGAGTACCTGCAGCGCCGCCGCCGCTTCGGTGACAACTGATGACCCGCGCCGCTTCCAATTCTCCTGATCCGAAAGGAACGAACGTCATGAAGTTCTTCGTGTCTGTTTTCGTCACGGTTCTCGCCCTCTTCTGGCTGCCGCTGACACCTAGCGAGGCCCAAAACCTCACCATCGCCATCTCTTCCCAAATCAACGAGGCTGAGCGCCAGGAACAGGGCGAAGCCGTCCTGCTCTTCCTTGCCGGCAATGTCGAACCTGGCCAGTCGGCCGAGGTAATCGATGCCTATGACCTGACGCCGATTGCGACCTTCACCGTGCCAGAGGGCCGCGCCTACCAAAACCCGCGCGCCAAGCTCGCGGTGAACCGCCAGGCCGCCGCCCGGATTCTGCGGCTTGAGCCGGATCATGCCCGCACCGCAAACGAAGTCCAGCGCCCGATCAACCTCCCGGGCCTCCTGCGCTATCTCGGCGAGGCCCGCTCGCTGGGTGAAGGCCATGACCTCATCATCATCGGCTCGCCCCTCTATGACATGCCGCGCGAACCGGGTGTGTCCATGCGTGAGGGGCGCGTTCCCGGCGACGGTCTGATCCAGGGCACACGCGGCTCCAGCCCCTTCGGCGCCGATGGCATGGGTGATCGTCTGGCCGGCGCTCGTGTCCACTTCATCGCCCTTGATCCGGGCTGGGCACTCAATGATCGCCATGCCTTCGCGGTGGAGCGCTTTACCGCCCTCTTGGTAGAAGCCTTCGGTGCAGACCTCGTGAGCTTCTCCAACGATGCCGAAAGCGGATTTGCCAGCGTTGCAGCCCGCGCCTCTGCGCCGGATCGCGGCTTCATCCTGGAGGAGACGGACAAGATGGAAATGCTCATCTTCGCCTCTGAAATGGGCCCGATCGCCAGTGGCCGCGACATGGAAACCGGCCGCCGCTTCTATGTCGGCCCGTCCATGGTCAATGATCGCGTCGAGATCGGTCTCTATTGGCCGTGTTCCTCGTGCGACCTCGACGTCTATGCACGTCCGCACGATGACGCCCAGATCCTCTATTACGGGCGCAATTCCACACCGCAGGGCCGCTTCTTCCGGGATTTCCGTATGGGCAGCGAAGATCGGCGAGCACAAGAGCAGATCGTGCTTGATGGCCCGATTGACCTCTCGGCCCTGCGCATCTGGGTCAACTTCTATGGTGGCCGCTCCAGCGGTGGCGCGGAAGCCGAGCTGCGCATCACCATCGGCGGTGAAACCTACACCCGCCCGCTGCGCATTCCGGCCAATGCCGGCAATGGCGGCGCAGGCCAGAGCGCTGTGACCGGCAACGGCGCAGAAAATCCGGCTTGGGTCGCCATCGAACCCTTGTCGCTTCTCCGCGAATAGCCCTCCTCCATCCCTCCCGAAATCAAGGCGGGCGCGGCCTACCGTGCCCGTCTTTCTTATTGGGAGAACATCATGTCCACCAACTTTAGTCCGGGCAGCGGGCACACTCCGCTCGGTCCCGTCTCACTGATCGCCTTTTCGGCGACCTTCGCTTGGGGCCTGTCTGCCACTTACGTCCTGTTTGAAACCGAGCTTTTCTGGATGCCGACCCTGGCGCTGATCTGCACCCTGTCCGCGCCCATCGCCATCCTCCGCTCACTTCTCGATCTGGCCATCCGCAAGACCCGTGAAGCCATCGCCAATACGCCCTCCACACGCCATGGCTCCGCGCGCTGGGCATCGCTGGGTGACTTTGCGAGACTTCGAAAACGCCGCAGTGGCCCTTTCTGGGGCGCCTTGGACGGCAAACCCCTTTTCATCGAGTACGAGGCCAACGCCCTGACGGTTGCTCCCGCAGGGGCCGGCAAGACAATCTCGGTGGTCGTGCCCCAGCTCCTGTCCATCAAAGGTGCGATGGTCGTCAGCGACCTTAAATGCGAGCTGGCACCCATGACCAAGCGTGCCCGCCAGCGCATGGGCCAGCCTGTTCACTGCCTCAATCCCTCGCGCTTGAACGTCGACATTCTGGGCGAACCCGACGCCTATAACCCCCTCAGCATCCTGCACGATGACTGGATGCACTCACCAGACGATATGGTGGCCGATGCTATGGGTATGGCGCATCAGCTCCATCCCGAGCCCGCCACCAAAACGGATAACTCCTTCTTCCGCGAAGGTTCGCGCAATCTGATCACCTTCGCCATGCTGTGGGAGGTGATCGATAAAGGGGAAAGCGCCACCCTGTCGGGCTGCTTGCGCCTCCTGCGCGATCCCGACCGTCTGCGTGAAGCCCTCTACGCCGCCAGCGTGTCGGAGGTGCTGAGCGGCGAACTCGCTGATCGCGCAAATGATTTTCTCGAGAAACTGAATAATGGCGACACGCGTCAGATCGAAAGCTTCCGCGAGGGGGCTGTCCAATCACTGGCGATCTTCTCCGCCAGTGGCCGCATCGCAGACAGCGTGTCGCGCAGCACCTTCCGCTTCCGTGATCTAAAAACCACGCTGGCCACCGTCTTCATCATCGGCGATGCCACCCGTTCGAAGGTGTACGAACCTTGGGTCGGGCTGGTGATGTGGTGCGCCATGCTCGAGATCAAGCGCTGCCGCATGCACGATAATGCCGTCACTTTTCTGCTCGATGAAGGTACAAACTTTCGTGTGGACGGGTTGCCCCAGAAAATGACGGAAGCGCGCGGATCTGGCGTCCGATTCCACTTTATTACGCAAGAATTAGAGGAGGTTAAGCGGGTTTACGGCCCGGCAGCGCTCGATGTTGTCCTCTCCCAAACCGAGATCCAGCAGTTCTTCGCCTCACGCAGCCCCGGCACGCTGGACATGTTGAGCCGCAGGCTCGGAAACGCGACAGTCAAGGCCGACAACTACGCCATGGGCGGCTACAAGCCCCACCGCTCGACCAGTGAAACAGGCCGGCCGCTCCTCCTGCCCGATGAAATCCGCCAGCTGCGCGATTGCCTCCTATTCGCACACGGCAAACCTCCCGCTCTCGTTGAGAAGGTCGGTTTTCATGAGGTCTATCCATGGAACCGCCGAGGCTATGTCGGAACAAACCCCCTGCATGGCATGCGCCTGAAAGGCCGAACGCGGCTCCGCCTCTAACGCGGGAGTTCGTCATGGCGAAACGCAAGAACACGAATGATGAGTCGAAGGCGGCGACGGGCAAGCTCCAGATCGCCGTCCTTCTTCTTCAGATCCTGAAGCTCATCCTGGATATCCGCTGGATTACGCTCTTGATCTTCCTGATCGCCCTGCCGATTGCACCCTATGTCTTGATCCCGCAGGCGGACGCTTCGGCGTCCGTCTGCACCTATCTTGGTCCGCGCGGGACTTGGGAACCGGGCTGGGCAACCCATTGCCCGCCACTAACCCTTCGCAATCACTACTTCATGGACTAGCGTCAGCAGGAGGGAAATATGCCACTTGAGGATACCCCGCCAATCGCGGCCGGCTTCAACAATCGCTCCGGTGCCGAACGTGGCTCAGCCTGGTCGATCATCGCGGGCGACAAGGCCCGCATCGCTCAAATGCGTGCCATAGAGGCCCGCCATGCCCGTATCGCCACCAAGCTCATCCTGCACCAACGCAAACACCGCCAAAGCTGGGTCGGCAAGGAAGTCGCGAAACTGTCCAAACAAGCGCCGCGTCCCGAACTCCGCCCGGACGGCGCGCGGCGCACCAAGGCCGACATTGAACGTCAGGCCGCCATCAATGTCGCCGCCCGCATCAAGGCGCGGCGAGATCGCCTTTTTATCGCTTGCGACAATACCATTAAACGCCAGGTGCTGAGCATCACTCCTGACGGGCGGGTTTCGAATTCGCGGTCTTCTGCGAACCGTCAACAACGTCGCGACGGGCCGGACATGTAGGGCCCACGCACTAACTATCGGATAAGAGATAAGGCCGCACCCGAAGGTGCGGCCTTCCTGTTTGCTAGTAGAGACCGGCACAAACCCGGCATCCGCTCGCTTTGTGCATTTCAAGATTAACTGGATCACCAATGATTGCGAAATAGGCGATCCAAAGCTTGATGCGCAGGTCATTGCGCCTTTGCAGTGGACGCTTGGGCCACTCCTTTGCCCACTTCACCGCATCTGTATGCCAGCGGCCATTTTCGCCTTTTCCTTCCGGGTAAGCATCCTCGCAGATGCCCTCGTGAATGCGGAGCACAGAGCCGTTCGCGTTCCGGATCTGCACGTTCCCGGACAAAACGATGGCCGATGTCAGGCGCAGAATACCCCCCATTCGCGAAGGGCGGTGGCGATCAAATTTCACTCCAAGAACATGTTTGAACGCCTTCGTATAGATCACTTCGTCTGACGGCAGGGTGATCGAGACCTGCGGAACAAGAGTTTCCACCTTGCTCTCCCCGTAGGGAGGAAGGCAGCGCTGCTAAGCGGTCCAATGGGGCCCCTGGACCGGCCAGGCGTCCTCGGCGCTCGGCACCTCAAAGCGTGTCAGATTTTAGTTGGAAGGAATCCTCGTCGAATCGGCGTTAGGGATTAGGATCCAAGCCTGATTGGATGTTGTCGGAAAATGCGACGCCGCGTCGATCTCTCTCTGCGGATTCTAATGAAATCAAGTAGTCGCCAATGGAATCATTTCTGGCCACCGTGAAGGCGAGATCGGAAGGAAGCAGATTCTCATTTGTTCGGATTAGAACATCTGCATTCGCCTCTTCAATAAGAAATTTTGTGAGATCATCGCAATTATTGCAAACACTATAGTGTAGTGGTGTGAAGCCAGTGTCGTCATCTGCCGTGTTCACATCGGCTCCAGACTTCAGTAATCGCTTAATAGCTCCAAGGTCGCCAATTTCGGCAAACTTTATAATATCTTCATTTTTATAAGTTTTTTTATTGCTTCTCACAACGTCAAGTATACGCGCAAAAATGAATTTTAACAAATTTTTTATAAATACGGCATCGCCAATGTTTGTTCTTGACGCTCTTTTGCGACCCATTTCTCTAAAATCTTCATCCGATATAAATATCGGACGTTTCGTTGCGCATCTTGCCAGCCGTTCCCGCTGCATGCTGGGCAGCTCCTCGCTACCCCGTCTTTGCCGGAAACGGACCCTGTGCCTGAGCAGATTGTACAGGCAGTTGGAGTGACAGCGATCATCTTATCTGGGTTTCCCAGGTAAAATAATCAATACTAGCGAGCCAATGTTGCAACATAAAATCCGCATGTAGGGTTTTAATTGTACTATTAATCCCAATGTGCACCTTTGCTCCAAGCAAATCCTTTTCTTTTATTCTTTCCTGATCGCTTTTACTGAACCAATCATTAGGAAGAGAGATTTTTGTAATGCTTTTCTTTCGATCTGACTCGTTCTCAAAGAATATAAGCAGGCTATTATCGGCTGTAGCGCACGCCAGTCCTGATTTCCTATAAATTGAGGTGCGTTTTCGTCGAAAAAATACTCTGGTTACCTCTTCTGCGTGAATGCAGCAGTCGCATTCTAATTTGTATAGATAAATATCACTATTAATATTTCTACCTACTCGGCCTTCAGTTGCATCTCTATAAGAAATTTTTGACTTTATTGTTCGCCCTGCGATGTCCGACCTCACTATTCGACTGGCAATGTCTGACTTCGGATTTGATATTTTTTCTGAAAACGAGTGCGTCCAATCGAGTGGGCTAACATCCGGCCCTAAAAATACCTCACTTTCAAAAATATACTTTCTAGCTAGAAGAAGTTGCGATATCGCAATTAAGCGCATTCGGCGAGGCAATTGGCTTTCATTTATAAATCGTTCAATAGATGTTACTAGCCCTTTGCTCTCATCATCTTCATCTCGCATGTATATTTCACACGCTGGTTCTCTCCACATATCAGATACTAAATCTTCAACCGACGAAGATCCGCGAGCGACTTTCCTATCGGCCTTGTATGCTTTTAGGCGACTTCGGAGAAGCCGAACGGCTGTTGGCCGGAATTTAAACGATTCTTGCAATATAATCGTCTCACTCTAACTGTATTGGTGATCGGCGAGTGCTCGTTCTCTAGCCTGACCCCATATGGCGACTTTGCGCAAGAGGCCCTTGGTGCCTTTCGGACCGCTTCAATCAGTAAATCTCCGCCCATCTATGAAAGTCTGCCCCAGCTCGTCGGCATGTCCCTCACGGCCCGTCAATGGGCGGCCCGCGCCAGCCTTGCCTGCGTTCGTATCGAACTTGTCTGCGGCCCGTGTGGCCCATGACGGGATGCCGCCGCCTGCGGCCGTCCGCCTTTCATCGGACCGGAATTCACCGGCCGAGCATCGAAAGGAAGACACCATGTCCAATCAAACCCAAACCCCGACCAAGAAGTCTCCGCCCGTCTATCGGCTGTGCTTCTCCGCCAAGAACGGCACTGATCGCAACGGTCTACCTACCCTGGCTTACCCCGTCGAAATCGGCGCTGTCTTCGAACGCCGCGAGCGCGGCAAGGGCCTGATCGCCAAATTCTCGATCATTCCCACCGAGCTCAAAGACGGTGTGCTCTTCCTCATGCCGGCCGATGCCGACCGTCGTCAGGAAAGCGACCTCTTCGAGGCCGACAGCGAAATCGTGGAGGCGGGGCAATGAGCCCCCGCCTTTCCCGCTCCGAGCGGATTGCGAAGCTGAATGATCAGCTTCGCGCCCGCGTCGGACTCCCGGTCTTTCTCGGTGCAAATGAGCCGGATCTGGGAATGGTAATTCTGACGCGCGGTGTGACCTCGCTCACACCAGGGCAAATCCTGGAAGCCTGGATGCAGGTGCGCCGTTTTTCGGACTTCACCGACGGAAACGATCCTTACGGTGAACGTGATTTCGGCGGCTTCTCCATCGAGGGCGTCGGGCGTCTCTTTTGGAAGATCGACTACTACGCCGACAGCACCTGTTCGGCGGGCAGCGAAGATCCCGCTGATCCGGCACGATCCTACCGCGTCCTCACCATCATGCTGGCAGAGGAGTATTGATCATGACCAAACCTCTGACACGCGCTGACAAGCGTGAAGCATTTGAGAGAGCGACCCGCTCCCTCATCTCCTGGCACGGCGAAGAAGTCGCTCAAGGCGTAACCGATGAACGCCTGGCCGAACTTCTAGCGAAGGTACTCGGCATTTTCGGCGGCTCTGGTGGCCCTGGTTCCATCAGCATCGCCTATTCAGGTTCCGGCCTGAAAATCTGGGCCGGCTGGACGACGGTGAACCATGTCTCCGACAAGCCCATCTTCCAGGGCTCCGCAACCGTCAAAATGGCCCGCGAGGTCTACAACATCACCGACCCATCTCAAGATCAGATGGCTCTATTCTGATGGATCATCACCTACAAAGGCGGCGCGCTTCCCGGCGCGCCGCCTTTCGTCATCCGCAGCTTTTGACTTAGCTGAAGGCTCGTGCGCACGAGAATCGGACCGTGTTTGATATGCTCATGCGATGAATTGGTTCGAGATATTCAATACCCGCGAAGCCGCATTGGTGATCTGGCTCGCATTGGTGATCCCAATCGCGCTTTGGTTTCCCATACCGCGCGGCATTCTTGGCGGACTATTCAAGACATTCGCGCGCGCGACCGCGCTTCACCAATACCTTCTCATCACTTTGATATGGGTCGTGCTGGAAGTCTGGCTTCTCGCAATGTTCGGCCTTTGGTCGGTCGCGGATATCAAAGCGACGATCCTATGGGCATTCGCTGTGCCCATGCTCGCAACATGGCGGTTGCTCAGACTCCGTGAAAAGGAAACCTTCGTCCTCAAAGCTCTACGGGACACCTTCGCACTCACAGTCCTGGTCGAGTTCGTTGTCGATTTCTATCCGCTCGCCCTATGGGCCGAGATTCTGCTCGTGCCGATCGCAGCAGGCCTGACACTGCTCCACGAGAAGGGAAGACGACAGGAAGGCGCAGATGCCGCTACAAAGCTCTTCGAATGGCTGCTCGCTGCGTTAGGGCTAATCGTGTTGGTGCACGCCGCTCTCAGCGCGCTCGCTAATATTCAAAACCTGTTCTCATTCAACACGCTTATCCAGCTGGTCGGGCCCATCACGCTGACAGTTCTTTTTCTACCGTATCTGTTCGCTGTGGCTGTCTTCGTCACCTATGCGAATGCGTTCCTGCGCATCAAGTCCACGATCGAGGACGAAGAACTGCGCAGATTTGCGCACTTTCACACCATTCTGGCCTTCGGCTGGCGATTAGAGCTGCTGCGGCGCTGGTCGCGCGATATTAGCGCCGGGTTTGCGGCCTCTAAGCAAGACATTCGCCGCTCGATACTGGAAGTGTTCGAAGCTCGAAATCGCGAGCGAAATCCGCCCAAGGTCGCCGATGAGGAAGGTTGGTCGCCCAATATAGCGCGCCATTTTCTGGATGAGTACGGCTTACCCACTCAAGACTATCACCGCGCCGCGGACGAATTGGACTATTGGTGGACACAATCCTCCCCGGTCAAGATCGACGGCACTCTGCCGAAGGACGCGCTATTTCTCTACATTGAGGGAACACAACAAGCTGCAAAGCAACTCAAGCTCGCGCTCGCAATTTGGAACCAAGATCCCAAGCTCATTTCGCGCCAAACACTACTCGAAGCTGCACGCATCCTTGTTCGCAAGGCGACTGGTGAAGAGCTGCCCGACATTGCTTCAAGCGCTGTTTTGGCCGGCGAAAGCTGCCAGGTCGAACTGGCCGGAAAAGCACTTATAGTTCAGGCGACCATGGATGACGGCGCGACACTGGACCGTGTCAGCTTGATCCTGCGTACACCGGACTGGAAACCACCCTTCGAATGATTGCGGAGGCGGCGGTGCAGACATGGCCCTCATTGAGCCTGGCTGACCCGTCATTGCACCACGGCCGAGGGCATAAGCCCTCAAATAAATCGTCCGCAAGATGTGCACGGGGTAGTACCCGCGCATCTTGGCAAGGGGCCACTGCGTGCCCCGTTGCATCCCCAAGCTGACTCACGCTTAAGTTACCCGTCTTGAAAGCATCTACGATGGGGGCAACAGAATGACCAACTTCGATTGGGGGAGCTCCTACATCGATTGGAAAGACCGCTCTACATGGATCGGGCCGCTCACTCGGTGGCTCGGAGCTGCTGTCGATGGTCAAGAAATCGCGTCTTTGCGAGATCAAGGAGGTCTCGACATTTGTTGGGACGACTCCGACTGGCAGAGCGTATTTGAAGGGGTCTGCGATACGCGCTTCGCCGCAAAGGTTGCAAATCTTGCTGCTGACCTAAATAAGGTTCCATTGCGAGTGTTTCACGGTTGCCGCGTCGAAGATGCATCTGTGTTTAGCCTGAATGGTATTCGTCTGAACGATCCTGATTGGCTAGCAAAGCACGCACGTGAGATTGCGAGTTTGTCACCGCATCAGGATACGCTTCTTCAGAGCCTCGAAAAATTTATAGCAAACGACGACGATCTTAATCGGGATGTTGGAACTTTATTCGTCTCGCTAGACGACCGTGAACTGATAGGCGATTGCAGTCACTACGCTCTATACGGCAGTGAATGGATATTATCTGCTTTGGGATGGGCCGCGCATTCTTTGCTTCGAGAGATAGGGGTTCCGACAATCTTGGAAGCCGAGATTTCCATCGGCTCGTTGTCGGAGATAATGCGCCGCGAGCTTGCTGAGCGGCTTCTTCAAGAGTGGACGCATTATTCCGTCAACCAGCCAAACTGGATGCCTGTCGTTGACTTCGGCATCTGCCTAAGGCGACCGATACTGCGTGATCAAATCGTCAGGCACTATCACCCTTCGGAGCTGACTGACGTCTTCTATCAACGGACGGTGAGGCGCTCTCCCTCCACAATTTGTCCCGGTTGCACTTCGCTTTAGAAACCGTGATTTGTATCAACAAGAAATCTGGTCAAATCGCGATTACTCGATGCATTGATTGCGCTTTATAGGTATTTTTGAGATCGATCATGAGCGACTCCGAAGAAAATCCTGTACCTGAAGCGGCGCCTCAGGGAGAAAATTTTAAACCGTCGGATTTTATGCGTACGCGGCGTCCTGGCGCATATTCCGATTCTTCAAAAGACGCTCCGCCAATCATTGAACGGGCAGTCTTTGAGTACGTGTTGGACAGCCTTACCAGCCGGGGCGAAGAAAAGGAGTTTGAGCATTTTGCCCGACGCCTTGCCGAGTGTGAGATCTGTCCGAACCTGCTCCCGCAAACTGGCCCTACAGGTGGGGGCGACAGCAAGGTGGACTCCGAGACATATCCAGTCGCCGAAGAAATTGCAGATCGGTGGTATGTCGGTGAGACAGGCTCAAATTCGGAAAGGTGGGCTTTTGCGTTCAGCGCAAAAAAAGATTGGAAACCGAAGTTTAAGAGCGATGTGCAGAAGATCATAGGCACTAGCCGAGGCTACGCGCGCATTTTCTTCGTAACCAATCAATTTGTGCCGGATAAGAAACGAGCGCAGATCGAAGACGATTTAGGTCGCGAACATTCTTTGCCTATTCGCTTGCTGGACAAGAGCTGGATTGTTGAAAAGGTTTTTGAAAATGATCACTTGGAACTTGCGGCGAAGGCACTGCACATTTCCACAAGCGCGGCCGCCGAAAAGAGGCTCGGTCCAAATGATGCCGAACGCCGAGCGTTGCTGGATCAACTTGAACTGCAGCTAGGTGATCCTGATCGCTACAGGGGCGTTGAGTACCAGCTTGCCGATGATGCTCTAGAAGCGGCAATGTTTTCTCGCGAACTAGAGCGCCCTAAGGCGAAAACCGAGGGCCGTTTTGATCGTGCACAGCGCTTGGCGACGAAGTACGGCACTCCAAGACAAAAACTTCGTGCACTGTATGAACGCTTGTGGACATCATGCTATTGGCATGACGACTTTGAGCCTATGGCGAGCCAGTTTGATGCATTGTTGAGTCTAGCAGACGACGCCGGCCATCCGCAGGACTACGAACTCGTTTCCAATGTCATCACAAGCCTGGTCTCCGGGCAGCGATATGGTCTTCTCTCTCCCGCTGATGCCGACGTGGATCGAAGATATCAATCGCTTCTTGAGCGTTTGGTTCCAATCTCAACAGACAACACCCGCAAGAACAGCGCGTTATATGCAAAATCGCTAATGGCGGGCTTGAAATTAGTGCTGTGCATGGGGGACGCGGAGCAGACTGACGAAGCGTTGGGCGAATGGAAGGAAATTTTCAACCTAGCCCCTCGAATGGGCGAATTTCCTTTTGAAAAGAATGTCGAGGTTTTTCAGCAACTCGGCGACGCGCTCGGCCATTTGCCGGCCTACTCCAGCGCGTTCGAAGTCATGTTGGCGGGACTAGAAACTAGGCGGACCGAAGCAGAAGGTGGCAAAGTTTTGCTGAAGAGGGGGCTTCAGCAAGTTCGCGCCGATAGCCCTTACGAGGCTATTCGCACCTTGGGACGTGCGATGCAGCGCCTCATAAAATTTGAACATCGTGGCGAGCTGACACTTGCCTTGCTTGGCGTCGCATCAGCATATCAGGCCGTGGGGCTTAGCTGGGCTGCTCACTCCACTCTCTTGGCGGCAGCGTCTACATCGCTGCGGGTGCTAACTGTCGACGAACACTATACCGAAGCGCCGTTGAGCGCTGTTTTGGAGCTCGTTTGGACATGCTGCCGTCTCGGCAGGCCAATCGATGCCGTCAAGTACCTCATTCTTGCGGACCGCATCACAGCGTTGCTTGCTCAGCGAGGCATGACAGAAAGCCAAATCAAAGAGTACCGCGAAAACCGCCGGATAGTAGATGGCGTTATCGGAATGCTCATCATGAAGCTTTCCAGCGATCAAATCGTAGAGGCGGCCCCCCTTGTTGATGTGCTTGAGGGAATGGATCTCATTGGTGCTGCAATGTCTCTTATTTACGTACTGGGCGAAGACCTGGTTGCGGACGGCTACTTTCCCCCTGAGACGGATCAAGACTCAGTCGATGAGTTTTTTGAAATGCTTGAAGCCCAGCCAGCCCGTGAAGATATTCCCTCAACCGTCGAGCTAGGCGCAGGTGGGGAGGCGAAGTTTCAGTCTCCCGTCATGGGGGTGTCCTGGACTGTCACAGCCGACTCAGATCGCCATTCATCACAGGTCGCGCAAGCCCTTCTGGGGAGCATTGAGGCGTTCTTTGCCACGAGTACGGGAGGCGATGCAGTGCCACATATCAGCCAGGTGGAAATGCGTGTCCGCCGCGCTGAAGCGTCGGATGATAGGCCTCCATTGGGTTTTGTGATTGGGGACGGTGCCCCACTGATGGACATCGTGCTCAATGCGAACTTTGATCCCGTTGACCACGCACAGGACGGTGTAATTGAGACTTTTCTTCGGGATGTGATCGGCACCTTGATACCGCGCATCATGTTCATTGAAGATGCCGAAAAATACTTGGCGCGAATTGCGGGTGATGAGGAAGGGTTCGGTCGATCATTGGCGTTTTCGAATATCGTAACGCCGATCAGCAATCTGATTGACCATGAAGACGAAGACATATTGCAGAATAGCCCAAATCTACGTTTCGCGCCTACCAAGCGACGAATTACAGAATGCCGGGACCGCCGGGCGGCTCGCAGGCCCAAGTCGGCAACACATGAACCTAAGCCAATAGAGTTCGGTGAGGGCGAACCTCCAGCCGATATGCCTGACTTCGAAAACTTAAAACATACGAATCGCAAGGTCGTTTCGATCATTGACGTGGACGCTTGGGACAACGCCGGCTGGAGCGGTATCGGCATCATCTACTCGCCCGGCCAGCCGCCCTTCTTTGCACTCTTATTCAGAAATCGGGCTGCCGCTGAACGAATCTTTACAGGTTGGCGTTCGAACGTAGGCAGATGCGACGAGAATGGCCTGATCCGAGTTGTGGCTGTCACGGGCATCGATGTTGCTCATCCAAGTCACTACAAGGTTGTGATCGGTGTTGATCTGGACCACGCGGCAGCGCAGGTTCGTCAAAGCGACCAAGTGCTTTTCACTTCTCGGATTCACAAGATGCTGCCTGAAACGTCGACTAATTTGGATGCCTTTCGAACACAGCTTGCCAAATTCGGTTGCTATTGGCTTGTGCCCGCAATTGTTAGTGAGCAGAGCTCCGAGCCGGATATCCTGTTTGACCTTGCCATTTTGAAGCAGAAGGTGGTTTTTCGCCACGCTTGGGAGATCGGCGACAATGATCCAGACCTAGTTGCTATCAGTCTGGATGACGATCCTATAATTCCCGACGATGAAGTAGATCCACCAGTTTTGAAGGCGCTCAAGAGAAAGCGTTCTTGGAAAAATTGAACGGCTCCGCCCCTCGCACCGATCAAGGGGTAGTCGCCTATCGAGCCATCGGCCCATCATGCATGGCTCCGACCCTCGGCCTCCTCACGCAGACAAAGCGGGCTTTGGCTCATCCCTTAGCTGCCGTCCGGCGGTGCCGTCGGTCAAATCAACAAGGTCTACAAGAGCAGTCTTGCGGGCTCTAAGGCTTATTAGCTGAGTACCACGATGAAGATGATGTGGAGCGCATAGTGCGTTCCAATGATGCACCCATCGATCCTCAGCGCTTCAGCGTTCCTTCAGAGTGAGGGTTGGACACACTCTGAGCGCTTAGCCTTCATCGTCTCAATCCGGCGGGTCTATGATTTCGAAGTCACCAAGGTTTACACCGTATGCGGCCTTGAAACTATCATTCGCCCAATTGCGAAATGTGTCCTGATTGTAGCTATCTGACATCCAACTAAAGTCGCAATCGAATGGCCCATCTCCGAGAATCCATTGTTCGGTCAGTTCGTAGAGCGCCATTGATCCATAGAATCTATCGAACGTGGTCTTGACCGATGTTTCCGAGCGGTTCGGCCATTTGCGTGGATAGACGCCGTCTTTCTCCGCATGGTCGCTAAAGAGTGAAAGGTGGCGTAGCCATATTGCCTTAGTGTCAAATCCCCCAGCCTGGCCGGCTAAATAGGCGCTGGGCCAACAGAAAAACTGGGGGTTTTCCAGCTTGTCGATACACATCGAGATGTAGTGAGACAGGAAGACTCGGATGGGCAAATTCTCCAGCTCAAAATCGAATGTCCGATGCTCTTCCATCAAAGCAGCGACGCTTGGATGGGCTTCCACCCATTCTTTAACGACGGTGAGCGCCGCCAGCGGATGATCGTAGCCACGCTGCTCGGTCAACTGTTCAGAAACGTCAATGTACTCGTCCTTGGACAAGTCGGTGATCGCTGCCTTCAGATGGGGTTTCGACTTTATCGTGAAACACATTTCTGCGAAGCGTATGCCGACGTCCACGTCATGAATAAGATGCTCGAAGTTTTCGATGTCCAACGGCATGCCACGAGTTGGATTGATAGACAGATCGCAGACCAACAGGAAGAGTGGCACGATAGGGTCAAATAGGCTTTCCGGCCATTCTGTCTCCGTCAGTTTTAGAAAGCTCTCAAATGCCTCGACATAGATCCCGGACAGGTACCCATCTGCTCGCCATTCCTCGCAGGTCAGTGGCTCGCTTCTCGCGCGATTGAGGAAATCCAACTGGATAAAGCGAGCCTGTCCTTCGTAGATCGCATGCAACCCGACCGGAGGCAGCATGACATTTGACCCTTTGCAGAACCCTTCGTGTCCGTCGGTATGGAGCCGAAGTGCTTCCGCGCTCCATTGATTCGAATCCGGAAGGAATTCGAAATCTGGATCGATAGCACCTGAGACTAGGCCCATAAGCTGCCCATAAACAATGGCGTATGCGTAACCGATATCCTCGAAGTGGTTTTGTTTAATCATCCAATGGATAGATTGGCGTGGCTGAAAGGCGTAGCTCTTGTAGTAAAATACATCGAGCGCGTTGTTGACGGCTGTGTTTGCTGCAGCGAGTTTCGCTTGTGCCGCCCACCCTTCCTCCAACAGCACTTTATCGGTCCAATTTTTTAGAGACTTCTTGGCGCCGAACGTAGAAATAACATCGCGCAACTCCTGCAAGCTAGAATGGCATTGCGAAAAATAGCTGAGGCTTAGAAGCAGGCCGGAGGTTGATCCAACATGCTGCCACCAGTGAATGGTCTCGTGGATGTAGGTTGAGTACGCTTGAAGAGCATCCCACGGGATTAGACCTTCGCCGAAGGCGCCCGCCTCGATTTGCTCCAATAGCTTATGATTGCGCGGACTTAGCCGGAGGACAAATCGCGTGGTTTCATAGGACCCGTGGGCCTTTAAGGTCGCGGCGAAGGTAAGAGGTATCCTATATTGATCGCCTTGAGGATCAATAAGGTCTGGCTTCAAATCAGCAAATTTAGGGGATCTCTGGGTCACCTAACGCCCTTCTGCTCGTCGTCAAAAACCCGCGCTAGGCTTTGGCGATGAGGCGTCATAATTTGAGCCGGCGTACGATCGAAATATTCTTTCGCGAGGGCTGCTGAATTTGAATCCAGCGCCGCCAAGTGTGTCTTCATTTCGGTGAGTGAAGGGATCGTGCCTCGTTTCCCCTTCATGCCTGGCTTCAGTGCGGTCCAAACAACACCGGACAAACCTTTTCCTGTTGCCCAGTGAGAGATCGACTCAATAAATGGATAGCGCTTATCAATTGTGTTTGGCCATCGCCCGATGCTTCTTGGGTCTGGAACTCCTTCGCGCTCAGCCAAAGCTTGAACGGCCTGCCCCAGCGAGTCGACACTTAACTCGGACCACAAAACCGGGACGCCATGACCACTATCAACTATCACAAGTGTCATCCGCCCGTTGCCCGATTGACGGGCAAATTCGAGTGGCAGAGCCGGTCCATCGGTCTTCCATTCTCCTGCCAATGGGAGAGTTCGACTGTCCCACACCAGTGATCCCCACCCGAGGCAGGCGATTGGGCCTTTTGACTGGTGAAGGCTATTTTTTTTGAATGCGTCCATACCGCAATAGTACCACCGCCGAAAAATCGCGCTCAAGGAATAAATGCGACCTTAGGTATAGCTTAAGCGCGCGTGAGGACGTGGCAATAATTAGCCGACGCGTGAACTCGCGTGACTTTGGTCCCGCCAAGACCACAAGTGGCGTCGTTCTGCGAGGCTAGCTTTCTGCTACGTCTATCGTGCGGAAGGGGCTCCGCCCCTCGCGCCGATCAAGGGTGCGGTTCCCGAGGCTCGGGCCGATGGCCCTGCGCCCGCCGCACTGATCCTTGACTGCGCTCACCCCGCTCTTGGCTGGCTGTCATGGATTGCAGGTGCAACCCTCATTCCAAGGTGTGGGAATGGGTTGATTCAGGGCTCAAAGGTTGGGCTTTGGGCGTGATGGCGCGTTGGCTTTGCGCTGTGGCGATTGAAGGCTTCGCGCAGGGGTTCGGCGCCGCGCTTTTCGAGATCGCAGACTTCGCGGTGGATGGCACTTTCCAACTCGTGATGCTTCACCCGCATGGTGCGAATTTTCACTTGCAGGCGCTGGCGCTCTGATAGCTGGCTTTCCATCACTTGTTTGCGCTCCGCCTGGTCTCGGCGTTTGGCGGCCTCAGCTTCCTGAGCGTTGCGCTCCAAGGTGTGAATGTGGCGGCCGGTCAGCCTGTCCCACAGGCCCAAGATGCCGCGCCTTAGTCGGGCGGCGCGTTCTTGCGCTTCCAGCTTGCCGCGTTCCATCTGGCGAGCTTTGAGCTCGCGGCGGGCAGCGCGATGGCGTTCCACCAGCTTGCGGCGCGCAGCATTCAGCGGGCGCGCTTCCCGGCGGGCCTGCGTCTTTGCCTCTTCAAGATAGCCTCGCACCACCGGCGTCAGATCACGCGCGATCTTTCGCCTCGTTTCTTCCACGCTCGGCAAGTCTTGCGGATCGCCCAGTCGCTCGGCGATGACCTTTGCCCGCTGCCGTGTTGATCGAGCAATCGCCAGCGGCTCGCCTTCGACCGGAATGGCCACAAACCCGCGCCGATCACCGCGAGCGAGGTAAAGGCCGCGCTCTCGAAGCGCCGCCGCAAAGCTAGCCCGTGAGTCAGAAACCGCCCAGCAGTCCTGGATCGCTTCTTTGAGATCGCGGGCATTGCGGCCCATCCGCTTGGCTTGCTGCCATTCGGCGAGCGAAAAATTCCGCGGATCGGCTTCGCGGCTATTCATGAAGCCATGCGGCATCTTCCAGCCGTGTTCCAGATAGAGCTCGCGCCCCAGATCCCGCAGCTTGTTCTTGAAATAGGGAAGCGGCTTTGCCGTCATGGTTTGCGCATCAATTCTCGACCAAACCGCATGGCAGTGCCGGCGCCCCTCCTTTTCATGAAAGACAACAACCCGTGGCTGGCCCGTCAGGCCGTTGGCCCCCTCGATACGAGACAGTGCGTTTTGGAAAACATCGATATCGACACGTTCCGTTTCTGGCGGATTGAGAGATACCGAGAAGAGATACTGTTTGCAGCGCGTGCCCTTAGCCACCGCCTGGGCTTCTTTGAGCGCTTCCACGACACCTTCCGACACGAAGCCGCTGATCTCGTGCACTTCGACATGTTCGTTCTCGTCCGTGCGCAGAAGATGAAGGCCGAGTTGCTTTGCCCCACCCCGCTGGGATGCCACCAAAATCATAGGTCAGCGCTCCTTGATGCCGAGCGCCTTCATGAGCAGCGATTTGATCACGGCGATATCGGCGCAGGCCGCGCGAATAGAGGCTTGGGTCTCAGGATCGAGCGGCAGTGCACCTTGCTCGACGGCTTGGGCCATCGAGCGGATGGCGGGGCCAATGCCACTAGCACCGAGCAGTGCTAGGATTTGTGCAGCTATCGCTTTGATCGTCGACTTCCGCTCTGGGAGACCTTGTTCGAAGAGTTTGAAATTCACGTAGGCGTTCACCGTCATGTCGTGCTCACCCGCTTCCCGCCTTAAGCGGACAAGCCGCTCCTCGCGAATTCGCAAGGATAGAGGGGAGGAGCGTTTGGCAGTCATAGGTGAGTACGAGTTCCTTGAATTGAATACGAAAAAGCCCGCCCTCACAGTGTGAGGGCGGGCCAAAATGAGCGGGAGTTTTAGGTGTTGGTTCGAGCCGCTAGCTATTTCTTGAAAACGCAGTAGGCAGCAAATCCGGCAAGGGCTGCAGCGATCAGCAAGCCGGTAGTTTTCTCCGTCCTGATTTTAGAGATTACCTTGCCGACTTGTTCCCAGATGGCCGCGCTATCGCCTTCATCGGCGATGATCCCTTGATACTCAGAAAGCCAGTCTGGAAGTTGCTCAGGGCTCACCCCAACCATCACAGGGACGATGTTCTTGCCGCCGTATACGGCACCGCTGATCTCATGGTTCACGGCTGCGGACGCCAACGCACTGGACGTCGCCAAAACAAAAACCCAGTTTGCTTCTCGAAGGGCTTTTCTGATGTTTGGAGCCCACTTCTCACCCTTCGGCAAACTCACGCTGGCCAAGAAGGGATCAAGGTTTTGGGAGCGCACGCGGTCTCTTAGTTCGGAAGCGAGCTCTTCATCCTTGGTGCTGTAACTAATAAATACGTCCGTCATTCAATTTCGAATTCGCAGGGGTTGAGATTCCAATCAAAGATTGGATGAGGCCTCTGTCTCCGCATCAAGTCAATCGCCTGCCTTGCTGCACACTGTCGTATTCCAACATCGAGGGTGGAACTTGGCCAAGCCATCATTGTGGACAAATATGAGCTGATCTCTTGGTTGTATTTGCCTGGGCGTTATCCTCAAAGGCGTAGCCAATTGAATGGCTGATGGATTGAGCGGCGGTACCGAGATGCAGGACTTCACATCACACATTTACTGGGAATGCCCTGAATGCGGCCATTCCAACGATCAAGAGGTCAGTGTTCCTGAGCTGAATTTCTCCGCCGAGAATACGTCCGACATGGCAGTGGACGACCAGGCCGAGATCGAATGTGAAGGCTGCGACACCGTCTATATGGGCCACGTTTGGGTGAACGCAGGTGAGGCTGTGTTCGAGCTTGAAGACCCTCACCAATTCACTGTGCATGGCGATATGCCGATGTACGGCCCGGATGAAGACTATGAGCCGCCGACCGACCCTCACTCAATCGCTTTAGAGTCCTTCCGTCAGCTCACAATTATGGTGGGTGCGCCAAGCCCCGAAAACGACCCACAGTTCACAAATCGACTGATCTTCGCAGGAGCGGTTTCATCGCTAGAAGCCTGCTTGGGAGACACCTTGATCAACGCCGTGCGGAGCAAAGCGGCGGTCCGGGACGAACTATTGAAGAACAACCAGAAACTCGGGTCTATTTCGATTTCTGCCGCTGAACTCGCTGCCAATCCACAGGCGGTAACGCTTCGCGTTGTCCATGACCTCAAAGCCATCCTTTATCACAATCTGGAGGTCGTGAATGTGCTTTACCGTGATGCGTTCGGCGTCGGACTTTTCCCCTCGAAGGATCAAAGCGACATTCTATTTCCAGCAATGCGAAAGCGGCATGATTGCGTGCATCGCAATGGATGCGACAAGGAAGGCAACAAGCTCACCGATTTTGATGACGACTACGTTCGGTCGACAATCGATGCCATGATCGCGGTCGTTGATCACGTAGAGGACGCAACGTCCGAAGATCTGCCCTTTTAACAGCCTAATAGCCTGACTCTGGCGGCTTTGGCTTTGCCAGCGATGAGTGCTGCAACAACTCTTCCCATTCGAGAAGAGTTTCAACGAGTTGGTTCAAGGTCTCTACGCTCAGGCCCACCATTCTTCCCCCGGATCAGGTCCGGGGTTCGGGTGGCAAGCCACCCGAAGCGCCCCCCACCCCCCCATGAACATCCCGCGACAATCTCAGCCCCGGACTTGATTGCGTCGCGTGACGGGACCAACCTGCGCGCGACAGGGGAGAGACATGATGATTTCTGTGGTTATGGCTTTGGGGCTGGGGGCGGCGCTGATGAAGCAGGTGCCGCCGCCGGCGGATGCGGCGGCGATCCAGCAATGCACGGACCTGGCCGGGGATGAGGCGTTCGAGCCGAGCGCGGCCTATCACTGGACGGACGTCCTGCTGGATGTGTCGGCCCGTGAGGTCTTGCAGGTGGGCGCGCGCCCGACCGTCCTGTCGCGGCAGATGGCAATCGTGGAAACCGCGATGTTTGATGCCTGGGCCGCCTATGACGATACGGCCGTTGGCACGCGCTATGGCGGGGCCCTGCGCCGTCCGGAGGCCGAGCGGACCCAGGCGAACAAGCAGATCGCCATCGCCTTTGCCAGCTATGTCAGCCTGCTCGACCAGTTTCCGAGCCTGGAAGACCATATCCGCGCCCGTTTTGCCGAGGCCGGGTTCGATCCGGACTTTGCGGGCCGCGATCCGGCGACGCCCGAGGGCATTGGCCGTCTGGCCGCCGAGGCGGTGATCGCGGCGCGTCATCATGACGGGGCCAACCAGCTGGGCGATGAAGCCGGCTCGGACGGCACGCCCTATTCGCAATACATCATGTACCGCCCGTCCAATCATCCCGATGTGATCCTGGATGCCGATCGCTGGCAGCCCATCCCGGCCGATGACGGCATGGGCGGTACGGCCGTGCAGACCTGGCTGACGCCGCACTGGTACCGGGTCGAGACCTTCGGTCTGGAAAGCAGCGACCAGTTCCGGGCGCCGCCGCCGCCCCTGGTCGGCAGCGAGCAGCTGGAAGCCGAGGCCTTTCAGGTCGAGGACATGAACGCCAATCTGACCAATGAGGAAAAGGCGCTGGTCGAATTCATGCGCGACGGGCCGGCCTCCACCGGCCAGTCCGGTCACTGGTTGCAGATGTCCCAGGTCGTGTCCTGCCGCGACCGCAATGATCTGGACACCGATGTGCGGATGTATTTCGCCGTCGCGAATGTCTCCATGGATGCCTTCATCGCCTCCTGGGACAGCAAGATCTATTACGACACGTCACGCCCCTGGACCCTGATCCGGCATTATCGCGGCGAGGAGGTGATCGAGGCCTGGGGCGGACCGGGCCAGGGCACGGTCGAGGTGGCCGCCACGGAATGGCATCCCTATTCCCCGCGCACCTTCCCGACCCCGCCCTTCGGCGGCTATCCGTCCGGCCATTCCACGATTTCCGCCGCCGCGGCCGATACGCTGCGCCGTTTCACGGGCGATGATGAATTCGGCTATTCGGTCGAGGTGCAGGCCGGGGCGATGACCGAGCCGGGCTATGAGCACACACCGGTCATCCTGGAATTTCCGACCTTCACCGAAACGGCTGAGATGGCCGGGATATCCCGCCTGCTCGGCGGCTATCACATCATGGCCGACAATGTGGAAGGTCTGGCGATGGGGCGGCGTGTGTCGGAATATGACTGGCCGGTGATCCAGGCCTATTTCGACGGTACGGCGCAGATCGACGATCCGCTCAGCCTGGACTGATTGCGGTCAGCCAGCCTGGCGTTCTCGCTGCTGCCAGACGTGTGCCGTGCTGGCGGCCGTTTCCATCGGCTCGACGGGGCCGGCCGGCTGGCTTTCCAGCCAGTCGCGCGCCTCGCCCTTGGATGAGAAAATCTTCACGCGGCCGCCTCGGGCACGGATCTTGTCGGCCGTCTGCTCGATGAAGGGGCGCTGTTCTGACAGGCAGATCACGGCCAGCGTGAAATCCTTCATCACCTCGGCAATGGCGCTGGACCGGTGGTCATGCTCGTCCGGTTCCAGCACATAGGCGGCCAGGCGGACGTCCGACAGGATTTTGGTGGTCGGGAAATAGGTCTGCATGCGGCGCAGGGCGAGGACGACATGCGGCTCCGGTTCGTGGAAAATCTCGCCGGAGGCGTAGATTTCCATCGTGTCGCCGACAGGTCTCAGCTCGAAACCGTCCTCGGTATACATGCGCCTCACCACCACTTCTCTGGCTTGCGGTTCCGGTTGATCCGGTCCGCATTTCAAGGACGGCCCGTTCTGGCCGACCGGCTCGCGTTTTGTTGATGGACAGCCTCGCGAATTAGCGTTTCCACCCTGTTAAGCAGGTTGTCATACTATATGAGCGACTACAGCTTGGACGTGTGCCGGGATCATCCCCGGACACAGCGGCCGCCGACAGACGTTAAATCCGTGCAAACGGGATCGTTCGAATTGATTTGAGGTTGTGCGGCGGTTTCTAAACGCTCATCGTTTACAAGGCCAAGCAAAGAGAGGGTGACAATGATTTTCTGGCGCTGGGTAGATCAGCTGACAGGGGCCAATCCGCAGGTCGATCTCGACCATGCGGTGCGTTGCCGTATTGCGCTGGCCTTCACCGGTGTCTTCACCCTGATGAGCCTGGTGAACACGGCCATGCTGGCCTTCGTCGTCGAGGGACGTCCGGGCATGGTGGAACTCGGTCTGGGATCCGCACTCGTGGCGGCTGTCCTGGGCGGGGTCGGGCTGAAACTGCGCCGGCCCAATTTCACGATCGCCCTGATGATCGCCCTCGGCTCGACCGTCATCTTCCTGGCCGCCTACGCCAATCGCGGATCCTTCCCGCCGGCCACGCTCTATGTACCCGGCATCGTGCTGGGGGCCTATATCGCCTGGGGGTTCCGGGCGGTCCTGGCCGCCATCGTGCCGGTGGGCGCGTATTTCGCCTATATCGCCTGGGCGGCCCAACAGGCCACGGGCGGCGAGCTCGCCTTCAGCCCGCAGGAAATGCTCAACATCCTGGTGGCCGCCGCGGCGTTTTCCTGCATCTGGATCATCCTGTTCGGCACGAGCTTCCGCTCTGCGGCCCAGGACGCCCAGGATGCGCTGGCGCGCAATAATGAGCGTTTGAAGACAGCCCTGAAGGCGGCCCAGGCCGCCAACCGGGCCAAGTCCGAATTCATTGCCAATATGAGTCACGAAGTGCGTACGCCGCTCAATGGCGTGCTTGGTATGACCAGTGTCATGCTGCAGGACGGCCAGCTCTCGAATGAGCACAAGCATTCCCTGCGCCTGATCGACACGTCCGGCAAATCCCTGCTGGGCCTGCTCAATGATGTCCTCGATCTGTCCAAGATCGAAGCGGAAGCATTGCAATTGGAGACCCGTGATTTCGACCTGATCGAGACGCTGGACGCCTCGGTCGCGCACTGGCAGGCGCAGGCCAAGACCAAGGGTGTCGACATTCTGGTCAAGCGGGAGGGCGCCGGCGACCGGCTGGATGTGACAGGCGATCCCACCCGCGTGCGCCAGGTGCTCAACAATCTGATCTGCAATGCGGTGAAGTTCACCCATCGTGGGCAGATCACGGTTTCACTGAATTGCGGTCAGCTCGGCGATGACGGACTGATCCCGCTGCGGATCACGGTGAAGGACACCGGGATCGGGATCCCGCGCGACAAGCAGGATGCGATCTTCGACGCATTCAGCCAGGTGGATTCGTCCACCACCCGAAAATATGGCGGCACCGGGCTGGGCCTGGCGATCTGCCGTCGTCTGCTGACCATGATGGGCGGCCGGATTTCGGTCTCCAGCGAGCCGGGACGCGGCTCCACCTTCACGGTCGAATTGGCTCTGGCCAGCGGCAAGGCCCCGGTGGCGGTGCCGGCCAGCGAAGCCCTGGACACGATCGTTCTGGACGAGCCCAAGCGCATTCTCGTTGTCGATGATGTGGTGACCAATCAGCTTGTCCTGCGCGCCATGGTCGAACAGATCGTCAAGGGCGACGAACTGGTGATCGATGTCGCCTCGGGCGGACGCGAAGCTGTCAACAAGGCGACCGCGACGAATTACGACATCATCCTGATGGATATCCAGATGCCCGAAATGGACGGGGTGAGCGCGATGCATTGCATCCGCGAGACCCGCAAGGCGGTCGATACGCAAATGGTCGCCGTCACGGCCCTGGCCTCGGAAGACCATCGCCGCCAGTTCGAGGCCGAGGGTTTTGTGGCCTATCTGCCCAAGCCGGTCGAATTGGCCTTCCTGCGCGATGTGCTCGCCCGCCTGCTGGTGCCAGCCGAGGATGACGCCCCGGTCCAGGCCAACCGCGCCGTCGGCTAGAAACCGTCAGATTTCCGCGACAATCAGGTGCGGTCCACCGGCGGCAATGGCGTCCTTGAGCGCAGTGTCGAACTCGCCGGCCGTGCGCGCCCGCACCCCGGGAACTCCGAACCCCTCCGCCAGCTTCACCCAGTCCATCTTCGGATTGTCCAGGGACAGCATTTGCTGCGCTGCCGGTCCCGGCTCGCCGGCGCCGACGCGTGACAGCTCGACATTGAGCACCAGGTAGGAATGGTTGGCGAACACCACATTGATGACATTCTGTTTTTCGCGCGCCTGGGTCCACAGGGCCTGCAGCGTGTAGGCGGCGGCACCATCACCGCACAGGGCGAAGACCTGGCGGTCCGGACAGGCCAGGGCCGCGCCGACGGCTTGCGGCATGCCGGACCCGATCGCACCGCCGGTCAGGCACAGCCAGTCATGGCGCGGCCCATTGTCGATCCAGGGGAAAACCCCCATGCCGGATGTGGTGCTGTCGTCGCAGATGATCGAGTCTTCGGGCATGTGGCGCAAAAGGGCGATGCCGACATAGCCGGGATTGAGCTTTTCATCGGGAAAGAGTTTGGGCGCCTGGCCGCGATCGGCCTTGTCCATGGGGGTGGTGGCACCCAGCGCGTCGGCCAGGTCTGACAGGGCCCGGCTGATGTCATCGGCCGGGCCGCCCAGCGTGACGGTTTTCGTGCCCTGAGGCGTCAGCTCGCCGGGCTGGCCGGGATAGGCAAAGAAAGCGACAGGCGGTTTGGAGCCGGCAATGATGATCAGGTCGGAACCGGACAGCTCCTCCAGCGCCTGCTCGCCGAAATAGGCCAGGCGGCGCGGCGAAACCCGGCCCTGTCCGCGGGCAATGCGCGGCACGAAAGTGTCCATGAACAGCTCGGCCCCGGTCGCCTGCGCAATCCGGCCGGCCGCCTCCAGACCGTCATCCAGGCAGGCATCATTGCCGAGAAAGAGGACTGGGTTCTTGGCGGACTTCAGGGCTTCGGCCACCGCCGACACCGTATCGGTCGAAACCGGGGCGGGGCCCGGCATGGGCTGGGCGTCCAGCACGTCCGGTTCGGCGTCCGACCAGGCGCAGTCGGCGGGCAGGGTCAACGAGGCGACGCCGCGTTCCGGACCGTAGGACTGCCGCACGGCCTCGACCGCCATGGTGGAGACCTCGGACGGGTCGTTCACGCGGCCGACCCAGCGCGACATGGGTTCGCACACCGTGTCGACATCACTGGTCAGCGGGGCATCCAGCTCCAGATGGTGGCGGGCATGATCGCCGACAATGTTGACCACGGGCACATAGCCGCGGCGGGCATTGTGGAGATTGGCCAGGCCATTGCCGACGCCCGGGCCGAGATGGAGCAGGGTGCAGGCGGGCTTGCCGGCCATGCGGCCGTATCCGTCGGCAGCCCCGGTCGCCACGCCCTCGAACAGGCACAGCACGGATTGCATGCCGTCAATCCGGTCGAGGGCGGCCACCATGTGCATTTCCGATGTGCCCGGATTGGTGAAGCAGACTTCCACGCCCTGATTGATCAGCGTTCTGACCAGGCTCTCAGCAGCAAACATCGACCTTCCCCTTGCTTCGCGTTTTCGCGTCTTGGGGAAAGAGTCCTGCGTGTGGCGCGGAATGTCCAGCATTCCGGCCACACGATGAGGCGTCATCCGGTCAGGCCGGCGTGTTGCTGCGAATGCCGAAGAAGAGGGCGTAGAGCACCGGTACGGCGATCATGGTCAGCAGGGTGGCGAAGGTCAGCCCGCCGATAATGGTCACCGCCATGCCCTGGAAGAAGGCGTCGAACAGGAGCGGGGTCATGCCCAGGATCGTGGTCGAGGCGGCCAGCAGGACCGGACGCAGACGGCTCACCGAGCCGTCACGGACCGCATCCAGTCCCTCGGCACCCGCCTTGATGCGCATGTCGATCTCATCGACCAGCACGATCGCATTCTTGATCAGCATGCCGGACAGGGAGAGCAGGCCCAGCAGAGCCGTGAAGGAGAAGGCGACATTCGTGGCCAGCAGGCCGATCACCACGCCGTTCACCGCCATCGGCACCACGGCCCAGATGATCAGGGGTTGGCGCACCTTGGCAAAGAGCAGGAAGGAGATGGTCAGCATGGCAATGAAGGTGAGCGGCAATTGGCTGCCCAGGGATTCATTGGCCTGGACCGAGGCTTCATGCTCGCCGCCCCATTCCAGGGAATAGCCCATCGGCAAATCGATCTCTTCCATCAGCGGGCGGAAGCGTTCGAAGGCCTGGGCGGCGGTCTCACCCTCCGGCGGATTGGCGCGGACGGACAGCGTACGGGTCCGATTGCGCCGCTGGATCAGGACGTCCTCGAAATCCAGGGCAAAGTCCGACACGACCTGACCGATCGGGACATAGGCTTCCTGGGAGGAGCTCCACACCAGGCGTTCGCTCAGATAGGCCGGATCGTCGCGCTCCGACGCCGGGGCGCGGGCGATGATCGGGATGAGTTCCTCGCCTTCGCGGTGCACGCCCACCTGGCTGCCATCGGTCGCGAACAGCATGGCATTGGCCAGGTTCTCGCGGGTCACGCCAATGGTCTGGGCGCGGCCCTCGATCAGGACGGGACGCAGGGTCGGCGTCCGGTTGCGCCAGTCGGTGCGGATATCGATGAAACGGCCGTCCGCATGCAGGCGGGATATCGCCTGTTCGGACAAGTCCCGCAGGATATCGGCATCCGGCCCCATGAAGCGGGCTTCCAGCTGGGCCCCGGTCGGCGGTCCGAAGACGATCCGGTCCACGCGAACTTCCACATCGGGATACCGGCCGCGGATATGCGCCAGGATACGCTCGGCCAGGGCCGGGATCTGGTCGCGGTGACGGGTCTGCACGATCAGCTGGCCATAGGCCGGATTGGGCTGTTCGGAATGATAGGTCAGCATGAAGCGCGTCGCCCCGGCGCCGACAAAGGTGTCGAAACTCACCGTTTCCGGCTGTTCGCCGACATAGCGGCCGATATCGCGCAGCGTGGCATCCGTGGTCAGGATGTCCGTGCCTTCCGGGTGCTCCACATTGACGTAGAACATGGGTGTGTTGGCGGGTGGGAAGAAGGCATTCTTCACGGAGCCGAAGCCGACATAACAGGCCAGGGTCACGATGATCAGGCCGGCCAGGACCAGCCAGCGGCGCTTCAGGGCCGTGGCCAGCAGGCTGCGATAGGCGCTGAACAGGCGGCCGGAATAGATGTCCTCATCGCTTTCCGGTGCGGCATCGCGGGCCAGGCTGGCTTCGCGCTGGGCGGAGAAGAGGTGAAAGCCGACCATCGGCACGACGGTCACGGCGATCACCCAGCTCAGTAGCAGGGAAATGCCGATCACGGCGAAGAGGGAGAAGAGGAATTCCCCCGTCGCATCGGGCGACAGTCCGATCCCGGCGAAGGCCAGAATGCCGATCACGGTCGCGCCCAGCAGCGGCCATTGGGTGGATGTCACTGCTTCCTCGGCGGCCTCGAGACGGCGCTTGCCGCGCATCACGCCGGTCAGCATGCCCTCGGCGACGACGATGGCATTGTCGACCAGCATGCCCATGGCGATGATCAGCGCGCCCAGGGAGATGCGCTCCATCTCGATGGCGAACATGTCCATGAAGAAGACGGTGCCGGCCACGGTCAGGAAGAGGGCGCTGCCCACGGTCAGTCCGGCGCGCCAGCCCATGAAGACGCAGAGCACGCCGACCACGATGGCGATCGACAGGGCGAGGCTGAACAGGAAGGAATTGATCGCCTCGTCCACCACGACGTGCTGCTGGTAAATGGGCTGGAGTTCGAAACCCAGCGGCAGGCCGGCTTCCAGCTCGGCCAGGCGGGCTTCCACCGCGTGTCCGACATCCACGATATTCGCGGTCGGCAGACCGGCCACGCCCAGCGTGAAGGCGGGCTGGTTGTTGTGATAGATGAACTGGTTCGGACGCTCCACGGGCGCCCGGGTGACTTCGGCGAAGTCGGACAGGCGAATGGCCTGGCCGCCATTGCGCGGTGTGATCAGCAGATTGCGGACCGCCTCGACCCCGCCCAGCGTCTGGGGAATCTCGATGCGGACATAGCGCCCGTCCAGCGGTACGGAGCCGGCGGAGACGACGGTGTTCTCGCGGTTCAGCTCGGCGAGCAGGCCCTCATAGGACAGGCCCAGCCGGGCGAGGCTCTCCTGCGGGATCTCGATATAGATGCGCTCTTCCGGCTCGCCCTCGACAGCAACCTTGGCGACATTCTCCACGGTGAGGAGTTCGCGCCGCAACATGCGGGCGACATCGCGGATTCGGTCGTCGGAATAGCCCTCCGCCGTGACGGCATAGAACAGGCCGTAGGTGTCGCCGAAATCGTCGAACACGATCGGCGTGCCGGCGCCCGGCGGCAGGCGGGAGATGGCGTCGCTCACCTTGGCGCGCAGCTCGGTCCACACATCATTGATGTCGGCACTGTCGATCGTGTCCTGCATCTCGACATGGATTTCCGACATGCCGGGCGAGGATTCCGAGGTGATCGTGTCGACCGCATCCATTTGCTGGATGGCGATCTCCAGCGCTTCGGTGACTTCCTGCTCGACCTCTTCCGCGGTGGCGCCGGGATAGGGGGTGAATATGATGGCCTGCTTGATCGTGAAGGCCGGGTCTTCCAGCCGACCGACATTGTTGAAACCGTAGAGTCCGCCCAGCAGGCAGAACAGGATCACCAGCCAGGTCAGGACCGGTTTCTCGATCGAGAGGCGGGCCAGGGAGAGGGCCGATGTCTGTTGCAGGCTCATCGCGGCAGGTCCAGCGGCTCGCTTTCCGACAGGGGACGCACGGGCATGCCGTCATACAGGGACGAGACGCCGGCCGTGACGATCCGGGTTCCCGGCTCGACGCCGCCGGTCAGGATGACATGGGCGCCGCTCAGACCATCGGTCTCCACCGCGCGGGGCGTGACCGTGCCGCTCGCCTCGTCAAACACCCAGACAACACGGGTGCCATCCGGGCGTTCCGCAACGGCGGCGACCGGCACCCGGACTGTCTCCGGCGCATTGCCGGTCCGTTCGAACTCGGCCGACACGCTGGCGGTCATGCCCGGCAGGATATTGGCCGGCAGGTCAGCAGGCAGGGCCGCGATGGCGCGATAGGTGCGCGAGGCGGCATCCGGTTCGGAGACCAGTTCGCGCGGTTCCAGGTCGAAAGTCCGTCCCGGCAGGAAGGAGAAGGTCGCCTGCAGGGAGCGCAGATTGGAGCGGTCGAAGGTTGCGATCATGTCCTCGGAGACCGGGATGGAGACGCGCAATTCGCCGACATCCTGGATCCGCACCACCGGCTGGCCCGGCGAGACAATGGTGTAATTGTCGACGAGGCGGCGGCTGACGAGCGCGTCGAAGGGCGCTTCCAGCGTCGCATAGCCCAGATTGCGGCGGGCGGTTTCCAGCGCCACGGCGCGCAGATCATATTGCGTCTGCGCATTGTCCAGCGCGGCCTGGGACGCGATGCCGCGTTCGTGCAGGGTGCGCTGGCGGTCCAGATCATTGCGGGCCTGCTGCAGCTGGACCCGGGCCTCGCGCTCGGCGCGCCGGAAGTCTTCCAGATCAAGCTGGGCAACCCGGTCGCCGGCCATGATGCGCTGGCCCTCGGTCAAGGGTAACTCGGCCAGCTGGCCGCCGACCTGGAAGGCCATGTCCACTGTCAGCCGGGCCTCCACCTGGCCCACGAATTCATGACTGGTCTGGCCGGACAGGGATTCCACCTCGCCGAGCTGGACCAGGCGCGGCGGGGTTTCGGTCTGGACGGCTTCCCCGGAACAGGCGCCCAGGGTGAGGGCAGACGCCAGGAGGAAGGCGGTGAGGCGGGCGGTCATGCATGCATCTCCCGGGACATCGCCACAAGGCGGTCCAGAATGGGTTTGATTTCGGTGTCGCGGACATGGCGCAGGCCGAGCAGCTGGCTCAGCTTCAGCCCGTCCAGGCTCAGCAGGATGATCTGGGCCAGCACCGGATCATTGGCGCTGTCGGCAATGCGCTGGAATTCCACGGCGATCGGCGCCGTGGCGGTTTCCAGCAGGCCGGGCTGTTCCGCCGAGGCGGCCAGCAGGGCCTGGGAAACATTGTCACGCGCTTCCATCCGGTCGAGCAGGGCCTCCACGACGCGCGGCAGGACCGGTTCGCCTGCGGCTTCAGCGGCTTCCCGGGCGGCGATGATCTGGTTGAGCACGCTGTCGATCATGCGCGCGACCATGGCTTCCAGCAGGGCCAGCTTGTTGGGGTAGTGGTAGAGCACGCCCCCTTTCGACACCTGGCTTTCGGCGGCCACGGCATCGATCGTCAGCCGGCCGGACCCGTCGCGGGCGACAACGGTTTCGGCAGCATCGAGGATGACATCCTTGGTGTTCGGCTTTTCCAGCACGGGCAGTCCTTTTCTATGCTGCGCTGCACATAAACCGTCCAGACGGTACAGTCAACACCGTCCAGACGGTATAGTAAAAGTTTCACAAGACATCTGCCCGACCGACTGCGACTGCCTCCGCGAAGCTTTCCGCCCACCGTCTGCATCCTTGGGTAGCGATCTGAAAAAGCGCGTCTTTTGGCTAGTGGTCACGCCTCATGCGCCCGCCTAAACCCGCTGTCGGGCGGGGCCAGTTGCAAGGCGGAGTTTCAGATGAAATGGTTTGTTCAAACGGCTGCGATGGCCGTCGTCGTGGCGGGTTTCGTGAGCGCAGAGCCGGCGCAGGCCTATGGCCGCGACGGGCACCGTATCGTCTGTGATCTCGCCTACCGCTATCTCTCCGACGATGCCCGTACCGAGATCGATCGCCTGGTCGCCCTCGACCCGCAATTCGAGGCCTTCCGCGATGTCTGCTCCTGGGCCGATGAAGTGCGTGGCAGCACGCACCGACACACCGCGCCCTGGCACTATATCAACCAGGACCGCGATGATCCGCAGGTCGATCCCGAGGATTGCGCGGAGAATGGCTGCATCACCTCCGCCATCGATCTGCATGCCGGAATTTTCGCTGATCGTTCGCGCAGTGACGAAGACCGGCTGGAAGCGTTGAAATTCCTCGCCCACTGGATGGGCGACATTCACCAGCCGCTCCATGTCTCCATCGACGGGGATCGCGGCGGCAATGACATTGATGTCCTCTGGCGTGGCGAGCGGCGCACCAATCTGCACCGGGTCTGGGACAGCGAAATCATCCTCGACCATATGAGCGAGTCCTGGTCCTGGGCCCCTTCTGCCGAGCGGAATGCCTATTTCGCCGAGGAGCTGGCGGCCGGCATTCCGCTGGCCGGGGTCGACATCTACACGCCGTTGGATCCGATCGGCTGGGCCCAGGAAAGCCATGACATCGTGCGCTCGCGCGAGTTCGCCTATTACTGGGCCCGTCCGGACCATGAGCCGATCGAACCGGGCGACCATTATTACGAAACCGGGCTGCGGATTTCGCAGCAGCGTCTGCGCCTTGCCGGGGTCCGCCTGGCCGGTCTGCTCAACCAGATCGTGGAAGGCCGCACCGAGACCGCCCGCACCACGCCGGCGCTCAGCGGGTCCGGCGCGCTCGACTAGGCTGGCACGACATCCGGTTTCGCAGGCGCGGCAAGGCGCTTGTCGGTTCCGTTAGGATACGGTTAATATTTCCCTGAGGGGGCGCCGGACTGTCCGGTGTCCTGCAAGGGGGTTTGCGTGCTTGAGGGGATCGATCCTTCTGTCCTGATCGGATCCGTGGCTGCAGTCGTGGTGCTGCTGGCGCTGATCGGTTTTGCCGTGATGGCGCATATCAATCGCCAGCAGACCACCCATGACCGTCAGCAGATCGTCAAACTCCGCCGCAAGCGCTTTGCCGACTACGCCGCCGCCAAACAGGAATACCAGCGTCTGCGCAAGAAGATCGAGACCGGCAATACGGTCCTGATCGATCTCATCCATGATCTGGGCGATGACTTCGTCGGCCGCGACAGCGCGCAGCAGCAGATCGCCTTCGATGAGGCTTTCGAGGCCGTCGCGTCGATCCGCCAGGCCAATGCGCGGGCCAATATCATTGTCGTCCTGCACACGCTGGGCGGCTATGCCCGACCGGCCCACATGATCGCCATGGCGCTGAAACAGCATCTCAAGAAGATCAAGGGTCACCATAATGGCCGCCGCGAACCGCGCATCAAGGCCTATATCCCCTATGTCGCCATGTCCGGTGGCACGATGATCGCCCTGGCCGCTGACAAGGTGGTGATGGACCCGACCGCTTCGCTCGGCCCGATCGACACGATCTATGGCGGCTTCCCGTCCGACGCCTACAAGGCGCTGCTGGAGCAGAAGGGCGTTCTGGCCACCCAGGACGTGCTGGTCATGCTCGCCCACGAGGCGGAGAAATACGACCAGTACGCCCTCAAAGTGGCGCGCGAGATCGTCAATCCGGCCCACAAGCCCCATGGCAAACCGCAGGACAACTCCCTGGCGGACCATCTCGCCTCCGGTCGCCTGTCACACAGCCAGGCGATCTCGCCGAAAGAGGCCAAGGATCTGGGTATGAATGTCTCCGCCAAGGTGCCGGAGGCGATCTATGGCCTGGTCGATGCCCGCATCCGCATGATTAATACCCGGCTGGAATATGAAGGCCCCGAAGGCGCTGATGATGAAGGCGAGGGCGGTGGCCGCGCCTCTGGCGGCCATACGCGTCGCTCCGGCGATCCGGGGGAGGAGGCCAAGCAGCGCCTCGACCATCAGATCCGCCAATCCCTGCGCGGCCTGGTCCGGATGTAATCTCACCGGAGCGTGACTGCGGGCCGGACTTGATCCGCGGCTTCCGACCCCCAATTTGAGGCGCGTCAGCCAGGAAAGCCCCACCATGACCGCCAAATCCGAACTCTACGCCGATGTCCGCAAGCAGATTGCGTCCGTGATTGCCGGCGAGACCAGCCGGACTGCCCGCTATGCCACCGCCTCCTGCCTGCTGCGCGAGACCTTCGGTGACCGTTTCTTCTGGTGCGGCTTCTACGAAGTTGATCCGGCCAAGGGCGACGAACTGGTGGTCGGTCCCTATCAGGGTACGCTGGGCTGTCTGCGCATTCCCTTCTCCAAGGGCGTCTGCGGCGCCGCAGCAGCGACGGGTGAAACCCAGCTGGTGGAAGACGTCCACGCCTTCCCCGGCCACATTGCCTGTGACAGCCGATCCAATTCGGAAATCGTCGTCCCGGTCCGCGATGCCGACGGCGCGCTGGCCGCCGTGCTCGATATCGACAGTACCGAGTTCGGGGCTTTCGATACGGACGACCAGGCCGGTCTGGAAGCCATCTGCGCCGATCTGCTGACGGTGAAGTGAGCCAGGCGCGCACGATCATTCTGGCGGGGCAGGAGATTGCCTTCACGCTGAAACGGTCGCGCCGCCGCACGATCGGCTTTTCCATTTCCCGCGACGGCCTCTCGGTCACCGCGCCGATGCGGGTCTCCGAACGCGAGATCGGCCGGGCGCTGGAGAGCAAGGCGGGCTGGATCCTCACCAAACTGGCGGACTGGTCCAATCGTCCCGCGCCCCGTGAGCTGGCCCTGGAAAGCGGCGAAAGCCTGCCTTGGCTGGGCGGCGAGCTGACCCTGGATATCCGCGGTGAGGGCGTACGCACAACGGTGCGCCGCGAGGAAGAGCGCCTGGTGATCAAGGCCGACCCGACCCTGACCGGCGAGCTGCGCGAGCGCACGCTGAAATCCGCCCTGCAGCGCTTCTACAAGCGCGAGGGTGAAGCGCTGATGGCGCCCAAGGTGGAGGCCTATGCCGACCGGCTTTCCCGCCCGGTCCGCAAGGTCATCATCCGCGACCAGAAACGCCGCTGGGGCTCCTGCGCCTCGGATGCCACCATCCGTCTCAACTGGCGCCTGATGGGCTTCCCGGAAGACCTGATTGACTATGTCTGCGCCCACGAGGCCGCCCACCTCGTCCAACCCAACCACTCCCCCGCCTATTGGCGCGTGGTCGAAAGCCTGATGCCGGACTGGCAGGACCGCCGCCACCGCATGCGCGCCGAAGCGGACCGCTGGGTGGTGTTCTAGAAGCGCGGCGCCCTCCTTCCCCTTGACGGGGAAGGTGCCGGGCGAATGCCCGGCGGAAGGGGTGAAAGCGCTTTGCGCTTTCTGTTCTCAGACAGTCACCCACTCCACCGCGCATGTGCGCGGTCCCCCTCGCCCATCAAGGGCGAGGAGAAGAAGTCCTGCTGAACCGAATTGGAGGGCGTCCGCGTTAGCGGACCCGGAAAACCCTACTCCGCCTCATTCCCCAGCTGACGATCAAAGTAATCCAGGATCATTGTCCAGAGCTGCACCGAGCGGTCTTCGCCGCGGATGCCGTGGCGCTGGCCGGGATAGGTCATCATTTCGAACTGGAAGCGGCGTTCCTGCATCTCCGCATAGAGGCGGACGGAATTGGCGAAGATGACATTGTCGTCGGCCATGCCGTGGATCAGCAGGAGCGGGGTCTCGTAATTCTCCAGATGGGCAAAGACGGAAGAGGCTTCATAGCCCTCGAAATTGGCGTCCGGATGATCCATGTAGCGCTCGGTATAGGCGGTGTCATAGAGCGCCCAGTCGGTGACCGGGGCACCGGACACGCCGGCGGCATAGGCCCCGGGCGCCTGCAGCGTGGTCATCAGCGTCATGTAGCCGCCATAGGACCAGCCCCAGATGCCGACGCGGTCCTCATCCACGAAGTCGAGGCTTTTCAGATAGTCCAGTCCGACCAGCTGGTCCTCCACCTCGACCGAGCCCATGCGGCGCTGGAGATGGCTTTCGAACTCGCGGCCGCGATTCCAGGCGCCGCGATTGTCGATGGTGAAATAGACATAGCCGCGCTGGGCAAAGAGCTGCGGGCGGAAGCCCTGCCAGCCACGATGCACTTGCTGGGAGTGCGGGCCGCCATAGAGATACTGGATCGCCGGGTATTGCCGGTTCGGGTCGAAATCGGCCGGCAGGTAGAGCTGGTAGTGCAGCTCGGTGCCGTCGGCCGCGGTCAGCGTGCCGAATTGCGGGACGATATGGTCGTCGGCATAGTCGAAATAGGGATGGCCCTCGACGACGGCATTCTCCTCGATCCAGCGGATACGTTCGCCATCCCGGTCATAGAGCGCGGTCTGGGAGGGGGTGTCGCTGTCATTATAGGTGCCGATGAAGGCGGTCGCGCCGCGATTATAGCTGACCGACCAGCGACCTTCGCCCTCGGTGATGCGCGTCGGTGCGGACGAGCCGTCCAGCGGCACGACATAGGCGTGACGTTCCAGCGGCGTGTCCATCCAGCCGGTGAAATAGACCAGCCCGTTTTCGCTATCGACGGCGTCGATCTCATTGACCAGCCAGGCGCCGCGCGTGACCTGGGTGATCAGGCTGCCATCGGCGGCGCGGTGCTGGATATGGCGATAACCGCCGGGCGTGTCCTCACTGGTCCAGATCACGCTGCCATCGGGCAGGGCGCGGAAATCATTGGTGAGGTTGATCCAGACATCCGTCGTCTCTTCCAGCCAGACCGAGCTTTCGCCCGTGGCCGGGTCGACGGCCAGGATGGTCAGCTCATTCTGCATCCGGTTGAGGACCTGGACATAGGCGGTGCCGCCATCGCGCGACCAGTTCACGCGGGCCAGGTAGATGTCATCCGTGTCGGCCAGCTCGACCTGGACAGTCCCGCCCGTGTCCCGGTCCAGGATGAAGAGTTCGACAATGGCATTGTCCGTGCCGGCGCGCGGATAGCGCTGGTCGACCACGGTGGCCGAGCCATCGGCGGCGATTTCCATGCGCTGGATATTGTCGACCGGGCTCTCATCGACGCGGGCCAGGGCGATGTATTGCTCGGTCGGCGACCACCAGTATCCGGTCCGGCGGCCCAGTTCTTCCTGCGCCACGAATTCGGCCATGCCCCAGGAAATGAGATCACCGCCCTCGGTGGTCAGGGCCCGCTCGGCCCCGGTCACCAGGTCGATCTCGTAGAGATTCTGCTCGCGGATGAAGGAGACGAAATTCCCGCGCGGGGAGATGCGGGCATTGGTCTCATAGGCCTCGGTTTCCATCAGGCGCCGGGCGCGGCCACTCTCCACCTCGACATGGAAGACATCGCCGTCCAGCGGCACCAGAATGGCCTCGCCCTGGCTGTCCCACTGATACGAGACAATGCCGCTGCCCCGAACCCGGGCCCGTTCGCGCAGCTGGCGCGCGGCTTCGGACAGCTCGCGCTCCTCCGGCGCCAGCACCCGGCTGTCGACGAGGCGATAGGGCTCGCCGCCCTCGATATCCATCGCCCACAGGTCCAGGACGTTCGCGTCCTCTTCTTTCGGCCGCAGGAAGGTCACCCGTGTCCCGTCCGGCGAGAAGCCCAGATTGCGCGGCGCCGATCCGGTCAGGGAGGGGCTGGCATAGACCCGCTCCACAGTCAGTGCCGGACCGGTCTCGGTCTCCGGCTCCGGCGTGGCACTGGGCTGGCAGGCGGCAAGAGCAAGACCGGTGACGGCAAGAAGGACATATTTCATCTGGGCACCCCGAACTGAACTGCTGGGGAAACTAGCGCCCGACCGGACCGAAGGGGAGGGGCGAGGGTGTGTTTCGCCTGTAAGGTCCTCCTTCCCCTTGATGGGGGAGGTTAAATCTAACTCGCCGTTTCCAGCTCCGCCTTCAATTCCGCGATTGCCGCATTGAGATTGCGATAGCCCAGCACGATGCGCCCGATCACATAGAGGATCGACGCCACCACCAGGCCGCAGATCAGGCGATAGCCCAGGGTGAAGCTGGAGAAGAGGATGTTCTCCGGATTGTTCTGGAAGGCGGAGAGCTGCAGGCCGAACACTTCGAACACATCGCTCAGACCGCCGCGCAGGGCCTGGTCGAGGATGAAAATGCCCAACTGGCCGACCGATTGGTCATGGGCGCTGGCCGGGGCGCCGTCGACCAGCAGGACGGCCTCGTTCGGGATGAACCAGGGCTGGTTCCAGGCGATCAGGGCGAGGATCAGGCCCGGCAGGCCGATGCCCACGAGGATAAGACCGCTCGTGCGCAGGGCGATCGTGCGGACCGCATGTCCGGCATAGGCCTCGAACTTGGCGATATTGCGCCGGATCGTCTTGGCCCGGATCGCCTTCGGTCCGCGCTGCTGGCGGATCAGGTGCGCCTCGTCGAAATCGCGCACCACCGAGAGCAGGGACCAGACCAGGGCCGTCACCCCGGCGAGCGCCAGGACCACACCGGCCCAGCTGAGCCAGTAGAGCGTGGCGTGACTGGTGAGCCAGGCCATGAAGCTGCTGAAAATCCCCTCGATCACCCTGCTTCCCCCAAAGCTGTGAGCCGTTTCATTAAAATGCGCGATCTGCGCGTCAAAGTTAACTCTCCTCTGACGCGTATACTCCCCATGCCGATTGCCCTTGCGGCCTGTCTCCGCTAGACGGGGCCGTTCAGATTTCCCCCCAAGGACAAAGAGAGCCTCTCCACCATGTCGGCTTACAAATACGTCTATCACATGGACAAGCTGTCGAAGACCTATCCGGGCGCTGCCAAGCCGGTCTTCCAGGACATTTCCCTGCACTTCCTGCCGGACGCCAAGATCGGTGTTGTCGGCGTCAACGGTGCCGGTAAGTCCACCCTGCTGAAGATCATGGCTGGCATGGACACCGAATTCACCGGTGAAGCCTGGGCCGAGAAGGGTGTGAAGGTCGGCTATCTGCCGCAGGAACCGGTTCTCGACGAGTCCAAGACGGTCTGGGAAAACGTGATCGAGGGCTCCGAGCAGAAGCAGCTGGTCGAGAAATTCAACGCTGTTTCCATGCAGTTGGCGGAAGAATACACCGACGAGCTGATGGCCGAGATGACCGAGCTGCAGGAGCAGATCGACAATCAGGACGCGTGGGACATTGACAGCAAGATCGAGATGGCGATGACGGCCCTGCGCTGCCCGCCCTCCGATTGGGGTGTGACGGACCTGTCCGGTGGTGAGCGCCGCCGTGTGGCCCTGTGCCGCCTGCTTCTGTCCGAACCGCACATGCTGCTGCTCGACGAACCGACCAACCACCTGGACGCGGAAAGCGTGCACTGGCTGCAGACCTATCTGGAGAAGTTCGAAGGCGCCGTTCTGGTCGTGACCCACGACCGTTACTTCCTCGACAGCATCACCACCTGGACGCTCGAACTCGATCGCGGCCGGGGTGTGCCTTATGAGGGCGGTTATTCGGCCTGGCTGGAACAGAAAGCCAAGCGCATGGCCCAGGAAGACCGCGAAGCCTCGTCCAAGGACAAGGCGCTGGCCCGCGAGCTGGAATGGATCCGCTCCTCTCCGAAAGCCCGTCAGTCCAAGTCCAAGGCGCGTATCAAATCCTATGAGGAACTGCGTGAGAGCGCCGAGAAGCGTGAAATCAACCACGCCCAGATCAACATCCCGCCGGGCCCGCGCCTGGGCGGTGTTGTCGTGGAAGTGGAGAACCTCAAGAAGGGCTTCGAGGACAAGCTCCTCATTGATGGCCTTTCCTTCAAGCTCCCGCCGGGCGGTGTGGTCGGCGTGATCGGTCCGAACGGGGCGGGCAAGTCCACCCTGTTCAAGATGATCACCGGCCAGGACACGCCGGATGAGGGCACGATCCGCCTCGGCGAGACCGTGAAGCTCTCCTATGTCGACCAGTCGCGCGATGCGCTCGATCCGAACAAGACCGTCTGGGAGGAAATCTCCGGCGGTCATGACATGATCGATCTGGGCGGCAAGGAAGTCCCGAGCCGCGCCTATGTCGGCGCCTTCAACTTCAAGGGCGGCAACCAGCAGAAAAAGGTCGGTCTCCTGTCCGGTGGTGAGCGCAACCGCGTCCACCTGGCCAAGACGCTGCAGACCGGCGGCAACCTCCTCCTGCTCGACGAACCGACCAACGATCTGGACGTGGAAACGCTGGCGGCCCTGGAACAGGCCCTGGAAGTCTATCCGGGCTGCGCCGTGGTCATCTCGCACGACCGCTTCTTCCTCGACCGTCTGGCCACCCACATCCTCGCCTTTGAAGGCGACAGCCATGTGGAATGGTTCGAAGGCAATTTCCACGACTACATGGAAGACAAGAAGCGCCGCCTCGGCCCCGATGCCGACATGCCCAAGCGCATCAAGTTCCAGAAATTCGCGCGGTAGATGCTGACCGACGACGAGCGGCGAGAATTGAAGGCCTGGCAGTCCCGCCAGGCCTTCGCTGTTTTCCTGCTCGTTGTGTTTGTTTTTCCGGGCCTTTTTTACGGGCTTTGGTCGCTTCTGGTGGACCCGGCCGGTTTCTTCAGCTCCATGTGGATCGTCTTGGTGCCGGCCCTTGTTTTCTGGGCAGTTCTGCTCAGACAGTCACCGAAACGCTGGTGGCTGGCTCGGAAAGATATCCAGGAAGGGCTGGCCGATCAGTGCTCCGGTTCCATCGAGATCCGGGAGCGTCGTGGAATCGGGGTGTTCGCGCCCTCGCGGCAGGTCCTTCATGTTGCGAATCGCCAGTTTGAATTGCCGCCCTTCTGGTCGGAACAGATTACGCCGGGGCTGGGCTATCGTGTCCGCTTCGGCCGTCATAGTCAGGCCATCCTGTCAATTTCACGACGGCCAGCCACAAGAGAAGGCGTGCCGTCCGACGCTCCCTTGCTGACCTCGCGAGAAACGGCGTTGTTGCGCCTTTTGGCCCAGGGACTGACGGACAAGGATATTGCCCGCGAGCTCAATCTCTCGCCGACAACCGTCCGCACCTATAATTCCGAACTTTATCTGAAAATCGGTATTCAGCGCCGGACACAAGTGCGCGCACTGGCAGAAGCGTGGGGCTTGCTCGACGACTGACATGTGTCGACTGACACATTGCCAACATCTGTCGATGGCGCACCCGGTGCGCCCCGGCCAGCCTCTCCAGGTTCGCAACAGGAGAGGGCCATGTCCCGGACAACAGATTTTCAATCACCCTGGCGGTTCTGGCACGGGGCCGGTGTTCTGGCCGCAGCGATGACACTCTATACCGGTCTCAGCTGGGGGCATATGGAACTGGTCCGCCAGACCGTCGGCATGGAGGCCTATCTCGGCAATGGACCGCGTCTGCCAGTCCATGTCCTGCTCGCCGGGCAATGGATCAAGGCTGTGGCCCTGATCGGTGTGCTGGTCCTGCTGGCTCTTTGGCCGAAACGGCTAGGATGGGCGGCCGTCGGCCTGCGCCCGGTGGCCGGAATCTGGATCGCGCTCGCAATCTGTGTCGCGCTGGTTCTGTTTCTTTTTCGGTTGGGGCTGGCCCGCATGATCCGGTGGAGCTTGCCTGGCTGGGCTGACTTCATGCCGGACCCTTTTATCTTCGGGGCCGGGCAAACTGTCTGGATGGCCGGACTTTATCTGGTCACGACCCTTGTTGTGACACCGGTCGTCGAAGAGGTCTTTTTCAGGGGTTTCCTGTTCAAATGGATGAGCGGACACCGGCCCGTCTGGCTGGCCGCCGGCCTGTCCTCGGTCATGTTCGGGGTCATGCACATCCTCCCTCCGCAAGCGATATCGGCAGCCTTGATGGCGCTGGTCCTGTGCTGGCTGTACTGGCGGACCGGGTCGATCTGGCCCGCCATAGCGGCCCATATGACCAATAATGCCCTTGGTGTCGTGATCGGTGCCCTTGGTGTTTCCGGACTGTCTCCAGGCTCCTAGGGCTGGGTCCGGAGGATGTCGATCAACGCCTCGACCTGTTCCTCTCGTGTCCCGTTTAGCGGAATGTCCGGGATGATCGGCGCGTTGGAGATATCACCTGAAGCCCGGGTGAAGACATAGATCGGGGCGACGGCTTCCAGTCCGGTTTCAGCCAGAGGGTGAAGCTGGACCTGGCCGGTGGAATTGGCACGGCCTTCCGTACCGGGGCCCGCCACCGGCGCGATGCCGAAATCCTGGACCGTGGCGGCCAGCACAATGGACTGGGAATAGCTGCCAGCGCCCACCAGGAAGGCGAAACGCCCGTCGAACCGGTGCGGCCAGTCGGCCGGCGGTTCCACCCATTGCGCGAAGGGCATGGAGACGATTTGGCCGACTTCCGAGCCCGGGATCAGGGCCTGGTTCTCCGGCGTGATCCGCGCTGTGACCGCCGAGAGTGGGGTGTGGCGCTCGGTGGTGAGATAGTTGAGCAAATGGTCCGACAGCATGTGGGCGCCGCCGCCGTTTTCGCTGATATCGATGACCAGGATGTCCGTGCCGCGCGCGTCGATTTCGGCGAAGGCCTCATCGACGAACTCATAGAAATCCGGGGTCTGGTCCGGCATGAAGGAGTTCAGCGTCAGCACGGCGGCATTGTCCCGGAATTCCAGACTGGATGTGGCGGGGTCCACAGCCGCGACATCGCGGGACGGGTCGAGCCGGATCGTCTGCTGCGACCCGTCCGGACAGGTGACATCCAGCGTCCAGCTGTCAGCCCCGCCGGTGAGCGCCCACAGATACTGAGAGAAGCGGGTCTCCAGCAGGTGGCGGCGCAAGCCGTCACTATCACCGTGAATGCGGGACAGGGCATCGTCGAGAAGCGGGGCGACCGCCAGCCCGTTGATGGCCAGGATCCGGCTACCGGGATCAAACTGCGACGTGTCTGCCACGGTTTCGGCAATGACCAGCCCGTGCGGCGTCAGCTCGACCGGCAGGGTGAATTCGGCACCGCCCGTATCGAGATAGGCCTGATAGTCCGCACCCGGCAGGCGCAGGGTGATATGACCGTCCCCGAACATCGGGTTGAGGCGGGCCATCACCAGCCAGGCCTCGCGGCGCGTGTATCGTCCCTCAACCGTGTTGCGCAGGGCTTCGAACCGCGCCTGGACGGCATGGACATCCATGGAGAAGTCGGGATCGGGATGGGTGGCGAAGAGCCAGTTCTCCCATTCCTGCAGATCAGCCGCCACTTGGTCCGCGGACAGGCTGTCCGTTTGAGCGCTTTGGGCCTGGGTTGCCGGGGTCGCGGCGAGGAGGCCGAGGGCGAGAAGAGATGTGAGTGCTTTCATCATCGGACAAACCGTGTTTTGATTATATGTTACCAGTTACGTTACTGGTAACGGAATGTGCGAAGCAAGGCAAGGTGATGATGTCAGACCCCGCGGAACGATCCGGAAAAACAGACGTGGACACGCTCATTCATGGCGCGATGGCCCCGGGCTTTCTCGGCCTGCTCCTCGGGCAGATTGTCGATCGTCTTGTGGAAGAGGGCGGTCCGGCCGCTGAACGGGCCGGTATCCAGGCACCCTTGCGGGCTTTCTCCTTCATTTCCCTCCTGGCGCGCGCCGACCTGACCGTGACCGAGATCGCACCGCGGCTCGGGGTCACGCATGCCGGCGTCATCAAGACCGAAAAACTGCTGGAGAAGCTAGGCTATGTCGAACGCGGCCAGGATCCGGACGATGCCCGGCGCAAACCGCTGCGTTTGACGGCGGCCGGCCGGGAAGAGGCTGACCGGATCGCCGCCTATATGGAGCGGGCCAGTGCCGTGTACCGGGACTTGTTTGACGAGATCGGTGTTGATCTGTTTGCCGCAGCCCGGGCCTTTGAAGCCCGGCTGGATGAGCGCGGGTTCGACGCGCGGATGGGCTAGACCAGCGTCTTGAACATGACGTGGACATCGACCGGGCCATGCACCGGATGCAGGAAGGCGCCCGGCAGGGTGCCGGCAATCTCATAGCCCAGCTTTTGCCAGAGCCGGACGGCCCCGGTATTGGTCGAGACCACGAAATTGAACTGCATCGCGGTGAAGCCCCGCCGCCGGGCTTCGGCCTGGGAGTGCTCGCACAGGGCTTGCGCCACGCCCTGGCCCCGGGCCGAGGTCGCGGTGACATAGCCGCAATTGGCGACATGATCGCCACCACCCATCTGGTTGGCCTTCATCAGATAGGTGCCGACGGCCTGGCCCTTGTGCTCCGCGAGGAAACACCAGCGACCTTCACCCATCCAGAATTCGAGCGCTGCCTCACGCGTCATGTCACGCGGCAGGGCATAGGTCTCCCCCTGCCGGATCACGGGTTCGAGCAGGGTCCAGACCGTGTCGGCATCCGCGGATGTGGCCTGGCGGATGGAGAGCGTCATGTCCGCCTAGATCCGCGTCGCCGCGAAAGGCGTGGCGTCAATCGCCGGCGTCTCATCACTGATCAGCGAGGCCAGGACATCACCGGAGCCCATGGCCTGGGTCCAGCCAAGATGGCCATGACCCGTCACCAGCCAGAGCCCCCTGGCCCGGGTCTCGCCGATGAAGGGCCGCCCGTCCGCCGACATGGGCCGGAAGCCGCACCAGGCTTTTTGGTCGCCCGCCAGCAGGGGTTCGGCGATTTGCGGATAGAGCGAGCGCAGCAGATTGCGCAGATTGTCGACCCGGTCTTCGCGCAGGGTGCGATCCTCGCCGGTGAATTCCGCCGTGCCGGCAATGCGTAACCGATCGCCCATGGGAGTGGCGATGGTGTGCAGGGCCTCGTCCACGACAGGCAGGCCGGGACGTTCATTCAGCCCGGACATGTCCAAGGTCAGGGAATAGCCCTTCACCGGACGCACGGGCAGGTGCAGCCCGTGCGGTGCCAGGAGTTTCCAGCTTGCATGCCCGGTCGCCAGGACAATCGCCTCGACTTCGATCTCTTCCGTCTCCGTGCGCACGCCGACGATCCGTCCGGCCCGGTCTACCAGTTCCTGGACGCGTGTCTGCCATTCAAAGCGGACACCGGCCGCCTCGGCGGCCTCGGCCAGGGCCCTTGTGAAGGCGCGGGCATCGCCCGACTCGTCCAGCGGGTGAAAGACCGAGCCCTTGATCTGGTCGCGCACGGCCTCCAGCAGGGGTTCGCGGGCCAGGGTTTCCTCGACATCCAGGATTTCAGACGTCAGGCCCATGTCGGCCAGGGTCTTGTTGATCCCGTCCCGCACGGCAGGGGGCGGGGCGTCGCGGCAGATTTTCAGCGTGCCGCGCCTGAGACTGTCAAAGGACAGGTCCTCGGAATCCCGCACGGCCTGGGTGAGTTTCAGCGAGTGGTGCGAAAGCGCGAAATTGGCCCGGCAGGCCGCCTCGAAGCGGGGGCGGCGGGAATTCCACAGGAATCGCAGGCCCCACGGCGTCAGTCCGGGCAGGGCCTTCAGGCGCAGCTTCATGGGGGAGTGCGGGTCGGCCAGCGAGGACAGGAGCTGCCAGTGCACACCCGGCGCATTCCAGGGTTCCGGCTCGGACGGGGTCAGCGCGCCGGCATTGGCGAAACTGGTCTCCTCGGCCGGTCCGTCATGTGCGTCGAAAACCGTCACACGGTGGCCGCGCTGGCGCAGGGCCCAGGCGGATGCAATGCCGGCCAGGCCGGCGCCGATAATGAGGATATCCTTTGCGGGCAAGGCGGCCTCCGGCGGAACGAGATACACGGGTCAGTTTGAACTTCGTGACAATGCAGATAAAAGCAAGGGGTTAGTGCGCTTCACCCGACCTGGATGTCATGGATTCCCTCGTAGCTCAGCTCAAGGCGCTTGCCGAACCGACCCGCTTGCGCATTACCGCCTTGCTGTCGCGGGGCGAGCTGACGGTCTCCGAACTGGTCCAGATCCTGGGGCAGAGCCAGCCGCGTGTCTCGCGCCATCTTAAACTCCTGACCGAGGCGGGCCTCGCCGAGCGCCTGCCGGAAGGCGCCTATGTCTTCTACCGGCTGAGCGAGGCCGGGGGTGGGCGTCGTCTGGCGCAGATGGCCAATGATCTCCTGCCCGAGGAAGATCCGGTGATGACGCGGGATTTCTCGCGTCTGGAAGCCATCAAACAGACGCGTGCGGACGCGGCCCAGGCCTATTTCGAAAGCGTCGCCGAGGACTGGGACCGCATCCGGTCCTTTCACCTGGCCGATCATGAGGTCGAAGCGGCCATGCGCAAACTGGCCGGTGACGGCCCGTTCGGCCTGATGATCGATGTCGGGGTCGGGACGGGGCGTGTGCTGGAGGTTTTCTCCGACCGGGTTGATCGCGGCATCGGCGTCGATATCAACCACTCCATGCTCAACATGGCGCGCCTGAACCTGGAAAAGGCGGGCCTGCGCCATTGCTCCGTGCGCCATGCCGATGTCGGGGCCCTGCCGTTCGATACCTCGTCGGCGGATCTGGTGACCGTGCACCAGGTGCTCCACTATCTGGAGGATCCCGGTCTGGCGGTGGATGAGTGCGCCCGTGTGCTCAAACCCGGTGGCAATCTCCTGATCGTGGACTTCGCCCCGCACCAGCTGGAAACCCTGCGCGAGGATCACTACCACCGACGCCTCGGCTTCTCCGACGAGGAGATGCGCAGCTGGATTGAGGCGGCCGGCCTCAAGCTGGGCCAGCAGGTCGCCCTGCACCCGGAAGAGCCCGGTGGCCAGCTGACCATGAAAATCTGGGTCGCCGCCAAGCCTGCATAATTTCGCGCTTTGCGATCAGATTATTCGCACTAATCTGGCCCCGGGGTGTTTCATGGGGGCAAGTATGAAAGCCGTGTTGAATGTTGTGAGTGTCGCTGCGCTGGGGGCGCTGGGCGCGGGCATCTATGTCTTGCAGGGACAGGCAGACGGAAGTCCGTCGGCGGATGGGGTCCCGGAACCGGTGATCGAGGAAAGCGCCGATGTCGCGCTCGAGGATCCGGTGGCGGACAATCCGGCCGAGCCGGAGACCGCTGCGGATACGGTGGCACCACGCTATACGGTCGACGGCACGCTGCCGGGCTATTTCGTGGCAAATGAGGACGTGCGTTTCGGGGATTACGTCCTCACCTCCATCATGGTGGAGCCGGACTGGAACGGATTTGAGGAACGCGTCCTCCTGTCGATCGAGGATACCAGTGAGGTGGCCGGGTCCAACGAGTATGGCGACTATTACCAGGCCTATCCGCTGCGGGTGGATGACTGGTCGGTGACGCCGGAGGGGGTGTCCATCACGGCGCATCATGCCGAGCTGGGCGAATTCAGCCTGTCTGCGGTCTATGATCCGGCCGGTTATGCCGCCTGGACGTCCGGCGAGTCCGCGGTCGGAGAGCTCCTGATCGCCGACATCACGCTGGATGGCGTTACCCGGGACGGGGTCAGTCTGGCCTTCTGGGTCGGCGACTGACACACGGCCTCCGGACCGGTTTGCGGGTACAGCCAGCGGGATAAGTCTTGATTTTCCCGCTTGCTTTTGCGGAAATCCCGGTGAATGTGCGCGCCACAGACAGGCCGGGTATCCCGTGACGACACGCCGTAGCAAAATTGCCAAATCGGCCCGCCAGCCCGCGGGAGCGCCGTCCATCATTGTGGGCTGGCGCGAATGGGTCGGTCTGCCCGATCTCGGGGATTTTCGGGTCAAGGCCAAGATCGACACAGGGGCGCGGACCTCGGCCATCCATGCCTGGAAGATCAAGCCCTTCGAGAAGGAGGGCGCGCCCTGGGTCCGGTTCGAACTGCACCCGAACCAGGATGACAACACGACCCGGATTCCCTGCGAAATGCCGGTCCTGGAGAGTCGCGAGATCCGCAGTTCCAATGGTCAGGTCCAGACCCGCTATGTGGTCTCGACCCGCCTCGCGGTCGGGCCGCACGCCTGGCCGATCGAACTGACCCTGACACGCCGGGACGAGATGGGGTTCCGGATGCTGATCGGGCGGACAGCCTTGCGACCGGCCGCTCTTGTGGACCCGACGCGATCCTTTCTTTGCTCGGCACCCCTTTAGTTAACCCCCCATCATTGCTATCCAACAGCTCACACTAGCCGCACAGGCGGAGACCCATATGCAATTCATCATGCTGGCCCGTAACGCCAATCTCTACTCGCACAAGCGATTGGTGGAGGCAGCAGAGGCGCGCGGTCACGAGATCGATATTTACGATACGCTCAAGCTTTACATGGACATCACGTCCCACAAGCCGGAGCTGCGCTATCAGGGCCGGGCCGTACCGAAAGTGGATGCGGTCATTCCGCGGATTGGTGCGTCGATCACCAGCTATGGCATGGCCGTCGTGCGCCAGTTCGAGATGATGGGCGTGTGGGCGGCCAATGAAAGCGTCGCCATCGGCCGTTCGCGCGACAAGCTGCGCTCCCTGCAACTCCTGTCCCGCGCCGGGATCGGCCTGCCGGTGACGGCCTTCGCGCACGACACCTCGATGACGGATGACGTGCTCGACATTGTCGGCGGCGAGCCGGTGGTGATCAAATTGCTGGAAGGCACACAGGGCGTCGGCGTGGTGCTGGCGGAAACCCGCCGCTCGGCCAAGTCCGTGATCGAGGCTTTCCGCGGCGCGAAAGTCGATATCCTGGTCCAGGAATTCATCAAGGAAGCCGGCGGCGCCGACATCCGCACCATCGTGGTCGGCGGCAAGGTCGTGGCGGCCATGAAGCGCCAGGGTGCCCAAGGCGATTTCCGCTCCAACCTCCACCGTGGCGGGTCGGCCAGCAAGATCAAGCTGACGCCGGAAGAGCGCTCCACGGCGGTGCGTGCGGCCAAGGTGATGGGGCTGAATGTCGCCGGTGTCGACATGCTGCGCTCCAATCACGGCCCGGTCATCATGGAAGTGAATTCCTCGCCGGGCCTGGAAGGCATCGAGAATGCCACCGGTGTGGACGTCGCTGCACAGATAATCGATTTCATCGAGAAGAATGCCGTGCCCGGCAAGACGAAGACGCGCGGAAAGGGATGAGCCGCCGGGAGCCCTTCGAGATTGCCGGCCGCAAAATCGCGGCCGGGACGCGGGCCACTGTCGAGATTCCGGTCTCGGTGCTTTCCGATCACACGCCCATGTCCCTGTCGGCTCATGTCATCCATGGCCGGCGGCCGGGACCGACCGTCTTTGTGTCTGCCGCCATCCATGGTGACGAGATCATCGGCGTGGAGATCATCCGCCGCCTGATCCGGACACCGCAATTGCGCTCGATTGCCGGCACGCTGATCTGCATTCCGGTCGTCAACACATACGGCTTCATTTCCCATTCGCGCTATCTGCCGGACCGCCGCGATCTCAACCGCTCTTTCCCGGGGGCGGCCAGCGGCTCTCTGGCGGCGCGCCTGGCGAACATTTTCATGACGGAAATCGTGGAACGCTGCGACGCCGGGATCGACCTGCACTCGGCTGCCCAGAACCGCACCAATCTGCCCCAGATCCGGGTCGATACCGGTGTGCCCCAGGCGCTGGACCTGGCCCGCGAATTCGCCAGCCCGGTCATCGTTCATTCAACCCTGCGGGACGGGTCCCTGCGGGCTGCGGCCCAGTCGCGGGATATTCCCGTGCTGGTCTATGAGAGCGGTGAAGCGCTGCGCTTTGACGAAATGGCGCTGCGCATGGGCGTGAAGGGGATTTTGCGCGTCCTGCGCAAGCTCAACCTGGTCCGGGCGGACAAGGGGTTGAAATCCAAACTTGTCTCGGAGATGAGCAAGAAGAGCACCTGGCTGCGCGCGCCGATGGGCGGGGTGCTGCGCATGTACCGCTCGGTCGGTCAGCATGTCGAAGCCGGCGAGCTGATCGGCGTGCTCAGCGATCCGCTGGGCGAGGCCGATGTCGAAATCCCGTCACCGGTCGCCGGCCTGATCATCGGCCGGACCATGCTGCCCATCGTCAATGAGGGGGATGCCGTCTGCCATGTCGCGGAGATCATCCATCGTCACAATGACGAACCGCTGGCCCAGTTCGACGACATGCTGGGCAGTGATTCCTTCTTCGATGAAGACGAAATCATCTAGCGGCAGGGCCGACCCCGCCCCTTGATCCAAAGGGCAGGGCCGAAACCTCAGTCAGCCGGTGGGAATGATCACGCGGTCGACCACGTGAATGATTCCGTTCGATGTTTCGATATCGGCCTGGATCACCTCGGCATTGCCGACGAGGACGCCATCGGTGGCATCGATCAGCACATCCGTGCCTTCCACCGTCGTGACGGTCTGGATGGACCCGGCCAGCTGGTCGGAGGACACCGCACCCGGCACCACGTGATAGGTCAGAAGATCGACCAGTTCATGCCGGTTGGCGGGCTCCAGCAGGCGTTCCACTTCACCATCGGGAAGATTGGCGAAGGCCGAGTCGACGGGCGCGAACACAGTGAACGGGCCATCGCCCTTCAGCGTGTCCACCAGGCCGGCGGCCTGAACCGCAGCGACGAGCGTGTTGAACTGGCCGGCTGCGACCGCGGTGTCGACAATATCGGCCTGGGCCATGGCGTGACCGCCACCATGATGGTCGGCCTTGGTCTGCGCCGGTGCCGGATGGTCGCCGGCCAGGGCCGGGGCGGAAATCAGGGCGGCAGACAGGGCCGCCAGGGAAATGAGACGCATCGGGTACTCCCTTGTGCTTCATGGAGTGCCGGCGGCGGCCGCCGCCGGACATCAATCGGTGGTCTCATGCATGGACATAAGGGGTTACGGGTCACAGCCCGGCGTGGATCAAACCTGTCCGATGATTAATGTGGCACCAGGGAAACCGGCCGGGCTCAGCCGCCGAACCCGCCACCGCCGGGCGTCTCGATTTCCACACTGTCACCGGCCTCGACATCGATGCGGAACAGGCCGGGCAATTCCTCGACTTGGTCACTGCGCCAGACGCGTTGCTGGCCGGGCAGGGCATCGCCGCCGCCATTCAGGCCGAACGGGTTCTCATTCCGGCGCGATGACAAGAGGGCGACCTCCATCGGTTCCAGGAATTGCAGCCGTCGCACCGACCCGTCACCGCCGCGCCAGCGCCCCGTGCCGCCGGAGCCGGCCCGGATACGGTGGTGCAGGACCCGCACCGGATAGCGACGCTCCAGGACTTCCGGATCGGTCATGCGCGAATTGGTCATGTGGGTGTGGATGGCGCTCTCACCGGAGAAACCGTCCCCGTCTGCATCAATGCCGGCACCGGCGCCGCCACAGATCGTCTCGTAATACTGGTGGCGGTCATTGCCGAAGGTGAGATTGTTCATCGTGCCCTGGCAGGCGGCCAGGCGTCCGGTGGCACCGAACAGGGCATCCACGACCAGCTGGCTGGTCTCCACATTGCCGGCCACGACGGCGGCGGGCGGGCGCGGATTGAGCAGGCAGCCCTCCGGAATGATCAGCTTGATCGGTTTCAGGCAGCCTTCATTGAGCGGGATGGCATCGCCCACCAGGCAGCGGAAGACGTAGAGCACGGCGGCACGCGCCACCGAGGCGGGGGCGTTGAAATTGCTGTCGCGCTGGGGCGAGGTGCCTGTGAAGTCGATCACGGCCGACCGGTCCTCGCGATTGACGGAGATCGCCACACTGATCTGAGCTCCGTCATCCAGGCGGACCGTGTGATGGCCATCATTCAGCGCCTCGATGACGCGGCGGACGGCGCGCTCGGCATTGTCCTGGACGTGGCCCATATAGGCTTTCACCACATCCAGCCCGTTATCGCTGACCAGGCGGTGCAGCTCCTGGGCCCCGCGGGCGCAGGCGGCCAGCTGGGCCTTCATGTCGGCAATATTCTGGTCCGGCTTGCGGGCCGGGTGGGCGGAGGAGGCCAGCACCTCGCGCACGGTCTCTTCATCGAACGTGCCGCCGCTCATCACTTTCACATTGCGGAACTGCACGCCTTCCTCGTCGATCGTGCGCGAGAAGGGCGGCATGGAGCCCGGTGCGATGCCGCCGACATCGGCATGGTGTCCGCGGGCCGCGACATAGAAGAGCCGCTCGCCCGTATCGGGATCATGAACGGGGGTGACCAAGGTGATGTCCGGCAGGTGCGTGCCACCATCATAGGGCGCGTTGACGGCGACGGCGTCGCCCGGGCCCAGATCCGGATGCGCGTCGGCGGCGGCGCGAACGGAGGCCGACATGGAGCCCAGATGGACCGGCATGTGGGGGGCATTGGCGACCAGCCCGCCCTGCGCGTCAAAGACCGCGCAGGAGAAGTCGAGCCGTTCCTTGATGTTCACCGAATGGGCCGTCCGCTCCAGGGCGACGCCCATCTGTTCGGCCACGCTCATGAAGCGCTTGTTGAAGAGCTCCAGCCGGACCGGGTCGAGTTCGGTGTCCTGGCTGTCATCGCGGCGCGCGCCCGTGCGCTCCAGGCTCATCGTTCCGTCCGGCAGGCGCACAGCCTCCCAGCCGGCGTCCACGACGATGGTGGTATTGGGGTCCATGATCAGGGCCGGGCCGGCGATGCGGGCTTCCGGTCCAAACCCGTCCAGCCGGTAGACCGGGATGTCCTGCCAGTCGCCCTGGTCGAACAGGCTGACCTGTCCGGCCGGGTCAGGGGCGGGCTGGCCGGCATCCGGCATTTCGATGGTCCAGTCGCTGGAACCCGGCGGCTCGGCCTCGGCTTCCACGCTGACGGATTCGATCACGAGTTCGCCGGCCGGGATGAAGCCGAACAGCCGCTGATGCGCCTCGGCGAAGTCCTTTTCCATGGTCGCGCGATCCGCCTCGGCGACCGGAATCGACGTATCCGACCCGGCGACCTTGAGGCGCCACTCCCCGTGCACCCGGATCGTGTCCTGCGGCAAGCCCTGGGCGGTGAGGCCGGCTTGCGCTTCCGCACCCAGTTCCTGCGTCAGGGATCGGGCCCGGCTTTCCGCCGCGTCCAACGTCTCCTCGACCGCGCCCAGCCGGGTTTCGCGGATTTCGGCGAGACCGATCCCGAGCGCGGACAACAGACCGCCATAGGGGTGGATCAGGACCGTGCTCATTCCGAGGGCATCGGCGACACGGCAGGCATGTTGCGCGCCGGCACCGCCAAAGGCCGCCAGCGCATAGCGCGACGGGTTCACACCCTGGCCGATGGAAATCTGCTTGATCGCCTGGGCCATGCTCTCCACAGCGACGGCGAGGAAGCCTTCGGCGGCCTCTTCCGGTCCTGACAGGCCCATTTGCCCGGCCAGTTCACCCAGGGCGCGGCGTGAGGCCTCAACGTCCAGCGGTTGGTCGGAGCTTTCGCCAAAGACGTGGGGGAACCAGTCCGGCTGGATCCGGCCGAGCACGATATTGGCGTCCGTCACGGCGGCGGGACCGCCGCGGCCATAACCGGCCGGACCGGGCATGGCGCCGGCACTGTCCGGGCCGACCCGGGCGCGTTCGCCGTCAAAGGTCAGAATGGAGCCGCCACCCGCTGCAACCGTATGCACGGCCATCATCGGCGCGCGCAGCCGGTGGCCGGCGACGAGAGTTTCCTGCACCCGGTCATAGGCGTCGCCGTCAAAGCGCGACACATCGGTCGAGGTGCCGCCCATGTCGAATCCGATGACGCGGTCATGCCCGGCCCGCTTGGCCGTCTTGGCCATGCCGACCACGCCGCCGGCCGGTCCGGACAGGACCGCATCGCGGGCGTGGAAACTGTTGGCCGGTGCCAGGCCGCCGGAAGACTGCATGAAAAAGAGCGGCGTGCCGTCGAGCCCGCGATCAACGCGGCCGACATAGTCACGCAGGACCGGGGTGAGATAGGCGTCCAGCACGCTGGTGGAAGCGCGCGGGCCGATCTTCACCAGGGGCGAGGCGATCGAGGAGCGGATAATGGTGGAGAAGCCCGCCTCCTTGGCCAATTCTTCCAGCCGGACTTCGTGAACGTCATTGGCATAGGCATGCATCAGGGCAATGGCGAGCGTGTCGAACCCGTCGGCCCGGGCCTGGTCGAGGATCTGGCGGGCCGCCTCGATATTGAGGCCTTCGACGATCATACCGTCGGCATCGAGACGTTCCTCGATCTCGACCACACGGTCATAAAGCGGATCGGGCCGTTTCAGGTCGAGCGCGAAAATGTCCGGTCGGGTCTGGTCCCCGATGACAAGCAGGTCGCCGAAGCCCTTGGTGACCAGGAAGAGCGTCTTCGTGCCCTTGCGTTCCAGCAGGGCATTGGTGGCCACGGTGGTGCCCATCTTCACCGCCCGCACCGGCGCGCCCTGTGACAGGCGGCGCACGCCTTCACTGGCCGCGTCGGGATAGTCGGGGCTTTCCGAGAGGAGTTTGAGCGCCTGCAGACGGCCATCGGGTGTGCGGCCGATGACGTCCGTGAACGTGCCGCCCCGGTCGATCCAGAATTCCCATTCGCCCTGCACGTGCTCGCTCATTGTCATTCTGCCCATGGCTGCGATTGGCAAGGAAGGTAGCCATGGCGTGACATGGTTCAACAGGCTTAAGCTGGCAAAGATCGCAGTTTTTGCTGCTTTGCCTCTCGCGCCGGACGGGCGCGATGCCTAAATGACGCCCCGGAGGGCGGAGAAATGAGTTTCTGGCGACGGTTGGCAGATCGGCTTAAGGGCCGCGACTGCTTCCTCGAATGTGACGGGTGCGATGAACGCGCAGCCCAGCACGATGTCGAGGATGCCGATTTCGCCATGGCGCTGATCGGGCTTGGCGCCAAGATGGCCAAGGCCGACGGCATCGTCTCCCGCTCGGAAATCCGCGCTTTCTACGAAGTCTTCAAACCGCCACCCGAAGGGCGGGAGCCGCTCGACCGGGCCTTCCAGCTGGCCACCCAGACCACGTTGGGCTTTGACGGTTATGCTCGCCGGCTGGCGCGGCGTTTCCGCTGCTATCCGGCCATTCTGGAAGATGTGTTGGACGGGCTCTTCCATGTCGCCAAGGCCGATGGTGCGGTGACGCCGGACGAGATGCGCTATCTGGAAGAGGTGGCGGACATTTTCGGGTTCAGCGAGACCGAGTTCCGCCGCATTTGCGCCGCTCATGTCGAGCCCGAAGCGGACGATCCCTACGTCATTCTGGGCATCCAGGCGGACATTTCCGACACGGATTTGCGCACCGCCTATCGCCGGATTGCCTCCCAGAATCACCCGGATCGCCTCATTGCCCGCGGGGCGCCCCTGGAAATCCAGCGTCTGGCTGATGAAAAAATGGCTGCTATCAACACGGCTTACGGGGCGATCCTGCAGGAGCGCGGGCTCGCTGCGCGCATTGCCAGCTAGCGCGGATGCGCGGGCAGGGGGGAACGCGGCGCCTGCCATTCCCCCTCCAAACCGGGCCGATGAATTCTTAATTCCGTATCCGGAAACAGGCGCGATCAGAGACGCTTAGCCGCTTCAGGCCCGCGAGGGCCCCTGTGTCGCACCTGCTGTGAATTGACCTTTGCCTCAGTCATGCCAACATGGTGTGGCATGCCAAGGGGGCAAAACGGAGAGACATCATGACCGAGACGCGTCATAGCCGGACTTCGTTCTTCTCGACCCGCTTCACCGGAAGCCGGGCCGGACGGATTGTCCGCGACCTGCTGGCGGCCCTGATCGCCGTCGCTTTCCTGGCCCTTGTCGTCTTCCTGGCCGCCATGCTCACCGCGGCCTTCCTGGTCCTCGCCGGGATCGGGCTTCTGGCCGGCTGTGCCTACTGGCTCTGGCGCAAGCTGCGCGGTGGTCCGCGCGGCGGCAAGTCCGATGGCGAAGACGATATCCTGGTGGCTACACGCGGCCCTGATGGTTGGACGGTCGAAGGCCTCGGCCGCTAGTTCCTTCCCGCAATTGTGACTTTTCACCTGAAACGGCCCGGCTAGTCTGGGCCGTCTTCATTTCCACTGCCGGTCTCGGCCCGGGAGACATGTGTGCGCCGCTTCATTCCGCTTTTTGTCCTGATCGTCATGCCGCTCATGCTGGTCGGCTGTGTTTCGATGGCCCTGCCCAAAGTCTCCGCCCGCACACCGCAGGCGGCCGCCCTGCCGGCGCTCGACGGGACCAGCCGTGTCGACTGGGAGGCCGGCCGGGCGGCGCTGCTGCAGCAATTCCAGGATGAGGTCTACGGTGCCTGGCCGGAACGGGACGATGTCCGTCTCGTCGAGCATGAAGTGATCGCGACGGACGCCTATGACGGGGCGGGCCGGATCGAGCAGTACACGCTGGAAATGGGCGGGCTCGACACTCATCTGGCCGTCATCCTCCCCAATCATGTCGCCGGACCGGTGCCCTCCATCATCCTGCAGACCTTCTGCGGCAATGTTCCGGCCCTGGGCTGGCGCGAGGGGATTGAAGGCCCGACCACACCCCACGCCCAGAGCTGCGAAGAGGGCGGATTTGCCAGTTTCACCGTGCGCCAGATTTTTGGCCGCCACATCATGACCCCGCCGGTCGAGGACATTCTCGACCACGGCTATGCGCTGGTTTTCCACTATCCCGGTGACATCGTGCCCGACGCCAACGGACCGGCCCAGACAGCGCTGGCGGAGCTGTCGCCTGACGCGCAAAGCGGGGGTGTGATTGCCTGGGCCTGGGCCTATTCTCGGGTTGTGGATGTACTGGAAGCTGATCCGCGGTTCGACCGCGACCGGATGGCGGTCTGGGGTCATTCCCGCAATGGCAAGTCAGCCCTGGTCGCGGCCGCTTTCGATGATCGTATCGATCTGGTCATCGCCCACCAGGCCGGAACCGGCGGCACCACGCTGACCCGGTCCGATGACGGCGAGAGCGTGGCCCAGATCACCGACAGCTATCCCTACTGGTTCAGCCCGGACTATGCCGCCTATGCGGGCCGGGAAGCGGACATCCCGGTCGACCAGCACCAGCTGATCGCCCTGATGGCGCCGCGCCCGCTGCTGATTGGCGGCGCCTGGCGGGATCAATGGTCCGACCCGGGCGGCAGTTTCCGCGCCGCCCAGGGTGCCACGCCGATCTACCGGCTCTATGGCTCGCAAGGCCTGGAGCAGGAGGCGCTGGGGGCGTTTCAGCCGGACGCGGACCTGGCCGTCTTCATGCGCCGCGGGCTGCATGGGGTGAATGCGGTCGATTGGCAGAACTTCCTCGCCTTCCTCGATGCGCATTTCTCCCCGGACCCGTCCGCCGCAATCGCGGATTAGCGCTTGCCCGTCCGGGCGCAGCGGTCCATGACGGTTTTATGCGTTTACGGGATTTCCTCGCCCTGATGGCCGTCTGCGTCGTGTGGGGCATCAATTTCATCGTGGCGAAATTCTCCGTGACCGGTGCCCCGGGTTGGGTGCCCGGTTTCGAAGGCGTGCCGCCAATCTTCTTCGCCTTCATGCGCTTTGCCCTGCTCTATGCGGTGCTCGCCCCCTGGATCCGGCCCATCCCGGCCAAGCTGGGCACGATGATTGCGATCGGCCTCACCATGGGGGCGGCGCAATACGTGCTGATGTTCATGGGGCTGCGCTGGGCGACGCCGTCCGGCATGGCGATTGCGGTGCAGACCGGTGTGCCCTTTGCCACCATTCTCTCGGTCATCTTCCTCAAGGAGAAGGTCGGCCTGCCCCGTGTGATGGGCATCATCGTTTCCTTCATCGGCGTGGCCCTGGTGATCGCCAATCCGGCTGAGCTGGACCTGTCCATCGGCCTTTTGATCGGGATCGGGGCGGCCTTTGCTGCGGCCGTCGGCATGATCCTGGTCAAGCAGATGCCGCTGGACTCAATCCGCATGCAGGCCTGGATCGGCCTGATCTCGGCACCGCCCCTTCTGGCCCTGAGCCTGACCTTCGAGACCGGGCAGATGCAGGCCCTGGTCGATGGCGGCTGGCTGATCTTCCTGGCGGTCGCCTTCACGGTCCTGCTGGTGAATGTCTTCGGGCATGGCGTCTTCTACAATCTGCTGCAGCGCTATGACGCGACCTTGATTGCGCCACTGACCCTGATGGCACCCTTCATCGGCGTGATTGCCGGCCTGACCGTCACGGGCGATCCGTTCGGCTGGCGCCTGATCGCCGGCGGTGCGCTGACCCTGATCGGGGTCGGTATCATTGCCCTGCGTCCGAACCGCAAACTGCCGACAGCCGCGCTGGCGCGTGAGAAGACGCTGTGAGCCTGAAGCCGATTTCCGCCCCCTCGCCGAACTTCAACAAGCGGCGCGGTCCGATCCGTCATGTCGTCCTGCACTATACCGGCATGAAGACAGGCGAGGCGGCACTGGACCGTTTGCGCGACAAGGACGCCAGTGTCTCTTCCCACTATCTCGTGGAGGAAGACGGGCGCCTCTTCCAGCTGGTTGATGAACACCATCGGGCCTGGCATGCCGGTCGCGGTTATTGGCGCGGGGAGGGGGATCTCAATTCCGCTTCCATCGGGATCGAGATCGTCAATCCGGGCCATGAATTCGGTTTCCCCGACTATCCCGACGCGCAAATCGAGACCGTCATCGCGCTCGTGCGCGATATCCTGGCGCGTTATGACTTGCCGCCGGAAGCCGTCATCGGGCATTCCGACCTGGCGCCGGGCCGCAAGATCGATCCGGGCGAGAAATTCCCCTGGGACCGTCTGGCCCGTGAAGGCTGTGCCGCCTCACTGCCGGACGAAAAGGCCGAGGGCGAACCCGCAGCCCTGCTCAAACAGATCGGGTATTCGCTGGAGCCGGGTCTCAAGCCCGTGGTGGAGGCCTTCCAGCGCCGTTGGCGGCCCTCCCGGGTTGACGGGGCGCTCGACGCCGAGACGCGCGCCCTGATCGAGCGCGTGGCCGGTCTCGGCTGATCGTGGCGCGTAGGGCGCTTGACCGCGCCGGGACATGCAGGCATTGGCTCTCTCGATCAGGTGGCCGGACGGCCGCGGTGGCAAGGCTGGAAACGGCGCCATCGAGGAAAGTCCGGGCTCCACGGAGACAAGGTGCCGGGTAACTCCCGGCGGGGGTGACCCCAGGGAAAGCGCAGCAGAGAGCAGACCGCCGGGGCTTCGGCTCCGGTAAGGGTGAAAGGGTGCGGTAAGAGCGCACCGCCCCGACCGCAAGGAAGGGGGCACGGCAAGCCCCACCTGGAGCAAGACCGAATAGGGATGAACGGGTTCGCCCACATGCGTCTCCGCATGTCATCCGGGTAGGTCGCACCAGGCCGTCCGCAAGGCCGGCCGCAGATGAATGGTCGTCGCCCCGGTTCGCCGGGGAACAGAACCCGGCTTACAGGCCACCTGATCCTTTCTTTCCATTTTCGCATTAATCGGCATCTGGCGCCGCGAGCGGCCGTCGCGCGGTCTCGCGAAGCGACCGGTTTTGCCGAAACGGAAAAAAATCCACGGAAACCGTCAAATCCCACCCGATCCCATGAAGTGCACGGTCTGGGCCTGTGGATATTAACTTAATGTTCTCTTCTCGTTCCGTTTTTCGTGTTGCGTGAATACTTCATGACCCGCGTTAATCCATGAAAAACGAACCTTTCGTCATTGTTTCCCATGAAATCCCATGTTATCCCATCGTTAACCATGCAGGGTGGGCTGCGTGGATTTTTCTGGGGACGGGCAGTTGTTTCTTTCGACGACCATCAATGGAATTGACGCCAAGGGACGGGTTTCCGTCCCGGCGGGATTCCGTGCGGTCGTGAAGAATGATCCCGAAGAGAAAATCTACGTCTGGCCTTCTTTCGAGGGCGGTTATCTGGAGGGCGGCGGTCAGGCGCTGCTGGACCGCTATCTGGCTCTGCTCGAGGAAATGGACCCGTATGATGATGCGCGGGCCGCGTTCGAGCAGACCATTTTCGGGGACACGCGCGGCCTGGCTTTTGACGGAACCGGCCGGGTCACCCTGCCCAAGGATTTGATTGAGCTCGCCGGCCTGGACGGCAAGGCGGCCTTCGTCGGTCTCGGCTCTCGCTTCGAGATCTGGAACCCGGATCGCCTGGCCGAGCGCAAGGCCAGCGCCCGCAGCTTTGCCCGCGACAACAAGAAATCCCTGAAGCTTCCCCCGCGCCCGGGAGGTGGAGCATGAGCCCCCAGCCGCACATTCCGGTGATGCTGGATGAGGTCCTGCATGCGCTCGAGCCCCGTGACGGGGCTCTCTACATTGATGGCACTTTCGGGGCGGGCGGCTATTCGCGGGCCATCCTGTCGGCGGCCGATTGCCGCCTGATCGGGATTGACCGGGACCCGAGCGTGCGCCCGGCGGCTGACAGCCTGACCCAGGCCTCCGGTGGCCGTTTCGTCTTCGTCGAGGCGCCCTTCTCCGCAATGGAGGAGGTGATCCTCTCCAGTGGCGGACGCACCGTGGACGGCATCGTTCTAGATATCGGCGTGTCCTCCATGCAGATCGACCAGGCCGAACGTGGATTCTCCTTCCAGAAGGCCGGTCCGCTGGACATGCGCATGGCGGCGACCGGTGCGACGGCGGCCGATGCGGTGAACCTGCTCAGCGAGCAGGAGCTAGCAGATATATTTTATGTCTATGGTGAGGAGCGCCGTTCCCGCCGGGTCGCGAGCTTCATCGTGAAGGCGCGCGCCGAGGCCAAAATCGAGACGACGGATCGTCTGGCTGACATCGTCACCCGCGCAACTGGCGGAAAACATTCAAAAATCCACCCGGCCACGCGCGTCTTCCAGGCGTTGCGCATTTTCGTCAATGACGAGCTGGGTGAATTGGCCCGCGCGCTGGAGGCCGCCGAGCGGCTGCTCTCGCCGCTGGGGCGGCTTGTCGTGGTTACCTTCCATTCACTGGAGGACCGCATGGTTAAGACCTTCCTGCGAGCCCGGGCCGGGCTGGCGGGAGGGGGTGGCTCGCGCCATGCGCCCGTGGAACAGGCCGGACCGGAAGCGTCCTTCCGTCTGCTTCACCGCAAGGCTGTTGAAGCGAGCGCCGAAGAGGCTGCGGTCAATCCGCGGGCCCGTTCGGCCAAGCTGCGAGCCGCTGTGAGAACCGAGGCGCCCGCCATCGAGGATGGTGCGGAGCTGTATCGGAGTGTTGTTCCGCTTGCCCGCCTGGAGGCCGCGCTATGATCCGCACGCTCAATGCGATCGCGTTCGTCGTCGCAGCGGCTCTGGCGGTGGCGCTCTATATCGCCAAGGCCGAGGCAAAGAGCTCGCAGGAACGCCTCGAGGATATTCAGGCCCAGCTGGCCGAGGAACGTCGTCAGATCAATGTGCTCAATGTCGAGATCGCGCACCTGGAAGACCCGGAACGCCTGCGCCACCTGGCGCGGCGCTATCTGGGATTCGAGCCGCTGGATCCGGAGCGTGAAGTGGACCTGAACGATCTTCCCCTTCTGGCCGATGCCGATCTGAACACACAGGGTTCCGCCCTGCGCCAGGACGGGCTTCTGGTGCGCGAAGAGCGTGTGGAGGGTCAGGCTTCGGCCGAACCGCGCCGCACGGGAGGTCCTGACTGATGCGTCTGTGGCCGTTCCGAAAACAGGTATCGGCCAAGTCTCGCAGCGTGGCCCTGCCGCCGCTCGCTGAAGCGGCGCCTGCCGACATGTCGCGTCTGCTCCGTATCGAGAGCGATGAAACCAAGGCGCTCGACGCGGCCCGCTCGCGCCTGCGTGTGATGGGGCTCAGCCTTGCGGTTGGTTTCGCCCTCCTGGGAGCCCGCGCTATCGATATCGCTGTGCTCGGCTCGGCCGATGCCGCGCCGTCCCAGCGCCAGGCGCAGCAGGCGATCGTGCGCGGTGATCTGTTCGACCGGACGGGTCAGGTGCTGGCGACCACGCTGGAAACGCATTCCCTCTATGCCGACCCGTCCCTGGTCTGGGATGCCCGCGAAACCGCCGAGGCGCTCGCTGGCGTCCTGCCGGATATTGATGTGGACAGCCTGACCGAGGATCTGGGCGGTCGCGGCCGCTTTGTCTGGGTGCGCCGCAATCTCACCCCGCGTCAGCGCCAGGCCGTGTTCTCGCTTGGCTTGCCCGGTCTGGGCTTCCGCATGGAGCCGCGCCGGGTCTATCCGCGCGGCCGTCTCGCCTCACACATTGTGGGATACACGGACCGTGACCTTCAGGGACTGGCCGGTGCCGAGCGCGCCTTTGACGGGTCCCTGCTGGCCGGCGATGGGCGCCCCGTGGCCCTGTCGATCGACATGACGGTCCAGTTCCATGTCGCTGAAGTCCTGGCCGCCTCCGTGGCCGAGTTCCAGGCCGAAGCGGCGACCGGCATCGTGATGGATGTGCGGACCGGCGAGATTGTCTCCATGGTGTCGCTGCCGGACTTCGATCCCAACCGCCCCTCGGACGCCACGCCGGGCGGGCGTCTCAACCGCGCGGCCCAGTCGGTCTATGAAATGGGTTCCACCTTCAAGGCCTTCACGGTCGCGATGGCCCTGGAAAACGGCACGGCGACGCTGGAAAGCGGCTATGACGCGACCGGTCCGCTGCAAATCGGCGGCTATCAGATCAATGACTACCACGCCGAGAACCGCCGCCTGTCTCTGACGGAAGTCTTCACCCATTCCTCCAATATCGGGTCCAGCCTGATTGCGCTGGATGCCGGAGCGGAAGCCCAGCGGGGCTTCCTGGGTGATTTGCGTCTTCTGGAGCGCGCGCCCATCGAGCTTGCGGAAAGCGCCGACCCGCTCCTGCCGCGCAATTGGGGGCCGACCGAAACCGCGACGATCTCCTATGGTCATGGCATTGCGGTCAGCCCGATCGCCACGATTGCGGCTTTCGCGGCAATCGCCAATGACGGGGTTTATGTCCGTCCCACCCTGCTGCCGGTGGCGGCCGACGAGACGATTGTCGGCGAGCGGGTGATGTCCTCGGAATCGGCGCAGACCGTGCTCGACCTGATGCGCGAGAATGTGCTGGACGGGTCGGGCGGCTATGCTGATGCGCCGGGCTTCCAGGTCGCGGGCAAGACTGGAACCGCGGAAAAGCCGACCCGCGGCGGGTATGACAGTTCGCGCCTTATTTCCTCCTTCTCCGCAGTCTTCCCTTACGACGATCCGCAATATGCGATCCTGGTGTTGCTGGACGAACCGCACGGCACTGAATCGACCTATGGCTACGCCACCGGTGGATGGACGGCGGCTCCGGCCGTGGGCGAGATCGTGTCCCGTATTGCCCCCATTCTCGGTGTGCAACGCGCAGAAGATGAAACCGGGGAACGTGCCGCGCTCGTGCGCGCCGCCCTGATGCCGGAGATGATCCCGTGAAACTGTCCGAGCTGATGCCCGATGACGAGTTCGACGCAGAAGACGGCGCCATCGAGATTGCCGGTCTGACGCTGGACAGCCGGGCGGTGAAGCCGGGTTTCCTGTTCGCGGCCCTGCCGGGCGTGAAACAGCATGGCAGTGCCTTCATCCCGCAGGCGCTGGAACAGGGTGCAGCCGTCATTCTCACCGATATCCCGGTCGAAGGCCTGCCGGTCCCGGTCCTGGTGTCCGAAGCACCCGCGGCCGAGCTGGCCGAGCTGGCTGCGCGCTTTTATCCGCGCCAGCCGGACCATATCGTCGCGATCACCGGCACCAATGGCAAAAGCTCCAGCGTGGAATTCCTGCGCCAGATCTGGGCCGCCGCCGGCTTTGATGCCGCTTGCCTCGGCACGCTTGGCGTGACCCGTGGCGACAGCCTGGAAAGCCTGGGCTACACGACGCCGGATGCCGTGGCGCTGCACCGCGCCCTGGACCAGCTGGCGGCCGATGGCGTCACCCATCTGGCGATGGAGGCCTCCAGCCACGGGCTCAAGCAGCACCGCATGGACGGCGCCCGCCTCAGCGTCGGTGCCTTCACCAATCTGACCCAGGATCATCTGGACTATCACCCGGATTTCGCTGACTATTTTGCCTCCAAAGAGCTCTTGTTCACCGAGCGTCTGCCCGAGGGTGGCCGCGCCGTGATCAATGTCGACAGCGAGTGGGGTCGCAAGATGGCCGACACGGCCCGCGCCCGTGGTCTGGAAACGCTCACGGTCGGCTGGCGCGGTGAAGACATGGTGATCCGCGAGATCACCCCGCGTCCGGCCAGCCAGGATGTCGCTTTCACCTGGCAGGGCACGGACGTGCACCTGGACATCCCGCTGGTCGGTGAATTCCAGATCCTCAACGCGCTCGGCGCGGCCGCCATTGCACTCGCCGAGGGTGTGGACATGGAAACCGTCTGCCGGACGCTGGAACGCCTAGGGGGTGTGCCGGGCCGTCTCGACAAGGTCGGCGAGACCGAAGAAGGCGCGCCGGTCCTGGTCGATTACGCCCACACGCCGGACGGTCTGGACAAGCTGCTGCGCTCGGCGCGGCCGCATACGGAAGGCGAGATCCTCGTCATTTTCGGCTGTGGCGGTGATCGCGACCCGTCCAAGCGCGCCAAGATGGGGGCCATCGCCCACTCTCTGGCGGACCGGGTGATCGTCACCGATGACAATCCGCGCTCGGAAGACCCGGCGGCGATCCGTGCGGCCGTGCTGAAAGGCTGTCCCGGCGCCATTGAAATTCCCGACCGCGCCGAAGCCATTCGCCGCGGCGTGGCCGCGCTGAAAGCGGGCGATTGCCTGCTGATTGCCGGCAAGGGGCACGAAACCGGCCAGACCATCGGCGACAGGGTTCTGCCCTTTGATGACCGTGAAGAGGCGCGCAAGGCGCTGCAAGACCGGGAGGCCGCCCATGTCTGATCCGCTCTGGACCTCCGGCCAGGCGCTCGCTGCCACGGGCGGCATGCTGATCGGCGATACGGGCTGGACCTGTTCCGGGATTTCCATCGATACGCGCACTCTGGAAAAGGGCGATCTATTCGTCGCCCTCAAGGATGTGCGCGACGGGCACGACTTTGCGGCGATGGCCATGGAGAAGGGTGCCGCCGCCTGCCTGGTCTCGCGCGGCGATCTGGGGCTGGAGCCGGCTCTGCAGGTGCCTGATGTGCTCGACGCGCTGCGGGCGCTGGGCACGGCCTCACGCGACCGGTGCGATGCCATCCGGGTCGCCGTGACAGGCAGTGTCGGCAAGACCTCCGTGAAAGAGGCTCTGGCCGCCGTGTTCCGCGCCGCCGGTCCCGCCCACTGGAGCGTGAAATCCTACAATAATCACTGGGGTGTACCGCTCACCTTGGCGCGCATGCCGCGCTCGACCGAGCGGGCCGTGTTTGAAATGGGCATGAACCATGCCGGCGAGATCCGGGACCTTTCCAGCCTGGTCCGTCCGCATGTCGCCCTGATCACGCGTATCGCGCCGGCCCATCTGGAACATCTCGGCACGATGGAAGCCATCGCGGATGCCAAGTCGGAGATTTTTGAAGGGCTGGAGAATGACGGCGTCGCGATTTACCCGGCTGATGATGATCATGCCGAGCGCCTGGCGCGCCATGCCAAACGCTCCTGCGCGGCCTTCATGCTGGATTTCGGCCGTTCCAAGGATGCGGCGATCCGGATCGAGGATTTCGAGACCGGCCTGACCGGCTCCACCGGCCTGGTGAATGTGCTGGGCATCCGCACCCGGTTCCACATCCGCGCCTCCGGCGACCACTGGGCCTGGAATGTCGCGGCGATTTTCGCCGCTGCGGCCGCATCAGGACTCGACGCGCACGCCGTGGCCGATGCGCTGGCCAGTGTCGATGCCGAAGCCGGCCGAGGACGGGCGCTGGAGATCACGCTGCCGGGCGGCGGCAGCTTCACGCTTCTGGACGATGCCTACAATGCCAACCCGGTCTCCATGGCCGCCGCCATCTCTGCCTTGGGCGCGGCCCAGCCGGCCGGGCAGGGGCGCCGGATTGCGGTTCTGGGCGACATGTTCGAGCTGGGCCCTGACGAGGCCCGGCTCCATGCCGACCTGGCCGAGCCGCTGGATGCGGCTGCGGTCGATGCTGTGTTTGCCTGCGGAGAACGCATGCACCACTTGCACGACGCCTTGCCCTCCAACCGGCGCGCAGGCTATGCGCGGGATGCGGGCGAAGCGCTGGAGATGATCATATCGGCGGTCCGGCCGGGCGATGTGGTTCTGCTCAAAGGATCCAATGCCTCCGGCCTCCACAGGATTGCCGCACGTCTGGCTGATGGTTCCGCGTTCGGACTGACGGAGGCCTGACCGGCACATGCTTTATCTTCTCCTCGCCCCGCTTGCTGAAGACCTGCAGCTGGCCAATCTCTTCCGCTACATCACTTTCCGCACCGGCATGGCCCTGTTCACGGCCATGGTCATCGCCTTCGCCTTCGGCAAGCCGATGATCGCCTGGCTGCGCAAGAAGCAGGGCAAGGGACAGCCGATCCGCACGGAAGGCATTGAGCGCCACGTGGTCGAGAAGGCCGGGACGCCGACCATGGGCGGTTTCCTGATCCTGATCGGGGTGATGGTCGGCACGCTGCTCTGGGCGGACCTGTCCAATGCCTATGTCTGGATCGTGATCTTCGTGACGGCAGGGTTCGGCCTGATCGGTTTCGTCGACGACTACATGAAGGTCACCAAGCAATCGACGGCGGGTTTCGGTGGCAAGTTCAAACTGGCCGGTGAATTCATCATCGCCCTGATTGCCGTCTTCTGGGCCTCCTACACGGCGCGCAGCCTGGGCAGCGAGCCGGGCATGGAAACCTCCATCGCCTTCCCCTTCTTCAAGGACTTCGTCCTCAATCTGGGACCGCTCTTCTTCGTCTTCGGCTGTATCGTCGTGGTCGGCGCCGGCAATGCGGTGAACATGACGGACGGTCTGGACGGCCTGGCCATCGTGCCGGTGATGATCGCCGCAGCGACCTTCGGCGCCATCGCCTATGTCGTGGGCCGGGTCGACTTCGCCGAGTATCTCCAGGTCCATTACACGGCGGGGACGGGTGAACTCCTGGTCTTCTGTGGCGCCTTGCTGGGCGCCGGGCTGGGCTTTCTCTGGTGGAATGCACCGCCGGCCATGATCTTCATGGGCGATACCGGTTCCCTGTCCCTCGGCGGCGCGCTGGGCACCATCGCCGTGGCCGTGAAGCACGAGATCGTGCTGGCCATTGTCGGCGGTCTCTTCGTGCTGGAAATGGTGTCCGTCATGGTCCAGGTCGCCAGTTTCAAACTCACCGGAAAGCGCGTCTTCAAGATGGCGCCGATCCACCACCATTTCGAAAAGCAGGGCTGGGCCGAGCCGACGATCGTGATCCGCTTCTGGATCATTGCCGTCATCCTCGCCCTGATTGGACTTGCCACGCTGAAGCTGAGATAAACGCCTCATATGATCCCGATCCATCAATATGAAGGCCGCCGTGTGGCTGTGTTCGGATTGGGGCGCACAGGCATAGCCACGGCGAAGGCCCTGGAGGCCGGAGGCGCCAAGGTGTCGTGCTGGGACGATACCGAGGCCGCTCGCGTGCGCGCCGCGGCCGAAGGCCTGACCCTGGATGATCTCAACCGTCGTGACTGGGGCGATATCGCCGCCCTGATCCTGTCGCCGGGCATTCCGCTCACCCATCCCAAGCCGCATCGCGTGGTCGAGCTGGCCCAGGCGGTCGGGGCGCCGGTGATCGGGGATATCGAACTCTTTGCGGCCGCGATCAATCAAATGCCGGAAAAGCGGCGGCCCAAGGTCATCGGCATTACCGGGACCAATGGCAAATCCACGACGACCGCGCTGATCGGCCATATCCTGCGCGAGACCGGACGCAAGGTCGTGGTCGGCGGCAATATAGGTGAGGCCATCCTGGCCCAGGATACACCGCGACCGGGCACGATCTATGTGATTGAGCTCTCCTCCTATCAGATCGATTTGACGCAGACGCTTGATTGCGATGTGGCGGTCCTGCTCAACATCTCGCCGGACCATATCGACCGGCATGGCGATTTCACCGGCTATTTCCACGCCAAGCAGCGCCTGTTCGAAATGCAGGGGCCGAACAGTGATGCGGTCATCGGCATTGATGATGACGAGACCAATGCCTTCTATTCCCGTCTGCGCAAAACGCGGCGCGAGGACCGGGTTGTGCCGATCTCGGCCGGGCGTGTGTTCGCCCGCGGGGTCTATGCCCTGGGCGACCGGGTTTATGATGCCCTCGACTCCGCCTCCCATCCCGCCGTCGACCTGGCGCGGGCCAGCGCACTGCCCGGACGTCACAATGCCCAGAATGTTGCGGCGGCCTTGGCCGCGGTAAGGTTGCTGGGTGTTGCGGCCAAGGCTGCAGCCGAAGCAATCTACACCTTCCCCGGCCTGCCGCACCGCCAGGAATTGGTCGGCACGATCCGGGGCGTGCGCTTCATCAATGACAGCAAGGCGACCAATGCCGAAGCGGCCGTGCAGGCGCTGACCTGCTATGACAGCATTCGCTGGATCATCGGCGGTGTGCCCAAGGCGGGCGGCCTGCAGCCGGCCCTGGGGGCCAAGGACCGTATCGCCAAGGCCTATCTCATCGGTGAGGCCGAGGACCGGTTTGCCGCTGAACTGGACGGTGTCCTGCCCTATGAGCGGTGCGGGGATCTGGAAACGGCCCTGAAGGCAGCGGCCCGGGACGCCTGGGCCGAGGGGCGAGAGGGCGAAGTGGTTCTCCTGTCGCCTGCCTGTGCCTCCTTTGACCAATACAGTTCCTACGAGGCGCGCGGCGATGCGTTCCGCGATCTGGTCCAGGCGCTTCCCACCGAACCGGTGGCGCCGGAGGCAGCCCTGTGATCCAGGATCTGTCCCGGGGACTGGCCACTTGGTGGCGGGGTGTGGACCGCACGCTCCTGGTCATCATTCTCGCCCTGATCGTGATCGGCCTGGTGCTGGCGATGGCTGCCAGCCCGGCGATGACCGACCGGCTGGGCATTGAAGACCCCTTCTACTTCCTCTACCGCCAGAGCGCGTTTGCCCTGTTGGGCGTGATCGGCATGCTGGGCATCTCCGCCCTCAATCCGAAAGGGGCCCGACGCTTGGCCGTGCTGGCCCTGCTGGGCGCACTGGCCCTGATGATGGTCCTGCCCCTGATCGGCTATGAGGTGAAAGGCGCGACGCGCTGGATCCGGATCGGCTCCTTCGGACTGCAACCGTCCGAATTCCTCAAACCGGCCTTGATCGTGACAGCGGCCTGGCTGTTCGCGGAAGAGCAGCGCGGTGCGCCGATCCCCGGCCGGGTGATCGCCTTTGGCCTCTACATCCTGTCGATTGGCCTGCTGATGATCCAGCCGGATTTCGGCCAGTCTGTCCTGCTGACCCTGTGTTTCGGCGGTGTCTTCTTTGCCTCCGGACTGTCCTGGATCTGGGTGGCCGTGCTGTCCAGCCTCGCGGCGGCCGGTTCGACCCTGGCCTATTTCACCTTTCCGCACGTCGCGTCCCGCGTGCAGCGATTCATCGACCCGGAGAGTGGCGACACCTACCAGATCGACCGCGCCATGGAGGCCATCTCCCACGGCGGGATTGCCGGGGCGGGGCCGGGTGAGGGGGAGGTGAAGAACTTCTTGCCCGACGCTCATACCGACTTCATCTTTGCGGTGGCGGCCGAGGAATTCGGGCTGATGGCCTCGCTGGCGATCATCGGCCTGTTTGCCCTGCTTGTGGCCCGGGCCTGGACCCAGGCGATGCGTCTGCAGGACAGTTTCGCCCAACTCGCCGTCACCGGTCTGGCGCTGCAATTTGCGCTTCAGGCACTCGTCAACATCGGTGTGAACTTGAACCTCATCCCGCCCAAGGGCATGACTTTGCCCTTCGTGTCCTACGGAGGGTCCTCCATGCTTGCGCTCGCCTTCGGCGCCGGCCTCTTGCTGGCTTTCACGCGCCGCCGCCCCGGCGCCTACGCCCTGCGGCATACTTCATGACGCCGCGTCGTTGTCTGATTGCCGCCGGCGGGACGGGCGGACACATGTTTCCTGCGCGCGCCGCGGCCGAGGCCCTGATCGCGCGCGGCTGGCAGGTGCGTCTGGTGACCGATGCTAGGGGGCTCAAGCACACGGAGGGTTTCCCGGCCGTGGCTATCGACGAGATCCATGCCGCCAGCCCGTCCACCAAGAACCCGATCAAGCTCGCCAAGGCGGCTTTGGAACTGACCCAGGGCTTCGCCCAGGCCCGTTCGATCGTGAAGGGCTGGAAGCCGGATGTCATCGCCGGCTTCGGCGGCTACCCCGCCTTTCCGGCTCTGGCTGTGGCCCAGGCGCAGGGGATTCCCTTCGCCATCCATGAGCAGAACGCTGTCCTGGGACGCGTGAATCGGGTGTTTTCGGCCAAGGCCGGTTTCATCGCGTCGGGCTTTGAACGCCTGGATCGTTTGCCGGCCAAGGCCCGCAAGCATCACATCCTGACCGGCAATCCGCTGCGGGCTCCGATCCTGAAGGCCCGCAAGGCGGGCTATCCCGCACTGGGCGCGGACGGACGGATCAATCTTTTGGTTCTGGGCGGGTCGCTCGGGGCTCGAATTTTGTCCGAAACCGTGCCGCAAGCGGTGGCAAAACTCCCGAAATCGCTGCGATCCCGCCTTGATGTCGTCCAACAGACCCGGGAGGAATCCCTGTCAATGGCGCGTGATATTTACCGGCTGGCCGACGTCCAAGCGACGTGTGAGCCCTTCTTCGAGGATGTAGGGTCGCTCTATGCGGCCTCGCACCTGGTGATCGGCCGGGCCGGGGCGTCCACCGTGTCCGAAGTGGCCGGTGTCGGTCGACCCGCCATTTTCTGCCCGCTGGGCATTGCCGCTGATGATCACCAGACCGCCAATGTGGACGGGCTGGTGAATGCGCTCGCCGCGGATCGTGTTCCGGAGTCCGAGTTCACGCCCGACAATATTGCCGACCTTCTCGAAACCCGTTTGTCCAATCCCCAGGACCTGGCTGAACGCGCCGCCGCGGCGCGCTCGCTGGGACGTCCGGATGCCGCGGAAACGCTGGCCAAATCCGTCGACGGCCTGGTCACCGGAGCCCTGTTATGAAGTTTTCCGCCCTGCCATTCCCGGTCGGCCCTGTCCATTTCGTCGGTATTGGCGGGATCGGCATGAGCGGTATTGCCGAAGTCATGCTCAATCTGGGCTACCAGGTCCAGGGTTCGGACATCCGTGCCAATCCGAATGTGGAACGCCTGGAAGGTCTCGGCGCGACCATCCATATCGGCCATGCCGGTGAGAATGTGACGGGTGCCGGGGCCATCGTCGTCTCCTCCGCCATCAAGCCGGACAATCCGGAACTCGTGGCAGCCCGCGCCGCCAAGATCCCGGTCGTGCGCCGGGCGGAAATGTTGGCCGAGCTGATGCGCCTGAAATTCGCGGTCGCCGTGGGCGGCACACACGGCAAGACCACCACGACCTCGCTGGTGGCCGTGCTGATGGATGCCGCCGGTGTCGACCCGACCGTGATCAATGGCGGCATCATTTCCGCCTATGGCTCGAACGCGAAAGTCGGTCTGGGTGACTGGATGGCCGTGGAAGCGGATGAGAGCGACGGCTCTTTCCTGAAACTGCGCTCCACCGTGGCGATCGTCACCAATATCGACCCGGAGCACATGGAGCATTACGGCGATTTCGACACACTGCGGAAAGCCTTCGTGCAATTCGTCGAGAACCTGCCCTTCTACGGCTTTGCGGTCCTGTGCACGGACCACCCGGAAGTGCAGGCCCTGGCCAGTCGGATCGAGGATCGCCGGGTCATCACCTATGGTGCCAATCCGCAAGCCGATGTGCGCCTGTCCAATGTGCGCATGGAGCCCGCCGCATCGACCTTTGACATCACTTTCCGCCTGCGCGGTCAGGAGGTCGTTACTTGGAGCGATATCGTCCTGCCGATGATGGGCGAGCACAATGTTCTTAACGCTGTCGCCGCGCTGGCCACGGCCCGCGAACTGGGTCTGACCGAGGACGCCGCGAAGGCGGCGCTGTCCGGGTTCGGTGGGGTGAAGCGCCGTTTCACTCAGACCGGCTCCTGGAAGGGCGCAACCATCATTGATGATTACGGCCACCACCCGGTCGAGATCGCGGCCGTGCTGAAGGCCGCGCGCCAGGCCTCGACCGGCAAGGTGATTGCCGTCATGCAGCCGCACCGATATTCGCGCCTGCACGATCTGTTCGAGGATTTCTCGACCTGTTTCAACGATGCCGACAGTGTGCTGGTCGCGCCGGTCTATACGGCCGGTGAGGACCCGATTGAAGGCGCCGACCGGGATCATCTCGTCGACAGTCTCATTTCCCACGGTCACCGTGATGCTGTCGCCATTTCCCGTGCTTCCGTCGCGCCGGAAGTCGCCAAGCGCGCCGAAGCCGGCGATGTCGTGGTCTGTCTCGGTGCCGGTGACATCACCCAATGGGCCTATGCCCTGCCGGGTGAGCTGGAGGCGTTGGGGTGACAGGCTCGCGCGTGGTCCACGGCCTGACGACCTGGTTCTTGGCGGCCTGTGCCGCCAACGCTCTGAATGCCTGTATTGACGCGTTGCTGGGCGCCCCGGCCCCTTACCAAACCCTGAGTGCTGCGCGCCCGTTTTCTCTGGAAGGCATGCTGAACGGGCTGTTGGTTTTCGCGCTGGGTTTGCCAATGCTTCTGACTATTGGCGTCTTGGCGTGGGGTTTCCCCAACCGCTTCGCTCCGGTTGCCCGGGCGGTTCGGCGCCTCAGCGGCGCGTTGAGTGTAGGCGCCGTCGGCTTTGCCGTGGTGAGCGCCATCATCACGATCGTGATCGTGACTGTCCGGCCCGGGCATCCGCTTGAACTCACACCAGGCAGTGTATTGATGGTGTCGTTGAATTTTGTGCCGGCGGGTCTGGCATGGGCACTGGTCTTCTGGTTGCGCAACCCGGGGCGACACAGCGCGGTGGATCAAGCTGAGGGAATGTCCAATCCATGAGCTTCATCACCCAACTCCCATCTGTGCGAGGCAAATACATTGAGGCCGCTCCGCTCAAGGACATCACCTGGCTGCGCGTGGGTGGACCGGCGGACGTGCTCTTTATCCCCGCTGATGAAGCCGACCTGGCTCGCTTCCTGGCCGAGACACCGGATGAAGTTCCGGTACATGTGCTCGGCGCCGGCTCCAACACGCTGGTCCGCGATGGCGGGGTGCGTGGGGTCGTGATCCGGCTGGGGCCGGGCTTTGCGAAGACCGAGGCGCTCGACGGCAACCGGCTGCGAGCCGGGGCCGGGGCGCTGGACAAGATGGTCGCGAAGGCGGCCGCCAAGGCGGGCCTGGCCGGGATGGAATACCTGGTCGGCGTGCCTGGCACCATCGGCGGTGCGCTGCGCATGAATGCGGGCTGCTATGACCAGGAAACCGCTGATATTCTTGTCGAGGCCGTCGCGCTGGACCGGTCCGGCCGCCGTATCGTCGTGTCGCCGGAGGAGCTGGCCTTTTCCTATCGCCATTGTTCCGCGCCCGAAGACTGGATCTTCACCGAAGCCGTCTTCCAGGGCACGCCGGACGAACCGGCTGCCATCACCGAGCGCATGGAGGCCATCACGGCCCGGCGCGAGACCACGCAGCCGATCCGCGAGAAGACGTCCGGTTCCACCTTCGCCAATCCCGATCCGCCCGGCACGCCCGACCAGCGCAAGTCCTGGGTGCTGATCGACAGTGTCGGCGGCCGCGGTTTCACGGTCGGTGGCGCGCATTTTTCCGAACAACACTGCAATTTCCTGATCAATGACGGTTCCGCGAGTGCCGCTGATCTGGAACAGGTAGGCGAGACAGTGCGGGCCAGGGTCCGCGAGCAACACGGCATCGATCTGCGCTGGGAAGTGCGGCGCATTGGCGAGCCGGCAGAGGAGTAGAGCCATGTCCCGGGATTTTCTGGCCCTGATCGACCGCGTCCGCACCCCGCATGTGGAGGCTTATGCGCGCTGGCTGAAGGAGCAGGTCGCCGCCAACCCGCTGGGCGCTGGCGAGCATCTGTTCGAAATCCAGGCCGAGACGAATTTTGCGCGCAAGCTCTGCCGCGTCGATTTCGTGCTGACCAGCGGCGACAATGCGGCGCGCGAGGAATTCTCCACCGGCAAGATCGTCGGCTTCCCGCCGATGGAAGGCGAGGTGGACGGCGTCCAGGTCCAGCTCCAGCCCTTCCGCTGGGACAATGTGATCGTCGAAATCCCCGACGCCATCTGGGACAAGGACCTGACCATCGCCTGGTTCAACAAATGGTTCGGCTTCGTGAACGGGTCTCCGGTCCGGTCGCCCAAGGACAAGCCGGGCGAGCACATCCACATCTGCGCCTGGGTCGAGCCGGGCCAGCTGCGCCTGGATCTGGGCAGCGCACCCTCTCTGGCTCTGCTGGAACTGATCAAGGTCGGCCAGCAGAGCGGGGCGTCGACCGTCGTGATCCGGGACGTCGCCTACACGCCGCCGCCGGCTGATACGGCTGCGTTGAACTGAGCCATGACGAACCGGGCTGACGGAATTTGATACGGGCGCTCTTCATCTGTTCGGCGAACAAGTTGCGGAGCCCGACAGCGGAACACGTGTTCTCGAGCTGGTCGGGCGTCGAAACCGACTCGGCGGGTCTGAACCAGGATGCCGTGGTCGAACTGTCGCGCGACCAGATCGAGTGGGCGACGGTCATCTTCGTGATGGAGCAGACCCACAAGAACAAGCTGCGGAAAAAGTACCGGGACGCCCTGAACGGAAAGCGGATAATCTGCTTGGGCATTCCAGACGAGTATGAATGCATGGACCCGGACCTGATCCGCTTGCTGGAAGCCAACGCCGGGCCATTCTTGAGGTGAAGCCATGACAAAGCGTATTGCCGTTCTTCTGGGAGGCCTGTCCCCCGAGCGTGATGTCTCCCTCGTCTCGGGTGCGGCTTGCGCCAAGGGGTTGCGGGATGCCGGCTATGACGTGGTCGAGATCGATGCGGCGGCCAATCTCTATGAACAGCTCGTCGAGGCTGATCCGGACATTGTCTTCAACGCGCTTCATGGCGAGTGGGGCGAGGATGGTCTGGTCCAGGGCGTGCTGGAGCATTTCGGCAAGCCCTACACGCATTCCGGCGTGCTGGCCTCGGCCCTGGCCATGAACAAGCAGATGGCGAAATCCGTGCTGCGCGAGGCCGGCATTCCCTGTCCGGACGGCCTGATCGCCAACCGGTTCGAGGCGGCCAAGGCCCATGCGATGGATCCGCCCTATGTGGCCAAGCCCAATGACCAGGGCTCGTCAGTGGGTGTGCATATCGTGCTGGAAGGCGCCAATCGTCCGCCGGCCGAGCTGGGATCGACGGCCTGGGCGCTGGGCGATGAGGTGCTGATCGAGCGCTACATCCCGGGGCGGGAGCTCACCGTGGCGGTGATGGAAGACAAGCCGCTCTGCGTCACCGAGATCGTTCCCAACACCAAATTCTATGATTACGAGGCGAAGTATTCCGCGGGCGGATCGGATCATATTTTACCCGCGGATATTCCGGCTGACATTGCCGAGCAGGCCATGGATCTGGCCGTGAAAGCCCATAAGGCCTTGGGATGCCGGGGTCTCACGCGCTCGGATTTCCGTTACGATCCGGCAAATGCGACGCCGCTATGGTTACTCGAAATTAACACCCAACCGGGCATGACTCCGACATCACTGGCGCCGGAACAGGCGCAGTATTGCGGGATCGGGTTTGCCGATCTCGTTCAATGGATGGCGGAGAATGCGTCGTGTCGAAGGTGAGGCGTGGCGGGTCGCGTAAAGCGGTCCGGCGCAAGTCCCAATCCCGATCCGCCGCGGTGTCCGCACCGCGGCGTTTGCGTAACTGGGCCGAGGCCCAGATCCGGGGTGTGAGATATCGAATGGCGAATGCCGCCCGGCTGGGCGGACTGGCCGTGGCTGGCCTGCTGACCCTCGCGGTCGGCGGACTGGCCCTGTTCGGCCAGCTCGATGATGTTGTGTCCGAAATCGGGGAGGGTGCCGGCAACCAGCTGGCCCGCGCCGGTTTTGCGGTCCAGGCGGTCGATGTCACTGGCGCCTACGGAGCGGATGCCCACGCCATTGTTGCTGCCACCGAGCTGCATGTCGGTGATCCCATCTTTGCGGTCGACCCGGCCCGCATCCGCGACCGTGTGGAAGCCCTGCCCGGCGTGCGCGCGGCCCGCGTTGCCCGTCTCCTGCCCAATCGTGTCGCCATCGTCGTGGAAACCCGCGAAGCTTATGCGCTCTGGCAGGTGGATGGCGCCCTCAATGTGATCGATCGCGAAGGCGTGGTTCTGGCCCAGGCCGATCCGATGGATCCGCCGGAGCTGCCGCTGGTTGTGGCCGCCGGTGCCAATGAACATGTCACCGAGATCGTCGAGGCCCTCGGCCATTACCCGCTGGTGCGCGATCGTGTGGTCGGCGCTGTCCGTGTCGGTGAGCGTCGCTGGAATCTGCGTCTGGACAGTGGTGCCGATGTGAAATTGCCCGAGGGTGAAGTGGTCGCCTCGATCGCCGTCCTCGCCCGTCTCCAGGCCGAGCGCGGTGTTCTGCGCCTGGCGGCCGAGAGTTTCGACCTTCGCGGCAGCGAGGGCGAGCTGATTTTGAGAATTCGCCCGGACCGGGCGGCGGCAGTTGGTCTGCAGGAGCGTGAAGCGTGAGTGTGTTTGATTTTCTGCGCCCGCGTCAGTCCACCGGGGTGACCGGCGGCAAGGCGTCCGGGGGTGTCTGTGCCGCCCTGGATGTGGGTTCCTCCAAGATTGCCTGCTTCATTGCCAAGACCGACCAGACCATTGCCGGGCCGCGCCCGCGGGTTGTTGGTGTGGGTCACCAGTCCTCGCGCGGGGTTCGCGCCGGCGCCGTCGTCGACATGGACGGGGCGGCAGACGCGATCCGCACCGCCGTGGAACAGGCCGAGCGCATGGCCGGGCTGGCCGTCAACTCCGTGACGGTCACCCTGTCTGCCGGACAGCCCACCTCGACGCGCATTGCCGCCGAGATCGACCTGCCGCAGCGCGAGGTCACCGAGCGTGAACTCAGCCGCCTGCTCAATGGCGCCCTGTCCGAATTCGACGCCGAGGACCGTGTCGTCCTGCACGCCATCCCGCTGGCCTGGTCGGTGGATGACCATCGCGGCATCCGCGATCCGCGCGGCATGTTCGGCCGCACGCTGGGCGTGGAAGTGCATGTCATCACGGCCGCCATCGGCCCGCTGCGCAATCTGCTGACCTGCGTCGAGCGCTGTCACTATGACCTGCGCGGCGTGGTCGCGACGCCTTATGCCTCCGGCCTGTCCGCCCTGCATGATGATGAGGTCCAGCTGGGCGCCACGATCATCGACATGGGGGCCGGTGCCACCACGGCGGCCGTCTTCGCGGAAGGCGCGCTCCTGCATATCGACGCCGTGCCGGTCGGCGGCTCGCATGTCACCTCGGATGTGGCACGCGGCCTGTCGACGCCCTTGTCCTCGGCCGAACGCCTGAAAATCCTCTACGGCTCCGTGCTCGACAGTCCGGAAGACGATCAGCAAATGATCGAAGTGCCGTCGGTCACGGGCGAAAACGGCGCGGCCTATGACAGTGCGCCGCGCTCCCTGCTGAACTCGATCATCCGGCCGCGTCTGGAAGAAACCTTCGAACTGATCCGCGACCGGCTCGATGCTGCCGGGGTGGAGAAATCCTCCGGCCGCCGTCTCGTGCTGACCGGGGGCGGGGCGCAACTGCCCGGAACGGCGGAGCTCGCCGGACGCGTGTTCGGCAAACAAGTTCGTATCGCCGGACCCAGCGGTGTGTCCGGTCTGGGCGACGCCGTGTCCGGCCCGGCCTTCTCGGCGGCCGCCGGGATTGTGCGTCGGGAAACCCGGGGCGCCGCCGAGGCGATCGCCGGTCCGCCGCGCCTGGGTGGCTTTGTGGCACAGGGCCGCCGGGCCCGCGAGGAACGCCAGCAGGGCGCCGGTTCAATGTGGCGCTGGTTCGCGGAAAGCTTCTGAAGCGTTACGCAACCCATTGCACTGCAAGCGGTAAACCTATCCTTGCCGAATATCTGATGAGTTTAACGCCTGATTAAGCGTCTCGGAGCGACACTGCATGGTGAATCGCCGTTAACCCATTGTACCCGTGCACGAGGTCTGAGATGACACTCAATCTTTCCATCCCTGAAACCACTGAATTGCGTCCGCGCATTGTCGTCTTTGGGGTGGGCGGAGCCGGCGGCAACGCGGTCAACAACATGATCGAGGCCAATCTGGAAGGCGTCGACTTTGTCGTGGCCAACACGGATGCCCAGGCCCTGCAGCGCTCTTCCGCGGAAAAACGCATCCAGATGGGAGCCGCCATCACCGAAGGTCTCGGTGCCGGGGCCCGTCCGGAAGTGGGCGAACAGTCCGCCGAGGATTCCATGGAGGAAATCCGCGAGCATCTGGGCGGCGCTCACATGGTCTTCATCACGGCCGGCATGGGCGGTGGCACCGGCACGGGTGCGGCACCGGTCGTGGCCCGCGCCGCGCGTGACATGGGTATCCTAACCGTTGGCGTGGTCACCAAGCCGTTCCACTTTGAAGGTTCGCGCCGGATGAAGCTGGCCGAGAGCGGGATCGAACAGCTCCAGGAGCATGTCGATACGCTCATCGTGATCCCGAACCAGAACCTGTTCCGCATCGCCACGGAAAAGACGACTTTTGCCGAAGCCTTCTCCATGGCGGACCAGGTCCTGCATTCCGGCGTTCGCGGCATCACCGATCTCATGGTCATGCCGGGCCTGATCAATCTCGACTTCGCGGACGTTCGTGCCGTGATGAACGAAATGGGCAAGGCGATGATGGGCACGGGCGAAGCCGGCGGCGAAAAGCGCGCCGTCGAGGCCGCCCAGGCTGCCATCTCCAACCCGCTGCTCGACGATGTCTCGATGAAGGGCGCCACCGGCGTGCTGATCAACATCACCGGCGGCTATGACATGACCCTCTACGAGGTCGACGAGGCGGCGAATGAAATCCGCGCCGAGGTCGATCCGGAAGCCAATATCATTGTCGGCTCCACCTTCGACGAGACCATGGAAGGGTCCATGCGTGTCTCCGTGGTGGCAACCGGTATCGATGCGGAAATCCAGATCCAGGCCGACCCGCGTTCGCGCCAGCGCAGCCAGCCGCAAGCGGCTCCGGCGGCGTCCAGCCCGAACGACGCCATCCTGCCCTGGAAACGCACCAATTCGGACCGTCCGGGACGTCTGGCCGCGGAGATGCCGCGCACGCCCGTGCGCCATGAACCGCTGGTCCGTCGCGCCGAACCGGAAGTCGAAGCGGCCGAAACCGAGCTTGAAGCCGAGCCGATGAAACGGGCGGTGGGCGCTGAGGACCTCAGCGATGCCGTGTCCAACACGCATATCGAGACGGAAACCGAACACGACCCCTATGTTGCGGAAGTCCGCACCGACGTTCAGACCGGTTCGGTCGAAGCCCCGCGCGTTGTCCAGGACCAGGCGCGTCTCGCCGAGCAGGCTGCGCAGCTGAATGCCCGCTATGAAGAGCGCCGGACCCAGTCGCAGGCTCCGTCCGCGCCGGAACCCCGGGAAGAAGAGCCCAAGCGGGGCGGATTCTCCCTGTTCGGCCGTCGTCGCAAGCCGGCCGAGCCGGCCCCGAAAGCAGCGCCGGTGACCAAGACGGCACCGGTCCAGACCTCTGCGCCGCGCCCGCAATCGGGTGATCTGTTCGGGGACAGTCTGGAAGAGGGGGATCTGGAGATCCCGGCCTTCCTGCGTCGCCAGGCCAACTAGGTCCAACTATCTGAATTCATGGCAAGGCCCGTCCGGGACAACCGGGCGGGCCTTGTCGTTTCCGGGTTTGCTGCAAACGCGTAACAAACCGCAACAATGCTTTAATTGAATGCAGACATCGCCTGGTGTTGTGTGCAGGCGTGGATTGGCGTTTTCGCCGGTCCGTTAGGGTAAACAAGAGCAGACGGCGCGTAACAGTGATTAACCGGCACACATTGGCGGCCCCCGTGGTTTGCGCAGGCATTGGTCTCCACTCTGGCGAACGTGTCCGCATGGTGATGCAACCGGCTTCCGCCGGCGCTGGTATCAGCTTCGTCCGCACCGATATCTCCGACATCGACAACCGTATCCCGGCCAAGGCGGACGCTGTTTGCGAATTGCGCCTGGGCACGACGATCGGCAATGCGGCCGGCGCGACCATCGCGACGATCGAACACCTGATGGCGGCCCTGTCCGGCCTCGGTGTCGACGATGCCGTGATTGAGGTCGACGGATCGGAAATCCCGGTCATGGACGGCTCCTCCGCGCCCTTCGTCAAACTCATCCGTCAGGTGGGTCTGAAAGCGCATGCGGTTCCGCGTCGCGCGATCCAGGTGCTCAAGCCGGTAACGGTCGAAATGGATGAGCGCCGCGCCAGCTTCCTGCCGGCGCTGAAGCCGATGATCGAGGTGGAGATTGCCTTCGAGCATGCCGCCGTCGGTCGCCAGGCCTGCGTCTTCGACGTGACGCCGGACATTTTCTCCGACGACATCGCCGGTGCGCGCACGTTCGGTTTCCAGAAGGATTATGACGCCCTGCTCGCAGCCGGTCTGGCGCGCGGCGGTTCCATGGACAATGCCGTGGTGCTCGATGATGAGGGCGTCGCGAATCCCGAGGGTCTGCGTTTCAAGGATGAATTCGTCCGTCACAAGGCACTCGACGCTCTGGGCGATCTGAGTCTGGCCGGCGCGCCGATCATCGGCCGCTATTCGGCCGAGCGCCCGGGTCATGCCATCAACAATCTGGCTTTGCGTGCCCTGCTTGATGATCCGACCAGCTGGAAATGGATCAACATGCGGGATGATGCCCGCCAGGACGTCGCTCTGGCCCATTCCTGAGCGGCTGATTTCAACACAGTGCTGACGCGGCACTTTTGCCGTGGCAAATCATCCGCTACAACGTTTGCGAACGGGTGGCCGCCGGGCCGCCACAGCTGCTGAGCCCTGTGTCCAATGACCCTTCCGTTGCGTTCCCTGTTTTCGCTTGTCCTGTCCACCGCTGTTCTGGCGGGATGCGCCGGGAACCGGCCCGATACGGCTGTTGCCTATGTCGAGCGTCCGGCCGAAACGATCTACGCGACGGCGATCCAGCGCATGGATCGGGGCGACTATCGCACGGCGGCCCAGATCTTCGACGAAGTGGAGCGCCAGCACCCCTATTCGGAATGGGCGCGCCGGTCGATGCTGATGGCGGCTTTCGCGAACTATCAGTCGCAGAATTATGAGGAAGCGATCTCGGATGCCGAGCGATTCATCTCGCTGCACCCGGGTAACCGCAACGCCGCTTATGCCTACTATCTCGTCGCGATCTGCTATTTCGAGCAGATCATGGATGTCGGCCGTGACCAGGCCGCCACCCAGCAGGCCCTGGACGCGCTGCAGCAGGTTGTGCGCCGCTATCCGGAAAGCCGCTATGCGACCGATGCCCGCCTGAAGATCGACATGACGCGCGACCATCTGGCCGGCAAGGAAATGAGCATTGGCCGCTGGTATCTGCGCCGCAATTTCCATCTCGCAGCGATCAACCGTTTCCGCAATGTCGTGAATGATTACGGCACGACCTCGCACGTGCCGGAGGCGCTGCATCGCCTGGTGGAGTCCTATGTCGCCCTCGGCATCGACGAGGAAGCCCGTCAGGTCGCCGCCGTGCTCGGCTACAACTTCCCGGGCAGCGAATGGTATCAGGACAGCTATGATCTGCTCTCGCGCGAAGGCATCGCCATCGATGAAGCCATCGAGCAAGAGGATCCGTCCTATTTCGATCGCGCCTGGCGGCGTATCTTCGGCTAGGCGAGCGGGGGTGCGAACGGCTGAATGCTGCTCTCCCTTTCCATTCGCAACGTCGTCCTGATCGACGCGCTTGATGCGGCTTTCGAAAGCGGACTCTGCGCCCTGACCGGTGAAACCGGGGCTGGTAAATCCATTCTTCTGGGCGCACTGGGTCTGGCCGCAGGTGAACGCGCCGACCGGGCCCAGGTCCGGGCCGGGGCCGGTGAAGCCCAGGCCATTGCCGAATTCGACCTGCCCGATTCCCATCCGGCCCGCGCCTTGCTCGACGAGGCCGACATCCTGGTCGAGCCGGGCGAACCGGTGATCCTGCGGCGGCGCCTGGCCGAGGATGGCCGCTCACGCGCCCATATCAATGACCAGCCCGCCAGTATCGGCCTGCTTCGCGCCCTGGGTGATGTCCTGGTGGAAGTGCACGGCCAGCATGACGGCCGGGGCCTGATGGATCCCAAGACCCATCGCGGCTATCTCGACGCCTATGCGGATCATGCCGATCTGCTCAAGGCCTGCCGTGAGACCTGGTCCGGACTGGCCGAGGCCCGCAAGCGCCATGAGGAGCTGATCCGGGCCAACAAGGCCTCCGATGAGGAGAAAGCCTTTCTCACCCATGCGTTGGAGGAGTTGGAAACCCTGTCTCCGCGTGCCGGTGAAGAGGCAGCGCTCGCCGAGGAGCGCCAGTTCCTGCAAGGCGCCGAGCGCGCGCTGGGCGATCTCCAGGAAGCCCAGGACGCCCTGGCCGGCGATGGTGGCGGTCTGGAAGGCCGGCTCAATGCGGCCCTGCGCGGGCTGGAACGGGTGCGCTCTCATATCGGCGATGGCGGCGGCGCGGCCGGTGAAGCGCTGGAACGCGCTTCCGGTGCCATTGACCGGGCGCTGATCGAGTTTACCGAGGCCGAAGACGCCCTGTCTGATGCGGCGCAGGCCTTTGATGTCGAACCGGGCCAGCTGGACGCGGTCGAGGAACGCCTCTTCGCCCTGCGCGGGCTGGCGCGCAAGCACAATGTCGATGTCGATGACCTGGCGGCCTTGCATGGTCGGCTCGCCGAGCAGTTGGACGCGATTGAGAATGCTGCAGACCGGATCGCCGAGGCTGAACGCGCCATGTCGGCCGCCCGGGCGCGCTATGATGACGCCGCCCATGCGCTGAGCCGCAGCCGGACCCGCGCCGCCGAAAACCTGGCCGAGGCTGTGGCCACCGAATTGCCGCCGCTGAAGATGGAACGGGCGCGCTTCCGCGTGTCCATCCAGTCCGATGATGAGAAGGCCGGTCCGGACGGGCGCGACCAGATCGTTTTCGAAGTCGCGACCAATCCGGGCGCACCTTTCGGCCCGCTGGACAAGATCGCCTCGGGCGGCGAGCTGTCGCGTTTCGGTCTGGCGCTGAAGGTCGCCCTGGCCGGTGAGGATGAGGGCCTGGTCCTGGTCTTTGACGAGGTCGACCAGGGTGTGGGCGGCGCTGTCGCGGATGCGGTCGGCCGCCGTCTCAAGCGCCTGGCAGAGCAGGGCCAGACACTCGTGGTTACCCACTCGCCGCAGGTCGCTGCCGTCGCCGATCATCACTGGAAGATCGTCAAGGATGAGGACGGGCAGGGCGGCATGCGCGCCACGCTCATCCGCCTGGAAGGCGCCGAACGCCGCGAAGAGATCGCCCGCATGCTGTCGGGGGCCGAAGTCACGGATGCCGCGCGGGCCCAGGCTGATGCGCTGATGGCCGTCGAGGCCTGATCGGAACACGATAGAAACCGCTGCGCGGCCTCTGCCCGGAACGCTAATCCGGATCCCATTCCGGATCTCACTTCGGATCCGACACCGACCCCATCTCCCATCCCATCCCGGAACCCAATGCCAACGCCCACCGGATTGCCCCACGTAATCCTGCCTGCCCTGGGGCGGGACGGTTCTCAATATCCTTATAAGGAGATTAAGGCGGACTCCTTCAGGCGGCATGCATGCCTGTCCGATGGCGGTGCCGTTCCGGCTGCGGATTGATCTGCCGGATCTGCCGCCAGTTCTGCTGCCCATCCGCCTGCCTCGATGTGAGGCTGGGGTCTACCGGATGGGGCGGGGCTTCTGGCATAGTCGAGTCGCGCCGTCTGGCGTGTGGTTCCTGACTAGCCGGAAAGACCCGACCGCGATGAGCGCACTCAAGGACGTCGAAGCCCTGACCGAAAAAGAAGCGCGGGATGAGCATGCGCGCCTGGCGAAGGAAATCGCCAAGCACGACAAGGCCTACTACCAGAATGACGCGCCGAAAGTGTCGGATGCGATCTATGATGCCCTGCGTCAGCGGCTCGAGGGAATCGAGGCGCGTTTCCCGTTCCTGGTGGATCTGTTTTCCCCGACCCAGAGGGTCGGCGCGGCGCCGTCCGGCAAGTTCGGCGAGATCACCCATGCCGTGCCCATGCTCTCCTTGGGCAATGCGTTCAAGGATGAGGATGTCGAGGACTTCGTCGGCCGCATCCGCCGTTTTCTGGGTCTGGGCGAGAACGAGCCGGTTGCGATCACCGCCGAGCCCAAGATCGATGGCCTGTCCGCCTCGATCCGCTATGAAAAGGGCAAGCTGGTCCATGGCGCCACGCGCGGAGACGGCCAGACCGGCGAGGACGTCACCCGCAATCTCCTGACCCTCGACGAGATCCCGGACACCTTGGCCGGCACGGACTGGCCTGATGTGGTGGAAGTGCGCGGCGAGGTCTACATGTCCCACGCCGATTTTGCCGCCCTCAATGAACGCCAGGAAGCGGCCGGCAAACCCGCCTACAAGAACCCGCGCAATGCGGCTGCCGGCTCGCTGCGCCAGATCGATCCGGCGATGACGGCGCAGCGTCCGCTGAAATTCTTTGCCTATGCCTGGGGTGAGGTGAGTGAACCGCTGGCGCAGACCCAGCTTGATGCCGTTTCGAGACTCCAATCATTCGGTTTTGAGACCAATCCGCTGATGAAGCGGTGCAATGGCGTATCCGATCTGATTGACGTGTACCGCTCCATTGAGTCCCAAAGGGCAACGTTGGGCTATGACATTGATGGTGTCGTCTACAAGGTCGACCGGCTCGACTGGCAGGAGCGTCTGGGCTTCGATAGCCGAAAGCCACGCTGGGCCATCGCCCACAAATTCCCCGCCGAACAGGCCACCACGGTCCTGGAAGCCATCGACATCCAGGTCGGCCGGACCGGCGCCCTGACGCCGGTTGCCCGGCTCAAGCCGGTCACGGTCGGCGGCGTGGTGGTGACCAATGCCACCTTGCACAATCAGGACGAGCTGGAGCGCAAGGATATCCGCATTGGCGACACGGTGACTATCCAGCGCGCCGGTGATGTCATTCCGCAGGTCGTTCGCGTCGTCGATCCGGACCGGGCGGACCGGTCAGAGCCGTTCGACTTTCCCACGGAATGCCCCGTCTGCGGCAGTCATGCCGTGCGCGAACATGATGAAAAGACCGGCAAGCTGGACGCTGTCCGCCGTTGTACCGGCGGTCTGGTCTGTGCCGCCCAGTTGAAGGAGAGGCTCAAGCATTTCGTGTCGCGCAAGGCGTTCGATATCGAGGGGCTGGGCACCAAACAGATCGAGGCCTTCCAGGCAGAGGGCTTGGTCAAGGAGCCGGCGGATATCTTCACCCTGAAGGCGCGCAATGAGGCCGGCGAAATCTCACCGCCCCTGCAGAAGCGCGAAGGCTTCGGTGAAACCAGTATCGGCAATCTCTTCCAGGCGATCGAGGACCGGCGCACGATTGCGTTCGGCCGTTTTCTCAATGCCTTGGGCATTCGCCATGTCGGCGAGAACACGGCCCAGCTCCTGGCCCGCACCTACACGCGCTGGCCGGATTTCCGGGCGGCCGCTGAAGCCCTCGCCAACGAGGCCGTCCGGGCCGAGATGCTGGGGATAGACGGGATCGGCAATGCCGCCGTGGAAGCCCTGCAGCAGTATTTTTCCGAGAGCCATAACCGGGATGTTCTGGACCGGCTCGAGACGGAACTCACGATCGAGGACGCCGAAGCGGTCAAGAATGACAGCCCCGTGGCCGGCAAGACGGTGGTCTTCACCGGAACGCTGGAACGCATGACGCGCGACGAGGCCAAGGCCAAGGCGCAAAGCCTGGGCGCGAAAGTATCCGGCTCGGTCTCCGGCAAGACCGATTACCTCGTCGCAGGCCCGGGCGCCGGCTCCAAGGCCAAAAAGGCTGCGGATCTGGGCGTGGAAACCCTCACCGAGGATGAATGGTTTTCCCTCATCGGGGAGTAGCCCAAAAAAAGGCCGTCACGCGAGGTGACGGCCCAAGTGAACCCGATGGTGGTGGGGTGTCTTAAGTCCTAGAACGGCATCAGGAGGTCATAGAGCTCCTGGCCGTAGCGCGGGCGCTGCATGTCGGTCAGATGACCGCGGCCGCCATAGGAAATCCGGGCTTCGGCGATTTGCGTGTGGGCGATCGTATTGTCCGAAGCAATGTCTTGCGGGCGGGCGATCCCGGTGATCAGGAGCTCGCGAACCTCATTGTTCACGCGCACTTCCTGACGTCCGGCGATCACCAGATTGCCATTGGGCAGAACCTGGGTCACCAGGGCGGCCACCGTCAGAGAAATGCTCTCATTGCGGTTCACCGAGCCGGTGCCGGTCTGCGAGGAGTTCGAGCCGAAATCGGTCAGATTGTTCGGATCGATATTGTCGTTGAAGAAGCCGGTCAGGTCGGCGCCGAGGAAGCTGGCCAGATTGCTGTCTTCCGCCGAAGCCCGCGAGCGGGCGGTGGAATTCTGCAGCTGGGCGCTGTCGGAAATGTCGATATTGACCGTCAGGATGTCGCCGATGCGGGCCGCTCGCGGATCACCGAAGAAGGTCGGCGAATTGGCGTTCCACAGCGAATTGGACGTGCCGACAACGCGCTGTTGCGGCATGGCATAGGTCGGCATCGGGATTTGCGACGGACCGTTTCCGGCCAGCGGCGCCGGGCTTTCCAGCGGCGTCATCGGCGGGGTCTGGCCGACATAGGACAGACGGTCAGTGGCAGCACAGGCCTGCAGGGCGGCCGCACCGATGACGAGAAGAGCGAGCTTGCGGATCATGGGGGACTCCCTGGGCTTAGAAGCTGGTGGTGGCCGGCGAGAAGCCGACGCGGGCGCGGCCCGGCCCGTCGACGAGGGCCTCCACCGTGCGGTTGGACTGAAGATTGACGAAGCGGGCGAGTTCACCGTCGGCCGCATCCTCAAGGGCGCGGGCCCGGACGGAGAGCTGGATGCCGGGAGCTTCGAACAGAAGTGTGATGAGTTCGCCGCGTTCCACGACCATCGGCCGCTGGATGTCATAGCTGCGCAGGGCTTCGCCCGGACGCAGGGTGCGGCGGGTCTCGAAGCCGATCAGGTCCATCGGGTCGAGAACGGCGTCGGGACGGAGGCGATCAGCCCGGACCGAGAGCCAGTCAATGTCATCGCCGCTGATCTCGCTGCCGGCCGGCATCGCGCGGGCCAGGACCGGAACCTCGACCGTGGCATAGGCCCGGCCGGTGACACGGACCGGTTCGGCCCCGTCATAGGCGGCGACCTCTGCGGACAGCATGCCGGAGCGGATGTCATAGTTCAGCGACACGATCTGCGGACCGCCCACGCTTTCGACGGGGGCATGAAGCACGAGGCCGTTATTGGCCAGGCGGACATCATGGACCTGACCTTCGCGAGCCATCAGTTCGCCCTCGATCATGTCGGTCAGGATGTCGGCATCGACCGAGCGGCTAGCCCGGGCCACCGTGACGCGGCGGATGCCGCCGGCATTGGCCCAGTCCAGATCGTTTTCCGCCGCGATGCGCTGGATGTAACCGACATCCAGCGAGGTGCGGCTGCCCGGCGCCGGAGCGCGGGCGACGACGATGTCGGCGCTGGCGCCGGCATCGGTGAAAAGATCGCCCAGCGTGACATGTGCGCCCTCGACATTGAGGGTTTCGCGCAGGACGACCGTCTCGCCGGCCAGGGCCGGAGCCGTGGCCAGAGCCGTGGTGAGGCAGGCGAGAGCAAAGACGGATTGGCGGGTCATCAACTAGCCCTCCGTTAGCGCAGGTTCGAGGAGGCAGCGAGCATCTCGTCGGCAGCCGTGATCACGCGGGCATTCATCTCATAGGCCCGCTGGGCCTGGATGAGGGCGGTGATTTCGGAGACTGCGTTGACGTTCGCGCTTTCGACATAGCCCTGCATGACGGCGCCATAGCCGGGGCTGTCCGGCGTGCCGACATTGGCAGCACCGGAGGCGGCGCTTTCCAGGTAGAGATTGTCACCGATGGCTTCCAGCCCGCCTTCATTGAAGAAGGTGGCCAGTTCCAGCTGACCCACGGTCTGGGGTTCGGTCTGGCCGTCGATGAGCGCCTGGACCTGGCCTTGCGAGTTGATCGAGACTTCGCGGCTGTCCTGCGGGATCGCGATGCCCGGCGCGACGGGATAACCGTCGGCGGTGACGATCTGGCCTTCCGCGCTGATGGCGAAATTGCCGGCGCGGGTGAAGGCGTCGGAACCGTCCGGCATCTGGATGCGGAAGAAGCCGCGGCCGGAAATCGCCAGGTCAAACGGGTTGCCGGTATTGTTCAGCGAGCCCTGTTCCGTGATCCGGTAGATGGAGGAGGCCTGGACACCCAGGCCGACCTGGACACCGGTCGGCACGATCGTGCCGGCATCAGAGGAGTTCATGCCCATGGCCTGGACGTTCTGGTAGATGAGGTCCTGGAACTCGGCCCGCTGGCGTTTGAACCCCGTGGTGTTCATGTTGGCCAGGTTGTTCGAGATCACTTCGACATTCATCTGCTGGGCTTGCATGCCCGAAGCGGCGGTGGTGAGTGCACGCATGGTTCAACTCCTCCTTAGCTGACGCGACCGAGGCGCTCGATGGCGCGCTGGTTCAGGTCTTCGGCGTCTTTCAGGAATTTCGAGACGGATTGGTAGGACCGCATGATCGACATCATGTCGGTGATTTCGACGATGGACTGGACGTTGGAGCTTTCCACGAAGCCCTGGCGGACGACCGGGTCGAACATGGCCTGCGGCTCTTCATCCGGATTGTCGGAAGCCGGAATGGTGTAACGGCCATTGCCTTCCTTGGTCATCTCGGACCGGTTGGCGATTTCGAACACGCCGATGCGACCGACCTGGATCCCGTCCTGCATCACCGCGCCGCCATCGACGATCGTCGTGCTCTCGGCATTGGTGTTCAGCAGGATCGGGCCGCGCGTGTCGGCATCGAGAACGAGGGCGCCATCGGCGGCAACCAGCTGGCCTTCCGCGTCGGTGTGGAAGCGGCCATCGCGGGTGTATTGTTCGCGACCGTTCGATTCGACGGCGAAAAAGCCGTCACCCTCGATGGCGACATCGAAGGGGCGGCCGGTGAATTCCATCGCGCCCTGGGAGAAGTCACGGCCCATGCCCCACGTATTCACATACTGGAGGTCGGACGGACCGTCCGTGTGTTCGGCGGTCCGGGCGGGCTGATTCTCGAGCAGAAGCGATTCGGCCTTGAAGCCGGCCGTTTCTGCGTTGGCGATGTTGTTGGCGATCACGTCCATGCCCCGGCGAAGGGTCATCTGGCGCGTGAGGCCGATCATGATTGCGTTGTCCATCGGGCGGTTTCCTTTCTGGATACCTGGGGTCCGCCGTCATATCGCAGCGGTTGCCCGACAAGTTGCACGCAGCGTGCCAAGGTTAATTTCCATGGTTATCAATAACTTGGGGTGGGGAGGCCGGGGGGAAGGGGTTTCCCTTGCGGCAAAGGAGTCCGGGCGGGTGGGAACAATTTGCCGGGTTTGCTCCGATTACTACGAAACGTTAACCGCGTCCGCCGTTAATGGTTTCAGACGATTCTTCCGTTTGGAGCTGGCGGCATGGCCGACGAAAACGACGACATCGAAGACGAGACCGAAGGCGAGGAAAAGCCGAAGAAGAGCCCGATAAAACTGGCTCTTTTCATAGGCTTGCCCGTTCTTATTCTCTTGCTCGCGGGCGTGGGCGGTTTCCTGCTCTTCTCCGGCGGCGGAGATGACGAGGCCGCGCATGCCGACGACTCGCATGGCGAGAGCGACGGCCACGAGGTCGCCGAAGTGCATGATACGCACGGTGACGAGGTCTTTTATTATGACCTGACGGAGGGCGAGGGTGAGTCCGAGACCATCACCACGAACATCCGTTCGACCGATGGACGGCCGGTGATCCTGCAGCTGCAGGTCTCCTTTGAATCTTCCAATCCCGAACTGGGCGCCATTCTGGAAGCGAATGTCGATTCCATCATGGACCAGTTCATCATGTTCCTGCGCGAACTGCGTGAGGATGATCTGTACGGCTCGGCCGGCATGCACCGGGTTCGCCTGGAATTGCTGCGCCGTGTGAACCTGGCGATCGAACCCGCCCAGGTGGATGCCGTGCTCATCCAGCAGTTCATGATTGTCGACTAACCCCAAGGACGAGAGCCCGATGTCTGACGATATGGACCAGGATGCCCTTGCCGCCGAATGGGAGGCCATGGCCGAGGACGGTGACGACCTCGACCTGGCGTCCGAATGGGAGGCCATGGTTGGCGGCGGTGACGACGACGAACAGGACTTGCCGACTGTTGGTGGTGGCCCCGAACGCATCCTCAACCAGGACGAAATCGACAGTCTGCTCGGCTTCTCGCTGAGTGATGATGATGCGGCCGACAAGTCGGGCATCCGCGCCATCATCAACTCCGCGCTGGTCTCCTATGAGCGCCTGCCGATGCTGGAGATCGTCTTCGACCGCCTTGTGCGCCTGATGACGACTTCGTTGCGCAATTTCACCTCGGACAATGTCGAGGTTTCGCTGGACAACATCTCCTCGATCCGTTTCGGCGACTATCTGAACTCGATCCCGCTGCCGGCCATCCTGGCCGTGTTCCGGGCGCAGCAGCTGGACAATTACGGCCTGCTGACGGTGGACTCGAACCTGATCTACTCGATCGTGGACGTTCTGCTCGGCGGTCGCCGCGGCACCTCGGCGATGCGGATCGAGGGCCGTCCCTACACCACGATCGAACGCATGCTGGTCCAGCGGATGATTGAAGTCGTCCTCGGCGACGCCAAGCAGGCATTCGCACCGCTGACCGAGGTCGATTTCGATCTGGAGCGCGTCGAGACCAACCCGCGCTTCGCGGCGATTGCCCGTCCGGCGAACGCGGCCATCCTGGTCAAGCTGCGCATCGACATGGAAGATCGCGGCGGCCGGATCGAACTCCTGCTGCCCTATGCGACGCTGGAACCCATCCGGAAAATGCTGCTTCAGCAATTCATGGGTGAGAAGTTCGGTCGCGACAATATCTGGGAAGGCCACCTGGCGACCGAGTTGTGGTCGACCAATATGGAAGTGCACGCCGTACTCGACGAACAGCGCTTGCCGCTCGGCAAGGTCGCAGATCTCAAGGTCGGCGACACGCTCTTCCTCGACGCCACACCCCACAGTGAAGTTGAATTGCGTTGCGGGCAGGTGCCCCTGACGCGCGGCCGTATGGGCCGGATTGGACACAATGTCGCCCTGCGCCTGAGCGGACCGCTCTCGCCGGGCGCCAAAAAAGCGATGATGAGGTTCGCATGACGCTCGCAGCCCTGGTTTTCGAAGGCCTGGTGGCCGCCCTTCTTCTGGTCGCCGTCATCTCGTGCTGGCGTGTGGATCGTCGCCTGTCTGCCCTCAAGAAAGGGCAGGACGGCGTGCAGTCTTCGGTCATCGCGCTCAATGAGGCGACGGACCGGGCCCGCGCCAGCCTGGCGGCGCTTGAACGCGCCACGACCCTGTCCGGCAAGGAGCTGGAAGCGCGGGTCGCCGAAGCTCGCAAGCTGACCGACGAGCTGAGCCTGATCACGGGCAAGGCCGACCGCACCGCTGACAGCCTGGCCAACCGTCCGCGCACGGCGCCGCGTCGCCGCGCTGCCGATTTCTTTCCTGAAGGCGCCGGTTCGCGCGTCATCAACGACCTGAAGGACGTCCGCTAGATCCATGCGTGATTCCGTTCGCCTCCTCTCCGTTCTGGCCGTCCTGATGGGCGGTCTGTTTGGCCTGAAAGCCCTGTCTGTCGCCAATGGCGCCGCCGATTGGTGGAGCGCCCATGCGGCCACAATGCTGTCTGTTGAGGCGTCGGAGCAGGACACGGCCGAAGGGGATGTGCCGCCGGCAGACGATCAGGCCGAGACCGCTGACGACGCCGAGGAGGCCGCGCCGGCTCCGGCGCGCACCACGCCGCCTCCGGCCGGTGAAGTCTCGGCGGCCTTTGCCGAACGGATTGCCAATGGCGTGCGCACGGCCGAGGAAGAGCGTGTCATCTATCGGCTGCGCGAACGCTCGGCCGAACTGGATGCCCGCGAATCCGAGCTGGAAACCCGCGAAGCCCTGATGCTGGCCATGGAACAGCGTGTCGACGGCAAGATCGACGAGCTCAACTCCCTGCGCGACCAGATCATGGAACTGACCAATTCCCTGTCCGAACGCGAGAGCGAAGACATGCAGGTGATCGTTGCGTGGTATGCCGCCATGGATGCCCGCGACGCCGCCGAGCGCATCGCCACTCTGGACCTGGATACCCAGATCCAGATTGCGGCGCGCATGTCGAACCGCCAGTTCGGGCCGATCCTGGCGGAAATGACGCCGCCGGATGCTGCCCAGCTGACCCAGCGCATGGCGGCCCGGAGCGATTTGCCGGACACCGTGACGGAGCTGGAGGCGCGGCTTGCCGACGAAGGCTAGTCATATCCTGCGTCTGACCGGTCACGCCCTGGCGTTGGCCCTGCTCGGATCGACAGCCCTGGCCCAATCGGCCGGGGTGTTTGTCGTTGAGCGGTCCCCGGCAGGTGCGCGGATCCTGATCGATTATGATGATCGCGTCGGGGACAGCCGTCCCACGGCTGAAGCCTCCGTTGAACACACGGTTCTCATTGCCCGTCTGAGCGAACCGCTCGACGCCGACACGGATGATCTTGCGGCCCAGTTGGGTGACCTGGCGGCCCGCGCGCGTCTTGACCCGGACGGGCGCACCCTGCGTGTGGCCCTTAACCGCCCGGCCGATGCGCATGTGTCCTCAAGCTATGACCAAGTGGCAATCGATCTCGTCCCGCAGGGGGCTGATGCCCCGGACGCTGTGGTCTCGCCGCGCGAGGCCCGTGAACGCGAAGAGGCCCGCCGCGCCGCTGAACTGGCCGCCCTGCCGCCGCCGCCTCCGCCGCCGGCCGAAGCCTTGCCGGTGCGCTATCGCGTCGGGCAGGCCACGGAATATACGCGAATCGAGTTTCTTTGGCCGCGTGATGTCGACTTCACCCTGAGCCAGGAGGGCCGCGAGGCCGAAGTGCGTTTTGCGCAGCCGGCCGAGGTCAATCTGGACCGGCTGGCGGGCTCGCCGCCGCGTTTCCTGGAACGTCTTCGCGCCAGTCGTGAGGGCGATGAGTACGTCCTGCGTCTGACCGTGGACCCCGGCGTGCAGGTGCGGGCTTGGGGCGAGGATGGACGGATCGTCGTCGACTTGCCCGATCCGGACTTCGCCGACGCGGCGACATTGCTCGCCACGCTGGGCGACCAGCTCGACGCGGAAGCGGGTGAGCCTGTCTCAGAAACGCCGGAAACTGCACCTGCTGAAACGACGGAACAGCCGGTATCGGAAGCTCCGATTGATACGCAGGAGCCGGTCGCACCGCCGTCTTGGTTGGAGGCTGAGAACACCGAAGCCAATACGCAAGCCCCGACCGAATTGCGCGCCAACCCGGTGCCGGAAGGCGGCGTGGTTCGCGCCAACATGTCGGAATTCAACGGTGATTTGCGGATCGAGTTTGATTGGGCCGCAGCTCCGGGCGCATCCGTCTTCCGCCGGGGTGATGCGATCTGGATCGTTTTCGATGCGGCCGCCCGCCTCGATTTGCGCGAGCTGGATACGACCAACCGGCGCCATGTGCGGAATTTCGAAGCGGTGCAGGGTGAAGACTGGACGGCGGCCCGGATCGTTGTCCCGGCGGCCTCCCAGGCCGAGGCCCGGGTTGATGGCAGCCGTTGGACCGTTGTCTTTTCCGAGAGCATTGATGCGCCGCCGCGCCCGATCCAGGTGCGCCGTGATGCCCGCCGGGCCCGTCCGGGGCGCATTCTGCTGGACATGGCGGAACCGCGTGAAATCCGCTGGGTCACGGACCCTGTCGTAGGTGACCGGGTTGCCGTGGTGACCGCGGCCGCCCCCGTGCAGGGCGTGACGGCGCGCAGCGAGTTTGTCGGAGGCTCCATCCTGCCCAGCGCCCAGGGCGCGGCGGTCGAAGTGCTGGCCGATGACATCCATGTCGAATTGATCGGGTCCGGTGTCGTGGTATCGCGCCCCGGTGGTCTCAATCTGACGCCGGCTGGCGGGGATAGCGGTCGCCCCGACAATTCCGTCCTGGCCAATATTTCCTCGCCGGCCCTGATGTATTTTGATGCCTGGGCCGGGGATGGCTACTTCCCGGAAGAATGGCGCGCCCGCCTGCGCCGGGCCGCGCTGGAAGACGGCACGGATGGGCAGGTCGCGCTGGCGCGCTTTCTGTTGGCCAATGAATTGGCACCGGAAGCCCTTGGCATGCTCGACCTGGCACTGGAAACCGAACCCGCCCTGGCCAATGATGCGCATGTCCGCGCCATGCAGGGTGTGGCGAGCTACATGCTGAACCGCCTCGACGAGGCCGAGGAGTATCTCTCCCACGCCTCGCTGGCGATGGATCCTGCCGCAGATCTCTGGCGGGCCATGGCCGCCGTCGGTGAGGAGCGCTGGCAGGATGCCCGCCGCCGTTTCTCCTCTGGCGGGACGACCATCTATTATTACCCGCCGGTCTGGCAGGCGCGCTTCCACGCGGCCCATGCCCGGGCCGCGCTGGAACTGGGCGATTTCGCAGCGGCCCAGGACCATCTCTATCTGCTTGAGGGCGGCGAGCCGGATGAGCAGACCCGGATGGAAGCCGATTACATCCAGGCGCGCCTGGCGGAAGCCGATGGCGACTCCGAAGCCGCCATTCTCGGCCTGCAGGCGCTGGCCGAGTCCGGCGACGGCCTGATGGAAGCCCAATCCCTGTTCGATCTCTATCGCCTGCAGCTCGCTGTGGGCCAGATCAGCCGTGAAGAGGCGATCGAGAATCTCGAAAACCTCCGCTTTCGCTGGCGCGGTGACACGATCGAGCTGGAAACCGTTCGCATGCTGGGCGAGCTTTATGTTGGCTCGGGCGAGTATGCGCGTGGCCTGGAGACGATGGACACGGCCCAGGCGCGATTCCCCAATACCGAGGCCGGCCGCCGGATCGGCGAGGACATGACGACGATCTTCCGGCGCCTTTTCCTGGAAGGCGAGGCGGACCGCATGGATCCCGTCGAGGCCGTGGCGATTTTCTATCAGTACCAGCACCTCGCCCCCATCGGAGCGGATGGCGACCGCATGATCCGTCGCCTCGCGGACCGCCTGATTGCCTTTGATCTCCTCGACCCGGCCGCCGAACTCCTGCAACACCAGGTCAGTTCGCGTCTGCGCGAGCCGCTGGCACGGGCGCGTGTCGCGACCGATCTGGCCATCGTCTACCTGATGGACCGGCGCTACGAGGATGCGCTGAATGCCATCCGCACCTCCCGCGTCGCCGGTCTTCCGGAGGCCGTTGTGGATGAGCGTTATTTGCTGGAAGCCCGGGCCCTGTCCGAGCTGGGCCGCCATGATCAGGCGCTGGAACTGATTTCCGCGGACCAGTCCGAGGCGGCCAATCGGCTGCGGGCTGATGTCGCCTGGACCCGCCGCGACTGGGCCACGGCCGGCCGTCGCCTGGAAGGTATTCTGGGCAATCGCTACGCCGCCGATGAGCCGCTCGACCTGTCCGAGCAGGCCGATGTGATGCGGGCGGCCATCAGCTATTCCCTGGCCCGGGACATGACCGGCGCCCGCCGGCTGGGTGAGCGCTATGGGCCGGCCATGGACCAGACGGACCAAGCGGCCGCTTTTGCGCTTCTCACCGATGATGATGCCCGCGCCGGCAGTGCCCGCTTCTCGGATCTGGCCACCCGGATTGCCAGCATTGACACGCTGGAAGCCTTCATCGAGCCCTTCCGCGACCGTTTCAACAATGGCGGTGGGCCGAGTTAATTCGTCGCTTTGATTGCCTTGGGCGAAGAGCGCACACTCCTGTCGGGTTACAGGAGATACAGCCATGATCCTCGTTGATATTGATGCCGAAGCCGGTCTGGTCGTGGCCAAGGCGGTCGGTGAAGTGACCGCGAAAGACTATGAGCAGGCGCTGGTCCCGGGGCTGGAGGCCGCGATCGAGGCTCACGGTCCGGTACGCATGCTGTACTGGTTCGGTCCGGAGTTTGACGGCTTTTCGCCCGGAGCCATGTGGGCGGATGCGCGGGTCGGCCTCCAGCACATGACGGATATCTCGCGTATTGCCGTGGTGACAGACAATGCGGCCATCTCCGCCATGGTGACCGGCGTGTCGATCTTCATGCCCATGCCGGTACGGGTCTTCGACGATGACAAGATCGGCGCGGCAAACGCCTGGCTGGTCGGCGGGGACTGAGGTCAGCCGCTGGCCGGCCCGATCGTCCCGAAGCTCTGCATCAGGGACCCCGTCACGAGCCGCCAGCCATCGACGAGGACGAAGAAGATCAGCTTGAACGGGAGTGAGATCACGATCGGTGGCAGCATCATCATGCCCATGGACATGAGGATTGAGGCGACCACCAGGTCGATGATCAGGAAGGGGATGAAGAGCAGGAAGCCGATCTCGAAGGCCCGCCGCAGTTCGGAGATCATGAAGGCGGGCGCGACGATCCAGAACGACGTGGCTTCCGGGCTGTCCGGCAGCGGCTGTTCGGACATTTCGATGAACAGGGCCAGATCATCCTCGCGCGTGTGGGCGAGCATGAAGGTTTTCAGCGGTGCCGTTGAGCGGTCGAAGGCTTCGGTAAGCTCGATCTCTTCCTCCAGCAGGGGCTGGATCCCTTCGTCATAGGACTGGGTGAAGACCGGCGCCATGATGAAGCCGGTCAGGAAGATGGCCAGCGAGACCAGGACGGCGTTCGGCGGACTCTGCTGCAAGCCCAGACCGGTGCGCAGCAGGGAAAGCACCACGATGATCCGCACGAAACTCGTCGTCATGATGATGATCGACGGGGCCAGGGAGAGGACGGTGAGCAGGGCGACCAGCTGCAGGACGCGCTCGGTCAGCTCGCCCTGGGTGCCGGTATCGATGGTAATGCTCTGTGCGTCGGCCACGCCGGCCCCGGCCAGCGTGAGCAGGCCCAGAAGGAAGAGAACCGCACAGGTCCAGAAGCCCTTCTTCATGATGCCGTCTCCTGCAGTTCGGCGGGTTCGGCCGGTGCGGCCTGGCTGGACAGGATGGTTTCCGCTTCGGCGCCGAGGAGCACGACATGCTCCATGTCATCGGCCTGGAGAATCACCAGACGGCGGCGCGGATCGATGACCAGGGTTTCCTTCAACGCCAAGCGCCGGCGATGGCCCTGGGTGAGGGCGCGCAAACCGGTCATGTTCTGGAGAATCCAGCCTTTTCTGACGGCATGGGAGAACAGGCCCAGCCCGCCCAGCAGCATGGCCAGGATGGCGATGGCGAAGAAATAATGCGTCCAGTCGATCTCGGTCATGGAAGACCCTGCCTCATAAGAGATTACCCCGGTGTGGGGTGATGCGGTTAAGGCGGCATTAACTGTGCGGGAGCAGGTTCGTTAAGACGTAGAGAAGGGGATTCGCGCATGCGACCCGATGACGTGTCCGTCCTGGCCATGCTTCGCCAATCGATGAGCTTCAATGCCGAGCGCCAGCGTGTGATCTCGGAAAACGTCGCTCATGCGAATACGCCTGGCTACACGGCCAAGGACCTCGACGTCGCCGACTTCCAGAGCGCGCTGCAGCGTCAGCTGCGCGGCCAGGGCGTCGCTGGCGGAACATCGGGCGTGCGTCTGGAAACCGCCGAGGCCGGTCACATGTCCGGATCGGGCGGTGGCTCGGCGTCCCGCTCCTGGAGCAGCCAGGATGCGCCGGACTCTGAAACCACGATCAATGGCAATTCGGTCGTCCTGGAAGAACAGATGGTTCGTGCCCAGGAAGTCCGCATGCAGTACGAAACCGCACTGACCCTCTACCAGAAGAATCTGGGGCTCATCCGGACGGCGATCCGTCCGGTGGCCCGATAGGAAGGTGACTCAAAATGGGTGACGCAAACGACTCCATGTCGATCTCTGCAGCCGGCCTCCGGGCGCAGGCTGCGCGCATGCGCATCATTTCGGAAAACATCGCCAACGCCGAATCGACGGCGCGGGAACCGGGCGGTGATCCCTATCGCCGCCAGATCCCGGTTTTCGAGGCCGAGCTGGACCGCGCCACCGGGCTCAACATGGTCCGCATGACCGATGTCGCGCCGGACGAGAGCGAGTTCACACTGGAATACGACCCCGGTCACCCGGCGGCCAATGCGGAAGGCTATGTCAGCACATCGAATGTGCAGATGCTGGTCGAGATGATGGATATGCGTGAAGCGATGCGCACCTATGAGGCCAATCTCAACATGATCGAGAATTCGCGCCGCATGCAGCAAAGCACGCTGGACCTGCTGCGCCGCTAGAACGCGCGCGCCGCCTTGAGAAACGAGGATAGTTAGACATGGCTGATCTTGCCGCCGTCCAGGCCTACCAGGCCGCGGTCCGTGCCGCCCAGCAATCCAATATGGGGACTCAGCCCGAACCGACCTCCGGGCTCGATTTCGGGAATATGGTCACCAGTGCCATTGCCGATACGACCGGTGCCGTGGCCAATGCCGAACAGATGTCTGCGGCCGCTGCTGCCGGTGAAGCTGAATTGCTCGACGTGGTGACGGCCGTCTCTGCCGCCGAGATCTCGCTGGAAACCGTCGTCGCCGTCCGCGACGAGGTGGTCCGCGCCTACCAGGAAATCCTGCGCATGCCGATCTGATTGTTTCGGTACCGTTCGGACACAAAAAAGGCCCCGCTTGCGGGGCCTTTTTCATGCGCTGGGTCCGGCTTATTGCTCCGACCCGGTCTCTTCCTCGATCCAGGCCTGGACCTGTTCCTCCAGCACCGCCATCGGCATGGCGCCCTGGGTCAGGACGACATCGTGGAAGTCGCGGATGTCATAGGCCTCGCCGAGGGCCTCTTCCGCCATCCCGCGCAGCCGCAGGATTTCCAGCATGCCCACCTTGTAGGCCGTCGCCTGGCCCGGATAAACGATGTAGCGGTCGATCGCATTGCGGCTGTCACCTTCCGGGTTCGGCGTGTTCTCCAGCAGGTACTGGACCGCCTGCTCGCGGTCCCACTGGTGATAGTGCAGGCCGGTGTCCACGACGAGGCGGCAGGCCCGCCACAGCTCCATCGCCAGACGGCCGAAGTCCGAATACGGGTCGGAATAGAAGCCGTACTCGACCGGCAGGTATTCCGTGTAGAGACCCCAGCCTTCGGTATAGGCCGTGTAACCGCCGAAGCGGCGGAAGGCCGGCACGTCCTGCAGCTCCTGCATGATGGCCAGCTGCATGTGGTGACCCGGAAGGCCTTCATGATAGGCGAGGGCTTCCATCTGGTAGGTCGGCATGTCGGCCATGTCGCGCAGATTGGCGTAGTACACACCCGGGCGCGAGCCGTTCGGGGCCGGGCGCTGGTAGAAGGCCTTGCCGGCGGACGCCTCGCGGAAGGGTTCGACGCGGCGCACGACCAGATCGGCTTCCGGGAAGGTGTTGAACATTTGCGGCAGGGTCTCGCGCATCGTGTCGATCAGCGCGGTCGCGTCGGCCAGATAGGCGTCACGTCCCTCATCCGTGTTCGGGTAGTAGAATTGCTCGTCCGTGCGCATGAACTCGAAGAAGTCCTGCAGTGAGCCCTCGAAACCGACCTGGTCCATGATGGCGCGCATTTCGTCATGGATGCGGGCGACTTCCTGCAGGCCGAGCTGGTGGATCTCCTCGGCGGAGAGGTCCATCGTCGTATAGCCGTTGAGCAGATGGTTGTAGTACTCGCCGCCATCGGGATGCTTCCAGATGCCGTCATCCTCGGTGGCTTGCGCAGCCTGTTCCTCGAACAGGGCGATGATGCGCTGATAGGCCGGCTCGACGACTGCGGTGAGCGCCGTCTCGGCTTCACCGATCAGGCGTTCCGCCTCGGCCGGATCCAGCTCCAGCGCCTCGACCTTGCCGCGGAAGTCCGCCATCAGCGGGCTGTCCTCGCCGCTGTCATCAAAGGGCGCACCCGTGATGACGTTCTGCGAGGTCTCGATCATCGGGGCATAGGTCCACAGCGGGGTGAACACGCCCAGTTCGAAGGAACGGCGGGAGTTCGCGATGGCCTGGTCGAGATAATCGCCCATGCCGTTGAGGCGCTCGATATAGGCCTCGGCATCGTCCAGCGTGTCGACCCGGTGATTGTTGATCAGGAAGGTCGGCGTGTTCATGTGCGGACCGGAGCGCGGCGTGAAGGTGTAGCCATGGTCACGCCAGCGCCAGGACTGTGCGTCGCGTTCCGCATCATACTCGAACAGGCGCCAGGACAGCTGGGCGTTTTCGTCCAGCGCGTCGTAATCGAAATTGGCCCGCATATAGGCCAGATTGTCCTGGCCGATCCGGTAGGTCTCTTCCTGGAAGGCCGGCGAATTGTCGTTCCAGGCGCCGTAATTCGTCTTGCGGCCGAGATAGGTCTGGAATTGCGGATATCGGTTGAGCCCTTCCTCGAAGACCTGGTCGAACCAGGCGTTCAGGCGGTCGCTTTCCGTCTCTGCGGCCTCGGCCGCATCCGTTACGGCAGCCGAAGCTTCTGCAGATGTCTCGGACGACGTCGTCGGGGCGACATCCTCGCCCTCATCACCGGTGGGCGAGCAAGCGGCCAGCAGCGCCAGGGCGGAAACCCCGGCCAGCCAGGAGGCGGGTGTGAATTTGGACATCGTTTTCCCCTTTACTCGGAACCCTGCGGCCGGTTGGCCGCGACATAATCATTGACCAGCTCGGTCAGGACCGGCAGCGGCAGGGAGCCATTTGTCAGCACGACATCATGGAACTCACCCCAGTCGAAAGCCTCGCCCAGTTCGGCCTGGGCATAGTCGCGCAGATCGCGGATCCGCATCTGGCCGATCTTGTAGGAGGTCGCCTGGCCCGGCCAGACGATGTAGCGCTCGACTTCCCGCGTGACTTCCTCCTCGGTGAAGGAGGTGTTCTCCAGCAGGTATTCGATGGCGTCCTCGCGGCTCCAGCGCAGGGCGTGGATGCCGGTATCGACCACCAGGCGGCCGGCGCGCCACAGCTCGTAGGCGAGGCGGCCGAAGTCCTGATACGGGTCGGTGAAAAGGCCCATATCCTTGCCCAAGCTCTCTGCATAGAGCGCCCAGCCTTCGCCGAAGGCGGACAGGTAGAGCTGGCGCTGGAACATGGGCTGGCCTTCCAGCTCCTGGGTCAGGGCGAGTTGGAAATGGTGACCGGGAATGCCCTCATGATAGGCGAGGGTCTCCATCTGGTAGGTCGGCAGGTTCCGCATGTTCGACGTGTTGGCGTAGTAGATTCCGGGGCGGGACCCGTCCATCGCCGGTGAATTGTAGAAGGCGGTTGGTGAACCGGCGGCGCGGAAGGCCTCCACTTCACGCACGACCATCGGCGCCTGCGGTGTGGTGTCGAAATAGTCCGGAATGACATCCCGCACCCGGTCGAACACGGCATCCACCTCGTTGAGATAGCGCTCACGGCCTTCCGGGGTATTGGGATAGTAGAACTGCTCATCGGTCCGCATGAATTCGAAGAATTCGCCCAGCGTTCCCTCGAATCCGACCTGCTCCATGATGCCGCGCATCTCGCCATGGATGCGCTCGATCTCGGACAGGCCGATATCGTGGATCTCCTGGGGGGAAAGGTCGGGCATGGTGGTGAAACCGGCCAGCTGGCTCTGGTAATAGGCTTCGCCGCGCGGCAGCTTCCAGGCCCCGTCGCGGGTGTCGGACATTTCCTGGTGGCGTTCGAACATCGCGATCAGGCGCTCATAGGCCGGGCCGGTCTGCGTCTGCATGACCTGGATCGCGCGGGCGATCAGGTCATCCTTGGCGGCCTGGTCGATCTCCAGCGCATTCACCTTGGCACGAAAATCCGCGAGCAGCGGGCTGTCGGTCTCGCTGTCATCGAACGGCGCGCCGGTAATCACGGCGCGTGTATTGCCGATCAGATAGTCGAAGGCGAAGCGCGGCGGCATGACGCCGGCCTCTGCCCGCGTGTCCGCCCGTTCGATCAGCGTGTCGAACACGTCGCTGAAGCCGGCCAGTCGCGAGATATAGGCCTCGGCATGGTCGGTATTGTCGACCCGATGGGTATTGATCAGGAAGGTCGGCATGCCGGTGTGCGGGCCGAACATCTGCGTAAAGACATACGTCTGGTCGCGAAACTCGTACTGGCGAATTCCGGTTTCCTGCAGATACTCGAACACCCGGTAGGAGACCTGGCCCTGCTCGTCGAGCGCTTCGAAATTGAAGGCGTCATGGAGATGGGCGAGGCGGTCGATCCGGCGTTGCTGGTCGGCCTGGGCTGCGGCGTCGGACACATCATCCCACTGGCCATAGGCCTCCAGATCGTCCAGCCGTCCCAACGAGGTCATGCCCTGGGGCGAGCGCGACAGGTCGGCTTCGAACAACAGGTTGAACCAGGCATAGAGCTGCTCGGTCTCGGTCTGTTCGACCGGGCGCTGGGCCTCGCTGATCGGGGCTTCAGGCGCGTTCGTGTTGCCGGCTTCCGGCTGCGAACAGGCGGCCACTAGGGCCAGCATCGACACGGCCAGCGGCGTGCGTACGGATCGGATCATTTTCGGTCTCCCCACCCGGCGCTCTCTCCTCCCACAGGTCGAGCGCCTCAGAACGGACGGCAGCCGCTACCGGCCGGCAGCGGCTGTCCTCCTGATATAGTCTGGCAGGATACCCTTTAGCAGGGCTGGCCTGTCAAATGTGCAAGACGGTTATTGCTCGGTTTCCCGGGCTGCCAGCGTTTCCGCGATCCAGGCATCCACCTGCTGTTCCAGCAGGGTGAGCGGCACGGACCCATTGGTCAGGACCACATCGTGGAAGGCGCCATAGGTGAAGTCGTCACCCAGGGCATCCATGGCCCGCTGGCGCAGGTCGAGAATGGTCAGCATGCCGATCTTGTAGGACAGGGCCTGGCCCGGCCACACCATGTAGCGGCGCACTTCATTGCGGATATCGCCTTCCGGCATCGGGGTGTTGGCCAGCATGTACTGGACGGCCTCTTCCTCGGTCCATTGCTGGGAGTGCACGCCGGTATCGACCACCAGGCGGGCCGCCCGGAAGACCTCATAGGAAAGGCGGCCGAAGTCCTGGTAGGGATCGGTGAAGCCGCCCATCGTCTTGCCGAGGTTTTCGGCATAGAGGCCCCAGCCTTCCCAGAAGGCCGAATAGCCCTGCAAGCGTTGGAACATCGGCACGCCGGTCAGTTCCTGGGCGAGGGCGATCTGGAAATGGTGGCCCGGGGCGCCCTCGTGATAGGAGAGGGTCTCCATCAGATAGGTGGGATTGTCCCGCATATTGGCCAGGTTGACGTAATAGGCGCCGGGACGGCTGCCATCGAGCGCGCCTTGTTCATAGAAGGCGCCGGTCGCGGTCTCGATCCGGTATTCCTCCACCGCGCGGACTTCCAGGTCGGCGCGCGGCAGGGTGTCGAAGTATTGCGGTGCGATCTCCATGATGTGCTCCACCATGGCGGTGGCTTCATCGAGATAGCGCTGACGGCCTTCCTCGGTATCGGGATAGTAGAACTGGTCGTCCTCGCGCAGATAGGCGAAGAAGTCCTGCAGCGAGCCTTCGAAATTCACCTCTTCCATGATCTCGCGCATTTCGCCATGAATGCGTTCGACCTCGTCCAGACCGATCTGGTGGATCTGGTCGGCGGTCATGTCATAGCGGGTCGTGTAGTTGTTGACCTGGGTCTGGTAGAAGGACTCACCTTCCGGCAGCGACCAGACACCTTCAATGCGGCCATCGGCCATCTCGGCATGGCTTTCCATGGTCGCGATCAGCTGCGTGTAGGCCGGACCGACCGAGGTCAGCAGGGCCTCTTCGGCCTGCGCGATCAGCGCATCCTTTTCAGCTTGCTCGATGTCCAGCGCGTCGACCTTGCCGCGGAAGTCGGCCAGCAGCGGGCTGTCCTCGCCACTATCGTCAAACGGGGCACCGGTAATGAAGCGCTCGGCGGCGCTGATCACGATCGGATAGGCGAAGGCCGGAGCCAGTACGCCGGCCTGGGCGCGCTCATCGGCCTGGGCCGTCCGCGTGTTGAGCACGTCGCCCAGCCCGTTCAGGCGGGAAATATAGGCTTCGGCATGCTCGACAGTGTCGATGCGGTGATAGCCGATCATCGTGGTCGGCAGCTGGGTGTGCGGGCCGAAGAACTGGGTGAAGATGTAGCCGTGATCCCAGAACTCGCCCTGTTCGGCCGTGTTGGTCTCGATGAACTCGGCGAAGCGATAGGAAACCTGGGCTTCCGGGGTCAGCGCATCGAAATCGAAGTTTTCGCGCATGTAGCGCAGGCGTTCGGCGCTGCGGGCCAGGCTGTCCATGAAGGCCTGTTCGGACGGATCATCCCATTCACCATAGGCTTCCAGATCGTCCAGCATGCCCAGATAGGTCTTGCTGATCGGGGAGCGCTCCATCTCCGCGTTGAACTGTTCGTCGAACCAGGCGTAGAGGCGTTCGGTCTCGGTCTGTTCGCTGGCGGTCTCGGCCGCCGGCTGGGCAGCGTTCTCGACCTGCTCGACCGGAGCCGCGGCTTCGTCGGCGGGGCTGCAGGCGGCCAGCAGGGCCAGGCTCGACGTACCAATGAGAAAGCGGCGAAGGCGCATAATGGATGACTCCCGAACGTTTACCAGAATTGACTCTTTCTTAACGCGGAACACGCATCCGTAAACATAATTAACCGTAAGACCGATTCTCCCCGCAGAAAGTGAGGCGAGACCCGTGACAGGCGCTGAAGTCCTCGATTTTGCCCGCGAAGCCATCTGGTTGATGCTGGCCATGTCCGCCCCGATCATGCTGGTCGGACTGGCGGTCGGGGTGACGATTGCCTTGTTCCAGGCGCTCACCCAGGTGCAGGAAATGACCCTGGTCTTCGTGCCGAAGATCATCGCCATCTTCATTGCATTGCTGATTTTCCTGCCGCTGATGGGCGCCCTCATGTCGGGCTTCATGACCATCATTTTCGACCGGATCTCCACGCCATGATCCCGCAGGCACCCGAGCTCATCTTTGCGGCCGGAATGGTATTTGCCCGGATCGGGGCGATCCTGATGCTACTGCCGGGTTTCGGCGAGCCGTCCATCCCGGTGCGGATCCGCCTGGCCTTTGCGCTACTGACCTGTCTCATCCTCGGTCCGCTGGTGGCGCCGAACCTGCCCGCCATGCCGGCCCAGCCGCTGGCCATGGCCGGCCTGGTCATGGGGGAGGTCATTATCGGCCTGATGATCGGCGCCGTGGCGCGGATCTTCATGGCGGCGGCGGCGATTGCCGGTCAGGTCATTGGCATGCAGACCTCGCTGGCCATGGCGCAGAGCTTCGACCCGTCCCAGGGCCAGCAGGGTGCCTTGATCGCGACCTTCCTCAATCTGACTTTTCTCCTGCTCCTGTTCGCGACCAATACGCACCACATGCTGTTGCAGACGACCGTGAACTCCTATGCCGTCTTCGATGTCGGCCAGGTGCCGGATCTGGGCGATGCGGCGCAATGGGCGCTCAATGCCTTCGTCGACGCCTTCCGGATCGGCGTGCAACTGGCCGCGCCGCTCATCGTGTTCGGTCTGACTTTCTACCTGGCGCTCGGCGTGCTCTCGCGCCTGATGCCGCAGGCACAGATCTTCTTCATCGCCATGCCGTCCAACATCATGATCGGTCTTTTCATTCTCGCGATCTCGCTCGGTGCGATGAGCGCGGTCTGGCTGGAGCGCATGCAGCGCTTCGCGCTGGATATGAACTAGGGAGCGCGCTGTGGCTGAAGGCGAAGACGACTCCCAGAAAACAGAGGAACCGACACAGCGGCGGCTGGATGACGCGCGCGAGAAAGGCGATGTCGCCAAATCCCAGGAGATTCCGGGCTGGTTCATTCTGGCGACGGGCCTGGCCCTTCTGGCCTTTGTCTTCCCGACCGTCGCGCGGGTGATGGCGGCCGATCTGGAGATCTTTTTTTCCGAAGCCCATAATTTCTCGGTCGATCCCAATGGCATGATGCAGATGATGCAGAGCACGGCCTGGGAAGTGGCTGCCGTAGTTGGACTGCCCGTCCTCTTCCTCGCGGTGGCCGGATTTGCGGGTCACTATGTCCAGCAGGGCATGCTGTTCACCACCGAGAAGATCCAGCCGAAACTCTCCAAGCTGAACCCGATCGACGGGTTCAAGCGGAATTTCGGGCCCCAGGGCCTGGCCAACTTTCTCAAGGGGCTGGGCAAGATGGCCCTGGTCGCGGCGGCGGCCTTCCTGGTGCTTTATCCCAAACGTGAAATCCTGGCCGGCCTGCCGGCGCTGGACCTGGCCCATGTGCTGGGCATCATCAAGCAGTCGGCCATCGAACTCCTGATGGCCTCGCTGATCGTCTACGCGATCATCGCCGGCCTCGACTACATCTTCCAGCGCCAAAGCTTCATGAAGCGCAACCGCATGTCGCGCCGTGAGGTCAAGGACGAGCTGAAACAGTCCGAAGGCGACCCGATGGTCCGCGCCAAGCTGCGTCAGCTTCGCCAGGAGCGGGCCCAGAAGCGGATGATGACCCAGGTGCCCGATGCGACGGTGGTCGTCACCAACCCGACCCACTATGCCATCGCACTGTACTACGAGCAGGGCGAGACCCCGGCCCCGGTCTGTGTGGCCAAGGGCGTCGATGAGGTGGCCCTGCGCATCCGGGAGCTGGCCAGTGAGCACAGCGTGCCGATCGTCGAGGACCCGCCGCTGGCGCGGGCACTGTGGGCGACGGCGGATCTGGATGCTGAAATTCCGACCGACCACTTCCAGGCCGTGGCCAAGGTGATCGGCTACGTCCTCTCGCTGGCACAGGGACAACGCGCGCGGTACCGCCCGAGCGAGTAAGCTGTGTCCGAACTCTTCTGATTCGCGCCCGGAGCGTCGCCATGGCCGAGACTGCCGCCCCCGATCCGAAACCCCGTAAATCCCTCTGGTCACGCCCGATCGGCAAAGTGGCCTTCTGGGTCTGCGGGGTCATTGCCGTGATCGCCTTCGGTGCCGCCGTGCTGGCGGCTGGCGCGGATGGCTGGCAGGGTTTTGTCTACCTGTCCGGCCTGGCGGCTGTGGGCTTCCTTGTGCTCTACGCGATCGCCGCGGGCGAAACGGCGGGCCGCAATATGCGTCGCAAGGTGGAGAGCAATCGGGCGCCGACGGCCAATCAGCTCGCCTTCCAGGCACTGGATACGCTCAGCGAGCCTGTCCTGATCACCGATCAGCGCGGCGGCCCTCGCTGGGCCAACCAAGCCTATCAGAGTCTTGCCCGCCAGACCGGTGGGTTCGGCCAGAGTTTCGGCCTGCCGACGATCGATCGGATCTGGGCCAGTTCCGGCGGCGGCGATGGCGTGGTCTATCGTCTGGCCCGGGCTGCGGCCCGCGGGGAGGGCGCTTGTGAACTCCTGCCGCCGCTCGACATGGGCGAGGGGCGGGTGGAGCGCTTCCACCTGGAGGCCAGCCCGCAAGAGGGCGGTCTCATCCTCTGGCGCCTCAAGGATTCCGCACCGCGTGATGCCGGCTCGGCCCTGGCGCTTGCGGACTGGTGCCTGCATGCGCCGGTCGGTCTTTTCTCCCTGCGCGTCAATGGCGAGATCGCGAATGGCAATGCCACCTTCCGCGACTGGCTTGGCCTGGGCGAAGGCATGCCCTTCCCGCCGCTCAAGGACATTTTGGCCGGTGACGGCGCCAAGGCGGTTCAGCAATCCCGCGGTGGCGAGGGCGTGGCCCGGATCGATGCGCGGCTGAAGGCGCGCGACGGGATCGAGAGCCCGGTCACGCTGGCTGTGGAATGGACGCCGGGCGATAGCGGCATGGGCCGGGTCGTCATGTATGGCCTGTCCGCCACCGGCACGCCGCCGGGTGTCAGCCAGGCCATGGCCGCCGATGCGCCGCAGACGACGGGCCGGACGCTGGACGACATGTTCGCCAATGCGCCCTTCGGCGTGGTGCGCTTGGACGGCGCCGATCCGGAAACCGCCATCATCGAGGATGTGAATCCCGCCCTGGTCCAGCTGACCGGCGGCAAGGCCATTCCCGGCATCAAATTCTGCGACCTGTTCAATTGGGATGATGGTCGCTCGCCGGACGAGGCGTTTGCGGCCGCCATGGCCGGCAGTGGCGAACCCGCCGAAGCCCGCCTCGAAAGCGGTGAAACCCCGGTCTATGCCCACCTGGCCTTTGCGCCGGCCCGTGGCGGCAAGCGTGTTGCCTATGTCATTGACGTCACGGCCTGGAAAGAGCTGGAGCGCCAGTTCTCCCAATCCAACAAGATGCAGGCGGTCGGCCAGCTGGCCGGGGGCGTGGCCCACGACTTCAACAATCTGCTCACCGCCGTCCGCCTCAATTGCGACGAACTCCTGAACCGTCACCCGGTCGGGGATCCGGACTATTCCGAGCTTCAGTCGATCAACCAGACCGTGGCCCGGGCCGCGGGCCTGGTGCGCAAACTGCTCGCCTTCTCGCGCAAGCAGACTTTCCGCATGGAAACGCTGGATATCGGCGATCTTCTCTCGGATGTGTCGGTCCTGCTGCGCCAGATCGTCGAGGAGACGGTGCGGCTGGATATCGTCCATGGCCGCGACCTGCCGATGATCAAGGCTGACAAGGGCCAATTGGAAACCGCCATCATCAATCTGGCCGCCAACGCCCGCGACGCCATGCGCGACCAGGGCGGTGGCTCCCTGGTGGTGAAGACCGCCAAAGTGTCCGACGAAGTCGTGCGCAATGCCGGCGCCCCCAATCCGCGCGAAGGCGATTGGCTCGCCATCGCCGTGACCGATGAGGGCCATGGCATGGACAAGGCGACGCTGGAGAAGATTTTCGAACCCTTCTTCACCACCAAGGAGGCCGGCAAGGGCACCGGTCTGGGTCTGGCGACCGTCTACGGCATCGTCAAACAGTCCGGCGGCTTCCTGTTCGCGGACAGTGAAGTGGGCAAGGGCACAACCTTCACCATCTATCTGCCGGGCCATCAGCCGACCGAGGAAGAGACCGTCGAGCTGAAGCAGGCCGAGGTCGAAAAGACGGTTGAGAAGGCACCGGAAGACCTGTCCGGCCGGGGCCGCATCCTTCTGGTCGAGGACGAGGATGCCGTTCGCCAGATCGCGGCCAAGACGCTGGCCAAGCGGGGCTATGACGTCATGGAAGCCTGCGATGGCGAGGAAGCCTATGAAATCCTCGAGGACGAGACAGAGGGCTTCGATCTGGTCATTTCCGATGTGGTCATGCCGGGGCTGGACGGGCCGGGCCTGCTGGAGAAGGCGCGCCATCTTCTGGAAGACACCCGCATCGTCTTCATCTCCGGCTACGCGGCCGAACAATTCTCCGACACGCTCTCCAAGGAACAGGAAATCTCCTTCCTGCCCAAGCCGTTCACCCTGACCCAGCTGGCGGAAAAGGTGAAGGAAGAGCTCAGCGCCAAAGAGAACTGAGGTCGCGGCAGTCGCGCAAAGCAACAAGGAAGCCTCTGGAAAGACATGAATATTTCGCCTAATCCTGAAAGGAGGTGGGGGAAGTTCAGTGTCGTCTTCGGTTGAGACATCCTTGTTCAGTACAGCGCGACTGGCGCCGGGTGACCGGTTCAGTGCCTGGCGCGACAGCATCAATGTCGTGTTCGAGAGCCGTCTGCCGGACACGCTGGACCCGGGGCATTTCAATGCCCGTGTGGAGAGCGTCCTGCTCGACGGCATCATGTTCACCCGCTGCACGACCGGTGCCCAGAAGTTCGACCGTCCGGTCTCCCGCATTCTCGCTGACGGCATCGATCATTACATGTTCCAGTTGTTCGAGGCGGGGCAGGTGGATATCCAGGTCGGCCGCCGGGCCTTGCGCGGGCCGCGCGGGGCAATCGTCAGCTTTGACCTGGGCGATGTGCTGGATTCCGTGAATGATGATTTCGACGTGCTCACCGTCATGGTGCCGCGGACCCGGCTGGCGCCGCGCCTCATCCACCCGGAGGCCGTGCAGGGGCTTGTCGTGGATTCGACGCAGGGCGCCGGGCGCCTGCTGGCGGATTTCCTGAAGACGCTCTATGCGGTCGGGGGTGGCATGGAGCAGGCCGAAGCGGTTGCCGCCGGCCGGGCCCTGATCGAACTGTTGGCGGCGGCTTTCAATGCTGTGCCGGTTGACCTGTCCGATCCGCCGGACTGGGCCGACCAGGCCCTGCAGATGCAGGCGCGCAAGCTGATCGTCGACCATTTGGGCGATCCGGATCTGGACGCGCACACCCTGGCTGGCTTGATGGGATTGTCACGCACCCGTCTGTACAGCCTGTTTGCCGAGGCAGGCGGTGTCATGCAGGTGGTGCGCGAACTGCGCCTCAAGCGCAGCCTGACCGACCTGATCGCAGCCTCCAACGCCCATCTCCAGATTTCCCAGATCGCCTATCGCTGGGGTTATCGCGGACTGGCCCAGTTCAACCGGGCTTTCAAGGCGCGCTTCGGTGTGACACCGGGGGAGGCGCGAGAGCAGGGGCTGCGCCATACAAGGCAACGCAACATGCTGATGTCGCTGCCTGTTGGCGACCGGCGCTATGAAACCTGGATCGAAACGCTCGCCTGACCTTCGCGGAACGCCCGGTCAAGCATTGCGGACATTCTGCAAATTCCACCCGACTGACAAGCCATGAGAGCTTGGGCAATTTCCTCCGAAATCGACCGGGGGGAGTTATGCGGACTGGTATTTTGTCTGTTCAATCAAGTGTCTCTGTTGTCGCCATGGCGCTCGCCCTGGCGGTCCCGTCCATGGCCCTGGCGCAGACGGACGTCAGCTCGCCCGTGGACGCGCCGGAGCATCACGACAAGGTCTACACGACCTGGGATGAGGGCGACCGGCTCTGGCGGGATTTCTACTGGTATGTCCCCGAGGGTGGCAGCGATGCGAACGGGATCTGTGTGTCCCAGAGCTTCAGCACCTTCAATGATGCCAACACGCCTGAAGCGCGGGGCTCGCAGCGCTTGCAGCCCAATAGTTTCTGCAACCGCGATGATTTTGGCACCTATACGCCGGGACGCGCGCCCTGGGACCGGACGACCACGATCGAGGTCCAGTCCGACCATACCGAAAGCCGGCCGGCCTCCGACATGGTGTCGTCCGACGATAGCGGTCTGGGCGCCATTCTCGATGGTCATGAAGGCAAGAATGATGACGAGGGCGACACTGGCGGGGACGTCGTCAGCTGGTTCTGCGGCCTGTTCAGCATCCCCGGCTGTGGCTCGCGCCAGGCCCCGGTGACGGTCACACCGCACCGTCTGCCGGTCCAGACCATGACCGATGTCATCGCCGACCTGGCGGGCGCGCCGGACGGTGCGCCGCCTCCGGCTGCCCAGTCCACATTCGTGTCATTGTTGGTCGAGGATACCGGTGGCGGCACTTTCTATTGCGCGGGTACCCTGGTGAACCGACGCCAGATCGTGACCTCGGCCGTTTGTTTCGAGGGCGCGGATGTCGCGTCTGTCACGGTGCTGCTGGATGACTTGGACGCCAGTATTGCCTTCCCGGCCATGTCGGTGACGGTGCACCCCGGCTACGACAATTTCACCTTCGAGAACAATCTCGCCCTGGTCACCCTGGCGACCAGCCAGTTGTGGACCGAGGTCGATGAGGACGATACCGGCTTCTATGGCGATGAGGCGGACTGGATCGACAGCCTGGACCCGTTCGTGGAACGGCATGCCCTGGCCGGCGACGGGTATTGGCATGACGACACCCATTGGGTAGTTGGCGACATCCCCGAGAATGACGCACCGGACGGCACCGTCATCGTCACGGATTTTCAGGTCGTCCCGGAACTGTATGAAGTCCATCTAGATGCTGCCGGCACGACGATCGTTCAACAGGACGAGCATGCCGATGCAGTCTATGTCTTTGAAGGCGCAACCCTGGAGATCGAGGAGGCTGGCAGCCTGTTCCTCGATACAGGTCTGGGACTGTCCGGCGGGGCGGTGCAGGTGGATGGGTTTCTGATCGGTCAGACCCTGCAACTCCAGTCCGGACGCTTCACAGTGGGTGAGACCGGGCTCTACTACGACTTCTCGCCCTTCGGCAGCGGCGGCACGGTGAATTCGGGTGCCCAGCTGGAAATCCGCGGCGATTTCATGACCGACTGGCTTCACCAGACGGATGGCCTCACCTATGTCGCAGAGACCGGGGTCTATTTTGACTGGAATGGCGCACTGATCGAGGGCGGTGATGTCGTCATCGACGGCGTGTTCGATACGGCCGGATTCCTGCAAACGGGCGGCACGACCTTCGTCCGCGAGACCGGCACGCTCTACGACTTCGAAGGCGATACCCAGATCGTCGACTCCATTCTCCAGGTCGACGGCGTGCTGGACACGCTGGAGCTCTTTGCGCTGGATGCGACCCTTCACGGCAATGGCGAGATCCTGGCCCCGCTCGGCGTCTACCAGCTCGGCGGCATGATGGCGCCCGGCCTGCGGGCCGGGGGAATGCCGGGCGACAGCCTGACCATTGATGGCGACTATTATCTGATGGACGGCGCCTTATCGACCCTGATCGGGGAGACCGGCACCAATCACCTCAATGTCACGGGTGAAGCCGGGCTTGAGGGCTATCTCCACGTCAATTTCTACACGGCCCCGCTGCGCAATGAAGAGCACGTCTTCCTGAACGCGCAGGACGGGATTGCCTTCCTTGACCTGGACATTCTGGCCTCAGACTATTCGCCCTTCATCGGGTTCGACATTGTCAGTGACGAGACCTCCGCCGCCCTGCGCGTTGTCGGGGCTGATTATGGGGATATCGCCGAGACCGACCAGCAACGCGCCGTCGCGTCGGCCCTGATGACGGCCTATGGCGATGAGGTGCCGACCGGAGCCTTGCGTGATTTGGCGATGACCCTGGACTATCTCCCGTCTGCGGGTGAACTCCGCTCGGCCCTGCAATCGCTCAATCCCAGCGATGCCTACGGGGCGGACCGTCTGGGTGAAGACTTGACGCGGCGCCTGGGTGACACGGTCGCCAACCGCCTCGTCCTGCTTCAGTCCGGACGTCATGGCGGCCTCGAAACGGCCCGCTTGCAAGGCTATCAGCTCGCGGCAAACAGTCGTGACAACCGCCGGATTCGCTCGGCCCTGAAGGCGGCGACCGATATCCATGGCGGTGAGACAGACCCCGGGATCAACGACCGTACCGCAATTTATGTCGCTGGCGAGTACGCCTGGGGTGATACCGTCCTGCCCAATGGCCGGGCTGATCTGGACCGCTCCGACCTGATTGTCGGGCTTGATCATGAGATTGCACCGGGGCGCATGCTCGGGGCCAATCTCACCCTGACGGATTACACGTCGGAGCGCGCCGGCCTGCGGATCGAGGGCGAAGGCTTTGCCCTGACCGGCTATGGCGGGTTTGTTGAAGGCCCCTGGTACGGGTCGGGCTATCTGGGCTACAGCCAAGCCGATTTCGACCTGGCGCGGACCGTGGCCGCCGGTGCGGCCGTGCAGACGCTGTACGGCGAAACCGGCTCGGATGACTGGCACGCCGGTCTGGATATCGGGGCCGGGTTCGATCTGGGGGCGTTGGCCGCCGGGCCCGTGCTGACGGTGCGGCATGGCGAGAGCGAAATCGATGCCTATCGCGAAGACACGACCAGCCTGCTCGGCGCGGACATGGCTGCCCGCGGCGATGACCGGACTTTCCTCGGTCTGGGTGCGCGCGCGGCCACGCGGCAATCCTTTGCCGGCGGGCAAGTCCATGCCGATGCCCAGCTGACCTGGCAACAGGACGTGTCGGCCGGAGAAGGGGCTGGATGGGCGAGTCTCCACTCTGCTCCGGACTCGGCCTTTGCCGTGGTGGGCCCGCAACGCGAGAACGGCTTTGCCAGCCTCGCGGTCGGCCTGGCTTTCGATGCGCGTGACAACCTGTCGGTGGAAGCCCGCTTTCAGGGTGATTTCGACCGCGCGGACGGTGACCGGAATTCCGCAAGCCTGGCCCTCAGCTGGCGCTTCTAGCGGATCGGCGGTGGCGCGGGTTGTGGTAACAGCGTCACCGCCGCTTTCCGGCCGCCCGGGGCCCTACAGCCCCTGGGCATCCAGCATGGCCCGGTATTCGCGGATCTTCTCGACATAGCGCACCGGTTCCAGGCCCCGGGCATAGCCATAGCGCAGGGTCTCGTAATACTGCGGGTCCGAGAGCAGGGGCAGGGTGGCGGCGAGGTCGGCCCAGGAATTCTTGTCACGGCCCAGGCGTTCGGCCAGGGCGCGCGCATCATACATGTGGCCCATGCCGATATTGTAGGCGGCCAGGGTGAACCAGATCCGGTCTTCGCCCCTTACATCCTCGGGGACGCGATCATAAAGATCCGCCAGATAGATGGCGCCCCCCTCAATGGACTGGAACGGGTCCCGCCGGTCCTCGATGCCCACGCGCTCGGCCGTCGAGAGGGTCAGCATCATCAGGCCGCGGACTCCGGTGGCGGACACCGCATCCGGGTCCCAATGGGATTCCTGGTAGGCCTGGGCCGCCAGCATTTCCCAGTCAAAGGGCAGGCTCTCGGCCGCATCCTCGAAAGCATTGCGGTATTCAGGCAGGCGGCTCTGCACGCGGCGCACGAAACGGGCGACGTCGACATAGTCGAACTCGCCGAAACGGCCGAACCATCGCGTGTCCAGCTCTTCAAGGAAGCCTTCGCCATGGGCTTCGGCGAACCAGCTGGCCAGTGCGCCCTGCAGCCCCTCGACCTCCCCTGAATGCGCCCAGGCCAAGGGGCGTTCCTCGGTGAGGTTCATGGCCACGACCAGCTCGGGATGGCGGCGGCGGGCGAAATCGGCCAGGTGACTGTCAGCGATCGTGCAGTCGATCGTGCCGGCATCCACGGAATCCAGCAGGGGCATGGCCGATCCGGCCGTGCGGGCTGACCAGGTCAGCTCCGGCAGGGCTTCACCGATCGCCTCCAGTGTTTCCTCATAGCTGGATCCGGCCAGCACCCGGATCCGGGTGCCGGGCAGGTCCTCCAGCCGCGTCGGGGCCGGACCGCCCCGCCGGCAGACGAGCTGCTCCGTCACCGCCTTGTAAGCCGGGCCGAAATTGACCCGGGCCCGGCGCGCCGGCGTGACCGTGAGATTGGCGGCAGCCAGATGGGCCTCACCCCGGTCCAGTGCGCTGAGCAGGGCATCGATATCGCGGCGGGTCTCGAAACGGATCTCCAGCCCGAGGGACTCGGCGAATGCGGTCGCCAGGTCCACTTCATACCCTTGGGGTCCCGCATCCTCCCGGGAATAGGTGGTGGGGCCGTCCAGGGTGAGGACGACAAGTTCGCCGCGCGCTTCGATGTCGGCCAGGCTCGCATCCCCCAGGCCGGTCTCTGCCGGTGCACACCGCACCAGGCCGATGGCCAGGCCGAGAATCGCGAGCCGCGGAATAATGGCAGTCCGGATACGTCCCATACGGAGGACTCTAGCGCGAAATCCATCGCGATCAATGCGGGGGTTTTCCTGGGCGTTTCGTGGCAGTGATCTGATTTTGTTCCGTTTTGTTAACCATAAAATGTTCCGCTTGTGTTCCGGGAACAAAACTAGTACGACTGAGCTTGGTTGCCCGCACCTCAGGGGCGTGAAATAAGGGATGAAGGCTATGAGCAAGGGCGCGATTCGACTCGTGAAAGATGACGTGAACACGGACAAGCAAAAGGCCATTGAGGCCGCGTTGAGCCAGATCGACAAGGCATTCGGCAAGGGCTCCGTGATGAAGCTCGGCCAGCGTCCGCACATGGATATCGAAGCGATTTCCACCGGTTCGCTGGGGCTGGATATTGCCCTGGGTATTGGCGGCCTGCCGAAGGGCCGCATCATCGAGATTTATGGTCCGGAAAGTTCGGGCAAGACCACACTCGCCCTGCATACGGTGGCGGAAGCGCAGAAGGCCGGCGGTGTCGCGGCTTTCGTCGATGCCGAACACGCGCTGGACCCGGTCTATGCCGGCAAGCTGGGTGTGGATGTGGGCGAACTCCTCGTCTCCCAGCCGGATGCCGGTGAGCAGGCTCTGGAGATCGCGGACACGCTGGTCCGGTCCGGGGCGGTCGACATTCTCGTGATCGACTCCGTGGCCGCGCTGACGCCGCGAGCCGAACTGGAAGGCGAGATGGGCGACAGCCTGCCGGGTCTGCAGGCCCGCCTGATGAGCCAGGCGCTCCGCAAGCTGACCGCCTCCATCTCCAAGTCGAACTGCCTGGTGATCTTCATCAACCAGATCCGCATGAAGATCGGGGTCATGTTCGGCTCGCCTGAAACCACGACCGGCGGTAATGCGCTGAAATTCTACTCCTCGGTCCGCCTGGATATTCGCCGCATCGGCGCGATCAAGAACCGTGACGAGGTCATCGGTAACCAGACGCGCGTGAAAGTCGTGAAGAACAAGGTGGCACCGCCCTTCCGGGAGGTCGAATTCGACATTCTCTACGGCGAGGGTATCTCCAAAATGGGCGAGCTGATCGATCTCGGCGTCAAGGGCGATGTGATCGAGAAGTCCGGCTCCTGGTATTCCTATAATTCCGAGCGCATTGGCCAGGGTCGTGAAAACGCCCGCCAATTCCTGCTCACCAATCCGGATGTGTCGGCCGAAATCGAGCAGAAGGTTCGGGCCAATGCCGGCCTGATCGCCGATGAGATGCTGACCGGCCCGGATGCCGAGGATGATGAGGCCGCCGCCGGCTAGGTCACGTCTTCGCGTCCGATTTGGCGGTCGGGGCCTGTGTCTGCGAGGACATGACCCGCCGCCCAATCGCAGCTGAATTGCAAACGGGTGCTTGGCGAGGCCGGGCACCCGTTTCTATATGGTCATCCGAATTTACTCGCGTGGACGGATCAATCCGGCCCGCACCAGCAACCCGACGGACCTGACCCCATGGCCAGCCTGCGCGACATCCGTGCCACCTTCCTCGACTACTTCGCCCAGAATGAGCACGAAGTGGTTCAATCGGCTCCGCTCGTCCCGCAGGACGACCCGACCCTCCTCTTCGTGAATGCGGGCATGGTGCCGTTCAAGAATGCCTTCACCGGCAAGGAAAAGCGCGCCACTCCGCGGGCCACCTCCTCGCAGAAATGCGTGCGGGCCGGCGGCAAGCACAATGATCTGGACAATGTCGGCTATACGGCGCGTCACCATACCTTCTTCGAAATGCTGGGGAATTTTTCCTTTGGCGACTATTTCAAGGAAGAGGCAATCAGCCATGCCTGGCAGCTGGTGACGAAAGAATTCGCCCTGCCCAAGGACAAACTCCTGGTTACGGTCTTCTCCGAGGATGACGAAGCACGGGCGCTTTGGCGCAAGATTGCCGGCCTGCCCGACGAGAAAATCATCGGCATCTCCACCTCGGACAATTTCTGGTCCATGGGCGATACCGGTCCGTGCGGTCCGTGTTCGGAAATCTTCTTTGACCATGGTCCCGAGATTGCGGGTGGCCCGCCGGGATCCCCGGACGAGGATGGCGACCGTTTCATCGAGATCTGGAATCTCGTCTTCATGCAGTTCGAACAGCTCGGTCCGGATGAGCGCATCAACCTGCCCAAACCCTCGATCGATACCGGGATGGGGCTGGAGCGCATCGCCGCCATCCTGCAGGGCAAGCACAACAATTATGATGTCGACCTGTTCGCCAATCTGATCCGCGCCGGTGAGGACACGCTGGGCGTGAAGGCCGAAGGCGAAGCCCTGGCCAGCCATCGCGTCATTGCCGACCATTTGCGGTCCACCTGTTTCATGATGGCGGACGGTGTCTCGCCGTCCAATGAAGGTCGCGGCTATGTCCTGCGCCGCATCATGCGCCGGGCCATGCGGCATGCCCACCTTCTCGGTGCCAGCGAGCCGGTCATGTGGAAGCTGGTCTCGGCGCTGCAGACCGAAATGGGTGACGCCTATCCCGAACTGGTCCGGGCCGGTGCCCTGCTCGAGGATACGCTCAAGGTCGAGGAAGAACGCTTCCAGCGCACGCTGGGCCGCGGGCTCAGCCTGCTGGAAGAGGCCACCTCCGGTCTGGCGGAAGGCGATGCCCTGCCGGGCGAGACGGCCTTCAAGCTCTATGACACCTATGGCTTCCCACTCGATCTCACCCAGGACGCCCTGCGCGCCAAGGGCATGACGGTGGATGAGGCCGGTTTCGACAAGGCCATGGACAAGCAGCGTGCCGATGCGCGGGCCCAGAAATTCTCCTCGGGCGATGCCGCACCGGATGCGGTCTGGTTCTCCGTGCGCGACAAGGTCGGGGCCAGCGAGTTCCTGGGCTATTACGGCACGCAGGATGAGGGACGTTTGGTCGCCATCGTGTCCGGTGGTGCCGAGGCCGGCGCGCTCGGGGCCGGTCAGGCCGGTGAGCTGGTGTTTGACCGCACGCCCTTCTATGGCGAAAGCGGCGGTCAATGCGGGGATACCGGCGAGATCCGCTTCACCAATGGGGCGGTCTTCAAGGTCGAGGACACCCAGAAGCGGGCTGGCGACCTGCATGCCCATATCGGCGTGATGGAGGCTGGGGAAATTGTCCCTGGCGATACCGCCTTGCTGGTCGTTGACGCCAAGCGCCGTGCCGCGACCAAGTCCAACCACTCGGCCACCCACCTCGTGCACAAGGCGCTGCGCGATGTGCTCGGCCCGCACGTGACCCAGAAGGGTTCCTATGTCGGTCCGGACCGTCTCCGCTTCGATTTCAGCCATAACAAGGCCGTGTCGGCGGAAGAGCTGGCCGCCATCGAGACCCAGGTCAATGAAGTGATCCGCCAGAATGCCGGCGTGGCCACGCAGACCATGACGCCCGATGCCGCCATCGCGGCCGGTGCCCTGGCCCTGTTCGGCGAGAAATACGGCGACAAGGTCCGGGTCCTGTCCATGGGGCATGATCTGGCCGATGTGGATACGGATTATTCGGTCGAGCTGTGCGGCGGCACCCATGTCGAGCGCACCGGCGATATCGCCCTGTTCAAGATCGTCTCCGAGAGCGCAGTCTCCTCGGGCGTGCGCCGCATCGAGGCGCTGACCGGCGAGGGCGCCCGCCGCCATGTCGAGCAGCAAATGGGCTATGGCCGCGCGGCGGCCGATATCCTCAAGGTGACCACGTCCGATCTGCCGGCGCGTGTCGCCTCCCTGCTGGACGAGCGCAAGAAGCTGGAACGCCAGCTGGCCGAGGCCAAGAAACAGCTCGCCATGGGCGGGGGCGGCGGTGCCGCACCGGCCGGGCCGGAAGAGATCGGCGGCGTCAAATTCATCGGCCGTGTGGTTGAGGGTGTGGGCGGCAAGGATCTTCGCGCCCTGATCGACGAAGCCAAGTCCCAGATGGGCTCCGGCATCGCGGCCTTTATCGGCGTCAATGATGGCAAGGCCGCCCTGGCGGTCGGCGTCACGGATGATCTGGTCGGGTCGCACAGTGCTGTGGAACTTGTGCGGGCCGGTTCAGCGGCCGTGGGCGGCAAGGGCGGCGGTGGCCGTCCCGACTTCGCCCAGGCCGGCGGTCCGGACGGGTCGAAGGCCGCGGACGGTCTGGAAGCGATCAAGTCCGCCCTGGCCGGCTGATGGCCCGCAAGGTCAAATCGGATATCCAGCTCGTCGGCGACAAGTTTGCCGCGCGCTCGGTCCTGTCCGCGCGCCAGGCCTTCAATGAGGCGCTGGAGACGCGGGCCCTGCGCGCCATTGAGGCTTGCCTTGCCGAAGATGTCATCCTGGTGCCGGGCGACGAGGCCCAGCTGATCCAGGGCCGCCAGGCCCAGTTGCAGGCCTGGCAGGGCATTTTCGAACAAATGCCTGATGTGGCCTATGTCCGTACGCCGTCGCGCATCGAGATCGGGGAGTGCGGCGGTCTGGCGGCTGAGACCGGACGCTGGACCGGGGCCTGGTCGATGGATGGGATGCAGATCCGCTATTCCGGCCGCTACTTCGCCAAATGGCGCTTTGACGCCGCCGCCTGGCAGATCGAGGCCGAGACCTTCGTCACCCTGAAGCGGGCGGGCGGTCCGGTCTGATCATCGCGCGGGCAGGGGAATGACCGCCTCGTCGGCTGCCAGCCAGCTCCGCGCCTCTTCCTCGGTATCGAAGACTTTTTCCTGCGTGCCCAGGAGATTGGCGGATGCAGCGACCCAGAAGGCCAGCAAGCCGCGCGAGAGCTGGTCATTGCACACAATGGCGGCCTGCGGTCGCTTCTGCGGGCCCAGGGACTCATCCTGCATGCCGATCATGAGCTCATTGATGGCATGCGTGTCCATGTGGGCGAGGGAGGCGTTCTCCAACACGGTCAGGAAGCGCATCTCCTCGGCCCAGCCCGCATCGTCACGGGCCGACCGGAACAGCTTCAACAGCCCCTTGGCCGTGACGGCCCCGGAAATTCGGTACACGCAGAGCCGGTTGACCGGTTCGAATTTGTAACATGCCTGCATGGCGTTCCTCGTTGCCCGAAACGCGTCTCCAGCTTCCTCGAAGCCCCTGCAGTCCCTTCTGTGAATCTACTCAACCGGTCACGGGGTGACAAGCAGTATTGAACAAAAACTATATGCTGCAGCGCAAAGAAAAAGGGCGGACCTGCCGGCCCGCCCCTTGTCTGCGTTTAGCTGATCCGCTTGCGGACTAGCCCCAGTTGGCCATGGCCTTCTGGAAGTTCTCGTCGACCTTGTCGAGGAAGCCTTCCGTGGACAGCCAGCCCTGTTCGTCGCCGACGAGCAGCGCCAGGTCCTTGGTCATGTAGCCGGCTTCCACCGTCTCGATGATGGTCTGTTCCAGCGTCTTGGCGAACTTCTGCAGGTCTTCATTGCCATCCATGCGGCCGCGATGGGTCAGGCCCTGCGTCCAGGCGAAGATGGAGGCGATGGAGTTGGTCGAGGTCTGCTCGCCACGCTGATGCTGGCGATAGTGACGGGTCACGGTGCCGTGGGCGGCTTCCGCTTCCACCGTCTTGCCGTCCGGGGACATCAGCACGGAGGTCATCAGGCCGAGCGAACCGAAGCCCTGGGCCACGGTGTCGGACTGCACGTCGCCATCATAGTTCTTGCAGGCCCAGACGAAGCCGCCGGACCATTTCATGGCGGCTGCAACCATGTCGTCGATCAGGCGGTGCTCGTAGGAGATGCCCTTGGACTGGAAGGCGTCCTTGAACTCGGCGTCGAAGACTTCCTGGAACAGGTCCTTGAAACGGCCATCATAGGCTTTCAGGATCGTGTTCTTGGTCGACAGGTAGACCGGCCAGCCGCGCTGCAGGCCGTAATTGAAGGAAGCCCGGGCAAAATCGCGGATGGAGTCATCCAGATTGTACATGCCCATGGCCACACCGGCGCTCGGGAATTTGAACACTTCATACTCGACCGGCTCACCGCCATCTTCCGGCGTGTAGGTCATGGTCAGCGTGCCCTTGCCCGGGACCAGGAAGTCGGTGGCGCGATACTGGTCACCAAAGGCGTGACGGCCGATCACCATCGGCTGCTGCCAGCCCGGAACCAGGCGCGGAATGTTGGAAATCACGATCGGCTCACGGAAGACGACGCCGCCGAGGATGTTGCGGATCGTGCCGTTCGGCGAGCGCCACATCTTCTTCAGGCCGAACTCTTCCACGCGGGCTTCGTCCGGCGTGATCGTGGCGCATTTCACGCCAACGCCGTACTTCTTGATCGCGTTGGCAGCGTCGACCGTGATCTGGTCGTCCGTCTCGTCACGCTTGGTGACGGAGAGGTCGTAATATTCCAGATCAATGTCGAGATAGGGCAGGATCAGCTTGTCCTTGATCATCTGCCAGATGATGCGGGTCATCTCGTCGCCGTCGAGCTCGACGACCGGGGTATCGACTTTGATCTTCGCCATGGGTGTTCTGCTTTCTGTTCGGATTATCGTTCGGACGTGCGTGTGCGCGCGCCGCGCGCGGAAATTCGGGCGCTCTCTAGCATCGGTCGGTGCGCCAAGGAAGGCCCGGCCTGAAAAAGCCTTGGAGGGTTTTGTCCTGCATCCGGCCCGTGTTTACTGCTCCAGCCTCTCCAGACTGGAAACCGGTGACACTGCTGACCGATATGGACAGGCCGGGTCCGGTTGAACAAATCAGGCCCACACCGCCGCCCAACTCGCAGGACCCGCCATGACCGACACGCCCGCCTTCATTCTCCACACGCCCCAGCTGGGCGAGAATATCGGCGCGGCCTGCCGGGTGATGGCCAATTTCGGCCTGCCGGAACTCATCGTCGTCGATCCACGGGATGGTTGGCCGCAGGACAAGGCAATCACCATGTCGGCCGGCTCACCGGTGCATGACAATGCCCGGGTCGAATACCGCCTCTCCGACGCCCTGCATGATGTGAACCGGATCTATGCCACCACGGCCCGTCCCAGGGGAATGGAGAAACCGGTCATGACGGCGCGTGAGGCCGTGGCGGACATGCGGGCGGCCATCGCCGCGGGCGAGCGTGTCGCCGTGATGTTCGGTGGTGAAAAGGCCGGCCTGCCCAATGAGGCGGTCACGATGGCCGATGCCATCATCACCCTGCCGGTCGACCGCAGTTTTTCCTCGCTCAATCTGGCCCAGGCTGTTGCCGTGATTGCCTATGAGTGGAAAGCGGAAGAGGGCACGCCGGCCGAGTTCGAGCCTGTCTCCGACATTGCCAGGCGGGAAGACCTGGAGGGCATGTTCGAGCATTTCGAATACGAGCTGGAACGGGCCGGCTATTTCTACCCGCCCTCAAAGACCCCGCTCATGACCCAGAATTTGCGCAATGCCTTCATTCGCGGCCGCTGGACCGAACAGGAAGTCCGCACTTTCCGCGGCGCGGTAAAAGCGCTCGCCCTCGGTCGCGGCAAGGCGCGCGTGGTGCGGGAAGACTAGTTCGGCGTTGACCCGGATCAGTCCAGGGTCGTCAGGACGTCGAGCAATTCGAAATTGAAGTCCGGCGCCTCGAAGGCCTTGGAATTGGCCTGGACTGCCAGCGTGACTCCACTGGCGCTGTCGTGAAGGACTGCTGACCGGAACCCGCCGAAATCACCGCCATGGGCAATGCGGAAATGACCATCGCCGGTTTTCCGCACGAACACTCCCAGCCCGTAGCCGGAGGGGCCGTCCGGCTGGAAAGCATTGAAGTTCGCCCTCATGATCCGGCTTTCCGCTGCGAACATCCCGTCCTCGCCCAAGGCGCGGTAGAGCGTGACCAGATCATCCGGCGTGGTGACCCAGCCGCCGGCGGTCCACTCATGATCGAGCGAGGTGTTCAGCCGTCCATGACGCGACGTGGCGCTGAGCCCGAACAGCCCGTCCACATGGCCGTCTGCCAGATGCTCGAACTCGCGGCCGCGTTGGGGCTCTGTCGCGGTCAGCGCCAGCGGATCCAGGATGCGGGTCTGGGCGAGGTCATAGAAGTCTTCGCCCGTGACCGTTTCGATCACCAGTCCGACCAGGATGTAGTCCGTGTCGGAATAGGCATAGTGCGCGCCGGGGACACCCTTTGGCGTATCGCGGGCCACGAACCCGACCAGGTCAGCGTGGGAGAGGCGCGCCGTGCCGCGCAGGCGGCTGGAAAAGAAGAAACCGACATCCTCCAGATAGTCCGGAACGCCGGCCGAATGGTTGAGCAGCATGCGCAGGGTCAGGCTCTCATGGTTGCGCAGTCCGTCCCACCAGTCCTGCCCTGACAGTTGCTCATCGAGTGGTGTGTCGAGTGACAGGACGCCCTCATTGACCAGCTGGACCGCCAACAGGGCCGTGATGGTCTTGCCGGTGCTTCCGGACAGGAAGCGTGTTTCCGCATCGACAGGCGCATGACCCCGCCGGCTGGATTCGCCGGCAAACACCTGCACGCGCCGGCCATCCGGCAGGATGGCGGTGACGGACAGGCCGGGCGTTTGACCGCTTGCGACCGCGTCATCGACGGCTGTTTGCAGGGCGGAGCGGGCGGATGGCGACGGTTGCGCCCAGGCGGGGGCCAGAGCCAAACTCAGGACAAGAGCAATCAGGATACGCATGGCGCCTTGCTACGGCGCGCCGCAAGGGCGTGCAAGCGGGACGAAGCAGGGGTGCTGTCCCTGCAGCCACAAGCATTGACATTCCCTGCTGTGCCTGTAGAAACCCCGCTTTCCGCGGAACAGGTGCGCCTGGGCCGGGGAATACATGACGGGTGATGCGAGCACCGCCGTTGCAAACGCAATCTCAATCGTGGGGTTGCCGGTCCGCGTCGACTACAAAGAGAGACCAGAATGTCGAAGCGTCATTCTCAGAAGTACAAGATCGACCGCCGCATGGGTGAAAACCTGTGGGGCCGTCCGAAGTCCCCGGTCAATTCCCGCTCCTACGGCCCCGGCCAGCACGGCCAGCGCCGCAAGGGCAAGCTGTCCGATTTCGGCCTCCAGCTCCGCGCCAAGCAGAAGCTGAAGGGCTATTACGGCAACATGACCGAGAAGCAGTTCCGCCGCACCTATGACGAAGCGGCCCGCCGCAAGGGCGCGACCACGGAAAACCTGGTCGGTCTGCTGGAAAGCCGTCTGGACGCCATCGTCTACCGTTCCAAATTCGTTCCGACCGTGTTCGCGGCCCGTCAGTTCGTGAACCACGGCCACGTCAAGGTGAACGGCACGAAGGTCAACATCCCGTCCTACCGCGTGAAGCCGGGCGACGTGATCGAAGTCCGCGACCGTTCGCGCTCGATGGCCCTGGTGCTGGAAGCCCTGGAAAGCCCGGAACGCGATATCCCGGATTACATCGACCTCGACCCGAAAGCCATGAAGGCCACCTTCGTGCGCATCCCGGAATTCTCTGAAGTGCCGTATCCGGTGCAGATGGAACCGAACCTCGTGGTCGAATTCTACTCCTCGTAATTTTCGGGGATATTCGATTTCGAAAAGCCCGCTCCGGTCAGCCGGGGCGGGCTTTTTTCTGGGCGTTTGCCAGAAGCCTCAGCAGGCCTGCTTCAAGGGCGGGCAGATTCCGCACTGCAACTCGCGTCTCACGAGTCCTTGGTTGATCAAGTGTTAAGGGACGACTTTCATGCCCGGACCCTGATCGGACCCGGGGCTGAAGTGGACCGATCAGGCGCTTGTATGGGGCTGTTCTAGGGGGCAAGTGTGAAAGCTGTTTGGGGTGCTTTCGCCTGTGCGGCACTGCTGGTGTCCGCCTGTTCAACAGCGGAAGAGATGGCGGCGCGTGAGGGGGCGCGTTCCGGAATGCTGGCGGCTCTGCCGCCGATGCCGGACATGCCATCGCTTCCAACGATCCGGATCTCCGACCTGCGCGTGCCGGGCACTTTTCGCCAGGCCCCGGTCGTGGATCCGGATCTTGAATCCATCATCTATTGGCGCGTGATCGAGGACGACATCCTGATCGTCCATGCCGACACGAATGGCTGCACGCTGCGCTCCGACTTCCTGGTGCGGGTGACCCAGTATCACGAGGACATCTACACCGTGTCCCTGGAGCGCCAGGCGCCGGACGTGTGCAGCGATGATGTGCCCTGGGGCGTGCAACTCGGCTTCGGCTTCGAGGAGCTGGGCGTGCCGACGGGCGGCGAGGTCGTGCTTCTCAACCCGGTCGATGACCGGCCCTGGGACTGGTATGAGGAACGCACCATCATGGCGGCGCGCCGCTAGCGGTCAGACCACGGATTCCCAGTTCACCGAGAGACGGTTGGCGGCATTGATGATGCCGACCATCGAATAGGTCTGCGGGAAATTCCCCCACAGTTCACCCGTCTCCGTGTCGATGTCTTCCGACAGGATGCCCAGCTGGGTGCGGTGGGCCAGCACGTCCTCGAACATGGCGCGGGCCTCGTCGAGCCGGCCGATCCGGGCCAGCGCGTCGATATGCCAGAAGGTGCAGGCCGTGAAGGCTGTCTTCGGCTTGCCGAAATCATCCGCGACCCGGTAGCGATACACGTGATAGCCGTCGCGCAATTCCTCGTCGATCCGGTCGACCGTGGCGACATAGCGTGGATCATTTGGCGCGATGAAGCCGATCTCCGCCATCAGCAGGACAGAGGCGTCCAGCGCTTCACCGCCGAAGGCGCCGGTGAAGGCCTGACGGTCCTCATTCCAGGCATCCCGCAGAACGGTTTCGCGGATTTCGTTGGCGCGCAGCCTCCAATAGTCGGCGCGGTCATCAAGACCCAGGCGCGTGGCAATCTTGGCCAGCCGGTCGCAGGCCGCCCAGCACATGATGGCGGAGGAGGTGTGGACATGCGCCCGGCCGCGATACTCCCAGATCCCGGCATCCGGCGTGTTGTAGACCGCGTAGGCCCGTTCTCCCACGACCTCAAAATGTTCGAATTCCAGCTGTCCCGCCTTCGATTGCAGGCGTTCGTCAAAGAAGGCCTGTGACGCCCCCAGAATGACATGTCCGTACACATCATGCTGGATGTGTTCGGCGGCCTGATTGCCGAAGCGCACCGGTCCCATGCCGCGATAGCCGGGCAGGGCTTCTGCAATGGTCTCGGTGAGATCGTCTTCCAGCGCGATCCCGAACACGGGCTGGATGTGTCCACCCTGGGTATGGGCCACCGTGTTTCGCAGGAAGGCCATATAGGTTTCCAGCGTGCCGACGGCCGACAGGCGGTTCAGCGCGGTAACGGTGAAATAGGCATCGCGCAGCCAGCAGAAGCGGTAATCCCAATTGCGTTCGCTGTCGGCATGCTCTGGAATGCTGGTGGTGAGGGCGGCCACGATGCCGCCGGTTTCTTCATAGACGCAGAGTTTGAGCGTGATAGCCGCGCGGATCACCGCCTCCTGCCATTCCGGTGGTGTCGCCAGGCGGCGGGTCCAGGACACCCAGTGCTCGCAAGTGCGCTCCTGCCAGTCCAGCGCCATGGCGCCGACCGCGTCCGACAGGCTCTCATCCGGTCCCAGCAGGAAGGCCAGGGCGTGGTCCAGCACGAATTCACGCTGGTCCATCACATAGGAGAGCGGCGCATCCGTGGTGATCCGGAAGCCGGCCTCATCATCCAGGAAGCTGACATGGGACACGCCGCGTCGCAGGGGCATGTCGCATGCCCCTTCCCGGCAACTGGCCTGCAGCGTGATGCGGATTCGCGGCATGCCCCGGACCGGCTGGATGCGGCGGACCATGGAGGCCGGGCGGAACATGCGGCCCTTGTCCATGAAGCGGGGCGCGAAATCCGTGATCAGGATGGCGGAACCGTCTTCCGCCTCCAACTCGGTTTCCAGCACGGCGGTGTTGTGGATATAGCGCTGACGGGCGCGGCACTGGCCGACCAGTTCGACCGAGAACTCTCCCGATCCCCCGACCAGCGAATTGAAAACCGGTTCGCCATCCAGCCGCGGCAGGCAGAGCCAGGTCACCTCACCCAGTTCGCCGATCAGCCCGGCAATCGTCCCATTGCCGATGATTCCCAGTTCCAGTGAGCTCATCCCAGTGCGTCCTCCAGCCAGGCCCAGACCTGTTGCGGATCCGCCAGCCGATCATCGGCCACCGTATTGCCGTCACCGACCTTGATGGCCCGTCCGCCGCGATCGATGGCTTCGCGCATGCCGTCCTCATCGGTGACATCATCGCCCACCATGACCGGCTTGCGGCCGCGGAAGGGCGGCATCTGCATCAGGCGGGCAATCGCGCGCGCCTTGTTGGCGCCGTCGGGCTTGGCCTCGAACACCATCTTGCCGGCCTGCAGTGCATAGCCCGGCTGGTGATCCAGGATTTCGCCGAGTTTCCGGTTCAGGGCTTCACGCGCCTCGGGCACCTGCCGGTAGTGCAGGGCCAGGACCGGCCCCTTCACTTCCAGCCGCGTCCCCGGATGCTCATTTGTCAGTTCGAACAGGGCCCGGTGCAGACTGTCCGGCGCGGCCGGCGCGTAGGCGCGGGGACGCTGGCCCGGCGCGCAGATATCGGATCCGTGCCCGCCGACCCGCCAGATATCCCCGGGAATGCGGCGGTCCAGATCGCGGACATCCCGGCCGCTCACCACGGCGAGGGCGGAATTCATCCGTGCGGCCAGCGACTGCAACAGGCTGATCCGTTCCGGCGACAAAAAGACCGTATCAGGATTGGATTGCAGACCGGCCAGCGTGCCGTCGAAATCCAGGAACAGGGCATGCCCGCCCAGGTCCAACGGAAAGGGAGCGGCAAATCCGTCCGGGGCGTGTGTTGTCATGTCCGGTTCCAGCATCATCATGGATTAGTCGGCAGGGGTCAGGTCTTTGAGGAAACGATTGCGCCACCAGCCGATATCCTGTTCCTCCACCACGGCCTTGAGCTTGCGCCAACGGGCCTGGCGCTCTTCCAGCGGCATGGTCAGGGCCTGGTAGATGGCGTCGGCCACCTTGAACTTGTCGTGCGGGTTCACGATCAGCGCATCGCGCAATTGCTCGGCCGCGCCGGCAAATTCGGACAGGACCAGCACGCCGGGATCCTCCTCCGGCTGCGCCATGATGAATTCCTTGGCGACCAGATTCATCCCGTCGCGAAGCGGGGTGACCAGTCCGACCCGGGCGATCCGGAACAGGCCGGCCAGCTCCTCGCGCGAATAGGAACGCGCCAGATAGCGCAGCGGAATCCAGTCCAGATCGCCGTGATCGCCATTGATGCGCCCGGCCAGCTGGTCCAGCTGGGTCCGCAATTCCTGGTATTCTTCCACCTTGGAGCGCGAGGGCGGTGCGATCTGCGTCACCGAGACCTTGCCGTCCATTTCCGGGTGGGCGTCGAACAATTGCCCGACCGCCTCGAAGCGCTGTGGCAGCCCCTTGGAATAATCCATCCGGTCGACACCGATCACCAGATGCCGGTCGCCGAGGAAGCGGCTGATCCGTTCCGCAGCCCGGTCGGCCTTCGCAGTCTGGGCGGCATCGCGGAACCCGTCCGGATCGATCCCGATCGGATAGGCGGCCACCCGTGTCGTCGATCCGAAGACGCGGATCAAATCCTCGCCCAGCTCTTCCCCGTCGAACTGGTCGACCAGATAGCGCACGAAATTGGCGCGGTCATGGGAGGACTGGAAGCCGATCACGTCATAGGCGCACATCGCCCGGGCAATCCAGTGATGCTCGGGAATGGCGCGGAACATTTCCGGCGGCGGAAAGGGGATGTGCAGGAAAAAGCCGGTCGGGCCTTCCCAGCCGGCATGGCGCAGGGCATCGCCCATCAGCAGGAAATGATAATCATGCACCCAGACCGTATCGTCACGCTGCAGACGGTTGGCGACTATGCCGGCAATGCGCTGATTGACGTCGGAATAGGTCTTGAAGGCCTCGCCATTGAAATGGGCCAGGTCGAGCCGGTAATGGAAGACCGGCCAGATCACCCGGTTGGCGTAGTTGAGATAATAATTCTCGTGTTCCTCATGGGTGAGGTCGGTGAGGACGAATTCCACCCCCTCATCGCGGAAGACATTGGCGCCGCGCGGAACGTCGTCGACCAGATTGCCGCTCCAGCCGAACCAGCTGCCGCCAGTCTCCTTGAGCGATTCCCAGACGGCGACGGCCAGACCTCCGGCGCGCGCCTTCGGGTCAGCCGCCGTACGGTTCGAAATCGCGATAAGCCGGCCCATCCTGTCTCCCTTGATAGGGGTTGTGTTTCACGACCGCCGGGGGGAAGGCAAGCCAGCGGGCTCGGCTTCCCGGACGCGGACGGGCCGCCGCCAGTCGGACAGGCTGGTTTGCTCCGATATGGGCAATCGCAGTCCGCCCAGCCGGATTTCTCCGGTCTGGCTTGACCATGACGGGACAGGTGGTGGGCTGGGCGTCGCCCGGCGGATCAGGCCGCTGCGATCAGGCCCTTGTCTTTCAGATAGGCCTGCAATTCACCCGTCTCGAACATTTCCTTGACGATGTCGCATCCGCCCACAAACTCGCCCTTGATGTAGAGTTGGGGAATGGTCGGCCAGTTGGAGAACTCCTTGATTTCCTGGCGGATACCGTCGTCCTCGAGCACATTGACGCTCTCGAAATCCACTTGGAGATGGTCCAGAACGCGGGCCACGACCGAGGAAAACCCGCACTGCGGGAAGACCGGCGTACCCTTCATGAACAGCACCACATCATTGGTGTCGATGGTGGTCTTGATCGTGTCCTGGGCCGACATGGCGTTTCTCCTGATTGGATCCTGACTGCCTAGCTAGGACGCCGCGCCTCACTCTTCAAGTGGGCACTGCCGGTCAGGCCGGCAATCCGGCCAGGCGGGCATTGGTCTCAAGATTTCCGGGGCGCGTGGTCAGACAGACCAGCGCGTCGGCCAGACCGCTTTCCAGCGCCCAGTGCAGCGCATCGGGGGCGGGCTGTCCGCGACCATCCGGCCGGGTGCCGGTAAGGCCCTGTTTCAGGCGTCGGGCCGCATACCACCAATCCCCGCGGGTGAGCGGCAGGCGCGCCACCGTGGCGGCGCCGGCCATCACCTCGATCCCGATCACGCTGAGACCCTGTTCGCGGGCCCGCCGGAGGCGGTTGCGCGCCGCATCGTCGAGCCCGTCATTGACCGGGGCCATGATTGCATCGAACACGTCCAGACCGATGGCATGGTCGAGTTCGGCGCCCCGGCCGCACACGCCGATATGGCGCAGCACACCGTGCTCCTTGAAGGCCTGCAGCCGCCGGATCAGGCGCTCATCCATTTCCGCTGCCGAGGGACCGTGGAGCAGGAGAAGATCGATATGCCCGCAGCCCATCCGGCTCAGCGAGTCCTTGAAGGACATTTCCACGGCGCCGGGCGAGAAGTCTCGTTTCTTGCCGGGATGGATGCCGGCCTTGGTGGTGACAAAGACGCGGTCGCGCGGCACGGATTTCAGAGCGTGGCCCAACCGTTTCTCCGCCTCGCCCCGCCCATAGGCCGGTCCCGTGTCGAACAGGGTCACCCCCAGTTCCACGGCCTTGCGGATCAGGGTTTCGGTCCGGTTGCGCGACAGGCCCAGACCGGCATGGGGGCCGGTGACCCCGAAGCCCAGACGGGAAAAGGCGGCGTCCTCGATCACCTCACGCGTCCGGCGTGCGGGTTTCCAGGGCGAGGGCGTGCAGCTCACCGCCCATTTTTTCGCCCAGGGCGGCATAGACCATCTGGTGCTGTTTCACGCGCAGCAGACCCTTGAAGCTCGGCGAGGTGACGACGGCCTTCCAGTGGTCATTATCCCCGGCCAGATCGGTCATCTCGACCTCGGCATCGGGAATTCCGGCCTTGATCAGGGCGACGATATCCTCGGCGGGCATGGGCATGGCGTTCTCCTGGTCCGCTCAACACACTGTGAGCCGGTGTGTTCGAGCCTTGTCTTGAATGCCGGGCGGGCCCGGTCTCATATCGTGCCAAGCTAATCATCCGCGACGCTCGGGAAAAGCCCATGAACACTGTCATTGCTGCCAAATCCGCGCCTGTCCGGGGAGGCGTCCGGGCTTGGACCTTCGCCTGTCTGGCTGCGGCCTTCATCCTCTTCGCCCCGACGGCCCTTGCCGGCGAGCAGTTCGTGGACGGGGAGGGGCGTCCCGTCGGCGGGTATGATGTCGTCTCCTACCACACCCAAGACGCGCCCGTGATGGGCGATCCGGATATCCGCGCCGACTACAATGGCGTGACCTGGTATTTTGCCAGCGAGGCCAACCGGGACGCCTTTCTGGCGCATCCGCAGCGCTATGTCCCCGCCTATGACGGGCATTGCGCCTGGGCGCTGGCCGATGGCCGCAAGGTGCGAACCGACCCGCTGGCCTACCGCGTCGTCGATGGCGTGCTCTACATGAATTTCTCGCCGCGCATCCAGCGGCGCTGGGAGGCCGATATTCCCGGCTATCTGGAACAGTCCGAAGCGCTGTGGCCCGAACTGGAAGCCGAGCCGGCGGCCCGCCCCCGGGGCGGATGGTTCTGACGACGCCACAAGTGACCGAAATTTCATTGGGTTTTGCCGGTTAAAATGGCACTCTCGCCCCTCATTTCATCGGGGGTGACCATGCGTTCCATCATTCTGTCTTTCGTTCTGGCCACCTCGCTCGGGGCCACGGCCTGCGCCACCATGCCCCGGCCCGATCCGGGATTGGATGAGGCCCAGGTTCTGGAGGACCTGCGCGTCCTTGCAGCGGATGACATGGAAGGCCGCGAAACCGGAACCGAGGGCAATGCCCGCGCCCGCGCCTATATCATCGAGCGTCTCGAGGCGCTGAATATCGAACCCGTCGGTGAAAGCTATGAGCACAGCTTCACCTTTACCTCGCGCGGGGATGGCGGCGCCGAAATGACCGGCGTAAACATCCTGGCCCGCATTCCCGGCACGATGCGCAGCGAACGCACCATGGTGGTCACCGCGCACTATGACCATGAGGGCATGCGGGGCGGGCAGGTTTGGAACGGTGCGGACGACAATGCGTCCGGTGTCGCCGGTGCGCTCGCCATTGCCGAAGCCTTCACGCACAATCCGCCGGACCATGACGTGATCATCGCCATCGTGGATGCCGAGGAAAAAGGCCTGCAGGGCGCCCGCGCCTTTGTCGCCAACCCGCCCGTCCCGCTGGAGAACATCGCCTTCAATCTCAATCTGGACATGCTCGCCATGTCCGAGGAGCGCCTTCTCTGGGTGGTCGGCACCTATCACTATCCGGCGCTGATTCCGATCGTCGAAGATGTGGCGTCCCGCGCCTCTGTCTCCATGCCGATGGGTTATGACGAACCCACCAGTGTCCCGGGCGGGGACTGGACCAATCTGACCGACAGTGGCGCGTTCCACGCTGTCGGTATCCCCTTTATCTATCTCGGCGTGGATTTTCATCCCCACTACCACCAGCCGACCGATACCTATGAGAACATGACGCTGGATTTCTACGTCGATGCTGTGCGGGCTTCTGTCGATTTCGCGCGCACGGCAGTTGTCCGTCTGCCCGTGATTGCGGACGCCGCGTCGCGTCAGGTCAAGCACCGCCATTGACACCTTGAGGTATCAAATGTAACCCTTGGGTATCAAATTGACACCCAAGGGGTTCAACATGTCTTTTCTCAATCCGAGTTCACGGGCCGAGGCGAGCGACAGTCTGGCTTTGCTTACGGCTTGCGGTACCGGCCTGGTGGCGCTGATCTATGCGTTCAAGGTTGCAGAAGCTTACGCCAGCAGCGGTTTGGCTAGCTGGCTGGATATTGTGCAGCTGGTGGGTGGGGTGCTTGTCCTTCTCGTCTTCCTGCCTCTCTTCTACTTCCTCAAGACCCGGTTTGGCGGGACAACGGTCAGTCCCTGGAAAAGTGACAGCTTCTTCGGCACCGTGCTGAAGCGCGCCGGCCTGGCGGCGTTCGGCCTTGTTCTGATGAGCATGATCATCCTGACGACGATGGACCGCCTTGTGCTGGCCAATGTCACGCCCGAGGTCCTGCTCGATGCGCTGATTGCCCTCGCTCTAATCGGGTTTTCCGCCAGTTTCTTCCTGCTTGGACGAGACATGGGAGAGGGCTGCGACACCGCATGAGTGCTGCCCTGAACAACCGGATCCGCGTTCTACGGGCCGAACATCAGCTCAGCCAGTCGCAGCTGGCGGAAGCGATCGAAGTTTCGCGCAAAACGATCTCGACGATCGAGGTCGGCCGTTTTGTGCCGTCCACCATTATCGCCTTGAAGCTGGCCCGCTTCTTCAACGTCCCGGTTGAACAAGTGTTTTCCTTGCCGGACGGTGACGCGTCAGCCTGAGCTTTCGCAGGGCCACCGGGTGTCAGGTTTTCGCCACGGCCAAATGGTCAACCTGGTCACCCAGGAAGATCTCCTTCCAGGTCAGGAAAGCCTGCGTCCAGTCTGCTTTCGCGCTCTCCGCCGGGGCATGGGCAGCGACATGGCGGGTCCAGGAGGTCATGCCGGCGGCATAGGTGCGGCACTGGCTGCAATCCACATTCGGATTGCCGCACTTTTCCGGACTGGCCTCACGGCCGATCTGGAAATGCCGGTGCCAGGGATCGGTGCGGAAGGAGCAATCCTCGGCAATCCCGTCCGCATCCAGCGTGTAGGGGCTGGTCGGTCCGGTGACCCAGCGGTCATAGTCGAGTGAATAGAGCACCGTGTCCGGGTAGGCCTGCATCAGCCGGATCAGCTCGGCGCGCGCTGCCGCGAAGTCCGATGCCTCCAGCATCAGATTGTCATCGGCATTGGAGAAGCGGAAATAGGCGTCATCATTGGAGGCCGCTTCCTGCAGCTTTTTCAGATAATCGCTGGTCGCGCTGAAATAGTTGAAGGTGATCCGGACCCCGGCCTCGTGGCAGGCCTGCACCGCCTGCTCGATCTCGCCGATATTGCGGCGGTGGATCGTGTAGACGAAGAGCGCCCGGCCATCCCCGGCATAATTGCGCAGGGCCTTGGCATTCACATTGGCGCCGCGGGCCAGGCCGGAACTCTCATCCGCCCCCCACATGGAAATATGGATGCGATAGCGGATGTCCTCGGGAATGCGCCGCGTCCCGTTCGAAAAGATCATGCCATAGGGGATATGGCGGGTGGCCAGGCGCAGGCGCTCGGGCACCAGGGAGGGTTCCGCGCCGGCCAGATAGGCGTAGTTGATCCCGTCCTCGGCCTGGCCCCGGAAGAAGGCCTCCCAATCACCCAGCTCGCTCCGGTCTTCCTGGATGTTCGAGCGGTCGCCGGAGAAATAGAAACAGCCCTCGCAATTGAGATTGCAGGTCGAGGAAATGTCATAGCCGGTCGTGCGCAGGCTGCGGGCCAGGCGCAGCAGGCCGATCATGTCGCGGCGATAATCGGTGGGCTGCCGGGAGGCCGGCTGGACGGACAGGGTGACAGTCATGACGCGGGTTCCGGTTCCAGCTGGGCGGTGAAGGAGAAGCCCTGGCTCAGCAGGGTGGTGAAGACATCATGGCGGCCATGGTCTGAGACCGGGTTGAGGCACACGGTGGCAAAACCGGCCAGGTCCTCGGCGTGAGCACGGTCCTCCCGGCTGTCTTCGCTGAAATACAAATTGAGACGCGGCGCGCCGGTCAGTTCGGCCAGCACCTCCCGCACCGGGCGGGTGAAGTCGGCCTCGGTGGCCCGGCGCTCGGTCAGGCGCGCGACGACCGGTACCCGTTGGTCGCCGAGGGCTTGCATGTCGGCCGGTCGGGCAACCGTGCCGCCAGAAAAGGAGAACAGGGCGTCCGCGCCCAGGGCGAGCCCATAGCGAAGGCTGGCATAGCCGCCGCCGGACATGCCGATCGTGACAAGCTGGCGGGCCTCTTCCTGTGCCAGCAGATCGCGAAGCGCGGCGACTGTTGCGTCGGCCGTCGCGCCCAGTGACTTGATCCCGCAAGTGAAGGCGCAGCGGCTGTAATCGCGCAGGAAGATCATCTGGAAGCCCTGACGGGCCAGGATACCGTCCAGAAAGCGCACCGGCATGCCGGCTGCGCGGTCGGCCAGGCTGGAAAAGACGAGGGCGACCCGTCCGGACGGGTCGCGTTCGGAGACGAGGCAGTCGCCGCGCTGATCCTGCAGCAGGGCGCGCCGGGGCGCGGGCAGGGGCGAGAGGGCACGGATCAGGTCGAGGGTCTCGCTGACCCGTCCGGTCACTGTTTCCGGGCGGGGCCGGTCGAGAAAGGCTGTCAGCCCGTCGGCGGCGGTGTCGTATTCACCTTTCAGAGCGCTCCACAGGGCCTGTTCCAGCTGGGTCATCTCGTCTGGAGCGAGCGGGTCGTGCTTGGGGGCCTTGCGCTCCGGACGCAGGAGTTTCAGCGCCCAGTCCCGGGCTGCGGCCCTGTCCGGATCTGCCTCCGCGACCGGCGTGGTGTCCGGGGCTGGCGTGGCGGATATCGGCCGGTCCCTGCGTGTGTTGGGGGCGAACACGTCCAGGGCGTGACCCGCCACGGTCAGCTCCGGCAGGTCCGGTGTCAGCGACTCCAGCGCAGCCAGCATATGGCGCGCGGTGCGGCAGGCCTCGGCTTCGATCAGCCAGCGCGTGATCAGCGGAATGTGTGCGGCCGGACCGGGATGAAGCTCGGCATGGATCTGCAGCGCCTTGATGCCGCCGCTCAGCTCGCCACACATGAATCGCGCGAAGGCCACGCGCAGCCAGGGGGCTGCCTCAAGCGCCCCGGGAAAGGCCTGCAGCTCCGGTGTCAGCGTGGCGAGCTTTTCCCAGTCCCGGCGGGTCCAGTGAAGCGCCAGGAAAAAGCGGTCTGACTGGGTGTGGGGCAGGCCGCGAGCGCAGGCATCGTCATAGGCGGTCCGCGCCGCATCGGCCTCGCCCTGTTCCGCGAGCAGAAGCGCGAGGCGGAAGGCCGGACCGTGCGCCTTGGGAAACTGGTCCGTGCAGAGGCGCAGAAGCTGGATGAAGGTCGGCGTATCCAGTTGCGGTTTGAAGGATCGCAGCCGGGCATCGGCCTCGCTCCAGCTGTCCGCAGACCGGATCTGCTCCAGGAAGGCGGCGAGAGTAGCGTCATCGACCGGGGCCGGATCGGTCACAGGCCTGTTGTCGTTGCGCGCGGCCTTGGCCGTGCGCCGGTTCGGCACGTCCTGCGATGATCCGATATTCGCCACCCGTCTCCCCTTTTGCAGTGGTCAGCAATCTCTTGGTTGCTGATCCACACAGGACCTTAGGGTGTGTCGAAAGTCGGTGCAATGAAAGCGGGCCCGGAGACCCGATGCCGGGCCTATTCGGCCGCTTCCACCAGCTTGTCCATCAGACCGGGCATCCAGCCTTCCCAGGCCGCGCGCAGGCGGTCCAGTTCCAGCGGATGGGCGCCATTGACGGTGATCGCCGTGCCGCCGGCGAGGCCGACGACCTGGACCGGGACCTCTTCCGCTTTGGCATCCTGCAGGATGGCGATGGCATCTTCCTTCTCCGCCGCGAGCAGGTAGCGGGCCTGATCTTCGCCGAACAGGAAACCGTGCATCGGCACGGTGGATTCCGGTTCATGGGCCAGCTTGATGCCGCAATCGGAGGCCAGTGCCATGTCGGCAGCACCACAGGCCAGACCGCCATCGGACAGGTCGTGACAGGCTGTCAGGCGGCCGGCGCGGATCTGGCCGCGGACGAAATCGCCGTGCAGCTTTTCCGTCTTGAGGTCGACCAGCGGCGCGCCGCCATCTTCGCGACCCTCGATCTCCTTGAGATAGACCGAAGCGCCCATGGCACCATTCGTCTCACCGACCACGAGGAGGATATTGCCCTCCTTCATGCCGCCGAAACCGGCGCGCTGGTCCATGTCCGGGATCAGGCCGACACCGCCCACGGCCGGGGTCGGCGGAATGGCGACGCCATTGGTCTCGTTATAGAGGCTCACATTGCCCGACACGACCGGGAAGGAGAGCACATCACAGGCTTCCGCCATGCCTTCGATACAGCCGACGAACTGGCCCATGATCTCTTCGCGTTCCGGATTGCCGAAGTTGAGGCAGTCGGTGATGGCGATCGGATCGGCGCCGGTGGCGGTGAGGTTCCGCCAGGCTTCCGCCACGGCCTGCTTGCCACCTTCATACGGGTCGGCAAAGCAATAGCGCGGCGTGCAGTCCGTGGTGATGGCCAGGGCCTTCTTGGTGCCGTGCACACGCACGATGGCGGCGTCCGACGGATCCTCCGAGGAGGCCGCCGTATCGGCCATCACGTGGCGGTCATACTGTTTCCAGATCCAGGCCTTCGACGCCATGTCCGGGCTGGACATCAGCTTCAGCAGGATGTCGCCCATATGGTCCGGCTTGGCGATGTCCTTGGCATTGAGCTGGGCGCGCGCTTCCGGCGGGAAATAGGGGCGCTCATATTTCGGCGCATCATCGGCCAGCGGGGCGACCGGGATGTCGCACACGGTCTCGCCCTTGTGCGTCAGCACCATGCGGCCACTGTCCGTGGTCTCGCCGATCACCGCGACGTCCAGTTCCCATTTCTTGAAGATGTCGTAGGCGACGTCCTCGCGGCCCGGCTTCATGATGACCAGCATGCGCTCCTGGCTTTCCGAGAGCATCATTTCATAGGCCGTCATGTGGGATTCGCGCTGGGGCACCTTGTCCATGTCCAGATGGATGCCGATCCCGCCCTTGTCCGCCATCTCCACGGAGGAGGAGGTCAGGCCGGCCGCGCCCATGTCCTGGATGGCGGCGATTGCATCGGTCGCCATCAGTTCCAGACAGGCTTCGATCAGCTTCTTCTCGACGAAGGGGTCACCCACCTGCACGGTCGGGCGCTTTTCTTCCGACTGGTCGTCGAACTCGGCCGAAGCCATGGTCGCGCCATGGATGCCGTCACGTCCGGTCTTGGAGCCGACATAGACGATCGGCTGGCCCGGCTCGGCGCCGCGCGCATAGAAGATATTGTCCGTGTCCGCGAGGCCGACGGCCATCGCATTGACCAGGATATTGCCATTATAGCCGGCGTGGAAATTGGTCTCGCCGCCCACTGTGGGCACACCGACGCAATTGCCGTATCCGCCGATCCCGGCCACCACGCCGGAGACCAGGTGCGTGGTCTTGGCATGGTCCGGCGCCCCAAAGCGCAGCGCATTCATCAGCGCCACCGGGCGCGCGCCCATGGTGAAGACGTCGCGCAGGATACCGCCCACACCCGTCGCCGCACCCTGATAGGGCTCGATGTAAGACGGGTGGTTATGGCTCTCCATCTTGAAGATACAGGCCTGGCCATCACCGATATCGATCACACCGGCATTCTCGCCCGGCCCCTGGATCACCTTCTCGCCCGAGGTCGGGAATTTGCCCAGATGCGCGCGCGAGGATTTGTAGGAACAATGCTCCGACCACATGACCGAGAAAATGCCCAGCTCGACCATGTTCGGGGCACGCCCCAGACGCTCGAGAATGACAGCATATTCCTCGTCATTGATGCCGTGTTCCTTGACGATCTCGGCGGTGATGCCTTCGGCGTATTGGGTCATGGGTTCAGTCCGCAAAAGTGAAGCGGAGAGCGCGTTGCTCTCGGAAAAGAGAGGCCTCGCGAAGCATTTCTAATGCTTCGGTCGATCCGTTTGTGATTGTGCGTTGGGCTCGGGCAAGCTCAACAGCTTGAATAGCCAGCATCATCGAGCTTTGAGTGGTGATATTGGGAATGAGGAGGTACTGCGTTTCCCAATCCAACGCGCCCTCGACGCGAGTGGATGCGTGTACCCGGTCCAGCGCGTCAGCGAGTTGTGACGCTTCCAAGCCGTTGTACCAGCTGGTGCATTCTTCCTGCACAGCATCGACGGTCGTGGCCTGGCACTGAAAGGCAATGAAAGGTTCGCCCGTCGAGATATCAACAAACACAGCGGTTACGGAGCCAAATGCCGATTCACGATCATCGATGATGACGCGCTCATCGGAACCGTCGCCGTCTATGTCGAAGACCTGTCCATCCACAATATTGGCGTTGATGCTGGGTGTTGAACGGCTGTCCTGCCCCAACATGGTCACGCTATAGCTGCCGTCATCTGCGATTTCGATCAGCGTGCAGGGCGCTTCACACACATCGACAGCGTGTGAAGTGGTTGCCAGCAGGGCCATCACGAAAACCGCAGCAGAGGTCACCTATGCACTCCCCAGCAGGCTCTCAAACAGTTTCAGCCCGTCCGTGCCGCCATGATTGGCGTCCACGGCGCGTTCCGGGTGGGGCATCATGCCCATGACATTGCCCTGCTCATTCGTGATGCCGGCAATGTCGCGAGCCGAGCCGTTCGGGTTGTTGCCATAGCGGAAGACCACCTGGCCTTCGCCCTCGATCCGGTCGAGCGTGTCGGCATCGGCAAAGTAATTGCCGTCATGGTGGGCGATCGGCACGATCAGCTCGGCGCCGCCCTCATAATGCGAGGTGAAGCGCGTATTGGCGTTCTCGACCTTCAGCTTGGCCTTCTCGCAGACGAATTTCAGGCCCGCATTGCGCATCAGAGCCCCCGGCAGGAGACCGCTCTCGGTGAGGATCTGGAAGCCATTGCACACGCCCAGCACCGGTGCGCCCGTCGCGGCATGGGCCACGATCGCCGGCATGATTGCCGAGCGCGAGGCCATGGCGCCGCAGCGCAGATAGTCGCCATAGGAAAACCCGCCCGGCACCATGATGAATTCGGTGCCCTCGGGCAGGTCGCTTTCCTGGTGCCAGACCATGGCCGGCTTGTGACCCGTGACCTTCTCGATCGCGTCGTGGGCATCACGATCGCAATTGGAGCCCGGGAAGACGATGACGGCAGATTTCATGTCGGCGGATCTCCGCTCTATTCCAGCTCGATCGAGTAGCTCTCGATCACCGGGTTGGAGAGGAGTTTGCTGCACATCTCGTCGACGCGCTTGCGGGCGGTGTCGGCGTCATCGCCGGTCAGGTCCAGCTCGATCAGCTTGCCCTGGCGGGCCGCGGTGACTTCGTCATACCCCATATTGTGCAGGGCACCGGCAACGGCCGCCCCCTGGGGATCAAGAACACCGGGTTTCAGATAGACGTGGATCTTGGCTTTCACGGGCTCGACTCGCTGTCTGGACGTGGATTTCGCCCTGCATAAAGCCAAGGGGGCTTTCACGCAATTGACCGCGCCCTGATTATCAGCAGGGCAGGCTTGCGGTGGGGGCAACAAAAAAGGCGCCACCCTCCGGCAGCGCCTTCTTCAATGACTGGCAGCCAGCCTACTTGCCGACCTCGTCCTTGGCCGGGGCCTGGCCGCTTTCCTTCATGATGCCCAGGCGTTTGGCGACTTCGGCATAGGCCTCGGTGACATTGCCCAGATCCTGGCGAAAGCGGTCCTTGTCCATCTTCTCATTGCTGTCCATGTCCCACAGGCGGCAACTGTCCGGGCTGATCTCGTCAGCCAGCACAGTGCGCACCATGTCGCCCTCGTAATAGCGGCCGAATTCCAGCTTGAAGTCGACCAGGCGGATGCCGGCGGCCGAGAACAGGCCCGACAGGAAATCATTGATCCGCAGCGCCATGGCCATCATGTCGTCGATCTCCTGGGTCGAAGCCCAGTTGAACGCCGTGATGTGCTCTTCCGACACCATCGGATCGCCCAGCTCGTCCTTCTTGTAATAATACTCGACGATGGAGCGCGGCAGTTGCTCGCCTTCCTCGATGCCGAGACGCTTGGAGATCGAACCGGCGGCGACATTGCGCACCACGACTTCCAGCGGAATGATGTCGACCTGGCGCACGAGCTGTTCGCGCATGTTCAGGCGTTTGATGAAATGCGTCGGAATGCCGATCCGGCCGAGGCCGAGCATGATGTACTCGGAGATCCGGTTGTTCAGCACACCCTTGCCTTCCAGCGTCGCCTTTTTCTGGGCGTTGAAGGCGGTGGCGTCGTCCTTGAAATACTGGACGATGGTTCCCGGCTCGGGACCCTCGTAAAGGATCTTGGCCTTGCCTTCATAGATCATCTTGCGGCGGGACATGGGCGGATGCTCCGGCAGGGCCTGGGGCGTTCGGGGCCTCAGGCCGGTAAAAAGCGCGGCGCGGCCCGAATCGAATTCCGGACCGCGCATCGAAGGGGGAAAATACGGTGTGCCGCGTCCCTCTGCAACGCTTTGCGGCGGTGCGGCACACTGATCAGCGTGAAAGATTGATTTAGCCCGTCGGGCAAGCTAGTCACACCAACAGACAAACATCGCCAAGGAGGCACCCATGTCGGGTCTGGACGATCGCGAAAAAGGCTATGAGAACAAGTACGCGCACGATCAGGAGATCGAGTTCAAGGCGAATGCGCGCCGCAACAAGCTGCTGGGTCTCTGGGCCGCCGAGCAGATGGGCCTGGACGGTGAAGCCGCCGCTGAATACGCCAAGTCCGTTGTGATCGCGGATTTCGAGGAAGCCGGCGACGAAGACGTGTTCCGCAAGATCCGCGGCGATTTCGATGCCAAGGGCGTCGATCTGTCCGACCATCTCCTGCGCAAGGAAATGGACGAACTCCTCGCCAAGGCCCGCCAGCAGATCCAGTCCGAAGGCTAGGATTGACGGATATACGATACGAAAAAGCCCCGGCCTCGCCGGGGCTTTTTTGTTGGGTTCAGGCCGGGCTGGTTGCGTCTGAGTGTGCGGCGGCTTCCTTCAGAAATTTTCTGTATTGCTGCAGTGTTGTGGCGGCGATGGCCCAGAACGCAACCAGAATTATGTTCAGGGCAATGACGAACGCCAGACTTATCGTGAAGTTCTCGAAACCTTCCAATATTGCGCGCCCTGCCGGGCTGCCATGCAAAGCCAGCGCGATAAATGCGGCTATGTACGAGCCTCGATAGGCACTCCACATCAGAAGGCCCATCACGAGTGTGACCGCAGCGACGATCGCGACTTGCACTTGCACAGACAGCACTTCTGTTGGGGTTAAAAGGCCGAAGGCCGCAAGGCTTCCTTGAAAGGCTAATACGGCGATTGTTAGCCAGATGGCCGGCATAACGGCGCGGCGGGCACTTGTGAGGTGGCGTGGGTCCGGACGGTACCAGGGACGCGTTGTATCCAACGGCGGGACCAACGACTGCACGGCTGGTGGAGCCGGCGCTTCTTGCTGCTGCTCGGCTTTTGGAAGCTTTGCGGGGACGGATACTCGTGGTGTCTCATCGACAGAGAGGGGCGAACGTGCCGACGCGACGGGCGCGGCTTCAAACGCCTCTTGAGCTGCGTCGGCTTCGGAAAGTCCACGATCCAGCGCGGCCAGATAGCGGCGTTCCAGCGGATTGGGCGTGACAATGCCGGCTTTTATTTCTGCAATGCGCTCTGCGGAAGGCAAGCGTGGGCTCATCAAGACAAGTCTCCCCCATGACGCGTCAGTGTGCTTGGAGGAACCTGGCAGCGCTATCTAGGCTTGTAAATCGCATTCGGCACTTGGAGGCGTGTTTCCGACTAAACCTCTTCCGCCGCCTCGATGCGATCCACCACGATCATCCAGCGCTCCACCGCCTCGCGGATGTCCTCGCGGCCATAGCGCATGGTGACCACTTCAAAGACCTGGCCGGTCTCGCGGTCCATCAGGACGAGGAAGCCGGTGCCGCCGGCGAACTGGTCGTAGACATCTTCAATGCCTTCCTCGACGGCCAGGTCGCGCACGCCGTCGCGCTGGCCCCAGGTGAAGTTGAAGCGTACCCAGTCCACATCGGCGCTTTCGCCCAGATCCGCGCGGACATCCTCGATGCGCGGCTCCAGGATGCGGCAGGCACCGCACCAGGAGGAGCGGAACATGGCCGCTACCAGACGGGGTTCCGCCGGGACTTCAGCCGCGACGGCGCTGTCATCCTGCCAGGAGGCGCGGACAAAGTTTGGACCCAGAAAGGCGGTCAGGGCGACCAGCACGACAATCGCAAAACGCATCGGAATACCTCTTTGATTTGGCGACAGGATTTAGGGCGTTCCGGCCCCGCCGTCAGCTCATTTTGTGATCACGCCTGCGTCATGCTTTCGGGCAGGCTCAATCCCTCGCGCTCATTGTCCCAGATCATGGCGATGATCTGCCAGCGCCCGGCCTCGCCCTTGTAGAAATGGAAGGCATTGATGCCGCGCCGTTCCGGTGTCTCTTCATCGGGATGATGCTTGGCCTCATAGCTCGACCAGGCCTGCGCCATGTTTCCGAACACCTCGATCCGGTTGACCAGGGCGATCTCGTGGAAATCCATCGTCCGCAGCACGGCATCGGCATTGGCGGCGTACTCGTTCGGCGCAAAGGCTTCCAGCCAGGGCTTGCCGTTTTCATCCACTCCGGTGCGAATCTGGCGGCTCATCGGATGGAAGAGCTCGGCCTGGCGCGACCAGTCACGCGGACCCGCCGGCCCGGAAATCATGGCATAGCAATCGGTGATCAGCTGCTCGATCTCGGCCTTGTCGGCCGCCAGCGAGGCGTCGCTCATTCTGCCGCTTCCGGCTTTTCCAGCCCGGGCAGGCCATCAATGCTCACCGCATTGCCGGCATAGCGCTTTTCCTTCCACTCCTCGTCCGTGCGGTGCGCATTGACGCGGACCAGCTGGTCGCGTTCGCCGGCGAAGTCATAGAAGGGCACACCCCAGCCACAGCTGTCCTGGATACGGTCGATCTTCGCGGTGAAAATCGTGCGCACCTTGGGAAAGTCCGGGAAGAGGGCGGCTTTCTCGGCGAAACCCTCTTCTTCAAAAGACACCGCCTCGGCCTGGCCATACAGGCGCAGAATGTTCGGCGCGCCCTCGAAGGCGCAGAACATGAAGGTGATCCGCCCGTTCTGGCGCACATGCGCCAGCGTCTCGATTCCCGACCCGCCCAGATCCAGATAAGCGACCTCATTCGGCCCCAGGATCCGGAAACTGTCATAACCCTTGGGCGACACATTCACATGCCCGCCGTCTCCGGACGGGGCCGTGGCGACGAAGAACATCTTCTGCTTCCCGATGAAGGCCCGGATGCGGTCGTCGATATGGGGGTGGAGTTTCATGGTGGTCAGGGTAGGCGCGTCGCAGGTGAGTGCAACTCACATTTTGGCAAACCAACACTCTACCGGCCCAACTCTTGTCCTCCCTGACGGATGCCCCGCGAAAGCGGGGAGCAGATCAGGGACCCATTGGGCAGAGCCGCGTTCGGCGCAAGCATGGGTCCCGGACTTTCTCCCGGCTCAAGGCCGGGCGTCCATCCGGGATGACAAGAAGTGGGATGGTTGCAGGGGAAGTTGCCCTAACCCCCGAACACGCGCCGGAAGATCGTGTCCACATGCTTCATGTGGTAGGCCTCGTCGAAACAGGCCTCGATCTGCTCGTTGGAGAGCAGGGCAGTGACACCCTCATCGGCCTTGAGGTGGTCGACCAGCATGCCGCCCTCATCCCAGGTCTTCATGCCGTTGCGCTGGACCAGGCGATAGCTGTCCTCGCGGGAGGCACCGGCCTGGGTCAGGGCCAGAAGGACACGCTGGGAATTGTGGATGCCGCCATAGGCGTTGAGGTTTTCCGCGCAGCGGTCGGCATGCACGATCAGGCCCTCGATCATTCCGGCCGTACGGTGCAGGGCGAAGTCGAGATGGACATTGGCGTCCGGGCCGATGCCGCGCTCGACGGAGGAGTGGGAAATGTCCCGCTCATGCCACAGCGCCACATTCTCCATCGCCGGCACGACGGCGGAGCGCACCAGGCGCGCCTGGCCGGTCAGGTTTTCCGTCAGGATCGGATTGCGCTTGTGCGGCATGGCCGAGGAACCCTTCTGGCCCGGGGAGAAATACTCCTGGGCCTCACGGACTTCGGAGCGCTGCAGATGGCGCACTTCAATGGCGATATTCTCGATGGCCGAGGCGATCAGGCCCAGCACGGCGAAATAATTGGCGTGGCGGTCGCGCGGGATGACCTGGGTGGAGACCGGCTCCACCGAGAGACCCATTTGTTCGGCGACATGCTCTTCCACGGACGGGTCGACATTGGCAAAGGTGCCGATCGCGCCGGAGATCGCGCAGGTCGCGATCTCGTCACGGGCCCGCACCAGGCGTTCGCGATTGCGGTCGAACTCGGCATAGAAGCGGGCAAACTTCAAACCCATCGTCGTCGGCTCGGCATGGATGCCGTGCGAGCGGCCGATACAGGCGGTGTATTTGTGCTCTTCGGCGCGCTTCTTCAGCGCCGCCAGCACCCGGTCCATCCCGACCAGAAGCAGGTCGGCGGATTGTTTCATCTGCACGGCGAGGCAGGTGTCCAGCACGTCCGACGAGGTCAGGCCCTGGTGGACGAAACGGCTTTCCTCGCCGACATGCTCGGCCAGATGGGTCAGGAAGGCGATGACATCATGCTTCACTTCCCGCTCGATCTCATCGATCCGCGCCACGTCAAACTCGACGTCCTTGGCTTTCCATACAGCCTCGACCGCCGATTGCGGCACCACACCCAGCTCCGCCAGCTTCTCCGTCGCGTGCGCCTCGATCAGATACCAGATCTTGTACTTGTTCTGGTCCGACCAGATGGCGGCCATTTCCGGACGGGTATAGCGGGGGATCATGTGCGGGCTCCGCGTTTCACAGGAATGAAGCGCGGGGGATGCTCTGAAAGCACCGGAAGGTCAAGAGCACCTGCCGAGGGACATGTACCTCCGGTACGTGTCCCGGAAAGAGCAATTTACTTGAAATTGTATTTGATGCTTGGTGCGCCTATAAAGAGAGTGTTGCTCAATCCTCTTGTCCTAATGCCAAGATCCGCCCGCATCATCCATCCCGGCGCCCCACACCACGTGACGCAGCGCGGTAACCGCCGGCAGCAGGTCTTCTTCTCGGATGACGATTACGCTCATTACCTCGCCCTCCTGGCAGAATCCTGCCGGGCAGAGAACGTCCAATGCTGGGCCTACTGCCTCATGCCCAATCACGTCCATCTGGTCCTGGTTCCTGAGGACGAACTGGGCTTGTCGCGGGTTGTTGGCCGAACCCACCGGCTCTACACGCAGTACTTCAATCGTGGGGCCCAAAGTGCCGGCCTGCTCTGGCAAGGACGTTTCAAGTCCTCTCCGATGGACGAGCCGCGTCTGTTTGCCGCCTGTCGCTATATCGAATTCAACCCGATCCGGGCCGGACTTGTAACCCGCGCCGAGGATTGGCGCTGGTCCAGCGTTCACGCTCATCTCGCCGGGATGGATGATGACCTGGTTCGCGTCGCCCCCATGCAGGATCGCATCGGGGACTGGAACGAATACCTCCACGCCATCGACCCCTATGCTGGATAGGGACATGTACCTCTGGTACCTGTCCCGGATGAGTTTTTGGCGGGTATTCCCCGGGACACGTACCGAAGGTACATGTCCCTATGCGGAGCTACATCGCCCCCCAATCCACCTCACCATGCCGGTCCAGCGTCACCGCTCCATCCGGCATCGCGTATTTCAGCCCCGACCCGCAATTGAACAGCACGCATTCCGCGTCCCGTTCCACCAGACCGTCATCCATCGCCTTTTCCATCGCGGCCAGCGTCGCAGCGCCTTCGGGGCAGAGGAGGAGGCCATCTTCCCGGGCGCAGCGGGTCCGGGCGGTTTCGATGGCGGTTTCCGATACCGCCAGGGCCGCGCCGCCGCTGTCGCGGACGGCGTCGAGGATCAGGAAATCACCGATCGCCTTGGGCACGCGAATGCCCATGGCGGCGGTCTTGGCGTCCAGCCATTCCTCGGCATGGCGGGCGCCGTCCTCGTAAGCCTTCACGATCGGCGCACAGCCTTCGGCCTGGACGGCGAACATTTTCGGGCGTTCGGATCCGATCCAGCCGAGCTTTTCCATCTCGTCGAAGGCCTTCCACATGCCGATCAGGCCGGTACCGCCGCCGGTCGGGTAGAAGATCGCATCCGGCACGCGCCAGCCCAGCTGGGCGGCGAGTTCCAGGCCCATCGTCTTCTTGCCCTCGATCCGGTAGGGCTCCTTGAGGGTGGAGACATCGAACCAGCCCATCTTGTCCTTGCCTTCGCCCACCAGGGCGCCGCAATGATGGATGAAGCCGTTGACCTTGAAGACCTTGGCGCCCTGCAGCGCCATCTCGCGAAGATTGGCCTCCGGCGTGTCCTCGGGGGCGAAGCAATAGCTCTCCATCCCCATCCGGCTGGCATAGGCGGACATGGCCGCGCCGGCATTGCCGTTTGTCGGCATGGCCAGGCGCTTGATGCCGAAAGAGTGGGCCATGGCGACGGCCAGGGCGAGGCCGCGCGCCTTGAACGAGCCGGTCGGCAGGCGCCCCTCATCCTTCACCCAGACCTTGCCCGTCGCTCCAGAGGCCTTGCCCGTGGCGGGCACATCGATCAGCGGCGTATCCACCTCGCCCAGGGCGCACACATCCACATCATTGGCGACCGGCAGCAGCTCGCGCCATTTCCAGAACCCGCCGCCGCGCGCCCAGATCGCACCGCGATCATTCTCCGCCTTCATCTTCTCCAGGTCATAGCGGGCCAGAAGCGGCTTGCCGGCCTTGGACAGATTGTGCGGCTGATCCGGCTCGTAACGCTCCCCGGTCTCCGAGCATTCCAGATGGGTGAAATAATTGGCGCGTTTTTGCATCTAGTCCTCGGTCTCGTTCGGGGTTGAAAGCGTGATCTGGCCCCACAATGCCGCGAGGGCAAGGCGCAGATGCCTCAGTGACCAAGGCCGCGTGTCGATTCGGCGGCCGGAGACCCAGGTCCCGATTACCTCGGCCCGCTCGCCGGCCTCGATGGCCGCGACCGGATCGCGATCGAACCAGGTCAGGTCGGCGCGCTTGCCGATCTCCAGCGTGCCGATCTCGTCGTCGAGTTCGAGCTGACGGGCGGCATGGCGTGACATTAAAATAAGCGATGTTTGCGCGTCGATGGCGCGGCCCAGGGCTTCATCCGAGCGTGTCATGCGGTGGACCGGCAGGGCCATCACCCGCATGGCATCAATCGCGGACGCGGGATGGTCGCCATGGATTGTCACCGCACTGTCCCGCTCCACCGCCTGGGCAATCGGCATGTAGCGGCGGGCGCGGTCCGGTCCGAACATGTCGGTCAGCCTGTGCCCGTAATTGCCGATATGGTCCGGGAAAAAGCCCAGCGAAACCTGAAGGTTGTTGGCCAGATCGATCTGTTCCGGCGTGATCAGGGCGAGGTGTTCCATCCGGTGCATCGGGGTCTGGCCGGGCGCCTGGGCCCGGGCCTGGGCGATGGCGTCCAGCGCCACTTGTACCGCGCGTTCGCCCTGGGCATGGAAGGCGACCTGCTCGCCGCGCTGATGGGCCGCCAGGGTGAGGGCGCGGATCTCGTCCTCCGGCATGGATAAGGGCGCCACCCAGCCGCTCTCCAGATGCAGGATAGTCTGGTTGAAATCCGTGTCTTCATAGGGCTCTGCGGTCGCCGCCCCGCCGGTGAAGGGCGAGCCATCCACCCACATCTTGATGCCGGCAAAGCGGCGGATCGCCGGGACCGGGTCCACATTCTGGAACAGGGTGCGGCCGCGCTCTGCATCCTCCGGCGCCGTGTAGAGCACGGTGTTGAGGGAGGGCGTCTCGCCGCCTGCCACGGCGTGCAGCACGCCCAGCGGATCATCGGCCCGGCCGACCAGGGAGGCGACCCCGATCGTGGTGTAGCCCGCCCGCGCATAGCGGTCATATTCCGCCGCCAGCAGCCAGGTGAGGGCGGCATCCGACGCGCCGGGAATGGCATCCATCAGCGCCCGCACAGCGTTCACTTCGACCAGGCGTCCGGTCAGCGCGCCGGCCTCATCCCGCTCGAAATAGCCATCATGCGGATCCGGCGTTTCGCGTGTGATCCCGGCCGCTTGCAGCGCGGCGCTATTGGCGAAGGCCTCGTGCATCATCTGGGTCAGGATCACCAGCGGGCGGTCCGGCGAGAGGGCGTTCAGCTCCTCCAGGCTCGGCGGGCTCAGCCCGTCCAGCATGACCGGATCCCAACCGAAGGCGACCGTCCAGGGCGAGGGGCCAGGGTGCGCGACACCCTCCGCGATCGCGGCGATGATCTCATCGCGCGTCTCGTAACGCGTGCCGGAAATATCAATCGTCGTGGAGAGGAGGGCCGAGGCCAGCGGATGCGTGTGCGGCTCGATCAGACCCGGGGTCATCGTGCCGCCGTCCAGATCCACCCGCGCCGTCAGCCAGGGCGCGTGCGCCAACACCTCATCCCGCGACCCCAGCGCCACGATCCGCCCGTCGCGCACATGCATCGCCTCCACGATCCCGGGCCCGGACGTCGTCCGGATTTCCCCGTTCAGGAAAACCAGCTCCCGTGGGGATTGCGGCGTATGGGCGAGACCGGTGAAGACACCGATGAGAAGCGAGAGAAGACCGGCGAGACCGAGGAGAAAGCGTTTCATCCCGCCAACTTACATCAACCCCAACGTCTTGAAACTCGCCGTATTCTCCCGGCCGATCACGAGATGGTCGTGGACCACGATTTCGAAGGGCTGACAGATTTCCATCAGGGAGCGGGTCATCTCGATATCGGCCTGGCTCGGCGTGGCATCACCGGAGGGGTGATTGTGCACCAGGATCAGGGCAGAGGCCTCATGGGCGAGGGCGCGTTTGACGACTTCGCGGGGATAGACCGGGGCATGATCGATCGTGCCCCGGCCCAGGACCTCATCGGCGATCAGCTTGTTCTTGCGGTCCAGGAAGAGCACGCGGAACTCTTCCGTCGTGGCGTGCTGCATGGCCGTGCGGCAGTAATTGATCAGCGCCGACCAGGAAGCGATGACTGTCCGTCCCATCACCTGTTCGCGCGCCAGGCGTTCCGACAGCGCCTTTATCAGCTTGAGTTCTGCGGCTGTCTTTTCCGAGACGCCTTTCACTTCCACCAATTGCTCGATCGGGGCCGAGGCCACCCCGCCCAGATCGCCGAAGCGGGCGATCAAATCCTTGGCGATGGGCTTGGTGTCGCGCCGGGGGATGCAGCGGAAGAGGTAAAGTTCCAGCAGCTCATAATCGTGAAGCGCCAGGCCACCCGCTGAGGTTAGTTTTTCGCGCAGCCGGTCCCGATGGCCTGTATGCGGCGCGAGCTCGGCCATGGATCAGATATCGTATGGGGGTTTGTGCAGGCCCTTGGGCGAGGTCGTGAAGATCTCCACCCCGTCCTCGGTCACGCCCACGGAATGCTCGAACTGGGCGGAGAGGGACTTGTCCCGCGTTACCGCCGTCCAGCCATCGGACAGGACCTTCACATCCGGCCGGCCCAGATTGAGCATGGGCTCGATGGTGAAGAACATGCCCGGCTTTAGTTCCGGACCTTCGCCATGGGTGCCGAAGTGCAGGACGTTCGGGCTGTCATGGAAGTTCTGGCCCAGCCCATGGCCGCAGAAATCGCGCACGATCGAGCAGCGGCGGGCCTCGGCGTATTCCTGGATGATCGCGCCGATCGTGCCCAGGGTGACACCCGGTTTTACGGCATTGATGCCGGCCATCATGGCCTCATAGGTCGTGTCGACCAGGATTTCCGCTTTCCGCTTGGGTTCGCCAGCAATGTACATGCGGCTGGTATCACCGTGCCAGCCATCGACCACGACGGTGACATCGATATTGACGATATCGCCATTCTTCAGCGGTTTCGGGCCGGGAATGCCGTGGCAGACCACATGATTGATCGAAGTGCACAGCGAGTGGCGATAGCCGCGATAGAACAGCGTCGCCGGAGTGGAGCCGTGATCGAACGCATACTCGCGGGCCAGCTTGTCCAGGTATTCGGTCGTGACACCCGGCTTCACTTCGGCGGCCAGCATGTCGAGGATTTCCGCAGCCAGCCGGCCCGCTTTGCGCATGCCCGCAAAACCTTCCGGTCCATGCAGTTTGATCCGGCCATCGCGCGGGGCGGAAGCGGCCGTTTCGTCACTCACGATTTCATAGGCAGTGGTCAAAGCATTGGTCCTCGTTTGACCCATATATACAAAAGCGCGCGCCGTTTGGAACGGCGCGCGCCTGCATTTTGTTGTTTCCGCGGTTTGGTCAGTCGGCGTCGCGGCCGAACAGGTTTCCGAAGAAGCTGTCTTCATTCCAGGCCGGCAGCTCGTCACTGTCCGCGATTTCCCGGGCGATCATGTAGTTGATATTGGCGAATTTGGCGCCCTGGTCGAACAGGACTTCCAACTCACCATCCAGCTGATCGGTCTGGGTATGGTAGTGCGTGTTGAGGAAGCCCATGAAGCCTTCCCCCTCATCCCAACGCGGATCCGGCGAGGAGAAGCCGGTCATCAGGAAGAGCGACGGCACGCCCTGGCGCACGAAATTATAGTGGTCCGAGCGCACGAAGAGCGATTGTTCCGGCAGCGGATCTTCACTGACCTGGATGCCGAGACGGGCGGCTGCGCGAGTGGCGATCGGGCCCAGATTGGAGTGGTTGGAGCCAAAGGCGACCACGTCGGCGAAATCATACACGATCACCGGCATGTCCAAATTCACATTGGCGACGATCTGGTCGGCCGGAACGGTCGGGTTGCGGGCAAAGTGCTCCGAACCCAGCAGGCCCTTCTCTTCGGCGGCCAGGGCCACAAAGAGGATCGAACGGCGCGGCGTGCCTTCTTCCAGGAAGGTGCGGGCCGTTTCCAGCATGATCGAGACGCCCGAGGCATTGTCGACGGCGCCATTGCAGATCGCGTCCTCATCATCGGAGGATCGGCAGGCACCGCCGGCGCGCATGTCATCATCGACATGGCCGATATGGTCCAAATGGGCGGTCAGGACGACGTATTCATCGGCCAGTTCCGGGTCCGAACCGCGGATCATGCCGACCACATTCGGGTCCGTGAAGGGTTCCGACAGGGTGCGCTGGCGCAGGGTGACCGTATGGGGCAGGTCAAAGCGCGGATAGGTGGCCTCCTCGCCCTCCATCGCGGCCCGAACCTCTTCCAGGCTCATCTCCGCCCCTTCAAACAGGCGCGCGGCGAGTTCGGTGCTGACATTGGCTGAGACCCGGACATCGTCATAGCCGGACGGGCCGGTGGCGGCCGTCAGGCGCGTGCTGGGCCGGTCGCCATAATTCTCGGCGATGCCCGCGAGACGTTCGTCGGACCAGCTGGTCAGGCCGATCATGCCGATCGCGCCATGGGCCGCCGCGACATTGCGTTTGGTCGTGCCGGATCCGTGGTGGGCGCGTTCTTCGCTGAGGCCTTCAAAGACCGCATCCGGGACACCGCCCATCACGACGACAATCTTCCCTTCGACATCCAGGCCGGCATAGTCGTCATGGCCACGATTGGCGGCGGAAATGCCATGGCCGACAAAGACGAGCTCGCCCGTGACTTCGGATTCCAGGAGCGACGGATTGGTCGAGATCAGGACCGAATTGCCCTGGGTGAAGGTCTCGCCGTCGAACACCATCTGATTATAGCTGGCATCGGCGGTGACATCCTGCATCGGGACGTCCGCGAAATAATGACCATCATCGCCGGCCGGTTCCAGGCCCAGAAGGCGCATCTGCGAGGCGACATAATTGGCGGCAATCTCGTAGCCGTCCGAACCGGCATCGCGGCCTTGCATGTAATCGGATGCCAGGAAACGGATATGCGCTTCGATATTCGTCGCGCTCACATCGGGCACGAAGGGCGCGTCAGTCGTCGTTTCAGCCGTGTCGGGCTGGCAGGCAGCGAGCGCGAGGCCGGCCAGGGCCGGAACCAGATACTTCATCAAGGCCTCCCCCAAAGAGGTGTCAAAAACTTCGCGGACTATAGGCCCGGAAGGCGGAGGCACAATGTTACGGGAGATTAATCAGCAGCGGCCAGGGCTTCGGCGACCTCGGGCAAAACCGAGTAATGCTCCTGGAAAATCGGTGTCATCCGCGCCGGTCGTCCCGTGGAGAGCTGAAAACACACAACTTTCGTCAGTGCGCGGAAAACGGTCGCACCGTCGCTGACCCGGCGGAACTGATAGCGCCGTTCGGCGCGCAGGCGCCGGTCCGACCGGGTGATCCAGACGGCGCAGTCCAGCTCGTCGCCGACATGGACATGACCCAGATAGTCCGCCTCGGTCCGGATGATGGCGATGCCGCGATCCTCGTCCCCGCAAGCCTCCATCGAATAGCCCTTGGAAAACCAGTGCGTCCACGCCGCTTCGTCGGCCCATTCCAGATAGCGCGCATTATTGGCGTGCCCGAAGGCATCCATGGCGGCCTCGGTCACCGTCACGCGGTGGATATAGGGGGAGGGGAGGTCCCACTCGCTGTTGGCCATGTCTCTAGAGCTCCACCGTCATCGGCTTTGTGACCACGATGCCATCTGTCGACACATCACAGGCATAGGCCAGCACGTCCACCCCGGCCCTGGCCGCATCGCGCAGCGCTTGGGCATAGACCGGATCGGTATCCTCGGCCGGGCGCAGGGTGTGGCAGTCATTGCGCTGGACGATGAAGAGCTGCACGGCCCGGTGGCCATCCGCGACCTGATTGCTCAGCTCGCCCAGATGCTTGGCGCCGCGGCTGGTCACGCCGTCGGGGAATTCCGCAATGCCGATACCGCGCTGCCAGTGGACATTCTTCACCTCCACCCAGCAGGCGGGCCGGCCCTCGCTTTCCAGCAGAAGGTCGATGCGGGAATTCTCGCCGTATTTCACTTCGCGGCGAAGGCTGTCATAGCCGGTCAATTCGCTGATCACGCCGGCCTTCACGGCTTCTTCGGCCAGGGCATTGGCGGTATTGGGCAGGGCACCGATGATCGTGCCCTCGGCCTCCACCAGTTCCCATGTGTATTTCAGCTTGCGCTTGGGATTGTCGGATCTGGACAGCCAGACCTTCAGGCCCGGCTCCTTGATCCCGGTCATGGCACCCGTATTGGCGCAATGGGCGGTCACGGTCTCGCCGCTGTCCAGCACCACATCGGCGAAGAAGCGCTTATAGCGTTTGACCAGCTGGCCGGGGATGAGTTCGGTCGGAAATTTCATGGCTTGGACTTCTTGGCTTTCGCCTCATATACCCGGGTTCGGATGTCGTTTGAGGGGTAAATCACATGGCCGAAACGAAACGGGTAACAGCTTCCGTCCTCCTGATCGGGGATGAAGTCCTGTCCGGACGTACCCAGGACAAGAATCTCCAGCAGATCGCCCGTTTCCTGGCCCCGCTTGGTATCAATGTCGTGGAATGCCGCGTCGTGCCGGATATCGAGGACGAGATCGTCGAGGCGGTGAACACGCTGCGGGCCAAGACCGATTATGTCTTCACCACGGGCGGGATCGGCCCGACCCATGATGACATCACCGCTGACAGCATCGCCAAGGCTTTCGGCATGGGCATCGATGTCCGCGACGATGCGCTGGAGATCATCGAACACTGGTATGCCAAGACCCAGACGCCGGTCACCGAGAGCCGCAAGCGCATGGCGCGCATCCCGGACGGTTCCAGCCTGATCGACAATCCGGTCTCCGGTGCGCCGGGCTTCCAGACGGAGAATGTCTTCACCATGGCCGGTGTGCCCGCCATCTGCCGCGGCATGCTGGAGGATATCGCGCACCGTCTGGAAAAGGGGGCTGTCACCCTGTCCCGCTCCGTGAAGGGCGACAATCTGCGCGAGGGCGAGATCGCCGAGGCGCTGGGCACACTCCAGGACGAGAACCCCAATGTCTCGCTCGGTTCCTACCCGTATTTCATGGAAGTGAAGGACGGGAAGATCAAACGCGGCACCCACCTCGTCGCCCGCTCCACCGACAGCGCCGCCCTGGACGGCGTCATCGACGCCCTGACAAACATGGTCAGCGATCTGGGCTATGTGCCGCGGGTCGATCCGGAGGATTAGGAGCTGCACCATCGGCCATCCTTCCCCTCGATGGGGAAGGTGTCCGGCGAATGCGGGACGGAAGGGGTGAATCACGGAGGGACCCGTTTGTTTGCCGGGTCGCCCACCCCACCGCGCATATGCGCGGTCCTTCGTCACGTCGACCAGTCCCCCAGACTGTTCTTGGGCTCCTCAGCGCCCATCAAGGGCGAGGAGAGACAAGGACGCCCCCAAATCGCCCTGATTTCGTCTTCTCTCCGCAAACTTTCCCACCCACGGTCGCAATTGAGGGACATCAAAGGGAAGGGGAGAGGCCATGAAACGGGCACTCTTGCTGGCCAGCGCCATCGGCCTGGTCGTCGCCGGCTGTACAGCCACACTCGAAGATCATCGAGACCGGGAGGCTGCGGAAGACGCCTACCAGCCGGTCCCTTCACCGCCGCCTCCGCCACCTCCGTCCATGGACATGTTGAGAAGTGCCGAAAGAGCGATGGCCTCCAGTTCAGCCCTCGAAACAAGCAGCTTGGGCAGGACCAGTCCCCGCCCGCCCGTCATTGTCGGCCAACCGGAACCAGAAGACCGCGAACGCTATGAGGACGTCGACGCCAACCCGGTCATCTCCACCGCTGACGAACCCGTCTCCACCTTCTCCATCGATGTCGACACGGCCAGCTATGCCGTGGTGCGCGATTATCTGATGGATGGTGATCGCCTGCCGCCCTCCGATGCCATTCGCATCGAGGAGATGATCAATTATTTCGACTATGACTATGCCCTGCCGGATGGCCCAGAAGAACCCTTCGCCACGCATGTCACGGTCACCCCCAATCCCTGGAACGCCAACACCCAGCTCATGCATGTCGGCATTCAGGGTTTCGAGATCATTCCGGACGAGCGCCCGCGCGCCAATCTGGTCTTCCTGATCGATGTCTCCGGTTCGATGAGCTCGCCGGACAAGCTGCCGCTCGCCGTCCAGGCGATGCACATGCTGGTTGATGAGCTGGAGCCGGACGACACGGTCTCCATCGTTGTCTATGCCGGCGCGGCCGGTGCCGTTCTGGAACCGACCCGGGCCCGCGACAGCCACCGCATCCATGAAGCCCTCGACCGTCTCAGCGCGGGCGGCTCCACGGCAGGCGGAGCCGGTCTGGCCCTGGCCTATGATTTCGCCCGACAGAATTTCGACGAGGACGCGGTCAATCGCGTCATGCTGCTCACCGATGGTGATTTCAATGTCGGCGTGACCCGCGATGAAAGCCTGGAAGACTATGTCGCCCGCCAGCGCGAGAGCGGCATCTATCTCTCCGTGATGGGCTTCGGGCGGGGCAATTACAACGACCAGCTCATGCAGACCATCGCCCAGGCCGGCAATGGCACGGCCGGCTATATCGACAGCCGCCGCGAGGCGCGCCGCATGCTGGTCGAGGAGAGCTTCTCCTCGCTCTTCCCGATCGCCAATGATGTGAAAATCCAGGTCGAGTTCAATCCGGCCCGCGTCGCGGAATACCGGCTGATCGGCTATGAGACGCGTCTGCTGGACCGGGCCGATTTCAACAATGATGCCGTGGATGCCGGCGAGGTTGGTTCCGGCCATGCCGTCACCGCCATCTATGAGATCGCGGCGCCCGGTTCTGAAGGCGTGCTGATGGATCCGCTGCGCTATGGCGGAACCGGCGAGCCCGCCGCCGACCTGTCCGGCGAATTCGGCCTTGTCCGCCTGCGCTACAAGGAGCCGGGCGAGGATGACAGCATCTTGATGGAACGGACCGTCACCGATGCCGACGCGGTGGAACGCTTCATGGATGCCGACACCGAGGTCCGCTTCTCCGTCTCCGTCGCCGGTTTCTCCCAACTCCTGCGCGGCGATCCCTATCTGGCCGAAGACTACAGTTTCGACAGCGTCATTGGCGCCGCCTCCAGCGCGCTGGGGGAGGATGAATTCGGCTACCGCGCCGAATTCATCGACCTTGTCGAACGCGCCCAAGCGCTCTCGGAAGACGTGACCAAGCCGTAGGTTTTCCTCCCCACGTTGTGGGGAGGTGGATCGCCCGCAGGGCGAGACGGAGGGGCCGCCAGAGCGGAGCGAAGGCGGAATTCGGCGCTGACGCGCCGCCCCTTCGACCCGGTGCTTTGCACCGGCCCACTTCCCCATCAAATGGGGAAGAAACCGGGCTGTTGCCAAACCTGCCCAACCCTCTGGCCCCGCCCCCGAAGGCGTGTAGGATCGCCCCGCACACCAGCCGCGGGCGTGGCGGAATTGGTAGACGCAGCAGACTTAAAATCCTTCCAGTGCCAGTTCGAGTCTGGCCATGGGCACCATTCAAATCTTTGTATTACAAAGGTTTTCAATATTTCTCTGGTTCCAGATATCTGCCTGTGATACCGTGCACAAATGATGCACAAAAACACACTCATTGACGGGAGAGCCCCGCAGGAGCGGCGATAATGGCCGTTCACAAGATTTTAGGTGGCAAAGTTCGGCTCTATCAGAGGCCCGGCACACCGCATTGGCAGTGTGCGGCCCGGTTCGATGGGAAGAACTATCGGAAAACCACCAAGGAAGAGAGCCTGTCGCTCGCTAAAGAGTTCGCCGAAGACTGGTACCTGACGCTTTGTGGAAAGGCGCGGGTAGGCGAGCTCAAAAACGAAAAAACCTTCAAGCACGCCGCCAGGCAGTTCGAACAAGAGTTCGAGATCATCACCGGCGGCACACGAAGCCCGGTCTATGTCGGTGGACATAAGCGTCGGCTGAAAAACTACCTCGTTCCTTATTTCGGTGACATGGGACTGTCCGAAATCACGGGCGGAAAGGTTCAGGAATACCGCATATATCGTCAGACAAACTCGGTGGCGCGGTTTGGGCGTGAAAATAAAAATTATGGCCCGCCGGCTCCGAGCACCATCCACCAGGAGATTGTCTGCCTGAGGCAGGTTCTAAAGACGGCCATTCGGCATGGTTGGCTGACGCATTTGCCGGACTTGTCGATGCCGTATGAAACTGCGCGGAAAGTGCGGCACCGCGCGTGGTTCTCCCAAGAGGAGTACGAGCAGCTCTACAAGGCTACCCGAAGACGAGCGGGTGAGAACAAGGGCAAGCGCTACGAGTGGGAAACCGCCCAGCTGCATGACTTTGTCCTCTTCATGGCCAACACCGGTCTTCGCCCAGATGAAGCCTACAAACTCCAATATCGGGATGTGGCGATCGTCGAGGACTACGATACCGATGAAACGATCCTGGAGATCGAGGTTCGCGGCAAGCGAGGGGTTGGGTTCTGTAAGAGTATGCCGGGGGCTGTCAGGCCGTTTCAGCGATTGGTGAAGCGCAACGACCCTGAACCGACGGATCTGGTGTTTCCGCAGTCGCACCTGACGCTTTTGAACACGATCCTCGACGAGGAGGGGCTCAAGTTCGACCGAGATGGCAATCGGCGGACGGCCTACAGTCTGCGCCACAGCTACATCTGCTTCCGTCTCATGGAAGGGGCCGACATCTATCAGGTCGCGAAAAACTGCCGAACCAGCGTTGAGATGATCGAGAAACACTACGCCGCCCACATCAAAACCAGCATCAATGCGGCGGCCGTGAATGTGCGCCGTGTGAAAAAGCACAAACCCGTCGAGGAAAAGAAGAAGCGCCAACGCTGACGTTGGCTTGTTCCCGGAACCACATCTGGTAATCAGTCAGCGCGGTTGGATTCCAGCCGCGCGTGCGGACGTGGCGGAATTGGTAGACGCAACGGACTTAAGCAATTTGAGTGCGCCAGGGGAAACCCTGGACGTAGAACCGCTCAAATTCGGGGAAGGCTAAAGGGCGAGCACTCGCCCCAAGCTAATCCCGAGCCAAGCCCTAGGCCCTAAAAAGCTCGGGGAAGGTGTAGAGACTAGACGGGCGGCGTCTAAGGCTTCGAGGCATGCTCGAAGTACGACGAAGGGATAGTCCAGACCCCAAACACTCGCGGGATGCTGCATCCTGGAAAGCGAGTGGCGGCGAAAGCCGTAGCAGGTAAGAAAATCCGTCGACCGCAAGGTCATGAGGGTTCGAGTCCCTCCGTCCGCACCACCCTTGTTGCCCGCTCTCCAGGTTCGTTCCGGGGAACACCGGCGCTGATCCGCTCCGGTCTGACCGTTTTCACGGGCCTTGTTTTGGAAACCTGCTGCGCCGGGTTCGCTTGGCGCAACGCTTGTGGGGAGGTTTCTTCGCCATGAGCTGCGCACATTTCCCCGCCCATCCAAGAAACATCCCCGCCAGCGTCTCTCCTACGGGACGCCTCTGACGAGGTGCGCCGCTCTCCCGAACGCAGCCGATCGCTCTCCAACAGGCCGTGAATGAACACGGTCTCGAACAGGAGACAGATCAATGACTACCGGCTTTGAACCCCGCATCTACGTTGCCTGCTTGGCGGCCTACAATAACGGCTATCTGCACGGCTCCTGGATCGATGCCACCGACGATCTGGAGCGTATCCAGGACCAAGTAAACGCGATGCTCGAAGCGTCCCCAATCTCGGATGCCGAAGAATATGCCATCCACGACTATGAAGGTTTCGGCGGTGCCGACATCGGCGAATACGCCGGATTGGCACGAGCCCATGAACTGGCGCTCTTTGTCGAGGAACACCAGGGCCTCGGCGCGTTGGTGCTCGAACACGTCTCAGGAGACCTTGAAGACGCGCGCACGATGCTGGAGCGCTACAGCGGCACATACACCTCAGGGGCTGCATTTGCGGAAGAATATGTTGAGCAGTGGTACGAGATTCCGGAACAGCTCGCGTATTACATCGACTACGATGCCATGGCCCGGTCACTTCAGCTCGGTGGAGAAATCGAAACCGTCACCGAAGGGTTCGAGGAGGTTCACATCTTCTGGGGGCAATAGCCCCCACCGCCGCAAATGTCGGACGTTTGTTTTCTCCATCTTCCGGTTTTGGCCCCGGCCATAAGGCCGTGACAACAGGGTGGAGACTGCAACATGAAACTACGGGCATGGCCGGCCAAAGGGGCCACAAGACGGATCTATATCAACCATCGAGGCCACTGGAGCGTCGATGTCTGGCTGGAGCCTTCCAAGGCGAAACCGGATTGGCAGCTGACCGTCAAACTGAAAGATGCGGAGAGTGAACGGCGGAGCAAGGAGCTCGTCGCCGATTTCACAACCAGTGTTCGGGCGTTTCTTGCCGAGCTGGTCCTCCGCAAATGGGGTGTGGCCGACATCCAGGACATTCACTGGTCGGAATGGCTAGACCTGGCGAGATCGCCACGCAAGCAGTGCTATTGAGCCGGGGCATGTTCTTTCAGGCGCGTGCGACAGCAGATCGTTACGTGCACACCGGCGCGGGCAAACATTTGTCCGAGTTCACACCCGATGACGCCACCGCCGATAACCACCATGCTCTCTGGCAGCCGATCTAGTTCGAGCGCACTGGTCGAATCTAGTGTTTGAACGTTTTCGATGCCAGGGATCGGCGGGATGCTGCTGGAAGAGCCAGTAGCAATGATGATCTTCGCAGCGCGTATTGCCCGCCCGTCGAAAGCAACACCGCCCTCTACTAGGCGGGCAGGAGCTTTCGTTTCGATGTAGTCGATATTTTCGTATTCGGGCAGCAAGGCTTCGTATTTTTTGTCACGAAGACCCGAAACAAGTGCGTCTTTTTGCGCCTGGACCGCTGGCCAGTCATCGACCCTGGATGCCACGGACACACCCGCAAACCTGCGGGCAGCAGCGCCTGAGTGCGCCGCTTCCATAGCGCGGATCAGGGCCTTCGATGGCACGCAGCCAACGTTTACGCATGTGCCGCCAATCGTTCCGTGACCGATTATCGCCACGCGCGCGCCAGCTTCGGCGGCGGTGATCGCCGCCGAGAATCCAGCGGACCCGGCGCCAACAACGGCGATGTCGTATTCGCCATTGTTCCCATCTGAGCAGCAATCTTTCATTCGTGACTTCTCCGTCTGACCAGTGATCTGGCGGCGCTTTTAGTGTTGATGTTCTGCTTCGGAATGGTCGGCATCTTCGGCGTTGGAGGCATGTGCGGGATAACCAGCATCGGTGGATGCCTGACCAACAAGCGCTGCAGTTGTCACACTCGGATCAAATCGAACAATTGCGGTCTTGGTTTCGAAGTCCACTTCAACCGAATCCACGCCTTCAACACGGCTCATCGCAGTCCGAACTGTGATCGGGCAGGTCGCACACGTCATGTTCTCGATGTCGAATGTAGCGGTTTCTGTTTGAGCAACGACTATATTCGTCTTTGCTGATGTCTCTGACGGCGCATAATTGAATGCCGACAAACCGGCTCCTGCGATACCGAGCAGGGCTACGGATAGTATTACGGTGGATGTTCGTTTCATTGTGTGTCTCCTAGTAAAAAAATGGGGCCCACCAGTCGATCGTTGCGGCGAGCAGAACGATCGCCAAGCCGACCCAGAGGGCGATTTGGGTGATGATGTTGGATTGGGGTTTTGCGCAATATGAGCCGTCTTCGCATGGTGGCTCAGACTTGAAATAGACGTGCCAAAATCCCGCGCCGATAAAGGCCAGCGTCACCACTATGAAGTAGGGCTTGTACGGATCGAGCGCGGTGAGCGACCCGATCCACGCGCCACTGACGCCGGCGAGTACCAACACCAAAGGCAAGATGCAGCAGGATGACGCCACAATGGCGCCGATAATGCCTCCCGCTGCGAGCCAGCCTCGTTTTTGACGGGGGGCTGGTGTTTGGTCGCTCGATTGTTCGATTTCGGTCATTCGTTTTCTTGCTCATTCCTCGATTTTCAACTAGGCTAATCCCTGTAGTGACTACAGACTCAAGGAGAAAATGAACACGAAAACACACGCTCGCGTGAAGGCACTTACGAGAGGCGAGCTTGCACGTCTCACCGGCTGCCACGCAGAAACCATTCGCTACTACGAAACTCAGGGCGTGCTGCCTGCGCCTCGCCGCGCAGAAAACGGATACCGACTTTACGACCGCCGCCACATCGCGGTTCTGACCTTCATCAGACAATTCCGAGATCTAGGGTTCTCGCTGAACCAATGTCGTGCGCTGCTGCGTTTGGAGCGCGACCATTCTGGCCAGTGCCAGGCGGTTGCTAGCGAGATCAACGCCCATATTGAGGTGGTCGAAGGGCGTATAGCGGAACTGAAATCAGTCGCGTCCACGCTGCGCGCGGCGGCCAGAAAGTGCTCAATTGAACCGAACGCCGGCTGTCACGTTCTGGACGCGTTACTCCAAGTCGATGCTGATAAGTCCTCCGGCGCGAAGTCGTAGAGAGCATCAACTATCGGGCATTCCGGCACGACACCGCCGTCGCACTGTGAGGCCATGTCACCAAGAACACTTTCTAGACGTTTTAGGTCCGCAATTTTCTTACGCACCGATGCCAAGTGGTCGAGAGTTATATCTCGCACCTGACCACAGCTATAGGCGTTGTTGTCGACCAAGCTGAGGAGGTTCTGGACCTCGGCGACAGCAAATCCGAGATCGCGTGCGCGCATCAAAAACTTGAGCCGTCGAACATCGTCATCCGAATAGGTTCGAAACCCATTTGCCGCACGAGCAGGTTCGGGCATGAGGCCGATGCTCTCATAGTACCGCACAGTCTCTAGATGGCAGCCCGTGAGTTTGGCGAGTTTACCGCGGGTGATGTTCATCAAGTCGTCTCGGTTTGTTGCTGCGCTCAGTCTAGGGTTTTTGACCAAACCGCTTGCGTTCCCAGTTGTCGATGGCCCGGATTGGGCCCGGGCAATAGTGATCACGTGCGCGGCGCCCGGCCAGCCGACCAATCAAAATCGGGAGAGCCCGCATCTCGCAGCCGGCCGTCGCGAAGATCGCCGCGAGCACGAACGATATCCCAAGATGCCCGTAGACATAGATGTTCAATATCGCGATCGCGTTCCAGAGCGATGATGACGCGACTTCACCGGTTGATTGCCAACCCAAATAGGCGGCCGCTGCGATGCCCAGCGCTGCAAGGAGGCGTGGCCAGAACGATAGCTTAATGCCGAAGCCAATGTTCACCGTGTAGGGAATGAGCTGCAATGCGAAGAGCGTAAATCCAATCACGGAGAGATTGGTAAGCGCGCCAACGTCGCCAAAACTCACAATCTGATAGACCCAATAAAGTGAGCCGTAGCCAAAGAGCGCGCGAGCAGCACGACCGATCCACCCTGGCGGTGGAATTGTGCCAGCGTCGTCGAAACGGAACGTCGGTTTAGCGTCTGCCATGTTACCTCCGCGTCCAATCCAAAACCCAACTTTGAAGTTTGAACTCGTACTGCGGCAGGATGAATGCGGCGATGAGGAACGTTGTTCCGATCACCCACCAGATCCAAAAAGATCTCGATGCTTGGCCGCGCCATATTGCATAGGACGCCGCAACGGCGAGCAATCCCGCAGATGTCCAGAAGAAGTAAGGTTGCCAGCGCGCGAACCAGCCAAGCTTCGCGACCAATCCACTCGCGACCCCGAAGTGCACAAGCATTATCGGGATGACGCAACACGACGCGCCTACGAAAGCGGCGAAGCCGCCGAGCACGCCGCCGCTCGAAAGCGCTCTTGAGAGCCAACCTTGATCTGTACCCGCTACTGACATAACGCCACAATAACATCTGTAGTTACTACAGATGCAAGGCGTTCTGGGCCGTAGAGCGATCACGAGTTCGAGACTGCTCGCCCCTTAGGAGGGGCGAGACGCTGACGCTATCCCACCCTTACCCACCCTTTGGGCCTGCGGCCTGAAGCGTGATCCAAATTGGCCTTAACCCGGCCAATTGTGTCTCCCACTTCTTGAAGAAGAATCCGTCTTGTGACGGCTTCTTGGCGACGGCCTTCCTAGAGTCCCCAAGTGGGGACGCGTCAGGCCCTCGTGACACATGTGCCACGGTGTTTGGGGTGAAGCATCGGTGCAACGTCACATGTGTCGGTTGTGCTATAGCTCGGCGTTTCAACCTGGAGTATGCTTCCGCGGATGAGATCGACTTGGGCGAGAGCAAGCAGGATGTATACGGGCAAAAATGCTCCGTTACATGTATACCATTCAGACCACACAAAGTGTGTCCTCAAGGCATATCCTGCTTGTCCTTCAAGTGCCAGGAGGGCTTAACGAATGCCGCCAAAGGGTCATCGAAAGTCACGCGCCGAGGTTCGATCCGAGAGGATCGACGTCTATGTCACGCCAACTGAGTTGGCGGCCATAAACGAGGCGGCGGAGACTTGCGATCAGACCCGTGCGGCCTTCGTGCGTGCATGTGCGTTGGGGGCTCGTCCCCAAGCGAAACCTGCACGCGTCACAGCGGATGCCATTCGCCAACTGACCTCGATTGGGAACAATCTCAATCAGCTTGCAAAGCAGGCCAACGCCGGCTTCGTGGTATCCGCTCCCGCGGTACACGCAACCCTGGACGCCGTCCTGTCCGCTGTGCGCCGGCTCAGCTGAGCTTTCTTGTGATCGGAGAAGCTCAGACCGGAACCGGCTTTGGCGGCCTCGCCCGATACCTCGCCACGGGGCAGCGTGGCGATCGACCTGAGAGGGTCGAGTGGGCAGAGGCGCGCAATCTGCCGACAACCGATCCGGACACATATCCTGCGATGATGCGTGCCACGGCGCGGATGTCGCGACGGGTCCAAGATCCCGTCTTTCATTTTTCTGTTAGTTGGCCAGTAGACGAGCAGCTCGAGCCCGACGCCATGGCGGGCGTCGCAGATCAAACGCTCTCAGATCTCGGTTTATCGGAGCATCAGTCGGTCATCGTCTGTCACAACGATACGGAGCACCCGCATCTCCATGTGATGGTTAATCGGGTGCATCCGGAAACCGGCAAGGCCTGGCCAAAGTGGCGCTACAAGACCCGCCTTGAACGCTCTCTCAAAACCCAAGAGAGGGAGTTAGGCCTACAGGAGGTTCCTGGAAGGCTCTCCCGTGTGTTGAGCTTTGGGGAGCGTTTGAAGAAACGGGCTGAAGGCGGATTTGACGTCAATGCGCTTGTCGCCTGGGGCAAGGACAAGATCGGTGAGTTGCGCCAGTTCATTCGGCCGCACTTCGATGAAGCGTCCTCATGGAATGATCTTGAAGATCGGGTTTCCGAGCGTGGGCTTGGTATCCATGGCAAGGGCCAAGGATTGATCTTCAGCGACGGGAAAGGCTTTGCCAAACTCTCCCAGGTCGGGGGCAAGAGGCATCGGTTGGCTATGCTCGAAGCGCGCTTCGGTGACTGGAAGAGCTATGAGGCGGAGCGGAAGAAGTCCGGTGGCCCCATTCGTCGTGGGGACCTTCTTCTTCATGTAGAAGAACAAGAAGAAATAGATCGCCGGCTAAGCCGTCGGCGTGGGCGTGATCGCGACGATGATGATCGCGAGCGCTAAGGCGTGACGCACGTCACGCTCACCTCAGAAATGTCATGGTATGGCTGCGCGGTTTTTCGAGGGAGCTGATTGTGGCGGAATACATTTTGAATAAGAACAAGCAGAGCGCGGCGGCTGGTGGAAATTACGAGGTTCACAACGTCTCCACCTGCAGCTATTTGCCAAATCCTGAAAACAGAATTCACATCGGTTATTACGAGACGTGCGGCCCTGCGAAAGCCGAGGCTAAGCGGAAGTTTCCAGCCAATGCCTCAGACATCGATGGCTGTGCCCATTGTTGCCCAGCTTGCCATACCGGCTGATTGTTTATGTCGAGTGGTTGTGGATTGACCGTTCGGTTTGAAATTTATCTCAAACATACACTTATGGTGTGAGTTTGAGGGGAAAATTAAACTATTGGGTTGTGGTGGTTTAATAAATGCCGTAAACTTACACCATGAGTGTAAGAAGCGCGACAAAAATAAACCAACTTTTGAGTGACGTGCCGGCTGGTGTCGTGATGCTCTCAGCTTGGTTGAAAAAGCGGGGATATGGTCCCTCGCTACAGCAGCGATACAGAGAGAATGGTTGGTTGGAGGCTCTAGGCAATAGAGTTCTCAAGAGAGCGGGAGATGAGGTTGATTACCTCGGGGCGCTCTATGCGCTCCAAACTCAACTCGGTTCGTCAATACATCCAGGTGGTCGGACGGCCTTAAACCTCACCCGCAATGCGCACTACCTCGAGTTTTCGACCAAACGGGCCGTTCTCTTCGGCGCAGATGGTGAGGCTCTACCAACCTGGTTCAAGAACCATGATTGGGGAGCAAAAATCGATTTTCATGCCTCCAAGTTTCTACCGCCAGAACTCGGATTGGTAGAACTGGAACACAAGGCATTTACGCTCAAGGTCTCGGGGGCGGCGAGGGCTCTCATGGAGTGCCTATATCTTGCGCCTAAAGACCAGGACCTGGTTGAATGTTACGAGGTCATGGAGGGGCTAAACAATCTCCGGCCGGCGCAGGTTCAAAAGCTCCTTGAGGCGTGTGGGTCGATCAAGGTGAAGCGCCTTTTTCTCTTCATGGCGAACAAGGCAGGCCATGATTGGCTGAACTATCTCAAGCTAGATCGCGTTGACCTGGGCAGTGGGAAACGCCGCATCGTCAATGATGGTGTCTACGACGCAACCTACCTAATAACCGTACCAAGAGCGCTGGCGATCGATGCAGAGTAAAGTCTACCAAGATCAGGTTCGATTGTTGCTCAGCGTCCTTCCGGAGGTGGCGAAGGAGGAGTGCTTTGCCTTGCATGGCGGCACGGCCATCAATTTATTCGTGCGAGACATGCCACGGTTGTCGGTTGATATCGATCTGACCTATGTGCCGATCCAAGATCGCCAAACCTCGTTCGCGGAGATCCGCGCAGCACTCGGGCGGATCAAAGGTCGTGTCGAGGGCATACTTGCAGGCGTTCGCATCGAACCGCGTGATGACATTTTAAAACTGTTGATCTCGCACGACGGTGCGAAGATCAAACTTGAGGTCAATCAAATCGGGCGCGGCGTTCTATCGCCTCCGGTCACAATGCCGCTGTGCGACGCTGCCCAAGAAATGTTTGACGCGTTCTGCGCAGTTCCGATGGTTTCGCTAGGGCAGCTCTACGGTGGCAAAATCTGTGCGGCACTAGACCGTCAACATCCGCGCGACCTGTTTGATGTTCGCTATTTGCTCGATAACGAAGGGTTCTCGGACGATATTAGAGAGGGCTTCGTTCTGATGCTCGCAAGCTCAAATCGTCCCTTCCACGAAGTCCTGTTTCCAAACTTGATCGATCAGCGCGATGCTATGGCCAACCATTTTGATGGGATGACCGTAGAAGAGTTCTCCTACGACGACTTTGAAGCAACCCGCGATGAACTCATCAGCGTTGTCCAAAACGCGTTGAAGGGATCGGACAAGGCGTTCCTTCTCAGTCTGAAGAGCGGTCAGCCCGACTGGTCAATCTACGACTTTCAACGTTTCCCGGCGGTTCAGTTCAAGTTGCAGAACCTTGAGAAACTCAAAGAAGCAAACCCTCAAAAGCACGCTGCGCAATATCAAGCGCTCGCGGAGAAACTTGGCATGGAGCAAGATGAGCAAGCCTAACACCGTGCTCGCTCCGGCAACCCCGCAAGGGGGTATGCCCTCCGCTGCGCTCGGTGTTGCTGGGAAGGCGTCGGCTCCGAGGGAATGCCGGTGTGTCTCACCAAGGGAATGGTGACGGAAGTTAGTGGAATAATCCGCGGACGAATGCCCAAGTGCGCTGGAGCCAGCTCGTGGACTCGATTCCTTCCGTTTTCTTTTTCCTGTCGGTCTGTCGAATCTGAGTTATTTGCTGATTGTGCATGTCGCCAGCCCACTGCACCTGTCCATCGCGGATCCAGTAGTGCGAACGACATGGGAAGCTCCAATTGCCAATAGACGGGTGAAGCGAAACTGTTTCACCATCGTAGACCAGCTTCCAGTCTGTCCGGCTAAGCGGTGTGACGACTTCAAGGCCGCAACCGCACTCACAAAGATGAACTGCGGTGGCAAATTCGACTGAAACATACAATGTCCCAGGTTCGATCGCCTCTGGGATCGCATCAACGAACTCGTGTTTGATTTGCTTATTCTTCATGGAAATGGCTGTTCGTTATGACGTTGCCGTCGATTGTGAAATTGGATTGGTGCTCCCGCTCCAGATCCCCGTAAAATCCGAAAAGTTTCTTCCACCGAATAACCGCCAGCGAAGCATTCAACGCATTCAGATCAGCAATCTGAATGTTTTGCCGATACGCATCATCAACGTCGGTTGCGCCGGTGTTTACACAGGTCGTGAAATGAGACCGCTGATTGGGCGAGCTGGTGGTCGTGCGAACGACGCCAAAAAGAGCGTCGTCCACAATACTGATGCCCATTCCGACGTCGATGAAGGGGATTCCATCCGCTTCGAGCTTTTCGGCGATTGCGCCCTTTAATTCGCCTTTGTCGATCGCAACGAACACAAAGTCCATGCCATCAAGGAGCGCCAAATTCTCGACCGACAAATACTCCGGGTGAGGAACGATACCTTTCCGCATCGAGCCATAGGTGTCCGCCAGGTGTTCCACCTTCTTGAGCCGTTTTCGCAGCTGTTCGACGGTAATAGCGCCCGGCGCCCTAAAGGCGTTGTGCTGGATGAACTCGTCACCATCAATCAAATGAATTTCGCGGACGGGCGTCTTGGCAACAAGATCAAGGATGTACGCTCCCGTACCGCCTAGGCCAACAATAGCGATTTTCGAAAGCTTCAGTTTCTCTACAATCCCAGCAACTCCAGCGCGGCTTGAAGCGGTGTCGATGTAATTGAATGGCGAGTCTTCATCGCTCGGTTCTATTACCGCAAAAGTGCGCGCGGTGACTGTCGGATCGATGGCTTCCGCTGGTCCGGAAATCATCGCCGCATAAGTCGTCATTTTCTCGTAGTAATCTGCGTAGCGACCAGTGCCGGTGGGCTTGCATGAGAAGGTTCGTTCAACGACGAGGCCGTCCCCAAGGTTTTCACGAGTTGTGCTGTGGACCATGTTTTTTAAAGCACAGCCGTCTTTGTCGCACGGGTGCTCACCCGCGAATTTCATTACATGAGTGCTGGGTTGCGCCGTTTGATCGCCCGCGAGATCGAGAACGGAAACAAGCGTGCCGCGCCTTATGGTTTTGTCACCGGCGACATAGGGCACATTGCTGACGACAAGATGGCCCGACACGATGGATACTTCGTACCCATCATCAAAGAGTTTTCGTAGATCTGCGCTACGACTTATCAGTTGCTGTGACATTGAAGATCATACCTTTTTTGACCTTCACCATTTCTCCTTCCGCCAGATTGCCGTCCGGCTTGTTGCCGTGCCCCTTACGATAGGTGATGGTGAAACAAATGAATTCGCCGGTCGGCGGATTGTCGAATGCGAGCTCAACAAGCTCATCAGATGAGATTGTTTTCCCGCTCACTGTCTTCTCGCGACCGTTGACGACGATCGAGAGTTCCTTGTTCGGTTTCTTTTCGTTTTTCATTCTGGTGTTCCTTCTGCTCTAACCTTTAGGCGGATACGGATCGTTGCCGTGGCTATCGCTCTGGGCAATCCGTCCATCCTTGTTGTGGATGCGAAGCTCACTACCCTGGTTGCGACTGATCTCGCGTCCACGGCTAACCGCTTCTTGTTTCGTGTCATGGTGGCTACTTGCGCGTTGCGCGCCACCTCCTTTGACGTCCCATCCCCCGTTCGGGTTTGGAACGATGTGGTGGGACTTGGGCCCTTTACTCATTATCTATCTCCGTAGTTATTGGTTCATTTTATGCGCACAAAAAGTTCGCTATACCGAACAACATAATTCATTGATATTCGGAAGTCAAGGTGATAATGTTCGGAAAAACGAACAAGGAGATAGCGCTATGGCAGGGGACCTGGGTGCTCGAATTAAAGAGTTGCGAAAAAAGCGCGGCCTAACCTTAGATCAGCTTGCTGAGCTGACCGGATCGAGCAAAAGTTATATATGGGAGCTGGAGAACAAGGCACCGCCGCGGCCGTCCGCGGACAAGCTCTCGAAGATTGCTGACAAGCTCGGCGTTACCATCACTTATCTGATTGGCGAGCAGGCGGAAGAGGATGCGACCGATGCGAATTTCTATCGCAATTTCCAGAAGCTCGATAAGGAAAAGAAAGAGATGTTGCGGCGCATGGTCCAAGTCTGGGACGATGATGAATGACTAGGGAGCGTTCTCCGACACGCTGGGCATTTGATATAACGCTGGTACTCAATGAAGTGCTGAAGGACGGTCGGTTTCCCGTCCCTGTTATCGATGTGGCAAAGGAATATTCCAAACAGATATATCCCGATGATGCCATCACGCTGATCAAGCCTGGGCGCCTTGATGGGTTCGAAGGCATGCTAGCGCCTGCGCCTCGCGATCGTGGCAAGACTGGCTGGGGGATCTTTTACAATGATGGCATCGAAGTGCCGAGCAGGGTCAACTTCACCTTAGCGCATGAATTCGGCCACTACCTGGTCCATCGAAAGCAATTTCCAGACGGGCGAGAGTGTAGCCAGCGGGATATGACCCGCTGGGATAGCGAGTATGCGAAAATTGAATCTGAGGCGAATTTGTTCGCCGCAAATTTGCTAATGCCGCTCGATGATTTTCGCGGTCAGCTTCCAGCAGATGTAGCGCCAACCTTTGACGACATCGGTGCATGTGCGTCGCGATACGACGTGTCGTTGACGGCAGCCATCCTGAGATGGCTTGAGTACACGTCGAAAAGGTCGTTGCTCGTTGCGTCGACTGATGGCTTCGTGCTTTGGGCAAAACCAAGTCGGCCGGCACTACGATCTAGGCTCTACATTAAAACGCGAGGCGTGCCGCCGGTGCCATTACCGGAAAGTTCACCGGCAGCCGACCGTGCCGTTGTGATCGATCAAACGACTAGTATGGCTCACGCGCCAGGTGTCTGGTTTCCCAAGGAGGGGTGCGAAGAACTGGTGTTGTTCGCTGACCGTTTCGATTTCGCCCTGTCGCTGCTCCATTTTGGCGATGAACCACGCGGCGGTTTCGATGAGGAGGCCGACGACGATGACGCGAGGCTCCTCGCGTCAGATCAAGGTATGCGTTGGAAATAGGCTGTGCACATATGTGCATCTATCTGCTCGGTCCCGAAAATGGCGTGCGCCGGCCTTCCAGCTTTTGCTATCTAGGCGGATACGCACTTCGTACCCATCGACAGACTTTTTCGATCGATTGTCTGGTTATCAAAGAGTTACCGTTCGGAGCGGATAATTCCGGTCTGACGGGTGTGCACACACTCACAACTCGGTGAGGTCGCCAAAGCTGTCAATTTGAACACATTTTCGTACACAATACTAAAGTATATCTAAAATAATCACCTAAAAACAACGGTTTATGTCTTGATGTATACGACTTAAAATCTGTCGGCCGCAAGGTCATGCCGGTTCAAGTCCGGCCGCCCGCACCAGGTTTTTGATCTCACGGCAGTTCGCTGCGCGAACGCATCCGATGGGGCGGCGCATCAGGCGCCGGCGCGCAGTCGCGCTTGCGAGCCCGGCGGGCTCGTAAGAAACTTGCGTCCTGATTGGCGGTGTTAAGTTCAGCCAAAGGGGCGACTAGGATGAAGCGGCGGAAAATATACTCGGTCGGCGAGCACTGCGTTGCCGACAACGGGAATATCATCCGGGTGTTGAACCCGGATATGGCAGGGGTTGGCTCGGATGGCATCAACATCCGCAACCTTGAAGTGGAAGGCCCTGACGGGGCTTTATGGCGAGTTTCTTACACGCTCCCCTACAAGACCGACGTGGAAAATTACATTGTATCCCTGTCGGTAGAGATTGCGGGCGGCTTGCTCGACAGCGGCATGAAATCCTATTTTGCGACCGATTTTCACGGGTTCGAATACAAATTATCGCCTGACATGAAGGCAACCACGACGACGGGACGTCGATCCAAATAGACTAACCCCGCCGCTTCCGCGGCATCATCCATTTCAGCCGGTAAAACGTCAGCACAACTCCGGCCAGGCCGAACACGATCGACACGGCTGCGAACATCTTGATCCACCAGGAATTGAAGTTTTCCCGGGTGTCCCAGTCCATGATGTGCAGGCCCCAGAAGAAGTCGTAGACACGCCAGAGCGTGGTTCGGACGGCGCGCAGCTCGCCGGTCTGGGAATTGATATAGAAGGTCGCCGGATCCTCCGGGCCAAACTCGAAACGCCAGGCAGGCACGCCCAGCCCGGCTTCGCGCGGCGGATTGTCCAGACGGTCCTGCGCGATCAACCCGCCATTCCCGGCATAGCGGAAGAGAGCGATCTGGCGGGCCAGGTCTTCGGAGACCGGGGTGAGGTCGGCGCCGGTACGGGCATCCACCATGGCGGGGCCGTTTTCGGTGGTCAGGCGCCAGACCGGTTCACCGGCCAGCCAGCCGGTCGTCGCATCGGTTACCGGGGAGGTCTGCGTCGCCAGCACATTGGCCAGGGGCAGGGCGTCCTCGGCCCAGTTGATCGCGGCTTCCTGCACAGGCGTGCGCAAATGCTCGCCGCGCACTGTCTCGATGTCCCACAGCACCATGATCAGGCCGGAGACCAGCCACAGCATCACCTGGACGCCGACAACCAGGCCCAGCCAGAGATGGATCTGACCCATCAATCGAAACAGTTTCATGCGATCTCCCCCGAAAAGCCGAAACGGCCACCGCGACCCTAGCCGCGGTGGCCGTTCTCAGGCTAGCCCCGGATGCTGATCCGCACGCCCAGGGAACGCTCATTGCCCGGCAGGCGTTCGCCCAGGGCAATGTCGGAGCCGGCATTGCGGTTATACCCGGCCAGATGGTCTCGCCAGGCCTGGTCGAGAATATTCTCGATCCCGGCCGAGAGGCTGACACCCTCGCGGATATCCCAGCGGGCATAGGCATTGAGCAGGACCTGACCCGGCGTCGCCTGCTCGCCATTGGACAGCGAGACCCGGTCCTGCTCGGCGGTCGCCAGCGTTTCCAGGGTCGCGCTCCAGACCGACGCATCATAGCTCACACCGACCCGCAGATTGGGCGGCGCGACGCGATAGAGATTGTCGTCGATATCGCGGCGCTCCCCGCGCACCCAGGACAGCGTCCCGTCCACACGCCAATGGGCATCGACCCGATAGCCGAAATCGGCGTCCAGCCCGTAGAGTTCCGCCTCGACATTGCCGAAGCGCAGCGGCGTCGGATCGCCATTCATCGCAGAGACCATTTCCACCGGCGTGTCGATCAGGCCGGGTGTGGCGTCAAAGGGGACGCCCTGGATGTAGTTCTCGATCCGGCGGATGAAGAGGGTGGGGCGGGCATAGGCGCGCTCACTCGCCCAATCCAGCCCGATCTCGCCGATCCAGGCGGTCTCGGCTTCAAGGTCCGTATCGCCGACATAGGTATTGCCATCGGCCAGACCGCCACTGGCCGGTGTCGGCAGCCAGGCAAAACGCTCCACATAGCCCGGTGCGCGGGTCTTGCGGGCCAGGGTCACGCGCAATGTGGCGCTGTCATTGAGCGGACGCCACAGGCGGACGACCGCATCCAGCGTGTCATCCTCCCAGCTCCGGTCAGTCTGGTTGAACGCCATGGCCAGCATGCCCGGCATGGCCGGTGCTGCGGCCCCGGTCGTGGCCAGTCCGGCTCCGGCCGTGTGGTGATCCACCCGCAGGCCCAGCTCGCCCTGCCAGCCGGAAGGCAGCGCACCTGCCCATTCCACGAACCCGCCGGTCCGTTCCATTTCGATGTCCGGGAAGGAGGTCAGGAAGAAGGCGGAATTGGCCGGATTGGTGATGGTGACGCTGTGATCGGCGGCCCGGTGATCCAGACCGACGCGCAGCTCGCCACCCATAGCCTCCGTCGCCAGTGCGGCCGACAGGGTCCGGGTCTGGGCCTGCGCATAGGTTTCGCGCCAGCGCATCATCGCCGGAGCCGGACGCAGATCGTAATTGTTCATGGCATGGTCCACATCGCTCCAGCCGGCACCCAGCTCCAGCCGCACCGTGTCGAACTCACCGCGATAGCGCAGCTGCGCCATGTCGGTGTCGAAATAGCGGATATCCATCGGGAAGGGCGGATTGCCGGACGGCCCGGTCTCGGACCGGCGAATGTCCAGCGCCAGCTCATGGCCGCCGGACTGCCAGCCGCCGCCCAGTCCGAAGACACGGCGCTCATGCTCGGACCCGCCGATCGTGCCATAGGGCGTTTCCCGGTCGCCGCCGGCTTCCTGCGATCCCAGCACGTGGAAGCGCCAGCTCGCATTGGCCAGGCTGACCAGTCCGCCCGCGGCGTAGCTCTCATCGGCGCTGTGGGCCGCCAGGGTCAGGTCGTAACCCGTTTCAAAATCCGCGCCTTCGCCGAAGCGCGAGGATTTCAGGACCGCATCCAGGCCGCCCGCCAGGCCCGGGCCGGCGTTGACCGGGCTGACACCCCGGTCCACTTCGATCCGTTCGATCAGCGGCACCGGCGCATAGTGCAGGGGCGGGTCCATCAGATTGGGACCACCGGAGGCAAAGCTCTGGCCATTGATGCGGATATTCAGCCGGTCTCCGAAAAGGCCGCGATACTGGACTTGGCCCGACAGGACGCCATTGCCGATCGAGGCCGCGCCCGGCAGGCGTGCGATCAGGGCGGTGGTGTCGGCGCCGGCGACGACCGGTTCGCTGTCTGGCGAAACGGATTGGGTCTGTGTCAGCGCGCTGCGCTGGCCGGTCACGGTGATGACATCGGTCAGCGGGCTGGTCTGGGCCAGGGCGACCGGGCTGGCAGACAGGGACAGCACGGCCAGGCTGGCCGGCAAAAAGATTTTGGACATGGGGATACGCTCCGAAGCCCGCAGCGCGTCGGGCTGCGGGTCATTGATTCACAAACGGGTTTGGGAATTCAGAGCGTGGCGGGTGGAGCGCGGGCCGGCGGCAGCCGGTCCCGCAGGACCGCACCATTGTGCCGGATGGCTTGCGGCGCGGGCGCGCGTGCCTGCGACAGGCGGGGCACCCAGGTCGCGATCTCGACGAGGGGCGCATCGGCGGCGGCCATTGCGGCAGTGCAGGGCGGACGCGGATCATCCTTGTCCGTCGTGCCATGGGCGGTGTCGCTGACTTCGCCGGTTTCCAGTTCAACCCAGCGGGTTGCGCTGCCTTCACCGGTACAGAAGACGACGGCCAGCCGGCCATCCTCGCCGCGATCGAGCATATAGCCCTGCGGAATGGCCGAATGCACGCTGGCCGCAATCAGGGCCAGGGCGAGCAGGCATTGGGCGAACAGCCCACGCGCATATCTCAGATCCGACAACATCAACCGGCCTCTAGCACCCCGCCTGTGGGCAAGCCATGCGGCAAATCACCCTTTCACTGGGCAAGCGGGCAGGGCGGGGCTAGCGTGGGGGCATGCCGCACCGTGCTGTCCATACCCATTTGCTCGACGCCGCCGAGCCGCTCTTCCCGGACCTCCACGCTGCGCTGACGCGCCTGGGTCCGTTGGAATTTCCCCGGCGGGATGATCAGGGCTTTCCCGAATATCTCTGCCGCGCCATTGCCGGACAGCAGATCTCCGTGAAGGCCGCCCGCAGCATCTGGTCCCGCGTGGAGGAGAGTGCCGGTGGTGTGCCGCTACTGGATCACTTCCATGAGGGCAATACGGCGTGCTTGCGCGGCTGTGGCCTCTCCGGGGCCAAGACGAAGACCATCATCACCATTGCCGACACGCACCGCACGGTCGGGCTCGACACCGAGGAGCTCCGCGCCCTCAGCGTGCCGGAACGCACTGCACGCCTGACTTCGATCTGGGGTGTAGGCCAGTGGACGGCAGACATGATGAACATGTTCTATTTCGGCGAACCGGACATCTGGCCCGATGGCGATGTTGCCGCCCGAAAGACGCTGGAGCGCCTCACCTCCAAACGCCGCAAGACGGTCCGCACGGCGCAGATGTTCAAACCCTACCGCTCCTGGCTCGCCCTCTACATGTGGGCCCATGTCGACGCGCCGCCGGATGGGGACGTGGTCTGAAGCCCCGCCGCAAATTGCCCTATACGTCACTTCATCGCCTGCTCGACATCCCATACCGCCCCCTCTAACGTCCCGGTGAACACGGTTTGCCTGCACGACGCCACCAGAAGCACATGCAGGGCTGGTCACGCCAAGAAGGGGAAAAACATGTCCGAACCCGATATCCTGAAGGGCAAGCTGCGCCTGCCCGTTTTCGGCTCGCCGCTTTTCATCATTTCCAATCCGGACCTGGTCCTGGCCCAGTGCAAGGCCGGCATTGTCGGCTCCTTCCCGGCGCTCAATGCCCGTCCGGTCAGCCAGCTGGATGAATGGCTCGACCAGATCACCTCCGAGCTGGAAAGCTATAACCGCGCCAATCCGGATGCGCCGGCCGCACCCTTCGCCGTGAACCAGATCGTGCACCGCTCCAACCAGCGGCTCGAAGAGGACATGGCCCTGTGCGAGAAGTACAAGGTGCCGGTCGTCATCACCTCGCTTGGCGCGCGCGAGGATGTGAACCAGGCCGTGAAGGGCTGGGGCGGCATTTCCCTGCACGATGTGATCAACCAGAAATTTGCCCACAAGGCGATCGAGAAGGGCGCGACCGGCCTGATCTGCGTCGCCGCCGGCGCCGGCGGCCATGCCGGGGCGCTCTCGCCCTTCGGCTTCATCGCGGAAACCCGGTCCTGGTTTGACGGTCCGATCCTGTGCTCCGGTTCGATCTCGACCGGCGGCGGCGTGCTGGCGGCCCAGGCCATGGGCGCCGACTATGCCTATATCGGCTCTGCCTTCATCGCGACCGAAGAGGCCCGCGCCGAAGAGGCCTACAAACAGGCCATCGTGGAGAGTTCCGCTGAGGACATCGTCTATTCCAACCTCTTCACCGGCGTGCACGGCAATTACCTGAAGAAGTCGATCATCGACGCCGGTCTGGACCCGGACAATCTGCCGGAAAGCGATCCGTCCAAGATGGATTTCGGCTCCGGCGGCGGGTCCAAGGCGAAGGCCTGGAAAGACATCTGGGGCTCCGGCCAGGGCATCGGTTCGGTCCAGAAAATCCGCCCGGCCGCCGAATACATCGCCCAGCTCTCCGCCGAGTACGACGCCGCCAAGGCGCGCCTTTGCGGCTAGTCGCAGAGCCTGACCGACACAGCAAAAGGCCGGTTCCGCGAGGAGCCGGCCTTTTTTGCGGGTGCTGATCTTGGGGTCAGGCCTGGCGGGCTTCGCTGATCTCGGCCTGGGCGAAAGCGGCGATCTCGTTGGCATCGCGGAACATCACGTCCGGGCCCTGCGCTTGCAGCACGGCTTCCGTCGCGAAGCCCCAATTCACCGCAGCGGCAACGCAACCGGTTTCGCGGGCGGCTTCGATGTCGCGGACTTCATCGCCGATGCTCAGCGTGCGCGCCGGCGTTGTGCCCGCCTTCTTGATCACCTTGCGGAAAACGGAGGCCTTGCCGAACAGCGCCGCGCCGCAGGCGAAAATCCTGAAATGCTGGCACAAATCCTCGCCCAGCACGGCCCTGACGGCAGTTTCGCCATTGGAGGAGACGACTGCCAGCGTGATGCCCTGGGCGGACAGGTCCCGGATCATGGCGCGGATGCCGTCGAACAGATGGATCTTGTCGACATTCTCGGCGGCGCGGGCGCGGACATCGGCCGCAAGGAAGGGGATTTTCCAGGCCGGGATGTTCAGCTCGCTCATGATCTGCTTGGGCGTCAGGTCGCGCAGGGCTTCGGCGCGTTCGCCATCGATCGGCGGCAGGCCGTGCTTGTCGACCAGATCGCCCAACTCCGTCCGGAACCAGGTGAGACTGTCGGCGAGCGTGCCGTCAAAATCGAAAATGACCAGATCGTAGCGTGCCAAACTCTACCGTCCCGCTTGTCGTCAGCTGTCGCCTAGCCGCCAAGCGGCCTCCCCATCGGTCATGTCTGACCGATTCTTGTGACAAGTAGACGTCGTAACGCATTCAGTTGGATACGAAAACGGGCGGAGGTTAAAAAACGCTCCGCCCGCTGACAATTTCCACGATCCGCGAATGATCAGATCGAGGTCAGCCAGTCCGGCTTGACGTAGGGCATTTTGAGATCGTCTGCGACCGGCTTGTAGCAGATCTCGCCTTCGGCCGTGTTCAGGCCGCGCGCCAGGTGCGGATTGTCGTTCAGCGCCTGTTTGGGACCCTTGTTGGCGATCTCCAGGCCCAGCGGCAGGGTGGCGTTGTTCAGCGCCAGGGTGGAGGTGCGGGCATAGGCGCCCGGCATGTTGGCGACGCAATAGTGCACGACATTGTCGATCACATAGGTCGGGTCATCATGCGTGGTCGCCTTGGAGGTCTCGAAACACCCGCCCTGGTCGATCGCGATGTCGACGAGCACGGCGCCGTCCTTCATCTCCTTCAGCGTGTCGCGCGTGACCAGTTTCGGCGCGGCAGCCCCCGGGATCAGCACAGCCCCGATCACCACATCAGCGTCCTTGACGGCCTGTTCCAGCGCCGCGGCGGTGGAGTAGGCGGTCTTCACGGCGCCGGAGAATTGCTCGTCCAGTTCGGCCAGGCGCTTGTTGGAGCGGTCGAACACGGTGACATCGGCGCGGGCGCCAATGGCCATTTCCGCCGCATGGGTCCCCGCGACACCGCCGCCGATGATCACGACCTTGGCCGGCAGGACGCCTGGCACGCCGCCCAGCATCAGGCCGCGGCCACCCTGGGCCTTCATCAGGCAGTGGGCTGCCACCGAAACCGACATGCGGCCGGCGACCTGGCTCATCGGCGTGAGCAGGGGGAGGCGGCCATCATTGTCGGTTACCGTCTCATAGGCGATCGACAGGCAGCCGGCCTTGCGCAGGCCCTCGGCCTGGACGGCATCGGCGGCCAGGTGGAGATAGGTGTAGAGCGTGTGGTGCGGCTTCAGCATCGCCGTTTCCGACGGCTGGGGCTCTTTCACCTTCACGATCAGCTCGCCCTTTTCAAAGGCGGCCGCCGCGTCCGGCACGATCGTGGCGCCGGCGGCCTCATACATCTCGTCGGAGAAACCGATGCCGTCGCCGGCGGTCGACTGGACGAAGACTTCATGGCCGTGGCGCACGAATTCGGTGACGGAATTGGGCGTCAGGCCGACGCGATATTCCCGGACCTTGATTTCCTTGGGGACCCCGATACGCATGATTGTTTCTCATTTGGCTTGGTCGCGGGAGGAATATGCGGAATCCTTCGATCCGGACTTCCTGACGCGAACGAAATTGACAACCCGCATCGTTTGGTGTGAATTATCGTGCACCATTCGATGTTGATGGCGACGTATATACGAACCATTGCAGCAAATCCAGAATGATCTGCTGCCAAACCGTAATTATTGGGGAGAGTGTGTCTTGCGGCTTGATAGTGTCGATATCTCCATCCTGACCGAGCTTCAGGAGCGTGGGCGGCTGACGAACGCGGAATTGGCGGAACGCGTCGGCCTGTCGGCCTCGGCCTGCCATCGCCGGGTGAAGGCGCTGGAGCAGGCGGGCGTGATCGACCGCTATGTCGCCATTCTATCGGAAAAGGCGTTGGGCCGCGGCATCACGGTTTATGTCCAGGTGACGCTCGACAACCAGAAACGCGAGACCCTGGTGGCCTTCGAAGGGGCCGTGGAAGAGGTCCCGGAAGTCATGGAATGCTATCTGATGAGCGGCGAGGCGGATTACCTCATTCGCGTGCTCGTCCGGGATGCCAATGATTACGAGCGCGTCCACCGGGAAGTCCTGTCAGGCCTGCCCGGCGTCGCCCGCCTGCATTCCAGCTTCACCATCCGCCGCGTCTTCTCCCGCACGACGATGCCTGTCCCGGACACGGTGGATGTGGCCGAAGGTGTCTAGGGGCGCTGTGTCAGGGATTGGGATTGTCGACGATTGGATAGCCGTCGACGACAAGGCAGTAATTCAGGGCAATGGTTTCGGCTTTGAGTGGGATGGGTTCCGCTTCACCGGTTTGACCCAAAATCTGGGCATTCATGGGCAGTAGATTGACGGGATCGGCGTAGACGACGACCGGGCTGTTCTCGCTGAAGCTGGGAATGAACGCGTCGTCGGGCGAGCCCGTATCGGGTTCGTTTGCACTGGCTTGCAGGAAGTGCGCATGGGCGCGCAGCTGGGCGTCGCTCAGACTGATTTCCGATTGTCCGAACTGAGTGCCAGCATAGCGGGCGTTTGCCGGGTCTATCCCGACCGGAACGCGGCGTGTCAAATCCGGCAGATAAAGCTGTGACGGGTCATGACTGGGCGGACCGTAAATATTCTGGATATACCAGTCCAGGCACATGGCTGTTGCGGTGTAGAGTGAGCGGCCATTCGCCACCCGCGTGAATGACGGGCAATCCAGATTCGTGAAAATGAGATACTCCCCGGCGCCGTAGCCGCTCGCCGGCGTGTTCCCCGAATAGCATTGCTCACCGGGCTCTCTCGGCACATCGCCATCCAACCAGGCTTGCACTCGCGCTACGATGCCGGAGGCATCCGGCGACCGGTCCGGACCGTTCGTGCCGACACTTTGTTCTCGTATTGCCCCGCCCAAATCAGGCATTTCACCGCCATAGGCGATGCAGGCATTGAAGTTGAAATAGGGGTGGACGATGTCGTAGCCGGGGTCGCCCGCGCCTGCGACAGTTTCTGCGTTCAATGTCGTGAGTGTGCCGGACATGTCGCTCGTGTAGGCTTCGATGGCCGGAACAGGCACGGCAAAGGTGTTCTCTTGAGGGGTGGGAGAGTCGGCGGACTGGGTATTTGCAAGTACACGGTGCGTGTGCGCCGGCACGTTGTTCGCGTCGACTTGAACGTTCGAGCGTCCGCTCACAGAAGCAAAGCTGTCGGAGCCCTCCCTTGCGTCCTCTCCGATAAAGGCTTGCTCGACAAAGCGTCCACGAAGATCCGGCAGCAGGACATTGTCACCGTTTGTACCGAAAGAGTTGCCGATGACTTGCTGTAGCTGGGTGAATTCTGGATTCTGGTTCAAATCGATCATTCGACCGTCTGCCAGCGTGTAGTTCGGCGGGCAGGCATAAGGAAAATATTGGATTTGGCCGATGACAGGATTGACCTGACCTTGTGCAATCCCGGGCAGGGCGAAGAGAGCAGAGAGAGCCGCGGCCAGAACGGCAGCCCGAGCGCGCAGTGGCTTGGCCTGCGTAGGGGGCCCCGGAACAGGAGAGTGAAACAGTGTCATTGCCCGGCCTCCAGCAGTGATGAGTCGGGCATGACCCCAAACGCCTGGATGCAAATGATTTGAGCCATGACGGGCTGGTACAGGCTTACCGTCTCCCAGTCTGGATCGCCTGCCGTACTCATCGCCTCGATTGCGAAACTGCGTTCCTGGAAACTCCCCATTCTTGAGGCGTAACGATCTATGTTTTCCGTGGAGGCGGACGTGGGAAGTATGTTCTCTTGGGGTTCGCTGGTGTTGGCCTGGGAACTGCTGGCTGAGAAAGTATGGGAGTGCCGGGGCAACATTCGAGTTGCCTCTGCGCGCCCTCCCGTGCCGAACAAGGGATAATCGATACCGCTTTGCGACGTGCCCGCCCCCATGAGCGAGGCACTGCTCAGATTGGGAACGGCAAATGTCGTCCGCCCATCGCCGCCGTAGCGGGTCCCGAAAATCAGGAACAGTTCCTGATACCGCGCAATCGGGAGCGGTGTGCCGTCTGCGGCCACCGCCATGTCCGGACAAGTTTCGCCTGCCAGTATTCGAAGCTGCCCGACATAGTAATCTTGCTCGGTGTGCCCTGAAACACTTGGCTCTGTGTTGGTAGCACAACCCGCTACAGAGCCGCATATCGCGAGCATCGCTGTGATGGATCGAACGGTTTTCATCTGGCGCCCCGAAGATGACTGAAATTAACCTAAAATTGCTTTGCAGCAGGGGTCAACTTATTGGGTTGGGCGTGTGTTGATACCGGAGAGGCGGTCCTCCGTCTTGCCAGCCAGCGTATTCGCCGCTAACTCCCCGCCATGACCGACAATCGCTATGACGCTCTGGGTCAGCTCGGTGCCTCGACACCGCTGCCCGACAATCCCGAGACCGCCGAGCTGGAGCGGGTCGCGAACCCGTGTGACGCGCCCTACATGACGCGCTTCGTCTGCCCGGAATTCACCTCGCTCTGCCCGGTGACCGGCGCGCCGGACTTCGCTCATCTGGTGATCGATTATGTGCCGGACCAGTGGATCGTGGAGAGCAAGTCGCTCAAGCTCTATCTGGGCAGTTTCCGCAATCACGGGGCCTTCCACGAAGCCTGCACGACCGGCATCGGCCAGCGCCTGGTGAAGGAACTGGATCCGGTCTGGCTGCGCATTGGCGGTTATTGGTATCCGCGCGGCGGCATCCCCATCGACGTCTTCTTCGCCACCGGCGAGCCGCCCAAGGGTGTCTGGATCCCGGAGCAGGACGTGCCCGGATATCGCGGCCGCGGCTGAGCCCCCCAAACAAGACGGACGCACCCGTGAAGGCGCGCCCGCTGAAAGGTGTCTGCCCGGCGAGTGAACGGGCAGATGGGATTTATGATCTCTAGAAGTCGAACTGCAGGCGCATTTGCAGCGTATCGCTGGTTTCGCTGAAGGCCGGGGCGTCCAGTTCCGCAGTAACATAATTGGCCGTCACGCGGACATGATCGAGCGGGTACCAGTTCACGCCGACACTCGTGGCCCGGTAGTGACCCAGATTGGCATCGCTCATATCGGTCACGTCGTGACGCGCGGCGATTTCCCAAGCGCCCGGACCGCCCTCGCGCAGTGAGCGCGCCGGACGGGTCCGGTCGAAGGCGGCCTTGGACATGGAATAATTGCGGCTCTCACCGGTGAGGAACCAGCCGGCCTGAACGTAAGCGCTGTCAAAGGCCGGATCGCCGGCCGGACCATCGATCTGCAGGCGGCTCAGCTCGCCCTGGGCGTGGAAGGGGCCGCGGACCGCAGCGGCTTCCAGGCCGAAATAGTCGGACCGGTCGGCCTCGCCCAGGGCCGAGCCCGGGCGGTAGTCGGCCGCGCGGAAGCGGTTGGACAGATGCGCCTGCGGGTAGGCGCGGACCCGCAGGCCCTGGTCATGATCCAGCCGGCGCCAGGAGCCGCCCAGGTGCAGGCGTGTATCGCCGATTTCGTCGGACCAGGCGATGCGGGCCGCGAGAGCCCGGCTGTCATCGCGTTCGGCAAAGCGGAAATTGTCGTCCATGGGCGCGCCGAACACGCCGGCCGCCGCGTAGACCGTTTCGTTCGACCAGAACCAGGCCAGTCCGATCCGGCGGTCCAGGCCGAACAGATCGGTCGACAGGCCGCGCTCCATGAAGGTGATGTGACGCGAGGAGGTCTGCTCGTCGAGCGAGTTCATCGTCTTGAAATGGCCAAAGCGGACATTGCCGACCGGGCTGGCGTACTGGACGAACACGTCATTGGGCTTGTTGTCGGCACTGGAAAAGTCGAACTCGGCGACGAATTTGAAATCGCCATACTGGCCCTGCACGCCCAGACGGGCAGTGCGGAACTCGTCCCGATCGCCTTGACCACCGCCATTCGGGCTCGACCAGTCCACGTCCGCCAGATCGTAGAAGACCCGGCCGCGCAGCTTGATGGAAAACTCGCCGTCTTCGCTCTGCCAGGACGGCACGCGTTGATACTCGGCCAGGCGATCCCAGCCATTGTCCTGAGCCAGGGCGGACGGGGTCAGACAGGCGCCCAGGGCGAGCGCCAGAAGAGAGATGGATTTGCGCATTGGGGGTGTCCTGTCGTCTTAGGCGGCACGGATCTGTTCGAGGAAGCTGGCGAGCGCTGATTTCAGGCGATCCGTGTCGCCTGAAACGCCGCGGGCTGCTTGCAGAACGCTGGCCGCGCCTTCATCGGTTTCCCGGACATTGCCCGAGAGGGCGGCGATGCTTTCCGTGACCTGGCTGGTCCCGGCGGCGGCCTGGGAGACGCTGTTGGCAATCTCGCGGGCGGCGGCATCCTGCTGCTCGATGGCCGACGCAATGGCTGTCGTGCTTTCGGAGACCTTGTCGATCAGGCCGGTCATCGAGGAGATGGCCGTCACGGCCCGGTCACCAGAGCTCTGGATGGCATCGATCTGGTCGGCGATTTCGTGTGTGGCCCGGGCCGTCTGGTCGGCCAGCGCCTTCACTTCGGATGCGACCACCGCGAAGCCCTTGCCGGCATCGCCGGCGCGCGAGGCTTCGATCGTGGCGTTGAGCGCGAGAAGATTGGTCTGCTCGGCGATGGACTGGATCAGGGTGACCACCGTGCCGATCTTGGTGACCGCTTCGGACAGGCCGGACATGGTTTCCCGCGTGACGCCGGCTTCCTGCACTGCATCACCGGTCAGACCCTGGGATTCATTCACCTGACGCGTGATCTCGCGGATCGAGCTGGTGAGCTCCTCGGCAGCCGAGGCCACAGCCTGGGTATTGGCGGAGGTTTCCTCGGCGGCGCTGGCCACGATGGCGGATCGTTCGTCCGATTGGGCCGCCGTCGAGCGCAGCTGGTCCGAAACGGCGATCATGTTCACGGCCGCTCTGGCGACATCCTCGGCGATAGAGCCGACCGAAGCGTCGAACTCATCCGCCATCTCATTCATGATGCGCCGCTTCTCTTCAGCTGCGCGGGCATCGGCTTCGGCCTGTTCGGCCCGCAGGCGTTCCACTTCGATCAGGCTCTTCTGGAAGAAGACCACAGCCTTCGCCATCTGGCCGATTTCACCGCCCTGGTCGGTGGCCGGGATGGTCTGGTCCGTCTGGCCATTGGCCAGATCGCCCATGGCGTGCGTCAGGTCATTGACCGGTTGGGCAATGGAGCGGCTCACCAGCCAGCACAGCAGGCCGGCGATCACGGCGATGCCGCCGACAATGCTCATGGTCAGGACGCGAATCTGCTGGCGATCCGACTGTAGGGCGGTGCTGGCAGCCCGGCCTTCCTGGCGCGCCCGGTTCATGATCGTGTCGAAATCCGGTTCCATCGTGGCGAAGATTGCGCTGAGCTCGGACACGGTGTCCTGCTTTGCCAGTTCGCCTTCTGCCCAGGCGTGGAAGCCGCTTGCATAGTCGGCCATCAGGGCCGTGATGTCCGCCTTGTCGCGATCAGAATAGTCACGCTGAGCCAGCAGGTCTGCGAACTCGGTCTGGCGCTGGTCGAAACTGTCGATGTATCGGGCGCTGCCGCGAAGCATGAAGTCCTTCTCGTGCCGGCGCATCATCAGCATGAGCACAGTCAGTTCGGCATCGCCAAAGCTTTCCAGGCGCTCTTCCACATTGTGGACCGCGCTGCGCAGTTCGCCTTGCAGGCCGGTGTCATGGGAGAGGCCCAGACGCGTCTGTTCCTCGACCACGCTGGCGAAGGTGCGCTCATGCAGTGGCATGGCTTCGACGAGGTGCTCGATGGCGGCATTGATCTCGGCCGGGGCATCCAGATCGCTGATCTCTTCGAGATGGGCCGAGACCTGTGCCGCATCGGCCAGATAGGCGTCAAAATAGCGGGTCTCCTGGCGCAGAAGGAAATCCTTCTCACGCCGGCGCATCTGCAGGGCACCGATCTCGACTTCCAGCGCCAGCCGCTCGATCTGGGCGAAATTCTGCTGGCGTTCGAGGGCCGCGCTCGTGGCGCGATCCGAATACCACAGGGTGGCGGCCAGGGAGATCAGGGTGAAACCGATCAGCCCGCCCAGAATGCCGACGCGAAAATAAACTGGAAGCCCTTTGAGCCCTCGCATGCCTGTCTCCTTCACCGGCGACCCTCGTGCCTGAAAGGGGCCGGATGTGATTAACTAAGGCGGAGGCTGATGCCGGGTCAGCGGCGGGAGTTACAGTTATATGACATGCGCAAGTGTTTATATTTGAGTAGGAAATTCGACGCCGTTAAATTACGGAAAAATTCGAAATGTAAATTTGCAGTCCTTGGCATAAAGGGCGCGGCTTTTTTGCAAATCTTTGGCGGCAAACGCCAAATTGGACTGCCGTCCTGTTGGATGTGAGGTTGTGCCCCTCGTGCCAGCGGCCGGAGCCAGCCAGGATGCCGGCAGGCGGCTTAACGAAATCCCGGGCCGCAAACGGCCAATCTGCATGAAATATGAGGGGCAGTCTGTCCGGTTCTACGTGAACGGGGTTCGTGTATCGCCTTGGAATTGCTCACCTTGCCGAAAACGGGGCGGTCTCGTCCTACCAGTGATCGACGCGCGCGGCCGGGCGGACGCGTTCCACCGGCTCGTCCTCGGCCGAACCGACATAGAGATAGCCGGCGATCCGCTCGCTCGGTCCCAGACCGAGTTCGGCGTTCACATCCGCATCAAAGGCATACCATTCCGTCAGCCACTGGGCGCCGAAACCCATGGCCGAGGCGGCAATCAGCAGGTTCTGGCAGGCGGCTCCCGACGACAGGACCTGCTCCCATTCCGGGATCTTGTGGTTCTCGGTGACCGAGGAAATCACGGCGATGACCAGCGGGGCCCGTTCGAACCGGCCCGCCTCGAAAGCCACTTGTTCATCGCTCGCATCGGGATTTTTCGCCTTGAACACCTGGCCCAGGGTCTGACCGAAGCGTGTGCGGGCCTCGCCCTGGAAGACGATGAAGCGCCAGGGGGCCAGCTTGCCGTGATCGGGGACCCGGCTGGCAATCGCGATCAGCTGATCGACCTGTTCCGCGGACGGTCCCGGCTCGTTCATGGCCAGCGCCACGGTTGACCGGCGCCGGCTCAAGAGGGCGAGGGTCTCGGCATTGGCATGGTGCGGCGCCAGGCGTTCGCCAGGGGCGGGAAAAGCGAGCTGGGTCGGTTCATCATTCATGACAGGGTTGTCCCGGAAGTGTGTGGCAGTTTTGACCAATTCAGTCCGTGATCGGTATACCTAGTGACGGGCAGGCTCAAATGCGAGCCGGGGAGTGAGTGATAAACATGGCTGCTGAAGCAAGCACGGACGTCGATGACACGCCGGCCGACCGTCGTCGGCGCAAGGTGCGCGAAGCGATCATCGACGCCGCAGAAACCATTTTTGCCACCGATGGGGAAGAGGGGATCTCCATGCGGCGGCTGGCGGAGGCGATCGATTACTCGCCGGCGGCCATCTACAAGTATTTTGCCTCCAAGGATGACCTGTTCACGGCCATTCGCGAGATGTTCTTTGAGCGTCTGATGGCGCGCATCAATGAAGCGATGGAAGAGGGCGGCGGCACTGCCCAGCTCTGCGCCCGCTGCATGCGGGCCTATATCGAAACCGGCATGGAAGAGCCCAATCACTACATGATGGCTTTCGCGCCGTCCGTGACGGCCAAGCCGCATCTGCACGAGGAAAAGGAAGTCGCCTTCGAGGCCGAGGCGGCCCTGGTCGAAATGATCCAACAAGGTCAGGCGGAGGGCAATTTCCGGGCCGGAGATCCGCGGGTCTTCGCCAAAAGCGTCTGGGCCAGCCTGCACGGTCTGACGCAGCTGATCGTCTGCCTGGACGAGTTCCCGAACGGCATTCCGGGCTCAGAGCATGTCACTTTGGACTCGGTGATCGATGTCCATGCGGATATGATCATTCGGGGTCTCATGAATTGATGCATGAGGCGAATACGAAAATAATTTAACGGCGTTCACTTTTCAAACGACGTTCAGTGTCCTACATCTCCCTGCATCTGACAGGCGAGGGTGCAGGCATGTCTCTATACAAACGACCTCTGGGAGCCGGATCGATGGTGGCGGGTGCCGCAATCGGTGTGGCCATTCTTGTATTCGGTGTCTCCACCTTGCGGGCGGAAGCCAATTCGGCTCTGCCGCCCCCGCCGCCCCTGCCGGTCTCCGTGATCGAGGCGGACTATGATGCCGGTCTCGCCGTGGAAGACCTCTATCCCGGCCTTGTCGCAGCCCGGCGCGAAACCGCGCTTGGCTTTGAGCGGGCCGGCCGTCTGGATGCGCTGACTGTGGATGTCGGCGACCGTGTCGCGGTCGGCGATGTCCTGGCCCGGTTGGATACGCGGGCCCTGGACGCCCAGATCATTGCCGCCGATGCCCAGACCGCCGAAGCCGCCGCCCAGACCGCACTCGCCGAGGACACACAGGACCGCCAGGCCCAATTGCTCGAGCGCGGCCATATCTCGCAACAGCGCTTTGACGAGGTCATCACCTCGACCCGCGCCGCCCAGGCCCGCCAGAACGCGGCCGCCGCGGCCGCCGACGCCTTGCGCGTGCAGCGGGATTTGTCGGTCCTGACGGCACCGTTCGAAGGTGTGATCACGGCGCGTTTTGCTGATGAGGGCGCCATCGCCCAACCGGGACAGGCTCTGCTCGAACTGGTCGAGGCCGGGGCGCTGGAAGTCCGGGTCGGCCTGCCGCGCGATACCGCCGCCGGCCTCAGCATGGGTGATGTGCTGGACTTCGTGACGCCTGCGGGCCGTGTGCCGGGCCGCTTCCGCGCCACCACAGGCGTGGTGGACCGGCAATCGCGGACCGTCACCGTTGTCTTCGACCTGGATCAGGCCAGCGGCATTGCGGCCGGTGAAGTCATTCGGCTCTCGCTGGATACGCCCATGGAACAGGCCGGTTTCTGGGTACCCACCCAGGCGCTGGCTGAAGGCCGCCGGGGTCTCTGGTCTGTCTACGTCCTGGTGCCGCAAGAGGGCGAGGGCCACGCCCTGGAGGCCCGTCCGGTGGAAGCCCTGCGCGTCGAAACTGACCGCGCCTTCGTCCGCGGTGCCGTCAATGCCGGTGAAATGATCCTCGCCGGCGGCATCCAGAGGGTCACACCCGGCCAGTCCGTTGTGCCGGCCCGAATCGAGGCCCGGGCCCAATGAGCACGCTCTTCTACCGCTTTCCACGCCTGACCTTGCTCAGCGTGATCCTGCTGATCGCGGCAGGGCTGGGCGCCTTCATGTCGCTGGGGCGCCAGGAAGACCCGTCGCTGACCGAACGCTTCGGCACGGTGGTCACCGTCTTCCCGGGCGCGTCCGCCGAGCGCGTCGAAGCCCTGGTGACCGAACCGATCGAGGACGCCATCCACGGTCTCGCCGAGATCGATGATACCAGTTCCAATTCCCGCTCCGGCATTTCCGTGATTACGCTGCAGGTTCGCGAAGACCTGTCCCCGCCGGAAGTCGATCAGGCCTGGACGCTGATCCGGGAACGCGTGGCCGGCGTGCAATCGCAATTGCCGGCCGAAGCCCTGCCGTCGCAGGTCGAGCGGCAATATGTCGGCGCGGCCACTATGATCGTGGCCCTCAGTTGGGACGGGCAGGGCGCGGAAAATCCCGCCATCCTCACGCGTCTCGCGGACGAGTTGGAAGCGCGTCTGCAAAACCTGACCGGCACCGAAAAGACCGAAGTCTTCGGCGGTGTGGAAGAGGAAGTCCGGGTCGAAGCCGATCCGGATGAGCTCGCCGCCCTCGGGCTGTCGATCACCGATCTGGCGCAGCTCACCGCCCGCGCGGATTCCAAGGCCCCGGCCGGTGAATTGCGCGCCGGCGCCGTCGACCTGTCTGTCGAGGTGGCCGGGGAATTCGACAGTCTGGACCGGATCCGGGACATTCCCGTCGGCCAGGCCGAGGACGGGACCTTCATCCGCCTGGCCGATATTGCAACAGTGGTGAAGGATGCCCGCGACCCGGTGCGGTCTCTCGCCCTGGTCGATGGCCGCCGCTCGGTGCTCGTGGCCGCCTATCTCCAGCCCGAACTTCGCGTGGACCATTGGTCGGATGCCGCCGATACGGTGATCGCCGACTTTGCCGACAGCGTCCCCGGCGTGCGGGTCGATACGGTCTTTCGACAGGGCGATTATGTCGATGACCGCCTGCACGGTCTGGCCCGAGATCTGGCCGTGGCGGCCCTGATCGTCTTTGCCGTCCTCTTCTTCATGATGGGGTGGCGCGCAGCGCTGATCGTCGGGTCGGCCCTGCCGCTGACGGTTCTGGCCGTCCTCGTCCTGATCCGCCTCTATGATGAGCCCCTGCACCAGATGTCGGTGACCGGCCTCGTCGTCGCGCTCGGCCTGCTGATCGATAATGCGATTGTCGTGGTGGATGAATACCGCCTCTTGCGCCAGCGCGGGCAGGCGCCTCTCGCAGCGCTGGAAACCTCGGTCCGTTTGCTGTTTGCCCCGCTTCTGGCGTCCACGGCCACGACTGTCTTCGCCTTCGCGCCGATCGCGCTGATGCCGGGCGCGTCGGGCGAGTTCATCTCCATGATCGGGATTTCCGTGATCTTCGCGATCACCTCGTCCCTGGTTCTGGCCCTGACCGTGGTCAGCGCCTTTGCCGCCTGGTTCGATGATCCCGACCTGGTCCATGCGCCACGCCGTTTCTGGCGTCATGGCCTGGGGGCCGGCCCGTTCGGACCGGTCTATCGCCGCCTGCTCGACACGATCAGCGCGCGGCCCTGGATCGGGCTTCTGGCCGGCGTGGTCCTGCCGGTGGCCGGCTTCTTCGCGGCCTCCACCCTGCCGGTGCAATTCTTCCCGCCGACCGATCGCGACATGTTCCAGATGGAATTGGAACTGCCGTCCACGGCCTCCATCGCGGAAACCCGCCGCCAGGCCGAGCGTGCCCGGGAACTGATCCTGTCCTATGACGGGATCGAACAGGTCAGCTGGGTTATCGGGGAGAGTGCACCGCGCACTTATTACAATGTCGTCGGCAACCGGTCCGACGCGCCGAACTATGCTGCCGGCTTCGTCCGCACTGAAAGCGCCGAGGCCACCGCCCGCATCCTGCCGGACCTGCAACGCCGCGTGATGCAGGAATTCCCCGATGCGCGCTTTCTGACCCTGCCTTTCGAGCAGGGGCCGCCCATCCCCGCGCCGATCGAACTGATCATTGTCGGGCCGGAACTGGGCGAGCTGGACCGGCTCGGCCATGAAATCCGCGGCATTCTCGCCACCACTCCAACGGTGACCCACACGCTCGCCCTCCTGGAACGGGGGGAGCCGGTCGCACGCGTCATGGCGGATGAGGCTTCGGCCGAACTCGCCGGTGTTCGTCTCGCAGACCTCGCCAACCGTCTGCGCGGTGATTTTGACGGTGTGATCGGTGGCAGTGTGTTGGAAGGCACGGAAGAACTCCCCGTCCGGGTTATTGCCCAAGATGACCGGCGGGCGAGCCTGGCTTCCGTGGCAGGGTCCCCCCTGGCATCGCCGGGCGCTGACATTCTGGCCTCACCGGTCGCAGCGCTCGGCGATGTCACCCTTTCCCCCCAGGTCGCCACAATTCCCCATGAGGACGGCATGCGGGTGAATACGGTCTACGCCTATCTGGATCCCTTCACCCTGCCGGCCCCGGCGCTCGACCATTTCTTCAGCGCGCTGGAGGCGGCCGAGATCGAGCTGCCGCCGGGTTATGACCTCCGCATCGCCGGTGAAGCCGCCGAGCGGGGCAATGCCATGGCCGACCTGCTCGGCACGGCCCTGCCGCTCCTGGTCCTGATGATCGGATCCGTGGTGCTGGCCTTCAACGCGTTCCGCTATGCCGGGATCATTTTCGTCGTCGCCTTCCTGTCGGTCGGCCTCGCCCTGTTCGGGGTCTGGCTGTTCGGAACGCCGATGGGGTTCAATGCCATTGTCGGCTCGATGGGGCTGGTCGGACTGTCCATCAATGGGTCCATCGTAGTGCTGTCAGCCTTGCGTCATGATACCGGCGCGATCGCATTGGAAACCGGTTCTGTCACCCGCGTGGTGATGGACGCCTCGCGCCATATCCTGTCGACAACCCTCACCACGATCGGAGGATTTCTGCCGCTCCTCCTGTCCGGTGACAGCTTCTGGCTGCCCTTTGCCTCGGCCATGGTCGGCGGTGTTGCGGGATCGGCCGTGCTGGCCCTGGTCTTCGCCCCGTCCGCTTTCGTCTTCCTGACCCGGCTGTCCCTGAAAAAGCGCAAGCTGGCCGACAGTCTGCGCCGGGCGGCCGACAAGGCGAAGGGCTTGCCCGGCCTTGCCGAACAGGCCTAGAGCCGAAACAGGCAAGTGCGGAGGCTGGCATGGCCCGGAAGCGCGGGCCATGGCTCGTCCATGAGACGCGCCAGGCCTATCAAAATCCCTGGATCGCGGTGACCGAGCATGACGTCACCCGTCCGGACGGCAAGCCCGGCGTCTATGGCGTGGTCAATTTCGCCAATCTGGCGATGGCGATCCTGCCGGTCTTCGAGGACGGAAGCATCATGCTGGTCGGTCAGCACCGCTTCCCCCAGGACCGCTACAGCTGGGAAATCCCGGAAGGCGGCGGCCCGCTGGCCGATGACCCGCTTTTCAGCGCCCGGCGCGAGCTGAAAGAGGAAACCGGTCTGTCGGCGGAGCATTGGCGCGAGATCCTGCGCATGGATTTGTCCAACTCCGTCACGGACGAAGCGGCGATCGGCTATCTCGCCACCGGATTGACCCGGGGCGAAGCCGAACCGGAAGGGACGGAAGAGCTGGAAACCCGGCAGGTTCCGTTCCGGGCCGCTCTCGAAGACGTGTCCAAAGGCGTTATTTCTGACGCCTTGACGGTAGCGATGCTGCTGCGGGCATACTACATGGCCCAGGAAGGTGAGCTGGACCGAGCGCTCGCCAACGCAATGTTGGGCCGATAGGCGCAAGGAGACGACCATGGCAGTCACATCTGCGGAAAAAACGGTAAGCGCACGCACCGGCGTCGATTCCCTCTGGGCCCGGCTCCGGGTTGAAGCGGCTTCCGCGGCGGCCGAAGAGCCGATCCTGGCGAGCTTCCTCAATGCCGCCATTTTGCGCCATGACGAGTTTTCCCACGCCCTGGCCTATCGGCTGGCTGCCAAGATGGCCGACGCCCAGCTCGACATGATGCTGGCCCGGGACGTGGCCGAGGAAGCGCTGGAAGGCGATCCCACCATTGTGGCCAAGGCCGCGGCCGACATGATGGCCGTGGATGAGCGCGATCCCGCCTGCCTCTCGCTGTTGCAGCCCTTCCTCTATTTCAAGGGCTTCCACGCCCTGCAGGCGCACCGCGTGTCCCACTGGCTCTGGAATGAGGGCCGTCAGACCCTGGCTTTCCACCTGCAGAGCCGGGTCGGTGAACGCTTCGGTCTGGACATCCACCCGGCGGCCCGGATCGGGCAGGGCGTCATGTTCGACCACGCGACGTCGGTCGTGATCGGTGAGACCGCCGTGATCGGGGATGATTGTTCCATCCTGCACGAGGTGACCCTCGGCGGGACAGGCGCAGCCCACCAGGACCGCCACCCGAAGATTGGCAAGGGTGTCCTGATCGGTGCCGGTGCCCGGGTTCTCGGCAATATCCATGTCGGTGACGGGGCCCGGATCGCAGCCGGTTCCGTGGTTCTCCAGGATGTGCCGGAAGGCTGCACCGTGGCGGGCGTTCCGGCCAAGGTGGTCGGCGATTGCTGCAAGGAACCCGCGAAATCCATGGATCAGAGCCTGCCGTCTGGCTCGGGCTAGGCCTGAAAATCCCGATTCCCGTGGCAAGACACAGCGCAGGGGACAGCCCTGTACTGGACGCACCCCCCTGCCATGGGCTTAGTTACGGCCAACTTCGAATCCCCCCAAGCGGAGGCTCTTGCCCGTGAACAAGAACATGACCCCCCTGGAAGCCGCCAAGCTCCAAATGTTCCTTCAGTCCAAACTGAACCCGGAACTCGTCGTCCAGTGCCGGAACCGTCCGGATGAATGCGCCGAGATCCATATCGGTGATGAATGCCTGGGTGTGGTCTCCAAGATCATTGATGAAGGCGAGACGTCCTACTCCTTCGAAATCACCATCCTGGATATCGACCTGGAAGATCTTTGATCGATCCGGCCGCGCCTGTCCTGGACATCCGCTCGGTCGGCAAGACCTATCCGGGCGGGGTCGAGGCCGTGCGGAATGTGTCGCTGGCCCTGCCGCGCGGCCAATTGCTGGCCCTCACCGGTGAGTCCGGCTGCGGCAAGACGACATTGCTCAAACTGATCAACCGCCTGGAGGATGCTTCGGGCGGTTTGATTTTGTACGAGGGTGAGGATGTGGCCGAAATGGATCCGGTGCAGCTGCGCCGGCAGATCGGCTGGGTCATGCAGGGCGATGGCCTGTTTCCGCATCTCACCGTGCAGGAGAATGTCGCGATCATTCCGGGGCTTCTGGGCTGGTCCGCGGACCGGACGCGGGCGCGGGTGGCCGAATGGCTCGACATGGTGGGGCTGCCTGCCGGGGACTATGCCGACCGCTATCCCTCCGAACTGTCCGGTGGACAGCGCCAGCGCGTCGGCTTTGCCCGTGCCCTCGCGGGCGAACCCGATCTGATCTTGATGGATGAACCCTTTTCCGCGCTCGATCCGATCACGCGGGACAGTCTGCAGCAGGAGTTTCGGGACTTGCAGGCCCGGCTGGGTTTCTCCGCGGTGATGGTCACGCATGACATGGCAGAGGCGCTGATTATGGCCGATCAGATCGCTGTCATGCAGGACGGGGCGATCCTGCAGCAAGGCACGCCGGTCGATCTGCTCGAAGCGCCGGCCAGTGACTATGTCTCCGGCCTGCTGGAAACGCCGCGCCGCCAGATGCGCGCGATCCGGGAGCTGGGCGCATGAATGCGAATCTCGCCGAACGCCTGGCCGAATTGCCGCATCTCCTTTCGGCGCATGTGATCCTGTCCATGACCGCGCTGGTCTGCGGAATCGCGGTGTCAGTCCCGCTCGGCATCGTGGCCGCGCAGCGACCCGGCCTGTCAGCCGTGACCCTGAACATCGCCAGTGTGATCCAGACGATTCCCGGTCTGGCCCTGTTGGCCCTCATGGTGCCCTTGCTCGGCGGCATGATCGGATTCTGGCCGGCCTTCCTGGCGCTGCTGCTCTATTCCCTTCTGCCCATCCTGCGGAACACGATCGTGGGCCTTCAGGGAATAGAGCCGAATCTGCGCGAGGCGGCCCGTGGAATCGGCATGACCGACGCGCAACGCCTCTGGCAGGTCGAATTGCCCCTGGCCCTGCCGGTGATCGTGGCCGGTCTGCGCACGGCGACCGTCTGGGTCGTGGGCGCGGCGACGCTGGCGACACCGGTCGGCGCAGCCAGTCTGGGCAATTACATCTTTGCCGGCCTGCAGACCCGCAACTGGCTGTCCGTCCTGTTCGGCTGCCTCTTCGCCGCCGGCCTGGCGATTGTGCTGGACCAGGCGATCCGCTGGCTGGAAGTGGCGGCCCGGGATCGCCGTCGCGGCTTGGCGCTGGGGGTGGGGGCCTTTCTCGTCGTCCTGATCGGCGCGTCCATCCTGCCGCGCTATGTCAGCCTGGCCGGTGAGGCGGGGCCGAGCAACCAAATCGAGGCCTCCGCCGCTCCGGGAATCGCCGGCGAGACTGTCGTGGTCGGGGCGAAGTCCTATACGGAGCAGTACATCCTCGCCGCGCTCATGCAGCGCCGCCTCGAATCGGCCGGCGCGCGGGGCGAGAGGCTCGACAATCTGGGCTCGACGATTGCATTCGATGCGGTGCGCACGGGTGAGATCGATGTCTATGTCGATTTCACCGGCACGATCTGGGCCACAGTGATGAACCGGCCCGAACCGGTCGAGCGCCATCTCATGTTCACGCAAATGTCCGCCTGGCTTTGGGAAGAGCATGGCATCCTGACCCTGGGGCGTCTCGGCTACGAGAACGCCTATGGCTTCGCCATGCGCCGTGACCGAGCCGAGGCGCTGGGTGTCGACAGTCTGGACGATCTGGCTCCCATTGCCGGTGAGCTGGAGATCGGCGGGGACCCCGAAGTGTTCGCGCGGGCCGAATGGACCGCGACCCGGGATGCCTATGCGCTGGGGCCGATGCGGACCCGGTCCATGGATTCCACCTTCATGTACACGGCCGTGCGGGACGGGCAGGTCGATGTCATTACCGCCTACACGACTGATGGCCGAATCGCGGCGTTTGACCTGGCTGTGCTGGACGATCCGCTGGCCGTGCTGCCGCCCTATGATGCGGTCATCCTGCTCTCACCGCAGGCCGCCCGGCGTCCGGGGCTGGCTGATGCGTTGGCGCCGCTGATCGGTGCCATTGACGCGACCTTGATGCGTGAGGCCAATCGCCGGGTGGACATGGACGGCCAGACCCCGGCCCAGGCCGCCGCCTGGCTGGACGGGGTGATCTCGGAGTAGGCGATGAGTGGATTTCGCGGCTATGGCCGGCTTCAGGATGCCGAATGGCTGATGCGCGCCTGCCTGATTCTCAATCGGGACCGGCCCTCCCATGCCGATCCGATCACCGAGGATACTCCGCTCAACCAGGTCTATGCCCGTCAGTCGGCGGAGTTCGAGGCGCTGCTGACGCAGATCGATCCGGAAGGCGAGGTGGATCGCGAGATTTTCCCCGTCCTGGGCTTTTTCACTGCGTCCGAGAGCTGGCCGGTGGATATCATCTTTTCCATCGTGGCCGCCCTGGGCGTCTGGCTCTTCCTGCCCAACTGGTACGGCGTGGCGCATCTGGTGGCCTATGTCGCAATTGGCGGATTCGTGGCGATCCAGTATCTGCGCGCGCGGCGCAAGAAGGAGCGAGCGCGGGCCGAGATGATCCGGCTGGGCCTGGATCCGGCCAAGGAACACCCGCTGACCCTGCGCATTCTTGTGAAATTCCGTCGCATGGATGTGCCGCCGGGCGTCACCATCCACTGACAGCTCAGCGCTTCAGCCAGGCCAGTGCCTCGGCTCTGGTGCGGAAGACGCCGAAAACATCCAGCTCGGACGCGCGTGGCATCAGTGCCCAGGTTTCCGCGATCGGGACGGTGGTGTCCGACTGGATGACCCAGGCATTCTTGTTGGGCGGACCGGCGATCTCGGCCGTGTCCTCGAGCAGTTTGACGAATTTGGTCTGGAAGACGTCGATCGTCAGCTCCGACAGGTCGGCGCCCGATTCGACGATGATCAGGCGAACAACATCCGGGCCCCATTCCGGCGAATGGATCATTTCCATGTAGTTCCGGATGATTTCCTCGACCGGAACAACACCGGAGAATCGCGTCTCGAAGCGGCGAGCCTCGGCGTCAAAGCTGCGGGTATAGGGCATGGCGAGTGGTCAGGGTTGCGCCCGGAGCCTGCCAGAGGCTCCGGACTGACTATCCTGATGCGATCCTAGAGAACCGTCAGCATGCTCGCAACCAGAGGGTGGCGGACGATGTCCTTCGCCTCCAGGCGGCAGACCGCGATATCGTCCAGCGCCTCCACTTTCTCCGCGATCTGGGCCAGGCCGGACATTTCCGGCAGGAGATCGGACTGGGCCGGGTCGCCGGTCACGACCATGGTCGAGTTCCATCCCAGCCGGGTCAGCAGCATTTTCAGCTGCGTATAGGTGCAGTTCTGGGCCTCATCGACCACGACGAAGGCATTGTTCAGCGTGCGGCCGCGCATATAGCCGATCGGTGCAATCTCGATCAGGCCTTCCGCCATCAGGAGTTTGAGCTTTTTCGGCGACAGCCGGTCGGCCAGTGCGTCGTAGAGCGGCCGCAGATAGGGGGCGAGCTTTTCCTCCATGGCGCCGGGCAGGAACCCGATCGATTCGCCGGCCTCGACGGCGGGGCGGGACAGGACGATCCGGCTCACCGAGCCTGATTCCAGGGCCTCCACCCCTTTGGCGACGGCCAGGTAGGTCTTGCCCGTCCCGGCCGGGCCGAGCGCCATGACCATATTGTGCTCGTCGATCGCCTTCATGAGGGCGGCCTGACCGTCAGACCGCGGTTTCACATTCTTGATGAAGCGCTGGTCGCGCATGGGTTCTTTTTCGTCAGGGCTCCAGCTTGTGCCGGGGAACAGGGCCCGGACCTTGTCTTCCTCGGCCTGATAGTGCGCCGTGTTGAACTCACCGGCACGCTGACGACGTTTGACGTTACGCTTACCCATGGCTGGAACCTCCACACATGAAAAACCCCTCGGCCAAGCGGCGAGGGGCGAAAAAAGGACGGGGCTGCAGGGACAGTTCGGAGCACTCGAAGGGCGCAGGGCGCGTGGCGCCGGATCCTGGCGGGCTGGGTCGGTGTGCGGTCATGCCGTCTACCCGGGGCCTCCCTAAGGGTGCATCCGATGCGAAACGGGACGATCTGTCTTCGAATCGCGGTTACAGTCTCATTCTAACCCGGTGAAGAAGTTCTGAACGAGTACGTCGCGAATAATTCACGAAAATAAAGTGGGAGACAGGAATGGCCTTGTATGCATTGGGTGAGTCGGAGCCGCAGACCCCGGGCGAAGGAAAATTCTGGGTGGCCCCCGATGCCCAGGTGATGGGCCGGGTCACGCTCGGGGAGGGCGCCAGTGTCTGGTATGGCGCGGTGGTGCGCGGCGACAATGACCCGATCGTCATCGGCAGGAATTCCAATATCCAGGACGGATCCGTGCTTCACACCGATATCGGCTGGCCGATGACGATCGGTGAGGGCGTGACCGTCGGCCACCAGGTCATGCTGCATGGCTGCACGATTGGCGACAACACGCTGATCGGAATTGGGTCCACCATTCTCAATGGCGCCAAGATCGGGAAGAACTGCATCATCGGCGCCCATGCCCTGATCACCGAGGGCAAGGAAATCCCGGACAATTCCCTGGTCGTGGGATCGCCGGGCCGGGTCATCCGCACCCTGGATGACGATACCGAAGCCATGCTGCGCGCGTCCGCCGACCATTATGTCGAGAACTGGCAGAAGCACAGCACGCAGCTGCGCCGTATCGATTGAATCCGGAAAAAGAAAAGGCGGTGTGGGCCGGGCCTAGTGGGCGCGGCTCCACAATTCGCGGATATTCTGGTCGGCTTCCCGGCCCAGATTGAACCAGGCTGCCCGATCATGGGACGCATCAATGATCAGCAATTTGTCATCGCGTCCCAGAATGTGACTGAGTTCATTGCGCAGGACGGCCGAGGTCGTCGGCCCGCGCAGCAGCCAGGTGCCGGACGTGATCGGCTCCAGATCGCCATAGGCGGAGAGTGCATCGCGGAACTCTGCCGCGACGTCCGGCTGCAGTTCGGCAATGATCACGAAATTGGCCGGACGGGCGCCCGGCGTGACACGCTTCTCAGGCTTCGGCCGGTCTTCGGACTGGCCAAGCCATTCTTTAAATTCATCAATTTCCGAGGCTTGTGCCCATTCGCCATCCCGCTCGGCGGAGACTTGCGAATGCGCAGCGATCCGCCCTTCGGCAACGAAGGCGCGCATTTGCTGCGGCGTATAGGGGCCGTAAACACGGCCTTCGACTTTTACAAACCAGGACATTGCGATTCCGTCGTCGCGAGGCATTTCTTACGGCTCTTTCGCACTCAAACTTCTAACGTCTAGCTTTCAGCTACGGCAAGAATTGGGCCGCAATGAGAAAGCGTGACCGCAAGGGGGTTGAAAACGCGTCTTTTAATCAGGCTGCTTCAGGGTCGTTGGCTTCGGCCTCGGGGGGATCGAACACGACCGCGAAGCCATTGTCCAGAATTCGCGCCACACGTCCTGACATCTCACCGACACGCAGACGCTCTCCCACACGGGGGCGTTCCAGGCATTCAAAGCCAGCGCCGGTGACGGATACGTCGATCACATTGGCCTGGATGACTACGCCATCCGACAGGAGAATGCGTGCCCGGCCCCGTCCTGGTTTGCGGGGTGCGGCACGATCTTCTTCCAGGCCGAGCCGGTCCTTGTTGAAGCGCCAGGTGATCGCGTCGGCCAGCTTGTCGCGTTTGCGGGCCGTGGTCATGAAGGTGACGGAGAATTCCTGACCCTCGCGGCGGACGATCTGGCCCTCCACGCGTCCCAGTCCGGGAATCATCAAAACGATTCGGCTGCCTTCGCGCGGCGGCATGCGGCACAGGACGCGGGCGCCACCGGGCGAAATATCGATGACGCGACAGGCATTCTCGCCGGCGGCCTCGGACCAGAAGCGGCCGTGCAGTTGCAGCGGGACGCGGGCATGCCGGCGGCGCTCTTGCGAGCCCCGGGCTGCAATCCTGATCTTCCGGCGATCTAGACGGCCAGGCTCGTCTTGCATGGCAACACCCTTCTTGACCCGGCTACGTTAGCGTGCAGGCGTTAAGAAGGGCTTGCAATTACTGATCGTTTGCGACGCGTTGCACCAGGCTGGCATCGGACTGGGCCAGGCCCGGGAAGATCGTTGCCGGTTGGGCCGGCGGATGGATTTCCCGCAGCGCGGTCCGGATGACAGGGCGGCCCCGGAGATCCTCGGTCGAATCGAGCGGTTGGAACAGGCCCAGCATGCGGTCGATCTCGCCGCTCGGTCCGCGCAGCGGGAAGAAAGCGATCTCGACGGGCAATTCACGCTGATCCATCGACACGGCACGGGCGATCATCGAGGCCGGCGATGTACCGGAAATGGACGCTTCCAGAACGGCCTGGACATGGGTGCGGTCATGGCCGCGCCACAGCGTCAGGAAATTCTGGTCCCGGAACTCTCTTTTATAGAGGTCGCACAAATGCGTGCCGGCCAGGCGGAAGATATGGTGCTGGCTGTCTGCCCGCCACAGGATGAAGACATAGCCCAGAAGCTCGGAGATATCCTGCGGCTCGATATCAGCCCGCAGCGGGGCGGCTCCGCCCTGACGGCGGGTCTGCCAATAGGCATGCAGGGCTCGTGTTTGCGGGTGGCGCATCCCGTGGGCTCCCAAAACTCATCCAGATGACCGGCCTGTTCCGGTCCGGTGCGTTGCGGGACGGGATTACAAGTTCGGGGCCATACCCGCCCGGCGGGAACCCGGTTGCAGGGCATTCACCGGAGGCGCGAACTCCTGGCACGCGAAACGGTATGCGGATTGCAACGAAGGGGGGGAAGACCAAGGAGCAAGCCCATGCGCGTATCAGCCCGGCACGCTTTTCTCGCCCTGGCGGGAGCCGCGATTGCTTTTGTGACCGTTCCCGCGGTCGCATCGGCACAGTGTTGTGAACCGCCACCGCCGCCGACCACCTGCTGTGATCATGGCGGGGGGCACACGGTGAATGTGCCGAACGTCAACATCCATGGCGGCAATATCAATGTCGGCGTGAATGTCTCGACGCGGGTCAATGTGAACACCAATGTGAATGTCGACGCGTCAAGCAATGCCACGGCCAATGCCGGGGCTTCCAGTCGAGCCGGTGCCGGCGCCATCACCTTTATCGGGGGTGGCTCCTACACCCCGATGACGACCGCGCCGGCTGCCACGGCCATTACCGGTCTCAATGTGGTGGGTGTCGCGGAAGAAGCCGAATACGAATGGTATGAGGAAGAGCGCATCCGCTGGGTCGAGGAATGGCGGGTCGTCCGGGCCGTGTGCGTGGATGACAATGGAACACCGCATCCGGCGTCCCGCGTTGATGCCGATGAGCGTGTCGGCCGGTCCTATGAAGGCGAGATCTATCGTTGTATGGCCGGTACGGCGATGCAGACCACGATCGGCTGGGTCCGCGATGGCGAATATGACTGGTCCGAAGCGCCGACCATCATGTGCCGCAAGGGGGAAGCCCTGCGCCATGGTGCCGATGGCCGCCTCTACTGCCAGACCCAGGAACCGCGCCGCAATTGCAATGAACGCTCCCTGCTGCGCCGTCACGGCCCGGGTGTGAAGCTCATCTATATGCGCCGCGAGGAGCATTATACCGAGCGCATGCGTCGCGAAGTGGAACGCGAACGCCGCCAGACCGTTTCCATGACATTGATGCTCGACGGTGGCGTTGGCGGTTACCGCTGAGTCTTCAACAAACAACCACACTCACATGCCACTCGGCATGCCTGCCCCGGCTGGAAACAGCCGGGGCTTTTTTTGTGCGTGGATCGTCTTGGCCTCAGCGCCCTCCTTCTCCCCGGGGAGAGGGGGTGTTTTTCTTCCCCATTTGATGGGGAAGTGGGCCGATGCGCAGCATCGGGTCGAAGGGGCGGCGCGTCATCGCCGTACTTCCGGCGTCGCCGGCCCATCCGTCCCTGCGGGACACCTCCGCCGCGCGGCGGTGGAGGAAAACTTATCCCCACCCCCAACCGCCTCGCATAATCTACCTCCCGCCTCTTCACCACTCGAGGCCCGGCCCGGTCAGGTCGGGGGTGATGAGTTAGCGGAGCGTTTCGGACATCCGGATTGACCACCGGAAGGAAGGAGCGGCTATCGAGGGGGTCCGCTGGTTCCAAGGGTTGGAACCTGTACCCACCCGGTCTTGAATACCCGTCGAGAGGCGGGAGGAAATCTCCGTGTGCGGGACGCCTTTCGGCGTCACTCACAAATTCATTAGCGACGATGCCGGACGGCGTCCCGCACCCCTCATACCGCCAGCGTGACAGCGCGTGGCGTTCTTGGTGTGCCGGCAAAAGAAAACCCCGGACGCCACAACACGGCGCCCGGGGTTGTCCACCTTGCCCCCAGTTGGGTCAGTGGATGGCTCTAATTGCCCGAATTGGGCGTGATCGATTGATAGGTCGCCGAATTGCCGATCGCGGTTGCGGTCCCTGACATGGCCCCGCCGGTATTCATCCGGCCGGTCACATAGGCGTTCACGGCCGAATTATTCGTCTGGTTCGTATTGCCATAGGCGGTCACGGCGCATTCCGAACACACATAGGTCGTCGCGGCATTGCCAAAGGCCGTGGCCGAGGCCAGCACGGATCCGCCCGTGCCGCCGTCAAAGCTGGTCGTCGCCGTCACCACACCATTATTGGTCTGGTCGACACCCATATAGGCGTCCGCACCGATATTGGAGATGATGGCGGAATTGCCGACGCCCTCGGACGACAGGCTGACCAGGTCGATGTCGAAATCGCCGATGGCGACATCGGTTTCGGCGGTCACGTCGCCTTCATTGTCCTGCTCGCCCTGGATGTGGCCATAGCCCCATTCATTCTGCATCCAGGCCGAATTGCCGTTCGCGGAGGAGACGGCGGTCGTGTAGATCGCCCCGCCACCGGCGTCCGTGCCGGCGCGGGCCGTCACATCGCCGCGATTGTCCTGGTCGATATCGGCGACCTGGTCGGGGGCGAGATAATAGCCCTGGATCTGGGCGGAATTGCCGTTGGCGGCGCCGATGATATTGGCGGTGTTGCCCAGCCCGCCGGTCTCGGCGAGCACATAGGAATCGGCGGTGACATCCGCACCACTGTCCTGGCGCAGGGCCAGTTCATTGTGACCGCCATAGCTGACGGCGTCATAGGCATTGGCCGTCGCCGTCGCCGTGGTCACCGAATTCATGGCGTAGGAGTCGATCTCCAGCCGCGCCGATGCCGAGACCGTCGAGCCGTCGAGCGCCGTCTGTCCCACATCGGCATGCATGCCGTTATCATTGATGACGCTGACCGAATTGCCCTGGGCTGCCGCCGTGGTGATGGCGGTGCCGTCAATCGCGGTCGCACGGGTTTCAGCCTGCACGTCGACGCTGCCGGAAAAGGTCTGTTCCGACTCGATGTCGTGGTGTTCCACCACATCCACTGTCAGCGCATTCGCGGAGCCGATGCCTGTCATTGTGGCAGCGGCGGCCTGATCGGTCTCACCCCGGGCCGTCACATTGATGGCGGCATCCAGGTTGAGCTGTCCGTTCAGGATCTCAGTCGTATCGTCCGCGAAGGTAGCTGCGCACGTGCTCGTCGCGGCGATCATGCCCGCGATCAACAGTTTGGCGCGCTTGGACATTCGAGGTCTCCCGGGAGCCATAGGTCGAGGTGGCATTGACGCCGCCGGTGAAATTGGTGTGGCCGCCGCCATTCATGCTGCCGCCGATCGGATCGGAATAGACGCAGGCCGCGGCGGGATCGACGCCATAGAGTTGGGCCGAGATTTCCAGCACGGCGCGTTCAATCACGGAGCGCACGGCCAGCTGGACCGGCTCCAGGGAACGGCCGCCGCCGGAAATGTCGATCACGGCTTCGTCCCAGAAGGCGAACACGCCGGCGGAGATTTCGCGGCCGATGATCTGTTTCTGATAGGAGATGACGTCGACCGTCTCCATGGTGCGGGTCTCGTTGAGACGCAGGTCCAGGCCGATATTCATCACCCAGGCCCGGCGCGAGAACAGGCCCGTCGGGTCACTGTCGATCCGGTCACCGGCCAGAACATCCACGCCGTTGGAGCGGATGTTATAGTTCAGCTCGGTGATGCCACCGACCAGATGATAGTCCGAACCGGGCAGGGAGGCCGCATGGATCTGACGTTGTTGCCCATTGTCATCGCCGATCAGCGAATTGTTGGCATAGCGCAATTCCAGTTCCGACACGGAGGTGTCGAATCGCTCCACCAGGCGGACGCCCGCCTTGGCAAAGGCCGAGATCGCCATCAAGGATGCGCCCTGCGTGATCGCCGCGCCGCCTTCCAGCGAGGACCGGCCGGTATAGTCCGACAGTCGGCCAACCGCGATGCGGGGCGATTGCAGATTGTGTTCCCGGGCATAATTGGCCAGGCAAACCAGCGCTTCGGAATAAGGCGTCGGATTGGCGGTCACCGGTGCGCCACCGATCGGCTGGGCGTAGAGCCCGTCCGATCCGCCCGTGCGGGCGGTGGTCGCACAGCCCGTCAGCGCAAGCGCGCTGGCGAGTGTCGCCATCAGAATCTTAGTCTTGGTCATTGGCACTACTCACATTGCCGTTGGCATTCGCGTTGGCGTTGACGTCGCCATTATTGATTTGGGTCGAATTGACGATGACGGTGTTGTACCGGCCGGTGACATTGACGTTCAGCTGGTTGCCGATCGCCGTTGCGTTGGAGCCCACACCCCCGCCGAACAGGCCGGTCTGGGTGGAGACGCCGACACCGGTCTGGATGACCCCGTCGATGATCACGCGATTTCCGGCTTCCGACCGGGCGGCTGCTCCGGCGCTGGCACCGGCCCCGGACCAGGCCTGGGCCGACGTCGCCGTCGTGCTCTGGCCGTACGGGATTTCCCAGCCTGCCGTGCTCTCGACCTGTTGGGCCTGGGCCGCCGAGGCCGCCAGACTCATCGCAACGGTGAAACCGGCGGTGATGGAGAGCTTGCGCAGTGTCATGTCGTCGTGTCCTTTTAGACGCGTATTCACCGCTCGTACTGCAACGCGCGTGCCAGTAGGTGAGGGGCGCTAAACCTGTTCCCCTGTTGGGGGAATTCGCCTGAAAGACGAGTTCTGCAGGGCCGGTGGGCCAAGGCGGAACGCTTTTGTGGAGAGAAAGTGTGCCGCTACGGGACGGTCGCAGAGACCCGGTTTTCAATGCCATGCCACCCGCCGTCCTGATTCTGGCGACGGGGATCCTGCTGGTGGCGGGTGCGGAATATCTTCTGCCGGACGTGGGCCGCTGGATATTTTCAGCCTCGGTGTTGATCGAACCCGGACCCGGCCAGCTGGTCCCGCAACAACCGCTCGGCCCCTACGCGCCCTATCTCTTGCACGTCTTCATCCATTTCGGCTTCCTGCACATCGCCATGAATGTGGCCATCCTGATCAGTGCCGGACGTTCGGTCGGCATGGCCTTCGGGACCGGGGTGAAGGGATCAGCGGGTTTCCTGATCCTGTTTTTCGCCTGTTCGGTGATCGGGGCGGTGGCCCAGATTCTCCTCCATTCCGGAGAGCCCATGGTGATGGGCGGCGCCTCGACCGGTGTCTCCGGACTGATCGCGGCAGCCGGCTGGGTGATGGGCGGTTGGCGGGGCATGGCCCGGCTGGCCCTGCCCTGGATTGGGCTCAACATCATCCTGGCCTTTGCCGGCATGGCCTTTCCGGTGCCGCTGGCCTGGGCGGGCCATATCGGGGGAACTGTGGCGGGAATCATCCTGACGCCGATTGCGCTCGGCCTTTTCTCCGAGCGCGAGTTCTGATCACCAGACCCGGTCTACCCGCCGTTCACCGTCGACCACAAACCCCTTGATCTGGGCCGCACCATTGCGGTTCAGGGCCAGGATCAGGCTGACGCCGGTCTCCCCGTCCGCATTGCGTTCGCGCAAGCGGTCCTGCAGGGCCAACGCCCGTTCCTGCGAAGCGAAGTAGCGCTCGATATTATAGTCGACCCGATAGACATCGCCCGGCACGACATGGTCCGAGCGCACCCGCCCCTCCATGTAGAGCCCACCCTCCGGCCGTTCGGCCTGGATGCCGCCGGCTGTCACATGACCGGTCGGGCCGGTGTCCAGCAGGACGAAGATCCGGTCACCGCGGTCAAATCCGGCCCCGGCATCCAGCGTCCCGGACTCCAGCCGGTGAAGCGGTGTGCGGATATTGGCGTAATGCCCCAGGAGGATGTCCCGCGGATCATAGCCTTCGACCGGCACCAGGACTTCGGTGCCCTGCGAGCGATGGATCAGGTTCTGGCCCAGCATGAGAGCCAGGAATCCGGTCATCACGGCGCCGATCAGGCTGAGGCGAAGCGTGTGGCTCATGACGCATCTCCCCGGTTGGCGTGAGACGGTCGGTGCTGCCAGCGCATCAGGCCGAATCCCAGGGCAAACAGGATAAGCCCGCCCACCAGGAAGAAGAGGGCGGTGTCCAGCAGGCCGCCGAAGGTCTCGAAGTAGACATAGAGGGTCTGACCGATGAAGGCGCAGATCCCGATCACGCCCGCCGCCCGGGACCCGGTCCGGCTGCCTTCGAGAATCAGGACCACGCAGGCAGCATAGAGACAGGCGCCCAACAGGATTTGCAGCCCGATTCCGTCCCATGCGGTGCCGTAGGCGAAGGGGAGGGCGAAAAGCGCCAAGGCTGCGATGCCCAGACCGGTCGCAGACCGGGCCTGCATCCGGCCGGTGCGAACCCGCCAGGCGGACAGCGCCCCGATCAGGAGCAGAGCCGGGAGTGCCAGGGGCAGGTAAAGCCCGGCTTCTTCCAGAGCGCCCATCGTATTGCGGTCGGACAGGCCGGGCTGGATCAGGATGGCCAGGCCGGCCGTGGTCACCGCCAGCCAGGCGGCCAGACTGCCACCGCCCAACACGTTCCGGTCCCGCAGCTGAGCCGCACCCAGGGCGAGCAGGCCGAAGACCAATACGGCGGCGACCTGAAGAATCGCGGGTTCCAGATCGGTCATCTCCCGGTATTCGGCCAGGCCATGCCCGACCCACAGGACCAGGGCGAAGGCCAGAAGGTGGATTGTCACCCGCGATTCCAACCGGATCGCGAGTGCCAGGCTGGCCAGCCACAGCGGCAGATAGAGCCAGAGCGTGCCGGTGACGAAGGGATTGGCAATTTCCAGCCCGGCCCAGAGTGCGCCGAGCAGGGCAGACAGGATGAGGACGGGACGGGAGGGCAGGATGATCGCTGTGGCCAGGCCCGCCAGGCACCAGACCAGAACGGCCGTGTTGCGATAGGAGGCCAGGTTGAAGGTCTGGGCGGTCAGGAGAATGGCGACACCGAACAAGGCGACGCCCAGCACGGCCAGGGCATGGCCCAGCGCCGTGGCGCCCCGGTCAAAGGCCTGTCCGGCCCCGGCCAGGGACAGCCAGAGCGGAATGAGGATAACCCCGCATCTCGCCAGGCGCGGCATGCCCTCCCAGTTTGCCGCCACAAAGGTGAGGGCCGACAGGGCCAGCAGGACCGCGCCGAGAATCGTCAGTGCGCCCGTGGCGGTCCAGTGACGATGATGGGCGCCGGCATCAGCGAGAATGGTGTCCCGCCGGCCGGGGTCGACCCAGCCCTGCTCGATCCAGCGATCGAGATCCTTCCCGAGACGTGACAGATATCCCACTGCGGACCTCCCGATTAACCGCGCCTGCCGGAAAGGTTGGCCGAGCCGGGAAGCCCTGTCCATGAAAGCTTGATTCACAGGCAGGCCCGCCAAGGTTTCGCGAATTCGTCCCGTGCGCAGACTTTTCGTGTTATCGTGCAACCGTTCCGGCTGACTGAAGGCCGGGCAGCCTGCAGCGAAGGGAGGGCTGGACATGATTGTTGAAGCGATCCTCAGAACAAAGGGGAATGACGTCGTCACCCTTCATGAGACCGCGAGCCTGGGGGATGCGTCTCGGACCCTGGATGAGCACGGGATTGGTGCTGTTGTTGTTGTTGACCGTCAGGCGCGGCCGGTCGCGGTCCTGTCCGAACGGGATATTGTCCGCGAAGTTGCCCTGCACGGGGCTGCAGCGCTGGACCGCCCGGTGTCCGAAGCCATGACCTCGGTCTTTGTGACGGCCCGCCTGGATACCGGGCTCAATGAACTCATGGTTCTGATGACGGACCGCCGGGTCCGGCATGTCCCCATCATGGAGAAGGCCACCATGCTGGGGCTGGTTTCCATTGGGGATGTGGTGAAAGCCAAGATCGCAGACATGGAAGCGGAAACCGCTGCGTTGCACGCCTATATCCGTTCATGACATATTTGCTGCAGACGGGGAGGCCTGCTCTCATTGGCTTCCCCGTGTGTCGGCTGCGAGCTTCTGCAGGAATCTCTGGGCAGGGGGGTTGCGTCCTGAGCGGCGTCCTGTAGAACCCCGCTCACACCGGCGCTGCCGCAGCGGTTTTGCCCTTGCGGACCAGCGTCGTTTCTATATCATGCGAGGTCTTGTCGTCTTTTCAGAGAAGACCGGTGCTTCAAACCGAACGCACCGGGCAGTAAATTTTTCGCCGATTTTTCGGGTCCGAACTACAAACTGCACATCTCTGAGAAATGTCGATTGACTTCAAAAACGGCGCGGCCTAAACACCGCGCTCCTCGCCGGGAGGGCCTCTTCAAACGGGCCGGAACGGAGAGGGGAAGCCAGCCGGTTTCCAGTGTTACATAGGCGCCTTAGAAAATCCTGCGCCGGTCGAAATTCTTCGGAAATTTCAATCGGATGGGGCGCGCTGCACAAACACTGAAAAGCTTGGTTGACTTCAAAACAGGGTGGTTTAAAAGCCGCCCTCCTCGACGGGATGGCCC
>NZ_SWKP01000006.1:0-197500 GCF_005871165.1 Maricaulis alexandrii | reverse complement strand
GCGGTAGAAAGACACAAGTTTCGGGTCCTGCGGAAGCGTGGATCTGAATATTTGACATAGTTGTGGAGGGCATGGCCGCTTAGGTCATGTCGAAGAGACATCCTGACCGAGGTTCATGTACCGGGTCTTGTCGCAATCGCCATCGGCTCTTCTGGTTTGCACGACCAGGGGATCAAGCCGGCGGAATGAGCGGCGAGGCGTTCACCGTGCATGAGCATCAATTTCAAGATCAAGTGTCAAAAGGGCGTTTAGTGGATGCCTTGGCATGTAGAGGCGATGAAGGACGTGGCACGCTGCGATAAGTCTCGGGGAGTTGCGAGCAGACTTTGATCCGAGAATATCCGAATGGGGAAACCCACCTTTACGGACCCTGGCGGTCGTTCGGTTGAGCAATCAGCCGGCCGATCACCAGAGTTCGTGTGAGGTATCTAAACCTGAATACATAGGGTTTAGAAGCAAACCCGGGGAACTGAAACATCTAAGTACCCGGAGGAAAGGACATCAATTGAGACTCCGCTAGTAGTGGCGAGCGAACGCGGATCAGGCCAGTGCTCTTATCAATGGAAGTGGAATCGTCTGGAAAGTCGGGCCGCAGTGGGTGACAGCCCCGTACACGTAGCAAAGATAAGAGACTCGAGTAGGGCGGGACACGTGAAATCCTGTCTGAACATGGGGGGACCATCCTCCAAGCCTAAGTACTCCTACATGACCGATAGTGAACCAGTACCGTGAGGGAAAGGTGAAAAGCACCCCGACGAGGGGAGTGAAACAGACCCTGAAACTGGACGCCTACAAGCAGTCGGAGGGCGCAAGCCTGACGGCGTACCTTTTGTATAATGGGTCAGCGACTTCGTCTCTCGAGCAAGCTTAAGCCGATAGGTGTAGGCGTAGCGAAAGCGAGTCTGAATAGGGCGACTGAGTTCGAGGGATGAGACCCGAAGCCGGGTGATCTAGCCATGAGCAGGTTGAAGGTGAGGTAACACTCACTGGAGGACCGAACCCACGTCTGTTGAAAAAGACGGGGATGACTTGTGGCTAGGGGTGAAAGGCCAATCAAACCCGGAAATAGCTGGTTCTCCGCGAAATCTATTTAGGTAGAGCGTCATCCTTATACCCATGGGGGTAGAGCACTGGATGGGCTAGGGGGCCCCAACGGCTTACCAAACCTAACCAAACTCCGAATACCATGGAGTACTAGATGGCAGACACACTGCGGGTGCTAAGGTCCGTAGTGGAGAGGGAAACAGCCCTGACCGCCAGCTAAGGTCCCTAAGTTATCACTAAGTGGGAAACGATGTGGGAGTGCTTAGACAACCAGGAGGTTGGCTTAGAAGCAGCCATCCTTTAAAGAAAGCGTAACAGCTCACTGGTCAAGCGCTCCTGCGCGGAAAATGTAACGGGGCTTAAGTGATACACCGAAGCTGCGGGCTCAACTTTGTTGAGCGGTAGCGGAGCGTTCCGTAGGCCGATGAAGGCAGACCCGCGAGGGCTGCTGGAGGTATCGGAAGTGAGAATGCTGACATGAGTAGCGATAAAGGGGGTGAGAGACCCCCTCGCCGAAAGTCCAAGGGTTCCTGCGCAATGCTAATCAGCGCAGGGTTAGTCGGCCCCTAAGGCGAGGCTGAAAAGCGTAGTCGATGGGAAGCAGGTTAATATTCCTGCACCGGCGGGTAGTGACGGATTCCGTAAGTCGTCAATCCTTATCGGATTGAATTGGCGGCGATGGCGTCCCTGGAAATAGCTCCCGCATTAGACCGTACCCGAAACCGACACAGGTGGACTGGTAGAGCATACCAAGGCGCTTGAGAGAACTATGCTGAAGGAACTCGGCAAATTGCTCCCGTAAGTTCGCGAGAAGGGAGCCTTCGCATTGGGCAACCAGTGCGGAGGGGCACAGACCAGGGGGTGGCGACTGTTTACTAAAAACACAGGGCTCTGCGAAGTCGCAAGACGACGTATAGGGTCTGACGCCTGCCCGGTGCCGGAAGGTTAAAAGGAGGAGTGAGAGCTCCGAATTGAAGCCCCGGTAAACGGCGGCCGTAACTATAACGGTCCTAAGGTAGCGAAATTCCTTGTCGGGTAAGTTCCGACCTGCACGAATGGCGTAACGACTTCCCCGCTGTCTCCAGCATAGACTCAGCGAAATTGAATTCTCCGTGAAGATGCGGAGTTCCCGCGGTCAGACGGAAAGACCCCGTGCACCTTTACTACAGCTTCACAGTGGTATTAGCGATTATTTGTGTAGGATAGGCGGGAGACTTTGAAACCATGGCGCCAGCTGTGGTGGAGTCATCCTTGAAATACCGCCCTGATAATTGTTGATATCTAACCGCGGCCCATGAACCTGGGTCCGGGACCCTGTGTGGCGGGTAGTTTGACTGGGGCGGTCGCCTCCCAAAGAGTAACGGAGGCGCGCGATGGTGGGCTCAGAGCGGTCGGAAATCGCTCGTTGAGTGCAATGGCATAAGCCCGCCTGACTGAGAGACTGACAGGTCGATCAGAGTCGAAAGACGGCCATAGTGATCCGGTGGTCCCGCATGGAAGGGCCATCGCTCAACGGATAAAAGGTACGCCGGGGATAACAGGCTGATGATGCCCAAGAGTCCATATCGACGGCATTGTTTGGCACCTCGATGTCGGCTCATCGCATCCTGGGGCTGGAGCAGGTCCCAAGGGTTTGGCTGTTCGCCAATTAAAGCGGTACGTGAGCTGGGTTTAGAACGTCGTGAGACAGTTCGGTCCCTATCTGCCGTGGGTGTCGGAAAATTGAGAGGAGCTGCCCCTAGTACGAGAGGACCGGGGTGGACGTATCTCTGGTGGACCTGTTGTTGCGCCAGCAGCATAGCAGGGTAGCTATATACGGAAGGGATAACCGCTGAATGCATCTAAGCGGGAAGCCCCCCTCAAAACCAGTTTTCCCTTGAGAGTCGAGGAAGACTACCTCGTTGATAGGCCAGATGTGGAAGTGTGGTGACACATGAAGCTGACTGGTACTAATTACTCGATAGGCTTGATCTTATGATGCTCATGCCCGGCGATCGCTTCGTCGGACTAAGCAAAGCAACACCTCAAACAAAATCAGAAATGTCTCTTCTTTCCGGATCTAACGCGCTGACCGGGTGGTTATTGCAGGGGGACCACACACGTTCCCATCCCGAACACGACCGTTAAGACCCCTAGCGCCGATGGTACTGCATCTTAAGGTGTGGGAGAGTAGGTCGCTGCCCGGTCTGCCCGTTAGATCCCGATTACTCCACGATTTATGTTCTTAAAAAGCCCCGCTCAGCGGGGCTTTTTTTGTGTCCGGATTCCGGAAAATGCGTTGAAATCAGGCGCGTTCCCGCAGCCAGAGGCTGGCCAGGATCTTCATGCCGGCCGTCACGGGCTCGCCCGAATGAAGCGTGCGTTTGTCGGGCTCCCCCTCGGCGTCGACATTCGCGAAGCTGAAGCCGTCGCCGATAACGCCCTGATCCCATTTGATATCCAGGCGCGGAAAGGCGGTCGCGCCACCGGTAAAACCCTCATTCAGGCGCACCAGGCTGGTCGCAATGCGCTGGCCGCGCGCCGCCAGATCGGCACTGGCCCGGGCACCATCATCCACCATGAAGTCGAAATGTGCCCGATATTCCTCGCCGGGCCGGTAGACCAGGACCGAGAGCGGCTCGCCCTGGGCATAGTGACAGCCGGACAGGCCGGCCATGACCGACTTGATGCCCCACAGCGCCAGATCCATGGCACCGTCCGACAGTGTTGCCGTCAGCGACGTGCGATAGGGATCGGCGCGGGTCTGCCCGGTTTGAGGATCGAAGATCTGGGCCGGTTGCAGCAGCGGTGCCGCGCCGGCGGCGAGATAATCACAGGCCACCGCCGGCAGTGCCGCCGGAAAGCGGGTCAGCCGTGGGGCGTCACTCAACACGTCCGCCTGGCCTCGCGGCGTGAGACCGTCCAGGGACAGGTCGCCGAGCTCAGTCAGACTGACGGAGGATCCGGCCTCGTCCTCTGTTTCGGGCAAAGCCTTGACCGGCTCAACCAGCGCCGCCGCCAGCGGGTGGCCGGCCCGGGCCAGGGCCTGGCCCTGTTCCACCAGTCCGGCGGGCCGGGTGCCCGTCTCGGCACAGCGCCGCAAGCGGGCCGCAATCGCGTGGCCCGACCCGTTGCGTGCGGCAAAGGCAAAGGCCCGGTCGGCCAGCTCGTCCTGTCCCGCAAGCAGCGCCAGAAGGCCCAGCTCGAACGCTGCACCGGCATCTTGCCGGTCCAGGGCATCGGTCCGTCTCAACGCCAGGCCGGCCGCTGGCCCGGCGCCATGAACGGCCTCCAGAAAGGCGTGGTGCCGATCGCGGGCAGGTGAGGGCGGCGCGGCCGCAATCCAAGCCCGCGGGCGCTCAGCGAGCCCGGCAGGGGCATCCGGCAGCCCGGTCAGGTGCAGGGCCAGATACATGGCCTGGGCATGCCCGGCACATACCCCGTGCTCCAGCCCGTCCAAGGCGCTTTCAAACTGGCCGGACTGCCAGGCCGCCAGGGCAGCCTGAAGCGTTTCGGCGTCGGATGTCGGCGCGTGGCTCATGCCCTTATCTTACCGCATGCTTCGGGCTGCCCGTAAAGCGCAGCTGGCTGGTTGACGACACATGTCTGTCATCCTACATACGCGCCTCTTCCCGGCTCTGTTGCGCCGCGAAGCCATCCTGATGCGGGGTGGAGCAGTCCGGTAGCTCGTCAGGCTCATAACCTGAAGGTCGTAGGTTCAAATCCTACCCCCGCACCCAATGAAAAGGCGTCCCGTCCGGGGCGCCTTTTTTGGTTTCTGGATTGGTCCGCTGAGGAAGTGGAGCACTCGTTTTGAGCGCGATCCAGCCGTGATCGATTTCGTTGAGTTGGCGCCTCAGAGGGCGAAGCGAACTCCAGCAATTGTAATGCGCGTGCCGGAAGCTAGCGCGTCGATTGCTCAAGGGATCGTTAGAGCTCCGAGACCCTTACAATTGACGCCGCGTGTGTTGCGGAATTCTATGGCGCAAGCTGTGGGCAAGCGAAGGGGATTCTTTTGGATTTCGTATTGAACCGAGAATATTCGCGGAGAGACGACATCCACGAAATTTTCGGAGGGCAACAGCAAGGCGGGATTTCGACCCCAAATTCTCATCCTTACGTCTTTCTGTTCACCGGCGGACCCGGAACCGCATATGGCTACGAAGACAGATGGATTGACGAAGATTGCTTCACCTACACGGGTGAGGGCCAAGTCGGCGACATGGAATTCGTACGAGGCAATCGAGCGATCCGAGATCACCTTCAAAACGGAAAAGCTCTCTTATTGTTTGAAACGACGGGTAAGGGCGGACCGGTCGTGTTTAGGGGGCAGTTCTTCTGTCAAAGTTGGGAGTATTTTCAGGGCCCGGATGTCGAAGACAATTTGAGGCGGTCCATCCGGTTTCATCTTATCCGTCTCGGAACGGACCGAAGTGGTGGACGCAGAAACGGCTCTGCAACTGCGCCGAATGCTTCCAAATCCTTTGCCGAGTTACGGGGGAAGGCCCTGGCTGTCGGAACAGAGCCACTAAATTCGGATTCCAAAGTCGCAAGTCGAAATTACTATGAGCGAAGCGACTTAGTTCGTGAATACGTGTTGGCGCGGGCGAATGGAATTTGTGAGCTGACCGGGCGCCCCGCTCCGTTTTTTCGCAAAGACGGATCCCCGTATTTGGAGGTGCACCATACGCGTATGGTGTCCGATGAGGGGCCAGACCATCCTCTTTATGTGGGCGCAATTCATCCTGCTGTTCACCGCGAAATTCACTATGGAATAAACGGAGAGCAATTGAACCAGGAACTGCTCCAGAAAATAGCCAGGATCGAAACAGCCCTCGCCGAGAGTGTTGATGACGGAGTCGGGTAGGCGGCCTGCAGCAATCGAAATGACAGCTGGGTTGGTTTCCGCCGCCCCGCACCCATTGAAAAGGCGTCCCGTCCGGGGCGCCTTTTTTGTTTCGGGCTTCAGAAGCTTGGGCTCAAACCGCCTCGATGCGGATGGCCAGGGCGCCGGTCAGGTCGAAAGGGTTTTCGACGCGGATGCTGATCTGGCGGGTGCCGGGACGGGTCTGGGTGACCAGAACCTGGCCGGAGCGCAGCTGGATGCCGGCATCGCCGACCAGGCTTTCGGCACCGTCCAGGACGATGTCCTGATCTCCGACCAGAAGCCGGATCCGGTATTGCTCGGCATTGCAGCGGGTTTCCAGGCGCAGCACGCCGTCTTCCCAGTTCTCGGCATTGATATCCGCGATGGCGCAGCGGGTGGAGACGTGGGCGTTGAGACCGTAGGAGAGCTCGTGGGCGGTAGCCGGGGCGCTCGCGAGCAGGCTCGCCGACACAAGTGCCGCCATGCCCGTCACACCGCGAATTGTCCCTAACACACGCATTCCAGACCCAGTCGGTTGTCCGATCAGGGCCCATGGATACCTGCTCCGGCGCCATCGCGCGCGCGAAACTTGTTTTCAGGGCTAATGCGACTTTAAGAAAATATCTAAAATGGGATGAAACTCAGCGTCACCACGTCCGAGTAGCGACCGGCATAGCTGGCAGGGACGGCATCGACATCCACGGTCATGCGCCCGGTCTGGATGTCGCTGGACCGGTAGGGCAAATCCACGGTGGCGCCGGCCGCACCGGTCAGGTCTACCGGCGTGCCGGACAGGCTGGCGCGATAGGGAATGCGCCCAAAGGCTTCACCGCGTTCATGGACGAGATAGCCGCGATTGTCGGAAACCAGAGTGACCGCCACTGCACTATTGGTCCGGTAGAAGAAGTCCGACTCGCCCCTCGCCCCATTGCCGACATCGCCCAGATCAATGGCCTGGTGTCCGCCAGCGCTTTCGCCTTCAAAGCGCAGGGCGGGTTCCGCCTGGACCTGGACGGGCAGGCGGGTCTCGCGGTCTCCGGTGGTGAAATTCAAGGTCTGGCCGTAACTGTCCGGCACCACGAACTGGCCCGCCGCCAGTCGGTAGAATTCAAAGGTCAGCGTCTCACCATTGACCAGACGCCGGACGGCCTGCGAGCTCATCCGCCAGGTGGAGCCGTCCTGACGGACCGCGTCGGACCGCTCCCAATCAGCTTGCAGAAACGAGCCGGAGGCTTGAAGGAGCGGATTGGCGGCACTGCCATTCTCGATGGCGATCGTGATCACTTCGCGCTCGCAGCTGCGGCTCAGATCCTGCGCCTCCACGCGCAGCTGGAGGGCGATGATCGTGTCGGTGGCGCGGCTGGCATCATAGCTGAAACCGGATTGCTGGGAGGCCTCGACACCGAAGCCCTCGCACGGGGCCGGTTGTGCACGGGCCGGGGCGGACAGGGCCAGCGCGCCCAGGGCGATCAGGCTGCACAGGCGGATCATGGCTCTCGCTCCGCGGTCAGGGGGCCCAGATCGATATAGGCCGCATCACCGTCCGGCACGCTGAAGCGGAAACGCCAGCCCGGCCGGGAATCCAGGCGTGCTTCATATTCGCCCGGCAGGAGGGCGTTGAAGGCGGCCCGGCCGGTCCGGTTGGTGAAGAAGGGCTGCTGGGCCCCGGTTTCCAGATTTTCCAGCATGCCAAACTCCAGCTGGGCCGGCCCTTCTTCCAGCAGAAGGGTCGCGACGGCCGTGCGGAAGGCCGCCGTTCCGACTACGATCCGCGTTCCGGTCAGGCTGCCGGGCAGGACGGTGTAGCGGCCCGGTCCGATATCATAGCCCGGCGGTGCGTCGGGCGCATCCACGCGCAGGGGCAGGGGTCGGAAAGGGGCTTCGGTGCGGATGATGGCGGGCCCGAATTCGTCCACTTGGGCCAAGGCGACGGTGGAGGCTCCGGTCGTGATCTGAACCGCACTGTCGTGCAGGCTGGCATGCCGGTCAAACATGACGAAGCCGCGCCCCGGATCCCGACCCATCCCCCATTGCCCGTCGGCATAGGCGAGGCCGGTCTGAAGGCGAAGGCCCAGCGTGGCGCGCTCGTCCAGCGTTGCGGTCTCCGGCGTATAGGCGCCGTCCAGCTGCACGCCCAGGCGCGAGGTCTCAACGCCGATCGAGCTCTGCCAGTCGGTCTGAGACTCCCGGTGCACGGCAGACGCCCGGGCCTGCAGGTTGGGAATTCCGCCACCACGCGAGCGGCGGACGTCAAACCGCGAGGTGCCGCTCAGACTGTCATGGCTGTAGCTGGCATAATTGCGCCCCCCGAAGCGGCGGCTCAGCGTCAGGAAGAGGCCGGTCTCGTCGTCGCGGGCCTCATAGGCGGTGTGGCGCAGCGTGGCCGAGGCGATGACCTCGCCAAAGCGCCGGTTGATCCCGGAGAAGACGGATGCGCTCCGGCCGTCCGGGGAGTGGGTGTCCTGATATTGCGCTCCTGCCGTGATCGAGAGCCGGTCCGACAGATTGACCCGGGCATCGCCGCCCAGGCTCCAGCGCGTATCGGACAGGCTGGCCGGATCGGCCAGGTTGGCGAAGTGGTCGCCATAATAGTCCAGCCGGAGATTGAGCGTCGTATAGCGGGTGTCCGGCCAGTAAGGCCCTCCGGAAAAGGCAAGTGCGATGGCCCCGTCTGCCGGGCTGAAGCGGCCATCGCTGGCCGTGAATTCACCTTGCAGGACACCGCCCCAGACCGGCCAGGCGCCGCCGCCGCTCAGCGATTGGAGGTCGGGCGTCACGGCCAGACCGCCGGTCACCGTCAGGCTGGAATGGATACCCCTTGTCCACATCGCGCCCAAGACAGGCCTGTCGAAGTCATAGCTGAATCCGGTCGCGTCCGCGTCCCGGGCAAAGCCGGCCGCCCAGACCATTTCGTCCAGGCCCGGGGCCAGGAGCGCGATATTGGCGGACAGGGAGAAGCTGTCGACTTCATGGCGGCCCAGATCATCCTCGACCATGATGGTCACGGTGTTGGAAGTGTTGGCCAGCGGAATGTCGCGCAGGTCAATCGGGCCGGGCCCGGCCGAGAACCGGTCGACCAGGGCACCGTTGACATAGACTTCGACCGTGGAGGGCCGCTCCAGAAGAAGGGAGCGGTCGCCGGTTGGGCGGATATTCCGGGTGGGCTGCAGCGCGCGGTAATTGGTTTCGTAGGACAGGCCCAGCAGGTTGAGAACGCCCTGGTTTCGCGCCAGTTGCGGGGCGAGGTCGCCGGCTGAGAGGCGTTCGGCAGATGCGGGACGGTCGATGAAGGCCAGGACGCGGTCGCGCCGCAGGCTTTCCTCGCCGCTCGCGGTAAACGCATAGCGGCCGCCCCAGTCGATTGAGACGCCCCGGGCGCCGCCGAAATTCAGGAAGCCATTGAGGCTGAGATCACCGCTCGCCCCCCGCGAGTCTGTCACGCTGTCATTGAGACGGGCGGCACCGGTCACGCCAAAGGCAAAGCCGGATGGCTCGATCACCTCATCGCCCCAGATCACCCAGTCCGGGGCCAGCGATGTGGAACTTGCCGCCCGCCGCTCAAGCGCGATTTCCAGCTCCAGTGTCAGGCTCTGCGGATTGAGAGACAGGTCCAGGCCGAGGGCCGCGATCTGTTCCACGGGCAAAGGGGCAGAGCCCAGGGCCAGAAGCGCTTCCCGGGTTTCCGCATTGACCAGCCCGTCGATCGCGGCCGCGAGGCCTGTGGGCGAAATGCGGATCAGCTCACGGGTCGTGGTGTCGACCAGGACGGACGGGTAGCGTGTCTCATCGACGATGAGGGGCAGGCTGACCGTGAAGGCCTGATCGGGCTGACGGGCCTCGGCCGGCTCCGGTGCCAGGACCAGCAGGGCGGTGGTCAGGAGAAAAGTTCGCACGGCCCCCACGCTGCGCGCGCCTAGTCCAAGCTGATCCGAACGTCGCCGTCCGGCAGGTCTGTGATCGCCAGGTGGAAGTCGCGGACCGAATGGGGCGGGATGATCGGGTTCTCGACCAGTTCAGCCAGTTGGGCGGGCTCGAGGCGCAGGGTCTCGCTGCCAAGGCTGATGCGTAGCGACATGTCGGACAGCATGGCGAAGTCCGTACCCTCATTGACCGCCTGGAAGTGCAGCCCGTCGGCCTCGCGGCGGATCTCCGTCAGCGTAACATCGGCCTCGGCCGCGTCCGCGCGCAGATAGACGGCGACGCCGAAATTATAGGCGAAGACCACACCGGTGAAGCCGGGCTGGGAGACCGGGACTTCCTGCACTTCGGCGACATAGGCCTGGCTGTCCGTGATCGTGGGGTCGCCGATATAGGTGAGGCGCACGGCCTGGCTCTCACCCGGTTCGATCAGGGCGAGGGGCGGAAAGACGGAGAAGTCCTCGTCCGCGACCACGAATTCCTGGCGACCGTCCGGATGCACGATCCGGCGCTTCATCACGATCTCCACCGGCAGGCGGGTCTCGCGCGTATTGGTGATGGAGATGACGGTGGAGGTCCGGTTGCTGCCCAGATCGAGGATCAGGCGCATCGGCTCGACTTCATAGGCCAGGGCCAGGCCGGCGGCGCAGATCATGGCGATGATGGCAGCCGCCAGGCGGGCGATGGGACGGGACCAGACAGTCATGACAGGCGCTCCGGACGGAAGACCGGCCCGAGGGCCGGAGACGTGCAGGCAGTTTCAAACCGCCTCTGCACGCTTCTAGCACGTTGCGGCTTATTTGGCAGTGACGGTGATCGTCACGACATCCGAATAATCACCCGCAAAAACGAAGGTATAGCTGGCACCGTCGGCCGAGGCATTGGTCGAGCGCACGCCATAGACGCGGAAGTCGACATTGCCGGTCACGCCGGTCAGGAAGCTGTTCCCGCTCAGATCGGCATTGGCGGCGCCGGTCAGCTGGGTCCAGTTCATGTTCAGGCCATTGGTCCCGGTATGGCGCATCTCATAGGCGATCTGGTTCTGCGTCCCGCCATTGGTGCCGCTGCGATACAGATAGCCGCCATTGGTCGAGCTGATCGTGCGGGTGAAACCGTTCGGCGAGTTACAGGCATAGGAAGCCGTACCGGCGGATTGCTCGACCGTGGCCGTGGTTTCCGTGTTTGACAGGTCGCCGAAATCGACATCGATGCTGGAACCGGTGGAATTGTACACACCGCAGACCGAGCTGACTTGCGCGCTCAAATCATAGGAAAGTTGATTGTTCTGGGCGAAGGCCGAACCGGACAGCAGGGCTGCGGCGGCGACGGCCGAAGTAAGAATGGTCTTGGTCAATTGCAGCCCCCAATAGGCTCGGTTTCTCTCTGCGCCGCCATCCATCCGGATCGGCAACGCTACTGAATTGGGGGGCGTTTCAGGCTAAAAACAGGGCAGAAAAAGGCCGAACCGCGAATTTGCGGCCCGATTTCCGCCATGGTTCGGACGGTTTTGCGCCCGATTTGTTCAGCTGCGGTTCACATGGTTCACACGCATTAAGGTAAACCGTTTATTATGAACGGGAATTCGAGGTAAGCCCCATTCGGGTCGCGTGCCAGGACGCTTCAGCGCGCGACGAGATTCCGAGCTTGCGATAGATGGATTTAATATGACTGGCGACCGTGCTTTCGGCGAGATCGAGGGCCTGAGCGACATCGACATTGCGATGCCCCCGTCCGATGAGGGCCAAAACCTCCCTTTCGCGGCCGGTCAGGTCCTCCTCCGGGTCGGCCGCCGGGCCGGTGAAGCGGAAATGTTCCATGATCCGTCGGGCAATTGAAGGCGACAGGGCCGGCAGGCCATCAGCCAGCCGGCGCAATTGCGTGGTGAGAAGCTCGGCCGGATTCTCCTTGAGCAGATAGCCCTGCGCGCCGGCCGAAAGGGCCGCAACGATATGCGCATCATCCCCCATCACCGTGGTCACGATCGGGATCGCGCCCGGGCAGACCAGGGTCAAGCTGCGCAGGACTTCCAGTCCGGACCCGTCGGGCAGGCCGAGATCGATGAGGGCGAGGTCGAAATCGGAGGCCGCCGCGGCAGCCAGTCCGGCGCGCATGCTGGAGGCTTCCTCGATCCGGCTGTCGGGAAAGGCGGTCTGCACAATGTCACCGAGCCATTCGCGGGTCTGGGCTATGTCTTCGACGATCAGGACGCGTTTCATGAGGGGATCTCCCGCGACTTCAGCGCAAACACCAATTCTATCCGCGTGCCCGTCTCGGAGGCGTCCACGGTCAGTTCACCGGCCAGCCCGGTGGCTCGGGTCTTCATGTTGGACAGGCCATTGCCCCGTCCCTGTCTGGAGACGTCATATCCGCGGCCATCATCGGCAATCACCAGTTTGACCCTGTCGCCGGCCCGGTCGAGATGCACTTCCAGTTTTTCGGCGCCGGAATGCCGGATCGTATTGCTGACGGCTTCGCGCAAGATTGAACGCAGGGCGTGGGTGGCCGAAGTCGATAAATCGGGGGCTTGGCCGATGGCGTTGTGCCAATCCAGCGCGATCCCGACCGCCGCCAGGCGATCGGCGGTTTCCATACGAAGATCGGCCAAGGTTTCGTCCAGGTCGAGACCCGGCTTGGAGGCATTGTTGATGATATCGCGCAGGTCGGTGAGGGTTTCGCGGATCATGACATCCTTGCGGTCGCGATCGCCCGAATGCAGCGCGCCCAGCAATTGGGCACCGATATTGTCGTGCATGTCGCGTGCGATCCGGCCGCGCTCCTCGGCGACGCCGCGATCATAGGCCTGCCGGCTTTCCTCTGCGCGGGCCATCAGCGAGATCAACTGGCGCACGGTGTCGACATGGCGCGGTGAGAACAGGGCGCGACCCTGCCAAGGATAGCGCAGGGTCAGGCCGGGATGGCCGGCCAGGGCAGGTACATGGAGTTCCACGCCGTCCTCACCCAGCCGGGGTTCATCGCTTGCGTCGGATCCGGTCGCGATCTCCAGCGGAGAGAAGAGCCGGTCGAGAAGGGTCCGCCAACGGGCATGCCGGTCACGATCCGACCTGCCAAACGCGATGTCGACAACCGACAGGAAGAGCTCGTCTTCCTTCAGTCCCGGCCGGGGCAAGAGCCGGCGCCCGATCAGGTCGCGCAAGGGGAGGTAGACCAGGGCGACGGCCAGAAGGGAGATACCGAAAGCGGAGGACGGCTCCAGCGAAACCAGGGATACCAGCGCGCCGTCCAGGACCAGCAGCAGGGCAGCACCGGCGACGTAAAACAGAATGCGATAGGCCCAGTCGCCCAGTTCGAACAGGCGGAACTGGCGCAGGCCGGCGGCCACCCCGATATAGATCAGGAGGAAGAAGGCAAAGGAATACTGGGCTTCCAGGATGGGCGGTCTTCTGAGCGCGCCAGGAATGGCGGTCAGCGTGATGAAGCCACCGGCGCCGAACAGAACCGCCAGGCCGAACCAGATAGCCACAGCCCGAGCCTTGGGATCCCGGTCTGTTGCCAGGACCTGTGCCGAGACGGCGACACAGATCAACAGCATTTCCAGCACGGTGATCAGATGCAGATTGAGACCGTTGAAGGAGCCAGTGCTGAACGCCATGGTCAGATCGAACAGGGTCCATCCGCCGAAGACGAGGACCGCCGCCAGGGTCAGACTGCGATGGGCGGGCAGGCGGGCCGGATAGTTGATGAACAGAGCCACCATCACAATGCCGAAGACTGACGCCCCTGCGGCGTTGAGCGTGATCAGGCCTGTGGCCACGTCATCGCCGACTCCCGCTTGGGCAAAGCGGAAAGGAATGGGCGCATAGGTGAAGCACAATGTGGCCAGGCCGCTCAGCGCGAACAGGCGGGCCGCCGTGTCGCGCGGGCGCAAAGCCCAGACCCAGCCGGAAATCGCCAGCGCACCGAAGCCGGTGACAATCTGGATCCAGTAGACCGGAGAGACCTCCAGCAATGATCGGTAGGGCTGGCCGGGTTCAGCCGGCCGCATCACGGCCCAGCTGGCCAGGGCAGTTGCCAGCATGCCGATTGTCAGGACCAGGGCCAGACGCGTGTTGGGCGTCATCCAGGGTGTATGGGCTCGGGCCTGGGACATGAGGCTGGTTTACTCCTGACGGGACGGCGTCACTGAACAGGTCTTGTACGCGGTCCCTTCTCCCCCTGCGCTCCCCGGAACGGGGGATATTGGGCGGGTATTACAGCGCTAGTATGCGCCCAAGTCCAATGGCAATCGGGCCAGGGCAGGGAGAGGGGGAAGCCTCATGAAAATGAGTGTGAAACTGGCTGTGATCGCAATGGCCGGGATCATCCTGACAGGGTGTGTGAGTGTCGGGCCACTGGTGCGTCCGGGGGACCCCACCGGCGTCATCGAGATCATCAACCGGGCCAATGGCCCGATCGAAATCGTTACCATGTCGCGCTGCAGCGCGTCCTGGTACGGGCCCAATCGTTTGCCCCGGGGCATGGTCATCCCTGCCGGTCGATCCTATCGCTTCACCGTTTCGGCCGGATGCTGGGATGTCGCCGCCGGCACGGTCGGGATGGGCAGTGCAACGCAGCGCATGCAGGTCCGGGCCGGTGGCGGTGTCCGCTACACCGTGACCCGCTAGACTCAGGCCGGAACACCGCTCTCCAGAGCCCGGGCCAGCGCGTCCGATGAGCCGGGAATATCCCGGACGCGCACCGGCCGCTCCAGAACGTCGGCGAGGGCTGGCGGCAGATCGACCGTCCGGCCGATGACCGGTTCCACCACATCGGCGAACTTGGCCGGATGGGCGGTGGCACCGAGCACCCAGGGGCGTTCGGCTTTCTGGTCTGCCGGAATACGGGCATGGGCTTCCAGGGCCGTGGCGGTGTGCGGGCAGGCGACATAGCCGGTCGTCTCGAAAACCTGCTTCATCCGGGCGCGGATCGCCTCATCCGTCACCCGCTCCACGCCATCGATACGGGCCTCGGCCAGACCGGCCAACCGTTCAAAATTGCTCGGCGCGCCGACGTCCATGGCATTGGCGATCGTGGCGATGGAGGGGCGGGCCTCATACTGGCCGGAGGCGTGCCAGTCCGCCAGCGTGGCATTGGCATTGGTCGCCAGCACGACCGGTCCGATCGGCAGGCCCAGCTCCCGCGCCATCAGCGCGGCCAGCGCATTGCCCAGATTGCCGGTGGGGATCACCAGGCCCGGCTTTTTGCCGGTCCGGGCGTACACATCCAGTGCGGCGCGGGCCCAGTAGACCATTTGCGGCAGGAGCCGGCCGATGCTGATGGAATTGGCCGAGGTGAGGGCATGCTCCGCGCTCAGGGCCTTGTCCGCGAAAGCGGCCTTCACCAGGGCTTGGCAGGTATCGAAATCACCTTCCACGCGCAGGGCTTCCACCGGCGGTTCCCAGCAGCACAATTGATGCTCCTGGAAAGCGGAGATCCGGCTCTTGGGAAACAGGATGACCGCGCGGGTGCCCGGCAGGCCTTCCGCGGCACAACCGACGGCCCCGCCGGTATCGCCGGAGGTCGCGACCAGGACCGTGATGGGCGTTTCCGCACCCTGGCCCAGGGCCGAGAAACAGCGGAACAGGAAGCGCGCGCCGAAATCCTTGAAAGCGCCGGTCGGGCCGTGAAACAGCTCCAGCACTTGCAGGTCGTGTTGATCCGGATCCGGCTGCACCAGCGGGGCGGGGAAGTTGAACGCATCGGCGCAGATCGCCGGGGCCTGCCCGTCCAGCGGGGAGTCCGCAAAGAAGGGAGCCAGCATGATGCAGCCCAGATCGCCCAGGCCTGTCGTGGCCTCAAGCGCTGCGAGATTTAGCCCAGGCAGGGCTTCGGGCAGGTAGAGGCCGCCATCGGGCGCGGCGCCGGCCTTCAGCGCTGCGTCGGCGGTCACCTTGGGCGCCTGGCCCCGCGTAGATTGGTACAGCATGCTCAGCCCACCTGTTCGAGCAGTTCGATCCGCAAGCCGGACGAATCCAGCGGCGCGGCATAGGCCTTGGCTTCGCAATCGGCCAGGGCAAAGGCCGCGGCCATCGCGCTTTCCACGCGGTCCCGATCCTCGGTGCGCGCCCAGGCAAAGACGGAGGGTCCCGATCCGGAGAAGGAACAGCCGAGTGCGCCCGCCTCCAGGGCGGCCGCCTGGACATCACCGAGTTCCGGAAGCAGGGGCAGGCGCTGGGGCTCGATGAAGATGTCCTTCAAACCGCTGGCGACGAGGTCGAGATCATTGGTGACACAGCCGGCCACGAAGGCGGCCATGTTGCGAGAATGCTCCAGCGCCGTACCGCGCGCCACATCAGGGGCGAGCAGGTCACGGGCCTGTTGGGTTTCGATCTTCCGCTTGGGATGAAAAAGGATGCAGGCCACCCCGGAGGGAAGGGGCAGCCTGCGGATAAGCGGAGGGTCCAGCCGTGCCGCCAGGACGAGCCCGCCATGCAGGGCGGCCATGACATTGTCCCAGGGGGGCGGATCGGCGGAAACTTTCTCGCCTTCCATGGCCAGAGGCAGCAGGGCCTCCGGCGAGAAGGCTTCGGCGAGTACCGCATTGGCGGCACCGGCGGCGGCCACGGCAGACGCCGCGGACCCGCCCATGCCGGCACTCAGCGGCACGCCCTTGTGCACATCGACCCGCAGGCCGAAATCGGCCTTGGCGGCATCGAGCACGGCGGCCGCCGCGGCAAGGGCGCAATTGCGGTCGGTTGCGGCGGGCAGGCTGTCGACCAGGCCGCTCACCTGACCCAGGCGGACACCGCGCTGGGCCTCGACCGTGACCGAGACCGTGTCCCGGGCGGCATCGAAGGCGAGCCCGAGCACATCGAATCCGACGCCGACATTGCCGACACTGGCCGGTGCGCTGGCACGTGCGGTATTGAGCTTGGCTTTCATGCGACCTGTCCCGACGACATTCGCGGAATACGGCTCAGCGGGGTTTCCTGCAAGGGAGACGCGTGCAGATCCCCGGACAGATAGGCGCGCTGGATGTCCATGATGTCGGCAAACACGGCTTCGGCAGTGGGCCAGCGTCCGGCGCCCTTGCCTTGCACGGAGACCGTCCGCTGGGGCATGCGGATGAGAAAGCCATTGCCTTCATTCACCAGGCCCGCAAACGGATGTTCCGGCGGCAGGGCCTCGATATCGACCCGGGCCTCGACCCGGCCGTCGGCCGTGACTTCACAACGGGCCACCTGTTTGAACACCAGGCCCTGTTCCTGAACCGCCTTGATCCGCTGGGCGCTCAGATCATTCAGGCTCTCGCAGGCGATCTGGTCGGGCGCCAGGGTTACGCCGAAGGCGTGACGGATGATGATGGAGAGTTTGTCGGCCGCGTCGAGACCGTCCAGATCCGTGCTCGGATCGGCCTCGGCAAAGCCCAGGCGCTGGGCCTCGGAGACGGCTTCGGCGAGGCGGACCCCTTTCTGCATTTGGCCGAAGATGAAATTGCACGTCCCGTTCATCACGCCCTCGACGGACAGGATGGAGCCCTGGGCGCCGAGCAGGTCGATCAGTTCGAGCACCGGCACACCGCCGCCGACAGCGGCCGAGTATTTCAGCTCCCGCCCATGCTGGCGGGCGAGATCGTGCAGGCGTTCCAGGTCCAGGGCCACGACGGCCTTGTTGGCGGAGACGAGATGATGGCCCTCGCGCAGCACGGTCTGGCTCAGCGAGCGGGCGATGTCCGTGCCGCCCATGGCTTCAACCACGATGTCCGGATTGCCCTCCAGGGCCTCGGCCGGATCACTGGTGAAGCGAAGCTCAGGGGCGTTGGCGGCGTGCTGGTCCGGATCGCGCACGAGGACCGGGCCCAGTTCGAACCGGCCGGGATGGGCGAGCAAGTGGGAGCAGACACCGGCACCGACAGCGCCGTGGCCGAGGACGGCGACGCGCAGGCGCTTGGGCGTTTCCACCGGGCCGGCCTGTTTCTCCACGGCGGCGATGCGCGTGGCGAACGGGCTGCCCAGGGCCGCGACTTCGATCACGACATTGTTCTGCTTGGCGCGGAAGATGGCCTTTTCCTGTACCAGGCCGCGGCTCACCTTGGCCGCTTCATCATAGTCCAGCTGGTCGAGACGGACGGCCTCCGGGTTCTTGGCCGGGTCATCCGTATAGACCCCGTCGACATCCTTGATCAGGCGGACGCGGTCGGCGCCCAGCCAGTGCGAGAACTCCACCGCCGTCAGGTCGGTCCCACCGCGGCCCAGGGTGACGGGCCCCTCGACGCCCTCACCGAAGAAACCGGGTGCCACGATGACATCGGCGCTTTCGAAATGGGCGAGAACCCGGTCGGCATCCAGCCCGGTCAGATTGGCGTCCAGGGCTTCACCTTCAGCCTGCAAATCCATCTCGTGCGGATCCAGAACGGCAGACGGAACGCCGGAGCGCTGCAGCGCCAGACCCATCAGGGCTGCAGACTTCAGCTCGCCGCAGCGCACGAGGCGGGCGAGCAGGGCGTCGGAACATCCTTCCCCGACATCGCCACCGACAGCGAACAGGGAATCGGTTTCTCCCTCGAGTGCGGAGACCACCGCGACAACTTTCTCGCCATTGCGCGTATGGCGGTAGATCTCGTGGGCAGCGCGGGCATAGTCATCCGGCTTCTGGAGAACGGAACTGCCGAATTTGAGCACACAAAGCTTCAGCGGTTTTCGGGCATCGAGGTCGAGGGGCATGATCTGGGTCCTTGGGTCTGTCGGTGAAGGTGAAGTCTGAAAATCGGGCATGAAAAAACCCGCTTCCCGGGGCCGGGGAGCGGGTTCGGTGTGTTGCGGTTCTTGATTAACCGCTAGCGCACGCCGGCCGCCCCCCGTGTCCAGGAGGTCGTGGTAATCATGGTAATGGTACCGAGGCCGCCATCGATCGCGCAGCCGAGACCGGACAGACCGGTGGCGGTCTGGGTCGTGAGGCTGTCGAGGATCATCAACTGGCGTTGCATGTCGGTCGTTTCCATGACGCGGCGTTGTGCTGCGTTTGCGAATTCGTGCCAAGAAAGGCGCATTTGAGAGCCTGGGTCAAACAGTTTTTTTGTGACAACCCGGTTTCAGCTGTCATTCGTGCAATATTTTCTCTCAAGATATTCCTAACAGAAAAATCTTGCCTCACCGGTTTCCGGGCATGAAAAAGCCCCGGCCGATCGGCCGGGGCTGTTCCTGTCGCGCTCTGTGGAAACGCTATTCTGCGGCTGTTTCCAGCGTCTTGGCGCGTTCGCGCAGTTTCGGCGCGGCGGCCCGGACTTCCGGGCTGACATGGGCGTCGAAGGTTTTGAAATTTTCGACGAACATGGCGACCAGCTTGGCGGCCTGGGCGTCATAGGCTGCGGGGTCCGACCAGGTGGAACGCGGGTCGAGGATGCTGTCATCCACGCCCGGCACGGAGACCGGCACCATGAAGCCGAAATTGGGGTCTTCGCGGAACTGGGCCGCATTCAGCGATCCGTCCAGGGCCGCATTGAGCAGGCCGCGCGTGGCCTTGATCGGCATGCGCTGGCCGGCCCCATAGGCGCCGCCCGTCCAGCCGGTGGAGACCAGCCAGCAATCCACATCATGTTCGGCGATCAGCTCGCGCAGCAGATTGCCGTACTCGCTGGGGTGACGCGGCATGAAGGGCGCCCCGAAACAGGTCGAGAAGGTCGCCGACGGCTCGGTCACGCCCTTTTCCGTGCCGGCCACCTTGGCGGTATAGCCGGACAGGAAATGGTACATGGCCTGCGCCGGGGTCAGCTTGGCGATCGGCGGCATGACACCGAACGCGTCGCAGGTCAGCATGACCAGGTTTTTCGGCTGGCCACAGCGTCCGGTCTCCGACGCGTTCGGAATGGCGCTCATCGGATAGGCGCCGCGGCTATTCTCGGCCAGGGATCCGTCATCGAGGTCGAGCTGGCGGGAGACCGGGTCCATGACCACGTTTTCCAGCACCGTGCCCCACATCTTGGTGGTCGCGAAGATTTCCGGCTCGGCCTCGGCCGACAGGCGGATCATCTTGGCGTAGCAACCGCCCTCGAAATTGAAGAGTCCGTTCTCCGACCAGCCATGCTCGTCATCGCCCACCAGGGTGCGGGAGGCGTCGGCGGAGAGGGTGGTCTTTCCGGTTCCCGACAGGCCGAAGAAGATCGCGGCGTCATCCCTGTCGCCGACATTCACCGAGCAGTGCATCGGCATGATCTTCTTCTTGGGCAGCAGATAATTGAGGATGGTGAAGACCGACTTCTTGGTCTCGCCGGCATAGGATGTACCACCGATCAGCACCATGCGGCGATTGAAGTCGACCGCGATCACCGTCTCCGACCGGCAGCCATGACGGGCTGGATCGGCCTTGAAGCTCGGCAGGTTGATGATCGTGAATTTGGCGTCGAAACCGGCATATTCGTCAGCCTCCGGCACGCGAAGCAGGTGCCGGATGAAGAGCGAGTGCCAGGCCAGTTCATTGACCACGCGCACGGGCAGGCGATGATCGAGATCGGCACCGCCGAACAATTGCTGGACGAAGACTTCCTTGCCTTCCATGTGGGCCTGGAAATCCTGCCACAGGGCTTCGAAATTCTCCGGTGTGATGGCGGCATTGCTGTCCCACCAGACTTGGTCCTCGGTCTCCGCATCGCGGACCGTGAACTTGTCCTTGGCGGACCGGCCCGTATGGGCGCCGGTCTTCACGACGAGCGGGCCGCCTTCCGCAACCTCGCCTTCGCCACGCCGGACGGCTTCTTCATAAAGACGGGCTTCATTCCAGTTCAGATTCACCTGACCGGCCTTGATACCCAGACCCTCGAGCCCGCCGTCGCGGACCTCTGTATTGGACATTTGTCTTCCCCCAGTGAATCCGGGGCCTTGGGCCGTCCGGATGGGTCACTTTCCTCGTGGCGAACGGTCTGCAGAGCATCCGTCACGCGCGTTTATGTCCGGACTCCAGCAATAAGCTTGCCAGTCAATCCGAATGCTTTTGTATGATCGCGGTAGCAGATCGCCGGGGGGTGGAAAAGCCCTTACGGCACGAGGGAAATTGAAAGCAAAGCCCGGGGAAGTCCATGTTATCGCGAACATTTTTGAGCGCCATTGCGATTTTTACGTTTCATTGCAGCGACATCGCTCAAGCACAGGCTGATGAGGCCATGACAAATCAAAATCAGCACTTTCTCCAGCTTGCCCTGGACTGCGTGCAGCGCGAATACCCGAACAAGATCTCTCACGTGCTGCAGTCGGATTCGGACGCGCTCACCCCGCGCGAACTCCATCCGGCCTTTTACGGTTGCTATGACTGGCATTCGGCCGTGCATGGCCATTGGCTGATTGTCCGCCTGCTGCGCGAGGATCCGGACAATCCGCTGGCCGAGGCGGCGACGGCTGCGCTGGACGCCAATCTCAATGCGGACACCATGATCGGCGAAGTGGCTTATTTCCAGGGTGAGGGCCGGGCCTCCTATGAACGCCCCTATGGCCTGGCCTGGTTGCTTCAGCTGGATATGGAATTGCGTGAATGGGATGATCCGCGAGCCGAGCGCTGGCGCACCGCCCTGACCCCCTTGGTCGAGGTCGTGGCCGAACGGTATCGCAGCTGGCTGCCGAACCTGCTCTACCCGATCCGGATCGGTACCCACAACCAGTCCGCCTTCGGCTTTGCCCTGGCGCTGGACTGGGCCCGGACCGCCGGGGATGAGGAACTCGAGGTGATGCTGGTCGAGAAAACCCTGTCTTTTCACGAAGGGGATGTGAACTGCCCGATCGGATATGAACCCTCCGGCGAGGACTTCCTCTCACCCTGTCTGATGGAGGCGGACCTGATGCGTCGCGTTCTGCCGCAGGCCGAGTTCGCAGCCTGGCTGACGGACTTCCTGCCGGGCATCCCGACGGATGGCAGCGCGGACTGGCTGGAGCCTGGTCAGGTGCTCGATCCGAGTGACGGCAAGCTGGTCCATCTGGACGGTGTGAACCTGTCGCGGGCCTGGAATCTCGACGCTATCGCCCATGCCCTGCCGGAGGGGGATGCCCGCATCCCGTCCCTGCTGGCCGCCGCCCAGGCGCATGGCGAAACCGGGACCGCTTCCGTGACCGGGGATGATTATGCCGGCGGTCACTGGCTGGCCAGTTTCGCGACCTATTACGTCACCGGTCGCGGCCGGGAAGCGCCGGCCGCTTCAGAATAGCACGCGCTAGCCCGGCTTGGCGGGCAGGGGAATGTGCTCGTGCTCGTGCGGCGGCAGGGTGAAACGGCCTGTCTCCGGGAAGTTCGTCTCGGCCGCCATCGCCCAGTCCTGACGGGCCTGGTCGATATGGGCCTGGTCGGTTGAGACCAGATTCCAGTCGATCAGGCGCGGCCCCAGGGGCGCGCCGCCGGAAATCATGATCCGGCTGTCGGCCTTTGCGCTCAGTTCGGCGCTCGCACCGGGCTCCAGCACCGCCATTTCGCCGGGCACGAGGGATTGGCCGTCGATGCTGATATCGCCGGTCACCAGATAGATGGAGACTTCCTCATGCTCCAAATCGATCCGGCTGGTCGAGCCGGCCGGTGCTTCTCCATGCAGGTAGACGATCGGCGAGAAGACCTCGACCGGTGACGTCTCATCCCAGGCCGTGCCCAGGATGAGCACATAATCGATCCCGTCCCGCGTGAAGCGCGGCAGGCTGTCGGCACCATGGTGGAAAAAGGCCGGCTCCATGTCCTGCTTGTCTTCCGGCAGCGCCACCCAGGTCTGGATGCCGAACATGTCGTGTCCGGCCTCGCGTTCTTCCGGCGGTGTGCGTTCGGAGTGCACCACGCCGCGCCCGGCCGTCATCCAGTTCACATCACCCGGGCGGATCACCTGTTCCACGCCCAGACTGTCGCGATGGCCCAGCGCGCCGTCGAACAGATAGGTCACCGTGGCCAGACCGATATGCGGGTGCGGGCGGACATCAATGCCATGGCCCGGCTCGAACCGGGCCGGACCCATCTGGTCGAAGAAGATGAACGGGCCGACCATCCGGTGGCCGGGGGCGGGCAGGACGCGTTTCACTTCAAAACCGCCCAGATCGCGGGTCCGTCCCTTGATGATCCGTGTCAGTGTCGTTGTCATCGCATCTCTCCCTGGCCGGGCTGTCCCGGCTTCCGTCTCGGATTACACCGGCATCACTTGCGCCAGCGCTTCAGGCCATCATAGTGGCGTCCGTCCAATGTGTGGGGAGGTCCCGATGAAAGCAATTATCGCGCTTGGAATGACCGTTTTTCTGTCTGCGGAAACAATGGGTCAGGAGCGCTTCGAGATCCCGGCGGAAAACGCCGCCACGGCGCAGGCTCTGGTCGAGACCGCGCTGGAGAGTGATCTGGGTTACGAGATCGTGGAATCCCTGACCACGGACGTCGGGCCGCGCCTGGCCGGTTCCGAAGCCGAAGCCCGGGCCCGTGCCTGGGGTGAGGCGCTCGGCACCGAGCTGGGGTTCGACCGGGTGGACGTGGAAGGCTTCACCATGCCCTTCTGGGATCGTGGCGAGCTGAGCATCACCATGACCGCGCCCTATGAGCAGGACCTCTACGGCACCGCCCTGGGCGGGTCCGGCACGGGGGAGTTCGAGGCGGAGATCGTCTATTTCCGCACGGTGGATGACCTGATCGCGGTTGAGGATGGCGCTCTGGAGGGCCGGATTGCCTTCATCGATGGCGACATCATGGTCCCCAGCCAGACCGGTGCCGGTTACGGGCCCGCCAATCAGCGTCGCCGCATCGGCTGGCAGCATGCCGAGCGTGCCGGGGCGGAAGCCCTGGTCGTGCGCTCGGTGGGCTCGGACAGCCACCGTTTCCCGCATACGGGCATGATGAGCGCCATGAATGGCCGCTGGGCCGAAATCCCGGTGATCGCCGTCTCCAATCCCGATGCCGACCATCTGCGCCGCCTGCACAATTCGGGTACGCCGATCGCGCTGAGCATCGACTCCACCGCCGGATGGCATGGTGAAGTGACCAGCGGCAATGTCGTGCTGGAACTGACCGGCCGGGAAAATCCGGAAGAGATCGTCCTGATCGGCGGCCATCTGGACAGCTGGGATCTGGGTACGGGTGCGGTCGATGACGGCGCCGGTGTGGCCATTACGACGGCCGCGGCGGCCTTGATCGCCGATCTGCCCGAGCGTCCGCGCCGCACCATCCGTGTGGTCATGTTCGGGGCCGAGGAAGTCGGTCTTCTGGGCGCCTTTGCCTATGCCGAACAGCATGCCGACGAGCTGGAGAACCATGTCCTGGCCACCGAATCCGACTTTGGCGCCCGGACGATCTGGCAATTGGTGTCCAACGTGTCCGGCGAGGCCAATCCGGCCGTCGACGAGATCGGCCGCATCATTGCGCCGCTGGGGATCATCCGCGGCGGGTCCGATGTGCCCGGTGGCGGGCCGGATATCATCCCGCTGGCGGCCGCCGGCGTGCCGACCGTCCGTCTCAACCAGAACGGCACGGACTATTTCGACCTGCACCACACGCCGGATGACACGCTCGACAAGATTGACCCGGACGAGCTGGCCCAGAACGTCGCGGCCTATGCCGCCCTGGTCTATCTCGCCGCCGAGCTGGACGTGGACTTCCGGGACGCGGCCGACGACTAGGCCCGGCCCCAACCGAGACAGCAGAAAGGCGGACCGGATGACCGGCCCGCCTTTTTTCTTGGCGTCTCGCAATCGTGGCGCTCTAGCTGCCGACAATCCCGTATTCACCACCCTTTTCCAGGGCGCGCGCATAGGCGGGGCGGGAATGAATCCGGTCCAGCCAGGCATGGATGTTGGGATAGGTTGTCTTGTCGATACCGGCCCGAGCCGAGGCCGCTTCCAGCGGGAAGCTCATCTGGATGTCGGCGGCGGTGAAGCTGTCGCCAGCCAGCCAGTCCGATTGACCGAGTACGTCCTCGATATAGCGGAAAATATTGTCGATCTCCGGATCCACGAAGGCACGCAAACGGGCCACGATGGATTTGGCAATCGGTTTGGCGAAGAAGGGCATCTTGGCCTTGCCGATCTGGTCGACCAGGAGCCGGATCAGCATGGGCGGCATGGCCGAACCTTCGGAAAAATGCATCCAGTAGACATAGGCGCGATGGGCGGGGGTGCCGGCATCCGGCTTGAGCTGGGTCGCATAGGTATCAACCAGGTATTCAACGATCGCGCCGGACTCGGCGACGGTGATGTCCCCGTCCGTGATCACCGGTGACTTGCCCAGCGGATGGACCGCTTTGAGAGAGGCGGGTGCGCGCATGGTCTGGGCATCGCGCATGTATTTCTCGATCGTGTAATCGGTTCCGATCTCTTCCAGCAGCCAGAGCACGCGTTGGGAGCGGGAGTTGTTGAGGTGATGCACCGTTATCATGGCGGTCGTCCCGGTTGGTTATGTCCTTGACCGGGAAGATAGGCTGCTGACCCCGCAGGGCAATGCCTGGTGTGTCAGTCGATCAGCGGGGCAATTTCATCACCCGCCGGAGCCCGCCATCCGGGCAGATCAAGCCCCAGGCCGAGCCCGGCATGATTGAAGCGGTGCTGCAGTTCCTCAGCCAGGGCCCGGTGGCCGCCGGCGAAATCCATGATGGTGTAGAGGCTGAGTTGGGCCACATGCCCGACATGGGTGTGACCATGGTCGGCCAGGCAATAGGCCAGTTCGAGCAGGTGCGGCTGACGGGCACAGAAGGTAAGGATGTCCTTGTCGGCCAGGACCCGGGCCTCGGCCGTCAGACCCTCTGCGGACCGGTCATGTTTCAGCGCCGGAAACGGCATGGCTCACCCAATCGATAGCGGTGATCAAATCACCGAACACAAGATATTGTGTGGCACCGGCTGATTCAGGTGAATGCATATCCTATGCATCCACGGGTCTGGGATGTGGAAAACTGCGCAGAGGGGGTCAGATGTCGGCCCAGTAGGCGCGAATGCCCAATTGCTGGAAGACCGCATTCCAGTAGTCCATCAGGATGCCGCGCTGTTCCATCTCCCAGTTTTCCCGGGGGATGAGGCGGATTTCCAGCTGAACACCCCGCAGGCTGTCGCCATAGGTGTCGCGGATGGCGGCGGCCACTTCTTCGACCGGCGGAACCCGGTTCTCGAAGGCGCGACGGCGGCCATAGACCGAGAACACGTCCGAATTCTGCAGCATGTCGGAGACCAGCACGATGCGTCGGCCCGGGGCCGTGCGGTCGAAGGCGGGATCCAGGCCCAGGCGGGCCAGAGCCTCGATGATCGGGGAAGAGGGCGCGTCCTTGGGGGTCACCAGATCGGCCAGGGCCCGGTCCAGCGGATCCGCGAACAGGGCCTCATAGCGCGCCTGGATGCGTTCGGGATTGCGATAGAGCGGGTTCACCTGCTCGCCCGCACCCGGATTGCACAGCGAGAACCGGTTGGTATTGCGCAGTTCGCCGCTTTCATTGAGTTCGTACAGGGAAAGGCGTTCGCCGACCGCAAGGGCATCCCGTTCATGCAGGATCAGATCGGCGATACTGTCGGCCTGCTGCGGGGAGTAGAGATCGGTCTTGTCGATCACCACCACGCGGTGCGGCGGCACCGTGTCGGCCAAGCACAGGGTCTGGCTGTCATACTCGGCCGGTTTGAGGACAAAGGCGGCATAGCTGATGGCGCCAACGACCACCGCAATGATTGCCAGATTGAAAAGCCCGATGGCGTCGCGTCCGGACATGCCCCCTCCGTCGCTGGTGTCCCCGCTGGCGGCTTCGCGCCGCCAGTGGAAACAAGCTTAACGCTGCTCGCCCGGTCCGGCCAGATCGTTGCAGATCTCGTCCAGCAGGTTTTTCGCCTCGACCAGGTCTTCCAGCTCACCCTGGGAGAGTTTCTTGGCGTCTTTCCAGCCGGCTTCCAGCGCCTTTTCCAGGTCGCGGGACGCGGTTTCCAGGCGGCGGGTGACACCGCCATAGCCGGGAATGGCATCGTCGAATGTGCGGCCCTTGAAGGCGGCGATGACGGCAAATGTCGAGCCCAGCACGAAGAGCAGCAGCGCTTCCAGCGTCTCGATGCCGAACGGGTTGGTGCGCGCCTCGGTGACCGGCGTCAGCACGGTGCCGGTGGTTTCCGCACCGCCCAGCGCCAGCGTCGCCGCATTGAATTCCAGCAGGTCGCGGAAGTGCGAGGCGGTCAGGTTCAGCATCAGCAGGGCGATCACGGTGATGCCCACACCCACGGCGGCCAGACCGGCCAGGATCGGCTTGTGACGGTTGGACATGTGGCGCAGGCCGATGAAGCCGACCAGGAAGAAGGCGGCGATCACATTGGTGAAGGAGACGGTGATGGCTTGCAGCCAGCCGCCCAGCAGACCCAGATCGGAGCCCTTCGAGAAGAAATAGGCATTGGCCAGGCCCTCGAACAGGACCAGCGTGGCCAGCACGGAAAAGTGCAGGATGTGGGATTGCGGGTAGATGGCCGCGCGGTCGATCGGTTTGATCGCCGGCTTGGCGTCGGTGCCGGCGGTATCGTCCACGGCGCCGCCCCAGGTGCGGCGGAATTTGCGCAGATCGGCGAGCCGTGCGCGGGCGATGGCCGAGGCGCGCGACAGCGCAATCATGGCGGCCGGTGACCGCGTATCTCGAAATTCGGCGATGTCCGGACGCAGTTCGACGATGTCATCGTCACGGAACTCATTCCGGTCCAGGATAGTTTGATCCAAGGGCATGGCCTCTCCCCCCGCATTGAAGAGCCCGGATGGGCACGTGAATTAGGGTTAATGATCAATTGTGAAGTGAAATGGGGCGGATTAAGGCAATTTGTGGGTGAAAGTGTTCATCCACGCGATGGCCGGGATTGAACTGGACCCCGGACCAGCCCAGTTTTCCGGCGAGGATAATCGGGGGGAAATCCATGACCGCATTCGATTCTGGCCGCCGCAATCTGCTCATGGGCGGCACCATCGCGGCCATGACCGCCGGCACGGCCGGTGCCGCTTTCGGCCAGGAGCGCGTCACCGCCGAGACCGTCCAGTGTGCCGAGGCCTTGTTCGACATCAGCTATACGGATGCCGAGCGCGAACAGGTCGTGCTGGAAATCGACGACTGGATCGCCCAGAAATCCCGCCTGCGGGCCGTCGACAAACCCAATGATCTGTCCCCGGCCACCGTCTTCGATCCGCGCCTGCCCGGTATCGGCTTCCGCGACCAGATCGCCGGCCTGACACCGTCCGGCACCGAGCCCGGTCCGCTGCCGTCGAACGATTCCGACATCGCCTTTGCACCGGTCTGGAAACTCTCCGCCTGGATTGCCAGCGGGGCGCTGTCCTCACGCCGTCTTACCGAGATCTACCTGTCCCGCATCGACCAGCATGCCGGCCGGCTGGAGTGCTTCGTGACAGTCACTGCGGATGTGGCCCGGGCCGAGGCGGATGCCTGTGATGCCGATCTGGCCGCCGGACGCTATCGCGGTCCGCTGCACGGCATTCCCTACGGCATGAAGGACATTATCGATGTCGCCGGCATTCCCGCCACCTGGGGGGCCGAACCCTGGCGGGACCGGGTCGCGGACACCGACGCCCATATTGCCGGCCTTCTGCGCGAGGCCGGGGCCGTTCTGCTGGGCAAGACGACCAATGGTGCCATTGCCTATGGGGATCGCTGGTTCGACGGGCTGACGCGCAATCCCTTTAACCCGAATGAAGGCTCCTCCGGCTCCAGTGCCGGTTCCGCGTCCGCGACTGCGGCCGGCCTGGTCGGCTTTGCCATCGGAACCGAGACGCTGGGGTCCATCGTTTCGCCCTCCAATCGCTGTGGCACGACCGGGCTGCGCCCGACCTTCGGGCGCGTGTCCCGGGCCGGGGCCATGGCGCTGTGCTGGTCGCTCGACAAGATCGGTCCGATCGGCCGCGCGGTAGAGGACACCGGCTTCGTCCTGTCCGCGATCAATGGCCATGATGCAGCCGATGCCGGATCGATCCCGATGGGATTGGATATTGATGCCGGAATGGATGTGCGGGGCATGCGTGTCGGTTATGTCCCGGCATGGTTTGAGTCCGGTTCTGATGCCGATCGGGCCGCTTTGCAGGCCGCCCGTGATGCCGGTGTGGACCTGGTCGAGGTCACGCTGCCCGAGCGTCCGATCGATGCGCTCTACGCCGTTGTGGAAGCGGAATCCGCGGCCGCCTTCGAGCATCTGACCCTGTCCGGCGAGGATGATACGCTGAGCTGGCAGGCCCCGGCCGCCTGGCCCAATACCTGGCGCCGGGCCCGTTTCATCTCAGCGGTCGACCTGATCAATATCGACCGGCTCCGCCGTCAGGTGATGCAGGATATGCATGAGATTTTCCAAGGGCTTGATGCGATGATCGGGCCCAATTATGCCGGCGGCATGCTGGTCATTACCAATTATACCGGCCATCCGCAACTGGCCTTCCGCTCCGGCTTCTCCGACCAGCCCTCGCGGACGATTTTCGGTGGTGAACAGCCCGGTGCTGATGGGCCGCGCTTCCGTGTTCCGCAGACCACCAGCCTGTGGGCGCCCTTGTTCGAGGAAGGTAATCTGATCGCGCTGGGGCGGGCCCTGGAGGCGCGCCTCGGCGTTTCGGACGAACGACCTTCAGACTTCAGCTGATTGAATTTTCACAATAAAACGGACCGGTAACGGTCCATGGGGAGAGACATGAAATTCTACGATTACACCCGCGCACCCAATCCGCGCCGTGCTCGCATCTTCATGGCGGAGAAGGGGATCGAGGTCGAAACCGTTCAGGTCGATCTGGGGACGCAGGAACAATTCGAGGACTGGTTCCGGGCCATCAATCCCCGCTGCACCGTACCGGCGCTGCAGCTGGAGGACGGCACCGTGCTTTGCGACAATGCCTCCATCGCCCGCTATTTCGAGGAGGTTTATCCCGACCCGCCCCTGTTGGGCACGACCCCGACCGAGAAGGCCCTGGTCGCCGAATGGTGGGTCCGGGTCGAGAGCGAAGGCATGATGGGCGTTGCCGAAGCCCTGCGGAACACGTCCGAATTCTTCAAGAACAACGCCATTACCGGCTCAGAACGTTATGCCCAGATCCCCGAACTCGCCGAACGCGGCCGCGCCCGCGCCGCCGCCTTTCTCAAGGTGATGGACGAGCGCCTTCAGGAGAGCGCTTTCCTCGCCGGCGAGACTTTCAGCGCCGCCGATATTGCCGGTCTGACGCTGATCGATTTCTGCCGCTGGATCAAACTGCCGGTTCCCGAGGAATACGAGGCCTTGCACCGCTGGTACGAGGCCGTCGCAAACCGGCCCAGCGCCAAGGCCTAGTTTTCCGCCGCGTCGTCGGCGCCGGGATCATACATCTCGAACCAGCGCAGGATTTCCCCCACCTTGCTCAACAAGCGGCTCGGCCGCGAATTGGAGATGGAGTGGAAACTGTCCGGGATCACGACCAGCCGGGTCGGCACGCCGCGCAAATGCAGGGCCGAATAGTATTGTTCGGTCTCTGCGCGTGGTGTGCGGACATCGGCTCCGCCCACCATCATCAGGGTCGGGGTCTCCACATTGCCGACCAGGGAGAGCGGCGAGCGGCGCCAGTACTCGTCCGGGTCTTCCCAAGGCGCGCTGGCGAACCAGTAGCGGTAGAAGAATTGCGGCAGGTCCGAATAGAGGACGAAGCTGGCCCAGTTGATCACCGGTTTGACCACCGCGGCCGCGGCGAACCGGTCCGTATTACCGATGATCCAGGCGGTCAGCACACCGCCGCCAGACCCGCCGGTCACGAACAGCCGGTCCTCATCGATGAAGCCCCGGTCGATCATGTGATCCACCGCGCCCATCAGGTCGTCATAATCATTCCCCGGATAGTCATGATGGATCAGGTTCGCGAACTCATAGCCGTAGGAGGTTGAGCCGCGCGGATTGGTGTAGACCACGACATAGCCCGCCGCAGCATAAAGCTGGAATTCGGCCGAGAAGCTGGGCCCGTATGCGGAAAACGGACCGCCATGGATTTCCAGCAAAAGCGGGTATTCATTCGCCGGGTCGAATTCGGGCGGATAGAGTACCCAGCCCTGGATTTCCCGGCCGTCATGGGGTGAGGCCCAGCGGATTTCCTCCGCTTGTGACAGTGTCAGCCCGGGCAGGATGTCGGCATTGAGATCGGTCACGACGGTCAAGGCCTCGCCGGCCGGACCGGTCGCAATCTCGGACGGGTGTGTGGAATTGCCGGCGGTTATCGCCAGCACGTCATTGTCCGACACGGAGAAGCTTCCGCCTGTATAGGCTCGCCCGAAAGTCGGCCCGATCAGCGTGTCCGCGACGACCTCGACTTCGCCATCCAGACTGAGACGGGCGACTTCCGTGCCGCCTTCATTGTCGTACTGGACATAAAGGGACTGTCCGTCGCCGCTCCACTCAAACCCATTGATCGAGCGGTCCAGCTCCCTGGTCAGGGCGCGCGGTGCTGCGGCATCCGGCCCGGCCAGGTAGAGCTCCGTGTTGTGATAGCCCATTCGACGGTCGTCAAAGCCCAGATAGGCCAGCTGCGATCCGTCCGGTGAGGGGCGGGGGTGGCCGTCAGGGCCGGCCCGGTCGGTCAATTGGGTGATCTCGCCGGTCTCCAGAGACAGGCGGAAGAGTTCCGTGTCGGGTGCCTGACCTTCGCCATCGGGGCGCCGGTCGGCGGAAAAGACCAGGCTTTGCCCGTCAGCCGCCCAGGCGAAATCACCGGACGCGCCCAGGGTATCATTCGTCAGCTGCCGCACCTCGCCGCCCTCGGCCGACATGATGAAGAGTTGCAGATTGCCGGTCGGAATATCGCCGCTCCCGTCAAAGCGGAAATTCAGCCGGTCCTCGACCAAGGCTGCCGCCGCCCAGTCCCGATCCCCATGATCGGGCAGGTTTGCCGGTGCCACGCCGGCTGTCGGGATGAAGGCCGACCAGGCCAGCTGGCTGCCGTCGGGCGACCAGGCGAGGGCGCTCAGACCGGTGTCGAGATTGGTCAGTTTGCGGATGTCACCGCTGGACCGGTCAAAGATCTGCAGCGATGTGCCGGTATCGCTGGCCATGACAAAGGCCAGATGACGGCCGTCCGGCGACCAGACAGGGGAGTGGCTTTCACCAGCGGACGTCGGCAGGGCGCGGTGAGTCTGACCATCAGCGGAGACCAGCCAGATCGCGGATTGTGTGCGGTCCGTATCGAAGTCGTTTGTGCGGCGCACATAAGCCACCAGCATACCGTCCGATGTAATTTGCGGATCGGACGCCGCTTCCAGCTCAAACACGTCGACAGGCTGGATCGGGTGTGGCGGCTGGGCCCAAGCCGGGCTGACGGCCAAGGCCGCAATGATTAATGCTGCAATACGATTCGTCACACGCGTTCTCCCCTGAAGCAGGACCAAATGTAGGGCGGTTTTCCGATCCTCCGCAATGCCGGGCCCTGCCAGTTGTGACAGGTATGCAACACAGGGTGGGAAAACGCCGGAAAATGTCGCCGCTGCAGGTGCGAACGGCCAAAAATGCAGAAAAGTGGCTTCACCTCTGTGCCGATTTCTACCAATGTCCGCCAGCATCCATACCCGACTTAGGAAAACGGATGTGAACGACAGGCAGTCCCAAGCTGCCGACCAACGGGAGGAAGATAGAGTATGTCAGCGATTCATCGCACCCTTTTGCTTGCCGCAACTTCAGCCATCGCCCTGACTGCGGGCCAGGCTGCCGCCCAGGAAGCTCGCAGCGTCGACGTCATCACCGTGACGGCGCAGAAGCGTGAGCAGGGCATCCAGGACGTGCCGGTTGCCGTCACGGCCTATAATGAAGAGCTTCTCACCAATGCCGGTGTGAGCGACATCAAGGACCTCGCCGTCATCGCGCCGGGCCTGAACGTCACCTCGACCTCGAACGAATATTCCACCACGGCCCGTATCCGTGGCATCGGGACCGTGGGTGACAACCCGGGTCTGGAATCCTCCGTCGGTGTCGTGATCGACGGCGTGCCGCGTTCGCGCAACGGGATCAGCTTCGGCGATCTGGGCGAACTGTCCTCGATCGAAGTGCTGCGCGGCCCGCAGGGCACCCTGTTCGGTGCCAACACCTCGGCCGGTATTATCAACATCAACACCAAGCGCCCGGAATATGAGTTCGGTGCCCACGCCGAAGCCACGATCTCCGGCGGCGGTGCCGATGGCTGGGGCCTGGCCGGTGGCGTCACCGGTGGTCTGAGCGACAGCGTCGCCGTGCGCCTTTACGGCGCCCAGCGCGAACGTGACGGCTTCCAGACGGTGAACACCTTCTCCGGTCCGCGGACCGAAACGGAAGACGCCAACCAGAACTTCTACACGATGCGCGGTCAGATCCTGTTTGATCTGTCCGACGATGTGAGCCTGCTTCTGGGCGCCGACTACACCAGCCGCGACGAAGACTGCTGCGCGGCGCCGAGCCTCGTCTCCGGCCCGACGGCACCGATCGTCAATGCGCTGGTCCCGGGTGGCCGTGAAATGCCGGGTTCGGAAGATCCGTTTGCCCGCGTCGTCAATTCCAACCGCGACACCACGCAGGAAATCGAAGACTACGGCATCCAGGGCGAACTGAACTGGAATTTCGACAATTTCGATCTCACCGTGATCGCTTCTGACCGCGACTTCTCCCTGATGTCCGGCCAAGACACCGACTTCACGGGCATGGACGCTGTCTATCGCCTGCCGGAAGACAATACGGTCGATTTCGCCTCCACCACGTTCGAAGCGCGCGTGTCCGGCTCCACGGATAATTTCGACTGGATGTTCGGCACCTATTACGCCAACGAGACGCTGGTTCGTCGTGACGCTATCCTGACCGGCGTGCACTTTGAACCCTTCCTGTCGCTGCTGGCCTCCGGTGGTACTTCGCCGACAACGATCGTCGACATCGCCAATGCGGCTGCCGGCGTGTCGGCCTTCCTCGGCAATCCGGTTCCCGGCTTCACCGGCCTGACGGCGGGTTCGGGCATTCCGGCCGGTGCCTGGAACGTCAATGGCGACACCTATACGCAAGGTACCGAAAGCCTGTCCTTCTTCACGCACAATACGTGGCGGATCACGGACAGCACGGACCTGACCTTCGGTCTGCGTCACACGTCCACGGAAAAGATGGCCACCTTCGATTGGGGTGACAGCGAAAGCCCGGCTTGTGCTGTGTGGGAACACGCGGTGGGTCCGGCTCTCGACTTCTCCACGCCGCAGGCCCAGACCTTCCTGACGGTCCTGTCTGGTGCGTCCGGCCTGCCGGCCGCCAGCCTGGCCCAGCTGGGCACCTTCTCGTGCCTGCCGCAGAGCCGTGACGTGTTCTCGATGATCAGCCACACCCAGTCGTTCGAAGAGAACGAGCTGTCGGGCATGGCGTCCGTCTCGCACCGTTTCAACGAAGACCTGCTGGCCTATGGCACGTATTCGCGTGGCTACAAGGCGGGTGGCTTCAACCTGGACCGCTTCACGCAGGCCGGTTCCTCCGCGGTGAACTTCACCAACGTGCTGGCTGATCCGGAAACCTACCCGGCCGCCTTCGCGCCGGAGACGGTCGACAGCTTCGAGATCGGTATCAAGACCGAGTGGTTCAACGACTCGCTGCTGGCGAACTTCTACCTGTTCCGTTCGGACTTCGAGAACTACCAGCTCAACACGTTCAACGGTCTGTCCTTCTTCGTGACCTCGATCGACGGGGCCTCGACGCAGGGCGGTGAACTGGAACTGCTGTGGTATCCGGAATCCATGGAAGGCCTGACCGTCCAGGGTGGCATCACCTACGCCGACGCTTCCTATGACGAGTTCGCCCCGACCGGTACGCCGGACGTGGACGTGCTCTCCGGCCGTCAGTTCTCCCTGTCTCCGGAATGGTATGCGTCCGGTGCGATCACCTATGAAGGTGAGTTCGAGAACGGCCTGACCTGGCTGGCCCACCTCGACGGTCGCTGGATGTCCGAGCAGAACACGGGTTCCGACCTGGATCCGGAAAAGGTCCAGGAAGCCTACGCGATCTTCAATGGCCGCGTCGGTATCGGTTCGGAAGACGGCAGCTGGTCGCTTGAGGCCTGGGGTCGCAACCTGTTCGACGAAGACTACATCCAGGTCGGTTTTGACGGCCCGTTCCAGTCGGGTTCGTTCAATGCCTTCCTCGGCCAGCCGCGGACCTATGGTCTGACGCTGCGCGCCCGCTACTAAGCCCGTCAAACGGCTTTCAATCGCGGAAGGGCCGGGGCGTATGCTCCGGCCCTTTCACGTTGGGGTTACAAAGCGGCATTCTGCCCTCTGGAGAGGCGCGTTTTTTAATGCTACGTCCGAAATAGCCGGTTGCCCTGAAACCGCCGAATTCAACTGATTGAACCCTGCGCGGGGATGGTGTTTTCACGCGATGAAGAATTTTGAGATGACGACCCGGGTTCGCAACGTCCTGCTGATTTCGGCTGCGGCGATCCTGAGCACGGCTGTTTTGCTGTTTTCCGTCGGCCCGTTCTCGATCGGCGCGATCGAGGCCCGCCTTCAGGCCGGAGCCGAAAGCGCGCTCAGCCTGCGCGGACATGACTGGGCGCATGTCCGGATGGATGGCCAAACCGCCATCGTCACGGGTGCGGCGCCCACGGATACGGCCCGGGCCGATGCCCTGTCGACCGTGGCCGCGTCGACCTGGTCGGGCGGGCGCGTTGCGGGCGGTGTGACACGCGTCATTGATGAAACCATCGATGCCCGGCTTGAGCAGGGCTTTGTCTTTCGCGCCGACGTGGCCCTGAATGGGCGCGTCCTGTTGCGCGGTGATGCCACCACCGCTGCAGCGCGCTCGGCGCTGACGCAGTTTGCGGAATCGCAATTCACCCATGGGGCGGATACCGATCTGACCCTGGTGCCGGGCGGTTCGGCCTCGCCGGCCTGGCAAGATGCGGCGACCCGGCTTCTGGGCCAGTTGGCCCGGCTGGACCGGGGTGCGCTGGTCCTCCAGGGCCAGTATGGCGTCCTTGTCGGGGAAGCGGCCAATCCGCAGACGGTCCAATCCGTGGCAAGCGCGCTCCGCAACCTGCCGGAGCCCTATCAGGGGGCCTGGATCCTGACGCCGGCCGGCATGCCGCCGGACGCGCATATTCCTGATGTGGCAGCCTGTGCCGCCATCATCCGGGCCGCCCAAGGCGCCGATACGCTGCGGTTCGACCGTGAAGGTGCGGCGCCCAGCCCGCTGACGGCCGTGTCCCTGCGGCGGGTGGGACGGGTTTTCCAAGCCTGCCCGTCCGATACCCAGCTGACGGTCAGCGTGCTCCGTGAAGCCCTGGCCGCCGGTCTTGATGCGGCCCGCCTTGATGAGGTGTCGGTCCTGCTCGGCAATGGCGTGGCGGAAAATCCGCGGGTGTCCGTGGTATTGGTACAAGATCAGGACCGGGTCATCCGGTTCTCAGTTTCGACTTTCGGGGGTTAGCGCATGTTCTACCTGGTCTGGCAAATGGGTCTTCTTTTGCTCGCGGCGATCGCGGCCGGTGTCTTCATCGGCTACCAGATCTGGAGCGGTGATGCCCGCAGCGCCGAGGCCGACAAGGCCTTGGCCGAGAATGCGCGTCTGCGGCAGGAAAACGAAAACCTCGCTCGCCGTCTGGGCGAAGCCTCCGTGAAGTCCGTCACCGCCGAAGCAACGCCGGAAGCGCCGGTTGTCGAGGCCAAGCCCGAGCCCGCGCCCGAGCCTGAAAGCAAGCCGGCCGCCGCTGCAAAACCCGCAGCCAAATCCGAGGCGAAGGCGGCTGCGAAACCGAAAGCAGCAGCCAAGCCGAAAGCCAAGTCTATCCCCAAACCGGCAAGCCCGGCCGGCCAGGATGATCTGACCAGGATCAAGGGCCTGGGCCCGAAAGCGGCTGCGGCCCTGCAGGCCGGCGGCGTGACGACGATTGCGCAGATTGCGGAATGGACCGAGACGGATGTCGATGTCTGGGATGACCGCATCAATGGCCGTGGCCGGATCGCGCGCGATCAATGGGTGGAACAGGCCAAGTCCCTGACGGACTGACCCCTTGGACCAGATCGCTTTCAACACATTCTGCCAGACCATGCCGGCCACATCACACGTCGTGCAATGGGGCGGTTCGGATGTCTGGAAGGTCGGCGGCAAAGTCTTCGTTGTGGCCGGGTTTGACGCAGAGGAGGGGCCACGCTTCTCCTTCAAGGTCTCTGACCTGTCCTTTGAAATCCTCAAGGAACAGCCGGGCCTGCGACCGGCACCCTATCTGGCCTCGCGCGGCATGACCTGGATCCAGCATTATGCCGAACCGGGGCTGAGCGATGAGGACCTGAAAGTCTACATCGCGGAAAGCCATCGCATTGTGGCGTCCGGTCTCAGCCAGAAGAAACAGCGCGAGCTGGGTCTGCTGGACTAGGCGTCTGCCCTGATTAATTGTCCGCGGCGTATTCCAGGATGGCCCGGGCATCATAGGCATCGCCCTGTTCAGGGCGGGGGCCGTCACGCAGCAGGACTTCCAGCACGACCTCCTTGTCGCCGGCATTGCCGTCAATCCGGATGCCGATGCCGACACCACTTCCCGAGAAACCGCCTGACCCCCAGGTGTGCCCGACCGAGCCGCCCACACCGACCGGATTGCGGTCATTGCCCTCATGATGCCGGCTGACGACCTGGAACCAGTCCCGGCCTTCGCGCAGGGTCAGTTCGGCGGCCCGTCGCAGGGCATAGTCCTCGGCCTGCTGGAAGGTCGTATCCGACCCCGCTGCAAAGCGGACGCGATAGCGGTCCTGCTCGATCCGTGTTTCAGAGAAGCCGCGGTCTGATCCATTGGCGGCTTCGTACTGGGTCGGGGCAGAGGCACAAGCGGCTACGGCCAGCAGGGTCAGGGTGACTAGGATGCGCTTCATGATGGAACCTCGCTGAGTCAGTTCCATCATCCTGCCATACCCCGGCTGACCGTGCGATGAACATTGAACCGGTCTAGGCCAGCTCTGCCTTATCCATGCCCATGCGTTCCAGCATGACCACCGCACTATCGGCGATGATCGTGCCTGGCGGGAAGACCGCAGCCGCGCCCATCTGGCGCAGGACCGGCTCATCATCCGGCGGGATCACCCCGCCGACGATCACCAGAATGTCCTCGCGCCCCTGATCGCGCAGGGCATCGCGCAATTGCGGTACCAGGGTGAGGTGTCCGGCAGCGAGAGACGAGGCCGCGGCCGCGTCGACATTCTCCTGCGCGGCCAGTTCGGCGGCTTCTTCCGGCGTCTGGAAGAGCGGGCCGATGACCACATCCCAGCCCAGATCCATATAGGCCGAGGCGACCACTTTCTGGCCGCGGTCATGGCCGTCCTGGCCCAGCTTGGCGATCAGGATTTTCGGCTTCTTGCCATGACGCTTGGCATAGGCTTCCGCCATCGCTTTCGCCTTGGCGACCCGGTCATCATCACCGGCGGCCTCGCCATAAACACCCTTCACGGCACGGATTTCCGCGACATGGCGGTTGAAGGCCTTTTCCATTGCATCGGAAATCTCGCCGACCGTGGCTTTGGCGCGGGCCGCTTTGACAGCCAGATCGAGCAGATTGCCTTCGCCGGACTCTGCCGCCCGGGTGATATCCTCCAGCGTGCTCTGCACGGCGGCCGGATCGCGTTCGGCGCGCAGCTTTTCCAGCTTCTCGATCTGCTGTTTGCGCACCAGGTAATTGTCGACCTTGAGGACCGGGACATCTTCCTCTTCGGCAAGGCGGAATTTGTTGACGCCGGCGATGGTCTGGCGGCCACTGTCGATCAGGGCCTGGGTACGCGCGGCGGCTTCCTCGATGCGAAGCTTGGGAATGCCGGCCTCGATGGCCTTGGCCATGCCGCCCTGTTCATCGACCTCGGCGATATGGTCCAGCGCGCGGGCGGCCAGATCATGGGTCAGGCGTTCGATGTAATGGCTGCCGCCCCAGGGATCGATCGCATCACACAGATGCGCCTCACCCGCCAGCAAAAGCTGGGTGTTGCGGGCGATGCGGGCGGAGAAATCCGTCGGCAGGGCCAGCGCCTCGTCCAGCGAGTTGGTGTGCAGGGATTGGGTGTGTCCGTCCACGGCGGCGATGGCTTCCAGCGCCGTGCGGCCGACATTGTTGAACACGTCCTGCGCCGCCAGCGACCAGCCGGAGGTCTGGCAGTGCGTGCGCAGACAGATCGACTTGTCGGACTTTGGATTGAAACGTTCCTTCACCAACTTCGCCCAGAGCAGGCGCGCGGCGCGCAGCTTGGCGATCTCCATGAAGACATTCATGCCGATGCCGAAGAAGAAGGAGAGGCGCGGCGCGAAGGCGTCGACATCGAGCCCGGCATCAATCCCAGTCTGGATGTATTCCAGACCGTCCGCGATCGTATAGGCCAGTTCCAGATCCGCCGGCGCTCCGGCTTCCTGCATGTGATAGCCGGAGATCGAGATCGAGTTGAACCGCGGCATGTGCGTCGAGGTGTACTCGAAAATGTCCGAGATGATCCGCATGGAGGGCAGGGGCGGGTAGATATAGGTGTTGCGGACCATGAATTCCTTGAGGATGTCGTTCTGGATGGTCCCGGAGAGTTTCTCCGCACTGACGCCCTGTTCCTCGGCCGCCACGATATAGAGCGCCATCACCGGCAGGACGGCGCCATTCATCGTCATCGAGACCGACATCTCGTCCAGCGGAATGCCGTCGAACAGGGTGCGCGTGTCATAAATGCTGTCGATGGCGACACCGGCCATGCCGACATCGCCCGCCACACGCGGATGGTCACTGTCATAGCCGCGGTGCGTGGCCAGGTCGAAGGCCACCGAGAGGCCCTTCTGACCGGCGGCCAGATTGCGGCGATAGAAGGCGTTGGAATCCTCGGCGGTGGAGAAACCGGCATATTGCCGGATCGTCCAGGGCCGCTGCAGATACATGGTCGGATAGGGGCCGCGCACGAAGGGCGCCGCGCCCGGGACCGAGCCCAGGAAGTCGATACCCTCGGCATCGCTCGCCCGGTATTGCGACTGGACGGGAATGCCTTCAGCGGTGGTCAGCGGTTCACGCGAACCGGCACCGGCGGGCTGGGCGTCGCCCAGATCGATCGTGGTGAAATCGGGGAAAGTGCTCATTGGGCGGCCTCCTCGAAGTTCGCACTCGCGCGAGCCAGTCGGAACCACTCATCGCTTGGTTCATCGAGCAAGCTGGCCTCTTCAAGCAGCAACACATTATTTTGACCGCTAGGCTCAACCACGCCCAGAATCACCGTGTTTGAGTCATTTGCGTGAAGTTCTGCTTGAACGACCAAACCAGCTCGTCGCTCGCCGTCAACGGCGGTCCAAATAATCGGCCGGGGAAGTGTCAGGTTTTGGGCCAAGGCAGCCGCACCAGACTGCGCAAACACCGCACCACCGGGACCAACATCAATAGCTTGCGCTGGTCGATCCATAACGCAGGAGAACTCCGCCCAATCGGACGGCTCGTAAGGAAGCTCGCACATCACTTGGCCTCCTCGAAATCAGCCGCCAGCCGCATCGGCATCAGCGCGCCCTCCGGTTCGTCCAGGTCCGGCCAGGTGTCCAGCGTCTCAACCGCCCGCGGGTCCGGATCGACATATTGCGTCACCCCCAGGATCGGCGTCTGGCCGTCCTCGATCAGGGCCAGGCGCTTGTCTCGGACCTCGAAAATGTCCTCTTGCAGCCAGCCCTTGGCGAAGGCTTCGACCAGTCCGCCCTTGGCTTCGATCGTCTGGAACAGCGCCCAGGCCTCCCGGGCCAGACCGTCCGACAGGCTTTCATGCAGATAGGAGCCGGCAGCCGGGTCGGTGACGGCACCGAGATGGCTTTCCTCGGCCAGCAGGATGTGGAGATTGCGCGCCACGCGGCGGGCAAAGCCGGTCGGGCGTCCGATAGCCTCGGTCAGCGGGCGGACCGTGATGGCGTCGGCACCGCCGGCAGCGGCTGCAAACCCGGCACAGGCATTGCGGATGAGATTGGTCCAGGGATCCCGGGCCGACAGCATGCGGGCCGCGGTGCTGGCGTGCAGGCTGAGCCGTGTCGCATCGCCCGTGGCGCCGAAGCTCTGCGTGATGCGCGCGAAAAGGCGGCGTGCGGCGCGCAGCTTGGCAATGGTCAGATGGATGTCGGCATCGGCCGTCAGGCGCGCTTCGATCAGGCCGGCAGCGGTATCGGCATCCAGGCCCGCCTCCATCATCCAGCGCATATAGGTCGCGGCGGAGGCGGCCATCAGAGCCAGTTCCTGGGTTTCCGACCCGCCAGCCTCGAACGCGAGCGAGGCATCGAGGCGGAAGACTTTCAGTTTCGGGAAGGCCGCCTGGCTGAGTTCGACCAGCTCTATCGCCTTGGGCCGGCATTGATCGTCCAGCGCCACGCCCTGGCGGGCCGCGCGTTCCACCGGATGCAGGCCCAGCCCGCCTTCCAGCGTCTCACCATCGAGACGGCGGCGGGCGAACAGGGTGAGCAGGAGATGGGCGTGATGGCCCTGGCCGTCCAGACTGTCCAGATGGACCGGCGCCAGGGACAGGTCGACGCCTTTCAGGGCCGTGTCCAGCAGCTCGATCTCATTGGCCTTCAGCCCGTGCGTGCCCTTGGAGTGCAGGCGCAGTTCCAGTTCGGAGACGCCGCCCATCAGATCCTCCAGGGCGGCCTTGTTGGCGCCTTCCGGATCGGCTTCCACCAGGGTCTGGCGCATGCCCCAGGGCAGGTGGAGATCGCGTGGAGCTGCGTCCACAGCGTGGGCGCCATCGGGGCGGTCAAAGAAAACCGGGCCGCGTGTGATCCCGTCAATCGTCTCGCGATCCAGGGTTTCGAACGCGGCGCCGCGAAGCGCTTTTTCCGCCAGGCCTTGCCAGGCGGATGATTCAATAGCCGGAAATCCCGCAGCCAGGGCGCGGATAGTGTCACTCATCGTGCTGTCCTCTCCTCGCGCGCCTCCCCGGCCAGAGAGCGCCACACGCGCAGGAGAAAAGGCACCAAGCCTTCGAAGGTCAAGTCCGGATGCAGATCAGGGACAGTTGCGCGCGCTATCCGCAGGTCCGGACCTGTCCGCCAGTCTCAGGGAAAGCCTTGGAGAGCCCTGATGAGTGAAACCAGTCCGAATCTCGACCTGCCCCTGATCCAGCCGGCCCAGGCGCAAAAACATGTCACCGTGAATGAAGCCCTCCTGCGGCTGGACAGCCTGACCCAGGCCTGCGTGGAAAGCCGCAGCCTGCAGGCCCAGCCGGCCGGACCGGAGAATGGTCAGGCCTGGATCCTGCCGGACGGCGCGGTCGGTGATGATTGGTCGGCTGCGGCGACCGGCTCTCTTGCGGTCTTCCGGGATGGGGCCTGGCAGATGCTGGCGCCGAGGGAGGGCTGGTCTGTTCATGTCCGCGATGAAGGCCGACCCGTGCGGTATGACGGCCTGTCTGGTGTCTGGCACAGCGCGCCCGTGCGCCAGCCGCTGGCGCTGGGGCTCGCCGGGGCCGGTCTTGAAGCCCAGATCATCAGTGAGACCCTGACGGATGTGTCCGGTGCCAGTGTGGTGTCCAGCCAGCTCATTCCCGATCGGTCCATTCTGTTGGGCGTCAGCGTGCGCGTCGCGGAGACCATCACCGGGGCGGCGAGTTTCAATTGCGGGCTGGCCGGTGAGACCAGTGCTTTTGGCGGCTCGCTCGGCACGGCGCAGGGGAGTGCCAATATCGGCGTGATCGGTCCGCGCCCCTTCTATTCCGACACACCGGTCACGCTGACCGCAAATGGCGGGGATTTCACGGGCGGGCGCGTGGCGCTGGCGCTGCACCTCCTGCGACTGACCGCGTCCCTTTAGCCGATCTTGGTGACCAGGTCGGCCATGATCCGATTGAGCACGATCTGGGTCGTCTCGGTCATGCCATGCCCGTTGACCGGCACCAGATCGAAACCGGCATGCGGGCAGGCTGCGGCCAGTTCGAAGGCCGCGCTGGCCGGGCAGACCATGTCATAGCGCGATTGCAGGATATGCATCGGGACGCCGGCCAGGCGATGCGCATCGCGCAGCAACTGGTCCGGTTCCAGGAAACAGTCATGGCGGAAATAGTGCGCCTCGATCAGTGAATGCGCGGCGACAAACTTGGCGCCGCGGGCCTGCAAGCCCTCGCGGACGGCCTCGGCCGGATTGTCCAGATAGGAGAGCCGGTCCTCATACTCGGTCCAGCGGTAGAGCGCCGAACGGCGCAGGGCTTCCAGTGAAGCCTCCGGGTCGGCCAGGGCGGCATCCAGCTGTTTCAGCCCGTCGGCGACTTCCGCCAGCATGGCCTCGAAATACCAGTCCATCGTGGCGCGAACGGAGGCGCGGGCCGCGTCCGGTACCGGCGCGATGAAGTGTTCGAACGCGTCCGGGAATGCCATGCGGGACCCGTTGGGGCCTTGGGTCCAGTCAATATCGGCCGGGCGGCCCAGGAAAATGCCTTCCACGACCAGGCCGGACACCCGGTCCGGATGCGCCTGCGCATAGGCCAGGGCGAGGGTCGATCCCCAGGACGGGCCGAACACGGTCCAGCGGTCGATACCCAGATGCGTGCGCAGGGCTTCGATGTCCGCAATCAGGTGGGACGTCGTATTCGCTTCGAGGTCCAGATGCGGCGTGGACCGGCCGCAGCCGCGCTGGTCGAACAGGACCAGGTTGAACACGTCCGGATCGAACATGCGCCGGTATTTGGGCGCCGCGCCGGAACCGGGGCCGCCATGCAGGAAGAGCAGGGGGATGCCATCGGCCTTGGCGCACAGGTCATAGGCCAGCTCATGACCGTCCGTGACGGCCAGGCGTCCGGTGAAACGCGGTTCGGTATCCGGAAAGTAATGGGTCATGCGATCAGGCTAGCCCTGCCCGGCAATGCCCGCCAAGCGGGATTGCATCAGGGACGGACATCCAGAAGCAGCGGACGCGCCGACCGGCTGGCCCGTTCCAGGCTCGACAGGGCCGCGTCCGGCTGGTCGTCATGCGGGCCCTCCAGCCGGCCACCGATCAGAACCGTGCTCGACCATTGGCAATCGCCATTGCGTCGCACGGCTTCGACCTCATGGACGAGGACGTCCGGCCCGTCCGCGATCGGGCTGTAAACGGGGCGGACGGTTTGGCCCAGGCCGGTCTCGACCTTGTCGCGGGCAGCGGCCAAATCCAGCGGGCAGGCCTGGCGTGTATCCAGATCATCGGTGATGTTGATGAAGGTGTAGACGACATCGCGCTGGGGAGCCGGGTCCGGCAGAAGACCGGTCGCCCGCAATTCCGGCGTGAACACGATCAGCGCACCCGCAGCCGATCCCGTCACGGCCAGCGCCATCACGGCCCGGAAAACATCAGAACGAAACATGCCCGGCAATCCCCCGTCGAACGCGGGCAAACTAGGCGGGCCGGGCGTCTGCGTCCAGACGGGAAAGACGCCCGGCCTTGCCCGCCGGGGCTAGTCAGCCGTTTCGGCTGCCAGCAGGGCTCGCGCCAGCGCCCGCTCTGCGCTGTCCGGATCCACGTCCCACTGGTCCGATGTGACGAAGATCGCCACATCATGGTCGGCATAGTAGCGCCAATGGCCGTTGAAGGCCCGGCTGCCGCCATTGTGCCAGTAGACCCGGCCCAGATCCGGCAAATCCTCCACGACCAGGCCATATCCATAATGGCTGGGCGCATTCTCGCCTTCGCGTTGATAGGGCTGATGGGCGCGTTCTGTCGCTGCCGGACCGGCCAACTCACCCCGCTCATAGGCCAGCACCCAGGCCAGCATGTCGGACGGTGTCGACAGCATGCCGCCATTGCCGATCAGGTGCCAGGAGGCACGGTTCCCGCCCCAGGACGTCGCGGTCACCGCCTCAGCCGCCAGGCTGTCACAGCATTGCGATTCGTAGCCGGTGTGCGTCAGGCCGGCCGGTTCGAGAAAATTCCGGCGCAGATAGGTGTCATAGTCTTCGCCCGTGATGACTTCCACGACCGCCGCCAAGAGGGAGTAGCCGACATTGGAATACTCGTAGCGTGCGCCCGGCTCGAACAGGAGCGGGGTCTCCCAGGCGCGGGCGAGATAGGCGTCGCGATCCAGATACTCGGTGTCCTCGCCCAGCGCATGCGGCAGGCCGGCCGAATGCGTCAGCATCTGGTGGACGGTGATGTCCGCCTTGTCGGCCGGGACCGGTCCGAACAGGTCAGCCAGATTCGTGTCCGGGGTCAGCTGCCCGTCCTCGATCAGGCGGGCCAGCACCATGCCGGTGAAACTCTTGCTCATGGAGAGGATGTCGATCGGTGTGTCGGGGCCGAATTCCATTTCGGCGCTGTCCTCACCGCGGGCATACACGGTCTGGCCCTGGTGCGCGATCATGACAAAGCCGGTGAAGCCGGCCTCCACCAAACGGTCGAAGGCCACGTCGAGACGGGGCTGGACCTGCTCTTGTGACATCGCGGGCGGCTCGCCCGGCTGGGCGGAGGCCGCCGGGGGAACGGCCAGCAGGCTCAGGCCCAGGGCCAGACATGCGAAACGGGTCATGCTTGATTTCCTTTCATTTTCGCGGAAGGTGCGGGAAAGCCTGATCCGCTACGTTTGGCGGCGCTGCCTGACCTGACGAAAACGTTTCGAAACATGTCTGATCGCCTTCCCATCGCCTCCCACACCGCTGTGACGTCCTGTGTCCGTGTCGGCCAAGCGGTCTGCGAGCTGAAGTCGGGACGGGTCTGGCGCGAGGGCCGCGAAGACCGGCTGGAGCCGCGACTGTCTGGCGTGCTGGCCCTGTTGACCCAGCGGGCGCCGGACGTGATTTCCCGCGATGAGTTTCTCGACCTGGTCTGGGACGGGGAGGGGAGTGATGAGGCGCTGACGCAATCCATATCCCGCCTGCGCCGGCTGCTGGGCGACGCGGGCGCCATCAAGACACATCCGCGGATCGGCTACAGCCTCGCCGTGGCCATCGAGCCGTTGGAGTCGGTATCATCCGTGATGAAAAACAAGCCGGATTCGGCCATCCGGTTTGTGCGCCGGAACCCTTGGCGTTTGGCCGTGGCCGCTGTTCTTCTGGTGGCTGTCGCTTTGGCGGCAATTCGCTTGCTGTTCCCGCCGATGGAACGCGAAATCGAATTCATCGTCCAAGACAGTGAGGGCGGCGAGGTCGAGTTTGAAGTGCAGCGGGACGGCAATTGAGGCTAGCCCGGCCGAGAGAGCGGGCCGTCAGCGCAGGAAGAAATAGGCCAGCGCGACGAGAATCCAGAACACCGTCATGATCGCCAACCCATTGATCACGCCACGCGCCGGACGCGACGGGTCATCTTGTTCCGGAGCCTTCGATTCGGCTTGATCGGGACGGGATCGGGAAGTCGACCGCTTGGGCGGCGTGTCGAGCAGGGTCGCTGTAAAGGGTTTCAAGGCACTGACGGGGTTGGGTTACTACACGGGGTTCAAACTCGGGCCGTCTCGTTAGCACGGTTTGCCAAAGCGCCAAAATTCCTCGGGGTATTGGCCGGAGCTATTTAGCTCATTGCCCAGCAGCCTTGAGCGCATTCCATGTGAGCATCGACCCCAACACCGTTGGTCGGTGACAGGCTCGGGTCGAGCGGAACGGGAATAATCAGGAAAATGGTGCCGCTAGAGTGAATTGAACACTCGACCTCTCCCTTACCAAGGGAACGCTCTACCCCTGAGCTATAGCGGCGCACCGGGTGCCTGTCGGCAACGAGAGCCGGGCATATAACGCACCGGGCCCGCCACGCCAAGAGTGTCTTGACGTGATGTGCAGCGTTCGGCAGGACCAATTGCATGAGTGATGCAGAAAACACATCCGGGCCGGCGGCGCGCAAGCGGGCCGCCAAGCCTGAAGCCGGTTCCAAGGAAGAACGCCTGGCCGAGGCCCTGCGCGCCAATCTGCGCCGGCGCAAGGCTGCGGCGAAGAAGCCGGCTGCGTCGGGGACGGCTGATGAGGCAGGCAATGACAGTGCGCCTGCACAAAGCGCCTCAGAAAAACCCGCGAAATCGTCATAATGCCGCCGGTTTCCACCCTCTGGATGTCGGGCATCCGGACAGGCAATCGGTAAGGGAGTGAGCATGGACCGTATCGTCATCCAGGGCGGCACGCGGCTGGAAGGCCGTATTCCGATCAGCGGCGCCAAGAATTCGGCTCTGAAACTCATGGCGGCAGCCTTGCTCACCGACGAGCCGATGACGCTGACCAATATGCCGCGCCTCGCCGATTCGCGGTTCATGGGGCATTTGCTGGCCAGTCTCGGCGTCACGGTCGAGGAAGCGCCGAACGCGCAGCTCAATCTTCACGCCGCCGAATTCTCCGATACCTACGCATCCTATGATCTGGTGCGGAAAATGCGCGCGACCTTCAACGTACTCGGTCCGCTGATCGCGCGCGAAGGCAAGGCCAAGGTCTCCCTGCCGGGCGGATGCGCCATCGGGGCGCGTCCGGTCGATCTGCATCTCAAGGCGCTCGAGGCGCTGGGGGCGACAATCGAACTGTCGGAAGGCTATGTCGAGGCGACCGCGCCCAAGGGCGGTCTGGTCGGTGCCGAGATCGATCTGCCCTTCGCCTCTGTCGGGGCGACCGAGCACGCCATGCTCGCCGCAGCGCTCGCCCGCGGGGAAAGCGTGATCGAGAATGCGGCCCGCGAACCGGAGATCGGCGATCTGGCCGATTGTCTGACCGCCATGGGCGCCGTCGTGGACGGCGCCGGCACCAGCACGATCCGCATTCAGGGGCGCGAAAAGCTCAAGGGCATCACCCACCGCGTTGTGGGTGACCGGATCGAGACCGCCACCTATGCGCTGGCCGTGGCCGCTGCCGGCGGGGACGCCGTGCTGGACGGCGCCGTCCATGCCCACAACAAGGCGCTCTGGTCGGCCATGACCAAGGCCGGGGTCACGGTCGAAGCAGTCGAGAACGGCGTCCGCATTGCCCGCAATGGCAGCGGTCTGGACAGTGTCGATATCGAGACCCAGCCCTATCCGGGCTTCCCGACCGATGCGCAGGCCCAATTCATGGCGCTGATGACGCTGGCCTCGGGCACGTCCGTGATCCGCGAGACGATTTTCGAGAACCGCTTCATGCACGCGCCGGAACTGGCCCGCCTGGGTGCCGACATTACCGTGCACGGAAATGAGGCCGTGGTGCGCGGCGTGAAAACCCTCAAAGGGGCGCCGGTCATGGCGACCGATCTGCGCGCCTCCGTCAGTCTGGTCATTGCGGGACTTGCCGCGGAAGGTGAAACCGTGGTCAACCGGGTCTACCATCTCGATCGTGGTTTCGAACGCTTGGAAGCCAAGCTGACCGGCTGCGGAGCCCGCATCGAGCGCCAGGCTGAATAGTCACGACACAGCAGGAGCCTTTAGAGCGTGAGCCGAGATCCGATCCCCCTTCGCCTCGTCGCTTTTGACCAGCAGGACCTGGAGCCGATTTCGGCTGCCCTGCAGGATGCTGTGGCCCTGTTGGGTGATTTCGAGTTCGACCGCCGCAACAAGCGCTTCACCATCGCCTTCAACCGCTTCCAGTGGGAGGCCGGGCGCCGCAATCGCCGGGTCCGCGCCGGATTGCAGCTGGGCGGTGTCCTGGCCGCGCGCAGCCGCAATATCCGCCAGGGGGCGGAGGATGCCGTCGTCAATCTGCTGACCATCCGCTTCGACCCTGCCGAGGAACCGGCCGGACAGGTCGTGCTGGTATTTTCCGGTGGCGGAGAGCTCCAGCTTGATGTGGAATGCCTGGATGTGGTGATGGCCGACCTCAGCGGAAGCTGGCGGGCGTCCGGCCGGCCCGAGCATGCAGACGAGGCGAGCAGCAATGAGTGAAGCGCCGGACCGGATCGTCAGGATCGATCTTGATGCCGCCAGCATGGGGCCGGGCGATGTGAACGCCGACCATGAGCGGCGCGTGGCCATTGCCGACCTGCTGGAGTCCAACCAGTTCCGCCCGTCCGGGGATGCCGAGGGCCCCTTCGCCTTGCGCCTGGCGATCGAGGATGACCGCCTGGTCTTCGACGTCCGCCTGGAGGACGACACACCCGTGCGGGCCTTCGTGTTCGCGCTCGGCCCGCTGCGCCGGATCATCAAGGATTATTTTCTGATCTGCGAAAGCTATTACGAAGCCGTCCGCGATGCGCCGCTGGCCCAGATCGAGGCCATCGATATGGGGCGCCGCGGAGTCCATAATGAGGGCTCCACGCTTCTGCGCGAGCGCCTGCAGGGCAAGATCGAGGTCGACTTTGATACCGCACGGCGTCTCTTCACCCTGATCTGCGCCCTTCACCGGCGGGCGGCCGCATGAGCCATCCCTCCGTCCTTTTCGTCTGCGGGCGCAATGCCATCCGTTCGCCCATGGGTGCCGCGCTCTGGGACCAGCGCTTCGGGGCCGGTTCAGCGCGCTCCTGCGGCGTGATCCCGGCCGCTTTCGTCGACCCTTTCATGGTCTCGGTCATGCTGGAAAAAGGCATCGACCTGGAGGACTTTTCCCCCATCGCCCTCAATGGTGTCGGAGAGCCGGCCGCGCAGCTTGTAGTCTCCTTGTCGACCGCCGCCGAGCGGACAGCGCGGGACTATGCATCCCGCACCGGTGCCGAATTCCAGGCCTGGCCGATCCCTGATCCCAGCGAGACCGGCGGCAATCGGGATATGCGCATTGCAGCCTATCGCGAGACCCGCGATGCCATCGCGGCGCGCATCGCCCAGTGGGAAGCCAGCGCAAAAAGCGCCTGAAGCCTCGACTTTCCCCCATGCAAGGGACTATATAGCGCGCTCTGGCCCGCCGGGTGACTGGCGAGTCGGCGCTGCAATCCATGAATTTCATGCCTTTAGAAGGCGAATGAGGAGCCGCATGGCGAAAGAAGAGTTGTTGGAGTTCCCGGGCGAAGTCACTGAACTTCTTCCCAACGCGACCTTCCGGGTCAAGCTCGAGAACGACCATGAGATCATTGCCCACACGGCGGGCAAGATGCGCAAAAACCGCATCCGCGTACTGGCCGGCGACAAGGTTCTTGTCGAAATGACGCCTTATGATCTGACCAAGGGCCGGATCACCTATCGCTTCAAGTAAGCCCGGTGCGGGACGCGCGATGACGTCTGCCGAAACGGACAAACCGCGTCCACGCCTGATCCTGGCCTCTGCCTCGCCCCGCCGCCATGATTTGCTGCGCGGGGCCGGGCTGACGCCGGACGCGGTTGAACCCACTCATATCGACGAGTTCGAGATTCCCGGTGAATTGCCCGGACCGCTGGCCCTGCGCCTGGCGCAGGAAAAGTGTGCCGCGCATCCCGGCAGTGACGACGCCTACGTTCTGGCGGCCGACACGGTCGTCGGCGTGGGGCGCCGCATCCTGCCCAAGACGCTGGAAGCGGATGAGGCCCGGGCCTGTCTCAAACTCATGTCCGGCCGCAATCACCGTGTCTTCACCGGTATTGCCGCCCGCGCGCCCGACGGGCGCATGGCGGCGCGTGTGGTGGAGACACGGGTGAAGATGAAGCCGCTCTCGACGGATGAGATCGAGGCCTATATCGCGTCGGGCGAGTGGCACGGCAAGGCGGGCGGTTATGCCATCCAGGGCCGGGCCGGCTGTTTCATCGTCAATCTGATCGGCTCTTTCACCGGTGTGGTCGGCCTGCCGCTCTACGAAACCGCCAACCTTCTCGCCGGGCTGGGCTATCCGGTGACATCCTGCATCGCCCAGAAGGAGCCAGGCGCATGAACCGCCAGATCCTGATCGAGGAAAATATCGGCGAGACCCGCGCCGCCGTGGTCGAGAATGGCCGCATCGTGGAACTGCACCAGGAGCGCTGGAGCGAGGCCGGGCAGGGCGCCATTGAAGGCGAGATCTATCGCGGCCGCGTGCGCCGCGTCGAACCGGCCCTCAATGCCGCCTTTGTCGATCTCGGTGTCGGGCCGGAAGGCTTTCTGCCCTTCGGCAAGTCCGGGCGCCCGCGCGGCCTGCATGAAGGCGCCGCCCTTGGCGTCCGGGTCACGCGCGAAGCCTATGCCGAGAAAGGGCCCAACCTCGCCCTGGTCGAGGTGGAGGACGGCGACGCCCCGGAATGCCTGGAGCCCGCGCCCATCCTGGCCCAGCGCCTGGTGAAGGCCTTTGGCGATGCCGAAGCCGTCTGGGCCGATGAGACCAATTTCGATCTGGAAGCCGAGTTCGAGGAGGCCCTCGACCCGCGTGCCCCCATTCCCGGCGGTGGTTCACTCTGGATCGAGACCACGCGCGCCATGACGACCATTGATGTCGACGCCGATGGCCGCAAGGGGCAGGGCAATTCCGCCCAACTGGCCTCCCAACTCAATGTCTCCGCCGCCAAGGAAGCCGCGCGTCAGGTCCGCCTGCGCGGCCTGGGCGGCATCATCGCCATCGATTTCGTCCACATGCGCGGCCAGCCCGATCGCAAGGCCGTGGAACAGGCCATGCGCGGTGCTTTCAAGCGTGATCGGGCCAAGGTCGATGTCGCGCCGCTCTCGCAATTCTGTGTCGGGGAACTGGCCCGCCAGCGCCGCGGCCGGGCCTTGTCGGAAATCCTGCGGGATGACACGGGGGCCCTGTCCGTGGAAACCTGTGCGTTGAAAGCCCTGCGCCGCCTGCAGGCGGAAGCCCTGTCCGACCGTGGTCGCCGTCAGGTGCTCGAGGTCGGGCCGGACGTCTTCGCCTGGCTCGACGCTGACAGCATCGGCTGGAAAGCCGCACTCACCGACCGGATCGGGCCGCGCTTCGAACTGCGCGAGAACACCGATCTCGCCCGCGACCAGGAACGCGTCGCCCGCGCCTGAGACCAAAAGGGGAAACCCGAATGATGAAATGCCCGATCTGCCGCCAACCGGCGCATCCCGACTTCAAACCCTTCTGCTCGAAACGCTGCGCCGATCTCGACCTGGGCAAGTGGATGAATGACAGCTACGCGATCCCGGGAGAGCCCGCGGATGTGGCGGAGGACAATCCGCCGTCCGAGGAAGATCAGTAGGCCTTGCTGGGCCGCTTGCGCGGCCAACCCCTCACCCGGCGCTGCGCGCCACCTTCATCGCGTCAGACAGTCCCCCGGACTGTCTTTGGGCTCTTCAGCCCGCAAGGGGAGAGGGAGTGTCCACTTCGCTCTGACGCCCTCCTTCTCCCCTCGCGGGAGAAGGTGGTCCGAAGGACCGGATGAGGGGGCAGCGCGAAGCGCTTTCATGAACACGCCACATCACCCCGGGGCCAACGGCCCGCAAACGCGACCGCGCGCCGGCGCCTGATGCGCCGCCTCATTGGAGCGGTGAGCGAAGCAAACTGCCGTGAGATCAAAGTCCTCCGCCACATGCTCATTGCCAAGCAGCCTTGAGCGCATTCCATGTGAGCATCGACCCCAGCACAGAAGGTTGGTGCCAGTCTCGGGTCGAGCGGAGCGGGAATAACCAAAAATGGTGCCCGGGGGCGGATTCGAACCACCGACACGCGGATTTTCAATCCGCTGCTCTACCAACTGAGCTACCCGGGCGCCGGGCGGACAGGCGGCTGGGCCGCTGTCGAGAGCGCGGTTTATAGGAGGATGGATCAGGCCTGTCCATTCCCGTTTTCAGCGATTTCTGCGCTCTGCGGCCCGATTGCGCCAAGCGGCTGCTTTACCAATGGTAAACCTCTGCTCCCGTAATCGATTGAGAGACAGACTTTTGCGGCCTACGCAAACAGTCTGGACCTGTAACTGGCGGAAAAGCCGCCGGCCAAGCCAAGCACTCAGAAGGAGTGGGCATGAGTTTCTCGGTCAACACCAATTATGGTGCGATGATCGCCCTGCAGAACCTGAACAAGACCAATGCGCGTCTTGAGGTGGTTCAGCGCCAGATTTCCACCGGGCTCAAGGTCTCCTCCGCCAAGGACAATGGCTCCACCTATGCGATCGCGCAGAACATGCGCGCCAAGGTGGCCGGCTATAATGTCGTCAAGCAATCCCTGGATCGCGGCATCAGCGTGATGGACGTCACCATTGCCGCGACCGAGTCGATCTCCGACCTCCTGATCGAGATGCGCGAAAAAGCGCTGGCGGCGTCGGACCGCTCGCTCGATCAGTCCAGCCGCGATGCCCTGAACGCGGATTTCGTTGCGCTTCGTGATCAGGTGAAGACGATCATCGACAATGCTGAGTTCAACGGGATCAATCTGATCCAGTCCGGCGCGAATGATCTGACCGTGCTGGCCAATGACCAGGGCGGCTCCATGAGCTTTGCCGCCGAGGACCTGTCCTACGGACCGCCGGGCGGTCCGGGAACGAATATCATCCTGTCCGAGGATTCCACGATCAATGCCTTCGTGAATGCCGATCTGGCGATCACCGAGCTGGATCAGTCGATCGACAATATTGGCTCCGTGCTGGCCCGCCTGGGCGCCTCCTCCAAGCGGATGGAGATCCAGCGGACCTTCACCGACAAGCTGACGGACACGCTGGAAGTCGGGATCGGCAATCTGGTGGATGCCGACCTCGCCAAGGCCTCGGCCGAACTCCAGGCCCTGCAGGTCAAGCAGCAATTGGGCATCCAGGCCCTGTCTATTGCCAATCAGGGCCCGTCGGTTCTCTTGGGTCTCTTCCGGTAGGCGCGTAACGCGCTCGGGTCAGCTGGCCTGCTTCAGCAGGGTCGGGCGAGGCAGCTGGACCAAGGGCATGGGTCGTGACTGGTCCTTGCCGACGACATCTCCCGTGAAAATCTCGTAGCCGGCATCCAGTCCGAACTGGAGCAGTTCCGGGCAATCAACCTGGGTCAGCGCGCCCCGGCATCCTGCCCGCTGGATGGAAACAGACTGCTGCGCCAGTTTCGAAGCGACCCCGTCCGGCAGGCCGAGCGCATTCCATTCCGGCTTCATCGATGTCGAATAGATGTCGACCCGGCACCCGGAAAACCGGCCGAAATCCACAGTGCCGGCCGGGACTTTCGCCAGCAGGTTGGAGCCGAACAGTTTCATCGACCGGAACAATTCTTCCATCTGCCCGATCGGCGCACCGTCCGGGATTTCATCGACACGGATGTAGAAGTATTTCCGCATGCGCAGGGGGACGCATTGCAGGATGGAGAAATAGCGGATCCGGTCCTGCACGCCGATCACGGTCTGGTAGTGAACCGGGATGACGATGGCGCATTTGCGGCCGACGGTCAGCATTTTGAGGAAGCCGCGCTGGGCGGCGACCGCTACGCAATGGTCCATGGTCTCCAGCAGGTCCGGATCATCATTCCCGACCAGTGTGGCGCGTCCATAGACATTCCGCCCGTCCAGCGAGCGGCGCGGGAGGCAGAAATTGGCCGTCACATATTCGTGCTGGGCATCCCAGCAGGGCTTGAAAATGATGTCTTCCCATTCCGGGTCCGGAATCTTGAAGGGCAGGGTCGTGAGACCGGCCAGATCGGCCGTCGGGTCGATGAGCGGGTCGTGGTCCTGGTGCGGCCGGTGAAGGTCGCTTTGATCGCTGATCCGCGGCGCGGCACCGTCCTGCCGGGCCGGCCCTTGCTCTGCCTGCGCCTGGGCGGATGACAGGTTCGGGGCGGAAGACGTTCGGGATTCGCTCTGGATCGGGCGCCAGGTCGCGGCGGCCGCCGCGCGGCGGTCTTCCGGAAGGTCTGTCCTGTCATTGGCAGCAGCCGGTGTCAGGGATTTCGCGACGAAATCGGCCAGGTCACTGGTTTTGACGGTCCGGGACGTGGCTTCAATGGCCAGCTTGCCCAGTATCCGGTCGCCCAGAAAAAAGCGGTTCAGTTCGGTCGACAGGGCTTGGGTGCGTTCGTCAGCGTCTTCGCCTTGCAGCTCGGCGAAAAAGAGCACAAAGCCGCCGCGGCACCGGATCAGCACGTCGTCGTCACTGATGCGCTTCTCCAGAAAGGTATGGGCTGCATTATAGATCTTGGTCCGGATCGTCTCCCACTGATCGCCGACCTCGTCCTTGACCATTTCCAGGTTCACCCACTGGAAATTGCCTATATCGATGTCGGGGCGTCCTGAGAGGACGTCCTTGATCCGATCAACTACGGCGTTGTGGGGCACGTGACCCGTCCTGTTCAGCGCGCCTTACCGGTCCAGCGCACCCTGATTATCCAGTCAGAGCTGTTAAGTCCGGCCCTATGAAGTGTTTCAAATTGTATTTGTTTGCAGGGGCAATTGTCGGAAAATCAGAGACTTGGCGGACTGAGTTTCGAGTTTTTTATGCGGAGGCTCTTTTGAGGGCCAAGCATCGCCTGGCCGGAGAGAGCGCGGTTCCCCAAACCAAAAACGCCCGGCCGAAGGGCCGGGCGCTTCCGTTTCAGCTGGCGTGATCCGTCAGACCAGTTCTTTCAGCTTTTCCGCGTTGAAATCGGTCAGCTCGTCGAAACGGCCGTCGCGGACCTTGGCGGCCCATTCCGGATCGTTGATCAGGGCGCGGCCGACCGCGACGAGGTCGAACTCGTCGTTTTCCAGCCGCTCGATCAGGCCGTCCAGCGAGGACTGTTCCGAATTCTCGCCCATGAAGGAGCCGAGGAAGTCGGAATTGAGACCGACAGAGCCCACCGTGATGGTCGGCTTGCCGATCAGCTTCTTGGTCCAGCCGGCTAGGTTGAGCTCGGAGCCCACGAATTCGGGGATCCAGAAACGGCGGGTGGAGCAGTGGAAGACATCCACACCGGCATCGGAGAGCGGGCCCAGGAATTCGGCCAGCTCGTCCGGCGTCTGGGCGAGGCGGGCATTGTAGTCCTGCTGTTTCCACTGCGAGAAACGCAGGATGAGCGGTAGGTCGGCCGGGATGTTCTCGCGGACTTTCTTGACGATTTCCTGCACGATCGTGGTGCGTTCCACCAGACCACCGCCGAACCGGTCATCGCGCTGGTTCATGCCGTCCCAGAAGAACTGGTCGAGCAGATAGCCATGGGCGCCGTGCAGTTCGATCGCATCGAAGCCGATCTCGGCAGCGGCCTTGGCCGCTTTGGCGAAGGCGTCGATCGTATCGGCAATGTCTTCCGCGCTCATCGGCTCACCGACTTCCTTGCCGCCGGGCAGGATGCCGGACGGGCTGTCAGAGGCGGCTTCCGGATGCGGGCCGGTGCCCGGACGGCGGGCAAGCCCGACATGCCAGAGCTGCGGCGCAATCTTGCCGCCGGCCTTGTGCACGGTGTCCACGACATGCTTCCAGCCGGCCAGGGAGTCCGGGTTATGAAAGTTCGGTATGGCCGGGTCGAAGCTGGCACCCGGACGGTCAACCGTCGTGCCCTCCGTGATGATCAGGCCCACAGCGTTTTCCGCGCGGCGGCGATAATAGTCGGCCACGGGCTGGCCCGGAATGCCTTCGGGGGATTTCGAGCGCGTCATGGGGGCCATGACAATGCGGTTCTCCAGCTCCAGTGATCCCAGGGACCAGGGGCGGAAGAGGGCGGACGTGTCGGTCATGCGTTTTATCTCCTCGACCAAAGCGTGGCGCATCAGTTAGGCGGTGGATCATCAATGTCCAGAGGTGCGCTTGCATTTCGAATATTCGGAATCTTTCGGCCGCGTCCAGTCCCGACCGGAAACGGACGCTTGCGGAAAGCGCGCGAACGGTGTTCACTTTTTGCAGATAACAAAGCCTATCGGGGAGATCAGATGACCAGCCAGGACCTGGATGTCGTCATCGTGGGCGCCGGCCTGTCGGGTATCGGCGCCGCCTATCATCTGCAGAAGCGCTGCCCGGGACGCAGCTATGCCATCCTGGAAGCGCGCCAGGCGATGGGCGGGACCTGGGATCTGTTCCGCTATCCGGGCATCCGGTCCGACAGCGACATGTACACATTCGGGTACAATTTCCGGCCCTGGACCAGCGGCAAGGTGTTTGCCGACGGGCCGTCCATCCGCGCCTATGTCGAGGACACGGCGCGCGAGGCCGGGATCAATCCGCACATCCATTACGGCCACAAGGTCGTCGCGGCGAACTGGGACAGTGATGCGGCCCGCTGGACCGTGGTGGCGGAGACCGCGGACGGCAAGGTCAGCTTCACCTGCCGCTTCCTGATCCAGTGTTCCGGCTATTACCGCTATGAGCAGGGCTATATGCCCGAGTTCGAGGGCATGAATGATTTCAAGGGCGAGATCATCCATCCCCAGCTCTGGCCGGAAGACACGGACTATACCGGCAAGAAGGTCGTGATCATCGGCTCCGGTGCGACCGCCGTGACCCTGGTCCCGGCGATGGCGGAGAAAGCCGCGCATGTCACCATGCTGCAGCGCTCGCCGACCTATATCGCGGCCCGGCCGTCACGGGATGCGATCGCGGATTTCCTGCGCAAGATACTGCCCTCGCGCATGGCCTACACCCTGTCGCGTTTCAAGAATGTGCTGTTGTCGATCTTCTTCTTCCAGCTCTCCCGTCGCCGGCCGGCAGCGGTGAAGCGGAATGTCATCAAGCTGGTGAAGGATCAGCTGGGCGAGGGGTTCGATGTCGAGAAGCATTTTACGCCCGACTACAATCCCTGGGACCAGCGCTTCTGCCTCGCCCCGGATGGCGATTTCTTCGAGGTCCTGAAAGACGGGTCGGCCTCCATTGTCACCGACCATATCGACCGCTTCACCGAAACCGGCATCCGGCTGAAATCCGGCGAGGAGATCGAGGCCGATCTCATCATCCCGGCCACCGGTCTGGACATGCAGCTGGCCGGCGGGGCGGTCTTCACCGTTGATCGCCGCATCGTGCAGCCGCATGACCTCTTCACCTATCGCGGCATGATGTTGTCCAACATGCCCAACATGGCGCTGGCCTTTGGCTATACGAATGCCTCCTGGACCCTCAAGGTTGATCTCACCTTCGAACGGGTCTGCCGCATGCTCAATCACATGAAGAAGACCGGCGATGATATCGCTGTTCCGGTCCCGCCCGCCGATCTGGAACCGGCCCCGCTGCTGGATTTCTCCTCCGGCTATGTCCAGCGCGCCCTGCCGCATTTGCCGCAACAGGGCAGCTATGCGCCCTGGCGGACCTATCAGAACTACATCCAGGACATGCTCGCCATCCGCTATGGCAAGCTGGAGGATGGCCACATGCAGTTCTGCAAGGCCGGTGACTGGCATGCCGAGCCGGGCGATGTCCGTCGCCGGGAGGCCGCCGAATGAGCATCTGGTCGCTGGCAGGGGAACGCGCCCTGATCACGGGCGCGGCCTCGGGCATCGGTGCCGCCCTGGCCGAGGGGCTGGCGGAGCGCGGGTGTCATCTCATCCTGACGGATATCAATGAGGCGGGTCTCGAGGCGGTTGCGGAAAAAGCGCGGGCGCATGGCGTCGAAGTCGACACTTACACGCTCGACGTCGCCGATCCGGAAGCGATCAAGGCGCTGGCTGAGGCCGTTACATTAAAATGCGCGTCGATTGCGCTGCTCTTCAACAATGCCGGCGTGGCTTTGGGCGGCACATTCGAGGAAGCAAGCGCGGAGAATTTCGACTGGTTGATGTCGATCAATTTCTTCGGCGTGGTGCGCATGACGCGGGCTTTCCTGCCGCTCCTCAAAAAGGCCGACAAGGCCCAGATCGTCAATATTTCCAGCATCTTCGGGATCGTCGCCCCGCCCGGCCAGACGGCCTATTCCAGCGCCAAGTTCGCGGTTCGGGGCTTTTCCAACGCCCTGCGGCACGAGCTGAAGGACAGTACGGTCGGCGTAACGACTATCCATCCCGGCGGTATCGCCACCTCCATCGCCACCAGTGCGAGAATGCCTGACGGGGCAGATGAATCCGAGGTCGCGGCGGGTCGGGAGCGGGCCAACAAGGCGCTGGTTATGCCGCCCTCAAAGGCCGCCGCTATCATCCTCAAGGGCGTCGCACGCCGCCGCGGCCGTGTCCTGGTCGGAAATGATGCCCACGTCCTGGCCTGGTTGGAACGCCTCTTCCCGGTCTCCTATTGGGGCAAGGTGGAAGGCCTGTTGGCCTCGCGCATGAAGTAGGGAAATCTCCATGGCTTATCTCGCTGCAATCATTGTCGGAATTCTTGTCGCCATCGTGGTGCTGGCCTGGTGGTTCACGCAGACAGTCGCCAAGAAGGCCGAAGCCGCCTTGCCGCCGACGGGCAAGTTCACAGACGTCCCCGGTGGCCGCTTGCACTGGGTCGAAAAGGGGGAAGGCCAGCCGGTCGTGATGATCCATGGCCTGGCCGGCAGCCACTACAATTTCACCTATGCGATGCTGGACAAGCTGGCGGAGAAGGGGTTTCGCGCCATTGCCTTGGACCGTCCGGGATGTGGCTGGTCGGAACGGGACGGGGATGAACAGGCCCGCATCCCGAACCAGGCTGCCATGATTGCTGCCTGGCTTGAAAAGGAGGGGATCGGGAAACCCCTTCTGGTCGGCCATTCGCTGGGCGGGGCGGTGTCTCTGGCGCTGGCGGTGAACCATCCTGACCGGGTGGCCGGCCTGGCCCTGATTTCCGCCTTGGTCCAGGCGCCTGAAGCGCCGTCCGACGCCTTTTCCGGGATCAATATTGCCAATCCGGGCATCCGCAATTTCGTGGCCCACACCATCGCCACACCGATGGCGATCCGGACCGGTGAGAAGACCTTGTCCATCGTGTTCGGTCCCGATCCGGCGCCGGCGGATTTCCGCACGCGGGGCGGGGGGCTGCTCGGCCTGCGCCCGCGCGCCTTCTATGCTGCAGCCACGGACCTGCATGCCGTGGAAAAGGACATGGACAGCGTCACCGCCCGGATCGGCGAGATTTCCGTTCCGGTCGGCATGTTCTACGGTGAGGATGACCTGATCCTGGTTGCGCCGGAGCAGATTTCTGCACTGACGGCCCGGCTGCCCCATGCCGTCATCGAGGCGGTCCCCAATCACGGTCACATGCCGCTCATCATCATCCCTGACGAGGTCACGGGCTTCGTTGAACGAATGGCCGCCAAGTCTTTCTCTTAAAAGACGGATTTCCTGAGGATTTGTGCCACCGCGGCATCGCGGCCCGCGGCATCCAGGCGGTCCAGCCGGATGATGGCGTCCGGGGCGGGCGGGGTCTGCCGCTTGCGGGCCCTGTCATAAGCCGGGTCGTAATGCTCGGTGACAAGCTCGGCTGCGAGGTCCGTCCAGGCACCTTGATCGGCGCGGGATAGCCAGTCCTCGATGCGGGCTTTCGCATGGAAGGGACGCAGTCCGTTGATCGCATCCTTGAGCTTGGCCCTGTCGGCCAGCAGATCGGGATAAGCCGTCACCAGATACTCGGCGCGAGCGCCGACCGTCGCATGGATAACCAGGCGCGGCGCACTCTGCATGGCGGCCCACAATCCCGGGGGAACGCGGCGTTTGCCGACCTGCCGGGACTCCGCTTCCACATAGACGGGACGTTCCGGATCGAGTGACCGTGTGATCGCGTGGAGGGCTGTTTCGAAGGCTTTCTGGCTGGGCTGGTCGGCGCCCGGGAAATCCCCGAAAATCGAGCCGCGGTGACGGGCCAGGCCTTCCAGATCAATCACCTGTTCGCCGGCGTCCGACAGCGCCTGCAGTATGGCGGTCTTGGCCGTGCCGGTCTGACCATCCAGCACGATGAGGCGCGGCAGGACGAGGGCGTCCTGGAGCTCGACCACCTGCCGCCGCCAGGTCCGGTAACCGCCCTCAACCAGCACGGGTTTCCAGCCGACCGAGGCCAATACCAGGGCCATGGACTGGGACCGCATCCCGCCCCGCCAGCAATAGACCAGAGGACGGAATTGCTTGGGCTTGTCGGCCAGTGCCGTCTCCAGGTGCCGGGCAATATTGCGCGAGACCAGGGCCGCGCCCATCCGCCGGGCCTCGAACACGGAGACCTGGGTATAATGCGTGCCGACCCGGGCCCGCTCCGCATCGTCCAGAACGGGGAGATTGATCGCGCCGGGCAGGTGGTCCCCGGCGAATTCGGAGGGGCTTCTCACATCAATGATGGCATCGAAGCGTTCCAATCCGGCCGCGGATAGGTCATTGGTGTGGGCGAGGTGGGGCATGGACATCCTGTCGTGGACAAGAGCCCCACACTAACCAAAACGGGGAAGAACGGCATGATGGATGACACAAGCCCGGTCCGGCTCACCTCTCTGGCCCATGGCGGGGGGTGCGGTTGCAAGCTGGACCCGGGTGTCCTGACGGAAATCCTCGGGGCACCGTCCGCCTTTCCCATGCCCAAAGACCTGCTTGTGGACGCCGCCACGCGTGATGATGCCGCAGTCTACCGGATCAATGGCGAGACGGCCCTGGTCGCCACGACGGATTTCTTCACACCCATCGTCGATGACCCATTCGTCTTCGGCCAGATCGCGGCAACCAATGCGCTGTCAGACATTTACGCCATGGGGGCGACGCCGATCTTCTGCCTCGCCATTGTCGGCATGCCGGTCAATGACCTGCCGCGCGAGACGGTGCGGGCCATTCTCGAGGGCGGCCGCACCGTGGCCGAAACCGCCGGCGCCCCGATTGCCGGTGGGCATTCCATCGATGCCGCCGAACCGATCTATGGCCTGGTCGCCCTCGGCACGGTTCATCCGGACAAGCTGCTGACCAATGCCGGGGCCAAGCCGGGCGATGTCCTTATCCTTGGCAAGCCGCTGGGGATCGGCATCTATTCCGCCGCGCTCAAGAAAGAGATCCTGCCGCCCGAGGCCTATGCCGAAATGGTAGCCTCCACAACGCGCCTCAACACGCCGGGACAGGCCCTGAGCCGGATGCAAGGCGTCCATGCCCTGACCGATGTCACGGGTTTCGGACTTCTGGGCCATCTGTCTGAAATGGCTCAGGGCGCTGGTGTCCGCGCTGTGGTGGATCGCAAAAAGCTTCCCGTCTTCGAGACGGCCCGCCGCATGGCCGGGGAGGGTATCAAGACCGGCGCTTCGGGACGCAATTGGAAAGCCATCGAAGCCGGTGTTCAGACCCCGGCTGACTGGTCCGACACCGACCAGACCCTGCTCTGCGATCCTCAGACCTCCGGCGGTCTTTTGGTCGCTTGTGCCCCGGAAGCTGTTGATGCCGTTCTCGCGGAGTTTGCGGCCACAGGTCATTCCGGTGCCGCCATTATCGGCCATGTCGAAGTCGGGCCCGCGGGCGTTCGGGTAGCCTAGACCCGGAAAGCGCGAAAATTCCTTTTGTTTCAACCATTCATTGCGTGGTCATACGAAGTCTGCCCTTAATGCCTCAGGTCGGAACACGGGGGCGATAGGTCATGATCCGCATAATACTGGTTTTGGGTGCGGCCCTTTTGGGCCTGTTTTCGGGCTCCGATGCACACGCCCAGTCAGCTGGGCAATTGCCCAGCGGGTCGTGGGCGCAGACCTGTCCCAGCATCGTGTGGGAAGGCGATATCATCGTTGCCCGCTGCCACGACACACGCGGGCAGCCAGCCTATACCCGCTGGGATACTCGTTCCGGGGTGGCGGTGGTCCAGAACTGCAATGGCGATCTGGTGGGCGCTGCGGACTGCCGGAATGCGGCCTCCATGCACGCCCTTGGCGGTAGCTGGCGACGCGAGCCTTGTGACTTTGCCCGCTTCGATGGGTCCGTCATGGTGGCCTATTGCTACTATGGCGGCGAAAGTCGTGAACTGCGCTATGACCTGGCACGCGGGTCCGGTCCGCTTGAGCTGTGCGGAGGAGAGCTGGTGATTGAAGGCCGGTGCCATGCATCGGCGCCGCGCCCGGAACCTCGCCCGTCTCCGAACCCCACACCCTCACCGAACATGCCGGCGGGCTTCCCCTCCGGCAGCTGGCAGCACACCTGCACCAATGCGCGCTGGGAAGACCGTCTCCTGGTCGCCAATTGCCAGACCTCGCGCGGCGGCTGGGTGAGGGCGAGTTTCGACACCAATCTCCCCTTCTTCACCCTGTCCAATTGCGATGGCCGGCTGGTCGCCTCTGCTGACTGCGGTTCGAACCCGGGAACGACGCCGCCGCGCCCCAATCCGCCCGCTCCGGTCACGCCGGCGCCGGCACCCCGGCCGACGCCCCAGCCAGCATCGCAGCCGGCTCAGGCGAGCCTGCCCGGCGGAAGCTGGACGGAGCATTGCCGGAATTCACGTGTCGAACGGGAACTCCTGATCACGGAATGTCACGCCTCGGGGCAATGGGTGCAGTCGAACGGGCGCTATGTCTGGCAAGCCGGTGAATGGCGGTCCTATCAGCGGTCCTTGCGCGGCTATAATGGTCCGCTCGCCTTCTGTGATGGCGATCTGGTGCGGCGGGGCAGCTGCGACTGATCCGGGAGGCGTCAGAGCGAAAAGGTGCCTACGATCGGAATGTGATCCGACGCCTTCGCTTTGCCGCGAGTCTTGGTGTGGATCTCGATCTTCTCCAGCTGATCCGCCGCTTGCGGCGAGCACAGGAGGTGATCGATCCGGATACCGTGACCCTTTTGCCAGCGGCCGGCTTGGTAGTCGTAGAATGTGTACTGGTGACCGCGCCCGTCGAGCTGTTCGAAGGCCTCGGTCAGGCCCAGCCATTTCAGCGCCTTGAAGGCGGCGCGGGTCTGCGGCAGGGCGAGCGCATCACGCTCCCATTCCGCAATGTCCCAGCAATCGCTGTCGCGTGGGATGCAATTATAATCACCGGCCAGGATGAGCGGTTCCTCGAAGGCCAGCAGGCCCTTGGCGTGCCGGTGAAGGCGCTCCATCCAGGCCAGTTTGTAATCATATTTCGGACCCGGTGCCGGATTGCCATTGGGCAGGTAGATCGAGGCGATCCGCACTGGCCCACTCTCCGCCGAGATCACGACTTCAAGATAGCGCGCCTGTTCATCCTCATCATCGCCGGGCAGGCGGGGATTCACTTCCTCGATCGGATACTTCGAAAGGATGGCGACGCCGTTATAGGTCTTTTGCCCGTGGGTCTCGACATTATAACCGAGCGCCTCGATCTCCAGCCGGGGGAAGCCCTCATCGACTGTCTTGATCTCCTGCAGGCAGGCGACGTCCGGCTTGGCTTCTTCCAGCCATTCCAGAACATTGGGCAGGCGGGCCTTGATCGAATTGACGTTCCAGGAAGCAATTGTCAGGGTCATGGTGAAGTCTTCATGTCGGCGTGGAGAGCGGCAGCTTAAGCCGTTTCGGCCACGAGGAAAGCGGGGAGGGCGGTGCGCGATGCGATCCGCCGGACGAGAATGAGTGACACACCCAAACGCCTCTCCCTGATCTGGCCCAGCCTGGCGACCCTCGTGGTCATTGCCTTCGGCTTTGTGACCACCGGCCTGTGGTTCCCCGGCCTGATGATCCTGGCCTCTCCGGGCACGGAGGGCGAAGTCGCGGCCAAGGCGTTTGCGCTTTACTCCATGGCCGGTCCGGTGGCGGCGGCCCTGGCTGTTCTGACCGGCTGGGTTCGTGTGGCCATGGGCAAGCGTTTTTCCGGCCTCAAATGGATGATTGCCATTCCCATCATCTGGCTGGTCAGCCTGTTCGGCTGGCTTGCCATTGCCAACGCGTTTTGCGACGGTCAGTTCAGCTGCGGGGCTTGATCCTCTGCATCCGATGACGGGCCTTCGGGCATCACGGGTGCAGAAGACAGATGGGGGACTGGAATGATCCGGACCGGACTGGCCGCGCTGGCGGCCTGCGGCCTTGCCTCGGCTGCGTGGGCGCAAGATGCCCGTTTTCACTATGATGGCGAGATGACGATTCAGCCGGAGGCCGGCACGCTCAGCCTCGACTGGACCATCACCGCATTTGAGGACGATCTCGACAGCGTCACCTTCGCATTGAACACCGCTTTGGGCATCGCCGAGATCGGCGGACCCGGGGTTGCGTCGGTCGATGTCGAGGAAATGGCGGGGTTTGACGGGGCCCTGCAGGCCTACACGATCCACCTGATCCCGTCCGAGGGCGGTGCCGACCGTGCGATCGAGATGGCCTATGCCGGGCCGCTCTTTCCCGAAGCGCCGGACATGCCCATCAACACGCTGGATGCGCACAAGGTCGAGCTGACGGTCGACAGTTTCTGGATGCCGTTCGACACCCGTTTTGAATCCCTGATCACGGCAGAGCTCGATATCGCGATCGCCGGTGATTGGGCCGGGGTCACGATGCAGCGGATCGAGCGCACGGATGACGGTTTCCGCATAGAGCAGGATCAGCCGGCCCTCGATCTCGCCTTCACGCTGATGGCGGATTACACCAGCGTCGAGGCGGACGGGTATGTCATCTATGACACGCGCGCTGCCCGGGCCGAGGCTGACCTCACACCGGTCGTGGAAGCTCTGGATTTCTGCACGACCTTCCTGAATGACTGGGCCGGGCCCGGCGGTCCGCTTCCCAAGGCCTCGATCACCGTCAATGACCGTGATGAAGGCGGCTATTCCCGCGGCACGCTGATCGCCCTGACCGATGTTTCCGAGACGTCACCGGAAAGCCTGACCCAGTTCATCTGCCACGAGCTCTCCCATTATTGGAGCCACGGCAATGCTATGACGATCGAGAACTGGCTCAATGAAAGCTTCGCCGACCAGATGGCCAACGTCGGCTTGCGGGCACGTTTCGGCGAAGACGCCTATGAGGCGCGCCTGACGCACTACCGGGATCAGCTGGATGGCCGGGATCTGACACCGGTCTGGACGCCGGAGATCACAGAACGGCCCTCCTTCTTCGTCATGTATCGTCAGGGCCCTCTGGCCCTGGATGCACTGGAGAAGGAGATCGGTGAAGCCGCCTTCGCCGATTTCATGCACCGCTATATGGCCCAGCCGGTCCGCACGACCCCGCAAATGCTCGACCTGTTGGAAGACGCGGCGGGCCCCGAGGTGCGGGACTGGTTCATCGCGCGCCTGGCGGAATAGGTCAGAACCCCTCGAACGCCGCAAACTCATCAACCGGCGCGCGCTCCGTGCGCGTCGTGTTGATGGGGGCGTCCGGATCGGCATGGCCCAGGGCAATACCGCAGAACAGGGTGTAATCGTCGGAGATGCCGACGCTGGTTTTCACGGCCGTCGGGAAGGCGGCCCAGAATTCCTGCGCACAGGTCGCCAGGCCGGCTTCCTCAGCCGCCAGCAGGAAGGACTGGATGAACATGCCGCAATCGGACCATTGGCCCGGCTGCATGGATTTGTGCAGGGATACAAACAGGCCGACCGGGGCTCCGAAGAACTCGAAATTGCGCGCAAACTGCAGCAGGCGGGCCGTCTTGTCCTCGCGCGGCACACCGATGGAGGCGTACATGGCCTCGCCACAGGCAAAGCGGCGCGCGCGCCACGGGTCGACTATGGGTTTGGGGTAAACTTGATACTCGAGTTCCGGCTCACCCAGCGGATTTTCCGCCTGGCTGGCCTGCGCCGCTTCGATGACGCGCTGCCGCGCCTCGCCGGTCACGACATTGACTTGCCAGGGTTGGAGATTGCCGCCGGACGGTGACCGGCTGGCCGTCTTCAACAGATCGCGGACCTGCGCTTCGCTGACCGGCGTGTCGAGAAAGGCGCGCGTGGAAATGCGGCGCTCAAGCGCATCAGAAACACTGAGGGACATGAAAACTCCGGAAGTCTACGCGGCAAAAACGGTTTCAAATCCGCCGAAAATCATGCGCTGGCCGTCAAATGGCATGGCCATCGTTTCCGGGTCCATGCGCGGATCGTCCATCATGGCGGCCATGGCTTGGTCGCAACTCGCCCTGTCCGGCCACTTGATCCAGGAGAGTACGACCACTTCACCCGGTTCGCACTTCACGGCCATCGGGAAGGAGGTCACCGCGCCATCGGGCACGTCCACACCCCAGTTCTCGGTGATCTCGAGCGCGCCGTGATCCTTGAAAATCTCAGCCGCCACCTTGGCGTGGTCAATGAAGGCTTGCTTGTTCGCGACCGGAACGGCCGCCACAAATCCGCTGACATAGCTCATGCTCGTCCCCCGATTGTTAGATCGAGAAACTTGTACCACAGCCGCAGGCAGCGGTCGCATTGGGATTGTGGATCTTGAAGGCCGCGCCGATCAGTTCGTCGACATAGTCGATCTCAGATCCTTCCAGAAAGGGCAGTGAGGCCTCGTCGATCACGACCTGGGCCCCGTCACGTTCGATCAGCTGGTCGTCGGCATTCACCGCCGTGTCCAGGTCGAAAGTGTAGGAGAATCCGGAACACCCGCCGCCCTCGACACCGATCCGCAGCAGCGTGCCGGCGGTCTGGGCGGCGAGGATGGTGTTGATCTGTTTGGCGGCCGAAGCCGAAAGCGTGACATTGGCTGTCATGGCAAACCCGTCCGGGGTGTTTGTGTTTACTGGTCTCCCCGTATATGGACCTCAACACGCGTAGATGAAAGGCCCGAGCCACATGACCATTGCGGCCACCGACCGGACCCGTGCCCGTTTCGCCTGTCATCCCGGCCAGTCCCGCGGGCGTCGCTTTCCGACGGCCGACAGCGAAATGCGCAATGCGTTCCAGCGCGATCGCGACCGGATCATCCATTCCGCCGCTTTTCGCCGGCTGAAAGAAAAGACCCAGGTTTTCGTGGCCCATGAGGGCGATCAGTACCGCACGCGACTGACCCACTCCCTGGAAGTCTCCCAGATTGCGCGCACCCTGTCGCGCATGCTGGGCGGGGACGAGGATCTCGCGGAAGCCCTGGCTTTGGCCCATGATCTGGGCCATCCCCCCTTCGGTCATGAAGGCGAGCGGGTCCTCGCCGAGAAAATGAAGGACTTTGGCGGGTTCGATCACAATGCCCAGACGCTGCGCGTCGTGACCAAGCTGGAGACCCGTTACCCCGAGTTCGAAGGGCTCAATCTGACCTGGGAAACCCTGGAGGGTGTGGTCAAGCACAATGGCCCGCTGCTGACGTCCGAGACATCCCGCGAGGATCTGGCCTGGGCCTTCCGCGCCTATGACGGGCTGGACGAGCTGGAGCTTCACACGCATGCCGGGCTGGAAGCCCAGATCGCCGCTCTGGCCGACGATATTGCCTACAATAATCACGATATTGATGACGGGCTTCGCTCCGGCCTGCTGGAGCTGGAGCCGCTGTTGGAACTGCCCTTGGTGGGCGACATCTTCAAACGGGCGATGGAACGCTGGCCGGACGCCGACCGCGCCATCATCATTCACGAGGCCGTGCGGGACCTGATCGGCGTGATGGTGGCCGATGTGCTGACCGAGACCCGGTCACGCCTGGAGGCCGCCAAACCGGCAAGTGCGGCAGACATTCGGGCCCTGGACGCTCCGGTCGTGGCCTTTACCGAAGAGATGACCCTGCATCTGGCAGCCCTGCGCCGCCATCTCTTTGCCAACATGTACCGGCACTACAAGGTCAATCGCATGATGAGCCAGGCCAGCCGAGTGATGGGAGAGTTGTTCGATCTGTATCTCCGCGACCCCGGCGTTCTGCCGAATGACGTCCAGGCCGGGATGAGCGGGGCGGGGACCGCCGGGTCGGCGCGGCATGTCTGTGACTACATCGCCGGGATGACCGACCGCTTTGCTGTGGAAGAGCATCGCCGGCTGTTCACGGTTCAGGGATATTTCTGAGTCAGAACAGTGGGAAGACCATGCGGCCGAGTGAACCTAAAGGCCGGACAATGCTATCGTTTGAACAGTGCCATGCGATTCGCGTGACACACGTAATCTGAGACGCCGGGACACGCATGACGGACCAGGACGAAGACGAGCGGATCGGCGCCTACGCCCCGCCGACGGATGAATACGCAACCTTTGATGCGCGCGAGGAAGATGCCCGCCGCGGCCCGCTTCTGCTGACCGCAGCGCTGGCGGTCTTCATCCTGTTTCTGGGGGTTGTCTGGAGCGCCTACAATCAGGGCCTGCGTGAAAGCGGTCGTGATGGTGCGCCGCGACTCGTGGCGAACGAAGAACCCTATCGCGAACGTCCGGTCGATCCGGGCGGCGAGGAAACGCCGGGCACAGAGCTGGGTGTCTATGACCGTTTGACCGGTGATGCGGAAACCGGCGATGAGGATGTCTCCCTGCGACCGGCACCGGAAGAACCCATCGAGGACTCCCGGCCGGCCCTGCGGGTGGAGACGGTGGATGCTGACGAGGCTGCCGCACCTGACAATCGCGAGACCCAGCCGGATGTGACGCCGCGCCCGGCGCCGGCCCGCCCGGAACGCCAGCCCGATCCGGATCCGGAACCCGCCCCGCAGCCGGAAGTCCAGACACCGGTCCAGACTCCCGATCCGGAACCCCAGCCCGAACCGGCGTCCCCGGAATCCTCCGGTCCGACGGTTGATCTCAGCGGCGGATGGGTCGTCCAGATTGCTTCCTTCCGCAGTGAAGCGGATGCCGAGGCGGCCTGGGTCGCTTTCCGCACGCGCTTTTCGGATGTTGCGTCGGGCGCAGCGCCCGATGTGCTGCAGGTCGATATTCCCGACCGGGGGACCTATCACCGCCTGCGCATCGCCGCCTTTGCCTCGCGGGATGAAGCCGTCAACTTCTGCTCGATCCTGCAGTCGCGCGGCCAGGACTGTCTGGTGGCCCGCCGATGAGCCTGTCTTCCGCAATCTACGGGCTGCAGGGCCTGACGCTCAGTGCCGATGAGAAAGCCTTTTTCCGTGATGCGGACCCATGGGGCTTCATCCTGTTTGCCCGCAACGTGGAAGGCGTCCGCCAGCTGTCGCGCCTGACCCTGGAATTGCGCGATTGTGTCGGGCGCGATGCGCCGATCCTGATCGACCAGGAAGGCGGCCGTGTGGCGCGCCTGAAACCGCCGGCCTGGCGCAAGGCTCCGCCGGCCCAGGTCTTCGGTGATCTTTTCCTGAAAGATGAGGAAGCCGGCATCGAGGCCACGCGCATCAATCACCGTCTCTTGGCGCATGAGCTCCGGACCGTCGGCCTTGATGTCGATTGTGCCCCGGTGGCTGATCTGCGCATTGAAGGCGCTGATGCCATTATCGGCGATCGCGCCTTCGGCACCACGCCGGAACCGATCGCCCATCTGGGCCGGGCGGCCATGGAAGGCCTGATGGCGGGCGGAGTCGCGCCGATCATCAAGCATGTTCCGGGACACGGTCGGGCCCAGGCCGACAGCCATCTGGAATTGCCGGTTGTGCCGGAAGAGCACGGCCTGCTGTCCGAAACCGATTTCGCCCCCTTCAAGGCGCTCAATGACGCGCCGATGGCGATGACGGCCCATATTGTCTACGCCGATATCGATGACGAAAACCCGGCCACCCAATCGGCAGAGCTGATCGGCAGGATCATTCGCGGCGAGATCGGGTTCGACGGGCTGATCATGACGGATGATTTGTCCATGAAGGCGCTGTCCGGCAGTTTCCGGGAACGGGGTGAGCGTTCGCTGGCGGCCGGATGCGATATGCTGCTGCACTGCAATGGCGAGATGGCCGAGATGATCGCGGTCGCTGAAGGCGCCACAACGCTCACCGGCAAGGCTCTGGACCGTGCCCTGGCAGCGGAAGCGGCGCGCGACCGTATCGAAGAATTCGACCCGGACGAGGCCGAATCGCGGCTCAATGATCTTTTGGCACCGGTAAGCGGGACGGCGATGTCCTGATTTGGAGCAAGGCTTGATCGAGGAATTCGAGGAAGACGTCCGGTTCGAGGCCGCCGAGGAGGCGGAAACCGATGCGCTGATCGTCGATCTCGACGGGTTCGAGGGGCCGCTCCACCTTCTGCTCGCCCTGGCGCGCAAGAAGAAGATCGATCTCGCAAAGATTTCCATTCTCGAACTGGCCGAGCAGTATCTCCAATTCATGGAAGCAGCGCGCCAGCGTCGTCTGGATCTGGCTGCCGACTATCTGGTCATGGCCGCCTGGCTGGCCTTCCTGAAGTCCAAGCTCCTGCTTCCCAAGCCGAAAAAGGATGAGGACGACGCGCCTGCTGAAGTGCTGGCGGCTGCGCTGGCCTTCCGTCTGCGCCGGCTGGAGGCAATGCGGGCCGCCGGTGAAGCGCTGTTCGCGCAGCCACTCCTGCACACGGATGTGCATATGCGCGGGGCGCCGGAAGGGGTGCGGTCGACCCGGTCCGTGATCTATGCTGCCGACCTTCACGACCTGTTGTCGGCCTATTCGCAACGCCGCATCCGGCAGGCCCGGTCAAGCTATCGACCTCCCACGCCCAAGGTTTACGGTCTGGAAACTGCAAGAGAGCGTCTTGAAACGCTGATGCCCGAGATTCGGGAGTGGAAAGACTTGGACAGCTTGCTTCCCGGCCCCGGGGAGCTGGGCGCGGATCCGCCGCCTTTGCGGTCCGTCCGGGCAAGTTCCATGTTGGCCGCGCTTGAAATCACCAAGGAGGGCCATGCACGATTGCGTCAGCGTGAGGCCTATGCGCCGCTGTATGTGCGCGCCACGGAGAGAGACGCACCGCATGACTGACGAAACCGAGACGGGCACGACCGACCCGATTTCTAGCGCCATCGAAGCGCTGCGCGAACGTGCCAATCACCAGGGCCCGTCGGCCATGGCTGATGAGGAGGCGTCGAAATCGCTGGGGGTTCATCTCGCGGTGAACACCGAGAAGCGCAATTTGCGCATCCTCGAAGCGCTCCTCTTTGCGGCCAATGAGCCGCTGGATGAGGAAACGCTGATCGGTCGTCTGCCGTCCGAGGCCAATATCCAGGAATTGCTGGCGGCCCTGTCGGCGGAGTATGCCGAGCGGGGTGTCCGTCTCATCGAGGTGGGAGGACGCTGGCGCTTCGAGACCGCGCCGGACCTGGCCGATGTCCTGACGGAAGTCCGGCAGGAACCGCGCAAACTGTCCCAGGCGGCGCTGGAGACGCTGTCCATCATTGCCTATCACCAGCCGGTGACGCGGGCCGAGATCGAGGAAATCCGGGGCGTGGCCGTGTCCAAGGGTACGCTGGACCTGTTGTTCGAATTGCGCTGGATCCGCCCGCGCGGCCGTCGCCGCACGCCGGGACGCCCGGTCACCTATGGCACCACCCCGCAATTCCTCGAATATTTCTCGCTCGAGACGATCGGCGATCTGCCGGGAATGTCCGACCTGAAGGCCGCCGGCCTGCTGGATGCGCGCCTGCCGCCGGATTTCACCGTGCCGGACCCGTCGCGTCCCGATCAGATGGAATTGCTGGAAGATCCGCTCGACGACGAAGAAGCGCATGCTTTCCATGTCGATTTCATGGACGGCGATGATGACGAGCCCGATGGTGCCGCGTAACGCAGCACATGCGATAGATTGTCCGTGAGCGTGATTGACGGGTTGGACGCCACGCGGCAAACGCAGTAGACCCATTTGACGTGTTCTAGAGACGGAGAAGCCTATGGCTCCGGGTATGTGGCAAATTCTGCTGGTCCTTCTTCTCGCCGTCCTGCTGTTTGGCGGCCGGGGAAAGATCGCTTCGGTCATGGGCGATTTCGCCAAGGGCATCACCAGCTTCCGCAAAGGGCTGCGTGACGAGGAGAATACCGAGGAAACGTCCAATGACGCCTCTGGTTCGCTCGGCGCTGAAACCCGCGACGACGAAAAGACCGGGAGCTAGGCCATGAGCCCCGGCATCGGCATGCCGGAATTGCTGGTTGTGCTCGTTCTGGCGCTGGTCGTCGTCGGGCCGCAGCAATTGCCTGTCATGATGCGCCGCGTGGGCCAGCTCATGAACCAGGCCCGCGGTCTGGCCAAAGAATTCCAGAACTCCTTTGAGGAAATCGGTCGCGAGACCGAATTGTCCGAGCTGCGCAAGGAAATCGAGGCGCTCAAACAGGCCAATCCGGTGAACCAGATCAAGGGCGAGTTCGACAAGGTGGCCAAGGACGTCCAGTCGGAGACGCTGGCCAAGCCGGACGCGCCGGCGAAGGCTGATGCGCCCGCCAAACCGGATGAGAGCGCCAAGGTTGAAGCCCCCAAGAAGACCGCGGCTGCAAGCAAGTCGGGCAGGATTGACGGTTAGGCATGGCCCAGCTGGAACATGACACGGACGAAGTCGAGGCAAGCCGCGCCCCGCTGCTGGATCATCTGATCGAGCTGCGCTCGCGCCTGGTCGTGATCCTGGCCTTCCTGTCGGTCGGCTTCATCGTCTGCTTCATTTTCTCCGGCCAGATCTATCAATGGCTGCTTTTGCCGTATCGCGATGCCGCCGCCTCAGTGCGCGGCGTGCCGGTGGAAGAGCTGGATCTGACCGCCAATTTCTTTGCGCCGCTGGAGTTTTTCTTCGTCCGGCTGAAACTCTCCCTCGTCGGCGCGATCATTATCGGCTTCCCGGTGATTGCTTGGCAGATCTACGGTTTCGTGGCGCCGGGCCTGTACAAGAATGAGCGCGGCGCTTTCGCGCCCTTCCTCGCCATGTCGCCCGTGCTGTTCGGCGTGGGTGTGGCCTTCGTCTATTTCTTTGTCCTGCCCATGGTGATGCGCTTTTCGCTGGGGCAGGAACAGGTGCCGGAACTGGCCGGGACGCGGATCGAGCTTCTGCTCAACGTGTCCGACTATATGAGTTTGATCACCACGCTGATGCTGGTTTTCGGGATTTCCTTCCAGATGCCGGTCTTCCTCATGCTGCTGGCCAAGGCCGGCATCCTGCGCGGGGCCACCCTGCTCAAGGGCTGGCGCTTTGCTGTGGTTGGCATTGCCCTCTTCGCCGCCTTTGCGACGCCGCCGGACCCGATCAGCCAGCTCATGCTCGGGGGTGCCTTGCTGCTGCTCTACTTCCTCTCGATTGTCGGGATGGGGTGGATGGAACCGAAACCGCTCGAAGACGAGGAGTCCTGAGGCGACGCGCGGTTTACGGCGGCCGCGGGCAGGGCTATAGCCGCCTGCGATATTCCTCCAACCCGCACCGGTTATTCCCATGCACGACATCAAGCTGATCCGCGACAATCCTGAAGCGTTCGACCAGGGCCTTGCCCTGCGGGGCCTCGAGCCGCAATCAGCCTCCCTGCTGGAGCTGGATGCGAACCGTCGTGAGGCCCTCACCAAGCACCAGGACGCCGAGACCGAGCGCAATGCCCTGTCCAAGCAGATCGGCAAGGCCAAGGCGACAGGGGATGAGGACGAATTCAACCGTTTGCGCGGTGAAGTCGACCGTCTCAAAACCGTGCTCGAGGAAGCCGGCCAGCAAGCCCGCCACTTCGAGGAAACCCTCAACCAGCACCTGGCCGCCATTCCGAACCTGCCCGAGCACGACGTGCCGGCCGGGGCTGACGAGGCGGACAATGAGGAAGTGCGGGGCTGGGGCACGCCGCGCGAGTTCAGCTTCAAGCCGAAGGACCATGTCGATCTGGGTGAGGGGCTCGGCCTGATGGACTTCGAGAAGGCTGCCGAGATTTCCGGTGCCCGTTTCGTCGCCCTCAAGGGGGGGCTGGCCCGCTTGGAACGGGCCCTCGCGCATTTCATGCTGGACCTGCACACGGGCGAACACGGCTATACCGAAGTGAGCCCGCCGCTCATGGTGCGGGACGAGGCCATGTTCGGCACCAGCCAGCTGCCCAAATTCGCCGAGGACCTGTTCCGGACGACGGATCATCGCTGGCTGATCCCGACGGCTGAAGTGCCGCTGACCAATCTGGCGCGCGATGCGATCCATGAGGAAGCGAACCTGCCGATGCGCTTTACGGCCCATACGCCGTGCTTCCGCGCCGAAGCCGGTTCCGCCGGCCGCGACACACGCGGCATGATCCGCATGCACCAGTTCAACAAGGTCGAAATGGTCTCCATCGTCCCGGCCGAGCAGAGCGCGGACGAGCTGGACCGCATGACCGGTGCTGCCGAACGCGTCCTGCAGCTGCTGGAGCTGCCCTATCGCGTCATGCTGCTGTGCTCAGGCGATATGGGCTTTGCTGCCAAGCGGACTTATGACCTTGAAGTCTGGCTGCCCAGCCAGGGGACGTATCGCGAGATCTCGTCCTGCTCGAATTGCGGGGACTTCCAGGCGCGCCGCATGAATGCGCGCTATCGCAAGGCTGGCGAAAAGCGTCCGCAATTCCTGCATACGCTGAATGGATCCGGCGTGGCCACCGGACGGGCCCTGCTGGCCGTGATGGAGAACCACCAGAACGACGACGGCTCGATCACCATTCCGGATGTGTTGCGTCCCTATATGGGCGGCGCAGAGCGCATCGAAGCCTGAGCCGCTTCCGTCTTTCCCGGGATCGAAAACCGCCCCGTCAGCAGATTCGCTGACGGGGTCTTTTTTCGCTTGAAACGCGAAATTCCAAACCTCTTTTCCTGGCCTGACCCAACCCTTTGGGTGATTGTCGCTATCCCCGATTTTCGAGACCCTCGCGCCCTCGTGCTTTGAAAGCACACAAGAAATTCAAAGGGGGCGTCGCGGTTGCGGCGTATGGGGCATGCCTGGAAAATCTGATCGCAATCCGCAGCAATCCGACACGCTTCCGGCACAGGCCGGGAATTCCGGAAACGCGTCTGCCGCGGCGGCACAAGGGGGCGGTCCTTCAAATCGCCGGGAAATCCATGTCGGTTCGCGCCGGGACGATGTCATTGAGGGAGGTGATGGCCGGGACCTCATGCTCGGCCTTCGCGGTGACGACGAATTGTCCGGCGGCAATGGCAATGACCAGATCTTCGGCGGACGCGGCGATGACACGCTCCTGGGCGGAGCTGGTAACGACATCCTCAGCGGTGGCCGCGGTAATGATGTACTGGAGGGCGGCGAGGGCAATGACGTCCTGTCCGGCGGAGCCGGTGACGACATTCTGTCCGGCGGAGGGGGTGATGATGTGATCCTCGGCGGACGAGGCCATGACACGGTCCTTTTCTCAGGCAGCGTGCGAGACGTATCGGTCGATGAAAACCGCGGCTACTACACGATCACGACGGATAACGGGACGACCACAGTTAGCGGTGTTGAAGCCCTGACCTTTGACGACGGGACCGTGTACCTGGATGGTCGCAATAATGGTCCCATGATCGATGCGGACCAGACGGCACAGATCCAGGAAAACGGGACGGTCACCGTCGACGTTCTGGCCAGCGCCTTCGATTTCGACGGCGATGCGGTGACGCTCTCCTATCTCGATACGGCCGCGTTCAACGGCCAGATCGGTATCGACCCCGAAACCGGCGCCCTCATCTTCGATACGCTGACGGGCTATGAGTATCTGGCTGAAGGCGAGACGCTGGATGTTGAAATCGCCTTCTCCGTCACGGATGGAACGGATACCGCCAACGGCACTGTGACGCTGACCATTGTCGGCACCAATGACGCGCCGGTGGTCTCGGCGCTGGATGCCGGCAGCCAGTCAGAAGATGCCGGGCTCTTCTCCGTCGATCTCGTGGCGCATGCAACGGATCCGGACCAGGGCGATGTGCTCGGCATTGAGGAAATCCAGTCAGTCAGCTCGTCGAATCCTGACCGGACGATCATCTGGACACTCGACCCGAATAACAATGATGCGATCCAGCTTGATCTGGACCAGTTCACCGACTTGCAGGATGGGGAGACAGAGACGGTCACGGTTACCTATCTGGTCGGGGACAATCATGGGGGTGTCACGGCCACTACGGCGAGTTTCACTGTTGTCGGCAGCAATGACACGCCGACCTTTGTCGACTTCTCGCCGGTTATTCCGGAGGACGAGCCGTTTTCGGTCAATCTTCTCGCCAGTGTCGAGGATGCCGATGGCGATACCGTCATCGCGCGCGATGTCACGATCTTCCAGTCCAGTTCCGGCCGGAATGTCGAAGGCAGCTTTGATCCAGATACCGGTTGGGTGACATTCCCGGCGGGGCAGTTTGATGATCTGGCCGAGGGCCAGACCGAGACGGTTGTGATCGGATTCTACCTCGATGATGGCAATGGCGGCATCGTGCCGCGCGACCTGACGATCACCATTACCGGCAGTAATGATGCTCCGATAGTCACCCCGATTGATGCCGGGACCCAGAGCGAGGATGACGGCCTGTTCTCGGTCGACCTCATGGCGACAGCGAGCGATGTTGACCAGGGTGATCTGATCGGGATCGAGGAAATCCAGTCAGTGTCTTCGTCCAATCCCGACCGGACCATCACCTGGACACTCGACCCGAACAATTACGACGCTGTCCAGCTTGATCTGGACCAGTTCACCGACCTGCAGGAGGGCGAGAACGAGACGGTCACGATCACCTACCTGGTCGGCGACAATCAGGGCGGTGTGTCTCAAAACACCGCCACTTTCACCGTGACTGGTACGAACGACCTGCCGTCCTTCGTCGATTTCACGCTTTCACTGGGTGAGAGCGAGCCTCTGTGGGTCAATCTCCTGTCCAGTGTGGAAGACGTCGACAGTGACAGCGTCATCGCGACCGATGTGACGGCCTACACCGACAATCCGGACCGTGATGTCACCGTCAATGTCGACCTGGAAGCAGGCACGGTTCGTCTCCCCTCTGGCCAGTTCGAGGATCTCGCCGAGGGACAGGTGGAGGTGCTGACCATCGCCTTCAATCTGGATGACGGCGATGGCGGGGTGGTGCCGCGCACGCTGAGTTTCACCGTGATCGGGCAGAATGATGTGCCCTATATCGAGCCGTGGAACTCCACGCTGGAGGCGACGTTCGACGAGAATGACGCCGCGACCCTGACCACGTCCGGCAGCATTGCCTTCGACGACCCTGATGCCGGTGACAGCCATTATGGCTGGTTCAGCGACCTGACGCTGACGGGCAATGCGGGCGACCTCAATCCGAACAATCTCTACGGCCTGCTGCGTCTGGACGACAATGCCGCCGACGGCGAGCTGGGCTGGACCTTCAATGCCGATAGCAGCCTGTTCGACTATCTGCAGGAAGGCGAGAGCGTCACTCTGACCTATGATGTCGTGCTCTCGGATGGGCGCTCCGAGGAAAGCACCACCGTATCGATCACGGTGACGGGGACCAATGATGCGCCGACCTTCAGTGACTTCACTCTGAGCCTGACGGAAAGCGAGCCGCTCTGGGTGAATCTTCTGGCCGGCGTCCAGGACCCTGACAGCGACACCATCACAGCCCGGGATGTGACGGCCTACACCGACAATCCGGACCGTGATGTCACCGTCAATGTCGACCTGGAAGCAGGCACGGTTCGTCTCCCCTCTGGCCAGTTCGAGGATCTCGCCGAGGGACAGGTGGAGGTGCTGACCATCGCCTTCAATCTGGATGACGGCGATGGCGGGGTGGTGCCGCGCACGCTGAGTTTCACCGTGATCGGGCAGAATGATGTGCCCTATATCGAGCCGTGGAACTCCACGCTGGAGGCGACGTTCGACGAGAATGACGCCGCGACCCTGACCACGTCCGGCAGCATTGCCTTCGACGACCCTGATGCCGGTGACAGCCATTATGGCTGGTTCAGCGACCTGACGCTGACGGGCAATGCGGGCGACCTCAATCCGAACAATCTCTACGGCCTGCTGCGTCTGGACGACAATGCCGCCGACGGCGAGCTGGGCTGGACCTTCAATGCCGATAGCAGCCTGTTCGACTATCTGCAGGAAGGCGAGAGCGTCACTCTGACCTATGATGTCGTGCTCTCGGACGGACGCTCCGAGGAAAGCACCACTGTGAGTGTCACGATCGAGGGGACGAACGATCTTCCGACCTTCGTTGATTTCACGCTGTCACTGGGTGAGAGCGAGCCGCTTTGGGTCAATCTTCTGGCCAGTGTCGAGGACGTCGACAGTGACAGTGTCATCGTAACGGATGTCACCGCCTACACCGACAATCCCGACCGGGTCGTGACCGCCAATGTCAATCTGGAGGAGGGGACGGTCACCTTCCCTTACGGCCAGTATGAAGACCTGGCGGAGGGTGAAACCGAAATCCTCACCATCAGCTTCAACCTGGAGGACTCCGATGGCGGTGTGGTTCCCTGCGAACTCCACTTCACGGTCGTTGGCCAGAATGATGCGCCGTATTTCGAGCCCTGGAACTCCCAGCTTCAGGTCGAGGCCGGCGTGGATGCCCAGGGTGATTTCGAAGCAGAGGGTGTGATTGGCATTTGGGATCCCGATGCCAGTGACACGCATACGGGCACAGCGCTCGGTGTCAGCCTGGCCGGTGAAACCGGTTCCCTGACGGCGGAGGACGTGTTGGGATTGATCAGCTTTGACGCCAGCGAAACCGGTCCGTCGGTCGCCTGGTCCTTCTCCGCCGATCCCGCCCTGTTCGAGCATCTGTCGACGGGCCAGGTCATGACGCTGACCTATGACGTCGAAATCAGCGATGGTCATGACACGGTCATGGCGCCGGTCGAGATCACGATCATCGGCCAGAACACGGCACCGGATGCACCGGCCGTGTCCGTCAGCATGCCGGAAGACGCCGGTTTCTTCTCGGTCGATTTGCTGGATGGGGCCAGCGATGCCGATGGCGACAGTCTGAGTGTCAGCAATGTCGTGCTGGAGTTCGCCAATCCGGACCGCAATGCGATCTACAGTCTCGATGAAGAGTCCGGCAGCATCACCTTCTATCCGGGCTTCTTCGATGATCTGTCCGAAGGTGAAACGGAAACCATCACGCTGCGCTTTGATGTCGAGGACGGTCAGGGGGGTGTCACACCGCGAACGGTGACCATTTCCGTCGATGGAGCCAATGATCCCGTCCTCTATTATGACGGCGCGTCTCTGTCCTTCGGTGAAGATGACGCCGCCACGCTGAGTGAAAGCGGGACGGTGTCCTATACCGACCAGGACGCCAATGACACGCATACCGCGACGGTCAGCCAGGTCCGCGCCATGGGCGTTTCGGCGGGCCTGGCCGGCGTTGATCTGGCGTCCATGATGACGCTGGATGCGGCTGATGGCGTGCTGAGCTGGTCCTTCGACGCCGATGCAGCCGTTTTCGACTATCTCGACGATGGCGAGAGCGTGATGCTCAACTTCTCGGTCGAGATCAGCGATGGTCAAACCAGCGGCACGTCCCAGTTCACCGTCATGATCACGGGCAGCAATGATATGCCGACCGTGTCCGGTCCGCTTTCCGTGACGGTGGGCGAGAACGCGGCGCCTGTGACGCTGAACCTGCTCGAGAACGCGACCGATGCAGAAGGTGACGCCATGGCGGTCACCGGCGTTACCGTGACCACGCAGGCCGGCGATGACGTGGCCTTCACCGTTGATGCCCTGACCGGTGAGCTTGTGGTCGACCCGGCCCAGTTCGGTGACCTTCCGGATGGCACGACCGAGACGCTGAACGTGGACTATAATGTGTCGCATGCCGACACGGTGATCACGGGCGGCAGTGATGCCACGCAATCGATCGGCAATGCCGGCATGTATTTCATCGTCGACTTCGATACGGGGCAGGTGTTCAGCGAGGTCCGCACATCGGCCAATGCGTCCCAGCCCAATGGTCAGCCAACCAATGGCGTGGTCTTCCACCTCAATGGCAATAATGCCGATTATGGGATCTCGGCGACGATCCATGTTGACGGGGTCGCGACGAGTGTCGACCCGGACGAGATCGACGTGTCCGGCTATACGGGCAGCTATAGCAGCAACGGTGTGTGGGCGTCTTTTGCGAACTCCATCACCGACGCCACGGTCAGCTGGTCCGGCACGGTCGACACGGCGGATGGTCCGCGGGAAGTGAGCTTCACTTTCGACAGTCTCGACTTTGTCGACAATCGCGTCGGAAACTCCTCCATTGACGGCTTCTCCGTCGAGGTTTCCGGACCGTCAACGCCGGCCTCCGCCACGATCATCGTCGAAGACACCGATGCCCCGGCACCGAGCATGGAAGCGATTGTCGATCCGCTGCGCGACGGCAAGGCCTCGAGCGCGTCCCAGGACAATTTCCTGGTCAAGCTGTCCGACGATACGGATGCGCCGCGTGAAATGGGCGAAGCCGATCTTGCGGGCGTTGATACCGACGTTCCGATTGACACAGCCGGCCTTGATGGCCTGACCGGACTGCAATCCCTGTCGGAGGGGGCGATGGGGGCTGCCACCGGGGGCGCGAACCCGTTTGCCGGGCTCGCGCCCTCCGGTACCGGCATTGGTCCGGATACATATTTTGATCCGCTTGAGGGCGAGACTTGGATACAGCCGACCGTTGATACGCCGGAAGGCTGGTAACTCGCAGCAGGCGGATCATGAGCCAGGCGACCGCCCAGTCGCCTGGCTCACACTTTCTTGGATGACAGACTTGTGGGCTGGCAGGCCCGGCCAAATCGTCTAGAAGCGTGCTCGAAACGATGCCGAGGACGACAAGACGATGATCCCTGAAAACCCGCGAATTCTCCTGACCAATGATGACGGCATCCGGGCCCATGGCCTGAAAGTGCTGGAGAAGATTGCCCGGCAATTGTCCGATGATGTCTGGATCGTCGCTCCGGCTGAGGAACAGTCGGGGGCCGGGCGCTCCCTGACGCTGCATTCCCCGCTGCGTGTGCGCAAATGGGGGGATCAGAAATTCTCCGTCTCCGGCACGCCGACCGATTGCGTCCTCATGGGCGTCCAGGACATCGTCCCGGGCAAAAAGCCCGATCTGGTCCTGTCCGGCGTCAATCGCGGCCAGAACATCGCCGAGGACGTGACTTTTTCCGGCACGGTCGCCGGCGCCATGCAGGGCATGCAGCTGGGTATTCCCGCCGTGGCCCTGTCGCAGGCCTATGGCTTCAAGAAGGATGATCCGATCGAGTGGGAGACCGCCGAGCTCTACGGCGCCCCGATCCTGCGCCGTCTTTTCGACCTGAAATGGCCGGAAGACGTGCTCATCAACATCAATTTCCCGGACCGCAAGCCGGAGGATGTGACCGAGGTGGAGGTGACTCGCCAGGGGCGTCGCGACCAGCACATCCTGCACGCCGAGCACCGGACCGATCCGCGCGGCATGGATTATTACTGGCTTGCCTTCAAGGGTATCCTGTCAAATCCTCCCGAGGGCGTGGACCTGAAGGCTGTCTATGACGGCAAGATTTCCGTGACGCCGCTCCATATGGATCTGACCCACGGCGAAACCCTGGGCAATCTGAAGAAAATGCTGGGCGGCGTTCCGCCCAAGAGCTGAGGCAGGCTAAGCGCATGCAACTCCCCGATCCCCGCATGATCCAGCTGGTCATGAGCCTGAGAGGCGGGGGTGTGACCGATGCCAAGGTGATGGGCGCGCTGGAGCGGACGCCGCGTCATCTCTTCGTGCCACAGCGCTTTGGCGACCAGGCCTATGATGACCGGGCCCTGCCCATCGATTGCGGCCAAACGATTTCCCAGCCTCTGATCGTCGCCCTGATGACCCAGGCGCTCAAACTCGATGATCGCTGCAAGGTGCTCGAGATCGGGACCGGGTCCGGCTACCAGGCCGCCGTGCTGGCGCGGCTGGCGCGCCGTGTCTATTCCGTCGAGCGCTACCGGACCCTGTCCCGCGAGGCCGAGGCCCGGTTCGAGGCCCTGCGCCTGACCAATATCGTCACCAAGATCGGAGACGGCACGCTGGGGTGGGCCGAGCAGGCGCCCTTCGACCGGATCATTCTCACCGCTTCGGCGCCGGAACGGCCGGACACCATCCTGCAGCAGCTCAAGGATGGCGGGATTGCGGTGGCCCCCGTGGACCGCGGCACCAAACAGGTCTTGGTGCGCTATGTCCGTGAGGGCGGTGAGATTGTGGAGAGCGACATCATGGACGTGCGCTTTGTACCGCTGGTGAAAGGCGAAGCCCGCGCGCTCTGATTTCTTTCTCGCAAGGCACTGAATAATTTCATCTAATTATCATCTCTCATCCCTGAGGTCTTGTGTTAGACCATGGGTATGGGCATCACTCTGGATGTCACGTCTGATCCCCGGATTTGGGTCCAGTCTCTGGACGGGCAGATCAGCCGACGTGACCACTCAACTTTGAATTTTCGGGTTGCTGACTTGTGCGAGTCCGGCAAGCTCGCTGCCATGATCGTGGATGCTCGTCGCGTGCGTGATTACCCGCCAATCAGCCTGCTTCGCGAAATCTGGAATGACGGGCTGGAGGTTCTGGCAGGCCGCCATGTCGCTTATTTGCCCCCCAAGGGCCATGATGAAGAGCTGGAGCGCCTGCTGCAGGTGTATGTCGACGAATGGGACATCACCTATCAGCGGTTCGAAGCGCAAGAGCAGGCCGAGGACTGGTGCCGTGACCAGCTGGAGGCGGCTGGAAGCGCCCGCTAACCGGTTCTGGCGACGGGTCTCGGCATAATCTAAAATCGTGATATCTTCACTTGGCCCGCCATGGATAACCGGCGGTTAAGCCTTGCCATGGCTGTATGTCGGGCAATCTGGCTCCGGAGCGTCCTATCGTCATGCGTGTAGCAAACCTGATCTGCCTTGTTGCGGTCCTCAGTGCCGGCCTCGCGGCCTGTGCGTCGACCCCGCGCGAGCCGGCCCGGGTGGAACACCGCTCCTATTCCGGCGGATCGGGCTCATCGGGCCCGTCCCGGATCACGCGCATGGATTGCGGCAATGCCTACACGGTACGCCGCGGCGATACGCTGTCCGAGATCGCCGTGCGCTGTGGTGTCGCCATGGAAGCCTTGGCCAGTGCCAATTCGCTCTATCGGCCCTATGCGCTGAATGTCGGACAGGTCCTGTCCATGCCGCGCCCGGCCGTCCACGTCGTCCGACGTGGCGAAAACCTCTACCGGATCGGCCTGCAGTATGACGTGCCTTTCCAGCAGCTGGCGGCCCATAACGGGATCCGTCCGCCGTACAATCTGGAAGTGGGCCAACAGATCCGCCTGCCGCAAGGGGCCACCGTGGTCAATCTGGCCAGCCGGGACACCAGTGCCGGCTCTTCCTCAACCGCCGCACCGTCGCCGCGCGAAAACCGTCCGCCGCCCGCTCAGGCCGGAGCGCCCAGCTTTGCCTGGCCGATCCGGGGTTCGGTCCTGTCCAGTTTCGGTCGCAAGCCCGATGGTGGCCGCAATGATGGCATCAATATCGAAGCCCGGTCCGGTGACAGTGTCCGTGCCGCCGCTGCCGGGCAGGTCGTTTATGCCGGGTCCGAACTGGCGGGCTATGGCCAGCTTGTCCTCTTGCGTCATTCCGGTGGTTTCGTAACGGCTTACGCCCATAACTCCCGGCTTCTGGTCCGCGAAGGTGACCAGGTCAGCCAGGGTCAGGTGATCGCCGAGGCCGGCGATACCGGCTCCGTGGACCGTCCCCAGGTCCATTTCGAGATCCGCAATGGCGTCAATCCGGTCGATCCGATGAGCTATTTGCGCTGAGCCGCTGCGGCTTTCGAACAGTCAGGCCTTGTTGCATGACGGGGTGACCCCGATATAGTCCCGCGCAATTTCAAATTCGGCTCCGCGCATGTCAGCATGCCGCCGGGCCCAGCCATTGTGGGGAAAGACTGACATGGAAGCGATTTTCGGCCCTCAGGTTCTCATGCTCGTCCTGATGTTCGGCGTGCTCTATTTCCTGATGATCCGTCCGCAGCAAAAGCGGATGAAAGAACACAAGGAAATGGTGGAAGGCCTCAAGCGCGGCGATGAAGTCATCACCCAGGGCGGCCTGATCGGCAAGGTCTCCAAGGTCGGTGACGAGGAAGTCACGGTCGAGCTGTCCGAAGGCGTCAAGGTGCGCGTTGTGCGTCAGACGATCGCTTCGGTGAAGGGCCGGACCGAGCCCAAGCCGGCGAACGACGCCAAGGACGACTGACCCTTTCCTCGACGACCAACTGAAAAGGCCGCGCTGCCATGCTGTATTTCGGGCGCTGGAAACTGCTCACCATCTTCCTTGTAGTCCTGGCCGGTATCCTGTTCACGGTGCCGAACCTGGTCCCGGAGGAGGAGCGGTACACGATTAGTGAGATCGATGGCAGCCGCGAGCCTCGCGGCATCTGGCGCTTCATTCCCAGCGCAACCATCAATCTGGGTCTCGACCTGCAGGGCGGTTCGCACATCGTTTTTGCGGTCGACATGGACGAAGTCCGCACCGCCCAGATGGAAGGTCTGGCTGCCGATGCCCGCCAGACCCTGCGCAATGAGCAATTGCTGCCGCGCTCGGTCTCGCTGGTCGGTGATGAAGTTGTCGTCCTGATGATCCGTCCGGACGAGCGCCAGCAGGCCTTCGAGCAGTTGCAGACCCTGAATGGTCCGGTGACCACGGAGTTCGGCGGTCCCAGCCTGGCGCAGATGTACGAAATGCGCCTGGATCCTGACGATCCCAGTGCCATCCGCATCTCGGTCACCGATGAGCAGTTCGCGGCCATCAAGACCCGCACGCTCAGCCAGGCCATCACCGTTATCCGTCGTCGTATCGATGGTCTTGGGACAACCGACCCGACGATTGCCCGGGCGGGTGAGGACCGTGTCCTTGTCCAGGTGCCGGGCGCGGAAGACCCGCAGGAAATCATCGACCTCGTCGGCACCCAGGCCGCGCTGAGCTTCCACATGGTCGACAGCACGATCGATCCGGGTCCGAATGGCCAGGCGCGCACGCCGCCGGGGCGGACCATCTACCCGGTCGCCAACACCCAGCCGATCCAGTATCTCGCCGTCGAGACCCGTCAGCTCCTGACCGGTGAGAACCTGACGAATTCCAACGTCACGACCCACCCCAATTACACGGGTCCGGTCGTCGGCTTCCGCTTTGATACCCAGGGCGCGCTCGTCTTCGGGGATGTGACCACGAACAATCGTGGTCGCCAGTTCGCCATTGTGCTGGACGGCGAGATCATCTCGGCCCCGCGCATCAATGAGCCGATCCTGGGCGGGTCGGGCATCATTGGCGGCGGCTACACCTACGAGACGGCCTCCCAGCTGGTCATTCTGCTGAATGCCGGTGCCCTGCCGGCTTCGCTGACGCCGGTCGAGGAACGCACCGTTTCACCCAGCCTGGGGCACGACCAGATCGAGAGCGGCAAGCTGGCCATCATCATCGGTTTTGCCCTGGTGATCGTCTTCATGCTGGCCGCCTATGGCGTGTTCGGCGTGTTTTCCATCATGGCCCTGATGGTCAATGTGGTGCTGATCCTGGGCAGCCTGTCCGGCCTCGGCATGACCCTGACCCTGCCGGGTATTGCGGGGATCATTCTTACGATCGGTATGGCGGTGGATGCCAATGTCCTCATCTTCGAACGTATCCGCGAGGAGGGGCTGAAGGGGCGCACGCCGGCCAATGCCATCCAGGCCGGTTACGAGCAGGCCTTGGCGGCCATTCTCGACGCCAATGTGACCACATTCATTGCGGCCTCCGTCCTTTATCTGCTGGGCGCCGGTCCGGTCCGCGGCTTTGCTGTGACCCTGGGCGTCGGCATCATCACCTCGGTCTTCACGGCCTTTGTTTTCTCCCGTCTTCTCGCCGTGCTCTGGTTGCGCGGCTTCAAGCCGAAACAGCTGCCGATCTAAGGGGGCCGGATCATGAAGCTCGCACTCATCAACCTTCTTCCGACCACCGCCAAGGTGCCGTTCATCCGGGTCCGTTTCGTGGCCCTGGCCCTGTCCGCCCTGGTCCTTCTGTTCTCGCTTTTCGAGTTCGCCAATGTCGGCATCAATTTCGGCATCGACTTCCGCGGCGGTATCCAGACCGAAGTGGAAACCGGCAGCACCACGACGACCGAGGAATTGCGGGACCTGACCGCCGCCCTGGAATTGGGCGAGCCGCGGGTCCAGGAGGCCGGCAATACCGACCCGGAACGGCGCACCTTCCTCGTTGCCCTGCCGCTGCAGCCGGGTGAAGGAACGGTCGGCGAGGAAGCCAACCAGACCGCTCGCCAGACCATGGAAACGGCCCTGACCTCAGTGGAAGGGCTGGAAATCCGGGGCACGACCGTGATCGGTGGCGCCGTGTCACGCGAACTTGTCGTCACCGGCTTCGTCGCGATCGGCGTCGCGCTCTTCCTGATGCTGGTCTACATCTGGTTCCGCTTCCAGTGGCAGTATTCGCTGGGTGCGGTCCTGGCCCTGGTCCACGATGTCATCGCGACCGTCGGCATGTTCTCCGTGACCCAGATGACCTTCGACCTCGCGACCGTGGCGGCCATCCTGACGATTGTCGGTTACTCGATGAACGATACCGTCGTCGTTTACGACCGGATCCGTGAGAATTTGCGCAAGTACAAGAAAATGCCGCTGGCGGATGTGCTCAACCTGTCGATCAATGACACGCTGTCGCGCACCATCCTGACCTCGGCGACCACGCTTGTGGCCCTGGTCTCGCTCTACCTGATCGGTGGGGCCTCGCTGCAAGGCTTTGCCTTCGCGATGATCTGGGGCGTGCTGATCGGGACCTATTCCTCGATCTTCGTGGCGGCACCGCTCCTCCTGTTCACGGATGTTGAACGGGAAAGCACCCAGGGCGGCGTCTGACCGCTTCGACCACTCTTCCGGCATGACCCTGAAACACGTGCAGGGCCCGCTTCGGCGGGCCCTGCGTCATGTCAGGGGGGACATGCAGGCCAGACGGGCTCATGAACAGGGAGGGGACCCGTCTGCCTTCCTTCCACGCACGAGACCGATCAGTCCGTCGCGTCCGCTGCAGAAAAAGTCCTCCGGTCAATCAAACGCCATCGCCTGATAGGCCAGGGGGCGGACCACGGCGCTGGTACGCGGAGAAGGACGGTTCGGTCCCGGCTGGATCTGCGTGGTCGTGATGACCGCGACACCGGTCGCCGGGCTGACGAAGAAGTCCGTATCGAACATGCCGCCCCAGGAATAATCACCCGGAATGCCGCGAGCGGTTTCACCGTCGGCGGGCGGGATGACCACATCACCGCCATAGGCAAAGCGCCGCGCCTCCCAGCCATTGCCCAGCTGGTCCGGCGTGGTGTGCGGGCGCATCATCAGCGCTGCGGTTTCCGGGGCCAGGATCTGTACGTCGCCCAGCGTGCCGCCATTGGCGAGCATCATGGCGAAGCGGGCATAATCCGTCGCCGTGGACACCAGGCCGCCGCCGCCTGACGGCCAGTCTGGCATGAAGGCTTCTGAATAAAGGACCAGTTCTCCGTTCTCGTCATGGACATAGAGGGGCGCCAGGTCTTCTTCCTCAAAGTCCACGTCGTCGAAGAAGAAGCCGGTCGAGTTCATGCCCAGGGGCGTGAAGATCTCTGTTTCCAGATAGTCTTCGAAGGGCTGCCCCGACGCGACCTGGACGATCGCCCCCAGAACATCGATCGAATAGGAGTAGATCCAGCGATCACCGGGATCCGTGTAAAGCGGCAGTTCAGCCAGCTGGTCCATGCGGGCCATAAGGTCGCCATCGCCGGCATAAAGGGAATTGTCGAGATAGAGCTGGCCCAGATCTGTCTCACCCTCGAAAATATAACCGAGGCCGGAGGTGTGGGTCAGCAGATGCTCGACCGTCATCTCGGTGTCCGGGGCCCGGGTGGCGATGACACCGTCGGCGCCAGCCATCGGGGTGACGGCAACCTGCACATCGGCGAAGGCGGGCAGATACTCGCTGACCGGCGCGTCCAGCCGGACACGGCCATCCTCGACCAATTGCATGATGGCCACGGCCGTCACAGGTTTGGACATGGAGGCGATGCGCACCGGGGTATCGATCGTGAAGACGTCGCCGGTTTCGAGATTCGCGGTGCCGGCTTCGGCGACAAAGGCGACCTGTTCACCGCGCGTGATGATCACGGCATAGCCCGGGCGGGCCTGTTCGGCGGAAAGGGCTTCAATCGTGGCGTCAATGGTGGCGAGGCCGGCCGGGTCAAAGCCCAGCGCACGCGGATCCTCGACCGGATTCATGTCCTGCGCAAGGGCTGGAAACGTGCTGACGCTGATCAGGAGCGCGGCAGCGAAACTGCGGATGGGCATGAGGTTCTCCCCAAGGTTTTTTATCGACCGGGGAGAAGGGTAGGTCGGGGCCGCCGATTAGGCGACCCCAAATTCGCGTGATCAGGCGGCAGCCAGATTTTCGGCCGCGAATTCCCAATTGATCAGGTGATCCAGGAAGGTGGAGATGTAGTCCGGACGACGGTTCTGGAAGTCCAGATAATAGGCGTGCTCCCACACATCCATGGTCAGCAGCGGCGTGACGCCGGCTTCGGTCAGAGGCGTTTCCGCGTTCAGCGTCTTGCGCACTTCCAGCTTGCCGTCCTTCAGGACCAGCCAGGCCCAGCCGGAGCCGAACTGTGTGGCGCCGGCCTTGGCGAAGGCATCCTTGAAACCGTCCAGGGAACCGAAGTCGCGGTCGATCATCTCGGCCAGCTGACTAGACGGGGCACCGCCGCCATTCGGGCGCATGGACTGCCAGTAGAAGGTATGGTTCCAGATCTGGGCGGCATTGTTGAACACGCCGACCTTGTCAGCCACACCGGCCGTGGCGCGGATCACGTCTTCCAGCGACTTGGACGCCAGATCGGTGCCGTCGACCAGGCCGTTGAGATTGTTCACATAGGCGTTGTGGTGTTTCCCGTGGTGGAAATCCAGCGTCTCAGACGAGATATGAGGGGCCAGCGCATCTTTGGCGTAGGGAAGATCGGGCAGAGTGAAAGCCATGGAAACCTCTCAATGGGTTGGTGGTGGGATGTGTAGGCACCCTTACGGGCATTCTTCTGTTGTCCGACATATGGTGTGGGCTAGGTCCATGTCCACCGGTTAGGCACATGCAAGACGAAGATTTCGACATTCTGCTTCAAAAAGCAGACCCGGACCGCCGCCTCGCGGCCCTGTTCGCCACCCCGCAGGTGCGCGACCGGCTGTTTGCGCTCTACGCCTTCAATCACGAGCTCGGCAAGATCGCGGATGCGTCCAGTGAAAGCATGATCGGCGAGATGAAGCTGACCTGGTGGCGTGATGCCGTCAGCGATCTCTATGCGGAGACGCCCAAAGTGCGCCGCCATGCCATCACGGAAGGGCTCGCACCGCTTACGGACATGATCCCGCAGGCGGAATGGATGGGGCTGATCGAGGCGCGCTTCGATGACATCTCCGCGCGCCCCTTCACCTCGCTGGACGCGGTGGTGGACTATGTTGACGAGACGGCCGGGCGCCTGGTCCGGCTGGCCTCAACCCTGTGCGAGGCCGAACTCGATGCGGACCGTATCCGCGCGGCCGGCAGGGCCTGGGGACTGACCGGCCTGTTGCGGGCCTTTCCTCTGCGCGCCCGGATCGGACGGGCACCCGTGGGCGGCGATGATCTGGCCCGCGTCGAGGCGACGCCCGCCATGCTGGCCCAGGGACTGGGTGAAGCGAAAGTCGCAGAGGCCATCCGTCCGGTCCGTGAGGCCGCGGCGCGTGCCATCCGTGACTTCCGGTCCGGTGGGGCCCTGCCGCCGGAGGCCGTTCCGGCAGTGGGCTATGCGGTCCTGGTGCCAGCCTATCTCAAGGCTCTGCCAGCCTCACCCTACGCCCTGGCCCCGGAGCGCCCGCTTTTGTTGCGCCAGATGAGGCTGACCTGGTTGTCCCTGACGGGGCGGTGACTTTTGCGCCTGTACGGATAGAGTTGCAGGCAGACACGGACTGGGCCATCACGGGTGCCTGGTTTTGAATCAAAGACACAACAGACGATCCTCGGGAGACTTGGACATGCATCACGCGCTCATCACCGGTGCCAATCGCGGCCTCGGCCTGGAACACACCCGCCAATTGCTCGAGCGCGGCTGGCATGTCACGGCTGCCGTCCGCAATCCGGACGCCGCCGATGACCTGAAAGCCCTGCCGGTGGGCGAGGGCAAGCTGGACATTGTCGCCTATGACGCCACCGACCTGTCCAGCCCGGCTGAACTGGCCAAGACGGTGACGGCACCGATCGATCTGCTCTTCGCCAATGCCGGCATGGCCGCCCCTTCCACGCGCAGCTTCGGCAGTGCCGCCAATGCCGACATGCTGACCGAGTTCACCGTGAACTCGATCGCCCCGCTGGCCCTGGTGGAGGCCTTTGCCGACCAGGTCGCTGCTTCGGAAATGAAGGTCGTTGCCCTGCAATCTTCCCGCATGGGCTCGATTGCCGACAATGACAGCGGGCATGGCTATGGCTATCGCGGGTCCAAGGCCGCGCTCAACGCGATCGGCAAATCTCTCAGCCTCGACCTCAAGGACAAGGGTATCGTCGTCCTCATCCTGCATCCGGGCTGGGTCCGTACGGACATGGGCGGCCCCAATGGCCAGCTGACCGTCACCGAGAGCGTCGAAGGCCAGCTGGACCTGATCGCACGCGCCTACAAACAGCCGGCCATGTCCGGCCGCTTTTTCCACGTCTCCGGCCAGGACCTGCCCTGGTAGGTCAGTCGACGGGCAAATGCTCGCTGAGGAAGTCTTCGATCAGGGTCAGGACTTCGCGGCGGGCTTCGACCGTGTCGAAATGGTGATCGGCGCTCTCCATCCACACCATGGTGAAGGGGATGCCGGCTGCTGAGAGCGCGTCTTCCATGAATTCCGACTGTTCGACGGGGACCACGCTGTCCTCGAGACCGTGAGCGATCAGAAGCGGAATGCGGACCTGATCGGCATGGGCCATGGGTGAAATGTGGCGAGCCTCGCGGCGTGAGGATTGCTCCATTGACCCGGTCAGCATGCGGGCAAAATCGCGCGACCGGGTGGAGGTCAGGCCACAACAGGCGCCGTCATCGACGATCGTCCACAAATCGCTGACCGGTGCGATGGCCATGGCGCACTGGAACAGGTCGGGCGTGAAGGTCGCTGCCGACAAGGCGACATAGCCACCATAACTGGCTCCGAGAATGCAGGCGCTGTCCGCTCGCGCATAACCGGAGCGGACCAAGGCGGACACAGAATCGGACACATCGTGCTGCATGACCCCGCGACCCCAGCCGCCCCAGCCGGCGCGTTCCCATTCGCCACCCAATCCGGATGATCCCCGGAAGTTGGGCTGTACGACCAGATAGCCGCGGTCGGCGATAAAGTGGGCGAACATGTCATAGCCGCCAACATCCCGGCTGGCGGGGCCACCATGCGGCAGGACTACCAGCGGCCAGGGACCTTCGCCCGCGGAAAGCGTGAGATAGGCCGGAATCGCGGTGCCGTCCCGGGCCGGAAAGGTGATGGCAACACGGCTTGTCAGGCCCGAAGCCTGCAATTCCGGCAAGGCCGAGCCGAGCCGTCCGAGCGAGCCGTCGTTTGAATCGTAGAAGTAATACTCGACCGGCTGGTCCATCCGCCAGGCGGCCAGGGTGAACTCGCTCCGGTCCTGCGACCAGGATTCAAGGGTAATGCTGGCATCGGGAATGGCGGCCTCGAGCGAGGCCTGAATCGCGGCCAGGTCGGGATCGAACCATTCCGTGCGACGCAGGTCCTCCAGAATTTGGACCCCGACCACCAGATTGGTGAAAGGGTCGACTTCAACGGAGCGGAAGTCGAAGTCAGGATGCTGGTAGAGCGTGCGCAGGGGCTCGCCAGTGGTCGCCGAAATTGTGAAGAGGCGGCGGGTCCCGGAAAACGGGCGTTCCGATGCCACGATTTCGTCATCGGTCCCCGTCAGTAGGCCATAGACGGCCTGTCGAATGACCGACTCCTCACGGTCAATCACGGTCTCCCAGTATTCATCCGTTCTCACTTCAAGCCAGTAGCGCCGTTCGAACTGCGAGTAGTTGGCCCGCGTCAGGGCCTGCCCGTCCGGACCCAGCGTGTAGCTGAAGACCGGCTGCATGGTCCGGTCCATGGACCGGTAGCGGCCATTGTTCGGGTCAATGGAGTAAAGTCGGTCGGCCATCTGGACCGCCAGGCGGCCGGTTTCCGGATCGCGTCCCCGAACATTGGCGGCATTGCCGTTGGACCGTGGCGCATCCGCTCCCAGATCGAAGAGTTCGCGCAACTCGCCATTCTGCAGGTCGAAGGCGAACATTGTGGTCTCTGTAAAAAAGTCGTCGTCGTAATTCCGGTCCCGCTCCATGCTCGCGCGGATGACCAGAACATCATCATTGGCCCAGAACAGGGATTCCGGATTGACGGCATCGGCGTTGACAGCGCGGGGCGCTTCGCCATCGCGCGAGAGAACCAGAACGATGCGCAAACCGTCCGCTTCCGACACCATCGCGATACGTCGTCCATTCGGGCTGACGACCGGCGTGTCGACCTTGTTGTAGCGGACAAAATGCTCGATGGGGGTCGGCTGGGCCTGGGCCGCACCAAGAACCACCAGTGCGCCAAGAGCGCACAGGGCCAAAGACAAGAAACGCAACAGAACCCCCCAATGAAAACGGAGGCATTGAAGCTAAGTCTGCCCGCGGTTGCAATACGGCCCGGCCGTCAGCCTGTGTCTTAAGCCTTTGCCAGCACCATGACGCGGCTTTTGGAGACGTGCTCGGCCTCCAGGTGCGGACCTTCCTCGCTGAATTCCAACGTGATGTCCGGACGGGCCACCACCTGGTCCAGCGTGTCCATATAGGCCTTGTCCTTCAGCGTCAGCGCGTTGAACGACACGGCCAGGCGGCCACCGGAGGGCAGGCCGTCCAAAATGGCGGGCAGGCATTCTGGTGGCGCGGCGCCCACGGACACGGCGCCCACAGCGGTCACAACGTCATAATCGGAAAACATGGACGGATCCGGCACGCCCAGCGGCGTGGTGAAGAGCTTGTTGTAGAGCTTCTTCTCGCGCGCATGCACCAGCATGCCTTCGGAAATGTCGCAGCCGTCCATCCGGGTGAAGCCGGCTTCGCTCAATGCGGCCCCGGACAGGCCGGTCCCGCAGGCCCAGTCCAGAATGCGCGGATTGGCCTGATCGCTCGGCAGGCATTGTTTCAACGCTTCGGCGATGCGGCCGGGCGTCTTGTAGGAATTCGCGTCCAGATCATCATCATAGCTGTCCGCCCAGTCATCATAGGCGTCGCGCTGACCATCCTGATCCGTGACGGTGTAGATCTTGTCGAGGTAGGTCTCGCTCATGATTGCCCTCTTTGTTGCGCTACAGCATAAGGCAAGCACATTCCCCGGACAGGAGTCCAGCCAGCTCGAAAAATATTCGCTATCCCTTTGAAAGTTGATGAATTTGCGAGCACCAATTTTCGAGCATGCAATTTCTTGCGACCGTTTCGTGAAATTGAAGTTCATATTTCATCAAAGGGCAATCAATGCTTTTATTGTTCTGGCTTCAATTTCTGTATCTCAGAATTGGCCTGGCTTTACACTGAGGCGCGTAAGCTCAGGCATGCGCACATGTGGCGTGTCCGGACTGCGCTTGAGCTGTCCGGTTTCCAGAGCTGGAAATTGAGGCCGGCGGTGGGCTTCAGCCGGCCCATCTGGCCAGGTCTTCCAGGGCCCGGGCGCTCATCAGCTTTTTCTTGGCGACGCTCTTGGCCTTGCCGCGGATGCGGTTGCCCTCTTCATCGCGGGATGGGGCCTGCATCATCGGGAAGAGGCCGAAATTGACATTCATCGGCTGGAAACTGCCCTTGCCGGCATCCAGATGACCGCCAGTGACATGGGCGATCAGGGCGCCCAAAGCCGTGGTCGGCGGCGGGGCAGAGATCGGCTGTCCCAGGCGCTCAGCGGCGGCATAGCGGCCGGCCAGAAGCCCCATGGATGCGCTTTCCACGTAACCCTCAACGCCGATCAGCTGGCCGGCAAAGCGCAGGCGTGGCTGGGATTTCAGGCGCAACTGGTCGTCCAGCAGGCGCGGCGAGTTGAGGAAGGTGTTGCGGTGAATGCCGCCCAGGCGGGCAAACTGCGCGTCCTCCAGGCCCGGGATCATGCGGAAAATATCGGTCTGCGCGCCGTATTTCATCTTGGTCTGGAAGCCGACCATGTTGAACAGCGTGCCCAGCGCATTGTCCTGGCGCAGCTGGACAATCGCCCAGGGCTTCACGGTCGGATTGTGCGGATTGGTCAGGCCCACCGGCTTCATCGGGCCGTGACGCAGGGTTTCGCGGCCCCGTTCCGCCATCACTTCAATCGGCAGGCAGCCGTCGAAATAGGGCGTGTTCTCTTCCCATTCCTTGAATTCGGTCTTGGGCGCAGCCAGCAGAGCGTCGATGAACGCTTCATACTGGTCCTTGTCCATCGGACAGTTGAGATAGGCCTTCTGTTCGGCCTCCGTCTCGCCCTTGTCATAGCGCGACTGGAACCAGGCCTTGTCCAGATTGATGCTCTCGCGATGGATCACCGGGGCGATGGCGTCGAAGAAGGCCAACTCGCCTTCGCCGGTCGCGTCCAGGATCGCCTTGGACAGGCTTTCCGAGGTCAGCGGACCGGTGGCGATGATGACACTGTCCCAGTCTTCCGGCGGCAGGGCCGGGATCTCGCCGCGCTCGATCGTGACCAGCGGATGCTCGCTCAGGCGCTTCGTGACGGCATCGGAAAACGCGTCCCGGTCCACGGCCAGCGCACCGCCGGCCGGCAGGCGGTGATTATCGCCTTCCTGCATGATGATCGAGTTCAGGCGCCGCATTTCCTCGTGCAGCAGGCCCACTGCATTGGTCTGGTGGTCGTCCGAACGGAAGGAGTTGGAGCAGACCAGCTCGGCCAGCCCGTCCGTCTTGTGGGCATCGGTGCCCACGACGCCGCGCATCTCGTGGAGGATAACGGGCACGCCTCGGGAAACGAGCTGCCAGGTGGCCTCGGAGCCGGCCATGCCGCCGCCGATGACGTGTACGGGTTTCATCGCTTGATCAGTCATGCGCGGCATATCGAGCCGCAGCCGATTGAAGTCAAGCGAGCGGGGTCAGTGCGCCCAGGAGGTTCAGGGCTGTTCCGGTTCGGAGGCGGGCTGAATCCCGGCCTCAATGGCCTCGTCCAGCCGGTTCTGCACGGCTTCGATCTCCTCCGGTGACCGGGTGTCGGCCACTTCCGGGGCGATGATCGTGTCAGGATCGTTGACCGCTTCGGCCTGCGTCCCGACCTCGGCGCCATCTTCGCTCTTGTTGGACGCGCTCAGCACATCCGCAATCCGGTCGGCCGCCCGTTCCATCGCCGTGTCATTGGTGCGGACGCCGGTCTCGCAGACCACACCGAGCGCAGCCCAGTCCTCATCGTTCAGGGCCGGTGTGCCGGACCAGTCCAGACCGGCTGCGGCCGCCCGGGACTCTTCAGCGCGGCGTGTCGTGTCCGGGTGAGTGCGCAGCGTGGAGCGCAGCCAGGCTTCCGCCCGTTCCTGCCGGGTTTCAGAACGTTCAGTCCCGTCCTCGGCTTCCGCCGCCTCGATGTCTGCCTCCATGTCCTCGAATACGGACTGCATCCGGTCGAAGAAGTCGGCGAGAGCCTCCGGGTTCATGTCGGCCGCGTCCAGATAGGCCAGCGCGTATTCGTCCGCTTCAGCTTCGGCGGCACGGGAATGGCGCAGGCTTTCCAGCGTGGCTCCCGTCCGGGCGATCTCCTGTCCGGCCCCGGTCCCGCCACCGATCAGGAATTCCAGCAGCACTCCGAAGCCCATTTCCCGCAATTGCGCGGCCATGACATGGCGCTGCGCGACATGGGCGGCCTCGTGGGCCAGGACACCGGCCAGCTCATCGGGGCTTTCCATTTCGTCGATCAGCTCATCCGTGATCACGATCCAGCCGCCGGGCAGGGCAAAGGCATTGGGGAAGGGCGCATCGACAATGCGCAATTTCAGCTCGAATGGGCTCTGCGATACGGTTTCCAGTCGGTCCCCCAGACCGTCCAAGACCGCCTGTGTGGCCTCCGGCGTTTCGCATTCATCCGTGAACCAGGCCACGAACTGGTTGGACCGCTCGCCCAGCCGGGATTCCACATCCAGCGGAACGGTCTGGGCCAGCGGCGTGGCCAGGAGCGGCAGGCCATAGACCATGAAAGCCGCCAGGCTGGCCGCGGTGGCGGTCAGCGCGCCGCCCAGCATCCAGGTGCCGCGGCGCACCTTGCGATCATCGAGCAGTTTGGGAAGCAGGGGGCGCAGGCGTGCGGCATTCTCCGGTGTCAGGCTGAGCCGGGCATCGGATTCGGCCTCGCTCAGCACCACGGACCCGTCCGGCCGGTCAGGCAGGCGGCGCAGGCGCTTGATCCGCCAGAAAAGGCGCAGACTGTCGCCGGTCAGCGACAGGCGCTCCCCTTCGACCGCGACAACAACCTGATGGATGCGGGCACTGTCGCCATCGGCAAACTCGCCGGTGATCGGGCGGGGATCAGATGACATTGCCAATATCGAAGGCATCGGCGAGACCCTCGCCGGACTTCGGTCCCTTGTCGGCATTCTGGCGGATGCTGGCGATGTCGATCTCGCCCTCCGCCTCCAGACGCTTGAAGATATACCGCCACAGCCGCATCTGCGCGATGGGCAGGCCAAGGCCGAGGGTGAAGGCGATGATCAGGAAGTTCACCGCATACACCCAACCCAGGCTGAACGTGTTGGCCTTGATGGAGAAGGTCACGCCTTCAAAGCTGACGATCTGGGCCTTGCGGCGCAGCAGGGCGGCCGCGTAGGGCAGGCTGAAAATGCCTACGACGATCATGTAGACCAGCAGGGCGGCATAGGTCTTGATGATCAGGACGATGTCGAAATTGGGTTGCCCGCCTGCTTCGATCGTATCCCAGGTCAGGGCCATATAGGCCGCGATGAAAGCGAAATAGCCCAACAGACCGGCAATCCAGGCCAGGGCGAAGGCACCATAGGTCGGTCCGGCCAGGCCTTCATCGCTCTGCGGCACATTGAAACGGCGATCCCCGTAATAGGTGTCGGCCCACAGCATGCGGGTCAGGCGCATTTCGGCTGCCGGCGCAAACCAGCCCAGCGTGATCGAGGTGAGGATGGAATAGCCGATCGTGGCCCAGGCAAAGCGGTTGGCCGAACCGGACTGGCCCAGCCGGATGCCGCGCCAGGTGGTCCGCGACAGGCGATAGCGCCGCGCGACCCAGACCGCCATTCCCAGCAGCCAGTAGAAAAAGAGGATGACCGGGATATAGGCCAGCCCGAAATAGAGCATGAACTTGTCCGGCGGCAGCAAAAGCTGGCCGGCGAACATCACGGCGTAGATCGGCAGGAAGATGACCAGCATCACGATGACGAAGGAGCGGAACAGCTCCCAGCCCGACCCGGTATATTCCAGCGGCGTCCCGTTCACCGTGGTCGTTGACCAGAGATAACGGCGCACGCGCGTTCGCCCCCAGAAGCGCCACAGGGTCAGGGTGATGATGTTCAACAGGGCGTTGAGCAGGGTGATCGGAAAGATCCCGCCCCAGGTCGCGGTCTGGTTGAAGACGAGACCCTCGCGGGGCTCTGCCGGTCCTTGATCCGGTTCGGCGGGCGGGTTGGCAGGCGGTGGTGTGGCCGCATCTCCTGCGCCGGTATCCGGGACGGAGGCCGCGCGGTCACCCTCGGCCGGCGCCCCGCCAGCCGTCGGCTTTTGATCATCATCCATGGAACGCCCCCACACACACTCAACCCGTTCACGTTAGTGCGGCACGCCGCGCGGTCAACGCGAAACAGGGGTTAAGTCCGGAATGCGTTCTTTGGCCGGTCCGCGAACAGAGACATGAGCCGGTTCAGGACCGGTTTGCGTTCGACCGCGACCGCGCGTCACGCTTGATCCCGCGACAGGGCCGGGTATGTCTGACGCACATCCAGCGGAGAGCCTGATGACCCCGACCGCCGTTCCCATCCTGCGCAGCGTCCTGGCCGCCTATGCCTTCTTCATCGCGCACTGGCGCCCGATCCTGATTGCGGGCCTGCCCTATACCGTCGCTTACGCCCTCTATCTGGCGCTGACCCAGATGCTGGCGACCGGGGCGATCAGTCCGAGTGTGGCACCGCTGGTTCCGATCCTGTCGATCGGCACCATGATTGGCAGCGTTGCGCTGTCCGCCGCCGCACTGCGCATGGCCGTTCGCGGCGACTTCTCCGGTTGGATGGGGCTGCAACTGGGCCGTGACGAGTTCCGGGTCTTCGTGGTCTCAATCCTCATCGCCCTGCTGACGGCCATCATCTTCGTGCTGGTCTTCCTTTTCTGGGGAACTGTGTTCGGCACGGTCGCCGGCATGGCACTGGAGCGCGCCGGGCTGGATCCGGAAGAGACCGGTTTCGATCTCCTCGAGGCGATCGGCTATATGGGCACCGCCGACTGGATCGCGGTGATCGCCCTCGGCCTGGGTGGCGCGGCGATCGTGACCTGGCTGTCCGCGCGCCTGGTCCTGTCCCTGCCCGCCACGATCGCGCAGGGCGCCATCCGGGTCATGAAGGTCTGGCCGCTCAGCGACAAGAATGGCTGGCAGATTGCGGCCACGCTGATACTGGCGGGTCTGCCGATCATCATTCTGGAGCTCGGCCTTTATGAAGTGATCAGCGCTGGTCTCGGGCACCGGATCCTGGAAGTGGCGCACCTTCTGGGCGAGGACAATGCGGCGGCGCCGGGCATGGCCCGCATGCGCGAATACTCGCTCTGGATGGGCCTGTTCTCCGCCGTGAACATCCCCGTGTTTTCTGGCCTCTACGCCTATATCTACCAGAACCGGATGCGGGCCCTGGCGCCGCAATAGCCGGGGCGGGACACGCTGGGCGCGCATCCCTCTGGCCTCAAAGCGCGAACGGCGCATGATAGGCTTTCAACCATGAACGGCGTGGAGGGAGCCATCATGACCGCGAAGCCTTTTGATCTCGGCGCAGCCATCCTGCATTTCTTCAATTGCCTCGGGCGCAATCCGCGCGGGGCGATCTGGATCGGCATTTGCCAACTTGTCCTGATTGGCGTTCTCTCGGCGGTCAGCCTTTACATCCTGTGGCCCGCCTTTGTCGGCGTGTTCGAGCTTGTCGCGGCGGATGCCAATGGCACGCTCGACGATGATGAGGTGCTGGGCCGGCTGCTGGGCATTTTCGGCCCCTTCTTCGGCTTCTTCATGCTGTCCATTCCGGTCGGTATCATGGCGTCGCTGAGTATTCAGGCTGCTTGGCTTCGCTATCTCACCAAGGGCGAGGTCAAACCGCTGATCCCCTTCCGCTTCGGTGGGGATGAAGTGCGCCTGCTGGGCGTGAATGTCATGTATGTCGTGATGGCGGTAGTGGGGTATGCCGGGATCATCGTGGTCGCCCTTGTGGCCGGTGTCGGCGGTGCTGTGGCCGGCGAGGCCAGTGGCAATGCCGGGGTGACCGGCGGGGCCGTCTTCCTGGCCGTGATGCTGGTCCTGATCACCCTGGGCGCCGTTCTCGTCCTGGCCGTCAAACTGGCCAGTGCGCCGGCCATGACCATCCGCGAAGGTGAATTCCGCTTCTTCGAAAGCTGGACCGCCACCAAAGGTGTGTTCTGGAAAATGCTCGTCGCCTATCTGGCAGTCTGGGTCATGATGATGGTCGTCTCTTCCGTGGTGGGGGTCGTGACGCAGATGATCCTGCTGGGCCTGTTCATGCCGCTCATCGAGATGCTGGAACCCATGACCGGGACCGAGGATCCGCAAATCGTGTTCGACGCCTTCCTGGCTGCGGTGTCCACACCGGGTGCCATCATCGGCCTGGTGGTCGCCTTCCTGGTCAGCTATGCCGGCCAGATCATGATGGAGGCCATGTGGCACTCGGTCGGCGCCTATAACGCCATCCGCAATGATGACGACGCCAGTGCCGAGACGGATGCGTCCCATCTGGACAAGGACCATCCGCTGGGTGCCAGCCCGAGCGAAGGGTAGGGGGCAAGCCCGGAAGGCGTGCAACTGGTGCGCCTTCTGGCCCTGATTGTGGCCGTGTGCTAGCGCTTGTGCGGGGTAATTGGGGGCTGACATGACCCGTGAAATCAATCCGATGAATGCGGTCGCATTCGCGTTTCTGGTCGCGCGGATTCGGTCGCGTGCCTTTTGGATTCTTCTGGGCTGGACCTTCGTCTGGATGGTATTGGGATTTGCGCTTCAATTGCGCATCATGCCCGTGCCCACGATGGACGGGTCCGGAATGCCGGCCGACATGTCCGGCTATATGCTTCAGCAACTCTTGGCCCTCGGCGTCAGCGCCGTGGTCTGGATACTGCCCTTTGTGGCCTGGATGCGCTTGCTGACCCTGGGACAGGATGGCGGACCGGTTCCGCTGCGCTTCGGCGCATCGGAATTGTGGGGCCTGATCACCGTTGTTGCTCTGACCCTGGCCGTCATGGGGGTGCCTGTTTTTGCGATACTGCTGATCACCGCGCTGGCATCAGTCCACCCGGCCTTTATTGCGCTCACCCTGTTGATGCTGCCGCTCGGGGTTTTCATCATTTATGTCGCCCTGCGTCTGACACCGGCCGTCGCCCTCAGCGCCATGACGCATGAATTCGCCGTCGGCCGGGCCTGGGCGGGGATGAAGGGCCATGTCACGAAAGCCCTGCTCGCCTATCTCATTCTGTTTGTGGCGTCCTTCGTCGTCGGCATTGCGTCAGCCGTGATCTCGGCCATAGCACCCGGCCTGTCCATGCAGGACGAGATGATGACGGCGATGTTGAGCGGGGAGGTGATCGACTGGTCGGCGATCTGGCCGGCCGCAGCCTTTTCGGCCCTGATCTACATGCCGCTGACGCTCATGAGCTACGGGCTGAATGCCTATTTCGCCCTGGCGATCAGTGGCCGGCAGGATGACTGGATCCGGGAAATCGAAGCGGCCGAGGCGTCTGACACTTGAGCCGTAGTGGAGAAGGCGGGGGCTAGCCCGCCTTCTTTTTCAGCTCTTTCGCCCGCTCCAGCATCGGGGCGAGATAGCGGCCGGTCCAGCTTTCCTCGACCTTGGCGACTTGTTCCGGCGTGCCTTCGGCGACGATCCGGCCACCGCCATCACCCCCTTCCGGACCCAGATCGATCAGCCAGTCGGCCGTCTTGATGACGTCCAGATTGTGCTCGATGACGACGACGGAATTGCCTGCCTCAACCAGTTCGTGGAGGACTTCCAGCAGTTTGCGAACATCCTCGAAATGCAGGCCCGTTGTCGGCTCGTCGAGAATGTAGAGCGTCTTGCCAGTGGCGCGTTTGGACAGCTCCTTGGAGAGTTTCACGCGCTGCGCCTCACCGCCGGAGAGCTGGGTCGCCGGCTGGCCGATTTTCACATAGCCCAGGCCGACGCGTTTGAGCGTTTCCATCTTGTCGCGCACGGCGGGCACGGCCTTGAAGAAGTCGGCGCCTTCCTCGACCGTCATGTCCAGCACATCGGCGATGGACTTGCCCTTGAACTGGATCTCCAGCGTCTCGCGGTTGAAGCGTTTGCCATGACAGACATCGCAGGGCACGAACACGTCCGGCAGGAAGTGCATCTCGATTTTCACAACGCCATCGCCCTGGCAGGCCTCGCAGCGTCCACCCTTCACATTGAAGGAGAAGCGGCCCGGCTTGTAGCCGCGCGTCTTGGCTTCGGGCAGTTGGGCGAACCATTCGCGGATCGGGGTGAAGGCCCCGGTATAGGTTGCCGGATTGGAGCGCGGCGTGCGTCCGATCGGCGACTGGTCGATGTCGATCACCTTGTCGAGCTGGTCCAACCCCTCGATCGTGTCGTGCGGAGCCGGGACCTGTTGCGCCTTGGCCAACTTGCGGGCCGCGGCCTTGTAGAAGGTCTCGATGGTCAGGGTCGACTTGCCGCCACCGGACACACCGGTGACGCAGGTCATCACGCCCAGCGGGAAGGCGGCATCAACGCTCTTGAGATTGTTTCCGGTCGCACCGACGACTTTTACCATGCGCTTCTTGTCGACCTTGCGGCGCTCTTCCGGCACTTCGATCCGGCGCGTGCCACAGAGATATTGCCCGGTCAGACTGTCCGGATTGGCCATGATTTCCTTGGGCGTGCCCTCGGCGACGATTTCGCCGCCATGCACGCCGGCGGCCGGGCCCAGATCGACGACATAGTCCGCCGTCAGAATGGCATCCTCGTCATGCTCGACCACGATCACCGTATTGCCCAGATCGCGCAGACCCTGCAGACTTTCCAGCAGGCGGGTATTGTCGCGCTGGTGGAGGCCGATGGACGGTTCGTCGAGCACGTAGAGCACGCCGGTCAGGCCGGAACCGATCTGGCTGGCCAGGCGGATGCGCTGGCTCTCCCCGCCGGACAGCGTGCCGGACGCCCGGTCCAGGGTGAGATAGTCCAGGCCGACATCGACCAGGAATTTCAGCCGCTCGCGGATTTCCTTGAGGATCCGCTCGGCGATCTGCATCTGCTTGGCTGTCAGATGCTCGGGCAGGGCGGTGAACCAGGCCTCGGCATGGCGGATGGAGAGTTCGGAGGCGTGGGAAATGTCCTGCCCGTCGATCTTAACGCTCAGCGCTTCGGGACGAAGGCGGCGGCCGCCACAGGTCTCGCAGGACTGGGAGGACTGGAAGCGCGCGAGGTCCTCGCGTACCCAACTTGAGTCCGTCTCGCGCCAGCGCCGTTCCAAGTTCGGGATCACGCCCTCGAAGGGTTTCTGCGTCTCGAATTTCCGCAGCCCGTCCTCATAGACGAAGGTCACCTTCTCCTTGGTGCCCCAGAGCACGATCTTGCGGAAATCCTCCGGCAGGGTGCGCCAGGGCTGGAACATGTCGCCGCCAAAATGCTCGGCCAGGGCTTGCAGGGTCTGCTGGTAGAGTTTCGAGGTCGCCCGGCTCCACGGCGCAATCGCCCCGTCGGACAATGGTTTGTCGCGATCCGGGATGACCAGGTCTTCGTCGAACTTCAGCGACTGGCCCAGACCGTCACAGGTCGGGCAGGCGCCAACCGGATTGTTGAAGGAGAACAGGCGCGGCTCGACTTCCTCAATGGTGAAACCGGAGACCGGGCAGGCAAACTTCTCGGAGAAGACAATGCGCTCCGGATTACCCTTTTCGTCGGTCTTGCCGGCGAATTCGGCCACTGCGATCCCGTCGGCCAGGCGCAGCGCTGTTTCCAGACTGTCGGCCAGTCGGCTTTCCAGCCCTTCCTTGATGACGACCCGGTCCACCACGACATCGATGTCGTGCTTGAACTTCTTGTCGAGCGTGGGGGCGTCTTCCAGCGTGTAGAATTCGCCATTCACTTTCACCCGCTGGAAGCCGGATTTCAGCCATTCGGCGAATTCCTTGCGGTATTCGCCCTTGCGGCCGCGCACGACCGGGGCCAGCAGGTAAAGCCGCGAACCCTCTTCCAGGGCCATCAGCCGGTCGACCATCTGGCTGACCGTCTGGCTCTCGATCGGCAGGCCCGTGGCCGGCGAATAGGGCACGCCGACGCGCGCCCAGAGCAGACGCATATAGTCATAGATCTCGGTGACCGTGCCGACCGTGGAACGCGGGTTTTTCGAGGTCGTCTTCTGTTCGATGGAGATCGCCGGGGACAGGCCTTCGATACTGTCCATGTCCGGCTTGGCCATCAGTTCCAGGAACTGGCGCGCATAGGCGGAGAGGCTCTCCACATAGCGCCGCTGGCCTTCCGCATAGATCGTGTCAAAGGCGAGGGAAGACTTGCCCGAGCCCGACAGACCGGTGAACACGATCAGACTGTCGCGCGGCAGCTCGACAGACACGTTTTTCAGATTGTGCTCGCGCGCACCCTGTACGCGGATTTTTTCAAGCGCCATGCGGTGGTCGTGTCCCCGAAGAATGGAATTGCGTCCGGAACAATACGAGAACGTCGACGTTTCGTCCAGACAAGCCTCAGGCGCCCACAGATAGGGTGGGCCACAGGCTACGTCCAGCGTACCGCGGCTTATCCTGACAGTATGCTGGCAGGAAGACCGGCCCAGCCGCACATGCGATCAACGCATGGACAGCGGCTGGGCGGCATCAAGTGAGACAGCCCGCCGGCTCGGATATGTCCGGTCGGTCAGTCCGCGATTGTGCATTGGGTGAAGAAAATGTCCGCCCGTGTGCCATTGGTATCGTTGGCGACATAGTTTGCGGATCGGCCTTCAAAGACCAGTTGGCCCGTATCTGCGAAAGCGAAACGCGACAGCACGGTGTTATTGGTCACACGCTCGCCGTCAAAGGCCGTCGAGACGGGCGTCAGCGTGTCGAGGGTCCGGTCATAGAGATAGGTCTGGAAGCCGCGATCACGTGAATTGGCGCGGGCATTTCCGCCCCCCGTTGTCAGCGCTACATAGCGCCCATTGGCGGACAGGCTGGCCGTTCCGACACCATTGTCGACGGCTTCACCGAGGCTGGTCTCGGAAACCCTTTCGACATTGCCGGTGTGGAGGTCCTTCACGAAAGCATGCAAGTCGCCGTCGCCAGCGAGGTCATCGGCGAGGAACAACAGGTAACGTCCATCATTGGAAAACACAGGACTGCGCTTCGTTGTATAAACGTCTTCGATCGCTTCAGTGAGAACTTCAGTTTGGCCGGTATCGAGGTCGTGCAGAATGACCTGCCCGTTCGGCTGACCGTTAACAAAGTAGATGAGGTAAGCGATCTGGTATCCGTTATCGAGATAATAGGGTTCCCGGATCGCATGCGGCGTTGGGTCGTCACGGCCTTCAATCTCTTCCGGTTCAATCAGTTCCAGCGTGCCGTTGATCAGATCAGCCCGGAACAGATTGGGGCGTTGCTCATAGGGCGTCGACAGAAGATTGTCGGCCAGGCTGACGAAGAGCAGTTCGGTGCCGTCGGGCGAGAAGGCCAGCTCCAGATCAGCAGCATGATTGCCGGGCTGACCGCTAGGGGAGGCTGAAACAAGAGTCGTATCCCCGGTAGCGTGATCATACACAAATACGTTCCGCGCGCCGGCGTTCCCATCAGGTAAACCGGAATAAGGCGTGACATAAGCAACCCTGCGGCCGTCTGCCGAAACGATCGGATCGTAACTGTTAAAGGTTCCTGGGGCTCCATTGGAGCCGGTCGTGACCTGGGTCAGCGTGCCGGTGACGAGGTCCTTGAGATAGATTTGCTCTTCAGGATAGCTCTCTTCGCCAGCAAAAAAGCGGGAGTCACTGCGAAACACCACCCATCGGCCATCGGCTGAAATGGAAGCTTGCCGCGAATGCCGGCTGGGCGCCTGCTGGCCCATGGAATTGGTCGAGACAATCTCGAGCCCTGGATAGAGGCATTCCGTTTGCGTCTGGGGATCGCAATAACAGGTTTGAGCGGAGGAAGGGGTGCCCCAAAAAACAAGGCAGATGGCGGCGATCAGTGATGTGCGAAACATGCGCGTTCCTTCTTCATGGCAGATTGTGAATCAAGGGTTGCACATAATTGTGTCGCTATTTTAAGGGATGGCAATGCAGCTTCTGGCTCTGACAATGACGCGGGCGCTTTGAGAGGGGAGCTGCTTTGCCGGCACTGACATCCTTCGTGGATTGCCTGACCGCGCGCACTGGACTCTGCTGGGCCCCTCCGCTCAAACTCCGTGCGACTCGCCGACCTTGATTGGCGGAACAGAATGTGAACAAATATCGGCGGCTCCTGAAGGGCTACCGCAGATAAATGGAGATGTGGGCGATGGCGGGAAGCGTCAACAAGGTAATCCTGGTGGGCAATCTGGGCCGTGACCCGGAGATCCGCCGTATGAACAGTGGCGATCCGGTCGTCAATCTCTCCGTCGCGACGTCCGAGAGCTGGCGTGACAAGAATTCCGGCGAGCGCCGGGAAAAGACCGAATGGCACCGGGTCGTGATCTTCAACGACCAGCTGGCCAAGGTCGCCGAGAACTACCTGAAAAAGGGCATGAAGGTTTACATTGAGGGCCAGCTGCAGACCCGCAAATGGACCGACCAGAACGGCCAGGAGAAATACTCCACCGAAGTCGTGCTCCAGCGTTTCCGTGGCGAGCTGCAAATGCTCGACGGGCGCGGTGAGGGCGGTGGCTCCTTCCAGAGCTCCGATAGCGGCGGCTATGACAGCTTTGGTGGCGGCGGTTCCGGCGGTGGCGGTGGCCAGCGCTCCATGGACGGCCCGAAGGAAGACTTCAGCCGCAATGACCTGGATGACGAGATCCCGTTCTAGACCTCTCTCCCGGTACGAAGCCTTCGAAAACCCCGGTCGTCCGACCGGGGTTTTCTTTTGCCGTGCGGCTTAACAAGCCGGGCTCATCCCGGCATGGTGCCGGCAGAACATGGCGAGGGGGGATATCATGCGGATCATTGCGATCATCGTGGCCGTGCTGGCGGTCATCCTGGGGCTGGCGCTCTACGGGCCAGGCTCGATTGCGGCCATGCGGCTGGAGCTCGAGCCGACACAGGACGCGCTGCTGGCCCGCATGGGAGAGGTCACCGAACCGCTGCGCGAGGAGCGCACCGATCTGCACGGCGCGGAAGATGTCGAGCCGGGTCCGGACGGGAATCTCTACACCTCGCTGGCCGATGGCCGGATCATGATGCGAACGCCGCAGGGCGCCTGGCTGGATGTGGCCAATACGGGCGGGCGTCCGCTCGGACTCGCTTTCGGTCCTGAGGGGGACCTCTTCGTCGCCGATGCCTTGCGCGGTCTTTTGCGTTGGGACGGCCAGGACTGGGAGGTCTGGCTGGCCGACCGGTCCGAGGGTGGCCCGCTGGTCTTCACCGATGATCTCACCGTTCTGGAGGATGGCCGTATCATCCTCACTGACGCCTCCCTGCGCCATGGTTATGGCGACCACATGATGTCCTTCCTCGAGGCGGACCAGACCGGCCGTATCCTTTCCGTCACGGCTCCGGGTGAGTACAGTGTGCTGGCCGAGGGGCTCGCCTTCATCAATGGCGTCGACCACGATCCGGAGACCGGCACTGTCTATGTCAACGAGACCTGGGCCGGGCGTATCTGGACGCTGAATCCGGACAGCGGCGCGATGAGCGTGCTGGTCGATGGTCTTCCCGGTTATCCGGACAATCTGGATTTCGATCCGGCCTCGGGCCTGATCTGGTCGGCCCTGCCATCCCTGCGCTCGGCCGAGCTGGATGCGCTGCATGGCAAGCCCCTGCTCAAGCGCCTGGTCTGGCGCCTGTTGCAGATCAATGGCCTGCCTGACCTGCCGGACCGCCCGCCGCTCGCGGTGGCCGTGACCCCTCAGAGTGAGGTCCGTCACATCGTCCAAGGACCCGTGTCACCGGCCGATGGTGTCACCGGCGTCACCGTCTGGAATGACGAACTCTGGATGAGTGGTCTGGATCGCGACGGCTTCACGATCTTTGCGATACCGAACTCTGCGGGACCTGGGGACGGCTAGTCCCCATATTCAAATCTCACTGAATTATAACGGGAAAATGGACATCCGCCCGTCGCACTGCCAAAACTACTAATTTGTTAGTTGAATTATTTTCGCCGCTGTGCAGGCTGAGGCTGTCAACTAAGGAATTCGTAGATGGCCCGTTCTGCCTCACCACAACTCACTGAAGCTGAAAACAGGATCATGACCGTCCTCTGGGACCGGGGTGAAGCCAGCGTCCGGGACGTCACGGACGCGCTCGCCGTCGAGCATGGCCTGGCTTACACCACCGTGCTGACAACAATCCGCATCATGGCGGACAAGGGGTATGTCGGCTTCCACAAGGATGGCCGGGCACACATCTATCGCCCCTTGCTCAGCCGGGAAGGGGCGCAGAACCGCGCGCTGGGCTCGCTGGTCAAATCACTGTTCGGCGGCTCGCCCCAGAGGCTGGCCCAGCACCTGGTTCAGGAAGAACAGCTGACACTCGAGGATATCGAGGCCCTGCGGGCCGAACTGCTCAAAGGGCAGGACGACCGGGGAGACGCGTCATGATGATGTCCGTGCTCCAGGCGGCCGGCCTCACCCTGATCGGTGCCACGCTGCTGGCCGGTCTGGTGAAGGCGTTCGACCGCTGGGCGCCACGCCGCATGGTGCGGGAGCGCCATGACCTGGCCCTGGCGGCCTTCCTGACTGTTCCGCTCATCTTTGTCGCGGCCGTTCTGCCATCGCCCGCACGGGATGCGGTGACCGTGCCGGTCTATCAGGTCCAGGGGGCGGCGGACGCCACGGCCAGCGAACCGGCCAAGGACGAGCATTTGCGGGAATTGCCCGAATTGCCGGTCTTCGGGGCGGAGCCGGGGGCTGCGGGCTTGCCGGTCGACCCGGTCCTGATCGCCCAGGGCGCGCTCGCCCTGTGGGGCGGGATCAGCCTCTTCCTGGTCCTTCGCCTGATCCTGGACCTGATGGCCTTGCGGGGCTTCATCCGCCGTGCCCATCCGGTTGAGCGGCCGGATGCGCTGGCCCTGTCACGGGATTTGCCGCTGGTCCGCAGCCGGGAAGTGGCCGGTCCGATGCTGGCCGGCTTCCTGCGGCCCGTCATTCTGGTGCCCGAAGGTTTTGCGCTGGATGCCAAGGCTCGCCCCATCCTGGAGCATGAAATCGCCCACGCCCGTCGTGGAGATACCTGGACCGCACTGGGGCTGCGCCTGCTCGATGTGGCGTTCTGGTGGGTTCTGCCCCTGCGTGTCCTGCCGCCGGTTCTCGACACGGCCCGGGAGACGCTGTGCGACCGGGAAGCGGTTCGCCTGACCGGGCAGCCGCGGCTTCTGGCCGGGGCGCTGCTGGACACGGCAGCCGCCGCGATCCGGACGCCTTCCCTGGCTCTGGCCGCAGCGCCGACCCGCTCCGGATTGGCCCGCCGCATCCATCATCTCACCTCCCCCGACCTGCAATCCCGAAAGGATAGTGTCATGCGTTTCGCCCTGATCTTGCCCGCTCTCGCGGCCGGAAGCCTGGTTCTCACTCCGAATGTCGGAGCCGTGGTCGATGTGTCACCCGCGCCGTCGCGCGCCCTGGATGATGCGCTGGACCTGGATGTCCGGCTCTTCCACGCGGCGCGTCGCGGGCGGGACCGGCAGGTGGAGCAATTGCTGGAAGAGGGCGCCAATCCGAACGTGGCCTTCCGGGGTGACGGGACCGCCCTGACTGCGGCGGTCAGCCGGGGACATTCAGAAATTGTGGCGCGTCTCCTGGAAGCCGGTGCCGATCCGGATTTGGGTGTTCGCGGCGATGGCAGTCCCTTGATCAAGGCGGCGGCGCGCGGCGACCGGGCCATGGCCGAGCGCCTGATCGCTTTCGGGGCCGATGTGGACTCAGCCTGGTCCGGTGACGGCAATGCGCTGATTGCAGCTGCACGTCGCGGCCAGACGGATATGGCCAGCCTGCTGCTGGAAGCCGGAGCGGACCCCAATGCCTATGTGCGGGGGGATGAGACCCCGCTGATCAATGCAGCCCAGCAGGGCCGGCGTGAGGTTGCTGAACTCCTCGTCGAAGCGGGGGCGGATGTCTCCCTGACCGTCCTCGCAAACCGCCGCGAAGGCGCCAATGAATACCGTTCGCCGATCAGCGAAGCCCGGCGCAACGGGCATCGCGACATGGTGCGCTGGCTGGAGTCGCTTGGCGCCACCCACAATCCCCCGTCCGAATAGGATGGCCGGGCGCGCCGGGATGTTTGAGCCCCTGACGCGTCCACCCCAACCCCTCTGAAATCTGGAGTCTGTGATGTTTCAGTCTGCTTTCGCCCCGGTGGCGAAACCCATTGTCGTGCTCGCGAGTCTGGCGGCTTGTTTCGCCGCCACACCGGCCGGGGCCCATTCGCCCGGTGATTTCACCGACCATCTCCGCCCGCGGATCCAGCAGGCCGAGGTCCCGATCGTCTGGACGCTCGAGGAGCGTATGGAGCATTACGGGGTCCCCGGTGTCGCTGTGGCCATCATCGGGGATGGCGAGATCATTCATGCCGCCGGTTATGGCGTCCTGCAGGCTGGCGGTGACACGCCCGTTGACGCCGACACGGTGTTTTCTGCCGGTTCCGTCAGCAAGGTGGCTTCGGCAACACTGGCCCTGCGCCTGGTTGAGGCGGGGCATCTCGATCTGGATGAGGATGTGCTGGCGCGCCTGTCATCCTGGACCCTTCCGGCGGAGCGGGATGTGGCCTCCGGCACGGCCGTGCCGCTGCGTGCCATCCTGTCCCATACGGCAGGCTTCAACCTGCACGGCTTTACCGACTTCCAGCCCGGTGATCGCCTGCCGGACGTGATCGACACGTTGAATGGTACCGCACCGACTGGCGATGATCCGCTGGCGCGCGAAGCGCCGTCCGGGCTGGCCTATCGCTATTCCGGTGGCGGGTACACGCTGGCGCAATTGCTGATGACGGATGTGATGCAGCAGACCTATCCTGATCTGGCGGCCCGTCACTTGTTCCAGCCCCTGGGGCTGAGCCGGTCCAGCTTTGCCAATCCCCTGCCGGACAATTTCGACAATATCGCCCGGGCTCACAATGCGCAGGGCGAGGCTGTCGCCTTGCCGCGCGGGTATGAGGCCATGCCGGAAATGGCAGCGTCCGGATTGTGGGTCAGCGCTCGCGACCTGGGCACGCTGGTGGCCGAGCTGATCAACAGCTATCGCGGGGAGGGGCAGGCCCTGTCCCAACCGATGGCGGTCTCGATGATGACCCGTATTGCCCCCAGCGAGCACGGCCTGGGACCGCGTCTGGACGGTAGCGGGGCAGGCTTCATCTTCCATCATGGCGGTGCCAACAACTCCTACCGGGCCTGGATTGAAGGGCATTTGGCAAGCGGTGACGGCCTCGTCATTCTCACCAATGGGACCCAGGGGCGTGCGCTGATCGACGAGATCCGCAATGCTGTCACCGATACGATGGACTGGGAAATGAACCGTCCGGTCCTGGCGCCGCAAATCGCGCTGGATCCGGTTGAGCTGGACGCATTCGCCGGTGTCTACGCCGTCGACCCGGCCTTCCCGGCCAGTGTCCGTCAGCAAATGCGCGGCTGGATTTTCGAAAGCGATCTGGAAATCCGCGTGGTGGACGGCCAATTGCAGGCCGGACGGGCCGGGGGTGACCGGTTCAGCCCGCTGATTCCTCTCGCGCCCAACCGTTTCGCCATGCCGGATTTCCGGCAGACGGTGGGGCATGCCGAGTTTGAATTCCATCGCAATGCGCTGGGCGAGACCCTCGGCTTCACCTTCCATTTGTCCAACGCCCAGTCCCACTATCTGCGGCAATAAGCCCTTGGGCCGAAACGCCTCTTCCGCTGCGCAGCCGGGTCTGTAAACTGGGCGCCTTGCGCAGCGGGAGGGGCGGGGATGCGAATACTGGTTGCCGGGGCGTCGGGCTTTATCGGCTCGCATATCGCCGCCCATCTCCAGTCCCTCGGGCATGACGTGCTGGCCGCCGCACGCGGCGTCGACAAGGCCGCCCGCCGGCTGCCCTATCTGGACTGGGTGGCCTGCGATTTCCGGACGGACCGGGTCGAGGAATGGTGCGCCCGGCTGGAGGGTGTCGATGCCGTCGTCAACTGCGTCGGCGTGCTGCAAGACGGTCTGGGCGATGACAGCCGTGCCGTTCATGTCGACGGGGCCGCCGCCCTGTTCCAGGCCTGCGAGGAGAAGAGCGTCCGCCGTGTCGTCCATATTTCCGCCGTCGGCGTCGCGGATGCCTCAGGCTCCGCCTATGCCCGCGACAGGCTGGCCGGGGAGGCCGCGCTCAAGGCGCGTGATCTGGACTGGCTCATCCTGCGCCCTTCGCTCGTCATCGCCAAGAATGTCTATGGTGGTACGGCGCTGATCCGTTCGCTGTGCGGTCTGCCTTTCATCACGCCGGTGGTCGGGGGCGAGCAGGTCTTCCGGCCCATCGCCATGGAGGATGTCTGCGCTGCCGTCGCGCAATTGGTTGAGCCGGGTGCCCCGTCGCAGCAGAGCTTCGATCTGGCCGGTCCTGAACCGGTCCGCTTCGACGAGCTCGTCCGGGGCTATCGGCGCTGGCTGGGGTTTGGCGAGAGCCGGATCTGGTCCGTACCGCGCTGGCTGGCGCGTCCTGCCTTCGCCGTCGGTGACCTTCTGGGCTGGCTGGGCGTGCGTACTTCGATGCGGACGAATTCACTCAAACAGCTCGATTTCGATGTCGAGGGTGATCCGGGACCCTGGCTTGATGCCACCGGTGCGAAACCTGCCGGATTTCACGACTGGCTTGCCGCCCATCCATCCGGCGTCCAGGACCGTTGGCAGGCCCGTCTCGGTTTTGCCCGTCCGCTGGCGCGTTGGGTGCTGGGCCTCTACTGGCTGATGACCGGCGTGCTCGCCCTGACGGTCGCCAGGGACCATGCCCACGAGGTGCTCACCGAGGCCGGGTTTGAGGCCGCTGCCAGACCACCCTTGCTATGGATCGGATCCCTTTTTGATATCGCTGTGGGGCTGGCCATGGTGGCCAAATGGCGCGTTCGCAGTATCGCCACGATCATGATCCTGGGTACTTTTGGTTATATTGCGACGCTGTCCTGGACCTATCCTGTGCTCTGGGCGGACGCGCTGGGGCCGATCCTGAAAGTCTTCCCGATGATGGCGCTCGCCCTGGTGATCGCCGCGACCGAGGATGAACGTTGATCGAGCTTTATCCGCTTCTCCGGCTGGTTCACATCCTCTCGGCCAGCGTCCTGTTTGGCACCGGGATGGGTATTGCCTTTTTCATGCTGATGGCCTGGCGGTCCGGGGACCGGGCGGCCTTCGCCCTGACCGCCCGTCAGGTCGTGCTGGCTGATTGGGTCTTCACCGCCACCGCCGTGATCATCCAGCCCCTGTCTGGTCTCGTTCTCGCGCATTTGGCCGGCTGGCCTATTGGTACGCCCTGGCTGCTCACGACCTATGCGCTGTACGCTTTCATCGGCGCCTGCTGGCTGCCGGTCGTGTGGATCCAGTACCGGGTTAAAACCCTTCTGGAACAACAAGGTGACGCGGCCTCAATCAACCGCCTCATGCGGATATGGTTCATCCTCGGCTGGCCGGCCTTTGCCGCCCTGATCGGCATTTTCTGGCTGATGATCACCAAGCCGGGCGCCTGATCGCTACATTCCCGGCCGCGGTTTGGGCAGGCGGATCCAGAGCGGCATATGGTCTGAAAAATCATGCTCGAACTTGGCAAAGAACCGGCTGCGCTGGGTCCGGCTCAGCGTGTTGATCGTGGCGTCGGTCCCGTGCAGGGCGTCCAGGAAGAGCCGCACGAAATCAAACATGCCGTAGTCGAATCCGCCCTCGACTTCGCCCGCCCTGGCATTGGCCGTGTGGTTGGGCAGGCGCTTGTCATGCACGAAGAGGCCGATCTGGTCATAGGTCTGGTCCAGCCGGGCATTGGTGCGGAAGGGCCCGGGCGTGCCATCGTCCAACAGCCAGTCGGCGCCGCGCACCGGATGCGCATCAAAGAAGGGGAAATTCACGCGGGCGGCGCGTTTCGACTTCAGGAATTCCTGGTCGATCAGCTTGATGAAGCCCTCGATTTCCTTGCGGTCCTCGATCGGGTCATCAAAGTCCAGATTGAGATCGCCCAGCAGGATGAAATTGAGGTGATAGGTGCGGTCCTGCTTTTTCACCCGCGTATAGATCCAGTCCAGCAGGGCAAAGAACTCAGCCCGTCTTTCCTCCTTCTGGGCCGAGGCATCGCCATAGAGAAGATGCGCGTTCACGGCCAGGAATTCATAGGGTTCGGCGGGGCCCAGCGGTTTGACCCGGAAGGAGCAGCAATAGGGTGAACGGATGAAGGTCAGAAAGTGCGGCAGTTTGAACGCCGGCATCTCCGGCCGGGAGGGGACCTCAACATCTTCGCCCCGCTTCCTTGCGGCCCGGGCCGCATCATAGGCGGCCTTCTCGGCGTCGAAGGCGGCGACCTCGGCGGCGCGGGTTTTCAGCGCCTCGCCGAAATCCAGCCGGTGGGTGAGCAGATTGTCCTGCACCGCCGAGCGGTCATAGGAGATGTCCGAGGCGACCTCGGTGCGTTCGATCGTATCCCAGCGGAAGAGATAGCCCAGCCGTTCGATCAGCCCGTCGCGGCCGGGAATGGCTCCGGTCACGTCCGATACGGCCAGTCCGTAGCGGTCGCCCGAGAGGTCTTTCAGAAAGCCCAACGCTTCCAGATTGTCCTGGATCTCCTGGATGGCGAGCAGGTCTGTCGCCTTCACATAGCGCGCCAGTAGGCGGAAAGCGCCGTCCGACTTGGTCTTCAGTGTGCCCAGTTTGCGGATGTTGAAGGAGGACAGGATGACGCTGTCATCCCGCCGCGCCGGAAAGCCATAGCGCCCTGGATCGGCATCCAGCAAGGCATTGATCCGCGTCCATTCCGCCGGTGTGAATTCCCCCATCACGCCCTCCCGCTGAAATTGTCGAGGCGAGTTTACTCGCTTTGAGGGGGAGGGGCGAGGGTGGATCAGGTTCGGGGGGTGAAGCTTTCCACCGTGCCGGTCGTCTGCCGCCCGGAAGCCTGCAACGCGCCGCCGATAGAGTAGATCGTGTTGCCGATGGCCACACCGCCCAGACCATGGCGCGGGCTGCGCATGTCCGGTCCGGCGCTCCAGGCATCGGTTTGCGGATCATAGACCCAACACTGCGGATAGACCCCGCCGCCATCGTCGAACCATTCCCCGCCGAAGGCGTAGATTTTTCCGCCCGACACGGCCGCGGCCAGACCGCCTTGGGCCTGTGGCATCGGAGCCAGGCTTTCCCAGCTGTCGCTCGCCGGATCATAGGCTTCATGGAAGGCCTGGTTGCCCTCGGCCACGGTCCGGCCGGCAACGACGTGGAAACGCCCGTTGAGCACCACACCGGCCGCCGAATTGCGCGGATTGGGATTGGGCGCTGCGGTGTGCCAGCGATCGGCCGTGGCGTCATAGACGAAATGCGCGCCACTATCGGTATGGTCGGTCCATTGAACATTCGCATCGCCCGCCGGCTGCCGGCCGGTGGCGACATGGATCATCCCGTTCAGCGACACCGCACAGGTCTCCGCAAAGGGCTCCGGCAGGGACGCCATTTCGGTCCAGCTGTCGGCCTCTGGATCATAGCGCGTATTCGTCGCCAGCATCCCCCAGATTCCGCCCTCGACGGCATGGAAGCCGCCAATGGCGTAAACCGCCCCGGCATGGCCGACGAGATTGGGGTGGTGACGCGGTTCGGGGAGGGACGTGCGGGCGCCCCATGCAAAGTCGCAGATCATGTAGGGGATGCCGCCCGCAGCGATCTCCTCGCCCTGATCGTGGACGGTTCGCATGACGTGCAGCGCATCACTGATGCTGTCCACATCGTCGCCGTCCGCAGCTTGAAGGCCACCGGCGACATAAATCCGTCCGTCCAGAACAGCGGGATAGATCTCCTGGATTTTCACGGGGAGCGGCGTGCGGGCGCGCCAGCCATCGGTCGGCGGAACGGTGCATCGTTTCATCGCCATCGCCGGATGCGTCCCGACAAGGACGGCCCCGGCTCCCAGAAGCGCGCTGCGTCGTGAAATCCTGATCATGCCTGTCTCCCCGGCCTGTCTCTCTGTCCCAATGATTACAGCAAGATAATCCTGTCCGGACAGGTTTTTCCTCGCTTCGGGACGCCAGTTTTGTTCCAATCGGCATCTCAAACACGCCAGCTGGATACCGGGTCCTGTTGGCCCGGCCGATGAGTTGTAACACCCGATGACACGCCGCGAAAAACAATCTGAATCACTCGAGATCCGCCTGGGCTATTCCGCCAAGCAGGCCTTCATGGAGGCCTGCCGCGAGAAAGGGCTGACCGCGAGTGAAGTGGTGCGCGATTTCGTGGAAGCCTATCCGGTGGACCGCAAGGCCGACCCGGGACCCCGTTTCTTCAACAAGCTGACGGAGTTCCCCATGAGCATGGCTGCTTCCACCCTTTTGATGTTCACCCTGGGCGCCTCGGCGCTGCTGCCGGCCCAGACTGCCAATGCCAATAATCACGATCCCGAGGCCAGCTTTGCCTCCATCGACACGGACGGTGATGGGGGCTTCGACCTGCTCGATCTCTACCGTGAGGCGGGGCTGACCGCGGATGGTCGGCTTGGCCCGGAATTGCGGGCTCAAGCGGAAGCCTCCATGCAGGAGGCCCTCTCCGAGTTCGGCCCTCGCTTCCAGGAAGAATTCCTCAATCCCGACTATGTCGAGCGCATTCTGGCCGATGCCGAGGAAAGTGCCCGCACATCGGTCGGCGAAGCCTTCGACGACATCGATACCAATGCCGATGGCCGTGTCGAGTGGAGCGAATTCCTCGATGCCTGGGACTATGACGGGACCGGTGCCCGTCAGCTGGTCCCGTCCAACGACGGCTAGTTTGCCGGGCAGTTGCCGCCGGTGATCCGTTCCACAACGGCCGGATCACCGTCGGTCTCGGCCGGCTCCAGGCCCAGGGCGCAGGCGATCACGCCATAGACATTCACATTCTCGAACGCATCCGGACGTGTGCCCTGCGGGAAGATCGGACCGGCCCCGATGAAGGTCGCGCCCATCTGTTCGGCATGGTTGTCATAGCCGTGCTGGCCGCGAAGACCCGACAGGTAGGGATTGCTCAGATCCGCATCGGTGCGGGTGATCAGCCATTCAGGATCGGCCAGGATGAACAGGTCCGGACCACGACCGGGATAATCGAAATGCCAGTGCGAAGGCATGTCTTGGCGGCGATAGGCGGTCAGGTGTGGATGCACATTCTGAAGCTCGGCATAGGCGCGTTCGACGGCGTCGTCAGCGCCATAAGCCATCAGGAAGGGTTCCAGGCCCGGTCCGTAATTGCCGGAGAATTCTTCGACGAACAGCCCGTCCAGATCACTGTGCTCGTCGATCATGATCAAACGGTCCAGCGAGACCGGCGCCATGCCATGGTCGGACACGATGATGATATTGGTGCGCTCCAGCAGGCCGCGCGCTTCCAGGCCGGCGACCAGGTTGCCGACCAGCCGGTCTACTTCTGCCACAGCCTCACCCTCTTCCGGTGTAAACGGTCCTGCGCGGTGTTCAACCGTGTCGACATGGTCGAAATAGACAGCGCCGAAGCGTGGCCGCTCGTCTTCGGGGGCATCGAACCAGGACAGGACTTCGGTGACCCGGTCATCATAGGGCATGTCGTGCTGATAGGGATGCCAGACCGAGGCGTAATCGCCGTCGAACGGCGCTTCCGATCCGAGCCAGAACATGATGTGGCTGCGCACATCCTGGCGCTCCGCCGTGATCCAGATCGGCTCGCCATCCCACCAGAACGGGTCCTGGGGACTGCCTTCGCGGGCGGAGAAATGACGGTGGTGATGCTGGTCCCAAGGTGAATTGGACACCATGCCGTGGTGTTCCGGGTAAAGGCCCGTCGCCAGGGAGTAGAAGTTCACGAAAGTCTTGGAGGGCATGACGGGATGCATGCGCTCGGCCCGAACACCGCGATCGGCGAGGGCTTGCAGGTTCGGTGCGTTCCACCGGTCCAGCGCGTCATAGCGCAGTCCGTCCAGTCCGATCATCAGCACGATGGCGTCTTCGTCATCGTTCTGCCCTGCCGGCAACGGCAGGTGCGAGCAGGCGGCCAGGAGCAGGGCGAAACAGGCAGGCAGGACACGACGGATCATGGTTATCCCCAACAAGGTTCAATCAGGTTTTCGTGTAAGCGCAGGAGATGACGAATGAAAGACAGTACGCGTCATTTTCTGTAGCCGGCCCAACCGCCCCCGCCGTTTGCGCGCCTTGCCCCTGATTGTTAAGACTTGGCGACAGGCCTGCCGCCTGATTCACGCGCTGATTCCATGGAAACAGTCCGGTGTGTGGAGGGGCGGCGTTTTTCGTGGCTTTGGCGCGGTTTGGCGCGCTGCCCGGAAACCAGAGAAAAGAGGACCGCCTTGAGCGATCACGATGACGATCTGAACCCGGCCGGTGGGGATTCCGGTCTCCCGGACGGTATCGGCAATATTGCCATCGAAGACGAGATGCGTTCGTCCTATCTGGACTACGCGATGAGCGTCATCGTCTCGCGCGCCATCCCGGATGCGCGTGACGGTCTGAAACCGGTGCACCGCCGCATTCTCTACACGATGCACGAGAACGGGCAGACGCACGAAAAAGCCTACCGCAAATGTGCCACCGCCGTCGGTGACGTGATGGGTCGCTATCACCCGCACGGTGACCAGGCCGTCTATGACGCGCTGGTGCGTCTGGCCCAGTCCTGGTCCATGCGCGTGCCGCTGATCGATGGTCAGGGCAATTTCGGCTCGATCGACGGCGATCCGCCCGCTGCCTATCGTTACACCGAAGCCCGGATGGAAAAGGTCGCCCAGTCCCTGCTCGCGGATATCGACAAGGACACGGTCAATTTCGTCGACAACTATTCTGCCGAACGCCAGGAACCCGTCGTCCTGCCGGCACGCTATCCCAATCTTCTGGTGAATGGCGCCAACGGCATCGCCGTCGGCATGGCCACGAACATCCCGCCGCACAATCTGGGTGAGGTGATCGATGGCACGCTGGCGCTGATGGACAATCCGCAGCTGACGGACACCGAGTTGCTGGACTATCTGCCGGGACCGGATTTCCCGACCGGCGGTCTCCTTCTGGGCCGTTCCGGTGCCCGCGACGCCATCGCCACCGGCCGCGGTTCCATCGTCATGCGCTCGCGCACCACGGTCGAGGAAGTGCGCAATGGCCGTCAGGCCATCATCGTCCACGAAATTCCCTACCAGGTGAACAAGGCCTCGATGATCGAGAAGATCGCCGACCTGGTTCGCGAGAAGAAGATCGAGGGCATTGCCGACCTGCGCGACGAGTCGGACCGCAATGGTCTGCGCGTTGTCATCGAGCTGAAGCGCGATGCCAATGCCGATGTCATCCTCAACCAGCTTTATCGCTGGTCGCCCATGCAGACGAGCTTCGGCGCCAACATGCTGTCCCTGGTCGGCGGCCGTCCGCAGCTGCTTGGTGCGCTGGATATCCTCAAGGAATTCCTGCGCTTCCGAGAGGAAGTCGTCGCACGCCGCGCCAAGTTCGAGCTGAACAAGGCCCGCGACCGTGCCCATGTCATCATCGGCCTGGCGCTCGCTGTGGCCAATATCGACGAGGTCATCGCCCTGATCCGCCGTGCGCCGAACCCGGCGGCCGCGCGGGAAGAGCTGATGTCGCGCGACTGGCCGGCCGCTGATGTGGCGCCGCTGGTGGAACTCGTGGCCGATCCGCGCTCGGTCTTGCGTGACGGCAATGTCCTGCGTCTCACCGAGGAACAGGCCCGCGCCATCCTGGAACTGCGCCTGAACCGTCTGACCGGTCTGGGTCGCGAGGAATTGGGCAATGAAGCCGCGACGCTTGCCGAACAGATCGAGGATCTGCTCGACATCCTGCGCTCGCGTCAGCGCGTGCTCGACATCATTCGGTCCGAACTGGTCGAGGTGAAAGAGAATTACGCGACGCCGCGCCGGTCCGAATTCATCGATGCCGGCTTCGACTTCGAGGATGAGGATCTCATCCCGCGGGAAGACATGGTCGTCACCGTGACCCATGGCGGCTACGCCAAGCGTACGGCGCTGTCCGATTACCGGGCCCAGCGCCGGGGCGGCAAGGGCCGCTCGGGCATGTCGATGAAGGAAGAGGACTTCGTGTCCACACTCTTCGTCGCCTCGACCCACGCACCGCTGCTCTTCTTCTCCAATCGCGGCATGGTCTACAAGACCAAGACCTGGCGTCTGCCGCTGGGCGCGCCGAACACGCGTGGCAAGGCGCTCGTCAACATGCTCCCGCTGGAGCAAGGCGAGACCATCACCTCCATCATGGCGCTGCCAGAAGATGAGAGCGTGTGGGCGGAAATGGACGTCATGTTCGCCACGAACAAAGGCACGGTCCGCCGCAACAAGCTGTCCGACTTCGTCCAGGTCAATCGCAACGGCAAGATTGCGATGAAGCTGGAGAGCGAGGACGACCGGATTATCAATGTCGCCCTGTGTACCGAGAATGACGATGTTTTCCTGGTCTCCGAAACCGGTCGCGCGATCCGCTTCCGGGTTTCCGATGTCCGGGTCTTCGCCGGCCGCAATTCGGTCGGTGTGCGCGGTATCCGCATGGCTGAGGACAATACGGTCATCTCGATGACCATCCTGCGTCATGTCGATATCGAACCGTCCGAAGCCACCGCCTATCTCAAGCACGCGGCGGCCATGCGGGCTGCGGCGACCGGGGAAGAGGAAGAGGCGGTCACGGCCGATTCCGAAGAGGACACGATCGAGGATGCCGCCCTGTCGGCCGAACGCATCGCCGAGCTCGGCGCGGCAGAGGAATTCCTCCTCGTCGTCGGCAATGACGGCTTCGGCAAACGGTCTTCGGCCTATGGCTTCCGCGTCATGAATCGCGGCGGTCAGGGTGTCTGGGCGCATGACCACAAGCGTGGCACCGCCCTGTCGGCCAGCTTCCCGGTGGATGACAGCGACCAGATCATGGCTGTCACCGATGCCGGTCAGCTGATCCGCTTCCCGGTCGACACGGTCCGGATCGCCTCGCGCGGATCGCGCGGTGTCCGCCTGATCCGCCTCAATGAGAGCGAGAATGTCGTCGCCGTCGTCCGCATCCAGGATGCCCAGGATGATGAGGATGTGGTGGAAGACGGTGAGGGACAGGTGATCGAGGGCGAGGGCGGTGAAGCTCCGTCCGATCCGCCCGCCGCTTCCGATGACACACCGGACGGGGACACGCCGGAAACCTAAACGCGGATTTGGCCTCCGGAGGTTTTGATCCCGGAGGCCAATCCCGCTACAAGCGCTTCAGGCTGGCCAGAAAGGCACCGCATGACCCGCATCGCCCTTTATCCGGGAACCTTCGATCCGATCACCAATGGTCATATCGACATCATTGGCCGGGCCGTGAAAATGGTCGACAAACTGGTCATCGGCGTGGCCATCAACGAGGCCAAGAAGCCGCTCTTCTCGCTGGAGGAACGGGTTGAGATGGTCCGCTCCCAGGTGGAGCAATTCTCGAGCGTCGCGGATATCGAGGTCCGCCCCTTCGATGGCCTGCTCATGCATTTTGCCGAAGAGGTCGGGGCCCAGTCCATTGTGCGGGGCCTGCGCGCCGTGTCCGACTTCGAATACGAATTCCAGATGGTCGCGATGAACCAGCGTCTCAATGACGATATCGAGACCGTCTTCCTGATGGCCGATCCGCGCCACCAGGCCATTGCCTCGCGGCTGGTCAAGGAAATCTGCTCGCTGGGCGGACGGGTTTCCGACTTCGTGCCGCCCGCGATTGAAGCCCGTCTCAAGGAGCGACTTGCGTGATCATGCGTTTTACAGTTTCCGCCTCTCTCGCCCTGGCCCTGACGGCTGCGGCCTGTGCCCGTGAAACCGCCAGTGATGTGGAGGCCGAAGCGGCTGCGGCTTCGGCGGCGTCCAGCACGGCAACGGCCCAGACCGAAACGGTCGAAACCGCGCCGGACTGGAATCTGCCGGATGAGGCCTGGCGCACCGTCGACCAGGACCGTCTCCTGTATCTGGAGACCGATCATGGCCGCGTCATCATCGAGCTGGCTCCGGAATTCGCGCCCAATCACGTCGCCCGCATGCGCGAGCTGATCGATGAGCGCTTCTACGACTTCCTGGTCTTTCACCGGGTGATCGAGGGCTTCATGGCCCAGGCCGGGGGCTCCCGCGCCAATCCGGGCCATGCGGCGGACAAGGAACCGCTCGAGGCCGAATTCACCACCCGCCGCATTCCGGGGGAAATGCCGATGACGGAAATCCAGGACCGGGTTGTCAATCCGGGCCTGAACCTGATGGGTCGCGCCGGTTTCTGGAACGGCTTTGCGGCCGGCACCCAGCCGTCCGCCCAGGCCATGATCTCCATGGATGGCGCGGTTGAGAGCTGGCTCCTGCACTGCCGCGGCGCGGCCGCGATGGCGCGCACCAATGACCCCAACTCTGCCCGCAGCCAGTGGTACATCACCACCGGCAATGCCGAGCACCTCAACGCGACCTACACGGTTTGGGGCCGGGTTCGCTCGGGCATGGATGCCGTTGACCAGATCGCCGTCGGTACCGCGATGGAAGATCCCGATTTCCGCCCAGACGTGATCCGCTCCCTGCGCGTCGGCAGTGATGTGCCGGCCGAAGAGCAGATCGAGGTCCAGGTGGCCGACACCGACAGCGAGGCCTTTGCGGCCTATCTTGAAACCCTGCGCGACGATGCGGGCGCCCTGCCTGACATTTGCGAAATTCCCGTGCCGACCCGGATTGAGGAGTAAGACCCATGGCCGAAGAACAACTCGTATTCACCCTCGAAGGCGGCGACGTCACCATCAAGCTGCGCCCGGACCTGGCGCCGAAGCATGTCGAGCAGATCACCAAACTGGTGAAGGACGGCTTTTATGACGGTCTGACCTTCCACCGCGTGATCGACGGTTTTGTCGCCCAGGGCGGTTGTCCGAACGGCAATGGCATGGGTGGTTCCGGCACGAACATCCCGGCCGAGTTCAATTCGGAACCCCATGTCCGCGGCACCATGTCCATGGCCCGTGCCGCCGATCCGGACAGTGCCTCCAGCCAGTTCTTCATCTGCCTGGACGACGTGCCCTACCTGAACAACCAGTACACGGTCTGGGGTGAAGTCATCTCGGGCATGGAACATGTCGATGCCCTGCCGAAAGGCGAGCCGCCGGCCAATCCGGGCAAGATCGTCAAGGCAAGCATCGTCGAAGCCTGATCCGGTTCCTGGAACCCGAAACGAGAAAGCCGCGGGCACCCGGTCCCTGCGGCTTTTTCTTTGGAGTATTCACTCCGTCAGGATCAACGACCCGACCAGCGGACGATGATCCGATCCGGTCGTTGGGCCGACCCGGATGTGCTCGGTCACCCAATCCCCGCTGGCATAGATATGGTCGATCCCGATCAGCATCGGATCGGAGACCAGGCCGGCCCAGCCGGATTCGCCCAGCAAGGACTGTGACGGAAAGGTCGCCAGTCCGCGCGACCGGCGCTGCAGCCCGTAGGCCTCGTCCATGTGCGCCAGGGCCAGGGATGGCGCTGCGGCGTTGAAATCGCCCATCAGCACCATGGGGTCACCGGCCAGGCCGGCCAGGGCCGCGGCCAGGCCATCGCGTTGGCAGGACTGCGTGTCGCCGGGGATCGGCCAGGTCAGGTGTGTCGAGATGAAGACCGCCCGGCGTCCCGAAGGCAGTTGTACACGGGCCCAGACCCCCGGCGGGACTTCCCAGTCGCAGGGAATGGCCGTGCTCATGTCAATCGGCGCAGGACGCGCCAGGCAACCGCTTTCCAGGATTTGATACCGGCTCAGCACCCGGGTGGACCGGCAACGGGCGGCATGGGGATAGGCATCTGCGAGTGTGAATCCCACATCCGTGGCCTTGCCATTGGATTCCTGAAGCGCCAGCACGTCCGCGTCGAATGCCGTGAGGATATTCAATGTCAGCTCGGGGTCGGTATTCTGGACCCACATATTGTGCGTGGCGACGCGGACAGTGTCGCCCTCCAGATAAGATGGCGGAGCTTCCATTCGCGCCAGCGTCTCCGGCACGCCCGGTGCAGCAATCGCGGCCCAAACGCCCAGCATCCCCCATTTGGCCCATTTCAACCGGCTGGGCAGGGTCAGGATGACGCCCAGGCCGGCGACCACCACCCACAATCCCCAGAACTGGCGGAACACGTCCAGCCAGGGCGACAGGCCCCCGATCCACAGGATCACGGCCAGTCCGGCGCACACCGCCAGGGCGGCCAGGGCAAGAAGGGGATGACGCACGATGAAGGGACCCGCTGCTAGAAACTCGAACCCATTGCACACCAATGATTGCGATTGCGTGTGGCGAAAGCTAGACCCCTGCGCCATGCGCGTATCCGATTTTGATTTCGAGCTCCCTGAGGAGCGCATTGCCCTGCGTCCGGCGCGACCGCGCGACGCAGCACGTCTCCTTCACGTCAATGCCCAGGGCGAGTTGGCGGATCGCGGTGTCCGTGATCTGCCGTCGATCCTGCGACCCGGCGATCTCATGGTGTTCAATGATACGCGTGTGATCCCGGCCGCCCTGGATGGTACGCGTCCGGCCCGTGCGGTCGGCGGGGGCGGGGATGTCGCTGTCGAGGTCAATCTTCACAAGCGGGTCGATGCCTCCACCTGGCGGGCCTTCGTCCGTCCGGCCAAGCGCCTGCGCGTTGGCGACGTGATCTCCTTCGGCGAGCTGGAGGCGGAAATCACCGGCAAGTCCGAAGGCGGAGATACGCGTCTTCGTTTCAACCGGACCGGTACCGCGCTTGACGAAGCCATTGCCGCCACCGGCGCGCCGCCCCTGCCGCCCTATATCGCCCGTAAGCGCGGTGTCGATGAGCAGGACAATGAAGACTACCAGACAATGTTTGCGCGAGAGGACGGCTCCGTCGCCGCGCCGACGGCCGGCCTCCACTTCACCGAGCGTCTGCTGGAAGACCTCAAGACGCGTGGCGTCGAGTTTGTTCATGTCACCCTGCATGTCGGGGCCGGGACCTTCCTGCCTGTGAAGGCAGAAGATACCGAGGACCACCGCATGCACGCGGAATGGTGCACCGTCTCCGCCGAGGCCGCCCGTACCATCAATGCGGCCAAGGCCGAAGGCCGGCGCGTCATCCCGGTTGGCACGACGGCCCTGCGCACGATTGAAAGTCTGGCCTCTGCCCCGGGTCTGATCGAAGCCGGCAGCCGGGATACCGACATCTTCATCACGCCGGGCAGCGAGTTCGCCATCACCGATGCGCTGATGACGAATTTCCACCTGCCGCGCTCAACCCTCTTCATGCTGGTCAGCGCCCTGTCGGGGCTTGATGTCATGAAGAAGGCCTATGCCCATGCCATCCGTTCGGAATACCGTTTCTACTCCTACGGCGATGCCTGCCTTCTGGAGCGGAGCGCATGACGAGTTTTCCCTATGAAATCCACGCCACGGATGGCGCGGCCCGCACCGGTGTCTTGAAAACCCCGCGCGGCGAGATCCGCACGCCCGCCTTCATGCCGGTCGGCACGGCCGGCACGGTCAAGGCGCTCTACATGGATCAGGTGAAGGGGACCGGGGCCGATATCATCCTGGGCAATACCTATCACCTCATGCTGCGCCCGGGCGCTGAACGGGTGAAACGCCTGGGCGGTCTGCACAAATTCTCCACCTGGCAGGGCCCCATCCTCACGGACAGTGGCGGTTTCCAGGTCTGGTCCTTGTCCAAGCTTCGCCAGATGACCGAGAAGGGGGTGAAATTTCGCTCCCATATCGACGGGTCCGAACACAATCTCACTCCGGAACGCTCCATCGAGATCCAGGCCGATCTTCTGGGCGCCGACATCTCCATGCAGCTTGACGAGTGCACGCCCTTTGGCTGTTCCGAAAAGGAAGCGCGCCAGTCGATGGAACTCTCCATCCGCTGGGGCCAGCGCTCCAAGACCGCCTTCGGCTCCCGCGAAAGCCAGGCCCTGTTCGGCATCGTCCAGGGCTCGGTCTTCGAGAATCTCCGCCGCGAGAGCGCCGAGAAACTGATCGAGACCGGCTATGACGGCTATGCCATCGGCGGCCTGGCCGTGGGCGAGGGGTTCGAGGTGATGTGCGAAGTGCTCGACTTCACCACACCGCACCTGCCCACCGAGCGTCCGCGCTATCTGATGGGCGTCGGCAAGCCGATCGATCTCGTCGAGGCGGTCGCCCGCGGTGTCGACATGTTCGATTGCGTCCTGCCGACCCGTTCCGGCCGGCATGGCCAGGCCTGGTCCGATTATGGTCCGATCAATATCAAGCGCGCCGAGTTCGCCGAGGATGAGCGTCCGCTCAACCCGGACATCAACTGCCCGGCCAGCACGGATTATTCCCGCGCCTATCTCCATCATCTCTTTCGGGCCGGGGAATATCTCTCGGCCATGCTTCTCTCCTGGCACAATATCGCCTATTTCGAAGACCTGACCGCTCGCATGCGCGCCGCGATCATGGCCGGCGAATTCGAGACCTTCCGGCGGGACTTCCGGGCGAAATGGGAAGAGGGCCAGGCCGAAGCAGCGGAACGGGCGGGCTGACCATGACCGTGATGTTCCGCCAGTTGGGTCACGCCGCCTTGCGGGCCGAGCTCACCGGTTTTTCCCAACTCCTGACCGCCTGCGTCGAGGCGGGCGCCTCGATCGGCTTCATGGCTCCGTTCACTTTGGAACAAGCCCAGACCTTCTGGTCGGGCATTGCCAACAAGGTCGAGGCGGGCGAGCGCTTGATCTGGGCTGCGCAGGATGAAACGACCGGCGAACTCCTGGGCACGGTCCAGCTCATCATCGGTCTGCCGGACAATCAGCCCCATCGCGGGGATGTCGCCAAACTCATGGTTTCGCCTGCCGCGCGCCGTCGCGGTGTCGCACGGCTTTTGATGCAGGCGCTGGAAGCCGAAGCACGGTCCCGCAAGCTGCGCACTTTGGTGCTTGATACGGTGACCGGATCCCCCGCCGACAGTCTCTACCGCCAGCTCGGCTGGGTCGAGGCCGGACCGGTCCCCGACTACGCGCTCTTCCCGGACGGGACACCCTGTTCGACGACCTTCTTTTATCGGGCGCTGGGGTAACCGGAATGCTTATCCTCCCCCAAACCCAAAAACGGCGCCCCTGTTTCCAGGGGCGCCGCGGGGACGCTTCAGTCTAAGGGGAGGGTGCTGAAGCGAGGGGATGCGTTACGAGCCGGACGGCGTGTCATCCAGTTCCTGCTCGTTTTCATTGTCCCCATAGTCCCGGTCCGACAGCGGAAACTCGCTGGCCGCATCCTCGTTGAAGCGCGGCAGGGCTTCGAACTCGACCCGGGTATGGGCGATGATCGCGGTCTCCGAATCCTCGGTGAAGCTTACTTCATCGCGCGGGATCAGGACCTCGCGGCCACCAATATCCATCCAGCCGCCGGCTTCCACGACGATGGCTTCAACCTCGCCGGTTTCGGACAGGCGGACCCGTTCGATCTCGCCCAGACGGCCGCCGGCTTCACCCTGGACCTGATGGCCCACCCAGGCGTGGTCGTCGGTATAGGGGGCGCGGTCGAGGTCGGAATTGTCCCAGGCCTCGGCAGCAGCCCGCAGCAGGTCATTGTCCTGAACGAACTCGCTCGAACGCGGCGTATTGGCCTGGCCTTCAACAGTCATGGTTTCGTCAGGCTCACCATCCTGCGCCAGTGCGGCGGCGCCGGTGAGAGAAACGGCCGCACCGGTCAGGGCAGCAGTGGCCGTGGCACGCATCAGGATCGAAATGGGTTTCATGACAACCTCCTTGTTTCTTTCCGTGAACCGGATCGGACAACAGGTCCGGACCGGGAAGGCGTGTGCATCGCCATTCGGGACAAAAACGAGGAGGGGTCAGCTTCGGTTGCAGAAATGACCGAATTTTAATCCTGGGATGCGGCGTCGCCGTCTTCTTCCACAAGGCCATAGGCCTCGAAGGCCCGGCGCATCTGGGCCGGTGGGCAGCCAAAACCGTCATACAGGCCACGCAAATAGGCGCGTCTGCGTTGGGCCATTTCGCGCTGCTCGCGGGCCTCGCTCTCGATCTGGCCGGCGCGGCCGATGAAGCGGATGATCGGACGGACCGGGTTCAGCCCGACAATGGAGGAACGATAGAGACTGCGAGCCCCGTCGGCCGCGGCATCCGGTGCCTGGGCGGCGATATGTGCGCCCTGACCCATCCAGGTGTCGTGGTCATGATCTTCTTCTTCGGCCAGGCGCTGTTCTTCTTCGATGTCCGGACCCAGAACAGCGGTCAGGCGGGCGACATCCCGGGCGACTGTCGAACAGCGCCGCCGCGATCCGTCGCCGCCATACGGGGTGGGGACGGTGTCGTCGCCCTCATCAACCATGATGGTGCCGGGCCGTTGGCGTGGCAGGCCGACAGCATCCTCCAGCGCGTCCGCGGTTTCACTGCGCGCCATGCTGGCCGTGTTGCGCGTGGACGAGCAGGCAGAGGCCGCCAGAGCCGCCGCACAACACACTGCGATACTCAAAATTCCCCTCATGTCGTTATGCTTAATCCAAGCGCGCGCTGAAATCTCATCAAAAATGCTGAAATCGTGTGGCAAAGCCACATTGACCCTCCGGAATCGCGCGTATAGGTTCCGCGCTCCTCGTGAGGGGAGCCTGTAGCTCAGCTGGTAGAGCAACTGACTTTTAATCAGTAGGTCCAGGGTTCGAATCCCTGCGGGCTCACCATCCCCGCGCCGCCTTCAGGGCCGCGAATGGGAACCGGATTTTCGTCCTGACAAGCTTGACGCCCGGGTGATACCGCCCCAGCCTCCTGACCGGCTCGGGGAGGGGCGACATGTCTATCCGTAAACTGGTCCTTGGACTGATGGGGTTTGTGCTGGCCGCTTGTTCGGGTGGCGAGGAGGCCGGTTTTGTCCCCGTAGTGGCTGACGATCTGGTTCGGCCCACGGAACAGGGTGAAATCGCGGGTTTTGAAACCGAGACCGGCGCAGCGGCCTGGATGGCTGTGCCCTATGCTGCGCCACCCATCGGTGAGTTGCGCTGGCGGGCCCCACGTCCGCCGCAGGTTCGGACCGCGCGCCTCGACGCGATCACGGCCGGGCCGGTTTGTCCGCAGGTCACCAATACGCTGTCTACAAGTGGTGGTGCGGAAGTCGGCCAGCTGATCGGCTCGGAAGATTGCCTCACTCTCGACATCTATGCGCCCCGCGATGTCCGGCCGGACGAGGCCCTGCCGGTCATGATGTGGATTCATGGCGGCGGCAATGTCTGGGGCTCGTCCTCGGCCTATGACGGATCCAGCCTGGCCAGCCAGCAGGGCGTCATCATTGTCAGCGTGCAATACCGGCTCGGCCCGCTCGGCTTCCTGGCGCATCCCGCCCTGCGGGAGGACGCGGCCATGCCGGAAGATGCAGCCGCGAATTTTGCGCTGCTGGACCTGGTCGCAGCGCTGGAGTGGATCCAGGACAATATCCAGGCCTTCGGCGGCGATGCCGGCCGCGTCACCGTGTTTGGCGAAAGTGCCGGCGCCTATAATATCGCCGGTCTGATGGCGATGCCCCAGGCGCGCGGCCTGTTCCACCGGGCCATCATGCAAAGCGGCGGCACCGCATCTGTTCCGCTCGCGGTCGCCGAACAGGGGGGCGGAGCCGATGCCGTGGCCGGTCTGGCTGCTGCCGCAGCGATGGCGGGGCCTGACGCGGACGGGGACGTTCTGCGTGCCGTGCCGTTGGAGTCGGTGTTTGCGCCCTATCGGGATGAGGCAGGCGAGCTGACCTCACTGCCACGCATGATCGAGGATGGCGTCACCCTGCGAGAGGGCGGGATTCTCGCCGCCGCCGAGGACCCCGACGGGTTCGCACAGGTTCCGCTGATCACCGGCACCAATCGCGACGAGATGAAGCTCTATCTGGCTTTCGATCCGCAATTGACGCGTCGCCTGGGACCGCTGGTCTGGCTGCGCGACCGGGACGTCTATGAGGCGGCCGTCGAATATCCCAGCCGCAATTGGCGCTATAATGCCGTCGACGGTTTGTTGAACCGGCTGGCGGCCAATGGGCGCCAGGATTTGTGGTCCTACCGGTTTGACTGGGATGAGGGCGGTTCTTTTCTGGTCACGGATACCGGCGCCTTGCTCGGGGCTTCGCACGCCATGGAGATTCCCTTCGTCTTCAACCATTTCGAGCTGTTCGGATCCTATGACCGGGTCCTGTTCACCGACCGCAACGAAGCGGCGCGTATCGAGCTCGCGGATACGATGGGTGCCTATTGGGCCTATTTTGCGGCTCATGGAGAGCCAGGCGACGGGATCGGCATGGGGCCGGTGTGGCCGCAATGGACCGATACGGGCGCGGCCCTGCGTTTCGATACGCGGGCGGATGGCGGACCGGAGGTTTTCTCGCGCACGGAGAGCCCGCTCGGCATCGCGACGGATCTCGCCGCTGATGATCGAATCGACGGTGTGCAACGCTGTCGGATTCGCGATCTGATCGTATCCGGCCAGCCCGCTCTGGCCAGCGTCTTCGATCCGGTTCTGGCCTGTCAGGCTGACTAGCACGCCCGATCGTTCCGGTTGCGGCCGGTCGTGTGACGGATTTCAAAGGAATGCGCGGGAAAAGTGCGGTCTTTTTCCGAAACACGCTGGTGAAGCGGCGAGGGCGCTGCTAGGTCTGGGGTCTACCAGCAAATCAAGCGCGGGGCGGCGGCTTTGAACGACCTTCTGATCCAGGCGGCGATCTATTTGGGTGCGGGTGTCATCTCTGTCCCGATTGCCCATCGTCTCGGTCTTGGGTCCGTTCTGGGCTATCTCCTGGCGGGTGTTGCCATCGCGCCGCTGCTGGACTGGGTCGGATCCAATCCCGAAAACGTCCAGCATTTCGCCGAATTCGGCGTCGTCATGATGCTGTTCCTGGTCGGACTGGAATTGCAGCCGCGTCTGCTCTGGGATTTGCGATTGCGCCTGTTCGGGCTCGGCGGTCTGCAAGTGGTCGCCACGGCTGTCATCGTTGCGTTGCTGTGCATGCTCGCCCAGATCGAGTGGCGGCTTTCCATCGCCCTGGGCTTGATCTTCGCCCTGTCCTCCACGGCAATCGTCCTGCAGACCCTGGGCGAAAAAGGATGGTTGCGGACCGAAGGCGGCCAGTCCGCTTTCTCCGTTCTTCTGTTTCAGGACATGGCCGTCATTCCCATGCTCGCCATCCTGCCTTTCCTGGCCATGCCCGGTGCCGAGTCGGTTGCCGGTGCTGTGGCGGACGGGCAAGGAGCCGGCGACACGCCCCTGTCCCATTTGCCCGCCTGGGCTCAGGGCCTCGCGACTCTGGCGGCTGTGGCTGTTGTGATTGTCGGGGGGCGCTATCTCACCCGTCCGGCCTTCCGCATCATTGCGCGCACCGGCCTGCACGAGCTCTTCCTGGCGGCGGCCCTTCTCCTCATTATCGGTATTGCCGTTCTGATGAGCCTCGTCGGACTGTCGCCGGCGCTGGGAACCTTCCTCGCCGGTGTCCTCCTGGCCGAAAGTGAATACCGCCACGAACTCGTTTCCGACCTGGAGCCCTTCAAGGGCCTGCTTCTGGGCGTATTTTTCGTAACGGTTGGCGCGAACATGGAGTTCGCCCTGCTGTTCTCCGAGGCGGGTCTCGTCTTCGGTCTGACCCTCGGGCTGATCGCTCTCAAAGGACTGATCCTGCTGGCCCTGGCTGTGCTCTTCCGGTTGAAAGGGAGAGCCCGATGGCTGTTCACCTTCGCCCTCGCGCAAAGTGGTGAGTTCGGCTTCGTTCTCTTGGCCTTCGGCACGGGTGTGCACGTCCTGCCCGATCCGGTTGCCGACATCGCCGCCCTCGTCGTGGCCCTGTCCATGATGGCGACACCTTTGATCATGACCCTGTTCGAGCGGGTGGTTTCACCACGCGTTGCCCGGCGGGCCGCCGAACCGATGGAGGACGAGATCGACGAGGAGGCACCGGTCATCATCGCCGGCATGGGCCGTTTCGGTCAGATCGTGCATCGCCTCCTGGTCATGGACGGCATCCGGCCCATCGTCCTGGACAATTCCGCCGAGCACATTGACGGGCTCCGCAAGTTCGGGATCCAGGTCTACTACGGCAATGTGTTGCGCCCCGGCCTGCTTGAAGCCGCTGGTATTGCCCGTGCCAAACTCCTGATCGTCTGTACCGACAATCGCGAGCGGGCCGTGGAATTGGTGCATCACGTCAAGCAGCGACATCCGCATGTTCATGTGATCGCACGCGCGGCCAGCCGGGAGCATGTTTACCAGCTGCGCGCTGCCGGAGCGGATAGCGCGATCCGCGAAATGTTCGGATCCTCGCTGGAGGCGGGCACCCAGTCCCTGCAAGTGCTCGGGCAGACTCGCCAGCGCGCTGAAAAGAAGGCCGCCGCCTTTGCGCGTCATGATGAGGAAAGCCTCCAGCAATTGTTCGAGGTCTGGGATTCCGAAATCGATGTCTTCGACAATGAAGCCTATATCGAGCGCGCCCGGTCACGGGTGATGTCGCTGGCCGAAATCATGGCGGAAGATGTCGGTGAGCCGGACCCGTCCGAGTCCGATCGCGACTGATCACCCGACACGCGGAAGGTGGCCGGTTTGTGGCTTTCAACCGACCGGAAACAAGGTTAACCTTTTGGCAAGCTTCCGGCGCAAGGGCCGGGTTGGGGGCGCTGGAGGGGGTGTGTCGAAGTTTCTGCTGATTTTGCTGACGCTTTGCGGATTGGGCGCAGGGCCTGTCATGGCTCGGCAGGACCCGGCTGAAAGCGGGCAGGAAGTTGTTGATTCGACTGCGGTCCCTGTTCGACCCGACTATGTCCGGCTGGACAGCTGGGCTGGTCGGCTGAACGGCTGGACGCCGCATATCCTGTCCGATCTGGCAGCCATTCTCGCGGAGGCGCCCAGTCACGGCCTGCCCGGCCAGGAACGCCTGGCAGAGGCTCTGCTGGATCCGGCCATTCCGTTCGCGCAGCGGGCCGAATTGGCGGGACTGGCAGCGCTGCGTTTTGCGGGATGGCTGGAATACGGGCTGATGGAGGCGGAAACGCATGGCGTGCGCGGGCTATATGCCAGCGAAGCAGGCTATCTTGTTTCCCGATTGCAGGACGGGCTTGATGCCGGTGATCTCTGGCCCGTCTTTGCCGAACGTCTGCCGCAGGTCAGGGACTATGACATCCTGCGCGCGGAAATGCTGCGGGTTCTGGCGCTTCGGCCCATCTGGCCCGAAATCACGCCCGGCGGATCGCTGCGCGTCGGGGATTCCGGCCCGCGGGTGGATCAATTGCGGGCCCGGCTTACGGCAGAGGGGCTGCTTCTCGCCGACTGGCAAACCGGTGCGCCCTACGACACACGCCTGGAAACGGCGGTCCGGCGCTATCAGGGGCGGGTCAACCTCTCGCCGACCGGCCGGCTGGACCAGCCGACCCTGCGCCAACTCAATGTGTCACCGGAACAGCGCATCGCCCAGTTGCGGGCAAATCTGGAACAGCGTCGCTGGCGGACCCGCGATCTGGGTGATCGCCATATCTGGGTCAATCTGGCGGACTTCCGGCTGGAGGCCTGGGAAAATGGCCGCCTCGCCCGGGAGCATGAGGTGATGATCGGTGGACAGGCCTCGTCGACGCCGGAATTCACCGAAGAGATGCAGTATATCGTGCTGAACCCCTGGTGGGGACTGCCGGCCGGATCGGCACGGTCGCGCTTCCAGTCGATGCGGCGCAATCCCTCAATCGTCGATCAGTACGGTTTCCGGATTTTCAACGCATCCGGTGACGCGATCTCGGTCTATGAGATCGACTGGAGCCGCTGGGGGAACAACTGGCCCTATCGGATGTCGCAGCCGCCCGGTCCGACTAATCCGATGGGGGAGGTGAAGTTCATTTTTCCCAACCGGCACAATGTCTACATCCACGACACGGTGGAGCGGGACCGTTTCATCCGCACACGGCGGGACTTCTCGGCCGGTTGCATTCGGGTGCAAGACCCGCTGGCCCTCGCGGAATGGGTCCTGAACGGACAGGATGGATGGTCACGCGCCCGGATCGATGATGTTGTGGCCGGATCGAGCCCGACCGTGGTCTGGCTGGATCAGCGCATACCGGTCCATATCGCCTATTGGACCGTGGTTGGGGATGTTGATGGCCGCGTTCGCTATCTGCACGATCTCTACCGACGGGATGGTCGGGTCATCGCGGATTATGCCGCCTTGCACGACGCGTTTTCAGGGCAGGGCTTGCCGTTTCCCTCTGGTCTTGCGCGCGCCGGCAATACCGTTCGGCGCTGAGCGCTTCCGGCTTGGTCGCACAACCCTTCCGCGAGGTCGACCCAGGGGGTCACCTGTGCGGTGTGCCGTCAGAGCCCCGGATTGAGCCACTTATATAGTGAGCTGATTTCGTTCATGGATTGGGCCGAATTTTGATCAAAAGCGAATACGCCTGTCACTTCGTTGCAACGCAGCGATTTTTTTGCACCTGAGGGGGCGTAACGCCGTCATCGCTATAGCGCTCGCTGAGTAATTGTAGTAGGGAAATGAGGAGGAAACGCCCGCGAGGGGTGATTCCTCGTGGTCGACATTCGGTCGATTGCGATCAGTCACACCAAGGAGGCCTCCGCCTCCGGAGGGGGAATGATGAAAAAACGGCTTTTTACGGCGGCCGCCGTCGGGGCCTTGTTGGCAGCGGGTCCCGCGTTCGCTGACGAAGGCTGGTATGTGCGTGGTTCCGTCGGTTACGGCGGCCCGGGCGACACCGACGTCTCTGGCTCGCTCAATGGCGAAATCAATGGTGCTTCCAACTGGCGTGAAGCCGTGGCCCTCGGTTACGAGTGGGCTGACGGTTTCCGTCTCGAAGGTGAACTGGCCCACCGCTACAATGATACCGGTGCGATCGGCTCTTTCGAGAACAGCCTGAGTGACTTCCAGATCTGGTCGGTGATGGCGAACGCTATCTTCGATTTCAATCCGGATGGTTGGTATCACCCGTATGTCGGTGCTGGTATCGGTCTGAGCGAAGTGTCGGGCACCCTCGCGGGTTGGTCCGCTGGCACGATGCCGCCGTCCCCGACTCCGGCTGACTATGTTCTGGTCCAAGACAGCGACAACCCGTTTGTCTGGCAGCTTCTGGCCGGTGTGGGCTGGGAACTGACCGAGCGTCTGACCCTGGACACGGAATATCGTTATTTCTCGGCGTCCTCTCAGGATTACGTGTCGAACGTGAGCGTTGATTCGCTGGCGGGTCACGAGGCCTGGGTTGGTCTGCGGTACTCCTTCGCGGCTCCGCCGCCCCCGCCGCCGCCCCCGCCGCCGCCGCCCCCGCCGCCGCCTCCGCCGCCTCCGCCTCCGCCGCCGCCGCCGCCTCCGCCGGCTTGCGACGATGTGAGCTTCCCGGTCTACTTCGAGTGGGATCGTGCGGATCTGACGGATCAGGCTCGTGCCGTGATCTCCCAGGCTGCCAGCCAGCGTGGTAGCTGTGGCGTGACCCGTGTCACCGTCGCCGGCTTCACCGACCGTTCGGGCGCTGCGTCCTACAATGTCGGCCTGTCCGAGCGTCGTGCTCGCGTCGTCCGCGACGAACTGGTCCGCCTCGGCGTTCCGGCCTCCACGATCTCGATGGAAGCGTATGGTGAGACCCGTAACGCGGTCCAGACCGCTGACGGTGTCCGCGAGCCGCTCAACCGTCGTACGGAAGTGGTCATCGTTCTCGACTAAGGTCGAAACGATTGCGAACCCAAAAGATGCGGCCCGGCTTTTGCCGGGCCGCATTTCTTTTGCGCGGTGTTCAGACAAGTGGAAGCGCAGTTTTGGAATATCCGTGCGCGCTTTCCGGTGTCCGGCAGACGAAATGGTCGCATTTGCCCCGGTGCTGAGGGCAAGCTTGACCCGCGCGGATGGCGGGTACACACCGGCATGAGAGCAACAAGACCGGGCGCTGAGCGCGCCCTTCAGCCGGGAGAGAAGCATGAGCAAGCCGGACAAGCCGTATCGCAAGCGTGAAGTGGCGGGCCACACGCTGAGCCCCGAAACCCAGATGATGAGCTATGGCTATGACCCCAAGCTCTCTGAAATGTCGATCAAGCCGCCGGTCTTCCTGACCTCAACCTTCGCCTTCGAGAGCGCCGAAGCCGGCGCGGCCTTTTTCCGTGTGACGCTGGGTCAAGCCGAAGAAGGTGACCCGGAAGTCGCCGGACTGATGTACTCGCGCTTCAACAATCCCAACATGGAAGTGCTGGAAGACCGCCTGGCCCTGTATGACGGTGCCGATGAGTGTTGTGTCTTCTCGTCCGGCATGGCCGCAATCTCGACCACGCTGATGGGGCTCGCCCATACGGGTTCCGTCATCCTTCAGTCGACCCCGCTTTATGGCGGTACTGAGAGCCTGATCCGCAAATTCCTGCCGCACTATGGAATCGAGTCCGTCGACTTTTTTGCCGGTGCCGGTGAAGCCGAGATCGAACGCGCCGCCGATGAGGCCCTGGCGAAGGGCGAGGTGTCGGTCATTTATACCGAGACCCCGACCAATCCGACGAATGACCTGGTCGACCTCAAATTCTGTCGCGACCTGGCCGACCGTATTGCCGAGAAGCAGGGCAAGCGTCCCTTCCTCGTTGTCGACAACACTTTCCTGGGACCGGTCGGCCAGAAGCCGATGGAATTGGGCGCCGATGTCGTCGTCTATTCGCTGACCAAGTATATCGGCGGTCATTCCGACCTGATTGCCGGTTCCGCCTCGGGCACGGCGGAAGCCATGGCGCAAGTGCGTAGCCTGCGCGGCTATCTCGGGACCAATCTCGACCCGCACACCTGCTGGATGCTGCTGCGGTCGCTGGAGACGGTGAAGATCCGCATGGAAGCGGCTGCGCTAGGCGCCCGCAAGGTCGCCGAATTCCTGCGCGACCATCCCAAGGTCAATCGTGTGCGCTATCTGGGCTTCCTGGAGAAGGGCACGCGCGATGGCGACATCTTCCATGCCCAATCCAGTTCGGCTGGCTCGACATTCGCCTTCGACCTCGCCGATGAGGGCGCGGCGTTCCGCATGCTCAATGCCTTGCAGGTGATGAAGCTGGCCGTCAGCCTGGGTGGAACGGAAACCCTGATCTGCCACCCGGGCTCCACGACCCACCGGGGTGTCGATCCCGAACTGCGCAAGCGCCAGGGTTTCTCGGACGGTTTGGTGCGGATTTCCGTCGGGATCGAAAACCCTGACGACCTTATCGCTGATCTCAAACAGGCGCTGGAACACGCCTGATCCGGAAAAACGGACCCACCCCTGCAGGCCGGGTGCCGGCAGGGGTGGACCGGTTGTTTTAAAGGTCTATCACTGAACCATGCAGGACAGACTGGATATCAATTCCGAAGAACAGGCCGTGCTCGACTGGATCGACAGCCGGTCCGACCACATGATCGAAACCGTCAAGGCATGGTCCGCGATCAATTCCGGCAGCCGGAACCCGGATGGGTTGGAACAGATGCGCGGCGTTGTTGCCGAGGCGTTCGAGGAGCTGGGCGGAGAAATTTCGTCCGTCGACCTGCCGCCGACCACGATCGTCGATCCCGATGGCACGGTTCGCCAGCAGGACTTCACACCGTCCTTCCATTGCCGTCTGCGTCCGCAGGCGCCGATCCGTATCGTCATGACCGGGCACCATGACACAGTGTTTCCGGCCGACAGTCATTTCCAGTCCACGGAAATGTGGGATGATGACACGCTCAATGGTCCCGGCGTTGCGGACATGAAGGGCGGTATCCTCGTCATGCTGCATAGCCTGCTCGGCCTGGAGCGCTCGCCCTGGAAAGACGAAATCGGTGTGGATGTACTCATCTCGCCTGACGAGGAAATCGGCTCGCTGGGTTCAGGACCGATCCTGGCTGAACTCGGGGCCGGGGCCGACCTGGGCATGACCTACGAACCCGCCCTGGCAGACGGGTCCCTGGCCGGTGCGCGCAAGGGGTCGGGCAATTGGTCGCTGAAACTCTCCGGCCGTGCGGCGCATGCCGGACGGGAGCATCATCTTGGACGCAATGCCTTGGCTGCCGCCTGCCAGTTCGGTCTGGGGCTGGATGAGCTCAATGGCCGCCGTGAGGGCGTCACCTTCAATCTGGCTCGCATTGATGGCGGTGGTCCGCCCAATGTCGTGCCCGACAATGCCGTGGCCCGTTTCAATGTCCGGGTCCAGACCGAGAATGACCGTATCTGGGTCGAGGCGGAACTGGAACGACTGCTGGACGAAGTCCGCGTGCGCGACGGGATCGAAGCGGAATTGCATGGTGGTTTCACCCGTCCGCCCAAGCCGATGAGCCCGGCCAACGCCAAGATGTTCGAATGGACCCGCGCGGCCGGAACGGCCCTTGGCCTCGATATTCGCTGGCAGGACACGGGCGGGGTTTGCGAAGGCAATAATCTGTGGGCCGCCGGCTGTCCGAATGTCGATACGCTGGGCGTGCGCGGGGCGGATATCCACTCCGACCGTGAAATCGTGAAGCTGTCCAGCTTTGCCGAGCGCGCCAAACTGTCGGCCATTCTGCTGATGAAATTTGCCCGGGGCGAGTTCGATGCGCGTGAAGCGCGGGCGCTCGCACGCTCGGGATAACAACAAGATTGAACACGATCGGGGAGGGCAAATGCTGATCGTACGTGCAGCCCGGACATCGGACATCGATGATCTGGTGCGTCTGGCCGGTGAAGCCGGAACCGGATTTACATCCCTGGCGGTGCCGGCGGATGTGCTGGCCGAGCGTCTGGAAAAGTCCGAGGCCGCATTCCGCGCCCCGGATCCGGGGCAGACCGAGGATACCTACCAGCTGATGCTGGAAGATACCGAAACCGGCCGGATCGTGGGGTGTTCCGCGATCAAGGCCATGGTCGGTGTCTCCAAACCCTATTGGGACTTCAAGATCATCACCCTGGCCCAGCACTCCTCGGAGGCGGATCGCCGCTTCGACATGGATGCCATGCTCCTGGTGAATGATTTTGCCGGTTCCTCCGAAGTCGGCACGCTTTTCGTGTCCGAGGCCGGGCGCGGGACCGGGGCCGGGCGCTTGGTCGCACAGTCGCGCTATCTGATGATCGCGGCGGATCGCAGCCGGTTCGGCGACCGTGTGCTGGCCGAATTGCGCGGTGTGGTAAAGGAAGACGGTTCCTCGCCCTTCTTCGACGCTGTGTCGCGGCCCTTTTTCCGGATGGATTTCGACGATGCCGACCGGCTGTCAGCTGCCACGGACAACCAGTTCATTCTGGACCTGGGGCCCCAGCATCTCATCTATCTCGATCTCCTGCCGCAGGAGGTCCGCGATGTGATCGGCAAGCCGCACGAGCAAGGGGAAGGGGCCTATAACCTTCTGCTCTGGGAGGGGTTCCACTATGACCGTTATGTCGACATTTTCGACGGCGGGCCGCTGGTCTCCACCTGGACAGAGAATGTCCGGACGCTGCGTGAGAGCCGCGAAGTGACCGTGAAAGCGGCCTCCGGTCCCGGCAATGCGGAGGGGATCCTGTCGACGGATCGATTCCCGGATTTCCGGACCTGCCAGGTCAGCGCCATCGGTGATGGCGATGTGCTTGGTGTTTCCAATGATATCATGCAGGCACTCGACCTGCGCGAGGGCGACAAGGCCCGCTTCTGGCGACGCAAGAGGTAACCCCATGCTGTTCATCAATGGTGCGTGGCGCGAGGGCGCCGGCGCGGAATTCAAATCGGAAAACCCGGCCAATCAGGACGTGGTCTGGTCCGGCAAGGCGGCCGCTCCGGCCGATGTCGATGCCGCTTTCCAGGCAGCCCGCGCCGCATTTCCGGCCTGGGGCCGGGCACCGCTGGCCGATCGCATCGCCATTGTCGAGCGCTTCAAATCCATCCTGGAAGAGCGCAAGCCCGAACTGGCCGAGCTGATTTCCCGGGAAACCGGCAAGCCGCGCTGGGAAGGCCTGGCCGAGGCGGGCGCTATGATCGGCAAGGTCGATATCTCGATCAAATCCTACACGGAACGCACCGGCGGCCATGTCAGCGATACCGCGTTCGGCCATGCCCGCCTGGCCCACAAGCCGCTGGGCGTGATGTTCGTCCTCGGCCCGTACAATTTCCCGGGCCATTTGCCCAATGGTCACATCATCCCGGCCCTGATCGCCGGCAACACATTGGTCTTCAAACCATCGGAAATCACGCCGGGCGTCGGCGAAGCCATGGTGAAGGCCTGGGAAGCCGCCGGTCTGCCGGCCGGTGTGCTCAACCTGGTCCAGGGCGCCCGGGAAACCGGGGCCGCCGCGCTGGATCATGGCGAGCTGGACGGGGTCCTGTTTACCGGGTCCTGGACGACGGGACGTTTCATCCACGAAAAGTTCGCCGGCCGGACCGGTATCCAGCTGGCGCTGGAAATGGGCGGCAACAACCCGCTGGTCGTCTGGGATGCCGAGGACGCCGAGGCTGTGGCCCGGATCGCGGTTCATTCCGCCTATATCACGGCTGGCCAACGCTGTTCCTGCGCCCGTCGCCTGATCCTGCCGGAGGGCGAAGCCGGGACGGCGGTGGTCGAGGCCATCATCCGCATTGCCAATCAGCTGACCCTGGATCGCTGGGATGCCGAGGAAGAGCCGTTCATCGGTCCCCTCGTATCGGCCCGAGCCGCGCAGGGCGTGCTCGATGCCCAGACCGATCTGGTGAAGCGCGGTGCGCAGCCGCTGCTGGAAGCCGCGCGCGTTCCGGAGCTCGGCGAAGCCTTCATTCGTCCGGGCCTGCTGGACGTGACCGGCGTGGAGGTCCCTGACGAGGAAGTCTTTGGTCCCATGCTGCAAGTCACGCGCGTCGCCAGTTTCGATGACGCGATCGCGGCAGCCAACAACACCGCCTACGGCTTGTCGGCCGGCCTGGTCAGCGATGACGAGGCCCTGTGGGAGCGTTTCTGGGTGGAATCGCGTGCCGGGATCGTGAACTGGAACCGGCCGACCTGTGGTGCCGCGTCCAACATGCCGTTCGGTGGACCGGGCCAGTCCGGCAATCTGCGTCCGAGCGCCTATTACGCCGCGGACTACTGCGCCTATCCGGTCGCCACCCAGGCCGCACCGAAGCCGGAACGCATGGCGGTGAAGGGAGTGGATTGATGGCGCGCGAGGCCAATTTCGACGGGCTGGTCGGTCCGACGCACAATTATGGCGGCCTGTCGGACGGCAATCTGGCCAGCGCCCGCAATGAAGGCCTGGTCTCGTCGCCGCGCGCTGGTGTGCTGGAAGGTCTCGCCAAGATGAAGCGCTTGGCCGACAGCGGACTGGTACAGGGCCTGCTGCCGCCGCATGAGCGCCCCTATCTGCCGCTGCTGCGCCGTGCGGGTTTCTCCGGCTCGGATTCGGCCGTGATCGAGGCGGCTTGGAGATCTGCGCCCGGTTTGTTGCGCAAGGCCTGCTCGGCTTCTCCGATGTGGGCCGCCAATGCCGCGACCGTGTCACCATCTGCGGATACCAAGGATGGCCGTCTTCACTTCACCCCGGCCAATCTTCTGACGACGCTGCACCGCTCCATCGAGGGCGAGCAGACCAAGCGCGCCCTGGACTGGGCGTTCGCGGACACCGGACGGTTCGCTGTCCATGATGTCCTGCCCATGCAGCCGGACTTCGCCGATGAGGGCGCCGCCAACCATGTCCGCCTGTGCGCCGAGCAGGGCGGGGAGGGCGTCGAGATCTTCGTGTATGGCCGGACGGCTGACGAAGCCTGGAGCGGCAAGTTTCCGGCCCGTCAGACCTTGGAAGCCTGTCAGGCCGTGGCTCGGTCGCACAGGCTGGATCCCAAGCGGACGGTCTTTCTGCGCCAGTCGCCCGAGGCGATTGATGCCGGTGCCTTCCACAATGATGTCGTCTGTGTGGGCACCCGGACCACGCTCTTCTTCCATGAACTGGCCTTTGCCGACCGGGACAGCGCGCTGGAGGCGATCCGTCGGGCGGCCGACGGTCTGTTCGAGCCGGACTTTGTGGAAGTACCGCAAGCCGAGGTGCCGATCAGTGACGCCATCACGTCCTATCTGTTCAATTCCCAGCTGCTGGAATGGCCCGGGGAAGATCGTCTCGTGCTGATTGCTCCCAAAGAGACCGAAGAAACGGCATCCACCCAGGCTTATTGTTCGGCCATGACGGTGGGCAATGGTCCGATCGGCCGGGTGGAGTTCGTCGAGGTCCGCCAGTCCATGCGCAATGGGGGCGGTCCGGCCTGTCTTCGGTTGCGTGTGGTGCTCACGGACCAGGAACTGGCAGCGGTGACGCCCCGGGCCCTGATGTCGGATGCGTTGTATCCGGAGCTCGTCGCCTGGGCCGAGCGGCATTATCGCGAGCAATTGGGTCCGAATGACCTGGCTGATCCGGCCCTGTTGGTCGAATCCCGCGAGGCATTGGACGCATTGACGCAGATTCTGGAATTGGGTGGCGGCTATTATCCCTTCCAGAGGGCCTGATGCGCGAAAGGCCCGCCAGGCAAGGCCTTTCGGGCCGAGGGGACGTGGTCACTATCCAAACCCGAAAATCGTGATAGTTTTCGCGCTTCAATTTCGCCGGGGAGTGGCAGATTGAGTGATCGCCAGAGTGTGACAATCGTTCTCGTGGACGATGATCCGGACGAGCATTTCCTGTTCCGGGCCGATCTCGAGGACGCGGGTATCCATTTTGAGTTCCAGGCGTTTACGCGTCCGGAAGACGCGCTCGACTGGCTGGGCGCCACCCCGGGCATTCCCGTCATGGTGCTCTCAGACCTGTCTCTGGCGGGGCATGATGCTGTGGACTTCATTGCCCGGACCGAACCCCTGATCCGTGACGGAGCCGTGGGGGTCTATTCCGGAACGCGCAATCCGGAGGTTGAGGCCAAGTGTCGTGAAGCCGGGGCGAGCTTCTACATCGTCAAACCGGTGACGCGTCCCGTCTTCGAGGAAACCCTGTCAGGCCTTAGCGTGTTCGAGTTGGAAGACCGCGATGGCAAGCTCCACCTCGTCCTGTCCAGCAGCGCGGCGGCCTGAACGTCAGACAGCGACGGCGTGGCCGGTCAAACCGCCGGCGCTGGCATATTCCTGCGTGCCCCGCGTGTAGATATTGTCGGTCTCCAGGACATCACTGGCGGCGAGTTCCGGCATTTTGGGCAGACGCTCATAGATCGGCTCAAAATCGGCATAGGTCGCTTCCATCAGCTCGTCATAACTGTCGATGACGAAGTAGGACTGTTGGAAGTCGTCATAGCGGTAGTCGGTCCGCATGATGCGTTCGAGATCGAAATGGATCCGGTTCGGCGAGCGGGCCTCCAGCGCAAAAATGCTTTCCGCTTTCGAAGAGACGATGCCCGCCCCGTAGATGCGCCGGCCTTCCGGCGTGTTGATGAGGCCGAATTCCACCGTATACCAGTAGAGGCGCGCCATGTTCTTGATCGTGTCGAACTCCAGCGAGCGCAGTCCGCCCTGACCGAAGGCCTGCATGTAGTCGGCGAACACCGGCTGGGTGAGCAGGGGGACATGACCGAACACGTCATGGAAGATGTCGGGCTCGGGCAGATAGTCCAGCTTCTCGCCATCGCGCATGAATCGTCCGGAGACGAAGCGACGGTTGGCCAGATGCTCGTAGAACTCTTTTTCTGGGATCAGGCCCGGCACCGTCACAACGGTCCAGCCGGTCAGCTTCTCCAGCTTCTCATTGACCCGGCGGAAGTCCGGGATGCCACCCTCATTGAGATTGAGCAGTTCCAGTCCGCGGAAGTGTTCCGGTGCCGCGCGCCCTTTGAGTACGCCCATCTGGCGCTCATAGAGCGTGGTCCAGATGGCGTGTTCCTCCGGTGTGTAGAGGTCCCATTTCTGGTCGATGGTAAAATCGGCGGCCGGGGTCTGTTCGGCGACAACAGGATCATTGACGGGCATGGTGCGGCATCCAGTGATCAACTAGTTTCATATGAAACTAAATATACGCGGGATTGGCGGCTGACCCAAGGGGGTGCGCGCAGGATTCCTGCACAGCACAAAAAAGGGCTGCGCAGCGCGTGCCACGCAGCCCCTGTCTGGCCCGATGTCGGCCCTAGTAGTCGATGCGGCGGACCGAGGAGATTTCCCGGTTCAGGAGGTGGAGATTGTCCACTTCGCCGGAGACTTCCTCGCAGCGGCCGCGGAAATTGGAGTCTTCGCAGACCAGCCAGCGGCCATAGCCACGGACTTCTAGGCTCATCGCGCGATCATTGAAGCCCAAGCGTTCCAGATTGTAGACCTCGTCCTCAATCTGGACAGACCGGCCGGTCTGGCTGAACCCGTCATAGAGGATGATCTCGCCGCCGCGGCTCCAGCCGCCGCCCGGATAGCCGCCCGACGGGCCGTCGAGCCGACGCAGGGACGAGACCCGGTTGGCCAGGCCGAAGCGGCCCAGATTGCTGGCATCCCCGTCGAGCACTTGGCAGCGGCCGCGATAATCGCTGTCATCACAGACTTCCCAGCGCTGGCCGCGCGGGATCTGGATGGACATGGCGTCATCATTGAAGCGGTATTCGCGCAGATTGCGGACATCGCGGTCGATCTCGATGCTCTGGCCGTAAAAGTTGGGGCTGGCGAACAGGGCCACGCTGCGGCGATAGCCGCCATCATCCCAGCCACCACCGGGATAGCCACCGCCATTCCAGTTGCCATCGACACGGCGCATGGAGGTGATCCGGTTGCGCAAGCCCAGTGCGCTCAGATCGCGCACTTCGCCTTGCACACGCTGGCAACGGCCGCGCATGTAATCGTCTTCGCACACCACCCAGGTCTCGCCGCGGGCCACGATCAGGCTGTCAGCCCGGTCATTGAAGCCCATCCGGGTCAGATTGTCCGTGTCAGTGGAGACATCGACGCGCTGGCCCTGGAAGCTCACCCCGTCATAGAGGAAGACACCATTGCGCGGACGGTCATTGCGGTCGCCGCGGCCCGGGCGGGCACCATAATCCGGCTCGGCCGAAGAGATCTCTGCCGACATGCCTCCGCCGATATTGGCAATGTCGCCATCCACCTGCATGCAGGCACCGCCGAAATTGGCGTGCTGGCAGACCCGCCAGGCGCGCCGGCCGGAATGCTGGATGGAGCGGGCTTGGTCGTTGAAATTGTATTGGCGCAGATCCGGCGAAGAGACCGACAGCGTCACCGAACGTCCGGTATAGTTCGGACCGGAATACAGGGTGATGGCTTCACCGCGCGGGCGGCTGCCGCCGCCGGGACGATGGCCACCCGGCTGGATCGGCCGCAGGGAGGTGATCTGGTTGTCCATCCGGCCCAGATTGCGTCCATCCGCCGAATAGGTGATGCACGTGCCGCGGTAATCATCATGCTGACACAGCTCCCACTGCCCGCGGACGACGCGGAAAGAGGAGGTGCGGTCGTTGAAACCGCGTGAATCCAGATTGCGGACATCGCCGGTCACACGCACCTGCTGCCCGTTGAAATTGGGACCATCGAACAGGATGATCTCCTGGGCGGATGCCGTTGCGGCAGCGAAGCCGCTGGCCAGCAGGGCCGCGATGGGTGTCAGATACTTGCGCATGATCAGTCGTCCTCTTTTTCCGTGCAGGCCGTTATCTGTCTGCACGGATACCCCAGACTGGCTGAATGCCAGTTCAGCAAGGGGTTCATTCCCCATTCATTCTCCTGGACGGGATCAGTTCGGACCCTCGTCAGTGGTCTCCTCGTCCGGTTCAGTATCACGCGACCGGCGCGAGTTCAGAAGCCCCTGCAGGAGTTGCTGGGCCGGATCGGTTTGCGTGTCTTCATCCGTTCCGTCATCGGACGTGTCCGAACCGCCCAGTCCGATCGCGTCCCTCAGCGCATTGCGCGCCGTGTCCTCGAGGCTCTGTGAACCATCGCCGCCGATGGCATTGTTCAACGCACCCTGCAGCAGGGCCCGGCCGACCGCTTCGGTATCCACGCCGATGGACACATCATTGAACCCGCCGCGGATCCGGATGGGGACGATCACGCCCTGCAGATCGCTGGCGCCACCCTGGCCCTCGATCGAGGCGACGGCGCGGGGGCGCAGCCGATAGTCCACGCTCTGCCCGGGCAGGTTCACATTGCCCAGGCCTTCCACACGCAGGAGCGGGGACAGCATCAGCAGGTCCTGATTGCTCAACTGGCCGTCGACGATGGTGAAACTGCCGCCCAGACTGGTGAAGTCTGTGGTCTGGGTTTCGCCCGTCTCTGCCGACTCACTGTCCTCGGTCGAGGTGTCCGCACTGTCGGCATTATCGCGATTGAGGAAACCGGACACATTGCGGATCGTCTGGGCGATATTGATCCCGACAATGGCGCCATCGGCGAAGTTGAAAGTGCCGTTTCCGTCCAGCGAGCTCATGATCGCCGCCTGGCTGCTGCCGGTCGCGTTGAAATTCAGGCCCATCGAGCCCGTACCCTGCAGGCGTTCAAACCCGGCCGCGGCCTGCAGGAAGGGGTAGGCGTCCAGACCGTCCAGGCTGGCTTCCAACGAGAAACTGGGCGTGGCCGAGCGGGCATTGGCGATGATGGTGACGGCGCCCTGGCCCTCATAGAGCGAGATCCGCTGCAGGCGGGCGACGAGACGGGAATTCTCCAGCACCACATTGAGGGCCGCGTCGGAGACCTCGATATCCCGATAGGTCAACTCGCCGACGGTCAGGTCAAGCTGCGCATTGACCAAGCCCAGCCCGGCCAGATCGATTTCTTCCTCGCTCCAGGGCGGCACGCCACTGCCGGAGGCCGGAGCCTCGTCCGCTGCTTCCGGCAAGTAGGGCGTGACGTTGAGCGCCGGCAGGTCCAGCGCGCCGGTGATGCGCGGCTTGGCGCCGGACAGGTCCGCGGTCAGTCCGCCGGAGCCCGTGATGTCGTCGAGACGCAGGCTTTCGGCGGTCAGGGCCAGTTGCGAGGTCGTGCCGGAAATCCGGCCCCGCGTGGAAAAGCGTTCCAGATTGTCGCCCGGCGGCAGTTCGGCGCCGGCAAAGGCGGCCAGGGCGCGGATGTTCGGGATGTCGGCGCGGATGTCACCCGCCAAGGCGATGGCCTCGCCCTCGGGAATCTCGCCGTCAAAGCCGAGATCCACAAGGCGGCCGCCCAGATTGAGCGCAATCGGGGTGGCCCGGCCTTCGAAGAAGTCCCGGATCGATCCCAGCGTGGCATCAAACTCCAGCGCCTCGCCATTGGCGGCCAGGGAGCCTTCAATGCGTGTTTCCTCATCCAGCGAGGGCAGGGCGATGGCCAGGTTCAGACCGGTAATGTTCTGGCTCTGCGTGCCGTCGGAAAAATGGATTTCCGCATTCTCGATACGCACATCACCGAAGCTCGCTTCGATCGGCAGGGCGCCCGGCTGTCGGACAAAACCGCCGGACGCGCTCGATGCCGGAGCCGGGGCGGCTTCGTCCGACGCGAAGGTCCAGTTATTGGCGCCGCCGCGCTGTTCCAGCCGGATGACCGGTTCGACCAGCACGAATTCGGTAATCTCGACCCGGCGTGACAGGAGGGGCAGGAGTTCCACCCCGACCCGCATCTGGGTCATTTCGGCAAAGGCGTCTTCGCCGAACCCGTCGGCATTGGCGATGGAGACATTGTCTGCCTGAACCTGCACACGCGGGAAGAGGGTGAGGCGGACATCGCCCGCCAGCACGATGTCCCGGTTCAAGGCTTGGCTGGCGGCCTGCTCGACCCGGTCCTTGTAGGCCGCGGCCGGGATGATGGCCGGCAGGATGAACAGGGCGGCGATGAGGACACCGACGACAACAAGCAGGCCGAGACCCAGGCGTTTCATGGGGAGAGCTCCATCCAGCGATTCCAACGCAGTCTAGCAGGCGTATTTATCGGTTTCTTGGCGAGACGGACGCCCACTTCTGGTTTAGTCTAATCCCGATTGTGTCGGAAAACCAAAGGGGAAGGTGGTATGCCGGACAAGAAATCCACCCTGTCACTCATGCATCGCCGTGAGCTCATCATTGGCCTGGCCGCGGGAACGGTTGTGCCTTTCGTCAGCGGTTGCGCCGACAATGCGGCCCTGGGTCGGTCCCAGCTCATGCTGGTGTCCGACGGTCAGCTGGCCCAGCTGTCCGATCAGGCTTGGCAGGACAGTCTGCGCCGCGAACGCGTCTTGCGCGATCCGGCCTATACCCGCCGTTTGCAACGGGTTGGCGAGCGCGTTGTACGCGCCTCCGGCCAGACCCATCACAATTGGGAATTCGTCGTCTTTGACAGCGATACGGTGAATGCCTGGGTCCTGCCGAACGGCAAGGTCGGCTTCTACAAGGGCATTCTCGACATCATGGAGACGGATGACCATCTCGCCACCGTGATGGGGCATGAGGTCGGCCATGTCGCCGGCCGCCACTCCGCCGAACGGGCCAGCCAGCAGATGGCCGCCCAGATGGGCGTCTCGCTTCTGACCAGCGCGCTGGGGTCGTCCAACACGCAATACGCCCAGTATTCCGACGATATCGGCGCGGCGCTTGGCATGGGCGTCACGCTCGGCGTGATCCTGCCGTATTCGCGCGAACATGAGTATGAGGCCGACCGGCTCGGCGTCGATTACATGGTCGGCTCCGGATACGACCCGCGCCAGGCGGTCGATTTCTGGGTCGGCATGTCGGCGATGAACACCCATAATGTGGCCGAGTTCACCTCGACCCACCCCTCCGACGACAACCGGATCGCGGCCATGCGTGCCCATATCCGCGACCGGGGCTATGTCTGAGGAGTCCAAGGTTTGACGGGCGACCGGTGAGGGGGCGCAGATCGGGCTGCAAAACCGCTGACAAGCCGGTTGCCAGTCACCCGGACTGGCGCTAGTTTCCCGCGCCTTACGCCGAGGTGCTTTGCCCTCGCGCCGCGTGCCGCCTTAGCTCAGTTGGTTAGAGCGCTAGATTGTGGATCTAGAGGTCCCCCGTTCGAACCGGGGAGGCGGTACCATTTTCCATTCTTCAGTGCCTGGAATGCCGGATCATGATTTGAACATCATTCGGCGCTAGCCTATATCTGTGAACGGAGAAGGGAGGAGTTCATGATCGCTTGGATTTTTGATCGCAACCATCGCGTCAGGATTCCGCTCGTTTTGGCGGGACTCTCTCCGGCTATTGGTGCCGTAATTTTGTCTATGATTGCTTCGGCGGGTTAAAAGCTGCGCCGACCAGTCCCACAACGACCCCCAGGAACAGATAGCCGATCACGGCTTGGAGTGAGGCGAGAACTCTCAGCCCGTCTTGTGGCTGCAAGTCCCCATAGCCGAGCGTTGTCCAGGTGACGATCGAGAAATAGAGCGCATCCCACAAGTCGATGGGCTCGGCATCGCCTTTCAGCCCGGCTCCCAAGTGGATGGCCGCGAAGCCGATTATCAGCAAAAAGCTCTGAATGCTCAAAACCCTTAGGGTTTCTCTTAATGTTGTTTCGTGCAGCGTCAGGGCAACGAGGCTCACAATCGTGGCAATGAGCATGAGGGCCGCCACGAGATAGCAAGTCAGGATCGAGGATGCGAACAAGCTCTGGAGCATCCGGTATGACGCCCCGATGAGCACGAGGTTCGAGCCGATCGGAACCAGATCAAGAAACACAACCTTGGGCGAAATGGGTTTGGCCATACGCATCGCTCTATTATTGGTGGTTGGTTTTGTTGCACCTTAAAATAGATGCGTTCTCCCAAGATTGCATCCCACGCATACCCCGCATTCTGACATCGCCAGTGGCGATCTGTGCCAGCCACGCTAGGTTCGACCGCAAGACAAGCGAGGTCGGCATGGACGGTCAGGTCATCGAACCGGAAGAGACATTCATCGCGCTCGCCGATGGCGAGATGGCGGTGCGGCGCTGGGCCAATCCGGGCAAGCCGGTCCTGCTCTTTGCGCATGCCAACGGGTTTTGCGGCTCGGCCTATACGCCCTTCCTCGCGCCCCTCGCGCGTGACTACGAGATCATCGTGCCGGATTTGCGCGGGCATGGGCGTACACGCTTGCAGGCCAATCCCGACACGCATCGCAGCTGGGATATCTATGCGCGCGACCTCCTTGCGCTGATCGGCACGCTGGGACGCCAGCCGGACATCATGGCCGGGCATTCCATGGGGGCGGTGAGTTCGCTTCTGGCGGCCTCGAAGCTGGATGTCGTGCCGCGCCTGGTCCTGATCGAGCCGGTGGTGATGCCGCCTTCGGCCTATTGGGTGTTCGGTGGTCCGCTGCGGTCCTTTTTCAAGAACCGGATGCCGATTGCGCGCCAGGCGCGCCGGCGGCGCAATGGCTGGCCGGACCGCGCGGCAGCGCTGGCCCGCTATGCCAACCACCCGACCTTCAAACGCTGGGCCCCGGGCATGCTGGAGGCCTATCTGCAGGACGGTCTGTCCGAGCAGGCGGACGGGACGATTGCGCTGTCCTGTGACCCGGCCTGGGAAGCGGCCAATTACGAGGCCCAAGGCCATGACATTGCCCGGGCGGCCCGCAAGGCCGCGTCGCGGGCGTCGGTCCTGAAGGCGGAATACGGCTCGACCGTTATCCGTCCCGCCACGCTGACCGGGCAGGGCGCTTCGCTCACCCGGATGGACGGGGTAGGGCATCTGGCGCCGATGGAAGCGCCGGACCGGGTGCGTGACTGGTTCGCCGCCCAGCTGGCGCTCTAGTCTGCGCGAATTTCCTTCGTCCCAAGTCTGGTGAGCGCGCCCCGAGCCAGCGCCGTGTCCGATGGGGCCGGCGCAAAGCAAAACGGCCGGAGCAAGGCTCCGGCCGTTCGGATGGGGTTGTCGAGGTGTTGGGGTCAGCTGTCCTGGGCGTCAGCTTCGGTTTCGGCCTCGGCGCGTTGCGTGATCAGGGCACGCGCCGCGTCAGCATTTTCCACTTCTTCCACTGTATCGATGTAGCAGCGCCCGATGCTCGGGCTGGAGATATACTCCATCGTCGGATGGTACAGCGTCGTGGAGGACGGGAAGCTGGTCGCCATGCGAATCCCGAAATCCAGGCCCTGACAGCGATCGGTCAGTGTCACCAGATAGCGCTTGCGCCCGCCGCCACGCAGCAGGACATGCTCCTCATCGAGGACAGAATAACCGTTGATGTTGAACAGCCGGATCGACTGCGGCGCGTCTTCAGGCGTGCTGGCCCAGCTGGCTGCACCCGTCATTCCCGCCGCCGCCAGGGCAGCCATAATCGCGTATTTCATGAGCACCTCTCCTTGTTCCCTCAACCTGTAGATTGCAAGGATGCGGGTGTGCCCGTCAAGCTTTAAGCCAAAATATCGCGATCGGCTCAGCCCCCGGCGTCATTGGATTCGGCCTCTGCCCGCTCGGCGATAAGGGCCTGGGCGGCCTCTTCGCTCTCGACCGCCTCGACGGTCTCGATATAGCAGCGGCGACCATCATCCAGCACGATATGCTCGTTCATCGGGTAGTAGAGCGTCGCGGTGGACGGGAAGCTGGTGGCCAGCTGGATGCCGAAATTCAGGCCCGAGCACCGGTTGCGCAGGGTCACGAGATAATGCCGGCTGACCCCGCCGTTCAGGAGGACATGTTCCCGGTCCAGAATAGTGTAGCCGTTGACATTGACCACGCGGACCGAGGAGCGGGACTCCGATGGCGTGCTGGCACAGGCTGTCACCCCGAGCAGGGCTGCGGTGGCCATGGCGATGTAGATCGGATGTTTCATCACTATCAAACTCCTAGCATCCCTCGCGTCGGAGGATATCAGGGCCCGGGCCGAATGTTAACGCGGGATTAGCCATGATGGCGCGACTCTGTTGCCCTGATTCGATCCAGTGATTCCGGAGAGCGATGTGGTCAGTCCCGTCGAAAACCCCAGCCAGGACTTCATGACCCGGACCTTGCGCCAGGCGGCGCAGGAAACCGGCACGGATTTCAATTATCTGCTCCAGACGGCGGCGCGCGAAAGCAATTTCGATGTCCGCGCCGAGGCCAGCACGTCCAGCGCATCCGGCCTGTTCCAGTTCATCGAGCAGACCTGGTTGGGCGTGATGCAGCGGCGCGGGGCTGATCATGGCTATGCGGACGCCGCGTCTGCGATCACGCGGGACGAGTCGGGCCGTTTTGTCGTTTCCGATCCGGTCCAGCGTCAGCAAATCCTGGATCTGCGCTTTGACGCCGAGGCTTCGGCCCGAATGGCCGGCGAGCTGGCAGCTGAGAATGCCAGCGTGATCCAGAGCCGTATCGGGCGCGAAGCCACCTCGGGTGAGCTCTATGCCGCCCACTTCCTCGGTGCCCAGGGAGCAGCCAGTCTGATCGAGGCCGCGCAATCGGATCCGTCCCAGCGGGCGGACCAGTTGTTTCCCGCCGCCGCCCGGGCCAATCGTGCCATTTTTTATGAGGGCGGACAGGCCCGCTCGGCCCAGGAAGTCCTGGCCGTCCTGACCCATCGGGGCGATGCGCCCGTGATGCCCTCCCATGCAGCCAGTGGTGCCAATGATGCGCAGACTGTGCGTCTGACAGGCCGGTATTCCCCGGTTCGCAATGCCGTCATGGCCCCGGTTCGTCACCAGATCGGCACGGGCGAATTGTCGCCGACCGTCGTGGAAATCCTGGCCTCTCTGGAGGCTCCGCAGGCCGCGTCCCGTCGTCGCAATTCCTGATCAGGGGCGCGGTTCGGCAAGCTTTCGTTAAGCATGTGAGACCTAGTGTCCGCCTTGCAAAACAATGAGATGATAGTGAGATGAGCGTCGTAGCGCTGCGTAACCGTTTGACCCAGGACGACATTCGCCGCCTCATCAAGGGCGAGAGCGATGAAGTGAGGGCCATGGCCGCGCGGAAGGTCTGCCGGCGGATGGATTCGCCCAATCTCACCCAGACCGAACGCGATGCCGCCCGGAGCGTGCTGGAGCTGATCGCCACCGATGCGGCCGAACTGGTGCGCCGCGCCCTGTCAGTGACGCTTCGCCAGTCTCCCAACCTGCCGCGCGAAATCGCCATTCGTCTGGCCATGGACGTGGATACGGTCGCCCTGCCAGTGATCGAGGACTCACCGGTCCTTGAGGATGAAGACCTGATGGCGGTCCTCAATAAGGCCGACACCGTCAAACGCTGTGCCGTGGCCTCCCGTGCCGACGTGTCGGAACCGATCGTGCATCGCCTGCTGGACTCCGGCGACCGCGCAGCTGTCAGCACGGCGGCCGCCAATGACGGGGCCCGGTTCGATCCGGCGGCTTATCAGCGTGCCTTCGCGGACTTCTGCGAAAATGCTGAGGTGATGGATGCCTTCGTGGCACGCTCGCACCTGCCGCTCGACATCACGGAACGCTTGATCGCCCATATCTCCGACACCGCCATGCAGCGCCTTGTGACGCGTCATGCGCTTCCGCCCCAACTGGCGGTGGAGATCGCCGAGGGCATGCGGGAACGCGCAACCGTCGACCTGGTCGATCAGGCCGGGCTTGCGCAGGATCCCAAACATTTCGTCCAGCAATTGCGCATGAATGCGCGGCTGACGCCGTCGCTGATCCTGCGGGCCCTTATGCGGGGCCATGTGGCGTTTCTGGAGCACGCCTTCGCCGAATTGGCTGGCGTAGCCCATTCCAAAGCCTGGTTGCTCATACACGATGCCGGGCCACTGGGCCTGCGCGCCATTTATGACCGGACCGGCATGCCGCCGCGTCTTTATCCGGCCATCCGGGCCTGTCTCGATGTGATCCATTCCATGCAGCTGCCGCAGGATGAGGCTGGACGCGCCCACTATCGCAGGGTTCTGGCGGAGCGGGCCATCACCCGCTTCCAGGGGCTGCCGGAAGCCGATGTCGATTACATCCTGTCCCGCTTGGACAGCGACGAGGCCGAGCTGGCCCAGGCCAGCTGAGGCACACCCTTCTGCCAGACACGAAAAAGGCCGCCCGGTAAGGCGGCCTTTTTGTTGGGGATTGGTCGGCCCGCTCAGTCTTCCCAGGGCTGGGCGAAGGCGAGGGACTGGCTTTCCAGTTCCTTGGCGAGCTCAGCAGCTACCGGATCATTCTCGTCCCGGATGTTCTGGCTGAGGGCTGCGCGGATCGCGCCGACATGGGCCAGGGCCAGCGGCATGGGGGCCTTCTGGCGCTTTTCCGGCAGGTCGATCATCTTGGTCAGCGACGAGGCCAGACGGGTGATGATCGGGAATTCATAGGTCGTTCCGACGCCGCGCAGGTCATGGGCGCGAACGAAGAGGTTCTCGCCTTCATCGCCTTTGAGCCCCTTGGTCTTCACCTCGGCGGCGGCGGCTTCGAGCTTCTGGACTTCTTCTTCCAGCCAGCCACCGAAATCGGCCCGCAGATCCTTCAGGGCCTCTTCGGCCTTTTCGATCATGTGCAGGTCGCCCTGGCTGATCGGACCGCCGACCTTGGCTTGCAGCAGGTTGGGGACCGAAATCACTTCGACATCATTTTGCTTGGCCATGGAGTGATTCCTCTTAGTTCGTGCAAGCCAGGTCCGTTGCGTTGTGCGCATCGTCCTGGTTGGTCTGGCTCAAGGTTTCTTGGATGACGGAGGCCAGGGAGGCCGCCGTGAAAGGTTTGATCAGGAATGCGTCGACACCGCACTGCCGGGCTTCGGTGATCCGGTCTTCGCGGGAATAGGCCGACAGCATGATGATGGGCAGGAAAGGCGCCGGACTGGTGGCCGAGCGTCGCAGGGTGCGCACCAGGTCCAGTCCGTCCCGCGGCTTCATCTTCCAGTCGGTGATCAGAAGGTCGACCGGTTTGCTTTTCATGACGTCCAGCGCCCGATCCACCGTGTCGGCTTCGAGCACCTCGGCGCAGCCAAAGGCTTGCAGCGTTACGCGCAGGGCACCGCGCAGGGCTGCATTGTCATCGACAAGCAGGACCCGCAAACGGGTGATGTCCTTTGTGGTGCCAGTGCAGCTCATTGTGAGGCCGGTCCAATCCGAAAATCCTGCCTGAACGCTAGCGCAGCTTGCTTAACACCAGCCTAAGCGAGATCAGGATTCGAACTGTTCGGTGAGGATACGCTCCGCCAAGTCTCGACCTTCATCATACAGCAAAGTCATGGTGACGTCGCTGGCTTCTTCGATATCGACCCGGGCGACTTCCCGGAACTCCCGATTGTCGGCTACGGCCGATACGGGCCGATGGCGCGGTTCGACAATCTCGAAACCGACCCGGGCCGTGCAGGGCAGGAGGGCGCCCCGCCAGCGGCGCGGGCGGAAGGCGCTGATCGGGGTCAGGGCGAGGACTTTCGAGTTCAGCGGCAGGATCGGGCCATGGGCCGACAGATTATAGGCTGTCGAGCCGGCCGGCGTGGCGACCAGGACACCGTCCGCCTGCAACTCGCCCATCCGGTCGCGGCCATCGATCATGATCTTGATCTTGGCGGTTTGCCGGGTTTCCCGCAGCAGAGAGACTTCGTTGATGGCCAAGGCTTCGAACGGGTTGCAGTGAATATCCTCTCCGGTCACGCGCAGCGGGTGAATGCGGACCGGGTCGGCGGAGGCCAGGCGTTCCAGCAGGCCGTCGGCCTGGAACTCGTTCATCAGGAAGCCGACAGAACCGAAATTCATCCCGTAAACGCGAGCCCCGGTTTTCAGCGATGTGTGCAGGGCATCCAGCATGAGACCGTCACCACCCAGGGCGATAATGGTCTCCGCTTCCTCGATCGGCACGCAGCCATAATGGCGCTCCAGGCGCGCTTTGGCGGCCTTGGCTTCAGGTCGGGGGCTGGCCAGGAAGGCAATCGGTTCAGTGATGGGGAGGCTCTTGCAAAGACTTGGTCGAACAAGTCTTTATTCAAGCTCTGGTTCCCATCTGACGCAAGACCTTCGCCGCCTTTTCCGCGCCGTACATGCGGAAGACATTGGCAGCCGCAGCCATCGCATCGCCTTCCAGCGACTGGTGCATCCGGCCAGCCCGTTGCAGAGCCTTGTGGATGATCGGGTAGGCCGTCCGGTCGAGATGGGCGGCCTGGCAGGCCATGGCCGCTGCCTTGACGCCGCTCATGGCCAGGGCGACTCGCCATTGCGAGGCCTTGACCCCGCACAGGTGGGCGATGGCGTGGTCGAAAACGGCCTGGTCGCCGCGTTTCACCGCGTCGAGGGCAAATTCACCGGTCAGCTTGCCGGCTTCTGCGGCGTCCGCCACCGTCTTGGCCGCGGCCAGGTCGACATCTTCCGGCGTGGCGCCGAGGGCGGCTTTCACCGTCAGGTTCTCGACCTTGTCCTTGTCCAGGCCAAAGCGGCGATAGAGTTCCTCGCGCCAGTTCTCCGGCAGCATGATGCACAGCTGGGTAGCGTATTCCGTCGACAAATCATGCCGCCGGGCCAGCGCTTCACGCAGTTTGGGGTGATCGCGGGCAACCGTCATGCAGATGCCCAGCGTATTCTCGGAAATCTCGGCCGTGTCGTTATTGGCCAGGGCGCGCAGCACGACGGCCTCGCCCGGTTTGGCCAGGGTGTCGGTGATCGCCAGGCAGATGTTCGGACGCATGGCCAGGTGGCGCCGGTGTTCCGTCGTCCCGGTCTCGGCCAGTTCGACCATGTCCTTCACCGTCAACCGTTCGCTCTTCTTGATGATCACTGCGCCGATTTCGATCGGTTCGAAGGCGAAAAAGCGGATGGCCGCGTGCGGTGCCCAGTCACAATTGGCCAGCTTGGTGGCGATGACCGACTTGGTTTCATCGTCGGCCTTGCTCGACAATGTAACGAGAAGGTCGCCGGCCACAGGCTCGGTCCGGGGCGCAAGCGGTTGCGCCAGGCACAGTTCCGTAATGCCCAGAGCCAGCTCTTTGCGCTTTCCCGGGTCCTTGAGTCTGGCCAGGGTGTTTAGGGTTTCCGCAGTATTAATGTTCATCTTTATCGCGGCTTGCGGGTTGTGGTCAGTCTGTATGAAGACAGAAACGCCTTGAAAACTTGTTAATCCGGCTGTGAAGGGCGGTGCTCACAGTGTTGGATTCGTGAGTGAATCCCCAAGTCTTCCTTTTATTGTTTTGATATCAATGCAGAACAAGCATAGGGGGTCATATCGTATGAGTCGCGCTAAGGTCGAAGTTGCCCTGTTTGACCTGTGACGGATCCGGAGCAATTCTGTGGCGTTGGCGATAAAAACAATCCCCGGGAGGTTTACATGGATGATCAGGCTAACCTGTCAGTAAAAGACCAGGTCTCCGCCGAAGAGTGGAAAGCGCGCTGTGATCTGGCGGCGCTCTACCGTCTCGTGCGCATGCACGGATGGGATGATCTCTTCTTTACCCACATTTCCATGCGGGTCCCCGGACCGGACGAGCATTTCCTGCTCAATCCGTTCGGCCTGCTCTATGAAGACGTGACCGCGAGCAATCTGGTGAAGGTGGACCTGGACGGCAATGTCCTGCCGCCCTCGCAATACGGGATCAATCCGGCCGGCTTCACGATCCACTCCGCGATCCATGACGCGCGGGAAGATGTGGCGGTGGCGATCCACCTGCACTCGGATGCCGGTGTGGCTGTTGCGGCGCAGAAGGGCGGGCTTCGCCCGATCTCGCAGCTCGCAATGAACATCATGAATGATGTGTCCTATCACGACTATGAGGGCATCGCCCTGGAAGCGGAGGAAAAGGTTCGGCTTGTAGCCGATCTGGGCGAAAAGAATCTGATGATCCTGCGCAGCCATGGGACGTTGTCGGTTGGCGACCACCCGTTTAGCGCGTATGTTCGCCTTTATCTACTGGAGCGTGCCTGCAAGATCCAGGTCATGGCCCAGGCTGGTGGGGAGCTGATCGAATGGGATCAGAAGATGCAGGATCGTGTCTTCGGCCAGTCCGACGAGATCTCCTCCAACGAATTCTTCAAGGAGATCGCCTGGGCGGCCGTGCTGGACCGCGTGCGGCGCGAAAGCCCCGGCTTCGACGCCTGACAGGGGCTCTGGCCGGAACCGGCTTGGTGGGCAGTGTGATGATCGCACCGCCTGCCCAGGCCGGGGCCTGGCCCCAGGAAAAGGGTGAGGGCCTTCTGATCTTCACCACTTTGCTGGACCGCGCCGATCAGGGCTTCGGGCCCGACGGCGAGACCGTCGATGACGGTTATTTTCACAAGGACGAAACCGCCGCTTATCTGGAATACGGGCTGACCGGTCGCACGACCTGGGTGTCCCGCCTGGCCTGGCAGTCTGTCGAGCGCCGCCAGGGCACGCGGGTCGACGCGGCCCGCGGCCTGGCGGCCAGCGAGCTGGGATTGCGCCACCGGGTCTGGTCACGCGGCCCGGACACTGTTTCCGGGCAACTCACGGTCCTGCTTCCCGGAGCCGGAGAGAATGTCTCCAATCAGCCGCTTGGATCCGGCGAAACGGCTTGGGAGGTCCGCGGCCTGTGGGGGCGTCATCTCGGCGATGACCAGTTCGCCGATCTCCAACTGTCCCATCGCTGGCGCGGCGGTGATGACCTCAACGAAGCGCGTCTGGATCTGACATGGGGCTGGCAGCCGACAGATCGCTGGCAGGTTCTGGCGCAGAGCTTTTCCGTCTGGAGTGTCGAACCGGCCCGGACGGGCCGGCCCGAATTCGAGCAGCACAAGGTTCAGCTATCGGTCGGCCGGCAATGGGGAGAAGTCCAGTACCATGTCGGTCTGGCCGCAACTCCTGCCGGTCGAAATGTCATCAATGAGCGGATGATCTTCGTCTCGGCCTGGCGCCGGTTCTGATGCCGAGGGGGTCAGAGTTTGCGGCAGGCGTGATCGAAGTCCGTGCTGAGAATGAGCGAGCCCAGTGTGCGCAGCTCATTCGTGCACCGGCCGGGCGTCCGCATGGCATGTTCGAGCACGGATAGCGGAACCCACATGCCCGTCGGGTGGGACCGGGGTGGTGGCGTGTCGCCAACCAGGACGATCCTGTAGCGCGCCCGGGCCTGCATGAAGCGCCCGCCTTCATCACTCTGGGAGATTTCGGCGAGCACTGCACTGTCAGGCTTCATCCAGTGACGCACCTTGTCCCGGTCTGCCTGACCATCCTGGAAGGAGGGCGAGAATTCGCGGCGCAAGCCAAAACCGGGTTCCTGATGGGACCGGATGAAGAATTGGGCGACGCCATCCTCGATCCGCATCAGCAGCACGTGATCCGGTTCTCCCGCATGCGTGAGAAAGGGCTGGCACCAATGGCTCACTTCACGGCCCTGAACGTCAACACGAGCATAGGTGAGGGCCGGTGCGCCCGTTTCCGCATTGATGATCCCGTCCGGCGTGAAATCCCAGCCTTCCAATGAGTCGAGCGGGTCGAACACCCAGTGGAGGCCGGCACGCCCGACTACCGGCGTGACCCGCTCCGAGAGCCGGGCCTTCACCGGTTCCCCGCAGGGTTTCGCATAGGATGCCTTCAGGACGTCGGCCCCGAACAGCTCTCCATGTTCGGCCAGACTCACCCACGGCGCGGTCGCGATGGCAGAACGCGCATCGGTATTGAGACAGTTCGATTGCCCCAGAAGCTCGCGCATTATGTGCGAGGAGCACCATCTGAAGAAAGGCTCCGGGGCTTCGACGGACATGTCCTTTGGCAAGGCGATGACGGAATTCTTGTTGAATTTCCAAAGAAATTTGCTGCCCTGTTCGGAATGGGCCCCTAGGGACAGGTAGAGGGCATTCTTGTGGATGTGTTCCAGGAACAGGGTCGGTGCTCCGCCATGAAGCCGGTTGTAATTGCTTGGCGTGGCCTGGATGCTCGGGGCAATCTGGGTTGGATTGACGTTGCCGGGCTCGGTTTTTGCCTGCAGCAGCCATTCCAGGCCGGACGGGCCTTGACGGACAAGGAAGGCCAGCCAGCCCGGCTGGGGCTGGTCGATCATCGGTGCAACAAACCCGTTTAGCCGGGGCGACGCTGATTCGATCCGCAGCCCGCGCAGCGCAAAGAAGCCGCCTGTGTCATGGATCATCGCGCCTTCGCGAAGGGACCAGTGCTCGCACTCCTCGAAGCGGATTGGTTCGACACGGATCTGGCTGTGTTCGTGCGCGTCCTGCAGCCAATGCTGGATGGTCTGGGTTCCCAGTTTCACAGCATAGCCCTCGCATGGTCGATCATCGCGGCGAGTTCAGCCTGTCTTGCGACGGACTGACCGGTTCTGTGGGTTACAACGCGTCCAAGCATGTCCAGCTTGCTTCCCCGGGCCTTGATCAGGGCCCGGTTGAGATCGATACCGCTTTCTCTGGCCACCCGGGCCAGCTGGGTCGACTGGTCGGGGGGTGAGGGGGGCTCGAACCGGTCTGTCTCGCCGAGAAGGTTCGCCAGCCAGACGTCCTCATCGATTTCGGACCGGATGGCGTCTGTCTCCCCATTTTCGATCATGCGGGTCCAACGTTCCGCATAGGTGCCGTCATGGGCATAGACTGGTGGCCTGAGCCGCATCTGGTCCTTGAGGACGGTTATGTCGTCGAGCGCCTTCAGACGCACGCCTGCCTGGTTGAGGCGTTTGCAATAGTCCTGCAGGGAGGTGCCGTCCACGTCGGCGGCCGGTGTCATCGGGCCAATCCTGCGGAACAGGTCCGTTCGGCCGACCCAACAGCTGATGGGTTCGCCGTAGAAGAAGGGGGCGTCAAAAGCGGCGTCGAGGTTGCGCCCTGGCGGCGTACAGTGGACGAAGTACGGGCGATCGTCTCGAGGGCCGCGGCCTGTGAAGATCGCGGCCTGACTCCAGACGAGTTCGGCCCGCGAGACTTTCAGGGCTTTAAGGGCGTTGGACAAATGATCCGGCAGCCAAAGGTCATCGTGATTGAGAAACGCGATGTAGGGCGTGTCGGCCAAAGCCATGCCGACGGAATTCGGGCCGGACTGTTCGCCGAACCGCTCCGGAAGATTGATGAAGCGCAGGCGCGGATCCTGAAACGCGGCGACACAGTCAGCCGTCTCCTGATCGCACTGATCACCAATGATCAGGGCTCGCCAGTTTCGGTGAGTTTGCTTGAGGACCGTTCTGAGTGCGCGTGAAAGGACGGGTGCACGGTTATAGGTTGACGCCACAATCGTGACGTCACCGCGCAATTCTCCGATAAGTTTGCGCATGAAATACCCCACGCTGTAACGTCCCCCGCAGACGTTTTGTGAGCATGCGCAGCAAAAATCAACAGATTTTGGTATTGCGGGTCATTATCAACTGACCCGCATCGCCCTACTCGTCCGTTTCGTCGAAAGTCGCACCGGTTTCCTGGGCGATGTAGGCGATCACGTCGCGGCGGTCTTCGGCATTGCGAAGGCCGACAAAGCTCATCCGGTTCTGCGGCACCAGGGCGCGCGGGTTCTCGATCCAGGCATTCAGCGTCTCCAGATCCCAGACCAGGCCGGATTCGCGAAGCCGCGGGGAATAGGCAAAGTCGGATTGGCCGGCTGCCGGCGCTCCGATCACGCCATGCAGGTTCGGGCCGATCGTGTGGCGTCCGCCTTCGGCCAGCGTGTGGCAGGACTGACAGCGACGGTATTGCCGGGCCCCATTTGCGAGATCGGCACCGTCCAGGCTGAGAACGGCACTTGCGGGGCTCTCCTCTGCTGCGGGGCTCGCCGTTTCCTCGACCGTCTGCTGAACCGGGGCCGGCGTCTCGGCTTGCGCGCTGGCCTGTGAGCCGGTTCCGCCTTCGCCGGAACCATTGCCGCAGGCTGCCAAAGCGAGAACGGAAATCACGGGGATGAGGGGGCGCAGCATGGTCAACTCCTGAACAGGTCGGTCTCTGTCATGACCTATACCTCGGTGCGTCCGCAAGGCGATGCGTCAGTGTGACGCCCGGCCATCATCCTCGCAGGCGAAGCGCGACGCACACGGAACCAAACAGGACTTCCGGCGTATTTACAGCAGGCCGGCAGGGCATGATGTCCGTAAACAGGGCCGGCGAAGCTTTTTCGCTTGAGTGTTCAGCGCATTCCGTGGCCAAGTTGACCCGGGCGCGCTTTCACCCTTTGGGATGAAGGTCTGGCCGAGGGGACAGAATGAGCAAGACCACCGGACCGGTGAGCGTCATGATATGCGGCGCCGGTCACTCGGGATCCACACTGCTGGGCATGATCCTGGGCAGTCATTCACGCACTTTCTACATGGGAGAGGGCGGCAAGGCCCGTTACCTCGGCGATACCAGAAAGCCGTTGCGCAAGCGCGTCTGCAAGATCTGCGGCGAAGCCTGCCCGGTGTGGTCGGGTTTCGAATGGGATGGCGAGCGCCCCCTGCATGCTGCGGTCGCCGATCATGTCGGCAAGCCTGTGATCATCGACAGCACCAAAGACGAGGCCTGGATCAGGGCGCGTGCCGCGGAAACCGTTGCCGTGGGCGGACGGGCTGTTCTGATCCTGCTCGGGCGGGACGGGCGGGCCGTCGTCAATTCGCGAATCCGCAAATATCCGGACCGCGACCCTGAAGGGCAGATCCGGGACTGGGTCGACAAGATGGCCTCCAGCGAAGCGCTCTTCGCGGCGTTCGAAGGCCCCAAAATCCGTGTCCGCTATGAGGACCTGGCGACGTCGACCGAGGCCGTGGCCCGCGCGCTGTGTGCGGTCGTCGGCTTGGACTTCGAGCCGGGCATGCTGCGTTTTTCCGAGACCGAACAGCATGTTCTGGGGGGCAATAGCGGCACCCAATTCATTGTTGCGCGCGAACAGATGAAGGATCCGGACGAGGCCTTTGTCAGCCTCTCGGACCGCACGCGTGACTATTACGAAAACCACTCCGGCGATATCGAGCTCGATCTGCGCTGGCGGGAGGAGATGTCCCCCGCCCACCTGGCCCTGTTCGAAGACCTGGCTGCTTCAGCCAATGCCGCATTCAAATGGGAAGGGTAGGGAATGGCGAAAGTGGATTTGGTCTTCCGCCAGATAGACGAAAGAACGCGCGATGTGGCGCTCGAACTGGCGATCAAGAATCTCCAGCCGGAGAATGTTCACGTCATCGACGATGTGCGCCCCTTCACCGAATGCGTGAACCAGATGCTGCGGATCGAGCACGACTGCGACTATGTGGTCTATGTCGATGCCGATTGCCTGATCCTGGAGGACATGCGGCCCTTCATCGATCAGTGTGACGCCCCTTATGTCGATGCCTATGTGTCAGACCGGTTCCGCGGGCGTCTGCACTGCGGTGTTCATATCACGCGATCCGACGTGGTCCGGGCGATGGCCGCAGTCGAAATTCCCAAGGACGACATGAAATATGTGCTGCGACCGGAGAGCCGGCTGCGCAATCTCGCCATGAAGAAAATGGGCGAGGCCAAGCAGTTCCGGAATTTCGACATCCTGCATGACCACTTCCAGGCGCACACCCATATTTTCATGAAATACGCCCTGCGCGAATTGCGCAGCCGCACCAAGATCCAGCGCACGCGTCTGGATCGTTCCATGATGCGCTGGACCTATGACGATACCGTGTTCTGCGACCTGACCATGGCGCGCCACGCAGTGGAATATGCCCGCAAGGAAATGCCCAAGACGGCGACGCCGGATGAGGTGCACGCCTTCATCGAGGCCCTGCCGGAACACGCCGAACGGGCGATGAAGCAGCTGGGCGTGCAGGAGAAGGGTGCGTTCACGCGGGACGAACTCGAGTCCTGGCTCGAACAGAATAATGATCGCATCGCCTATGGGCAAAAAGCTGATAAGCCGAAAATCTTCGGTCTCGGTCTGTCCAGGACGGGCACGCGCAGCCTGACAGCGGCCCTGCAGGTTCTGGGCTTCGACACGTCGCATTATCCGATCGACGAGGACACCTATATCGAACTTGCCAATGCCCAGTACGACCTGACCTTGCTGCGCTTCTATGATGGTCTGACCGATATCACCACGATCCCGTTCTACCAGCAGTTCGACAAGCTCTACCCGGGCTCGAAGTTCGTGTTGACCGTGCGCGACAAGGAGGACTGGCTCGGTTCCTGTGCCCGCCACTGGTACAACCGGCCGGCCTTCAAGGATGTCGAGGACCCGGACGAGGAAGTGCATCTGCGCATGCGCCAATTCCTGCGGGCATCGGTTTATGGCTGCTACAATTTCGATCCGGAGCGCTTTTCCTGGGTCTTTGATCGTCACGTCGAGCAGGTGAAGGCCTATTTCAAGGACCGCCCGGACGACCTTCTCATCATTGATGTCTGTGCCGGCGAAGGGTTTGAGAAACTCGCGCCCTTCCTGGACAGGCCGGTTCCGGCGACACCCTTCCCGCACAAGGGCGCGGTGCTGAGTGCGCAGATGAAGGCCGCCGGCGAACCGCAATCCATTCGCGTCGCCTGATGAGGGCCCGCAAGGGCACGAAGGAATGAACGAGACCCGCGATACGGCGGAGCCGGAGCCGCGCCCGGCTCGCCTCGACAGCGTGCGGCAGGCGGTGCGCACCCTGAAGCTGGCCGCGCAGGCGCGTCCGCTCCTGGTTCTGGTGATCGCGGCGCTGACAGTGGCGGCTGCGCTCCTGCCGGCCGCGGCCCTCTACGTGTCCAAACTCATCATTGATGGTGTCGTTGCTGCGATCGAAACCGGCTCGGAGGCGGATCGTCAAACCGCCCTGATCTGGGTCGGTGTGGAATCCGGACTTCTTGCCCTGCTGTTGGCCGCCCGGCGAGGTCTGGTCTTCTTCAAGGGGCAGTTGCACGCCGAGATCGGCTTCATTGTTTCCGAGCGCATTCTCGACAAGGCGGCCGGGTTGACCCTGGCGCAGATCGAGGACCCGGACATCCAGGAAAAGCTGATCCTGGCCCGGCAGTTTTCCGCCAGCCGTCCCTACAGCCTGATCAATCGCGTTTTTGATGTGGCCCAGCACGGCCTGACCCTGGCGTCTCTCCTGGCCCTGTTGCTTGCCAGCGCGCCCTGGTTGGCATTGCTCGTGATTGCCGGTGGTTTGCCGGTCTTCATCGGCAATGTCCGCTTCTCCGGCGACGCTTACCGCTTTTATACGGGGCGGACGCCCCAGATGCGTGAGCGCAATTATCTCGAAGGTCTCATGACGCAGGAAGGCTCTGCCCGGGAGCGCCTGCATTTCGGGCAGAGCCCCGAGCTTAAGGCGCGCTTCCGGGCGCTGTTCGACGATCTGCATGGGGATGACACGGCCCTGAAACGGCGCCAGGCCCTGTTCGGCACCCTGCTGGGACTGGTGGGGTCCGCTGTTTTTCTGGGAGGCAAGCTGTGGATTGTGGCCGTGACGATCGGTGGCGCGTTCTCGCTGGGCCAGATGACCATGCTGATCGGCTTGCTCAAACAGGGACAGGCCGCAGTGAACAATGTGCTGTCCGCCTTTTCGGGCACCTACGAAGATGTGCTGTACGTTACCAACCTCTATGACCTTCTTGATACGCCTGTTCCGCGCTCGCCCGGCCGCGCCGTGGCCGGCCCGGATCCGGAGGACGGGCTTCGCTTCCACAGCGTGACCTATCGCTATCCCGGCCAGAAACGCGCCGCACTGGATGGCGTCAGCTTCCAGCTCCAGCCCGGCATGCGGATGGGCATCGTCGGGGTCAATGGCTCCGGCAAAACCACCTTGGTGAAGCTGGCTACGGGGCTGTACGCCCCCGATGGCGGCCGGGTCACGCTGGACGGACTGGATGTGGCGGACTGGGACTCGGCCGCGCTACGATCGCGGATCGGCGTCTTGTTTCAGCCCCATGTGAACTACAAGCTCTCGGTGCGCGACAATATCAGGGCCGGAACGGGTTGGCGGCCGATCCCGGAGGGGCAGGTCGAGCGGGCGCTGGATGCCGGTCTCGCGCGATCCGTGATTGAGGATCTGCCGGGCGGCCTGGACGCGCGGCTCTCGAAGCGCTTTCCGGACGGGCTCGAACTGTCGGGCGGTCAGTGGCAACGCCTCGCCATGGCGCGGGCCCTGGTCAATGAAGACGCCGACATCCTGATACTGGATGAACCGACGGCGGCGCTGGACCCGGCCGCAGAGGCGGCCTTCCTCAATGAGGAACGGCCTGGCCAGTCGCTCATTCTGATCTCTCACCGACTGTCCAACTTGCGCACGGCGGACACGATTCTGGTGCTGGACAAGGGCAGGCTGGTCGCGGCGGGCAATCATGCCAGCCTGATGGAGGATGGCGGTCTCTATGCCGAGCTCTTCGAGCTCCAGGCGGAGGCCTATCGCTAGGCCTTTGATCTACTCGAAAAAGGCGGAGACAAACTGGCTGTCGGGGTATTTCGTGGCGTAGACATGCACGGCCGCGAACCATTCCGACCAGTCCGTGACCGTCACCGCGCCGAACCTGTGATCCGGGGCGAGCGTGTTCAGATAGTCAACAAGGCGCGCCGTGTCCGCTTCCAGCTCGGCCGCGCTGATCAGGCGTGGGTCCGGTTCGGATCCGTCATGGCCATGGTAATCGGCTTTGGTGAGAAGGGCGATGTCGAGGGCCGGATTTTCGGTCTCGTCGAGATGCCGGGCCAGGTCCCAGGCACCGCGGCCGGAGCCGCCCATCAGTTCCGTCTCGCGGGTCTTGTCGGTCAGGGAATAGGTACGTCCCATGGATGGCGGTGCTCCGCTGCCGGGCGCACAAAATGGCTGTGGCGGCCCGAAAAGGGTGGTGGATGTCGCCAGTGTCCATACTCCCTTCCCGGGATCAAGCGTCCCGAACGGCGTCAGCTTTCAGAACCGACCAGGAATTCCAGCCGGATCGAGGTGAATTCAGCCGGGTGGATCATCGATACTGACACATCCACAACCAGCTTGCCGGAGCGTTGCGCCTCCGGCGGATTATTGGTGGCGTCGCAGATCACGATGAAGGCTTCGCTGGCCTTGCTGCCGACCAGTGCACCCTGGCGCCACAGGTCGGTCAGGAAATCGGAGACCTGGCGGGTGACGATTGCCCAGGTTGAGGGGGTGTTGGGTTCGAAGACGAGGTAGCGCAAACCGCCTCGCAGTGAGGTTTCGATCAGCAGCAAGGTGCGCCGGACCGACAGATAGACAAGCGCGGGATCGCGGGTGAGCGTGCGGGCCCCGTACGCCACAATGCCATAGGTCGGAAACTCACGGATCGCATTGATCCCAATGGGATTGAGCGTGTCCTGGTCATCTGCAGAGATTTTGCGCTCCAGGCCGGTGGCCAAGCTGAGATGTCCATATGTCGTGCCGGCCGGCGCTTGCCAGGGACCAACCGCATGGTCGGTCTGCGCGTAGACACCCGCCATCATCCCGCTGGGCGGTGTCGGGACCTGCCTCATATTCACGGGCAGAAGAATATCGACCCACGGATAATAGAGCGCGCCCAGGCTGGACGTCAGGGCATCGCCGCTCTTCACCGGTCCGGCGCTCGCGCCCGTCTTGAAGGCGGCCGCCTCTTCCACGTCGAGGCCGAAGGGCATGTCGAGAATGGCAAACAGGCCCTTGTCGGTATTCTGCTCGCAATAGGTCAGGATGCGGTTGGCATGGTCGCGTTGCAGGTCCGGATCACTGATCAGGCTGATATCGGGCACGAGGACGAGACTGATATCGTCTGTCTTGTCCAGGGTTTGCAGGGCGGCTTCCAGATCGATGGGCGTATCCACGGGATCGCCCAATCCCCCTGCCAGGGTCAAAAGACTGCCTGCTTTAAGGGGCGTGTCGGACAGGGCCGCCTCATCGACGGACAGGCGGACGAAATAGGATTGCGTGTTGATGCGGTGTTCGAGCGGTGTTTCGGACTTGCTGTCGCCGCTTCGGTCCAACTGCCCGCCAACAACACCGTCATAGTCTTCCAGCACGAGGTAGCTGGCGTCATCACGCGTCAGGGTTTTGAGGGCGTTGATATCGGCAAAGCGGGCCATGAGCTGGCTGTTCAGCTCGGACATCTCCGTCTTGTCGGGGACAGGGTAGAGGACGGAAATCCGGAACACGTCCGCCGTTTCGGGATCGGCTTCGGGGGAGGACGGCTCGACCAGGATCCGGATATCATTGCCCCAAAGGCCCGGCGAAGCGGCCGAGAAAACCAGGGCGCCGGTCTGTCCGGTCGCCGCCGCGCTCCCCGCTGCCGTGACGCGGGTGATGTAGGCAATCGAGCCACCCGCCGCGAAGAAATTGTACACGGACAGGGCCAGCGGCGCATTCCAGGCGAAGCCACCGAATTCAGCGGTGTAGGCGTGCCAGGACGTAATCAGCACGGATTGCCCCGTTTCGCCACGCTCGGCCTGACCGATGAAGGCCGTATGGGAGGTGGGGGCCGCCTGGATGGAGCCTGGTGCGGGCAATTCCTCGACATAAACACCCGGTCCCTTGATTTCGGTCATTGTCCGTCTCTCCTGCGTGTTCTGGCCAAACCGGTTGTTCCGCTGCGGGGTGTCAAGTTTAGCGTGTGGCGCCCTGTTCCGGCAATGTTGCATTGACCCGCACCTCCGGCCGGTCCGCTTTGGGTCGAAATCGGTGCGTTTCCATGCTTCGGTATGTTGTCAGGCGCGCGGAAAGCCTGTTCTCTGTGCCCCGGCCGGTCCGGGCCATCAACAGTTAGAACAATCAGTGCAAGAGCACTCGGGGAGAAACATGGCGGATATCAGTCAGGCAGACGGCAAAACCGTTTCGGACAAGATCGAACCTTTGGCCGCAGGCCCGCGCCGTTATGCGCTGGGGCTGCTTCTGGTCATCTATGTGCTCAACTTCCTGGATCGCCAGGTCGTCAACATTCTGGCCGAGCCGATCAAGCTCGATCTCGGTCTGGCGGACTGGCAATTGGGAGCCCTGACCGGGTTGGCCTTTGCGCTGTTCTACACGGTGCTCGGCCTGCCCATTGCGCGCCTCGCGGAAAAGGCCAACCGGGTCTCGATCATTTCCATTGCGGCCGGTTTCTGGAGTATCTGCACCGTGGCCTGCGGCCTCGCCGGCAATTTCGTTCAGCTCCTCATTGCCCGTATCGGTGTAGGCGTGGGCGAGGCGGGCTGCACGCCGCCGGCACACTCCCTGATTTCCGACTACACACCGCCTGAAAAGCGCTCTTCAGCCATTGCCTTCTATTCCATGGGTATCCCGCTGGGGTCACTGGCTGGCATGGCGCTGGGGGGCATCATTGCCGACAGTTTCGGCTGGCGCGCCGCCTTCTTCATTGCCGGTGCTCCGGGGCTCATCCTGGCCGTCCTGGCGTGGATCACGCTGCCGGAACCGCGCAAGAGCGTGAAAAAGGTCGAAACCACGGCGCACCCCACGGTGATGGATGCCGTGCGCGAACTGGCCAGCAAGCCGGCCTTCATCTGGATGTCGCTGGGGGCCGCCATCAATGCAATGGTGTCCTACGGCCACATCGCGTTCTACGGCTCCTTCTACCTGCGCAATCACAGTGAAGGCCTCCAATCCCTGGCGGATTTCTTCAACGGATTCCTCGGTACGGAACTGGGCGCCATCGGCTTCACGGGACTGGCTCTGGGCCTGCTGATCGGCATCTTCGGTGCCATTGGCACGTTTGCCGGTGGGCAGTTCGCTGACCGCTATGTTCACAAGGATGCTCGTGCCTATGCGGCGATTCCCGCCCTGGCTGGCATTGCCGGATTTGTGCCCTTCCTGGTTGCCATGTTGAGCGGGTCCACGCTCCTGTCCCTGGGCGCCCTTGCCATCGTGACCTGCCTGAACTCGGTCTGGTACGGCCCGGTCTTTGCCAGCGCGCAAAGCTTGGTCAAGCCGCGCACCCGCGCCACGGCCTCGGCCGTGATCCTGTTCGTGATCAATCTGATCGGTCTGGGCCTGGGGCCGCTGGCCGCCGGCGTGATCTCCGATATCTTCGCCGTCCAGCATGGGCCTGCGGAAGGGCTTCGCTATTCGCTCGTCACGATCGGTGTTGTGGGCCTTCTGGCCCTGCCGGCCTTCTGGCTGGCCTCGCTGACGCTTCGCAAGGATGTCGAAGTGTAAGCCTCCCCGTATCGAGGCAAAAAGAAACAGGGACATGCGACGCATGTCCCTGTTTTAGTTTCAGCCATTGCAGGCGGACCTCGCTAAGGTCTGTATCCTTGGACAAGCTAAAGGATCTGCCCGTCATCAATCTGGAAGGCCGAGCCGGTGATCTGCCGGCCGGCATCCCCGGCGAGCATCATCAGGGCGGCGTCCAGCGCATCCTCATCCATCAGGCGGCGGCGCGGGAATTTGCTGATCTGCTTCTTTCCGCCTTCCGTGGCGAACCAGTCCGCATTGATCTCGGTCTCGATATAGCCCGGGCAGATGGCATTCACCGCTATCAAGTGGCGGGCCCATTCGCGGGCCAGGCCCTTCGTCATGGAGACGACGGCGGCCTTGGACGCGCAGTAGGCGGTCAGGCCGGGCAATTGGGTGAAGGCCGCAATCGAGGCGATATTGATGATGCGCGCTTGGCCCGCCTCAGCCGATCCGTTGGCCAGCATAAGCCGAGCGGCTTCACGCGCCCCGAAATAGACGCCCCGCACATTGACCGCAAAGGTCTGGTCGAAATGCGCCTCGCTCATGTCCAATGCCATGCCATCGCCCCCTACGCCGGCATTGTTGACCATGATGGACAATGGTCCGAGTTCGGCTTCAACGGTCTCCAGTGCGGGGCCGATCGCCGCCGTGTCCATGACATCCAGCGGAACCGCGATCGCGCGGCCGCCGGCAGCTTCGATGTCAGAGACCAGGCTTTCGAGGCGGTCGGTCCGACGCGCCAGCAAGGCGACAGCTGCGCCCGCTTGGCTCAGTTGGAGCGCAAATCGCCGGCCCAGTCCGCTGGACGCGCCGGTGACGGCCGCAACACGCCCCTGCAATGGTTGTGTCATGAGATAGACCTTTTATGGAATGGACGATGAAATCCGGGCCGGTCCGAATTCGCACGTCGGGATTTCATGGAAAAGGAAATGGCAAGCGCGACACTATGGATGGCTCGGTTCACGGGTCAACTCGGCTTGCCGGCATGATGTCATGCAGCGCCAGGGCCCAAGGGTGGCGGCGGAAGACTTGGGGCCCCTGCGCTTTCGACCGACTGGGCCAATGCCGGTATCCGCCGCCCTGAAATTCATGAGAAAAGTCGTGGCACGCGCGATCTCGCGGTCTGGCGGGCAGGGGTGTCGCGTCGCGGCGTGCCGGCTTGCCCGAACCAGATCGCCATCAGGATCAGTGCGGCGCCCAGGGCCTGGAACAGGGTGAAAGTCTCGCCCAGCACCCACCAGCCCAGCAGCACGGCCGTAAGCGGGCTGAGAAAGCCCAGGACCGAGACGGCGGCCGGATCGATCCGCGCCACGCCGCGGAACCAGATGGCATAGGTGGCCGCGGCTCCGATCAGACCCAGCCAGGCCAGCCCGGCCAGGTGTTGTCCCGTGACGGGCGGCAGGCCGGGCTCGAAAACCAGGGCCAGCGGCAGCAGCAAGAATCCGCCCGCGACCAATTGCCAGGCGGTGAAGGTCAGAAGCGGCGTGTCGCCGCGCAGTTTACGGCTGTAGACAGTGCCCCCCGCCATGGAGGCAGCGCCGATCAGGGCCGCGCCGATACCGATCGGATCCAGCCGCGCCGCTGCGGTCAGGGCGATCAGCGCCACGCCGGCCACGCCCATGAGGCCGGCCAGCAGGGCCCGCCGCCGCACCGGCGTACCCAGCACGCCCCGTGCAATCAGGATCACGAACAGGGCCTGGCTGGCCCCCAGGGTTGCCGCGACACCGCCGGGGAGGCGATAGGCGGCGATGAAGAGGCAGGTCCAGAAGATCGCGAAATTCAGCCCGCCCAGAAGCAGCACGCCGGGCCATTGCGACGGGGCGGGCAGGCGGCGGACCACAAGCAGGAGCAGGAGCCCGGCCGGCAGGGCGCGCAGCAGAGCAATGGTCAGGGGAATGCCGGCCGGCAGCATTTCCCGCGTCACCAGATAGGTGGTGCCCCAGATGATCGGGGCCAGGGCGGTCACGCCCAGCAGGGGCAGGTCGGGGCCGTTGCTGCGCATGATCTATCCTCCCTCGGCACGAAGGGGCAGGGCGATCGGCCGCATCGGGGCGGCATCGGCCCCGCGCAGGCGCAGCCCGCCGCCGATGAAGGCGAATTCATGGATCCCGTCGCGGGCGAGGTCCTCCAGATAGACCAGTTCCAGGATGGGCGTGCCCTGTTCGGCCAGGAGATAGGTGTGTACCGGGACGTAATTGTCGGGCGTTTCCGGCGGGAAGGCCTCGAAACTCAGATTGTCGGCTCCGACCACCATTGCGCCGGCCGTCTCGACCAGATAGCGCGCCGCCTCCAGGCCCAGCCCCGGCGCATCGGTCATGTAGTCCTGCGCCGTCTCATAGTCCTGCATCCGTCCCGTGCGGATCAGGACGACATCGCCTTCGCGCAAGCGCGTGCCTTGCTGCTCGAGAGCCAGCTGCAGATCCGCGACGCTGACCCGGTGATTGTCCGCCAATTGATCGACCCCGAGCGCCGCAGGCAGATCGATCAGCACGCCGCGCGCAATGATCGGCGGCAGGGCTTCGGCGCCGGCGACCTGCCAGCCGCGATCTCCCAGATGCGTATCGGCCTCGAACCCGTTCCAGATCCGGCCGTCCAAGCCAAAATGGGCCAGCGTGTCGATATGGGTTCCGGTGTGTGTGTACAGGGAGATCGCGCTGCCGGAATAGCTCACATGATCATTCATCGGCGCACCCACACCCAGCGGATCATCCACCTGGGTGCCGCGCGGCGTGTGGGTCATCCAGATCCGGTAGTGCGGATCGCCCGCAGCCTGCCAGCTGGGCATGCCGATGAAATATTCCACGGACAGATCATAGGTCTGCCTGCCATCGACCCGCGCCAGGATGGCGGCGCGGCTGGCCTCGTTCATCAGGTTGAGCCGGCCGATCTCGTCCTCCGGCCCCCAGGGGCTGGTGCCCACGCTCTGGGCGTGGCTGGCCGTATGGCCGGCAAGTGACAGGGACAGGCCCAGGACGAGCGGCAGCGTGGTCCGGGCAAGGGTTCTCAGAGTCAGGGTTTGCGGCATGACAGCCTCCGTTTGAAACGCTGTCCTGAAGCTGGACCCTTTACCTTGGAGTGATAATTCCGGTAGTTGTTGAATAACTGTTCAGCTGGGGTGAAAAATGGATCGCTATGTCGCGCTGTCCGTCTTCCGGCGGGTGATCGAGTGCAACGGGTTCAGCGCGGCCGCGCGGGATCTGGGCTATTCCAACGCCGCAGTAAGCAAGATCATCAAGGATCTTGAGGCCGATCTCGGGGCGCCTCTCATCGTGCGCACCACGCGCTCCCTCAGCCTGACCGATACGGGCCGTGATTATTTCGAGCGGGCCAGCCAATTGCTCGACGACTGGTCCGACATGGATGAAGCCGCCCGCGCCTCCAGCCGCGAGCCGCGCGGCCGGCTGCGGCTCAGCCTTCCCATGTCGCTGGGCGTGATCCGCCTGTCCGCCGTTATTGCGCGCTTCTCGGCCCGCTACCCCCATATCCGCATCGATCTGGAACTGGGCGACCGCTATGTCGATCTGGTCGGGGAAGGCTTCGATCTCGCCATCCGCGGCGGCGAGCTGCAGGATTCCAGCCTTCGCGCGCGCAAGCTCATGGCGATTGAACGGGGCCTCGTCGCGTCACCGGCCTATCTGGAGGCGCGGGGGACACCCGAAGTCCCCGACGCGCTGGCGGGTCATGACGCGCTCATTTTCTCCCTGGCCGCGTCTCCCAATGCCTGGACCCTGCAACGGGATGAGGTGCGCGAGACCGTCACTGTCCAGGGCCGGTTCCGGGCCAACAACTCGCTCGCCCTGCGCGATGCGGCGATGGCGAGCAGCGGTCTGGCCTTCATTCCGCTCATCTATGCGCGGAACGCCCTGGCCGATGGCCGCCTCGTCCGTGTCCTGCCGGACTGGTCTGGTGAGCCGCAGCATCTCTACGGCGTCTATCCGGCCCACCGGGAAACCTCCCGCAAACTCCGCCTCTTCCTGGACTTTCTGGTTCATCATCTCGCCGCACCGGACGGCCCGGTCGGTTCCGGCTGATTGTTCACCAGGATCGAAAAGAGTTCGCAAGACTGGGTGTATTAATGCATCAGGCGGGATGATCTATCTGATGGGCCTCAGTCTGGAGGACCCCATCATGATCACGCTTTCTGTCGCCTATCATTCCGGTTACGGCCACACTGCGGCCCTCGCCGAGGCCGCCTGTGAGGGCGCCGCAACACACCCCCAGGCCCGGATTCACCGCATTGATGTCAGCACGATCGACGCGGCGGGCTGGGCGCTTCTCGACCGGTCCGACGCCATCATGTTCGGCTCGCCCACCTATATGGGCGCCGTTTCCGGCCCTTTCAAAACCTTCATGGACCAGTCCTCGCGCATCTGGGCGGAGCGGGGCTGGCAGGACAAGCTGGCCGCCGGTTTCACCGTGTCCAGCTCCCAGGCCGGCGACAAGTTCGCCACGCTCAGCCAGCTCGCCACCTTCGCCGCCCAGCACGGTATGCTCTGGGTCAGTCTGGGCCTGCTGCCGGGGAATAATTCCTCTACGGGTTCGATCGAGGACATCAACCGGATCGGCGGCTCGCTGGGGGCCATGGCCCAGGCCAATAATGACCAGGGCGGCGACATTGCGCCGCCGGTCTCCGATCGTCAGACCACACGCCTGCTCGCTGCCCGCCTGGCCGACTTCACCGCCCGCTTCAAGGCCGGCTCCGACGTGGTCTGGATCGACGCGCCGGCCGCCGAAAGGCCCTCGCCGCCCCACTGATCCACCCGGCCCGGCTTGACCCCGGGGCGGTGACGTGGCTGCTTGCGGGGGAAGCGGCTCGGCCTGAATCCATGTCCGACAAGCAGCAGACCTCTTACAAGGCCGGCTCCATCTCGCTCCCCGGTGCGGTGGCGATGGGGACCGGTGTGATGATCGGTGCGGGCATATTCGCGCTGACCGGTCAGGTTGCCGAACTGGCGGGGCCGCTGTTTCCCCTGGCCTTCATCCTCGGTGCCGCGATCACCGGTTTCAGCGCCTACAGCTATATCCGGATGTCCATGGCCTGGCCGTCCGCCGGCGGGATCGCGATGATCCTGCAGAAATGCTACGGCCCCGGCGCCCTCGCAGCGGGGGCCGCGCTCCTGATGGCCTTGAGCATGGTGATTGCCGAGAGCCTCGTGGCGCGAACCTTTGCGACCTATCTCCTGCGCGCCTTCGACATTTCCGGAGGCCCGCTGGTCCCGCTGCTCGCGGTCGGCGTGATGGGTTTTGCCTTTCTGGTCAATATCTCCGGCAATCGCTCGATCGGCCTGTTCTCCATGGTCATGGCGGTGATCAAGCTGGGCGGGATCGCGCTGTTCGGCATCGCCGCCCTCTGGTCCAGCGGGCTCGGATTTGCCGCCGCATCCCCGGAGGCGGATGCCAGCGGACCGCTGGGCTTTCTGGCCTCGGTGGCCCTGACGATTCTGGCCTTCAAGGGCTTTACCACCATCACCAATAGCGGGTCGGAGATCACCGATCCGCACCGCAATGTCGGCCGCGCCATCCTGATCTCGATCCTGGTCTGCGTGCTGCTCTACCTGCTCGTCGCCTTCGGTGTCGGGTCCAGCCTCTCGCTCGACCGGATCGTGGCGGCGCGGGATTATGCCCTGGCAGAGGCTGCCGAGCCTGCCCTGGGGCGGGTCGGCTTTTTCCTGACGGTCCTGCTGGCCGTGGTGGCGACGGCCTCGGCCCTGCTGGCCAGCGTCTTCGCCGTGTCCCGCATGCTGGCCATGCTGACGGACATGGAGATGATCCCGCATCGCCATTTCGGCATGTCCGGCCCGATCCAGCGCCACACCCTGGTCTATACCGTGGTCGTGGCGTCCGTGCTGGCCGTCTTCTTCGATCTGGGCCGGATCGCCTCGCTGGGCGCCTTTTTCTACCTGGTGATGGACATGGCCGTGCATTTCGGCGTCTGGCGGTTCCGGCGCCGGGAGATCGGCGCTTCCGGCCTCGTCCTGCTCTCGGCCTTCGGCCTGGACGCGATCGTTCTGGCCGCCTTCACCGCACTCAAACTGCAGCAGGATCCGCTCATCGTCCTGATCGCCGCCCTCTCCATCACCGCGGTCTTCGGCCTGGAACGCCTCTACCTCTCCGCCTGGATCAAGCCCGACCGGCAATGAGCCCCAACCTGTTCGCTAAAGCAGGGACACATCAGTTATCGATGTTGGAAATGGGAACGTGCCGGTCATGCTTGAAGTCTTGTGGGCGCCGTTCAGTGGCACACAGAATTTAGGGTGTGTGTCCCGTTTTGCCTTCGTCGGATGAGGACGTGGCGCCTTCGGTTGGTCCCGGGGCTGCGCCCCGCTTTCGCGGGGCAGAAGCCTGCGCCCGCGAAGGCGGGTGTCAGGGATGACAAGGGGATGCGGTTGAAGAAGCGGACGTAGCGCCACGGCGTTTCCGCCTGGCGGTATGAGAGGTGTGCGGGAGACCTGACGGGTCGGATTTCGTAGTGAGTGTGAGTGACCTGACAGGTCTCCCGCACGCGGAGGTTTGATCGTCTTCCCTTGCGGGCGACGCACCGAAACCGCCTGGGTGCCAGCACGGTCGTGACCTTGTGCCGTGTGGCCCGGGCGATGGCCCTGCCGGAGCTTGGGATGTCACCCCCTCGCGCGGACAGGCTCCGCACACTTCCGGGCACAAGGGACTGAGCTCGCGCCTCTCTTCCCGGAAGTCGAGATAAGTGTCCCACAGGTTTTCAGGGTGGGGATAAGTTTGGCTGGGTCGGCACTCCCTCTCCCTGGGGAGAGGGTGGCGCGCATGCGCCGGGAGAGGGGGAAATCCCGGTGCTCTTCAGTAATCGCGAAGACCCTGCCGTCCCCCCTCATCCGCCCCTTCGGGACACCTTCTCCCCCGGGAGAAGGAGGACGATAGAGGGGGCGGAAAAATCAGGGCCAGGCACCAATTTTCGATGCTGCAGTTCAGGTTCGCACAAGCCAAGGCGCAGTCTTCAAAAAACAGGGACACACACCATTTCGCCAACTCGCTCCCCGCTCCCCACTCCCCGGGCCTCCGGCCCGCAAGCGCGACCGCGCGTCGGCCCCTGATGGGCCGCCCCATCGGAGACGTTTGCGAAGCAAACTGTCGTGAGATCAAGAAAACTGGTGCCGGCTGAGGGACTCGAACCCCCGACCCTCTGATTACAAATCAGATGCTCTACCAGCTGAGCTAAGCCGGCACGCGGGATGACGATGCATCGGGCCCGCTTGTACAGACCGGAGGCGGGGGAGGCGAGCGGGTTTTTCAGGTCGCCCGCCGCCCGCCCCAAACCAAGCCCGAAATTCAGGCCTCGATCAGTTCGGGCAAGGCGCGGCAGAAGCGCTCCACATCCTCGACTTTGCCCATCGAGACGCGCGTCCACTCATTATAATCCATGTATTGCCCGCGTACGGAGATCAGGCGTTCCGCCATCGCCGCCTGCACCGCATTGGCCTCCAGTCCCGACTTGAAATAGACGAAATTCGTCTGCGAGGGCAGATAGTCCAGACCCAGCGTGTCGAGCGTGGCGAAGACCATGTCGCGGGCCTCGGTCACCTTGGACTTGGAGAAGTCGATGAAGGCGTCATCATTGTAACAGCCAATGCCGGCGGCATAGGAAGTACAGGGCGACCAGGACATCACTACCGGACGGATCGCGGCGGCGGTCTCGGCCGAGGCGATGGCATAGCCCAGACGAATGCCGGCCATGCCGTAGATCTTGGAGAAGGTCCGCGTGACGATCACGTCATGGCCCTCACTGATCAGCGGCACGCAGGAATTGGCCTCCGGATCATCGGACAGCTCGATATAGGCTTCGTCGACGAGCACGGTCGTGGTGGCCGCCATGCGACGCACCGCGGCCTGGAAGGTGGCCGGATCGGAGACCAGACCGGTCGGATTGTTCGGATTGCACAATTGCACCAGACCGGTGTCCGGCGTGACGGCGGCCTCGATCGCGGCGAGATCGATCTCCATTTCGTCCGTGAGCGGCACGCGCTGGATCTCGGCCATGCCCAGATTGGCGGCATAGAGCGCGGTCGTGTCCCAGAACAGGCGCGGCGCCACGATCGGGCCGCGCGGCCCGTAGAGCACGGCAATGGCGCTGAGCACCTCGCCGGAGCCTGTCGTCAGCACCACCTGTTCCGGATCGACGCCATTCTTTTCCGCGATCATCGACATCAGCGAGACGGCGGCTTCCTGGTTGGCGTAATAGGCGCCCTTGCTGGCGGCATATTCGATCATGTCGAGCGCCGATTGCGAGGGCCCGTACGGGTTCTCATTGCGCGAGAGCAGGGCGACGCCTTCGGCCGGGCCCAGAAGATGGGGATCGATGGCACCAGGCGGGAAGGCGGCGTCCGTCGTGCCCGACGGGGCGGTCTGGGAACAGCCCGCCAGGCCCGCGCCAGCGAGCCCGGAAACGGTGAGACCGGCGGCGCCTGTGAACAGGGAGCGGCGAGAGAGATCGAGTGGCATGGTGATGCCTCCTTCAAAAAGACCCGGTCCGCTGCGCCCCTGTGTCAAAGGCCCAGCGAATTGTGAATGACGAGCGCCGAGGTGGCGACGAGATAGACACCGAAGACTTTCTCCAATGCCTTGGCGTTGAGCCGGTGGGCGGCCCGGACGCCGAGCGGGGCTGTGATGAAGGACATCGCCGTCACGCAGACGACGGCGATGAGATTGATATAGCCGAAACTGCCCAGGGGCAGGTCGGCCTGGCCGAGACCCAGAAGGATGAATCCGGCCGTGCCGGGCAGGGCGATGATGAAGCCGAACCCGGCGGCGGTGGCGATGGCCTGATGGATGGGGCGGCCACACGCCGTCATGACAAGAACGGCAATCGTGCCGCCGCCAATGCCCAGGAGCGCAGAAAACGCCCCGAGGAAGGTGGCAATGCCGGCGAGGATGGGGCCGCGGGGCATTTGCCGGGGTTTCATCCGGTCGGTGCGGATGAGGGGGTAGATGAAGTGGACGCCCATGATCAGCACGCCGATGGCGAAGACCCATTTGAGCGCCTGGCCATCCAGTTCGCGCGCCACTAGGAGCCCGCCACTGACACCCAGGACCAGCCAGGGGGCCCAGTCGCGGATCACTTGGAAGTCCACCGCGCCGCGCTTGTTGTGGGCATGGACCGAGCGCAGCGAGGTGACGATGATCGTGGCCAGAGAGGTGCCGATTGCGACATGGCTGATCACCATGGGCTCGACACCGAAAAAGCTGAACACCAACAGCAGGGCCGGGACCACGACGAAGCCGCCGCCAATGCCGAACAGGCCGGCGGCAAAGCCTGCCACCAGTCCGGCGAGCATGAGCACGCCGACCAATTGGCCCAATTGCATCAGTTCGAATTCCTGTCCCGGCATGGGCGTTGGTGTGACCTTTTCCGGCTGACCCCGACCGGACCAGACATAGCGGCTATCGCGCGCACGGCCAGTGCCGCATGAAAAAGGCGGCCCGTGAAGGCCGGGCCGCCCGTTTCTGGCGCGATTGCGGCGCCAATTGCTGCGCCCTGTGGCAATACCGGTCATCCGCGTTGCGCGATGCGACCGGCTGCGTACCCGCGGAGCCGGTGCTTCAGTCCTTCACGGCCACCTTGTCCATTACGGTCAGGATGACGCTCATCACGACGAAGCCGGTGAAGGTGTGGCTGCCGTCCAGGATGAGGAGCATGACCGGTTGCAGGGCGTAGAGCGTGCCGTAGAGCAGGGTCATCAGCACGAAGCCGGCCCAGAAGAAGATCCCCCATTTGATGGCGCTGGCCATTCCGTCCGCCTTGACCGCCTGCAGGGCCTTGCCGAGTAAGCCGGCAAACAGGAGGCATTGCACCAGCCCGCCGAGCATGGAGGTCGCCATGCTGGCTTCCATCCGCGCCTCGTCGGCCTCGGTGAAGCCCCACAGGCCGGACCAGAGTTCGGCGAACAGCGCGCCGTACCAGAGCGCGCCCACCATCCAGAAAGCGAGGCCCGCCACCAGTACGGCGAGCGGGTTCAATCCCAGAATTCGCGGCATTTCCTGTTTCCTCCCCCATGCCGGGCCTGTATGTCTCGCCCGGTCAGGCAGACTCGTCCGTGAGCCGCCTTTCAGACCGTCGAGTTTATCCCGTTTTTCGCGCAAGAGAAGAAAATCGAAATGGCCCGCATACTGATCACCAGCGCTCTGCCCTACATCAATGGCGTCAAGCATTTGGGGAATCTGGCCGGGTCGATGCTGCCGGCGGACGTCTATGCCCGCTTCCAGCGCCTGATGGGCCATGACGTCCTCTATATCTGCGCCACCGACGAACACGGCACGCCGGCCGAGCTGGCCGCCGCCGATGCCGGCATGGATGTGCGCGCTTATTGCGACGAGCAGCACGATATCCAGAAGCGGGCCGGAGACGGTTTCTCGCTGAGCTATGACTATTTCGGCCGCACCTCGAACGAGCCCAATATCCGCCTGACCCAGCATTTCGCCGACGTGCTCGAGGAGAAGGGGCTGATCGAGGAACGGATCGAGCACCAGGTCTTCTCCATTGATGATGACCGCTTCCTGCCGGACCGCTATGTCGAGGGCACCTGTCCGCATTGCGGTTTCGAGCGCGCCCGCGGTGACCAGTGCGACAGCTGCGGCCGCCTGCTTGAGCCGACCGATCTGAAAGAGCCGTATTCCAAGATTTCCGGCTCCAAGAATCTGGAAGTGCGCGAGACCAAACACCTTCACCTCCTGCAGACCAAGATGGAGGGGCGGATCCGCGACTGGGTCGACGCGTCGGACGGCTGGCCGTCGCTGGCCAAATCCATCGCCTATAAATGGCTCGATGAAGGCCTGCGCGACCGCTCCATCACCCGCGACCTGAAATGGGGCGTGCCGGTGACCAAGGACGGCGCACCGCGTGAGGGCTTCGAGACCAAGGTCTTCTATGTCTGGTTCGATGCCCCGATCGGCTATATCGGCGCCAGCGAGGAATGGGCCCAGGCCAATGGCGGCGACTGGGAAAGCTGGTGGCGCACTGACAAGGGCGCGGACGACGTCACCTATGTCCAGTTCATGGGCAAGGACAATGTCGCCTTCCACACCGTCTCCTTCCCGGCCACCATTCTGGGCTCGCAGGAGCCCTGGAAGACGGTCGACAAGCTGAAAGCCTTCAACTGGCTGACCTGGTATGGCGGCAAGTTCTCGACCTCCGAAAAGCGCGGCGTCTTCATGGACCAGGCGCTGGATCTCCTGCCGGGCGATTACTGGCGCTGGTATCTCACCGCCAACGCGCCGGAAGGCTCGGATAGTGCCTTCACCTGGGAGCATTTCCAGACCCTGATCAATTCCGACCTGGCCAATGTGCTGGGCAATTTCGTCAACCGGATCACCAAATACACCGCCTCCAAGTTCGACGGTCAGGTGCCGGCCACCGGCGAGTGGGGCGAGGCGGAAGACTGGATCGCGGCGGAACTGGAACAACGCCTGCCGGCGATCATCGCCAATATGGAGGCCATGGAATTCCGCAAGGCGGCCTCCGAGGTCCGCGCCGTTTGGGCCGCCGGCAATGAATACCTCACCAAGGCGGAACCCTGGGTGAAGTACAAGACGGATGTCGACGCTGCCGCCATCGGCGTGCGTACCGGGCTCAACCTGGTCGTCCTCTTCGCCATCCTGGCCCAGCCCTTCATCCCCAATGCCGCCGCCACTGTGCTGGACGCGCTGGGCATCCCGGAGGACAAGCGCTCCTGGCAATTCGGCGACGACATGAAAGCCCTGCTGGACGCCCTCCCGCACGGCCACGCCATTGAGCCGCCGGCCGTCCTCTTCGCCAAGATCGAGGATGCGCAAGTGGCGGAATGGTCCGAACGCTTCGGCGGGTCGGACGGCTAGGGGAGACGGATGAAAGCCCTTGCCCTTGCCCTCGCGCTCGGCCTGACAGCCAGCCTGCCGGCCGCCGCCCAGACGGACCCTGATTGGCGCGCTGCCGATCCGGAAGACCTGCTCCTGGTCGAGGTGGAGGATGGCACCATCGTCATCGAACTGGCCGACTGGATCGCGCCGGAGCATGCCGGACGCATGCGCCAGGCCGCCCGCGACGGCTTCTTCGACGGGCTCAGCTTCTATCGCGTCATCGACGGTTTCGTGGCCCAGGGCGGTCGCGGCGAGGAAGAGGACAGTATCGACCTGCCGCAATACCCGGTCCTGACTGGCGAGTTCACCGTGCCGGCGGACAGCGTCACTTTCACGCCCATGATCGACCGCGATCTTTACGCGCCGACCGTCGGTCATGTGCGCGGCATGCCGGCGGCGATGAATGAGACGGGCAACGAAGTCTGGCCGATCCATTGCCCGGGCACGGTCGCCATGGCGCGCGGCAATGATCCGGACAGTGGCGATGTGGAATTCTACATCGTGATCGGTCACGGCCCGCGCCATCTCGACCGCATCATGTCCGTCTTCGGCCGCGTGATTGACGGGATGGAGCATGTCCAGGCCCTGCGCCGTGGAGACCCGGCCGTGAATTCCGGCGTCATCGCCGATCCGGCGGCCCGCGACGCCATCCTGTCGATGCGCGTTGCGGCCGATTTGCCCGAGGCCGAGCAGCCGCACTATGAAATCCTGCGCACGGACAGCGAAACCTTCGCCGATGCCAAGGCCGCGCGCCGCAACCGCACCCATGACTTCTTTTTCGAAACCCCGCCGCCGGTGATCGAGGCCTGCCACATGCCCGCACCGGTCCGCCTGGTGGAGACCGCACCGTGACGACCAAGCTGGAACCCCTCGACATTGTCAGCCTCGCCATGGAGTGCGAGAGCCTGGATGATCTGACCCCCGTGCTGGAACAGGCGGCCACGTCCCAGGATCCCTGGGTGATCAATGCCGGCATCCTGGCCATCGGCCACGCCGCCCGCCGTTTCAAGAGCTTCCCGCTGGGGATGAAACAGGCGCTCTGGTCCCGGGTGCACGACTTTCCGGATCATGCCTCCAATCTGCGGGGCACCTGCCTGACGGCGCAGGATGATATCGACCACTTCAAGGCCAAGGGGATCTAGGCCATGGGGCAGGACGGGTTCTCATCCGCGGAACTCGACCGCCTGACCCGGGCCGGCCGGCTCCTGCTGGCCGCCGAGGACCGGCTCCCCGTCCTCAAGACCATTGCCTGGGATCGAAGCCATGCCGAGGCCTTCTTCGCCTCCGGTGAGCGCGAACTGCCCGATCCCGTCTACCCGCATATCGATCCGGAACCCTCGCTCGAGCGGATCGCCGAAGCCCGCCGCCTGATCGATGGCGACAGCCCGGTCCATGCCTGGCTTTTGCGCCTGTGCGAGACTTTCACCGATACGGCGCGGCTTCTGGCCGCCACCGGCACGGCCGAGTTCAACACCTATTCCCGCCGCCTCTATGGCGATCCCTCCAGCCCGATTGCTGACGGCAAGCGGACCGCGCTTGACCTCGCCGTGCGGCTGGATGATGTCCTGGCCGATTTCGACGCGGCGGCCATCCGGCTGGAACCGCCGGAGAGCCTGACCGCCCATGAACTCAAGGCGCGGCTCGACGTGGAGCTGCCCGACGTGTTCGGGACCCAGGCACCGCGTGTCGAGGTGACGCTCCAGGTCTCCGCCAAGGCGGCCGCGGGCCGCGACTATATCAAGCTGCGCGAGGATGCGGCCTTCTCGGATCTGGACGTGATCCAGCTCCTCCAGCACGAAGCCTATATCCATATCGCCACCAGCCAGAACGGGCTGCGCCAGACACATTTCCCCATTCTGGCCGAAAGCCATCCCGGCAATGCCCGGACCCAGGAAGGCCTCGCCGTCTTCGCCGAATTCATTTCCGGCGCCCTCGATCCGCGCCGTTTCCGCCGTCTCGCCGATCGCGCCATTGCCATCGACATGGCGCAGCAGGGCGCCGACTTCATCCAATTGTTCAACTTCTTCCGCGAGCGCAATTCGGCCGACCGGCCCATCGAGGCCTTCGAGAGTGCCCGCCGCGTCGTGCGCGGCGGCCTGACCTCTGGTGGCGCGCCTTTCACCAAGGACTCCATATATTTGGGTGGGCTTCTGGAAGTTCACAATTATCTTCGGGCAGCGGTCCGTGCCGGGGATGCCGGCCTCATTCGCCTGCTCTTCGTGGGCAAGATGGATCTTGGCGATCTCGACGCCATGCAGCAGCTCCAGTCGGCCGGCCTGCTCCAGGCGCCGGCCCTCCTGCCGCCCTGGGCCGGCGATCTGCGCTACCTGCTCTCCTATCTCGCCTATTCCACCTTCCTCAACGAAATCTCCCTGCGCGACGTCTCCTCACGCTACGAGCACCTGTTCGGGTGAGGGGGGCTTTCTTCCCCATGGCATGGGGAAGTGGGCCGATGCGGAGCATCGGGTCGATGGGGCGGCGCGCAGCGCCGAAAACCGTGCCGGGTGTCAACCGGCTTCGCCGGCCCCTCCGTCTCGCCCTGTGGGCGATCCACCTCCCCATGGCATGGGGAGGAAAACCATCTCCTGACACAACGCCGTCAGCACGGCATGGCTAGCATACGGACATGAAGCGCTTGATCGGCTTGCCGATCCGGCCGGACGCGGCAATCTGGTGTCGAAACGGAGACGAGGGATGCTCATGACGGTCGAAACGCCCACACGCTACGGCGTCGCCAAGCCGGACGAAATGGCCGGGCTGAGTGGTCTGGAGGCCATGCAGGCCATGATCGAGGGCCGGCTGCCAGCCCCGCCGATCGCGAAAACGCTGGGCTTTCTGATTGTCGAGGTGGAAGAGGGGCGCGCCGTGTTCGAAGGCCATCCCACGCCCGACCTGCTCAATCCGGCCGGGACAGTGCATGGCGGCTGGGCGCTGACCCTGGTGGACAGCGCCACGGCCTGCGCCGCCCATTCGCTTCTGCCGCCCGGCAAGGCCCAGACCACGGTGGAGACCAAGGCCAATTTCACCCGGCCCATCCTGCCCGATGGCCGGCCAATCCGCTGCGAGGCCCGCGTGGTGGGGCAGGGACGCCAGATCATCACGGCGGAATCCCACATCACCAATGCCGACGGCAAGATCGTCGCGCATGGCACCTCCACCCTCATGGTCATCGACCTGACGAAGCCCCGCTAGCGCGCGCAACCGAGAAGACGCATTGACCTTTGTCCGGCGGACCGCTCGAATGCGTCCAACATCGAACAAGGGGATGAGTTCAATGACACGGCATCTGCTCGCTTTGACGACGGCTATGGGTTTGGCACTGGGGGGAGCGGGTTTCGCCGCAGCCCAGGACGGGGCGGGCGATGATGCGCTGCGCCAGGCCATCACGGCGGATTACGAGGCCAATCTGGAAGGCCTCTACCAGCATTTCCACGCCCATCCGGAACTCTCCCACCAGGAACACGAGACGGCCTCCCGTCTGGCCTCCGAACTGCGCGATCTGGGCTATGAGGTCACCGAAGGCATTGGCGGCACCGGCATTGTCGCCGTGCTGGAGAATGGCGAGGGCCCGACGGTCATGCTCCGCGCTGACATGGACGGCCTTCCGGTCCCGGAACAGACCGGGCTCTCCTATGCTTCCACCGACACCGATGTCGATCATCGCGGTGTCGAGAATCCGGTCATGCATGCCTGTGCCCACGACACCCACATGACCGCCCTGGTCGGGGCGGCCCGCCAGCTGATCGAGAACCAGGATGACTGGTCCGGCACGCTGGTCCTGATCGGCCAGCCGGCCGAAGAACTGGGTGAGGGCGCCATCGCCATGATCGAGGATGGCCTGTTCGAGCGCTTCCCGACCCCGGACTTCAACCTGTCCTTCCACACCTTCTCCGCCATCCCGACCGGCACGATTACCTATGTGCCTGGCTATGCCATGGCCAATGTCGACAGTGTCGACATCTATGTTCAGGGCCGCGGCGGTCACGGTGCCTACCCGCACACGACCAAGGACCCGATCTATCTGGCCTCGATGATTGTCGTGAACCTGCAATCCCTGGTCTCGCGCGAACTCTCGCCGCTGGAACCGGGCGTGGTCACGGTCGGGGCCTTCAATGCCGGTGCCAAGCACAACATCATTTCCGATCAGGCCCATTTGCAGCTGACTGTGCGCTCCTATTCCGACGAGACGCGCGAACTCCTCCTGTCCGGCATCGAGCGCATCGCCCATGCCCAGGCCGCCGCCTATGGCCTGCTGGAATCGGAATATCCGCGCGTCGAGGTCGAGGAGATTTATACGCCGGCGCTGTACAACTCGCCGGAACTGGCTGAACGCGCCGTCGCTGCCATGCGTGAGCGCTTCGGGGCCGAGAATGTTGTCGAGACCGATCCGGTGATGGGCGGTGAGGACTATTCCCAATACCACCGCACCGAACACAATATCCCGACCTTCATGTTCTGGGTCGGCGGCACCACGCCGGGACGTCTCCAGTCCTATATCGATGACGGCGTCACCCCGCCCTCCAACCACTCCCCCTTCTTCGCCCCCGACGACCCGCAAGGCACCATCGTCCAGGCCGCCGAAGCCATGACGGCGGTGACGCTGGATATCCTGGGAACGGAATAGGCTGAGATGATGGTGAGTGTGATTTGAAATCACACTCCATTTTTAAACCTAAGCACCGTCATCCCACGGGGCCCGCAGGGCCTCCGGGGGACCTGAGCTAACCTCTCGGCGGGTTAGGAGAGGTCCCCCGGACAAGCCGGGGGATGACGGTCAGTTTGGGTGTCGCCTCACGGAGGGCGATCAATCAGCGGCCCAAAAAGAACCCGGTGATCGCGTCGCGGAATTCCGCATTCCCGAAAATGCCCAGATGGTCACCCGCACTCACATGCAGACTGGCATTCGGAATGGCATTGGCCAGCGCCTGGGGATTGGCGGCCAGATCATCATCATCGCCCACCGCAACCAGGCAGGTTTCGGCGGAAATCGTCTCAAGCGGGATCTTGTCCTGGTGCACGACCCGCGCCTGCGCCGCCAGGGCCAGCCGGTCGGCCCCGACACTGTCGGCAAACAGGCGGAAGCCGCGCGTGATCTCCGGGGCTCCCTCCGACGTGTCGGCCATCAGGGCGTCAACGATCAGCTGGTTCGGGGCGGCGCGCGTATCGACACCGCCACGCGCCACAATGCCTTCGCCGACCCCGCCGATCAGGAGTTTCCCGATCCGGTTCTCCTCGACCGCGACCAAGAGCGAGATCACCCCGCCCATGGAATAGCCGCCCAGATCAAACCGGGTCAGGCCTTCCGCATCGGCGACACCGCGCACATCCTTCGCCATGCGCACCTCGCCATAAAAAGCGCTGTCATGGGGTTTGTCCGACGCGCCATGTCCGCGCGCATGCATCACGATCACATAACGCCCGGCCGCCGCCAGCGTCTTCGCGATCCCGGAGGACTTCCACTCCCCCTGAAGATGCGAGGCAAACCCGTGCTGCAGGATCACCGCCGGATCCCCGGCCTCCCCGAACACCTCATAGGCAATCTTCACCCCGTCATCCGCCGTCCAGAATTTCATGCTGCTCCCCTTGTGTTGTTGAGGCGAGCTTAGTGTGGTGGGGCGAGGGGGCAATGCCAGCTTTTCGTCTTCGACTGCAAAGCTTTGTCATCCCGGCCGAATGGCCTGCGAAAGCAGGCCGCAGAGCCGGGACCCATTTCCGAGAGCCTTGCTGGTTCAGGCATGGGTCCCGGATCTGCGCCCGGCTCGAGGCCGGGCATCCGTCCGGGATGACAATGGAACAGAACGGACCTCAGGGTGGGGTGTCCCATCACACCCCCGTCAATTGCCTCGGCGCGTGGCACCCACTACCGTGCGCGGCGAATGCGTGAGGGGGAAATGGCATGTCCTTGATTCCGGCTGATAACCCGATTGCCGCTGTGGCGGGCCTGTTCGTCATTGCGGCGGCGGGATTCCTGATCGAGAAGACCAAGATCGGGGCGCTTCTGACCGGTGCGGTCTGGGCGATCCTGCTGGCCATTCTGGCCTCCAATATCGGGCTGATTCCGCAATCCTCGGACGGCTATGATTTCGTCTTCACCTATTTCGTGCCGATCCTGATCCCGCTCTTCCTGATGAAGGCGGACCTCAAGAAAATCTTCTTCGAGACCACCCGAACCACGCTGGCCTTCCTTCTGGCCTCACTGGGCACGGTGATCGGCGCCATCGTCGCCTTCTCGCTGGTCGATCTGGGCGATCGCGAAGCCGCTGCAGCCGGCACCTTCACCGCCACCTATATCGGTGGTTCGGTCAATTACGCGGCCCTGGTTGATCTGACCGGCTTGCGCGAGAGCGATCCCAGCTTCGTGTCCGGCGCCACGGCGGTCGACAATCTCTATTCCGGTCTCTTCCTGGCCCTGCTGGCCCTGCTGCCGGGCTGGAACTGGATCGCCAAACGCTTCGTCCAGCGTGACCACTCGCAGGCGTCGGAAGAGGAAACCGCAACGGAGACGACGTCCACGTCGGCCGCCAGCCTCATGTTCTCGGCCACCTTTGCCTTGATCGTCGTCGTGCTGGGGGATGCCATCACCGGCTGGATGGTGTCGCAATTCGGGGAGGGCGCCGGAAACTGGCGCTATGCGGTGATCACCGTGCTCGCCCTGATCCCCGCGACCGCCTTTCCCAGGACGATGGGGTCGCTGCATGGCGGGTATGAACTGGGCATTGGTCTCAGCTTCGTCTTCTTCGCCGCGATTGCCGCCGGCGCCGATGTCATCGGCCTGATCGAGACCGCGCCCATCCTGATCTTCGTGATCGGCGTGATGCTGGTTGTCCACGGGATTGTCACCTTCGGCCTCGGCGCGCTGTTCCGCCTCTCCCTGCCGGAACTGATCACCGCCTCCAACGCCGCTATCCTCGGCGCCACCACCGCACCGGCCCTGGCCGCGGCGAAGGGCTGGAAGGATCTGGTGACGCCGGGCGTGCTGGTCGGTGTGTTCGGGTATGCGATCGGCACGATCATCGCGACGGCGGTCTACCAGTTCTGGCCCGGCTGACCCGGTTCCGGATCATCCTGGGCCGTGACCGGGTCGGTGCTGATACTGTCCCGGTGCGTCTTTGATCCCATCTTGATGCCGTGATGAGTCGTTTCGGGGCCGGTTGTAACCCCGTAGCGATGCCGTGCTGAGCCGTGATTGCGCGCGGTTTCATTAAAATGCGCGATCATTGCGCGGGGTATTCAGCCGCGCAGCGTCCCGCTATCGGACCGCGCCTATCCCCCGCAAGATTACGCCATCGTCATGGCGTGGACACAGCCCTGTGGGTCGCGCTTGTCCATAGCTGCATCCAATCGGTGCCGCAGAGGCATCTAGGGGATGAAGCGATCTTGGAGGGATCAAAATGACTGTCAAACTGATCACCGGTGGACTGGTGACCCTGGCCGGTATCGGCGCGCTGGCGATGACCGCCCAGGCGCAGCCGGCCGACACGAGCAATTATGCCGGCGACACGGTCCGCATCGAGAATTTCATTGGCCGGGTGGAGGTTCGCACCGGCGGATCGGGCATTCAGGTCGAGGTGCAAAATCCGGGGGATGCCGCGGACGACCCGACCTGGTCACCCGCCGGTTCCGGTGTCGCCATTGATGGGGGACAGCGCGTCCGCAATCTCAATTGCCGCACCCGGGATGATGAAGTCTTCATTGGCCGCTGGCGCAATTCCCGCTCGATCAATGAGTATCCTGTGCTCATCATCACGGCACCGGACACGGTGAATTTCTCCATTGATGACAGTGCCTTCGTCGGCACGGCCGGGGATCTCGGCGCGATGGACCTGTCGATGAATTCCTGCGGTCATTTCTCTGCCGGCGAGGTGGCCGGGGATGCCCGCATCCGCATCAATGGCTCCGGCGATATCGATCTGGACGGGATTGGCGGCAATGCGGTCCTCAATGTGAACGGGTCCGGTGACATTGAAGCGGGCGATATTGCCGGGGATGCCACGATCGATATCAATGGTTCCGGCGATATCGAAGCGGGCGATGTCGGCGGCGGTACCGAGATCGATATCAACGGGTCCGGCGATGTCGAACTGGGCCGCCTGGCCGGTCTGGACATCGATATTTCCGGCTCCGGCGATGTCGAGGCGGCCGCTGTGAATGGTGGCTTCCGCACCTCGATTTCAGGCTCTGGTGACGTGCTCGTCCGCGGTGGACGCGCCGAACCCTTCGAGGCCTACATCAATGGATCCGGAGACATCGCTTTCCGCGGCACGGCCGTGAATGTCACCGTTCGCGAAAGCGGCGGTGGAGATGTCGATATCCGCGAAGTTGAAGGCAATATCGACTGGCGCCGCAATGGCCGCTCAATCCTTCGGGTTGGCAGCACGGACTAACGTACCGCCCCCCTAGCGTAAGTGCTGCTCAATCAGGCGCCCGGTGTTTCGCCGGGCGCCATTTTGCAGCTTCATACAAGGCGATAGCGGCCGCGTTGGAGACGTTCAGGCTTTCCACATCGCCTGTCATCGGGATGCGGACCAGCTGATCACAGGCTTCCGCCACGCGCGGCCGCAAACCCTTTTCCTCCGATCCCATCACCAGAACCACGCCCGGTCCGAGACCCTGCTTGTCCACGCCCGCCAGCGCGTCGGCCAGCTCCGTTTCACCTTCGCCGGCCAGGCCCAGCACCGTGCGACCCGCCTTGCGCATGTCCAGGAGGGTATTGGCGATATTGGTCACCCGCACATGCGCCACGCGCTCCGCAGCGCCCACCGCACTCTTGCACACCGTCCCGAACAGGGGCGGGGCCTTGCGGTCCTGCATCACCACGGCCCGCACCCCGAAGGCCGCTGCTGATCGGAGCAGGGCGCCGACATTGTGCGGGTCGGTGATCTGGTCGAGCACCAGGACCAGGCCATGGGTGGCATCCATGATTGCATTGACCGGTTCCGGTTCCAGCGCTTCGGCCTTCAGGGCGAAACCCTGGTGAACGGCGCCGGGCGGCAGATCATTGTCGATGGCGTGCGGTTCCACGATCTGTGCCTCGCGACCCTCAGGCAGATCACGGGCCGCATTGCGGGTGACTCGCAGCTCGATGATTTTGCGTTTGGGATTCGCCAGTGCAGAGAGCACGGCATGGCGCCCCCAGATCCAGCCGGAATCGCCTGCACCAGCAGGCCTGGAGCGGCGGCTGTAATCGGCCCGTTTCGGGCTGTTGCGCCTTGGGTTCTTCGTCACTATAGTCCGCGCTCCTGTTTCGGGGCTCTACCCGCTTTTCGCGTGTCCTAGCACGGCTGAAGGAAAGCTGAGAGACTTCGTTGCAGGAGCTTCTTCAGCCGGTTATGTCCGGAGCGAAGACACCCTTGGAGGGGTGGCCGAGTGGTTAAAGGCAGCAGACTGTAAATCTGCCCGCATTGCGTACGCTGGTTCGAATCCAGCCCCCTCCACCATCCTTCGCCCGTCGGGCTTGGTTTGGCCGGATGAGGCCGCCGCACAGCCCTCTCGACGCTTCCGATTGAATTGGCTAAACACCATCTCTCCCTGATCCGGGGACGCTCTTTCGGGCGGGTATAGCACAATGGTAGTGCAGCAGCCTTCCAAGCTGAGGATGCGGGTTCGATTCCCGCTACCCGCTCCAATTCTTTCCTCGAAATCTGATCCTTGAGAATGAGCCCGCCGACGCGGTGCGTGAATCCGTTTGACGTATCGCTGTCGGATGGCGCCGCCTATGCTCGGGAAATGACGAGTTTGGCCGAGACTGCTCTGGACGCCTGGCTCCTGCTGATCCTGTTCGGCGGGGCGTTTCTGGACGCCTTGCCCGGGCCCTGCCTGTTCATCTTGGGCGAACCCTTCTTTTTGATGGCCGGCCATCTCTTGCATGAGACCGGCTCTGTCTGGCCCGCCATCAGTGTGTTGGTTGGAGCGCTCCTGGCGGATCAGACCGGGTTCTGGATCGGTCAACGGGCCGCCACACCCTTGAAAAGACTGGTATGGGCGCGGTCCGGCCGACGCCGGGCCTATCGCCGCGCCCGCCAGGGCTTGCAGTCCCGGCTCATCCTGTTCGTCGCGGTCAGCCGCCTGCTCGGCCCGGTGGCCTGGATCACGCCAACCCTGGCTGGCAGCCTGGATGTGTCCTGGTTGCGCTTCAGTCTGGGGTCGGTCCTGGGCGTGGTGATCGGGGTTGGGCAATTCATCCTGTATGGCTGGTTGCTGGCCGCCGGTGTCGCGCTCGCGGGCGGCGATCTGGGCCATTGGGTGCAAGCGCATGCTCTGTCCTTGCTGATCGGAGCCAATCTGCTTGGGTTGGCCGGCATCTGGCTGTGGCGACACGTCAGCGCGTCTGGGCGAGTGACTCGATCAGGTCGACCGTACCGCTGAAAGGCTGCCGGTTTTCCAGCTCAAGTGCCACACTCTGCGCCTTGGTCCGCGCTGGCGCTGCCAAAGCCTGGGTGAGCAAGTCATCTATCTGTTTGGGTGTCGATTTTCCGGACATGGGAGGGGGAGTCAGGCCGACCTGCGCCAATCGAGAGGCATTCCAGAACTGATCCACGACCTGCGGCAGAATGAGTTGCGGGACACCGGCCCGGGCCGCCGTATCCAGGGTACCCGCGCCGCCATGATGAATGACCAGCCGGCAATGCGGAAACAGGACATCGTGCGGCGCGTCGTCATAGACATGGCACGTGTCCGGAATGGTGCGGAGACAATCAGCGAGGGACCGCGAAATCAGGGCCCTGTGCCCTGAGGCCTCGATCCGGGACAACCAGACCGGCAGGTCGTCCGCGAGCTCGTCCGGCGGCATGGAGCCCAGGCCCAGATGGACTGGAGGCGGCCCGGCTTTCAGAAAACGCGTCAGGTCAGCCGACAGGCTCCTGTCCCTCGAGGCCAGCGGCGGGTAGTCGACCCAGTATGTGTCATCCCGCGTATCCCTGGGCTGCTGGACATCGAAAACGGCGGGGAGGGCGGTGATCCTGGGCAGAGGCCGGCCGAGATGCCGGTCCAGTTTCCAGAAGGCGGCGCGGGGTGGTCTGACCAACCGGGCCCGGTGCTGGCGGACCGCCAGCCCCAAGGCCGCGAGACTGGCAGTCACCGCCAGATAGCTGGCCCTGTTCATCCACCCGGAATGGGCCCGCCGGGCAATCATGGCGCAGGGCAGGGCGCGCGTCGGGACGATGACCGGTTGCAGCGCCATCAGGGCAAAGGGGGTCTGCCAATGCTCCGCAGCGATCCGGGCCGGCATGGCAATCGGATTGGCCAGGACAAGATCGGCGCCTTCGGCGGCCTCAAGGCTGCGTTCCAGAACGTCCTCCACATGCGGGCGGATCATGCGCGGCCAGTCACGGAAGAAGGCAAACGGACCGGTCAGGGTTCCACGCTGTTCCGCCTCGCGCATCCAGCCGGCGACGGAGAAGTCCGGCGGTGCGGCAGGCTCGACACCGGATTCGCGGATTCGTTCGGTGTGATCGCGCGGAGCCAGGACAGTGACGGTGTGTCCGCGGTCCTGGAGGGCTTGGGCCAGCGTGAGGAAGGGCAGGACATCGCCGAGCGTGCCAAGGGTCTGGATCGAGATCTTCATGGCTTCAACCGCATGACCCGGCGGAGCTTGCGGCTGTCAGGCGGCGGCAGGGGTTCGATCCGGCTGTCCAGTTGAACCCGGGCGCCCAGCCTGTCAAACAGGGCCTGCAAGGCTTGGCCTGCGTTGAGGGCTGCGGATTCGTTCTCCGGGGGCAGGGTGATGATCACGCGATCAGGGCTGGTCTGGACGAGGCGAAAATCGCCGATGCCCGGGTCGGCATCAATGATCGTGTTGCGCAGAATGTCCGGCGTGATGAAGACATTCCCGTCCGGGCCGGGCAGGCTTAGGACATCATCCATCCGACCGGCGATGGCGCGGACAGCTGTGAACGGCGAGCCGCACGGGCAGGGACCGGTGTCCAGTTCCAGCAGGTCGTTCATCCGGTAGCGGACCATGACCTGCGTGCGCCGCGTGAAGTCCGTGATCAAAGGTGATTTGAGCCGGCCACCAGCGGGATCGTCCTCCCACTCGAACGCAATGTGATCCTCCAGCAGGTGCAGGCGCCCATGCGGACAGGCGATCGCGAACAGCCCTTCCGTGGCCATGTAGATCTCGCGGACGGTCACACCGAACCGCGCCTCGATGCGTTCGCGGTCGAGCGGGTCCAGGACTTCTGCTCCCGAAAAGACATGCCGCGGTGCGAGTTCGGACGGGCGGTCGCTCAACAGACGCAGGACTTTGGGCGGCGCGACCAGCACGTCCGGCTGCCAGGCTTCAACGGCCTCTGCCTGACGCTCCACGCCTTCATGCAGATCGAAGAAGCGAAGCGACAGACGCCGGCTCTCATTGGCGGCATCGTAAAGACGGCTATTGGCGGGCAGCAGGATCGCGACCTTGAGACGGTCGCGCCAGAAGCCCGGGAGCCCCCGCCCCAGGATGACGCCCAGCCAGGCATAGCGTTCTGCGTCGGACACGACATAGAAGCCCCGATTGCCACTGGTTCCGGTGCTCGCTCCGACAGCATATCCTTTGGGCGACTGATCCTTTTTCCAGGCCTCCCGGGCTTCGGCGGATGACATGCCCAGACGGTTATAGCGCTCGAAATCCGCCATGAGCCGGGCCTTGTCCTGGATGGGGAAGTCTTCAAGAGGGTGGCCGGCCAACTCCCGATAGGCCGGCACCGCGGCCACAGGTCCCGCCAGGAAGCGCTCCAGTTGGCGTGTTTGCCAGGCGGTCACATCCGCGCGTGTCTTCAGGCGCGCTGTCAGCCAGCGTGTCCGGAGATAGGCGGCGGCAATCTGAAACTGGGAGAAGAGGGAAGTCATGCCGTCCCGTTGCCCTCTTCCGTGGAAACGGGGGATGCTGGGTCATGGCAGTAGACGACCCGCCCCCCGGCCTCGCAAAACTGACGGATACGGTCGGCGCTGCGCTGACAGGCCTCGACATCGTCCAGTATCCAGCGGGCTGGCGCGCCAGGCAGGCGGTTCTCCATCACCGCCCGGTGCAGCCATTGGGCATCGACGGCGTAGAGAAGAGGACGGGTTTCGTCCGGAAAGCATATCCCGGTATGACCTCGCATGTGTCCGGGCAGGGGAAGGGCGACAACGGATCCGTCCCCCAACAGGTCGCGTCCCGGACCCAGCCCGTACGGGCATTCGATGGCGGCGAACTCGGAAAAATCGGTCACCCGGTCGATGATGTCTTCCGGCAGCAACTCCCGGAACACGCCATGGCGCAGCCGCGAGGCGCCCGGTTCGAGAAAATGCATGAGGGCGGCGCGGTCCGTGATGATGCGGGCCTGCGGATAATCCTTCAGGCCGGCGACATGGTCGGCGTGCAAATGGGTGAGAATGATCGTGTCGACCAGCGGCTTTGCGTCCGGCAGGGCATGCCGGGTGAGCCGCGGCCGAAGCACGGCATTGTAGATGTTGAGCGGGAGGGACCGGCGTCCTTTTGTGACACGCCGGGTATAGCCCGTATCGATCAGGCAGTGACCGGCCTCGGGATGCGTGAACGTCCCATAGCGGACCGGAATGCTCATCAAACCGAGTCGCCCATCCCGCAGGACAAAGCGTTCCGGTGCCCTGACCCAGGCCGAGTTGGGAAATTGCAGGTCCCGGATCATGCGGTCCCGGCCGTGAAGGTGAGATCGAGGCCGGTCTGGAAATCGATCTGTGGTGCCCAGTCCAGCCATTGCCGGGCGGCGCTCAGATCGAGGGTCTGCCGGTAAGCAAACAGGCCGACCCCATAGGCGGTCACGCGGGGTTCGGGCCGGCCGGGCAAAAGGCTGCAGGCTGTTTCGGCCAAGCGAGCCGCCGCCAGTACCGGACCCACAGGCAAACGACGCCAGCGGGGCGTGATCCCGCACCGGCTGGCCGCGGCCTCTGCGACGTCGCGCACGGGCAGGGCCACACCGCCGGAAATGTTGAAAATGCGTTGGGGAAGATCAGCCGGGGCCTGGAGCGCGGCCAGGATGGCACTCGCGACGTCATCGACATGTGTCAGGTCCGTGGCTGCGGCTCCGTCGCGCATCAGGGGCAGCGGGCCTTTTGCGGCGGCTTGGAGCAGGCGGGGCAGCAAAGCGGTGTCGCCGCGCCCGTACAGGCCGCGGGGCCGCAGAATGATGGGGTCGAGGTCGGTAGCCTCTTCCACAAGGCGCTCGGCCTGACGCTTGGTCGCGGCATAGGCATTCACGGGTTTGGGAAGCGGGCTGTCTTCGCGCAGGTTTTCCTGGTCCGCGAACCGGAAATAGACGCTGGGTGAGGAGACCAACACCAGACGACGAGCGCCGCTGGTGCGGGCCAGCTCAATGATGCGGCGGGTTCCGTGGACATTGGCGCGTTCGAAATCCGTCCATCGTCCCCACGGGCTCGACAGGGCGGCGGCATGCACGACCGCATCGGCTTCCATGTCCCTGACAGTGTCGGGACCGGTCAGGTCGTGCCGGATGATCTGGTCGGCATGAGGGCGAAGGGCCGCCAGGCGTTCCGGATCACGGCCAAGAGCCAGGACCGAATGTCCATCGGCGTGGAGACGGCGAACCAGATGGCCGCCCAGGAAGCCGGTTGCTCCGGTGACAAGCACGCGCATGGACTAGCTCTCCAGCCCGGCCCCTGCCAGCGACACACCCGCCGACGTTCCGATCATCAGGATTTTCATGCCGGGCTGGATCCGGCCTTCCATACGGGCGCAGGAGAGGGCGACGGGCAGGGAGGCCGCGACAAGGTTGCCGGTTCGCGATACTTGGTTGAACACACGGTCCCGCGCAAAGCCGCTGCGCCGGGCCATGTGGGCGAGAGCGAGCGGGGAGGCCTGGTGCGGAATGATCAGGTCGACGTCCTGTCGGGTCCAGCCCAACCCGTCCAGCAAGCGATCCAGAAAGTCGGGAAGTTTGGTGGCGGTCAGGCCGAAGAGTTCCGGGCCGTCCATCCGGAAATAGGCGTTGTCGGCAAACGCGCCGGGATCCTGATGGAAGTCAAAGCGGGTGCCGCCGGACGCGAGGGCACAGCAGTCATAGGCTTCGGCATAGGTCTCCATCTGGAAATGCCGCAAGCGGAGGCCGAGCCCACCGGAGCCGGGCTGTGGCGAAGAGGGCGGCATCGCGTTGGTGGTCGTCAGGACCATTGCGGCGGCACCATCCCCGAACAGGCCGGCCGTTTTCGGATCCGTGTCCCAGGGCAAGGCACGGGATGCGATCTCGGATGTCACGACCAGAACGGTGCGCGCCCGCTGCAGTGCGATCTGCATCTGGGCCATGTCCATGGCGACCAGCGCACTCAGGCAAGTCGCGTTGACGTCATAGGCCGGGAAAGCAAGGTGAGAGAGGCCGAGTTCGCGTTTGATCAGGGGGGCCGTCGCCGGGATGGGTTGGCGCCCGACGGCTGCGCCAAACAGCAGGAGATCGATCGTCTCCGGATCAATCCCGGCGTCTTCGATCGCGGCGCTGGCCGCTTTGACGGCCATGCTTTCCTGCGTGTCCGTCTCACTGGCGACACTGCGCGCGGCGACACCGCAGAGACCTTCCAGCCAACCCGCGGGTTTCTCGTAGCGCGCATCCAGTTCAGCCGATTCGACAATCTGTTCGGGAAGATGGTGGGCGAGGCCGCTGAGCCGTGCCGTTGTGATCGGGTTTGCGATCGCGGGTTCGATGTGGCGGATGAGCGACATGGTTTTCGCCTCCTGTGTTCTCGTCCGGCAAAGCCTAGGCAGGGGCTCGATAAGGAGGCAAGCAAAAACACGTCATTCGTGAATTCTATTTACTTGAAATTACACGAAAAATCTCGGTTCGTCGTGGATTTCCCAATCGCCAGAACAGCTTGGCCAACCCGCGGTGGGAGGCTTTGGGCTGCTGAATTCCGGCCAGGGGCGCCCGCGAGATTTGACGAAGAAGCGTGCGTTTCCCGGGCGATCCTGCCCTGCGAAGGAATTGCTTTCGGCCCGGGTGTGCATTCGGACTTGCCTAGCTGGCAATTCCTTGTGTATCAGGCGCGCACTGAATTCGGGATGTCTTGACATCCTTGTGTACCACCACCCAGTCGATCGGCCATTCGTCTCCAGATCGACATCGCATGAGGTAAGATCGATGGCGAAGGAAAAGTTTGAGCGCACCAAGCCGCACGCGAACATCGGCACGATTGGTCACGTTGACCACGGCAAGACGACGCTGACGGCTGCGATCACGATGGTTCTGGCTGAGGCCGGTGGCGGCACGGCCAAGGGTTATGACGAGATTGACTCGGCGCCGGAAGAGAAGGCGCGCGGGATCACGATCTCGACGGCACACGTTGAGTATGAGACGGAAAACCGTCACTACGCGCACGTCGACTGCCCGGGCCATGCTGACTATGTGAAGAACATGATCACGGGTGCGGCGCAGATGGACGGGGCGATCCTGGTTGTGAACGCGGCTGACGGCCCGATGCCGCAGACGCGTGAGCACATCCTGCTGGCCCGCCAGGTTGGCGTTCCGGCCCTGGTTGTGTTCCTGAACAAGGTTGACCAGGTCGACGACGAAGAGCTGCTGGAACTGGTGGAAATGGAAGTTCGCGAACTTCTGTCCTCCTACGACTTCCCGGGCGACGATATTCCGATCGTTGCGGGTTCGGCGCTGGCGGCTGTTGAAGGCCGTGACGAGAACATCGGCAAGGAGAAGATCCTTGAGCTGATGGCGGCTGTGGACGAATACATCCCGACGCCGGATCGTCCGGTTGACCAGCCCTTCCTGATGCCGATCGAAGACGTGTTCTCGATCTCTGGCCGGGGTA
>NZ_SWKP01000004.1 GCF_005871165.1 Maricaulis alexandrii | reverse complement strand
ATCGGCAAGGAGAAGATCCTTGAGCTGATGGCGGCTGTGGACGAATACATCCCGACGCCGGATCGTCCGGTTGACCAGCCCTTCCTGATGCCGATCGAAGACGTGTTCTCGATCTCTGGCCGGGGTACGGTTGTGACGGGTCGCGTTGAGCGCGGCATCGTGAAGGTCGGCGAAGAAATCGAGATCGTGGGTATCCGCGACACGACGAAGACGACGTGCACGGGCGTTGAAATGTTCCGCAAGCTGCTCGACCAGGGCCAGGCGGGCGACAATGTTGGTGTTCTGCTTCGCGGTGTTGACCGTGAGGGTGTTGAGCGCGGCCAGGTTCTGGCCAAGCCGGGTTCGATCACGCCGCACGCCAAGTTCGTGGCTGAAGCCTATATCCTGACGAAGGAAGAGGGTGGCCGTCACACGCCGTTCTTCACGAACTACCGTCCGCAGTTTTACTTCCGCACGACCGACGTGACCGGCGTCGTGACGCTGAAGGAAGGCACCGAGATGGTGATGCCGGGCGATAATGTGGAAATGAATGTCGAGCTGATCACGCCGATCGCCATGGAAGAGAAGCTGCGCTTCGCTATCCGTGAAGGCGGTCGTACCGTCGGCGCCGGCGTCGTCTCCAAAATCGTCGAGTAA
>NZ_SWKP01000005.1 GCF_005871165.1 Maricaulis alexandrii | reverse complement strand
CTCCACGGGCTCAAAAGCCCAAGGTGCCCACGACCCGTCCGACGCCAAGCCTGTCTGGCGGTGGTGCGCCAGACAGGCTGTCCCGGAAGACAGCCCAATCTAGCACCCAACTCACATACAAGGTGCCGCGAAGCGGCGGATGAGGGGGGACGGCGAGGTTTTGGCGATCACCTGCCAGCACCGGGATTTCCCCCTCTCCCGGCGCATGCGCGCCACCCTCTCCCCGAGGGAGAGGGGGCGCAATGGGCGCTAGCCTTTCCGCGCAAACACCTTCGAGACGACGCGGTAGCCCTGGCGTTCAAAGAAATCATGCGCGCCTTCATTGCCGATCCCGCTTTCCAGCAGGATATGGTCGGCGCCCCTGGCGTCGGCGAAGGCTTCGGCGGTCTGCAGCAGGGCCTGGCCGATCCCGTCGCCGCGCACCGCATCATCGACCAGCATGTCCTCGACCGTGGCGACCGATTGGCCGTGCGGCGTGGTCTGCCAGTAGACGGCGCAGAAACCGGCCGTCTGACCGTCCGCCTCGGCGATGAAAACCGTGCCGCCACTCTCCAGACAAGCGGTGAAATCGCCGGCCAGAACCGTGTCGAGATCCTCGACCCAGTGTTCCCCGTCGAGACTGCGCCCGGAGAGGATTTCGCCATGGGAGATATAGACCGGCAGGGCTTTCAGGCGCGGCGCGGCCCACTGGCCCAGCGCCCCGGTCTCGTCCGCCGTGATCGGGCGGATGGCGATATCGGTCTCAGTGCTCATCCAGCCACCTCGAAATCGTCCGGCACTTCATCCGCTTGCCCGCGACTTCATAGAAGATACGCTGGCGGTCCTCGTAATCGCCGGACAGGTCCGGCACACGGGCAAAATAATCGTCGAAAATGCCCCGCATGTCGGGCGAATAATGCAGCCGGTACTCCGCCCATTGCTGGCGGAAATAGGGATATTCCGACGCTTCCAGGAACCAGGCCACCCAGGTGCCGAAAATCGTCTTCTCTAGATTGCGGCGGCGGCGCAGGCGGACGGCGATCTCGAACAGGTTCAGCGTCTGCAGGAAATAGTTGTTGGCGACCACCGTATCGTCCGGGCTCAGCTCGGCGGGATTGTCGGGATCATCATTCTGCAGGCGGGACATGACGGCGCGGTATTCCGCCTCGAAGCGGAAGAGTTCCAGCGCCTCGGTTTCCAGCTGGATATAGGTGCCCCGCCGCGTTTCCCTTGCATTCCAGAACACACCGATGATCAGCGCCGCAAAGGCGGCAATGTCCAGCGTGCCCAATATGGGCGGCAGCCAATCCGGCATGAAATCCCCCGCGTTGAAACCGGGGCCAGATTATCCCGCAGACGGGCTTCGCACAGCCCCGCAAGACACAGGGAGATGATTATTCCGCGGCGGCGGCTTCCGCCTCGACCGTACACAGCCAGCGGCTCTGGTTGATGGCCGCCGGATTGGTGACCCAGCCGGTGATGCGCGGCGAGACGAGTTTGCGCGTGGCCTCGAAGAAGACCGGGATATTGGCATGGGAGTCCAGGAACATCTGTTCCGCCTGCGCATAAAGCGCCGCCCGCTCCGCCGGATCGACCGTGTTGAGTGCGGCCTCGGTCAAGGCGTCATAGGCCGGATCGGTCCAGCGGGTATTATTGATCTCGCCGGCCCGCGTCTCCCATTGCAGGAGAATGCCGTAGGGGTCGAGAAAGTCCGGCACCCAGGCCGTGGTGGCGACCTGGAAATCCCCGCCGCGCATGGCCTGGTAATGGATCTGGCTGTCGCGCACCTGCACCCCGGCCTCCACCCAGTCCGCAATCAGGCGCCAGTCCTGCTGGATGACAGGCGCAATGCGGGGCCAGCCGGCGGCCGGCTGGTAGTAGAGGGTGAAGCGCAGCGGATTGTCCGGCCCGAAACCGGCATTTTCCAGCAGGGTCCGGGCTTCGGCGATCCGCTCCGGCATGGGCCTGTCGGCATAATCCAGCCGGACGCCCTCGGGACGGCCGGGAATGCCTTCGGGGATCTCCCGGAAGGCCGGGGCATCATCGCCGCCGAGAATGTCATTGGCGATGAAACGCCGGTCGATCGCCATGGACAGGGCCCGGCGCACATCGCGATTGTCGAAGGGTTCGCTCGCGGTGTTGAAATCGATCGCGCGGATATAGAGGCCGGGCACGGTCTGGACGAGCTCCGGCGAGGTCTGGCGCAGGAAATCCGTGTTGGCGGCGGAGAATTCGACATTGAGGTCCAGCTCGCCACTGCGCACCCGGCGCTCCGCCGAGGCGGTGTCGACGGTGGGATAGAAATAGACCGTGTCGGCGCAGAGCCGGTCCGCCTCGTAGAAATCCGGATTGGCTTCCAGCCGGATGAAATTGCCGGTCCGCCAGTCGGTCATGATGAAGGGGCCGCTGACCACCAAGTTTTCCGGCCGCATCCAGGCCTCACCATGCGCTGCCACGGCATGACGAGGCTGGGGCTGGCCCCAATACATCAGGATGGTCGGCAGATAGGGCGTGGGATATTCCAGCGCAATCGCGACCGTACGGTCATCGATCGCCGTTGCCCCCAGCGTCTCCACCGGCGCTTCGCCGGCATAGATCGCGGCGGCGTTGCGGATCGGGAAAAGCGGCGCGGCATACTGGTTGCCCGTGGCCGGATCGAGCGTGCGCTGCAAGCCGAAGACGACATCCTGCGCGGTGATCGGCTCACCATCCGACCAGACCGCCTCGCGCAGATGGAAAGTCCAGCTCAACCCGTCATCGGACACATCCACACGTTCGGCCAGTCCGAGCCGGGGCGTGCCGTCGGGCAGGGGCTCGTAGAGACCGGCGAACAGGTCGGCGACAATCGTGCGCTCATCCATGATGATCGCCTTGGCCGGGTCCAGCGTGCCCGGTTCCAGCCGGTTGCCGCGATGGATGGTGACGCCCTCATCCGGCGCCCCGCCACAAGCGGCCAAGCTGGCAAGAAGGCCGAGCAGGCCGATCAGACGACCCATGCGGAAGGCTGTGATCATGATATTTCCCCCGATCGGGGAAGCTTGGACCGGCCCTGCCACCACAACAAGCGAATTCGGGCAAAACCGTCCGGTCGGGCCCGTTTGCTTAATTGCATGGCAAGTCTGCGCGCTGCAGCAAAGAATTTCCGTGACCTTTCAAACCTGTCCGGTTATGCGGGCCGCCTGATACAGGACCGTCGTCATGCTTGAACTCTTCACCTCCGCCCTGGTCACCTTCTTCGTGGCCATCGACCCGCCCGGTGTCGCCCCGATCTTCGCGGCGCTGACCGATGGCGCGCCGGCGGCCCACAAGCGCCGCATGGCGATCCGGTCCGTGGTGATTTCCACCTTCATCCTGCTGGGCTTCGCCTTTGGCGGATCCTGGCTGCTCAACGCCATGCACATCTCGCTCGACGCCTTCCGCGCCGCCGGCGGTGTCCTGCTCTTCCTGATGGCGCTGGAAATGATCTTCGAAAAGCGCACCGAACGCCGTGAGGAGCGCGCCGAGGAAATCATCGACGAGCACAACAACCATCCGGACCAGTGGGACGACATCTCCGTCTTCCCGATGGCCATTCCCATGCTGGCCGGCCCGGGCGCCATTGCCACCATGATGCTGTTCATGGCTGACGCCCCGAACCTGATGGCCCAGGGCGTGATCCTCGGCGCCACCGGCATCATCCTGGCCTTCTGCCTCGGCACCTTCCTGATGATCGGCCCGGTGATGAAGCTGATCGGGGAATCCATGGCCGCCATGATCACCCGGATCCTCGGCGTCATCCTGGCCGCCCTGGCCGCACAATTCATCCTGGACGGCATCCAGGGCGCCCTGATGGGCGGCTGATCCGCCGCCGGGCTTGCGTTTGCGAGCCCGGCCGCCTATCTCCGGGGCGTCACTTTCGGAGACTTTATGTCCATCAGCCAAGAGGCCCGGTAGGGCCCGGTCAGACGACGACCGGGCACCTTGCATACGCCGCCGCACGCGATCGCTGCGGCCTGCGTTCCCGTGCCTTTTTGCTGGAATTACAATGGACATTTCACGCCCCGAGCAGCGCGTGCTTCACCTGCTCGCACAAGGCGGCCGCATCGATTTCGAAAAGGATGATCGCGGCCGGATCATCACCATTACCACCATCACACGCGACGGCTGGGCCTGGCCCGGTTGTTCGCTCAACCTGTTCTCCAAGCTGAAACGGCGCCGTTACATCGCCTCGTCGGGCGGCGGTCCCTACCGCATCACCCGGCTCGGTCTGAAACGCGTCCGCTCACAGCCGGACAATCGATAACCTTATCCAACCGGTCACCGCCCGGCCTATTGTCAGGCGGTGACCGGTTGGAAACCAAGTCTTAGCCAAAGCCTGCCATTTTCAGGTCTCAAACACCCGCTAGGGGTCAAGGGAACACCGGGGGGGTGATGGAGGAAAGCATGGGCATGCGCCTGGCAATGCTGATCTTTGCCGCTCTGATTGCGGTCACGGGCCTGACGGCTTCGGCCTGGAGCCTCAGCCGCGGACAGACCGACCAGGCCATCGCCTTCGGCTGGCCGTCCATTGCCATCATCATGGTGCTGGCGCTGTTCCTGCCCGCCCGCAAAACCCTGCTTCAGCCGACCCGCGGCGAAAAATAGGGCGCGTAGAGATCGGTCCGCCGGTCCCGGAAAAAGCCCCAGGCGGCGCGATGGCGCTGCAGGAAATCCAGATCAAACGTACTGGCGACCACGCCGGTATCATGCCGGTCCAGCTCGCTCACCTTCTCACCCGTATGATCGGCGACGAAGGACGAGCCATAGAAGACCTGCCCCCCCTCATCCCCGACCCGATTGGCCGCGATCACCGGGATCACATTCGACACGGCATGCCCCTGCATGGCGCGCTGCCAGCGGATCGCCGTGTCCAGGCTGTCATCATGCGGTTCCGACCCGATCGCCGTCGGATAGAGCAGGACCTCTGCCCCCATCAACGTCATGATCCGGGCGGCTTCCGGGAACCACTGGTCCCAGCAAATGCCCACCCCGATCCGGCCAAAGCGCGTATCCCAGACCTTGAACCCGGTATCGCCCGGCCGGAAATAGAACTTCTCCATATAGCCCGGACCATCCGGGATATGGCTCTTGCGGTAGACGCCCAGCGCCTCGCCATCCGCATCCAGCATGACCATCGAGTTGAAATACATCGGCCCGTCGCGCTCATAGATCGAGACCGGGATCACCACGCCGAGCTCCTTCGCCAGCGGCGCCAATTCGGTCACGCAAGGGTGTTCCATCGCCGGATAGGCGGTCGCGAAAAAGGCTTCGTCCTGCACCTTGCAGAAATAGGGTCCCTGGAAGAGTTCCGGCGGCAGGATGACCTGCGCGCCCCGGCTCGCGGCATCGCGCACCAGGGTTTTCACGGTCTCGATATTGGCCGCCATGTCGGTGCCGAACGGGGCTTGCAGGGCGGCGACACTGATCGTGCGCGACATGGGTTACTCCTCCACAAAGCGATCCAGCCAGGCACCAGGCCCGTCACCGGTTCGCAAATCCATCACGGTCGGCCACAGCCACCAGGCCAGCCGGTTATCCGAATTCCACAGGGCGACAAAGCCGAAACCGGTTTCCGGTTCCAGCACGATCTGCGCGCCATAGCCCGACAGATAGCCCGAATGCAGGACCAGGGTGCGGCCCTGCCAGTCATAGACACGCCAGCCCAGCCCGTACCAGGTCTCGCCGACCCGCTCGCGCAGATCCCCCAGACGCCGGGTTTCCCGCAGCGTCGGCGTCAGCGGCGCATGGATGCGGCGGCGCACGTCTTCCGGCAGGCCCGGCACCGTGCCCAGCTGGACCTGGGCCCAAAGGATGAGGTCGTCCAGCGACAGGTTGAGGCCGGAAGCGGACGGGATACGGTCATAGGGCGTATCCGGATCGCCGGGCCGGTTGGACTGGCGGCGCCAGCCGGAATGCGGCCGCGCCCAAGACTCCGCAGCCGTCAGCGCGTCCGTCCCGATCGAGGCCGAGGGCAAGCCCAGCGCGTCGATCAGGCGCTGCTGCAGCACCGTGTCGAAAGCCTCGCCCGTCGCCGTCTCGATCACCGGTTCCAGGGCCGAAAAGGCAATATTCTGATAGGTGTAGCACTCACCGACCGGACACAGCAGATCCACCCCGGCCAGACGCTCGCGGATCCGCGACGGGGATTGTCCGGCCTCCAGATCGAGATCATAGGCGTTCGGCGGCAGACCGGTACGATGACTGGCCAGTTCCTCCAGCGTCGGCTGGCGGGGCCCCTGCAGGCGCAGGACATGATCCGGCACGGTCTCGCCCAGCGTGACCAGCCCGTCCGCTTCCAAAAGGCCCAGCAGGGTGCCGGTGAAGGTCTTGGAGACCGAGGCCGCCCGGAACAGGGTCTGGCGGGTCACTGGCTCGCCGGACCCGGCCGCCGTCTCGCCCTGCGTATAGATGAAGACCGGCTCGCCCGCCTCGATCACGGCGGCCACCAGGCCGACCATGCGCGGATCGGCCATCGCGGCATCGAGCCGGGTGCGCAGCGTGTCGAGATAGTCCGGCCGTGTTTCGATCGGCTGGACCGGGCTGGCATCATCCTTCGCCTGGACCGGAATTCCGATCAGGGCGGTCAGACACAAGGCCGTCAGGACGTTTCGGATCAATCTAGTCTCCGGGCTGGTGACAGGTCACACAATGAAAGGCCCCTCCGCCCGTCAGTATGGCACGTGCAGACGATCCGACAATCTCATGGGCTGGAAACAGCGGACGCAGGGCCTCGATGGCGGCCGTTTCGCTCGGCGTGCCATAGGTCGGCACCACGACATGGCGCGGTCCGATCACCCAGTTCATGTGGCTGGCCGGGACCAGTTCGCCATCGCCCAGATCCACCAGGCCCGGCGACGGGATGCGATGGACCTCCAGCGGACGGCCCCGGGCATCCGTCATGCCTTCCAGCTGGGCCGCGATGGCGTTCAGGACGTCACCCTGCGGATCGTCTTCGCCGGCCGGAGCCTGGCAGATGACGACGCCGGGGCGGGCAAAGCGGACGATATTGTCGATATGGCCGTCCGTGTGGTCGGCCAGCAGGCCCTCATCGATCCAGAGAATCTTGTCCACGCCCAGCGCGTCTTTCAGGCGCGCTTCGACTTCCGCTTCGGTGAGATCCGGATTGCGGTTCGGATTGAGCAGGCATTGGCGCGTCGAGATCAGCGTGCCCTCGCCGTCAAACTCCAGCGCGCCGCCTTCGGCGACCAGGTCCACTGACCGGATTTCGGCATTGGCGAGACGGGCGATCTCGGCACCGACCGTGTCATCGCCCGGCAGTTCATACTTGCCGCCCCAGCCATTGAAGTGGAAGCGCACCGCCACATCGCAGCCATTCTCGCGCAGGAAGACCGGACCGGTATCGCGCGCCCAGACATCGCCGAATTGCGCCCGTTCGATCCGGGCCAGCGTGCCCATCGCCGCCCGGGCCGAGGCTTCCGCCTGGTCCGTGGCCACCAGGATGACGAGTTCAAACGTCTCACCGCCCTCGGCCGGCAGGACGAATTTGGTGAGAAAATCGGCGAATTCCGCCTGGGCCGGTTCCAGGTCCTCTTCCCAGAGGTCGGCGGCCGAGGGCCAGCAGGTGAAGACCCGGCGCAGCGGGGCGGTTTCGTGGGGCAGATCGATGGTGCTCATGGGCCGCGCCTCTATCACGCAGCGCGACCGCTTGCGAGCGGGAAATGATCGCCCGAACGAAGAAGGGCGGCCCGAGGGCCGCCCTTCCCGATATTCGCAATCTGCAGAGTTCTTAGAACTCGTAGCGCAGACCCACACGCACCGACCAGAGCGAAGCACCGCCCACGCGGGATTCGGTCGTCGGGTTGTTGAAGCTGGAGTAGACGAACTGGGTGTCCGTGGAGTTCAGCTCGGCATCGACCACCCGGTTGCGACGCGGGAAGCCAGCCTCGTTGAGGATGCCCCACTCGTCGTTCAGCAGGTTGGTGAAGTTGTCGATGTCGATGAAGAACTGCGAACGGTGACCTTCCATGAAGCCCGGCAGATCCTGCGTGATACGCAGGTCGGCCTTCGTCCACCAGCCGCCTTCGAAGCCGTTACGCGGAGCGAAACCGCCCGCATAGCCGCTCAGACCAGCGTCAGAGATGAAGTCGAACATCGCGGTCACTTCAGAAGCCGACAGGCCGGACAGGTCCACGTTCGGGTCGGCCGGATCGGTCGGAACGTAGAAGAGCCAGTTGTCGCCCGACAGGAACGGGCTGAAGTTGGTCAGGTCGCCACCACCGTTCGCGTTCATCGTGTAAGAGAACGGACGGCCCGAGGAGGCCAGCGCGAACAGGCTGAAGCGCGTTTCGTATTCCGGAACGAACTCGACGCCATAGTTCACGTTGAAGGTGAAGCGATGTGCGATGTTGTAGTTGGAAACCGCAGCGATTTCCTCGTTCGCACCGATGAAGGCACGGCTGACATAGTTGGAGTATGCCACCGAGGACGTCATCGGCTGGACATCTTCCGCGTCGCTGTAAGCGTAGCCGAAGACCCAGTCGAGGCCGAAATCGTACTCACGGGCGACCGTGAAGGACACGTTCAGGCTTTCGGCCTGGACGTCCGTATTGGTCAGTTCCAGCGTGTCCGGGGAGTTCGGCGAGCTGTACAGCGGGAAGCCGGCCGGACCCGTGCCAATCTGTTCCAGGTCACGACGCGTGATGATCGCGGCGTTGTGGTCCTGGGACCAGAGGATGTCACCGGACAGGGTGTATTCGCCACCCAGGAAACCGCCCAGCGGAACGTCGAGCTGGTAGGTACCGCCCAGGGCGACTTTCCACTCGCCCGGGATCTCGAAGTTCGGATCCAGGTTGTTCATCTCGAAGCCCGGCGAACCCTGACCGTTTGCAACGGCGTTGATGAGTTCGGACGGGACCGAGTAACCCGGGCCGGAGCCGTCCGGATAGACGATGCCGGCGTCGAACAGCGTGGAGTAACCCGCGCCGTAGAACAGGCCTTCATTCACACCGAACTGGGAGATGAAGTCCGTGGAGTAGGTGTTGGACAGCCAGACGTTCGGGTCACCACCGGAGAACAGACCGAAGCCACCGCGCAGGGAGAGGTCGTCATTGACGTCCCAGCTGAAGCCGACGCGCGGCTGCAGGAGGTCACGACCGTCCATGTTCTGGGCGTTGGAGTAGCCGTAGGAAGCCAGGAAGTTCGGGTTTTCCAGCGGCGAGTCGTCCGAGGTGTAGAAGTCGTAGCGCAGGCCGACGGTCAGCTCGAAACCATTGCCGAAGTCGATCACGTCCTGAGCGTACAGGGCGTTGGAGGCGTAAGCCCAGTCGGCAGCGGCGTCGGCCGGGTTCAGGCTCGGCGCGTTGTTGTAGTCGATGTCGTCTGGGATACCGTTCCGGAAGTCGTCGATGCTGTCGAAGTCGAACTGGCCGATCGTGTGCTGGACGAACAGGTTGAAGATGTCCGTCTCTTCGCGCTCATAACCGAACGAGAAGGTGTGGTTGTCCCAGGTATAGGTACCGCGGGCGACCAGGTTGAAGATCGTGTAGTTCAGTTCGTTGGACTGACGGGAGTCGTCTTCACCGATGTAGATGGTGTTGCGCTGACCCGTACCGTCGACGGCAACCGTGTTGCTGTCCGTGATGCGGAACTCACCGAAGCCGTCCTGGCCGATGGAGTTCTGACGGTTCACCAGATCGCTGTAGCCTACGCGGACTTCCGTGGAGAAGTTGTCGTTCCAGTCAGAATACAGGGAGGCGACGAAACGGTTCAGCTCGGCGCCACGCTCATAGAGGTGGTTGGAGAATTCGAACTCGTTCGGGTCACCATCCGAAGCGGTGATGTTGTAGCCGTCATTGTACAGGTAGACGAAGTCGGCACGGTGCTGGTTGTTGATCTCCCAGTCGAAGCGGACAAGCAGCTTGTCGTCTTCGTTCGGGTAGGAGGTCGGCGTCACACCCGGGTCGTAGTTGTAGATGTTGCGCGCGATGTCGAGGATTTCGTCGTATTCAGCTTGCGTGAAACCGGCGACTTCGTTGATCGCACCGGAACCTTCGACGCCACGCGTGAAGGTGTTGGCACCGGACAGGTGCTCATAGTTCACGAAGAAGAAGAGACGGTCTTCGACGATCGGGCCACCGACGTGGAAGCCGTAGCGCTGTTCGTCGAATTCCGGAGCATTGACGCCCACGCCTTCGAGGCTGTCGCCCTGCAGGCTGTCGGAGGTGTAGTCGTAGAAGGCACCGCCGTGGATCTCGTTACCACCGGACTTGGTCACCGTGTTGATGTTACAGGCCGAGAAACCGCCATAGTAGACATCAAACGGAGCCAGTTCGACGGCGACCTGCGAGAGGGAGTCGAACGGGAAGGGCTGACGCTCGGTCGGGAAACCGTTCGAGTTCAGGCCGAAACCGTCATTGATGCGGACACCGTCGAGGGTCAGCGAGTTGAAGCGCGAGTTGGCGCCGGCGCACTGGATGCCATCGACGAAGGCTTCGTCGACATAGATGCGCGGGTCGGTCCGGACGATGTCGGTGATCGTGCGGTTGATCGACGGCAGACGCTCGAGGTCGGTCTGGGTGAAGACGGCGGACGGGCCGACGGCGACTTCAACAGCGTTGATCGCGGACGCGGTCACGACGATGACGTCGGTCGCGTCGGAATCGAGGGTCAGGGCCAGGTCGGTGGAGGCACCCAGTTCGATGTAGACGTCTTCAACGCGCTGGCCGGCGAAGCCCGGAGCCGTTGCGGTGACGATGTAGGGACCACCCGGACGCAGGTTGTCGGCCGAGAAGGTGCCGTTGGCGCCGATATTGGCCGTACGCACGGAGCCGGTCGGCACGTGCAGCACGGTCACGGAACCGCCGGAGATGGCCGAACCGTTCGCAGAGGTCACGGTGCCGGAAATGGCGCCCGTGGTCTGCTGCGCGTAAACCGCAGCCGGAGCCGCAGCCAGCAGGGCGAGGGTCGCCGTGCCGTAGGAAAGTTTTTTCATGAATGACATGGAACATGTCCCCCGATAGGTCGATCAAGTGGGGGCCCGGCCCCCAGTACGAAGCAGGGGTCTCCTACGTCCGGCGTTCAAACTTTCCAAGACGTAATCGCGAAGGTTTTGTGACATCGCGTTGCGAGGTCGCGGACGAATTTTCGCATGCGCAAATGAGGCGGAACGCTAAATATGTGTGTGCACCTGCACAAAACCTCAAAATCCGGGGGGTCCAACTGCGCGGACGGCCCGGAATTTTGTCCACGCCCCCTTTACCGCCCCATGCGAAAAGCGCATAGGCTGCGGCGAAAATGTTACACTTTTTTCAGCCCGCCGACCGGATTGCCGCATGACTGATTCTCCCTCCTCGCCGACCGCGAAAGTCGACCGCTGGATGCAGGCAACCCTAGTCACGGTTGCGGCCTTCGCGATTGCCCGAATTGTCATGCTCGCGGTTTCGCCGGTCGCCCTCCACGCCGATGAGTCGCAATACTGGGTGTGGTCGCGCACCTTCGACTGGGGCTATTTCTCCAAGCCGCCCATGATTGCCTGGCTGATCGGCCTGTCGACGACCCTGCTCGGCGACAGCGATTTCGCCGTTCGCCTGCCTGCCCCGCTTCTGCATACGGGCACCGCCCTCTTCCTCTGCCTCAGCGCCCGCCGCCTCTTCGATGCCCGGACCGGCTTCTTCGCCGCGCTCACCTGGCTCACCCTGCCGGCCATCTGGCTGTCCGGCTTTGTCATGTCGACCGACGCCATCCTGCTGTGCTGCTGGTCGGGCGGAATTTATGCTTTGCTGCGCCTGCGTCATGAAGGCGGCTGGGTCGCCGCCGCCGGTCTCGGCCTCGCGATCGGACTGGGCTTCCTGTCCAAATACGCGATGATCTATTTCCTGGTCGGCCTGGGCATTGCGCTCCTGCTCGACCGCGCCACCCGCACGGCCCTGCTCGGCCCGCGCGGGGCGCTCGCGATTGCCATTGCCGCGCTCTGCCTGGCGCCGAACATCGCCTGGAATGCCGCCCACGACTTCGCCACCGTCTCCCATACGGCAGCGAATGCGAACTGGGGCGGCGACCTCTTCCATTTTGACGAGATGATGAGTTTCCTCGGCGACCAGCTCGCCGTATTCGGCCCGGCTCTCTTCTTCGTCCTGGTCTATCTGGCCGGCCGGAACCTCGCAGCTTTCCGGCAGATGGACGCCGACACCCGCCTCCTGCTCGGCTTTATCCTGCCGCCGCTGATCGCGGTCACCATCCAGGCTTTCCTCAGCCGCGCCCACGCCAATTGGGCGGTCAGCGCTTACGCGGCCAGCACGATCCTGGTCGTCGGCTTCCTTATGAGCGGGGCGGTCTGGCGGCGCTATGTACTGGGCCTGTCCATCGTCGGTCACTCCCTGCTCGGCCTGCTCATGGTGGCCCTGGCCGCCAGTCCGGCCCTGGTCGTCGCGATGAATGGCGAGAATGCCACCAAGCGGATCCGCGCCTGGGACGATACCGCCGCCGCCATCGCCGAGGCCGCGGCAGAAGGTGACTACACCTATATCGTCTTCGACGACCGCAATGTGTTCCACCAGACCCAGCGCTATGCGCCGCAATTGCACGGACAATTGCGCATGTGGCTGCGCCATGCCGGTCCGTTGAACCATGCCGAGGATGTCTGGCCCCTGCCGGAGAGCTTCGAGGGCGAGATCCTCATCGTCTCCCATCGTCCGATGGAAGTGCCACGCCTTCGGGAGGACTTCGCCGTGTTCGAGCCGGCCGGCACGCTGGCCATTCCGCTGGATGGCCGCATGACGCGCGACTTCACCCTTTGGCGCGCCGCGGGCCCGCAACGCGTCACGCGCGATGCCGAATACGAGGCCCGCTGGCAGGCCCATGATGAAGAGGTCGGATACCGGCGCGGCTACAGCACCGGCGAGGACGACTAGACCGCCTGTTCCGGCAGCCCCAGCGCCAGGGTGAGATTCTGCATGGCCTGGGTCGCTGCGCCCTTGAGCAGATTGTCGAGCGCGCTGACGATCACCGCCTTGCGGCCTGTCTCATCCAGGGCGAACCCGCCGATCACGGCACCGGGCTGGTTGGCCCCGTCGCGAACCTCGGGAATCCCGTCCATCACCCGGATCAGGGCTTCGCCGGCATAGGCGTCCTGATAGACCGCCATCAGCGCCTCACGCGTGGTCGGCTCGGTCAGGGTGAGATGGGTCGTGGCGACAATGCCCCGGAAGAATTGGGCGACATGCGGGGTGAAGCGCACACCCTCGCCCGTATGCCGCGCCATTTCCCGCTCATGGATATGACCGGTGAGCGCATAGGGCATCAGATTGTCGGCCAGGGCCTCGGTGTCATTCTTGCGCGACGGCGTCGTCCCGGCACCGGAATAGCCGGACACGCCGAAGACATGGGCATCGCCACTGATCCGGCCGCGCAGCGGCGCGATCGCCAGCTGGCCCGCCGTGGCGTAGCAGCCCGGATTGGATATCCGCCGCGCACCGGCCAGGGCCTCGCGGCCATGGATTTCCGGCAGGCCATAGACCCAGGCATCGTCAAAGCGATAATCCGCCGACAAGTCGACGATCACAGTCGCCTCCGGCAAACCCGCCACGAAGGGCGCGGCCGCGCCATTGGGCAGGGCCAGGATGACGGCATCCGCCCCGCTTGCAGCGATCTCATCCGGCGCCATGGCGACAAAGTCCAGACCGGTGGCAATCTCCGGTGCCATCTCGCTGACAGGGCGTCCGGCGAATTCGCGCGAGGAGGCGAAGGCGAGCTCCATATCGTCCCGCCCGGCAATCAGGCGCAGCAATTCCCGGCCGGTATGGCCCCGCGCGCCGATCAGTCCGATCCGCGCCGTCATCACACCGCCTCCAGCGAGGGCGGCAGGGCAAAGGCCTGGTCCACGACATCGCGGATATCATCCAGATCGATGTTTTCGCCACGCCAGAACACGGTCCACTCACCGCGGCGCACCGCGCCGTCGCATTCGTCGAAATAGAAGCCATTGACCGGATTGGTCGTGCGCGACCGCCAGATCAGGCGCGGCGCATATTCGACCAGACGGTGCCAGACTGCCCGGCCCAGACCTTCCCCGCGGGCATCATCCAGCACGGCGAACTTGTCCAGATAGATCCAGCCGCCCAGCTTCGTCGTAATCGCGGCCGCGCGATAGCTGTCGGTCACGAAGGCCTGGTCGAGGACGAGACTGTCCCAATAGCCGGCCACCGGCTTGCGGCCGAAGGCGCGTTCGATCAGGGCGGAAATCCGCTCGGCATCCAGGCTCGCCTTGTCAGTCGTCGCCTTGATCCGCTCACCGCGGCGCACCAGCGTCCCGGCCCCGGCATGGGTGAAGAGTTCGCGCGCCAGTTCGGACGGTTTGGTGATCGAGACCGAGCTCGACAGCGGCAGATCGTCCAGCAGGCGCTTGATCTCCTCCAGCTTGAGCTGCATGCCGCCATTCACCCAGTCCGCCTGCATCAGATCGTCGAAATCCGTGGCCAGGTTGATCGAGGACAGGATGTCCCCATCCGCGTCCAGCAATCCGCCCGTGCCCGTCAGGAAGACCACCTTGTAGGGCTGCAGCGCATGCACCAGGGCGCGCACGGCCACGTCGGCATTCACATTGACGATACAGCCATCCTCGGTCTCGCCGAGACAGGCGAGAATTGCGGCCTGGCCGGCGCGGGCGGCTGCGGCCACCAGGTCCAGACGCACCCGGCTCGGCTCGCCGACACGCCCCAGCGTCTCGGCATCCATGATTTTCGCCTCGAACACGCCGCGCGGGATCGCGGCGGCGCGGCCGCCGGCATGGCGGATCGCGTCGACCAGGGAGAGGTTCGCTTCGGTCAGCGTGTCGCGGATGATCGGGATCGCCTTGTCGCGGGTGACGCGCAGGCCATTGACCCGTTCCGTCTCGATACCGGCTTCGGTCAGCGCCGCATCCAGTTGCGGGCCCCCGCCATGCACGACAACCGGCGTCAGCCCGACCGTCTGCAGGAAGGCCAGCGCCGAGGCGAGGCCCGGCAAATCGTCCTGGATCACAGCGCCACCCACCTTGATGACGGCAAAGCGTTCCTGGTCGACCCCGGAGAAGCGGTGCAGGTATTCGCGAATCTCCTTGCCGTCGCGCATTTGCGACAGCAATTGGACGATCGTCTGGCGCACCGGCGGTGCGGGAGGCTGGTTGCTCATTCATCCCCTCCCTGCAGGGCCAGGGATTCCATCACCGCCTTTTGCACGTGCAGCCGGTTTTCCGCTTCCTGGATACCCATGAAGGCATCGCTGTCGACGACGGCATCCGCGATTTTCACATTGCGGCGCATCGGCAGGCAGTGGGAGACGACGGCATTATTGGTCAGCGCCATCTTTTCCGGCGTGATCATGAAGTCGGCACCCTTGGCCCGGAACGGGGCTTCCTCGTCCCAATTGCCATAGAAGGGCAGCGCGCCCCAGCTCTTGGCATAGACCACATCGGCGCCGGAATAGGCCGCCTCGGTGTCCGTGGTCAGAGTGACGGAACCGCCGCCTTCCGCCGTGAAGCGCTCGGCGGCGTCCATGTAGCGGCTGTCCAGTCGGTAGACTTCGTCCGGCACGAGAATGCGGACATTGGCGCCGAATTTGGACGCGATCAGCAGGGAGGAATTCGCCACCGCCGTGTTGAGCGGTTTGGGATGCGGCACCCAGGTCAGCAGATAGTTCTTCCCGGCGATCGGACCGCCCGTGCGCTCCTGCAGGGCCAGCATGTGCGCCAGTTCCTGACAGGGGTGGATGATGGTCTCCATATTGATCACCGGCACGGTCGCGTGCTTGGCAAAGGCGGTGATCATCAGGTCCTCGCGCTCCCGCTCCCAGTCCTTGAATTCCGGGAAGCAGCGGATGGCGATAATGTCGACATAGGAGGACAGCACGCGCGCAGCCTCGCGCACATGCTCTTCCTCGCCGCCATCCATGATCGCGCCGTCAGAGAATTCCAGCGGCCAGGTCGCACCCTTGGCGTCCAGCACGATGGCATGTCCGCCCAGCTGATAGGCGCCGATATCGAAGGAGGATCGGGTTCGCAGCGACGGGTTGAAGAATAGCAGCGCGATCGACTTGCCCTCCAGCGATCGGCTTTTCACGCCCGACTTGAAGGCGGCGGCTCGGTCGAGCAGGCCCTGAAGTTCGTTGCGTGACCAATCTTCGGTGGACAGGAAATGGCGCATCTGGATCTCTCGCCGTGTTGCTGGGGTGAACAAAAATACCAACACCCGGTCCCTCGGGCCGGGTGTCGTGCACGTCCTTAGGCCTGATACGCCTGTCTCGCAACAGAAAGAGCAGGACAAGCCCGCCGTCGACCATGCACGATGACAGTGACCGCAGAGTGGAAATCGCCGCTGTGTTGTGGAACAAGCGAAGCGAATTTGCTCAAGGTCTGGCCATGTCCGTTCTCGCTGTCATTCCCGCCCGTTACGGCTCCACCCGTTTTCCCGGCAAACCACTGGCGAAAATCGCCGGACGCATGATGGTCGAGCGGGTCTGGCGCATCGCCGCCGCGGCGCCGGGCGTCGACCGGGTCGTGGTCGCCACCGATGACACCCGCATCCTGGAGGCCGTCCAGGCGGCGGGCGGTGAAGCCGTCATGACGGATGAAGCCTGCCGCAATGGTACCGAACGCGCGCTGGACGCCATGAAGCGTCTGAAGAGCGATGCCGAGATCATCATCAATGTGCAAGGCGATGCCCCGCTCATTCCGCCCTGGGTGATCGGCGGGGTCGCCGAAGCCATGCGCGCCGATCCGTCGCTCCAGATGGCCACGCCCGCCGTGCCCTTGCCGCCTGAGACGGAAGCCATGATGCGAGAAGCCAAGGCTAGGGGCTCTGCATCGGGCACCACCGTCGTCTTCAACAGGGCGATGGATGCGATGTATTTCTCCAAGAATGTCATCCCCTTCCGCCGCAAGCCCGGCGAGGGCGCGCCCGCCTATCAGCATATCGGTCTTTACGGTTATCGCCGCGACACGCTGGAACAGCTCGTCGCGCTAGAGCCGACGCCGTTCGAGCTGACCGAAAGCCTGGAACAATTGCGCGCCCTGGAGAACGGCATCCCGATCCGGGTCGTGCTGACCGATTATCGCGGCCGCTCGGCCTGGTCGGTGGACGCGCCGGAGGATGCCGTCCGCGTCGAAGACATCATCGCCCATGAAGGGGAGCTGTTGGAATGAGCCGCATCCTGCTCGCCCGTCACGGCAATACATTCGGCCCCGGCGACACGCCGGTCTGGGTCGGGGCGAAGGAAGACCTGCCCCTGGTCGAGAGCGGCGAAGCCCAGGCCCGCGCCCTCGGCGAGGCACTGGCCGAAGCCGGTCTCACCCCGTCGCGCATCATTTGCGGCCCGCTCAAGCGCACCCGCCGCGCGGCCGGGATCGTGGCGGAACTGACCGGTTATTCCGGCAGCGAAACGATCGATGAACGCCTCAAGGAAATCGATTACGGATCCTGGGGCGGCAAGTCGAATGACGAGATCATCGCCGAGTTCGGCCAAGAGGCGCTGGATTGCTGGGACAAGCAGCACCGCCGCCCGCCCGGCGCCGACTGGTCACCCAGCGAAGCCGAACTGGAAGCCAATGCGCTCGCCGCCATGACCGACGCCGCCGCCGAGGATCTCACCCTGGTAATCACCTCCAATGGCGTGCTGCGCTATATGTATGCCGCCCTCACCGGCCCCGAGGCCGCCGCCAAGGTGAAGACCGGCCATATCTGCGCCGCCCGGTTTGACGGCGAAGCCGGGGAACGCCTGTTCTGGAATGAAAAACCCGGCGCAGACCTGCTGCGCCGGGCATTTTCCTGATCCGTCAGGGCGGCTGACGCCTAGTCGACGCGGCCGAGAAAGGCCTCGATCGCGGCCCAGGCTTCCGGTTCCGTCATGAAGGGCGCGTGGCCGACATCGGGGACTTCCACCGTGTCCAGGTCCGGCTTGCGGCGCTTCATCTCGGCTACCGTCTCCGGCGAGAGCAGGTCGGACACACCGCCCCGCACCACCAGGGTCGGGATCGGACCGAAAGGCTCCCAGAACTCCCAGATATCCGGCAGCGGCTCATCGCCATCGATCATCGAGATGATATTGCCGTCATAGTCGAGCACGATCTGGCCATCCTGCTCGATCCAGGTCTTGCGGGCGAAATCGAGCCAGAAATCCTCGTCATGATCCATCAGCGGGAAGGCGGCGAGATTGCCGTCCCGGGTCCGCGCAGCCGCCTCGGCCCAATCTGCTACCGGCTCGCGGCTGGCGGTGTTCTGCTTGATCCGGTCCAGGCCCGGCTTGGAGATGGACGGGCCGATATCATTGATCACCGCCGCGGCAATGCGCTGCGGCTGGGTACCGGCCACCATCATCGTCATCAGACCGCCCATCGACGTGCCGATGAAGACGACGCGCTCCAAACCCAGTTCGTCGAGCAGGCCGATCATGTCGGCGGCATAGACCGGCGGCATGTAGCGTTCGGTCTGCGGATCCGCGTCCGACCGGCCACGCCCGCGCTGGGACGCCACGATGACGCGTCGGCCCAGACCGGCAATCTTCGGCGCCAGCTCCTCGAAATCCTTCACATTCCGCGTCAGCCCGTGCAGGCAGAGCACCGGCAGTCCGGTCGTCTCGCCCACGGCCGGATAGTCGCGGTAGTGCAGTTTGAGCCCGTCGGCATTGGTGAAGAAATGATCGGTGAACATCGCGTCGGTCATTATGCGGGCTCGGCCTCCGTGCTCGGCTCGGCCGCAGGAGCGGTATCGCCTTCCCAGTCCTTGGCCAGGTAGCGGGACGCAATGAAAAGCATGGCCGCGGCAGCAAGATAGAAAGCGCTGCCACACAGGATCGAATAGCGCAGACTGTCATCGCCGAAAGCACTCGCGAAACCGTCCGACATTGCGCCGATCACCAAGTCGCCGATACCGATGCCGATCAGATTATTGATCAACAGGAAGAGAGCAGACGCCGTAGCACGCATATTCGGCGGAACAATGTGTTGGAATGCGGCCAGGACCGGTCCCAACCAAGCCAGCGACAATGCCGTCGGAACCAGCATGACGAAGAAAATCAGCGTCAGATTGGTCGACAGCACAGCGGCAATCAGGAAGGGAGCAGTCGCAAGAAATGCGACGGCAGGAACAATCGCGTACGCGCTTCGGGATTTGGCACCCAGCTTGTCAGCCAACTGTCCACCCATCCAGATACCGACAATGCCGCCCACCAGAACCACGGTTCCGTAGAAATATGATGCGTAGAGTACCGCAGGAGCGCCCTCGGGGAAGAGGAAGCCGGGTGCCCAGCTGAAGAATTCCACCAATCCCTCCGAATAGGAACGGACCAGCAGGGTCGGAATCCAAGCAAACAGCCCGTAGCCCATCATGGACGAAAAGGCAGCACCCACCGACAAGGCCCAGAAGCTCGGCTTCGTCATCAGTTTGCGAATGACGGGCATGACGCCAACAGGGGTCGGCTTCGGGCCGGCATCGAAACGGCCGCGCTCAGGCTCACGCATGGTCAGGCGGAAGATAGGGGCGAAAGCCAGGCCCATTACCCCGATGATGATGAAAGCGGCACGCCAATCGAGCAAGGTCACTACAACGCCACCGAAAACAATCCCCACGGCACTGCCAATAGGAATGCCGAACGAATACACGGCCAGTGCGCGCGCGCGTTGCTCGGGCGGAAAATAGTCAGAGACGATTGAGTATGCAGGGGCCACGCCGCCCGCCTCTCCGACCCCGACACCCATCCTCGCGAGGAATAGCTGAACAGGTGTCGTGATCATGCCGCATACGGCCGTCATCAAAGACCAAAGTGACAATGCAATGGTCATGATCCAGACCCGGCTCGACCGGTCCGCCAGCCAGGCGATCGGCACACCCAGGGTGGAGTAGAATAACGCGAACGACACGCCCCGCATCAAGCCCATCGTCGTATCGGACACGCCCAACTCTTGCTGGATCGGAATAGCGAGAATGCCGATGATCTGACGATCAATGAAGTTGAAGGTGTAGACGATAATGAGGGTAATCAGGACATAGGTCCGGTACCCCATGTTCGGAGCCGCCGGTGCAGCGCCCTGTGTTGTATCCGTCATGCTCTCTCCCCACGGCATACCGCTCCTTCGAGCCCGCCGCTCCTTTTTGGTTTGCCCTGAACATGAATGGTCATTCAGGTTTGGTCAAACCCCAATTCCCGCAATCTGTGTGATGCGACCCCTTGTGCACGAACGGCACGAATGCAGGATGTGCCACACTTTCGTGACCTAGCCCAAGGGCCCTGCATCGAAATTCGGCCCGCAGAGGGGAAAAGAATGACCCGTTTTGCACTTCTCGCCGCGCTGGGCGGCCTGATGGCAACGGCCTGCACGCCGGCCGACGAGCCGGCGGAGACCGCCGAAGCCTCGCTTACCTCACCTGAAATCACTGAAGCCGATCTGCGCTGGCGCATCGCCACGCTGGCCGATGATGCCTTCGAAGGCCGCGCTCCGGCGACCGAGGGCGGGATGGCCGCCAGCCAGTGGATCGCCGACGACATGGCCCGCATGGGCTTCGAGCCGGGCTATGAGGGCAGCTATTTCCAGCCGGTCCCCCTGCTGGAAGTGACGCTGGATGAAGAGGCCTCCTCGTTCGACGTCGCCTTCGAGGGCGAGCCGCTCGGCCTGACCATGGGCGAGGATGTCGTCTACTGGACCAAGCGCGCCGATGAGGAAGTGGCCATCGCCGACAGCGAGCTGGTCTTCGTCGGCTACGGCGTCGTCGCACCGGAATATGGCTGGGACGACTATGCCGGCCTCGATGTCGAGGGCAAGACCGTCGTCATGCTGGTCAATGATCCCGGCTATGCCGATCCGGACAGCGGCCTCTTCAATGGCAATGCCATGACCTATTACGGCCGCTGGACCTACAAGTATGAGGAAGCCGCCCGCCGGGGGGCTGCCGGCGTCATCCTGATCCACCAGACCGAACCGGCCTCCTATGGCTGGAATGTCGTCTCCGGCTCCTGGACCGGTGCCCAGCTCGACCTCGCCCGGGAACCGGGTGAAGGCACGTTCGCGGCCGTGGAAAGCTGGGTTTCCGAAGATCGCGCCCGCCAGATGTTCGAGCTGGCCGGCCTGGATTTCGACAGCCTGACCGCTGCAGCTGCCCAGCCGGGCTTCGCCCCGGTGGAGATGACCGGTATGACGGCCTCCGGTTCGCTCTACAATTCCACGCGCACCATGGATTCGCGCAATGTCGTGGGCATCATCCCCGGCACCACGCATCCGGACGAGTATGTGATCTACACCGCCCACTGGGACCATATCGGCGTGCGCCATGTGCCCGAGGGCGAGGACGGCCTCTATAATGGCGCCGTCGACAATGCGACCGGCACCGCGGCCATCCTGGAAATCGGTGAAGCCTTCATGGCCAATCCGCCGGAACGCTCCGTCATGATCCTGGCCGTGACCGCCGAGGAATCCGGCCTGCTCGGTTCGGCTTATTATGGCGAGAACCCGATCGTGCCTTACGAGCAGTCCGTCGGGGGTATCAATATCGACGCCATGCTGCCGACCGGCCGGTCGCGCGATGTCGTCGTCGTCGGCCACGGCGCGTCGGAACTGGAAGACCTGCTGACCGCCGCGGCGGCCGAACAGGATCGCTACATCGTGGCAGACCCGAACCCGGAAGCCGGCTATTTCTACCGCTCCGACCACATCTCGCTGGCCAAGCACGGCCTGCCCATGCTGTACGCGGATGGCGGCGAAGATCTGCGCGAAGGCGGCACAGAGGCCGGCCAGGCCATGGGCGCCGACTACCGCGCCAACCGCTATCACGGTCCGGCCGACGAATATTCGGAAGACTGGGCCATGTCCGGCATGGTCGAAAACACCGAGCTGTTCTTCGATGTCGGTCAGCGCCTCGCCAATTCGACCGACTGGCCGAACTGGTATGAAGGCAATGAATTCCGCGGTCTCCGCGATGCCCAGATGGGCACCGAATAGACCGGATCAACCGGGTACATGAATAGGGCGGCCCGCCATGCGGTGCCGCCCTTCTCATGTGACCAGAAAAGCCGGTGTCCCTTCCCGGCCGCTGCACACAATCTTAAGCACCGGGAGTCAGTATCACACCGAAAAGCCACCAGGGGAGACAGGGCAAAATGGCTGGATCGACACGGGCTTTGAGCCTGGCCGGGCTTGGACTCGCGCTTGTGGGCACGGCCCATGCCCAGGATTTCAGGACGCCGCAAGATGGTGATTACTTCACCGCCTTGTCCCCCGATGGCGCGACCGTGCAATTCCTGTTTGGTGGCCCGAGCGGGAGCATGAGTCCCACTCCGGGGACCCGCTCCGGCAGTGTTCAATTCGGAACGACAGACGATTTTCCGGGCTTCTGGACGGTGGACAGTGAGAGCGGCGAGATCACGGTGACGATCATCGACCCCTACTCGCTTGTCGGCACGTGCGACCGTTGGCCGGACTATATAATCGGTGAAACACTTCCGGCGGGATCCGAGCGGGCCTGCTGGCTGCCGGAGCAGTTCAGTCAGTACACGGTGACCTATCACGGCCAGCAATAGCCGGCGCGGCGACTGGCCGACGACCAGACCTGATCGAAATTTCAGAGAAGAGCGCCTGTCGCCACGGCCTTAGAAGGTCCGCCGCAGCACGACCTTGTCGCCGCGCTCTTCGAGACGGGACGTATACTTGCTCTCATCGACCACGGCGCCGGAATGCACGCAATAGACAGTGCGGGCCTCGGAAATGCGGGGCCAGTGGATGAAATCATAGAGCACGGTCTTCAGGCCGGAGGCGACATTGACCTCCATCGATCCCAGGCTCTGGCCATAGGCCAGATTGTTCTGGAACATGCCCTCTTCGCGAAGCCGGCCGAGCGCGGCCATGAAGTCACCGCCCAGGAAGTCCTTCACATTGCGGCCCTCGGCCTCGTGCCGGGCCAGGCCGAACAATTCCAGCGCACCGCGCGAGACCGCCTTGATCATGCCCATGCTGTCGGTGACGAATTCGATCGACGGATTGAGCGTGACCAGATCGACCCAGGTCGGGGCCGGGGCCACGACAAACGCATCCTGGACCAGTTCGGCCATGCGGCGCTTGACCCGTTCGGGCGGCTCACTGTCCCCGTTTTCCCAGCGCGAGATCATCGCCTGGGTCACGCCCAGATCAGCCGCCAAAGCCGCCTGCTTGAGGCGTTTGGACATACGGAAATTCCGGATCACTGACGGCCAGTTCACCTTGCTGGACGACATTGACAAACTCATGTCCTGAACCAATTGCGTCCCCTCCAGGGCCTATTCGGCGAAATGCATTTCAGTCTGGCCGGCCAGAATGCGCCGCAAGCGTTCAAACTCGGCCTGCGGTATCCGGGCACCTGTCAGCATCCAGCGAATTTCGCCATCTTCTCCCCTATGCGGCCAGTGCAGACCCTGTACGCAATGCCTGACCCCATGCCCATTCTTGTCGACAAAACTGTAGTTGTCAGCACTTTCAACGGTTTCGACCGCTTCGTCAAAAAATCTGGCGTTTTTTAGTCGAATAAAGAGCTGCGGCAGATCGCCTGAAAACACCTCATCGATATACTTTCCCTCGATCTGGTCGGCCGGCTGTTCCAGAAGGCGGGCCATTCCCTGGCTCACCGTTTCCAGCGATCCCGTCCGATCCACCACCGCCGCCAGCCCCGGTTGCTGGGCCACAAAGGCGCGCCACCCGACCAGCGGAACCGCGGCTTCCGTTGCCAGCAAGGCCCGGATCCGGGCCTGCATGACCGCGCTGGGATCAACCAGTCCGGCCTCCCATCGCGAAATCATTGCCTGGGTCACGCCCAGATCCTCGGCCAGGGCGGCCTGTTTGATATTGTGCGATAGCCGGTAGCGGCGAAGGCGGTCGCGCCAATCTGGTGAGACAGGGGTCGAGCGGGTGCGGCGGGGCATGTCAGATCGCCTTCCGGATGACGCGCGGGCCACCCAGCCGGGTGCGGACATCCTCGAACACGCTGCGCGAGACCGAAGCGCCCGAATAGAGCCAGACAATCTGCGGGCCGCGCAAGAAGGTCGGCCGATGCAGTCCATGGGTCCGGGCACCGCGATCGGCGCCATCGGGTCCGTGGAAGGCGAGCCGGTCCATGCTTTCCGCCGAGGCAACCCGCCCCTCAAAAAATCCGCTGGCGACCAACGTGTCGTACAGGGTGACGAAATCGCCGGAGAAGGCTTCATGGCAATAGCGGCCTTCCAGGTCATGGCGGTGACAGCCCAGCGCCCGTTGCAGCCCCTGGCTGGCGCGCAGGATTCGGCCCTGCGCGTTGATCACGGCTACCAGGGAAGGGTGCCGGCCGACCCGCTCCAGCCACACCGATCGCGGCACGGTGGAATGGGCCTGCCAGTACAGGTCGAAGATCCGCTCCTGGATGCGGGGGCTCGGCAGGGCCGTGCCGGATTCCCAGCGGGAAATCATGGTCTGGGTCACGCCCAGATCATGCGCCATCGCAGCCTGCTTCAGGCCTTTGGAATGCCGGTAATGTCGGATCACGGACGGCCAGTGAATGTCCGAAACATCCGTGGAAGCTAACACCTGGTTCATCAGCGCAACTCCGTCAGAACGGGGCGCCGGCCGCGGCAGGCTTGAGGTTCTAAAATATAACTGATCCCGCCATGAAGGCAAGTTTTGAAGCCTCACAAAACCAGTTGTGCGCGTTAAGTGCCTGAAGACCCGCGACAGTTTTGTGAAATTATCCGACCCAGCTGCATTGCCGATTGATCCGGCATGACCGGACTTGCTACCTGCCTGCGGGCTTCCCATCGGACAGGGTTACATCATGACAGACATCTCGCTTGCGGCCTGGGTGTTCTCGATCGTCGGTTTTTTGATCGCGGCCTATTCCATCGTCGCCAATGATGCGATCCAGACCCTGGGGACCTTCCTCAGCTCCAACGCCAAACGCCCCTGGCTGATCCTGTGGGCCTATGCCTGCTCCATCATCGTGGCGGTCATGCTGTGGGGCTGGTTCATGGGCGGCCAGGACATTGCCTTCGGACGGCTCAATTCCCTGCCCTATCCGGAAGCCGGCGTGCAGTGGTGGCATGCCATCCCGCCACTCTTCCTGCTGGTCCTGACGCGCTATGGCGTCCCGGTGTCGACCACGTTCCTGGTGCTGACCATTTTCGCCCTGACCGGCGGTGCGGAGACCGAGGGCGTGCTGCCGAAAATGCTGACCAAGTCCGCTCTGGGCTATCTGGTCGCGATCGGCGCAGCCTTCGTCATCTATCTGCTGATCTCCCGCATCTTCGAACGTTGGGTTCACAACACGAAGGACAAGCCACACCACCCGGTCTGGTTCCTCGCCCAATGGGCCTCCACCGCTTTCCTGTGGTCGCAATGGCTGATGCAGGACCTGGCCAATATTTTCGTCTTCCTGCCACGCTCGACGGACCTCGTGCCGGTGATGGAGAACGGAGCGCCGCTGATGCAGGACGGTGCCGCCGTCCTGCAGACCCAGGTCAGCTTCTCACCGCTGCTTCTCGTCTTCGCGACCGGCGTCATGCTGGCCCTGCACGCCATCATCTTCGCGACGCGCGGCGGCGAGATCCAGAAGATCGTGCTCAGCAAGACCAATACGACGGACATCCGCGCGGCAACTCTGGTCGACCTCTTCTACGGCATCATCCTCTTCATCTTCAAAGAGCTGAATGACATCCCGATGAGCACGACCTGGGTCTTCCTGGGCATGCTGGCCGGCCGCGAGATTGCCATCGCCTATGTCGCCGGCCTGCGCTCGCGCATGGAGGCGGTCTGGGATGTCGCCAGTGACGTGATCCGCGCCGGCATCGGCCTGGTGATCTCGGTGATCCTGGCCATTTTCCTGCCAGCCATGGCGCGGGGCGAACTGGGTGCCCTGATGAGCGATCTGCCCGGTTATGTGGGTCACGCGCTTGGACTTTCTTAACGATTAATTAATTATGAGTGCCGCGTCAGGTTTCGATTTTCTACAAAGAAAACACGAGACTAACAGGGGACGGGGTAGACTCGGTGATGGATTGGCCAAAAACGGTCCGAGCCCTTCGGTTGCGATTGCGCCTGAAACAAGGGGCCATGGCTGAACTGATCGGCGTCAGCCAGACCTATATTTCCAGGCTTGAATCCGGCCTTGTGGAGCCGGCGCCGCACGTTGCGGACGCCATCCTCACCCTGTCGAGCAATCCGCGCACCCGCAGCACGTTCGACGATTTTCTCGCGACGATCCGCTACAGCCCCTTCCCCACCTTCCTGGTCCAGCCGGAACCGGAGAGCGGACGCTATACGGTGGAAGCGGTCAGCGCCGCACTCGACGAGGATTGCGTCGCCAACCTGTCCGATCTGACCGAATGCGAGGCGCTGGGACCGCTGCGCGACCAGATCGACACGATCTGCCAGTCCGGTCTGCGGGACGGCGACGTGCTCAGCGCCACGGCCTACTGGTGCGATACACGCCCGGAACCGCGCTATTGGGCAACCCGCTACACACCGGTCCGCGATGAGGCTGGCCAGTGCTTCCTGCACGGCACGCTCAGCGAACAGAGTGCCAATGATTACGAGGAATGCCTGCGGTCAGCCGGCACGGACCTGATCATCGAACGCTTCGGTGCCAGCGCCTAGCGATAGCGCTTCTGCAGCGAGGCAAGGGCCGCCTTGCCCGGGTTCAGCGCTTCATAGGGCAGCTGGTTCAGCGGTGTCTGCGGCAGTTTGTTTGCCGCATGCATGTCCGGCATGTCCTCATTGAGATAGAGCAGGCCCGTGCGGATCTCGCCGCCACCATCATTGATCATCAGCGTCTCGATCGCCTGCGCCTTGTCGCGCGGGTCGTAATCGCTGTCCGTCTTGCGCAGGCGCAGCTCGCCGCCATCGTGCAGCGTCACCCGCATCGCCCCGTCCTCGGCATATTGCCCCGTGATCTCCTCGGCATGAGCCACGAAATCCGTGTGCACGAGCGGGTGATAATACTTGTAGGTATGGGCATAGCTCTTGGTCGAGCCGGCATGGTCGTTGAAGGTCACGCAGGGCGAGATCACATCGATCATGGCAAAGCCCTTGTGCTTTAGCGCCGCCTTCACCAGCGGCACGAGCTGCGACTTGTCGCCGGAAAAGGCGCGCGCCACGAAGCCCGCCCCCAGCGTCAGCGCCTGGATGCAGGGATCGATCGGCGTCTGCTCGTTGGGCACGCCCTTCTTGGTCGTCGAACCAATATCGGCCGAGGCCGAGAACTGCCCCTTGGTCAGCCCGTACACGCCATTGTTTTCAATGATGTAGAGCATGTTGAGATTGCGGCGGATGGCATGGGCGAACTGGCCAAAACCGATCGACAGACTGTCACCATCGCCGGAGATCCCGATATAGTGGAGATCGCCATTCACGGCATTCGCGCCCGTCGCCACGGACGGCATGCGGCCATGCACGCAATTGATGCCGTGCGACTGGCCCATGAAATAGGCCGTTGTCTTGGACGAACAGCCGATGCCGGAGACCTTGGCCGCGCTTTCCGGCGCCAGGCCGAGTTCCCAGAAGGCCTGCACCAGGGCGGCGGTGACCGAGTCATGGCCGCAACCGGCACACAGGGTCGACATCACGCCTTCATAATTGCGGACCGTCAGGCCCAGCTCATTCTTGGGAAGGTGCTTGTCGATGAAGGGTTTCGGCATGGAGGTCATGCGGCGTCTCCCAATTCGTCGAGATGGGCACAAATGCCCTCGACGATGAATTTCGGATTGGCGGACATGCCGGCATAGTCCAGCACGGAGACCAGCTTGTCCTTGTTCACATCGGTCTCGTTGACCAGAAGCGTGCGCAATTGCCCGTCGCGGTTCTGCTCGACGACGAAGACCTCGTCATGCTCGGACATGAAGGCCTCAACCTCGGCATTGAAGGGGAAGCCCCGCACCCGCAGATAATTGAGGTTCACACCCTTGGCAGAGAGCTGGTCCAGCGCCTCGATCACCGCCCCGTCACAGCCGCCGACCGAAATGATCGCCCGCCGCGTCGGCGCATCACAGCGCTTGATGACCGGGCCCGGCACGAAGTCCGCCGCCCGCTTCCACTTGCGCACCAGGCGGTCGACGACCTCCTTGTACTCCTCGCTGTCCTCGGTATAGCCGCCCTTCCAGTTATGGCCGGAACCGCGGGTGAAATAGGCACCCTTGGGATGCACGCCCGGCAGGGTGCGATAGGTGATCCCGTCGCCATCCTTGTCTTCATACCGGTAGAATTTCTCGATCGCTTCGAGCTCGTCCTTGCCCAGTACCTTGCCGCGATCGGGTTGGTAGCTGTCATCCCAGTCCAGCTCCGGCACCATCCAGTCATTCATGCCGATATCCAGATCCGTCATGAAGAAGATCGGCGTCTGGAAGCGCTCGGCCAGGTCGAAGGACTGGACCGCCATCTCGAAGCATTCCTTCGGATTGGCCGGGAAGAGCAGGATATGCTTGGTGTCGCCATGGCTGGCATAGGCCGCCAGCGTCAGATCGCACTGCTGGGTCCGCGTCGGCAGACCGGTGGACGGGCCTGCCCGCTGCACGTCGAACAGCACGACCGGCACCTCGCCATAATAGGCAAAGCCGATGAATTCGCTCATCAGGGAAATGCCCGGACCCGAGGTCGGCGTGAAGGCGCGCGCGCCATTCCAGCCCGCCCCAATCGCCATGCCCACCGAGGCCAGCTCGTCCTCGCCCTGCACGATGCAGAAATTCTTCTCGCCGGTTTCCTTGTCGACGCGGAACTTTTCGCAAAAGCTCTTGAACCCGTCCATCAGCGAGGTGGACGGCGTGATCGGGTACCAGGCACCGAAGGTCGCACCGGCATAGACACAGCCCAGGGCAGCCGCCGTATTGCCGTCGATCATGATATGCCCGGCCGTCGCATCCATCGCTTCGACCTTGAGCGGCAGCGGATCGGGATAGTGCTCGCGCGCATAGTCCAGACCCAGATTGATCGCCTTCATATTGGCCGTGATCAGATGCTCCTTGGTGCCGAACATCTCATTGACCAATCCCTTGATCACCTCGACATCCAGCCCGGTCAGACCGGCCACGGCGCCGACATAGGCCATGTTCTTCATCAGCACGCGGGTGCGGGCATTCTCGAAGACCTCATTGCACATCCGCGCCAGCGGCACGCCGATCGCGGTGACATCCTCGCGGGCATGCAGGTCCGGCCGCGGCCAGGTGCTGTCATAGAGCAGGAAACCGCCCGGCGAGACCTCGGCGAGATCCTGCTTGTAGGTCTCCGCATTCATCGCGACCATGAATTCCGCCGTGCCCGAACGCGCCATGTAGGCGTCCTTGGTCAGGCGGATTTCATACCAGGTCGGCAGGCCCTGGATGTTGGACGGAAACAGGTTCTTGCCCACCACGGGCACGCCCATGCGGAAGATTGCCTTCATCAGCAATCCATTGGCCGAGGCCGAGCCGGTGCCGTTCACATTGGCGATCTTGAGGACGAAGTCGTTCACACGCACTTCGCTGGCCGTTTCGACGAGGTCTTTCATTCCGCCGCTACCTTCCCGGCTTCATTGTCGACGTGCGGAATGAAGATGTCCGCATCCTGCATGTCCCAGGCCGCCGTCGGGCAGCGTTCGGCGCACAGGCCGCAATGCAGGCACAAATTCTCATCCTTGATCATCACCCGGCCGGTATCCTTGAGCGGCGCGGAGACATAGAGCGCCTGCTCCTTGTTCGTCGCCGGCACGCGCAAGCTGGCGCGCAGCGCGTCTTCCTCGCCATCGGGCACGATCGCCAGGCAATCGACCGGACAAATGTCCAGACAGGCATCGCACTCCTTGCAGAGCGGCGCCTCGAACACGGTCTGGACGTCGCAGTTCAGACAGCGCTGAACCTCGGTCGCGATCCGTTCCGCATCAAAGCCCAGCTCGACTTCCATCTTGCGGTTGGACAGGCGTTCCTGGAGCTCCACCAGCGGCATGTCGCGGCGGTGGGAACCGTCATAGGAATTGGAATACATCCATTCATTCACGCCCATCTTGGCCGAGGCCAGATTGACGCCGCGCGGCAGGCGCTCGTCCAGCGCCTCGCCCTCGCAATGCTTGTGGATGGAGATCGCCGCCTGGTGGCCGTGCTCGACCGCCCAGATGATGTTCTTCGGACCGAAGGCGCTGTCGCCGCCGAAGAAGACACCCGGCAGGGTGGAGGCATGGGTCGTCTCATCGACCAGCGGCACGCCCCACTTGTCGAACTCGATGCCCAGATCGCGCTCGATCCAGGGGAAGGCGTTTTCCTGGCCGATAGCCAGGATGACATCGTCGCACGGGATGATCTTGGTGCCGGCCTTGCGGGTCTCGGTGATCTCACCATCCGCGTCGAGCTCGTACTCCATGAGCTCGAACTCCATCCCGGTCAGCTTGCCGTCTTCGACGACGAAGCGCTTGGGCGAGTGGTTGACGATGATCTCGACATTCTCGTCCTCGGCATCCTCCAGCTCCCAGGGGGAGGCCTTGAAGAATTGCCGCGGCTTGCGGGCCATCACCTTCACATCATCCGCGCCCAGGCGCAGCGAGGTGCGGCAGCAATCCATCGCGGTATTGCCAACGCCGATGATCAGGACGCGCTTGCCGATCTTTTCGACATGCTCGAAGGCGACGCTTTCCAGCCAGTCGATACCGATATGGATATTGGCGTCGGCTTCGTCGCGGCCCTCGATCTTGAGGTCCTTGCCCTTGGGGGCGCCGGAACCGATGAAGACGGCGTCATAGCCCTCATCCATCAGGCCTTTCAGGCTTTCGATCCGGGAGTTGAGTTTGATCTCGACGCCCATCTTCTCGATATAGCCGATCTCCTCATCCAGCACTTCTTCCGGCAGGCGGAAGGAGGGAATGTTGGAGATCATCAGACCGCCGGGACGATGGTGCGCCTCGAACACGGTGCATTCATAGCCCAACGGCGCCAGGTCATTGGCCACGGTCAGCGAGGCCGGACCGGCGCCGACCAGGGCGATCTTCTTGCCATTCGTCTGCGCCGGTTTTTGCGGCACGAGATGGCTGACCTCGTCGCGATTGTCGGCGGCCACGCGTTTGAGCCGGCAGATCGCCACCGGCTCCTCTTCCACGCGCCCGCGCCGGCAGGCCGGCTCGCAGGGCCGGTCGCACACCCGGCCCAGAATGCCCGGAAAGACATTCGAACGCCGGTTGACGAGATAGGCTTCGGTAAATTTCCCCTGAGCGATCAGGCGGATATATTCGGGAACCGGCGTGTGTGCCGGGCACGCCCACTGGCAATCCACGACCTTGTGATAATAGTCGGGATCGCGCGTATCGGTCGGCTTCATGCTCCTCACCCCGGGCAATTGCCCGCAATTTGTTGCGCAGACCGCGAGAAAGGGCCCGCTTTTCTTGCGTCCATTCTCACATCCGTTACGCGCAGCGGGTCAAGCGAATTCCCTTGTAAAACCACGAGATGTGAACGGATATGTTTGCAGCTGAGAGTGAGTTGCAGAAATGCGCCTGACCGAGTCGAGGAGAATCGCTAAACTATGAGCTGCGAGCGAGTCGTGCAGGAATCCGAAATTGCAATATGTATTCGCACAGGTAGGCCAAACTACAGCAAGTTCACTCTGGGAAACGCTTATCTTTCCTTTGCTTGGCGTCGTAATAGGTGGCGCCATATCCTTGCTAACAGCGGTGTATTTTGACACCAAGAGCAAAAGAAAGCAAAGATTCGCGAATGGGATCATTTTTGTCACCCACGCAACAAGGCTTATAAATGACGTGGCTTCAATATACCGCCCAACAATGCGGCAAATAAACAAAGCCGGCGTTCTATTTGATGAACGCAATTATTGGGCCGCTATTCTTCCGTTCGTGTCCTCAAGAGACGACAATTTTACTACACCGATCGAGTGCACGAGCTTCGCAATTGAGGACCTGGGAGACGAAATAACAAATAACTTCAATCAATTGATTCTTTTCAGGAACTCACTTGTGCACGCTACGAATTACTACAGCAAACTCCGCCTGGAGCTCGCAGAAATGCTGGACGAGCATTCGACAATTGAGGAAGGAAATACAACCGGCGGGTTGATGACTTCGGCTTTTTCCAGCGAAGGAAATGCTGGTCTGCTAAGACGGATCGGAGAAGTTAGAGGACTAGCCTCAGAGCTAGTAGAAATCGCAAAAGATTCCAATAGATTGTCCAACTCTCTGACCGACCAAATCAACCAGAAGCTGAACCAAAAATTCCCCAAGAAGAACAAGTTATTTGGAAGCGGCACGAAGAGCGCATTTCCCTATCGCCTGGGAACTGCATAGAGAACGTTTCATTGGCGAAAAAGCGCCCTGGCTCATCCTGCCCCAGAGCCGCCAAGCCCTTGCTGGATAAAGCGCTCAAAAGTCGGATCAGGGGCAGCGCGAAGCGCCAGCAAACCTAAAGCTCATCCACCGAATGCTCATGCTCCCGCGCCTCACTCCTCAGCCAGGCAATAAACGCCTCCGCATCCGGCGAAAGCGGCCGGTTGCGCGCCGTCACGATGTGATAGGCCGAGCGCACGGGCGTCGTCCCGTCCGCGAACAGCGCCACCAACCGGCCTGAGGCCAGGTCATTCTGCGCCAGGGCGCGCTTGGCCAGGGCCACGCCGCGTCCGGCCACCGCCGCATCGATCACCAGGGCGGACTGGTTGAAGCGGACGCCCCGCGCTGTATCAACGCCGCGGACATTGCGGGCCTTGAGCCAGGAGGCCCAGTCGGCGCCGTCCACTTCGGTTTCCGGCGAGGCATCGTGCAGCAGGGTCTGGTCGGCCAGATCCCGCGGACGCCGCAACTCCACCCCGGCGCGCAACAGGTCCGGCGAGCAGACCGGCAGGACTTCCTCGGGCAGGAGGCGTTCCTCATTCAGTGTCATGTCGCCGCCCGGACCATAACGAATGCCCAGATCAGCGGCCCCGGCCGACAGGTCCACCCGTTCCGAGGTCGCCGCGATCCAGACTTCCAGCTCCGGATGGTTTTCCTGGAAGCGGAACAGGCGCGGCGCCAGCCATTTGCCGGCGAAGGAGGGCGCGACGGAGACCGTCAGGGCCCGGCGCTGCAGGGGCTGGCGCATCAATGAGACGGCCCGCTCCAGGGTTTCAAAGGCCTCCGACGCCACATTGGCGGCCGCCCGGCCGGCCTCGGTCAGGCTCAGCCCCCGCCCTTCCCGCACGAAGAGGGCGGCGCCGACATGCTCTTCCAGCGAGCGGATCTGCTGGGAGATCGCCCCCGGCGTCACCGCCAATTCATCGGCGGCGCGGGCAAAACTTTCCAGACGCGCCGCAGCCTCGAAGGCACGCAGCGCATTGAGCGGGGGAAGGCGGGAGGAACGAGCCATGGCCTCACTTTAGATTTTCTAATCTGAAATGCCAAGAAACGTCGTTTGAAATGGGGGCATCGAATAGAAATATTGCGTGTGTCGCGCCACGAGGGCGCAGGATCAACAAGAGTTTTCGATGCGTGTCTTTCCAGCCTCCATTCCCCTAGATGGGCGCACGGTGATCGTTGTCGGGTCAGGCCCGATGGCGGAACCGAAGGCACGCCTCTTCGCTCGCTCCCCGGCCCGGTTGCTGTGGTTCACCGGTACGGATACCGATCCTGTTGCTTCGGATATCGCCCAATATGCGGAGATTTTACGCCGGATGCCGACCCGGCGAGACCTTCGTGGCGCGGCTCTTCTCTTCATCGCAGGATCGGACGATATCCCGGTCGAGGCCCTGGCGCGGACCGGCCGCCGCCTGGGCATCCCGGTCAATATCGTCGACAGCCCGGCCGCCTCGGATTTCCAGACCCCGGCCATTGTCGACCGTGACGGCATTGTCGTCTCCATCGCTTCCGGCGGGGCGGCGCCCGTCCTCTCCGTGGACATCCGCGCCGCGATCGAACAGGTCCTGCCCGCCCGCATTGGCGGTCTGGCCGATCTGGCCCGCGAACTGCGCGGCACGGTGAAGTCGGTCCTGACGAAATTCGACGACCGCCGCGCCTTCTGGGAAAAAGCCCTGCGCGGCAAGGCCCGTGACCTGGTCCTGTCCGGCGACACCAGCGCGGCCCGGCGCGAAATGCTCCGCCAGCTCAATGGCGAGACCACCGATCGGACCGGCATCGTCCATCTGGTCGGCGCCGGCCCGGGTGATCCGGACCTGCTGACGCTGAAAGCCGCCCGCCTGCTGCGCGAAGCCGATGTCATCGTCCATGACCGCCTGGTCAGCCAGGGCGTGATGGATCTGGCCCGCCGCGATGCCCATCGCATCGATGTCGGCAAGACCAAGGGTCATCATCCCGTTCCGCAGGACGAGATCGGCCAGATTCTCATTCGCGAAGCCCGCAAGGGCCAGCGCGTCGTCCGCATCAAGGGCGGCGACCCCTTCATCTTCGGCCGCGGTGGCGAGGAGATGGAAATCGTCCGCGCCGCCGGCATCCGCGTCGAGGTTACGCCGGGCATCACCGCCGCCATGGCCTGCGCCGCCTCGGCCGGCATCCCGCTGACCCATCGTGATCATGCCCAGTCGGTCACCTTCGCCTCGGGCGTGGTGAAGAAGGACGGTCCGGACGCCGATTACCGCACCCTGTCCGCCCCGAACTCCACCAGCGTCTTCTATATGGGCGTCGGCGCCGCGCCGGAGATCCAGCGCAAGCTGATCGCGGCCGGCCGCGAGGCGTCCACACCGCTCGCCCTGATCGAGAACGGCACGCATGAGAATGAGCGCCGCGTCTTCGGCACGCTGGGCGAACTGGCCGATCTCGTGGTCCGCGAAGCCATCAGCGGCCCCACCATCATCATGGTCGGCGAGAGCGTCGCCATCGCCGCCTCCACCGCCACCGGAACCGACACGAAAACCCTGCTGGAGCAGAGCGCATGAAAACGATCACAGCCAACCGCCTCACCGATGGCCGGGTGATCTATCGCACCGCCGAGGGGGAGTGGACCGAGGATCTGGCCCGGGCCGAACGCCTGGCCGATGACGCCACCGCCGAAGCCCGCCTGGCCGAGGCCGAAGCCGAACCGGCCATCGCCGTCGGCCCCTATCTGATCGAGATCGAGGATGACGCGCCCGGCGGCCAGAAATGGCGCCGCGAGGGCATCCGCCTCACCGGCCCGACGACGGGCTCCACCAAAACCGTGAACGCCAGCCGCAAGGCCGCCTGACCCTATGTACAAGTACGACACATATGACCACCAGATGGTGCGCGAACGGATTGCCGAATTCCGCGACCAGGTGGAGCGCCGCATTGATGGCCGCCTGACCGAAGACCAGTTCAAACCGCTGCGCCTGATGAATGGCGTCTATCTGCAGCTGCACGCCTACATGCTCCGCGTCGCCATTCCCTATGGCACGATGAACAGCGCCCAGCTGCGCGTGCTCGGCCGCATCGCCCGCGAGTATGACAAGGGCTATGGCCATTTCACCACGCGCACCAATATCCAGTACAACTGGCCGGCCCTGACCGATATTCCGGACATTCTGGACGAGCTGGCCGCGGTCGAGATGCACGCGATCCAGACTTCGGGCAATTGCATCCGCAATGTCACCACCGACCCGTTCGCCGGTGCTGCCGCGGACGAGCTGGAGGATGGCCGTCCCTGGGCGGAGATCATCCGTCAATGGTCGACCTTCCACCCGGAATTCACCTTCCTGCCGCGCAAGTTCAAGATCGCCGTCAATGGCGCATCCGAGGACCGCGCCGGTCTGCGCGTCCATGATATCGGCCTGCAGCTGGTGAAAAACGAAGCCGGCGAGACCGGGTTTGAAGTCTGGGTCGGGGGCGGCCAGGGCCGCACGCCGCGCCTGGGCCACAGGATTCGCGACTTCCTGGAGCCGCGTGACCTGCTCTCCTACCTGACCGCCATTCTGCGCGTCTACAATCAACATGGCCGCCGCGACAATCTCTACAAGGCCCGGATCAAGATGCTGGTCGAGGCCATCGGGCCGGAGGAATTCGCGCGCCAGACCGAAGCGGAATGGGACGAGATCCGCGACAGCAATCTGGTCCTGCCGGCTGAAGAGATCGCCCGTATCCGGGCCTTCTTCGACGAACCGCCGGCCGCGACCGGCAGCGCCATCCCGGCCACCGGCCGCGCCGACTTCGCAGCCTGGCTGCGTCGCAATCGCCGCGACCACAAGGTCGAGGGCCTGTCCAGCGTCGTCATTTCCCTCAAGCCGATCGGCGGCACGCCGGGTGACATCACCGATGTCCAGCTCGAGGCCGTGGCCGATCTGGCCGAGAAGTTCGGCTTCGACGAAGCCCGTGCCACGCCGGACCAGAATCTGGTCCTGCCCCATGTCCGCAATTCCGATCTGGAAGCCGTGTTCGACGGTCTGGTCGCGGCCGGCCTGGCCACCGCCAATGCCGGTCTCGCCACCGATATCGTGGCCTGCCCGGGCCTGGATTATTGCGCTTTGGCCAATGCCCGCTCCATCCCGATCGCCCAGTCGATCTCCAATCTGATCGAGGCGGAAGGCCTGTCCGACCAGGTCGGGGATGTCACCATCAAGATCGATGGCTGCATCAATGCCTGCGGCCACCATCATGTCGCCCATATCGGCGTGCTTGGCGTCGACAAGCGGGGTGAGGAATTCTACCAGATCACGCTGGGCGGGAATTTCGGCAAGGACGCCTCGATCGGCAATATTGTCGGCAAGGGCCTGGCTGGCGAAGACGTGCCGGCCGCCATCGTCCGCGCCCTCAATACCTATCTGGAAATCCGGAACGAAAAGGAACGCTTCATCGACACGCTGCGCCGTGTCGGACCGGATGCGTTCAAGGAGTCCATCTATGCTGCAGCTTGACCGCAAGACCGTGACCCGCGAGGTCTCCAACGCCCAGATCGAAGCGGGCGGCGGGACCATTGTGGAGATCGACGGTGACACGCCCTGGCAAGAGGCCGCGACGCAGATTTCCGGTGCCGTCCAGGTCGATATCCGCTTTCCCAGCTTCAAGGACGGGCGCGGCTTCTCCCTCGCCACCCTGTTGCGCGAACGCGCCGGCTATACCGGCCGCCTGCGTGCCGTGGGCGACCTGATCCCGGACCAGGCGCAATTCCTCCACCGTGTCGGCTTTGACGATGTCGCGCCGGACCGGACCGATCTGGACGCCGACTGGGCCAGGGCCCGCGCCCGTTTCACCCATGCCTATCAGCCGGCCCAGGACCGCGTCACGCCGATCTTCGGCCAGCGCACCGCCACGCCCAAGGATGACCTCGCCGCGCTCAATGCCCGCTATCGCGGCGCGGATGCGATCGACATCCTGCGCGATGCCATCCGCAATGAGTGGACCGGCCGGATCGCCATCCTCTCCTCCTTCGGGGCGGAGGCCGCGGTCGGCCTGCACATGATTTCCCAGGTCGCGCCGGACACGCCGGTCATCTTCCTCGATACCGGCCGCCTGTTCGCCCAGACCGAGCAATACCAGCGCGCCCTGACCGACCAGCTCGGCCTGACCAATATCCGCATGGTGCGCCCGCAGGCCGAGGAAGCCATGGCCGAGGACCCGGACGATAAGCTGTGGCAGCGCGACCCCGATGCCTGCTGCGCCCTGCGCAAGGTGCGTCCACTGGACAATGTGATCGGCGATTACGACGCCCTGATCACCGGCCGCAAACGCTTCCATGGCGGTGAGCGCATGGCCCTGCCCGTGGTCGAACGCCTCGATGGCCGCATCCGCGTCAATCCGCTCGCCTCCTGGTCTGCCCAGCAGGTCACGGATTATTTCCAGCGCTACGATTTGCCGCGTCATCCCCTGAGCGATATGGGGTATGCCTCGATCGGTTGCTGGCCCTGCACGGCCCCGGTCCAGGATGATGATGATGTGCGCGCCGGGCGCTGGTCCGGCCGCTCCAAGACGGAATGCGGCATCCACACCCCGTCGCGGATCGCCGCCGAATAGTTTGAAAGGACACGCTGTCGTGTCGCACGTGCTCGACCTGATCGGCCAGACCCCGCTGATCCGGCTGGAGGGTCCGTCCGAGGCCACTGGCTGCGAGATCCTCGGCAAGGCCGAATTCCTCAATCCGGGCGGTTCCGTGAAGGACCGCGCCGCACTCAATATCGTGCGCGAGGCGGAAGCCTCCGGGACACTCAAGCCGGGTGGCACGATTGTCGAGGGCACAGCCGGCAATACCGGGATCGGGCTCGCCCTGGTCGGCGGCGCTCTGGGCTATGAGGTCATCATCGTGATGCCGCGCACCCAGTCCGACGAGAAGAAACAGGTCATCCGGTCCCATGGCGCCCGCCTGATCGAGGTGGATGCCGCCCCCTTCTCCAGCCCCAATCATTTCGTCCACTATTCGCGCCGCCTGGCCGAAGAGCTGAACGAAAGCCGTGAGGCCGGAGCGATCTGGGCCAACCAGTTCGACAATCTCGCCAACAAGCGCGCCCACACCCTCACCACCGGTCCGGAAATCTGGCAACAGACCGGCGGAAAGGTCGACGGTTTCATCTGCGCCGTCGGCTCCGGCGGCACGCTGACCGGCGTTGCCGAATACCTGCGCAGCCAGAAGCCGGATGTGACCATCGGCGTCGCCGATCCGGCCGGGGCCGCCCTGCACAGCTATTACACGACCGGTGAGCTGAAGGGCGAAGGCTCCTCCATCACCGAAGGCATCGGCGTCAATCGCATCACCGGCAATCTGGAAGGCCTGGCCGTGGATCATGCCTACCGGATCGAGGATGCGGAAATGCTGCCCATCCTGTTCGACCTGGTGAAGACGGAAGGCCTGTCCCTGGGCGGGTCGGCCGGTATCAATATCGCCGGCGCCATCCGCCTCGCCCGCGAGCTCGGCCCCGGCCACACCATCATCACCATGCTGTGCGACAGCGGGTCCCGCTATGCCGGCAAACTCTTCAATCCCGAATTCCTCTCCAGCCGGGGCTTGCCTGTCCCGCCCTGGGCCGATACCGAAGCGCCGCGCGCCTCGGCCTGAGACTTGGACATCAGCCCACAGCCGCACGAGATACGAGTATGAATGCCATGACGACGCCCACGCCGCCGGCCCGCCCGGCGAACACGATTTCGGCCAAGCCGGGCCCCTTCACCGTCGAGACCGTGCTCGAGGTGAAGCACTATACGGATCGTCTCTTCTATTTCCGCATCACGCGGCCGGACGCTTTCCGTTTCCGCTCGGGCGAATTCATCATGATCGGCCTGCCCAAGGAGGACGGCAAACCGCTCCTGCGCGCCTATTCCCTGGCCAGCCCCTTCTGGGACGAAGCCCTGGACTTCTACTCCATCAAGGTCGCCGACGGCCCGCTCACCTCGCGCCTCCAACACATCCAGCCGGGCGACCAGCTCCTGCTCGGCAAGAAGCCGACCGGCACGCTCGTCCTCGACGCGCTGAAGCCGGGCAAGCGCCTCTACATGGTCTCCACCGGCACCGGGATTGCCCCCTTCGCCAGCCTTATCCGCGATCCGGAGACCTATGAGAAATTCGACCAGGTCATCCTCACCCATACCTGCCGCGAAAGCGCCGAGCTGACCTATGGCAATGAACTGGTCGAGGCCGTGAAGTCCGACGAGCTGATCGGCGAGTTCGCCCGCGAGAAACTCGTCCACTTCACCTCCACCACCCGCGATGACGGGCCGGTGAAGGGCCGCGTCACCGACATGATCAATTCCGGCGAACTGTTCGACCGCCTCGGCGCCCCACCGCTCGATCCGGCGGTCGACCGCGTCATGATCTGCGGCTCCGAGGGCCTCCTCAAAGACACCAAACAGATCTGCCTCGAACGCGGCTTCATCGAAGGCTCCAACGCCGCCCCCGCCGACTTCGTCGTCGAGAAGGCGTTCGTGGCAACTTAGGGTTTTCTTCCCCATGAAAGGAGGAAGTGGGCCGATGCGCAGCATCGGGTCAAAGGCGTGAGACGTCCTCCTTCTCCCCTTGCGGGAGAAGGTGGTCCGAAGGACCGGATGAGGGGCACGCGGCGTGAGCCGCGTCACAAGGAGTCCGATTGCGTCCGCATAAATTGGACGCATGTCCGACGAAACCCGCTCCCATGCCCGCAACATGCGTCGCGAGCAAACCCCTGCCGAAGCGCGATTGTGGTCCCGCCTTCGGGACCGGAACTTCATCGGCGTGAAGTTCCGTCGCCAGGTGCCGATCGGACCCTATATCGTTGATTTTGTCAGTTTTGACGCCCGACTGATCGTCGAAGCAGATGGCGGCCAGCATTCCGATCAGGAAGCCTATGATGCGCGCCGCACAGCCTGGCTGGAATCCCAAGGCTTCACGGTCCTTCGCTTCTGGAACCGTCATATTCTCAAGCGAACCGATGCCGTGATGGATGTCATCGGCGAAGCCGTACACTGGGCGACACATCCGGAAAACGGCTCTTGATGGGCCGCTGACGCGGCCAACCCCTCACCCGGCGCTGCGCGCCACCCTCTCCCGCAAAGGGGAGAGGGAGCTTCCCATAGCGCTCCATGTCCTCCTTCCCCCCTCGCGGGGGAAGGTGCCCCGAAGGGGCGGATGAGGGGGCAGCGCGAAGCGCCACCCAGACTCCTTGACTGGATCGCCCACCCATCCCCTTGACTCACATATAAACATATCTTTATACGTGAAGTGCGCCGATTTGATGTTCAGCTTGCGGGCGCGGAATAAGTACGGCTAAAGCGGAGCATCGGAAGGCATGCAAAGGCAAAGACCGCCCGCTTTCCCTCTCCCGCAATCGGCGTCCGTGCTGTCCGCGCAAGTGGATTTAAGTCATGGCAAACCTTGCGGCTCTCGAACTCGACCGTCCTGAAACCGCCCCCCGCCCGGCCCGCCTGCGCGTGGTCCTGCTGGGTTGCGGCACGGTGAATACCGGTGTTCTGGATGCGCTGGCGCTCATGCCGGACCGGGTGGAGATTGCCGCCGTGGTGACGCGCCGCCGCCGTCCGGGCCAGACCGGACGCACGGCCTGGCTGACCGATATCCGCGACGCCTTCGATACCGGGCCCGATCTCGTTATTGACGGCCTGCCCGATTGCCCCGCCGCCGAGAAAGCCCTCGACCTCGCCGTCGAGCGCGGCATCCACATCATTTCCGCCAACAAGGCCGTCATCGCCCGCCGCCCAGATCTGGAAGCCCGCGCCCGGGACAAGGGCATCCGCTTTGCCTATTCTGCCGCTGTCGGGGGCGGCGTGCCGGTGCTGGAGACGATCCAGCGTCTGACCGCCTCGGGCGAGACCATCCAGAGCGTGCGCGGCGTCCTCAACGGCACGTCCAATTTCGTCCTGGGCCTTCTGGAACAGGGCACCGGGTTCGATCCGGCCATTGCCGCCGCCCAGGCCGCCGGTTTCGCCGAAGCCGACCCCAGCGCCGACATTGACGGTCTGGATGCGGCCGCCAAGCTCGCCCTCATTGCCCGCAAGGCCTATGGCAGCGCGATCGACACCCAGTCCATCCCCGCCGACAGCCTGCTCTCCATCGAGCCGGGCCGCGTCTGCGGCGCCCGCGAAAACGGTCTGCGCTATCGCCAGGTCGCCGAACTGTCCCGCGCCGAGGATGGCCGCGTCGATGCCCGCGTCCGCCTCATCGCCCTGCCGGAAGATCACCCGCTGGCCCGGGTCGAGAATGAGGAAAACTCCGTCGAAATCGTCTGTGAAAGCGGTCTGAAAATCGTCCTGCACGGCAAGGGCGCCGGTCAGGACCCGACGTCTGGCTCGGTGCTCGCGGACGTCCGCGATCTGCTCTCCGGCGGAGAGGCTTGATGGCCGTGACCCTGGATTGTCTGCCCGCCACCCGCTGTCGCGACATCACCACGATCGCCTTTGCCGAGACCGGCTCGCCGGTCCAGGTCACCGGCCGCGTCGCCGGCCCCGAACACGGGCCGGCCATTCTTGTCTTGGGCGGGATTTCCTCCGGCCGTATTGTCGCCGACAGCGATACTGAGACCGGCTGGTGGTCCGACCAGGTCGGTCCGGGCCGCGCCATCGATACCGACACGACCCGTGTCCTCTCCTTCGATTTCATCGGCGATGAACTCACGCCCTTCCCGACCACCCAGGACCAGGCCCGCGCCATTCTCGCCCTCGCCGATGCGGCCGGCATTGAGCGCTTCGATATGGCCGGCTCCTCCTATGGCGGCATGATCGCCCTCTCCTTGGCCGCCCTGGCCCCGGAACGAGTCGGCAAGCTCCTGGTCATTTCCGGCGCCCACCGGGCCGGTGCCATGGCCCAAGCCTGGCGCTCGATCCAGCGCGAGACCGTCGAGATGGCCCTGCGCCTCGGCGACGGCAAGGCCGGGCTCGACCTGGCCCGCCGCCTCGCCATGACCACCTATCGCACGCCGGACGAGCTGGAAGACCGCTTCTACAATCCCCAGCCGGGCAGCCGCGACGAGAACGGCATCGCCGCCTATCTGGAAGCCCGCGGCCGCGCCTATGTCGAGACCGTCACGCCGCACCGCTTCCTGGCCCTGTCGCGCTCCATGGATGCCCACCAGGTCGACCTGTCCGCCATCACAGCCCCGGTCACCTATCTCGCCGTCGCCGAGGACCGCCTCGTTCCGCTCGACCAGATGGAGGAGGCCGCCGCGGCCACGCCCGGCGCCACGCTGAAGACCATTCATTCGCGCACAGGCCATGATGCCTTCCTGACGGAAGCCGCTATCGTGTCGGAAACGCTCACCGATTTTCTCAAGGACTGACATGTCGGACGAACAACGGACCAAGGCGATCCGGGCCGGGTTGAACACCGACCGGAGCTGGAACGCCGTCATCCCCCCGCTCTCCCTGTCGACCGCCTACCGGCGTGAAGACCCGGCCATCCAGCCGGCCTTCGACTATGCCCGCACCGGCAATCCCGGCCGCTCCCTCCTGGCCGATGCGATTGCGGAACTGGAAAATGCCGCCGGGGCCGTGGTCACGGGGTCCGGCATGTCCGCCATCGATCTTCTGCTGCACGACCTGCCCTTCGGCGCCCGCGTGATCTGCTCCCATGACGCCTATGGCGGCACGCGCCGCCTGCTCGATGCCCGCGCCCGCGGCGGCCGTCTCGTCCCCGTCTACGTCAACACGTCCGATCTGGACGCCGTGGCCGCGGCCCTCAATGAGGACGCCGCCCTCATCCTGGCGGAAACCCCGTCCAATCCGCGCCTGCGCATCACCGACCTCAAGGCCCTGGCCAAGCTCGCCCGCAATGCCGGCTGCGAACTGGCTGTCGACAACACGGTCATGTCGCCCGTCCTCCAGCGCCCGCTGGATCTGGGTGCGGACTATTCCGTCCAGTCCATCACCAAGCTGATCAATGGCCATTCCGACATGGTCGGCGGTGTCGTCTGCTGCGCCGATCCGGAACGGGTGGAAACCCTGAAATGGTGGGCCAATTGCGTCGGGGTCGGCGCGGCCGCCTTCGACAGCTATCTCGCCCTGCGCGGCCTGCGCACCCTGCCCCTGCGCGCAAAGGCCCAGTGCGAAACCGCCCTCGAGATCGCCCGCTGGCTCGACGCCGACCCCCGCATCGCCTCGGTCGACTATCCCGGCCTGGCAAGCCATCCCGGCCACGACATCGCCCAACGCCAGCAGGACGGCTACGGCCAGCTCATCTCCCTCCAACTCGCCCCCACCGCCCCCAGCGCAAGGGACATCGTCTCCACCCTCGACATCTTCACCCTCGCCCAATCCCTCGGCGGCGTCGAAAGCCTCTGCTGCATCCCCGCCTTGATGACCCACGCCTCCATGTCGCCCGAAGCGCGGGAAGAAGCGGGCGTGCCGGATACGCTGATCCGCTTGTCTGTCGGGCTAGAGAGTGCGGGGGATTTGATCGCGGATCTGGATCGGGCGCTGGGTGGGGCGGGGTCTTGAGAACAACCTCATTTCCCCCGGACGAAGGTCCGGGGCCCACAAGCCTTATTCTCAAACGATGAGATTCAAGCCGGTCCCGGACAGCGCTGACGCGCTTCCGGGGAAAATGCGTTGAGCCTGGCAGATTAGACCCCACCCCTTGTCATCCCGGCCGAATGGCCTGCGAAAGCAGGCCGCAGAGCCGGGACCCATAACCCCAGGCCAGCCCCGAAAGCAGGCTCAACCGATATCGCGGACTGGTTTCACACCGGGACTATGGGTCCCGGACTTCCACCCGGCCTGCGCCGGGTATCCATCCGGGATGACAATGAATGATATACAATTTATAATTGTATATCATGGAGCGCACCTATTACGTTTACCTGCTCGCATCCCGAAAGCACGGCACGCTTTATTGCGGTGTCACCAACGAGATCCTTCGCCGCGTCTTCGAACACAAATCACGACAGGTCCCGGGCTTCACCCGGAAATACGGCGTCGACCGCCTCGTCTGGTATGAATGTCATGGTGATATCGGTGTCGCCATTGAACGCGAAAAGCGGATCAAGCGCTGGAAACGCGCCTGGAAGATCAACCTGATCGAAGAGAATAATCCGGACTGGAATGACCTCTATCTTGAGCTGAGCGGCACCCTGCCCGAAGCCCTCAAACCCGATTGATCACAACACTTGTCATCCCGGCCGAATGGCGTGCGAAGGCAGGCCGCAGAGCCGGGACCCATAATCACAGGACAAGCCCGAAAGCAGGCTCAGCCTTCAGAGCACGCTGGAAACACACTGGGCGTATGGGTCCCGGATTTCCACCCGGCTCAAGGCCGGGCATCCATCCGGGATGACAAGGGTTTTGAATGGGTGTTTGTCCCTTTTACCTCCGCTACCCAATTGCGAAATGCTTTTCCGGGTAGCTTTCGCAATCATCAACGGGGCACACCAACAATCCAAGATACTCACCGGAAAAATTCGCGCCCACGACAATGTATTTTTGGAACACAACCAAATGGTTCTGTTGCCTGCACACGAAAAAAATCCGGTTTGTTTCCTGCCCAACTGCGACAAGGCTGTTGTCCTGGTCAAATGCAAAATCTGACGGACTGCACTGACTGGCGATGCTGCGAATTCCGTCCAGAGAATAATCCGTCCCCCACTGCCGCAGAAACATCAGCCGGCTGGTCAAGAGATCGGGGGTTTCGCTGTAGATTCTCTCGATGTCTTGCCGTGTCGAGTCGACCATTTGATCGACGGTCGCTGGCGCTTGGGTGCAGCCGGCGAAGAAGAGCAGTGAACCCAAGAACATTCGCATAGGCCCCTCCAGAAGCCCTTTGGAAAAGCCGGGGCACAGACCATCTATCCCTAAAAAACCGCGACACACACCAACCACGACGACCACCTAACCTTCCCCCGTCAAAACCCGCCCCACAGCCTCCGCCCAGCCTGCCCGACTCGCCTCCCGCGCCTCATCCGCACAATCCGGCACGAACCCCCGATCCTGCTTCCAGAGCGCCCGGCCCGCCTCCAGATCCTCATAAATCCCCGCGCCCAGCCCCGCCAGGAAGGCGGCGCCCCAGGCGGTGGCTTCGGACTGGACCGGGCGGACGACTTCGATGCCGGTGAGGTCGGCGAGGCGTTGGAGGAGGGCGTTGTTTTTGGCCATGCCGCCGTCCACGCGCAGGCGCTGGACATCGGCGCCATCGGCTGTCATCGCGTCGAGCAAATCGCAGGTCTGGTGGACCACGGAGTCCAGGGCGGCCGCGGCGATCTCGGCGCGGCCGGAGCCGCGGCTCAGTCCGACCAGGGCGCCGCGGGCCTCGGCATCCCAATACGGAGCGCCCAGACCGGTGAAGGCCGGCACCAGATAGACGCCGCTGTCCGGATCCGCCGAAGCGGCCAGGGCTTCGACCTCCGAGGCCTTCGCAATCAGGCCGAGACCGTCGCGCAGCCATTGTACCGTCGCGCCGGCCGACAGGATGGAGCCTTCCAGCGCATAGACCGTCTCCCCCTTCACCCGCCAGGCGATCGTGGTGAGGAGCCGGTTCTTCGACAGGACCGGTTCGGTGCCGGTATTGATCAGCACGAAGGCGCCGGTGCCATAGGTCGACTTCATCTCGCCGGGCGCCAGACAGGCCTGTCCGATCGCCGCCGATTGCTGGTCGCCGGCCACACCGGTGATCTCCAGCTTCACACCGAGAACGCTCTCCTCGACCGATCCGAAATGGCCGGCACTGTCGCGGACCTCGGGCAGGACTGAGGCCGGGACCTCGAACATCTCCAGCAGGACCGGATCCCAGGCATTGTCATGGATATTGTAGAGCAGGGTCCGGCTGGCATTGGTCGCGTCGGTCGCATGGACCTGGCCGCCGGTGAGATTCCAGATCAGCCAGGTGTCGACCGTGCCGAAGGCGAGCTCGCCGCGCGCTGCCCGATCGCGAGCCCCCTCCACCTGATCCAGGATCCAGGCGATCTTGGTCCCGGAGAAGTACGGATCCAGGACCAATCCGGTGCGGTTGCGGACCTCTTCCTCACCCCTCGTGACATTAAAATGCGCACATTGTGATGCTGTTCTGCGATCCTGCCACACAATGGCATTGTGGATCGGCTCACCCGTCTTGCGATCCCAGATCAGCGTCGTCTCGCGCTGGTTCGTGATGCCCAGATGGTGGATTTCATAGCCCTTTTTCTGGGCCTGCTTCAGCGCTTCGCGGGCCGTGGCGCGAACGGTCGCCCAGATCACGTCCGGGTCGTGCTCCACCCAGCCGGAGCGGGGATAGATCTGCGGAAATTCACGCTGCGCGACGGCGACAACTTCATAGTCCGGCGTGAAAATCACGGCGCGCGAACTGGTCGTGCCCTGGTCGATGGCCAGAATGGCTGTCGGCTTGTCGGTCATCTCTCCTCCCCCTGTCGTCCGGGTGCTCTTATGAGTACAGCCATGACGCGATTGGACAAAACGCGCTAGGGTCGACATGAAACCCGATGAGGATGCGCATGAGCGACGAGATTTTCCCCTTTGCCCATCTGGACAGCCCGACCGGCGCGTCCCTGGCCCTGCATACCCGCGAGGCCTCGGCGCCTGTCCGGGGGATAGTCCATATCAATCACGGCCTCGCCGAACGCGCCGGCCGCTACGGCAAATTCGCGGATTTCCTGTCCTCCCGCGGCTATCACGTCGCCGCCCATGACCATCGCGGACACGGTCGAACCACCGCGAAAGACGGGGGAGAGCGCCGCTTCGCCGACGTGGATGGCTGGGACAAGCTGATCACCGATGTCGCTGTCGTGGAAGGCGAATTGCGCAATCGCTGGCCGGGATTGCCGCTCGTGGTTTTCGGGCACAGCATGGGTTCTGTCATCGCCTTCAATCACGTCATGCGCGCGCACGGATCGCTCGCCGGCGCCGCGATCTGGAATGGAAACATGGCCCTGGGCGGGCTGAAATCCGTGATGCGCTTCGTGCTCTGGTGTGAAGCCCTCATCGGCGGCGATCTCACACCCAGTAACACCTTGGATAAATTGACGTTCAAGGCCTGGAACAAGCGTTTCCCTGAAGGCCGGACCGATGCCGACTGGCTCAGCTCCGACACGGATGAAGTGGATGCCTATGTCGCCGATGAACTCTGCGGCTGGCCGTCCTCCGTCTCGCTCTGGCGGGACTTTCTCGACGGCGTGGAAGCGGCTGAAAAGATGAGGAATCTCAAAGATGTCCCGCGCGATTTCCCCTTCCATCTCATCGGCGGCAGCCTCGATCCGGCGACCAATAAGGGCCAGGCCGTCCAGACCCTCGCCGACCGGCTCGGCAAGGCCGGTTTCACCGATGTAAGTTGTAAAATTCTCGAAGGTTTCCGGCACGAGACCATCAATGAGACCGGCCGCGAAAAGCCCTTGAACGACTTCGCTGACTGGCTCGACCGCGTCACGGCCAACGCTTCGGCCTGATACCCATGTCCCGCTGTGATGTCGCCATTATCGGGGCCGGTGCCGCCGGCATGATGTGCGCCATCGAGGCCGGCCGGCGCGGCCGCTCTGTCCGCCTGATCGAGCACGTGAAATCCCCGGGCGAGAAGATCCGCATCTCCGGCGGCGGGCGGTGCAATTTCACCAATCTGCATGCCACAGCCGCCAATTACATTTCCGGCAATCCGCACTTCATGAAGTCGGCGCTCAAGCGTTACACGCAATGGGATTTCATCGACTGGGTCGACCGCAAGGGTATTGCCTGGCACGAGAAAACCCTGGGCCAGCTCTTCTGTGACGGTTCGGCCCGCCAGATCATTGACGGCCTGGTCGGGGACCTCCGCGAGGCCGGCGTCACGCTGCAGCTGGAGACCGGTGTCACCGCCCATGAGCGGACCGCCGACGGGTTCGCGCTCACCCTGAGCGATGGCAGCACACTGGATTGCGCCTCGCTTGTCATCGCCTCGGGCGGCAAGTCCATCCCCAAAATGGGCGCGACCGGGTTCGGCTATGATGTGGCCCGGGAGTACGGTATCCCGCTGACCGAGACCCGTCCCGGCCTGGTGCCCCTGACCTTCGATCCGGACACGCTGACCCGGTTCAAACCCCTGTCCGGTGTCTCCGTCCCGGTCCGCGCCAGCCACGGGAAAACCCAGTTCGATGAAGCGCTTCTCTTCACCCATCGCGGACTGAGCGGGCCGGCCATCCTGCAGATATCCTCCTATTGGCGCGAGGGTGAGAGCGTCGATCTCAACCTGCATCCGGAGCTCGACTGGTTCGAGACACTGCGCGCCACCCGGCAGGAGAATGGCCGGCGTGCCTTGCCCACTGTGCTGGGGGAAAGCCTGCCCAAACGACTGGTCCAGCTCTGGGTTGAGGAGGGCTTGTCCACGGGCAATCTCGCCGACCAGTCGGATCGCGCTTTACGCGAATTGTCGCAGAAGCTCGCGCACTGGACGGTGCGCCCGACCGGGTCGGAAGGCTATCGCACCGCCGAGGTCACCCTGGGGGGTGTCGACACGCATGCACTCGACAGCAAGACAATGCAGGCACTTAGCCAGCCCGGCCTGTTTTTTGTTGGAGAAGTTGTTGACGTGACAGGCTGGCTTGGCGGATACAACTTCCAATGGGCCTGGTCATCGGGATGGTGCGCCGGGCAATACGCATGACGCGCCGGAACGGGTCGGGGGGACCGTCCGGATAGCGGCTCGAAAATCCTCGCCATGCGACTCGTTGGGGGTTATCTAAGGTGTCGGTACTTTGTACGTTCAGGCTCCCGTTTGCGCGGCCTGAATCCAGTCTCTTGAGTCGGCCATGACCCTGAACAAGTCCTATATCGCCGCTCTGTCCATCCTGGTTGCAGTCTCCCTCCTCTTTATCGTGGGCACGCTATTGCAAGCCGGACAGGCCGATTCGCATGAAACCGCCAACACCGGTCACGATCGCCTGTTCGAGGTCGTGACCCGCACGGTCACCGCCCAACCCCGGGCTGCCAGCCTGTCCCTGCGTGGCCGGACCGAAGCTTTCCGGGAAGTCCTGGTGCGCGCCGAAACCGGCGGCCGTGTGGCTGAAGCCGCGATCGTGGAAGGCAGTGAAGTGGAAGCCGGCGACGTGTTGTGCCGCCTCGATGTCGATGCCCGCTCCGCCGCCGTCGGCCAGGCAGAGGCCGACCTTCGGTCGCGCGAGCTGGACTTCAACGCCGCCCGCGAACTGGCCGAGCGCGGCCATCGCTCCACCAATCAGGTTGCCGCGGCCGAAGCGGCCCGCGATGCCGCCCAGGCCCGCCTCCAGGCCGCCCGCGAAGAATTGGACAATATCTATCTGCGCGCGCCTTTTGACGGTGTCTTCGACGGCCGCGCGGCGGAAGTCGGCGATTTCCTGCGCGCCGGTGATCCCTGCGGCACCGTGGTCGAGATGAACCCGATCCTGGTGGTCGCAGAAGTGTCCGAACGCAATGTCTCCGCCCTGGAACCGGGCATGCCGGGCCGGGTCAATCTGGTCACCGGCCAGCTGGTGGACGGTCAGGTCCGTTTTGTCGAACGCCGGGCCGACCAGGCCACCCGCACCTTCCGGGTCGAGGTTGAGCTGCCCAATGAGGACATGTCGATCCGCTCCGGCGTGACGGCAGAAGTCATTCTGCAACTGCCGGAACGTCCGGCCCATCGGGTGCCGGCTTCCATCCTGGCCCTCGACTCCGAGGGCGAGCTGGGCATCCGCATTGTCGAAGACGACCACCATGTCCGTTTCGTGCGGATCGACCTGCTCAGTGATGATGGCGAACAGGTCTGGGTCGCCGGTCTGCCGGAGACGGCCAACATCATTGTCCTGGGTCAGGAATTCGTGGCCGACGGTGTCGAAGTCCGGGTTGCCCGGGAGGGAGATGCCCGGTGACGGGAATCGTCGATTTTGCCATCGGGCGAGCCCGTATGGTGCTCGCCATTTTCATCTGTGCGCTGGCCGCAGGATTGATGTCCTTCCTGACCCTGCCGCGTGAGGCTGATCCGGATATTCCCTTTCCCTTCGTCATCGTGGTGGTCCCGCTGGACGGGATTTCGCCGGAGGATGCCGAACGCCTGATCGTGCGCCCGACCGAAACCGAGATGCGCTCGATCGAGGGCCTGGTCGAGCTCAACGGCACGGCCAGTCTCGGGGCCGGCCAGTTGGTGGCCGAGTTCGCAGTTCCTTTCGATGCCGACCAGTCGGTCCTCGATGTCCGCGAAGCGGTCGACATGGCACGTCGCGAATTTCCCGAGGATGCCCGCGAACCGGTGATCCAGGAGTTCAACTCGGCCCTGGCCCCCACCATCGCCGTCCAGGTCTATGGCGAAGCGCCCGAGCGCACCCTCTACCGGATCGCCCGCGATCTCGAGGAAGAGATCGAGACACTGTCGCAAATCCTGCAGGTCGACGTCCAGGGCATCCGGGAAGAAGTGCTGGAGATCGTCATCGATCCCACACTTCTGGAAACCTATGGCATCACCTACAGCCAGCTCTTCAACGCCGTGCAGTCGAACAACCGGCTGATCGCGGCCGGCTCGCTGGACAGCGGCGAAGCGCGCTTCCAGGTCAAGGTGCCCGGCCTGTTCGAGAGCGCGGAAGACGCCTTCAACCTGCCTCTGACCCGGTCCGGCGACACGGTCGTGACCCTGCAGGACGTCGCCACCGTGCGGCGGACCTTCAAGGATGCGGACAGCTTCTCGCGCTATAATGGCTCCCCCGCCTTTACCCTCCAGGTCGTTCGCCGTTCCGGCGAAAACATCATGGATACGAGTGAAGCGGTTCGCGAACTGACCGCCGAGGTCGCCGAGCGCTGGCCGGAAACCGTCCGCTATGCCTTCAGCCTCGACCTGTCGACCTATGTTCGCGACAGCCTGCAGAGCCTGACCTCCTCCATCATGCTGGCCATCGTGCTGGTGCTGATCATCGTCGTCGCGGCGCTGGGTCTGCGCTCGGCGCTCCTGGTCGGTCTGGCGATCCCGTCCAGCTTCCTCTTCTCTTTCCTGCTCTTGAGCATTTACGGCCTGACCGTGAATTTCATGGTGATGTTCGCCATGGTGCTGGCCGTCGGCCTTCTGGTGGATGGCGCCATTGTCGTGGTGGAATATGCCGACCGGAAACTCGCCGAGGGCGAAACGCGCCGGCAGGCCTATGCCAGTGCCGGCAAGCGCATGTTCTGGCCGATTGTCTCCTCCACGGCGACGACCCTGGCGGCCTTCGTGCCCTTCCTGTTCTGGGATTCCATCCCCGGCCAGTACATGGCCTTCCTGCCGCTGACGCTGATCTTCGTGCTCAGCTCGGCCCTGGTCATGGCGCTGATCTTCCTGCCGACGCTCGGCTCGGTCCTGGGCCGCAAGGGCGGTGTCGCAGACAAATCCTCCGCGCTCGCGCAACTCAATGCCGAGGAGGAGGGAGACCCTTCCAGACTGCCCGGCATTACCGGGGCCTATGCCCGCATGATCGGTGCCCTGGTGGTCCGGCCGATCACCGTCACGCTGACAGCGCTGGGCGTGGTGGCGGTGATCCTGTTTTCCTTCATCGCATCAGCCTCGTCCATGCGGACCGAATTCTTCCTCGATGCCGAACCGGAACAGCTCTACGTCTTTGTCCGGGCGCGCGGAAACCTGTCGCCATCGGAACAGTATGAACTCGCACTGGAAGCGGAACGCCGGCTGGACGGAATCGAGGGCATTGCCGGCTACTACACCGTGGCCGGACAGCCGCCGGGCCGGTCACCGTTTGACGGCACAGGGGCCGCGCCGGCCGACAGTGTGGCGCGCATCTTCATTGAGTTCGAACCCTTCGGCCAACGCCCGAACGGTCGCCTGATCGAACGCAATATCCGCGAGGCCATGGTCGGCATTCCCGGCGTCATCATCGAGATCCGCCCCTTCCAGCAGGGCCCGCCTGTCGGCAAGGACATCCAGGTCGAACTGCGCTCCAGCAATGCCGTTGCACTGGAACAGGCCGCCCGCCTGATCCGCGCCCGCATCGACACCATGGATGGCACCACCGATATCGAGGACACCCTGCCCCTGCCGGGCGTGGAGTGGCGACTGGACGTCGACCGCGAGGAAGCCGGACGCTTCGGCGCGGACGTCACCCAGGTCGGTGCCGCCGTACAGCTGGTCACGACCGGTTCGCTGGTCGGCCGCTACCGGCCCGATGATGCCGATGAGGAAGTCGATATCCGCGTCCGTTTCCCGGCGATCGACCGGGACATTTCCCGCCTGGACGATCTGCGCGTGAACACGGCGAACGGCGCCGTCCCGATTTCCAACTTCGTGACCCGCGAAGCGCACCAGCGCATCGACTCGATCAATCGCCGAGACGGCAAACGCGTCCTCATGGTACGGGCCAATGCTGCAGAGGGCTATGCCGGCAACCTGCTGGTCGCCGAGCTGCGGACCTGGATCGAGGAACAGGTAGAGGCCGGCCGGATCGATCGCTCGGTCGATATCGACTATCTGGGCGCGGATGAAGAGAATGCCGAAGCCGGTGCCTTCTTCGCCGGAGCCATGCTGGCCTCCCTCTTCATGATGGCCGTGATCTTGCTCTGGCAATTCAACAATTTCTGGCACGTCGTACTGACGCTGCAGGCCGTGGTGCTTTCCGTGGTCGGGGTCCTGCTCGGCGTCCTGCTGACCTTCCCCTACATCTCCATCCTCTTCCTGGGGACGGGTGTGGTGACGCTGGCCGGGATTGTGGTGAACAACAATATCGTGCTGATCGACACCTTCCAGCGCCTGCGCAGTCTGGGCATGGCGGTCGATGAAGCGATTGTCCGCACGGCGGCCCAGCGGCTGCGTCCGGTCATGCTGACGACGATCACCACGATTTTCGGTCTTCTGCCCATGGTGTTCCAGATCAATGCCGATTTCGCCCATGGCGTCCTGTCCATCGGCGGACCGGCTTCGGAATGGTGGGTGCAATTGTCCTCCGCCGTGGTCTGGGGGCTGGGCTTCTCCACCCTGCTCACCCTGATCCTGACCCCGGTACTGCTGGGCACCCCGCACCGGCTGGGCAATTGGCGCCGCCGCGTGTTCGGCCGCGCCCTCGATCTGGTTGGCTATGAGCGAAAACCCCAGACGGCCGAGTGATCGCGCTAGGGCGTGACCTGGATCAGCTGGCCGTTTTCGTCATCGGTCAGCAGCCAGACCGTGCCGTCCGGGGCGACCCGGACATCGCGGATGCGCGCCTCGAGCCCGCCGAACAAAATGGTCTGGCCGACCACTTCGCCATCTTCCAGTTCCACGCGCCGGACATGACCTGACGGTGTTCCGGCATCGCCGGCGATCAGGGCGGCCACCAAAAGGTCACCCTCCCAGTCCGGGAAGACATCACCGCGATAGATCGCCATGCCGGCCGGAGCAATGGAGGGGGTCCAGTTCACCAGCGGATCCTGCATGCCCTCATAGGCGTCAAACGGCGTCACCAGGGCACCGGTATAATCGATCCCCTGACTGACGATGGGCCAGCCATAATTGCGTCCCTCGACCAGGATGTTGATCTCGTCTCCCCCACGCGGACCATGCTCATTCGCGTAGAGAATCCCACTGGCAGCGTCATAGACAACGGCCTGCGGATTGCGGTGTCCGATCGAGAACACGCCCGGCGCGGCGTCCGGAAAGCTGGAGGCCAGTGGCTCGCCGTCCAGGCTCAGGCGCACGAAACTGCCGAAATGACTGCCCGGATTCTGGGCCTGTTCCCGATAGTCGAAACCGTCTCCGATCCCCAGAATGAGGGTGGCGGGCGTCTCCGCCTCATCCGGCAGGAAGGCGATCCGGCCACCATAATGGACATTGGTCCGGCGCGACGGGCTGGCGGTGAACAGGATTTCGAAATCCTCCAGCGCCTGCCCGGTCAGACGCCCGGCTCCCAAGTGGAGCGTATTGTTGCGTTCCGGGCCTGCCGTCCAGGTGAGGTAGACCCGGCCGTCCTCGGCAAAGTCCGGTGACAGGGCGACATCCAGCAGTCCGCCCTGACCGGAATAGAAGACATCCGGAACACCGGCGACCGTCTCCGGGACCAGCCCGTCCTCGTCGACGATCCGCAAGCGTCCCGGCTTTTCGGTCACCAGCATGCGGCCATCGGGCAGGAAGGCGACACTCCACGGGTATTCCAGACCGTCCGCCACGGTGTGCAGGGTCTGAGCCTGGGCCGTCCCGGCCAAGAGGAACGCACTCGTCAAGCCTGCCAGCAATCGCAACATGGTTACCCCCGTGATTGTCGCTGTCCTTGTCTCACGATAGGCTCCGTCTCAGCAAGCAAAGCCCGGTCCGGGCCGAGGGGAGACGACGCCATGGCCGGCCTTCGAATGCTCGGCATTTTCCTGTTCGCGGTGATTGTGGGCACGCTTCTGGTAAGCCTGGGCAACACCCATGTCGATCTGCAGGCCCTGATCCGGGCCGGCGCGGAGATCCCGACACCGGTCCGCATTGAGGCCATCAAGCGCGACCTGATCGGGTTTGCCCCCACCCTGTTTGTGCTCATCCTTCTGGGCTATGCCATCGCCTTTCCGGTGGCGGGTTTCACGGCCCGGCTGCTCGGTCCCGGCTGGCGCCGTTTCGGTTTCACCCTGGCCGGCGGACTGGCGATTGCCGTCATGATGATGGGCATCAAGATCTTCTATTCAGCGCTCATGGATTCGACGATTACCCCTGTCGCGGCCAGCCGCGACCTGCAAGGCCTGCTGACCCTGTGTCTGGGCGGAGCCGTCGGCGGATATATTTTTGCCGCTTTGCAGCCGGCCAACACCCCGGAATAGAACACGAAAATTTTCGCCCCCCGGAGTTGCGCCGCATTCTAATCAATTCTGCCCGGTCTGGCAGACCTCTCCTTAAAGCACACCGGGGTAGGGATTCGGGGCTGAAGGAGTGTCTGCATGGCCCGCATCCGAGAAACCCTGCGCTCTGATCTGCGCAACATCGTCAAAGGCGGTGCGACCTCCCGGATTCTCGACCTGCATTCGATTGCCCGCCGGTATGGCCATACCGATGCGCATTCGGAAAAACCCTTCTTCCTCCACCCCCGGCTGAACAAGTGTTTCGTGATCAAGCACACAGTGCGGGTCCATGAACGCCCCTATGTCATGTCCTCCCAGCCGGTTGTGACCAAGGTTCTGGTGCCGCTGGCCCATGATGATCTCTCCCTCGGCGGCCATGCCGTGTTCGTGGAGGAGACCGGCTTTGCCTCCAAGATGCGCACTCTGTTTGATCGCGCCGATGAGCCGCACCTGCTGGATCTGGACCTGATCCGCCTTCGGGAATTGGCCGCCCTGCCCAGTTTCGACCCTTTCCTCCTGGCCGAACGCTATCGCGAGCATGCCCGCCCGATCGACGAGCTCTATTTCAACATTTCCGATGACGAGATGGAGCGGATGGAGGACTCAGTGGCCCGCCAGATCGTCTCGGTTGTCGCCCTGGCCTTCGGCAATGAGGCCCATGATCGCGACGATGACCGTGCCATGCGTTTCACCCGGCAATTGCTGGCCTGCGACCTGGACGGCAAGCTGTCCGTCCTGCGCAAATCGCTCGACATGACCGAGATCGAATTCAAGGCCGGCATCTTCGGCTGGCGCGGCGTGCTGTACTACCGCTTCCACATGGCCGAGGCCCTGGCCGCGCTGAAAGCTTTCATCCAGGAGCTCAAGGCGGTCACCATTGTCGGTGCCAGCGATCATGAATACACGGAACTCCAGCACATGCGCCGGGCGATCATCGAAGAGACCCGCGCCCGCTGGAGCAGCCTGACCTGCGTCATGGAAGAATACGAGACCGTGTTCGGCCGCTTCTGCCGCGGCGAGGACGCCAATGGTTTCCGCAAATTCCTGATGAAGGCGCCGACCCTGTTCTATGATGTCGGCAGCGATCTGTCCGTGGTCAGCCATGTGCCCGGATATTGGCGCTATTGGGCCAGCCAGAACGGCAAGGGCTTCCTGCATGCCCGCGAGGCCGTGACACTCTTCTCCGACTTCATCGCCAGCGTCACCCGCGTCTCCCCGGGAACACGCCTCAATGGCGATGGCATCCAGCGACGCCTGCGCTCGCCCATTCCGGCGCCGCACGTCTTCGCCCCGAACGCCGCCTGACCCGTCCCGCCACGGGGCTGCCACCGGCCACCCTTCCGGTGGCGGCCCCCGCATGTGCCTGCGCACACGGTCAGTTATCGGATATTAAATCCTGCCCGCTAAAGTGTCCGGAACTACGCTGTTCGGACGGGAATAATGAGTGGTTCAGATCGACAGAGTCTCCGCAGAATTGTCCGCGGTGGTGCCACGCCGCGCATTCTCGATCTGTGGTCGGTCCAGCGTCGTTATGGCGAGAGCCTGGAAATGGCCGCCAAACCCTTCTTCCGCAATCCGCGGCTGAATGCGAGCTTCATCCTCAAGCACACCGTCCGGCCGCACGAGAAGCCGTACCTGTATACCGAAAACCCGGTGGCCACGAAGATCATCATTCCGGTCAGTACCGAGGATCTGGGCATGGGCGGGCATTCCTTCTTCGTCGAGGAGAAGGGGTTCGAGGTCCGCCTCAAGGCCTTTCTCGGCGTCGGCGTGGTGAACAAGCATTATGAAAGCGACCTGGCCCGGATCCGGGAACTGGCCGAGATCCCGTCCTTCGACCCTTTCCTGATGGCTGACCGCTACATCAAGGGCGAACGGCCGATCGCCCGCTTCTATTTCAACATTTCTCCGGGTGAGCAGGAGGCGATGCTGGGCAATGTGACCCGGCAGATCTGCGGCATGGTCCGTCTCGCCTTCGGGGATGATCAGATCCAGGCGGATGATGAGCGCGCCCGCCGTTTTGCCGAGCAATTGCTCGACAGCGAGGACACGGAGCGCCTGTCCGGCCTGCGCCATGTCCTGGGCATGGATGAAGAACAGTACGAGCAGGGCATTTTCGGCTGGAAGGGCATTCTCTACTACCGCTGGCGCCTGCGCGAGGTGAAGGATGATCTCCGCCAATTCCTGATCGAGCTCAATGATGCGGTCGTCCGCGGTGCCCGGCCGGACGAGAACAAGGAAATCAACGAGATCCGAAAGGCCATCCTGGCCAAGGTTCGCGAGCGCTGGACGGCGCTGACGGACATCATGGATGATTATGACAGCGAGTACCGCCGCTTCTGCGCCGGCGCGGATGCCTCCGCCCTGCGCAGCTTCCTGCTCAAGGCGCCCGGCCATTTCGGACAGCTCGGACGGGATCTGTCCGCCGTCTCGCACGTGACGTCCTATTGGGCCTATTGGTGGCAGGGCCGGGAAAAAGGCAATCTCTCTGCGGCCGACGCCATGGAGATGTTCCCCAGCTTCCTGCGCTCCTTGGTGAACAAGCGCGAGGAACGCTCGCTGGACGGCGATACACCCTACGCCGCGAACGGCTGACCGGCCCGCCCGAAGGCGAGCCGGCCCGAGCCCTATTCCGCTTCCACGATCTCCACACGGACCAGATTGTCGTCGGAGTCGCGGTCGATCAGCTTGTTGTAGGGATCAATCCCGACATAGAGCGGCTGCTCGTCCACGATCAGCTCGATCCGCATCGTGTTCTCGTCGATCCGGTGCTTGTCCATGTAGAGCACATGATCCGTGCCCTCATAGGCATCGTCCAGGTCTTCCGTGAACACGCCGATATCAATGAGATAATCGATCGGTTCCTCCGTTTCCTGACCGGCACCATCGGCCTCGAACTTGTGCGCCTCGATCTCCAGCGCCACATCCCAGCGGCCGTCCTCGCGCTGCGTGGCGGTCGCGGTTGATGCTTCCAGATCAAACACCACGATCCGCTCGAAGAAGTCATGGATGACGTCTTCCCACTCCGGACCGGCCTCCTCGCGCAGGATGCGCAGGAAATCGTGCGTGGTGGCATAGGGATCGGAGGAATAGGCCCGCAGATCGATCAGGCGCTGCATCGCGCGGTTCACGACCTCCTCGCCGACATAATCCTGCAGCGCGTACATGATCACCGCGCCCTTGCGGTAGTGAACGTATTGCTGGTTCTCGACACGATAGAGGGGCAGTTCCTCGATCGACTCGGAGCCCCGGCCACCCAGATAACTGTCCAGCTCGAACTTGAGGAAGCGGCGCATATGGTCTTCGCCATAAGTCTCCCGCATCACCATCAGGGCCGAATACTGGGCGAAGGTCTCGATCAGCATCGTGGAGCCCTGGACATTCGCAGCCATCACCTGGTGCGCCCACCACTGGTGCGCCGCCTCATGGGCCGTGACGTAGTAGACATAGTCGATCTCGGTCGGGTCCGAGAGGTTGGCGATGAAACCGATCCCTTCCGAGAAGGGAATGGTGTTCGGGAAGGCCTGGGCAAAGGTCTGATAAGCCGGGAATTCCAGAATGCGGTACTGGCGGTACTGGTAGGGGCTGAAATGCTCGGAAAAATATCCGATCGAATCCTCGCCCGCTTCCAGCATGCGCTCCACATTCCAGGCATGATCCGGATGGTAGAAGACCTGGTAGAGAATGCCGTCGGTCTCCCGCTCGGCCACCTCGTACCGCGCTGACAGCCACGAGTAGAAGTTCAGGATCGGGCGATCCATCACATACTCATAGCATTGCCGCGCACGGCCCTGCTCATCCGTCTCCGTCCATTCACGCTCCAGATAACCCGGGGCGATCGCGATCTGGTCCGCCGATGTGCAGACCTCCGAACGGAAGCCGACATAGTGGGAATTGGTGATCCCGTTCTCGTTCCAGTGGCTCTCATCCTCCAGCGGGAAAGCCCGGTCGATGGGCTCCAGCCCTTCGCGCCGGCGCTGCTGGCGGTCCGTCAGGCGCCAATTGTCGTTGAAGCCGACAATCGCCATCGACTCCCCATTATTGAAGAAGGTGCCGTTGTGATTGACGGTCGTCACATTGCCGGAATTGCGGAAGCCGGGATTGGCCCGCTCGACCCGGAAGTCGAAGCTCCGGCTTTCACCCGGTGCCAGCGGCGGCTCCAGGGTGAATTCATAGAGGTAGAAATCCTCATCCTCACTGGCGAGCGAACCGCCCTCGACCGCTTGCTCCAGAACCGTCGTGCCCTGGCCGTAGGAAATCCAGAGCGTGTCCAGCGTTTCGCCGGTCTGGTTTTCCAGCTCGTACCGGCCATCGGCCACATAGCGGCGCTCGGACGGATAGATCTCCACCTCATAGGCCGTGTCGACAATGGTCGGCTGCGGCACGTCCCGCAGGTGCAGATACTGACGCTCATACTCCGCCGCCTGCGCGCGCGCCGCATTGGAGGACTGATAGCTGTTGAGGATATTGGTGTTGTAATAGATCCAGCCACCGGTCGAGACCATGCCCGCCACGGCGATCAGGGCCACGAAGGCCGTCCCCGGCTGGGCAAAGCCGCGCGGCAGGGCCGCAATCCGGCGCTTGATGGAGGTCAGCGAGCCCCGGCTCCACAACAGATAGGACAGGGTCAGGAGCAACAGCCCCCAGAAAGCCCAATAGGCATAGAACCAGAGCTGGATGCCCAGGAAATGCCCATACCCGTTCATGTCGGTGTACGGAGCTGCCGGCGCGCTGCCGAAATTGTAGAGATTGTGATCGAGGCCGACATTGCCCATCACGATGGACACAATCTGGTAGCCCAGAAGGGCCGCCATGCCGAGCCAGCGATTGTTGAACAGGACCTGGGCGAAGATCGCCAGTGTCGCCACCAGAACGGCCGGCGCGATCATGCCAACCAGGCCGCGGATCAGGTATTGGTCGACCTCGACATTCGGGAAGCCACGGATCAGCTGGGCCAGTCCGGCGGCAATCAGGGCCGTTGCGATCAGCGCCACGATCACCACGCCCAGGGCGAGGAATTTCGTGGTGATGAACACCCAGCTCGGTGTCGGCGTGGCATCGACAATATAGGAGAAGCCGAACCGGCGTTCCCGCCACATCACTTCTGACGCGTAGTAGATGACGACCACGAAGGGCAACCAGGCAAAGGCTCCCTCAACCACCTGCACCATGATGCGGGTGACGGGGAAATTGGGCGTGCCGTAAAACTCATTGCCGAAAAAGAAGCCCGGGACCGTGTTGAGAAGCCCCAGCGCCAGGAGGATCCAGAAGGCAACATTGAGCACAACGCCCTTCACCTCAAAGCCCAGGCGTGACCGGAACTGCTGCAGCACAGCTGCGCCATCGAGGCGCGGCGTGACGCGCGGCAGATCGAACTCGGAAATGGCATGGGTCGGTCCGGCTGCGGCCAGCGCCTTCTTCTTGGACACTTTTCCGGTGGACCCCCGGCGAAAGCGGAACGTCAGCAGGTTCAGAACCAGCAAGGCCGCCCCGATACCCACCCACATCAAACGGTTGGTGAGCAGGATGCCTTCCAGGGGCACCACACGCTCATTCTGGTCGAAAATCGTCCAGTAACGCGTCACTTCGCCGAACGTGTTCAGGCCGAACGGGTCGATCAGGGCAATGAACTCACGCAAGTCCGGTTGCGACTGTGCCAGGCCCAGCCCCACGAAGTAGAGCACAAGCAGCCCGACAAAGGAGGCATAGGTCATGACGGTCGAACGCGTGAAATTCGCCACGGTGAACAGGATCGTGCCCACCACCCACATGTTCACGACACCGAATACGGCGAAGAGATAAGGGTACCACCACAGCACGGTCGGCCCGATCAGTTCCGGGTCAAGCCAGGGCATGAGGGACCCGATGAAGAAGGCCAGGGGCACACTGGCAAACACGGCCAGCGTGATGACAAAACCGCCCAGAAAGCGCCCGAGCACGAAGTCGAATTCGCTTACGGGCCGGGAGTAGAAGAGCTCGGCCGTCTTGAAACCCTCATCCCGCAAAACGCCGGATGACAGGAAAACGGTCGGGATGATCGCTCCAAAGAAGGAGAAGATCATGATGTTGGTGGTCAGGGCATTGGGCGAGTTGATATTGACCGCGCCGCCAGACCCCACTTGTAATTGATCCCAGGTCACACCGCCGAATACGAGCAGGAAGAACATCGCGAAAATCGCGATGGAAGCGGGTGAAAGAAGCTGAAACCGGAATTCAAAGCCGGCAATTTTTCCAAGCATGTCGCGTCCTCCGCAGCCGGCCGGATCAGGCCGCAGCCGCGGCCTGGCGGCCTTCGGCGATGGTGGCGAAATAGACGTCTTCCAGATCGGCCGGGACGGGTTCGAACCCGTCGCCCGGATTGGTCTCGGCGACGACACGGATCACCACCTGGCCCACGACCAGGCGCTCGGAAATGACATTGTAGCGCGACCGCATTTCAGGCAGGTCGGCCTTGGCCACGGTCTTGGCGAAGACCTTGCCCTCAAGCTGTTTAACCAGATCGCCCGGCGCGCCTTTCGCAACAATCCGGCCCTGGTTCATGATCGCCATGTTGGGGCAGAGATCGGCGACATCTTCCACGATGTGGGTGGACAGGATGACCACGACATTCTCGCCGATTTCCGACAGCAGATTGTGGAAACGGTTGCGCTCTTCCGGGTCGAGGCCGGCGGTCGGCTCGTCCACGATGATGAGTTGCGGATCGCCCAGCAGGGCCTGGGCAATGCCGAAGCGCTGCCGCATGCCGCCGGAATAGGAGGCGACCGACTTGTTGGCGTGCTGCTTCAGATTGGTCTGTTCCAGCAGGCTCTCGACCACCTGTTTGCGCTCCTTGCCATTGGTCAGGCCCTTGAGCACCGCCAGATGATCGAGCATGGCCCGCGCCGACATGCGCGGATAAACACCGAAATCCTGGGGCAGATAGCCCAGCGTGGCGCGCAGGGCCTTGGGTTCCTTGATCGGGTCGATATCACCGAACTGGATGGTCCCGCTGTCCGGATATTGCAAGGTCGCCAGGGTCCGCATCAGCGTGGATTTGCCGGCGCCATTGGGGCCCAAAAGACCGAACATGCCCTTGGGAATGGACAGGCTGACCCCGTCCATCGCGCGCACACCATTGCCGTAGGTTTTCGTCAGACCATTGATTTCAAGCATTTGATATCCAGACCCGTGAGATTCGGGTCCGCCCTCTCCTGTCCCTGCCGGAAGCTTACGCCCGGCCCGATTGTGGAACAAATGAGACCTTGTTCATCTTGGCCGCCAGAGGGACGCTGCCCGAAATCATCCCTCTTCGTTTTGGTAATCTGCCGGAAAGGCGTGACCGCGGACGCGTCGGCTTGTATGCGGAACCCCATGTCGCCACCGCTTTTGACCCTTCAGAACATCCATCTCACCTTCGGGGTGACGCCCCTGCTCGACGGAGCCGATCTGCAAGTCGCAGAAGGCGAGCGTCTGTGCCTGGTCGGGCGAAACGGGTCCGGCAAATCCACCCTCATGAAAGTCGCGGCCGGTCTGGTCGAAGCGGATGACGGCGAGCGCTTCATCCATCCCGGAGCCACGATCCGCTATCTGGAACAGGAGCCGGATCTCGCGGGGTTCGAAACGCTGCGGGACTATGTCGTGGCAGGGCTCGCGCCCGGGGACATGGACTACCGGGCCGACTATCTGATGGAGCAGCTCGGCCTGACAGGACAGGAAGACCCGGCGAAGGTCTCCGGCGGCGAAGCACGCCGGGCCGCCCTCGCCCGCGCCCTGGCGCCCGATCCCGACATTCTCATGCTGGACGAGCCCACCAACCATCTGGATTTGCCCGCCATTGAATGGCTGGAGAGCGAATTGGCCGCCTGCCGTTCGGCGCTGGTGCTGATTTCGCACGACCGGCGGTTTCTGGAGAACCTGACCCGCAAGACGCTGTGGCTGGACCGGGGACGGACGCGTTTGCTGGACAAGGGGTTTGGCGCGTTCGAGGCCTGGCGGGACGAGATTTTCGAGCAGGAAGAACTGGAACAGCACAAGCTGGACCGCAAGATCGTCCGCGAGGAAGACTGGCTGCGTTATGGCGTGACGGCCCGGCGCAAGCGGAATGTGCGCCGCCTCGCCGAGCTGCACGACCTGAAACGCCAGCGTGCCGAGCATCGCGGTCCCCAGGGACAGGTGAAGCTGGAAGCCAGCGAGAGCCAGGATTCCGGCAAGCTGGTCGCCGAGGCGAAACATGTCTCGCTGAGCTTTGGCGAGCGGGTGATCGTGAAGGATTTCTCGATCAAAATTGCGCGCCGTTCCCGCATCGGCCTGGTCGGGCCCAATGGGGCGGGCAAAACCACGCTGCTCAACATGCTGATCGGCCAACTACCGCCGGATGAAGGGGAAATCCGCTTGGGCACCAAGCTGGACATGGCCAGTCTGGACCAGAAACGCCTGGCGCTGAAGGATGACTGGACGGTCTCCGAGGCCCTTACCCAGGGCGGGGGCAACCAGGTCGAGGTCGGCGGCAAGACCAAGCATGTCATGGCCTATATGAAGGACTTCCTCTTCCCGCCGGAACAGGCCAACACGCCGGTCCATGTCCTGTCGGGCGGGGAGAAGGCGCGCCTCATGCTGGCCCGCGCCCTGGCCCTGCCGTCCAATCTCCTGGTGCTCGACGAGCCGACAAACGATCTGGATCTGGAGACGCTGGACCTGCTGGAAGGTCTGATTGCGGACTATGCCGGCACGGTTTTCCTCGTCTCCCACGACCGGGATTTTCTCGACCGGGTCTGCACCAGCGTCATCGTATCCGAGGGACAGGGTGTGTGGCGGGAGTATGCCGGCGGCTATTCCGACATGCTCTCACAACGGGGCCGGGGCGTCTCCCAGAGTGACAAGACGGTGTCAAAACAGGATCAGAACGGCACCAAAACGGCATCGGAAAAGGTCCAGAATACGGCCAAGCCGGAACGGCGACGCATGGCCAACAAGGACAAATACGCCCTGGAACGGCTTCCCGGTGAAATCGACGCGCTGGGCGAGACCATTTCCAAACTCGAGGCAAAGATGGCCGATCCGGCCCTGTTCAACGACAGCGTCAAATTCGCCGAAGTCTCCCAGGCTCTCGCCGACGCGATGGCCGAGCGGGACGAGAAGGAAGAGCGCTGGCTGGAGCTGGAAACCCTGCGCGAAGAAATAGAGGGCGAGGCCTGAGCCCCGCCCTCTTTTCAATCTTCCCAGGTTCGAACCGCGAAACCGGTTCCCCTAGTAGCGATAGGTCCGCGAACGGGCCGGTCCCAGGACCACCGCATTCAGCAGGAGCAGGTCCAAGCCTTCCAGATAGGCGCGGGTGGTCGGTGACTGGGTGAAGGCCACGACCTGTCCCGATCCGTAGGAATTGGACAGGAGATAGGGTTTGTAGGCCAACTGGTCGGCGAACTCGTCCCACAGATAACCCCCGGCCAGCAGTTCGTCCCGCGGCGCATAGCGCAGGGCCGTCACGGCATCATCCATCGCCACCGGCGCATAAATGTCCGAACCGGTGACCAGGGCAACGCCCCCGTCTTCATAGCCCGCGGACATCCAGGCCACCGGATTGGCGGTCAGATTGACCAGGGCGCCCGGCGAGGAATCCGGCATCGCACCGGCTTCCGCTTCCAGGGCGGCGAGTTCGGCAGCGTTTTCCAGAACGGTGCCGTCAATCACCTCACCCGTACTGGCCCCGCCTTCACGCGGCGTGTCGGCCGCGCGTTCGCGCTGGGCCGGGATCAGACCGGTCTCACTGTCCGCCAGCCAGCGCGTCGCCGAGCCCAGGCCAATCACGACACCGCCTTCACGGGCAAAGCGCTGGATCGCGGTCCGGCCACCGCCGCCCAGCGCGTCATCCAGACCCCACTGTTCCGGAATGATCAGGACGTCATAGCGGCCCAGATCGGCCCGGCTGATCGTGCCCGTGCGGATGACGGCGACCGGAATGCCATAGCGGCGCTCCAGCACAAACCGGGTCGGACCGGCCGACAGGGGAGACACGCCCTCATCCCACAACATCGCCACCTGGGGCGCCTGCAGGACATGGAAATTGTCCGAGCCCGGATTGGGGCCTTCATCCACCCAGCTGGTTTCCAGGCCTTCCACATGCGCCCCGATCTCGGCGGAGAGACGGGTGATCAGCGCATCCAGATCCGCCGGGGCGGAATGGCGCGGCACCACGACACTGCCGCGCGGGAAATTGCGGTCGCCGACCCGGAACGCCAGATCGGTCGTGCGCATGGGCACGCCTTCCTGCAACAGCGCCATGACCAGGGCGGCCTGGCCGGCATCAGTCCAGGGAATGGCATAGCCATATTCGGCCGAATGGTCCGAGGTGACGCGGGCGATCGGCATTTCCGCATTCACCGGATCCGTCGCGACCGACGGAGCCCGGCGGCAATAGGTCGGCGTCACATCGCTCATCAGCGGCAGGGACCAGGCCGTCACATCATAGAGCTGATGCCCCTGGCCCTCCGCGCGGCGGCGCTCCTGCTCTTGCATGAAGTCGGCCGGCAGATCGGTCGTCTCTTCCATCAGCGTGCGGGCCAGTCGGCCGGACGGCTGGTTGAAGTCGACCAGGAAAGCGCCCTGCTCAAACCGGGTCCCGCACGCGGAAACACCCGGCGCAACACGACCCACCTCGATGTCCTGGGCGGCCAGATTGCGGGCCAGACGTTCTGCCCCCCAGCGGTTCGACGCGATATCCAGCAGGACCGCACCGGGTTCCCCCGTGCCATTGGCGGCCGTGAGCCGGAAATTCATCAGATTGCGCAGGAATTGCGCACGGTTTTCGGCCACGGCCTGGGCCGTCGACACGCTAGCCACGAAATGACGGTCCACGCCATCCCCATAGGTCAGCAGAGACCCGTCCCGGCGGCGCCAGGCCAGACCCCGCGAGGAAGCCTGTTCATAGGTCATCGCCACCGCACCCTGCATGGTCGGCCACATGTCGCCATAGCCCGGATAGAAGGCGTCGAAGACTTCCCGCGTATAGTAATGATAGCCCAGCGCATCGAAATAGCGGCTGTGATTGCGCCCGATCAGGTCCTGGGCATTCCGCTGGCTGGACAGGATGTTCGGATTGAAGGGCTCTGCCGACGGCGCGAAGAAGTAATAGCTGTCGCCGCCCATTTCATGGGCATCCACCACCACAACCGGGCGCCAGTCCAGGATGGCTTGCGTGCGGCCGCGTGTTTCCGGCTGGGTCCGCGCGAACCAGTCCCGGTTCAGGTCGAACAGATAGTGGTTGTAGCGACCGCCCGGCCAGGGCTGGTCATGCTCGGCGGTGAAGCGGTCCTCGCTCGGCTCAAGCCCGCGGGCCGCCGTAAACGACTGGATAAAGCGATTGCGGCCATCAGGGTTCTGAGTCGGGTCGATCACGACAATCGTATTCTCGAAAATCGTGTCGACAACCGGATCGCCCTGCGCCGCCAGAAGATGATAGGCTGTGCGGATCCCGGCATCGGTGGAGGAGATCTCGTCCCCGTGCACGCCATAGGACAGCCAAACCACGGCGGGCAGGTCCGCGACCAGGGCGTCACGCGCGTCCGCAGACAGGCCCTGCGGATTGGCCAATTGCTGCAAATCCGCCTGGATCTCATCAAGCCGGCCCATCACGTCCGGACTGGCGATCAGCGCATAGACCAGCGGCCGGCCTTCCCAGGAGCGCGCATATTCCACGACGCGCATCCGGTCCGGTGCCGCGTTTTCCAGGGTGTAGAGATAGTCGACCGCCTGTTCCGGCGGCGTGATTTCCTCACCGAACTCATAGCCCAGCGTCGCAATGGCGCTCGGAATGGCCGGATCATATTGCGTGTCGAACGGCGAGGATTGTGCCATCGCGCCCGTCAGTCCCGCAAAGGCGGTCACTGCCGCCATCACCCATGCCCGCATATCTCAAACCCCTGTTTTTCTTCCGCTCGCCAATAAATCAGGTTTATCGCCACTGGCCAAAACTGCAATCACCCAAAGGCGGATTTCCATGTCCGGTCTTCGGACGGCGCGGTAAAGCCCGCCTCGCCGGTCACCCGCCACAGCCCGCAGCTGCGCCGCCGGAGAAGGCAAGCCTTCCCGATGCCGCGGCAGGGCCGGCCTGCCCCGAAGTCGGATTGATGATTGGCCTGACGCTCGAACACTGTAACAATCCGTACCGGGGGCAAATCAGGGAACGGCAGGATGCGCCGTTTTCCTTCTGTACAGTAAGGATCCACATGCGGGACGAAGCTTGGCGCATGGCCCTTGATGCCCTGGACATTCTGGATGGCGAAGCCCGTCAAGCCCTGGTCGAGACCGCCGACCGGCGCTTCGTGAAGGCCGCTACCACCATCATTTCCCAGGACGAGCAGGATGATCATGTCTACCTGCTGCTGGAGGGCTCGGTCCGGGTGGTCCTGCTGTCGGAGAATGGTCAGGAAATCTGGCTGGACTGGTTCGGCGCCGGAACGGTCTTCGGCGAGATGGCCGCGCTGACCGGCAAGCCGCGCACCTCGGAAATCGTCGCAGAAACCGATTGTGTGCTGGCCGTGCTGAACGGCGACAATTTCTTCGCCCTGATGCGGGAGCATGGCGAGATCGGCGTGGCCCTGTCGAAGATCCTGGCCAACCGGATCCACAACACAACCCAGCGCATGTTCGAATTGTCGGCCCTGTCGGCGCCGGGCCGGATCTATGCCGAGCTCCTGCGGATGTCGGAACCCTCTGTCGAGGACACGACCCGGCGGACGATCCGCCGCGCGCCCTCCATGACCGAACTGGCCCGCCGAGTGAACACGACGCGGGAGACCACGTCCCGGACCGTCAATGATCTGGAACGGCGCGGCCTGTTGCGGCGCTCGGATGACGCCTTCGAACTGGTCGACCCGGACCTGCTAAACCGGATGCTCAGTGCGAGCTGACAGGCGCCGGTTCTGCGCTTCCAGGGAATCCGGTGCCACCGCCCGCAAGGCATAGAGCGGCATGTCCGGCAGATAGGCATCAATTTCGGTCAGACCGACATATTCACAGCGCAGGCCCGGCTGAGCCGACATGGCGAGGCGTGCCGCAAAAATCTCGCTGACAAAAATCGTCCCGGGCACTGTCACGGACTCGATCCGTGAGGCGATCGCCACCTGGGCGCCAAACGGCGCCTTGCGGTGCTGGATCGGGTCCTGTCCCTCATGCACCGGCCCGCAATGCCCGGCGATGCGCAGTCCGAGCGTCGGTGGAAGATTGAGCGCGGCCAGATCGATCCGGCTGAAAACCTGCTGTAGACGGGTCGCCGCATGGGCGGCGTCGGCAACGGTCGAGAAGGTCAGGAACAGACCGTCTCCCCAGCTATCGGCGTAGACGGGAGCCGGATCCAGCGCGTCACAGGCTTCGGCCAGCTGGCCGAGCACATGGCGGACAAAGTCGGGAATGCGGTCATCCGGCACCGTTGATGAACCACGCACATCCAGAAAAAGCATGGCGCGAAGCGCCGGCTCGAACCCGGCCCGGGCCGGGGGCACTGGCAGTTCGGAGGTCGCGCCCGGCGCGCCGTCGCGGCGGAAGGGAATGATGCATTGGGCCGCGCCGGTCTCCGCCCAGGCCGCAGCATCGCGATAGGTACCATAGGCCGCATCCGTCCGGACCTGGTCATCCCGGATCAGTAGCTGGATCGGTCGGGAGCCGAGCACATCGGCCCGGATCCGGCTGAGCCCCATCGCCACCGAACTGGCGTGATTGAGGCTGAGCTGGGACATCAATTGCCGGTCGGACGTCACTTCGACAATGTCGGTGGCCCGCTCCAGACAGTCCTCACAGCGCCGCACCCAGTTCTGGCCGAAAGGCCGCACCGACGTGTCGATGAAGACCGAAACCGGGACCGGAAGCACGACGGTGAGGGGCTTGCCGGCCCCCAGCGCGGCTTCGGCAAACAGGATGTCGGAACCGGCGGCCATGGCTCCGTAGAGAGAGCCGATATTCTGGCCTGCCATAACGTCCGCCACGGCCTGCCGCAAACGGCTCTCGCGCCGGGCAAGCTCCGGATGATCCGGGTCCGCTTGTTCGAAGATATGACCGGCATAATGCGCCGGGCGCGGCGGCTCCAGCCCGGTCAGCCAGGCTTCCGGAAGCTCCAGTGTCCGGGAGACCAGCCGCAATTGGCGCAGCGTGGTCGCATGGGCGATGAAATTGTCCCGGTCCTGGGCGATCGCCCGGCGCAGCGCCAGATTGGCCGCGCCCAATTCACCAAGAAGAAGATAGGCTTCCGCCTCCGAAGCGCACTGGTAGTAGGCGTCCTCCGGCTCATCCGGCAGGTCTTCCTGACACGCTTCCAGAACGCGGCGCGCGAGGCGCCTGGACAGATCGGCCTCGCCGCCCAGCCGGTACATGGTGGCGGCATTGATGCCGGGGTAGTGACCCCCGGTTTCCTGAAAGATCTCCGCATAGGTGCGGGCAGCCTCCCGGGCGCGGCCGGCAAAGCGCGAGGCATCGGATTCCAGGGCCACCGCCTTGAGCAGGCGGGCCCCAAGGGCCCGGCAGTCTTCATCATGCCGGGCTTCGGACAGACGAAAGCGCTCGTAATCGGCCTGCGCCCGCTCCAGGGCACCGGAGCGGATCAGACAGAGAACCGCCCGGTGCCGGAGCCAGAGATCATCGGGATTGCTGCGCAGGGCTTCCATGCACAGGTCGTACGCACGGGCGAGATCCCCCCGCTTGAAGCGTTTGGCAATGCTCTCGCGCTGACCCATGAACACCCTTCCACCACCCCGGTCAGGTGGAGAGTCTATCAGGGTTAGTTCGGAATGACTTCGATTTTCGGATCGATGATCACACGGGTGAGCTGGCTTCCCGCGCTCTGGGACGCGCGAATGTAGAGCGCGTACTCATACGAACCCTGTGTGACGCACTGGGCCCCAAGCTCAAAGCTGTAAGGCGCGCAGGTCGAACCATTCAGCGTGAGCCATTTCAGGCCGCAGAACTCGCCAGACGGCAAGTCCGTCTTGAACTTGATCCGGGCCGGCTCGAAGCCCCAACCGGGAACGTGAACGTGGAAGATCAGACGGCTCGGCGCGGTCACTTCCTCATCGAAAGGACAGCCTGCAACCATGTTGCACGGCGTCCATTGGCCGGAGAGGGCCTGCTGCACCGCCGTCCGCAAAGTGGACGAATCGGCCCCGGGATATTCCGAAACCGTCTCGGCAAAGGTCACGAAAATCGCGGAAAGGTCCGCATCCGAGAACGTGTCCCGGTTGGCGTCACTGCCGTGCACCACGACGAAGCCGTCGGTCGCCTGGGCGACCAGGCCCAGCTGGGTCACCTCCGGCGTGAATCCGCAATCGGCTTCAAGCTCGGTTTGAACAATCGTTCCGTCAAAGGATTGAGCATCAATTCCAGGCATGGATTTCCCCCTGTTTGCCCCCAACAAGCCGGCCCGCCATCCGGGCCGGCGCAAAACACGCGCTATTCAGCGCTCATCCGTTCAGCCCCCAGGCGGGCTTCAGCCCGCCGCAGCTCGGCCCGCGCATCGATCGGCAATCTCTCCCGGAGCGGCGACAAACGATGCACCATGCTGGCCCGGATACGGGCCGCTTCCGCCGGATCACCCCGTCTTTCGACCAGATCGGCCAAGCTGTTGGTGGTTGCGGCGTAAAGATAGGCGCCCTTGGACAGGCGGGACGACCAATCCTCGACCTGCTGCAGACTGGTCAGAAGATGGGCCAGGGACAGGCTCGCGGAGTCCAGATCCCCCATCGCGATGAACAGGCGGGCCTCGATCAGCGAGGCATGAAGGCGCGTATCTTCATAACGCTGCCCTTCAACATCAGCCCAAGAGGCGTGCGCCATGAATGATGTGGCGTCGAGATAGGCCTGCCGGGCTGCATCGATATTGTCCGCGAGCAGATTGGCCTCGGCCAGCCAGATGCGCTGGCGAATGCCCAGAAGGCGCCATTCCACATTGGCCGGCTCGTGGCGGATCAGCGCATCCGCCTCAAAGGAGGCGGTTCGCAGAAGATCGAGCGCGGCGGCCACGTCTTCCGGCTCGCTATCGACCCCTTCAGAGATGTAGAGGCGGGCCAGCGCGTACTCGGCCGCCATGGCGCTGCGCCGAACGCTCCAATTGTCCGCATCGGAAAGCTGGGTTTCATAGACGTCGATCTGGTCAAGGATCGCAGCCATGGCCGCCTCGCGGCCATCCGTCGGCTCGGACACAAAGGCGATCCAGCCATAGGCGTCGGCCACATCGATCCAGGCCTGTTCAGACGCATCCGGCGCCTGGGCGATCACCAGAAAGCGCTCCAGCGCCTGCTGCATCTCGGTTTGGGCGAGTTCCAGGCGGTCCTGGCTGATGTAGAGCGTGCCCAGATTGGAGTGGGCGTAGGCGGCCTCGGCCTGCCATTCCAGGTTTTCCGCATCAATCGACAGGAGACGCTCGGACAGGTCGCGATACTCGATGAAGCGCGATTCTGCCGTTTCCAGTTCGCTGCGGCGCCAGGCGAAATAGCCGGCCCAGAAGGCGCTCTGGGCGTGCTGGTAGATGCGGTCGGGCTGGTTCGGATCGACGGCGATGATCCGGCTGGTCGCGTCATAGGCGGTGTTGAAGTGCTGGTAGGCACTCTCCAGGTCGCCCTTGTCGCTGTCGATTTCGCCCAGCAATTGGAAGGCCCGGGCCCGGCGCCCAAGATCATCCAGCGACAAATGATGGGCCGCCTGGCCGTCATAATACTCGATCACCTTGGCCCCGACGGCATCCAGCACGTCCAGCCGTCCGACCGGCTCCAGTCTTGTTCTCAGATCACTCAGCATGAACTCGATCAGGTCCTCTGCCTCGGCTTTTCGCCGTTCGGCCTCGGACTGCGCCGAGACGGCGAACAATGTCAGTGTCGCCATGGTTAGCGTCAGAGCGATGAGACCGCCTGTGATCACCGTCACACGGCGTTGCCGGCGCTGAAGATCCCGCTGGATCAGCTGGTCCAGCCGCAGGTCGAGCAGGCCCGCGACCAGTTTGAGAAGGGCGATGCGGCGGCCATCCCCGGTCGGGCGAAAGTCGGCCGCAACCGGCTCCGGCGCCCCCGCACCTTCGCCCCGCAGGGCGGGCGGAAAGCATTCCAGATCTGCCGCATGCCCACCGGCCTCGGCCCCGGGCTCGCCGGCGACGATCGCGGCCAGCACGTCGCCGTCGGGATTGAGCTCCCGGAAGGCGCGGATTTCCGCATCCACCCAGCGCGAGCGGGCCGCCGAGGGGGAACACAGCACGATCAGGGTCTGCGAGCGCGACAGGGCATCCCGCACCGATTCCGACAAATCGCCGGCCGCGGGCAGATCATCCCGGTCCCGGAAGATCGGCGTCAGCCTGCGGGGGACGTCACCCTTGCGGGTTTTTAGGCCCACCAGGCGGTCGGGAACCCGGAAAGTCTCCAGCGCCTTGTGAATCCGGCTGGCCACTCTCTGGTCGTCATGACTGTAGCTGATGAAGGCGCGAAACCCGTCGTGATCGCCCATGAATCCGTCCCTGCCTGTTCGCCTGGCCGCATCATCTCGCCTGCCCCGGCGCGGCGCAACCTTACAGGGGACCCCCGGCCGCCTGCGCAGGGCGCTATCAACAGGTTTGCGCGCGCCGGTCGGGTTTCACGCGACAACACAATGACTTGGGAGAAAAGAAAGAGATGCCGGGAAAGCAAGGAATGCAAGGCGAAGTTGGGGCTTCGCATTGGGCAAGGTTTGCATTGCCTCGCCTCCCCGGCCCTGAACTCTTCCTAGGGAGGAGTAGGGTCGCTCGCGAGCGACGGACGCAAACTACCCTGGCGTGCGTCGAAAGGGTGTGATCCGGATCACACTTTTTCCTGAAATTTCAGCTCAAATGCGGTCGATCCGTATATCCCGGGCCTCGATCGTGACGCCCCCGAAACCGGCCCGCGTATGCAGCCGAACGGGCAGATGGATATCACTGTCCGGGAAGGCGGCCAGCCAGATCGTCAGCGGATGCCGCAATTCCGACTCCGAGGGATAGTCTTCCGGATCATAGCCGGAAATGGGTTCGTAATAGGCTTCGCAGACCCGGGCTTCGCCCTGCCAGGCACGGGTGCGGATGCGGGACAGGCCGGCATCCTCCAGCCGGAGGTCATAGCGCTGCTTGCCGTCAAAGACCGGAATCCGGCCGCTGCAGGTCTCGCCCGGCGAGGCTGCCAGGGCGTCGGAGAGGGCAAAGAAGGCGGTCATCGGGTCGAGCACACCGGTGCGTTCGGCGGCACTGGCCGGCGGCTGCCCCCAGGAGCCGAAGGGCGGTTCGGCGCGGGACTCGGCCACCTGGTCATCAAAGCTGACCGTGACCGAGCGGACCTTGTCGCCCGTGCGTTCGACATGGGCGTATTCGCGGGGCTGCACGCCGGACGGGGAGCGCTCACCGGCGACTTGCGCCTGGATGTCGAAATCCGTGAACAAGGCCGCCAGACCGGCAGCGCCCACCGTGCTGCGGGCGCTGTATTCATGATCGGAGAACACCGCCTCCAGCTCGACCTCGCCCACCTTGAAGATCAGGACGGAACTGGAATAACGCGCCCGGACCCGCAGGGCGCCATCTTCGGTCCCGGCCGGTCCGGACCGGAGCGCCTCATCCCCATCGCCGCCCGCCAGGGAAGGCGAGACGAGGACCAGCGCCAGCGGCACGGCTCCCAGGCCGAGACATTTCAGCGATTGTGACAGGCGCAGCATGGAACACTCCGGAAACCGATCGGTTCAGACTGCCGAGCATTCATGGCGAATTGAGGTCAATCAAGCCGGAAGGGTTTCCAGCGCTGTCAGCGAGACCTGGTCGAGGCCCGGAATGCTCAGCCCGCCTTCCTCGGCCGGCCCGGCCAGCTGACGGAAACCGGTGAACAATTCCCGGCCCATGCCGATCTGCGCACTGGCGGGTGCCAGCGCGGAAGGCCGGTCTGCCAGACCGTCCACCTCGACCCGCAGCGTCCCGGCCGCCGCGTCAAGAACCACCGGGTCGCCATCCTGGACCTTGTCGATCAGACCGCCCAGCGCGGCTTCCGGACTGACATGGATGGCGGCGGGCACCTTGCCGGACGCGCCGGACATGCGCCCATCGGTGACCAAGGCGACCTTGAACCCGCGGTCCTGCAGCGAACCCAGCGCCGGGGTGAGGCGGTGGAGTTCCGGCATGCCATTGGCGCGCGGTCCCTGGAAGCGCAGCACGGCGATGAAATCGCGCTCCAGCTCGCCGGCCTTGAACCGGTCCATGAAATCATCCTGGCTCTCGAAGACGAGGGCCGGGGCGGAAACCTGGCGATGTTCCGGCTTGACCGCAGAGACCTTGATCACCGAACGGCCGATATTGCCGTCGAGCACTTTCAGCCCGCCATCAGCCGCGAAGGGATCGGAGACCGGACGGACCACGTCCAGATTGGCGCTCTCCGCCACGGCATCCTTCCAGACCAGCTCGCCATCCTGCTGCAGCGGCTCTGTCGCATAATGGCGCAGGCCCGGACCCATGACGGTCTGGACATCTTCATGCAGAAGACCGGCATCCAGCAGTTCGCGGATCACGAAAGACAGGCCGCCCGCGGCATGGAAATGGTTCACATCGGCCGGCCCGTTCGGATAGACGCGGCACAGGAGCGGCGTGACCTTGGCCAGATCGTCGAAATCATCCCAGTCGATCAGGATGCCAGCGGCGCGGGCAATCGCAATCAGGTGGATGGTGTGATTGGTCGATCCGCCGGTCGCATGCAGGCCGATGATCGCATTGATGATGGCCTTCTCGTCGACGATCTCGGCCATCGGGATATAGCTGTCGCCATGCGCGACGATCGCCGCGGCCCGGCGGGCGGCCGCCTGGGTCAGCGGATCGCGCATCGGATCACCCGGATTGATGAAGGCCGAGCCCGGGATGTGCAGACCCATGATCTCCATCAGCATCTGGTTGGAATTCGCGGTGCCGTAAAAGGTGCAGGTGCCCGGCGAGTGATAGGATTTGCTCTCCGCATCCAGAAGGGCATCGCGCCCCACCTTGCCCTCGGCATAAAGCTGGCGGACCTTGGCCTTTTCTGGATTGGGCAGGCCGGACCGCATCGGACCGGCGGGCACGAAGATCACCGGCAGATGGCCAAAGCGCAGCGCGCCGATCATCAGGCCCGGCACGATCTTGTCGCAGACCCCCAGGCACAGCGCCGCATCGAACATGTTGTGGGACAGGGCGATCGCGGTCGCCATGGCGATGGCATCGCGGGAGAAGAGCGACAGCTCCATGCCCGGCTGACCCTGGGTGACCCCGTCACACATGGCGGGGACACCGCCCGCCACCTGGCCGACCGCCCCGACCTCCTGAAGCGCCGATTTCAGCAGGGCCGGGAAGCGTTCATAGGGCTGGTGTGCCGAGAGCATGTCATTATAGGCGGTGACAATCCCGACATTGGCGGAATCCCCGTCCTTCAGGGCCCGCTTGTCCCCGCCCGGGCAAGCGGCAAATCCATGCGCCAGGTTTCCGCAGGACAGGACGGACCGGTTGCGGCCTTCCTCGCCGGCCGATCGCATCTGGGCGAGATAGGCGGCGCGGGTTTTCGCGCTGCGTTCGCGGACGCGGTCAGTGACCTTGGCGATGATGGGATTGAGGGTCTGGGCCATGGGATTGGCACCTTTCAATAGCGTTATTCGGTCCAGTGGACTTCCAGCGGCAGATCACGGGCGCGCAGCAGGGCCCGCACAGGCTGATCGGCGACCGGGCCGTCCTGCAGGGCACGCTCCAGCGCCTCGCGCTTGGACGCCCCCGAGATCATCAGGACGATCCGCTCCGCCGGTGCGATGGCGCCGAGGGTCAGGGTCATGCGCTGGGTGTGCGGCCCGGTGACATCGGTCTGGGCAGCCTGGACCGCGGCAATCCGCGGGCCTGACATCGACAGGGCCGCGTCCAGCCCCTGGGCCCGCGGGAACCAGGAAGCGGTGTGGCCATCCGCGCCCATGCCCAGCACCACCACATCCGGCTCACCGATATCCGCCAGGCGGGCCTCGACCTCGTCCCTGGCGTCCAGCGGGGTCTCGGCCGCGGTTTTCAGGCCGATGAACTGCGCCTTCGCGGCGGCGTCCTGGAGCAGGGTGTCATGGATGAAGTGCGCATTCGATCCGGGCGCATCGAAATCCACCCAACGCTCATCGACCAGCACGATGGTGACCCGCGTCCAGTCGATATCGGCCCCGGACAGGCGCTTGTAGAGCGCCGCCGGCGTCGACCCGCCCGACACGGCCAGGACCGCTGTGCCGTGTTCCAGCAGGGCGCGGCTGAGATCATCGCGGATCCGGTCGGCCAGCAGAGAAGCCATGGCCTCGCCATCAGCATGCTCCGTCAGGGGGAAGGCGGTCTCAGCGGGAAAGGCCATCGAACCACTCCCGGCTTTCGCGATCCAGCATCAGGGCGGACTGGGTCGGACCATCCGACCCGGCCTGATAGCCATAGAGTTTGGCCTGCCCCTCATCCCAGGCCTGGATGATCCCGTCGACCCAGCGCCAGGCGGCCTCGACCTCGTCGCGGCGCATGAAGAGGGAGAGATTGCCCCGCACCACGGCCATCAAAAGCCGTTCATAAGCATCGGGATAATCCGCCTCGAAATGTTCGGCATAGGACAGGTTCAGCGGCACATAGCGCAGGCGCAGGCCGCCGGGCCCCGGATCCTTGGTCATCAGCATCAGTTTGACGCCCTCATCCGGCTGCAGGCGGATGACAAGACGGTTGGGATGCAGCGTGCCCTTGGCAACCCCGACAATATCGTGGGGGATTTCCTTGAACTGGACGATGATCTCGGAGCGTCGCGAAGCCATGCACTTGCCGGTCCGCATGTAGAAGGGCACGCCCGCCCAGCGCCAATTGTCCACCATGGCGCGGATGGAGACGAAGGTTTCCGTGTCCGTGTCATGACCGACTTCCTCGGCATATCCGGGAACTTTCTCGCCATCGACGGCACCGGCCTGGTATTGGCCGCGCACCACATCATTGGGGACGGTCGCCGCCGTGATCGGGCGCAGCGCCTTGAGAACCTTCAGCTTCTCGGTGCGCACCGAGTCGGCCTCCAAGGATTCCGGCGGTTCCATCGCAACCAGGCAGGCGAGCTGAAGCAAATGGTTCTGCACCATGTCCCGCAGGGCGCCGGACCGGTCGTAATAGGTGGCGCGTTTCCCCGCACCCAACGTTTCGGCAACGGTGATCTGGACATGGTCGATCCCGTTGGCATTCCACAAGGGTTCGAACAGGTAATTGGCGAAGCGCAGGATCAGGAGGTTCTGGACGGTTTCCTTGCCCAGATAGTGGTCGATCCGGAAAATATTGTTCTCGCGGAAGACCTCGCCGACCTTGTCATTGATTTCGCGAGCCGTGTGGTAGTTCGAGCCGATCGGCTTTTCCAGCACGATGCGGGCATTCCAGCTATTGAGCGACTGGCGCGCCAGACCGGCACAGACCGATCCGTAGATCGAGGGCGGAAGCGCCAGATAATAAAGGCGGATCTTGTCCTCATTCGGATCCATCGCCGCCTTCAGATCATTCCAGTCTTCGCCGTCACGGCTGACATCCAGCGCGGTATAGCGGATCAGCTGGGTGAAGCTTGTCCACGACTTGCGGCGTTCGTCAGACATGGATTTGTCCACGATATGCGTGGCGGCGAGCTCACGGAACGCTTCATCGCTCATCGTGTCGCGGGCGGCCGCGATGATGCGGCTGTCCTCGGTGATCTGGCCGTCGCACCAGCGGTGGAAAAGCGCCGGGATCAGCTTGCGCAGGGCAAGATCGCCCGTCGCGCCAAAGACAACGATATCAAACGGTTCAACTGGGACGAGTTCGGCCATTCATACTTTCCGATCGTGGATTGCCCGCAGGTCTCAACCCCACTCTATAGCGAGAATGTTACCCCTACCATAGCCGGAACCAGCGGTCGACCGGAACCGGCCAATCCGCATCGGGTGCAACCAATTGTCGCTGCGCGTTTTGGGCACATGGCGGTGTGCGAGCCCGCGGATAATCTGCCCGCCAAACGCGCGCAGACATCGCGCATTCGTGTGAATTTCGACCGCGAACACTTTCAAATACCGGCGCTTGGCAAAAACGGGCCGGACCGAACGGGACAGCAGACCATGGCGCATAACGACACCGCCCCGACCGCTCCTTTCCTGCAGCGCTATGTGCTGGAAGCGGTGCCGCGCTACACCTCCTATCCGCCGGCCACACGTTTCCATGACGGTGTGGGCGCGGCGGACTGGAAAAGCTGGATGGACGACCAGCCGGAACGTCCGGTTTTGTCGCTCTATATCCACATCCCCTTCTGCAAGACGATGTGCTGGTATTGCGGTTGCAACACCACGGTGCCGAACAAGGATGACCGGGTGGCGCGCTATCTGGATGCGCTGGACAAGGAGATCCAAACCCGGCCGATACCGGCCGACGGTATCGTCCACCATATCCATTTCGGCGGCGGGTCCCCGGACATGCTGTCACCGGCGCGTTTCCGCCGGATCATGGAGGCCTTCCGGGAGCGCTTCGAGATTGCCGAAGACGCCGAGATCGCGGTCGAGCTAGACCCGCGCGGTGTGACGGAAGACCTGGCCGCGGCCCTGGCCGGCGCCGGGGTCACCCGGGCCAGCCTGGGCGTGCAGGATCTGTCGCCGGAAGTGCAGACGCTGATCCACCGCATCCAGCCCGCCGAAAGCGTCGCCCGCGCCGCGATGCGGCTGCGCCGGGCCGGGATTGCCGCGATCAATATGGACATCATGTACGGCCTGCCGGCCCAGACCGTGGAACGGGTCGAAGCGACGGCAAGGGCCGTGGCCGATATGGGCGCCGACCGGGTATCCGTGTTCGGCTATGCCCATGTGCCCTGGTTCAAGAAACATCAGCGCGCCATTCCGGAAGACCGTCTGCCCGGCGCCCGCGAACGCTTCGACCAGATGCATGCGGCCGCCGCCTGCCTGAAGGATACCGGCTATCAGGCCATCGGCTTCGACCATTTCGCCCGCCCCGATGACAGCCTCGCCCGCGCCGCCCGCTCCGGCCGGCTGCGCCGCAATTTCCAGGGCTATACGAATGATCCCTATGACGTGCTGATCGGCTATGGCGCCTCCTCGATCAGCGAGAGCCGCCAAGGCTATCTGCAGAACCTCACCGACCCGGCCCATTATGCCAATGCGCTGGAAAGCGGTGCGCCGGTGCAGGTGCGCGGCCTCAGCCGGACCGCAGAGGAATGCGCCACGGGCGAGCGGATCGCGCGCCTACTGTGTGACTTCGAGGTCGAGGCGGGTCCGGACGGGTTCGACCGCAACGCCCTGGCCGATGTCATCGCCGACGGGCTGGTTGAGCTGAGCGGCGACCGCCTCATCGTCACCGCGGCCGGCCGTCCCTATGTCCGCAATATCGCCGCCCGCATCGACCCGGCCTTCCAGACCGCCCAGAACCAGCACAGTCAGGCGGTGTGAATTTGGACGCCCAAAAATAGCTTGAAAGCTATATAGCCTTCAAGCTATATAGAGGCATGGATTGGGATGTCGCGTTTCACGACGAATTCGAACGTGAATTCGATCGCTTTCCGGAAGGCGTCCAGGATTCGATCCTCATCATGGCCGGGCTGCTGGCCAAAATCGGACCCGGTCTGAAACGCCCGCATGCCGACACGTTGAACGGCTCGAAACATGCGAACATGAAGGAGTTGCGCTGCAGGGCGGAGGACGGTGTGTGGCGGATTGCCTTCGCCTTCGACCCGAAAAGGAAGGCCATTCTCCTGGCAGCCGGCGACAAGGCCGGAGTCAGTGAGAAACGCTTCTACAAGATGCTGATCGCAACGGCTGACAGACGCTTCGACACACATTTGTCAACACTTAGAGGAGGACGGTGATGGGCAAGTCACTGACGGAAAAACTGAATGCGCTTCCTCAGGCGCGGCGGGAACGGATAGAGGCGGAGACTGACCGTCTCCACGCCGAATATCTGACATTGCAGGAATTGCGCAAAGCGCGAGAGCTGACGCAGGTCCAGCTGGCGGAAACCCTGAACATCCGCCAGGCCACGGTTGCCCAAATGGAAAAGCGAAGCGACCTCATGCTTTCGACCTTGCGCAGCTATGTGGAAGCCATGGGTGGCAAGCTCAGCCTTCTGGTCGAATTTCCGGACCATGCCCCGGTATCCCTCGAGGGGCTGGGTGATCTTGATGAACGGCGGGGCCGCCCGGGGCGATAGCGCCTTGATGAGTAGGTGCCCTGAAGGGGCGGATGAGGGGGGGACGGCGAGGTCGTCGCGATCGTGTTCAGCACCGGGATTTCCCCTCACCCGGCGCATGCGCGCCACCCTCTCCCCAGGGAGAGCGTGTGGCGACGCCGATTTCTGCACCCACCCCACCGACCGCCATCATGCCGCCGCAAAACTCTCTGAGAGGTAATCCGCCGGCCCCATAAAAGGGGAGGACTTCCCGGGGGAGGTCTTATAGAACCGGACTGGACAGTCTCGGTGAATTGGTGTGAGAGCGCTCCTTCTTTCAGCTTGCGTGATGTGCGTTGCAGGGCCCGCCTGGGCCCAGCCCCTGGCCCAGGTGGAGGGGGTGGAGGATGCACAATTGCGCGCGGCGCTCATCGAGGCGATCGGCGAGCGGTCCTCAGCCACGAATGGTGCGTCCAGCGCCCTGCGCCAGGCGCGCAATGCGGCCAGCCGGGCCCGGCGCCTGCTGCGCTCGCAGGGCTATTACGCGGCCACGGTGACACCGGCCCTGGGAGCCGGGCGCCAACCCGTGGTGCGGGTCGAGACGGGACCGCGTTTCCTGATTTCCTCCGTGACCGCGCAGACCGGTGACGATGCGGCGGCCCGCGATGTGGCCGGAGAGGCCATCGACCTGCCCCTGCAGGATCCGCTTGTCGCCCAGGCCGTGATCGATGCCGAGGCGCGCGGCCTGCACGCCCTGCAGGAAAACGGCTGGCCGGATGCCGTGGTGGGTGAACGCGATGTCGTGGTCGACCATGCGTCCAGCGCCGGGCAGATCACTTTCCGCTATACGCCGGGACCCTGGTCGACCTATGGCGAGATCAGCCGCGAGACCGGTCAATGGCGACCGCAATTCATCGCCCGCATGTCGCCGCTGGAACCGGGCGCACCGGCGAGCCGGGAAGACTTGCTGACCTATCAGCGCCGGCTGGATGCGCTGGACAGTGTGCGCTCGGCGCGGATCAGCCTGGGCGATGTCGGCGAGGACGGACACCGGCCGGTCGAGATCGAGCTGACCCCCGCGCCGCGCCACTCCATCGAGACCGGGCTGAGCTATTCCACCAGTGAGGGCGGCGGCGGCACGGCGCGCTGGATCCGCCGCAATCTTCTGGGCAGTGACGAGACCCTCACCCTGACCGGCAATCTGGCCACGCTGAACCAGTCGGTCGGCGCGGAAGTCTCGCGACCGCACTGGCGGCGCTATGACCAGACCCTGTTCGTGCATACCGAACTGAAATCGGAAGACACGGACGCCTATGCCCAGGACCAGGCCGAGATCGGCGCGGAGATCACCCGCGAGGATGGCCGCCGGCTGTATGGCGCGGGTGTCCGGCTGGACTGGTCCGATGTCACCGATGCCGTCGGCCAGCGCGAGGTGATCACCGCCGCGCTCGATCTGGTGGCGGGTTATGACAGCCGCAATGATCCGCTCGATCCGACCTCGGGCGTGCGAGGTCTGGTCCAGGTGACACCGGCGGCCACGCTGGGCGATTGCGGCTGCCAGTATGTGCGGCTGGAAATGCGCGGCAGCGCCTATCAGGGTCTGGGCGATGGCCTGGTGGCCGCGGCCCGGGTGCGGCTGGGCTCCGTGCTCGGCACGACCGCCACGGCCATGCCGGCCGACCAGCGCTTTTATGCAGGCGGCGGCGGGTCGGCGCGCGGCTTCGACTATCAATCCCTCAGCCCGCTGGCCCCGGACGGCACGCCCTTTGGCGGCACGTCTGTGGTGGAAACCAGTTTCGAATTGCGCTGGAGGGTGCGTGAACGCTGGGGTGTGGTCGGCTTTGTCGACAGCGCCATGGCCGCCGATACCAGCCAGCCCGATGTCTCCGACATCCGCAGCGCGGCCGGTGTGGGCGTGCGCTATTATTTCGACTTCGCCCCGGTGCGCGTCGATATCGCCACGCCGCTGGACCGGCGCGATGGCGAGGACGCCTTCCAGATCTATTTCAGTCTGGGCCAGGCCTTCTAGATGACCAAGCGCGCCCCCCTCATCAATTTTGCCATCTGGCTGGGCCTGATCGGGCTGAGCCTGGTCCTGCTGGGCGCCGGATTGCGCTGGGCGGCCGGCTCGGCGCCGGGCCGCTGGGCGGTGATGAGCATGCTCGATGGTCGCGTGGTGGCGGGCCAAACCCTGTCGCTGGAAGGCCTGTCAGGTGACCCGCTCTCCAGCCTGCGCCTGGAACGGCTGACCCTGAGCGATGCCGAAGGTGTGTGGCTGGACGCGCAGGAGATCGAACTGGACTGGCAGGCGCGCAGCCTCGCCTCCGGTCCCTATATCGTCGACCGGTTGATCGCGGAGCGGGTCCATGTTCTGCGCCGCCCGATCCGGGCGGACCGCGAAACGGATACGGGCTCGGGAAGGTCGGGCCTGCCCGCCCTGCAATTGGGTGATTTGCAGATCTCAGAGATCGTTCTGGAGGAAGGCGTGGCGGGCCCTGCCGCACGGCTGCAGGTGGAGGCCCGCGCCGATATCCGCTCCCTGCAGGCCGCCTCCGGACACATTCGCGCCGAGCGTCTGGATGCGCCGGGTGATTATCTCCTGGCCGACCTGACCCTGACCGGAGACACCGTGTCCGGCTCGCTGGACGCCCACGCCGCTCCGGACGGTCCGCTCGCCGCACTGGCACGCCTGCCGGGCCGGGAACTGGCCGCAAACGGTGTCCTGGACGGGAACTGGAACGGCGGCGAGGGCACACTGGCCCTGCAGGCGGATGGTCAGGACCTGCTGCAAGCTTCGCTGGGCTGGTCGGAGACAGAGTGGCAGGCGGAGGGCCGCGCCGATATCCGCAGCTGGGGCCTGCTGCCCGAGGCCTATCAGGACCTGGTGGAGCACGCGGATTTCCAGGCCGAAGGCGGCCGCGAGGCCGGCTGGAGCCTGACCCATTTCCGGGCGCGCAGCGAGGGGGCTGATCTGACCCTGCGACCGGCGCCGGATCGGGACACCGCCGGCTGGGACGTGTCCGCGGAAATCGGCACCCGCCTGATCACCGCGCTGAGCCGGGGAAGGCTGGACGGTGATCGCCTCGCCTGGGCGGGCCGCGTCCGGCGCGATATGGCGGGCTGGCATTTGCGCGGTTCCACCGAAGCGTACGGGCTGGTCTGGCAGGAGCGGCGGATCGGCCATGCGGAGGGCCCGCTGGATCTGGACTATGCCCGCCCGGTCCTGATGATCGACACGCAATTGGCACTGGAAGGCCTGTTGACCGGCCAGGACCGGCTGGACACGGCACTGGCAGACGGCGCCAGTATCGCCCTGACCGGACAATGGCAGGGCGATCGCCGCACGATCGATATCGAAACCGCCCTGCTGACCTCGCCCGCTGGACAATTGACGGCGAGCGGACTTTACCCGCTGGACGGCACGCCGGCGCTGACCGCGACGCTGGACCTGGCAGATGCCGGGCTGGTGCATGGCGAGCTGGGCGGTCCCGTCCAGCTGCGCGTCTCGGCAGCCTCACTGGATGCGGCCCTGGTCGAGCTGAATGGCCAGGACATGGTCTGGCCGGAACGGGCGAATGGCCTGTTGGACGGGATGGACGGACGGGTGCGCGTGTCGCGGACCGATGCGGGCTGGCGCTTCGAGGAGATTGATCTGAGCGCGACTGGCTTGGTGCTGGATGCGCGCGGTCTGTGGTCGCCGTCGAGCTGGACGCTGGACGGGGATCTGGCCGTGTCCGGACGCCTGCCGGTCGAGCGCGTCGAACTGGACGGGGCCCTGGCGACGGCGTTCAGCGCACGCTCCGACCGGACCGGCCTGCACTGGCGCAGTGTCTCCCGCTCGACCGCGCTGAGCGCCGGACCGGTCCGGCTGGACGAGCCCGGCCTGGTCCTGGAAGCGGTGCGGACCGGACAGGCCCTGACCGCCGACTGGCAGATCACGGCCCAGCGCAATGGCAAGCCGGTCGACCTGTCCGGTACGGCCGGCTGGTCGCCGCAGGCCTGGCAGGTCGAGCTGGCGGAAGGCCGGCTGAGCCCCTTTGCCCTGACGGGATCGGCGCAGAGCCGCGATGGCGAACTGGCCGCCGCCCTCGACATCGAGCTGGGTGACCGGGCGTCGGCCGTGCTGCGCTTTACCGGCACGCCGGCTGGCTGGCGCGAGGGACAGCTGGACGCGGACATCCGGCTCAACGGCCATGATTTTTCCGGCGGCTATATCGAGCATGCCCGCCTTGGCCTGTCCGGCCCGCTGTCGGACCTGACGATCGACAGTGAAGTCGCCGGCCAGTTGCGCAGCGGATTCCAGCTGACCGCGCCGGGGCGGCTGCGCCTTTCGGAGACGGGTGAGCTGGACCTGACCCTGGAACCGGACGGCCGCTGGGCCATCCACCCGATCAGCCACCGCGAACCGGTCCGCCTGACCCGCAATGATGACGGGCTGGACCTGACCTCTGTCCTGACCCTGGGTTCCGGCGCGATCCGCCTGCACTATCGGGACGGACCCGACGCCCGCGACCTGGCGCTGGACATTGAAGGCCTGCCGGTGGACGCCCTGTCGGACATTGCCGCCATGCCGCCGGCCGGCGGCTCGCTGTCCGGCCAGGCGCGGCTGGCCGAAGTCGAAGAGTCGTGGCGGGGCGATGCCTGGCTGGAAGCGACCGAGCTGGTCGCGCTCACCGCCGACGAAATGGCCCCCGTCCGGATCCGTTCCGACATGACAATCACGCCGGAACGCCTGCGCGCGGAGACCCGGCTGACCGGGGCCGAACTGGAGACGACCAGCTGGTTGGAACGCGCCGGACCGACGCCGAGCCTCGCCGATCTGCTGGGCGCGGAGGATGCCGCCCTGACCGGACAATTGGAGACCCAGGGCGATCTGGCGACCATTGCCGCCCTCTTCCTGCCGGAGACCGTGATCCTGGAGCGGGCCCGGGTGGAGGGTGATGTCGATCTGACCGGGCAGCGCGGGGCGCCGGTGCTGGATGGCCGCATCGCCGTCAATGGCGGACAAACGCGCATCACCTCGACCCAAACGACCCTGCGCGGCATCCGCTTGCGCGCCCGGTTTGACGGCAACGGGTTCGACCTGGTCCGCTTCGAGGCCAATGATGGCCGCGATGGCGAGATCAGTGGCAGCGGACAATTGCGCCTGCCCGAAGAAGGCCCGCGCGGCGAGGCGAGCTTCACCTTCTCGCGCCTGCTGGCGACCCACCGCCCCGACATGACCATCCAGGCCAGTGGCGAGGCCGACCTGACCCTGGACGCTGCCGGACTGCTCATCTCCGGCGCCACCGAGCTGGACCAGTTGCGCGCCGAACCGGCGCTGAACGGGGCCGCCTCCATCCCGGAACTGGATGTGCGCGAGATCAATCTGCCCAAGAATCGCAGCGCCCAGACCCGCTCCGCCCTGCCCGTGCGGCTGGATTACGCCGTCACGGCGGACCGGAATGTCTATGTCAGCTCGCGCGCCTTTTCCTCCGAATGGGGTGTCGATTTGCGCGCCACCGGCCCTAGCGGAAAGCCGCAACTCAATGGCACGGCCAGCCTGGTCAGCGGCACCGCCTTCGTGCTCAATCGCCGCTTCACCCTGGATGAGGGCGAGCTGCGCTTTGACGGTTCGCCGGGCGATGCCCGGATCGACATCACCGCCTCGCACACCCGGACCGGGTTTGCCGCCCAGGCCCGCATCACCGGCCCGGTCGGCGCCCCGCGCATCACCCTGTCCTCCGAGCCCGCCCTGCCGGAAGACGAAATCCTGTCGCGTCTCCTGTTCGACGAATCCGTCAGCGAGCTGGGGGCCTTCGAAGCGGCCCAGCTGGCCGCGCAATTGTCCGGGCAGAACCTGCTCAACATTGTCGGCCAGCTGCGCGATTTCGCCGGTATAGACCGGCTCGACCTGTCGACCGACGAAGACGGCAATATCGCGGTGACCGGCGGACGGCGCTTTGGCGATGATGTCTATGTCGAGGTCGGCAGTTCCGGCGCATCCGCCCTGTCGCAGGCGCTGGTGGAATGGCAATTGACGCCGGAGCTGAGCCTGTTGTCGCGCATTTCCGCGGACACGAATGCCGAGGTCTCGCTGCGCTGGCGGCGAGACTATTAGACCGCCCCCGCTTGCCAGCTGCCGGGCAGCAGTCTACCCAGACTTACAAGATGTTGTGACATTCGGAGCCGCTGCAGACGCGCATGAAGTCCTTCCTGATCACCCTTATCAAGCCGACCGGCGCCTGGGCGCGCTGGCTGGTCTTCCTGATGCTGGCCGGCATCGTCGCCGCCGGGGTCACCGGTCATCTGGAAATTGCCCGGACCTATCTGGACACGGACAGCCTGACCTTCGAGGTCGGCAATGTGCGGATCAGTGCCTACACGGTGCTGCGGGCGCTGGCCGTTCTGGCGCTGGTCTTCTGGACCACGGCGATCATTGTCGATGTGGTCGACAGCCGGCTGGAAAAGCTGACCAAGATGCGGTCCACGACGCGCATCCTGGTGACCAAGGTCTTCCAGATTGCGATCTATGTCCTGGCCGGCCTGATCGCGCTGGACATGATCGGACTGGACCTGACCACGCTGACCGTGTTCGGCGGCGCGCTGGGTATCGGTCTGGGCTTCGGCCTGCAGAAGATCGCCTCCAACTTCATCTCCGGCCTGATCCTGCTGCTGGAACGTTCGGTGGAGCAGGATGATTTGATCGAACTGCCCGACGGGACCAGCGGTTTCGTGCGCCGCTCCTCGGCCCGCTACACGCTGATCGAGACCTTCGACGGCAAGGAAATCCTGATCCCGAACGAGGACTTCATCACCAATCGCGTCACCAACTGGACCCTGTCCTCCACCAAGGCCCGCATCCAGATCAATCTCGGCGTGGCCTACGGGTCGGACATCGAACAGGCGCAGGAGCTCATCCTGCAGGCCGCGCGCGAGCATCCGCGCTGTATCGACGATCCGGCGCCACAATGCTTCCTGCTGAATTTCGGCGACAGCTCGGTCGACTTCACCTTGCTCTTCTGGGTGGAGAATGTCGTGGATGGCCGCTGGGCGCCGCAGAGCGAGGTCATGTTCGCGATCTGGCGGAAATTCCGTGAGCACGGGATCGAGATCCCCTTCCCGCAGCGCGATCTGCATATCAAGTCCGGCGAGGTGAAGACCGATGCCTGACGCGACCGGCATTCTCTACGCCACCACGATTGACGGCCAGGGCGGCGGCGCTGCGCTGAGCCATGGCGATATAGCCGCGCACATCAAGGCGGACAGCCTGGCCTGGATCCATCTGGATGCGCTGCACGCGGATTCCCGCGACTGGATCAAGGAAGAGCTGGACTATCTCGATCCGCTGATCGTGGATGCCCTTCTGGCCGAGGAAACCCGGCCGCGCATGGTGGAGTTCGACCAGGGCGCGCTGATGATCCTGCGCGGCGTCAATCTCAACCAGGATGCCCAGCCGGAGGACATGGTCTCGATCCGGCTGTGGATCGATGCCCACCGGATCATCACGGTGCAGCGGCGTCCGCTCAAGGCGGTGAAGGACATCCAGGACCGCCTCGCCGCCGGCCAGGGCCCGAAGCATTCCGGCGATTTCATCGCCATGCTGTCGGCCCGCCTGTTCGAGCGGATGGAGCCGGTGATGACCGAGCTGCACACCGCCCTCGATGATGTCGAGGAAATGGTGATGGACGAGCCGAGCATCGAGGAACGCCAGACCATCAATACGCTGCGCCGCCAGGCCATCATTTTCCGCCGCTATTTCGCGCCCCAGCGCGATGTGATGGCGCAATTACGGACGATGGATTTCGTCTGGCTGGACCCGCCGGCCAAGCGTCGCCTGCAGGAAAATCTCGACCGGATCACGCGCTATCTGGAAGACCTGGACGCGATCCGCGAGCGGGCCCAGATCGTCAAGGACGAACTGGCCAATGGCCTGGCCGACCGGATGAACAAGAATCTCTACGTCCTGTCCCTGATCGCCGCCATCTTCCTGCCGCTGGGCTTCCTGACCGGCCTGTTGGGCATCAATGTCGGCGGTATTCCGGGCTCGGACCTGGGCAGCGCCTTCTGGTGGTTCGTCGGCATATTGACCGCGATCGGCATCGGCCAGGTCTGGCTGTTCCGGAAGATGAAATGGCTGTGACGGCGGCGGCCTGCGCCTGCTGATTGATCTGATCCGTGAATTGAAGCCGCTGGGGCTCTAGCTGGCCGCCCTGGAAGCCGGGCGCTGATCCGGGTCGCCGGACCGGCCCTTGAGCGAGGCGAGGAAGTCGCCCAGCGGGACGGGTCGTCCGATGTGATATCCTTGGGCATAGTCCGCGCCCATGCCCGCCAGCACGGCCACGGATTCCGCGGTTTCCACGCCTTCTGCCACCACTTTCAGCCCCAGCGAGTGCGCCAGGTCGATGGTGGACTTCACCAGCAGCCGGTCCTCGCGGGACTCATCGAGATTGAGCACAAAGGCCTTGTCGATCTTCAGCTCCTCGGCCGGGATCGAGCGCAGATAGGCCAGGGAGGACAGGCCGGAGCCATAATCATCGATGGCAATCACAATCCCCGCCTCCCGCAGACGCTCCATTTGCGCCAGCGCCTGGTCGGGATTGTCGATGACGGCGGTTTCGGTGATCTCGAAACAGATCCGGCCGGCGCGGCCGCGCAGACGGTCGAGCGCCGTGTCGATGAAGCGCGGATCGGAGATCAGGCGACCGGAGATATTGATTGCGATCTGGATGTCGAAACCCGCCGCTTTCAGGCGCACCTGGTCGGCAATGGCCCGGTCCAGCACCCATTCCGTCAGGGGCAGGATATGGCCGGTTTCCTCGGCCATGGGGATGAAGTCATCCGGACCGATGAAACCGCGCTCCGGGTCTTCCCAGCGGATCAGGGCCTCACAGGACCGGATGCTCCGGGTGCGAAAATCATATTTGGGCTGATAGCTCAGATAGAGATCCCCGGCGCTCAGACCGGCGGACATGCGGCTCATCAGGGAAAGCTTCCGGGTCGGATCGCCATAGGCGGTGCCGTCAAAACGGGCGAAACGCTGTTGCGCCTGGCGGGCCTGGTCGATGGCGACACCGGCGCACTCGATCACGGTCAGGCCAGCCTGCCGGGTATCCGCCAGCGAAGCGATTCCGATCGTGGCGTGCAGATCGACCGGCTCATCGCGCAGGGTGACCGGCGTATTGGCCAGGTCGACGATCTGGCGGGCGACGGCCTCCACGGTGGCAGCATGCTCGGCCCGCAGGACGAGACCGATGGAATCGGTGGCGACCCGGCCAAGGCAGACATCCGGACAGACCTGTTCCAGGCGCGCGGCCAGATCGACGATCATCTGGGAGGACAGGGCAAACCCGATCGCCCCGCGAACCTGGTGGAAACGGTCTATCCCCACCGCAATGGCGAAAACCTGCTCGGCCTCGCCCTGGTCGGACAGGTCGCGCACGGCCTGTTCCAGCGCCTGGAGGTTGGCCAGGCCGGTCTCCGGGTCATGCAGGGCCAGATGGGTGATGCGCTTTTCACGCGCGGCGATCTGTTCGCCCATCGTGTTGAAACTGTGGGCCAGGCGGGAAATCTCGTCCTGGCCGGGCGCGGCGACACTGGTGGCCTCGCCCTTGGCCAGACGGCCGGCGGCGGCCTCGAGCGCCTGCAGCGGCCGCGACAGGCCGCGGGCAATCAGCCAGCTGCCGACCAGGATGATGGCCAGTCCGGCCAGGCCGGCGGCGAGCAGACCCAGCATCATGGTGCGGAAAGGCGCCATGGCCTGGGCGACCGGGTATTGCAGGACAAGGACGGCCGACATCGTGTCGGAGAGACTGTCGACGGCAATGGCACTGACCAGATGCTCGCGATCCAGGGAATAGCCGACATCCTGTTCGCCGGGCGTCTCGCCCAAAAGGTTGCGCCAATCATCGCCATCGCTGCGTGAGGCCTGCCAGCCCGCATCGCCGGCAGACCAGAACAGGCGCGCCTCCAGCGGAATGGCAGACAGTTCCGTCAGGTCATTGAGGCCCTGGCTCGACAGGCTGTAGGCGAACACCACCCAGCCGACATGATCGGGCGCGCGTACCGGGCGGGCCACGGCATGAAAGGCTGATCCGTCCAGCACCACCACCCCGCCCGGCGTCTCGCGGGCTTCCAGGCTGGTCTCGATCAGGCGGATGGTCTCCCCCGACAGGATGTCGCCGGCACCGATGGCCTGGCCCTGCTGGTCGATAACGAAGGCAATGTCGAATTCAAAGCGCTGGCGCAGATTGTCCAGGGCCGACTCGATGGTCGGAACGTCGCGCGTCGCCACAGCAGCCCGGAAACCGAAATCCCGCGACAGGATGTCGGCGGCATCGCCCATCTGGCGGGCATTGAGGGCCCAGATCCGGTCGAACACGGCGGCCATGGCGGCCATCTCGTCCTGGACCAGCCGGGTCGCATTGCGCTGTACGGTATAGAAAGAGGCTGCTGCCGCCGCCAGCATGACGAGGGCGAACAGGCCCGCATAGATCACGGCGAGCTTGGTCCGGAGGGAGCGGAAGCGCATGGCGGACCTATCGCCGCCCGTGGACGTCGAGGGTCACATCCAGCGTGCTGCCATCGGCGGGCGCATCGAGGACGAGCCGATTGTTCTCGGCATTGGCATAAGGGTGCCAGACCGTGACGGGCCCGGCCGCCACACCCTCCAGAACCGCCACGCCGTCAGCATTCGTCACCACAGCGTGGGGCGTATCCACGACACGGATATAGGCGATCATATTGTCATGGATATTGCAGCCGATCGGGACATTGCCCTGGGCGTCGAAAACGACACTGCGTTCCTGCTCGCGGCCATAGAGTTCCAGCTCGAAGGCATTGTCGCGCGCGAAGGAATAGACGTGGTGCCGGACCCGGTCGCGATTGGGGAAGACCACTTCGGCCCCCTGCGGCACGACCAGGACAAAGGGATCAAACCGGAGGTCTTCCTGGGCCATTTCATGGACCACGTCCGCCGGCGAAGCGGGCAAGGCGCCCGGCAGGCTGACCACGGCATGGGCAACGGGCTCTCCGGCCGGCGTGGTGACCCGGACGGTCACGTCTTCGGCGGCGGCCTGACCGGACACAAGCAGCGCGGCCAAAAGGCTAAGCAAACGCATCATAGCCCCAATAGAGCAGAGCGGTCTTGAGATCGCGTAAAGCCTAACGGGTGACGACATCGCGATGCATCGGAGCAAGCCGGGCCAGAAGCCGGTTCTGGAGGGCGAAGGGAATGCCCTCGGCATCCATGGCATCCTGGAGATTCTCCACCAGCGCATTGAATTCGCGCGTGGTGATGCCGTGATCGCGGTGCACCGAGGCCATGTCACGACCGGTATAGGTGCAGGGCCCGCCGAGGATGTAGCAGAATTGCTCGATCAGGGTCCGGCGCAGGCGCGGCCAGTCGGAGGCCCGGAAAATGCCCTCGATCCGCTCATCCTCCCGGACCCGTTCCAGCAGGCCGTCGACCACGCGGGCAATCCCCGCCTCGCCGCCAAAGGCCACGAACACATCCGCATCCTCGATCGGATCGGCCCCGGCATTGGCGTCGGACACGGTATAGGGGTCCACTTCCAGCTCGCCCGGCTGGGCGTGGGGCGGATGCGACTGGGCCAGGGCAGCGGCAGACAGACCGGCGGAAAAAAGGCCCGCAAGCAACAGGGATCGGATCATCATCTCGGCCTCCTAGAAACCGGCCTGAATGGAAAAGTAGAGACCGCGCTGGTCCTCGAAGGTCACGATGGAGCCGAGGTCCACATAGGCGGCCGTCAGGGTGAGATGCTCATTCACGGCCCAGGCGGCAAAGACATCGAGCCAGTCATCCTCGCCGGCAAGGCCCAGATTGTCGGGCTTGAAGCGGTATTCCGCGCCGATCAGGAGACGGCGATTGACCAGATAGCCGGCGGAGAACTCGCCGGCCCACTGATAATCGTCCTCCAGATCCCCGCCGAAACCGAGAATGCCGAGCTGATTGGCACGGGTGGCCCGCACGGTGGCGTTCAGCAGGAGGGATCGATCAAGATAGAGCTTGGTCGCGGCCAGATAGAGATCGACGCCCTCATCATCCTGCGCCCCGATCGCGTTGAGGACAGCGGACTGGTTGTTGACCTTGTATTGCACGCCGGCGGCGATCTGGGGCAGCCAACTGTCCTGGTCATAAACCGCATCGCCGAACAGGCGCAGTTTCGCACCGAAGACATCCTGTTCGAAGGTGAAGCCCTGGCCGAGGCCGAGCGCAGCGCCCACGGCTTCGGTGTCGAAAGCCTGGCGCGTATAGGACAGTTCGAACCGGTCGTGGAAACCTAGGGCGACACCCTGGGCGGAAAAGCTGTAATCGGGCAGTTCGACCCAGCTGGCATGGGCGGTGCCGCCAATGCCGCGCTCGGTCTCATTGCCGGTGATCAGCGCCCAGCTCGCCAGGCCGCCGCCGCCCGCGCCCTCCACGGTGGAGATGCCGCGGGTCAGGAGCAGCTTGCCGCCCCACTCATCCGACCAGCCATTGGCCAGCGCAGACGGGCCGGCCAGCCCGGCCAGGACCAGAGCTGCGACCCATTGTTTTCGAAACGCCATGATTGCCCCTGCCCGGTTGCGGAACGGATGTCCCAATTCGGGCAGAGGCTAGATTGGTGCGCTTTAAAAACCCATTAATCCAGTCGGTTATTGCCGGATCAGGTATGCTCGATATGGTAGAGCCATTGCAGGTGACGCTCGAAATTGCGCAACACTTCGCGGATGATCTGCACTTTCGAGAATCCATAGACGCAATAGTGCTGCCCGCCATCGGAGAGGAAAACCTCGGCGCGAGCATAATCCTCGTCATTGTCGGCATTGGAACGCTCGTCATTCTCGACTTCCGGGGTCGAGAAATAGGGTGCGTCATAGAGGATGCGCTGGACCTTAAAGAGGAATTCCGGCTTCTCCGCATCCATCACCCGCAAGGAGGTCATGCCTTTCTCGCCCTCCTGCTCGACCTCATAGCCATAGGAGCGCAGCTCCTCGGCGACCTCGGTCAGCGCGTCGGTGGCGGTGCCGGCAATATACGCGTCGACCTCCTTGCCCGTGGGGCGGGAGAACATGTTCTTCAGCCGCGCCTTCCAGGGCATGGCCGCACCTTCGACCGGCAATTGGGCGGCCGTCTTGCGACCGGCCCGCCGCGCCGTTTCCAGCGACCAGGCCCGGATCAGACCGAAGAAGGAAAGGATGAGGACCAGGGTGAAGGGCAAGGCGGCGGCAATCGTCGCCGATTGCAGGGCCGCCAGGCCGCCGGTCACCAGAAGCACGGCTGCAACCACGCCTTCCAGCAGGGCCCAGAACAGGCGCTGGGAAACCGGCGGTTCCAGAGCCCCGCCGGAGGCCAGGGTCGATTTCACGAGCGAGCCGGAGTCCGAGGAGGTCACGAAGAAGGTGGCCACCAGGATCACGGCCACGGTCGAGATGATCGGCGTCAGCGGCAGGTGTTCGAAGAAGGCAAAGAGCGCCAGTTCACTGGTGCCATTGCGGACCGTGTCGAGCATGGCGTCGGCCTGTCCGGCCAGGGCCAGACGCAAGGCGCTGTCGCCATAGACCGTCATCCAGAAGAAGGTGAACAGGGTCGGGCCGATCAGAACGCCGAAGATGAATTCGCGCACCGTGCGGCCGCGCGAAATCCGCGCGATGAACATGCCGACAAAGGGCGACCAGGAAATCCACCAGCCCCAGTAGAACAGGGTCCATGATCCGACCCATTCCCCGTCACCATAGGCATCGAGATTGAAGGTCAGCGTGGCGAACTGGTCGAGATAATCACCGATATTCTGGACGAAGGCCGAGATCAGGAAGAGCGTCGGACCGACCAGGAAGACAAAGGCGATCAGGGCCACAGCCATGTAGAGGTTGAACTCGGAGAGGCGCTTGATGCCGGCATCCAGGCCCGCGACCACGGAAATCGTGGCCAGGCCGGTGATGATCGCAATCAGGATCAGCTGGACGGTTTCGGAGATCGGTATATCGAACAGCGTATTCAGACCGGCATTGATCTGCGTCACGCCGAAGCCCAGCGAAGTGGCAACACCGAAGAGCGTCCCGAGCACGGCGATCGTGTCGACCGTATGTCCCATCCAGCCATAGATCCGGTCCCCGATCAGCGGATACAGGGCGGAGCGGATGGTCAGGGGAAGGCCGTGGCGATAGGTGAAATAGGCCAGGCTGAGACCGACCACGACATAGATGCCCCAGGCATGCACACCCCAGTGGAAGAAGGTCAGGATGATCGCCTGGCGCGCGGCCTCCACCGTTTCCGGATCACCTTCCGGCGGGACCAGGAAGTGGGTCAGGGGTTCGGCGACCCCGAAGAACATGAGGCCGATCCCCATCCCGGCCGAGAACAGCATGGCGAACCAGGAGGCGAACCCGTATTCCGGCATGCTGTCGTCCGGCCCCAGCTTGATCCGCCCCCAGTCGGAGAAGGCGACGATCAGCAAGGCCACCAGGAAAAAGCCGACCCCGACCGTGTAGAGCCAGCCCGTGGTTTCGGTGATGGCGATCTGGATCTGGGAAAAGATGTGCTCGGCCTGCTCACCGGCGAGAACGGAATAGGCGACTCCCACAAACACAAGGATGGCAGCAGGGAAAAAGACGGCAGGTTCTATTCTTCGCATGGAGATCAATCCTCGCTTTCGCGTCGGTGTCAGGCGGGTGTGCGATAGGTCTCGAGCGCCGGGCCCAGCGCCTGTTTGAGCGGATCGAGATGCGCCTCGAAATGGCGCCATTGCTCGATCCCCTTCGTGTTGATGGGCTGGCGGACCTGTTCGGAACTGGCGGTGCGCACCGCCCGTTCGGTGGCGTGGAAATCCAGGCAGGCCTGTTCGAAGGGCAGGCCACAGAAATCCAGGATGCGGCGGACCTGGGTCTCCAGATCAGCCACGACATCCTCGTACTGCACGCGCAGGATCTCGCCGGGCAGGACCCGGTCCCAATGCTCCATCAGCTCGACATAGCCGCGGTAATAGCGGCCGACTTCCTCGAGCCCGTAGGTGAATTCCTGGCCCTCGGCGAAGAGCTGTTTGAAGCCGGAAAAGCAGCAGGCCATGGGCTCGCGGCGGGCATCAATGATCTTCGCATTGGGCAGGATCAGCTTGATCAGGCCGATATGCCGGAAATTGTTCGGCATCTTGTCGGTGAAGAAGGGCGCACCGGCGCGGTGGATGCGGGTATTCTCGATATAGTCCTCGCCCAGCTCGCGCAGCTGATCGGCCTCCAGCTCGTTCAGGATGCGCGGATAGCGCGTCCGGTCGGAGCGGTTGCGGCCACGCAGGCGGTGCGACAGGGCCAGGATGTTGGGCAATTCCAGCGTGCCATCGACCTGGCTGTGCGAGGCCAGGATCTGCTCCAGCAGGGTGGAGCCGGCCCGCGGCAGTCCGACAATGAAGATCGGGTCCGGCGCATCGCAGCCCTTGCCGCCCTGTTTGGCAAACAGGTCCGGCGTGCACAGGCTCGCCTGCGCCTCGAGCTCTTCGTCCATCTGCTCCGCCGTATAGCGGGTCTGGAGCTTTTTCAGCGCATTGCCGCGCTCGTAATAGGCAAAGGACGCGTCATAGTCCTTACGATCCTCGAAAGCCTTGCCCAGTGCAAAGCAGAGATGGATGCGATTGGCGAAGGTGAGATCGGGCGAGGCCTCCTGGGCCTGCATGCCGGCAATCTCCTCATCGGTGAAACGGTAGGTCTTCAGATTGGCGAGCCCGTACCAGGCATCGCCATAATCCGGCTGGGCGCTGTAGGCCCGGCGATAGGCCGCCACGGCTTCGTCCTGGCGGCCCAGCGTCTTGAGGGCATGACCGCGCGAGGTGTGCGTCGCCGGGTCCTGGGGCAGGCGTTCGAGCACCTGGTCGAACAGGTCCAGCGCGCGCTGGTAATGCCCGGTCTGCATGCTCTCGATGGCAAAGTGGGACTGGAAGAGCGGATTGTCCGGCTCGGTTTCGTAGAGATGCCGGGCTTGGGCCAGGGCGGCTTCGAACTTCTGCCGCTTGCGCAGGATCTGGATGTGGTCGAGCCGCAATTGCGGATTGTCCGGATCGAACTCGATCGCGCTTTCCAGCAGGAAATCCGCGTCCTCGAGCACGCCGAACCGGTTGCCCAGTTCCGCCAGGAGACGCATCCCCTCGACATGGTGCGGGGTTTTCTGGAGGAAGGCGCGGCAGAGCTTCTCCGCCTTGAGCAGCTTGCCCTCGTGCAGGAGATGGGTGACCGAGATCAGCTCGCGCGGCAGCGCGCTGACCCGATCAGCCTGGGCCGCAGCCAGCCGCGATTCCTCGGGACGGCCGGCAGCCTGGAGCAATTCGGCCTGGGCCCGCCAGCTGGCGATCAGGGCCGGATTGAACTGGCAGGCACGCTGATAGGCGGTCAGGGCACGACCGGTCTCGCCACGCTGGCGCAGGAGGTGCCCTTCTTCCTGGAAGGCGCGTCCGAAATCCGGTGCGGTCCGCTTGATCCGGTCAAGCGCCGCCTGGGCGGCATCGAATTGCTGGAGATAGCGGCAGCAAACCGCCTGCATGTAGAGTGCATCGGTATGATCCGGTTCTGCCTCGAGCACGGGCCGGAGCGTCTCCAGCGCGGCATCGAACCGGTTCTCATACATCTGTTTTTGCGCCGTATTCAGCGCCTGGACATGACTGTCCGTTTCCTCTGACACGCTATCGGGCTCCGCCGGTCTTGAAGAACGCAGAAAGCGTCCCCTTGCAGGGACGCTTTCCATTTTGGCTTTTGGCCAAGCTCTTGTCAGGGCCTAGTACTGCACCCCGACACGCACGCCGACGGTTCGCGGACGAATGATCGTCACCTGTTCGCGGTCGAAGACGAAATTGTTCGCCATCTCGCCACGCTCATTGGTGAGGTTGTCGGCGAAGACTTCGACCGACCAGTTGTCACCCGTCAGACCGGTGGAGAAGTTCAGCGAGGCATAGCCCTCGATCTCCGCCTTGTTGATCTCGATCACGTCGGACCAGCTGTCGTCGGTGATGGTGATCTGCGGCATCACGTGCGCCATCATGCCATTGTCCAGATACCACTCATAGCGGGCCCGGAGGTTGGCCTGATAGCTCGGCGCGAAGGCCAGCTCGGAACCGGCGACAACGTCATTGGTCGGCGTCAGGACTTCCGTGATCTCGGTGTCGAGAATGGAGAAGGCACCGACAACCGTCAGACCTTCAATGTCGGCCGGCGCCCAGGTCACGTCACCTTCGACACCGCGGATTTCGGCGTTGGCCGCATTATCCGAGAAGAAGAGGTTGGTGATGGACGGGTCGAAAATCGTGGTCTGCAGATTTTCGATCTCGACGAAGAAGGCGTTGCCGTTGAAGCGCAGCTGGTTGTCGAAGAGGTCAGTCTTCCAGCCAAATTCGTAATTGGTCACGTCATCCGTATCCAGGGCGTAGGGCACGGTGTAGCCACCGGGGCCTGCTGCGCCACCCGGACGGTTCAGGAGACCCGGACGGAAGCCTTCCGACACGGTCGCGTAGAAGAGCGTCGTATCGGTCGGGCGCCATTCCAGCGTCCCCTTGAAGATGAAGCCGTCAGTGGCGGCCGCATCCGGATTGCCGAACGGATTGTCCGAGGCATAGAGCGCGGAGATGTTCGTGCCGAACAGCTGGGCGTCCGTGGTCGCGCCGAAATTGCCAAAGGACGAGTTGGCGCTGCCCTGCAGGTCAACCTCGATGTCGTAATAGCGGGCGCCGACGGTCAGCGAGAACTGCTCGGTGATGTCGAACGTGGTCTCACCGAAGAAGCCGAACTGGGTGTCCGTGCGCAGCACGTCGTTCCGGAAGATCACACCGGCGGGGAACGGGCCCGGATCGGAGAAGTAGCCGTCCGAGGCGTCGCCGACAGGGCCGGTCGCGTCGATATTGGTCAGCGGATAGTTCGGACCGAAGCCGGTCGTCACGCCGTCAAAGGAAATGGCGTATTCGGACCCCGGATAGGTGAAGTCGTTCAGCTCCGCGATTTCCATGTCGGAGTAGAAACCACCGAAGGTCGCGCGGATGCGGCGATCTTCCGGCGTGTTGAAGCGCAGTTCCTGCGTGAACACGCTGGTATTCGTCCCGGAGTTCACGAACAGGTTCGGGGCCTGACACGTGCCCGACGGGGCGGCAGCGCCCGGATAGGTCACAGAGCCATCACAGATGTAATAGGGCAGGTACTGACCGACGAAGAGATAGTCGGTGTAGTCGACCCGCTGGTCGGTTTCACGGTCGGTGTAAGCACCGGTGTAGACCATTTCCAGGGCGCCGAGGCGGCCTTCCAGGGTCCAGCTCGTGTTGTGGAAGTAGTCGTCCAGCTCGTCTTCCTCGAAGCGCGAGACTTCCAGGTCGTCCAGGGTCGGATCGACGAAGAAGACGCCTTCGGAGTCCAGCTGCTGCTGCATGTGCATGACGGTCAGGGACCAGTCGGCATTGAAGTCATACAGCGCGCTGATGCGGAAGCCGGAATAGGTGGAATCGTTGAAGTTCTTTTCCAGCAGGTCCGAATTGTTGGCGTCCAGGAAGGTGACGCCGGACAGATCGGCGGTCGACTGGAAGCCGGCGCGCGTGGCGCTGACCGGAACGCCATTGGCGCGGACCGTGCCGGCCGGGCGGAAACGGGCCGATTCCGACGCGTTCACGACACCCGGGACATTGTCGATATAGCCGCCCTGCTGGTCGACATAGACGACACCGCGCAGTGCGAAATTGTCGGCGACCGGAACGTTCACGACGGCTTCGGCCTTGTTCGACATCTCACCGTCCTGCGTGAAGGACACGGCGAAGTTCGTGGAGGCGTAGAAGGCGGACGGATCCGGACGATTGGTGATCAGGCGGACCGTACCGGCCTGCGAGGATGCACCATAGAGCGTGCCCTGCGGTCCCGGCAGGACCTCGACGCGCGCCAGATCGGCGGCATAGACGTCCAGGTTACGGCCCGGCTGCGACACCGGCTGCTCGTCGAGATAGAGCGCCACGTTCGGGGCCAGACCGGCGACACCGGCCGTGGTCAGGTTCGGCGTGGTGGACGCGAGGCCGCGGATATAGATCGTGGACTGGCCGGGGCCGGAGCCGCCGGCGGTGACGCCCGGCAGTTGTTGCAGATAGTCGGTGAACACGTCGACGCCGAGTTCGTCCAGCGTCTCTTCATTCATCGCGTTGACGGCGAGCGGAATGTCCTGCGTGCTCGTTTCGCGCTTGGTCGCGGTGACGGTCACGACGTCGACCTGCGCATGAGCGGCAGCCGTCCCCAGGATGGAGAAAGCGGCGGCGGAGAGAATGGTGGTCGTCAGTGCTCTTTGCTTCAGCATGATGCGGATGCAGCCCCTGTTTTCACTGTTACGGTATGGAATTAACGACCGATCTAGCCAGTCCGGCCCGGCCTGACCAGACCTGCTTTGAGCTGGAAGCATTTCCGCACTTGCGAAAACTTAGATTTGATAACGAACCTCACGGGTTTTCCCGTTGATTTTGCTAAACTTTCCAGAAACCGTTACATGTATGCGACACCTAGTAACCAAATCACTGCTTCGACGCTGAAGGAAATTCGCATCGAAATATGCTGCGTGTTCGAAATATTTCCGGGCCTAGCGCGGTATGAGAGTTGGAAAGCCGGCAAAGCGGCGATAAAGGAAAAGAAAACAGGTTCAGCCAGGCAAGCATGAGCGATCACGACGAAATCCTAGTGGCCCTGCGCCGCATCACCCGCGCCATTGATCTCCAGTCCAAGCGCCTCGTGAAAGCGACCGGGCTGACGGCGCCGCAATTGGTGGTCATCGACACCCTGCACAAGCAGGGCGACATGTCGCCCAGCGCGATTGCGCGCGCCGTGTCGCTGAGCCAGGCGACCATCACTTCCATCCTGGACCGCCTGGTCCAGGCCGGTCTGGTGGAGCGGGTGAAGAGCGATACCGACAAGCGCGTCGTAATGGCCAAGCTGACGGCCAAGGGTATCGAGGCGAGCAAGAGTTCGCCCGAATTGCTGCAGGCCGGCTTCCTGCGCTCCTTCCGCACCCTGCAGCCCTGGGAGCAGAACATGCTGATCGCTTCGCTGCAGCGCATCGCCGAACTGATGGATGCCGAGGCGCTGGACGCGGCGCCCTTCCTGGAGCCGGGCGAGCTGCACCAATGAGCGGGACGCCGCTGGCGGGCCTGCGCGTCGTCGAACTGGCCCGCATCCTGGCCGGCCCGTGGATCGGCCAGACCCTGGCCGATCTGGGCGCCGATGTGATCAAGGTGGAGGCCCCCGCCGGCGACGATACCCGCACCTGGGGCCCGCCCTGGATCGAGCATGAAAGCGGGCGCTCGGCCGCCTATTTCCACTCCTGCAATCGCGGCAAGCGGTCCATGATCGCGGACTATCACGACGCGGAACAGCTGGAGACGGTGAAACGCCTGATCGACCATGCCGATGTGGTGATCGAGAATTTCAAGGTCGACGGGCTCGCCAAGTACGGGCTCGACTATGAGAGCCTCAAGGCCCGCAATCCGCGCCTGGTCTATTGTTCGGTGACCGGGTTCGGCCAGGACGGACCCTATGCACACCGGGCCGGCTATGACCTGGCCATCCAGGCCATGTCCGGCGTGATGGATCTGACCGGCGAGGCCGATGGCCCGCCCCAACGCCTCGGCGTCGCCTTCGCCGATGTCTTCACCGGGCTTTACGGCACGATCGCCATCCAGGCCGCCCTCGCCCAGCGCGAGCGGACCGGAAAGGGCCAGCATATCGACATGGCGCTGCTGGACACGATGATCGGTGTGCTGGGCAATCAGGCGATGAATTATCTCGCCACCGGCCGGACGCCGAAGCGCATCGGCAATGCCCACCCGTCCATCGTGCCCTATCAGGAATTTCCCTGCTCGGACGGACACATCATCATCGCCTGCGGCAATGACGGCCAGTTCGAACGCCTGGCGGACCTGCTGGAACTGGGCGAGGACGTCCTCGCGGCCAACCGCACCAATGCCCAGCGCGTGGAGAACCGGGCGGACATCACCGGCCGTATCGCGGATCTCATGCAGCACCGGACGCGCGAACACTGGCTGACCGCGCTGGAAGAGAAAGGCATTCCCGCCGGACCGATCAACACGGTCGAAGAGGCACTCCAGGACCCGCAGGCGGTTTATCGCGGACTGGTCATCGAGCGGGACGACATTCCCGGCATCCGCTCACCCATGCGCTTTTCCGATGCGCCGATTGGCGAAACCGGCCGCTGCCCGGGCCTGGGTGAACATACGGATGAGATTTTGGCGGAATTGGCGGCGCTGGAATCAAGCGCCCCACCTTCCCCTTGACGGGGAAGGTGGGTCGACACGAAGCGACGAGCCGGAAGGGGTGAAAGCGCAGAGCGCTTTCCAACTCTTTGACTGTCACCCACTCCACCGCGCATGCGCGCGGTCCCCCTCGCCCATCAAGGGCGAGGAGAAACCTCAGCAGTCCTAGTTGAACGTCTCGCCCTTGGCGGCCTTGTCTTCCAGGAGTTTGCAGACCTCGGCGCCCTGGGCCTTGAGGCCAGCGACAACCTTGTCGAGACCGATCGTGTCGGCCCAGAACATGGGACCACCCGTATAGGCCGGCCAGCCATAGCCATTGATCCAGACCGTATCGATGTCGGAGGCGCGCTGGGCCATGCCTTCTTCGAGAATCTTGGCGCCCTCATTGATCATCGGGAAGAGCAGGGCTTCGCGGATTTCATCCGGGGAGAAGCTGCGCTGTTCCAGACCGGACTTGGCGGCGAATTCCTTGATCACCTCGGCCACTTCATCGGACGGGATGGCGCGGCGGTTCTCGTCGTAATCATAGAAGCCCTTGCCGGTCTTCTGGCCACGGCGGTCGCGTTCGCAGAGCACGTCGCGAATGGTCTCGCTCTTGGAGTTGGCCTTGTCCCAGCCCAGGTCCAGACCGGCGAGGTCGGACATCTGGAAGGGGCCCATCGGCATGCCAAAATCGGTCAGCGCCTTGTCGACATCCCACGGCATGGCGCCCTGGAGCAGCATGGCCTGGGCGGCACGCTGGCGCGGGGAGAGCATGCGATTGCCGATGAAGCCGAAGCAGACCCCGGCCACGACGGCGACCTTGCCGATCTTCTTGGACAGATCCATCGCCGTCTTGAGCACGGCCGGCTCGGTCTTCTCGGCGCGGACAATCTCCAGCAGGCGCATGACATTGGCCGGCGAGAAGAAGTGCAGGCCGAGCACGGAGCCCGGACGTTTGGTCTCGGCGGCCATCTCGTCGACATTGAGATAGGAGGTGTTGGAGGCCAGGATCGCACCCTGTTTGACGATGCCGTCCAGCGTGCGGAAGACCTCTTTCTTCACATCCATGTTCTCGAACACGGCCTCGATGACCAGGTCGCAATCGGCCAGGTCATTATAGTCCAGCGTCGGGGTGAGCAGATCCATCGCGCCCTTGACCTGGGCCTCGGTGAAGCGGCCCTTGGCAGCCGAGCGCTCGTAATTCTTGCGGATGATGGCGACACCGCGGTCCAGCGCTTCCTGCTGCCGCTCGACAATGGTCACCGCATAGCCGGCGGTGAGGAAATTCATGGCGATGCCGCCCCCCATCGTGCCGGCACCGAGAATGCCGACCTTCTTGATCGGGATGAGCGGCGTATCCTTCGGGATATCGTCGATCTTGGCGGCCGCGCGCTCGGCAAAGAAGACATGGCGCAGGGCCTTGGACTGGGTGCCCGAGACCAGCTTGCCGAACAGTTCGCGCTCTTTCTTGACGCCCTCGGCATAGGGCAGGTCGATCGCGGCCTTCACGGCCTCGATGCAGGCTTCCGGAGCCTCGAACCCTTTCATGCGGCGCATCTGGGCCTTGCGGAACTCGTCGAAGAAATCGCTGTCGGACGGGATGTCCTTGATCTTGTCCGTGCGGGTGGAGGAGACCGGGTGATCACCCTTGTCCGCCACGGAGCGGGCGAAAGCGACGCCGGAACCAGCCAGGTCATCCTCGGCAACCAGTTTGTCGACCAGGCCGATGCCTTCGGCCTTGGACGCTGAAATCGGATTGCCGGTGACGATCATCGGCAGGGCGTCGGCGACACCGACCACGCGCGGCAGGCGCTGCGTTCCGCCGGCGCCCGGCAGGATGCCCAGCTTCACTTCCGGCAGGCCCAGCTTGGCCGAGGCTACAGCGATCCGGTAATGGCAGGCCAGCGCGACCTCGAGCCCGCCGCCCAGGGCGGTGCCGTGAATCGCCGCGACGACCGGCTTGGCGCTGGCTTCGATGGCGTCGACGACTTCCGGCAGGGAGGGGCCGACCGGCGGCTTGCCGAATTCGGTGATATCGGCGCCGGCGAAGAAGGTGCGGCCTTCGCAGGTGATCACGACCGCCTTGATGGCGTCATCGGCCGAGGCTTCCTGGATGGCCTCGGCGAGCCCGGCACGGACGGCCTGGCCCAGCGCATTGACCGGCGGATTGTTGGACGTAACGACCAGGACGTCCCCGTCCTTGCGAGTGGTGATCACGGACATGCCTGTCTCTCCCTCATCAATTCTTTTTCGACGGCGCAGCGCCTGAACTCAGCGGATAACGACCCCCAATATGGACGCGCAGGCGCGCCGGGGCCAATCAGCGAAGACGCATACCCTGTATTCGATACACAAAGCAAGCACCGACATTCATCGGCGTTGGGCATATTCCCTTGTAGGTTTTCAGGTCTCACCGTATTGTTTGCCCTACAAAGATAATAGCAAACCGAAAACAGGATTGCCGGGGATGGAAAAGACAGACGACGCGCCCGACGCGGCGCCAGCATACCAATTGCCCGAAGGTTGGCCCAAAGCCTCGCTGGACCAGATCCAGGACGCCTTGTGCGCACCGGAGATGCGGTTCGAGATGGAGACCGTGGAAATTCGCGGTGTTCCGACACGCACCTGGAAAAATGCGCTGCCTGCCCTGCCGGAACTGGCGCGCCATGGCGCCACGCATGGCGACCGGCTTTTCACCATCTATGAGGATGAGCGGGTCACCTATGCGGCCTGGTTCAAGGCCGTCGCGGCCCTGGCGCACGAGCTGCAGGAGCTGGGCGTCACCAAGGGCGACCGCGTCGCCCTGACGATGCGCAATCTGCCGGAATGGCCGGTCGTCTTCTTTGCCGTTACCAGCCTGGGCGCGATCATCGTGCCGCTGAATGCCTGGTGGACCGGCTCGGAACTAGCCTACGGGCTGAAGAATTCCGGTGCCAAAGTCCTGGTCTGCGATGCGGAACGCTGGGAGCGTATCGCCCCCAGCCTCACCGAACTGCCGGATCTGGAACAGGTCTTGGTCTCGCGCTCGGACGCGCCGCTGGCCGCACCGGCCCGCCGCCTGGAAGACGTGATCGGTGGCCCGAAGGATTATCCCGGCCTGAAAGACCAGGACCTGCCCCAGGTCGAGATCGCCCCGGATGATCCGGCGACGATCTTCTACACCTCGGGCACGACCGGAAATCCCAAGGGCGCGCTGGGCACACACCGCAATATCCTCACCAACATCCTGTCCTCGGGCTATGCCGCCGCACGCTCCTGCCTGCGCCGCGGCGAGATGCCGCCGGAACCGACGCCGAAAGTCTCCCTGACGGTGATCCCGCTCTTCCACGTCACGGCCTGCAATGCCGGACTGATGGGGACGATCTTCGCCGGGAATACGATGGTGTTCATGCACAAATGGGATGTGGTGAAGGCTTTCCAGATCATCGAGACGGAAAAGGTCAACACGACCGGCGGCGTCCCGACGATTGCCTGGCAATTGATCGAGCATCCGGACCGCGAGAAGTATGACCTCTCCTCGCTGGAAGCGATCGCCTATGGCGGCGCGCCCTCGGCGCCCGACCTGGTGCGCAAGATCAAGTCGGTCTTCGGCGCCCTGCCCGGCAATGGCTGGGGCATGACGGAAACCTCGGCCACGGTGACCAGCCATTCCTCCGAGGACTATCTCAACCGGCCCGACAGTTGCGGCCCGGCCGTCCCGGTGTCCGACCTCAAGATCATGAGTCCGGACGGATCGCGCGAATTGCCGGTCGGTGAAGTGGGCGAGCTGTGGGCCCGCGGGCCGCAGATCGTGGCGGGTTATTGGAACAATCCGGAGGCCACGGCAGAGACCTTTGTCGATGGCTGGATCAAGACCGGCGACCTGGCCAAGCTGGACGAGGAGGGCTTCTGCTTCATCGTCGACCGCGCCAAGGACATCATCATCCGCGGCGGCGAGAACATCTATTCCACCGAGGTGGAGAATGTTCTCTATGACCATCCCGCCGTGACCGATGCCGCCCTGATCGGCATCCCGCACCGCACGCTGGGCGAGGAACCCGCCGCCGTGGTCCACCTGGCCCCGGGCCAATCGGCGACCGAGGCGGAACTCCAGGCCTGGGTGCGCGAGCATCTGGCCGGATTCAAGGTGCCGGTGCGGATCCTCTTCTCCGAGGAGACCCTGCCGCGCAATGCCAATGGCAAGATCATGAAGAGCGACCTCAAACCCATGTTCGACGCCGAGATCGAGGCCCGCGAGGCCGCCGGGGTGGCCTGACCGCCTTTTCACACGAGAACGACCAGTCACCGGACCCGGAAAACCGGGCCGGTCTCATTCAAGGGGAGTGATACCAATGAGCCTGCTTGCCAGCCTTATGGCCGCCGGAGTGACCAGCCTGGCCCAACCGGCCGGATACATGCCGCCGGATTATGACGAAGCCAGCCACTGGCTGTGCCGCCCGGGCCGCGAAGATGCCTGCGCAGTGAATATCGATGCCACGGTGATCGAGGCCGATGGCAGCACCACCATCGAGCCGCACGTCATCGCCGAAGACCCGGCGATCGACTGTTTCTACGTCTATCCGACCGTCTCCAATGACGAGACACCGAACAGCGACCTCGTCGCCAATGACGAGGAAATGCGGGTGATCGAAGCCCAGTTCGCGCGCTTCAACTCGGTCTGCCGTCCCTTCGCGCCGATGTATCGCCAGGTCACGCTGACCGCGCTGCGCGCCATGATGGCGGGCAATACCGACACCGGCGCCGATGGCGTGATGGGCTATCTCGATGTTGCGGCGTCCTTCCGCCATTACATGGAAAACGACAATGATGGCCGGCCCTTCGTTCTGATCGGCCACTCCCAGGGCACGCGCATGCTGACCCAGCTGGTGGCCCGCGAGATCGACGGCACGCCGCTGCAGGACCAGATGCTGTCCGCCCTGCTGATCGGATTCAATGTGACCCAGCCGGTCGATGCGGCCACTGGTGGCTCCTTCCAGTCCGTCGCGCCCTGCACGGGTCCGGAAGATACCGGCTGCGTGATCGCCTATGTCAGTTTCCGCGCGGACGCGCCGCCGCCGGAAGGCTCGCGCTTTGCCAATTCCGGCGATCCGGACACCCGGGTGGTGTGCACCAATCCGGCCGACCTGCCGGGCACCGAGGGCAATGTGGAGTTCGACGCCTATCTCAACACGCGCAGCGCCTTCACCTCCTCCGGCGTGATGGGCGACTGGGTCGAGGGCGGTCCGGAGATCGAGACGCCCTTCGTCAAGGTCCCCGGCCTGCTCTCGGGCGAATGCCTGGACAATGAAAGCGGCCAGTATCTGGCGCTGACCGTCCACGGCGATCCGTCCGACCCGCGCACCGACACGATTGTCGGCGATGTGATGACTCCGGACGGAGCCATCCTGGCCGATTGGGGTCTGCACCTGATCGATTTCGGTATCGTCCAGGGCGATCTGATCGACTTCGTCGGTGCCCAGGCGGAGCTGCACGGCGCGGACTGATCCCTCCCCACGCCAAACAAGACGGGCGGCCCCTTGAAGGGACCGCCCGTTTTTTGTTGTTCGTCCGAGACGGTCGGGTCAGACGAAGATCGCGACGCTCTGCATGCCGGTGATGACCGGGGTGCGATCGGCATTCCAGACCTGCATGACCTGGCTGGAGGAGCCCTCCCGCGCCAGATCGGCCGTCGAACGGGTCAGCCACCAGCCATCCGTCGTCACCGGGTTCGGCGTGAGCAGATTGACCTGCCAGGTCATGGAACTGATCGGGCCGGGCTGTTTGAACAGGGCCATGGCCGCCGGCGGCATGGCGTCGCCAATGGCCATCATCTCGACCATGGGATGAAGCCCGTCGCGCTCTTTCAGCCGCACCCAGCGCATGAAGTCCGGCGCATGCCGTTCCTCGATCGGCAGGGCATGGCGGAATTCCATGTTGTTGGTGAAGAATTTCGGATCCGGATGGGTCGGCGCGGGAGCCGCGTCGGCAAAGTCCGGGGCCTCCGGCCGGGCCGTATCGGCATAGTCGATGGAAGACTCCAGCGCCGTCATGAAGACGAAGAGCGCTTTCAGACCCAGCTTGCCATCGCCATAGACATTGGCCTCGATGAAGGCCGCCGTCCGGCCGCGCCGGAGAAGCTCGGTCTTCACCTCGACCTCACCGGCCAGCGGCCCGACAAAAGCGATCTGTGCGGAGCGCAGGGGCGGCAAATCATCCTGGGAGCGCAAGGCCGCTTCCAAGGCGAGGGCTGCGCTGAGCCCGCCATAGGCCGTGCGGCCCTGCATCCAGTTATCGGGGATCCGCGCGGCCAGGCTGTTATCGCCGGTTTCCGCTGTGGACAGGATATCGACCAGGCTCACGATGCAGGTATCTCCTCTGCCAGGGCTTCGGCTTTTTCAAACAGGGCCGGATCGATCTTCAGGCCCGATGCCGCCGCATTCTGTTCCAATTGCTCGGGCCGGCTGACACCGACAATGGCGGCCGCAACATTCGGCTCGCGCAACACCCAGGCCAGGGCGAACTGTGCCAGGCTGACACCGGCTTCCTCGGCCAGGGGTTTCATCGCGTGGACCGCCTCGATCACTTCCGGCCGCAGCCAGTGCTCCATGCGCTCACCCATCGTGTCATGGGCCGCGCGGCTGTCGGCCGGCAGGGGCTGACCCGGCAGGTATTTGCCCGACAGTACGCCCTGGGCCAGCGGCGACCAGACGACCTGGGAAATCCCGTTGGCGGCGCACAGGGGAATGACCTTCTCCTCCGGCCGGCGCCAGAGCAGGGAGTATTGCGGCTGACTGGACACGAATTTCTCGACGCCGGCCAGGTCAAGGGCGGCCTGGATATTCGTGGGTGACCATTCGGAAAAGCCGATATAGCGCACCTTGCCGGATTTCACGGCGGCGGTGAGCGCCTCCATGGTCTCTTCCAGCGGCGTGTTCTTGTCATAGCGGTGGCACTGATAGAGATCGATGTAATCGGTGCCCAGGCGCTTGAGCGAGGCATCGAGCTGTTTCTCGATCTGCGCCCTGGACAGGCCGTACTCACCACCCTCCATCGGGAAAAAGACCTTGGTGCCCAGAACATAGCTGTCGCGGGCGCGGTCCTTCAGGGCCTCGCCGAGCAGGTTTTCCGCGGCGCCGGTTCCATAGACATTCGCCGTATCGATGAAATTGATGCCGAGATCGAAGGCCTTGTCGATACTGGCAATGGCCTGGTCGCGCTCGATGCCGACCCCGAAGGTCAGCCAGGTGCCCAGCGCGATCTCGGAAATCCTCAGATCACTGTCACCGAGTTGTCTGTACTGCATGGGTCAGACCTCCTGGGTCGGATTGGAAAGCAGGATGATGCCAGCGGGAGGGGTGATGATCCGGCCCCTCATGGTTCGCGCACCGTCTTCAGGCCCTCTTCCACCTCGCGCACCGTACCCGGCGCGACCGGGTGCGAGGATGACAGCCCGCCATCCACGGCAATCGCCTGTCCATTGAGATAGGAGGACGCATCGGAGGCCAGAAACAGCGCCATGGAGGCGATCTCCTCCGGCTGGCCGCCCCGGCGGAGCGGGTTGATCTGGCCGATCTTGTGTTCCTTGCCGGCGGCGCGGGCCATGTCATAGGCCGGCTTGGTCATGCCGGTCTCGGTCAGGCCGGGGCAGACCGCATTCACGCGCACCCCAGTGCCCGCCAGGCTCTGGCAGGCGGTCTGGACCAGATTGATCACGCCTGCCTTGGAGGCCGAATACTGGGCCGGGCCGGCGCCGAAGCGAAGGCCGGCCACCGAGGCCGTGCAGATGATGGAGCCACCACCGCGCTTCATGATTTCCGGTGCGCCATGCTTGATGGCCAGGAAGGGGCCGATCAGGTTGACCCGCAGCGTCTCGGCCCACACCTCCGGCGTGCCCTCGAAGAAACCCCGCAAACCACCGGTGATCCCGGCATTGGCGAACAGGACATCCAGTCCGCCATAGCTGTCGGTCGCGGCTTTCACGGCGGCGATGACATCGGGCTCTGATCCGGCATCCATGGTGACGGCCATGACTTCACCGCCGGCATCCCGGACCGCCTGTGCCGTCTCGTTCACGGCCTCGCTGAGATCGCAGGCGACGATCTTCGCGCCCGCCTCGGCGAACATCAGGCTGGCGGCCCGGCCAATGCCCGACGCCGCCCCGGTGATCAGGGCGACCTTGCCGTCCAGGCTCATCGCGGCGGCGCTCATATCGTGGAACCGCCGTCGACGACGATCATCTGGCCATTGACGTAGGAGCCGGCATCGGATGCCAGGAAGACCGCCGCGCCCGCCAGCTCGTCCGGCAGGCCGATCCGGCGCATCGGGTGACTGGAATTATAGGCTTTCTCGGCGGCGGGGTTGTCCCACAGCGCCTTGGCGAAATCGGTGCGGATCAGGCCCGGCGCGATGCAATTGGTGCGGACATTGTGCTGGCCGTATTCCACGGCGTAATTGCGCGCCAGCTGGAAGTCGGCGGCCTTGGAGACATTGTAGGCGCCAATCGTCGGCGAGCCGCGCAGACCGCCGATCGAGGAGACCACGATCAGCGATCCCTTCTTCTGCTCGATCATGTCGGGCAGACACATCTGCATGAGCCAGTGATTGGACAGGATGTTGTTGTCCAGGATCTTGCGGAACTGCTCGTCGGAAATTCCGCCGATCGGGCCGTAATAAGGGTTCGAGGCCGCATTGCAGACGCAGATGTCGATCTTGCCGAAGGCTTCGCGCGTCTTGGCGACCAGGGCTTCCAGCGCCTCCTTGTCCGAGATGCTGGCAGGGATGGGGATGGCCTTGCCCTGGCCCTTCTCATTGATGGCGTCGGCGACTTCCTCGCAGACCGGCCCCTTGCGGCTGGAGATCACGACATTGCCGCCCTGGGCCGCGAACTGTTCGGCGATGGCCCGGCCGATCCCGCGGGAGGAGCCGGTGATGATGGCGGTACGGCCTTCGAGGCTGAACAAGGACATGGAGGTCTCCCCTATCGATATTTTTTTGGATTTGGATCTGAGGCGCTATTTGGCGCCGGCCTGGCGGGCAAAATCCCAGGCGGCTTCGGCCAGCGGAACGACGCGGGCGGCGGCGGCCTCGGCCTGGTCGCTGGACGCATTGCCATCGATGATGCGCTTCTTGATGCCTTGGCAGATGCCGACCAGACGGAAGAGGTTGTAGCTGAAATACCATTCCAGCTGGGGCACGCCGTCGCGGCCGGTCAGGCCGCAATAGAGCTCCACCATCTCCTCCAGGGAGGGGATCCCGGTGGCAGCATGATCCACCCCGGCGAGCCCCGCCCCCTGACCGGAGGGCAGGAACCATTGCATGGCCAAATAGGTGAAGTCGGCAAGCGGGTCGCCCAGGGTCGACAATTCCCAGTCCAGCACGGCGCGGATATCGGTTCCGCCCGGGGCAAACATGGCATTGTCGATGCGGTAATCGCCATGGATGATGGAGACGCGCTCCTGCTCCGGCACGGTGTCGGGCAGGTATTCGATCAGCTTCTCCACTTCGGGAATATGGTCGGTTTCCGAGGCGCGGTACTGCTTGGTCCAGCGCCCGACCTGGCGGGCAAAGAAATTGCCCGGGCGCCCGTAATCGCCCAGCCCGATGGCCTCATGGTCGATAGTGTGCAGCTGGGCCAGGGTGGAGACGAGATTGCGATACATCGCCGTGCGCGCCTCGGGCGTCTCGTCGGGCAGGAGACCGTTGGCGAGCGAGCGGCCTTCGACCATTTCCATGACGTAGAACATGGAACCAATGACGCTGTCGTCCTCGCACAGGGCATGGGGCCGCGCCACCGGGAAACCGGTCGGGTGCAGGGCGGAAATGAGACGGTATTCGCGATCCACGGCATGGGCCGAAGGCAGGATCGGACCGAAGGGTTTGCGCCGCAGCACATAGTTGGCGGACCCGGCCTGCAGTCGATAGGTGGGATTGGACTGGCCACCGGGGAATTTGTGCAGGGAGACCGGACCGGAAAATCCGTCAATCCGGGTCGCCAGCCAGGCTTCCAGCTTGCCCACATCGATCTCGTCAGCCTGTAGCGGCGCTGCAGCATCCGATGCCATCGCCCCGTCCTCCCTTGTTCTTGTTCGCAAGTGCGGCGTATCGATGGGAGGCTACAGCATACCGGTTCCTCGGTAAACGATCAGAACCGGTATGCTGCACATGCGTTGTTGGGCGTTGAAACACCTAGGAACTCAGCTCTTTGACAGAAACTTTAAAGCGGGGAAGATTTCCATACCGTTTCTGCTATGATGACCAAAGCAAGGAATAGTCTAGAACAGTTCTCAGTTTACGTGACCGTCACGTCGAACTCTGCTAAGCGAATGATATGATTGCGACACCGAAAACCGCGGACAACGCGAAGACGCGCCGTTTCCAGGAAAAACGCGAACGGATTCTCGATGCAGCAGCCCTGCTGATCAACCGGCACGGCGTGCGCGGCATGACATTTGTCGACGTGGCGCAACTGGTCGATCTGAACACGACCAGCATCACCTATTATTTCAAGCGCAAGGAATTGCTCGCCGCAGCAGTGATGGAACGCTCGCTGCAGCGCATCGAAGCGCTGGTCGAGGAAGCCAGCCAGGGCAAGGACCCGCGCGAGCGGATTGCCCGCTATATCCGGCTCACCTTCGACCTGCAGGCCTCGATCGCCACGGACAATGACCGGCCGATCGCCTTCATCTCTGATATCCGCGCCCTCAATGAGCCGTTCAATTCCGACCTGACCCAGCGCTATATCCAGGTCTTCCGCAAGCTGCGCACCTTCTTCGAGCCGCCCAAGACGGAGACCGAGAAGACGCTGGGCACGATCCGGGCGCATGTCCTGGTGCAGAACATGTTCTGGCTGCCGGCCTGGATCTCGCAATACTCCACCGGTGACTATGAGCGCGTCTGCAACCGGATGATCGAGATTTTCGAGCATGGTTTCGCCAAGCCGGATTCGGCCTGGTCGCCGCGCCTGCTGCAGATCGATGAAAGCTCGCTGAAGGTCGGGATTGAAGGCATGCCGGGCAATTTTGCCCGCGCCGCCACCTTCCTGATCAATGAGCGCGGCTATCGGGGCGCCTCGGTGGAACAGATCGCTTCGGAGCTGAATGTCACGAAGGGCAGCTTCTATCACCATCTGGAAGCCAAGGATGATCTCGTCCTGGAATGCTTCAGCCGCTCCTATGGCCGGATTTCCCTGGTCCAGCGTGCGGCCGCCCGGGCCGATGGTGATCACTGGCAGCAGATCTCGTCCTCCATGGCGACCCTGCTGAACGCCCAGCTTTACTCGGAATTCCCGCTGCTGCGGACGACGGCCCTGCAGGCCCTGCCGACCCAGTTGCGCAATGATGTGATCGACAGCTCCAACCGCATGGCGCGCCGTTTTGCCGGCATGCTGATCGACGGCATCACCGAAGGCTCGATCCGCGCAATCGACCCGCTGGTCGCCTCGCAGCTAATCATGGGCTCGCTGAACTCCGCCTATGACCTGCGCAGCTGGGCCCAGCGGATCGCGCCGGAGAAGGCGCTCGCCCTGTACGGCTCGACGCTGGCCTATGGCCTGTTCGCCGACCCGGACACGATCTGCGCCGACTAGGTCCGGCTTCGCTTTTCTTGACCGCACAGAAAAAGGCCCCAGTCGGATGACCGGGGCCTTTCTCTTGGTCGGTTGGTGTTCGACTAGAACTCGGTGTTGAAGCCGACGCGGATCATCCGGCCGAGCGGATTACCCGTGAAGGGATCATAGTTGTAGTCGAGACGGGCCAGGGCCGGGTCTTCATCCGTGATGTTCAGCGCGGTGACCGAGAAGGTGGTCGCATCGCCGAAATTGTAGATCAGGTTGAAGTCCGTGGTGAACTGGCTGTCGATCGTCGCCCCCTGCATCAACACCGGATTGCCGGCGATGTAGGGGTTGGGTGCGAACGGACCGGTTCCCAGATCGGCACGCTGGTCACGATAGCTGTCGATATAGTTCATCGTCAGACGGGCATCGAAAGCCCCGACGGTGTACTCAACGAAGCCACGCAGCTTCCATTCCGGCACCGGATAAGCAGTGGTCTGGAAGTTGAGATAGCCAACGCCATCAAATCCATCCTGGACCTGGATGCCTTCGACCGTTTCCGGTCCCAGCTCATTGCCCAGCATGTAGGTCGCCGTGACACCGGCATTGAGCAGGCCGCCGGCCACATCACCGAAGTCATAGTTCAGGATGAAGTCGACACCGGAGCTGGTCAGGCTGCCGCCATTCACCCAATTGGTGCGAACGCGCGAGATGTTCGACGCCGCACAGGTACCCGCACCCGGGACACCGCCGCCATCATTGAACAGGAAGCGCTCGCGAAGGGCGTCAAAGGCTGCATCCGTGCAGTTCGCCGGATCGGCAAACAGGGTTTCCACCATGCCCGAGAGCGGTTCCACCGTGATGGTGTCTTCGATCTCATAGCGGAAATAGTCGACGCTGGCCGTGAACGGGCCGGTATCCACCAGGAAACCAACCGAATAGTTGGTCGCCGTTTCCGGGGCGAGGTTCGGATTGCCGTAGACATCGACCGGGCGGAAGCTCGATGCGATGACCTGCAGCGAGGTCACGTTGCGATCAGCCAGCTGTTGGGCCGGCGGGCCGCGGAAGGTCGTTGCCACCGAGCCGCGCAGGGCGAAGGTGTCATTGATCTGCCAACGGGCCGTGATCTTCGGGTCGAAGGTCGACCCCGTGCCACCGCCATAGTCTTCGAAACGGGCGGCCAGCTGGACGTTGAAGTCGTCCGTGATCGGCATCTGAAGCTCACCGAAGACGGCGTAGACATCATTGTCAGCCCGGGCGTTCGCATTGGACCCCAGGAAGGCCAGGGCACCATTGGCCGGGTTACAGGTCGTATTCCCGTAGACCGGCGTGTCGCGACACGGATTGACGGCGATATTGTTGTTGTCGCCATAGGTCGCCGCGAAGGTGTTCTGGCGGTATTGGGCGCCGACACCGAACATGACCGGACCACCGGCCAGTTCGAAACCGGTTTCACCGCTGAACGTGGCATCCAGCACGAAGAGTTCGGTCTCCAGCAGGGAGGTCGACTCGACGAAGAACCAGTTGATCAGCTCAGCGCTGTTCTGGTTCGGCTCGTCACCCGGACGGGCTTCACCGGTCACCGCATTGGTCGGTGCCTGGTTGCCGAACGGGTTGTACCACATACAGTCACCCGCCCCGGCCGGACCGGCAAACGGCGTACAGTTCGGACCACCATAGCCGAGCATGGCCAGCTGGACCCGGTCACCGAAGCTGTCATAGCCGGTGAAGTAGCGTTCGAAGCGGTGATAGGTTGCCGCCACGTCGAAATTGAGCGTGTCGCTCATTTCGAAGCTGAAGCCGGTCGACACGCGGAAACTGTCGTTTTCGCGGAAGCCGGTGGCCGATCCCATATCATTGTCGAAGGCCGGGTTGCCGCCTGCCAGCAGCGGGCGGAAGAGCAGGGTCGGGAACAGGGCCGCCACGGTCGTCGCCGGAACATAGCCCGGATTTTCCGTGACCATCTGGATGAAGCCCGGATTGTTGGCCGGCACGATGAAGCCACTCGGCGATCCACCGACAGACGCCGACGGCGGCTGGGTCAGCAGATACATCGGCGAGGTCCGGTATTCCGGAATCTCGTCATTGCCGTACAGGACGCTCAGATCCCAGGACACGGTGTCGGAAATGTCGACATTGTACTGGGCGTAGAGCTGGAAGCGGTCTTCTTCCTCAACCAGGTTGTCGAAGCCGGTGTACTGCGTGCGGCACCAACCGGCTGCCGTCACATAGCCGCCGAGGACGGCACAGTCCGGGTCGGCGCGAAGGCCGCCGATCGGAGCCACGCCGACGCCCGGGATGACACCGAGCGGCAGGAAGGTTGCGGGGTTGCCGCCACCGGTCCAGCCACCTTCCGGGTTTTCCTCGAAGGGGCGCACCGCGAAATCGCGGTCACGCGCCTGCAATTCGGACCGGTGCTGATAGCCGGCCGCCAGCAGAAGGTCCCAATTATCCCCGCCCTGGCCGAAGCTGGCCTGCACGGAATAATCGCCGTCACTATCGGAAATGAAGGTGTAGTCGCCGCCCACGCGGAAGCCATCCTGGCCCGTGCGGGTGATGAAGTTGACCACACCACCGACAGCATCAGACCCGTAAATGGCGGCGGCGCCGTCCTTCAGGATCTCGATCCGGCCGATCGCGGCATGTGGTAGCAGGTTCACGTCCACGAAGGGCGTGCCCGTGCCGGCCGAAACCAGGCGGCGATTGTTGAGCAGGACCAGGGTGCGCTGCGGGCTGAGGCCGCGCAGGTTGACCGAGGCCATGCCTTCCGTGGCCTGCGAGCGGCTGTCGAACTGATTCGTGTCCCCGATGACCCCGCTGGAAACCGGCAAGGCCTTGATGAGTTCGACGGGTGACGGGTTACCCAGACGGGCCAGTTCCTCGGCCGACAGTACGTCGACCGGAAGTGCCGCATCCTCGGGCGTACCCTGAATAACGGACCCTGTAACGATGATTACGTCTTCGTCTTGCGCGAGAGCAGTGGCACCAAGCCCCGCTGTCAACGCAAGGGCAGTCAGCGCGCTTGTCGCACGCATTAGACCCTTAACAGTCATTATCTCCTCCCAGACTGAGCGGTTGCTTGTTTTTTTGGCATACCGCACATTCGATTAGAGCAATGTGTTTTGGGCAAGTCAAGAAATCATAACGAGGTTTTCTTGATATAACTGGACGATCAGCCTAACGCTTCCGTAAACGTAAAGCGTCTACAGATGACGCGGCTCCCGTACTGCCAACACTAGAACGGCCAGCGCGACGGCCAGCGCCGCGATCGAAATCAGAAAGACCGGCACGAGGCCGAATACGCTTGCCACGACCCCGCCCATAATGGGTCCCAGGGTCGCGATACTGGTCTCCGCCGTGGTCGAGAAAGCCAGTCGCATCGGGATGTCATCCCGGTGACCGAACTCCAGAACCAGGGTCGTCACACTCATCATATTCCCGGACATGGCCGCACCCAATCCGAAAAAGGCGAGCAGGAAGTGCCAGGGTGCAGTGGCGAAAAGCATGCCGGTGAGGGAAATCAGCCACAGTGCGACCGTTCCGATGAAGGTGAGGCGGAAGCCATAACGGTCCCCCAGCGTGCCCCAGATCAGATTGGTCAGCGTATCCGCACCCAGAAAGGCGAGCGAGAGGAGGCCGATGGCCGTACCGTCGATATCCATCCGGCGCCCGGCCAGGATGATGCAGAAGGGGATGGCGATCCGGCCCATCGTCGCGAAAACCAGGGCAATCAGGAAATTGCGGTAGTCGCGATCCTCGAGCAGGACTGGAAACTCTTTCAGGCGCTCCATGAAGGGCATCTGCGCGCGCACCGTCGGACTGCTGGGCTCGCGCATGAAGACGTAAAGCGTCACCAGGCCGGCACTGGTCAGCAGGAAAGCCATCATGAAGGTGGTGGCATAGCCATTGCCGAAGACGTTCGGCCCGATGAGGTACACGCCCGCCCACCAGGACAGGCCGGCCGCGATCGCCCCGCCGGCGAGATTGCGCCAGGCCTGTAATCGACCCCGTAACCGGATCGGGATCACCTTGGCCAGAACGACCTGGAAGGCAACGCGCTGCGAGCCCAGGAAGAAACCGAACAGGAAGAGAAAGAGAAAGGTGGCGGCGAGCAGGAGCGAGCCGGTCAGGAACCAGCCGGCCAGCGCCAGGCCCAGCAATTGGACGCGCATCATCACGCCGATGGTCATGGCGGCCGGCATCACATGCCGGCGATGCTCGATCTGGGCCGCCCCCATGATCGGCGAGGCAATCGCCCCGGCCTGGATCAGCGCCTGGCCCATGCCGACCCAGAAGGCCGAGCCGGTCAGCATGTGCAGATAGGCCGGCACGAAGGTCGGTGCGAAGATCAGACGGAACCCCGTCATGCCCAGCATGCCGTGGGTGAAGTGCGCGAAATAATTCCGCCTCAGATTGCCTTCGACGAAGCGGTCATAGGCCCGTTCGCGATTTTCGACGCGGCCCGCCCGGCGCGCGGACGCGTCGGGCGGGAGCGTGGAAGACGGGTCTTGGCTCAATACCCACGCAGGCGCGCATAGCGCTCCCGATGGAAAGAGGCATTGCCCCAGGCATTCTCCAGGATGCGGGCCCGCTTGATGTAGAAGCCGGCATGATGCTCATCCGTCATGCCGATCCCGCCATGCAGCTGGATCATCTCGCGCGAGACCAGGTGGAGGGTGTCACAGGCCGTCGCCTTGGCCAGCGAGGCCAGCTGGGCGATATCATCCCGGCCGGCATCAATGGCCTCCAGCGCGCCTTCCACGGCCGAGCGCATCAGCTCGATCTGGGTGAATTGGTGCGCCATGCGGTGCTGAAGCGCCTGGAAGCGCGACAGGATCTCACCGAATTGCTCGCGGGTTTTCAGATAGGCCAGCGTGTCCTCGAAAGCCTGCACCGAAAGGCCCAGCATTTCGGCGGCCGTCCCGGCCCGGGCGCGGTCCAGGACCTGGTCGAGCAGGTCGGCGCCGTCGGCCGGACCGATCAGAGCATCGGCTCCCAGCTTGACCCCGTCAAAGGATACGGCGGCATGACTGCGGGCATCGACCATTTTGCGCGGCTTGCGCGTGACGCCGGACGCATCGCCCGGCACCAGGAAGAGGCCGACGCCGTCACCGGTCTGCGCGGCCACCACGAAGAGATGCGCGCTGTCGCCCTCGGCCACGAAGGCCTTTTCACCGCTGAGCGTCCAGCCATCGCCGGACTTGTCCGCCTTGGCTGCGATCTGGGTCGGATCATGGCGCGGACCTTCATCGACCGCGAGGGCGGCGATGACCTCACCGCTGGCGATCTTCGGCAGCCAGGCCTGTTTCTGGTCTTCCGAACCACCCAGCAGCAGGGCGCTGGTGGCCGCCAGGGCCGTCGTACCGAGCGGGCTGGCGGTCAGGGTACGACCGGTTTCCTCCAGCACGAGACCAAGGCTGAGATAGCCGAAATCGGACCCGCCATAGGCTTCCGGGATGATGACACCGGTCCAGCCCATCTCGGCCTGGGCGGCAAAGGCGGCCGGGTCGAACCCGATCGCTTCACCGGCATCGCGCACCTTGCGGAAGGCGGAGACCGGCGATTCATTCTTCGACCATTCGCGCGCCATGTCGCGCAGCATGGTCTGTTCTTCGTTCAGGACAGCCATTGTCTCAATCTCCCCTACTGGTGGTCCAGCATGCCAAGAATGCGCTTGGCCACGACATTGTTCTGGATCTCGGTGGTGCCGCCATAGATCGACACCGCCTTGCCCCAGAGCCAGCCGCGCGTAGCGCCGAGCTCGGCCGTATTAAAGCCGTCACCTTCCCAGCCCAGACCGTTCATCCCCATCATCTCCAGGGTCAGTTCGGCGCGTTCCTGGGTGATGCGGGCACCGACATTCTTCAGGATGGAAGAGGCCAGCGAGATATTCCCGCCCTTGGACTCCGCCATCACGCGGCGCGCCGTGAGCTGGAAGGATTTGGCTTCCATCTCATGCTTGATGATCTTGGTGCGCAGCTCGGAATCGGCGATCCGGCCTTCACTGTCGACGCCGACATAATGCTTGGCGATATCGGACAGGGACGGCCCCTGACCGCGGCTCATCGAGCCACCTCCAGAGAGATTGGTGCGCTCGTGCTGGAGCAGGCGCTTGCCGATCGTCCAGCCCTGGCCCAGCTCGCCGACCAGGTTTTCCTTGGGCACTTTCACATCGGTGAAGAAGGTCTCGCAGAAGGGCGAGGAGCCGGAAATCATGCGGATCGGCTTCACCTCGACGCCCGGCGTCTTCATGTCGAGCAGGATGAAGGAAATGCCTTCATGCTTCTTGGTGGTATCGGTCCGCACCAGGGCGAAGCACCAGTCGGCCCACTGACCACCGGAGGTCCAGGTCTTCTGGCCATTGATCAGGTAATGGTCGCCCTTGTCCTCGCACTTGGTCTGGAGGCTGGCCAGGTCGGAACCGGCACCCGGTTCCGAATAGCCCTGACACCAGCGGATCTCGCCGCGGCAGATCGGCGGGATGTGGCGCTGTTTCTGCTCTTCGGAGGCGAATTCCAGGAGCGTCGGCCCGAGCATCATGACGCCCATGCCACCGATCGGGTTCCAGGCGCCAATCTTGCCCATTTCTTCCTGCAAGACGCGGGCTTCCTTGAAGCTCAGCCCGCCGCCGCCATACGCTTTCGGCCAGGTCGGTGTGCCCCAGCCCTTGTCGCCCATGGCCTTCTTCCAGGCCTTGGCGTCGGGATCGGCCTTGGCCTCGCCCTCGACGGTGGCGAGGACGTTTTCCTTGCCGACCAGGGATTTCGGGAAATTCTCGGCCAGCCAGTCAGCGGCTTCCTTGCGGAAATCCTCCAGGGCATCAGCCGGGTTGGTGAGTTCTGCAGTCGCCATGACTAGCCTCCCCTTGGTGTGAACATGGGAACGGGTGGAGCCCCGTCTTCTGTCGGTGTGAAAACGACCTCGACGCGCTGGCCGATGGCCAGACTGTCGAGATCATCGGCCACGATATTGGTGAGCATGGCCGGACCCTCATCGAGGGTGACATAGGCCACCGCGAACGGGGCCCCTTCGCCACGGCGCATGACGGACACCGAGTAGATCTCGCCGCTCCCCGCGGTATCGATCCACCCGGTCTTCGCCGAGCCGCAATGCGGACAGATCGCCCGCGGATAATAGTGCGCCTGGTTGCAATCACCGCAGCGCTTGATCTTCAGCACACCGTTCGAAGCGGCGTCCCAGAAGGTTTCGGTTTCCGCATTGGGCTGCGGGGCCGGAAGCTTGCGATCGCTCATGACTGACGCTCCAGGATAACGGTGGCGGCGCCGTGACGGGCCCCCAGCGAACCACCAATGCCGGTGGCAACGGCCAGGTCGCAATTGGGCACCTGGACGGCGGGGTGGGCTTCACCGCGCAATTGGCGAACGGCCTCGATCACCTTGGTGATACCGCCGCGGAACATGGGGTGGTTACTGCACAGACCGCCGCCATCCGTGTTGAAGGGCAGCTTGCCCGTGCCGGATATCAGATTGCCGTCGGCGACGAACTTGCCGCCCTCGCCCTTGGCACAGAAGCCAAGGTCTTCCAGCTGGATCAGCACGGTGATGGTGAAGCTGTCATAGATGGAGGCGTATTTGATGTCGGCCGGCGTCACGCCCGCCTCGGCGAAAGCCGCCGGGCCCGAACGGGCCGCGGCGGACACCGTCAGGTCGAGCCCCAGCCCCCCGGACGGTCCTTTCGTCGCCTCGCCCGCCCCGCGCAGGGCGATCATCGGGCGATTGAGGGTTTTCGCGATCTCCGGCGCCACCACGACCAGCGCGCCGCCCCCATCCGTGGTCACGCAGCAATCGAGCCGGTGCAGCGGATCGGCGATCATCGGGCTTTCCAGCACGTCCTCCACCGTGACCACCTTGGGCAGCATGGCGTGTTCATTGTGCTGGGCGTGATGCGAAGCCGCGACCTTGATCCAGGCCAGTTGATCAGACGTCGTGCCGAACTCGTGCATGTGCCGGACCGCGCACATCCCGTAGGAAGTGTGATTGGTCAGACCGATCCATTGCTCGAACGCCTGTTCCGGCGCCCCCGGACGGAAGCGCATGACATTTTCTGACCGCGGACGCCCGGCCAGCGTGATCAGCGCCACCTTGCACTTGCCGGCCGCGATGGCCTCAGCGGCGTGGGCGACGTGCTGGATATAGGTACAGCCGCCCATCTCGGTGGAATCCGTGTGGCGCACCGTCAGGCCGAGATAATCCACCATGGAGATCGGACCGAAACCCGGCGCATCCGTGGCGCAGAAATACCCGTCCACATCCTCGATGGTGAGCCCGGCATCGGCGAGCGCTCCGGCCGCACATTCGGCGTGAAGCTGCGGCGTCGTCTTGTCGGGGGCCAGACGGGTGGGGTGTTCAAAGGCACCGGCAATATAGGCGGCGTTACGCAGGGACATTGTCGCTCCCATGGGTCGTTGCACAATTCATGACGTGGTGTTCTCGGTGATCTCGGCCGCTTCCTTGGCCCGGATCGAGGCCAGGTTTGCCTCATGGCTCGCCCGGTCGATCTTGTAAAAACGCAGGAAGAAGGCCCCGACCAGGTAGAGAACGGCGATCACCGGAATGTAGAGCTGGACCAGGTGCACGATCACATTCGGATCCACACCGGTATGGCGGGCGCCGTCCGGCATGCCGACCAAGGACAGCATGAGACCGGCGATGAACACGCCCAGACCGGACGAGCATTTCTGCATGAAGGAATTGGCCGCATAGAACAGGCCCTCGGCGCGGCGTCCCGTGCGCAAGGAACTGTCATCAATGACATCGCCGATCATGGCGTGCACCAGAATGGCGGAAGAGATCCCGCACATCGTGTAGATTGCCGACAGGAAGAAGAGGGCCGGCAGCAGGGCCGGGCTGGCATTCTCGAAGAACAGTCCGAGCAGGCGCAGCACATAGGGTGCGCAGGTGAACAGGATCGCCGTCAGCGCCAGCACGAAGGCCGCCCCCTTCTTGCCGAGCTTCTTGGACAGGCGCGGCGCAAGCGCCAGGGCCAGCGTGGCGCCCAAGGCCGCATCGGCAGCGAGAATGGCCAGCTGCCCCGAGGTCAGTTCCCAGAACAGGGAGCCGAAATAGAGGGCCAGCGCGGAGGTGATGCCCAGCCCGGTATATTTCAGGACACCGAAAGCCAGGATCGCCAGGAAGCCTTTGTGGGAAAAGGTCTGGCGCATCAGCATCAGGGTCTGAAGCGGGTTCCGGCGCTGCGGCGCCGAGAGCTGGCGCATGTATTTGATCCGGTGGTGCGTGCCCATGGTCGACAGGAGCACGGTCGAGATCATGATCACCGATCCCAGAATGCCGAAGGGCAGGTAACCGGCCGGATTGGTGATGCCGAACGGGTGTTCCGGCGTCGGCGGGAAGAGCAGGACCAGGGAGAGGACATAAAGGCCGATCCCACCGATATAGCCGAAGAAGAAGCGATAGCCGGCAATCGTGGTGCGCTCGTCATAATCGGTCGCCAATTCCGGCGCGAGCGCGGAGCTGGGGATTTCATAGAGCGTGATGAAAGTCCGCACCGCCGAGGCCAGCACGACGAGATAGATGAAGAGGGATGTGCCCTCCAGGCCCGCCGGCGGCACCCACAGGAAGAAGAAGGACAGCGAGGCCGGGATCGCCGACAGATACATCAGCGGATGCCGTCGCCCCCATTTGGTGCGCAAATTGTCGGAAATCTGCCCGACGATCGGGTCGGAGAAGGCGTCGATGACCAGGGCCACCATGATCGCCGCCGACACCAGGGCCGCGGGCGCTCCCACCACGAAATTGTAGTAGTAGAGCAGGAAAACACGGAAGGCCAAATCCTTGATTCCATAGGCCATTGAACCCAGGCCATAGAGGAATTTGGTGTGAAATTTCAGCGGTGGCGCATCCGTCGGCGAAGCCGTATCAGTCATGTGGTCTCCACAAATATTTTTGCGGAAGTGCGATCCCGTACGGCCCCGTCGCCGGCATCGCCCTCCTCCCCATTGTCATCAACGCGCCGGTTTTCCGGCGTCGTCTTCCGGGGCAGCCCAGCACCACCCCGGATCGTTCTGTGTCAGTCCGCGCCGACCTGTTCGGCCAGGTCACGGACGGTATCGGCGAGATCGCCGTATTTCTCGAGCGCGGCCTCTTTCATGTTCGGAATGGAATAGTCCGGGAAAATCGCGTCGGAGATATTCCGGTAATTGCGCAGATGCTGGCGCGCGACCGTGACCTTGTGGACCTCGGTCGGGCCATCGGCGATGCCCATCACGTAGGAGCCGATCACCTGGCCGGCAAAGGGCATTTCCGGCGAAACGCCCAACGAACCGTGCAGGTGCAGGGCGCGACCGGCAATGTCGCGATAGACTTTCGGCATCAGCGCCTTGATCGCGGCGATATCCTTGCGGACCTTCCGGTAGTCCTTGTACTTGTCGATCATCCAGGCCGTCTTCAGGACAAAGAGGCGGAATTGCTCCAGCTCGATATAGCTGTCGGCAATCTGCATCTGGACCATCTGCTTGTCGGCCATCACCCCGTCGCGCGTGCGGCGCGACATGGCGCGGCGGCACATCAGGTCGAGGGCGCGCTTGCAGGACCCGACCGTGCGCATGGCGTGGTGGATCCGGCCGCCGCCCAGACGGGTCTGGGAAATCACGAAGGCGCCGCCCCGCTCACCCAGAAGGTGATCCTTGGGCACGCGCACATCCGTATAGCGGACATAGCCCTCCGAGCCTTCCTGCTGACCGTAGACCGCCACATCGCGGACGATCTCCACGCCCGGCGTCTTGGTGGGCACGATGAACATGGACATGCGGCGATAGGGTTCACCATCCGGGTCGGTCACCGCCATCACGATCAGGAATTCGGACCATTTGGCATTGGTGGAGAACCATTTCTCGCCATTGATCACCCATTCATCGCCATCCTCGACGGCGGAACACGTGAAGAGAAGCGGGTCGGACCCGCCCTGCGGCTCGGTCATGGAAAAGGCCGAGACAATCTCATTGTTGAGCAGGGGCTCCAGATACTGGCGCTTCTGTTCCTCGGTGCCGTAGTGGGCGATGATCTCGGCATTGCCGGTATCCGGCGCCTGGCAGCCGAACACGGTCGGCGCAAAGGGCGAGCGCCCGAGAATCTCGTTCATCAGGCCCAGCTTGACCTGACCATAGCCCTTGCCGCCGAGATCGGGGCCGAGATGGCAGGCCCAAAGGCCCTTGGCCTTCACTTCCTCCTGCAGGGGCTTGATAATCGCCCGGTGTTTCGGGTTCTTCACATCGGCCGGATGAAAGCCGAGATGGGCAATCGGTTCGACCTTGTCGTGAACGAAGCCATCCATCCAGTCGAGCTTCTCCTGAAACTCCGGATCGGTCTCAAAATCCCAGGCCATTGCCTGCCTCCCAATGTATTCTTCGTATCTTTGGTATGAGCATACCTGTTTTTTGAAAACCGACAAGAGCCTGCCATGGCGTGCATACTTGGCATAACAATTTGAAGCGTCGCCCCGGTTCTGCGGAAATTTGAAGAAAGGGTCCGGTTTTCGCTTGCAGGCAACCGTGATCGGCGACTAAAACCTCCTCTCACCCTTGCCGGGGAAAAACCGGATCGAGACCCATGCTGACTGCCAGGACAAAACAGAACGCACGGCCAAGCCTGGTCTTCGAATACCGCCCCGCAAGCCGGGACCGCCGCCGGTCGACGGCGCGCCCCGCTCATCAATCCCGCTAGTGACAGAACGAGGGAAAACCCATGCGTGATGCCGTCATTGTTTCCACTGCCCGTACGCCGATCGGCAAAGCCTATCGCGGCGCCTTCAACGCCACGCCGTCGCCGACCCTGGCCGGCCACACGATTGCCGCAGCCGTCGAGCGCGCCGGCATTGATCCGGCCGAAGTCCAGGACGTGGTCTATGGCGCCGCCCTGCTGCAGGGCGTCCAGCACACGATCGGCCGCACCGCCGCCCTGCGCGCCGGCCTGCCGACCTCGGTCGCCGGCATGTCGATGGATCGTCAGTGCTCCTCCGGCCTGATGTCGATCGCCACCGCCGCCAAACAGGTCATCGTCGACCGCATGGATGTCGTTGTCGCCGGCGGCGTGGAATCCATCTCCATGGTCCAGACCAAGGAAATGCGCGTGCAGCCCGACCCGGAACTGGTCGCCATGCACAAGGATATCTACATGCCGATGCTGCAGACGGCGGAAGTCGTCGCCAAGCGCTATGGCATCTCGCGCGACCGCATGGACGAATACGGCCTGCAATCGCAGCAGCGTACGGCTGCCGCCCAGGCCGCCGGCAAGTTCAACGATGAAATCGTGCCGATGAAGTCGACCAAATATGTCGTCGACAAGGAAACCGGCGAGACCTCCATGCAGGAAGTCACACTGGAAAAGGATGAGGGCAATCGCCCGGAGACGGCGCTGGAAGGCCTGCAGGGCCTGAAGACCGTCATCGAAGGCGGCACGATCACCGCCGGCAATGCCTCGCAGCTCTCCGACGGCGCCTCGTCCTGCGTGGTCATGGAAGCCGAACTGGCTGCCAAGCGCGGTCTCGCTCCGCTGGGCCGTTACATGGGCATGGCCGTTGCCGGCACCGAGCCGGACGAAATGGGTATCGGTCCGGTCTTCGCCGTTCCGAAACTGCTCGAGCGCTTCGGCCTCACCGTCGACGATATCGGCCTGTGGGAACTCAACGAAGCCTTCGCCGTCCAGGTCCTCTACTGCCAGGACAAGCTGGGCATTCCGGGCGACAAGCTGAACGTCAATGGCGGCGCGATCTCGATCGGTCACCCCTATGGCATGTCCGGCGCCCGCATGGTGGGCCACGCCCTCATCGAAGGTAAGCGCCAGGGCGCCAAATACGTCGTCATCACCATGTGTGTGGGCGGCGGCATGGGCGCAGCCGGCCTGCTCGAAGTCCTGTAGGACCTCACAGCCGACGCCCGCACAGAAGAGCCGCGCTCCGTCCGGAGCGCGGCTTTTTCTTTGCGGATCCAGGTCTGCCGGAACGGCGCGCGGATCAGTCCTTGACCCGGATCAGGCCTTCCTGGGCCGTCGAGGCGACCAGCTTGCCCTCGCGATTGAAGATCGAACCGCGATTATAGCCACGCCCGCCGCCCGACCAGGGACTGTCGGTGGAATAGAGCAGCCATTCATCCATGCGGACATCATCGTGGAACCAGACCGCGTGATCGAGGCTGGCCGATTGCATCTTGCGGGTCATCCAGGACACGCCATGCGGCTGCATGCAGGTCGACAGGAGCGCCATGTCCGAGGCAAAGGCCAGCACGGCGCGGTGCATCAGCTTGTCATCGCCGATATCGCCCCCGACACGGAACCAGATATTGCGGACCGGATCGCGCGGATCCGGGTCGATCGGGTTCCAGACCTCGACCGGGCGCAGCTCCAACGGGCGGGCGCGGGTCAGGAATTTGTAGAGGCGGTCATCGATCTGGCCCTTCAGCCCGGCGAAGATTTCCGCTTCGGTGCGCAGCTCTTCCGGGCCGACGACCTTGGGCATTTCGAACTGGTGCTCCAGCCCCTTCTCATGGCGGTGGAAGGAACAGGTCATGTTCAGGATCGGCTTGCCGCGCTGCATGGCGATGACGCGGCGGTTTGAGAAACTGCCGCCGTCATAGTCGCGCTCGACGCGATAGATGATCGGGAAATCCTCGTCCCCCGGCCGCATGAAATAGGCGTGCAGGGAATGGGCGACCCGGTCGGCCTCGACCGAGCGCACCGCCGCCTGCAGGGCCTGGGCGATCACCTGGCCACCGAACACCCGCCCCTTGCCGCCCGGATTGCGGGCGCCGCGATACAGGTCGACATCCAGCTCCTCGACATCGAGGAGATGGACCAGGCCGGTCGCCAGTTCCTGCGGTGTCGGCCGGCGCCGCTTTTTCGGAGTCTCAGCGTGTTCAGCCCCATCCATGGCGAGCCCGCCCCCTTCTGCCATTACGTTTCATGACAAATGTGGACCGGCCCGTCACAAATTTCCAGCTTTCGGTACGGTGATCGCTGAATGGCCGCTATCAGGACGCGACGAGGCGAAGCTCCTGGGTCGGCGCATCCCACAGGATGTGCTTGTCTTCCAGGATGACCATGTTGTCCCGATTGATGATTTCCGGCCGCGCCTGATAGCCCAGAAGATCCTGGACATCCTGACCGGCATTGCGGGCCAGCACCATGGTCTCGTCGGACGAGAAATTGGTCAGGCCGCGGGCAATCTCGTCACCGCTCTCGTCATAGACGTGCAGGACGTCGCCCTTGTGGAAGTCGCCGTGAATCTTGAGCACGTCGGCATGGCACACGCCCGCCTTGTTGCTTCTGAGCGCGTCCGCCGCATCCTGGCGCAGGACCAGACCCCCGGCCTGGTGCAGGCGGTTGGTCAGCCAGACCGCCCAGGACGACGCCGGGGTGCCCTTGGCGACGCAGGTCGTGTGGCGACGCTCATTCTTGAGCAGGGCCGAGACCGGACGGTCGATATGACCTTCACCGATCAGCGTCGTGACACCGGCATTCTGGGCCATATTGGCCGCCTGCATCTTGGTCAGCATGCCGCCGGAGCCCAGCGAGGAGGTCCCACCGGTCACTTCCAGATAGGCGCTGACATCCTCGACCGTTTCGATGAATTCGGCATTCGGGTCGGTCGGATTGCGGTCATACAGGCCGTCGATATTGGTCAGCAGGACGAGATGGTCGGCCTGCAGCATCTGGGCGACCTTGGCCGCGAGACGGTCATTGTCGCCGACGCGGATTTCCTCGGTCGTGATCGTGTCATTCTCGTTCACGATCGGCATGATGCCGCGCTCGAACAGGCGCTGGATCGTATTCTTGGTATTGAGGAAGCGGCGACGGTCCTCGAGATCGTCCAGGGTCACCAGAATCTGGGCGATATCGAAGCCGTGCTCATGCGCCACCTGTTTGTAGGCGTTCAGCAGGAGCGGCTGGCCACAGGCCGCCGCGGCCTGCTTGTCGAGCACGCCGGCTTCTTCCGGCGAGGCGTTGATCGCGTTCAGGCCGAGCGCCACCGAGCCGGAGGAGGCCAGGAGGACGTCATGGCCTTCTTCACGCAATTGCGCGATGTCTGCGAGAAGTCCGTGCATGAAGGCATAGCGCAGGGTCAGCTTCCCATCCGTGGCAAGCAGGCTGGACCCGATCTTCACGACAATACGTTTTTTCTCACTCACAAAGAGCTCCTGGTGTGGCGCAAGGGCTGGACCCCCGCTGAAATGTTGAGCGCAAAATATTTCGGGTTCTAAGAAATTCAACCCCCTTCGACCTGTTTTGCACTGCGTTGACCCTCTAAATGCCTCACAAAATATGGCTGAAAGATGAATAATGGCAGGGAAATTGCTTTTTTCTCGCAACCGCAAAACTTATTTGAATTCGAAATACATTCTGCTATATCCCCCTCCAACGCGGCTCGGCGCACTCATTCGGTGTGTCGAGCGCATTGTATGTGGACACAGCAAACCCAAGGATGCGCGATGGAAATTCTGATGGTCGGATGCGGGAAAATGGGCGGCGCCATGCTGCGTCGCTGGCTGGATGAGGTTCCGGCGCGCTTCACAGCGGTGAACCGGACTCCCTCCGCCATCCCGGACGGTGCCCAGCATGCGGGATCCCCCGAAGCGCTGGACGGCCGCCGTTTCGATGCCATCATCATCGCCGTGAAGCCGCAGCAGATCGCCGAGATCATGCCGGCCTACACGCCCTTCCTGAAGGAGGGCGGCTGCCTGATTTCCATTGCGGCCGGTTTTTCCATCGCCTCGATCCAGCGCGAACTGGGCGATAATCCGGTGATCCGGATCATGCCGAACCTGCCGGCCCTGATCGGCCGAAGCGTCAACGGTCTCTACGCCGATCCGGCCTGCACGCAGGCCCATCGCGATCTGGCCACCCAGCTGGCCGAAACCACCGGCACCGCGATCTGGGTGGACACCGAGGACGAGATCGACCGGATCACGGCCATTGCCGGGTCCGGTTCGGGCTATGTCTTCGAAATCGCCCGCTCCTACACCGCCGCCGCTGAGGAAATGGGCTTCGCGCCCGACACGGCCCGCGCCCTGGTGCTGGAAACCCTGTCCGGTGCCATCGAAATGGCCCGGCAATCCGACCTCAGCCTCGAGGAGTTGCGCAATTCCGTGATGAGCAAGAAGGGCACGACCGAAGCCGGCATCAACGCGTTGCGGCGCGATGGCTGGCTCGACCAGTTGCTGCTCGAGACCACCGGCGCCGCTTATCAGCGCGCCGTCGAATTGCGCTAGTTGCCGTCGCGGCAAAACTCCCCAACAATCCCCACGCAAACGGACACGACATGTCAGATCGAATGCAAGCCTATATCGAACAACTCGGCCGTCAGGGCCAGGACGCGGCGCGTCAGCTCGCGACAGCGTCCACGGAACGCAAGAATGCCGCGCTTGTCGCTGCCGCGGCCGCTCTGCGCATGCGGGCCAATGACCTGATCGAGGCCAACAAGCAGGACGTGGACAGCGTCCGCGAAGCCGGCAAGCCGGACGCCTTCATCGACCGGCTCATGCTGGACAGTGACCGCATCGAGGGTGTCGCCAAGGCCCTGGAACAGATCGCCGAATTGCCCGACCCGGTCGGCCGCCAGCTGGCCGTGACGGAACGCCCCAACGGTCTGCGCATCGAACGCGTCGCCGTGCCGCTGGGCGTGATCGGCATGATCTATGAGAGCCGTCCCAATGTCGGCGCCGATGCCGGTGCCCTCTGCCTGAAATCGGGCAATGCCGTCATCCTGCGCGGCGGTTCGGAAAGCCTGAACTCCACCCGCATCATCGTGGAGTGCATGAAGGAAGGCCTGCGCGAGGCGGACCTGCCGGAAAACGCGATCCAGATGGTCGATACGACCAATCGCGCGGCGGTCCAGCACCTTCTGCAATGCACGGAATACGTCGACCTGGTCATCCCGCGGGGCGGCAAGGGGCTCGTCTCCCTGGTCCGCGACCAGGCCCGCGTGCCGACCCTGCTGCACCTGGACGGCAATTGTCACACCTATATCCATGAGAGCGCCGACCTGACCAAGGCCCGCGCCATCGTGCGCAATGCCAAGCTGCGCCGGACCGGTATCTGCGGTGCCACGGAAAGCCTCGTCATCGACCAGGCCGTCGCCGAGGACTTCCTGCCGGGCCTGCTCGACGAAATGGATGATTGTGAATTCCGCGGTGATGAAACCGCCACCGCGATCGACAGCCGCATCAAGCCGGCTGATGAAGAGGATTGGGGCACGGAATATCTGGACAGCATCCTGTCGGTGAAGATCGTCGCCGACCTGCAGGACGCGCTGAACTGGATCACCCACCATTCCTCCGCCCACACCGACGCCATCGTGACCGAGGATGCCGATATCGCGGCAGTTTTCCTGAACACGATCGACAGCGCCGTGGTCATGCACAATGCCTCGACGCAATTCTCCGATGGTGGCGAGTTCGGCATGGGCGCCGAGATCGGCATTGCGACGGGCAAGATGCACGCGCGCGGTCCGGTCGGCCTGGAACAGCTGACCTCGTTCAAATACCTCGTTCACGGCAATGGCCAGACCCGACCCTAGGGGCCGGCCGTCTCCGCTTTCACTCCTGACGCGTACCAATTCAAGGCAGGTTCATGGATATTGAAGCTCTGATTTCCCTTGCGCTGTACTTCATCCTGATGATGGGGATCGGCCTATACGCCTATCGCAAGTCGACGGATGACGTGTCCGGCTACATGCTGGGCGGACGTCAGCTGAACCCGGCGGTTGCCTCGCTCTCGGCGGGCGCCTCCGACATGTCCGGCTGGATGCTGATGGGCCTGCCCGGCGCGATCTTTGCGACCGGCTTTTCCGAAGCCTGGATCGCGATCGGCCTGATCATCGGGGCGTATTTCAACTATCGCCTCGTGGCCCCGCGCCTGCGCGTCTACACGGAGATCGCCGACGACGCGATCACCATTCCGGACTATTTCGAGAAGCGCTTCAACGACACCTCGCGCACGCTGCGCGTCCTGTCGGCGGTGGTGATCATCATCTTCTTCACCCTCTACACCTCCGCCGGTGTGGTTTCGGGCGGCAAGCTGTTCGAGGCCTCCTTCGGCCTGAACTACCAACTCGGACTGTTCCTGACCGCCGGTGTGGTGGTGGCCTACACCCTGTTCGGCGGCTTCCTCGCCGTCTCCCTGACCGACTTCGTGCAGGGCTGCATCATGTTCGTGGCCCTGGTCCTGGTACCGGTGGTGACCATCATGCAGCTGGGCGGGTTCGGCCCGACCACGGACGCGCTGAGCACGCTGAGCGTGGATGTCGGCGGATGGGAGAAACCCTATCTGTCCATGATCCCGCAGGAGAGTCTGGGGCTCGCCGTGATCGGCATCATTTCCACCATGTCCTGGGGTCTGGGCTATTTCGGCCAGCCGCACATTATCGTGCGCTTCATGGCCGTTAAGACGCTCAAGGACGTCGCCACGATGCGCCGCATCGGCATGAGCTGGATGATCATCACCGTGATCGGTGCCGTGCTGACCGGTGCTGCCGGCCTGGCCTATGTGAAGAGCCAGGACATCCCGGTGGCCGATGACGTCAATGTTGCCCGCGTGGTCGACGCGCCGGCGGAAGCCACCAGCTTCTCCGAACTGGAAAACATCGACACGACCGGGGCCTTCTCGGAAGGCGAACAGGTCATGCTGAGCGACCAGGAAACCATCTTCATCCTGCTCTCCCAAGTGATCTTCCACCCGTATATCGCCGGCTTCCTGCTGGCCGCCATCCTGGCCGCCATCATGTCGACGATCTCGTCTCAGCTGCTGGTCTCGTCCTCTTCGCTGACGGAGGATTTCTACAAGATCTTCCTGCGACGGGGGGCCAGCCAGAAGGAACTCGTCCTGGTCGGCCGGATCTCGGTTTTCGCGGTCTCGCTGGTCGCGATTGCCCTGGCCTTCGATCCGGACAGCAACATCCTGTCCCTGGTCTCCAATGCCTGGGCCGGTTTCGGCGCGGCCTTCGGTCCGCTGATCCTGATCAGCCTGTTCTGGCGCGGCATGACCCGGGCCGGCGCTGTGGCCGGCATGGTGGTCGGTGCGGCCACGGTCCTGATCTGGATCTATGTGCTGAACCTGTCGGGTGTGATGTATGAAATGGTGCCGGGCTTCATCGCCGCGACCATTGCCATCTTCCTGGTCTCCAACATGACCCGGAAACCCGATGCCTCCGTCACCGATCATTTCGACTCGATGACCGGCATTCTCAAGGACGGCAAACTGCCCAGCGAAAGCCAGGGCTAGGCGTCACCCGGACGGACATGAAGAGGACCGGCTCCGGAAAGGGCCGGTCCTTTTTCATGGGTGCTGCCATTCAGGAAATGAGCGTATCAGACGGGAATTCCGGCATGAAGCGCAGCCAGACCTGGGTGCCGCCCGCCTCGACCTTGTACCGCTCCATCTCGCCATTCACGCGCCGGGCCATGGCCTGCATGATGGAGGAGCCCATCCCGTCAGCACTGTCCGCGCCCAGTCCCTGGCCGGTATCGCGCACCGACACGCCGACGCGGCCATCCTCCCGCATCTGCACGCTCACCCGCACCTCGCCGGAGGCTCCGTCGGGAAAGGCGTGTTTGAAGGCATTGGTGACGGCCTCGGTCACAAAGAGCGCAACCGGAATGGCCTGTTCCGGATCCAGCGACACATCCGCCTCATCCACCCGCAGGAGAATGTCGGACTGAAGCTCACCGGAGGCCTGGCCGAGATAGTGGAGCAATTGCTCCAGGAAGGCGTGCATCTCGACGGTGCGCAGATCATCATTCTCGTAGAGCGTCCGGTGGACCAGGGCGAGCGCATTGATCCGCCCGCGGGCCTCGATGAGGACCCGCCGCGCCTCGTCATCGGTCGCCCGGCGGGCCTGGATGTTGAGCAGGCTCATCGTGACCTGGAGATTGTTCTTCACCCGGTGGTGGATTTCCCGCAGCAGGGCCCCGCGCTGGTCGGCGACGGTCTCCAGCTCCTCGGTCCGCGCATTCAGGTCACGGGCCATGGACTCCATCGTGTCGGCCAGGGTGCGGATCTCGACCGGGGCATGCCGGGCCAGCACCGGCTGCACATCCAGTCGCCCGGCCCCGTAGAGGCGCGCCACCCGGCCCAGATAGGCCAGCCAGCGCAGCACGAAGAAGCCGACAGCCAAGGACACGCAGGTCAGGGCCAGCAACCACATGAGCGACGGCACGAGCACGGTGCCGACAATGTCGAACCCGGCCCAGCTTCCCATGAGAAGCGCGGGCGAGATCAGGGCCAGCTGCACGCCCCGCCCGGTCAGGGGAGCGATCAGGATGACCTTGCCCGGCGCGCCGGAAATCTGTTCCAGCACCACCGGCTCACCGGTCTCGCGCACATTCGCCAACGCATCGCCCGGCAAGCGGGCCATGCGGTCCCCCTCTCCGGCTTCGGAGACATAGGCAAGATTGCCCTCATCATCACTCAGGGCCAGGCTCATTTCCTCGGGGAGATCCTGGGTCCGCAACAGGGCCAGTGCCGAGCGGACATCCAGGTCGACCGCCACCGCGCCGGCAAACATGTCGCTCGACGGAAGACGGTGCGCCGCCGTCATCACCGGCCGGTGCAGGAGCCAGTCGAGATAGACCCCGCTGAAACTCTCATCCTGCCCCCCGGCCAGGCGGGCGAACCAGACATGCCGGGCGGCATCGATCACCGGCTCGGACTCGGCCGCCGAACACACCACCTCGCCATGCTCATTGATGAGTTTGAGATTGGCGAAGAGCGGCTGGGCCGTCTGCAAGGCCTGCAGCGTCTCCACACATTGTTCCGCCGGCATGTCGAACAGGCCGGGATAGCTGGCAAGGCCCGCCACGAAGCCCGCCGTCCGCTCCAGCTCGGTATCCAGCTCGGCGGTGGCCTCGACCAGTTCGGCATGGAAGCGGGCGAGCTGCTCCTGCCGCTCCTCGCGGAACTCGATCACGCCCTGGGCGACGGACAGGACCAGAAGCGGGCTCAGGCTGAGCGTCAGAACAGCCAGCAATTGGAGACGCAGGCCACGGCCCGTCTGCCCCCACCCGCGGGAATTCAGAAAGGCCCTCAGCCCGATGAACGGCATGCAGACATCTGTTCGAGGTCGCCCAGAAGGCTGTCCAGCGCATCCACGGCGGAGACGCCGTCATCGCCCCGACCGATCTTCGGCCCGGCCTTGAGAACCTCCAGCAGACGGGCGCGGGCCCGGTTTACCCGGCTTTTCATGGTGCCGACCGCGCAGCCGCAGATTTCAGCGGCCTCCTGGTAGGCATAACCGCCCGCCCCGACCAGGATCAGGGCCTCGCGGTGTTCCTCGGACAGTTCGGACAGGGCGCGGCGGACATCATCGAGCGCCATGACGTCATCCTGATCCACGGCCGCCGGCAGGGTTTCGCGGGCATGGTCATCATCCAGCTGGACCTGGCGCCAGGAGCGGCGCTTGTCCGAGTAGAACTGGTTGCGGACAATGGTCATCACCCAGGCCTTGAAATTGGTGTTGGCCCGGAACTGGGCACGGCGATCCCAGGCCCGCAGCAGAGCGTCCTGCGCCAGGTCATCCGCCGCCGTCGCGTCCTGGGTCAGACCGCGGGCAAAGGCCCGCATGTGGGGAATCGCGTCGTGCAGCAAAGTCTTGAATGCGGCATCGTCCAGGCGGGTCGGGGTTGGATCAGTCATGATCGCCTCCCGTTTTCGCGACCGGTGCGGGTGCGTCTGTTCCTTCTTCGCCGTCGAGGGCGGCAAGAAGGTCCTCGAACGCGTCCGGCACGCCTTCCTCCAGAACCCCGTCATACAGGTCGCGCAGGCGCTGCCCGATCAATTGCTGCCGGGACCGGGCCGTATCCGCATCAACCAGTTTGGGGTGGCGGCTTATTCCACTTTCATCGCGCATGGTCTGCCAATCGCTCGGGCTCATCGCCCCGTTGAGTGTAACATGGACCGTGTCAAAATCACGGCAGGCTGAGCCTGCAACGCCCGGAACGGCCAAAGGTTCCAAAAAAATTCACACCGGCGGGAACCGCTCGCCGAATTGCGCGTTAGAGAAGAGATAGAGTCCGGCCTGCCCGGACGGACAGAACAGGATTGATGAGGCTCATGGCGTTTTCCGACAGCTTCAAACCGCACATTCCCTACCTGCGCCGTCATGCCCGGCTTCTGACCGGGGACCAGGCACGCGGGGACGCCGCCGTGCGCGATGCCCTGCAGGCCGCCGTCGCCGGCCAGGCCAGCATCGAGACCGACTGGCCGCCCCGGGTGGCGCTCTACCGGCTGTTTCACGCCTGCTGGAAGCCGGAGGCCGCGTCTCCCGTCTCGGACGATACGACCCAGGCCCAGCTGGACCGGATTCCGGCCTTGGCCCGGCGCGCCCTCCTGCTGACTGCCGTGGAAGGTTTCCCGGCGCGCGATGCGGCCCGCATCCTCGGCCTCAATGCCGGTGATATCGACCACCTCCTCGTCGACGCCCAGAACACGATCGAGGCGGGCTTGCGGACCCGCGTCCTGATCATCGAGGACGAACCCATCGTCGCCCTGGATATCGAAGCCATCATCGCCGATGCCGGCCATGATGTGGAGGGCGTGGCCCGGACCCGGCGCGAAGCCATCGACCTGTTCCGCTCCAGCGAGATCGGCCTTGTTCTGGCCGACATCCAGCTGGCCGATGGCTCCTCCGGCATTGATGCGGTGAACGACATCCTGGCCGATCAGGACGTGCCGGTTGTCTTCATCACGGCCTATCCGGAGCGCCTTTTGACCGGAGAACGGCCCGAACCGGCCTATCTGATCACCAAACCCTTCATGCCCGAGACCATTGCGGCCACGATCAGCCAGGTTCTCTTCTTCGCCGACGCCAAGCCGGCCGAGCCGGCGCCGCTCATCGGCTGAGCCCGGCACGCGCTAGGTCAACTGGACCAGAAGCAACAGGACCGACGCCGTCATCAGGGCGATGTATGCGAGGACCCGCGACGGGGTTTCTTGCGGTTTCATACCGGCCTCCCAATAAGTTGGCGTGAGTTCAATCAACGCACTGGCCGGCAAAGCGTTCCCGAATTCGCGACCGGACACGAAAACGCCCGCTCCAGAAGGAGCGGGCGCTCTTTTCGGGATGAACCGGCCGGATCAGGCCTGGGGTTCGTCCATCATCGTTTCGGCGTCGGTTTCCACCTCGGCCTCGGCTTCGGGCTCACCCGGCAAGGACATCGTCCAGACCCGGAATTCGGTCTCGCTCAGAGCACCGTCATCATCATGGTCGAACGTGTCGAACCGGTCCTCGGTCACATCCGGCGCAACGGCCTGGATTTCGGTGAGGCTGACTTCGCCATTACTGTCGGCATCCACCTCTTCGAAGGTGATGGTGGCGGCCATGGCCGGGGTCGCGGCACCAAAAAGCGTAGCGGCCGCAATCAGAAGGGTCTTTTTCATCGGGTCTCTCCCATGTCTTTGACCAATGTGGCCGCCAGAGCAGCGGCACACCTCATCAACGCGCACCCGCCCGGTTCGATCCGTCCGCAAATGGGGCCATTCCGTGGCAATCCGGCTTTCAAGAGATCGGGTGTCCAAAGACGGGAACTCAGCTATCCTTGCGTGCGTTCCATAGGGGGACGTCACTTGAGAGGAGACTGCCATGAAACTGAAACTCTGGATTCTGGCCCTCAGCGCCGCCGGTCTGGTGGCCTGTTCCGACGGTCCGGCTGAAGATGCCGGCGAAGAAGTCGATGAAGCCGTCGAAGAGATGACCGGCGAAGACTCCGGGACGATGGAAGAAATGGGCGAAGCCATGGACGACATGGCCGACGACGTCCAGGACGCGGCCGAAGACATGGAAGAGGCCGTCGAAGACGCCGACGACGAACCGCAGTAAGCGGATCAAGCCTGGCACCTGGCCCCCAACCGGCCGATGCGCCTGTCAGGACATCGGCCGTGCCAGCAATTCATTGACCCGGGATTCAAATGCCCGGCCCACCCGGACTTCCGTTCCGTCCTCCAGACGCAGCGTCTTGCATCCGGTCGACGTGGCCGCAGTCCGCGCAATACGGCGCAGATTGACGATCGCCGACCGGTGCACCCGGGCGAATTGATGGTCATCGAGCCGTTTTTCCATTGACCCCATGGTCGCCCGCATCAGCCAGGACCGGGCCCCGGAATGGATGCGGACATAATCGCCTTCCGCCTCCACCCAGTCGATCCGCGTCTTTTCCAGCCGCACGCGGCCGCGCCGGTCCCGGATCCACAAATCCGGGTGCCGGTCGCCGTCATGGCCGCGCAGGGTGTGGACCAGGGCTTCCAGTTCATCGGCCCGGGCATTGGCGTCACGGCTGGCCAGATGGGTCCGCACGCGCCCCAAGGCCTCGTCCAGCCGTTCCATCTCCACCGGCTTCAGCAGATAATCGATGGCCGCCGCTTCGAAGGCACGGACGGCATGGGTCTCATAGGCCGTCACAAAGATGATCTCCGGACGGCTGCCCTCGCTCAGCAAGGCCGCCACCTCGAACCCGTCCAGCTGCGGCATCTGGATATCAAGAAACACCACATCCGGGTTGAGCTCCCGCGCGGCCCGGATCGCGGCCTGCCCGTCCCGGACCGCCGCCACCACATCCACCCAGGGGCGCCGCGACAGCAGGATTTCCAGCCGGCGCAGGGCCAGGGGCTCATCATCGACCAAGAGTACGCGCATCCTATTCCTCCCCGCTCTTTCGTATCGTCTCCATCGGCAGATCCATCACGACCTCGAACCCGCCTTCCCCGGTCGGACCGGCCTCAAGACTGGCCCGGTGTCCGTAGAGAACGTCCAGCCGCGACCGGATATTCGCCAATCCCACGCCGGCGCCCGCCGCCGGAACCGCGCCGTACCCCCCGCCCGAATCCCGCACCGAGATCTGCAGCCGACCGGGCTCCGACAGGGTCGCCCGCACCTCGACCCGGACGGGTTCGATGGTTCGCGAGACCGCGTATTTCACCGCGTTTTCCAGGACCGGCTGCAGGATCAGGGTCGGCACAAGCGCCATTTCGACCCGCGGATCGACATCGATATCAACCTGCAAACGGTCCCCGAACCGGGTGGCCTCGATATCCAGATACAGGCGCTGGGCATCCAGTTCCTGGTTCAGCGGCAATTGATCGTCCGGCGCCACATCCAGGGTGAAGCGCAGGAAGCGGGACAGGCGCGTCAGCATCGCGTCGGCCTCGTCATTGCGCTTGTCCAGCAAGAGGGAGGAAATGGCGTTGAGCGTGTTGAACAGGAAATGCGGATTGAGCTGGAAGCGCAGCATTTTCAACTGCGATTCCTGGGCCAGCATGATCGAATTGTAGAGCTGGCGTTCCTGGATGCGAAGACGCCGGGTGGTGTCCAGGGCCAGGTAGAAGCCGGACCAGCCCACGAAGACCGGGAAGTTCAGGAAGATCCAGCGCGGCGCCGCATAGAGCAGGAAGCTGAAGCCGATATTGATCGGCTCGCCATTGCGCAGCGGTGCCTCGACGGGAAAGACCACGTAATAGGCGGCCCAGATCGCCGTGATATAGCCCAGTGTCAGCACGATCGCGCAGGCCAGCGCCAGCGCCGCCCGCCGATAGAGCGGCCAGTGTCGGGTCGGTTTCAGGAAGACATAATGCGCCAGGGCGGTCAGGATCAGACCGGAGCTCTCGGCCACACCGATCCGCCAGATATTGAGGGGACTCTCCCCGGAATTGATCGCATTGGCTGACGAGAAGACCAGCATCGCCCCCCAGAACACGCTCTGGAAGGTCCAGAACCAGCGCGCATCCATGCCCGGAACCGCCTCATCCTGACCCAGAATGGCGGTGCGGACCGCATGATAGCGGGCCGTCGCCGCCTGTTCGGCAGGCGGGGCGGGACGGTCCTGGTCCAGAAGCAGGAAGAAACCGGCATGGGCTATGAAGATCCAGTAGTGCTTGAACATCATCTGGAGGACGTGGATGCCCGCCGCGACCCCGTCGAGCCGATCCGGCCGCATCGGTGCGATCAGAAACGCGGCCAGCCCGGCATAGAGGGTGACCGCGACCAGGGAGAGCGTGGCCGCCAGAAGCAGGCGGGTCGGCGCATTCCAGTGACGGACTTCCGAAAGGCGCCAGGCGATGCCGATCGACAGAAACGCCCCGATCACATCCGCCAGGATGAAACGCCACAGCATGTCCAGATGCGCACTGACCGGCTCCCAATTGGCCGCCAGCGACAGAACGGAGAAAATCCCCCAGAAGCCGAAGGACAGGGCCACCAGGGTGACAACACCCCAGGGAGCCCGCCACCTTCTCAGTCCCCAGCGCGACGGGTCGCCCCCGAGACGGGTCATGTCTGTGCCCATGGTCATGCGTCAGTATAGGCCCAGCACCCCCGGTGCTGGAAATCGCTCCGCGACCACTTTGTCGTGAAAATCCTGTCGTTTGTCTCATGTTTGGCCGGAATTCGTCGGCGCCAAACCCGTTAACCGCGTTTCCTGGCCTGATCGCCGCTTTGCTGGCGAAGTGTGTGTCAGCCCCATGACAGCGTGATCAGTGACGAGCGGGGGGACCGCGCGTCGATGGCGCCTGCGCGCCTTCAGAACCCCAAGTCTATGAGGGAAAAATGAGTCGCGAATTCAAGTCACACCCGTCTCTGCGGGACGTTCTTCTGTCCGGTGCGGCCCTGGCCGGGCTGGTCCTGGCCGGCACGTCAGCCGCCCAGGCCCAGGACAATGACGTCGTCGTGGTCACGGGCACCCGGATCCAGTCACCCAATGTGGTGTCGTCCAGCCCCGTGAACACGGTCGATGAGGTCGAGCTGGAATTCCAGCAGGAAGCCAATATCGAACGGGTCTTCCGCAATCTGCCGTCGACCATTCCCGGTGACGGCCAGAATGTGAACAACGGGACGGCGGGTGCCGCCTCCATCAACCTGCGCGGCCTGGGCACCAACCGGTCCCTCGTCATGGTCGATGGCAAGCGCCTCACCCCCTATGCCCTGACCGGTATTGTCGACACCCAGACCATCCCGGCCAACATGATCGAACGGATTGATGTTGTGACGGGTGGTGCGTCGGCCGTGTACGGCTCCGATGCCATGTCCGGCGCTGTGAACTTCATCCTGAAGGATGATTTCGAAGGCGTGGAGATCAGCTATGAGGGTCGCGCTTCGGAAGAATCCGATGGCGAACAGCACGCCATTTCCGTGCTTCTGGGCACCAATCTGAATGATGGCAGCGGCAATGTGACGGCCAGCCTGGGCTATACCCAGCGCTTTGGCGTCCAGTTCGGCGACCGGCCCTTCGGTGCCGTCGGCGTGTCCTCCACCAATGGCTCCGGCCTCGGTGGCACCCCGGTCCTGCCGGGCGAACCGGACTGTCAAAGCCCCGGCGGTGTTGATGAAACGGCCTCCGGTTCCACCACGGCCATCCCGACCGCTCTGGACCTGCCCGGCATGACCCTGCAGATCCGCGATGACGGCTCGCTCGGTCCGCGCTGCTCGCGCTTCAACTTCAACCCGTTCAACTACTACCAGACGCCGCAGGAGCGGTTTAACCTGGACGTGAACGGCCGCTACGAGATCAACCGTCACTTCGAGATCTATGGCCGGGGCAATTTCACCTCAACCAATGTGACCCAGCAAGTCGCGCCGTCCGGCGTGTTCGGCAATGTCTTCGAAGTGCCCCTGATGAACCCCTTCCTGACGGCCCAGGCGCGTCAGGCGATCATCGACCAGGTCAACACCTTCGCCACCGGCGCCGGCCTGGGCGTGTTCGACCCGGTCACCGGGGCGATCGACAACAACAATAACGGCGTGTTCGACCTCGCCGACTCCATTGATGTTCCGATCCGCCGCCGCACACTGGAACTGGGGACGCGGTCCGAAGCCTTCGATGCCAACCAGTTCCACTTCGTGCTCGGCCTGCGGGGCGACCTGATGGGCGACTGGATCTATGATCTGTCCTTCCAGCATGGCGCTTCCGACCGGACCCGCGTCCGCGCCGGCTACACCAATGTCTCCAACATCGCGATTGCCCTGAACACGGTGGATCCGGACACGTGTATCACCCCGAGCGGTGATACCGGTCCGTCGACCTGTGTGCCGCTGGACCTGTTCTCCACCGGCTTCGGTTCGATCACCGACGACATGGCAGGCTTCTCGTCCGTCACGGCGCTGCTGCAGGAGAAGACCACCCAGACCATCGTGTCCGGCTCGGTCAGCGGCCCGATCAGCGGCTGGCAATCGCCCTTCGCCGACAGCCCGGTCGATACGGCCTTCGGTTTCGAATATCGCGACGAGACGGCGTCATCCCTGCCGGATGATTGTCTGCAAACCCCGCCGACGAGCTGTCAGGGCGGTGCCGGGGGCAATATCCTGCCCGTTTCCGGTGGCTATGACGTCTATGAGGCCTTCGGTGAGATGTACATTCCGCTGGTCCAGAGCCGTCCCGGCTTCGAGGACCTGAATGTCGAGCTGGGCTATCGCCTGTCCGACTTCTCGCTGTCCGGTCAGTCCACGACCTGGAAGGCGGGTGTGAACTGGTCGCCGGTGGAAAGCCTGCGTTTCCGCGCCATGCTGCAGCAGGCCAACCGGGCCCCGAACATCTCCGAACTGTTCAGCCCGATCACGACCGGCCTGTCGAACGCAACCTATGACCCGTGCTCCAACGGCAATCCGAATGCGATCGACGCCTCGCTGCGCGCCCTGTGCGAATCCACCGGCGTCCCCGCCGCCCTGGTCGGTGTGGTCGGTGACATCGTTGCCGGTCAGGTCAACCAGTTCGCCGGCACGGTCCCGACCGATCTGCCCGATCCGGAAAGCGCCAACACGCTGACCCTCGGCATGGTCTGGTCGCCGAGCCTGAACATCGCCAACCTGACCGACCCGATCGTCTCGATCGACTATTACGACATCGAGATCGAAGACTTCATCGGCACCTTCTCGGGCCAGGAAGCCATGGATGCCTGTTATGTCCTGGCCGATCCGGACGCCTGTGCCGGTATTGTCCGCATCAACGGGTCGCTGGCCACGTCCGGCGCCGGCCTGCCGGGCTACAACACCAATCTGGCCTTCCGCCGTGCCGAAGGCATCGAGATCAGCGCCAATACCGGCTATGACCTCGGCGATTGGGGCATGCTCGATTTCTCGGTGAACGCCAACTACTACCTCACCAACGAGCTGCAATCGGCACCCTTCTCTGATGTCGTCGACTGTAACGGCTATTACGGCACCACCTGTGACCCGGTCCCGCAATTGCGCATCGCGCAACGCACGACCTGGTCCATGGGCGATGTCGAACTGTCCTATCTGTGGCGCCACATGTCCGGCATGGACGCCCAGGTGGAAGAGGCCGCGAACCTCTTCCCGGCCTTCCGCTCGATCGATGCCTACAACTATTTCGATCTGTCCGGAGCCTATACGGTCAATGACAATGTCCGTTTCGTCGCGACGGTGGACAATATCTTCAACGAAGATCCGCCGGTCATCGGCAACTCGACGGGCACCACGGCCTTCAACTCGGGCAATACCTATCCGAGCCTGTATGACGTGCTCGGACGGGTCTACACGGTGGGTGTGACGGTCAACTTCTAGGCCCCTGAACCCGAAACACCCATAGGCGGCGGCCCGGCAACGGGCCGCCGTCTTGCTTTTGCGGTTGATGCCGGATCAGGCGCTGGCGGCGGTGCTGCCGGTATCGGCCATCGGGGCGAGGGCACTGAGAACGAGGTCGAACGCCCCGTCCTGGCCGAAACTGACCCGGCTCTTCGACCCGACTTCGGCCTGGTGGACCCCGGTCACGGCGCCTGTGGAGATCAGGGTTCCTGCGGGAAGCGCAATGCCGCGCTCCTGCATCAGGCGCAGGATGAATTCGAGCGCGCCCAACGGCCCGCCGGGCAGGGACGCGGCCGTGGTCTCACCCACGGTTTCCCCGTCGATTTCCACCTTGGCCGGCAGGTCGGTCAGCGGGCGGTCGCGCCAGCCATCGATTTCCGGCCCGAGGATGAGGCCGTAATTATTGCCGAAATCGGTGATGACGCAGATCGGACCCAGATCATTGATGCCCGGGAAGGGGCTGGAGGCGATCTCGACGCCGACATGCAGCGAAGCCGCGACCTCACGGGCCAGTTCCGGCGTGATCGCCGTTCCGACCGGCACATCCCGACCCAGCTTGATGATGAATTCCGCTTCGACCGCTGCAAACCCGTCGGCAAAGACCGGCATGTCGTGGACCTGGCCATCGGCATGGTCATGAACGAGGCGGCTGAACACCGGTCCGACCAGCCGCTCCGCGCCCACAGCCTCGCGGAAGGCGGGCGGGACCAGGCCGATTTTCCAGCCGGCCACTGTGTCGGGCCAGAGCGAGATCGAATAATCCTGGATCTCGTAGCCCTCGGCCATGCTGGCCGGAAGAATACCGGGATAATCCGGCAAGCCAGCCGCCTTGCGGCGTGCCGACACGAAAGCCTCCGAGATGGATTTCTGATTGGGCGTCAAAGCGTATATTCCCCGGTTTTCCTCGCCTTGTTCTGTGGCGGGTTAGTCTGACGAAGGGGCTTGAACCGCCTTCGATTTGGGTTACGGTTCCAAAAAAGGAAACCGGTGTCATTTTTCACGGTATTCCCCCAAGATCAAGCCGCAAGCTCAAATCTGCGGCCAGCAAACGGGGCGCTGCAGGGGTATTGAGGCAGGCCCGGGAGGAGACGGACATGTTCAGGAGCGCTTTGCTCATTGGCGTTTGCGCCATCGCGACCGGTTGCAGCGATGTGCCGCAGGCCGACACTGCACAAAACACCGCCGAAGACACGACACCGGCGCCGGCTCCGGAGCCGGCCGAGGCGGCACCGGCCAGCCCGCAATTGATCGCCTTCCCGGGCGCCGACGGATTCGGCCGCTATTCGGTCGGCGGACGCGGCGGCACGGTCTATACGGTCACCAATCTCAATGACAGCGGCCCCGGCTCCCTGCGTGAAGCGGTCGAAGCGGACGGGCCGCGCACCGTGGTCTTTGCCGTTTCCGGCACGATCCAGCTGGAGGACCGGCTGACCATCGAGAACGACAATATCACCATCGCCGGACAGACCGCGCCGGGCGCCGGGATTGCGCTGCGCGACTATCCGCTGCGCATCAACGCCAACAATGTCATCGTACGCTATATCCGCTCACGCATTGGCGGCGAGAGCCTGGTCGAGGATGACAGCATCTCGATCGTGGGCGGGTCCGACATCATCGTCGACCATGTCTCCACGAGCTGGGCGATCGATGAAGTCCTGTCCTCCTCGCAGAGCTATCGCGGCCTGCCGGGACAAAAGCACCTGACCAATCTGACGGTGCAATGGTCGATCATTTCCGAAGGCCTGTACGATGCCGGCCATGAAAAGGGTGATCGCGCCTATGGCAGCCTGATCCGCGGCAATGACGGGGCCCGCTATTCCTGGCACCACAATCTGTGGGCCAACAATCATTCCCGCATGCCGCGCATCGGCAATTATGCGACGCCGTTTGAGGATCCGGACGGGCTGCTGATCGATTTCCGCAATAATGTTTTCTACAATTGGGGCCATGGCGCACAGACCGATTTCTGGGACTGGATCCCCGAAAGCGCCGATTTCGATCCCAGCCAGCACATGGGCCTGAACCAGCCGCCGCTCTATGGTCGCGAAGGGACGGACTACCACTATGCCGCCGGCACGGATCTCGATCCGGCCTCGGTGGCGCAGTACAATTTCGTCAATAATGCCTATGTCCAGGGACCCGACACGCTCGGCCCGATCATCTTCTACATGCGCAATGCCACGGGCCGGGCCTATTTCGCCGGCAATACGATGGATGGCGAGCTGGGCGAGCAATTGCCCATGCTGCGCTCGGCCGCACACGAGCTGAGCTGGGTGGACGAGCCCTATGATGTTGTCTTCGGCGACACGCAGACGGCTCTGGAGGCCTATGAAGCCGTGCTCGACGGCGCCGGCGCCTCGCTGTGGCGCGATGCCGTCGACGAGCGCGTGGTCAATGATGTGCGCAATGGCACGGGCGGGATCATCTCCTCGGAAGCTGAAGTGGGTGGCTGGCCGGACCTGCCGGGTGGCGATCCGCGCCCGGACAGCGATGGCGACGGCATGCCGGATGCCTGGGAAGAGGCCAACGGCCTTGACGCATCCGACCCGTCCGACGGCGCTCTGGATCGTGATGGCGACGGCTACACAAATCTGGAAGACTGGCTGAACAGCTTGGTACCGGCGAACTAGACAAGCCGCGGATCAGGGGGGAGAGCCATGATCAATCGACGCCATCTGATTGCCTCGGGGGCGGCCCTGGCCGTCGCCGGATGCGGCCGCAAAGAGCGGGCCCTCAACTCGGCCGACGCCCATGCCTCGGACTATCCGACCGTGCAGGGCGTGCAGGCCATGGCCGACATGATCGCCGAACGCTCCGGCGGCCGCCTGTCGATGAAGATCTTCGCCGGCGGCCAGCTCGGTTCGGAACGCGACACGCTGGAACTGACCGTGTTCGGCGCGCTCGACCTGAACCGGGTCAATCTCGCCCCGCTCAACTCCATCGCCTCCGAAACCGTGGTGCCGGCCCTGCCTTTCCTGTTCAACTCGATCGGCCATATGCGCCGCTCGCTGGACGGAGCCCCGGGCCAGGCCATTCTGGATTCGCTGGAACCGCACGGCCTGGTCGGCCTGTGCTTCTATGACAGCGGCGCGCGCAGTTTCTACAATACGCGCGGCCCGATCATGGAACCGTCCGACCTGCGCGGGCTGAAGATCCGGGTTCCCAATTCCGACGTCTATGTCTCCATGGTCGGCGCGCTGGGTGCCAATGCCACGCCGATGTCCTTCGGCGAGGTCTATCAGGGCCTGGTCCAGGGCGTGATCGACGGCGCAGAGAACAACTGGCCCTCCTATGAAGCCACCCGGCATTTCGAGGCCGCCCGGTATTATTCCCTGTCGCGCCATGTCATGGCCCCGGAAGCCCTGGTCATGTCCAAGCGCAGCTGGGACCGGCTCTCGCCGGACGATCAGGACCTGTTCCGGCAGGCCGCGCGCGACAGCGTGCCCGTGATGCGGGCGCTGTGGGATGCGCGCGTCGACGCCTCGCGGCAACGGGTTCTGGACGCCGGCATCCAGGCCAACGAAATCCCGGATATCGGCGCCTTCTCCGAACGCATGGGCGATGTCTGGGACCGGTATGTCACGACGGATATCCAGCGCCGCCTGGTCGAGGATATCCGCAATATGGGGGCTGAAGCCTGATGTCTGCCCTGGCCCATTTCCTGCGCCTCGCCAGCCGCAGCCTCCTGGTTGTCGGCGGTATCGGCCTGACCGTGATGACGCTGATCATCGGCTGGCAGGTCTTCGCGCGCTACGTCCTCAATGCCAGCCCGTCCTGGTCCGAACAGGCCTCGCTGGTCCTGATGATCTGGTATGTCTCCTTTGCGGCCGCCGCCGGCGTGAAGGAAGGCTTCCACATCCGCATTTCCGCCCTGGTGAATGCCCTGCCCGGCGGGCCGCGCAAACTGGTCGATACCGGCGCCCAGCTCGTGGTCGCCCTGGTCGGCATCGCCATGGCGGTGTGGGGCGGTGAGCTGATCATGCGGACCTGGGAGCATGTCATTCCGACCCTCGGCATTCCGCGCGGTGCGGCCTATCTGCCCCTACCCATTTCCGGCGCGCTAATGACGCTGTTCGCCCTGGAAAACATCCTGGAAATCCACAACCCGGCCGCCGCCGGCGAACCGGAGGCGTAAGGCATGGAACTCGCCATTCTCCTGGGCGTGCTGACGCTGCTGCTGGTCTGCGGTGTCCCGGTCGCCTTCTCCCTTCTGGGCGCGACGCTCGTCACCTTCTTCTTCATGGACCTGCCGGCCATCGGCGTGTTCCAGCGCATGGCGGGTGGCATGAGCGTATTCTCGCTCATGGCCATTCCCTTCTTCGTCTTTGCCGGGGAACTCATGCACCGGTCCGGCATTGCCGAAAGGCTTGTCAGGGTCGCCGAAGCGGCCTTCGGCCAGGCCCGCGGTGGTCTCGGCCAGGTCGATGTCGGCGCGTCCATGCTGTTCGGAGCCGTGTCCGGTTCCGCCATCGCCTCGGTCTCGGCCATGGGCTCCACCCTGATGCCGATGATGAAGTCACGCGGCTATGATGCGGACTATGCCGTGAACGTCACCTCGACCTCGGCCATCTGCGGCCTGCTCATTCCGCCGTCGCACAACATGATCATCTACGCGGCCGCCGCCGGCGTCGGCGTGTCGATCGGCGAGCTGTTCGTCGCCGGCATCGTGCCGGGCTTGCTCACCGGGGGCGCCCTGATGGTGGCCGCCTGGGCCGTCGCCGTGAAGCGCGGCTATCCGCGCGGCGAGTTTCCCGGTTGGATGGTCTTCCTGCGCGCCCTGATCATGGCCCTGCCGGGCCTGATGACCGCCATCATCATTGTCGGCGGCGTACTCGGCGGCCTGTTCACGGCCACGGAAAGCTCCGCCATCGCGGTCATCTACACGGTCGCCGTCGCAGCCCTGCTGTATCGCTCCATGGGCGCGAAAGCCTTCCTCGAAGCCGCGGTCCAGGCCGTGCGCACCACGGCCATGGTCCTGCTCATCATCGGCTCCGCCTCCGCCTTCGGCTGGACGCTGGCCCTGCTGGAAGCACCGGCCCAGCTGGCCAATCTGATCACCACGCTGACCGACAATCCGATCCTGATCCTGCTGATCATCAATGTGATCCTGCTGGTCCTGGGCACTTTCATGGACATGTCGCCCCTGATCGTGATCACCACGCCCATCTTCCTGCCGATCGTGACAGGGCTGGGCATGGATCCGGTCCAGTTCGGTGTTGTGATGATGCTCAATCTGGGGATCGGCCTGGTGACGCCGCCCGTCGGCTCCGTCCTCTTCGTCGGTTCGGCCATCGGCAAGGTGCCGGTGGAGGAGACCGTGAAGACGATCTGGCCCTTCTATGGAGCGCTCTTCGTGGCCCTGATGGCGGTGACCTATTTCCCCGCCATCTCCATGAGCCTCGTCAATTTCATGCGCTAGCTCCAGCGGGCCTGGGCCTGCCGGGTCCGCGCCACGAGTTCGACAATGCCCAGCGTTGCGGCATGGGCCACCATGCCGACGCTCCACCACAGGGTGGGCCATTTCATGATCCAGTAGCCGGATGTGTCACCCAGGCTGATGGCGGCAAAGACCGCCATGCCAATCACATAGCCGGCAAAATGGATGCCCACGGACAGGCGCAGCCCGGCCACGGCCTTTTGATCCTTCTTGCGGATGATCTCGGCCGCCTCGGCTTCCGGATCGATGCACAGCGCCAGAACCTCCACCCCGAAGGCGGCCGCCAGGGCCATGAGCGTGTCCTTGGAGGCGGGTTCGCCCTTTTCGATCCGCTGCAGGGTGCGCAGACCGATCCCGGCCAGTTCGGCCAGGTGTTCCTGCGACCAGTGCCGCTCTTCGCGCCAACGTTTGATCTTTGCCGCGTCTGCCTTGAAAGCCATGATTTTCTCCTCGGGAGCTGTTGTAATCGGATGACCCCGAAAGACCAGCTCCCTCGCCAATCCGCCACGTCAGGCTTGCGTCAGATACCCGCCAGTGGCCCGCCACGAACACGTCAGCACGAAAAAGGGCGGCTCGTCGGAGCCGCCCTCTTCATCATTCCGTGTCGGTCAGACCCTAGTCCTTGGAACCGCCGAACAGGGTTTCCAGGTCGATGTCATCATTGGACTTGAAGTCATCATCCTGGTCCGCCTGAAGCTCGTCCTGGGCTTTCAGCGTGTCGGCCAGCATTTCCGGATTTTCCTCTTCCAGCTTGCGGCGGCGGGCCGAAGCCTTCTTCACCTGCTCGTCGAGGTCAATCTGGGTGCACAGGCCAAGCGAGACCGGGTCGGTCGGCTTGATATTGGCGGAGTTCCAGTGGGTGCGGTCGCGCACGGCCCCGATCGTCGTCTTGGTCGTGCCGATCAGTTTGGAAATCTGCGCGTCGGACAGTTCCGGGTGGTTGCGGACCAGCCAGGCAATCGCATCCGGACGGTTCTGGCGGCGCGACAGCGGCGTGTAGCGCGGGCCGCGACGCTTGGACGGGGAGTGCAGGTCCGCATATTTCGGCTTCACCACGGTCATCTGGTAGTCCGAATTGTTTTCGGCCTTCTCGATTTCCTCGCGGGTGAGCTGACCGTTGGAGATCGGGTCGGCACCGCGCACGCCCACAGCCACATCACCGTCCGCGATCCCCTTCACCTCCAGCGGGTGCAGGCCGCAGAAGCCGGCGATCTGGTCAAAGGTCAGCGACGTGTTGTCGACGAGCCAGACAGCCGTGGCTTTCGGCATCAGGATCTCGGTCATGGATTCCCTCTTCGTTGGGGAGAAACAAAAAAAGCCCGACACGGCGGCCGGGCTTGGGCTTCCGACGCTCTGCAAGGATGACACCTGATACAAAGCGATTTGACGCTTTTATACCGCGTTTTCGCCGCCCTGCAAAGCGGTTGCGCCGGAGATTGTCAGCAGGTCAGAAGGATCTTGCCGGAGTGCTCGCCACTGTCGAGCCGCTCATGGGCTGACACGGCCTCGGTCAGGGCAAACCGGCTGTCGATCACGGGGCGGACCTTGCCGGCCTCGATCCAGGGCCAGACCGTGTCCTTGATGGCGGCAGCCAGGCGCGCCTTTTCCGCCACCGGACGGGCGCGCAGGGTGGAACCGGTCAGCGTGATCCGCTTGAGCATGACCCGCATCAGATCCAGCTCGCACCGGCTGCCCTGCAGGAAGGCGATCGAAACCAGGCGCGCGCCGGCCCGAGCGCAGTTGATATTCTTCTGGACGTAGGGACCGCCCACCATGTCGAGGATGACATCCGCCCCGCCGGCCTCGGTGACGACGGCTTCGAAATCCTCCTCGCGGTAGTTGATCGCGATGTCCGCCCCCAGCTTGCGGCACAGCTCGACCTTCTCCGGCGTGCCGGCGGTCGCGATTACGCGGGCGCCATGGGCCTTGGCCATCTGGATCGCCGTCGTGCCGATCCCGCTTGTCCCACCGTGAACCAGAAAGGTTTCGTCCGGCGACAATGCGCCGATTTCAAACACATTGGCCCAGACGGTGAAGACGGTCTCCGGAAGGCCCGCTGCGTCCACCAGGTCCAGCCCTTTCGGTGCCGGCAGGACCGAGCCCTCCGGGGCCACGACAAATTCCGAATACCCACCTCCGGCGACCAGGGCGACCACGGCCTCGCCGACGTCCAGGCCGGTCACACCCTCGCCCAGTTCAGCCACATGCCCGGACACTTCCAGGCCGAGGCCTTCAGGCGCACCAGGCGGTGCCGGGTAGAAGCCCAAGCGCTCGATCTGGTCGGGCCGATTGACCCCGCAAGCGGTGTTCCGGATCAGCACTTCGCCCGGACCGGGAACCGGCCGGGGGCGCTCCACACAGGCCAGAACGTCCGGGCCGCCAGGCTCCTGGGCGATCACGATGTGATGGATCTGGGGCTCGGACATGGGAAACACTCCGTTCTCGCGCTATGTTCGACATCAGGGAAACAGAAGGTGGTCCACATGTTTCATGGTGACGACAGCGCGGCAAGCGCCAAGGCCAAAACCAGCATCATCCCCGGCGAAGACCTGTCGGGCCTCTCCCTGGAAGATCTGGCCGAGCGCCGCGCCTTGCTCGAGGCGGAATTGGTGCGTATCGACGCGATGACTGAGAAAAAACAGGCCGGATTATCCGCTGCGGACGCCGTGTTTAAGTTTTGATCAAGTCTTTTCGGCAAGCTGGCCCGCGTATTGCTTTGATTCGCTCGTATTCTCAGATCGACCGAAAAACGGACGCGAAATGACTGACCAAACGCCGACCCTCTTCCCCGCCGGAGGCGCACCTGCCGCCCGCGCCCAGGATTTTGCCAATTCGGAGATGTTCCAGAAACTCTTCCGGGAAGGCATGGATCTGGTGGAAGAAACAGCGGCCTATCTGGACGGTCCGGGTCGCGACGACTCCAAATCGCTCGACCGGGCAGGCGCTCTGTCCTACGCGACGGAGAGCATGAAGCTCACCACCCGCCTGATGCAGGCCGCCTCCTGGCTGCTGGCCCAGCGGGCCGTGTCCGAAGGCGAAATGAGCGCCGAGGATGCCACGGACGGCAAATACCGTCTCAATGCCGACCGTCCCACCGACGGTCTCTGGCCGGAAGGCGAGACCGCGCCGGCCGTGCTGATGGAATTGGTCACGCGCTCGCGCCGCCTCTATGAGCGGCTGAAGCGGATCGACGACAATCTCTACATTGATGGCCTGGTCGATACGGACGCCAATCCGGTTGCCGACCAGATGGCGATGCTGCGCGGCGCGTTCGGCGACCGCTGAAACCCTCAGGCTTCCAGTTCGCGCTTCTGGTGCGGCACCAGGATCAGTTCGGACTCAACCTTGTGGAGTTCCGCTTCCGGCGCCACCGGGAAGCGGACCTCGGCCCGCACGACATAATCCGTATCGCTGTTTTCGACCCGGAAAGGGATCATGCCGACCGTTACCGGACGGGCCTGGCCATTCCTGTGCAGCATGGCAGTCCCCCGGGCGGATTCCAGCTTGCCCTCGAACAGGCCCTCGCGCTCCAGCTCGTCCAGATGGCTATCGACCACCGGCCCGAAACGGCCGCGCAAGGGTTGGCCGACATCGTCATGGGACAGAAAATTGGTCAGTTGGGCCGCACCGTCACTGATCATCTCGATCAGGACGACACCGTCACGGCGCACCATGAGAATTGCCACATTGGGGCTGGACCGCACGCTGACCTTGAGAGCCTGCAGGAAGCGTTCAGGCGGCGTCTGGGCCAGACGGCGCAGCAAACGGCGTTGCGCCTCCTCGGGCGGTTCCGCGACGCCGCGCTCCCACTGACTCACACTCGCTTGACTGACGCCCAGTTGACGCGCCAGCACATCCTGTTTCAGATCTTCAAAATAGCGAAGCTCTTTGATTTTCTTCGCCCAATCCATTCCCAAAACACATACTTTTATTGTGGCTAATCAGCGCACCCTTGTGCCGACATGTCTACGCGAAATCCAGCGTTATTTTACTATTCAGGGACGATAACGCGGTGATTTCACCGTCGGCGCATAATAGGCGTTCCACGCTCACAAGAAACGCTTCAAAAGTTGTAACATCGGGGCTCGCGAACCAAGCCGGGCGAGTGGTCTGCCCCGGACCGCGGCGGACATAGACATTCCAGCCGTCAAACTGCCGGTCGCCGACCTCGGTCAGGCCTGCCAGCACCACATTCTCGTGACGCGGATCCTTCTGGATCCGGCCGAATGTACGGGTCAGGCTCGATCGCGGTCCCTCCAATACCTGGACGAACAGATCATCATCCACGATCAGCACGCCGCTCAACCCGTCCCGCGGATTGTTGCGGCGACCGGCCTGGAGAATTTGCTCCAGAACGGCCTCCGCTTCTGACGGGTCCTCCTTGGACCAGTTCCGGCGACTGTAATAAAGCAAGCGGGACAGCAGCATCAGGCCGCACCCTCGGCCCGGGTCTGTTCCAGGAAGCCGTGCACCTTCTCGCGCAGTTCAGCGACCGCCTTGCGCACGGCCGTCGCCTCCTCCTTCACGAAGCCGGAGGACTGTGAGCATTCCCGCACGCCGGTTTCCAGCTTGGCCGCCGATTCCGCGCCGGCCGTATTGCCGCTGGCAGCCTCATTGGCACTCCGGACGATCTCGCGGATCGCCGAGGACTGCTCCTCAATGGCCGCATTGATGCTGACCGAGGCCTCGTTCACGGCTTCGATCGTCCCATGGATGTTCTGAATGGCAGTGCCCGCCGTCGATGCGCCTTGCTGGACAGCCCCGATCTGCTGACTGATCCGGTCCGTCGCACTGGCGGTCTGCTGGGCCAAGTGCTTCACCTCGCCGGCCACCACGGCAAAACCGGCCCCGGCTTCACCGGCCCGCGCCGCCTCGATCGTGGCATTCAGGGCCAGGAGATTGGTCTGTTCCGCAATATCCTGGATCAGGCCGACGATATTGCCGATCTCGGACGCCGCCGAATTAAGCGTATCCATGACCTGGGCCGCGGCGCCGACCTGGTCGACCGCCTCGCGGGCCCGGTCGCTGGTCTGGTTGACCTGGCCGGAAATCTCGTCGACCGCGCCGCGCATCTGCTCGGCGGCGACCACGACGGACTGGACATTCTGGGAAGCCGACTGCGCCTCGCGGGCTGTGGTGGCGGCATCGGTGAGGGTTGCATCCACCGAGGATCCGACCCGGCCCGCCAGCTCATCCAGCCGGTCCGACGTTTCCGCCAACCCGGCCAGCGTTGCGGACACATTGGCTTCCAGCGTGTCGGCAACGCGGTTCCGAGCTTCCCGGGCGCGAGCTTCACCGGCTTCGAGATAGGTGGACAGGGCCAGTTCCATATCCAGGAAGACAGCGCGCACAAGCGCATCGACCCAGGCCTCTGCCTTTTCATCCTGCCCGTTGGCAAACAGCCCCTTGCGGCCTGCCGCCTTCATGGCACCACGGATCAGATTGGACGCAATGCCGGCATAGCCTGCGACATAGATCCGCGGTTCCAGACCAATCTCGCAATGCACCTCGCCGATGCGTCGCACATTCTGGAAATACTGGTCGTCGAATTCGCCCGAGAGGATCGAGTCCCAGTGGGCAATCTGGTGCTTCTTGGCGTGATCGCGGTGTGCGTCATCCCGGAAAAAATGGGCGACACCCTCGGCGCGGGACAAGGTCGCATAGAATTCGGTCAGCGCGCCTTCCAGCACGCCCGGCAGGACGCTCTGCATCTGGCGCAGGCTGTCGCGCGTTTTGGCTGTGATCGCAAAATCGGCAATCCGCTCGGATTTGAGCTGTTCCGACATGGCCTCCCCCTTACGTGGTTCATTGAAACCGACGGTGGGGAAGCTGCGGTAAACAAGTCCTTAAACACTTCCAGATTACTAAAATAATTCAATGACTTACTATTAAAATACTAGTATCGTTACGCAACCCAGGCAGATTTTCTCAAGACCGGAATCAAAAAAGCGCAACACCATGTGGTGCTGCGCTTTTCTGTGATGAAACTTATTCGCGCGGTGTCGCGCGTCAGCCTCAGACGAAGCCCTTGAACTTGTCCTTGAAGCGGGACACGCGGCCGCCGCGGTCCATCAGCTGCTGGTTGCCGCCGGTCCAGGCCGGGTGCGAGGTCGGATCGATGTCCAGGGTCAGGACGTCGCCTTCCTTGCCCCAGGTCGACTTGGTCTGAAATTCGCTCCCGTTCGTCATCTTCACGGTGATGACGTGGTAATCGGGATGGGTATCCTTTTTCATCGGTCCGGCTTTCTTTCATCCGCCGCGCCACACCGATCCACAGCCGGGCACGCAGCTCAATAAACTCAGGAGCGGGGCTGATACAGGATGCGCGCGAAAAGGGCAAGCAGGCTTGTGAGTCTGGCGCAATACGCCGGCCGCCGCGTTGAGATGGGCCGAAGATGTATGTATAACAATACATACCTTCAGGAGCCCGGCTATGCGTGAACCGGATTACCGTCAGCCAGAACGCCGAAAACGCACCAGTCTCACCGTGCGGGAAGACATCATGGCCGAAGCCAAGGCCCTCGGCCTGAATACGTCTCGCGCCGCCGAGGCGGGCATCGCCGCAGCAGTAAAAGCCGAGAAAGAACGCCGCTGGCTGGAAGACAATGCCGACGCGATCAAGGCCCACAATGAGCGCATAGAACGCGAGGGCATGTTGCTGCCAACGCCTTGGTGGGCCATCCCCAAAGACGACTGATGGCACGGTTCGACCTCTACAGGGTGCCGGCCTGGCCCATTCCGTTACTGGTCGATGTTCAAGCGGACTTTCTCACCAGCCTGTCCAGCCGGGTCGTGATTCCGCTTCAGTCACTGGCCGAAACATCAGGCCCCGAACTTCCCCGGCTCACACCCACGCTTGTGATCGAGGACAAGCCTTACCGGCTCTTGGTCAGCGAGATCGGCGCCCAACCCGTGCGGTGGCTTGGCCAGCCCGTCGGCAATGTCGGCCAACACCGCGACACGATCACCGCAGCGATGGATTTCCTGTTTCAGGGATTTTGAAACCGGCTATCTCGACGTCAGCTTCAGCTCGATACGGCGATTGCGGGCATTGGCCTCAGCCGTACGTCCCTCCACGATCGGGTAGTGTTCACCGAAACCGGCCGCCACGAGACGGTCGGACGGCACGCCGAGATCCTCGAACCAGTTCACCACCGAGATCGCTCGCGCGGCGGAGAGGTGCCAGTTGGACGGATACGTCGTGCGGATCGGCACCGGGTCGGTATGGCCGTCAATGCGGATCACCCATTCCAGGTCATCGGGGATTTCGTCGGTCAGCTGGATGATGGCGGCGGCGATGGGGCGCAGGCTTTCGCGTCCCTCGCTGGACAGGGCCGCCGAACCGGACGGGAAAAGAACATCGGTCTCGAAAACAAATCGGTCGCCCACCACCCGCACACCGGTCCGGTTGCCCAGGATTTCACTGAGGCGCCCGAAGAAGTCGGAGCGGTAGGCGGCCAGTTCGGCCGCCCGTTCGGCCAGGGCTGCGTTCAGGCGCCGTCCCATATTGATGACCTGGGCCTCGGCTTCCTCGGCGCGTTGCTCGGCCGCATCCAGGGCCGCATTGAGTGAGGCGATCTGGTCCCGCAGCACCTGCATCTGCTGGTTCAGCAGGGCGAGGGCGCGCCGGCTCTCCTCGGACATTTCCTGTTCGGCCGTGAGTTCGGCCTGCAGATCGGCGGCCTGGTTGCTGGCCAGGGTGAGGGCGCCCTGCAGGGCGTCGCGCTCTTCCTCCAGCCCGGTGATCCGGACTTCCAGCGCCGCATTCTCGTCCCGCGCAATATTCAGCTCATCGGCCAGCTGGGCGAGTTGGGCATTGAGGTCGGCCAGCTGGTCATCGCGATTGGTCAGCGCGCGCGAAAGCGCGAACTGGCCGGCCACGAAAATGGCGAGCAGGAAGATGATGACGAGCAGAAGCGTGGCCAGGGCATCAACGAAGCCGGGCCAGTGATCGCCAGTATCGGCTTCCTGGAAACGCGCGAACCGGGGCGAAGACATGGCTTACTCCCCTCCCCGCTCCCGCTGTTGCAGGGTTCGGATCAGGACCCGGATTTCATCGCGCAGGGCGCGCGCCGCTTCCTCATTGGAGGCGCGGCTGTCATCGGCAAAGCGCTGCAGCGTTGTATCGAGCTGACGGGTATGCCGCTCCAGCGTATGGGCCAGGCGGTCCAGCGTCTCCGCCGTCTGTTCCAGCAGTGCGCCGACATAGGCCGACGAGACCTCGCCATCACCGTCCGTGGCCGGACCGGCCGCGGCCAGACGCGAGATGGAGGACAGCCATTCCTCGATCTCGTTGTAGAAGCGGTTCTGAGCGCGACCGGCCTGCAGATCGAGAAAGCCGATCACCAGGGAGCCGGCCAGACCGAAGAGCGAAGAGGCAAAGGCCGTGCCCATGCCCTGGATCGGCTCTTCAATGGCGGACATGAGGCGCATCACATCGGCCTCGCCCCCGGTGGAGCTTTCGGTGACGGCCCGGACGGCCTCACCGACATCACCGACGACCTGGAGCAGGCCCCAGAACGTACCCAGAAGGCCAAGGAAGATCAGCAATCGTCCGAAATAGCGGGTGAAGGCGCCGGCTTCCGCCATGCGGGCGGCGACCGAGTCCAGCACGGTGCGCACGGACCCGGCGGACAGGGAGACCTTCTTGCCGGTGGCACCGATCATGGAGGCCATGGGTGCGATCAGGGCCGGCGGGCGGCCCAGCGCGGCCGGATCTTCGGACGAGCGGAAACGCATCAGCCAGCGCGCGGCCGGCCCGATCCCCAGCGCTTGCGCATAGGTGTAAAGCACGCCGATCACGAGCACGCCGATGATCAGGCCATTGATCGCCGGATTGGCCAGGAAGGCGGCTTCCAGCGGGCCGATCAGGAAAATGGCGAGGGCCAGCACCACCGCCGTGAACATCGCCATCCAGATGATGTAGCGCCAGGGCCCCGTGAAGCGCACCTCCGGTGCCGTATCGCGCAGCTCATCATTCCGGTCCAGTCCAGGCATGCCTTCCCCTTACTCGCAGCGTACGACCTTCCTCACCCCCGATTGGGACATTTTGGAGGCGAGGTCAAAGCCTTCCTCCCCAGCGCACAGCCCGCACCGTGGAAAGGCGCGCCCAATATCATCCGAAATGGAAACAATAAGCTTCCAGAGCCCGGTCTTTATCCGTTGACCCGGCAGAACCATTTTCCGCGCATCGAATTTTCGCCCGCAACCGGGCTGAGCCAGGAGTTTCGCCATGTCCGATCAAAACCAAGCCCGCGTTCTTCGCGTCGATGCCAGCATGCGCCATGCCGGCTCCCAGTCGCGCGCCCTGACCGACCAGGTCATCGAGCGCCTGCGCCGCGACCGCCCCGACCTTCACGTCCAGGTCCGCGACCTGGCCGAACCCGGCCTGCGCTTCATCGACGAAGCCTGGATCAGTGCCAATTTCACGGATCCGGCCGAGCGCAATGACGACCAGAAGGCCGCGCTGGCCCGCTCCGATGCGCTGGTGGAGGAATTGCGCCAGGCCGACACGATCGTGATCGGCGCACCGGTCTACAACTACACCATCCCGGCGGCCCTGAAGGCCTGGATCGACATGGTGGTGCGGGCGCGTGAGACTTTCCGCTATACCGAAGACGGTCCGGAAGGTTTCCTGAAGGGCAAGCGCGCGATCATCGTCTTCACCTCCGGCGGGACGGATCTGGGCGGCGACAATGATTTCGCGTCGGACTATCTGCGCTACATTCTCGGCTTCATCGGCATCACCGACATCGAGTTCATCAATGCCGGCGGCCTGGCCTTCGGCGCCGAAGAGCGCGTGGCGGCCGCGAGCGAAACCATCGAAACGCTCGCGGCGTAAGCCGGGTTACTTGGCGGCAGTGAGGCGCTTGTTGAGTTCGCCCATCATGGCCTCATTGCCGGCCACGATATTGCCGGTGCGCAGGATGTCCTCGCCACCGTCAATCTCGCCGACAAAACCGCCCGCTTCCTTCACCAGGACGATGCCCGCGGCGATATCCCAGGATTTCAGATTGCGTTCCCAGAACCCGTCATAGCGGCCCGCGGCGACCCAGGCGAGGTCGAGTGCGGCCGATCCCATGCGGCGAATGCCGGCACAATGCGGCATGATCTGGTGCAATTCCTTCAGGAAGGACGCATGCCCCGTCTTGCCCAGGAAGGGCATGCCGGTGGCAAACACGGCTTCGTCGAAATGCTTGCGGTCGGCGACGCGCAGGCGGCGGTCGGCCAGCCAGGCACCCCGGCCCTTTTCCGCGTGGAACATCTCGTCGGTCGCCGGATTGTAGATGACCCCGGCCACCAGCTCGCCCTCGCGCTCCAGCGCGATGGAGATGGCGAAGTGCGGCATGCCGTGCAGGAAGTTCAGCGTGCCGTCCAGCGGATCGACGATCCAGCGGTGGGAACGGTCCGACCCTTCCACAATGCCGCGCTCTTCCATCAGGAAGCCATAGCCCGGACGGGCCGTGGTCAGGCGGTCATAGATGATGTCCTCGGCCTTCTTGTCGGCCACCGACACAAAGTCCGCCGGACCCTTGCGGGAGACCTGCAAGTGTTCGATGTCGCGGAAGTCCCGGTTCAGTGACCGCCCGGCGCGGGCTGCCACTTCGGTCATCACGGTGAGGAGGGGAGAGAGCGCACCCATGTCGGATCAATCCGCGCGGCGGACGTAGGAACCGTCCTCGGTCGCCACGATGATCTTCTCGCCCTGGCCCACGAAAGGCGGCACGGACGAGCGCACACCATTGGACAGGATGGCCGGCTTGTAGGAGTTGGCAGCCGTCTGGCCCTTCACGACCGGCTCGGTCTCGGCCACTTCCAGCGTCACGTGCTGCGGCAGGGAAATGCCGATCGGGCGCTCTTCGTGGAACTCCACGACCACGGTCATGCCTTCCTGCAGATAGGCGGCGCGGTCTTCGCCGACGAAATCCTTCTGCAGCTCGATCTGCTCGTAACTCTCGCTATCCATGAAGGTCAGCATGTCGCCACTGTCGAACAGGAAGGTGTGGTCCTTCTGCTCCAGGCGCACGCGCTCGACCTTGTCGGCGGCGCGGAAACGTTCGTTCAGCTTGCGGCCGTCGAGCAGGTTTTTCAGCTCGACCTGGGCGAAAGCGCCGCCCTTGCCCGGTTTGACGTGATCGGTCTTCACTGCCACCCAGAGCGTGTCCTGGTGCATCAGCACATTGCCGGGACGGATTTCATTGCCGTTGATTTTCATGAACTCACCTGTCGAGCCTGGAGCGTGTCGCGCCGGCCCCTGCCGCGCGCTGCCGCCAAATTTGGCGCTCTCCTATCAGTGAGGACACGGAACGGCAAGCGACGGGGGCCAATTCCGCTCAGTCAGCGGACCCCAATTCGCGCATGCGCGCCTGGACATCCAGCGGCAGGACGCGTTCCAGGGCCGCCTGCAGGCGGTCCCGGTCCTGATTGTGGACCGGAGCGCCCAGATTGTCGGTTCCGGCCGCCACGACCCAGCGATAGGCGGTTTCCAGATCGCGGGCCACACCATCGCCCTGGGCCAGGACGAAAGCGTAGAGATACTGGCTTTCCGCATCGCCACCGCGCGCGCCCTCGCCGAACCAGTAGGCGGCCGCCTCGCGATCCATCTCGCCGCCACGCCCCTGATAGAGCATCAGGCCGTACTGGCCCTGGCCCGGCGCGTAGCCGCTCTCCGCGGCAATGCGCAGCCAGCGCCGCGCTTCGACATCACCGGCCGGACCGCCTTCGCCATCCGCCCACATCATGCCGGCCTGGAAGGCGCCCTCGGCGATATTGGCTTCCGCCGAACGCTCGAACCAGACACGGGCACCCTCGGCATCCCGCGGACCGCCGACGCCTTCATCCAGCATCATGGCCAGTTGGTATTTCGCTTCCGCCGATCCCTGCTGCGCGGCCCGTTCGGCCCATTCGCGGGCGAGTACTGCTTCCTGGGGAATGCCCGATGCGCGCAGGGCGAGCGCATAGGCCACCATGGCATCGATATGCCCGGCACGGGCGGCCCGGTCGAACCAGTGGCGCGGCGTGCCCAGACCCAGGCTTTCATCACCGAGACGGGCCAGCAGGCCAAGCTGGTAGAGGGCGACCGGATGACGGGACTCTGCGGCGCGCCGGAACCAGTCCACAGCGGCCGGAATGTTGCGCTCCTGCGCGATCCCGTCACGCGCCATGATGCCGGCCAGGGCGGCGGCGTCAGCATGACCGGCAACAGCTGCGTTTTCCGCATAGCGCCGCGCCGGGAACCAGTCTCCGCCCAGATAGGCGATCTGGGCCCGGTACCAGGCCTCGTCCACCGGCGTCAGGTCGGACGGCACCTCCGCTTCCTCGGCATCCAGACCGTCATTGGCCGCATCCTGGACCGATTGGGGCAGGAGAATGAGTTCGGACGGGAAAGCCGGTGGCGCCTCCTCATCCGGCAGGGATTGCGCCCCCGCAAACGGAGCCGACAGAAGCAGGGCGAAACAGACAGAAAAACGTACCAGCATGCGTGCCTTTGAGCGCTCAGAGCCCGGCCGGGTCAAGTGACAAGGCCGTCATTCGGCGACAGCTATTCTTCACACAGGGCGTTGAAGGCCCGCACCGCCGCCGCCGGCCCGTCCGGATACTGCCACACCCCGCCGCTGACGGCGAGGAAGTCGGCACCGGCCGCGATCAGGGGGGCGGCATTGTCCGGCGTGATCCCGCCAATGGCGACACAGGGCAGTTCAAAAATCTCGGTCCACCAGGTCAGCACGTCCGGTGTCGCCTGGTGCTCCACCGTCTTGGTGCCGGTCGGATAGAAGGCACCGAAGGCAACATAATCGGCTCCGGCTTCGCCAGCGACCATGGCGAGGTGGCGGCTGTCATGACAGGTCACGCCCACCGTCCGGTCCTTGCCCATGATCGCCCGCGCGGCTTTCACTGTTCCGTCCGACTGTCCGATATGGACGCCGTCACAACCCAGCTCATCCGCCAGTTGAGGGTCATCATTGAGAATGGCCGCGACACCGCGGGACTGGGCCATGCGGATCAGGTCCGGCGCCAGCTGGCGAACCTCGTCCGGGGTGTGATCCTTCAGCCGGATCTGCAGGGCGGCCACATCGCCGGCGTCCAGCGTGTCGGCAAGGCTCACGGCGAAATCGGCGTCGATCCGGGGCGGTGTAATCAGGTAGAGCTGGCTGGTCATGTCGGCGCTTTTGGCAGCTAGCCTCCGGTGTGACAACGCTTTTCGCGGAAAATTCGCCCGCGTTCATCAGTGCTTCATGTTCAACATTACAGTGTGCATTCCAGATCGATCACTGTAGGCTCGATTGCCCATAACGTCTGAGGGGATATTCCACATGATGAAGACCATTATCGCCGCCACCGTTGCGGTTGCCGCCTGTGCCGGCGCTTCCTTTGCCCAGAACTATTCGCTGAACCCGACTTTCGGTTCCACGAACCTGTCGGCCGGTTTCGCACCGGACCCGTACACCGTGTCGATCACGGCGGGCGGCAATATCGACGCCGGTTCCGCCCTCGGTGGGTCCTGCCGCGGCATGATCGCCAACGCGCCGGATTATCGCCTCAACTACAATGCCGGCAGCCTGCCGCTCTATATCGGTGCCCGCTCCAATTCAGACACGACCATCGTCGTGAACGCCCCGGACGGCCGCTGGTACTGCAATGACGACGCCAATGGCCTGAACCCGCAGGTCTGGTGGTCCAACCCGATGTCCGGTCAGTACGACATCTGGATCGGCACCTATGGTTCCGGTTCCGGCATGGCGTCCTCGACGCTGACCATTTCCGAGCTCGGCCACTAGTCGTCGGATTGCCAGCGGAAGTGGGCACCGGTTTCGCGGTTCGGCAAGCCGACCACCAAGAAACCAGCCCGCTGCTCAGCTGAAACGAGAACGGGGCCCCGCGGGGCCCCGTTTTTTTGTGCGTGGAATTGGAAGATCGCCTTACGCGAACTCTTTTTCCATCTCCGGCTCATATTCGCCGAGGGCGGCGAGGCCGTTCATCTTGGCGCGGTGATTGAAGGCGGCCTGACCGGCAGCCACATTCTCCGCCTTGCCACCCCAGACCTGGAGCGGAGCCGCCTGCAGGGCGCGGCCATAGGAGAAGGTCAGCGGCCAGGGCAGGTCGTAGGAACCGTTCATCAGGGACAGGTGATGCGTGGCTTCCTCGTCGGACTGACCGCCCGACAGGAAGGCAATGCCCGGAACTGCCGCCGGCACGCAATTGGCCAGGCACTGGACGGTCATGTCGGCGACTTCTTCCGGACCGGCACGATCAGCGGCCTGGGTGCCGGAGATCACCATGTTCGGCTTCAGGATCGTGCCTTCCAGCACGACGCCCTGGTCGAAGAGTTCGCGATACAGCGTCTTCAGCGAGAATTCGGTCACTTCATAGCAGCGCTCGATCGAGTGATCGCCATCCATGATGACTTCCGGCTCGACGATCGGAACGATATTGGCTTCCTGGCAGAGCGCGGCATAGCGGGCCAGGGCGTGCATGTTCGTGTTGATGCAATACTGGGAGGGGACGGCTTCATCACCCTTGGCGCCGATATTGATCACGGCGCGCCATTTGGCGAAGCGGGCACCCAGTTCGTAATAATCGGCGAGGCGGTCCCGCAGGCCGTCGAGGCCCTCGGTGATGGTTTCGCCCTCGGCGCCGGCCAGCGGCTTGGCACCGGTATCGACCTTGATGCCCGGAATGGAACCGGCATCCGTGATCAGCTTGGTCAGCGGCGTGCCGTCCTGGGCCGACTGGCGGATGGTTTCATCATACAGGATGACGCCGGAAATCCGGTCGGACATGGCCGGCTCGGTGCGGAACAGCATCTCGCGCCAGTCACGGCGGCTGTCCGGCGTGGAGTCCAGATTGATCGAGGCAAAGCGCTTGCCGATCGTGCCGGTGGATTCATCCGCGGCCAGGATACCCTTGCCCGGAGCCACCATGGCGCACGCGATTTCGTTGAGTTGATCGAGATCCATCACATCTACCCCAGTTCGTGATCTGCTTTCGCGGCAGGCCCCCAGGCCCGCCCGAACCATCGTCCGGACCGTTGTAATACGGCACGGCCCACTTGCCCACCGGGGGACAGCGAATAGACGCCACCCGGCCCGGCAGAATTCATGTTATCGTTACCATCGGCCTCGCGCGGAGGCAATCCGGCCCCGTGTCAGGCGTCCACGCCTTCCACTTCCATCAGAACGGACACGCCCGGCAAATCCTTGCCTTCCATCCATTCCAGGAAGGCGCCGCCCGCCGTCGAAATGAAGGTGAAATCGTCGGCAACACCGGCCTGGTTCAGCGCGGCCACCGTATCGCCGCCGCCGGCCACTGCGACCAGTTCACCGGCCTTGGCCATCTTGGCCGCCTGTTCCGCCGCGGCCACGGTTGCCGTTTCGAAGGGCGGCGTTTCGAACGCGCCCAGCGGACCGTTCCAGATCAGCGTCTTGGCGTCTTCCATGGCGAGCGACAGGGCCACTACCGTGGCCGGGCCGCAATCCAGGATCATCTCGTCCTCAGCGACGTCAGTGACGGCGGCCAGACGCGTGTCCGGGTTCGGCTTGAATTCCTTGGCGAGAACGACATCGCTCGGCAGCATCAGCTTGCAGCCGGCCTCTTCAGCCGCGGCCAGGATGGCCCGGGCCGTATCGACCAGATCCTTTTCACACAGGCTGGCCCCGACCTTCACGCCCTGGGCATGCAGGAGCGTATTGGCCATGCCGCCACCGACGAAAAGGATGTCGACCTTCTTCACCAGGTTCTGCAGCAGATCGATCTTGGTGGAGACCTTGGCGCCGCCCACCAGGGCGATCACCGGGCGCTGCGGCGCTTCCAGGGCGGCAACCAAATGGTCGATCTCGCGCTGCATGGCCAGGCCGGCAAAGGCCGGCAGAAGCTGCGCCACACCCTCGGTGGAGGCATGGGCGCGGTGAGCCGCCGAGAAGGCATCATCAACATAGAGATCGCCCAGTTCAGCCAGGAGCTGGGAGAAGGCCGGATCATTCTTCTCTTCGCCCGGATGGAAACGCGTGTTTTCCATCAGCATGATGTCGCCATCTTCCAGGTCGGCCACGGCCGAGGCCGCATGCTCGCCCACCGTCTCCGTGCAGAAGCTGATCGCTTCGCCCAGCAGATCGGCCAGCGGCTGGCAGACCGGTTCCAGCGACATCTCCGGCACGACCTGGCCTTTCGGACGGCCGAAATGGGCCAGCAGGACCACTTTCGCGCCAGCTTCGGCCAGGTGTTCGATGGTCGGCAGGGCGGCGCGCAGACGCGTATCGTCCGTCACTTCGCCATCCTTCATCGGCACGTTGAAATCGACGCGGACAAGCACGCGCTTGCCGGCGACGTCAGCATCCTGGATGCGGCGGATCTCGGTCATGTCGGACGGCCCTGTCTGTGTCGCTTAGAGGTATTTGCCCATGGCGACCGCGGTATCGATCATGCGGCAGGCGAAGCCCCACTCATTGTCGTACCAGGTCATCACGCGGGCGAGGCGCTCATCGATCACCTTGATCTTGTCGATGGCGACGATCGAGGAGCGGCTGTCATGATTGTAGTCGATGGAGACGAGCGGGATGCTGTCATAGCCCAGCACACCCTTCATCGGGCCGTCGGCTGCGGCTTTCACCGCTTCGGCCAGTTCCGCCTCGGTCGTGGCGCGGCCTGGCGTGAAGACCAGGTCGATCAGCGACACATTCGGGGTCGGCACGCGCACGGCGGCACCGTCCAGCTTGCCCACCAGTTCCGGCAGGACCAGGCCGACCGCCTTGGCAGCACCGGTCGAGGTCGGGATCATCGACATGGCGGCCGCACGGGCGCGGTGCAGGTCCTTGTGGTTCCGGTCCAGGGTCGGCTGGTCACCGGTATAGGCGTGGATCGTGGTCATGTGACCGCGTTCGATACCCACGGCGTCGTTGAGCACCTTGGCAACCGGCGCCAGGCCGTTCGTGGTGCACGAGGCGTTGGAGACGACCAGATCATCGGCAGAGAGCTGATCATGGTTCACGCCATAGACGATGGTCTTGTCGGCATTCTTGGCCGGAGCCGAGCACAGCACCTTCTTGGCGCCGGAACCTTCGATGTGCGCCATCGAGGCTTCCTTGGAGTTGAACTTGCCGGTGCACTCCAGAACGATGTCGATGCCCATCTCTTTCCAGGGCAGCTGGCTGGGGTCGCGGTTGGAGACTTTCTGGATCTTGCCGAAACCGGCATCGATCCAGTCATCGCCGACCTTGATCTCGCCCGGATAGCGCCCGTGCACGCTGTCATAGGTCAGCAGGTGTGCATTCGTCTCCGGCGTCGAGCTGTCATTGATCGCGACAACTTCAATCTCGTCCCAGCGCTTTTCTTCCAGGACGGCACGCAGTGCCAGGCGGCCGATACGGCCAAATCCGGTAATTGCGACGCGAAGAGCCATGCTTTTCATCTCCTTGACGGCCACCGGATCGCCTTGTCGACCCGGCAAATCTGGCGCGGATTTAGCGGCCTTTCCCGCCCCCGTCCACCGATGGAGTGCGACGAAATCCCGGAAAACGGAAATTTTTCATTTTCTGGTGCAGGCGCGCCAATCATTCGAGCACAGCAAAAGTGGCGCAAAATATAGATCGCAAAATGCCACAAGTGCGCGAAATAATATCCATGATAACGCTACCGCGGCATGCCCCCGACCAACGGCTGCGCGGATCGCAGTCACAATATGCTGTTTTGATTTTGAAACCGCCGGAGCACAGCCCGTCGCGCAGACCGGGACTTGAATTGTATCGCCCCCCTTGCGAGAACCCTTCGACACTAGGACAACACGTCGAGGGCAGACGTACATGAAAGTAATCGTTCTTGGTGGAGACGGCTTCTGCGGATGGCCGACGGCGCTCCACCTTTCCAATCTGGGCCACGACGTGGTCATCGTGGACAATCTGTCCCGTCGCAAGATCGATGTGGAGCTCGAAGTCGAGAGCCTCACCCCGATCCGTCCGATGTCGGAGCGTCTGGCCGCCTGGAAAGAGGTTTCCGGCCGCGACATCAAGTTCGTGAACATGAATATCGGCAAGGACTACCAGGAACTGGTCGACCTCATTGCCGACGAACAGCCGGACACGATCGTTCACTTCGCCGAGCAGCGCGCCGCGCCGTACTCCATGAAGTCGGCCCGCCACAAGCGCTACACGGTGGACAATAATCTCAACGCCACCAATGACGTGCTCGCCGCCATCGTCGACAGCGGCAAGGACATCCATCTCGTCCACCTGGGCACGATGGGCGTCTATGGCTATGGCACGGCCGGGATGAAAATCCCCGAGGGCTATCTGAAGGTGAAGATCGAGACCGATGAAGGCCTCAAGGACCAGGAAATCCTGTATCCGGCCAATCCGGGTTCGATCTACCACATGACCAAGACCCAGGATCAGCTCTTCTTCCATTTCTACAACAAGAACGACAAGGTGAAGATCACCGATCTCCACCAGGGCATCGTCTGGGGTACGCAGACGGAAGAAACCAAGCGTGATGAGCGCCTGATCAACCGCTTCGACTATGACGGCGATTACGGCACGGTGCTGAACCGCTTCCTGATGCAGGCCGCCGTGGGCTATCCGATGACCGTGCACGGCACGGGCGGCCAGACCCGCGCCTTCATCCACATCCAGGACACGGTGCGCTGCGTCCAGCTGGCGGTCGAGAACCCGCCGCTCGATGGCGAGAAGGTCCGCATCATGAACCAGATGACCGAGACGCACCGCGTCCGCGATCTGGCCAAGATGATCGCCGACCTGGCCGGCGCCGAAATGCAGCTGGTCCCGAACCCGCGCAATGAAGCGGACGAAAACGACCTGCACGTCGAAAACGACACCTTCCTGCAAATGGGCCTGAAGCCCACCACGCTGGCCGACGGCCTGATGGAAGAAGTCACCGACATCGCCCGCAAATATGCCGGGCGCTGCGACAAGACGAAAATCCCCTGCATCTCCTATTGGGGCAAGGGCCGCGAAGAGGCCGCCGCCAAGCCGGCCGCCACGACGACGGCCGCCGAGTAGGCGTTCGCTGGATCGAATGAGAAAAGGGCGCCCGTTGCGGCGCCCTTTTTTGTTGTCGGGGTCAGTCGGCGAGCAACCAGGCCAGGGCATCCGCCTCGGATTCAAACACACCGAAATCATGCAGGGCTTCCGTCTGCGGCAAGTGCTGCCAGACTTGGATGATCGGCGACTTCCAGCGCTCTGGGATGACCCAGGCCTCTCTGGTTCCCTCACCGCGCTGCCCCTGCGTGCGCTCCATGTAGGGCATGGCGGTTTCGAGATACTGCTCGACCGTCAATGAGCTCAGATCCGTGCCCGGGGCCAGCGTGGTCAGGATGCGCCGGGACCGGGGCCAATCGGGCTCCGCAATCAGATCGGCATCCGAGCGCAGGATTTCCGCCATGTCGACTTCACCCTCGAACCGGATGCGGAAGACTTTCAATTCCCGGTCATACCGGTAGGTGTAGCTCATCGATCAGGCCTGCAATGCGCCGACCATCCGGTCGAGAAAGGCACAGCATTCCTCGAGCTGGTCAATCGCCACAAACTCGTCCGGCTGGTGGGCCTGGCTGATCGAACCGGGCCCGCAGACGACGACGGACAGGCCGGCCTTCTGGAACTGGCCGGCTTCGGTGCCATAACTGACCACGCGGGTCGAGTTATCCCCGGTGAGCTGGCGCGCCAGCCGCTCGGCCAGGCCATTGTCTTCCGGCGCGAAGGCCGGGACGTCGGAGCGGATGGAAATCTCGATCCGGGCTTCCGGCGCCGCCTTGCGCATCTCCGCCTCGATCCCGGCCGCCTTCTCCCGCAGCCGTTCGGCCAGACCGTGGGGATCATCCCAGGGACAGGGCCGCATCAGCGTGCCGAACTCGCAATCCAGCGCCAGGATGTTCAGCGCCGTGCCGCCCTTCACCTCACCAATGGTCAGCGTTCCATAGGGCGGGTTGAACGGGCTGTCGGCCGGGGCCGCCGCTTCCATCTTCGCCGCTTCCTCGACGAGGAAATTCATCAAGGGCACAGCATGGGTCACCGCACAGGCCCCGTCCTTGACCAAGGAGGAATGCGCCTCCCGGCCACGCACCTTCACCACCATGGAGAACAGGCCCTTGTGCGCCGTGACCACTTTCATGTCGGTCGGCTCGCCCACCACGACCATGGCCGGCTGGATCGGGCCCTCCATGATCCGGTCGATCAGGGCCGGCGCCCCCAGACAGCCCACTTCCTCATCATAGGAAAGAGCAATGTGGACAGGCTTCTTGAGATCGGCCGCGGCCATCTTGGGCGCCAGGGCGAGAATGCAGGCTGAAAAGCCTTTCATGTCGCACGTGCCACGACCGTAGAGCTTGCCATCGCCCTTGTCGGTCAGCGCCCAGGGATCGGACGTCCAGGGCTGGCCATCAACCGGCACCACATCCGTATGACCGGACAGGATCACACCACCGGGCACGGCCGGACCGAAACGGGCATGCAGATTGGCCTTCTTCCCGTCCGCGGACGGGATGCGTTCACACACCGCCCCCAGCGCAAGCAGCTTGGCCTCGACATGATCGATCAGCGGGAGATTCGTGTTGCGGGACGTGGTGTCAAACGCGACCAGGTCACGCAATTCGTCAATGGCGGTATCGAGATGGCTCATCTCACCCGTCTGACAAGGCCAAGGCCCGGCGTCAACGGGTTTTGCGGTCCCGGCCGCCCCGGTACGGGCACCGCTCAGACCTGCGGCATGGGCACGACACTGTCGACCGAGAATGTGGCGTAGAAGGTCTCCACCAGCGGCAGGGCCACCGGATAGGCATAGTCCACCTGGATCCGGCCGATCGGCACCGCGCCGGTATCATCGATCTGGAAGGCCACCTGGACCTGCAGGTCCTCGCCCATTTCCGCCAGATCGCTTTCGATCAGCTGGGTCAAGGCGGCGGCATCCACGCTGGCATCGATCATCGCCGTGCGAACGGCACGTTCCGCGATCCATTGCACGGTCGAGCCCTTGTACAGGGCCAGAGAGATCTGGATCACACCGATGATCAGGAAGATCAGGGCCGGCGAGATCAGGGCGAATTCCAGCGCCCCCGCACCGGAGCGATCGCGGCCGAACCGCCGCCAGATGTGTCGATCAGCGCGCACGGACCACCTCCTCGACGCTCACTTCATATTCGCCGAACACGCCGGTGAAGTAAGCCGTGGCCTCCAGCTCGTGCATGATGTCGGGAACGCTGCCATCCGGGCAGAGCTGGCCGCAGGGCGCGTCGGCCTCGGCGCATTTGCAGCACTTAACGACCGTGACCTGGGCGTTTTCCGGACGATTGGTCCAGGACCGGTTCACGATCGAGACCGCTTCATCGATATCCTCGCCACCGGCCATGAAGTACTGGGCCCCGCCCCGCACGGCCGAATGCAGATCGGTGCGGTCATAGGTCATCCGTCCCAGATCGAACACGCCCAGAAGGAGCGCGGCGAGAACCGGCACGATCAGCGAGAATTCCACGGCCGCCGTTCCGGCCCGGGAGGCCCGGAAATCCGACAGGGTCTGCATCACACTCTGGAACAAACGGGTCATGAGGATCACTCCACCAAACGGACATCGCCAGGGATTTTCGGAAAGGTCAGGCCCACGCCTGTGCAGTCGGTCGTGATGCTGGCATTGCCGCCGATCTCGACCGTGTAGCCAACCAGCTGCATGCAGCCCTCCTGGCCGGAGAAATCGCCCAGGAAGCTGATATCGCTGGACGGTGTGTAGATGGCTCCGGTGATCAGGCTGTCAGCCGTGCCGTTGAACACGTGATCGACGCCATGATCATCCCGGTCACCGAAGAAAACGAGGCCGGAATAGTCCCCGGTATTCGGCGCCGTCAGCTGGACCGTGGCACCACCATTGAAGCGGGCGCGGGCTCCGTCCGTGAAGTAGAAGGTCACGCCGTCGCCGACGACGGTGGCCTGGGCCCCGATCCGGAAGTCGCCGCCATCAATGACATAGACACCGGGCTCGAACTCATACTCACCGGTCAGGTTGAGACCATTGCAGAAGCGCTTGACGCCCGAGGGACCCGCGCTGACCGAAACGAGGCCGGCATTCGGACCGCCACCCCCACTATTGATGTTGGAACAGGAGGACGGCAGCGTCGGCGGCTCGACATCCGCATAGGGGTCCTGCGCCCGCGGCAGATTGGTCCGCGGCTCACGGCAATCGGTCAGCGTATAGCTCGCACTGCCGCCCCCGACCACGAAACCGCCCACCGAATTGATGCAGGGCGTTTCCACATCCGTCGAGCCACGCAAGGTAACCGCATCATCGGCAATCGAGTTGGACATGATCTCGCACTCGATCATCGCGACATTGGACGAACCGAACAGATCGATCGCGGCCCCGTCATCATGGCTCAGCGCCAGCAGGCAGGCATCGCTTTCTTCCTGGTAGGTCGCAACGGCCCGGACCGAAATCAGCAGGGGTTCCTGCGACATGATCGAGGAGAAGAAGCGCGGCAGGTTCTGGGTCAGGACCACTTCCATGGACCGGTTATCCTGGTAATTGCCCGTTTGCGGCGGCGACATCGCATTGATGATACCGGCCGTCGCCTCGAAACCGTGAAGACGCGCCTCGGCCGCCGCTTCCTCGCGCGCCTGGGCGACGCTTTCATGATTGCGCAGCGACACGGCGCCGGCATAGGCAGCCAGGTCGGCGGCCGTCTGGGCCTCGCGCTGGCGGTATTGCCAGAACCCCACTTCCACACCCAGTCCCGCACACCCCATCACCACCGGGAGGCAGAGGGCGAATACAACAGTGGTATTGCCGCGGCGATTGGACAGCCAGTTGGAGAACATTTCGAAGCCCCAGTGATTCATGGCGCCATTATCGCGATGATTCCTTCGCCGGACGTGAAACCGGACGCAGGATTTTTCGAAAAGATTTCAAGGGTTTTTGGTAAAAGTCGAACTATTTTAAACGGCTGATTTATCAGGCCTTTTCCAAGCTGGCCTGATGCGCAAAACAAGTTCGCTTCCCGCGTTATTCTCGCCTTTACCCAAGCCGCAGATTGACGTTTCAACCTCACGCAACCGGTGGAAGCATGCCGCCCGTCTTGTGCGTAAAAAGGAAGTCCGATGCGCGTCCTGGGGCGTGTTCTTGTCCGGTTTGCAGGTGACAGATCCGGCAATGTTGCCATGATCTTCTCCCTGCTGCTTGTTTCGCTGGCCGTCCTGGCCGGTGGTGCCGTCGACCTGAACCAGGCGATGAATGCCCGCACGCGCCTGTCCCAGGCGCTGGATGCGGCCGCGCTGGCCATCGGCGTGCAGACGAGTATCGGCCAGGACAGTGCCACCGAACTCGCCGGCAATTTCCTCGCCGCCAATTATCCCGACCGCGAAATCGGCACGGTCCGCAATATCGCCGTCACCCTGGACAATGAGAATGACCGGGTGCGCGTTCAGGCCGAGGCGGCGGTCGACACGATGTTCCTCGGCCTGATCGGGATCGAGGAGCTGACCGTCCATTGGGAAAGCGAGGTCCAGCGGGCCCGGCGCGGGCTGGAACTGGTCATGGTGCTGGACAATACCGGGTCGATGGGCGGTTCCAAGATCGCGAGCCTGCGCGAGGCGGGCCTCCTGCTGACCGACATCCTGTTCGAAAGCTCGGACCCGGAACGCCTGGCCATCGGTCTGGTCCCCTTTTCCTCAACCGTGAATGTCGGCACGCAGTACGCGCGCGAATGGTGGCTCGATCCGGACGGGCTGAACCCGCTGCACAGCGAGAATTTTGTCCCGGCGGCCAATCGCTGGGACCTGTTCGATGCCATCGACAACCGCGCTTGGGCAGGCTGCGTGGAGGCCCGCGCCATCCCGCACGACATCGAGGACACACTGCCGGACCCGAACCGGCCGGAAACCCTCTTCCTGCCCTATTTCGCGCCGGACGAGTCGGACCGGGGCTATTATTCCAATGACTATATGGACGACCGGATGGGCGGTTATGACGAACGGGCCCGCATGCGCAACAGCGCCAAATACGCCGGGCGGGATGCCAGTGGGGCCGGTCCGAACTGGGGCTGTTCCGCCCGCCCGATCACGCCGCTGACCAATCGCCGCGCCACCATTGATGACGCCATCGAGGACATGATCGCGAGCGGCACGACCAATATCCCGATCGGGGTGAGCTGGGGAGTGCGTGTCCTGTCCCCCCAAGCCCCGTTCTCGGAAGGCAGTGCCTTCGGTGATGAGGATGTCATCAAGGCCATGGTCATCCTGACCGATGGCGACAATGTCATGACCGGCCGGTCGAACCAGAACTATTCCGACTATTCCGGCTATGGCTATTCGCGCGATGGCCGGCTGGGCCTTGTCTCGTCCAGTTCCACAACCCTGGCCGATACGCTGGATGATCGCCTGGCAGACGCCTGCGAATACGCCCGCTCCCTGGATATCCGCGTCTACACGATCACCTTCCAGGTTTCCTCGAACTCGACCCGCAATCTGATGCGGGACTGCGCGACCACGCCCTGGCTCTACTATGACAGCCCCTCGGAAGAGGCGCTGCGCACCGCGTTCGAGATGATCGCGGGCGATCTGACCAATCTGCGGCTCTCGCGCTGATTAAGTTTCCGGAAACCCTGCGCCATAACGGGACCTTAATCCACAACCGCTAGAATTTTACCGAATAGCGGTGGGACTCTGCCATGGCCTTCAAGCGGCTGGTTTCAAAATTCATCGACATGCTCGGCAATCGCCGGGGCAATGTCGCCATGATCTTTTCGCTCTCCCTGCTGCCGGTGACGCTTCTGTCCGGCGGTGCCGTGGATCTGAGCCAGGCCATGAATGCGCGTTCGCGCCTGTCCCAGGCGCTGGATGCCGCCGCCCTCGCTGTCGGTGTGAACACATCCCTGTCCAATGAAGACGCGATGGAAATCGCGAACAATTTCATCGCGGCCAATTATCCGGGCCGCGAGCTGGGCACCGTCGTGGACGTCGTCGTCCAGCAGGATGACGAGAATGATACGGTCACCGTGTCCGGCGCGGCCCGCGTTCGCACAACCATGCTGGGTCTGGCCGGGATCGATTTCATCACCGTGCACTGGGAAAGCCAGGTACAGCGTGCCCGCAGCCGGCTGGAACTCGTCATGGTTCTGGACAATACCGGCTCGATGGGCGGCTCGAAGATCCGCTCCCTGCGCGACAGCGCCGAACTGCTGACCGAAATCCTCTATGACGCCGCCGACGAGACCGGTGACGTCCAGATTGGCCTGGTCCCTTTCGCGGCCACGGTGAATGTCGGCACGCAGTATGAGCGCGACTGGTGGCTCGACCCGGAAGCCCGCTCTCCGCAGCATGGCGAATGGGGTGGCAATACGGTCGAGGTGGAGACCTGTACCGGCTGGGGCTGGCGCCGTCGCTGCACCACCGAGGAATACCGGATCAATCACTGGGATCTGTTCGACCAGATCCGGAATTCATCCTGGCAGGGCTGTGTCGAAGCGCGCGCGATCCCGCATGACATCGAGGACACGCCCCCGTCCAACAGCCGACCGGAAACCCTTTTCGTCCCCTATTTCTCGCCGGACGAGCCGGACAATGGCCGCTATTCCAACTCCTATCTGGATGACCAGACATCGGGCGGCGTCAATGAACGCCTGACCTACATGCCCAAATATGACGGCGCCTCGGCCTGGAGCAGCTATACCAACCGCTCCTGCACCACGACGCCGATCACCCCGCTGACCACGAATGAACGCACCGTCCAGAATGCCATCGACGCCATGGACGCCAGCGGCACCACCAATATCCCCAACGGGATCGGCTGGGGCGTACGGGTCATTTCTCCGGGCGAGCCTTTCACCCAGGGCGTCAGCTGGAATGATGATGAAGTCATCAAGGCGATGGTCATCCTGACCGATGGCGACAATGTCATGAGCGGCCGGAATACCGATCTCATGTCCGACTACGAGGCCTATGGCTATGCCGTGGACGGCCGCCTGGGCCGGCGCAGCTCCAGCGGCAATGTCTTGTCGCGTGAACTGGATGATCGTACCGAAGCCGCATGCGACTACGCCAAGTCCCTGGGCATTCGCATTTACACGATCACCTTCCAGGTGAACTCGTCCTCAACACGGGAGCTGATGGAAGGCTGTGCGACCCATCCGAGCCTTTATTTCGACTCGCCGTCGGACGAGGCGCTGGAAGCAGCCTTCGAGACCATCGCCTCGGACCTGACCAATCTGCGGATTTCGCGCTAGGCCGCGCGGTTACTCCGCGCCGTCCCCGGCGTCCGCTTCGTCCTCATCCTCTGCACCCGGCAGGTCGATCAGTTCCAGATCGAAAACCAGGGCCTGGTTCGGCCCGATCGGTCCCGTGCCGCGCGACCCGTAGGCCAGATCGCCCGGAATGTAGAGTTCCCAACGCTCGCCCTCGCGCATCAGCGGCAGGGCCTCGACCCAGCCCGCAATCAGGCGATCGGACGGGAAGGTGGCCGGTTCACCGCGGGTTCGGGAACTGTCGAACACCTCACCATTGGGGAACTGCCCCGTATAATGGACCGTCACCAGGTCACCGCGCTCCGGTGACGCCGCGTCGTCCACCGACTGGCGGATCCGGATGATCAGGCCGGACGGCAGTTCATAGACACAGCGCTCTTCCAGAACAGCCGCCAGATAAGCCTCAGAGGCTTCGGTATTGGCGATGCCGACACGACTGGAGGCCGGGCCTTCCACGGTCGGGATCACAGCCTCATCCGGCGTATTGCAGGACCGGGCCGCGGCCAGGATCTCTTCCGGCGTTTCCGGTGTACCGGCACAGGCGGCCAGAACCAGGGCGGGGGCCGCGAACAGGGCGATCCGTTTCATCATGGCTTACTCCTCGGAGGTTTCAGGCTCGCGCGGCAGGATGGTGACCCGCCAGCTGCGCTCGGCTTGCAGGTATTCGCTCGCCAATGCCACCAATTCTTCCCGCGTGATGCTCTCATAGTCAGCCGTCAGGGCTCGCACCCGGTCCAGGCGCTCCGGATGCGCCCAGGACTGCGACAGCCAGCTCATCCAGGCGCCATTATTCTCGAAGGCATTCTCGATCTGCTCCAGCAACGGCCTGCGGGCCCGCAGCAATTCGTCCTCGGAAATCGCCCCGCCGGCCAGATCCGCGGCCAGCTCATCAATGGCGGCATAGGTCGCATCCACATCGTCCAGACGCACATCCGCCCCGACATAGAGATAGCCATAATCCGGATAGACATCGGACGCGGTGTCATTGTTGAAGGCGGAATAGGTGAAGCCCTCCTGTTCGCGCAGGCGTTCGGTCAGTTTCAGGTCGAACACGGCCCGCAACAGGGACAGGGCCCGCGTCCGGTGCGGATCACTGTCATCAAAGGTCGGCCAGTAGACATTCGCCATGGCCTGGTAGTCGGGCCCATTGTGATAGAGCACGACCGGTTCGCTGACCGGGTCGGGGAAACGGATCGTTCGGGCCTCGTCATAATCCGGCCAGTCCTCCGCCCGCGGCGGCAGGGCGCCGAGCGTCGGCGCCATGGCGGCCACCAATTCCTCTTCGGTGATATCACCCACCACGGTCACTTCGATTGGCGCTTCGCTCAGGGCCGGGGTGAGGAAGGCGCGGACCGCGTCCATGTCGATCGCCGCCACCTGTTCTGCATCGGGCAGTCCATAGCGCGGATCGCCGGACCGGATCATCCGGGTGACATCGGCCTGCAGGACCCCGCTCGGCGAGGAATAGAGATTGCGTCGGATTTCCGGGATCACGGCCCGGAACTGGTCCAGCCCTTCCTGGCGCCAGCCCGGATCGGTGAGATAGGCTGCCAGCAGATCGAACTGGACACGCAGATCGGACGGCGTCGTGCTGCCCTGCAGGATGAAACTGTCATCCCCGACCGCGAACCCGCCACTGACATTGCGCCCGGCCAGGACCCGGCCCAACTCGTCGTCGCTGTGCGCGCCGAGCCCGGAGGAGGTGAAGACCGATCCGGCGATGATATCGACACCGTCCTGGGCCCGCGGTTCGAGTTCACCGCGCCCGAAATCGGCCCGGATCCGCACCGAACGGTCCTCGAAATCGGTCTGTTTGAAGGTCACTGCGACACCATTCTCAAAGCGGAACCGCACCAGGCCGAGATCCTCGACCTCGTCGCGCTCCACCACGGTGCCGGCGGGACCGAAATCACCATAGGCAAACTCGGTCGCTCCGCCCTCTTCCGGCGGCGAAACCGGTTCCTGCGCACTGGATTCCCAGGCTTCGCGGATCGCGGTTTCCGCCTCCGGCAGGGCCAGCGGCGTGGCCAGGAAGAGGAGCGGCGCACCGCCGTCCCACTGGTCGCGGAAGGCGGCATTGACCGCCTCCACCGTGACGTCATCCAGCGAGGCCTCGAAACGCTCGAGCATGGAGGCCGGCGTCGTCATGACCTGGTCCTGGCGCCAGTTCGACCAGATCTGGTCGGACAGGCCGGCACTGGTCCGGGTCCCGGCCTGGTCGGCGGCATCGCGCAGCGAGGTGTGCATATTGGCCAATTGCTCGGCCAGTTCCGCTTCGGTGAAGCCGTGCTCCAGGGCCCGGCGCAATTCCTGTTCGACGCTGGCCACGGCCTCGCGCCATTGGTCCGGTCGTGCCACGGCCAGGACACTGGCCCGGTCGGCCAATTCGAAATCGGAGGAATGGGCCGCCGAGGCCTGGATCAGGGGCGAATTGCCCGAACTGGTCAGCGTCGCAAAGCGGCGCGACAGGATGCGGTCCCCCAGCGAAGCCAGATTGTTCCGGAACCGCGCCTCGGCCGTATCCAGTTGCGGCTCATGGGGCTGCATCACGTCGACGGTGAAAATGGTGTAGATTTCCGGGTCGTTGAAATAACCCACCGACATCGGCCGGTCCGGATCGAAGGTCCCGATGTCCGGATCGCCGCGCGGATCCTCGATCGAGGTCCAGCTGGCAAAGCCGTCCCGGATCTTCGCCTCGGTCGTGTCCGGATCAATATCGCCGGTGACCACGAGCAGGGCGCGCTGCGGCACGTAATAATTCTCGTAATAGTCCACGAATTGTTCGCGCCCGGCGGTCTCGATCACTTCGACCGTGCCGATGGCATCGCGGTCGGCGACCCGGGTTTCGGGCAGGCGGAAACGCCAGAGCGCATTGTTCCAGCGGCGGATTGGCGTATTACGGAAACGTTCCTCCGACAGGATCACGCCGCGCTCACGGTCGATCGCATCCGGGTCCATCAACAGCTCGCTGGCGGTCTGGCGCATCAGGAAGAGCGCGGTATCCACGGTCTCCGGGTCCACCTCGGGAATGTCGAGCTGATAGCCCACCGTGTCCCGGCCGGTGAAAGCATTGGTATCGGGACCGAATTGTAGGCCGAAACGCTCCAGCAAGGGCACCATTTCGCCTTCCGGCACTTCGGTGGAGCCATTGAAGGCCATGTGTTCGATGAAGTGGGCCAGGCCGCGCTGGTCCTCGGCTTCGGCCAGGGAGCCGACATTGAACACCAGGCGGACCGCCGCCGTGTTCGGCGGGGTCTGGTTGGCCAGGATGGCATAGCGCATCCCGTTTTCCAGCTCGCCATAGCGGATCGCCGGATCGGCCGGCAGATCGGAGACCTCATGCACGAAGCTGTAGTCCGCGACGGGTTCAGGCGTCTCGGCAGGCTGACAGGCGGGCAGGACCAGCAGGGCCAGACCGGCCACGGCGCCGCCGAGCCACTTCATTTCGCGCGCAAAGGTCATTCACGTCTCCCGGTTCGTGTTACCCCGAAACCTAGAGAGGCATGGCGATGTGTCGAGTAAATAAGCGGAAAGGCCTGCAATTGCTTCAGGCAGCATCCTCGGCTTCAGGGTCGTGCTCCGCGACCCAATGCCCGGTTTCCACCTCGATCAGCTGGGGCCGGTATTGTTCGGCATCCGGGTCATCGACCAATTTGGACTTCATGAAGCGCAGCTGGGCACGCGTATCCATCGGCGAGGGCAATTCGCCATCCAGCTTGACCCGCACCTTGGCCTTCTCGATCGCCGGATCGGGCACCGGAACCGCCGAGATCAGCGCCTTGGTATAAGGGTGGCGGGCATCTTCATAGATCTGCTCGCGATTGGCCATTTCCACCACACGGCCCAGATAGAGAACCATCACGCGGTGGGAGATTTCCCGCACGACCGACAGGTCGTGGGAAATGAAGATCATCGACAGGTCCAGCTCCTGCTGAAGCTCGATCAGCAGGCGCACAATCTGGGCCTGGATCGACACATCGAGCGCGGACACCGCCTCGTCGCAGATCACCAATTTGGGGTTCAGGATCATCGCCCGGGCAATGCCGACGCGCTGGTTCTGGCCGCCGGAGAGCTCGTGCGGGTAGCGGTTGATCATGTCCGGGTCGAGGCCGACCTTTTCCATCATCGCGCGCACCGCTTCGGTCCGTGCCTTCTTCTTCATCGACTTGCGGAAGGTCAGCATCGGTTCCTCGATGGAGGCGCCAATCGTCATGCGCGGATTGAGCGAGGCCATGGGGTCCTGGAACACGATCTGCAGGTCTTCGCGGGACTTGCGCAGCTCGTTCGACTTCATGCCGAGCAAATCCTTGCCGATCCAGGACACCGTCCCGGCGGTCGACGGCACCAGCCGCAGCACGGCACGCGCCAGGGTCGACTTGCCGCAACCGGATTCGCCGACGACACCGAGCGTCTCGCCCGGTTTGAGGTCAAAGCTGATCCCGTCGACGGCGCGCAGTGTCTTGTATTGCGGCTTGAACCCGCCGGAGACCCGGATCGGGAACTGGACCTTCACATCATCCACTTTGAGCAGGGGCTCAGCCGTCTCCGCATCCGGCACGGCTTTCAGCGGCGTGTGGCCCGGACGGTCCGGCTGGTCCAGACGCGGCATCGCGTCCAGCAGCATGCGGGTATAGTCATCCTTCGGGGCGTTGAAGATATCCTCGATATCACCGCCCTCGACATAGACACCATTCTTCATCACCTGGGCCCGGTCGGCCATCCGCGCAACAACGCCCATATCGTGGGTGATCAGGGCCAGGGCGGCCCCGGTTTCGCGCTTCAGCTCGTCCATGATGTCCAGGACTTCCGCCTGCACGGTCACGTCCAGCGCCGTGGTCGGCTCATCACAGATCAAAAGGTCCGGTTCGCACAGCATGGACATGGCGATCATGACACGCTGGCGCATGCCGCCGGAGAGTTCGTGCGGGAATTGCTGCAAGCGCCGGGCGGCCTCGGGAATGCGCACACGGTTGAGCCATTCCAGGGCGCGTTGCTCGGCGGCCTTGCCCTTGAGCTTCATGTGAATGCCCAGGACTTCTTCCATCTGGGCACCGATGCGCATGTGCGGGGTCAGCGAGGTCAGCGGGTCCTGGAAGATCATGGTCATCTTCCGGCCGCGCACCGTATTGAGTTTCTTCGGGGGCAGGCCGAGGATTTCCTGGCCGCGATACTTGATCGAGCCCTCCGCCTTGCCGTTGGAGGCCAGGAGACCCATTGCAGCGAGGAAGGTCTGGCTCTTGCCCGAACCGGATTCGCCGACGACAGCGAGGCATTCCCCGGCGCTGATATCCAGGGACACGCCCTTGACCGCATTCACATCGCCATCAGGCGTGCTGAAGGTCACGGACAGGTCGGAGACCTGAAGGATCGGATCCTTATCGGATTCGGCGTTACCGCTGGTCGTCAATTCACTACTCCTCCACCCCGGGGTCAGCGCAGAGCATATCGGCGGATTTCGCCATGACCAGTCCTCGCCTCAGGCCTGCCGCAGCGCGCTGCCACGACCTGTTGCGGCAAAGAAGCGCCCCTCGCGCGTCTTTCCCGTCAAAACAAGGAATTGCAGTATGCGACGAGAAATCTTTTCCAACCGGGCCCGCTTGATGCAAGATGACGCCAACCACACAAAAACTGCGGGAGAATGGGACTGAGAACCCGGCGGAAACACATCCGGAGGCCTGCGTGACCCGACGTTCTGACGACCGTCTGCGCGCGCTGTATCAAAGCACTCCGAATGCCGTCATCCTGATTGATGACGATCTGCAACTGCGCTCATTCAACCCGGCCGCCCAACGCCTCTTCGGTCCCGCCATCACCGAGATGGCCGGCCGGACGGCGCAGGTCCTGTTTGCCTATCCCAAGGATTTCGAGCGCCTGTCCGAAGCCGGTTTCGGCCTGCACCATGACCGGATGGAGCACAGCTTTACGGCCCGATACCGCTCCCTGCCCGGCCGCGTCTTCGATGGCGAGACCGTGGCGGTCCGGATCGAGGCGGAAGATCCGGCCAAAGCGCCGGAAATCATGCTGATCATTCGCGATGCGTCTTCCGAACTGACACTCAAGGCCAAGCTGGAAGCCAGCGACATTCAGCTGCGCGCAGCCCTCGCCTCGGCCAATGAAGGCGCCTTCTCGCTCAACCTGGTCACCGGCCTCGGGTCGACGCGCGGCTTCATCAATGAATTCCTCGGCATCGGCACCACGGACGCGACAATCAGCCTGGAACGCTGGCTGGATGTCGTCGAGCCGGGCATGCGAAACCGGGTCGAGGCCGCGATCCAGCATCTGCGCACCCATCCCACCGAAGCCCTCGACTCCGTCTTCCAGGCCCAGCGGGCGGATGGCGAATGGCGCTGGCTGCACATGCGCGGCCGGGTGACCGAATTCATGCGGGACGGCACGTCTTTGCGGGTGTCCGGTGTGGTCTCCGATGTCACCGACCGCCAGGCGCTGGAAGAGAAGCTGGCCGAACGGGAACGCCAGCTGGCCAATGCCATCGAGGCCGGTTCCTGCGGTGTCTGGGAATTCCGTCCCGACACACGCCGCATCGCACCGTTCGGCGAAATCCGGGACATGCTGGGACTGGACGAGGATGAAGACACGATCGAGGCCGACCGCTGGACGGAACAGACCCATCCGGACCACAAGGCGATTGTCTCCCAGCGCATCCGCGACCTCGTCAATGGAGACGCGGACACGATGGATCTGGAATACCAGTTCCTGGACAAGCGCACGAATATGTGGGTCTGGCTCCGGTCGCGTGGCCGGCTGATCAACCCGCCCGCCAGCCAACCGGTAGTGGCTGGCGTGCTGACCGATGTCACCGAGCGCAAGGCCATGGAAGCCGTCATCGCCGAAAGCGAAGACATGCTTCGGGAGGCGGTGGACTCGGCCAATGCCGGGACCTGGAACTGGGACGTCCAGGACGACAGGCTCCGGGTCTCCGGTTTTGCGGTCTCCCTGCTGGGCCTGGGCGATCTGGATGCCGAGCTGAGTTTCGACGCCTGGATGAAGAATGCCCCCGGATATGACCGGACCCGGGTCTACCAGCACCACACCGAACTGAAGTCCGCGACGCGACAATCCCCTCAGTCGGTTCTGGATGCGATGTTCGGGGACTTCCCGATGGTGGCCGCCGATGGCAGCGAGGTCTGGCTGCGCAGCCAGGGCCGGATCGTGGAGTGGACACCGGAGGGCCATCCCAAACGCCTGACCGGCGTCTTGACCAATATCTCCGAGGAACACCGCCTGGCTGAAGCCCTGCGGCAGAGCGAATCCCGCCTGCGGGACGCCTTGCGGGCCGCCAATGAGGGCGCCTGGCGTCTCGACCTGCGCCAGCGCATCACCGAGATCACCGCCGTGATTTCCGAAATGGTCGGATTGCCACCGCGCGATGCCCGCATCAGCTATGATGACTGGCTGGAACGGGTCCATCCGGAAGACCGCAAGATCTGCAACAAAAGCCTGAACGACCTCATCCGCGGCCGCAGCGAAACCATCGATTACGTCGTCCGCTACCGGTCCGACCGTGCCGGCTGGATCCATATCCACAATCGCGGCCGGGTATCCGAGCGCGGCGATGACGGAAAGCCCCTTAATGCAACGGGCTTTATCACCGATGTGACCGAACGCATCGAGGCCGAAAGGCGCCTGTCCGAGCGCGACCTGCAGATTTCCGAAGCCGTGGATGCCGCGGCCCTGGGCACCTGGCGGCATGATTATGCCCGGGGCACGATTTCTCTGAGCGGTTCGGTTGTTGCGGCCCTGACAGGCGACCGGACGCACATCGATCTGGATGTGGTTGAATGGGTCAGCTTCATCCATCCGGACGACCTGCCCAACCTGTCGGAAATGATGAATGACACACTGTCCGGCAAGCGCACCCGGTCGGACGCGGAATACCGTCTCAAACACCCCGATGGAAACTGGTACTGGTATCGCGTCACCGGCGGCGTGGTCGAACATGACAACCAGGGCAAACCCTGTGTCGGCAGCGGCGTGATCTGGAATATCGATGCCGCCCGACGCGCCGAGCTGGACCTGGCGGAACGGCAGCAGCGCTTCGAGCGCATCTACCGGGCCTCGCCGGCCATGATGCACACGATCGACGCCGATGGTTACATCGTCGAGGTATCGGACTACTGGCTGGCCCAGCTGGGCTATGAACGCCAGGAAGTGATCGGCCGCAAATCCGTGGAATTCCTCGATCCGGAGTCACGCGAACAGGCGCTCTCGGAAAGCCTGCCCTACCTGTTCGAGCACGGCTATAATGCTGATATCGCCTATCGTTTCGTTCGCAAGAACGGCACGATCATGCACGGCCTGCTGTCTTCCTTCCTGGAGCGGGATGAAGCCGGCAAGCCTCTGCGCTCTTACGCCGTGATCACCAATGTCACGGCCCTGTTCAAAGCGAATGAGGACCTGGCGCGGACCAATCGCGAGCTCGACCGCTTTGCGACGGTCGCCTCGCATGACCTGCAGGAACCGCTACGCAAGATCGCCGCCTTCTCCAGCCTGGTCCAACGCCGTTATGCCGACCAATTGGACGAGGACGGAGTCCGCCATCTGGACTTCCTGGTGGATGCCGCGCACCGCATGCAGCGCCTGATCGATGATCTGCTGGCCTATTCCCGCCTCGCCAGCCAATCCATCGAGCCGCGCCCGGTCGATGTTCGCCGGGCCGTCAATGATGTGCTGGAAAATCTCGATGCCTCGATCACGGAAAGCGGGGCCCGCCTGATGATCGGCGACCTGCCCATGGTCCAGGCAGACCCGACCTTGCTCGACCAGATCCTGCAGAACCTGATTTCCAATGCGATCAAGTATCGCGCCGACGCGGTGCCGGAAGTCACCATCGATGCCCATCCCCATGAAAAGGGCTGGGTCATTAGCGTCACGGATAACGGGATCGGGCTCGACGTGAAGTTCGCGGAAAAGATTTTCGCGCCCTTCCAGCGCCTGCACTCCCGGGAAGCCTACAAAGGGACGGGAATCGGACTGGCCATCGTCCGCCAGGCCGTGGAACGCCATAACGGTCAGATCTGGGTGGAAAGCGAGGAAGGCAAGGGCGCGAAATTCTCCGTGCTCTTCCCCGGCAAGGTCCGCCAGGCAACACCGGCGGACACCGACGCGGACCTGGCGGCCAAATAGCTATTCGAAGCGCAACGCGTCGATCGGATCGAGCCGCGACGCCCGGTGCGCCGGATACAGGCCGAAAAAGACGCCGACCAGGGCCGACGCCCCGATCGCGATGCCGACAATCATCGGATCGATCGCGATGTCCAGCTGTCCGACCTGGGCATAGATCAGCGTCCCGCCGACCCCCGTGACCAGGCCCGCCAGCCCGCCGATCAGGCACAGGACGATACTCTCGATCAGGAACTGGTTGCGCACGTCGCGGCGCTTGGCACCGACGGCAAGGCGCAGCCCGATCTCCCGGGTCCGCTCGGTCACCGAGACGAGCATGATGTTCATGATCCCGATCCCGCCGACCAGCAACACGATGGCCGCCCCCACAGCGAGCAGGAGGCCCAACTGGCTCTCTGTCTCATTGCGGGCGCGGATGAATTCGGCCAGCGAACCGACCGCGAAATCATCTTCCGCTCCGGGCGGCACATCCCGCCGGATTCGCAACAGGTCCTGAATGTCCGCGATCACGCGACCGGTGGATTCCCCCGGCGCGATATCGGCATAGATGGTCTGCACCGCATCGCGCTGCGTCCCGCGGATACCGGCCCCGAAGCGCTGGCGGATCGTGTTGAGGGGGGCGAAGATGATGTCGTCCTGGTCCATGCCCCAGGAGTTTTCGCCCTTGGGTGCGACGGTCCCGATCACCTCGAAGGGCTGCCCGCCGATCCGGATCGCCTGGCCGACCGGGTCAGCCCCGTCGAACAATTCATTGATGATGGTCTGACCGACAACCACATAGCGCCGGCCGGACTGGTCCTCGGCCCCGGAAAAAGTCCGGCCCTCGGCGATGGTCCAGTCCCGGGCGGAGAAATAGTCCGGGTTCACGCCCTGGATCCGGGTCGACCAATTGACCCCGCCGAATACCACGGTCGAGGACGCATTCACCTCACCCGACACGCCGGCCAGGCCCGCGACCTCGTTGCGGATGGCTTCGACATCACTGTCGGTCAGCGGATCCGCCGTGCCGGCACCGCCATGCCGGCCGCCGAACATGGAGGAGCCGGGACGGATGATGAGGAGATTGGCGCCGAAACTGGCGATCTGTTCCTCGACGGCCCGCTTGGTTCCTTCGCTGATGGAGACCAGGACGATCACCGAGGCGACACCGATGATGACGCCCAGCATGGCCAGGGCACTGCGCAGGGCATTCACGCGCAGGGCGATCAGGGCGATGCGAAGCGAGGAAATCAGATTCATGACCGGTCCTCCAGGATCTGGCCGTCGCGAAACACGATCTGGCGGCGCGCATGCTCGGCCACTTCCTGTTCGTGAGTCACGAGAATAATCGTGATGCCTTCGCGGTTCAGCGTGTCGAAAATCCGCATGATGTCTTCGGAGGTCTGGCTGTCGAGCGCCCCGGTCGGTTCATCGGCGAGCAGGATTTTGGGATCATTGACCAGGGAGCGGGCGATCGCGACGCGCTGTTGCTGGCCGCCGGACAATTGCGAGGGGTGGTGGTCGACGCGCTCGCCCAGGCCGACCTGTTCCAGGCGCGACAGGGCCCGGCGGCGGCGTTCCTCCGCCGGAACGCCGGCATAGACCAGCGGCAGGGCCGCATTCTCCAACGCCGTGGTGCGGGGCAGGAGATTGAATTGCTGGAACACAAAACCGATCGTCCGGTTCCGGAAGGCTGCCAGCCGGTCGGCATCCAGGCCGGCGAGTTCCTCACCGGCAATGCGTAGGGAGCCGGCGGTGGGCCGGTCCAGCGCGCCCATCAAATTCATCAGGGTCGACTTGCCGGACCCGGACGCCCCCATGATGGCGACATAGTCACCCGCCTCGATGTCCAGGCTGACCCCGTCCAGGGCGCGGACCGTCTGGTCCCCCATCGTGTAGGTCTTGACCAGGTCACGGCATTCGATCAGTGCGCTCATTCGCGCACCTCGCGGGCGCGGGTGACCACCGCCTCGCCCGGTTCCAGATCACCGCCCACCACTTCCGTGGTCTGGCTGTCGGAAATGCCCAGGCGGACCCGGCGCTCTTCCAGCAGGCCATCCTCCGTCTGGACCCAGAGCGTCGCCAGCCGGGTCTCGCGCATTTCCCGCATCATCGTGCGATAGCGCTCCAACTGATCGGCATCGAGAATGGCTTCCATGCCGCGCGCAATATCCGCCTGCATGCCTTCGCGATCGAACTCGCCGCCCGCCTGAGCTGCGGCACGGGCCCGCCCCATGGCCTGCATGAAGACGCTGCGCGCCTGTTCCTGCTGGCTCTCGCTGAGGCCGAGCTGTTCGGCCATGCGGGCCATCGGATCACCGCCCGGGCCACCGCGTTGCGGTCCGCCTCCGGCACCGAGGGCTTCCAGCGGACGCGAGCGGTCTTCCAGGGCCGGGGACGGGCGGAAACGCAGCGCGCCATTCCCCACGACCAGCACATCGCTGCGCTCACCCGTGATGATGTCCATATTGGCTGTCATGCCCGGCAGCAGGCGCTGACCCGGATTGGCCGCCGAGACGACCACCGTATAGGTCACGACATTGTTCAGGGTTTCCGGCGCCAGACGGATCTGCTCGACCTGCCCGGTCAGCTCCGTATCGGGATGGGCGTCCACGGTGAAGCGCACGGTCTGGCCCTGCTGGATCTGGCCGATATCCGCCTCATCCACCTGGGCATCGATCTGCACCTGGCCCAGATCCTGGGCGATGGTGAACAGGATGGGCGCTGACAGGGAGGCCGCCACGGTCTGTCCGACATCCACGGCGCGGTCGACCACCACGCCATGGATCGGCGCCCGGATCGTGGTCCGCTCCAGGTCAATCCGCGCACCTTCCAGGGTCGCATCGCGCTGGGCCAGGACGGCTTCGGCATTGGTGATCTGGGCCCGGGCCACGCCCATCTCCGCCTGCGCGGCCGCCAGGGCGGTCTCCGCCGTGTCGAGCGCCGACTGGGCCACGGTTCCGCGGGCCTGCAGGGTCGACATGCGGTCATATTCCAGCTGGGCTTCGCGCAGATTGGCCTGGACCCGGGCCAGCGAGGCGCGCTGGAGCTCCAGGCTGGCAGCGGCCGTGGCGCGGGAAGCTTCCGCTTCGCGCACCCGGGTCTCATAGGTTTGCGGGTCAAGCCGGGCAATCACCTGGCCGGCTTCCACCAGGTCATTGAAATCGGCCGTCAGTTCGGAAATCTGTCCGGACAATTGCGACCCGACCTCGACCGTGACCAGGGCGCGAACAGCCCCCGAGGCGGCCACGATGCGCCGGACATCCCCGTTCGCCGCCACTTCCGTCTCGATGACGATCTCGCCCGAACCGCCGCCGGACCGCCCGAACAACCACCAGCCCGCGGCCACCAGAATGATCACGGCTGCAATCGCCGCCCACAAACGCTTGTTCTCAAGCATGCAAATCCCCTTTGGCGGATGCCCCCGCAATCCGGATCAAACCCGTTGAACGGGTCAGGCCGGACAATCCGTCGAACACGGTGTGTTTTCGTGGATGTAGCGCGCAGTCCGCGGAAAGGCTATGCAAAGACAGCCTCCTGAAGAGAGAGTTTTTGCGTGGACGAGTTTCGAGCCCTTCTCGACGTGCCGGGTATGGGCCTGGCCCTGAAGGCATCGCCCTTTGCCGGCGGCCTGGTCTGGCTGTTGATCACGGTCTGCCTGTGGCGCGGCGGTTTCCGCGACCTGACCGAACGCATGACACGGCCACGCTGGTCGGCCCGGGAAAAGCTGCACGCGGCGATGATGCTGCCGGTCCGCGCCCTGGTCCTGGCTGGGGTGGCCGCGATCGCTGCCGTGATGAGCCTGCTCGGCCTGATGTTCAATGTGGCGGTCGTCCTCAACCTGATCAATCTCGTGAAGGCCGGCTAGCCCGTCTCCGTCATCGGCCAACCGCCGCCCAGTGCCAGGAAGATATCCACCTGGGCGCTGGCGACCGCGGCCTGCGAGCGCACCAGGGCGGTCTGGGCACTGGCCAGCGTCCGCTCGGCATCCAGCACCACCACAAAACTGTCCGCTCCGGCGCGATAGCGCACCCGGGCCAGTTCTGCCGCTTCGCGCGCCGCATCCCGGGCAATCTCCAGCGAGCGCTGGCGTTCGCGTTCGGAGACGAAAGCGGCCAGGGCCGTTTCGGTTTCCTGCAACGCCGTCAGCACGGTGAGGTCAAAGCGGGCCAGCGCTGCATCAGCCCCGGCTTCCGCACTGGCCAGTCGCGCCCGCGAGGCCGTCAGATTGGGGAAGGACCAGCTCATCACCGGACCGAGCGAGATCGTCAGCCCGTCATCATCCCCCAGATCGCCGATATCCAGCGCAGTGGACGAGACGGAGCCACCCAGAACCACGCTGGGATAGAGCCCCGCCGTGGCCACATTGACCCGCGCCGCGGCACCGGCCAGGGCATGCTCGGCCTGGCGGACATCGGGACGCCGGGCGATTAGTGAACCGGCATCACCGGCCGCGATGGGCTGGGCCAGCACCGGAATGCCGTCACAGGACGGAATGGCCGCGCGCATCTGCGCCGGCGTCCGGCCAGTCAGCGTGCCCAGACGGAAAAAGGCCGAGGCCTGTGCCGCCTGGAGATTGGGCAGTTCCGCCGCGGCGGTTTCCAGGGCCGAACGGGCTTGGACCACATCCAGCCGCAGGCCGCGTCCCGCCTCGTAGAGACGCTCGGTCAGCTGGTAGGATTGGCGCGCGATCTCGACATTTTCCGTGGCAACATCGATCAGGGCCGCACTGGCACAATAATCCGACCAGGCACGCACCGTATTGGCGATCACAAGAATATGCGCCGCATCCCGGGCCGCTTCGGCTTCCAGAACGCTTTCCTGCGCTGCGTTCACCGAACCCCGGACCCGGCCGAAAAAGTCCAGCTCATAACTGACATCCAGCCCGGCGGAATAGGCATCACTCTCCACCGGCGACCCGCCGGTCTGGGACGGTTGACGGACATACCCGCCCGAGGCCGAGACCCCGGTCTGCGGCAGGAGCGCCGACCGGGCCTCGCCCAGCCCGGCGCGGGCCTGCTCCAGATTGGCGCGGGCGATGGCCAGTGACGGATTGGACGCGAGGGCATCGCCGACCAATTGCTCGATCGCCGGGCTCTCATAGAGCGACCACCAGGCCGCATCCGGCGCCTCGGTCGTCAGAAGCGCGGCCTGCGTGGCCAGCAGGCCCTCGCCGGACAGGTCCGCCAGGGCAGACGGATTGTCATAACCCGGGCCGGTCGTCGCACAGGCAGTCAGAACGGTCGTGCCCAGCAGGAGGGGAAGCAGGGGTTTCAGGATACGGGTCATGCTTGGTCTCCATGCGAACCATCGGTCGCGTCCGAAGACGGGCCCTGGGGCAAGAGGCGGGAGATGATACGGCCGATCACATAGAAGACCGGCGTGAAGAGAAGGCCGAACAGGGTCACCCCGATCATGCCGGAGAAGACCGCGATCCCGATGGCCTGGCGCATTTCCGCACCGGCACCATGGGCAAAGGCCAGCGGCATCACCCCGAAGATGAAGGCAAATGACGTCATCAGGATCGGGCGCAGGCGGATGCGCGCCCCCTCGACCGCCGCTTTTGACGGGGTCAGACCCTGTTTCTCCTCGGCCTGTTTGGAGAACTCCACCAGGAGGATGGCATTCTTGGCCGCCAGGGCGATCAGGACCACCAGACCGACCTGGGTCAGGATATTATTGTCCAGACCGGCCAGATTGATGCCGAGCATGGCGGCCAGCACACACATGGGCACGATGAAGATCACCGCCCAGGGCAGGGTGAAGGCCTCATACTGGGCCGCCAGGACCAGGAAGACGAAGACCACGGCAAAGACGAAGACGATCATGCCGGAATTGCCCGCCGCCTTCTGCTGATAGGCGATCTCGGTCCATTCATAGCTGACCCCTTCCGGCAGGATCTGGGCGGCCAGCTCCTCCATCGCGGCCAGCGCTTCGCCGGTCGAGACGCCCGGCGGGGTCTGGCCCTGGAGTTCGATGGCCGGGAAGAGGTTGTGACGCACCACCCGCACCGGACCCGTATCGTCGATGATCCGGGCCACGGCAGACAGCGGCACCATCTCGCCGGAACTGGACCGGACCTGCAACTGGCCGACATCGGCCGCCTCATCGCGGAAGGGCGCGTCGGCCTGGGCCGTCACCCGGACCGTACGGCCCAGGAAGTTGAAGTCGTTGACATAGGTCGAGCCGAGATAGGTGCCGAGCGTGGCGTAGATTTCCGATGGGGCGACGCCGAGCTGGAAGGCCCGCTCCCGGTCGACATCCACCCGCAGGCGCGGCGAGGAGGTGTCGAATGTGGTGTAGACTTGGCTCACCCGGCTTTCCTGGGCCGCCGCCCCCATCATGGCATAGGCGACCTGCTGCAGCTCCTCGAAACTGCGCCCGTCCCGGGCCTGCAGCATCATCTTGAAACCGCCCCCCTGGCCAAGACCGCGCACGGCCGGCGGCGCAATAATGAAGCCGCTACCTTCCGGGATGGCCTGGTTGATGACACCGGTCAGACGACCCGCCAGTGCCGTGGCGCTCATGCCGGGCTGGCCTTCGCGCTCCTCGAAACTGTCCAGACGGATGAACATCAAACCGGCATTCGAGGCCGGGGAGAAGGTCGCCCCGTTCATGCCCGCCAGCGCCACCAGCGTGTCGACACCCTCGGTTTCCAGCAGCGTGTTCATCGCCGTGGTCACCACCGTATCGGTCCGCGCCAGGGACGCGCCGGGCTGCAGCTGGATCACCCCGATCAGAAAGCCCTGATCCTGCTCCGGAATGAAGCCGGTGGGCGTGTCGGTCAAGCGCCAGCCGGTCACCGCCAGGAGGCCGGCATAGGCAATCAGCATCATGACCAGCACCCGCAGGAGGCGTGCGACCAGCAGGGAATATTTCTCCGAAATCCAGTCAAAACCGGAATTGAAGGCACGCGAGAAGATGCGGATCGGGGCCAGCCAGGCCGGACCCGGCTGGTCGTCTTCATCCTTGTGCGGCTTCAGCATCAGCGCGCAGAGGGCCGGCGACAGGGTCAGCGACACGATCAGCGAGATCAGCGCGGCCGAGGCAATGGCGACGGCAAACTGGCGATAGAAAATCCCCGGAATGCCCGGAATGAAGGCCGTCGGAATGAAGACCGAGACCAGGACGAGCGTCATGGCGATCAGGGCACCGGACACTTCCGTCATGGATTCCCGGGCCGCCTCGCGGGGGGACCGCCCCTCGCGCATCAGGCGTTCGACATTCTCCACCACGATGATGGCGTCATCGACCACGATGCCGACAGCCAGGACCAGGGCGAAGAGCGACAGGGAATTGATCGAGAAGCCCAGCGCCAGCTGCACCGCGAACACACCCACGATCGACACCGGAATGGCCACGATCGGGATGAAGGCGGCGCGCCAGTTCTGCAGGAAGATCACGACAACCAGCACGACCAGGAAGACCGCCTCGATCAGCGTGTGCTGCACGGCAGACACGGATTCCTCGACGAATTCGGTCGGATTGTAGGGGATCATGTAGTCGACACCGGCCGGGAAGTTCTCCGACGCCGCCTCCACAGCATCCAGCACGGCGGAGGCCGCTTCCAGCGCATTGGCGCCCGGTTGCTGCACGATCGCCATGCCGACACCCGGCTGGCCCCCGAAATAGCCATTCACCGAGAAGTCCTCTCCGGTGATCTCCACCCGCGCAACATCGCGCAGGCGGGTGACCTGGCCATCCGTGCCGCGCTTGATGACGACGTTCTCGAACTCGTCTTCCGCAATCAGGCGGCCCTGGACGGAGATCGGGATTTCGAACGGGGCGGGCGAAGCGTCGGTGAAGGGCGGACGGCCCAGGCTGCCACCGGCCGCCTGGATGTTCTGGGCGCGCAGGGCGGCCACGATGTCACTGGCCGTCATGTCATTCGCGGCGGCCCGTTCCGGATCGATCCACACGCGCATGGAATAATTGCCGCTGCCGAAAATCTGGACATTGCCGACGCCTTCCAGGCGCAGCAATTGGTCCCGCAGCACAGAGTTGGCGTAATTGCCCAGATAGGCGCGGTCGACACTGCCATCATCGGAGCGCAGGGCAACGATGAGCAGGAAGCCGGCGGATTCCTGGTTCACGCTCACCCCGGTCTGTCGCACCTGTTCCGGCAGGCGCGGCTCGGCACGATTGACGCGGTTCTGGACCAGGACCTGGGCGGTATCCAGATCGGTGCCCGGCGCGAAGGTCACGGTGAGATTGACCAGGCCCGAAGCGGTCGCGGAGGAGGTCATGTACAACATGTCCTCGACGCCGTTGATCTCCTGCTCCAGCGGCGCGGCAATCTGTTCGGCCAGGTCTTCCGCGGTGGCACCGGGATAGGATGCGGTCACCGAAATCGTCGGCGGGGCAATCTCCGGATACTGGGCCAGCGGCAGGGACGGGTAGGAGAACACACCCATCAGCGTGATGAAGATCGCCACGACCCCGGCAAAGATCGGTCGGTCGATGAAGAAGTGGGAAAACCGCATGGGCGGAACTCTTTTCTCGGTCGGAATGCGGAAAAAGTGGCCCGGACCCTAAGGGCATTGGGTCCGGGCCGAACGGTCGATCGGTTCCGGGGGGCAGGCTGGGCCGATCGCCGTGTTCGGTTCAGTCGGTGACGCGGGCGGTTCCCGCCGGACGGTTGAGGGAGGCCGTGACGTCAGTCGCCGCGGCTTCGCGCTGGATCTGACCCGGTCGCGTGGTCACGGTGACACCGGGCCGCACGGCCTGGAGACCGCCGACAATGACCCGGTCGGACGGGCTCAGCCCGCTCTGGATGACCTGGAGATTGTCGCTCGTCGGCCCCAGCGTGACCTGGCGCGGCGTGACGGTGTCACCCTCACCCACGACATAGACCAGGCGCCGTGTCGCATCCGCGACAATGGCCGTGCGCGGCACCAGGAGGGCGTCATAGGGTTCGGACCCGCGCACCCGTATCGTGCCGATCATGCCCGGGCGGATGAAACCGTCCGGATTGGCGATCTCGGCCCGCATCAGGATCGTGCCGGAGCCCGGCTGGATCTGGTTGTCGACAAAGACGATCTCGCCAGAGCGCGAGAAATCCGCCTCATCCTGCAGGCGCACCTCGACCGGCGCGCCTTGGCCGGTGCCGCTGGACCGCTGATAGCGCAGCAGCACGCTTTCCGACGCATAGAAAGGGAAGTAGAGCGGGTCGGAACTGACAATCGTGATCAGCGGATCACCCTGGGCGGTACTGCCCTGGACCAGATCGCCGGGATCCACCGTCCGCGCCGAAAGCTGGCCAGCGATGGGGGCCCGGATTTCCGTGAACTCCAGGTTCAGGCGCGCCGCTTCGGCATCGGCCTGGGCCGTGGCGAGGGAGGCGCGCGCATTGGCCAGGGCCGTCTGCGCCTGTTCCAAATTCTCCTCGGAGACCGCATCCACGGCGCGCAGTTCTTCGGCGCGCTGCAGATCGGCTTCCGCCTGGCTGGCCGTGGCCCGCGCCATCTGGGCGCGGCCGCGGGCGGCCTGGTAGGCCGCCTCGTAGGGGCGGCGATCAAGGGTGAACAGAAGCGCGCCAGCCTCGACGGTGTCGCCATCGCGGACATGAACCTCTTCCAGATATCCGCTCACGCGGGCCCGGATGGAGACATGTTGCGGCGACTCGAAACGGCCGGTGAATTCGTCCCAGTCCGCCACTTCCTGAACAAGCGGATTGGCGACTTCAACACTGGGCAGGCGCTGCTGGGGGGCAGCCGGCTCGGCATCGCCCGCGCTGCACGCGGACAAGGCGATGGACGCAAAAAAAGCGCCGCAGAGTGCGGCGAGGCGGTAAGGCATGGGGAGGAGCCCTTATCTGGAAGTCCGGTCAGTGATGACGGGGCCTTTGGCCTCTATGTCATCGCTGGATGACTTGTATTTGACATTCGCTCGCACGGATGTCAACACTTGATGACAAAGAAAGATCACAAAAGATTTCGGTCGATGAAAACACAACCGGCGACAGCCCGGGCGAGGAATGCAGAGGCGACACGCTGCGCCATTCTGGAAGCGGCCAGAGACCGCTTCGCCCATGACGGATATGACCAGATCGGCATCCGCGAGATCGCGGCCCTGGCCGGCGTGGATTCAGCGCTGATCTCGCGCTATTTCGGCTCCAAGGCGGAGCTGTTCGAGCGCGTGCTCGAAACGTCCAAGAAGTCCGACCTGCTGGAAGGCGGCGCGGACGGGCTGGCCCGCCGCACGGCGGAGCACCTGGTCGATGAAGGCGGCGCGGACAAGCCCTTGGACGACCTGCTCCTCCTGCTCAATTCCGCCGCCTCGCCGATAGCCGGAGACATGGTCCGGCGCTCGATCAACCAGCGCTATAACGAGCCCATGGCCAACATGATCGGCGGACGCGACCCGCTCTTGCGGGCCCGCCTGTTCGGATCCGTGCTGATGGGCCTGATCATCTCGACGAAGATCCACGGCGATGCCTTCATCAAGGCGCTGCCGCGCGACGCCATGATCGCGCGGCTGACCCGTCTGATCGAGGAAGCGATCGCGGAGACCTAGCCGCCGCGCGTATGCACCACGCCGCCATCCACGGTGAGCGTCGAGCCCACGACATAATCCCCGGCCCGCGAGGCCAGGAAGATGGCCGCCCCGGCCATGTCCTCCGGCGCCCCGATCCGGCGCGAGGGAATGTGCTCGGCCACGGCGTCGGCATGATCGCGGGCCACCTTGTTCATCTTGGACGCAAACGCCCCCGGCGCGATCGCCGAGACGATGATGTTCTGCGGCGCCAGCTCCAGCGCCATCCGCTTGGTCAGATGGATCAGGCCGGACTTGGAGGCCGCATAGGAATAGGTCTGCATCATCGAGACCGACTGGCCGTCGATCGAGGCGATATTGATGATCTTGGCCGGCTGCTCCGGCGACGAGGCCGCCTTCAGCGCACCGAGCAGGGCCTGAGCCAGGAAGAAGGGCGATTTCACATTGAGATCCATCACCTTGTCCCAGCCGCTCTCCGGAAACTCCTCCAGCGGCGCGCCCCAGGCGGCCCCGGCATTGTTCACCAGGATGTCCAACTTGCTCTCATGGGAGAGGAATTTCTCGGCCAGACGCTTGGCGCCATCGGCCCCGGACACATCCTCCGGCAGGGCAATGCACTCACCGAACTGCGCCAGACGCTCTGCCGTCGCAAAGCAGTCCTCCGCCTTGCGCGACGAGATATAGACCTTCGCTCCGGCCCGCAGATACCCCTCGGCGATCATCTCCCCGATGCCCCTCGACCCACCCGTGATCAGGGCTGTGCGACCTTCGAGCGAAAACAGATTATCGAGCATGGGAACTCCCCCGGAAAAGATTATGAATTGATGCGAGGCTTAGCCTCTGCCGGAGCCCCTGTCGAGGTCGCGGTATTGTGACAACGCAGGCTTGCACACAAGACCACCCGCGCTAGCATGACCGCTTCGATCCGGGGGAATCTGTGTCCGATACGCGTTCGCTTCCGCGCTGGCTAGGCCGCGCGCTTGTCCTGTCACTGGTCGTACTGGTGGCCTTGCTGGCCAGTATGAGCCTGATCCCCGCCGCCCGGGACGCGATGGGCATTCCGTCGGGGTCGCTCTGGTTGGTCCAGGGGTTTCTGGGCGTGCAGGTCGCGGCCATTCTTGTCGGTGTCCTTTACTCCCGTATCCCGCGTGACAAAGCGCGCGTCCGCGCCCTCTGCATGCCGGTCACGACTTTTCTGGTTTATGGGTCCGCAATTCTTGATCTCTTCCTGATCGGGAAAACCGTGATCTCTGCAGCCATCGCCCTGGCCTGGTTCGGCCTACTCCTGATACCGGCCCTCAGCCTGTTGTGGCTCTGGATCAAGGCCACCGAAAAACACGCTCCCACCGAGGCGGAACCCGAAGCGTCGGCGGGTACGGATAAACTGACCCAGCCACCGTCCACGCAAAGCATGCTCCGTTCTGTCCTGGGCTCGCTCTGGTTGATCGTCTTCGTCCTGCTCTGGCTCGGCCTGCTGGGCTTCGGCTTTCTTGTCGGCGGGATCGCCTTTGATCTCCTTCAGCGCGTCTTGTTCGAACAAGCTGTCTTTTCTCCCGACATCCTGCCCGCCATTACACGGACCAACGTGTGGTCAGAAGGGCTGGCCAAGGTCGCAATAACGGCAAGCGTCGGGGCAGGCGTCATGGGTCTCTATCTGATCGGCCAGGCACTCTTCCTTTCACTCAGCAGGCCCAAGTCCGAACGCTTCAGGCGCGCGTTGAATACAAGAGAGACAGACTTTATCGAAGCCGCGACGTCGGCTCTGGACGAGTACAATCAGGCCCAGACATATCCCGGGATCTGGGCCTGGTCTCCGGGCGTTCTGGGCGTGGGCGGAGTCATGGTGGGCATGCTGCTCTGCATGGCTGCTGGATACGGTGTCACCTACGCCCTGCACCAGATCATCATCCCCAATCCGCCGGAAGCCGACTGGTTGATCCGTCCGGAAAATATCGGCCCGGGGACGGTGCTGGCCGTGTTCGCGGGCATCATTCTGGTTTGGCCGGCTTGGCAGATTGCATTCGCGCGCAGCCGCCGCTTTGCCGAATATCTCTATCTGCGCCAGGGCTGGAACACGATGAGCGGCGGGCCTCGGGACGCCACCGATTTCAAGTACGGTCTGACCCAGGACATCCGTCTGGACCGGATTTCCGCGCTCTCCAAATTCGACCCCGCCAGCTATATCCAGTCCGCTTTCCAGCGCGCCACCCCGACCAGCCGCAAGCTTGGTGCTCTGGCGATTGCGATCACGGCTGCGTTCGTGGTTCTGGACGGGCTGTCCTATCAGGCCGTCACCCGCGACCACATCTATCAGTCCGGCTACCTCAGCCTCGCCCGAAACACCTTCATTTTCGAAGACGCCGAACGGATCGAGACAAGTTGCTTCGTCGGACACCGGGACGGACGGCAAGTCCTCAATACGCGCTACGCCCTGATCATGCCGAATGGGGCTCACATCCGGCTCAATGATCTCATGACCCCTTCCCGTCTGGACATTCTGGAAGAGATCGACCGCCGCGCCTTGGCCGGCGGTGCCGAGGCGGCCTACGCCCAGGATACGCGGACTTCGGCCGAAGAGGCCGCCACGCCCGGCTCGGACTGCCTCGACCAGATTCGGCTGCGCTTCGGCGATGACGAGGCCCGTGTGCGAGCACTGCTGCGCTTCTGAGTCCGCCCTTCCACCGAACATTACAGGTATTTTACTTCCCCCCCATGCACCGCTCGTTGCACTTTGCGGCCACACGCATGCGAGGTGGGAGAAACCAATGACCCGTGTCTTTACCGCGGCGCTCACCGCTGCGCTGGCCTTTACCGGCCTGGCGACAGCGCAAGTGCCCGATGTCGATATTCCCTATGAGAGCTTCCAGCTCGAGAACGGCCTGACGGTGGTGGTCCATGAGGACCGCAAGGCACCGATCGTGGCCGTGTCGATCTGGTATGGCGTCGGTTCGGCCAATGAGCCGGCCGGCCGCACCGGTTTTGCGCACCTGTTCGAACACCTGATGTTCAACGGGTCGGAGAATTACAACGATGATTATTTCGGGCCCTTCGAACAGGTCGGCGCGACCGGCATGAACGGCACGACCTGGTTTGATCGCACGAACTACTTCCAGACCGTGCCGACCCCGGCCCTGGACATGGCGCTGTGGATGGAATCCGACCGGATGACCCATTTGCTCGGCGCCGTCGACCAGGAACGCCTGGATGAGCAGCGCGGCGTGGTCCAGAACGAGAAGCGCCAGGGCGACAACCAGCCCTACGGTATGGTGGAATATTCCCAGCTGCGCGCCCTCTTCCCGGAAGGCCATCCCTACGCCCACTCCACGATCGGCTCGATGGAAGATCTGGACAATGCCTCCTTGGAGGATGTCCAGGAATGGTTCCGCCAGTATTACGGCGCTTCCAATGCCGTCCTGGTCCTGGCCGGTGACATTGATGCCGAGGAAGCCCGCCCGCTGGTCGAGCGCTATTTCGGCGACGCCCCGGTGGGCCCGCCGCTGACCCGCATGGACCAGTGGATCCCGGAACGCGAATACGACACCACCGAAGTGATGTATGATGATGTGCCTCAGCCGCGCATCTACCGCACCTGGGTGGTGCCCGGCCGCATCACGCAGGAGCGCGCCGAACTGGAAGTCTTTGCGACGGTTCTGGGTGGCGGCCGCACCTCGCGCCTCTATCGCGATTTCGTCTTCGACCGTCAGGTCGCGACCCGCGCCGTGGCCTATGTCGAGGAACACCAGCTGGCCAGCCAGTTCCACATCGAAGTGACGCTGAACCCGGGCGAGGATGTCGCCGCGGCCTCGGCCCGCATTGATGAAATCCTGGGCGAGCTGCTCGAAGAGGGCCCGACCGAGGACGAGCTGGAAGCCGCACGCACGCGCATGAACGCCTCCACCATTCGCGGCCTTGAACAGATCGGCGGTTTTGGCGGCAAGGCCGTGGCACTGGCCGAAGGTCAGCTCTATGCCGGTGATCCGGGCTTCTGGCGTACCAATCTGGAGCGCATGAACAATGCCAGCGCCGACGCCATGACGGCGACGGCAAATGAATGGCTCACCACCGGGTCGCACCAGATCAATGTCCTGCCCTTTGGCGATTATGCCTCGGTCGAGACTGATGCCGACCGCTCGGCCCTGCCCGTCGTGGACACCACGCCGGACCTGGTCTGGCCGGAGGTTCAGACGGCTGAACTGTCCAATGGCGTCGACATTGTCTTCGTGCGCCGTGACGCGGTTCCGGTGGTCGAGATGCAGATGGTCTTCGATGCCGGCTATGCCGCTGACAGTGCCGAAGGCGGTGCCCTGGGCCTGAACTCCTTCATGATGGACATGCTGGATGAAGGCGCCGGCCGCATGGATGCGCTGGAAATTTCCGCCGAGGCCGAGCGCCTGGGCGCCAATCTGTCGACCGGGGCCAATCTGGACCTGTCAACGGTGACCCTCTCCGCCCTGTCCTCCAACCTGCAGGATTCGCTGAACCTGATGGCGACCGTGATCACCGATCCGACGTTCGCCGATGCGGATATCGAGCGTGTGCGCGAGCAGACCCTCAACGGCATCCGCCAGGAAATGGCCAATCCGATCGCCATCGCCCTGCGCACCCTGCCGCCGGAAATGTATGGTGATGACCATGCCTATTCGGTGCCCTTCACGGGCTCGGGCACGCCGGAAGCGGTGCAAGGCTTTACCCGTGAAGCCCTGGTGGCCCACCAGCAGACCTGGCTGCGTCCGGACAATGCCACCCTCTTCATCGTCGGTGACACGACGCTGGAGGCGATCACGCCGATGCTGGAACGCGCCTTCCGCCGCTGGGATGCGCCGTCCACACCGCTTCCGGTCAAGAATATGGGCGAAGCGTCCAATTCCGGTCAGCCGCGCGTGATCATCGTGGACCGTCCGAACTCGCCGCAATCGCTGATCCTAGCCGGCCTGATCGGTCCGGAGGGCAATGTCGACAATCCGGAGGTCTACTCCGCGATGAATGACGCCATCGGCGGGTCCTTTACGGCCCGGGTCAACATGAACCTGCGTGAGGACAAGGGTTGGTCCTACGGGGCGCAAACCCTGCTCTGGGGCGCTCGCGGCCAGCGGCCGTGGATCGTCTATGCGCCGGTCCAGACCGACCGCACCGCCGACAGCCTGTCGGAACTGCTGCGCGAATTCCATGAATTCACCAGCACCAATCCGGCCACCGAAGCCGAGCTGGAGCGCTCCGTGAACAATTCCACGCGCTCCCTGCCCGGCCAGTTCGAAACCGCCGCTGCCGTCCGCAGCTCGCTGGTGTCGAGCTATAATTACGGTCGTGACTGGAACTATCCGGCCACGCTGACCGAGCGCTATCGCGCCCTGGAACTCGGCCCGATCCACGAGGCCGCCGAGGACGTCGTCAACACCGACAACCTCGTCTGGCTCATCGTCGGCGACGCCGCCGTCATCGAGGACAGCATCCGCGACCTCGACATGGGCGAAATCGAGATCCGCACACTGGGCCAGTAAGGCTCAGCGACAGGATGAAACAAGAAAGGGCGCTCCGACCGGGGCGCCCTTTTTCTTTGTCCGCGAAGCGGCCCACCAAAACTTATCCCCACCCCCACAACTTGTGAGAGACTCTTCCTCGACTTTCGGGAAGAGAGGCGCGAGCTCAGTCCCTTGTGCCCGGAAGTGTGCGGAGCCTGTCCGCGCGAGGGGGTGACAGCCTGAGCACCGGCAGGGCCATCGTTCAGGGCACACGGCACAAGGTCACGACCGTGTTTGAAACCCTGGCGGTTTCGGTGCGTCGCCCGCAAGGGAAGACGATCAAATCTCCGCGTGCGGGAGACCTGTCAGGTCACTCACACTCACTACGAAATCCGACCCGTCAGGTCTCCCGCACACCTTTCATACCGCCAGGCGGAAACGCCGTGGCGCTATACCCCCTTCTTCAATCACATCCCCTTGTCATCCCTGACGGATGCCCCGCGAAGGCGGGGCGCAGATCAGGGACCCATACAAGCAGGATCAGCCCGAAAGCAGACGCCACCATTTCCGATCGCTGGATTCAAACCGGGATTATGGGTCCCGGATTTGCGCCCGGCTCAAGGCCGGGCATCCATCCGGGATGACACAAGGGTGATGGAGGCCTCAGCGCTCGCCCTAGCCGGCGGCGCGGGACGCCTTCTTGCGTTCGTGCTCTTTCAGCCAGATCTTGCGGATGCGGATCGACTGGGGGGTCACTTCGACGAGTTCGTCGTCATCGATGAATTCCAGCGCGTATTCCAGGGTCAGCTTGATCGGCGGGGTCAGGACGATGTTCTCGTCCGTGCCCGAGGCGCGCATATTGGTCAGCTTCTTGCCCTTGGTCGGGTTGGCGATCATGTCCTCTTCGCGGGCATTCACGCCGATGATCATGCCTTCATAGACCTCGACACCGTGACCGATGAAGAGCTTGCCGCGTTCCTGCAGGTTGAACAGGGCAAAGCCCAGCGCCTTGCCGTCGATCATGGAGATGATCGCGCCATTGTGGCGCTGGCCGATCTCGCCGGTCGTGCGCGGACCATAGTGGTCGAAGGTGTGGAACATCAGGCCCGTGCCCGAGGTCAGGGTCAGGAATTCGGAGCGGAAGCCGATCAGGCCGCGGGTCGGGATGACATAGTCGATCCGCACCCGGCCATGCCCGTCCGGCACCATGTTCTTCATCTCGGCCTTGCGCAGGCCGAGCTTTTCCATGACGCCGCCCTGGTGTTCCTCTTCCAGGTCCACGGTCAGGCTTTCAAACGGTTCCAGGATCTCGCCGTTTTCCTCTTTCAGGACCACGCGCGGACGGCCAACAGCCAGCTCGAAACCCTCGCGGCGCATGTTCTCGATCAGGATGGACAGGTGCAGCTCGCCGCGTCCGGAGACGGTGAACTTGTCCGCATCATCCTGCTGTTCCACGCGCAGGGCGACATTGTGGATCAGCTCGCGGTCGAGACGGTCCTTGATATTGCGCGAGGTGACGAACTTGCCCTCACGGCCGGCAAACGGGCTGTCATTGACCTGGAAGGTCATGGACAGGGTCGGTTCATCGACGGAGAGCGGCGGCAGGGCCTCGACATGATCCGGGTCGCAGACCGTGTCGGAAATCTTGAGATCCTCAATGCCAGTGAAGGTGATGATGTCACCGGCCTGGGCGCTGTCACGCTCGACCTTTTCCAGGCCATGGAAGCCGAAGATCTGAAGGATTTTGCCCTTCACCTTGCGGCCATCGGCCTTGGCGACGGTGACGGCCTGGTTCTTCTTCAGCTTGCCACGCGCGACCCGGCCAATGCCGATCACGCCGGTGAAGGAAGAATAGTCCAGCGCCGAGACCTGCAGCTGCAGCGGACCATCCCGGTCCACCGCCGGCTCCGGCGTGTGCTTCGTGATCATCTCGAAGAGCGGCTGCATGTCGGTGCCGATCTCGCCCGCCTCATTGGCCGCCCAGCCCTGAAGGGCGGAAGCATAAACGACCGGGAAGTCGAGCTGTTCCTCATTGGCGCCAAGTCGGTCGAACAGGTCAAAGGTCTGGTCCACCACCCAGTCCGGGCGGGCGGAGGGACGGTCAGCCTTGTTGATCACCACGATCGGCTTCAGCCCGCGCGCCAGCGCCTTCTTGGTCACGAAGGAGGTCTGCGGCATCGGGCCGTCGACCGCATCGACCAGGAGAAGAACGCCATCGACCATGGACAGGACCCGTTCCACCTCACCACCAAAGTCGGCGTGGCCGGGCGTATCGACGATATTGATCGCCCAGTCATTCCAGGTCACTGCCGTATTCTTGGCGAGAATGGTGATGCCGCGCTCTTTCTCCAGATCATTGGAGTCCATCATGCGCTCGGAGACATTGGCGCGCTCGCCGAGCGTACCGGATTGCTGCAGCAGCTGATCGACCAGTGTCGTCTTGCCGTGGTCGACGTGGGCCACAATGGCGATATTGCGCAGCTTATCGAGGGACGCGCTCATGGGCATGGATTCCTGTGGTGAAAGGGCGCGCCCTCATACGCTGCATGAGACGGCGTGGCCAGTGCTTATTCTGTGTGTGTTGCGGGCCTAGTCCGAGCCGGGAGCCTTGCGGGCCTCAAGAAACCGGCTCACCGGCTTCCAGCGGCGGATGCCGCCGCGCAGGGCCGCGCCGGCCAGGGTCACCAAGAAGGCCAGGATGAAGAGCTTGGCCGCCTGGTGCTGGGCGGACGCTTCCAGATCCGCCAGCGGCACCACGGACACGAAATACCAGTCCGGCCCCGCCACCCGGCTGAAGGCGATCAGATGCATGCGGTCGGGCGTTTCCACAATGCCGCGCGGACGCGGATCATCGGCCAGCAAATCCATGATCTCGGTCGGGCTGACATGGGTCCGGTCGCCGGACAGGCTGGTCGAGCCGCGGGCAATCACCGAGCCGTCACGGTCGAACATCATGTTGAGCCCCCCGGCCGGCGGGTTCTCCAGCGTCCCGGCGAGATAATCATTCATCATGATCGAAGTGCCGAAAGCGCCCAGAAGCGTATCTCCGTCCCGCACCGGACGGCGGCAGGCCGTGGCCGCACGCTCGCCACTGTCATTGTAGACAAAGCGCGACAGCCGGGTGCACTGCATCTCGGCATTGGGATTGGTGACCTCGGAAAAGAGGCGCGGGTCCTCGTCGGCCTGCAATTGGAAATCCGCGGGGGCCTCGCGCCGGTAGAACATCAACCGGTCTTCCCGCTCCGGCGCAAAGATCAGAACACGGCGGTCCGGGGTAAAATAATACAGGCTGGAGAACTCACCCAGATGCGCCTCACCGACCGCCCTCACGGCATGGAAGCTCGCCATGTAGCGGCGCTTTTCTTCCAGCGTCATCGCCTCGGAATCCGCGAGAAAGGCGCCCAGCCCGAACACATAATCCCCGCTGGCCAGCAGGGTACCGTCAAAGAGAGCGTCCACACTACGCCGGGTCCCGTCACCGTGTTCGGGGAAGAAGCGATCAAACTCCGCCTCGACCTGTTCCTGGGAAATCTGGTCCAGGCGGCGGCGGAAGGCTTGCTCGGCCGCATCGATGAACCCGCGCGCTTCATTGAACAGGTTTTGTTCGCGGTCAGCCCGGACACGGATATAGGATTGCAGGGTCTCGGCGCGGGCCGTGCGCAAGGAATGGTCCATGACTCCATAGGCCGACATCGCGACCACGGCAGCCACGAGCCCCGCGATCACGACATGCCATGTCGCGACGAACCAATAGTGCATCTTCACTGCGCACCCTCCAGCATTCCTCTTTGCACAAAGGGCCGCGAAACGCGCGTGATATTTGATGAATCCCGGCTCAGCCGTTCAGTTCGGTATCCGGCAAGGCGTCGGCCAGCTGTTTCAGGCGCGTGCAGAACGCGGCCTGGTCGGGGTCTGACAAGTGCAAATTCGCGCCCCTGGCCACCGCCTCGACCGAAGGTTTCAGCGCCGAATAAAGGTCGGCCCCGGCCTGGGTCAGGAAGAGATGGCTCACCCGTCCGTCCTGCTGAGAGGCCTCGCGCACCAGATAACCCCCTGACAGAAGCGCCTTGGTCGCACGGCTCACAATCCCCTTGTCCATCGGCGTCATCATCACCACTTCTGCAGCCGTCCGCCCGGGACATTCCGCGATTGCGGCGAGCACCCGCCATTGCGACAGGTTGAGCCCGGCCTCGCGCTTCACGATCGCCGCCGTGCGCCGGGAAATCCGGTCGGCCAGGACGGTCACCTGGTAAGGCCAGTATTCATCGAGACGAATGGCGTCGGGCGGCGTCTGCGCCGTGATGGATTTCGGTTCGGTCATGACGCCATAATAGTTGCAATCACAACTTGACGCAATAGCAACCAATATGATAGCGAAGCGTCAAAATCGGGGTCGTGCCCCCGCTGTCCGGGCGGCACTTCGAGACAATCCAGGAGACGAGACATGGCAGATCTGTTTGAAAATCCGATGGGCCTGTGCGGCTTTGAATTCGTGGAATTCGCCGCCCCGGAACGCGGCGTCATTGAACCCGTCTTCCAGACCATGGGCTTCACCCACATCGCCAACCACCGCTCCAAGGACATCGAGCTGTGGCGCCAGGGCGATATCAACTTCCTGATCAATTACGAGCCGGGCACGCCCGCCGCCTTCTTCGCCGCCGAACACGGCCCGTCCGCGTCGGGCATGGGCTTCCGCGTGAAGAATGCCAAACAGGCCTATTCCCTCGCCTTGGAAAAAGGCGCCCAGCCGGTCGAAACGGAAACCGGCGTCTCCGAACTGCGCCTGCCGGCCATCAAGGGCATTGGCGGCGCCACGGTCTATCTGATCGACCGTTTCGAGGACGGCCAGTCCATCTATGACATCGATTTCGAATATCTCGACGGTGTCGAGCGCCATCCGGAAGGCTGCGGCTTCAAGGTGATCGATCACCTGACGCACAATGTCTACAAGGGCCGCATGGACTATTGGGCCAAGTATTACGAGGACCTCTTCAACTTCCGTGAGATCCGCTATTTCGACATCAAGGGCGAGTATACCGGCCTTCTGTCGCGCGCCATGACGGCGCCGGACGGTCTGATCCGCATCCCGCTGAATGAAGAGAAATCCGACGGCGTCGGCCAGATCGAAGAATATCTGCGCGAGTACAAGGGCGAAGGCATCCAGCACATCGCCTTCTCCTGCGACAATCTCATCGAGTGCTGGGACCGGCTCAAGGAATGCGGCGTGAAATTCATGACCGCCCCGCCGGAAACCTATTACGAGATGCTGGACGAGCGTCTGCCGGGCCATGGTGAGCCGGTCGAGGAATTCCAGAAGCGTGGCATCCTGCTCGACGGCACAACCGAAGGCGGCCAGCCGCGTCTCCTGCTGCAGATCTTCGGCGAAAAGGCGATCGGTCCGATCTTCTTCGAATTCATTCAGCGCAAGGAAGACGAGGGCTTCGGCGAGGGCAATTTCAAGGCTCTGTTCGAAAGCATCGAACGCGACCAGATCAATCGCGGTGTCATCCAGGCAGCGGAATAAGAGGTCACCATGTCGGTCAATCTCAAGCGCATCCACCACGTCGCCTACCGGTGCAAGGACGCCAAGGAGACGGTCGATTTCTACAAGCGCGTGATGAACATGGACCTGGTCCTGGCCATCGCCGAAGACGAGGTGCCCTCAACCAAGGAACCGGATCCCTACATGCACATCTTCCTGGATGCAGGGATGGGCAATGTGCTGGCCTTCTTCGAACTGCCGAACTCGCCGGAAATGGGTCGCGACCCGCAAACCCCGGCCTGGGTTCAGCACATCGCCTTCGAGGTTGAAGACCTTGAAGCCCTAGAGAAGGCCAAGGCCCATATCGAAGGCGAAGGCCTCGATGTGCTCGGCCCGGTCAATCACGGCATCTTCAAGTCGATCTATTTCTTCGACCCGAATGGTCACCGTCTCGAACTGGCGGCCAATACGGGAACCCCGGATCAGATGAAGCAGCTCAATGAAGTTGCGCCTCTGATGATCGAAGAGTGGAGCCAGACCAAGCGTGCGCCCAAGCACGCCGCCTGGCTGCACGAACAGGACTGACGCATCTCCCCCAACCGGCCTCAGTTCCTGATCGCCCCGGCACCTCCCTGCCGGGGCGTTTTTCTTGGGCGGGACGCAGACTGACCGCTTTCCCCTTTTGCGACCTGCCGTTTTGTTGAACAGTGTCGCTCAACCGGCTGGGGAGGCGGTGATTCATGATCTTGGCCCGCATTTCAAAGGCCCTGCGCGAGCAGAACTGGCTCGCCATCGCGATCGAGTTCCTGATTGTCATCCTCGGTGTTCTGCTCGCTTTCCAGATCTCGCAATATGCCGAGAACCGGACGGAAATCCGGCGTGCCGAGGATCTTCTACAGCTGGTCGAAGCTGAAATGACCGAGAGCCTGTCCGATATTCGCCGGCATGCAGAAAGCCTGGAACGCCAGAGCGCCGAACTGCTCGAACTCCGCCAATCACTGGCCGGGTTTGGTCCGGACACCGATACGGCCCGTCTGGACTATCTGGCCACCCAGGCGTTCTCGGCACCAGAGCTCGAACTTTACCGGTCCGCGTCCCTGCAGCTGGACAACGCCGTGGTCCAGCGCCTGATCCAGGGCACGGAAGTCGACCAGGCCCTGCGCCTTTGGCAGCGGGAGTTGGCCAATCTGCGTGACACCGAACACAATATCGAAGCCGCCATGGGCGATGGGGATGGCCAGGTCCTGTTCCCGGGCCTGTCAAAAGAAAGCCTGGTCGCGGCCTTTCCCGATATCGGCTTGCTGGAAGACGTCCCCGTCCGCTTCCCGTCCGACTGGGAGGCCTTGTCCGAGGACGGGAATTTCGCCGGCCTCCTGGCGCTGGTTTCACTGAATATCGAATACGCCTGGTTTGTCACCAACCGGCTGGAAGCGCGGACACAAACCGTGGTGCAGGCCCTGCAAGACCGGGGGGCGTCACAATGATCCTGTCCCGCATCTCCCGCGCCCTGAAAGACCAGAACTGGCTCGCCGTCGGCATCGAATTCGTGATTGTCATTCTGGGTGTCGTGATCGGTTTCCAGATCAGCAACTGGAACCAGGTGCAAAGCGACCGGCGCGGCGAGACGGAGCTCTTGCGCCGGCTGCACAATGACCTTCTGGTGCTCGATGAGGGCCGTGACCAACTCAGCCCGCTCTATGCCAATCTTCTGGACCGGGTCCTGACGGCGCGGCGGGCCTTGCTCAGCGAGACACCCCCGCCCGGGCTGGAGACGCAGATCTGCGCAGGGCTCGCGGCGTCGCATGATTTTGATCAGCCGCCGGACTCGCTGCCAACCATCGAGGAATTGATCGCGACAGGTCGCATGGACCTGATCCGCGATAACGTGGTGCGGGAACAGGCCCTGTCCACCCTGCAGCTTCGCGACTTTGCCCGCAGCGTGCGCCAGAACCTGTTCGAGGCCCAGGTTTCGCTGATGAGCGCCCACCCGGAGCATTTCACACTGTCGCTCGAGACCCGGCCGGATGGTCGAGAAAGCGTACGGATCGAGTGCGACCTGGACAGCATGCGCGCTGACCCGGCCTTCCTCGCTGACACCGTCCTGAACACGCGCGGCCTGACGGATTTCGTGTCCTTCCCGCTCAGCTTCGTGGACACCCATCTGGACCGGCTGCATGCGGAAGTGGATGAAGCCCTGGGTCTGGAGACCGGTCATCCCGCCCGGAGCGAAGCGGAGACCCCGTCATGATCCTGTCCCGCCTCATGAAAGCCGTGCGCGAACAGAACTGGTTCGCCGTCGCGCTGGAATTCCTGATCGTGATCCTGGGGGTGGTGATCGGTTTCCAGGTCACCACCTGGAACGCGGAACGCACGGACCGGGAAACCGAGCAAATCTACCTCACGCGTCTACACCGGGACATGCAATTGTCGGTCTGCCGCATCCAGCGGGAGCGAGACAATGTCGCGGAATGGAATAATCGGGCCCAGTCCACGCTCGACGCCCTTCTGCTCCGGGATCCCGACGCCGTGACCGATAGCGGGTTTGAGCTGGTTGCATCCACCCGGGTCCAGACCGGCTCTCCGTTTCGGGCCACCCTGAACGAGCTGATCAATGGCGGCCGCGCCAATATCATCACCAATGAAACCCTGCGCGCCCAGATTGCCGAAACGGATGCTGAACTGACGTCCTATGACGAATACATCCAGATCCTGGTGAACGCCCAGGGATCCTTCCTCAACGAGGTCCATTCGCGCCTGCGTCCATCGCCCGGCTCGGTCTATCGCATCACCTATGATTTCGAAGCCCTGGCCGACGATGATGTCTTCCTCAATTCCCTCGGCCACGCCCTGCGCATCACCGACGCCAATTTGGCCTGGCTGGGTGACATGGCGGACGTGGCGGACAATCTGAGGATCGCCGTGGGCACGGAATTGGGCCTCGATGTGCCGGACGAGCTCGATTGCGGCACCCTCAGTGGAGGCACGGAATGATCCTGTCGCGTATCCGCAAGGCTTTGGCAGACCAGAACTGGCTCTCGGTGGGGATCGAATTTGTCATCGTGGTGGCCGGCGTTCTTCTGGCTTTCCAGGTCTCTGCCTGGAATGAGCGACGCATCGATACCGCCCGCGTCGGTCAGGCACTGGAACGCCTACAGCTGGAAAGCGAGCAGACCATCCAGGCCCTTCGCGGGCGGATTGCGACCGATGCCGAACGCCAGGCAGAACGGGCCTTGCTCGTCGAGATCGCCATGGGCGCAGCGCTGACAGAGAGAAACCAGCCGGACTTCGATCGCGCCGTCGCCCAACTCATGTATTTCACCCTGCCGCCCTTCCGGCAGAACACCTATGACGCGCTGGAGCAATCGGGTGATCTCGCCCTGATCAATGACCCCGATCTCATCACCGAACTGACCCGCTATCAGGGCCACATCGGTTGGGTCGAAAGCCAGCATGCGAGCTTTCGCAGCGGTTTGACGGAATTCTCCGAGCGCTTGAGCGAATTCGTCGCCCACCGCCCGACAGACGACCCGCGCGTGACCCGGGTCGAGGTGGACCTGGAACGCCTGCGCAGCGAGCCCCGGCTGACGAGCGCTGTCGTCCAGATCGCTCGCATGCATGCCATCTTCGCTCACTACATCGTCCAGCTGGAAGCCCACACGGTCGCGTTCTGCCAGCGCCTGTCCGAGGAAACCGGGCGCCCCTGTGACACGGGAGAGACGGAATGATCCTGGCCCGCATCACCCGAGCCCTGAAGGAACAAAACTGGTTCGCCGTCACGCTGGAATTCCTGATCGTGCTGGCCGGCGTGGGCATCGGTTTCCAGGTGTCCGCCTGGAATGAGGCCCGTCTGGACCGTGAGCGTGAAGCCCTAATTGTACAGCGGTTGCAGGCCGACTTCACGGACATCAGCCATCAGACGGCCCTGACAATTGAACAGTTGGAAGCCCGGATCACGGCAGGTGACGCCTTCGCGCGCTTCCTGCAGGACACACCCGACGGCACGGATACCGAGGCCTTCTTCGCAAGCCTCAACCAGGCTGTCGGCACACCCGTTCCCTTGGGACGCTCCGCCACCTATGCCGAACTCCTGGCCTCCGGCGAAATGCGGCTGATCCGGTCGGAAAGCCTGCGAACGGCTCTGGTCGAGTTCGATGAACAGGTGCGGCGGCAGGAGCTGGCCTATGCCTCGCTCGCCCGCCTGATCACGGACAATGCGGGCATTCTTGTCCAGGCACAGTCCTTCTCGCTCGACAGTCGCGGAGACCTGCCGCCCCACCTGTCCGACGCGATCGCCGAGATCCGGCGCTCACCGGACACGTTTGCTGCAGCGCGGCTCACCCAGAGGGTCAACCAGGTCAATCTATACTGGCATCGCGGCACGCTGGAGCGGGCAGAGAACGTGCTCGATGCCCTGCCGGCGTCCGGGGATGCAGCGTGATGGCCCGGTCCGCTCGCCCAGCCTGGCCGCGGTCCGGCTGGATTGCCATAACCGGCTTCGCCCTGGCGCTCGCCGCCGGGGTCTTCCTCCTGGAATGGCTGGAATACCGTTTCTGGGCCCGCACGCTGGGCCTGGAAGTCTTCGCGGGCCTGCTTGCCGTGCCCTTTGCCGGACTGGGCCTCTGGCTGGGCCTTCATCTGACCCGGCGCCAGGCCGCACCGGACGTCTTCGTCCGCAATGTCGCGGCCATCCGCGCGCTGGGCATTACACCGCGCGAATTGACGGTTCTGGAAGCCCTGGCAAGCGGCGGTTCCAACAGGGAGATCGCCGAGCAGCTCAGCGTCTCGGCCAACACGATCAAGACCCATATCGCCCGCATTTACGACAAGCTGGACGTCTCGGGCCGGGTCGCAGCCATTGAGCAGGCCCGGCACCTCCGACTGATCCCGACCCCCGGCTTGAACCGCGGTGGAGCGGACAATCGGGTGTGATTTCACGAAAATCACCTGATCGGGTGACGCCGAAATCGCAATCCGACGCCCCTCTGTGAGCCCTCACAACACGAAAAGGTGCCTCATCATGTCCCGCATCATCCTCATCTTCGGCAGCCTGTCCGGGCTGACCGTGTCTGCCCTCATGCTTCTGGGCTTCACTCTGATCCGTTCCGAGCATGGAAGCGGGTCCGAAGCCTTCGGCTATCTGACCATGCTGCTGGCCCTGTCCTTCATATTTCTGGCCATCAAACGCCATCGGGACATCAATCTGGGCGGCGTGATCAAGTTCTGGCAGGCGTTGGTTCTGGGTGCCGGCGTCGCAGCCCTGGCCGGCCTCTTTTACACGCTGACCTGGGAGATCTATTTCAACCTGTCTGGCGGGGGTTTCATGGACGCCTATATGGCCGGCCAGATCGAAGCCCAGCGCGAAGCCGGGGCCAGCGAGGCCGAGATTGAGGCTTTTCGCGAGCAGATGCACGGCTTTGCCGATCTGTATGCGAACTGGTGGTTCCGCCTGCCCATGACCTTCTCGGAGATTTTCCCGGTCGGGCTCCTGGTCAGTCTGGTTTCGGCCGCCCTGCTGCGGAATCCGCGCCTGCTGCCTCGCACAGCCTGATCTGGCCGGAAGGCTTGTCGCGGCGACGGTCGCCCCGTCGGCGCGACATTTGCTAATCATCTGTTAACAACAGACGTCTGTTGCAAAACGAGGCAATCGGATCAAGGCTGGGGAAATGGCAGACATGTCCGCACATCATTCGCTGACGGAAGACGAAAACAACGCCATGCGCATCCTGTGGGATCGCGGCGGGGCTTCCGTGGGCGAATTGGCCATGGCCACCCAGCGGCCGGCCGGCGAACTGCTCAACCTGTTGCGCCGCCTGCGAAACAAGGGTGCCGTTTCCCGGCACCAAACTGGCCGGGACGTGGTGTATCGCCCGCGTCTCAACCGCGAAACCGCCCGCACCCATACGCTGGGCCGCCTCCTCGCCGGAGACAGCCCGACGGGTGGGGCCGGTGTCGTGGTCCTGCGCGAGAGCGATGTCGACCCGCAGGACTGGGCCGACCTTCAGGCCGAGATCGCCGAACGCCGCAAGGGCTAGCGCTCCGCCAGGAAAGCCCTGACATCCTCCAGCGTCCGCGCCGGATCCTCCTCATGGGCGACATGGCCCAGATCCGGATAGGTCACGAGCCGCGCATCGCGCAGCGCCGTCTCGAAACGGGCCGCGTGTTCGACCGGCACCATGCTGTCCGCTTCCCCCCACAAGATCAGGACCGGAGCCTCGACCCGCGCCAGGTCCGCATCCGGGTCCGGCAGGGTGAACACTTCCAGCCGCTCCACCATGGCCTGGCCGACGCCCTCCCGGCGCATCAGCGCATGGACGCGTTCCGGCACGGCCGGATCAAGACGGGACGCATCGCCATAGAGCGCACCGGTCGCCGCGGCGACCATCGCTTGCGGCGCCTGAGTGAGATAGAAGCTCACGCCCACCGGCACCGGCACCGGATCTTCCGTCACCCCGTTGATGGAATAACCGCCCGGTGAGACCAGGACGAGGCTGTCCACGCGGTCGCCATGGTCGGCGGCATAGCGCCAGGCCACCAGCCCGCCCAGGGAATTGCCCGCCAGATGTGCCTGCTCGATATCCAGCGCGTCCATCAGCCCGGCCAGGAATTCGACGGTTTGCGGCACGGAATAGCGCTGCTGCGGGTCCGGACCGGTCAGGCCGTGCCCCGGCAAATCTATCCGGATCACGCGATAGTCCGATGACAGGTCTGCTGCCCAGCCATCCCAGCTTTCCAGCGAGTGGGAGAAGCCATGGACCAGGACCACGACCGGTGCATCCTGCGGTCCCTCGACCCGGACCCGGGCGAGGACGCCATCAATATCGATGCGCTGATCGGTTTCGCTGTTCCAATAAGGGGAGTCGACGGCGTCGACCGCCTCCTGGCCCGCATCATCGCCCGACCCGAAGACCAGCCAGGCGACCACACCGGCAACCAGGAGTACCAGGGCCAGAAGGCCGGCAAAAAACTTCATCGTTCAATCCTCAAGCATGGACCTGTCATGAAAAGACCGGCGCTTCATGACAAAGCGCCGGTCCAGTGTAGCCGTTTCGGGCGAGCCAGGGAGGGCCGGCTCGCCCGGGGCTGATCAGTAGCGGAACGCCGCCGTTGCCGTGATGGTGCGCGGATTGCCGTAATAGGCGACCAGCGTGCCTTCCAGGCCCAGCTCAGGCGCCAGGGTCTGGTTGTTCACGAAGTCATAGCCGGAGACCTTGTACTCGCGGTCCGTCAGGTTGCGGCCGTGCACGCCGAATTCCCAGCGATCATCCTCGCTGCTCCAGACAACCGACGCATTCCACAGCGTGTAGGCCGACTGGTCGAGCAGCGGGAAGGGGAATTCGAACTGGCTGGAGTCGCCGCGATAGCTGAGCGTGTTGAGCACGCGCAGATCACCGCCGGCCAGACCGGTCGAGTAGACCGCCGTCAGCGAGCCCGTCGCGTCCGGCGTGTTCTGGATCACGACATCATTGGAGACATCGACACCGAAGGCGTTGATGAACTGGTCGTACTCGCCGTCCAGCAGGCCAACGGCCCAGGAGAAGGACAGGTTGTCGGTGTCGTTGAAGAGACCGCTGACCAGGTCGAGATTACCTTCATACTCGATACCGCGAATGGTGGCGGCACCGGCATTGGTCGTGACACCGGTGAAGGTGTCATTGATGCCGTCATTGTCGGTATCCACACCCACGGAACCCGGCACCTGGATGTCGGTGTAATCCATGGCGAAGATCGCCAGGGCGTGACGGTAGCGGCCATTCTGGTAACGCCAGCCCAGCTCGAAGCTGTCCACCGTTTCCGGGTTGAACGCCATGAAGTTGAAGACGTCATCCGCGTCCACGGTGCCCGAACCGTCCAGGTCCGGGGCCGCGGAAGTCTGGCCGCGCGGGTCGAAACCGCCGCCCTTGAAGCCCTGGCTGAAGGTTGCATAGAAGTTGTGCTGGTCGCTCGGCTGCCAGGCCAGGGTCACCGTCGGGGAGAAGTCATCCCAGGAATTGGTGCCGTTGAAGTCCGACGTCGTCGCGATCGGGACACCCGCACCGCCGAAGAATTCCGAGAAGCCGCCGACATAAGTGCGGCGCAGGACCTGCGAGGTCCGCTCGTCTTCGGTGTAGCGGCCACCCAGGGTGATGCTCCACTCATCGGTCAGGTCATAGGTGAAGTTGGCAAAGACCGACCAGGTCTTGGTGTCGACATCACCGTAGGTCTGGGCGTTCAGGCCCGGCAGGCTGAGCAGGGCGCCGGTGTTTTCCAGCAGCACGTCAAACACCGTCAGGGCGTTCGCGTCCATGTAGAAATAGCCCATCACACCGCTCAGGCGGTCGCCGGTGTAGAGCAGCTGGAATTCTTCGGAGAACTGCTCGTTCTCGTAGATCGCCGGCACGTCCAGGTCGCCGGACGGCAGGTTGTCGAAGTCGATCGGCGTCACCGAGGTGTCGCTGCGGTCCGACAGGATGTTGCGGATCGTCCAGTTTTCGTTGAGCTGCCATTCGGCCATCAGCGACAGGCCTTCGGCCTCGATTTCCTGGTCGACCACATTCAGGCCGGCTCGGGTGTCGAAGACGTTGTCCAGGACCGGAGCGCCGGACAGGGCACCCGGGGTCAGACGATGGCCGCCGCGGGCCGTCGAGTCGTCCTGGATATTGTCATAGGACAAGCGGAAGAAGAGACCGTCGGTCGGCTCCCACTCGGCCGAAACGCGATAGCCCAGCAGGTCCTTGTTGGCATTGTCTTCGCCGGTGAAGAGATTGTCGCCGAAGCCATCGCGCTGCAGGTTCGCCACAGCGCCGCCAATGCGGAAGCTGTCGGTCACCGGCATGGAGCCGGAGACGATCTGGTCGAACTGGCCGTAGGAGCCGACATTGACCCGGGCGTTGAAGGTCGGCGCATCCGGGTCGAGGCGGCGGGTGACGTACTTCACGGCGCCACCGATCGTGTTCCGACCGTACAGCGTGCCTTGCGGGCCACGCAGGACTTCGATGCGCTCGACATCATAGATGTCCAGGACAGCAGCCTGCGGACGGTTGAGATAGACGTCATCGACATAGATGCCGACACCGGCTTCGAAACCAGCGACCGGATCCTGCTGGCCGACGCCACGGATGAAGGCGGACAGCGTGGAATTGGTGCCGCGCGAGACTTCCAGCGTCACGTTCGGCGTGGTCTCGGCGATGGCCGTGATGTCGACGGCGCCCATGTCTTCCAGCATGTCGCCAGACATGGCCGTCACCGACATCGGGACGTCCTGGATGGTTTCTTCGCGGCGGCGGGCCGTGACGGTGATGACGTCACGGGTTTCGTTGACGCCCTCGTCCTGAGCAAGAGCCGGCGCAGCGACAAGCGCCGTGCTGGCGACCGTGCTCAGAAGGAGCGCGGTTTTGGTCATGGTGCGGATCATGGTGAGAAACTCCCCTCGGTGTTTTGTTGTGGTTCCGCTCCGGCACACTGGCGGGAGACGAACTGGTCGACCGCACGGGCAAAGTCTTCAGCTTGCTCGAGGTGCGGCGTGTGCCCGGAATGGGCAAACTCTAGGCGGTCTGCCTGAGGCAGGGTGTCGACGAGATACCGGCTCGTCTCCGGTCCGTAAGCGGCGCTCTCGGCGCCATGGGCCACCAGGATGGGCAGGCGCATCTCGCCCAGCACCGGTCGCATGTCCTGTGATGTCATCGAGGTCCAAAGGGCCGCCATCGCCTCGCCATCGCGGCGCGACAATTCCTCGGCCGCTTCGCGGACCAGGGCGTGGTCGGCATGACGGGCCGCAAACAGGCGCGGCGCAAAGCCCGCGGCATAGGCGGGCCAGTCGGCCCGCATCAAATCCGTCGCGCGCACGCTGGAGGTTTCCGTCAGCCCGCGTGACATGCCCAGATCCCAATCGGCGTCATTGAGTACGCGCGGGGTCATGTCCTCGACCACCAGCCCGCTCAACCGGTCCGTCCCGTTCTGGCGGATCATGGCCCAGGCGACCATCGCGCCCATCGACCAGCCGATCAGCACCACCGGGTCCAGGTCGAGCTTGTCCATCAATTCGGTGATGTCGTCCGCCAGCGTATCCATGTCGAGCGGCAGGCTGCCGGCCGGCGTATCCCCGTGGGCGCGCAGGTCCGGTATGATCACTCGGTAGCGATCACCGAGCCGGTCCGCCAGGTCCGTAAAGAAGCCGCGGCTCGCGGCCCAACCGTGAATGGCCAGGATGACAGGACCGGCACCAGTGTCCGAAAAGGCCATGGGGGTTCCATCGCGAAGGACGACCTGTCCGACGCTGTCACGCTCCATCGCTCGGTCCTGTCGGACGTGCAACACGTGCTCTCTCCCCGATGGCCGTTTGTTTTCGGCCTTAGTGTGTCATATTGCTTTGACGGCAATCTTGTGAAAACTGAATCATATGTCAACTTTGGAAACACAACCGGCGTCTAAAAAGCCGAAAACGGCTCGTGGGGAGCGAACGCGGAACAAACTGCTGGAGGCGGCAGAAGGGGCGTTCGGCGAGAACGGATTCCACACCACTTCCATCGGCGATATTACCCGCCGCGCGTCTGTCGCTCTGGGCACATTCTACGTCTATTTCGATTCGAAAGATGAAATATTCCGGGCCCTTGTGGCCCATATGGGGGAGATGACCCGAAGCTGGATCGCGGACCGGGTCAAGACGGCAAACGACCGGCTGGATGCCGAATATCTCGGCCTTCTTGCCTATATCGAATTTGCCCGCGCCCACCCCAATCTCTACCGCATCATCGAGGAGTCGCAATTCGTGGCACCTGATGCGTATCGGCTACACTATGACAGTTTCGCCGCCCGTTATGAGCGCAATCTGTCCGATGCGGCCGGACGCGGCGAGATCAGCGAAGGCGACCAGTCGACCCGGGCCTGGGCCCTGATCGGGATGAGCGTCTTCCTGGGTCTTCGCTATGGCATCTGGGATCAGGAACGCAGTGCGGAAGAAGTGGCCCGAACCGCTGCCGACCTGATCGCCCGCGGCCTCAACCACTAGCGCGCGAACGGCAAGGCGATGGACATCATCACCGACATTACCGCGCGCCGAGCGGTGCTGACCCCCCGGCGGACCGCCTTGCACGATGTGCCAACCGGGCGGGCCCTGACCTATGCCCAACTGGACGAAAACAGCCGCAAGGCGGCCGGCTTCCTGGCCAGCGAGGGCATCCGCCCCGGCGACCGGATCGGGGTCCTGTGCCGGAACCGGATCGAGTTTTTCGAGCTTCTCTTCGCCTGCGCCAAGCTGGGCGCCATCCTGGTGCCTCTGAACTGGCGGATGACCGGCCGCGAGCTGCGAGAGCTGATTGAGGACTGCACGCCCCGCCTTTGCCTGACCGGCCAGGAGGATCGCGCCCTGGCCGAACAGGCCGTAGCCGGCAGTGAAACCCGGCTGGTCGACCTGGAAGAAGCCTACCCGACCGGTCGCGATACTGCCGATCCACACCCCGGCCGCCCGGCCTGGCCCGGGGACGAGACCTGGTATCTCATCTACACATCCGGCACGACGGGCCGCCCCAAGGGCGTGATCCAGACCTACCGCATGGCGATGGTGAACTATCTCAACATCACCCAGGCGACCGGTCTGTCCGCCCACGATTCCACGCTGAACTTCCTGCCGCTCTTCCATACGGCCGGCATCAATCTGCACACCCTGCCGACCCTGATCGCCGGCGGACGGGTGCACATTCTCCCCGGCTTCGACCCGGGCCCGCTTCTCGCCCTGGTCCAGTCCGGCGAGCTCGACATCCTTCTCGCCGTACCCTCCGTGTTCCGCGAACTGATCCTGCACCCGGACTTTGCCGCGACCGATCTGAACCGGACCCGCCACTGGGCCAGCGGCGGGGCGCCCTTGCCGGATGCCATCGTGACCGCCTTTGCGGAACGTGGCGCCCGGCTGTGCAATGGGTTCGGCATGACGGAAACCGGCCCCACGGCCTTTCTCGCCGATCCGGCAGACGCGCTCGACCATATCGGCTCGGTCGGCAAGACCCAGCTCCTTGTCGATGCCCGCATCGCCGCACCGGACGGCACCATCCTCCCGCCGGGCGAAGTTGGGGAAGTCCAGTTCTTCGGCCCCGGCCTGACGCCGGGCTATTGGCAACGCCCGGCCGAAACCGCCGCCCTCTTCACCCAGGATGGCTGGCTGCGCAGCGGCGATCTCGGCCGTATCGACGCCGACGGGCACGGCTATGTCGTAGGCCGGATCAAGGAGATGTACATCTCCGGTGGCGAGAATGTGTATCCGATCGAGGTCGAACAGGTTCTCGAATCCCATCCCGACATTCTGGAAGCCGCCGTGCGCGGGATCGAAGACGCCAAATGGGGTGAGGTCGGCTGTGCCTATCTCCGTATCCGGCCCGGCTCCGGTCTGACCAGCGACCAGGTCACGCGCTGGTGTCGCGACCGATTGGCGAGCTACAAGATTCCGCGGCACGTGCTGATCTGTGACGACCTGCCCCGCACTTCGGCCGGCAAGGTCCGCAAACACCTTCTGCCCTTGCCCCAAACGGCCAGCCGGTCGGAGTAGCGGCGCCCAAACGCTTGGGTTGATTGCCTTATTCGCGCTCCTGTGGACACTGGGAGACCATGACAACCCCGTTCAGGACCGCCCGTCAGGCGGTCGACACCGACATCATCCTCATCGGCGGCGGCCATAATGGCCTCGTCTGCGCGGCCTATCTGGCCAAGGCCGGCCTCTCGGTCACGCTGCTGGAAAAGCGACCGGTTCTCGGCGGCGCCGCCGTGACCGAGGAATTCCATCCCGGCTTCAGAAACTCCGTCGCCGCCTACACGGTTTCCCTGCTCAATCCGCAAGTCATCGCCGATCTCGATCTGGCCCGGCACGGGCTGAAAATCGTGGAGCGAAAGGTCGGCAATTTCCTGCCGCTGGAGGAGGATTACCTGCTGGCTGGCGAGGGACTGACCCGGTCGGAAGTGGCCCGCTTTTCAGCCCGCGACGCCGAACGCCTGGCCGACTATGAGGCACGCCTTGAGGCCGTTGCGGACACGCTGCGCCGCCTCGTCCTGGAGAGCCCGCCCAATCTGCACGAAGGCGGATGGGCCCGCGCCCTGCCCGACCTGCTCAAGACCGCCGGGCTGGGCTCGAAACTGGGCGGCCTCTCCATGACCGCCAAGCGCGACCTGCTGGACCTGTTCTCCAAATCCGCCGGCGACTGGCTGGACGGCTGGTTCGAGAGCGCGCCCATCAAGGCCCTGTTCGGCTTTGACAGTATCGTCGGCAATTATGCGAGCCCCTACACGCCCGGCAGCGCCTATGTCCTGCTGCACCATCTGTTTGGTGAGGTGAATGGCAAGAAGGGCGCCTGGGGACATGCCATCGGCGGAATGGGTGCCGTTACCCAGGCCATGGCTGCCGCCTGCCGCGAGGCTGGCGTCACTCTCAGGACCGACGCCCCTGTGCGTGAAGTCCTGACCGAAAAAGGGCGCGCCTGCGGCGTCACTCTGGAAGACGGCTCCACGCTGTCCGCACGGGCGGTCGTGTCCAACCTGAATCCGAAACTCCTCTTTTCCGGCCTGGTGGACCCGGGCGACCTGCCGGAGGATTTCCGCGAACGGATCGACCACTACCGTTGCGGGTCCGGTACTTTCCGGATGAATCTCGCCCTCAGGGACCTGCCCCGCTTCACCTGCAAGCCGGAACCGGGAGACCACCTCACTGCCGGCATCATCATCGGGCCCAGCCTTGACTATATGGACCGCGCCTGGCTCGACGCGCGGCGCGATGGCTGGTCGCGCGAGCCCATCATCGAAATGCTCATCCCCTCGACCCTGGACGACACCCTCGCCCCGCCAGGGCAGCACGTCGCCAGCCTGTTCTGCCAGCATGTCGCGCCAGAACTGCCCGATGGCCGGGATTGGGATGATCATCGCGAAGAGGTGGCCGACCTGATGATCGACACGGTGGATCATTGGGCGCCGGGCTTCCGGGACCTGGTTCTGGGCCGCCAGATCCACTCGCCCAAGGACTTGGAACGCAAATTTGGCCTGGTCGGCGGGGACATTTTCCACGGGGCTCTCAGCCTGGACCAGCTCTTCTCGGCCCGCCCCGTGCTCGGCCATGCCGACCACCGCTCGCCCATCAAGGGGCTCTACCAATGCGGTGCCGGCACCCATCCCGGCGGTGGGGTGACGGGCGCGCCCGGCCACAATGCCGCGCGGGAAATCCTGCGTGATTTCGGAAAGCGCTGGCGCCGGTAAAAAGAGGCCGGACAGGAAACCTGCCCGGCCATCAGGGGAAAGAAAGCTGTTTGCGTCTAGCGGGCCAGCCAGCCGCCATCGACGGCCAGAACCGTGCCCTGGACATAATCGGCAGCCGAAGACGCCAGGAAGACGGCAGCGCCGCCCAGATCCTTGGGATCGCCCCAGCGCCCGGCCGGGATTCGCTCTAGGATTTGCTTGTTGCGATCCTCATCCGCCTGCAGGGCCGCCGTGTTGTTGGTGGCGAAATAGCCGGGCGCAATGGCATTCACATTGATGCCCTTGGCGGCCCACTCATTCGCCAGCAGCTTGGTCAGACCGGCGATCGCGCTCTTGGACGAGGTGTAGGAGGCCACCCGGATACCGCCCTGGAAGGACAGCATGGACGCGATATTGATGATCTTGCCGCCGCCGGCCGGGATCATCCGCTTGGCCGCGGCCTGGCACAGGAAGAAGGCCGACTTGATATTCACGTCCATGACGCTGTCCCAGTCGTCTTCGGTGAAATCGATCGCGTCATTGCGGCGGATGATGCCGGCATTGTTGACGAGAATGTCGATGGAGCCCGCCTTCTCGACCGTCTCCGCGACCACACCGTCGACGCAGGACGGATCGGAAAAGTCAGCCTTCACTTCGAAGAAGCGACGGCCCAACGCCTCGACAGCCTTGCCCGTGTCAGCCGCGCTGGAGCGACCGGCCACGACGATGTCGGCACCGGCTTCCGCCAGCGCCACAGCCATGCCCTGGCCCAGCCCCGTATTGCCGCCAGTCACCAGGGCCACCTTGCCTTCAAGGTTGAATGGATTGCTCATGAATGTCTCCGTTTCAGCCTCTCGGCGCCTGTTCGTGCCGCTTAAGCCAGCACGCCGCGGATATAGTCGGCGATCGCCTCGTCCTGGCAGTTGGCGAAGAAGTATTCCTGGAACTTCTCACCCGCGATGGAGGCCTTGAGCAGGTCCTGGTCGACCGTCTTGAGGACCGTCAGCATGTCATGGCAGGTCACAGCCTTGAGCTCGGAAAGGATGCCGCGGTTCTTCGCCATGATCTCGGCGCGCTCCTTGGGATAGCCTTCGCCGGCCTTGTATTCGAAGATCTTGCGGTAGCAGTCCTGCAGGTTCAGCTCGGCAGCCCAGCCGAAGCCCTTGGCGTAGGGCATGGAGATGGCATTGCCGGCATTGATCTGGCCGAACAGGAAAGCATCGGTCGGATCGATGACGAGGCCGCAGAACACGTTCGGCATGGAGTTGGCGGCGAGGTTGGAACCCATCCCCGTGCCACAGCCCGTGACCACGAAATCGGCAGCCTTGGAATTGATCAGGAGGCCGGTCAGCAGGCCGTTCATGACATAGGTCAGGGAGGCTTTGTCGTCCGGCGTGTACATGCCGTAGTGGTGGACTTCATGGCCCAGCGGTTCGACCACGGTTTTCAGGGCGTCATGGACGATGTCGCTTTTGGCGGCCTGGCTGTTTTCGATGATGAGCGCGATCTTCATGGGAGTATCCTGTCTCAGTTTGCAGCGTCGAGTTTGTAGGCTTTTTTCGCCAGAGTGTAGGCGAGGTCGGTGGCGAGGTCGGCGGCTTCGTCTTCGGTAAGACGGTGCTCCGCGACCAGTCCGGCCAGGAAGGCGCAATCCACCCTCCGGGCCATGTCGTGCCGGGCCGGAATTGATAGGAAGGCGCGGGTGTCATCATTGAACCCGACCGTGTTGTAGAAGCCGGCTGTTTCCGTGGTCTGCTTGCGGAAACGCATCATGCCTTCCGGACTGTCATGGAACCACCAGGCCGGGCCCAGTTTCAGGACCGGGTAGTGACCCGCCAGCGGCGCGAGTTCACGCGTGTAGCTGGTCTCGTCCAGGGTGAAGAGGATGATATCGAGACCGCGTTCATTGCCGAACCGGTTCAGCAAGGGTTTCAGTGCATGGACATAGTCCGTGCGCGCCGGAATGTCGGCGCCCTTGTCGCGGCCGTGGGAGGCGAACAGGGCGGCATTGTGATTGCGGAAGGAGCCGGGATGGATCTGCATGACCAACCCGTCTTCCAGGCTCATCGCCGCCATTTCGGTCAACATTTGGGCCCGGAACAACTCCGCATCCCCCGCCCCGGCCTTGCCTGACACGATGCGGTCGAACAGAACTTCTGCCTCGCCCGGATCCAGGTCCGCCGTCGCCGCCGTGGGATGACCATGGTCCGTCGAAGTGGCCCCGGCGGCCATGAAGTCGACCCGGCGTTGACGGTGCGCGGCCAGATAGCCCCGCCAAGTGAAGGTGTCTTCGCCCGTCACATCGCCGAACTGTTCCAGCGCCGCGCGGAAATCCTCGTGATCCGCATCCACGACCGGGTCCGGCCGATAGGCCGTGACCACACGCCCCGACCAACCGCTGCTCGCAATGGCATGATGGTGGTCAAGTGTGTCGGTCGGCGATTCCGTTGTCGCCAACAGCTCAATATTGAACCGGTCAAACAGGGCGCGCGGACGGAAGCCCTCGGTCTTCAGTGCCGCATCGATGGCATCATAGATGGCGTCTGCCGTGTCTTCATTGAGCCGCTCGCCAATTCCGAACACATCGCCCAGCACGTGATTCATCCACATGGCAGAGGGGGTTCCGCGGAACAGGTAGAAATGCCGGGCGAACAGGCGCCAGGCCTCGCGAGGGTCGCAATCCGGCTTGCCGGCCTTGGATGGAACCCCCAGCGCATCGAGGCTTATCCCCTGGCTGTAAAGCATGCGGTACAAATAATGGTCCGGGGCCAGAAACAGATCGGCGGGACTGTCGAAGGCTTCATTCCCGGAGAACCAGCGCGGGTCCGTATGACCATGGGGCGAAATGATCGGCAGGGATTTCACGCCCGCATACAGGCTCCGCGCAATGGCACGGGTCGCCGGGTCGGCCGGGAATAACCGGTCTTCATGAAGCTGCGGGGTTGCAGGCATTGAAACGGACCGTTTCTGGCTAAATCCTGGCCGGAAGGTAACCGGTGTCATTTCGAACATCAACCGGTCCCGTCATGAATCCGGACCGGCTGTCCGATCTAAGGGTTCAGGAAACGGCGGGAGGCGGCGCGGAACTTTCCCGGATCACCAGGCTGGGCTTGGCGCGATCATCATCCGTGTCGATCTCGGCCGCATTGAACTGGTTGATCAGCTTTGTCGACGCCCGGCGCCCGACTTCCCGCGTCGGCGTGTTCACCGTGGTCAGTCGCGGCCAGAGACGCTCCGCCAGCTGGAAATTGTCATAACCCACAACGGAGAGTTCCGCAGGGACCGGGATATCCAGCGACCGAGCCGCCTGCAGGACGCCGGCCGCCATTTCATCATTGGCCGCAAAAATGCCCGTCGGCCGGTCCACCCGGCTCAGCAGTTCCCGTGCGCAGTCATATCCGGACTCGAACGTGTAGGCGCCCTGGGCCACATTGGCCTCGTCCAGCGTCACACCGGCACTGGCCAAACCGGCCTCGAAACCGCGCCGGCGTTCATGCGAGGACCGGAAGGTTGGTCGACCGGAAATGAAGCCGACCCGCTTGTGTCCCAACTCCGCCAGATGACGCCCGGCCGCTTCACCGCCCAAATGGTCGCGCGTGACAATCATGTGCTCGGGCTCGTCCAGCGAGACCGAGGCAATGCGGATGAATTCGCAACCGATCTCTCGCAGGACCGGCGGGATGCGCTCATCTTCCGATACGGACGGAGTCAGCACGACGCCATAGAGTTTCTGGCGTTCCACGAAATTGCGCAGATCGGTGAGGAAGGTCTCGCTGGCCCGGTCGCACGGATGCACCACCAGCTCGAACCCGGTGCCACGTATACCGTCCAGCAGGCCCTGCTGCATGTTCACGACATATTGCGGGTTGGGGTTGTCATAGATCATGCCGACCAGGAAGGACCGGCGGAAGGCCAGACCACGCGCCTGCGGATCCGGTGCATAGCCTATTTCGTGCATCACGCGGAGAATGGCTTCGCGCGTGTCTTCGCGCACCGCCGGCGATTTGTTGATCACCCGGGACACCGTCTTCTTGGAGACCCCGGTCAGGCGAGCGACATCATTGATCGTGGGGCGGCGGTTTCGGAACTCGTCGCGCAGAGACGATTTCGGCTCCGACTGTTCCGGATTTTCCTCGTCCGACATCCGCGACCATCCCCCGTTCGCGTTAACACGAAAAATGTCTCCTATAGGACATTTCCTTGCTTGTCATGCTTTTAGAGCGCTTGGACCCTGCGCGTGAATTTTCCCACTTGTCCAAAAAATGACACCGGTTACCATCAAGGCCAGAAAGACGAAGAGACCCCATGACCGTAGCCGAGAAAACGGCCGTCCAATCGGCCCTCATGCTTCACCCCGACGATGATGTCGCCGTGGCGCTGGCCCCCCTGACCGCCGGCACAATTCCCGGTCCCGGCTTTCCGGCCGTGCGATCCGACATCCCGCGTGGCCACAAGTTCGCGCTTTCGATCGTGTCGGCTGGCGCCCCTGTGACCAAGTACGGCGCACCGATTGGCCGGGCCCTGGCCCGTATCCAACCGGGCGATCATGTCCACAGCCACAATCTCGCCTCTGCACTGTCCGGTGAGGTCGACTATGCCGTGGCCCTGGACACGCCCACCCGCAACACCAAGCCGGGCCGGGCCGATGAATTCATGGGATATCGCCGCTTCAACGGCCGCGTCGGCATCCGCAATGAAATCTGGGTCGTGGCGACAGTGGGTTGCGTCAACCGGATCGCCGAGCGGATTGCCCGCATGGCCAGCAACCAGGTCCGGGGCCGGGTCGATGGAGTCCATGCCGTCACCCACCCGTTTGGTTGTTCGCAGCTGGGTGATGATCTGGAACGGACCCGGGCCATTCTGGCCGGCCTCGCCCAGAACCCGAATGCGGGCGGCGTCCTACTGGTCGGCTTGGGGTGTGAGTCCAACCAGTACCGCGCCCTGCTCGACGCCATGCCGGACACCGACCCGCTGCGCGTGCGTGCCTTTGCTTGCCAGGACATGGGTGATGAACTGGATGCCGGCATCGCTGCCGTGTCCGACATTGCCAGCCACATGGCCGACATGGACCGCCGCGAAGCCTGCCCGGTCTCCGATCTGGTCATCGGCCTGAAATGCGGCGGGTCCGACGCGTTCTCCGGCCTCACCGCCAACCCGCTGCTCGGCCGCATCACCGACCGTCTGACGGCGATGGGCGGCAGCGCCATTCTCACGGAAGTGCCGGAAATGTTCGGCGCCGAACATCTGCTCATGCAGCGGGCGGCCAATGAGGATGTCCAGTCCCGCATCGGTGTGATGATGAACCGGTTCAAGCGCTATTTCCTGGACCATGGCGAAGTCGTCCACGCCAATCCCTCACCCGGCAATATCACCGGCGGCATCACGACGCTGGAGGAGAAATCCCTCGGCGCCGTCCAAAAAGCAGGAACAGCTACGGTCACCGATGTGCTCAACTACGGTGACCGGGTCCGCACGACGGGGGTGAGCCTGCTGGAAGCACCTGGCAATGACGCCGTCTCGACAACAGCCATGGCAGCGGCAGGCACCCAGATGGTCCTTTTCACGACCGGACGCGGCACGCCCCTTGGGACCAGTGTGCCCACGCTGAAACTCTCGACCCATTCCGATCTGGCGAATCGCAAGCCGCACTGGATCGATTTCGATGCCGGCCCAGTGGCCGAAGGCGAAAGCCTGGATGCCGCGGCCGAGCGGCTCTGGCGCCTGATCCTGGACACGGCCTCGGGCCGCCATGCCCGCAACGAGCTTTATGATGAGCGTGAAATTGCCCTGTGGAAGGGCGGCGTGACGCTTTAGGCCGGTTTGATGAGCGAGACCCCACTCCCCTTCCGCCCGGAAGCCGACTGCCAATGGGATATCCTGGCCCTTGGTGAAGTCATGCTGCGCTTCGATCCCGGCGAGGGCCGGATCCGCAACAGCCGGACTTTCCAGGTCTGGGAGGGCGGCGGCGAATACAATCTCGCCCGGGCGGCCCGGAAATGCTTCGGCTTGCGCGCCAGTATCGCAACGGCTCTGCCGCGCAATGATATCGGTGCCCTGACCGAGGACCTGATCCTGCAGGGCGGGGTCGATACATCCAATATTCTCTGGCGGGAGTTCGACGGCATCGGACGCAATACCCGCGTCGGGCTGAATTTCGTGGAACGCGGCTTTGGCATCCGGCCGGCCCTGGGCGTGTCAGACCGGGGCCATTCAGCCGCCTCCCAAATGCGACCGGGTGACATCAACTGGGACCATGTTTTCGGCACCTGCGGTGTGCGCTGGTTCCACACCGGCGGGATTTTCGCGGCGCTGTCCGACAGCACCACCGAAATGACTCTCAACGCCATCGAAGCCGCCCGGCGACACGGAACGCTGGTGTCCTATGACCTCAATTACCGCCCCTCACTGTGGGCCGAGCGGGGCGGATCAGAGGGCGCGCGCGCGCTGAACCGGCGCATTGCCGCCCATGTCGACATCCTGTTCGGCGCCGACGGGCTGGGCACACCGGCACTGACCGGCACCCCGAAAGACGTCATCGAGAGTGTCCGGAACGATTTTCCCAATCTGAAAGTCATCGCGACCACGACCCGCAAGGCGCACACGGCCAACATCAATGACTGGCAAGGCTTTCTCTGGGCGGGCGGTGACCGCGTTCATGCCTCGCGGGCCTTTGACGGTCTCGATATCCTCGACCGTGTCGGAGGCGGCGACGCCTTCGCGTCGGGCATTGCCTACGGGCTCCTGACCGGCAAACCCCACTCTGCCACCGTGGAATACGGCACGGTGCATGGCGCGCTCGCCATGTCGACACCCGGCGACGCGTCCATGGCGTCGCTGGCCGAAGTCGAGCGGGCTCTCGAGAACCAGGACGCAGGAGTGATCCGATGACCCCAACCCGTCGCACCCTTCTCGCCGGCACAGGCGCCGCCTTGCTGGCCAGCTCCACGGCCCAGGCCCGCACGCAGGGATCTGACCCCGTGGTGCAGACGTCCAACGGACCGGTCAGTGGTGTCGTCGAAGGCGGCATCCATCGCTTCCTGGGTGTGCGCTTTGGCGCCGATACCGGCCGTGCCCGCTTCCGGGCCCCGCGGCGACCAGACGCCTGGACGGAGACACGCCCGGCGGTGGAATACGGTGCGGCCTGCCCGCAACGCGGCAGCGAGCCCAACACGTCGGAAGACTGCCTGTTTCTCAATGTCTGGACACCGGGCCTGGAGGAAGCGGCCCGCCGTCCGGTCATGGTCTATTTCCACGGCGGGGCCTATGCGACCGGCTCGGGTTCGCACCCCCTGTATGACGGGACGCGCCTGGCGACGCGGGGCGATGTCGTCGTCATCACGGTCAATCACCGGCTCAATGCCTTCGGCTATCTCTATCTGCAGCGCCTGCTCGGCCCGGACTTTGCCCAGTCGGGCAATGCCGGTCAGCTCGACCTCATCCTCGCCCTGCAATGGGTGCAGGAGAATGCCGCGCGCTTTGGCGGCGATCCGGACCGGGTCATGGTGTTCGGCCAGTCCGGCGGCGGCGCCAAGATCGCCAGCCTGATGGCCACGCCGGCCGCGGCGGGTCTCTTCCACCGCGCTGCCAGCATGAGCGGCCAGCAGGTCACCGCCTCCGGCCCGGCCAACGCCACCGCCCGCTCCCGCGCCTATCTCGCCGAACTGGGTCTGGATGATAGCCATGCCGCTTCCGTGCTCGACATGCCGGCTGAGACCCTGGTCGAGGCCTTGTCCGCCCCGGATCCGGTCCTGCCCTTTGGCTCGGTCTATTTCGGGCCGGTGAAGGATGATGCGGTGATGATGCGGCATCCGTTTTATCCGGATGCGGCGCCGCAATCGCTGCATATTCCGATGATTATCGGCAATACGCATGACGAAACCCGCGCCTTCCTGCGCGGCGAGCGGTATGAAAATATCAGCTGGGACAACCTGCCGGACCTGCTGATCCCCAACATGCGGGTCGATATCCGCCCGGAAACGGTCATCGCGCGCTATCGCGAACTCCATCCCGAGCGCTCGCCGGAAGAGGTTTTCTACACGGCGACCACGGCCGCGCGGTCCTGGCGGGCAGCGGTGATCGAGGCGGAGGAGCGGGCCAAGGCCGGAGCTCCGGCCTATGTCTACCAGATGGATTGGGGCAATCCTTACGCCCCGCATACCTTTGATATCCCGCTGGCTTTCGACAATACCGCCGTCGAGGGCAGCCTGACCGGCAATAGCGAGACGGCAAGGAACATGGCGGCCCTGCTGAGCGAAGCCTTCATCGCCCTGGCGCGGACCGGCACACCGCAGCACACGGCCCTGCCGGACTGGCAGCCCTATACGATGGAGAACCGGGAGACGATGGTCTTCGACTGGCCGCCGCGCCTGGAGAATGATCCGCGCGGCGAGGAGCGGGCCCTGTTCGCCACCGTGCCCTACGTCCAGCCAGGCACCTGACCGGAAAGACTATTCCGGCAGGTTCTCGCGAAAGAAGGTGATCAGGTTCTCGCCCATGACGGCGCGGATATCGGCTTCGCCGAGCCCGGCGTCGAGCAGGCGGTCCGTCAGCACGGCATATTCCGACGCATCGAACGTGGTCGTGATCGTGCCGTCATAGTCCGAACCCAGCGCCACATGTTCGACGCCGACCAGATCAATCGCCGCCAGGATGGCTGCGGCGACGCCTTCCGGACTGTCGTCGCAGGTGACGTCTTCCCAGAAGCCGATCCCGATCAATCCGCCTTCTGCGGCAATGGCTTGCATCAATTCGTCGGGAATATTGCGGGTCACCGGACAGTGCGAATGGATACCGGTATGGGACACGATGAGCGGCCGGTCCGTCATCGCCAGCACATCCCGCACGACTTGCGGCGAGGAGTGGGCGACATCGATGATGAAGCCCTGCTCGATCAGGGCCGGCACCGCTTCACGACCGAAGTCGGACAGGCCCGCCCCGCTGAGGCCATGAAGCGATCCACCGAGTTCATTGTCGAAGAAGTGCTGCAAACCGACCATGCGATATCCCGCATCCCACAGGGGGGCAATATTCGCGATATCCCCTTCCAGAGGGTGTGCGCCTTCGGTCGCCAACAGGCCCGCCAGGGCATCAGGATCGGACTCCCGTGCGGTCAGAACAGCATCAAGATCGGCCCGTGAGCGTATCACGGTGAAAGCATCGTCGCGCTGCGCCAACCGATTGAGACGATCCGCATGGTACAGCGCCCGGTTCCGGATCGATCCCCAGGTGTCGATCGGCCAGCGCTGCGCAATGGCAAGCGGGGTGATGTTGTCACTATCCGCCGAGTTGGCCTCGTAATTCATCGAAGACGGTGTCTTGGTTACGCTGGCGAACACCTGGAGCGCGACCCGGCCTTCGCGCAGGCGCGGCAGGTCGGTGTGCCCCCGGTCATTCCGGTGCGCCGGATTGCGCATCCAGAGCAGCATGTCGGAATGCAGATCACCGACGCGCAGATCATCGTGCAGGGCCCGGGCTTCAGCGGAGATCGCATAAGGCGCGTGCTCGACAACGACATTGCGTCCGGCATCGACGCGAACCGGGATGATGTAGAAGAAGGCGAGACCGGCGAGGGCCAGAACCGCCGCCAGGATACCCAGGAAAATTCGCATGTGACCGTCCCCGAAATCTTGTGATTATGCCAACAGGCTTAGCGCGCTTTCCGTCCATGAAAAAGGACCGCCGGCGCAAACCGGCGGTCCCGTTTCCTGTCAGGCCTGTGTCAGCCTATTCGCTGTAGATCTCGGAGATCGACAGGGTGGCACTTGGATTCTGGCCCTGGCGATAGGAACCGATCCAGATGTCATACGTACCCGAGGCCGGATTGTTGAAGGTCAGCGCCGGGTTCAGACCCGCATTGCCGCCATCATCATTGCAGTGCCAGTTGCCATTCGGGTCATTGACCAGAATGGTCGTGTCACTGCTGGACGCGGCCGAGAGGATTAGCGGCAGCGAGCCGGCGGTGAAGCTGAGTTCGAAGTCCGGGGCGGCCGACACCCAGCCAGCGCAACCACTGCGCACTTCGGAGGCCCGGTGGGTGCCCCCGGACACGATATCCACGCGATACGGGTCCGGCGTGAAGCCGCCGCGCAGGGAGACGCTGCCGAAATTGGCGGGCAGGGACCAGTCGATCTGGCCATAGGAGCCGCCGCCCCCGCCACCACCGCTGCTGCCGGCCGTGAGGCCCAGCTCGGAGAAGGACAAGGTGGCATTGATGTTTCGGCCTTCGCTGTAGGACCCGACCCAGATGTCATAGGTGCCCGAACGCGGATTGGAGAAGGTCAGCAGCGGGTTGAGCCCCTCACCGCCATCATCATTGCAATACCAGTTGCCGTTCGGGTCATTGACCAGAAGCGTGGTGTCACCACTGGCGACGGCTGCGATCGTCAGCGGCAAGGAACCCGCGGAGAAGCTCAACTCGAAGTCCGGAGCCCCCGAAACATAGCCCCGGCAGCTGCTGTCGACACTCGACGCCGCATACGCACCGCCGGACACGACATCAACCGTATAGGGATCCGGCGAGAAACCGCCGCGCAGGGAGGTGCTGCCAAAATTGGCCGGCAGGGACCAGTCGATCCCGCCATAGGAGCCACCGCCCCCGCCGCCGCTGGTCAGGCCCAGCTCGGAAATCGCCAGCGTGGCCGAAGCGTAATCGCCTTCGCGATAGGAGCCGACCCAAATGTCGTAACGGCCCGAGCTCGGATTGGCGAAGGTCAGAGAGGGATTGAGACCCTCACCGCTGTCATCATCGCAATACCAGCGGCCGGTCGGACCGTTCACCACGAGCGTGGTGTCGCTGTCCGACACGGCTCCGATGGTCAGGTCGAAAGTGGAGCCGGCCGAATAGGTCACCGAGAAATCGGGCGCATTGGCGATCCACCCCCGGCAGGACGAGGAGACATTGCTGGCGGGACGGGCCCCGCCCGAGGTCAGCTGGACCGTGTAGGGGTCCGGCGTGAAACCGGCATTGAGATTGACGCTGCCATAGGTTGGCGGGGCACTGTAATCCTGCGCCATGGCCGGCACGGACACGGCGGCCACAGACACCAGAGCTGCGAGTAGAGTTTTCATTTTCAGGACCCCTCCCAGAGCCTGCCTGGCCGGTCGGGAACGCCCCCTGCGCTCCCTCATTTCCGGTCAGTTTCCAGAAGATTAGACGAAGGGGCCGCTGAACCCTAGCTGAACAGCATAATAATTCTATTCCTGCGACGATCCGCCCCGACCTTCGGCATCATCCTCCCACCCCAGGGCAGCGGTGATCAGATGGAAGATCGTGTTCTGCTCCAGCGAGCCTGAAAACCAGTGCGCCCGGGGACCGGTTGCGTAAAGCGCGACATCGGCGCCGGAATGGGTCTCATCCTCCAGTTCGACCAGGACTTCCTGACGGTAATCAGGGTCCAGCGTGTCGGCCTCATCCAAGGCCGGACTGTCGGGCGTGCGCACATTTTGGCCATTGCGATAGCCGAGCGTCGTATAGGGGCGGCCGCTCTCGTCCAGGGTGAGGCTGGGGGCGCTGCCGGGCCGATAGGGGTCGGACCGGCGCACCAGGCCCAGAATCGGATTGCCACGGGCCGGATAGCCCGCAAAGGTCATGACGTGCCCGTGATCGGCCGTCACGATCACCAGAGTATTGTCCAGATCGACGCGGGCCAGAGCCGTTTCGATCGCGGCATCAAACGCCTCCATGTCGGTCAACGCCCGATAGGCATTGGTCGAGTGGTGGGCATGATCCACGCGCCCGGCCTCCACCATCAGCACATAACCGCCCTCATGGCGCGACAGACGGTCAATGGCAAAGCCCGTCATCTCGGCCAGGGACGGCTCATCCGTACCGGCCCGGTCCGCCTCATAGGACATATGGTCGTCATTGAAGAGGCCCAGAACAGGTTCCGGACCGTCAGCCGGCAGGGCGAGCAGGCTCGTCCGGTCCTGCACCACGACACCTTGCCACTCGGCCGTCAGGTCGCGGCCATCGGCTCGCTCACCCCCGGCGCCGTCCGGCAGGAAATTGCGGCGGCCGCCCCCCATGGCCAGGTCGATTCCCTCGTCCTGCGCAAAACTGATGAGCTGGGCGGCAATGTCCCGACAGCCGGCCGCCCGGGCCATGTCGGGCAGGTCCGCATCGCTTTCCCAATTCCGGCTGAGCGAATGGGCGTACATTGTTGCCGGCGTGGCGTGGGTCAGGCGGGCCGTGCTGACAATACCGGTCGCCTGTCCGTTGCGCCCGGCCAGTTCAGCCAGGGTCGCCGGAAACGTCGCGTCCGCCGCGCATGCTTCGAACCCCTGATTGGCCGCCACACTGATCGCACCGGTCCGCGTCTTGTAACCCGTGACCAGGGCGGTGGCCGTGCTGGCCGAGTCCGCAACCTGCGCATCGGTATTGTAGGTGCGCACCAGGGCGGTCTGGTCAAACCCTTCGAAGACATAGGTCTCGGTTTCACCTGCACCGGTCTGTTCGCCCTGGAAAATACGGCCCGCGGAAATGGTGGGGATGCTCATCCCGTCGGCAATGAAAAGGATGACATTGCGCGCCTCCTGAGGCCGCACTTCGACGGCCTGACGGCGAGCCGCCTCGGCCCGGGCCCGCGTCCAGCTGTCCTGGCTGGCCACCATCGGGTCCGGCTGGGCCAGCGCGGACGGAGACAGCAGCAATACGGTCAGGGCGGAAGTCAGGACAGACAGGGTTTTCATCGGGCGGATCCTCTTTGCAGTCAGCCTGCATGGCCTAATGGCGGCCGTTCGGGATTGCCAATGAAAGTTTCGCGTCGCCTGTCGGCTTATGCAGCCGCCGGGTCGAGCAGTAGGGTTGCCTCCACCAGATTGCCAGATCCCAGAAAGGTCACAGAGGCAAAGGACAGGGAGCGCGCCAGCGCGACGCCCCGCCCCCGATACCCGCTTCCGCCGCTGTCGTCCACGTCCAGGGCCGCATGGTCGAAACCGGCCCCGTCATCCTGGACCGTCAGGGAAATCATCCGGCGTCCGCGCTTGAAATTGACGATCACGCGGCGTTCGGAATAGCGCGGATCCTGCAGGCGTTTTTCGATCTCGGCCCGCCACTGGCCCGACAGGAGCAGGTCCTGCTTTTCCTGCGCGCCGATCTCCAGATTGCCGTGCTCCACCGCATTGACGAGCAATTCCTGCAGACCCACGGCCACGAGATCGGAATTGGGGCAGGCCAGGGCGAGCATGGTGGCGAGGTTTCGGGCCTCGTCCAGCGTCCGGAACTCGAACTGTCCCGACATGATCGTGCCGACCGCGGACCGGCGCGACGCCACATCGGCCCGCAAGCTGGCGACTTCCTCCTGGAAATCCCGGGCGATCCGGACAACCGCGACCAGCGTAGCCGTATCGGTATCGGGAGACAGGACATAGTCTGCCGGCTCCGCCTCATCCGGGCGATCGCCCAGCAGGACCGACTGAAAGGCATCGGAGGCGCGCGTCCGGGCCAGGGCAATGGCGTGGGCATGAGCCTGATCGGCCACAACAATCCCGATATCCCCCTCGACCGGCAGATCGGGGCCGCAGACCAGACGGTCTCCCGCCTCCAGCTCGAAGGCCGCGACCAGCGCGTCGGTCAGGCGACCGGGTGCCAGGGCCAGCCAGATCCTGTCCTTCTTGCGGCGGTTCATTCGCCCGCCTCCAGCATCACCCAGGTCAGGTCATCATGCGGATGCGCCTGGTCGGGACCGAAGACCCGGGACAGGAGCGCGGCCTGGAAATCATCCCGGGATTGCAGGGCAGCCTGGACATGGGCCGCCAGGTCCGGGGTCTCCAAGGACGCCTCCGGATCCCGGAAATTCTCGTACAGCGCATCACTGTAAATAAAGACCCGGTCTCCCGCCCCCAGCGGGCAGGTGCGGACCGGGTAGTCCGCCGCGGCATTGCAGCCCAGAAGCACGCCAGAGCCATCGAGGGCCGACCAGCTTCCATCAGCCCGGAAATGCAAGGGCGGCGGCGTGGCGGCTGACGCGTAGGTCAGCGTGCCCGCCGCCCGGTCGACCAGACCGTAGAAACCGGTGGCGAATTGCTCGACCGGCAACATGTCCACGAGGGCGCGATTGAGCGCCTGCATCCAGACACCGGGACGATCCGCCAGCGCCGTCATCCCGGTGACCAGCATGTGGACCCGAAAGGCGTTGATCGCCGCAGAAACGCCGTGCCCGGACAAATCCACCATGAAAATCCCGAACCGGGTCTCGTCGACGGCGAAGACCTGCCAGAGGTCTCCCCCCAGCGTGTTGGAGGCTTGGTAGAAAGTCGAAAGACGGGCCCCGCGCGGGCCGGCAATCGCGTCCACCTGCTCCGCGGACATCAGCAGGGAGTGCTGCATGGCCTGCGCCACGCGCAAATCCTCTTCCATGCGCTGCCGGTAGATCTGCAGGCTGGACATGAGCCGACGGCGTTCAAGGTGCAGGCGAACCCGTGACACCAGCTCGCCGGCATCGATGGGCTTGGAGACGATATCCGACGCGCCAGCGCGGAAGGCCCGCAGCCGGTAGTCATCCTCCTGCATGCCGGTCTGCATGAGGACCGGGACATCCGGGCTGAATTCGCTCCGGATCCGCTCGCAGACCTTGAACCCGTCCGGGCCGGGCATGACAATGTCGAGCACAACCATGTCCGGCTTGCAGGCCATGCGGGCCAGCGCGGCCTCACCGTCCGCCGCAAAGTCCAGATTGGTGAAGCCGGCGCTTTCCAGAACAGTCCCGATCAGGCGACGCGACGATTCCAGATCGTCCACGATCAGGATGCGGGCGGATGCGATACCCGCCTCGGGCGCCAGGTCCGCGACATGTGCCGGAGACATCATCTCAATCGATCGGGATGAGTTGTTCCAGCCGGGACAATTCCACGACCTTGGCCACATGACCGGTCACACCGCGGAGGCGCAATTGCTTGCCCTGTTTGGACGCCCGGTCATTGGCCAGCAGCAACATGCCGATTCCGGCACTGTCGATCATGGTCAGACCGGACAGGTCGAGCACCGTGGTAGGGGCCGGGCTGTCGACGATCGAGGTAACGACGCTGCGAAAGGTTTCGTGGTCGTCGAAAGTCAGCATGCCGGAGAATGACAATGTCAGCCGGTCGGCATCCTCATGCGTCTTGAATTCCATGGTCTTCTCCTGCCGGCCTGTCGGGGTTCAAGCGGCCTGCAAATGACGGACAGAGACATCCAGAACATCCGGCAGCGCGTCGGCATCGCCCAATTCGCCGCGCTCCAGATCCGCGGCCAGGGCTGACAGGCGCTTCAGGCCGATATTGGAGGCGGCCCCTTTCAGGGCGTGGGCCAGGGCCTTGGCTTCCTCGGAATCATTGCGGGCGCGCGCCTCACCATATTCGCTCACAAGGCGTTCCAGGTCGGACACGAACTGGCCCTTCATGTCGTCAAAAACCGGCTTGCCGACAGCGGCCACCAAAGTGGAAACCGCCACCATGTCCAGTTCAGGCTGACCTTGCCAATCGCTCATGCCCTCTCATCCCCGTCTGACGCGCATTCCCTGCGCGGATATTCTGATGGATGCCAATCTAGTCGTGCCCTTCGCACGGCGGCAAGGGCGGTCTGCTAGCGCCCTGCAGGCCCCGGCGCGGCCGAAGAATCCCGGACAATGATCTCCGAACCGATTTCCTGGCAGAGGCTGGCTTCGCCCGCCTCGCCCGTGCGGATCCGGTCGAGCCGGTCGGCCAGCATGTCGACCGCCTGTGCCGCCATGGTCGCGATCGGCTGGCGCACCGTGGTCAGTTGCGGCCAGATGGCCGTGGCGGTCTGGGTGTCATCGAAGCCGACGACGGTCAGATCGGTGGGAATATCGAGATGGTGGCGGTGTCCCATGGCAATGGCGGCCACGGCCATGTCATCATTGGAGGCGAAGATCGCCGTCGGACGCGGATCCGATTTCAGCAGGGTGTCGGCTGCCTCCAGGCCGGACCGGTAGGTGAATTCGCCCTCGGCGATCAGGTCAGGGTCCCGCGCCAGCCCGGCTGCCTCCATCGCCTGGCAATAGCCTTCGAAGCGCTTGCGGCTGGCTCCGTGGGATTCCGGGCCGCGGATGAAGGCGATGCGGCGATGCCCCAGTTCCAGCAGATATTCCGTCATCCGGCGCGCCGCTGCCCGGTCATCGGTCTCGATCCGCGGTGAGCCCGCCTTCTCCAGATCCGGAGAAATTCGCACATGCGGAAGGCTGGCCGCTTCGACCGCAGCCAGAACGGCTGCATTGTCACAGACTGGAGGCGGGATGATCACGCCGTCGAAATTCGACGTGCGCAGCATGTCGCCGATCGCGCTTTCCCAGTCCTGTTCGGCCGCGCCACAGCTTTCCACCACGAGATGGTAGCCCGCCTTGCGACAGCGATTGAGGGCCCCGATCAGGAGCTCGCTGATATAGCCCGCACTGGGATTATCGTAGAGCAGTCCGATGAAATACGTGTTGGCGCGCGCCAAGCTGCGGGCCGACAGGTTGGGCCGGTAGTTCAGCTCGCGGATCGCCGCCTGCACGCGTTCGCGGGTTTCCTCGCGGACATTCGGCTCGGCATTGAGCACCCGGGACACGGTCATCGCCGACACGCCAGCATGCTGGGCGACGTCCTTGATGGTGGCGCCTGTTTGCTTGTTGGCCCGTGTCTTCACACTCATGTCGAGGGGCGATCCGGTTGTTGACGACGCTTGGCTGCCGCGATGGTAGCGCAAACGCAGAATAGACGCATGGCGCTAGGGCACAACTGCGTCATGTCGCACCGGTCGGGATTCTACAGGCCTGTGAACAGCTGGAAGACCCTCAAGAGCGGATTATCGAAGCGCAACTTGCCTTCGGTCAGGGCCAGGCAGACACACTCCCCGGCCTCATCGATCCGGATGTCATGCGCCACACCGGCGTGGGCCTCTTCCAGATCGCCGGGCTTGTATTGCGTCTCACCGTCCCAGAAGGACCCTTTGAGTACGAGCGTCAGTTCGGAGCCGTTATGGCCGTGATGCGGGATCGACACGCCGGGCTGGGCCCGCAGCAGCCAGAGGCGCTGGCCGCGCGGACCGCGCCACAGGACGGCCTTGGACAGGCCCGGGCCGAGGAAGCTCCACTTCACCTTCGTTCCGGTCTCGCCCATCCAGTCGGTGAGCGGCGCCGGCAGCGGCAGGTCCGGGTCGGTGTCATTGGCCGGCACCGGCACAGCGTCCACGACCTCTTCCCAGTCCCGACGCAGAATGTCGTCCACGTCGAAGCCCAAGGTCTCGCCGGACGCGGTCTTCTGGCCCATCAGGGCAGCCCCGACGCGTTCAAGCGTGTCGACGCGCTGACGTGCCTCGTCAGACAATTCCACATGCGACGCCATGATCACATCATGCGCCTTGCTTTCCAGATTGCCGGCCGCGTAGTCCAGATACCAACTATCGTCCAGCACGTTTCCACGCCGGGTCATGCGTCATCTCCAAGGGATAGTCTCAGCTTGGTCATGGCCAGCCGGACACGGGATTTCACCGTGCCCAGTGGCAGATCCAAACGGGTTGATATTTCGCTGTGGGACAGGCCTTCCACGAAGGCCAATTCCAGCACGGATTTCTGATCGGCCGGCAAGCCGGCCAGCGCCCGGGCGACGGTGTCGACGTCTTCCGAACGGCTGACCAATTCCTCGGCTTCCGGGGCCGGTTCCGGCTGCAGGTAGGGATCCTGCTCATCCATCTTGCCGGCCCGCACCTGTTTGCGGAAATGGTCGATATGGAGGTTGCGGGCGATCGTGTAGACCCAGGTCGAAACGGCCGCCTTGGCCGGGTCGAAACTCGCCGCCCGGCGCCAGACTGCCAGCATCACATCCTGGGTGAGATCATCCGCAAGCGCCGGCGGAACCCGCCTGTTGATCAGGAAGGACCGGATGCGCGGCGCAAAATGCTCGAACAGGGCTGCAAAAGCCTCACGGTCGCGGTCAGCCCCGACCCGCCCCATCAGCGTGGCGAAGAGCCGGGCCTGTGTGTTCGGCCGTGCGCGCTCGCTGTCATGCGTCATTCGAGCCCTTCTGTTCTCGAGCAAATCCTCGCGGGCCCTAACGGGCAGGATGGAAGCGGCAGCGTACATGTTTGCTCCTACGACGCCAGTACCGGTCCGGATCAGTACACAGGTGAAATAAGTCTTGGGTGATCCGGCCCCGGCCCAGGGGCGTATCCCGTCCACAAGCCCACCATCCGGATCGGAGCCGCCATGTCACCTCTCGCCGTCCAGAAGATCGCCGTCATCGGCTCCGGCATCGCTGGCCTGTCAGCAGCCTGGCGCCTGTCCCAGACGCATGATGTGACGCTCTATGAAGCCGCACCGCGATTGGGCGGGCACGCCAATACGGTCTCGACCCGGATCGGTGGAACAGACGTCGATGTTGACACCGGCTTCATCGTCTTCAACCCGCCCAACTATCCCAATTTCACGCCCATGCTGGCGCATCTCGGTGTCGCCAGTGCGCCGTCGGACATGTCCTTCTCGGCCTCCCTGGATGGCGGCGCCTTCGAATACTCCTCCAATCCAAACGGCCTGTTCGCCCAGAAGCGCAATTTCGTCCGCCCCCGCATGTGGCGCATGCTCAGCGACCTTCTGCGCCTGCATGAGCAGGCCCGGCGCCTCGACCCGGAGACCGAGGTCCGCTCGCTCGACGAATTCCTGCGCGCCGAAGGCTATTCGGCGAGCTTCCGGGAAGACCATATCCTGCCGATGTGCGCCGCGATCTGGTCATCCCCCGTGGAACAGATGCGTGCCTATCCGGCCCGCGCCTTCTTCCGCTTCTTCGTCAATCACGGCCTGCTCCAGCTGACCAACCGCCCGCTCTGGCGCACCGTGCAGGGTGGCAGCCAGACCTATGTGAAGGCCCTCGCCGACCAGATCCGCGGCGAGATCCGGACCGGCACGCCAATCCGCAAGATCCGCCGCGACGACAGCGGCGCCACCGTTTTCACTGACCAGGATGAGACCAGGTTCGACCAGGTCGTGCTCGCCTGCCACAGCGATCAGGCCCTGGGATTGCTGGAGGATGCGGACGGGCTTGAGACCAGTCTGCTGGGCGCCATCCGCTATCGGCCGAACACGGCCGTGCTGCACACGGATACCCGTCTCATGCCCCGCCGCCGCAAGGCCTGGGCCGCCTGGAATTATCTGGAAGCCCGGCGCGAAGCCGACAAGACGGCCCGGATCAGCCTGACCTACTGGATGAATGTCCTCCAGCCGCTTCCGACGACGACCCCGGTCCTGGTGACCCTCAATCCGGAGGTCGAACCGGATCCGGCGCTGGTCCTGAAGACCGACCATTATGATCACCCGGTCTTCGACGCCGCCGCCGTGCAGGCGCAGCAGGAATTCGGCGCGCTGCAGGGTCATCGCAACACCTGGTATGCCGGGGCCTGGCTCGGGTCCGGCTTCCATGAAGACGGCATCCAGTCCGGCCTGGCCGTGGCTGAAGCCCTGGGCGCCCCGGAACGCCCCTGGGGCCGCGACGGGGCCACCGGCCGCATTCCTTGGTGCGATGAAGCCGCCGCCCCCCTGGTGAATTCGCTGCGCGTGGCGGCGGAATGACGCCACTTCCCGCCTCCCTTTATGTCGGTGATGTCGCTCACATGCGGCATCATCCGGTCCGCCATGCCCTGCGCTACCGCGTGATGAGCATCCTGGCTGACATTGACGGGCCTGCCCGCTTGGCGAAGGACAGTCGCCTGTTCGCCTTCGACCGGTTCAACCTGCTCAGCCATCATGTCCGCGACCATGGTGCCCGAAGCAATGACCTGCGCGCCTGGGTGAAAACCATCCTGGAGCGGGACGGGATCGCGCTGAATCCGGGCCGGATCCAGCTGCTGGCCGCGCCGCGCTGGCTCGGCCTCGTCTTCAATCCGGTCTGTGTCTATTTCTGCCATGACAGCGAAGACCGCCTGGCCGCCGTCCTGTTTGAAGTGTCCAATTTCCACAGCGGTCGCCACACCTACGCCTTTGCCGTTGATCCGGACGAGACCGGACCCTTGCGCTTTCGCTGCCCCAAAGCGTTTTTTGTCTCGCCCTTCAATCCGGTCGAGGGGGAGTATCGTTTCCGCCTGGAGCGCGACGAAACCCGCCTGCGGTTGGGCATCCAGCTCTACCGTGACGGTCAGTGCGTGATGGGCGCCGTTCACCTGGCCGAGGCCAAACCCTTGACCACGCAGGCCACATGTCAGGCCCTGCAAGCCATCCCGGCGAATACAATCAGTACAATTGGTGGTATACTCTTTGAGGCTATGCGCCTTCGACTGAAGGGCTTGCCCACATTCGCACCGCGCCGGGGAATTCCAGATACGATGCCGGAGAGTTTGTGATGACATACCAGTCCGGGGGGACGACCTCCATCCAGACAACGCCCAGCCGGCTGCAACGGTTCGCGGGTGACCGCCTGCGCTCTGCGCTAGCCTCGCTCACCCAGAGCCATTTGCGCATCACCCTGCCGGGAGGCTACCGGATCGAGTGCGGTCCGCGCGATGCGGAGCTTCGGGCCGACTGGACGATCCACAAATGGAATGCCCTGCTCCGGATCGCGAGTTCCGGCGCGCTCGGCTTTGCGGAGGGCTTTATCCACGCCGAATGGGACACCAAGGATCTTCGCACCCTGCTGACCGCACTGGCCCATGAACTGGACGATATCGATGCCGCCACTTCCAATCGCGGCCCCAGCCGGATCCTGGGCCGCGTCCAGCACTGGATGAACGCCAACACCCGCAAGGGAAGCAGGCGCAACATCGCCTTCCACTACGACTTGGGCAATGAGTTCTATGCCCAGTGGCTCGATCGCTCGATGACGTATTCGTCGGGCATTTTCGACCAGGCCGATGATGCGCTGGACGCCGCACAGAACCGCAAATACCGGCGCATTTGCGAGAATCTCGGCCTCAAACCGGGTGATCATGTGCTGGAAATCGGCTGCGGATGGGGCGGATTCGCGGAAATCGCCATCCGGGAATATGGCTGCCGCGTGACAGGCCTGACCCTGTCCCAGGAACAGCATGATTTCGCGGTCGAGCGTCTGCGCCGCGCCGGCCTTGCGGACCAAGCCGATATCCGGCTTCAGGACTATCGCGATGTGCGGGAAGAGTTCGATGCGATCGCCTCGATCGAGATGTTCGAGGCCGTGGGTGAGGCGCACTGGTCGATCTATTTCGACCAGCTCATGGCCTGCCTGAAACCGGGGGGGCGGGCTTCGCTCCAGGTCATCACCATTCGCGAGGATATTTTCGACCAGTATTACCGCTCCGTCGACTTCATCCAGAAATACGTTTTCCCGGGCGGAATCCTGCCGCCCCCCAGCCGTCTGGAGGCCGAAGCCCGGCGCGCCGGGCTGACACCGGCGGGCGTGCACATGTTCGGCAAGAGCTATGCCCGAACGCTGGAGGCCTGGCATGCCCGCTATGCCCGAGCCTGGCCAACCATCGAGCCCCTCGGTTTCGACAATCGTTTCGACCGGACCTGGCGCTTCTATCTGGCCTATTGCGAAGCCGGATTTGATACCGGCCGCATCGATGTAGGCCAATTCACCTATCAAAAGCCGGAAAGCTGACACCCAGTAAAATTCTATCCCATTGATTTAATTGGATACACAAGAAGAATTCCGTCTTCCATAAATTTTATACAGGCTTGCTGACGGCCTCTTTACCAACGTCTGCCATCGTCCCGGTTCGATCGAATTGAACCGGGACGACTGGCAGGATGCGTCGTACGCTCGACACACAATTGGGACGCTTCATCAATGTGGCAGCGCTGGTCAGCCTGATCGCGTCTGTCCTGATGATCTATTTCTTTGTCGGCGCCCTGAATCGCAATGCCGCGCAGAATGACCGCCAACTCCTGTCGGCCGGCATCGAGACCGCCATCCACCACAACGAAACCTGGGTCACCGACTATGGCTGGTGGGGCTATGCCCGGGACCTGCTGGAAGAGCGCGCTGTGGACGAGCTTTCGGTCAGCATGGCGTCTTCCTTCTCTGACCATCTGGGCTTCGACTTTGTTGTCATGGTGTCAAAGGACGATGCCTACTCCATCTCCTGGCACCGGGATAATGGGGAAACCCCCATCCCCAAGCTTCTGACGGAAGAGCAATTGCTCGCCATCCGGTCCGACCTCGCTTCGGCCTATGAGAATTCAGAATTCATCGGCAGCCACATGCTCGAACACAACGGATTTGCCTATATCGCCTCCGGCACGGTTGTCGGTGAATACGATGACCGAGCCGCGACAGATCCGATGAATGACCCACTCCTGATCATCGGCACACGGCTTGACCAAGCCTTCATGGATGACATGTCGTCCCGTTTTCTGGTCGATGCCATTACGCTCGTCGACGATAGTCACGAGTTCAGCGGACCGATCATGGAAGTGGGCGACCATTTCGGACACTCCGTTGCTGCCGTGACCTGGACGCCTTCTAGACCCGGCATGGATACGCTGCGCTTCACCTTCTTGCCGCTCATCCTTTACATCGCCGCCTTTTTCATCGCGGCACAGTTCATCGTCCACAAGGCGCGCTCTCTGGCGCGACGGGCAGAACGCAATGAGCAGCGGGCGGTGCATGCGGCCACGACGGACAGTCTGAGCGGCCTGCCCAACCGTTTGGGCTTCACGCGCTACACCGAAAGCCCGGCGGCCCGGCAGGCCGCCGACGAGGGCGCGGCCGCCATCATCTATATCGATCTGAACGGCTTCAAATCGGTCAATGACAAGGCCGGACATGATGCCGGGGATGCCGTGATCCGTGGGGTCGCCGAGAAATTCCAGGCCGCGCTGCCGGACGGTGTTCACATCGCCCGCATTGGCGGTGACGAGTTCGCCTGTGCCCTCATCGGACAGGCGCATGCCAGCCAGGCCCTGCCGATTGCGCGCGCCCTGACGGACAGTCTGGAAGAGCGGTTCGAATTCAATGGCCGCCAGTTCGAAATCGGCGCGGCGATCGGCATCGCCTGGTCACGGCCCGACGCCATCAAACCCTTCAGCGAACTAATCCGCGATGCCGACTTGGCCATGTACCGCGCCAAGTCCGATCAGCTCGATCACCCGCTGTGCTATGACGCCAGCCTGGGCCTGGAACAGGCCGAACACCAGGCGCTGGAAGCTGATATCGAAGCCGGGCTGGAACGCCGGGAATTCCGCGTTGTCTACCAGCCGATCGTCCGCGCCAACGATGGCAGTATCGCATCGGTCGAAGCCCTGCTGCGTTGGGAGCACCCGTCCCGCGGTGCTGTTCCGCCGGACGTCTTCATCAAAGTGGCCGAACGCTCCCACCTGATCCGGTCGCTTGGTGACTTCGTGGTTGAATCCGTGTGTGCCGATATCGGCCCAAGCGCGGACTATTCCGTCTCGATCAACCTGTCCCCGGTGCAATTGCATGATCCGGAATTGTGCGCGCGCTATCTGGAGAGCTTTGCCGCCGCCGGCATGAGCTCCAGCCAGATCGAACTGGAACTGACCGAAACCGTTCTGGTGGATGATTTCGAACAGGCCAAGCAGCGCCTGATGGAATTCCACGAGGCCGGCTTCCGCGTCAATCTGGATGATTTCGGGACCGGTTTCGCCTCCATGGGCTATCTGCACATGCTGCCCTTCTCCAAGATCAAGGTGGACCGGACCTTCGTCGCGTCGATCGGCAAGGGCGACGGCCCGAACAAGATGCTGCAGGCCCTCGCCCTTCTGGGCGATGCCCTCAATCTCGACATGGTCGCTGAGGGCGTGGAAACGGAGACCCAGGCCTCCATGCTCTGCCTGCTCGGCTTCGACTATCTGCAGGGCTGGTATTACGGGCCACCCATGACCGCCCGCGCCCTGCAAGACCGGATGGCCGCCTGACCCATCACATTTCCCGCACGATGTCGGGACTTGCACCGGTCTGACGACTGGGCTCATCTGCCCGCATGATCGCGCTTGCCCGCCTCCTTCTCGCCGCCGGCCTTGGCCTGACGGCTCCGGCCTCTGCAGCCGCAGAGGAGGCCCTCATCGCCGTGGCCGCGAACTTCACCCGTCCGGCCGAGGATCTGGCCGCAGCGTTCCAGGCCGAGACCGGTCACACAATCCGCATCGCCACCGGTTCCACGGGCGCCCTCTATGCCCAGATCCGGCAGGGCGCGCCCTATGATGTCTTTCTCGCCGCCGATACCGAGCGACCGGCCCGGCTTGTCGCGGATGGACTGGCCGATGCAGATACGCTGACCCCCTATGCCATGGGCCGGCTGGTCCTGGTTGGAGCCGACACCGCAGACCTGCCGCCATTGGACAGACTGCGCGCCGGCGATGTGCAAAGACTGGCGCTCGCCAATGCCGACCTGGCCCCTTATGGCCGCGCGGCAGAGCAGGTTCTGGACCGGCTCGATGTATGTCTGCCCGAACGCCAGCGCCTGCGCGGCCAGAATGTGGCGCAGACACTGGCCATGTTCACCACCGGCAATGCCGACCTCGCCTTCATTGCCCGCGCCCAACTCGGCGGGATCGGACCGTCCTCTGCGTCCTTGATCCCCGCTGACTGGCACGACCCGATCCGGCAGGATGCTGTGCTTCTGCTTCAGGCCCGGGACAATGAGGCGGCGCGGGCCTGGATGGATTTTCTGATCAGCCCGACAGCCACCGACATCCTCGACGCTTATGGCTATGGGGCGGCGGAATGAGCGGATCCGTTCCGGCCATTCTCCTCACCCTGAACCTGGCGGCCGTCACAACCCTGATCCTGTTTGTGCTGGGCACGCCGCTTGCCTGGTGGCTGGCCAATACGCGCAGCCGGGTCCGGCCTTTCATCGAGGCCATCACGGCCCTGCCCCTGATCCTGCCGCCAACCGTGATCGGTTTCTATCTTCTCATTCTGCTCAACCCGACCGCCCCGATCGGGCGGTTCTGGGTGACGGTGACCGGCGACACGCTGACCTTCTCCTTCGCGGGGCTCGTGATCGCTTCCATCCTCTATTCCCTGCCCTTCATGGTGCAGCCGCTCCAGACGGCCTTTGACCGGATCGGCCGGGACCAGATCGAGGCCGCGGCCAGTCTTGGCGCCTCGCCCCTGGACCGGTTCTTCAGCCTGGTCCTGCCACTGTCCGCGCGCGGCTTTCTGACGGCGGGCATTCTCACCTTCATCCACACGATCGGCGAGTTCGGCGTGGTCCTGATGGTCGGAGGCAATATTCCCGGCCGGACCCGAACCCTCTCCATCGCGCTCTACGACCATGTCGAGGCGCTGCGCTATGACCAGGCCCACGCCCTCGCCGCCGGACTGGTCATTCTCTCCCTCATCGTGCTCAGCCTGGTTTACTGGCTGAATCGCCGGAGCCCGCGCCATGACGGATAGCGGCCTGGAATTCGACCTCACGCGCCGGATCGGGGGCTTCATCCTGCGCGGCCGGGCCAGCCTCCCGGCCTGCGGCATTGTTTCGGTCAGCGGGTCATCCGGTGCCGGCAAGACCTCGCTCCTGCGGGCGATCGCAGGGCTGGATTCCGGCCTGTCCGGCCAGGTTCGTTTCGCTGGCGAAACCTGGCATGACGGGACCTGCCGCATGCCGGTGCACCGCCGCCGCATCGGCATCGCCTTCCAGGACACCCGGCTTTTCCCGCATCAAAGCGTCGCCGGCAATCTGGCCTATGGTGCGGCGCGGGCACCGGCCGGAACGCCCGGGCCGGACCGGGCCGAAATCATCGCGCTTCTGGACCTTCACCCCCTGCTCAAACGGGCGGTGGCGGGACTGTCCGGCGGTGAGCGCCAGCGGGTGTCTCTGGGGCGGGCTCTGTTGTCACGACCGCGCCTTCTCCTGCTGGACGAGCCCCTGTCGGCCGTCGATACAGCACGGCGAAACCGGCTTCTGCCTGACCTGCGCCAGCTCTTGCTGGACCACGGCATTCCCGCCCTGCATGTCAGTCATTCCAGGGCCGAGATCGCACAGCTTGCCGATCACGTCCTGCCGGTCCGGGACGGTCAATGCGGCGCGTGCCACCCCTTGAATGACTGGCTCGCGGCACAGGATGCGAGCCATCCGTTTTCGCTGCTGGAAGGACACCTGGCCGGCCATGACACGGAGAACGGGCTCAGCACGGTCCGACTGGGCGAAGCCAGCCTGGTTCTGCCTGGACTGGGTGAAGTGCCGGCGGGGGCGTCCCTTCGCCTGATCGTTCGGGCCCGCGATGTCGCCCTGGCCCTCGACCCCGTGCCCGGCCTGTCGATCCGCAACCAGATCCCGGTCCGGATCAAAGGGATCCGCCCGCAGCCCGGCACGGCCTATTGCGATCTGGATCTGGCTCTGGATGGGCAAGTCCTCACCGCACGGATCACCCGGGCCGCAGCCGACAGCCTGTCACTGGAGACGGGGCAGTCCGTGATCGCGCTGATCAAGTCGGCGACGCTGGATCCGGCGCAGGAGTGACCGGAGCGCCGAGCGCCCGGTACAGACCGATGATCGCCTTGGCATGATTGGCCCGGCTTTCCAGCTGCGATTGGCGACTGGAGATCAGGGTGCGTTGGGCGTCCAGGATGTCGATGAAGCTCGCCAGGCCTTCGCGGTACAGCGCGTTGAGCTGGTCAAAGGCCTGTTCCGACGCGGTGACGGCGGTCTGTAATTCAATGGATTGCGCTTCGATGGCGTCGATCGTGACCAGGGCGGTCTCGACCTCGCCCAGCGCATCCAGAAGCACGCCCTGATAGACGAGGGCGGCCTGACGGGCCCGGGCCTCGGCGGCCCGCACATTGGCGCGGCGTTCCCCGCCATCGGTGAGGCTCAGCGACAGGGCGATACCGAGCTGGTCCACGACATCGTCCACGATCCGGTCCGCCGCACCGATATCCCCGGTCAACCGTCCCGGGATGGAGAGCGCCGGATAGAGGTCCGCTTCCGCGACACCAATCCCGGCCGACGCCGCGGCCAGATCACGCTCGGCGGCCCGAAGATCCGCCCGCTGACGCACCAGGTCCGCCGGCACACCGCTCGCCGGTCCGCCCCTGAAATCTGGCAAGAGGACCGGTACGTCGTCCAGCGCCGCAAACCCGGTCGGGGCCTGTCCAGTCAGAATGGCGAGGTCGTGCCGGGCTGACGCCAGGGCGATGTCCAGATTGCCCTTCTGGGCACGCGTCGTTGCCAGATCGGCGGCGGCCCGCTGCACGTCCAGATCCGCCGACAGACCGGCTTCGGCCCGGCGCTCGACGATATCCAGTGTCTGCTGCTGCAGGGCCAGGGATGTATCCAGCAATTCGAGGCGGGCGCGGCTGCGCTGCCAGTCGATATAGCGTTCGGCAATCGTGGCGACGGTGGTGCGGCGGATATCGGTCTCGTCGAAAGCCACCGCGTCACGCTGCGCCTCGGCCCGCTCGATCCGGCGTCGCTGGCCACCGAAGAGATCCGGCACGAAGCCGAAGACCAGACCGGCCGAGGCCCCGGTTCCGGCATTGCCACTGCCGGAGATCACGCTGGTGCCGCTGGCGTCCAGCTCGGCACCCACCGAAGGACGCAGACCCGCCGCCTCTGCCTCGACCAGTGCATTCGCCTCGACCAGGCGTTCACGGGCAACCGCCAGATCGATGTTTCCGGAGAGCGCCTCGCCGATCAACCCGTCCAGCGCGGCATCCTCGAACCCCTGCCACCACAGCCCGCCTGAGACAGGCAGCGGCGAAGCCGGCGCGGAATAGGCGGCCGGAAGTACCGGGTCCGGAGCCACATGATCCGGACCGACCACACAGGCACCCAAGGCCAACAGGGGCAGGGCCAGACAGACACGCTTCATCATCGCACTCATTCCGCCGGATGTCCGGTTTCGGGATCGGCCTCGGCCCGCGCCAGCTCCGCTTCCAGCTCGGCCAGATTGACCGAGCGCGGCTTGCCGAAGCGGGCGATGCCCAAATAGATGACCGGCGTCAGGAACAGTGTGAACAGGCCCGACAGGGCCAGCCCGCCGAACACGGTCCAGCCAATCGAAGAGCGCGCCTCTGCCCCGGCACCGGAAGACAGGATCAGCGGCAAGGCGCCGAGAATGGTCGAGATCAGCGTCATCGTGATCGGGCGAAGGCGGATGATGGCCGCTTCCTCGATCGCCTGGCGTACCGACTTGCCCTCAGCCCGCAATTGGTCGGCGAACTCGACCACCAGGATCCCGTTCTTGGCCATCAGGCCGATCAGCATGACAAGGCCGATCTGGGAGAAGATGTTCAGCGACACACCCGTCAGGAAGAGCGCATAGACCGCCGCGGCCAGGCCGAAGGGAACGGTCAGCATGACCACGACCGGACTGGTCACACTCTCGAACTGGGCCGCCAGAACCAGGAAGACGATCACCAGGGCGAAGAGATAGGTGATGGTCATGTCTCGCGAGGTTTCGTTCAGCGTGCGGGCCTCGCCCTGCATGATGATCTCGATCCCCTCGGGCAGGATTTCATCCGCCAGTCTTTCCATCTCGAGCACGGCATCGGCCAGGGCCACATCCGGCGCGATATCGGCCTCCAACTCGATGGCCCGACGCTGTTCGGTCCGGTTCAGCTCCGCAGCGACACCTTCCTCGACAATCGTGGTCAGGGCGGACATCGGAATGAGTTCGCCATCATTCGACCGGACATAGAGGTTTTGCAGATCGGCCGGATCGGCGATCGCATCATTCATCGACTCAAGAAAGATCGGGATCGAGCGGTCCCCGACATTCAAATCAACCAGTTCATCCCCGCCGACCATCACCCGCAACGTCATCGACAGCTCGCTGAGCGGTACGCCCAAGTCGGCGGCACGGCGCCGGTCAATGCGGATCGACAATTGCGGCTGGGTCGGCTGGTAGGAGATTTCCGGATTCGCAAACACACGGGAATTCATGTCGATTTCCCGCTCCATCAGAAGCGCCGCCTCATAGATTTCCGAATAGTCCCGACCGGTCAGAGCGACCTGGATGCCCCCGCGGCTGCGACCGCGCATATTGAGGCTGCCGCGCCCGAACACCGAGGCGCGCACCCCGGGAATGTCCGACAGGGGGCCCCGCAATTCATTGATGATGTCCTGCTGGCTGCGCTCGCGTTCGGACCAGTCCGCCAGGGTCGCGGTCACGAAGATGCGGTTCGGATCCCAGCGCCCGACAATCGTTTCCAGCGAGGTGATCTCGCCACTATCCCGATAGGGCTGTAGCACGGCTTCGATATAGTCCGCCTGACGCTCCATGAAGTCGATGCCGACCCCGTCCGGTCCCGTGGCGAAAATGAGAACCCGGCCGCGGTCTTCCTGCGGCACCAATTCCTGTTCCAGCGCGGTGAAAGCCGCCACCGCGCCCAAAGCCGACAGGGCCATCAGGCCAGCCGATATCCAGGGATGGTTCAACGCCCAGCGCAAGGCCCCGGCATAAAGTGACGAAACGACCTTGCCGAACCGCTCCAGCGGTCCCGGCGCGGCGCCGTCATTATGCAGCCAGAGCCGCGCGGCCAGGGCCGGCACGATGGACAGCGCCACGAAGGACGAGATCACGACCGCCAGAGCCAGCACAAAGCCGAATTCCCGGAACAGACGGCCCGCCGTGGAGGGCAGGAAGGAGATCGGCACGAAGACCGAGACCAGAACCGCCGTGGTCGCCACAACGGCGAAGAAAACCTGCCGCGTTCCCAGAACGGCGGCGGCCCGACGACCCAAACCCTTCTTCTGCAGGCGCTGGATGTTCTCGATCACCACAATCGCGTCATCAACGATGAGGCCGGTGGCCAGGACCAGCGCCAGGAGGGTCAGGAGATTGATGGAAAATCCCAGAATCCAGATGCCGGCCAGAGCGCCGATCAGGGCGGCCGGAATGGCCGTGGACGGGATCAGCGAAGCGCGGAAACGGGCGAAGAACAGCCAGATCGTCGCGACCACGATGATCACGGTGATCATCAGGCTGGTCAGGACCTCCCGCACCGATCCCTGGATGAAGACGGCGTCGTCCGAGGTGATCCGGATTTCCAGATCATCGAACCGGTTGTTCAGTCGCTCCACCACTGCGCCGACACCGTCAGAGATCGACATCGTGTTGGACTGGGCCTGGCGGACAATGCCCAGCCCGATGATGGGCTGGCCGTCCAGCCGGACGAAACTCGTGGCATCCGCGGGCGCGAAATAGGCCTCGGCCACATCACCGACCCGGGTCGTGCCCGAGATGATCACGTCTTTCACGCCGTCCGGTGTCGCCGCCGTCGCTTCAGCACGCACGATCAATTGCTGCTCGTCGGAGCGGAAACTGCCGACCGGGACATCAAAGGGCGCCTGCGTGAGGGCATCGGCGACATCGCCGACCGTGAGACCGAACCGGCTCAGGCGGAGCGGGTCGATGACCACGCGCAAGAGGCGCTGACGCTCGCCGGACACATCGACACTGGCCACTCCGTCAATGGAGAGGAATTCGGGAATGATGTCATTTTCAACCCGCGCCGTGAGGCTTTCCTCGTCGAGCGTTTCGGACAGAACGGCCAGGCGGACGATCGGATCGGCATTGTCATCCGCCTTGACCACACGGACCTGCTCGACCCGGTCGGGCAGTTCCCGGGTGACCCGGCTGACGGCCTCGCGGACATCGGCTGCGGCGGAATCCAGATCGGTGCCCGGATTGAACTCGATCCGGACGCGCGAACCGTTTTCCTCGCTTTGCGCATCGATTTCCCGAACGCCTGAGACGCGGGCGACAGCGCCTTCTAGGATGGCGGTGACCTCCGCATCGACGGTTTCCGGCGCCGCGCCCGGGAATTGCGCGGTCACGGAGACGACCGGTCGGTCGACATCGGGCAGTTCGCGCACTTCGACCCCGAACAGGGCCGCCAGTCCACCGATAATGATAAGCAGGTTGAGCACGGCCACCAGGACCGGCCGTTTTACCGCCAGAGCCGGAAGGTCATTGCGCTCCAGGCTCATCGCGTTTCATCCGCCGAGATCGGTCCGCCGCCGGCACCGACCGAGGTCCGGTCCGATGACAGGTCCTGAAGCAGGCTGCCTTCGCGCACCTTCTGCACGCCTTCGGTGATGATGCGATCATCCGCATCGATCTCGGCACGGACCAGGACATGCCCGTCGACGCGGGAAATGATGTTGACCGGGACGCGGACAGCCCGATCATCGACGGCCGACCAGATATAGGAGCCAGACGACCCCCAAATGATCGCGGATTCCGGGATGCGCGGATAGGACTGGCCCTGCAGGGTGAAATTCACCCGGAAGCTCATGCCCGGACGCAACATGTCGGCCGCATTGTCCAGCTGGGCCCGCACGGTAAAGGTCCGGCGCGTCGGATTGATGTGACTGTCGACGGCGACGACTTCTGCCTCGACGGCGGCATCGGGATTGGCAAAGGGAGCTGCGAAAATCGTGTCGCCCTCGCGCAGGAAACCGAACACCTGTTCGGCGGCCTCGAAATCGACGTACAGCACGCTGCGATCATCGATCTGGGTAATGACGGTGGAGGCGGTGACGCGGGAGCCCGGATCGACATCCGTCAGACCGACATTGCCGGCGAAAGGCGCCCGCACGGCACGTTCTTCCAGGGCGATCTCGGCCTGTTCCAGCTGAATGCGCGCAGAGTCCAGGGCGGTCCGGGCCTCATCGATCTGGCTGGCGGAAATGGCCCCCGTATCCTCGATGCGGCGATAGCGGGCCAGCAATTGCTCGGCTTCCTGCACGGCGACCCGCGCCAGATTGACGGCCAGACGCTCTTCGCGGTCTTCCAACTGCAAAAGAAGGTCGCCTTCCTCAACTGCCTGTCCGGCGCTGAACGGAACGGCCGTAACGACACCGCCCGATTCCGGGAAAACCTGGGCTGTCGCGCGGGCCCGGGCCGTGCCGACGGATTCCACATCCGTGCGCTCGCGCTCGAACCGGACGGACTGGGTGACGACGCGGATCCGGTCTTCTCCGCCACGGGCACCCGCCCCCGATGCGGCCTCATCCGACCCGCAAGCAGACAGGACCAGAGCACAGGCACAGGTGAGCACGGCACCCCATTTGGACAATCGCAGCGTCACACAAGCCTCCCAGCGCACGGAAACACGGCGTTTCTAGCGTTTCCGTATCTTGCTTGCACGACTTAGGACAGAAAATCCGTCTTTCCAGACTGCGATAAATTCTCAATCACTTTTGTCAGGTTACCGGATGCCCGGCTTCGTCCTGTCCGGCCCGGGCCAGGCGGGCATTTTTCCGCTCCAGACGCTCATGCAGCCGGGCATGACGCAGGGGTGTCAGCGGGTAGGACCAGATCAGGGGGGCCGCGAGGCCGTAGAAGACAATCGGACCCAGACAATAGACCAGGCGAAGGGACAGAACCCCGATCTCGGTGGACCCGTCGACACCAGCCGATGCGTGATAACCGAGCAGGCCGACAATATTCAGGGCCACGCCCGTGAAGATCGCGACGGCGAGCTTTTCGGCCAGACCCAGAACCGCAAAATACGTCCCGGCCCGGCGCCCGCCGGACCGCGCACTGTCGATGTCCACCACATCAGCCAACATGGCCAGGGGCAGGAATTGCAGACCGCCGAAGGCAAAGCCCTTGAGCAGGAAAAGGCAGAAAAAGGCCAGATAATCCCCCCGGCCCAGAAGCAAATTGCAGGCGCTGACCAGGCTGACAAACCCCAGCGTCACCATGAAGGCGCGATGCTTGCCGACCTTTCGACCCAGCCAGAGCCAGAAGGGGATCGCGGCAATGCCGGAGATGAAATACAGGAAATAGGCCGCGCCAATGGTCGGTATGCCGATAATGTCGCGGATGAAGAAGAGAGACACGGCGTTGCGCAAACTCTCCCCGCCGATCACCAGAAAGGCGATGATCAGGACACGCCGCATCGGGCCATTGCGCCAGAGGTGCCGGAAACCCTCGATCATCGGCACCCGTTCACGCCGGGCGGGCGGCGGTTCCGAGACGCAGGTCACGATCAGGATGGTCAGCAAGGGCACGAGGACAGCGATCGTTACGGCCAGCCCCATCATGACCGGCCCCGTCAGCGCCGCCCGGTTGGACGGTGTCCGGTCCATGATGCCGCCGGTAAAGGCACCCGTTATATCGCGCCACATGGACGCGAATATCTGGCTGACCGCCCCGCCATCGGCGAGAATTTCGATCGCCATGGGGACGGCCGCAGCCAACAGGAGGCCGGCGAGATAGTAGAGCTCGCGCGCGGCCGTCACCTGACTGCGGGCGTGATAGTCGGACGACAATTCCGCGCCCCAGGCCCGGAACGGGATCTGGATCATGGTGGCGCTGGCAAAGAAGAGGGTCAGCCAGATCAGGAAATAGACCAGACCGGCGCCTTCCGGCGGCACGAACAGGAACCAGGTGGACGCCATCAAACAAGGCGCCCCGAGAACGATATAGGGTTTGCGACGGCCGAACCGGGTCCGGCCCCGGTCAGAGATTTCCCCCATCAGCGGGTCGGTAAACACGTCGGTGAAGCGGGCCAGCATGATGATCAGGCCGATCACCGACAGGGAGAGCCCCAGATGACCGGCGTAGTGGGCGGGCAGCCAGATCGCGAGAGGATAGCCGTACACGGCCAGCGGCAAGGCCAGGGATCCATGCAGGAAAATGGTCGACTGTTTCAGGCGCGGCGCCGTTGGCGCCACGTTCGCATCTGTCTGCAAGCTGTCCTCCCAGTATGGTTGCGCCAATTATTTTTGTGGGCGCGTTTCCAATACTGGGTATGCCGACTCAAGACTGTCAAATTAAACCGGTGGAAGAGTGACCGAAGCTCCGGTTCGAATTGAGCCGGTCAGCCCATGGCCGCGGCAAGCCGGGCATTTGCCTCAATCGTCGCCCAGTCACCCTCCTCGACCATGGCCTTGGTCGCGATCCAGGACCCGCCGACACAGACCACATTGGGCAGGGCCAGATAGTCCGTCGCCATTTCTGCCGAGATCGAGCCGGTCGGGCAGAACCGGATATCCGGTAGCGGGCCGTAGAGGGACTTCAGATAGGAGCGCCCGCCCGCCTGTTCGGCCGGGAAGAATTTCAGCACTTCGAAGCCGGCCTCCACCGCGGACATGGCTTCGCCGGCGGTCGCGACGCCCGGCAGGACCGGGACGCCACAGCTCGGCAGAAAGCTGGACAGGCTCGGCGTGAGGCCGGGCGAGACAAGGAAGTCCGCCCCGGCATCCATGCTGGCCCGGGCCTGGTCCGGCGTGCGGATTGTGCCCATGCCCACAATCAGGTCGGGCTCGGCCGATTTCATGGCCTGCATGACCTCCAGCGCCGCCTCGGTGCGCCAGGTCATTTCGACCACACGCAGACCGCCCGCCTTCAGCGCCTTGGCCAGCGGCGCCGCCTGGGAGACTTCGCCCACAGTGAGAACCGGGATCACGCTGGCCGCCTCGACCAGTTCCGTCATGCTAACAGCCATCTTACAGATATCCTTGTTCAGCCAGCGCGGCAGCCCCGCGCAGGGCAGCGCCATCGCTGCAGATGAGATGGACCGGAATCTTCCGGACATAGTCCGACATGGGTTCCCGGTCGGCAAACCGCTCCAGGAAACCGCTTTGCTCCAGCATGGGGCGGATTTTCGGCAGAATACCGCCGCCCAGATAGATTCCGCCGCGCGAACCGGTCAGCACGGCGACATCCCCGGCATAACCGCCCAGCAGCGTGCAGAAGAGTTCCACCACGCGGGCCGAAAGGGAGTCGGGGTTTTCGAGGGCGGTCTGGGTGATGTGTTCGGGACGTTCGCCGGTCCACTCCACACCCTCGATCCGGCACACGGCCCGGTGCAGGTTCAGCAGCCCCCGCCCGGACAGCAGACGCTCCCAGGACACGAAACCGTATTCGCGCTGGAGCTCTCGCAGGATCTCGATCTCCAGCGCCGTGCGCGGCGCAAAGCCGGCATGACCACCCTCAGTCGCCACGACCCGCAAGCGTTCGCCATCGGGCACCAGCAGTCCGAGCCCCAGCCCGGTTCCGGGCCCGAGCACTGCCTGGGGGGTTCCCGGCCGCGCATCGCCATCATTGATCAGGACCAGGTCTTCGGCCGGGGTCAAAGGCGCCCCCCGGGCCTGGGCCGCGAAATCATTCACGGCGAGCAGATCGTCCAGACCGAGAACGCCGGACAGGGTTTCCGGACTGAAACTCCAGGCCGAATTGGTCAGCTGGATCCGCCCAGGCGTGATCGGCGAGGCAATCGCGAAACAGGCCCGTTGCGGCGGGTTGGACGGGCAGGTTTCCAGATAGGCCAGGGCGGCATCGCGCAGCTGGTCGAAGTCCTCATTCCGGAAGCGGCGGACATGTTCCAGACGGAATCCCTCCGTCACCGATCCGCACGCCATCGCGAAACGGGCATTCGTGCCGCCAATGTCGGCGACCAGATAGCGCGGCGCGTCTGTCATGGCTCCCCATTCCCCGGCGGCCACCTGTTTGGCAGCCCTCACGGTTGTTTCATGTTACCCCTAACATGGATCGGAAATCCACCCCGTACGCCAGTCACGGCCTCACCTCAAGTGGACAGGCCTGTGCCCGGCCAGTAAACCCGGCCGATCAGCCGGATGAGGCTGGCTGTCCGGGAAGATTTCATGGCGCCCACGCCTCCAGCATCGCCGTCCGACACGTCGCAGCCGCATGGAACAAGGCGGCGCCAGACCGGTCTGGCGCGCGATCTGGGTCTCGCGATTGTCTCCGGCCGGTATCGACCCGGCGACCTCCTGCCCAATGAAATCGATCTGTCGCGCCGGCTCGATGTGTCGCGCAGCGCCCTGCGCGAAGCCATTCACACACTGTCCGCCAAGGGGCTGGTCGATGCCCGCCCCCGTGCTGGCACCCGGGTGCTGGAACCGCGCCACTGGACCCTGACAGATCCGGATGTGCTGGACTGGTGCCTGGAGGCGGGAGACGCCTCATCGGACCTGTTGCAGGCCCTGCAGTCTTTGCGGCTGATCATCGAACCGGCCGCCGCCGCCCTGGCCGCCGAACACCGCACTCCGGCCGATCTGACAGCGCTTCGGGAAGCCCTGATGGCCTCGGAGCGGGCCGGTGATGATGACGCCTTGCGGCTGACCGCGATCGGGCGCTTCCGGAGCACGCTGCTGGCCGCGACGCGCAATCCGGCCCTGGAGAGTCTGACAGCCTTGTGCGGCCTGTCCGACCGGTCACGACCGCTACCGGACTACTGGCCGGTCTTCGACGCCATCGCCGCCGGAGGCCCGGACGCTGCCCGCGAAGCGATGGGTCAGCTCATCCGTGAGACACTTCATCCGTCTTCGCGCTGACCGAAACGCCGCGCCAGGCAATTGCGTGCGCCGTTCTGCATCAAATCAGTCAGGTTCAGGGTCAGGCCCTCCACGATGGCCGGGTCGGCTTTCAGGTCCCGGCCGAATATGGCCTCGATCGACAAAAGTGCATTGACCCGATCCCCCGGTTTCGGCCCGGCATCGCGCAGCGCCGACGCGGTCATTTCGGCCAACGGGTCATCCACCGTGAAAGCCTCGCCCTGTTCGCTCTCTCCAAACTGCCAGCGTATCCAGGCGGCCACGGCCAGCAGGGTCGCGTCCATCGGCCGGCGGGCAGCCCGCTGGGCCCGCAAGCTGGCGAGCAGGCGTTGCGGCAGCTTCTGGGAGCCATCCATGGCGATCTGGACCAGGGAATGATTGAGCGCGGAATTGGCGTAGCGCCCTGTCAGAGCTCGCCGGTAGGCCTTGGCGTCAAACCCTGCCGGTGCCTCGATCACGGGCTCGACCTCATCCCAGAGCTGTTCGACAAATCCCGCATAGACCGGGTCGGCAATAGCTTCGTGGACATAGGCATAGCCGCCCAGCGCGCCCAGATAGGCCAGTGCCGAATGGGAGCCGTTGAGCAGGCGCAGCTTGGCCCGTTCCCAGCCGGCGACATCATCCGTCATCTGCACGCCGACCGTCTCCAGCGAAGGGCGGCGATGGCAGAAATGGTCCTCCACGACCCATTGCGTGAAGGGTTCGGTCTTGACCATGGCGGCGTCCCGATAGCCCGCCATTTCGGCCAGCGCGTCCACATCCTCCGGCGTGGTCGCCGGTACGATCCGGTCGACCATGGAGGCCGGGAAAGCCACACTGGCCTCGATCCAGTCGGCCAGGTCCGGATTGACCTCACGCGCAAAGCCCAGGACCGCCGCCCGCGTCCTTGGTCCATTGTCGGGAAGATTGTCACAGGACAGGACGGTGAAGGGTGGCAGTCCGGCCGCGCGCCGGGCCGCCAGACCGGCCACCAGGAAGCCCGGTGCCGTCGCCGGACGGGACGGATGCTGCAGATCGTCCGCAATGGCAGGATCATCCAGACGCAGGGCGCCCGTATCCGGATCGAGATGATAACCCTTTTCCGTGATGGTCAGCGTGACCACGGCGACCGAGGGCTCGGCCAATGCTTCGATGAGAGCCTGCGGATCTTCCGGCGCGACCAGCACATCGCACAGCGACCCGATCACCCGCAAATGCGTCGACGGCCCGTCGCGCTCCACCACGGTATAGAGCCCGCCCTGCGGATTGAGCTGCTCCGCCACGCGGGGGGATCGCAGGGACGCACCGCGGATCTGCCAGCCGGCCTCGCCCTGCGCCATGAGCTGGTCGAAATAGACCGCTTGGTGCGCCCGATGGAAGGCTCCCACGCCGAGATGGACAATCCCCGCCGCTGCGTCACGGGCATAGGCCGGACGCTGGATCGATGCGTCGAGCGCTTCAAGACAATCGGGAGACAGGCGGGGCAAGCTCATCGGGGCCATCACAAACACGAAGCAGATGCGGCGCAGCATGACATGGACGGCAGGCGAGTGAAGTCTTCACCTGCAATCACTGTCAGCCCGCTTCACGCCGGACGCGAAACCCGCCTAAAGTCCGCGCCGATCTGAAAACTGGAGCCACGCCCCATGTCCGGACCCCGTATCGTCATCCTCGGCGAAGCCATGCTGGAACTCTCCGGCCAGTCCGGAGTGTCGGCGCTCGGCTCCAGCTTCACGCTCCGCCAGGGCGGCGACACGCTGAATACGGCGGTCTATCTGAGCCGTCTGGGTCACGCACCGGCCTATTTCACCGCTCTGGGTCAGGATCCCTATTCCGAGGCGATGATCGAAGCCTGGCAGGCGGAAGGGATGAAAACAGACCTCGTCCTGCGCCACCCGGTGCGCATCCCCGGCCTCTACGCCATCGAGACCGATGCCAGCGGCGAGCGCAGCTTCCAGTATTGGCGCGGCGAATCCGCAGCGCGCGACATGTTCGCCCTGCCGGAAAGCGACGCCGCGATCGAGGCCGCCGCGTCCGCAGACTGGCTCTATTTCTCGGGGATCACCCTGTCGATCCTGGATGCCGCAGGGCGAGGCCGTCTGATCGATCTCATCGGCACCGTCCGGGCCCGGGGCGGCCAGATCGTGTTCGATCCCAATTTCCGCCCGCGCGGCTGGCCGGATCGCGACGAGGCCCGCCAGCTCTTCACCGCGCTCGCGCGCCAGATCGATCTCGTCCTGCCCTCGCTGGACGATGAAGATCTTCTGTTCGGCGCGGCGGAGCCTGAGGCGCATATCTCACGCTGGCACGAAGCCGGAACGCCGCATGTCATCGCCAAGCAGGGCGCGAAAGGCGGCTGGATTTCAAACGGCGAGACCTGCCAGGCCTTTCCGGTCACACCCGCCGAGCGGGTCGTCGACACGACCGGGGCGGGCGACAGTTTCAATGCCGGCGCCCTGGCGGGCCTGATCGAAGGGGCAAGCCTGGATGAAGCCGCGCGGCGGGGCGGCGAACTGGCGCGTCTCGTGGTCGGCCATCACGGCGCGATCATGCCGGCCGAGGCCATGCCGGAGGTTTAGCTAGAGCCCTGCAACCTGCGCAATGGCTGACGCGACCCGGTCATGCACTTGCGGCGGCAGGTCGTGCCCCATGCCCTCGATGATTTCCAGCGTGGATCCCGGGATCGAGGCAGCCGTGTCTTTTCCGCCCTCCACTGTGACCAGCGGATCATCCGCACCGTGCACAACCATCACCGGACAGGCGATGCCGGCCAGCTTCTTCCGGCGATCCGGCGCGGCCAGTATGGCGGCGTACTGCCGGGCAAAGCCGGCGGGATTGTAGCAGCGGTCTGCATCAGCCGCGGCGCGGGCCTTCAGGGTGTCCGCATCAATCGGATAGGCGGGCGATCCGATCACGCGGCTCGACTCCACCGCCCGTTCCAGGAAGGCCTCGCGGTCCGACACCGGATCCGGGGTCGGCGTGGCCAGCATGGCCTGGGCTTCCGGGGTGGAGCGCGGCAGGTCGGGATTGCCCGTCGTCGACATGATCGAGGTGAGGGACAGGGCCCGATGGCCATGATCCGCCGCGACGAGCTGACCGATCATGCCGCCCATGGAGGCTCCGGCCAGATGCGCCTTTTCCAGCCCCAGCGCATCCATCAAGCCCACGACATCCGCGGCCATGTCATCCAACCGGTAAGGCACGTCAGGCGTCTGCCCGCCGGCCGCCGTTTTCACGACCGCCTTGAAGTCGGGGATGCCCGCGGAGGTGAAATGCGTCGACAGCCCCATGTCGCGATTGTCGAAATAGACAATCCGGAAACCACGCTCTGCCAGTGCATCGAGAAAACTCAGGGGCCAGCGCGTCATTTGCGATCCCAGCCCGGTGATCAGAACCAGCGGAGCCCCATTGTCCGGCCCGTGAATGTCGTACTCGATCGTGATCCCGTTGGCGCTCGCCTGCGGCATACCCTGTCTCCCCGGCTTGTTTTATGGCGCGGATGATGCGCGTCCGCCGACCGGATTGGCAAGCCTCTTGAGCGGCCTTCCGCAATCCGGGTTCGCCCCGACGTCTCGCGATAGAGCCAACTTTCCTCGATTTTACGGTAGTCGGTATGGCTAGAGCGCCGGAATGCCCAGGCCGAAGGGGTCCGCAGGGTCCGACAGGATGTGCGCGTCGGCGAAGACATGGGCCCGCCCCGTAATGCTGGGAATGATCCCGCTCGCACCCGGCCGGTAGCGGGCCTGGAAACGGCTGCCGATTACGCTTTCCTGCACCCAGTCCTGGCCCGGTGCCAGCTGTCCCCGCGCGGCCAGGCAGGCCAGTTTGGCACTGGTGCCCGTGCCGCAGGGCGAGCGATCATAGGCCCCGCCCGGGCACAGGACGAAGTTCCGGCTGTTCGCCCCCGATCCAGCTCGCGCCGTGGTGATTTCGATATGATCGATCTCGGCCCCGTCACGCCCCGTGAAGCCCTGTTCAGCCAAAGCCCTGCGGATCGCCCAGCTCTTGCGGGCCAGGATGTCGATACGGGCCGGGTCCAGCCCGTCCTCGCCCAATTGGGCGGCGTCCACGAGAAAGAACCAGTTGCCGCCCCAGGCGATATCACCGATGACCCGCCCCAGATCCGGGACTTCCAGCGCCACATCGAGGGCCAGGCAGTCACTTGGAATATTCTCAAAGCGGACCGTGTTGGCATCCAGCAGGTCGAGGGCAACGGCCCCCACCGGTGTTTCCAGGACATGCGCGCCGGGTTTCATCAAGCCCAGCCACGCCAGCGTGACCCCCAGTCCGATCGTGCCGTGTCCACACATGCCCAGATAGCCGGACGTGTTGAAAAAGATGACGGCTGCTGCCGCCTCCGGATCGTCCGGCTCGCACAGAAGGGCCCCCACCATGGCGTCCGAGCATTTCGGCTCCAGAACACAGCGGCGTCGATAGGCATCAAAGCGTTCGGCAAAGATCCGGCGGCGCTCCCACAGGGGGCCGCGCCCCAGATCCGGACCGCCCTCTATGATCACCCGTGTCGGTTGGCCACCCGTATGGCTGTCGATGACCCGCATGACCGGGCCCTAGTCCTGCGCACCGGGCCAGCTGTCCCACCAGGCACGGAAGCGCCTCCAACTGTCATCCACGAAGGCCTGTTGGGACGGGGTCAGCGCATCGCTGGCGTAGAGCTGGTGGCGATAGGCCTCATGCCCTTCCAACACCATGAGCCGCTTGTAGTAGAGGACCAGGTCCGGGCCTTCATCGAAGGTCGCCAGCACCATCATCGCCTCACTCAGCTCCAGGGCCAGGCGCCGGGCCCCGGCATCGCCCGCCGCTGCCCGCTTTGACAATTCGACCAAGCGCAGGACTTCCCGCGGCAGGGCGTTTCCGACGCCGGTGATCGCGCCGGTCGCGCCGCAATTCACATAGCCATGGAAGACCTGGGTATCGACGCCCACCATGAGGGTCAGATTATCATCGCCACTGGTGATATGTTCGGCGGCATAGCTGAGCGACGAAGCGCCACCGAATTCCTTGAAACCGATCAGGTTGGGATGGTCCTTGCGCAGGTCGAAAAAGAGATCGGCCCGGGTCTCGAACCCGTAATAGGGCGAGTTGTAGATCACGGCCGGCAGGTCCGGCGCTGCACCGAGTACCGCGGCAAAATGGGCACGCTGGGCCGCCGGGGAAATCCCGCGCGACAGGACGCGGGGGATGACCATGAGACCGGCCGCACCGGCGCGGGCGGCATGCTCCACGATCGCCACAGCCCGCTGCGTGTTCTGGGCCCCGGTTCCCACCACGACCGGAATCCCGGCCGCACACAGGCGCGCCGTGCCTTCACATCGCTGCTCATCACTCAGGAGCGGCCAATCTCCCATGGACCCGCAATAGACAACGGCATCCATGCCGGCCGCAATGAGCGCTTGTGCGGTCTTCACCAATTGATCGAAGTCCGGCTTCCCGTCCGCATCGCAGGGCGTCATCAGGGCCGGCATGCAGCCGGAAAACACAGATCGGGTCATCGCGCCCTCCTCACACGGAGTTGAAACCGTTGCCCTGCATCTCAGGTCGACACACCGCCTGTGGCAAGCCATCTACTCAGACACTTGTCTCTTTTTTTGGTGAGAGAGGTTTCCCTCGGCAACGTTTCGCGTTGGAATGGGACTCCACCCTCTCATGGCAGCGACCCCGAGGATGATCCATGAGCTTGGCCGCCAGCCCCACCAGCCCGGCCCCGCAGGATGTCATTCCGCTTTTCCAGAACGTGCGTTCCAGAACCCTGGAGCTCGTGGCACCGCTGAACGCGGAAGACATGATGCTTCAGTCGATGGAGGATGCGAGCCCGGCCAAATGGCATCTGGCCCACACGACCTGGTTTTTCGAGGAGTTCATCCTGCGCCCGCATCAGCCGGGCTATGTCTCGCCGGATGAGCGCTTCGCCATCCTGTTCAACTCCTATTATGTCCAGGCCGGCCCCCGCCATGCCCGGGACAAGCGGGGCCTGATCTCCCGGCCGGACCTTCAGGCCGTACTGGATTACCGGCACCATGTGGAAGACGCGCTGATGGCGCTGCTGGATCAAACTCCGGCCAATCTGGACACCATCACCGCCCTGGTCGAACTGGGCTGTCACCACGAGATGCAGCACCAGGAACTCCTGGTGACCGACCTCCTGCACGGCCTGTCCTTCAATCCGCTCCTGCCAGCTTACAAGGACCCGGAACCGCTCCGGGTCACGCGCGCGCCGGAGCTGGACTTCGTCCGGCATGACGAACAACTCACCGAAATCGGCCATGACGGGCGCGGTTTTGCCTTCGATTGCGAGACGCCCCGGCACCGGGTCTTCCAGCCAGCCTTCCGGATGGCCAATCGGGCGGTGACCAATCGCGACTGGATCGAGTTCATGCGCGATGGCGGGTATGCCACGCCGGAGCTCTGGCTGATGGACGGGTGGGCCGTGCGCGAACGCGAAGCCTGGGACAGCCCGCTCTACTGGTGGCAACAGGATGACGAATACTGGTCCTATACGCTGCGCGGACCGCAACCGGTGGCGCTGGACGCGCCGGTGGTGCATGTCAGCTATTACGAGGCCGACGCCTATGCCCGCTGGGCGGGGGCCCGCCTGCCGACCGAAGCCGAGAACGAGATCGCTTTCCGCGATACGCCAATGTCCGGGAACTTTGCCGATAACGGCATGTTCCGGCCCTTGCCCGGCACGGGGGCTTGGGGCGATGTCTGGGAATGGACGCAGAGCGCCTATTCGCCCTATCCCGGCTTCCGGCCGAGCGCCGGTGCGATCGGCGAGTACAATGGCAAATTCATGATCAACCAGATGGTGCTGCGCGGGGGATCCTGCGCCACGCCGCAGGCGCAGATGCGCCCGAGCTACCGCACCTTCTTCTATCCCCACCAACGCTGGCAAATGCTGGGCCTTCGCCTGGCAAAGGATGTCTGAGATGGACAGCGCAATCATCCGCGACCGGGATTTTGCCGCCTCGGCCCTGGAGGGCCTGCAGGCCGACCCGAAATGGCTGGACAGCAAATGGCTCTATGATGCCGAAGGCAGCGCGATCTTCGAACAGATCACGCAATTGCCCGAATACTACCCGACCCGAACCGAGACCCGCATCCTCAAGGACGAGATCAGCGCGCTGAGCCAGGTTCTGGATCCCGGCACGGTTCTGGTGGAGCTGGGAAGTGGTGCCAGTGTGAAAACCCGCATCCTGCTGGATGCCGCCTCACAGCTGGGGGCCTATGTCCCGGTTGATATTTCTGCCGATTTCCTCGAGGAGACGGCCAAGGGACTCCGCGAGGCCTATCCCGGCACGCCGATCCGGCCGGTCGTCGGGGATTTCACGCAGGACATCCGCCTGCCGGCCGCACTTGATGCAGAGCCCAAGACGGCATTTTTCCCGGGGTCGACGATCGGCAACCTGCCGCATGACACGGCGGCGGCCATGCTGGACCGGCTGCGCCACTGGCCGGGGATCAAGGCGCTGATCCTGGGTCTGGATCTGGTCAAGGACACAACGACCCTGGTCGAGGCCTATGATGATGCTGCGGGGGTCACCGCCAACTTCAATCTCAACCTCCTGCGCCGGATGAATCGGGAAATCGGCGCGGATTTCGACCTGTCAGCCTTCCATCACGAGGCGCGCTGGAATGCCGAACTCAGCCGGATCGAGATGCATCTGGTCAGTGACAAGGACCAGACCGTGACCGTGGCGGGCACGCCCATCGCGTTTGCGGCGGGTGAGAGCATCCACACCGAGAACAGCCGCAAATACACGCGCGAAGCCTTTGCCGCGATCGCCGACCGGGGCGGGTGGGAAATCGCCGATTTCCTTACCGATGCCGGTCAGCTTTTCGCCGTCGCCGTGCTCAAACCCAAACAGGATTGAACGGTTAGCGGAAGTCGCAACGGCCTTCCTGCAGCCCCATCGCCTTGAAAATCATCGCGGCCGGACAGAAGCCGGTCACGCTGGTCTGCATCAGGTTGAGACCGACAAAGCCGGTCAGCAGCAGGAACCAGGGGCTCACGAGCCAGGCCAGGACCGCCGACAACATGGCCATGAAACCGGCAAACATCATTACAGCACGTCCGAGGGTCATGAGGGGTCTCCTTGCTCGGCTCCACCGGACGCCGTTTCGGTGTCCGAGGATTTGGGTTGATAAGGGGCATCACCGTCCTTGAAGACGATGTAGATGGCCGGGATGACGAGCACGGTCAGCAGGGTGGACGAGGCCAGCCCGAACAGGAGCGAGATGGCCAGCCCCTGGAAGATCGGGTCGCCCAGGATCACCGCCGCACCGATCATGGCCGCCAGGGCGGTCAGCAGGATCGGCTTGAAACGGATCGCCCCGGCATTCAGCAGGGTTTCCCGCAGGGGCTCGCCCGGACCGGCGCTGTGCCGGATGAAGTCCACCAGGAGGATGGAGTTCCGCACGATGATGCCGGCGAGGGCGATGAAGCCGATCATGGAGGTCGCCGTGAAGGCGGCCCCGAACATCCAGTGCCCCAGCATGATGCCGATGAAGGTCAGCGGGATCGGCGTCAGGATGATCAGCGGCACCCGGAAGGATCCGAACTGGGCCACGACCAGGACATAGATGCCCAACAGGGCCACCATGAAGGCGGCACCCATGTCACGGAACGTCACATAGGTGATCTCCCACTCGCCGTCCCAGAGCAGGGTGACATCTTCATCGCTCTCAGGCTGGCCATACATGCGGATCTGCGGCTGGGGCAGGTCACCCCAGTCATGCCCGGCAATGGCATCCTGGACAGCGAACATGCCATAGATCGGGGCTTCGAAGGCGCCCGCCAGTTCGCCCATCACCATTTCCAGTGAGCGGCCATCCCGGCGGAAGATCGGATAGGAGCCCGGCTCCTCGCTGACCGAGACAACATCGCCCAATTCGACCACGGTCCGGTTGCCCGGCAGCGTGTTCGCCGGCACCGGGGTCGAGGCCAGACGTTCGGTCCAGTTGCGGTCCCCGCGCGGCAGGGCCACGGCGATTTCGACCGGGTTACGGCCTTCACCGCGATGGGAATAGCCCACCGGCATGCCGCCGATCAGGGCCGCGATCGTGTCATAGACATCCGATTGCTGGACGCCGAAATATTCCAGACTGTCCTGGTCGATCGCGATCCGCAGGCGCGGACGTGGCTCGCCGAAACTGTCGTCAGTGTCGACGATGTAGTCGATCTCGTTGAACACGCCGCGCACTTCGCGGGCCACAGCCCGGCGGGTTTCCGCATCGGGACCATAGATTTCGGCGAGCAGGGTCGCGATCACGGGCGGGCCCGGCGGGATTTCCGCAATCCGGATACTGGTGCCCGCGGGCAGGTCGAGGTCGGCCAGCAGCTCGCGGGCTTCCAGCGCAATCTCGTGCGAGGACCGGTCCCGATGGTGCTTGGCCTCCAGATTGACCTGGAGATCGCCCTGTTCCGGGCGGCTGCGCAGATAATAGTGGCGCACCAGACCGTTGAAATTGAACGGGGCGGAGGTGCCGGAATAGGCTTGGATATGCGTGGCCTCGGGCAGTTCTGCCAGGCGGTCGGCGGCGGCCATCAGCACGCGCTCCGTCCGCTCCAGCGTGGCACCTTCCGGCAGGTCCACAATGACCTGGAATTCCGACTTGTTGTCGAACGGCAGGAGTTTCACCGTCACGGCCTGGAAGCCGAACAGGGACATGGATCCCAGGGTCAGCACCCCCACGCTCAGCAGCAGGATCCAGGCATTGCGCCGGGACTTCACGACCCAGCCAGCGACCTTGCGATAGGCCCTGCCCAAAGGACCCTCATGGCCCTCGGCATGGCCATGAACATCACCCTTGCGGCGTCCGGCAATGACCAGCATCAGCCAGGGCGTCAGCACCATGGCGACGAAGAAGGAAAAGATCATCGCGGCCGACGCATTGACCGGGATCGGCGCCATGTAGGGGCCCATCAGACCGGACACGAAAAGCATGGGCAGGAGGGCCGCCACCACAGTCAGCGTCGCAACAATGGTGGGATTGCCCACTTCGGCCACCGCCTCCACAGCTGCCTGCACGCGCGGGCGGCCATCCTTCATGCCCCAGTGGCGGGCAATATTCTCGATCACCACGATCGCGTCATCGACCAGGATACCGATCGAGAAGATCAGGGCGAACAGCGAGACCCGGTTGATCGTGTAGCCCATCAGATTGGAGGCAAACAGGGTCAGGAGAATGGTCGTGGGAATGACCACGAACACCACAAGGCCTTCCCGCCAACCGATCACGAAAGTGACCAGGAGAACGATCGACACGGTCGCCAGGGCGAGGTGGAAGAGAAGCTCATTGGCCTTCTCGTTCGCGGTCTCGCCGTAATTGCGCGTCACGGTCACATCGATCCCCTCCGGGATCAGGCCGCCGCGCAAGAGTTCGAGGCGTTCGATGATGTGCTCCGAAACGACGACCGCATTGGCCCCTTCGCGCTTGGCAATGGCAAGGGTCACGGCCGGGGTCCGCGTCCAGGCGCCTTCATGACCGTCACGGGTCAGCATCCAGGCGCGCGAGTCGGCCGGTTCCGGACCGATCACGACATCGGCCACATCCCGGACATAGACCGGCCGGCCATCGCGCGCGGTCAGCAGGAGAAGGCCTATATCAGGCTGGCCCTGAAGGGTCTGGCCGGCGACGACAGTCCGGGTCTGGTCGACCGCGGAAACACGCCCGGCCGGGAAGGCGCGGTTGGCCTCGGCAATGCGTCCGGCCAATTGCTGCAGGGTCACGCCATAAAGCGAAAGGCGCTCCGGATCCGGCTCGACGCGGATCTGGTCCGCCCGGCCGCCGGTGAGATAGGTCAGGCCGACATCCTCGACCGACATCAGCGCAGTCCGCAACTCCTCGGCGATATTGTAGAGCGCATTGTCATCCCAGCGGTCCGCCAGTTCGGGGCGCGGTGACAGGGTCAGGGCAACGATCGCCACATCATTGATACCCCGGCCGACGACCAGGGGTTCCGGAATACCCAGCGGCATCCGGTCCATATTGGCGCGAAGACGTTCATGCACGCGCAGGATCGCATCATCGGCATCCGTGCCGACCTCGAACCGCGCGGTGACCATGACCTGGTCATCCTCGGTCTGGGAATAGACATGTTCGACGGCGTTGATGGAGCGGACAATGGCTTCCAGCGGTTCCGTGATCAGCTCGACCGCATCCGTGGCGCGCAGGCCATCGGCCCGCACCATGACATCCACCATCGGCACGGAGATTTGCGGCTCTTCCTCACGCGGGATCACCATCAGGGCCAGGAAACCCATGGCCAGGGCAGCCATCAGGATGAGAGGCGTCAGCGGCGACCTGATGAAGGCGCGAGCGAGATTTCCCGACAGACCGAGCTTCATGGCTGCACCAGGACATCACCGGCGGAGAGGCCGGAAAGGATTTCCACGCCCCGCGCGGTTTCAAGGCCCCGCTGGACGACAATTTCCGTCACATGACCATTGCCCAGCTGAAGGCGGACATAGTCGACGCCATAGCGCGTATCGATGAAGTCGGCGGGGATCAGGATGGCATGGCGGGCATCCACGGTGACATGCACCCGCACACGCTCGCCCACGAAGAAATCACCCAGACCGTCCACAACGGCATCGGCCACAACCCGACCGTCCTCGATCCGCGGGTAGACCTGGCGGATCCGGCCCGTTGACGCGACTTCATTGCCAAGCGCGGACATGCCGATCTCGACCGGATCACCTTCGGAAATGCTCCGGGCATGGCGTTCGGGCAGGCGCAGGCGAAGCAGGTACAGCTCCGACGCGATTGTTGCGACGGCCTCACCCGGCATGATGACGCTGCCGGAGGTCACCGGTACGGCGAGAACGCGACCGCTGGCCGGCGCCAGCACATCGCCTTCCCGCGACTGCTGGACCAGCACGTCGCGGGACCGCCGGGCAGCGGCGAGCTGGCCTTCAACGACATCCACCTGCGTGCGCGCCTGATCGAGGCGGGCCTGCGGGTAAATCCCGCGCTCATAAAGGTCTTCAGCCCGCTCCAGGTCGGTTTCGGCCTGGGCATACTGGGCCGCCAGCGCATTGGCGGTGGCATTGGCCGCCGCAATCTGCGGGGCGAGACGGTCGTCCACGACAACGGCGAGGACATCACCGGCCTCAACGGAATCGCCCTCATCGACCTGCAATTGACCGATGGTGCCACCAATCCGTGCCCGCGCCGTGATCGTGTCGACACTTTCGACAGTCGCGAACACGGCCTTGCGGTCGGAAATTTCGGTCTGCTCTACCGTGTGGGTCTCGGCAGATTGCAGACTGGCCGTGGCCAGGACGAGGCTGAGGATGAGACCGGTCGCCATGAGATCACCTATTTCGGGTCAATGACCTGACCCGTTGCCGGGTCGATCGTGACGGTGGGAAGGCCGGCCGCTTTCCAAGCCATGAGTCCGCCCTTGAGATGGGCTGTGATCGCGACACCGGCCGCTTCACAACGCTGCAGGGCGTCCATGGAACGCTTGCCGGAGCCGCATTGCAAGATCACGTCTCGCGTCTTGTCGACGGGGATGGATTGGGGATCGAAGGTGGACAAGGGATGCAAAGACGCCCCGTGCAGCCGCTCTGTTGCAAACTCGCGCGGCTCACGCACGTCGATGATAACAGCACTCCCGGCCTGAACGGCGTCATGCACGGTTTTCGGATCAAGTTCGCGAAGGCTCATGGCTGGCTCCTGCCGTGTTCAACAATATGATTGACACCTAATATAGTAGAGACTAATTTAGTGTCAACTAATTCAGGAGGTGCGTTTGACCTCGCCCGACCCGCAAATCCAGGACCTCCAGTCCCAGGCTGGCGAAGCCGCCGGCTTTCTCAAACAGCTGGCGAATGAAAAACGCCTGCTCATCCTGTGCCGTCTCGCCATGGGCGAAACCACGGTGAGCGAATTGTGCGAGATTGCGGACCTGTCCCAGTCGGCGATGTCCCAGCACCTGGCCAAGATGCGGACCGAAGGCCTGGTCTCCGGCCGCAAGGATGGGCTCCAGGTCCACTATTCCATCGCGGACCCGCGCTGTGTCGGCATCCTGCATCACCTGAAATCGCAATTCTGTACGGCCGCTGATGCCCTGGAGGGCAAGGCCTGAACACAATCGGCGCCATCAGGAGACGCCGGACATAACGGGAGGAATGAAATGGCCCATATTGTTGTCCTCGGTGCCGGTCTCGGCGGCGTCCCCATGGCCCTTGAGGCCCGCAAGGAACTCCGGAAGGAAGACCGCATCACGGTCGTCTCGGATTCTGCGACTTTCCACTTCACCCCTTCCAACCCCTGGGTCGCGGTGGACTGGCGCAAGCCGGAGCAGATCAAGGTCGAACTGGCCCCGATGTTCAAGAAGAAGGGCATCGATTTCATCCACGCGGCTGCCACGAAAGTGGTGCCACAGGACAATGCCCTGGAACTCGATAACGGCGAGCGCCTGACCTATGACTATCTGGTCATCGCTACCGGCCCCCAACTCGCCTTTGACGAGATCGAGGGTCTCGGCCCGCATGGCGGCTTCACCGAATCCATCTGCCATGTCGACCATGCGGCCGACTCCAATACGCGCTGGCAGGACTTTGTGAAAAACCCGGGCCCGATCGTAGTCGGCGCCGTTCAGGGGGCGTCCTGTTTCGGTCCCGCCTACGAGTTCGCGATGATCCTGGAGACCGATCTGCGCAAGCGGAAAATCCGCGACAAGGTGCCGATGACCTTTGTCACGTCCGAACCCTATATCGGCCATCTGGGCCTGGATGGTGTGGGTGACACCAAGGGCTTGCTTGAAAGCGAAATGCGCAACCGGCACATCAAGTGGATCACCTCCGCCCGTGTCACCAAGGTCGAAGACGGGGTGATGCATGTCGAGGAAGTCGCCGAGGACGGTTCGGTCAAGAAGACCCATGAACTCCCCTTCGGCTATTCCATGATGCTGCCGGCCTTCCGGGGCATTGATGCCGTCCGTGACGTCGAAGGCCTGGTCAATCCGCGGGGCTTCATCCTGGTCGATGAGTACCAGCGCAATCCGAATTGGAAGAACATTTTCGGGATCGGCGTTTGTGTCGCCATTCCGCCGGTCGGGAATTACCCGGTCCCGGTGGGTGTGCCGAAAACCGGCTTCATGATCGAATCCATGGTGGTCGCCACGGCCCGCAATCTGCGTGCCGACTTCGATGGCAAGCCGGCGGAAAACCTGGCGACCTGGAACGCCGTCTGCCTGGCCGATTTCGGCGATGGCGGCGTGGCCTTCGTAGCCATGCCGCAAATCCCGCCCCGCAATGTGAACTGGTCCGCCGATGGCGGCTGGGTCCACATGGCGAAGGGGGCCTTCGAAAGCTATTTCCTCGGCAAGATCAAACGCGGTGTCGGCGAACCCTTCTACGAGAAGGCCGTTTTTGACATGCTCGGCATCCACAAGGTCAAAGCCAAGACCTGATCCGGACGGCCCTCAATCTTCTGTCAGGAATGCGCGCAGGTCGTCTGCAAAGGCCTGCGCCGTTCCGCCGAGATAGAGCATGTGCCCGGACGGGTAGTTCTCGAACCGGATCCGGTCTGCGGGCAGGCCCGCTGCTTCGATCTCCGCGCGCGCGTCAGCGGGCGTCGTGACGAGATCATAATAACCCGACGCCACAAAGACCCGCAGATCCCGGTTCCGGCGCATTGTCCAAGCCAGGTCGACAGCATAGGACTGGCCCGGTGCCACGCCCCGCCGCGCCCAGTTCCAACTGGCCAGGAGGTCACGCCAGCGGATCGCGGTATAGGCCCGGCCGGTCTCCACCCCCAGATCCTCGGACAGCATCCGGTTGAAGGCCGCCACGAAACCCGGGACATACTGCGCCATGGCCGGATCATCCGCGACCGGATCGCGGCCCGAGCCATCCAGCGGCAGGGTATAGCGGCTGTCATAGAGACCGGCTTCCAGCCCATCCGACGCCAGGAGTGCACGGGCCAGTTCGCGCTCGGAAACAAACAGGTCCCCGCCGATGGTTTCGGCATCCAGCCCCGTGAAAGCTTCCAATTGCGCCATGACCGCTGACCGGTCGGCGGCAGACAGCCGGCCCGCCTGCAAGGCCATCAATGCCTCACGATAGGGGCCCGCAGCATAGTCCGAAGCCGCCGCATAGGCCGCAACCGGGTCTGTCGCATCCGTGCGGCCCCGACCATGATAGGCGGCCGTAACGGCCAGTCCGGGCAGGCTGCGCGCCTGCGCTGCCGCAATGTCGGCGGCCGGGATTTCACCGCCCGCTCCACGACTGCCCAGTGTCGTGCCCAACAGGACGACCCCGTCCAGCGTGATGCCCCGCATTACCCCATTATAGATCGGACTGCCCATCAGGGCGCGCGGCAGCACCGCCGCCCGCACCGATCCATAGCTTTCACCCAGCACGTATTTCGGCGCATTCCAGCGCCCATGCTCGCTGAGCCAGAGCTCGATGAATTGCGCGATCGACTCGGCATCTTCATCCACCCCCCAGAAGCGGGCCGGATCGATACCGGGCGCAGGCCGGCTGAACCCGGTGCCCACCGGATCGATGAAGACCAGGTCGGCGACATCAAGAACGGAAAAAGGATTATCCGTGAGACCGAAGGGCGGCACGCTGGACGGGTTCACTTCCTGGTCGAGCACCAGGCGACGCGGACCGATCACACCCATATGCAGCCAGAGCGACGCCGAACCCGGCCCGCCATTGAACACAAACAGGACCGGGCGCTCCGGATCGCTGACATCACTGCGCAGATAGGAAAAGGCAAAGATCCGGCCGGTCTCGGCCCCGTCCATGTCACGCAGGACAGTTTCACCAGCGACCACCCGATAGCGGACGCGCTCACCGCGAATACGAACCTGATGCTCGGTTTCCTGCCGGTAGGCGGGCCCGACCGGACCGGTCGCCTGTACAAGTGAGGCGACAGAAGTGTCGGGAACCTGCGCCTGGGCCACACCGCCTGCCAGACTGCCCAGCGACAAGAGGGCGACCACCCATTTCAGCACTGTCCGCGACTGACCCATCACCGGCCTCCCTGAATCATGAGGGCCAGTCTAGGGGGTGGCGGCTTTCGGCTTTATGCGTTTTCAACGAAGACGGCGCATCACCCGCCCCCGCCACCGGCCGGCCGACAGCATTTCCGGCATGCCTATGCACCCGAAAAGGCCGTCCGGACCCGAACAGAAGAGCGGCCTGGCTCCACTGCCCAAGTCCGGAACGGCACGTCCCGATAGTCGGGATGACGATCAGGCCGCGTTCTTGTCGGCCTCGGAGGGAACCGCATCCGGCGCCCGATTGAGCCGCAGGAACAGCAGCGCGATGGCCGCCATCAGCGAGCCGGAGCCCATGATGATGGCCACGACCTGAAGGCCGGCGCCGGCTTCGAAGAGCAGTCCGGCAATGATCGGCCCCAGCGCAGCCCCGCCCCGGCCGACGCCGATGGCAAAACCTGTCCCGCCGGCCCGGACCTCGGTCGGAAAGCCTTGGGCAAAGAGGGCATAGAGTCCGACCACACCGGCATTGGTACAGAAGCCGGCGACAGCCGCGATCAGGGATAATTGCTGAAGGTCTTCCTGCCCGCGTCCGAACACGGCCACCATGATCGCCCCCAGCACCATGGCACCGATTACCAGCCCCTTCACGCCAAAGCGTTGGGACAGGATGCCGAGCAGGACCGCCCCCATGGCGCCGCCGACATTCGCCCAGACCAGGACACCACCGGCAAGCGGTGCGGCAAAGCCCATGTCGACGACGATTTTGGGGATCCATTTCAGGATGAAGTAGAAAGTCATGATATGGAAGAAATAGGCTAGGGTCAGGATCAGGGTGATCGAGATCAGGCGCGGCCCGAACAGGGTGCTCAACCCGGCCTTCGGCGCATTGTCCGCCGTCAGGTCCGGCAGGACCGAAACGGCTTCGCGGCCGAGGCGTTTGAGCACGGCATTGATCTTGTCCAGCGCCTTTTTGGGGCGGCGCGCCTCCAGGAAATAGACGGACTCAGGCAGCAGGGCGAGCACCAGCGGGATGCTGAGTGCCGTGACGGCACCGCCGAAGATGAAGATGGCGCGCCAGTGAAATTCGGTGAGCAGGAGCGAAGCGATGGAGCCGCCGACAATGGCGCCCATCGGATAGCCTGCCGCCATGATGGTGACGCACAGGGACCGGTTCTTCAGGTTGGAGAATTCGGCAACCATCGCATTGGTCGCGGCCAGCATGCCGCCAATGCCGAGGCCGGTGCCGAAACGAAAGGCCAGAAGCGTGTTCATGTCATGCGCGAAGGCCGCGGCGAACATGCCGGCCGCCATGATGACCAGACAGCCCAGAATGACCGGACGGCGTCCGATCCGGTCGGCCAGATTGCCGATGATGATGGAGCCGATCGCCATGCCGACAAGTTCCATGGCGAGCACCACGCCCAGCGCGGCCCGGTCGATACCCCAGTCAGCCGCAATTCCCGGTGACGCGAAGCTGATCGACAAGACGTCGAACCCGTCCAAAGCGTTCAGGAAGACGCACATGCTCACGGCGATGATCTGGGCCGTCACCATGGGTGACTGCTCGATCAGTTCTTTGGGATTCTGACTCATTTCTAGACCTCTCCATCAGCAGGACCACCACGCGCCGGCGTCCATGCATCTCCCCATTTTCAAGACAGGGCGCGCCCGGCGATGGATGTCACCGCCGGGCGCGCCGCGTCAGAGTTTGCCGCGACCGCTAGAAGTCGGTCTCCAGACCGATATACCAGGTCCGGCCGCGGTCGTAGGCGATTTCCGCGTAACCGCTACCGGTTCCAAGCGAGGAGTTACCCGCAATCGGATAGACCTCGTCCGTCGCATTATTAAAGATCTGCGCTTCTTCCAGCATGTCGCCGGTGAAGGCTGTCACGGATACCGGGGTATCCTGCAGGTTTTCCTCACGGCGACGCGCCGTAACGGTGATGACATCGGTGGACGCGGAGGCGCCCGTTTCAGACTGCGCATGAGCGGCCGTATTGATGCACAAGGCACCCATCATGGCCGCCCCACAGAGCAGCCAGATCTTGGTGGTTCTGGTCATTTTCACTCCCCTTGGCAAAAACCGGCCTTTGCCGGCCCGGTCTCTCATTATTCACTCCGGCTCTCTGGCCGGATTCAGGTGTCAGAGTTGAAGGAACCGCCTGTCGGGACTCTCTCCGGTCGCCGGTCAGGCAGCGGGTATCAGCCATCAACCTCCTCGGGCCAGTACAGCCGCACGGGATTGTCGATCAGCAGTTTGCGCAGCAGGTCATCGCCCGGCGCGAGCCGGGGCAGGATGTCGACCAGGCGGCCGTCATCGGGAATGTCATGCTGCATGTTCGGGTGGGGCCAATCCGTGCCCCACAGAACGCGGTCGGGATAACGCGCAACGATCGGTGCGATCACGGCGACGAAATCATCAAACGGAGGCCCCTGAAGGGAAAGCCGCTCTGCGCCTGACACCTTGGTCCAGAAATTCGGGTGGGCATCCATCAATGCCTTGAAGGCCGTGATGTCTGCCCCGTCGGGGCCCTGGCCGATATCGGGCCGGCCCAGATGATCGATGACGACCGTGGTCGGAATGGCCTCCAGGAAGGGTGTGAGTTCCTCCAGGAGGTCCGCCTCGAAATAGACGACCACATGCCAGCCCAGCGGTGCGATACGCTCCGCGATCTCGAGAAACTTGTCCTTCGGCGCATGGTCAACCAGGCGTTTGAGGAAATTGAACCGAACGCCGCGCATCCCACCTTGATGCAGGGCCTTGAGTTCGGCATCGGAAATATCCGGATCGACCACTGCCACACCGCGGGCGCGATCCTGGCCACAGGCCGCGATCGCCGCCAGGGTCGCGGAATTGTCGAAGCCGTGACAGCTGGCCTGGACAATGACATTGCGGGACAGGCCGAGATGGTCGCGCAGCGTGATGAGATCGTCCGCGCCCGCATCCTCGGGAATGTATTTCGCCTTCGGACTGAACGGGTAGAGCGCCTGGGGGCCGAACACATGACAGTGGGAATCCACGGCGCCCTGCGGCGGCACGAAGTGGGGCTTGCTCGGCGTGTCGGTCCAGCTCTTGATCCGGCTCATGCGAACACCTCGCCATCCATCAGCTTGCGCGCCGTGCGGATCAGGGCCGCACTGGCCACGGCGCCGGACTCATCCAGCTCCATGTCGCAGCTGATCGCTCCGGTCGGGTGTTCGATATCCAGCCGCTTGCGGTCCCCGGCCGGAACCCGGGCAAAGCGATGGGCCACGGACCCCTCCAGCAGGGCGGCCGTGGCGACGGTCACCGCACCCAGCACCCCGATCGAGGCGTGCGCCCGGTGCGGAATGAAACTCCGAACACAAATCGCGCCCTCGGCCTGCGGCATTGCGACCAGCATCATCTTGGGCACGGATTTCTCGCGCACATCGCCCAGATTCATCACCGGTCCCGCCTGCAGGCGGATGGATTCCAACCGCGCCTTCAGCTCGGTATCAGCGTCCAGCGTTTCACGATCCTCATAGCCTGTGATGCCGACATCCTCTGCCGCGAGCACCACGCAGGGCATGCCATTATCGATCAGGGTGACGGACACACCGTCAATCTCGTCCAATACCCGCTGGGTCGGCAGGAGCGCACCGCAACTGGAGCCGGCCGTATCGCGAAACTCGATCGGGATCGGCGCATGGCTTCCCGGCACGCCGTCAATCCGGGCCTCACCTGTGTAACTCACCTGCCCGCCCGGAGTCTGGATCCGGACAATGGCAATCTGGCGGGTGTTTTCCATGAAGATGGAGACGCGTGTCTCATCGTCCTCGGCGGCGACCAGGCCCCGCTCGATGGCAAACGGGCCGACGCCGGCCAGCATGTTTCCACAATTCTGGCTGTCCGAGACGATCGCCTCGTCTACGAAGACCTGCAGAAAAAGGTAGTCGACATCCACGCCGGGCCGGGATGAGGCTGAAACCACTGCCACCTTGCTGGTCAGCGGGTCGGCGCCGCCCATGCCGTCGATCTGGCGGTCATCGGGCGATCCCATGACCCGCAGCAGGAAATCATCGCGGGCCTGGGCCGCTTCCGGCAGGTCATCCCGCAGGAAGAACGCCCCCTTGGACGTTCCGCCGCGCATCCACATGCAGGGGGTCCCGTCAGACATAGCGCAATCCCATCTCCTTGAGACGGTCACGCATCTTGTAGATATCCAGTCCCAGCTCGCCGGAGGCCAAGCGTTCCCGCTTTTCGGTTTCTGCCGCTTCGCGGGCTTTTGCCTTTTCCAGAACGGCTTCCGCCTCGTCGCGCGCGACAACGCAGACGCCATCATCATCGGCGACGATGATGTCACCCGGATTGACGGCCGCACCGGCGCAGACGATCGGTACATTCACCGAACCGAGCGTGTTCTTCACCGTTCCCTGGGCGCAGATGGCGCGGGACCAGACCGGAAAGTCCATCTCCTTGAGGTCGGCCACATCGCGGACCCCGGCGTCAATAATCAGGCCCCGGCAACCACGAGCCTGGGCCGAAGTCGCGAGCAAGTCGCCAAAATACCCGTCCGTGCAGGGTGAGGTCGGTGCCAGGACGAGAATGTCACCCGCCTTCAACTGCTCGATCGCGACGTGCAGCATCCAGTTGTCGCCGGGCGGCGAGGAGATCGTGACAGCCGAAGCGCCTATTCGGGATCCCGAATAGATCGGGCGCATGTAGGAGGCCAGCAGGCCCTTGCGGCCCTGGGCTTCGTGGACCGTCGCAACGCCGCACGCACCGAGGGCTTCCACCACATCGGGATTGGCACGCTGGATATTCTGTACGACGACGCCGGTCATGAATCGGTCCTGATTTTTCGTGCCTAGAGCGGTAGGGCTTGCCTTCGCCATAACAAAATTCAAACTGTGGCCACGCTATAAGTTTAAGCTGACTGTGATCAATGGAACCCTGGGACCTCAACATCCGTCATTTGCGGGCTTTCATCCGCACGTTTGACCTTGGCACGGTAGCCGCCGCGGCCTCCGCTATTAATTTGTCGCAGCCCGCGGTGACGCAGGCGATCAACCGGCTGGAGAACCAGCTGGATGAAGTCCTGTTTGAAAGACAGTCCACCGGCATGCGGCCAACCGCTGCCGCCCAACTCATTTACCCCCGGATCTCGGCCGCACTGGAACGCCTGCAATCCCCGCATCTGACCAATGCACGGGCGCGGGCCTTCATCGCGCTGTCCACGACGGGCGGGTATGGATCGGCGGCCGCCCGTCTGGGCGTCTCCAAGGCCTCCCTGCACCGCGCCGTGAGTGATCTGGAATTGTCTTTGGGCCAATCCCTGGTGGCGCGGCGCGGTCGCGGGCTTGAGATCACCCGGCGCGGCCGCCTTCTGGCCCGAGCCCTGCGCTTGGCCCAGATCGAGATCGAATCCGCCCTCGTCGAACTTGCCGCCCTGCGCGGTCTGAGCCGCGGCAAAATCCGCGTGGGCTCCATGCCCCTGTCTCGGGCCCGCATCCTGCCAGACGCGGCTGTCGCGTTTCATGCCAGAGATCCGGATGTGGAGATTGCCATTACCGACGGGTCGCATGCCGAACTGATCGAACCCTTGCGCGATGGGGATCTGGACATGCTGCTCGGCGCCCTGCGTGACCCCGCTCCCGGTCCGGACGTGGCGCAACTTCCCCTGTTCGTCGACCGCCCGGTGGTCATGGCCCGCAGCGCGCACCCGATCTTTCACCTGGACAGGGCCATCACGGTCGCCGATCTCACGCCCTATCCCTGGGCCGCCCCCGGCCCGGGCATCCCCCTGCGGGAACAATTGGAGCTGTTTTTCGGGGAGGCCGGTCTCGAACCGCCCCGCGTCCCGGTGGAATGCGGATCCGTTATCACGATCCGGAACATGCTGCTCTCCACCGACTATCTCAGCCTGCTCTCGCCGGACCAGGTCAGCGTCGAGTTGGAAACCAATCGCCTGCGGATCGTCTGTACCGGACCGGAATGGATGAGCCGAACCATTGGCCTGACCCATCGAAAGGACTGGCGTCCGACGGCCATGGAAGCCCGCTTCATCGATTTGCTGAAGCGTGTCGCACCGACCCGGTAAAAATCACCAAAGTTCGAATTCACTTATGGAAGTACCGCGTTTCCGATTAGCGGCCTTCCGTCAAACCCACTAGCGAGGACGCCATGACTGCACAGATTGCTTTCATCGGATTTGGCGAGGCGGCCCGGGCTTTCACCGGCGCTTCGACCTGGACCGCAGCCAGCCGGGCTTATGACCGGCTGGTCGATACCGACGCGACCCGCGTCGGGCTGGAAGCTGCGTGTGAAACCCATTCCGTCACCTGCAGCCCGACGCTGGACGACGCCCTGACCCAGGCCGAAGCGGCGATCAGCGTGGTTACAGCCGACCAGGCGCTGACGGCCGCGATCAACGCCACCCAATACCTGAGCGCCGGAACGCTCTATCTCGATTTCAACTCGGTGGCCCCGGACACCAAGCGTGCGGCGGCACAAAAAATCGATGCATGCGGGGCCCACTATGTCGATGTCGCCGTGATGTCTCCCGTCCTGCCAAAGCGTCTGTCCACGCCGCTTCTGGTCAGTGGGCCACAGGCTGACCCCGCCGTGACCCTCCTCCGCTCGGCCGGCTTCACCGATGTGCGAAGCGTCGGAACCGAAGTCGGCCGGGCTTCCGCCATCAAGATGATCCGCTCGATCATGGTCAAAGGCCGCGAGGCGTTGAGCGCCTGCTGCGCCATGGCCGCCCACCAGGCCGGTGTCATGGACGAAATCCGCGCCTCGCTCGGCGAAGAGTGGGCCGAGCAGGCCGACTATAATCTCGACCGCATGCTGACGCATGGCAAACGCCGCGCGGCGGAGATGGACGAGGTCGCGGCCATGCTGACCGCCATGTCGATCAATCCGCTCCTCGCCAGCGCGACGGCCAGTTGGCAGCGCACGCTGGGAGAAAATCCGCCGGCCCATCTGCCGGACACGCTCGATGAAAAGCTCGACCTCATCGCTCAAGCCAGCAAGGCAGCCGCCGAATGACCCTGATCATTGATTGTCACGGCCACTACACGACCGCGCCCGCACCACACAATGACTGGCGGGAGGCCCAGAAAGCCGCCTTTGCAAAGGGCGAGGCACCACCGCCCTATCCGGACATCCCCGATGAGCTGATCCGGGAATCCGTCGAGGCGAACCAGTTGCGCCTGGTCCGCGAGCGCGGGGCCGACATGACCATTTTTTCGCCACGCGCGTCCGCCATGGCCCACCATGTCGGAGACCAGACGGTATCCCTGGAGTGGTCGCGCCGCTGCAATGACCTGATCAAGCGCGTGATCGACCTCTATCCCGAGACCTTCATCGGGGTCTGCCAGCTGCCGCAATCGCCGGAAGCCGACCTGAAAGCCTCGGTGGCCGAACTGGAGCGCTGCGTCACCGAGCTGGGCTTCGTCGGATGCAATCTCAATCCGGATCCCGGCGGTGGCCATTTCAAGCACCCGCCGCTGACGGACAAGTACTGGTATCCGATGTTCGAGAAGATGTGCGAGCTGGACGTTCCGGCCATGATCCACGTCTCGGGATCCTGCAATCCGGGCCTGCACGCGACGGGCGCCTTCTACATCGCGGCCGACACGATTGCCTTCATGCAATTCCTGCAAGGCGACCTGTTCCGGGATTTCCCGGATTTGCGACTGATCATTCCGCATGGCGGGGGCGGTGTGCCCTATCATTGGGGCCGGTATCGCGGCCTGGCGGACATGTTGTCCAAACCGCCGCTGGATGAACATGTCATGCGCAATGTCTATTTCGACACCTGCGTCTACCACCAGCCCGGCATCGATCTCCTGTTCGACGTGATCGATCACAAGAACATCCTGTTCGGGTCGGAAATGGTCGGAGCCGTACGCGGTATCGATCCGACCACGGGCCAGTATTTCGACGACACGAAACGCTATGTCGAAGCCCTCGATCTCTCACCGGAGACCCGGCACGCCATTTTCGAAGGCAATGCCCGCCGCGTCTATCCGCGTCTGGACGCACAATTGAAGGAGCGTGGCCTGTGACCCAGGACATCCATGAATACCTTGCCGAGTTTGACGACATCCCCGGCACGCGCGTCTACACGACCAAACGGGCCCGCGCCGGCTACTGGCTGAACCAGTTCGCGATGAGCCTGATGAAAGCGGAAAACCGCGAGAAATGGCTCGCCGACGAAAAGGCCTATCTTGAAGACTGGCCGATGACGGACGAGCAGAAACAGGCCGTCCTCGACCGCGACTATAACCGCCTGCTCGATCTGGGCGGCAATATCTATTTCCTCGCCAAGATCTTCTCCACCGATGGTCTCTCCTTCGTCCAGGCCGTGTCGACCATGAGCGGGATGAGTGAGGAAGACTACAAGGCCATGATGATGGCCGGCGGCCGGTCTCCCGAGGGCATGCGTTCGATCAAGGAGGGTCGCTGATGGCCAGAATTACCGCAGGCGTCGCCACCAGCCACGTCCCGCTGCTTGGGGTCGGGATCGACCAGGGCAAGATGGACGACCCGTATTTCAAGCCGATCTATGAAGGCTATGAATGGTCGAAAAAATGGATCGCCGAGGAAAAGCCCGACGTGATCATTCTGGTCTATAATGACCACGCCTCGGCCTTCGACATGAATCTGATCCCGACCTTCGCGATCGGTTGCGCGGACGAGTTCCAGCCCGCCGATGAAGGTTGGGGACCGCGCCCGGTTCCCCCGGTCAACAATCACGCGGACATGGCCTGGCACATTGCCCAGAGCCTGATCCTCGACGAATTCGACATGACCATCATCAACAAGATGGATGTCGATCACGGCCTGACGGTTCCCCTGTCCCTGCTCTTCGGTCAACCCGACGCCTGGCCGGTCAAGGTGATCCCGCTCGCGGTCAATGTCGTCACCTATCCGCCCCCCTCCGGCAATCGCTGCTGGATGCTGGGTGAAGCCATCGCGCGGGCCGTTGAGAGCTTTGATGAAGACCTCAACGTCCAGATCTGGGGCACGGGCGGCATGAGCCACCAGCTCCAGGGACCGCGGGCCGGCCTGATCAATGCCGAGTGGGACCAGAAATTCCTCGATGACCTGACCGCCGATCCGGAACGTCTGCGGCACATACCGCACATCGAATACCTGCGGGAAACCGGGTCGGAAGGCATCGAAATGGTGATGTGGCTGATCATGCGTGGCGCCCTGGGCCCGATGATCAAGGAACGTCACCGCCACTTCCATGTTCCCGCATCCAACACAGCAGTCGGACACATTGTCCTGGAGAAAGAGACATGAAAATCGCACTCGTCGGTGCCGGCGCATTCGGTGAAAAGCACCTGGACGGCCTCGCGAAGATTGATGGCGTTGAGGTGACCTGGGTCATCGGTCGCGAACTGGAACGCACCAAGGCCACCGCGGACAAGCATGGCGTTGCCAATGTCGGCACGGACCTGGCCGACGCACTGGCCGATCCGGACGTCGATGCCGCCATCCTGTGCACGCCCACGCAGATCCACGCCGAACAGGCCATAGCCTGCATGGATGCCGGAAAGCATGTCCAGGTGGAGATTCCGCTGGCTGACAGCTGGGCCGATGCCCAGGCCGTGATGGCCAAGCAGAAGGAAACCGGACTGGTCTGCATGGTCGGCCATACGCGGCGCTTCAACCCGTCGCACCAGTATGTGCACAACAAGATCAAGGCGGGCGAGCTGAACATCCAGCAGATGGACGTCCAGACCTATTTCTTCCGCCGCAAGAACATCAATGCCAAGGGCGAGCCGCGCTCCTGGACCGACCATCTTCTCTGGCACCACGCGGCCCACACGGTGGACCTGTTCCAGTACCAGACCGGCGAAAAAGTGGTTGTGGCCCAAGCCGTCGAAGGCCCGGAACATCCCGAACTCGGGATCGCCATGGACATGTCGATCCAGCTGAAGACGGAAACCGGGAAGATCTGCACGCTGTCCCTCAGCTTCAACAATGACGGACCGCTCGGCACCTTCTTCCGCTACATCTGCGACAACGGCACCTATATCGCCCGCTATGACGATCTCGTCACCGGCAAGGAAGAGCCGATCGACGTGTCCAAGGTCGATGTTTCCATGAACGGGATCGAGCTTCAGGACCGCGAATTCATTGCGGCCATCCGCGAAGGTCGCGAACCCAATTCCTCCGTTGCCCAGGTCCTGCCCTGTTACGATGTGCTCGGCCAACTGGAAAAAGGCATGCGCTGATGAAATGCGATGTTGCCATTGTCGGCGCCGGACCATCCGGCCTCATCCTGGCGCACTTGCTGCGCCAGGCCGGACTGGAACCGGTCGTTCTGGAACGCCGCTCCAAGGACTACGTGCTCAGCCGTATCCGGGCCGGGGTCCTGGAAAAGACCACGACCAATCTTCTGGAACGGCTGAACCTGGCCGACCGCATGCATGCGGAAGGCCTGGTCCACGAAGGCTTCCATCTGGCCGATGGCGAAAAACTGATCCGCATCGATTTGGCGGAGCTCACCGGCAGCAGCGTCATGGTCTACGGGCAGAGCGAGGTCCAGCGCGACCTGATCGATGCCATTCCCGCCCGAGGCGTGGAAGTCGTCTGGGAAGCCGATGATGTGGCGCTTCACGATGTCGACAGCGATGCACCGCGCATCACCTATTCCAAAAACGGGACGTCCCACACGCTGGAAGCGCGTTTCATTGCGGGCTGTGACGGGTTTCACGGCCCCTGTCGCAAGGCCATCCCGGAAACGGTTGGCGTGACGCACGAGCGCGTTTATCCGTTCGGCTGGCTCGGCATTCTGGCCGACGTCCCGCCCTGTGATGACGAGCTGATCTATGCCAACCATGCCAACGGGTTCGCCCTCGCCTCGATGCGCTCGGCGACCCGCAGCCGCTACTACATCCAGGCGCCGGTCGACACCAATCTCGATGAGTGGCCGGATGAGCGCATCTGGGATGAGCTGGCGGTCCGTCTGGGACCGGAGGCCGGTGGCCGCATCACGCGCGGAGCGTCGATCGAAAAGTCCATTGCGCCTCTGCGCTCCTTCGTGTTCGAGCCGATGCGTCATGGCTCGCTTTTCCTGGCTGGCGACAGCGCGCATATCGTTCCGCCAACCGGCGCGAAGGGCCTGAACCTCGCCGCTTCCGACGTAACCTATCTGTCCGATGCTCTCATCGCCTGGTTCAAGCAGGGCGACCAGAACGCGCTGGACGGCTATTCCAGCCGCGCGCTCGCCCGGATCTGGAAGTCGGAGCGGTTCAGCTGGTATCTCACCAGCCTGATGCATCAATTCCCGGAGCATTCCAGCTTTGAACGGGAGATGCAGCGGGCCGAACTCGACTACATTGCCAATTCCCGGGCGGCCCGCGAAAGTATCGCTGAGAACTATATAGGACTCCCGCTTTGACCTTACGCAGTATCGGTGACCGCCAGCTCAAACCCATCGGCCTGGGGTGTATGAGCCTGTCGCACGGCTATGGAACACCGCCGTCAGAGGCGGACAGCACGGCCCTGCTCAACCGGGCGCTGGATCTGGGCCATGACCATCTCGATACCGCCCGCCTCTACGGTCTGGGCCGCAATGAAACCCTCATCGGCAAGGCGCTGAAGCACCGACGCCAGGAATTCTTCCTGGCCTCCAAATGCGGCATCATCATTGACGGTCCGAAACGGCGGATCGATTGCCGGCCGGAGACGATACGGGACGCGGTCGAAACCTCGCTGACGCAGCTCCAGACGGATTTCATCGACCTCTACTATCTCCACCGGCGCGACTTCGAAACACCGATCGAGGACTCCGTGGGGGCTCTGGCGGACCTGATCAAGGCAGGCAAGATCGGTGCGATCGGCCTGTCCGAAATGTCGGCGGATACGCTGCGCCGCGCCCATGCGGAGCACCCGGTTGCAGCGATGCAGACCGAGTATTCCCTGTGGACCCGCAATGCAGAAATCGCGGTTCTGGACACTTGCCGCGAGCTGGGTGTTGCCTTTGTCGCCTTCTCTCCGGTCGGCCGGGGCGTCTTCGCGAACGGGCTGCGAGATCCGGAAACGCTGGAAGAGGGCGACCTTCGCCGGACCCAGCTGCGCTTCACACCGGAGCACTGGCCGGCCAATCTGGCCCTGGTGGACCAGTTCAACGCGATCGCGGCCGAGCTCGGCCTGCCGCCGGCACAGCTGGCGCTGGCTTGGGTCCTGTCGCGCGGGGATCATGTCCACGCCATTCCGGGTACGACCTCCATCGCGCACATGGAAGAGAATTTCGGTTCCCGCGACGTGACCGTCCCGCAAGCGGTGCTCGACCGCCTGGACGCGCTGATCAACCAGAACACCGTATCCGGTCCGCGCTATGGCGCTGCCATGCAGAAGACAATCGACACCGAGGAATTTGCCTGAGCCGCCGCATCGCTCCGGCTTCACGCGATTGTATACAATTTAGGCTCACCTCCATATCCTGACACGCGTCATCGTCAGGAGGACCGGGTTTGACCCTCGCACCACGTTCGAAACAGCAGATTCACGCCCTGATGAAACTGCGGGAGATGATCCTGGCAGGAGAGTTTGCGCCGGGCGAACGCGTGTCCGAACTAGCTGTGGTGGAGAAGCTGGGCATATCGCGGACCCCGGTTCGCCTTGCCCTCAATATTCTCCAACATGAAGGCTTCCTGCAGGGTCAGACGGGCGGTGGCTACCGGGTCCGTGAATTCTCCCAGCAGGATGTGCTCGACGCGATCGAAATCCGCGGTGTCCTCGAAGGCGCAGCCGCCCGCCTGGCGGCTGAGCGGCGCCCGTCCGAGGAGGAGTTGGACGCGCTGCGCCAGACCTGTCGGGAACTCGACACGGTCGTGAAACAGGACATGTCGCCGGACGTATTGCAGCGCTATTCCGACCTGAACGGACAGTTCCACGACCAATTGCTGGCCCTGAGCCGCAGCCCGATGCTCGCCCGCTCCCTGTCCCATGTGGAAGCCCTGCCCTTTGCCTCGCCCAACGCCTTCGTCTTTGTCGGGTTTGCGGACAATGAGCGGTCCGACATTCTGAAATTCGCCCAGCATCAGCATGCCGACATTGTCGAGGCGATCAGTCTGGGTGAAGGCGGGCGCGCGGAAGCGCTGACCCGGGAACATGCGCGCCTGGCCCGGCGCAACCTGGCCACGGCACAACAGCGCGTGGACCTGCTCAAGGAAGTTCCCGGCTCCTTCCTGTTCGCTGCGGATGCGGGCCCGGAAGAGGGCCGCGACTGACCCCGGCTCAGATCCGGGCGCCGGCCACCCAGTCGGCCGTCTGGCGCAGCGAGCTGAAGGTGAAGAAATGGATGCCGCTGATCCCCAGGCCGGGACGGTCATTGAGGCCGTCGGCCAGGTCCTGCAGCAGGCCCTGCGGGGTTTCACCGGACATGACATTTCGCGCCAGATCCTGTCGCTCCTTGAGGGCGCGCAAGGATGGTCCGACGCCGCAAATCATGGCGTATTTCAGAAGTGTCTTGCGATCCGCAGGACCGGCCACACCCACCCGGAATGGCGCAGTGACCCCCGCAGCCCGCAAAGCTTCGGCATAGTCGAGAACGGGTTGGGCTTCGAAACAGAACTGGCTCACCAATTCCACCTCAAGACCAGCCGCCTCCGCCGCCGCCAGCTTGTCGGCGCGGGCCTTGGTCAGAGCTTCGTCTGAAATGCGCGGATGTCCTTCCGGATAGGCCGACAGGCGGATCGAGCGGAGGCCATGCTCCTGGAAGCAGCCGCTTTGCAGCAGGTCCAGCGCGGCACTGTATTCACCCGCCGGGTCATCCCTGTCCCCGGCCAGAACGAGCGCCTGCGTTACACCGGCGCGCCGCACCAGATCTCCCAGCAGACTGTCCAGCGCAGCGCGGTCAGTGAGGTTCCGGGCCACGATATGCGGAACGGGGACCATGCCGGCATCGGCCAGCCGGACCGCAGCCTCGACCTGGCGCTCTGCCTTGTCCTTGGGAAGGGATGCGATGAAGACGTGCGAGCCCGGCTCCAGCGTCTTCGCGATGTCGCGAATGGATGCGTCGTCCCGGGTTGTCACCTCCGTCGTGAACCCGTCGAGCAGGCCGGAGAGGGTCAATCGGGGGGGGTGGGAACTGTTCACCGTGTCGAGCATGGACCGGTCTCCGCCTGCGCTTGAAGGATTGAGCGGCCCGGCCATCACAGCCGGGCCGCCGGGAGGATCAGGCCAGTTCCGTACGCCAGCCCTTGGCATAGGTCTCGCGAGCCACACGGGAGAAAGGCGCCGGGCTGACAATCGCTCGGATATCCATCTGCTTGTGGCGCTCGACCGTGGTCTTGCGGGTACCGCCGCCCGGCTCACCCCAGGTCACGGTCACTTCCTGACCGATCTCGACCCGCGGATCGATTGTCGCGAGGGACAGGGCGCAGCGCTCATTGAAGCTGTAGCCCGTGAACATGGAGAAGCCGACGGTTTCTCCGTCATAATTCACGGCGTCATAATTCGACGAGGCGTAGTTGGCGAGCGGCAGGTCAAAGAACTTGCCGGCTTCATCGCCCTGGAAGTAGGAGGCGAACAGCTTGGCCATGTCTTCGCCGTTCCAGGCGAGCGTCACCTTGCGGCGCTGGGTCTTCGGATCGATCTTCTCCAGCGCTTCGCGGCCGATGAAGTCATGGTCGAACTTGATGAAGGGTCCATAGCCCAGTTCGAACGGCGTGACGTAGTAGTCCTCGATATCGCGGGAGACAAAGCTACCCCCGAGCGATCCGGTCGCTTCATAGCCATTGGCCGGCAGCCATTCCCGGAAGGCCTTCATCTTCTCGCCGGTATAGACAGCCGGGAGCGGGGATGGAATCCAGCCGGATTCCAGCGTGTTGGTGGCATAGGTCCGCGATCCGACGGGAACGATGCCGAAATCGGCGCCCGCCTCCAGAATGGCCTCGCGGATTTCCGGGCCTTCCTCATAGGGCCCCCAGATTTCAAGTCCCGGGGCACCCGCCATACCGTGCCGCAGGGCCCGGACCTGACGGCCCTTGATATTGATATAGCCCATGTTGAAGAACTTGATATCCGGCATGGGTTCACCGGTCAGCTTCTCGATCACCTGCTGGGCGTTGGGCCCCTGGATCTGGTAGCGATAATGCTCGCGGCGAACGGCGCGGCCCATCGGCGCACCCGGCGAACGGTCATCCTTGCGCACCTGAACGTCATAGCCGCCGGTCTCCGCATGGAACATCAGCCAGTTGGCCGACGGGGCCCGTCCCACGAAGACGAAGCTGTTCTCGGCCAGATAGAACAGAATGCCGTCGCCAATGACATGACCACCATAGGAGCAGGGCACGTACTGCTTGGCGGTGTCGACCCGGAAATTCTTGAACGAGTTGATCGCCGTGTCCGACAGGAGCTTCAGCGCATCCGGACCCTCAATGAAGAGATCGACCATGTGATGGGACTGGTCGAACAGGACCGCGGTCTCGCGCCAGGCGCGTTGCTCGTCGCGCCAGTTGGAGAACTCGGTCGGCACGACCGGATAGACATAGGCGCCGATCTGGGAATTGCGGAGCAGCGATACCGTATTACCCGCATTCGAGAGTACGTCTTCGAGACTTTTCATCGTCATGGCTATTCCTCCGCCAATTGAATGTATGCAGTTTGAACCCAATCGGGCCCGTTCCTATTGCTTTTCGCATTTTTTGTATGCAATTTGGCAAAAGTCAATGCCCCAACCGGCCGGCAGCGACCCGCAGAGAGCCCATCCCTCTCCTGCAGGACCGCCCCAACAAGGAGCCCCCGAACATGTCCGATGTTTTTGTCCTGACCCTGACATGCGAGGACCGGCCCGGAATCGTGGCCGCGGTCAGCTCAACCCTGTGTGATGCCGGCGCGAACATCATGGCCGCGAGGCAATTCGAGGATTCCGAAAGTGGTCGCTTTTTCATGCGCTTGGAGTATGAGGCTGAAAAAGGCGACGCGCTGGAGACCCCGGTTCGCGCGGCGGTCGAGAGCTTGAACGGGATCGAGCCCTATGAGTTGCGGCTCCGGCGCAAGGACCAGCGCAAGCGGGTCCTGCTCCTGGTCTCCAAGTTCGACCATTGCCTGGGCGACCTTCTCTACCGTCACCGCATCGGCGAACTACCCATGGATGTGGTCGGAATTGTATCCAATCATCCGGCCGAGGCCCTGAACCTCACCCTGATCGGTGACATCCCCTATCATCACCTGCCGATCACGAAAGAAACCAAGCCCCGTCAGGAAGCCGCCATTCGCGCCCTGATCGAGGAGAATGACGTCGAGCTGGTGGTCCTGGCGCGCTACATGCAAATCCTGTCGGACGAGATGTCGGCCTTCCTGTCCGGCCGCTGCATCAATATCCACCACAGTTTCCTGCCTGGCTTCAAGGGGGCCAAACCCTACCATCAGGCCTTCGAACGCGGCGTGAAAATGATCGGGGCCACCGCCCACTATGTCACGGCCGACCTCGATGAGGGCCCGATCATTGTCCAGGATGTCGAGCCGATCAGCCATAGTGACAGGCCTGATGATCTCGTGCGCAAGGGCCGCGACATCGAGCGCCGTGTCCTGGCCCGCGCTGTCCACTATCAGCTGGAAGACCGGATCCTGCTGAACGGTTCCAAGACGGTCGTCTTCGTCGATTGACGAAAAAAGGCTCTCCGGACGGAGGGGTCCGGAGAGCCTGCAAAGACGACCATCTGATCAGGGGAGTTCGCAATGACTTGCGGACACGATCTCTCTGGTCGGAGAAGCCTAGAAGTCCTTCGTGAAGACGAGGCTGAAGCTGCGCGGGCGGGCATAGATCCCTTCCGAATACCCCGTGGCCGTGGAGGCCGACGTGGTACCCGAAACGAGATAGAGCTCGTCCGTGAGGTTGTCGCCGCGCAGGCTCAGACGCCAATCCTGGACAATATTGTCCAGCGTCAGCGATCCGTTCACGAGGGTCACAGCGCTTTCACCGATATCGTTCGACGCATCGAAGAAGATGGAGTCACGCCAGGTCACATCGATCCGAGGCGTCAGCTGGTAGTCATTGCTGATCTCAGCGATATAGGACACGCCGATATGGGCTTCCAGCTCAGGCGCGCGCGGCAGGCGGTCACCCGGAGCCGTCGTGGCCGTCGGGGTCTGTGACCCCAGATTGGGCACACTGCGAACGGTTTCGATCTCCGCGTCGAGATAGCCCAGGCTGGCATCGATGATCAGCTGGTCGCTCGGCGTATAGAACAGCTCGAGCTCGGCGCCATTGATGGTGGCTTCGCCCGCATTGAACAGCAGCGGGGCCGGCCCCACACGATAGGTGAGCTGGATGTCATCATAGGCGTTCGAGAAGATCGCACCGTTCAGACGCAGCGTCCGGTTGGGATTGTACTTGAAGCCGAGTTCAAAGGATTGCGCGGTTTCTTCGTCGAAGGACAACGGGCTGCCATCCGCATTCAGAAGCGCATTGTAACGTTGGTTGAAGCCACCCGACTTGAAGCCCTGGGCGAAGGAGCCATAGACCATGAGCGCATCATTGATGCGATAGGACAAATTGGCCGAAGCGGTCAGCGAGTCGAACGTCTCGCGATGCGTGTCCCGCGTCACGAAGAGGCAGCCGGGCACCGGCGCACCAACAACTGAGCAAAGCGAAGTAGGAATGGCCGGTTCAGGGCTGCCCGCAACAGGGACATTGAACCAGGCGCCCTGGATGCTCTTGTCTTCTTCTGTGTAGCGAAGACCGCCGGACAGGCTCACCGCATCGGTCAGGTCATAGGTCCACTCGGTGAAGAGCGCGATGGCCTCCGTGGTCATCTCGACACGGTTGGTGTCGTATGATGTTCCCGGCGTGCCAAGGTTGACAATCACGCGGTCATTGCTGGTCTCGTCGAAATAGTAGGCGCCGACGACACCGCTCAGACGCTCTCCGGAATACTGCATCTGGAATTCTTGCGAGAACTGATCGCTCTCCGATGCGTAATTCGTATAGAGAATCAAAAGCGGGGTGTTGTCCGCGTCACGGGCACCGGTCCATTGCAGGTTCCGGCCCGAAGTGATGGATTTCAGCGTGATGGTCTCGTTGACATCCCAGTTGGCGATCAGGGACAGACCGCGGGTCTGCGTGGTCGAGAACACCTCGCCGGTACCCCCGTTCCGGAACTCCCCTTCATACTGGAAGTCGTTGGCGCAACGCGGATCATCCACATTCGGCACCGGCACCGGCGGCGGGAAGGACGAGCCCGGACATCCGGCAAAGGCACTGGCGATCATCGGGAAAGCCGAGGTCTCATTGATGTCCAGAAAGACGAAGGGCGAGCCGTTTTCGTCTTCGTCGGAGAAGTCGGCACGCAGCAGAAGATTCACATCCGGCGTCGGGTCCAGCTCCAGCGAGATCTGGCCGGTCAGGCTGTTCTCATCACCCAGATCGGCGCCATCCACGACGCGCGTGACATAGCCGTCCCGCTGGCGCGCACCGAGAGAGGCACGCAGGCCGACCGTGTCCTCATTGACGACATCAAGCGCGACGAAACCTTCAAACAGATTGTCCTCACCCACACCCAGACGCAGCGTATTGCCCGCACCCGGACGGTTCGTGGTCAGGAGAACGGCACCGCCGATCGTGTTGCGGCCGAACAGCGTGCCTTGCGGGCCGCGAATGACCTGGGTCGACGCAATGTCCCGGAAGTCCATCGCCCCGCCGACCGAGCGGCCCATATAGACCTCATCGATATAGACGCCGACACCCGGATCAACGCCCGGCGTGGCATCCGTCTGGCCAATCCCGCGAATGAAGACCTGGGCAGCCGAGTTGTTCCCCGTCAGCGTGCCATAGGTCGCGAACTGAAGGTTCGGGACAATATTGGTGAGTTCAGTGGTCGCGGAAATGCCCTGGCGTTCCAGGTCCGCCGACGTTGCAACGCTGACGGAAACCGGTACGTCCTGGAGACTTTCCTCACGCCGGCGCGCCGTGACCACAATCACGTCCTCGGACGCGCTGGTCTGCCCGTCGGACGCTTGCTGCGCCACAACCGGTGTCGTGATCAGTGCCGCCGTTGCCAGAAGCCCTGCCTTGATAACAGGCGCGCCCCAGGCGCACCCCCCCTGATTGAAGAGTCGGACCATATTTACCTCCCTTGGACTGCCGGTCTTCTCCGAGACCGTGTCAGCGTGAATTGGCCATAATAGCTATAGCGTATAGTTATTAAACGCTATCGTATATAGCTTTATGCGAACTTTCGTTGTTGCGTCGCAGCAAAACCGGGGCGCGGCCCTCCCAAATGGTCAGCGACTGGCCCCGGGGATCGGGTAGGTCTGCAGTTCGCGCTTGAGGATTTTCCCCGCTCCATTGCGCGGCAGAGCCTCCAGAATGCTGACGTGGCGGGGTAATTTGTATCGGGCGATGCGGCCATCCAGCCAGGCGAGAACTGAGTCCGCATCGCAACCGCTTTCCGGGCGAAGCACCAGAAAGGCGTGCCCGACCTCGCCCCAGCGCTCATCCCCGACACCGACAATCGCGCATTCGGCGATGTCCGGATGCGCGACAAGCACCGACTCGACCTCGGCCGGGAAGACATTTTCACCCCCGGAAATATACATGTCCTTCTTGCGGTCCACGAGCCAGTGAAAGCCCTGGGCGTCGGCCCGGGCTATATCTCCGGTCCGGAACCAGCCATCGACGAAAGCCTCGGCATTGGCATCCGGCCGCTGCCAATAGCCGGAAAAAACGCCGGGCCCTTTGAGCCAAAGCTCTCCCGCCTCACCGACCGGGCAGTCCGCACCATCAGCACCCACAATCCGGCTGCGAATTCGCGGCGTGCCCTGACCGGCCGAGCCGGCCCGTTGCCGGATCAGTTCACGGTCGATCGGCATTCCGAACACTGTACCGGTCTCACTCATCCCGAAACCGTCCACGATGGAAATTCCGTCATCCAGCCAGGCTTCGATATTCGGGGCCGGGTGTGGCGCCCCGCCGGTGAACAGGCCGGTCAGCTTGCGAAGGGATGCCGGGTTGAAGTCCGGTTCGGCCCTCAGGGCGGCTGCCATCTGGGGAACGCAGAAATAGTGGGTCACCCCCAGATCGGGATCCCCCAACCGGGACAGGGTGCGAGCAGGGATGAAGGCATCAGAAACAAGGCAACATCCCCCTCGCATGAGGACCGGGCGGACATTGGTCACGAGACCGATGACATGGAACATTGGCGCGTCGCACAGGAAGACACTCGATGCGGTGACATCCCCGAGAATGGAAAAATTGATGGCTGTCTCAGTGAGGTTGGCCTCGGACAGCATCGCCCCCTTGGGGCGCCCCGACGTCCCCGACGTGTAGAGGATGAGGGAGACCCGGTCAGGGTCCGCCTCGCCACCGGCGACCGGAGCGAGTTCGGCGGAAGCCGCGATGAAATCGGCCAGATCACCGCCCTCCAGCCCCGCCGCGGCCAGCTGGTCATCGCCCAGCAAAAGGCCGGGCTGACAGTCCTCCACGAGGTCGGCCAATTCCGGTGCAGACAGGCGCCAGTTCAGCGGAACATAAATAACCCCGGTGCGCGCGCAGGCATGCTGGAGCGCGACCAGCTCGCCGCGGTTCCTGGCCAGCACGGCCAAACGGTCACCTGGCTCCAGTCCCCGGTCCAGGAGGGCTTGCGCGAGCTGTCCCGTCAAACGGTCCAGCCCCGCATAGGTCCAGGATTTCCCGCTTGCGAGGTCAGCGACAGCCGGTACATCCGGCCGCCGCATCGCCTGCAGCGCGATGAAGTCACTGATCGCCGTCATGGTCAGGACTGGCGGGACTTGTCATAGGCCCCCAGACCCGGCTTGTAGGACTTCTCGTCAATGAATTGACGGATGCCTTCCTTGCGACCGTCATTGTCGAAGGAATTGGCGGCTTCCTGTGCCCGGACCAGGAAGTCCTCAGCATTGTCATAGGTCATTTCGCGGACACGCCGGATGGCATCCTTGGTCGCCTTGAGCGCGACCGGATTTTTCTCCAGCAGGACCTTTGCAACTTCGGTCACGCGGGCTTCCAGCTGGTCGGCCGGAAGGGCTTCATTGACCAGCCCCCATTCGGCAGCCGTCTTGCCGTCCACATTCTCACCCATCATGGCGTGATACATGGCCTTGCGGAACGGCATCAGATCGGTGGCGACCTTGGTTGCGCCACCACCGGGGAGAATACCCCAATTGATCTCGGACAGTCCGAACTGCGCAGACTCGTCGGCAAACGCCAGGTCACAGGCATAGAGCGGACCATAGCCGCCGCCGAAACACCAGCCATTGACCATGGCGATCGTCGGTTTCTGGTACCAGCGAAGCGCACGCCACCAGCCATAGGATTCCCGCTGCGACTGACGAACAGCGCCCAGGCCCTTGGCTTCGTTCTCGCGGAAATATTCCTTGAGATCCATGCCGGCCGACCAGGCCGAGCCTTCGCCCGTCAGGACCAGAACCCCGACATCATCCCGGAATTCCAGAGCTTCCAGCACGCGCATCATCTGGCGGTTGAGCTTGGGGCTCATGCAGTTGCGCTTCTCAGGACGATTGAACTTCACCCAGGCAATCCCGTCACGGACGTCATAGGCAACGGTGTCTTCCTCGGCACGTTCCGCACCGGTATTGGCGGCTTTGGCGGCCGTCGCGGATTGTTTGCTCATTATCTTGTCCTTCTTGAAATCAGATCGGGAAGTGGCCGGGCTGGGTCTCGATGGTGATCCAGCGCAGCTCGGTGAAGGCATCGATGCCGGCCTTGCCGCCAAAGCGGCCATAGCCGGACGCCCGGACTCCCCCGAACGGCATTTGCGGCTCGTCGTGCACGGTCGGTCCGTTCACATGGCAGATGCCGGACTGGATCTGCCGGGCAACACCCAGACCGCGCGTCGCATCCCGCGTGAAAACGGCCGCCGAAAGGCCATACTCGCTGTCATTCGCGATCCGGATGGCATCGGCCTCGTCACGGGCACGGATCAGGGCCACCACCGGCCCGAAACTCTCATCGCGATACAGCGACATCGCGTCCGTGATGCCATCTACAATCGTCGCCGGCATGACAACACTGTCGGCGGGACCACCGGCAATGACCTTTGCGCCCTTGCCCGTTGCATCCGCGATCAGCCCGTTGACCTTGTCGACTGTCTTGGAGTCCACAACGGCGCCGAGGGGCGTGTTGCCATCCCGTGGATCGCCCGCCGCCATCGTCTTGGCCTTGGCGGCGAACTTCTCGGCGAAGGCGTCCGCCACGGCATCCACAACAATGATACGCTCGGTCGACATGCAGATCTGGCCCTGGTTCATGAAAGCACCGAAGGCGGCAGCCTTCACGGCCTCGTCCAGATCGGCATCTTCCAGCACCAGGAAGGGCGCCTTGCCCCCGAGTTCCAGCAGCACGGGTTTGAGATGTTCGGCCGCGCGCTTGGCGATGATCCGGCCCACAGCGGTCGAGCCGGTGAAATTGATGCGGCGGATGGACGGATGGTCGATCAGCGCCCCGACGATTTCGGCGGCATCCTCCGGCGCATTCGTCACCACGCTCAGCGTGCCCTCCGGCATGCCGGAGGCCGCGAAGGCCTCGACAATCAGCTCATGCGTGCGCGGGCAGGTTTCGGAGGCCTTGAGCACTACGGAATTACCGCAAGCCAAAGGCACGGCCACGGCGCGCACACCCAGAATGATGGGCGCATTCCAGGGCGCGATTCCAAGCAGAACACCCACTGGCTCGCGCAGGGCCATGGCGACGCAGCCCGGCTTGTCCGAAGGAATGACCTGGCCTTCGATCTGGGTGGTCAGGGCGGCTGCTTCACGGACCATGCCGGTTGCGAGCATCAGGTTGAAGCGCGCCCAGCCTTCCGTGGCCCCGATTTCACCCATCATGGCGGCAACGAAATCATCCGCGCGGGCATCCAGCTCGTCGGCCGCTTTCATCAGGACGGCGCGCCGCGCATTCGGCCCCATGGCGGACCAGGTCGGGAAGGCAGCCTGTGCCCGGTCAACGGCCTGACAGGCCTCTTCGACACTCATCGCCTTGGCCGAACTTGCGATTTCGCCAGTAATCGGATTGACGCGCTGAAAATTCATCGCCTATTTCCTCCCTGTCCGCTCTGGACTAATTGCTATATTATATAGCTGTTTATTCTTTAATGCCATATCTCAGTGTGGGAGCGCAAGGCTTGAAAGCGGACCCGTTCAAGAACAATCTCGGCTACAATCTCCGGCGCGCCTCCACGGCCGGCATGTCCCGGCTCGCCGGGCAGTTCGCCGCGCTGGACCTGCGGCCGACCGAAGCCTCCGTGCTTCTGGTGATCGAAGCCAATCCGGGCATTCGCCAAAGCGAGGTGGGCCGCATGCTCGACATCCGCAGCGCCAATATGGCCCCCCTGATCGGACGGCTTGATGACCGCGGGCTGATCGAGCGAGAGCCCGTGGACGGCCGGTCACACGGTCTGAGCGTGAACGCTTCGGGCGCTGAGACCGTTGCGGCGATCAAGACGGAGATCGAGTCTCACGAAGCCTTGATACGCAACGCGCTCGGGGATCTGCCCGAAGAGGTTTTCATGGCCGTGATGAAACGCATCTGGAAACAGCTGGAAGAATAATCAGCGGGATGGCGGTTCACGCTGCGGAAGCGGGCGCACGATGAGGTAGGCAGCAAGCGAGCTGAGACCCAGCGAAACCAGGGCCACCCACAGAACCGGCTGCGCCACTTCAGACATCAGACGCTCAGGCGCCAGTAGGGCGTGCCCGGCAGCCTGCCCGACCAAAGCAATCGAAACGGGCCGGGCCCAACCTGACAGCAGGGTCCCCACCGCCAGACGGCCGGACGCTCCCCCAATGGATCCCACAATCAGCGGGCTGATGGCCGACGGCGCGATTGGCAGGAGGCGTAGCATGACGGTGGTAGCGATGCCGCGGCGCTCTGCGCGCTCCATCAGACGCCACAACACACCGTGACGCAGCTTTTCCGGCAGCGCCCGGGCGAGGGCCTGGCGCGCGGCACCGCGGTCCTGCCGCGCCAGAAGATGGAGCAGCTGGCCGGAGAGGAACATGGCGACATAGTAAAGAAGCCCGACCCACCAGCCGAAAAGAGCGCCCGTCATCAGGATGGACAGGGTTCCTGAAGGCAGGATTACCAGTTGCGACACGAAGAACCAGACGAACACCGCAAGCAGCAGGACCGGATCCGGCGTTGCTTCGGCCCAGCCGCCAAGCAGATGGCCCGCGATCCAGTCACGGCGGACAAATCCGGCAAGGGCCACAAATATCAGGGTGCCCCAAAGGATCCAGACCTTGTTGCGTTCGAACCAGGTGAGCCAGTGATGTGCCCGCGCCATGCTGCCAACCGGCCTAGAGATTGACCTTGTTGAACACGAAGAACGGCGTCACGCGGATGGCCAACATGATGAAACGCCAGAACCAGGGTGCGTAGACATTCGGCCCACCCTTCACCAGGGCCCGCTCGGCGATGGCCGCGATATCGTCCGGCTTGGCCCAGAGCGGACCGCCCTTCTCGATCCCGTCCGTCATCGGCGTATCAACAAAACCCAGCTTCAGATTGACCGCACGCGGTGCGTTGTCCTGTGCCGCCCATTTGTGCGCCAACCCCTGCATCAGCACGGACAGGCCCGCCTTGGCCGAGCCATAGACGAAATTGGAACGTCGGCCGCGATCACCCGCCACCGAACTCGCCGTCAACAGCACGCCGGAAGACCCCGCATGAGCCTCGAGGGCCCGGGCGGCCGCCATGACCCAGTGTACCGCACTGGAATAATTCACGGCGATGATCCGCTCGGCTTCCTGCGGATCGGTCTCCGCCTGGGCCTGGTCGCCCAGAATGCCGTAGAAGACGAGGACCGTGTCCAGCCCCCCCATCGCCTCGACGGCCAGATCCATCACCGCATCACAGCGCGATGTCTCCAGCAGATCGATCACCTGGATGGACACGGACCCGGCACCGCGTGCCTTGAGATCATTTGCTTCACGTTCAAGGGCATCGGCCTTGCGACCCGTGAGGACAAATTCAGCGCCCTGGGCGGCCAGGCGCCGCGCCGTGGCCGCCGCCATCGCCGACAGGGCCCCCAGGATCAGAACTTTGCGGGGCGAACGGGTTTCGGTCATGAAGTCACTCTCCGCCAGAAGGCTGATGAAAGGGCCGGGTCACGCAGCGTCTCCACGCGCTCCCATTCGGGATAGCCCTGCTGGAACATGTCGGCCGATATCCGGCCATCCTTGGCCGGATAAAGCCGGCCGCCGGACGATTTCACGAGGGCGTCGAGCTCGGCCATCAATTGAAGCGTCTTGGTGCCGGCATTGGCAAAATCCAGCGCCAATGTCACCCCCGGCATGGGGAAGGACATCAGGCCCGGAGACGGACGATCGCCCAGGGTTTTCAGGACCGCAAGGAAGGACCCCTGTCCGGACCGGGCAATCCGGTCCAGCATTTCGCGCGTGGCCTCGCGGGCCGTGTCGAACGGGATCACGGATTGATACTGGTAGAAGCCGCGCGCGCCATAGAGCCGGTTCCAATCGCGGATGGAATCCAGCGGATGGAAGAAGCCGGCATAGTGGACCCGGGAATTTTGCGGTTTGAGCAATTGAACGCGCCGGTACACCATGTTGAACGCCCGCAGCGTCAGCGGATTGAGCGCAAACCCCGGGGCATCCACCGGCAGGGCCGGCCCGGCCTTGGCCGCATGCGGCTCCAGCCCGCCACTGGCCGCCCAGTTGCCGCTGGAAAACACGCCCTGGCCCAGGCGGTCGCCACGCGCCGTGCAATCGATCCAGGCAACCGTGTGCTCATAATCGGTCGCCCGGGCTTCGGCGATATCGAAGAAGGCGTCGACATTGCGCAAGGGCTCGACATGCTGGTCGATACAGGCCGAACGGATCGGCACGAGCTGGAGTTCCACATCCAGGATGAGGCCGGTCAGTCCGAGACCGCCGATCGTGGCGGCAAACAGGTCCGGTTCGCTGTCCGGCCTAATGTCCAACACGCCCCGATCCGAACGGGCCAGAGTAAAGCGGCGCAAATGACAGCCGAAACTGCCGGCCAGATGGTGGTTCTTGCCGTGAACGTCGTTGGCAATCGCACCGCCCAGCGTGACGTAGCGCGTGCCCGGTGTGGTCGGCAGGAACCAGCCCCGCGGCACGATAAGGCGCAGAATATCATCCAGGGACACGCCGGCCTCGGCCCGCAACACGCCGGCATCCGGATCGAATTCGATATAATGATCGAGCCGCGCGGTTTCGATCAGCGCACCGTCGGGATTGAGATTGCTGTCGCCATAGGAGCGGCCCAACCCGATCGGCAGCCCGGTCTCGCCCCTATCCTGGAGCACCGGCAAAAGCGCTGCAGCGGCCTCCGGCGACCCTGGTCGCGCGACATCATGATGCGCTTCGACCACGCGCCCCCAGGACCGTTTGGCGGTTTGAGGGTGGAAGTCAGACGTCATAGAAAACTCGCGGCCGCAAACATGGCCACCAGTATAACACCCAGACCGAGGCTGATCTTGTCCTTCACGGCAAAGCTCACCGGATCATCATCCAGCTCGCCACGATGCGCGAGCAGCCAGATGCGCAAGGTCCAGATGCCGATCATGGCCGGGGCCGCCATCAGGAATTCCGGAGCGCCGTAACGCCCGTCCGGGAAGGCATCCTCGATCACGTAGAGGCAGATGATGACAATGGCCGCCATGGCGCTGGACACGCCCAGTGATAGGGTCAGGGGCGCATCATCAGCCCGATAGCCCCGGCCCCGGATCGGTTGCCCGGGTTCGGCCGCGGCCACTTCCACATGCCGCTTCGCCAGCGACAGGGAGAGGAAGAAAAACATGGAGAAGGTGAAGAGCCAGTAGGAGGTCTCCGCCCCGATCGCCACGGCGCCGATGACCAGGCGCAGGGTGAACAGAACCGCCAGCAGGACAACGTCGAGCAGGGGTTTGCGCTTCAGGGAGAAGGAATAGGACAGGGTGACGGCCAGATAGCAGGCCAGGGCTGCAGCAGCCAAAGGACTGGCCAGAGCCGCCAGAACCAGTCCCAGAATGATCAGGACGGGGGCCACGAGAAGGCCGAGTTCGACACCCAGACGTCCCGACGCAAATGGCCGGAAACACTTCGACCGGTGGCAACGGTCCGCCGGCAGATCCGACAGATCGTTGAGGATATAAGTCCCCGACGCCGCCAGACCGAGCCCCACGAAGGCTTCGGCCGCCGCAATAATGGTCCGGGGATCGACATAGAGGCCGCTCAGCAGCAGCGGCACGAATACCAGGAGGTTCTTGGCCCACTGGTGCAGGCGCAAGGCCTTCACCCAAGCCCGCAGGACATTTCCGGCCTCGGAAAACTCGGCCAGGACCGGCGCGTCGAGTTTCTCGACCGACCGCCGTGTTGATGCCGAGACCCCCGCCAGAATGATCCCGTCCGCGTCCTTCCAGACGGGCAGGTCCGCCGAACTGTCGCCCGCATAGATATATCCGTCCGGAAAGCGCGCCTTCAGCCAGTCTCGCTTGTGGTCGCTCTTGAGGTTCTGCCCCGGCTCCGAGCCCTTGGCCTCGGCGAACAGCCCAAAACGTTGCGCCACGGCGTCCGCGATCGACTGATCCGCCGCCGTGACCAGATAGGTGGCTTGCCCCTCCGCCTTGGCAGTCTCCAGGAAGGCCATGAGGTCGGCCCGCACAGGCAGAGTGTCGACATCAAGCGTGACGGCCCGGGTCATGGCCTGCTTGAAATGGCTCCTCCCCTTGAACAGGGCAAACAGGGTAACCACCAGCTGCAGGGGAGACCGGAACAGCAAGGTGATCAGGCTTTCCACCAGCGTGTCCGTTTTCAGCAGCGTGTTGTCGAGATCGACAACAAGCGGATGAGACCGGAGATTGGCCGGTATCCTGTTCATGTCAGACGCCCCTGATGCCATCTCAGCTCGGCTTGCGCGCCGTGACCAGGAATTGCTTGCCGAAAAGCGGCCAGGCGAAGGGCAGCTTCAGATAAAGAGAAATGATCCAGCTCGCCTTCGGCAGGGCCGAACGCGTGCTGTAGGGCAAGAAGCGGCCGATGATGGTCTCGGTCTCGAAACCCGCCACGTTCAGCGCTTCGTCAATCGTCACATGCGACAGCGGCAAGTGGTGGTCCAGGAAATCCCAGTACTTGTCGTACACATAGCGGATGTTCGGACCCATGATGATGAAACGGCCACCCGGCTTGAGTACCCGCTTGATCTCCTTGAACGTTGCCATCAGCGCCGCTTTGGATTCCAGATGTTCCAGAAAGTTGGAGGTGAATACGACATCGACGCTGTCATCGGCCACACCGTCCAACTCGTCGGACCGGGCCCGCACGAAGGTGACGTCCTCATTGAGAAAGCCGGGACTGTCGGGATTGATGTCCACGCCCAGCTTTTTCTTCGCCTTGATATTGTTGATGAACTCGCCAAAACCGCAGGCAAGGTCGAGCACCGTATCATCCGGACCGACCAGTTTGTTGAAATATGAGCTGCACAGGACCGACCAGATCTTGTTCTTTTCCGGCAGATCGCTTTCCGCAAACCGGTGCCGGTACAAAATATCCAAATTTTCCATAGTCGTGATTTCCTAGTCGGACTTGAACGTAATCAATTTGTGCACGGCGAAATTCACCAGAACCGGGGACAGAACACCAATGCCATGACCGATGGCATGGGCCCACTCCGGTGGCAGAAACCCGGTCAGTACATACCGCCCCAATACAATCGAAATGACAATCACGAAGGGAAAGGCCGCGATGTTCACGATCGTGAACAGGGTCAGCTCCTGATGCATCGGACGGCTTGATTGGGGGAAGACGAAGAGGCGGTTCAGGGTGAAAGCCACCAGGATCCCGACCGCGTAGGCCAGAACAACGGCGATGGTGAAGCTGAAATAGACGTTGAATGCAAACCGGGCGAGCCAGTGCAACAAGGCGGCGATGCCGCCCACCGCCAGAAACTGCACGAACTGCCAGCTGACGTAGAGTTTTCGCAAACTGACAAACAGCTCGGTCATAGGACGTCGACCATCTTCTTCGCGAGTTTCGCGCTTTCCGACACGCCCCGATCTTCAGGATAATAGAAGCAGGTATCCGCGATCTGCAGGCCGGCGACCGGCGTGACATGATCCGGGATCATGTCCGCAAAGCCGACCTCGCAAACCGGCTGGGCATAGCGCAGCCGCGCGACATGAGAGGCCAGGAGATCATCCCGCTCAATCTCGGGATTGAGCGACTGCAGATATCCGAAACTCTGATTGATGAAGGCCTCGTCCGACCAACCGAACTTCTCGTTCGTTTGCGGCATGTAGTAGGGCACGTACACCACATGATCCTCGAGCGGCCGCAAATTGGAAAACTCGACGATCCCCGGGATCTCGAAATTCGCATCCGAGATGTTGACCCAGAAATTGTCGGTCACAGGCTTCTTCAGCTTGTGAAGCACACAGACCACGCCGACATTCCGGATCGCCTCATAAGGCGCGGCCAGATCGGCATGCGCCTCGCCGAACAGAGCCGGGACATAGGGCGTTGGGATGGTGGAGATCACATTCTCCGCCTCGAACACTTCGCCATCGGCAGCACGAACACCCTTGATGGCACCATCTTCGATGATGAATTCGGCTGCCGGCTTGGAATAGCGGATCGTGCCACCCTTTTCTTCGATCGCCGCGGCCAGGGCATTCATCAGGGTTTCCGTTCCACCCTCGATATAGCCCAGCTGCTCCTCGAAAAGGCTCTTGCGCGAATTGCCGATGCGTTTGATGCGCTGCCAAATCCAGGCCGCTGACACCTCGTCGGACAGTTCGTAGAATTTCAGCTCCATCAGACGCCGCCACAGACGGTCATAGGCCTTTTCGCCCGACCATCCGGTGAACCAGTCACGCGCGCTGATCTTGTCCAGGCGTTCCCAGTCCGACCGCTTGGTCGAGGTGAACATCTGGATGCCATAGCGCACCTTGGTCACGATATCGATGCCCGGGGCCAACAGGAGCGAGACCGGATCGCCCCAACGGATCAGGCGGCCGTCGAGATAATAGCCCATTTTGGTGGAGACCCATTTCATGGCCCCGTTCATGCCGAGCTCGTCCAGCAGCTCCAGCGTGTCCGTGTCGGACAGGCAGCAGAAATGGTAGAAGCGCTCCAGCGACAGACCGTCGAAGTCGAAATGCGCCGCCATGCCGCCGGGACGGTCATCGGCTTCAAGGACTTCGACCTGGTAGCCCTTCTTCACCGCCTGATAGGCTGCCGCCAGACCCATGGGGCCGGCTCCGAGGACAAGAAGTTTCTGGGTCATGAGCGGATTTGTCCGGGTCTAGAAGTCCAGTTCCACCTTGGAATAGGTGGGATCGAGGAAGGTTTCAGTGAGCGCGTCCTCGAGTGTGGTCGCCGGCACATTGAACAGGGTCGGCCAGTCGATCACTTCAAACACGTCCGGCGTCACCAAGGCTTCCAGCTGACTGGTCGTGAAGGGCGGATTCTTCGAGAACAGGGCATAGGTCTTCAGCAGGAGCCAGAAAACACCATAGGGGATTTTCAGGATCAGGGCGCCGGCGCCGGTGACCCGTTTGATCGCCCGGATCAGGTCGATGTAATCCACCGTTTCCTGTCCGGAAATATTGAACGCCCCGGTTTTCTGGGACGCAATGCTCGACGCAATGATGGCCGAAAAATCACCGGCATAGAGCGGCTGGCGCAGATATTTTCCATCCCCCGGGATCGGGAAAACCGGCATGCGCTCCATGAAGCGCTTCAGCCAGCCCAGATGCTTGCGGTCAAACCAGCCGAACATCAGCGTCGGACGCAGGATGATGTGCGGAATATCGGTCTTCGCCACGACCGCTTCCTGGGCCGTCTTGCTGCGCGTGTAGAAATCATCGGCCATCGAGTTCACAACCGATGAGGAGATATGGACCAGGTAACGTGTCTTGCCGGATTCCATGGCCGACAGACAGAGCTCGGTCGCCGTGACATTGTTGCGAATGAACTCGGCTTCATCCAGTCCGCCAATCTGGGCATGGAGGAAGACCGCCATGTCGCTGTCAGCCAGACGGGCCTGCCAGTCACCGGGCTCGGCCAGATCAGCCTGGATCACCTCGATATCGGGATGAAGCTCGGCCAGCTTCGCGGTATTGGTCGGGTGTTTGTCTGCGGCGACAATTTTGAGATCCGGATTGCGCTTGAGCACCGGGATCAGGTTTTGACCGACCAGGCCGGCCGCACCGGTAATGAAGACTTGCTGGCTCACTTCAGGCGTCTTTCTGTTCCGCAGGGGCGCAACACCCCGACGGGTTCAAGCGGATTTATGCGCCTTCGGGCGCATAGAAATTGCAGAAATTTACTCGTTCGAACTGGGCATAACCGCGCTCGGCAAATGCCGGATTCGCCAGGATTTCGGCCTCACGGTCACGTTCGCCCCGGCAGATCACCAGCAAGCCCGGTGCCGGTCCGTCGGTCTCGGCATAATCCAGGGCGATACTCCGCTGGTACCCCATCACCATCGGACGGTCAGACAAATACTGTACCACGGAATTCCAGCCGACACCGAAGATGTAGACGACATCGTCGGGCTCGGAATACTCGGCCACGGCGGCGCTGACCCGTTCCATCGCCGGCCAGCCCTGAAGGGATCGCTGGAAGAAGAAGGACTGCCAGGTCCAGGCGGCTCCACCCAGCAGCGCAACGGACACGACGACCGGCACGGCCCATGTCGTCAGCTTGACCGGAACACCCTTGCGGCCCGCCAACCAGGCAATGACCGCTTCCAGAGAGGCACTGATGCCAATCGCCAGAATGCCAAGCAGGAAGACGACATTGGCCACCCAGTAATAGTAGTGGTGCTCGTAGACGTTCGCGAAAATCATGAAGCCGCAGACGAAACCCGCAACGAGTGCGACCATCAGCCAGCCACGCCGACGCACTTCCAGCGCCAGCCCGGGCAGGGCCAGCACGACCGCCAGCCACCACATCTGACCGAGGGCCTGGGTCAGGATGGACGGGTTGTCGCCGCGGAACGGCATCAGGATGTAGGAGAAGGACTGGACGCGTTCGACATTCGAGCCGTAATTCCAATCATGCAGACGCTCGGACGTCAGGAATTCCGTGAGCGGATGCGCCGCTTTAATCGTGTCTGAAAAATCCACCCAGACGAATGTGATCAGGAGCGCCGGCCCCAGCAGGGCCAGACCATAGCTCATCCACTGCAGGCCCCGCTCGACCACGGCCCCGGGCTGGGTCCGCTTTTCCCAGGCGAAGCGCAGATAATGCAGGCCGAAACCCACAATGATGGCGACCGCAAACACCACAAAAGTAGTCGTCTTGGCGAGGGCCGCCAAAATGGCCAGAACCACACCCAGGCCGAGCGGCCACAAGCGGTCACGCTGAATGAATTCCAAAGCGCAAAGAGCCATACCCATCGCCAGGGCGAGACTGAACATCTCGATCATGACCGTATGCGACCAGTAGAAATACATCGGCGATGCCGCGAGGATCGCGACCAGTGCAATCTGCTGCAGCTTGGTGAAGTTCAGCAAAATCGTCGCGCGCCATGCCGCCACTAGCACTGCAATCCCCGACAGGACACTGACAACCCGGCCGCTGAGCTCCAGGGGCATGCCCGTCACGCCTGACAGTTTCGCAATGGCAATCTGGTAGAGCGGGAATTCCAGCGGTGCCGTCCACGGCGGGCCGAAAATCGGCATGCGGTAGTCCAGCCAAGGTCCACCGCGCGCAATTTCCCGAGCCACTGTTGCGACCTGGGTCTGCCGGAAAAGGTAGTGGTCCAGGATGGGCAGGTCGGCATAAACACCGAAGACAAGCCCGAAACTGATCACACTCCAGACAGCGATTATGGCGACGCAGACCGCCGGGCTCGTTAGATAGCGCATCGATTGTGGGCCGAAACCGGCCCTTCCCCCATGAAAGTCGACTGAAATTCCGCGCCAGGCGCGACCCGTGTCAGACGTCCGGATCATAGGAGGGGAAGGGTCAAAGTCAACGCAGAGCCACTCCTGCGCAGAGCCCTTCCAGGTCTTGGAATTTCACCGGTTTGCAGCGCAGATGTCCGGAGGTTTGCTGCAGCGCACGCAAGGGGCGCGCCACAGGCGGCTGCACGCAGCTTGCCACCCAATTCACGCCACCCTGAATGTGATCAGTTGAAACGGCTGCCGGTCTCGATCCGGGCCGACCCTATCTCGAACAACGAGACCCCCGGCACATCATCGCGCCGGGGGTCTGCTTGTCCACTCAGTTGGGCGGAGACGATCCGTCTGGTTGCCATCGCCCCCGGCGGCCGCCCTTACCAGAAGACCACATAGATCCCGACCAGGATCACGATGATCACGCCGGCGGCGATATTGAATCCGGTCCGGGTGGCAAAGCGCAGACCGGAGAGCTCCACCGGGCGCCCTTCCGCCGGCGGTGGCGTCAGCAGCGACACGACGACGCCGACGACCAGACAGGCCAGGAAGACAATCCAGATCCGTACCACGAAGGGCATGTCGAGCGCGTCGAGGCCAAGGGCCGCCAGCAAGCCGCCGCCTGCTCCGCCCAAGGCCGCCGGATTGGCCAGCAGCCAGAAGAAGAAGGACAGGCCGACCGAGGCAATCAGCAAGGCGAAGGCGCCCGGCGTATTGGCCCGTTTCCAGAAGAAGCCGAGCAGGAAGATCGCGACAATGCCCGGCGCGATGAAGCCGGTATATTCCTGGATCGTCTGAAAGGCGCTTTCAAACCCGCCCAGGAAGGGCTGGGCCAGCAGCAGGGCCGCGATCATCGCCGTCAGGGCCGTGATCCGACCGACGGTCACATAATGCCCGGTCTCGCCATCGGGTTTGATGAAGGTGCGATAGATGTCCATCGTGAAAATGGTCGAGATGGAGTTCACCATGGACGCCAGCGAAGAGACGATCGCCGCCACCAGGGCCGCGAAGACCAGACCGCGTGCGCCGGTCGGAACCAGGGTCATCAGGACGCCATAGGTGCTGTCAGCCCGGTCCGCGAGCTGGCTGCCATCCAGCAGACCATTCTGTGCCAGATAGAGTGCGGCAATACCCGGCACCACCACGATGACCGGGATCAGGAGTTTCAGCCCGGCGGCAAAGGCCAGGCCTTTCTGGGCCTCGGCCAGGTCTTTCGAGCCCAGGGCCCGCTGGATGATGTACTGGTTGAAACCCCAATAGGAGAAATGGAGGACCCAAAGTCCGCCCAGCAGGGTCCAGATGCCCGGCAGATCGCCATAGCTGGGATGGTCCGACGGCAGGATCATGTCGAAATGCCCCGGAATGTCCTGCATCAGGATGCCGAAGCCGGCGAGCGCACCCTCACCCTGCCCCACAAGATTCAAGGCCACGAAGGTGATCAACAGGCCACCGGCAATCAGGATCACGACCTGGATGATATCGGTCAGCGCCACAGCCTTCAGACCGCCATAGAGCGAATACAGGATGGCAAAGACGGCGAGCAGCGCCATGGCCGGCCAGACCGCCAGCCCCGTCACGGCCGCGATGGCCAGACCGCCGAGCCACAGCACGGCCGTCAGATTGACCGTGGTGTAGAGGGCAATCCAGAACAGGGCCATGATCGTCTTGACCCCGCCGCCGAAACGCTGGTCCAGGAATTGCGGCATCGTGTAGACACCGGACTTCAGGAAGATCGGCAGGAAATACTTGGCCACGAGCAGGAGCACGATGGCGGCCTGCCATTCATAGGCGGCAATCGCCAGGCCCACGACATAGCCCTGGGCCGATTGGCCGATGATCTGTTCGGCAGAAATGTTCGCGGCGATCAGCGAGGCGCCAACCGCCCACCAAGGCAGGGCCTTGCCGGCGAGGAAATAATCCTCGGCATCCTTCTTGTGACCCGCCTTGTCGCGGCTCACCAGATTGGCAACCGCGATCAGGGCGATCGCGTAGCCGATGACGATCACGAGATCGATTGTCGTCAGATTCATGGTCCTACCCCTGTGTCACGCGGCCTTCTGCGAGTGCTCGCGCGGTTACCCCTCATTGATGGATTCGAGATTCCGGCCCCGGGTTTCCGGGACAAGGACCGCGACGAGGATGAAGAAGAAAAGCGCGGCCGCCCCGTAGAAGAGAAAAGTCACGGACGCGCCGAATGTGGCCAGCTCGGCCGGAAAGACGAGCTGGACAGAAAAACTCACCAGCCCGTTCACGAAAGCGACCAGGGCGATGGCCGTGCCGCGAACGGCATTCGGGAAGATCTCGGACAGGAAGACCCAGGTGACAGGCCCCAGAGAGACCGCAAAACTGGCAACGAAGACGAGAATACCGGTCAGGATCAGGCCGGCATTCATCTCGATCCCGATGCGGAGCAGTTCGGACTGATGGGTCCGGTAAAGCTCGGCCCCCATCTCGCCGATCAGGGCATTCTTGAAATCGACATCGGACTGGAAATACTCGCCGTGCAAGGCGGACAGGTCGATGGCCTGCAAAGCCGGGCTGGCCCCCGCCAGGATCCCTGCATCGATATGGTAGGTGGCAAAGCTGAAGGCGAGCGCCACGATCGTTGTACTCAGCCCGACCCCGGCCAGCCCCAGTAGAAGCAACGGCTTGCGACCGATCCGGTCGACCAGGCTCATCGCGATAATGGTGAAGACCACATTGGTCAGGCCGATCAGGGCCGCCTGGAAAAGGGCGGCATTGGCGCCAACGCCGGTCTGTTCGAACACGACCGGGGCGTAGAAATAGATCGCGTTGACGCCCGTGATCTGCTGCGCGATCCCGACAATGAGGCCGATCAACAACGCCTTGCGCATGAGCGGCGAAGCCAGCCAGACCAGGCTGTTGCGCAGACGGGTCCGCGTCGTCACGGCCACATCATTGACCCGGTTGAGGATCTCGTCCGCCCGCTCGGATGGGTAAAGCCGGGACAGCACCCGCCGCGCTGCATCCGTGCGACCGGTCTGGACCAGCCAGCGCGGGCTCTCCGGCACCCAAAGCGACAGGGCCAGCAGCCAGGATACGGCCGGGATCAGTTCGATACCCAGCATCCAGCGCCAAGCCTCCCGGTCGATTCCGGCCCAAGCCACCCAGGCCTGATCGGACTCGCTGAGCGCCTGCAGGGATACATTGGAGAAATAGGCCGCCGACAGCCCCAACACGATCGCCAACTGGTGCATGGACACCACACGCCCGCGCGCTGCCGAGGGCGAGATTTCAGCCAGATAGACCGGCGCGATCACTAAAGAAGAAAAGGCAATTCCACCGATCGCACGCGCGATCGACAGGGACAGGAAACCACTCGCCAGCGCCGACAGGCAGGATGAAACGATGTAGAGCGCCGCCGCAAAGCGCAGCATGGTCCGGCGTCCGAACCGGTCACTGAGATAGCCCGCGGCGAGGCTGGCGAACATGGCCGAGAGCGTCGGCGCACTGACGATCCAGCCCATCTGCCAGTCGGTCAGACCGAACTGCGCAACCACGGCCGGCGCCGCGCCGGAGATCACCACGGCGTCGTATCCGAAGACAAACCCGCCCAGAGAGACGAGTGCGGCAAGCCGGAATACGGCATTGCTTTCGGCTCCGATCAAGCGTGCGCCTCCTGCCGCGAGTTCCATCCTGCGCCCCGACTAGAATTCGCAACCGGCACCGGGCGGCGCATCAACGATACGCACATCCGACAGGGAGAGCGAGGCCGGTCCGTCGGACTCGATCGACAGCGGCAGGCTGATCTGGCTCAGATCCGCACCGGCATCAGCAAAACAGCTGAGCGGCACGGACGCCTCCCGCCATCCCTTGCCCTCGGCCACGCGGAGCGACGCCGTGACATCCAGGCGGCCTTCACAGGCCTCACCGCAGCCCATCACGAAGGCGACTTCGCCTTGAGGGGCAAGCGGGACGGCGTAGACCAGGTGCAACGCCAGGCCGTCTGCGCTCAGATCCCGCAGACCTTCGCTGGCCAGTTCGAGGCGAACACTCCCTTCAGCACTCCACTCAAAGCGCTTGGTGTCTTCCTGGGCAAAACGGTCCTCGGCAACGGCCGACAGCGTCCCGTCACGGGTCTGCGTGCGCGGCCCTGAAACATCGACCGGTCCGGCGCCCGGGGTGGTCAGCACAAGACCGTATCCCGTGGCTGCGCGTCCTGAATTGATCAGCGTACTGCTGCCGGCGGCGGCCGCACCTACGGCCAGCGTCTCATCCAGCTCGCCCAGATCCGCCGGCGGTTCGGCATAGCTGCCGCCATAACCCATGGCGAAGAGCGGCGCATAGTCGGCATCACCCCAATTGAGCGGACTCTGGTCCGGGCGGGCCGGCCAGGAGAAGGACAGACGGCCGGTGAAATCATGACGCGGCGCGCCGGACGCATCGCCCACCAGGACATCCGCCACACCATTGCCTTCGGAACCCGGCAGCCAGGCCGCCACGAAGGCGTCGGCTGCATTGAGTTCCGGATTCATCCACATCGGCCGGCCGGACAGGAAAACCGCCACGGTCGGAATGCCGCGCGCCGACAGGCTGCGCAGCAGGTTGAGCCCGGTTTCATCGGCGAAATCGAGATGCGGGACATCGCCCTGGAATTCAGCGTAGGGCGTCTCACCGAACACGACGACGGCGACATCGAATTCGCCTTCGGCAGCCCCATCAGCCTGGTATGTGACGGTTCCGCCATCGGCTTCGACGGCTTCGCGGATGCCATCGAGAATGCTCGTCCCGTCGCCGAAGTGGGAATTCTCATTCCCCTCGCCCTGCCAGTTGATGGTCCAGCCACCTGATTGCTGGCCGATATGGTCGGCCGCTTCACCAGCGACGAGGACGCGGGCCGTGGACGCGATGGGCAGAACACCATTTCGGTTCTGCAGCAGAACCAGCGATTCCCGGACAGCCTGACGCGCCACAGCGCGGTGTTCCGGTGCGCCCAGCTGCGCGAACTCGCCAGTCAGCGGACGCTCGGACGGACGCGCCGCCTCCATCAGACCCATGCGGATTTTCACACGCAGGATGCGGGACACCGCCTCATCCAGGCGCTCCATCGACACCTCGCCGCTACGCACCTGTTCCAGCAGGGCGGCGTACAGATCCCGCCAGCTGTCCGGCGCCATATACATGTCGACACCGGCATTGAAGGCCTGGGCACAGGATGTGGATGTGCAACCTTCAATTTGGCCGTGACCATTCCAGTCACCCACGACAAAGCCGGTGAAGTCCAGACGCTCGACGAGGATGTCGGTCAGCAGGCCCTCATGCCCATGCAGTTTTTCGCCATGCCAGGAATTGAAGCTGGCCATGACCGAGAGCGCGCCGGCTTCGATCGCCGGCGGATAACCGCCGCCATGGATGCGGGCCAGTTCGGCCTCGCTGGCACGATTATCGCCCTGGTCAACACCACGATGCGTGCCGCCATCGCCAATGAAGTGCTTGGCGGTTGCCAAGACATGCTCGCCCTGCAGGAAGTCGGCATCACCGACTTCGCCCTGAAGACCTTGCATCATGGCCGTCGCATACGCCGCCACGATGGCCGGATCTTCCGAATAGCTCTCATAGGTCCGGCCCCAGCGGTCATCGCGGACCACGGCCAGGGTTGGCGCAAAGGTCCAGTCCTGCCCGGTGACACGGATTTCGCGGGCCGTGATCTCGCCGATCTGGCGGATCAGGTCCGGATTGTCGGCGGCGCCCAGGCCGATATTGTGCGGAAAGATGGTCGCGGTGCCGATATTATTGTGCCCGTGGACGGCATCCGTTCCCCACATGACCGGAATGCCAACCCCGCCATCCGACGTGTCCGTCGAGGCGTCCCAGAAGGCGTCGGCCAGTTCAACCCAGCCCGAGGGCGGGCCGTAATTGTCATTGCCCGGCGCGGAATTGCCGCCATTCAGCACGGAACCGAGATTGTATTCGCGCACCTCGTCCGGCGTGACCGATGCGATATCGGCCTGGATGACCTGGCCGACCTTCTCTTCCAGGGTCATGCGCGACAACAGCTCGGCCACACGGGCTTCGAGGGCATCATCCTGGACAAAGGGCGACTGAACGTCCGGCCAGACGTCCGGATTGACGCCAGACCCGGCTTCCTGGACAGGCTGAGCCGTTTCGACCGCCACCGGTGCCGGTTCGGTTTCACAGCCCGACACCAGGACAGACACAAGGCCAAGAAGAGAAAAAGCGTGCGTGAACTTCATGGTCCGTCTGCCCTCACTGACTGTCGGGGGAGCCGCCGGCAGGGCAGGTCCCGTCTGATTGAAATCCGTCGGCGCAGGCATAAACCCGCACCCAATCCACCCGCATCACCTTGGGAAATCCTTCATTGGACACACCGCCGAGATTGTTGTCCTCGGACAGGTGGCCGCCGATGGCGATGTTGAGAATGAGATGAAAGGCCTGGTCGAAAGGCGCTGCCGGCGTGGCCGTGGGCGCCTCGCCCCGGGTATGCCAGTCATCCGGCGTCTGGCGGGCGTAGGCCTCGCCATCGACAAACCAGGTGATCGCCGCCGGCGACCATTCAATGCCATAGATGTGGAAGCCTTCCGCGGCATTGGCGACGGAAACCGAACTGCCCGAATGGGCATTGTCCGGCCAGGCGCCGCCATAATGGAGCGTTCCCAGAACCCGGTCCTCGACCCCGCTGGCGCATTCTTCGCATGGCGTGCCCAGATTGACCGCTTCCATGATGTCGATTTCGCCGGACAGGGCCCAGCCGCCATAGACATTGTCTTCCGGCAGCATCCAGATCGCCGGCCAGACACCCTGACCGCGCGGCAGCTCGGCCCGGACTTCGATCCGGCCATAGCGCCAGGCAGCACGGTCGCGCGTGACCAGCCGAGCGGAGGAGTACTCGCGACGCACGATCTCCGGCTCTTCGCCATCGGCCAGCTGATCGGCCGGTCGGTCCGGCCCTTCAACAGTCTCGTGCCGGGCCGTAAGGACAAGGTTGCCGTCTTCGACCGAGGAATTCTCCGGCCAGGGCGTGTAGCACTGGCGCTCGGCATTGCCGCCACCCCAGCAATCCACGTCATGGCCCCAGCGCGACGGATCGATCGCCTCTCCGTCGAACTCGTCCTGCCAGACCAGTTGCCAACCGGTCTCCGGGCCAGCATCGCCCTGCGAAGCCTGCAGGGCTCCGGCCAGAATGAAGACGGAGAGAAACATCGTCAGACCGTCTCCCCGGCATCGCAATACTGGCGGACATAGTCCTCGTGCAGCGGCAGGCCGTCGACGGTCTGGCTGACGGATTGCCGGATCTGCTCGAGGAAGCGCTGGAGCTCCTCACGCGGCATCTTGTCCGCGATCGGGTGGTAGAAGTCCGGTTCCAGGCCCTGACCCAGCATCACCTGCAGCCAGGAGTTTTCGCGGAACAATTCATCCCCGGCGCAGTGGATCCGGCCGGTCTTCGAGAAGAGTTCAATCCGGTGGGCGAGACTGTCCGGGATCGGCAGGCGCCGGCACTGCCGCCAGAAGGCACTGTCGGTGCGCTCGGTGACATTGTAGTGCAGCACGAGAAAGTCGCGGATCGTGACGAAATCCTCGACCGTCTGCTCATTGAAGGCGTCCCGGTCGCACGCCATCACCCCGGCTACCGGGAACATCCGCAACAGACGCAGGACGGACCTCTGGATCAGGTGGATACTGGTGGATTCGAGCGGCTCCATGAAGCCACTGGCCAGTCCCACGGCAATGCAATTACGCTCCCAATGCTTGCGCCGCATCCCGGTGCGGAAGCGCAATTGATTGGGCTCGGTCAGGGTTTCGCCCTCGACCGTGGACAGGAGCCGTTCGCGTGCCGCGTCATCAGACAGGTGCTGACTGCAATAGACGATGCCATTGCCCATGCGGTGCTGCAGCGGAATGCGCCACTGCCAGCCGGCATCATGGGCGATGGAGCGTGTATAGGGTGCCGCGGCTCCCACGGCCCGGGTTTGGACCGCGATCGCGCGATCGCAGGGCAATAGATGCGTCCAGTCGTCATAGCCCGCCTGAAGCGCGCCCTCGATCAGAAGCGCCCGGAAGCCGGTACAATCGATGAAGAGGTCGCCCTCGACCCTCTGACCATTGTCCAGATCCAGGGCGGTGATGTCGCCGCTCTCCGGATCCAGCACGACTTCGTTGATCTTGCCCTCGATCCGGACGGCCCCGTGCTGTTCGGCGAAACCGCGCAGATATTTGGCATAAAGCGCAGAGTCCAAGTGATAGGCGTAATTCATGCCGTCATTGGGTAGCCGGGCGAATTTGCCTTCCAAAGCGGCCTTGTACTCCAGGCAATAATCGCTCAGCGGACCGGCCATGCCCTCGACCCGGCCGCGCTTCCAGAAATGCTGGAAGCCGCTGGTCCAGTGATCGCGGCCCGTCGTGCCGAAGGAGTGGATGTATCGGTCGGACCCGTCCGTCCAGCCTTCGAACTGGATGCCCAGTTTGAAGGTGGCCTTGGTCTCCCGCATGAACACGTCTTCGGGAATGTCCAGCAGGCGGTTGAAGGTGCGCAGCGGCGGAATGGTGGCCTCGCCGACCCCCACCGTGCCGATCATCTCGGACTCGACCAGGGTCAGATCGACGGTCGGGCCCATCGTCTTGGCGATCGCAGCGGCCGTCATCCAGCCCGCGGTTCCGCCCCCGGCAATCACGACGCGCCGAACGGCGCTCTGGCTCGCCTGCGTCATTGGTTCAGGATCCTCAGTAAATAGGCCCGGATGCGCCCCGCCATCTCCCGCGTCATCGGACCGAGAATGCCCCGGCCCTGTTCGGGAATGTGGGCCGTCACGGTCTCGTCAGCCTCGAAGACATAATGGTCGAACAAATCCCGCCAGAGCTGGCGGTCCGCGTCTGGCAGGTCCCGGATCGACATCATGGCCAGATTCAGCGCGTCCTGGGGCAGGCCCAGATGGGCCGGCGTGTCGCGCCACCAGAAATTCACCAGGATGTTGAACGCATCCAGCGCCTCGACATGGTGCCACCACATGGAGGGGATGAAGATCGCATCGCCCGGCCCCAGCTCTGCGACCTGCGCGGTTTCCAAAGCCTCCCGGAATTTGGAAAACCGGTCGAAGTCAGGCCTGTGGAAGTCGACCAGGCTGATCGGACGTCCCGCCGGCGTGTTATCGATGGGGCCGATATAGAGATTGCGGAACTGGTCCGGCGGAAACAGGACAAAGCGGCGGCGACCACCGACCACGCACGCCATGTTGTCCGGGAAATCATTGTGGGCGCTGACACGGGTCCGCGTACCGATCCAGATGCTCGCCAGCGGATCGCGATCGCCCAGGTCGAGCGAATGGTCGTCCGCCAGACCCCTGAAATAGGTGTGCATGTCCGTGGAGCTCAGATAGACCGTCGGCGACGGCGTCTCGGCCTCCGCCCGGGCCATGCGCTCCAGGCAGGCGTCCAGCGGGAGGCGCTCCGTGGTGATATTCACCGCCATGTTCTCGTCGTAGAAAATGTGGCCGGCCATGGAGGCCGGCCCCAGTGTCACAACGAAGGGGCGCTGCGTTTGCCGTTCGGACAGATAGGCCCTTGCGGCGGAGGAAGAGGTTTGGGCAGCCCGGGTCAGCGGCCAATCGGCGGCCAAACCCCGGACAATGAAAGGCTTGCGCGTGGCAAATCCGGCTTCAAGCGCGGACAGGTCACCGGCATCGCGCTCTGCGATGGGTTCCATCTCCGCGAATATGCCGGCGGCCTGATCAAGCATGGACCAGGCTCTCATTCTTGCGGCCGACCAGGTCGGCAAGGTTCGACAGGGAGGCGACCGCCATGAAGATCGGCATCAGATAGCCGGTTGCATGCAATTCGGCTGTCGCGGCCGCATCCAGTGACTGGAGGCGGGTTTCATTGATGGTCTGGAAGCCAACGAGCTGGTTCTGGCTGCCATCATCTAGGGAAATCTCGAGCGAGAAAGGCTCCAGCAACTCGTGGCGTTCCAGAGCGTCGAAGAAACCGCGGCTGGCCTGATAGCCTTCATGGAGGCGGCCCAGCTTGCCGGTCATCGCCTGCAGGAAGGGCGTGGGTTCGCCGGCTTCATCGAACACGCGCTCACCCGTTTTCGCCTCAGCGCGCGGATGGTCCAGGTCGATATGGACATGCGCCCCGGATCCACCGTCCCGGTCCAGTCCGACCAGGAAGGGACGGGTGTCCATGGCCAGCGGGACATAGCGGGCATCCCAGCCTCGGGCATTGAGAAAAAGGTTTTCACCCCGAGTGAAGCCGAACAGGGCGACGGCATTCATGCTGCCCTGGGACGGGTCTTTCTGGAAGACGATCGGATAGTGCGCCTGGACCTCCCGGAACTCCGCGGGAACAACGAGGCAGCACATCTCGGCATCACCCAATTCGGCCTTGCGGGCGCGGCTGACGCGGAGGGTTTTGTGCGTGTCGCTGGAGAGGGGGCTGTGGCGGCTCATCTTGATCGCTCCTGTGGCTGTCCAACCCGCAAAATAGCCGATTTTGGCCAGTTCCGGGGGCCGACAGGCCGGAAGGCGTCGTCCGGAAGAGGTCCGGGGGTTCAAAAAACCCCCGGACCCCGGAACAGACACCGGTCTCGGTGCTAGTATGTGTAGCGCGCACCGAACATGTAACGCGCACCACCCTGGGCCGCGAAGAAGGCGGTGTTCGGGTGACGGCGATGGCCACGCGTGGCCTCATCGGTCACATTGATGCCTTCCACGAAGACGGTCAGACCGTCGCGGATTTCATAACTGGCATTCATGTCGATCTGGCCATAGGCCTCGCGGTAGAAGGGATTGATCCCGTTACCGGCCAGGTATTCGTCACGCCAATTGTAGGCGATCCGGGCCTGGATACCGTCCTTGTCGTAAAAACCGATCAGGTTGGCGCTGTCACTCAGCCCCGTCAGCGTGAACTGGGTCACATTGTACGGCAGCGTATTGTCGTACTCCACGTCGCCCTCGACGATCGTGTAGTTGGCAATCATGCCGAACCCGCTATCCCCGAACGTATGCTGGAGCGCGATTTCCCAACCGGAAAGCTCGGCGGTTTCATCGCTGTTCACCGGCACATTCACTTCGAAGTTCACGAAGGGATCTTCGCCGTCCACGCCATAGATATTACCCGTGGTGTAGCCGAGGCTGTTCGTGCCCGTGACCATGAAGGTCGACGGATCCGCATTGTCGAAAATCCACTGGCGGATATCCGTGCTGGTCGCATTCGGACCCAGCGCGGCAATGGCAGCGGCTACACGATCGCCCTGGCCCGGGTGGGGCAGGTTGAAGGCAGTGACATCGACCACGTCGGAACTGATGAAGTTCTCGACGTTCTTGCGGAAGTAGCCGATCGAGAAATAGCTATCGTCGGCATAATACCATTCAGCCGAGAGATCGAAATTCTCGGACTCGAAGGGCAGAAGCCCCGGATCGCCCTGGCTGCCCGTACCGCCGGCAATGCGGAAGAGCTGATCCACGGTCTGACCACCTTGCAGCAGGTTGTAGGCCGGACGCGTGATGGACTGGCTGTAGGACGCCCGCAGCACCACATCGTCACGAACATCGACCCGGAAGTCGACAGCCGGCAGGAAGTGGTCGTACTCGCCCGTCAGTGTGGTGAAGTCCTGCGATCCGTCGAAGATCAGACCGTACTCATTGTCGGCGACCCATTGCGTCCCGATCGGGATCGGCACCAGGGCGGACGAGTCGATGCTGGTCTCTTCATAGCGCAGACCCATGACGAGCTGGGCCGGGCGCTGGAAGACGTCGAAGGCCATGTCGGCCTGGACATAGGCCGCGAGGCTTTCCTCACTGATCCGGCGGTCGGTCGTGTAGTCGGCCAGGCAATTGCCGTTACCGCCACAGGCGCCGTACAGACCATCGATCAGACCCACCATGCGCTCGAAATCGAACGTATAGAAGTTCTGGATCATGTTCGGATTGTCGCTGCCCGACAGGGTGTCGAAATGGTTCGGCAGGGAGCGCTGGACGAAGATGTCATCCGGAATGTCCGAGGCCGGACCGATACCGCCCCACCAGTCATTCTGCAGGAAGCCATAGGCCGAGCGGACGCGGTTCTCGGTGGCGCTGACGCCGAAGTCGAGGCTCTCCACGAAATCGATCTCGGGACGATAGCTGCCCCGCAGCTGGAACTGCTCGATGTCCGAACGCTGATAGGCGTTCCGGAAGGCGTTACCGGTCGCGAAAATGTTCGATGCATCGGCCGGGTCCATGCCCGGTGCCGCATCATAATAGAGGACCGGCAGCTCTTCGCTGAAGTCGAGACCCTGCATGGCCACACCGAAGACGGCGGTGCCGACAGACACGCTGGTGCCGTACGGGTTGGTCGGCTTCGATTCCGCTGAGGAGTCGTGATAGTCGAGCTCCAGGGACAGAGTGTCCGAGACATCCCATTCGACATTGAAACCGAGGCTGCGATTGATCGAGGCATTCTCGGTCAGGGCGCCGGAATAGGACAGGTCCGAATAGGCGGTGCCGAAGTCTTCGGAATAGAAGATCGGCCCGGCAACCGGTCCGTCCGTCCAGGCGCTGGACGTATCGGCATGGTTGAACCAGATGCCGACCATGCCCGTACGCACGGAGGATTCATTGCGCGAATAGGTGTAGTCCATCGTCGCGGTGACGGAATCGACCGGGCGGAATTGCAGGGTCAGCTGACCATTGATCCGCTCCCGCTGAATTTCCGACAGGGCGTATTCACCGTTCTGCGGAACCGCATAGACATCATCCGGCCCCGGGCGGTTGGTAATGTTGGCGAAGCCGGGCGTACCGGGCTGGGCCAGGGAGCCCCAATTGTTTTCCGAGCCCAGATAGCCGTCACGCCAGCCGACATTGGCCTGGGCATGACCGAATTGGCGGTCCTGATAGCTGGCAGACACCGCGACACCGACGCGGTCATCCGCGAAGGTGTTGGAATAGATGCCGGAGATCTCCGGCGTGATGCTGTCGCTGTAAAGCTCGGTCGAGTCGATGACGCCCTTGCCGCCGACCACGAACCGCATGCCCGGCGCTTCGAGCGGGCGCGTCGTGCGGATATTGATCACCGAGCCGATGCCGCCAGTGGGAACCGAGGCGCGGGACGTCTTGTAGACCTCGACCCCGGCAATGCCCTCGGAGGCCAGATTGCCGAAATCGAAGGAGCGGGAAGAGGGCGGGCTGGCGCCGTCGCCGAGCGACGAGGTCGGCATTTGCCGGCCATTGAGCGTCACCAGGTTGAATTCCGGACCAAAGCCGCGAACCGTGACGGTCGCGCCTTCACCATTATTGCGCTCGATCGAGACGCCGGTGATGCGCTGCAGGGATTCTGCGAGGTTGGTATCGGGGAAGTTACCGATATCGACGGCAGAAATGGCATCCACCACACCCTGGCCATCCCGCTTGATGTCCATGGATGCGGCCAGACTCTGGCGGATACCGCTGATGGTGATGACGTCGACATCATCGTTCTCGGCACCGTCCTGCGCGAAGGACGGGCTTGTCCCAGCGGACAAGGCCAAGATCGACGCGCCGAGCATGAGCACGCGCGAACGTAATTTCGTAGGCATTTTCTCTCCCCTGAACACCCCGGTTTTGACCGGGTTTGTCCGCTTATGCTCCACAAATTGTCTCTTTGTGTCAACTTTTGTCTTGTTTTCGCCCCATTATTGGGACAATTTTGGGACAATACTGTATTCTGAAGACGGCGGCATTCCCTGCAATGCTTGGCGATTCAGGCCTTTTCCGCGGTTGACCCCCGAACCACCAGTGTGTGGGGCAGAACCTGGATCCCGGCCGCCTGCCCGGCCTCCGAATCCGGCCTGGAAACCAGTTCGACCGCCATCCGGGCCATCGCCTCATAAGGCTGCCGCACCGTCGTGAGTTCCGGCCAGATCGTCTGGGAAATCTGCGACCCGTCGAAGCCGGCCACGGAAATGTCCGCCGGAATGGACAGGCCCAGATCATTGGCCACCATGATCACCGCAGCCGCCATCTCGTCATTGGAGGCAAATATGGCCGTCGGACGATCCGGCAAGGTCAGCAAGGAGCGCGCCGCGTCCATGGCGGGGTGGAAGGAAAAGTCCGCCGACCGGATCAGGCTTTCTTCCGGCAGGGGCAGACCCGCCAGGCCGAAGGCCTCGTCAAAACCCTGCCGGCGCAAGAGCGTCGCGACATGGCCCGGACGGCCACTAAGAAAACCGATCCGCCGATGCCCCAAACCAATGAGATGTTGAGTCATTTCCATCGCCGCCAGGCGATCGTCCATGGCGATGGAGTCCGCGCCGGACACCGGGCGTGACGGCGATATCAGGGCAAAGTGAACGCCCATCTGCTTGAGCAGGTTCTGGATTTCGAAGGAGTCGCAAAGCGGTGGCACCAGGATGACCCGGCGCACACCGGACCGTTCGATAAAGCCCCGGACCTGATCACCCCAGTCCTTGGCCGTCTCGTCAAACGCCTCGACCGCGAGGAAATACCCGCTGTCGCGGCAGGCGTCGAGCAAGGCCTGGTAGACACTGATCTGGTAGCCCGCATCCGGATCCCCGAACAGGACACCGATTCCGCGATGCCCGGCCCCGTTGAAACCGGCGGACGCAGCCCGCGGCTCATAGCCCAGCGCGGTGATGGCCTCTTCCACCTTGCGGCGGGTTTTCTCGCTGATATTGGGATGCCCGTTGAGGATCCGCGACACGGTCTTGGACGACACACCCGCCCGTTCCGCAATATCCGAAATCTTCCCCATGGCGCTCCCCGGCAAATCAGGACCCAAAATTGTCCTGTCCTGTTGGGACATTTGTCCCACACGGGACAATTGAGAGCAAGAGGGTTAGGAGCGCTGCCGCAGCGCGCGCTTGCGAGGCCATCGCGGAGGCCTTGCGGGACAGGTGTGGGCGGCGGGACCTGCCCGCCGCCAGCAAGCCTATTGCAGACCGATCCGGATTTCCAGACGGGCAGAATGCGCGTCAAAATCGCCGGTCCCGAGACCGGACACATCCGCGGTGAAGCGCAGGATGGCGCCGCCCCAGAATTCGCCCTGAACCCCGAGTCGGGCATCGGCCCGGACATCGCCAGTGCCCACGAGCCCGCCATTCTCGTCCAGAAGCGTGGCCGGATTATAGTCCCAGACCCCGGTCAGGCCGACCATGGGCTCCCACCAGCCGTCTGTGCCTCGATCGAACCGGTAAGCGACTTCCGGACCGGCCTCGAAACGGCCGACCGATACAGTCTGCTCCGGAATCACGATACCGAGACTGTCCGTGTAGGACGCCTGGGTTTCCTCGAAATGCGCGAGGCTGGCGGACGGGCGGACGCGCCAGCCTTCATGACTCCATTCTCCGGTCAGATTGACCCGCAGCATGTAACGCTCGGTCTCGAACTCGTCCTCGTAGAGCCCCAGCGGATCCACCGTATTGGTGGACGTCCCGTAGAGCGCCATGGCATCCAGCCAGACACCGTCACGGACCTGCTGGACCAGGTAGGGACCGGCCATCCAGCCAGACCCACTGACCCGGGCACCCCGGATGCCGCCGGCCCGGGCGGCGATGTCCTCGGACACATCATCCATCCAGTCCCGCTGAAGCATGATGCCAAAGAGACGGCCTTCTGAGGCCTGCCAGTCCGCGCCCATCTGCACGATGCCGAATGTGCTTTCGGACAGATCACCGGCCCGGTCATCACTCACTGCGCTGTAATTGGCCGAAAGCCAGGCATCCCAGTCCGTTGCCGTGTCCGTGTTCTGCGTATCCGGCATTTGCGGACGGCCCTGCTTGGCATGGTTGCGCAGGCCCGACAGGCTGGTGGACAGGCTCGCCAGACGGCTGTTGCGGGTGATGTCGACCGCCACATGTCCCGGCGACGTCGTGACGCGGTCCGTAAACCGGCGGGACAGATCGGGGCTCGCATCCAGGATCCGGTCAGCCCGGCGCACCATGAAGTTCCGGATCGCGCGCTGGGTGGCCAGCCGGATTTCCGCCTCATCACGCGTGTTGGCAAAGGTGCAGACAATGTCCTCTTCCGGGTCCAGGTCGATATCCACCCGGCCGGCCGCGACATCAATGACACTGCCACCATCCAGATCGCCGGAGCATTCCAGGCTGTCCAATCGCCAGCCCTGCGGCAGGGCCTGGGTGATGTCATAAGTGCCAAAAAGCTTGCGAACCGGTGCACTGGACGCCAGGCCGCCGGATGTCGTCAGGCTGAGCCCGTCGAGGTCGGGATCACCAGACTCGTAGGTGAAACTTTCATCCCGCTGCAGACCCCCCGGCGTGGTCGCCACAAGCTGGATCGTACCCCGGCGCTCGGCAATCGTGATGGTAAGCGGGATGGAGACCACAATGGATTCGCCTTCCGCGCCCAAGACACCGCGCTGACCGGCTGGAGCCGCACCGAGATTCACGACGGTGATCCGCCCGGTATAGGAGCCGGCGGCCAGGGCCTCGGCCTGGTCGTTGACGGCAATGACCAGATCGAGCGTATCCAGCCCCGCAATCGTGCCGGAGCGCGGCGTCACGTCGAACCAGTCCACATCCACATCAACGCGAAACTCGATCGCCTCACTGCCCGGATTGGAAATGCTCGCCGTGGTGACAATCTGCGTCACGTCGGCGACATCATCGCCGACCGTCAGATTCACCTCGACCGGCGGCGCGACGGCTTCAACCTCACCATTGGCCGGCTCGGACGGATTGCCCGCTTCGTCAGACGCGGCGCCTTCAGCAATGCTGATGCCGACCGTGCCCAGGGTCCGGGGCGTGATCGTGGCTGTGAATTGCGATGCGGATACGCTTGTAAAAGCGGACACATCACCATTGGACACACCGACATCCTCGATCGAGAAGCCGGTCACCGGTTCGGAGAAATCAAATGTCGCTTCGAACGGCCCTTCCACATCCGCACTCGGTAGACCGAGGGTCAGAACCGGCGGCACCGCATCGGTTTCCACCTCGAAAGTCTCGGCCGCGAGGCTGAAATTGCCCGCGCCATCAAGGGCGGCACCGGCCGCCAGCGCAATCGTCAGCGGATTGCCGCCCGTCGGCGTGACGGTCAGCGTGTAGACCGAGCCGCTTCCCGACAGCCCGGACGCCTCACCATTGGTGATGTCCAGGTCGTCAAGCGCAAAGCCCGTGACGTCCTCGGAGAAGGTCACCGTCAGGATGAAAGCGTCAACGGCCGCACCCTCCAGCGAGGTGCTGAGAACCACGCTCGGCGCTGTCAGGTCGGCGTCAACGCTCAGCGCCTCCGCCGCCGTGCTGGCATTGCCGGCCGCATCTTCAGCCGCGCCGCCCGGCAGTTCGATCGTGACCGGGCCATCATCAGCCGGCGTCACCAGGAAGCTGTAGTCCGCGCCGGATCCGCTGAGATCAGCGGCCGAACCATTGCCGATCACCAGATCATCCAGACCGAAACCTGTGACATCGCTGTCAAAAGCCGCATTCACACGGAAAGCACCGGAGACCGGACCGCCCGCAGCCGTTGTGAGGGCCACGGCCGGCGCAGTGAGATCCGCTTCACGCACCAGATCGCTGGCGGCCACACTGGCATTGCCGGCAGCATCCTCAGCGCCCCCGGCATCCAGGCTGACCGTGACAGTCCCGTCATCGGAGGGCGTGATGGTGGCCGTGTAGTCAGTCCCGGAGCCGGTGAAACTGGAGATCGATCCATTGGTCACGGACAGGTCGGCGACCGTGAAGCCTGTCACGGCCTCGTCGAAAACGATCGTGACCGGGAAGGCCGCCGAAACCGGACCGGCCGTGCTGCTTGCCAGAACGGGCGTTGGGGCGGTGAAGTCGGCAGAGCGCGTCAGCTCGGTCGAGACTTCATTGCCGTTGCCGGCCGCATCAGAGGCCGCGTCAGCCAAAAGGAGCACCGTGACATCGCCGTCCGAAGCCGGGGTGATGGTCACCGAATAGGCCGCCCCCGAACCGGTCAGATTCGTGGCCGCACCATTGGTCACGCTGAAACCGCCGATCGTCAGTCCGGCCACGGCCTCACTGAAGTCGACACCCACATCGAAGGCTCCGGCCACCGGCCCGCTCACCGAACTGCTCAGCGTCACGGTCGGTGCATCGACATCAACGTCTACCTCCAAAGAGGACGCTGCGAGACTTTCATTGCCCGCGACATCTGCCGCGGCGCCGGCAGCCAGCGCGATGCTGACCGTTCCACTGCCTGTAGGCGTAACATCGACCGTGTAGCTGGCCCCGGACCCCTGCAGGTTCGACGCGGTCGCGCCGTTCAGCGCCAGATCATCAATCGTGAAGCCTGTGACCGTCTCACTGAAGGTGACGTCCACACCGAAGGCACCGGACTCGGGTTCGCTGCCTTCATAGGCCAGGCTCGCCGTGGGCGCGGTGTTGTCGAGGACGAATGTATTGTCATTGGCCCCGCTCGGCGTGGTGCTGACCAGTGTATTCCCGATCTCGTCCGTCAGCGCGGCATTGGAAACCGTCAGCGCGATCTCACCATCCAGAGACGCCAGATCGCCGCCGGAAGCCGTGACGTTGAACCCGATGGAGAAACGCTCAACCGTCAGATCCGCTGTCGTGCCTGTGAGGGTGAAGTCTTCGGGTGCCATGCTGAAAGCCGGCGAGATTCGTGAAAACTGCACGGACCAGGTCACACTGTCGGCATTGGTCGTTTCATCACCCGGCGTCGAGCGCGTGATCGAGGCAATCTGGGGTCCGCCATTCTGGACGTCGTAGAATTCGTGCTCGCCCGTCGGGGACGTGGAGGCCAGCGCATTGCCGTGCAAGTCCCGGATGACCTCGCTGGAGGGATCAACGAAGAGTTCCACGCGCTCGGGAGCATCAAGGCCCAGATCGGCGAGATCGCCGCCGGATACGGTCACGATATAGCCAGGCGGGATACGGCCGGCACTCAGGGATGAATCATCCTTGTCGTTCGCGTCGCCAAAACCGCCCCCGGTGACACTGGTCACGGTCGCGGTTGTCCCGCTGACACCGAAATGGGCAGGCGTGACGTCTTGGATGGGCTCGTTGATCGAGACGATCCAGGTCAGGCTGTCGGCATTCGTGGCCTGGTCGGTCGGGTCGTAGCGGCGGATCGACTGGAGCACCGGGCTCGTATGATCGACGCCATAGCTGGACTCCCAAGTTCCGGACGGGGAGGTGGAACTCAGCGCGTTGCCCAGCACATCCGTGATCCCGTTTGTGCGGCTGATTTCCAGCCGCACACCGGCATTGTTGAGCGTGGAGAAATCGCCGCCGGAAACGGAAACCCGAACTTCATTGCCCTGGACATTCGGAGAGGCGCTGGCCGTGGTCCCGAACACGTCAAAATCCGATGCCGTCACATTGGACACGGGCTCGTCGAAGGTCAGAAGCCACTCAACCTGGGTGCCATTCGTGTAGTAACCGGTCGGGTCGGAGCGCTCGATCGACAGCAGGACCGGTCCTGCATTGTCGAGAACGACAGACCGCTCATCGAGGCGGGCTGGAACCAGGCTGGTGAGCCGATTGCCCGCCGCATCCACAATGTTCGAGGTTCCGGCTAGCGCGAGGGTCACGGTCCCGGTTGCGTCCGGAAGAAGGCCAGTATCCGTGGTCACCCGGTAGACGCTGGTGCTGAGCGCTGTCGCACTGGCGATCCCCAGCGAACTGCCTGTCAGCTCAAAATCATCCGCCGAGACATTGCTCACCGCTTCGGAGAAAATCACGTTCCAGGTGACCGCGTCCGCTTGTGCGGGGCTGGCGGATGGCGAAGTCCGATCGACATCGGATACGACAGGCGCGGTGCCATCGATTTCCAGGCTGAATTGGCTGGCAGCCGTATTTCCATTGCCGGCAGCATCCTGGACTTGATCAGCCGCCATGTTGACGGTCAGCGTGCCGGCTTGGGTCGTCAGAATGGTGGCGGTCGCCGTGTTGGTGCCGGTATTGACGGACTGAACGCTGCCACCGACCACCACAAGGTCCGAAGCCTCGAACCCGGAAACGGTCTCGGAAAATTGCAGATTCAGGTCGAAGGTCGCATTCAGGGCATAAGGGCTGCTGGCAGCGCTTGAAAAACTGACCGTGGGCGCGGAGCCGTCGTAGGTCATTTCGAAGGCTTCAGGTGCCAGATTGCCGTATCCGTCGGTATCGTTGGCTGCATTCGCCGCGACGCCGACATAGTGCGTCCCGTTTCCGGCCGGAGTGATCAAGACGCTGTAAGAGCTCGCGGACAGCACGGTGAAATCGGACACAAAAGCACCCGCCGCACCAATCGCACTCGCGGAGAAACCGGTCACATCCTCGCTGAAATTGATGATCAGCGTGTAGGGCGCATTCACCGGCGAAGAAGCGGTCGAGCTGAAGCTGATTTCCGGCTCGCCGGCCTCTGCCTGGATCGAGAATTCGGTGGACTCGGTATTGGGGTTGGACGCCTCGTCAAACAGACTGTTGGCAGGCAGGTTGACCGTGATCTCGCCCGATGCCTGCGGGCGGAGCGTGACCGAGCCCGGCGCTCCATTCAACGGGACGCTGAAGCTTTCGATCGACGCATTGGTCACATTCAAATCACTGCTGCTGAAGGAGTAGGTGGCAATGTAGTCCGCAAAACCATCCTGCGGCAGACAGGTGATATCGACCACGAACTCGCCGGAAACCGGAGCCGGCTCTGTCGTCGAAAAGGCGCAATTCGGCGGCGTATTGTTGACGACTGTCGGGTCACTCACCCCCGGGTCGAACGGGCCAAGGGGCGTACCGAGGAGGTTCTGGATATCGTTACTGTCGGCAATGCCGAGGCGAACCTCCCCGTTCAGGTCGGCCAGATCGCCGCCGGACACCGTCACAAGGAAGCCGCCACTCCCGGCGGGAATTATTGACGTGACGCCCGCCGTTGTGCCGGACACTTCAAAGTCCCCTGCATCAACATTGACCACCATTTGCGAGAAGTAGATCGTGAACTGGAGACTGTCGAGATTGGTGTAGGTGGCGCCGTTGATGTACTGGACGACCGGGGCCGGTGTGTCTGCCCGGGCCGGCTGGGCGAGCCCGCCCATACTCATCGCGGCCACAACCAGAACCGCCGCCCCCCGGCAGACAGCCGCCCTCACCGACGCCGCACTCGACGCCAAGTCCCGAACCCAAACACGCATGTCACTGTCCCCCTCGCCCTTTCCCGTCACGCAACAGGCACGAGCGCACGCTGCGCGCGCACGGCAAAAAGGCGTTAATTTTCAAGTTGATTGGGGTTCGTTTTAACGCAAGTATCAATCACCCGAATGGGTGGGTCGCGCAGATTTCATAAGAGCCGGCACAGGGTAGGGGGAAGGCCGAATGGCCAGTCACGAGCCGGAAAAGCCAGTCGCCAAGGTCAACACAAAGACCCGTCTGGGTTTCGGCCTGGGCGATTTCGGCTTTGTCATGCTGTGGCAGGGCTGCGCGCTTTTCTTGCTGTATTTCTATACGGAAATCGTGGGCCTTCCGGCGCTGCTTGCCGGTGGCATCTACATGGCCGGAATGATCTGGGATGCGATCTCCGACCCGTTCATTGCGACCTGGACGGAACGCAAGGCGCGAAAAATCGGACGCTATGGCGGGCTGGTCGGCGCGGCGGCGTTACCGCTGGCCCTTGCCTATCCACTTCTCTTCACCCAACCCTTTGATGGTCTTCTGCCCGCAGCCCTCTGGGCGCTGGCCACCCATGTCGGTTTCCGGACGGCCTACACATTTGCCAGCATGCCCTACAACACCATGCCGGCCCGGCTGACCCGGAACCCCGGAACCCGAAACACCCTGGCCGCCCTGCGCGTCATCGGGGCCGCCGCGGGCGGACTGATGGCGGCCTTGGCCACACCGGTCATGATCGACGTGCTCAACCTTCAAATGGAGGAGGGACCGGCCTACCTCATCGCCGCCCTGACGCTCGGCGCACTGGCGGGTTTCAGCCTCTGGTCCTGCTCCGGCCTCATGGCCGAACCCGCGCAGGAACCGGCCGGGGACGACAACAGCCAGGGCACGACGGGCTTTCACGCCGACCTGCTTCTCGCTCTGCGCCGCGCGGTGTCCGATCCACGCTTCTCGCGCCTCATGATCATCATGGCTCTGGCGACCCTCAGCTTTGGTCTCTACACCCAGACCGTGCTCTACCTCGTGTCCTATCATTTCCAGCGGCCAGACCTGACCCCGCTGGCCCTGGGCCTTCCCGCACTGATCATGATCCCGCTGGCCCCTGCCTGGGCGGCGCTGGCCCATCGCCTTTCCAAGCCCGCCACGCTCGCGGCCGGATTATTGCTGGCCGCACTCGGCTATGCCGGCCTGGGCCTCGTTCCGCGGGACGCCATCCCGATGGCGCTGGGTTTCATCGCCCTCGCCGCGGCGGGCAATGCCTGTCTGCCCGTCATGTTCTGGTCGCTCCTGCCTGACGCGATCGATGCCCATTCGGACAGGACCGGAACCCGGATCGAGGCCCGCATGTTCGGACTGGCGACCTTCGTCCAGAAAACCGTGTCCGGACTGACAGGACTCCTCATCGGCCTGGCCCTCTACCTTGCAGGACATGAAGCGGGCGGCAGCGAAAGCGTCTCCGAACCGGTCCGACACACCATCCGCCTTCTGTGCAGCGCCGGTCCCGCACTCTGCCTTCTGGCCCTCATCGGCGTGACCTATCGCTATGGGCGCATCCGCGACACGGTCGCCTCACAATGACGGCCGCCGGGACACAAGACCCTGCCGAGCACACATCGCGAGGCTTTGCCCCCGAAGACCTGGCCCAGGTCCGGCTGAGCCAGGCCCAGCTGCTGCGACGGCGGACCGGACAATCCTGCCTGATCATCCAGATCGTCATCATCTATCTGACCGCCCTGATCGCCCTGTCCGGCCAGCCGGGTTTCGCCCTGGTCTGGCTGTTGGTGACATCCGCAATGGTGGGCGTTGTCTACATCTATCCGCGCATCATGGTCCCCGAGGGTGTGACACCGGACCGGCTCAAACGATATCTGACCGGCCATGTCATTATTTCCGGGATCACCGGACTGATCTGGTCCGGTCTGGCGATCCGCTTTCTGGACACCAGCTCCGTCCTCAACCTATTCATCGCCATCAACATGGTCTTCTCGATCTCGGTCGGCGGCATGATGCCCAGTTCGGAATACCGGCCCAGCTTCGTCAGCCTGGCGACCGCGACCCTGGTCCCGTTCAGTGCCTATTGGCTGGTGGAAGTGGATGGCGGTATCCGCCTTATCGGGCTGGGCCTGTTGATCTATTACGGTTTCGGTCTTCTGGTCAGCGCCCGGGCCGAAGTGCAGACACTGGAAAGCCTGGCCGCCGAGCGCAATCGCCGCCTGTCCGAACAGCTGAAGGAACAGGCGGAGAAGCTCGCCCGGGTCAGCGCGGAAAAGACCCGCTTCCTGGCGGCCGCCAGCCATGACATGTCCCAGCCGCTGCAGGCCCAGGGATTTCTGATCGGGGCCCTGCGCAGCCAATTGTCCCAACCGGACCAGCGCGAACTGCTCGACCGGATCGAGGCCTGCTGGCGCAGTCAGCAAAGCCTGCTCCAGGGCTTGGTCGAAGCCGCCCGGATCGAAAGCGGTGGCATTGTGGTGAAACCCGCCATTTTCGATGTTGGCGAAACCCTGTCGCGCCTGGCCGCCGAGGTTTCCAAGACCGCGTCGAACCACCAGATCGATATTTCCGTGGAAGCCGAACCGGCAGCCGTCCGGGGCGATCCACTCCTGGTGGGCCGCATCCTGCGCAATTTCCTGTCCAACGCACTCAAATTCACGCCCGCTGGCGGGCAGATCAAACTCTGTGCCCGACCGTTTGAGCCCGACAGAATGCGCATCGAGATTACCGATACCGGCCCGGGCATCCCGCTCGAGGCCCAGGAGCGGATTTTCGAGGAATACGTCCAGCTCGACCCCGATGCCAGCGACACGCGGGGTCTGGGGCTGGGCCTGTCCATTGTCCGGCAGCTCGCTGACCGGATGGGCGTGGAGATCCTGTTCGACAGCCGGCCCGGAGCGGGGACGACTGCCGGCGTCATCCTGCCCACCGCCGACGCCGAGGCCCTGCCCGTGTCCGATGAGCAGGGCTTTGATGCCTTCCCCGCCCCTCCCTTCATCGTTCTGGTCGAGGATGACAAGGCCGTACGGGAAAGCCTCTCCATCCTGCTGACCGGTTGGTCCTGCCGGGTGATCGCGGCGGATTCCGGACGCGAGGCCCTGGAAGCCCTGTCCTGGGCGCCGGACACGCCCGACATCCTTCTGGTCGACAAACGCCTGAAACAGGGCGAGGACGGGCTCACCGTGATCGAGACCCTGCGGGCTGAAGTCGCCGAAACCGTGCCGGCCATTTTGATGTCCGGTGATATCGACCGGTTCAAGGGCCTGCCGGAGATGGAGGCCCTGGCCCTCCTGTCCAAGCCGGCCGATCCGTTCCAGCTGCGGCGCACCATGCTGGACCTGATGGATTCAGGGCGTGACGCCGCGCCGGATCAGCCGATCAGTCCGAGCGTCTGAGCCGTTCGCACACAGCCGGTCCGGGTGCGCTCGCCCAGGGCTTCGAAGATCGCCTTGAGGTGGGATTTGACGGTGTTTTCGGAGATCTGTAGCCGGTCCGCAATCGCCTTGTTGGTCTCTCCATTGGCGATCAGGTTGAGCACTTCCAGCTGACGGGGGGCCAGGCCCGGCAGGGTCCGGTCCGACGGCGTCAGATAGACCCTTTCCTCATCTGCATCCTCCGGATCCGCATCCAGACTGGGAAAACAGGTCTTGCCCGCGAGGATCGCATCAATGGCACCCAGCAGGACCTCGGAGTCATCGGACTTGTGGACGAACCCCTTGGCTCCCAGCCGCCGCATGTCCGAGATCGGTGGCTCCGTGCCCACACCGGACAGCATGAGCACCCGGCAGCGCGGCGCCTGTTGCCGCAGGCTCGCCAACAGGCTGAGCCCGTTCATGCGCTGCATCACCAGGTCCAGGATGAACAAATCATAGTCAGACGGATGGGCGTCCGATTTCAGGAAGGCAATCGGATCGTCGAACACATCGATCCGGCAATCCGGCCGCAACTGGCCCATCAGCGTCCCGAAAGCCGCCGAGAACAGCGTGTGGTCGTCGATCAAGGCAATGCGGCAAAGGCTCATTCCATCCCCCCGCTTCGTTCATAGCGCCAGCGTCCGGACATGGCCACTCGGCAAACACGCCCGGCCCGAACCAGCCAAGGATGACCAGCCGATCGGATCGCGCGAATTCCTGAAGGGGAAATGGCGGAGAGAGAGGGATTCGAACCCTCGGTACCCGTAAAGGTACAACGGTTTTCGAGACCGCCCCGTTCGACCACTCCGGCACCTCTCCGCACGGGGAAGCGGGGTTTTGGCCGAGGCCTGCGATAAAATCAAGGGGCGAACGCTGTACGACACCGCCGACCGGACAGCTGCCAAAACTCCCGCGCGACCCGCCTGGACAGGCCTGATCGCATTGACTCTGGCTCGCGCATGCGTATAACGCCCGCTCCTGCTCGCGCGGCTTGCCCGTGCGGGCCCATAATTGATGAACAACGCTCCGGGCATACGGAGTGAAGAAAAAGGACCTCGCCAAGCCTGTAAAACAAGGGCTGGACGGGATCGCAAAAAAGGATCGGACGATCATGTTTGCAGTGATCAAGACCGGCGGCAAGCAGTACCGCGTAGCCGCTGGCGACGAAATTCGGATTGAAAAGCTCGAAGGGGCTGCCGGCGACACGCTGGCCCTCGGCGATGTCCTCATGCTTGGCTCCGACGCCGGCGTCACGGTCGGTTCCCCGATCGTTGACGGCGCCCAGGTGATCGGCGAGCTGGTCGACACCAATCGCGCCAAGAAGGTCATCGTCTTCAAGAAGCGCCGCCGCCAGAACTACCGCCGCACCAAGGGCCACCGTCAGTGGGGTTCCCTGGTTCGCATCGCGGAGATCGTGGCCCCGGGCGAAACCGCCAAGACCAAGCTGAAGTCGACCACGGCCGCGCCGAAGTCGGACGCCAAGACCGAAGCCAAGAAGGCTCCGGCCAAGAAGGCCGCCGCTCCGAAGGCCGAGGCCAAGGCCGCGGCGCCGAAAAAGGCTGCTGCCCCGAAGGCCGCGTCGAATGACGACCTGACCCAGCTGACGGGTGTTGGCCCGGCGCTGGCGACCAAGCTGAACGAAGCCGGCATCACGTCCTTCGCCCAGATCGCGGCGTGGTCGGATGCTGACATGGAGACCCTCTCCGAGACCATTACCGGTCTCAAGGCCAAGGCCGAGAAGGGTGACTGGATCAACGCCGCGAAAGCGCTGGCGTCGTAATCGGAGGGCTTAACTCATGGCTCACAAAAAAGCAGGCGGTTCATCCCGTAACGGTCGCGACTCTGAAGGCCGGCGCCTTGGCGTCAAGAAGTTCGGCGGCCAGACGGTCATTCCGGGCAACATCATCGTGCGTCAGCGCGGCACCAAGGTGAATCCGGGTGCCAATGTCGGCATGGGCAAGGACCACACCCTCTTCGCCCTTACCGAAGGCCGCGTGAAGTTTGCCAAGAAATCTGGCGGCAAGGCATTCGTATCGGTCGAACCGATCGCCGACGCAGCCGAATAGGGCAGTCCATGATAGCCGGACTGCCCGCCTAGCGGGGTCCGGAGCGCATGATGCGTGAAAAGGGGAGACGGACCGCCGCCTCCCCTTTTTCTATGCCTTCTCCCCCGAAGGAGCCGGACCATGGGTCCCCGGATCGAGACTGAACGCTGCCTGTTGCGCCTGCCTGACATGGAAGATGCCCCGGCCGTCGCCCGCTATTGCGGAGATTACGATGTCGCCAAAAACACGGCCCGCATTCCCCACCCCTATCCCACGCTGGGCGCGGAAATGTGGGTGCTGATGACGCGGGCGAGCTGGAAACCGCAAGGCAATCAGTCCCTCACCGTGGAGCATGCGGGTGAGGTCATCGGCGGCGGCGGCGTATTCAAGCGTTCAGCAGCGGCCGAATGGGAAATCGGCTACTGGATCGGCAAGCCCTGGTGGGGCCAGGGATTCGCGACCGAGATCGGCCAGGCCCTGGTCGATCTGGGCACGAAAACCCTCGGCGCGACCACGCTGACCGCCGCCCATGCCGACGACAATCCGGCCTCCGGTCGTGTGCTGGAAAAGCTGGGCTTCGCCTATACCGGCAAGACCGGAGAACACTTTTCCATGGCCCGCATGGGGCCGACCCGCTGTTTGGACATGGTGTGGGGTGGGGTCTAAAACATCCCCGGCTCACAAGACCGAATAAACACACTGAACTTTGGCGCCATTCCCTGTATAGACAGGCGCTTCTTCTTGACGCACGCCTTTTGAAAAGACCGCAACGATGAAATTTCTCGACCAGGCCAAAGTCTATGTCCGCTCCGGAAACGGGGGAGGCGGCTGTGTCTCCTTCCGGCGCGAGGCCTATGTGGAATATGGCGGTCCCGATGGCGGCGATGGCGGCAAGGGCGGTGATGTCTGGGTGGAGGCCGTGGAAGGCCTCAACACGCTGATCGACTATCGCTACAAGCAGCACTTCAAAGCCCAGACCGGTCACCACGGCATGGGCCAGAACCGCACCGGTGCCGGTGGCGAGGACGTGACCCTGCTGGTGCCCGCCGGCACGCAAATCCTGGATGAGGACAAGGAAGAAGTCCTCGCCGACATGACCGAGATCGGCCAACGCGTCCTGCTGGCGCGCGGCGGCGATGGCGGCAAGGGCAATACCCGCTACAAATCCTCCACCAACCAGGCACCCCGCAAATCCACGCCGGGCTTTCCGGGCGAAGAACGCTGGATCTGGCTGCGCCTGAAACTGATCGCCGATGTCGGCCTGGTGGGCCTGCCGAACGCCGGCAAGTCGACCTTCCTGTCCGTCGTGTCGCGCGCCCACCCCAAGATCGCGGCCTATCCCTTCACCACGCTCTATCCCAATCTCGGCGTGGTCGATCTGGGTCCGGGATCACGCTTCATTGTGGCCGACATTCCCGGCCTGATCGAAGGCGCCCATGAAGGCGCCGGGATCGGGGACCGTTTCCTGGGCCATGTCGAACGCTGCGCCTCGCTGATCCATCTCGTGGACGGTACGCAGGAAGACGTCGCCGCCGCTTACCGGACGGTTCGCACTGAACTGGAAGCCTATGGCGCCGGGCTCGACACGAAGACCGAAATCCTCGCCCTCAACAAGACCGATGCGATGACCGAAGACGACATCGCCGAGAAGAAGGCCGCACTGGAAGCCGCGTCCGGCAAACCGGTCCGCCTCCTGTCCGGCGTGTCCGGTGACGGGATCAAGGATTTGTGCCGCGAAGCCTGGGATGTCGTCCTGGAGGACCGCGCCGCAGAAAAAGCCGCCGCAGAGGCGGAGGAAAACGGCGGCTGGACCCCGTGACACGCCCCGCCCTGGCCTCGCTGACATCCATTGTGATCAAGGCGGGCTCGGCGCTGGTGCAGGCCGGGCCGGAGGTGCTGTCAGCGATTGCCGCCGACATTGCCCATCTCCGCCAGGCCGGCGTGAATGTGGTTCTGGTCTCGTCCGGCGCCGTCGCCCTGGGCCGGGAAAGACTGGGGCTGACCCAACCCGTGCTCAGCCTGGAACAGAAACAGGCCGCCGCCGCGGCCGGACAACCCCGCCTGGCCGCCGCCTGGGAGGCGGCGTTCGAGCCACATGGGCTGGCCACCGCGCAGGCCCTGCTCACCCTGGATGTGACCGAAAACCGTCGATCCTGGCTCAATGCCCGCGCCACACTGCAAACCCTGGCCGAGCTGGGCGCCATCGCCATCGTCAATGAGAATGACACGATCGCCACCGACGAGATCCGCTATGGCGACAATGACCGCCTGGCCGCCCGCGTCGCCCAACTGATCGGCGCCGACCTCCTGGTCTTGCTGTCAGACATTGATGGCCTGTACGAGCAGGACCCGCGCCTGCATCCCGACGCCCGGTTCATTGCCGACATTCCGCGTATTGATGAGCGCATCCACGCCATGGCAGGCACCGCCAACGCGGCCGCAGCCGTGGGAACAGGTGGCATGCGGACCAAGATCCTTGCCGCCGAGCTGGCCGGCCGGTCGGGCTGCGCCACGGCCATCGCCTTGGGTCTGGCCCCCGAGCCGATCCTCAGCCTGGAAGATTTCGCGCACGGCTCCTGGTTCCACCCGGCCCGATCATCCGCCCGCGCCCGCGAAGCCTGGATCTCCGGATCGGTCAGTCCGGACGCTGCGGTCCGGATTGATGCGGGGGCCGTCTCTGCCCTTCGCGCCGGCAAATCCCTGCTTCCCGTCGGACTGACCGGTATCGAGGGCCGTTTCGAGCGCGGTGACACGATCCGCATTCTGGATTCCGACGGCCGGACCATCGGCCGCGGCGTCACGGCCTACGCTTCTGGCGATGCCGCCCGGATCGCCGGAGCCCGCACCGAAGACATTGAATCCCTTCTGGGATATCGTCGATCCAGCGCGCTGATCCATGTCGACGACCTGGTGCTGGATGACTAACATGCCTTCCTCTGTTCTGCACTCGGAAGCCTTGGCACCGGGACTGCGCGTCGGCCTGCTGGGGGGGACGTTCGATCCGCCGCACCACGGCCATCTCCACGCGGCCCGGACCGCCATGCGCCGGCTGAAACTGGACCGGGTCTGGTGGCTGGTCTCGCCGCAGAACCCGCTCAAGGCCCGTCAGGCGAGCGACCTGGACCGCCGCATGACGCTTGTGTCCGAACTGGCCCGCGATCCCGGCATGGTCGTCTCCGATATCGAGGCGCGGATCGGAACAACCCGGACCATCGACCTTCTGCACCATTTGCGAACCCGCAAGCCGGACGTGAAATTCGTCTGGCTGATGGGCGCGGACAATCTGTCCGGCATCCATCGCTGGGCGCATTGGCAGGGCGTGTTCGCATCATGCCCGGTCGCCGTGATTGCCCGCCCCACGGACGCTGTTCGCGCCCGCCTGTCCCCGGCAGCCCGCTATTTTGCCCATGCCCGCATCCCGGAGAGCGCGGCCGCCACCCTGGCAGACCAGGAGGCCCCGGCCTGGACCTATCTGACGGGACGCTTGCATCCCCATGCCTCATCCGATATTCGCCGGGCCCGCCAGCAAACCCGCTGAACATGTCTCGTCGAGAGACGCAAAGCGTGCTATGAATGGCGTATTGTTTTGGATGTCAGAGAGGACACCAGCCCTGTCTACGGAATTATCGCCCCGCAAGGAGCAGGAGTCGGCCGCCGCCGTTCGCGTCACCGGTGATGATACGCATGTCGAAGAACTGGAGACCCTGGTTCTCGATTCACTGGAAGACGACAAGGCCGAAGACATCGTCGCGATTGATCTGCGCGGCAAATCTTCCGTCACCGATATCATGATCGTCGCCTCCGGGCGGTCGGCCCGGCACGTGAACGCGCTGGCCGATCATCTTGTGCGCAAGCTCAAGGAACACGGTACCGGCAAGGCCCGGGTCGAAGGCATGCAGACCTGTGACTGGGTGCTGATCGATGCCGGTGATGTCATCGTCCACCTGTTCCGTCCGGAAGTGCGCGGTTTCTACAATCTGGAAAAGATGTGGTCGGTCGAGCCGGAAGCCACGGCGTCCTGACGCCGGCTTCGGGACCTGCCGCGTGAAACTGCGTATCGCCGCGCTCAGCCGGATCAAGTCCGGCCCCGAGCGCGAGCTCGTCGACACCTATATGGATCGCTGCACCGCCACCGGGCGCCCCATCGGGCTGGGCCCGCTCAGCGAGACCGAGATCGACAATCGCGCCCTCAAAACGTCCAGCGATGAAAGCCGGGCCCTGGCCCAGACCCTGGAGCCGGGCGCCAAGCTGATCCTGCTGGATGAGCGCGGCAAGGCCCTGTCCTCCCGCCAATTCGCCAGCCAGATCGAACGCTGGCGGGATGAGGGTGCACGCGAAGCCGTCTTCTGCATCGGGGGCGCTGACGGCCATGACCGCACTGCCCTGCCGCAACCGGATCTCATGCTGGCCTTCGGCCCTGCGGTCTGGCCGCACAAGCTGGTTCGGGTCATGCTGGCCGAACAACTCTATCGCGCCGTCTCGATATTGGCAGGCTCGCCCTATCATCGTGATTGAGCGTTAACCCACGCCGCTCTAGCTTGCCGTCATGCTCAGCCTGATCGCTGCCCTTGCCCTGGTTCAGACCCAGCCGGCTCCGCCTCCGGACCCGGAGGAAGCGGCGCGTCTGGAGCGCGAGGAACAGCAGGCCGCGGAACGCGCCGCCGCCATGCGCCGCCAGGCTGAGGAAATGGCACAGGAAATTGCGCTCATGCAGCGCCAGCTTGTCGAACTGGGCCAGCGGGTGGGGGCCAGTGAAAATGCCGCCCTTGAAACCGAACAGCGCTTGGCCGAACTGGGCCGCGAGGAAAACGAACTCCTGTCGCGCCTCAATGAGGACCGCGAGGCCCTGATGGCCTTGCTGGCGGCAATCCAGCGAATTGAAAGCCAGGCACCTCCGGCCATTCTGGCAGCCCCCGGCGATGCCGCCGATGCTGCCCGGGCCGCCGCGTTGATGGCCGATGTCGCGCCCGCCCTGCGCGAACGGGCCGATGCCCTGGCGGAACAATTAGCCCAATTGCGTACCCTGCGCGCCGACATCGAGGCCGAGCAGGCCAGACTGGCCTCCACCGAGGACACGCTGGCCGCCCAGCGGCTGGAGCTGGAAGTCCTGATCGCGGAACGCCGCGGGCTGGAGGCGCGTCGCCGCAATGAAGCCGTGGAATTGCTGGCCGTCGCCTCGTCAGCCGGAGAGCGCGCCCGCTCCATCCGCAGCCTGATCGGCGAATTGTCCCGCATGGCCGAGGTGACGCCCAATCTCAGTCCGCGCCGCCTGGAAGTCACCGATGCCATCCCGGCCCCGCGCATGCGGCCGCCGCGTGACATGGTCGCAGCACGGGCACCAACAGCGCCGCTGCAGACTTTGCGCTTTGCCGATGCGCGCGGCCGGCTCCAGGCTCCGGCGCGCGGGGAAATCACCCGGCGTTTCGGGCATGTGGCCGAAGATGGCACACGGTCTGACGGAATTTTCATTCGGACACGGCCCAGAGCGCAGGTAGTCTCGCCTTTCGATGCCCGCGTGGAGTTCGCGGGACCGTTCAACACCTACGGCGGTCTCTTGATACTGAATGTCGGGGATGACTACTATATCGTGCTGGCTGGCATGGCGGTGACCTATGCCTCTGTCGGTCAGAGCGTTTTGGCAGGGGAACCTGTCGGTGCCATGCCGGATCAGTCTCAACCGGCACCGGATTTGTATCTGGAACTGCGACGAGACGGCGATGCGATCGATCCGGCCCCTTGGATCCGGACAGGCGCAGAGGCCGGTTAAGGATATCGCGCTCAAAGGACGCGAGTACGCATGCGTATCAATGTCTTCGCTTCCATGGTCGCCTTTGCTGTCGGCGCCGTGGCCATTGCGGTGTCAGCCGAGGGTAGCCAGGAAGACCGGACGGAAACCTTCCGTCAGCTGGAACTCTTCGGCGATGTGCTCAGCCGGATCGAGTCGGACTATGTCACCGACACCGACCAGGCCGAGCTGATCGAAGCCGCGATCGAAGGCATGTTGACCTCGCTGGATCCGCACTCCGTCTACCACAATCCCGACAGCTACGAGGATCTGCGCGTCTCCACCCGCGGTGAATATGGCGGCCTGGGCATGGAAGTGACCCGCCGGGAAGACTTCATCACCGTCGTCTCCCCGATCAGCGAGACTCCGGCCGAGCGCGCCGGCCTGCGCACCAATGACCGCATCATCGCCGTCGATGGCGAGAGCATTATCGGCGTGTCCGTCGACGAAGCCGTGGAAATGATGCGCGGGGCCGTCGGCGAGCCGGTCACCATCACGATTTCCCGCTCTGACGAGGATCCGTTCGACGTCACCCTGGTCCGCGACACGATTCCGCTGCGCACCGTGGCCACCCGTATCGATGAGGGCGTGCCTTATATGCGGATCGCCGGCTTCAATGAGCGCACCACGGAAATGGTCCATGAAGGCATTACCGAGCTGCAGGAAGAATACGGCGCGGAGCTGCCGGGCCTGATCATCGACATGCGCTATAATCCGGGCGGTCTACTGGACCAGGCCATCGGAGTGACCGATGTCTTCCTGGATGGCGGCGAAGTCGTCTCCACCCGCACCCGCGATCCGCGCGAGACCCAGCGTTACAATGCCCGTCCGGGTGACCGGCTGAACGGCGCGCCGATCGTGATCCTGATCAATGAGGGCTCTGCCAGTGCGGCCGAGATCGTGGCCGGTGCCCTGCAGGACCGCGAGCGGGCCGAACTGGTCGGCATGACGAGTTTCGGCAAGGGCTCGGTCCAGACCATCATCCCGCTGCGCGGCGGCCGTGACGGCGCGCTGCGCCTGACCACGGGCCGCTACTACACGCCGGCCGGCCGCTCCATCCAGGCCACGGGCATCATCCCGGACCTGCAGATCTCGTCCTGGGAGCTGGAAGACAGCGATCCCGAGCACAGCGCACCGCAAGTCTCCTCCGAGGCCGACCTGCCGGGCGCTCTGGAGAATGAGAATGGCGAACATCGGGCGGATACGGATGTGGCCGCTGTGGAACAGCCGCCAGCCGACTGGCCCGAGGATGAGGATTACCAGCTCAGCCGGGCCCGGGAGGTCCTTCGCTCGATGATGGAGAGCCAGCAGGCCGCCCTGCAGTAAGGCGACAAATCGACAAACGGCGTTAACCGTTTCTTTCAGGGGTTTCGGCATGCTGGGGCGTGAGAGGGTGTGCCCGGACGGGCGCACCGACACGCCAATTGCCACAGGCCTGCGCCGCAATGCCCACCGCTGTCCTTCGACACGCCCAGCCGCTGCTGACCGTTCGCGCCCCGATTTTCGCCGGGATCGCGACCGCTGGCGTTCTGGCACTGATCCTGGCCGGTGTAGCCGTTTTTGGTGAAGCCAATACGGAATTGCCGGCAGCGCGCGGCCGTTTTGACCCGACGCCGATCATCACGGCAGAGGCCGGCCACGACACCGGCACCGGTCACGAAACCGCAGGCGCCCCGATCCGCTTCCTCGAACCGGACGAAGCCGACGACATCACGCTGGACGGCGTCGATGACGGGTTTGAAACCCCGGCCGCCCGGCCTGGGGCCGGCTCCGACCCGGCCGATGCCGAGGCGCGCAATGCGGCTGCCAGTCATGCCGCCCCCGCCGCCAATCCGAATGCCCTGCCCCGGGCACCGATGGCCGGCCTGACCGAACCGGGTCCCGGCGGTCCCCTGCCCAAAATTGGCCCGGACGGTACGCGGCCGTCACGGGCCTATGCCCGCCCCTTCCACGGGGATCCGAGCGCGCCGACGATCGCCGTCGTGATCGGCGGCATGGGTCTGAACACCGCCGTCACCCAGGCCGCGATCGACGAGCTGCCGCCGGAAGTGGCGCTGTCCTTCGCCCCCTACACACGCGACCTGCAGGCCTGGATCAACCGGGCACGCGAAGCCGGTCATGAAGTCCTGATCGAAGCGCCGATGGAGCCCTTCGACTATCCCAATAATGATCCGGGCCCCCACACCCTGTTGGCCGACGGCTCCTCCGAGGAGAATGCCCGCCGCCTCGCCTGGGTGCTCAGCCGCGCCACGGGGTATTTCGGGGTGACCAATTATCTCGGTGCCCGCTTCTCAGCCTCGCCCGATGCCCTGAGCGATGTCTTCGACCAGCTCGAACATCGCGGTGTGGCCTTCCTGCATGACGGCGCCGGACGCCGCGCCACCATCGAGGGCGCTGCCCGCTCGGCCGACCTCGAATACGCCATTGCCGACCGTATCCTGGACGAGGACCTCAGCCCCGACGCGATCGATGAGCGCCTGCTGGCCCTGGAAGCCCTCGCTCTGCAGAACGGGGCCGCCCTCGGGTCTGGCTTCGCCTATCCGGCCACGGTCGACCAGATCCGTGACTGGACCGCCGGCCTGGACCTGCGTGGCTATCAGCTGGCGCCGCCCTCCGCCGTGATGGCACGCCGCCGTCTGGAAGCGCGACTGGCGGATGAAGCCCGCGCCCATGAACCGCGTCAGGCCGAGCCCAACCGGGCGCCGGTGCGCACGAATGTCGGCCCGCAACACGGGGGCGGTGCCTCCGAGGATGACGGTCACGGTGCCGCGGCCTCCAGCGGCCACTGATGGCGGGCGAAGATCCATATCCGCACCATCGGCCGAATGTCGGCATCGCCCTGTTCAATGCCAAGGGTCAGGTCTGGCTCGGCCGGCGTGACGGCACGCCGGGCCCCTGGAACTGGCAATTGCCCCAGGGCGGCATTGATGCCGGCGAAGACGCCCGTGTCGCGGCCCTGCGCGAGCTCGAAGAAGAAACCGGCATTCCCGGCCGCTCCGTGGAGATCATTGACGAGATCCCCGGCTGGATTGCCTATGACTATCCGCCGGATGTCCGCGAGGACCCGCGCTTCCACAAGAAACGCCATCTCGGCCAGAAACAGCGATGGTTTGCCCTGCGCTTTCATGGCGAAGACAGTGAAATCGATCTCGCCTGCCATGCCGAGGTCGAATTTGATGCCTGGCGTTGGGGCGAGCTGGCCGAAATCCCCGACCTGATCATCCCCTGGAAGCGGGATGTCTATGTCCGGGTGGTCGAGGCGTTCCGGCCATGGGCCAAGTCCTGACCAACAAAAAGGCCGCACCGAAAGGAGCGGCCTCTTGTTTCGCGTCTGGCGTGAAGCCTAGTTGGCCAGGGCGGCCTGCATGGCTTCATACTTGGCCACCAGGCCTTCAGCGTGCTCGCGCTCTTCCTCATCCTTGGCCGCGGCCACGTCTTCACGGGCGTTGGACAGGTTTTCGGCCAGGGCGTCCGCGTCGATTTCCGACATCGGAATGGCTTCCTCGGCGAGGATGGTCAGGCCGGCGGGCGTCACCTCGGCGAAACCGCCATGGATGAAGGTGCGCTCAGTCGAGCCGTCATTCAGGACCGCGATCGCGCCCGGGCGGATGACGGACATGAAGGGGGCGTGGTTTGGCAGGACACCGAAATCACCCTCTTCACCCGGGACGACCACCTGGTCGACATCACCCGCGAACAGGCGGCGCTCCGGAGAGACGAGATCGAAATGGAGTTTGTCAGCCATCAGGCAGTGCTCCGGTTAGACCGGAAGCTGCTTACGCAGCTTCCGCGGCCAGTTTCTCGGCCTTCTTCACAGCGTCTTCGATCGTGCCGACCATGTAGAACGCCGCTTCCGGCAGGTGGTCATACTCACCGTCGCAGATCGCCTTGAAGCCCTTCACGGTCTCGGCGACCGGCACCTGGATGCCCGGGAAGCCGGTGAAGATTTCAGCCACGTCGAACGGCTGGGACAGGAAGCGCTCGACCTTACGGGCGCGGGCCACGACCAGCTTGTCCTCTTCGGACAGTTCGTCCATGCCCAGGATCGCGATGATGTCCTGCAGGGCCTTGTAGCGCTGAAGGATTTCCTGAACGCGACGCGCGGTGGCGTAGTGCTCGTCACCGACGATGCGCGGTTCCAGGATACGCGAGGTGGAGTCCAGCGGGTCCACAGCCGGGTAGATACCCTTTTCCGAGATGGCGCGGTTCAGAACCGTGGTCGCATCCAGGTGGGCGAAGGTGGTGGCCGGGGCCGGGTCGGTCAGGTCATCGGCCGGCACGTAAACGGCCTGCACCGAGGTGATCGAACCCTTGGTCGTGGAGGTAATGCGTTCCTGCAGCGCACCCATGTCGGTGGCCAGGGTCGGCTGGTAACCCACGGCGGACGGGATACGACCCAGCAGGGCGGACACTTCGGCGCCGGCCTGCGTGAAGCGGAAGATGTTGTCCACGAAGAACAGCACGTCCTTGCCTTCCTCGTCGCGGAAGTATTCCGCCTGGGCGAGACCGGACAGGGCGACGCGGGCGCGGGCGCCCGGCGGCTCGTTCATCTGGCCGAAGACGAGGGCGCAACGCGAACCTTCGGTGGAACCGTCGTTTTCCTTCGGATCCTTGTTCACACCGGATTCGATCATTTCCCAGTACAGGTCGTTACCCTCACGGGTCCGCTCACCCACACCGGCGAAGACCGAGTAGCCGCCGAACATCTTGGCGATATTGTTGATCAGTTCCTGGATCAGAACCGTCTTGCCGACGCCGGCACCGCCGAACAGGCCGATCTTGCCGCCCTTGGCGTACGGGCAGAGCAGGTCGACGACCTTGATACCCGTCGGCAGGATTTCAGCCGCCGTGGCCTGCTCGTCGAAGGACGGGGCCGGACGGTGGATCGGAGCGCGCTGCGTGTGGACCACGTCACCGGCTTCGTCGATGGCTTCGCCCGTGACCGACATGATGCGGCCGAGCGTGCCCGGCCCAACCGGAACCGTGATCGGCGAACCGGTGTCGCTCACCTCGGTGCCGCGCTGGAGGCCTTCAGTGGCGTCCATGGCGATCGTACGGACAGTGTTCTCGCCGAGGTGCTGGGCAACCTCGAGGACGAGCGTCTTGCCGTCATTGGTGGTTTCAAGGGCGTTGAGGATGTCCGGCAGACCGCCTTCGAATTCAACGTCCACAACAGCGCCCGTAACTTGGGCAATGCGGCCTTTAAGAGTGCTCATAGCGGGTCTTTCCTCTCGCCTAGAGGGCCTCGGCGCCGGAGATGATTTCAGTCAACTCCGTGGTGATCTGCGCCTGACGCGTGCGGTTATAAACAAGGTTCAGTTTGTCGATGAGTTCGCCGGCATTGCGCGTGGCGTTGTCCATCGCAGCCATTTTCGCGCCCATTTCGCCGGCGACATTTTCCAGCAGGGCCGAAAGAATGACGGTGTCGGCATAGCGCGGCAGAAGCGTATTCAGGATGACTTCCTCATCCGGCTCCGCTTCATAGACAGCACCGGCCAGGTCGGGACGCTCGACGCCTTCGTCGATCGCATCAATGGCCGGGATCAGGACTTTGGCGCGCGGCTTCTGCGAGATCACGGATTCGAATTCCGCCGACACGATTTCGCAAACGTCAAATTCGCCGTTTTCGAACATGAAGCGGATCTTGTCGCCGATCTTGCCGGAGGTGGCACCGGAAATCGTTTTCTCGCCGGACAGGTCCATGCGCTCGACAATCAGTTTGGCGAACTGGCGCTTGAGCTGTTCGCCGCCCTTCTTGCCGACACAGATCAGTTTCACGTCCTTGCCAGCGGCCTGGAGCGTGGTGATCCGTTCGCGGGCCTTCTTCACGATATTCGTGTTGAAGCCGCCGCACAGGCCCCGGTCTGCCGTCATGACGACGAGCAGATAGGTGTCCGACTTGCCGGTGCCCACCAGGAGCGGCGAGGCTCCGGGGGTGCCGGCCATGGCGGTGGAGAGGTTCGCCATCACGGCCGCCATGCGCTGGGCATAGGGACGCGCAGCTTCTGCCGCTTCCTGCGCACGGCGCAGTTTCGCGGCAGCAACCATCTGCATCGCCTTGGTGATCTTCTGCGTCGACTTGACGCTTTCGATCCGGTTTTTGAGATCCTTAAGGCTGGCCATTCGGCTCTCCTTGGCGGTTGGTCCCGATCAGGTTCACGCGAAGTGTTCGGTGAACTTTTCGAGGGCCGCTTTCAGCTTGCCTTCGGAGTCGTCGGTCAGTTTCTTCTCGTCGCGGATCGACGTCAGCAGCGCACCGTGCTCGGCATGGATGTGACGCAGCAGGTCCGCTTCATAGCGCTGGACGTCCGAGGTCGGAACATTGTCCAGATAGCCACGCGTACCGGCATAGATCACGCAGACCTGCTCTTCCATGGACAGCGGCGAGAATTGCGGCTGCTTGAGGAGCTCGGTCAGGCGCTGACCGCGGTTCAGAAGCTTTTGCGTTGCGGCGTCGAGGTCGGAACCGAACTGGGCAAAGGCCGCCATTTCGCGGTACTGGGCCAGTTCACCCTTCATCTTGCCGGCAACCTGCTTCATCGCCTTCGTCTGGGCGGCAGAGCCCACGCGCGACACCGACAGACCGACGTTCACGGCCGGGCGGATACCCTGGTAGAACAGGTCGGTTTCCAGGAAGATCTGGCCGTCGGTGATCGAGATCACGTTGGTCGGGATATAGGCCGACACGTCATTGGCCTGGGTTTCGATGATCGGCAGGGCCGTCATGGAACCGGAACCATTGGCTTCGTTCAGCTTCGCCGCACGCTCCAGCAGACGGGAGTGCAGGTAGAAGACGTCACCCGGATAGGCTTCGCGGCCCGGCGGGCGGCGCAGCAGCAGGGACATCTGACGATAGGCGACGGCCTGCTTGGACAAGTCATCATACACGATCAGGGCGTGCATGCCGTTATCGCGGAAGTATTCCGCCATGGCGCAAGCCGTGAACGGGGCCAGGAACTGCATCGGGGCCGGGTCGGACGCGGTCGCCGCAACGACGATCGTGTAGTCCAAGGCACCGTTTTCCTCGAGCGTCTTCACGATCTGGGCGACCGTGGAACGCTTCTGGCCGACGGCGACATAGATGCAGTAGAGCTTGGCGCTCTCATCATCGCCTTCGTTGATGGCTTTCTGGTTCAGGATGGTGTCCAGCGCAATCGCGGTCTTGCCGGTCTGGCGGTCACCAATGATCAGTTCGCGCTGGCCACGGCCAACCGGGATCATGGCGTCGATCGCCTTGATGCCCGTCGCCATCGGCTCGTGCACGGATTTCCGCGGGATGATGCCCGGGGCTTTCACGTCAACGCGGCGGCGCTCGGCGACATCGGTCAGCGGACCCTTGCCGTCGATCGGCTCACCCAGACCGTCCACGACACGACCCAGCAGGCCCTTGCCGACGGAGGTGTCCACGATGGAACCCAGGCGCTTGACGGTGTCGCCTTCCTTGATGCCCCGGTCATCGCCGAAGATCACGCAGCCGACATTGTCGCGCTCGAGGTTCAGGGCCATGCCCTTGATGCCGCCCGGGAACTCGACGAGCTCACCGGCCTTCACCTCATCGAGGCCATAGACACGGGCAATACCGTCACCGACGGACAGCACGCTACCAACGTCCGAAACTTTCGCTTCGGAGCCGTAATTCTTGATTTGATCCTTGAGGATCGCAGAGATTTCTGCGGCACGGATGTCCATGGACCTAGGCCTCTTTCATCGCGGTCTTCATCCCATCCAGCTTGGTGCGGAGGGAGGAGTCGAACATGCGGGAGCCGACCTTCACGATCAGCCCGCCCATCAATTCAGGCCGCACATCCGTGCGGACCTCGATTTCGCGCCCGAAGGCACCCTTCAGCGAAGCCGCCAGGGCCTCGGTCTGTTTCTTGGTCAGCGGGGCAGCCGTCTGCACATCCGCCGTCACCACACCCCGGTCGGCTGCGGCCAGGGCGGCGTAAACGCTCGCAACCTTGCCCAGATCACCGGCGCGACCATTGCGCGCGGCAACACCGAAAGTGTTGAGGGTCAATTCATTGAACTTGGCTTTCTCCGCCAGCGCCTTCAGGACAGAAACCTTGTCCTCGGCAGCATGAAGCGGCGAAGCCAGCGCCCCGGCCAGTTCGGGGGAGGAATCGAGCATCGCGCGGAAGGCCGAAAGGTCAGCCTCCACCGCATCTGCGGCGCCCGAAGATTTGGCCAGCTCGAACAGGGCGGTCGCATAGCGACCGGCTGCGTGGGCTGTCATGGCGTCTGCACCGGTGTTCACCGTGACGTCACTCTCTAGTTGGATCGGCACCTGGGCTCATCGGGACGATGCAAGTGCTTGTTATTCAACGACTAAAATAAACCCGAATTTTGTGCTGCGGCGCACGCCCCTCAAGGTTCGGCGCTGCGATAGCACAGGGGGCAGCGGGCAGCAAGCCAGATAGGCGGGCGGATTCAGCGCACGGACCAATCGCGGAGCACCCGGCCCGGGTGCCGCGACCACTAAAGCACATTTGACTTATAACATTTTAGATAATAACAAACAGATCATAAGGAGAGCGCCATGCCCGCCACCGCCCGCGACATCCGCCGCCACGACCAGCCCGCCCTCGCCGTCGATCTCGTCATCATGACGATCGAGAAAGGCCTCATCCTCACCCTTCTCCAGAAGCGCGAGGATGCCGGCAAGGTTGGCGGAACCCATGGCCTGCCCGGCAGCATTCTCCACATCGATGAAACCCTGGACCAATGCGCCCATCGCATCCTGCGTACCAAGGTCGGCATTGACGACGCCTTCTTCGAGCAATTGCGCACCTTCAGCGCCCTGGAGCGCGATCCGCGCGGCCGCGTCGTCTCGGTCGCCTATTTCGCCCTGGTCCCGCACGAGATCTTTCATCGCGCCGTCAAATCCCACCATTCGCTAGAAACAGGCGTCGTCCAATATCTCGGCCTGGACGATGAAGGCCCCGCTGCGGCCATCCGCACCCTCAAGGATGTGCCGATCCGCATGGCCTTCGACCATGGCCGCATCATCGCCACCACGATCCAGCGCCTGCGCGGCAAGTTGGACTATTCCGGAGTCGGCTTCGAACTCCTGCCCGCCCAGTTCACCCTGCGCGACCTGCAGGACATCCACGAGACCCTGCTCGCGGAAACCCTCTCCAAACCCGCCTTCCGCAAGAAGATGCGCGACCGCGGCCTCGTCCGCCCCACCGGCAAGCGTGAGCGCGGCAAGGCCTTCCGTCCGGCGGAACTCTATGAACGGGTGCGGGGCGGGAGTTAGTCCGACTTCCCCGCGCGCCGCGCCTTCTTGGCGAGAATGTTGAGCACTTCCACGAAGAGCGAGAAGGCGATGGCGAAGTAGAGATAGCCGCGCGGGATGTGGAAGCCGATCCCGTCAGCCACCAGCGCCACGCCGATCAGAAGCAGGAAGGACAGGGCCAGCATTTTCGTGGTCGGGTGCCGGGCGATGAACTCGGCTACGCTGGACGACGCCCACAGCATGATCGCCATGGCGATGGTCACTGCGGCGATCATCACGGGCAGATGGTCCGTCATCCCGACGGCCGTGATCACGCTGTCGAGCGAGAACACAATGTCGATGGCCACGATCTGGGTGACGACCATCCCGAAGGTCGCAGCGACGCGGCCCTCATGATGCTCCTCCTCACCCTCGACGGAATGGTGGATTTCCAGAGTACCCTTGCCCAGCAGGAAGAGACCGCCCCCGATCAGGATCAGATCGCGCCAGGAGACCTCATGGTCCAGCACGGTGAAGAGCGGCGCCTCCAGATGCGCAATCCAGACCAGGCCGAACAGCATGATGACCCGGAAGATGAGCGCCAGGCCGAGTCCCAGCGTCCGTGCCTTGCCCTGTTGCGCCTCCGGCAGGCGCGACGCCATCAGCGCCACGAAGATCACATTGTCGATCCCCAGCACGATCTCCAGGAAGGTGAGGGTCAGAAGCGACATCAGCACTTCCGGTGAGGCGAGGAGGTCGAGCATGGGCAGACGGGTCCGGATCAGATGAAGGAATAGGGTTCCACATCAATGGAAACACGGACCGAGCTCGGTGTCTTCACCCGGCTGGCCCAGCTTCGAAGATAGGCGGAAATGTCGATCGTCTTGTCGGCGCGGACGAGGAGGCGGCGGCGGTGCCAGCCGCGAACCATGGCACGCGGCGGTTCCGCCGGACCCCAGATTTCCACGCCATCGGTCACCGGCGCAGCGGCGGCCCAGTCATTCGCCGCCTTCTCGACATTCGCCGGGTCCTGGGACATCAGCCCGATCGCGGCGAGACGCCCGAAAGGCGGCAGGCCGAGCATTTCGCGGGCCATGAACTCCATGTCGAGGAAGGCATCGCGATCCCCGGCGACCAGCGCCTGGATGGCGTCATGTTCCGGCTGGTGGGTCTGCAGCAGGGCCCGGCCCGGACGCTCGGCCCGGCCGGCGCGGCCTGCCACCTGGACCAAGGTCTGATAGGTGCGCTCCCCGGCCCGCGGATCGCCGCCAGCCAGACCCAGATCCGCATCGATCACGCCGACCAAGGTGAGATTGGGGAAATTGTGGCCTTTCGCGGCGATCTGCGTGCCGACCAGAATGTCGATCTCGCCCCGCTCCATCGCCGCCACGATGTCCGCGCCGCGCTGGCTGTCGGAGGAATAGATCTCCACCCGCGCCTGCGGGAAGCGGCGCTTGGCCTCCTCGGCGACGCGTTCCACGCCCGGACCGACGCTGGTCAGACTGTCCTCCGCTCCGCATTCAGGACAGGTCTTCGGCTTGGGCATGGAAAAGCCCGTCACATGGCAGACGAGGCGGCCGGTATATTTGTGCTCGACCAGATAGGACTGCGTGTCCGGCGACACCATGCGATGCCCGCAGGCCCGGCACAGGACCAGCGGCGCATAGCCGCGCCGGTTGAGATAGAGCAGGGTCTGCTCACCCCGCGCCAGCGTCTCGGCCACCGCGCTCACCAGGGGCGGTGACATCCAGCAGCCGGCCTCCGCCGGGGTCTGGCGCAGATCGATGGTGGCAATCTCCGGCAGGATCGCCGTGCCGGGCCGGGCCGCCAGCCTCACATGGACATAGCGCCCGGCCTGGGCATTCGCGAGGCTCTCCAGCGAGGGTGTTGCGGAGGCCAGCACCACGACCGCCCCGTCCAGCTTCGCCCGCACCAAGGCCAGATCGCGGGCCTGATAGGCCAAGCCTTCATCCTGCTTGTAGGTCGGATCATGCTCCTCATCGACCACGATCATGCGCAAAGAGCGGAAGGGCAGGAAGAGTGCCGACCGCGCGCCCACCACGATCCGGGCCCGGCCCTCGGCCACTTCCCGCCAGGCCCGGCGCCGGTTCTTCGGCCCGGCGGCCGAGTGCCACAGGGCCGGCTCACAGCCGAAGCGCGCCTTGAAGCGCGACAGCACGGCCTCGGTGAGCGCGATCTCCGGCAGCATGATCAGGATCTGGGCGTCGGGATCCTGGCGCAACACCTCGGCCACTGCCTCGAAATAGACCTCGGTCTTGCCCGACCCGGTCACCCCGTCCAGCAAGGCCGCCTGGAAACCGCCGGCGCGAACCAGGCGCCGCAAAACGCCCGACGCCTCTGCCTGCATGGCGGTCAGTTCGACGCCCTCCAATTCCGGATCGGGCCGCTGATAGGGCGGATCCACATCGCGCGTGATCGCCGTCAGGGCGCCCGACTTGGCCAGCCCCTTCACCACCGAGGCCGTGACCCCGGCCTCGCGGGCGATATCCGCCGCCGAGGCTTCACCCAGAACCTCGACCGCGTCCAGCACGCGCTGGCGGGCGTCGGTCATCCGGTCCGGCTCGCCGCTCCCCCGCGCATACACGGTTTCCACCGGGGAGGGTTTCAGCGCATCCGTGGAGCGCAGGACCGAGCGCAGGATGATGCCCGGCGGCTGCACCAGATAGCGCGCCAGCCAGTCAACGAAGCGACGCGTGCCCTCCGGCAGGGGCGGACCGCCCGTGGCGGCTTCCACGGGTTTGAGCTTTGTGCGCTCGGGATCGCCCGGCTTGATCGCCCAGACCACGCCGCGGGCCGACCGTTTGCCCAGGGGCGCCAGGACATGATCGCCCGGGGCCAGTTCGACACCCTCCGGGATCACATAGTCGAAGGCTTCCGGCAGGGGCAGCGGAAACAGGATGGCAGCGATGGGGCGCACGGCCTCGGTCATGGGGGAGTGGTATCCTCGTCAGGGGCGAAACTTAGCCAGCGCCGCCCGGCCACGCCAAGCCCGCGCGCAGAACGGCCCTGTGGATTTGCCAAGCGCGCGGCGAATGCGCGACAACAGGGATGATTCGAGCTTCGGAGCGACCGGCATGACCCAACCCACACCCGAAGATGTCCGCGCCTTTCTTCTTGCCCATCCCGACTTTGTCCGGGAAGACGCGGAACTCCTGGCCGTGCTGGCCCGGGCCGGCGGTGAAGAGGATGTCATCGATCTGGGCACGGCAGCCCGGGACAAGCTTCTCGAGGAAGTCCGCCAGCTCAAGGCGCTCAATGAGGGCATTGTCGAAACCGCAAGGGCCAATCTGGCGACCCAGTCGCAGATCCACATGGCCGTCCTGGCCCTCCTGGAAGTGGACAGTCTGACGGCGCTCGACCGCAAGATTTCCAGCCGCCTGACCGGCACGCTGGGCGTCGATGTCTGCCGTATCCTGATCGAGGGCCATGCCCCGCTGCGCAAGGGTGAGAGCATTCTGGGCGCGTCGGAAGGCTTTGTGTCGGAAATCCTTGGGAAGAAGGTCGAGCGTCTCGGTCCGGTCGATCCAGACACCGCCCATGCCCTCTATGGCCAGCAGGGTGCCCGCGTGAAGAGCCAGGCCATCGTCCGGCTCGATTTCGGCGGTCATGACGGGCTGATGGCGCTGGCCGCCCGGGACACCCAGCTCTTTCAGTCCGGCCAGGGCACGGAATTGCTGAACTTCCTCGCCCGCGCCATCGAGCGCATGATTGTCCAATGGCTGCACGCGAGCTGAGGACGCCCCTGAACGAGGCACTGGCCGCCTTCTACGCCCATCTGGAAGGTGAGCGCCGGCTCGCACCCCGCACGCTGGACGCCTATCGCCGGGACCTCGACGGGTTTGCCGCCTTTCTTGCCGCCCATCTGGGTCAGATGATCACGCTGGCAGATCTTCCGGACCTCAAGGCGAGCGATTTTCGCGCCTGGATGGCCGATCGGAGACGGGACGGGCTGTCGCCCCGCTCACTGTCCCGCGAACTCTCCGCCGTGCGCACCCTGTTCGACTATCTCCAGCGCCGCTGGAAGATCGAAGTGGCCGCCCTGTCCCTGGTGGAAAGCCCGAAACACACACCCTCCAAGCCCAAACCCGTCAGCGAAACGGCCGCGCGGGCCCTGATCACCGAAGCCGGCGAGCGTGACGCGCCGGACTGGATCAAGGCTCGGGACGCGGCTCTTTTGATCCTGCTCTATGGCTGCGGTCTGCGGATTTCCGAAGCCCTGGCCCTGCGCCGGGCGGACCATCCCCTGTCGGACAGTCTTCGCGTGACCGGCAAGGGCAGCAAGACCCGGATCGTTCCCGTTCTGCCTGCCGTGCGGGAGGCCTGTGAAGCCTATGTCCGGCTTTGTCCCTTCCAGACAAATTCCGAGGACGCCCTGTTCCGGGGTGTGCGCGGCGGCCCTCTCGGTGCGCGAAGCGTTCAGGCCTTGATGCAGGATTTGCGCGCGCGCCTGGGTCTGGCCCCCAGCGCCACGCCCCACGCCCTGCGGCACGCCTTCGCCACCCATCTTCTGGCGAATGGCGGGGATTTGCGGGCCATCCAGGAATTGCTCGGCCATGCCAGCCTCTCGACTACCCAGGTCTATGCCGATGTCGAGACACAACGCCTGATGTCGATCTACGACCAAGCCCATCCCCGCGCCCGCAAGCGGTAGATCGCCCCCGGATCCGCCCGTCTGAACCCGCCTTCCGGCACCGGCTTGCGCCTGAGACCATTTCGTGTACTTTATTTTTTAAAGTACTTGGAGGAAACATGTCGCACACTGATGATCTTGCCTATCTGCGCTCCGTTGCCGAAGCCGGCCAGCAGGCCGCATCCCTGTCCGGGCGCTTCTTTCTGTGGTGGGGCGGCCTGGCCGCGCCGGCCCTTCTCGCCCACTGGGCTCTGGTCTCCGGGCTGACCGGACTGAACACGGCCTATGTCGGTTTCGTCTGGCTGGCCTATGGCCTCATCGGCATGGCGGGCAGCGTGGTGCTCGGCCGCAGCCTGCGAAACAAGCCCGGCTCCGGCGCGGTCAATAATCGCGGCGAAGGCGCGGTCTGGAATGGCGTCATGTGGATGATTGCGGCCTATGCCATCGGGATCGTCATCGCCGCCTTTGCGGGCCGGGCCGAAATGATCCTGTTCGACACCATCCCCCTCGTGGCCTTCGGCGGGTACGGCGTGTCCTTCTGGGTGGCCTCCAGCTTGGGCGGACCGAAATGGATGCGCCCCCTCTCAATCATTTCCTGGCTGGCAGCCGGCGGCGGCATGCTCCTGGTTGGCACGCCCGGCCTTTATCTCTACTGCACGGCGGCTGTCATCATCCTCGCCGTCCTGCCAGGCCTGACCCTGGTGCGCAATGAGCCGAAAACGTCCCAGGCATGAGTGATCCCGAATTCGACGCCTCCCGGATCGACGAGACCATTCATGGTCGGTTGAGGCTGGGGATTATGGCCTTCCTGTCGGCCCTGGACAGCGCCACCTTCGCCGAGATCAAGCAGAAAACCGGATCCAGCGACGGCAATCTGTCCGTCCATTTGAGAAAACTGGAAGAGGCCGGCTATGTCGCGATCGAGAAACGCTTCGTGGATCGCAAACCGCAAACGCGGGCCGCATTGACGGAGGCCGGCCGCCAGGCCTGGCTGGCCTATCTGGACCAGCTGCGCCAGCTGATCGGCGACCAGACCAGCACCTGATCCGTCAGGCGGCCGCCTGGCTCGGCCGATAGATCCAGCCGATCATGTCGGTATTGTCCGCCTCGTCCCGGAATGTCCCGGTCTGGACGAAACCGGCCTTCTCCAGCACGCGATGCGACGCATCCCGATCGGCGGGCGTATTGGCGATGACATGCTTGACGCGATAATCCTGATACGCCCAGCCGGTCAACGCATTGACCCCTTCCGTTGCCAGTCCCTGCTCGCGGTAGGAGGTCAGCATCGAATAGCCGATTTCCACGCGCCCCTCGGCATCCGGCGCACCCTTGAAACCGCCACACCCGAGCAAGCGATGCATCACGGGCGAGATGTAGACCCAGCTGTACCAGCCGGTATCGCCGGGATGGTTTGCCAACTCATCCGCCATGGTCTCGACATCGAACAATTCCGGAGGCCAGGACGGTTCCGGCTCGACTTCCAGGGCTTTGAAAAAAGCCATACGGTCGGATTTCTGAAGCGCCGCGAGTTCCGGCGTCAGTGCGATCAGTCGCAGACGCGACGAGACGAGTTCGATCGGCTTTTTCATCTTCGAACGATCCATGTCCCCAAACGCAATCCGGCCCGAAACCGACAGCCGCAATCCCGGCTTCTTATGCCCGAAACCGATCCGCTTGTCCGCCCCCATTCCGGCCGGAATGCTTCAACTTCCAGTGTTCGATCAATCGCGGTCAGTCCGCCTGCCCGAACGAGCACCTGACTGACCAAAGCCCCTCATAGTCCGGTTTGGCGTCGGAAATACGACAGCCTTTCCGGACTTTTGCTAGGACTGCATTGTCCAGCCCTCCACTCCCATGGCCGCCTGGCGGATGGCTTCCGTCAGGGTCGGGTGCGGGTGGCAGGTGCGGGCGACATCTTCCGACGCGGCCTGGAACTCCATGGCCAGGCAGAGCTCGCTGATCATCTCGCCGACATTGGCCCCGATCAGGTGGGCCCCGAGGATTTCATCCGTCTCGGCATCGGCCAGGATTTTAACAAACCCGTCCGTGGCATGATTGGTGCGCGCGCGGGAATTGGCCTGGAAGGGGAATTTGCCCTTCTTGTATTTGCGGCCTTCGGCCTTGAGCTCGTCTTCCGTCTGACCGACCGAGGCGATTTCCGGTGCCGTGTAGACCACGCCCGGAATGACGCCGTAATTCACATGGCCAGCCTTGCCCGCAATGCGTTCGGCGCAGGCCACGCCTTCATCCTCGGCCTTGTGGGCGAGCATCGGGCCATGAGTGCAATCACCGACGACCCAGACATTCTCCGCCGAGGTGCGGAAATGATCATTGGAAATGAAACCGCGCTGGTCGGGCTCGATGCCCACGGTCTCCAGGCCCAGACCCTTGGTGTAGGGGCGGCGTCCGATGCACACGATGACCGTGTCGGCGTCCAGCGCCTGGCCTTCTCCGCCCTCGGCCGGCTCGATCGAGACTTTCAGCGTCTCGCCGGACGTATCCACGCCCGTCACCTTGGTGGACAGGTGGAAATCCATGCCCTGTTTGGCAAAAATGCGCTGGGCCGTCTTGGCCAGTTCGCTGTCCATGCCCGGCAGGATGCGGTCGAGATACTCGACCACGGCCACTTCGGCACCCAGGCGGCGCCAGACTGAGCCGAGTTCCAGCCCGATCACGCCGGCGCCGATCACGACCAGCTTGCCCGGCACTTTCTCCAGCGACAGGGCGCCTGTTGAGGAGACGACGCGCTTTTCGTCGATCTCCACTCCCGGCAAGGGAGTCACTTCCGACCCTGTGGCAATGACGATGTTCTTGGTGTCCAGGGTCTGCGTGCCGTCCGCCGTTTCGGTCTCGACGGTTCCGGGACCCGTGATCCGGCCCTTGCCGACAATGTATTCGACCTTGTTCTTCTTGAAGAGGAACTCGATACCCTTGGTGAGACCGTCCACGGCCTCATCCTTCTGGGCCAGCATCTTGTCGAGGTCCAGCGACAGGCCTCCGGTCTGGATGCCCAGCGCTTCGAACTCGGTCCCGGCCGCTTCATAGAGCTCGGAAGCGTGCAGCAGGGCCTTGGACGGAATGCAGCCGACATTGAGGCAAGTGCCGCCCAGCGTGCCGCGCATTTCGATACAGGCGACCTTGAGGCCAAGCTGGCCGGCCCGGATTGCACAATTATAGCCGCCGGGGCCGCCGCCGATGATCACAACATCATAGGTCTCGGACATGGGTCGCCTCTCATCTCGCAGGTGATCGCTCTATGGGCCTATATGCCTATGAATGGCGCGTAAAGTAAGGGGGCAGGGCCGGGACAATTCAGTGACGTGCGACACCGGTGTCCGGCCAACCCCGAACATGCCGGAGTCTCGCGCATCAACCTTCGGTGCCGGCCCGGGCGGAGCGTTTGAAATGCCCACGCTGGCGCAAGGTGATCAGAGCCATCAGCGCGACCAGCAATCCGGTATTGATCAGCCAGTCGTAATTGGACTGGTTGGTCTGGTCATAGGCCGCGTTCATGGAGTAGCTCAGCCAACCGCCAAGGTCGAAAAGCAGGGCCAGGCCGAACACCGGCAGACAGACGGGATTCCGCAGGGCGATGAGGATTGTGGCCGCCAGGTAGAGCGGCGGATTGACCAGTGAGACCGCGACTTCCACCGGATGCAGGGAACGGATCACCTCGACATAGCTCCGGTCCAGGTCCAGGAAACCGTGCTGCCCGGTGAAGATCAGAATGGCATGCAGGAAATACTGAAGCTGGAGAAAGCTCCAGAATGCCACGCCGGCGGCAATGACCCAGCGGGCCCAACGATCCAGCACATGGCTCTCCCTTGCGAATCTCCGCGATGAGATTAGCCCAGCGCCCGCCCGGTCGCGAGCCCGCTTGAGCCGTCACCCGGTCGCGCGACGACCGAAAACCCAGCGGCCGGCCAGCAGCATGAGGCTGATCGAGGCCAGGTCGATCGTATTGAGCACCCATTCCACCAGATTGGCACTGCCATAATAGGCCCGGTCCATGGCGGGTTGCTGGAACCAGTAGAGCGACAGGATGAAATCGGTCGCAAAAGCGAGTCCATAGAAAACCAGCGCCAGCCGGATGCGCAGGATCAGCAAGAGGGCGGCCAGCGCATACAGCGTCACGAAACCCGCCCAGACCCCATAATACCAGAGCGGCATGTCCATCAGGACATGTCCCAGATTCTCCTCGATGGCGATGTAATTGCCATGGCCGAACCGGAAGACCAGCGTGCCACTGCACAGGAGAACCGCATAAAAGGCCCGCAGGGCCACCAGGGCCTGGAAGGCCCGTAACGCCAATCGACTCATACGCATGCCTGTCTCCTGAAGACCGGCATAACCCGTTCTGTCCGGGAAGGGATGCATAAATCGATTTTGGGCTGAACAAGCCGTGACCGGAACGCGAAGGGCCGCCCCGGTGGGGCGGCCCTGTCATGTTCGGATGAAGACCCGACTAGAGGTCGAACAGCATGCGCTGCGGGTCTTCCAGGTTTTCCTTCACGCGGACCAGGAAGGTCACCGCCTCCTTGCCGTCCACGATACGGTGGTCATAGGACAGGGCGAGATACATCATCGGCTTGATGACGACCTGGCCATTCTCGGCCATCGGACGCTCCTGGATCTTGTGCATGCCCAGAATGCCCGATTGCGGCGCATTCAGGATCGGCATGGACATCAGCGAGCCATACACACCGCCATTGGACAGGGTGAAGGTCGCGCCCTGCATGTCCTCGATGGACAGCTTGCCGTCGCGGGCCTTCTTGCCCAGACGGATGATGTCCTTCTCGATCTCGGCCAGCGACATCTGGTCGGCATCGCGTACCACCGGAACCACCAGACCCCGGTCCGTGCCGACGGCAACGCCCATGTCATAGTAATTCTTGTAGATGATGTCCGTGCCATCGATCTCGGCATTGACCGCCGGGATTTCCTTCAGCGCATTGACGCAGGCCTTGATGAAGAAGCTCATGAAGCCGAGCTTCACGCCATGCTTGGCGACAAAGGCTTCCTGGTGCGCCTTACGGGCGGCCATGATCGCCGACATGTCGGCTTCGTTATAGGTCGTCAGGATGGCCGCATTGTTCTGGGCATCCTTCAGGCGCTTCGCGATCGTCTGGCGCAGACGCGTCATCTTCACGCGCTCTTCGCGCGGCCCGGTTTCCCGCGGTGCCGACGGCGCGGCCGGAGCGGCAGACGGTGCCGGAGCCGAGGGCGCGGCGGACGGGGCCGGTGCAGAGGAAGCCGCCTTCAGCGCATCACCCTTGGTGATCCGGCCATCCTTGCCGGTGCCTTCGATCGAACCGGCATCCAGCTTGTTCTCCTCGATCACGCGCTGGGCCGACGGCATGGTCTTGGCATCGGACGAAGACGAGGACGGAGCCGATTCAGCCGCCGCCGGTTCGGACTTGGCGGCCGGCGCCGACCCACCCTCGGTGATCTTCGCCACGGCATCGCCCGGCGCCACCGTATCGCCTTCGCCCACCAGCAGCTCGGCCACGACACCGGCGACCGGCGAGGGCACTTCCACGGCGACCTTGTCGGTCTCGATCTCGACCAGGGCCTGGTCGATCTCGACCGTGTCACCCACGGCGACCAGCCAGGAACCGATCTGACCCTCGGTCACGCTCTCACCCATCTGGGGCACGGTGGCCTCGACCGCATCACCGCCCGACGGGGCCGGCGCGTTGTCGGACGTCTCCGGCTTTTCATTAATTTGCGCGGTGTCTTCGCTCTTTTCCGCATCCTTGGCGGGGGCTTCGCCGCCGGATTCCAGCGTGGCGAGCTTGGCGCCGATTTCGACGTTGTCGCCTTCCTGGGCGAAGATATCGCCAATGATTCCATCGGCTTCGGCGCGAACCTCCACGGCAACCTTGTCGGTTTCCAGCTCCACCAGGACATCATCCTTGGAAACGCTGTCACCCGGCTTCACCTGCCAGCTGCCAACGGTTGCTTCAGTCACGCTCTCACCGAGCTGGGGAACAATGATATCAGTCATTTAAGTCTCGTCCTTCGAACTGAAGTGTCCGGGGTCAGGCCAACGCCTCGTCGACCAGCGCGTCCTGTTGTTGCTTGTGCTTGGAAAGAATGCCGGTCGCCGTGGATGCGGTCGGAACCCGGCCCACATAGCGCGGACGCTCGGCTTTTTCTTCAATCTTTCCAAGAACATATTCGATGTTGGGCTCGACAAAGGTCCAATAGCCCATATTCCGCGGCTCTTCCTGGCACCACACCACGTCCGCATTCGGGAAGCGCGACAGCTCGGCCATCATCGCCTTGTACGGGAAGGGATAAAGCTGCTCGACCCGCATCAGGTAGACATCATCGATGCCCCGTTCTTCCCGGGTTTCGAGAAGATCATAATAGACCTTGCCCGTACACAGCACGACCTTGCGGATCTTGTCGTCAGGCTGAAGCTTGGTCGACGTCTGCTGGATCTCGCCTTCCGGCCGCGACTTGGCGTCGGCATCATCCCAGAGGATGCGGTGGAAGGAGGAGCCCGGCCCCATGGCCGCCAGCGTCGAGACGCAGCGCTTGTGACGCAGCAGGCTTTTCGGCGTCATGATCACCAGGGGCGAACGGAAGTTCCGGTGGATCTGGCGGCGCAGGATATGGAAATAGTTCGCTGGCGTGGAGCAGTTGGCGACCTGCATATTGTCCTCGGCGCACAATTGCAGGAAGCGTTCCGGGCGCGCAGACGAGTGTTCCGGACCCTGACCCTCATAGCCATGCGGCAGCAGCATCACCAGACCGGACATGCGCAGCCATTTGCGCTCACCGGACGAGATGAACTGGTCGATGATGACCTGGGCGCCGTTCACGAAGTCGCCGAACTGGGCTTCCCACATGACCAGCGTGTTCGGGGCCGAGAGCGAATAGCCGTACTCGAAGCCCAACACCGCCTCTTCCGACAGCATGGAGTCGATGACTTCATACTTCTTCTGGTCATCGGAGAGATTGTTGAGCGGCGTGTAGCGCTCCGCCGTCTCCTGGTCGATGATGTGCGAGTGGCGCTGCGAGAAGGTGCCGCGACCGCAATCCTGGCCGGACAGGCGGACTGGGAAACCCTCGGTGAGCAGCGTGCCGAAAGCAAGGTGCTCGGCCGTGGCCCAGTCGATCCCCTCACCCTTCTCGATCGCGTCACGACGGCTATTGAGGACACGTTTCAGCGTGCGGTGGATGTTGATGTCGTCGGGAATCTGCGTCATCGACAAGCCGACTTCGCGCAGGCTTTCCATCGGCGCGGACGTGTCGCCGCGGCGCTCGTCATCCTCCGGCAGACCCAGACCCGACCAGCGGCCATCCAGCCAGTCGGCCTTTTTCGGCTCGAACGCCTTGCCGTCCTCGAATTCCTTTTCGAGGAAGACGTCAAAATCATTCTCGATGGCTTCCGCTTCCGCAGCGGTCAGCACGCCTTCCGCGATCAGGCGCTCCTGATACTTTTTCCGGACCGGCGGCATATCCTTGATGATGCGGTACATGATCGGCTGGGTGAAGGTCGGATCATCGCCTTCATTGTGGCCGTAGCGGCGGTAGCAGATCATGTCGATGACCACGTCCTTGCCGAACAGCTGACGGTATTCCGTCGCGATCTTGGTGGCGTGGGTCACCGCTTCGGGGTCATCCCCGTTCACGTGGAAGATCGGCGCCTGCACCATCAGCGCCACATCGGACGGATAGGGGCTGGAGCGGCTGTCCTTCGGGTCGGTCGTGAAGCCGATCTGGTTGTTCACGATGAAGTGGATCGCGCCGCCCGTACGGTGACCGCGCAGGCCGGACAGGCCGAAGCATTCCGCCACCATGCCCTGACCGGCAAAAGCCGCATCACCGTGCAGCAGGAGCGGCAGGACCGAGGAGCGCGGCGTGCCCGGCTGTTTGCGGCAATTGTCTTCCTGCTTGGCGCGCGCCTTGCCCAGAACAACCGGATCGACCGCTTCCAGGTGGGACGGGTTGGCCGTCAGCGACAGGTGGACCTTGTTGCCGTCGAACTCGCGATCCGAGGAGGCGCCCAGATGATATTTCACGTCGCCGGAGCCGAACTCTTCCTCGCCCTGGGTATTGCCGCCCTGGAATTCATGAAAGATCTGGTGATAGGGCTTGCCCATCACGGCCGCCAGAATGTTCAGGCGTCCCCGGTGCGGCATGCCGATGATGATGTCCTCGACACCCATCGCACCACCGCGCTTGATGATCTGTTCCAGCGCCGGAACCATGGCTTCACCGCCATCGGCCCCGAAACGCTTCGTGCCCGGATAGCGCTTGTGCAGGAATTGCTCAAAGCGCTCGCACTCGATCAGTTTGGACAGGATGGCCTTCTTGCCTTCGGTGGTGAAGGTGATGTCCTTGTCCGGCCCTTCAAAGCGCGCCTGGAGCCAGGCTTTCTCTTCCGGGTTGGAGATGTGCATGAACTCCACACCCACCGGCCCGCAATAGGTGCGCTTGAGAATGTCCAGCATCTGGCGCGGCGTTGCCGTTTCCAGACCCAGATAGCCGTCGATGAAAACTTCCTCGTCCAGCGCTGCGCCGGTAAAGCCATAGGTCGCCGGATCAAGCTCGGCCTGGTAACCGAAATCCGTCAACCCCAGCGGATCGAGGTCCGCCGCCAGATGGCCCCGCATGCGATAGGCGCGGATCATCATGATGGCGCGAATGGAATTCTGCGTGGCCTGACGCACTTCAGCCGGGTCTGCACCCGCGCCAACATGCTCCGCGACCTTGTCGACCATGGCCGCTTCGTCCGGCCCGATATCGCCAAGGGCGGACACCATTTCGCCATTCGCCGAACGCGGCCAGTCGGCGCGCGTCCAAGCCGGTCCGCGGGCCGCATGGCTCACATCGCCGGCGGCATCGCCCATGGCATCAAAGAAGGATTTCCAGCTGGCAGGAACCGATGACGGGTCCTTGGCATAGGCCGCAGCCATCTGCTCAAGATACACCGCGTTGGCGCCTTGCAGGAAAGACGTATCCAGGAAGGACTGGTTTTCGGGGGATCGGTTTTGGTCAGACATTGAGGGGGGAGACCTGAGTCAGGAGTGTGTCTGTATGTGTCGCTACACAAGGAGGGTTAAGCAATCATCTAGTCCGAATGTCCACGACACAGTACCGTTTTGCACGGGTCTGCTGCCAAGATGCTGACAGAACAATCGGGGCGAAGATAGCCCCCTGCCGATCATGGCGCGCACGAAAAACCCCCGCGAACAAGGTCCGCGGGGGTCTTCATGTCTCAGCGTGTGAACCGGCTTATTCGGCCTGTTCCGCTTCTTCCTTGGTGACCTCTTCTCCGGTCTCCTGGTCGACGACTTTCATCGACAGGCGGACCTTGCCGCGGTCATCAAAGCCGAGGAGCTTCACGTAGACTTCCTGGCCTTCGGCCACGACGTCGGACGGATGCTTCACGCGCTCATTCTTCATCTGCGACACGTGGACGAGACCGTCCTTCGGGCCGAAGAAGTTCACGAAGGCACCGAAGTCCATGACCTTGACGACCTTGCCCTTGTAGATCTGGCCTTCTTCCGGCTCAGCCGTCAGACCGTGGATCCAGTCGAGCGCAGCCTTGATCGAAGCGGCGTCGGAGGACGACACCTTGATCACGCCATCATCATTGACGTCGACCTTGGCACCAGTGGTTTCGACGATCTCGCGGATCACCTTGCCGCCGGAACCGATCACGTCACGGATCTTGTCCGTGGGGATCTGGATGGTTTCGATGCGCGGGGCGAATTCGCCCAGCTCGGTGCGGGCTTCACCCAGCGCCTTGCCCATCTCTTCCAGGATGTGCATGCGGCCGCCCTTGGCCTGTTCCAGGGCCGTCTGCATGATGTCCTTGGTGATGCCGGCGATCTTGATGTCCATCTGCAGCGAGGTCACGCCTTCAGACGTACCCGCCACCTTGAAGTCCATGTCACCAAGGTGATCTTCATCACCCAGGATGTCGGACAGGACGGCCACGCCTTCCGGATCCTTGATCAGACCCATGGCGATACCCGACACCGGACGCGTGATCGGCACACCGGCATCCATCAGGGCCAGCGAGGAACCACAGACCGTCGCCATGGACGACGAACCATTGGACTCGGTGATCTCGGACACCAGGCGGATCGTGTACGGGAAGTCTTCATGCTTCGGCAGCACAGCGCGCACGGCCCGCCAGGCCAGCTTGCCGTGACCGATTTCCCGGCGCCCCGGAGCCAGACGGAAAGACGTCTCGCCGACCGAATAGGGCGGGAAGTTGTAGTGAAGCAGGAACTTCTCTTTGTAGGTCCCGGTCAGGTCGTCGATGAACTGCTCGTCTTCGCCGGTGCCCAGCGTGGCCACAACGAGGCCCTGGGTTTCACCGCGCGTGAACAGCGCCGAACCGTGCGTACGCGGCAGGATGCCGGCTTCCGACACGATCGGGCGAACCTGGTCGAGCGAACGGCCATCGATACGCTTGCCGGTCTTGATGATGCCACCGCGGACGATGGAGCTTTCCACCGACTTCAGGACATCCTTCAGGACCGTGCCCGGGATGCCGTCCGGACGCTCTTCGGTCAGGGCCAACTCGGCAACGGCTTTTTCCTTCGCCGCGCCAACCGCCGCATAACGCTCGGTCTTGTCGGTGATGGTGTAGGCGGCGGCCAGGTCGGCTTCGACCAGGGCGCGAACCTTGGCTTCTTCCGCGGAGTAGTCGGCCGGGGTGTAATCCCACGGTTCCTTGGCAGCGCGTTCGGCCAGCTTGATGATCATGTCGATGACCGGCTGGAAGGCCTCATGGCCTGCCACGACGGCACCGAGCATGACTTCCTCGGACAGCTCCTTGGCTTCCGATTCCACCATCATCACGGCGTCGGTCGTACCAGCGACGACCAGGTCCAGCGCGCTGTCTTCCATGTCGTCGACGGCCGGGTTGATGACGTATTCGCCATCGATATAGCCGACGCGGGCTGCCCCGATCGGACCCATGAAGGGCAGACCGGACAGGACCAGGGCGGCGGAAGCGCCGACCATGCCGACCACATCCGGGTCGTTTTCCATGTCGTGGGACAGAACGGTGATCATCACCTGGACTTCATTCTTGAAGCCCGGCGCGAACAGCGGACGGATCGGACGGTCAATGAGGCGCGAGGTCAGCGTCTCTTTTTCCGAAGGACGGCCTTCGCGCTTGAAGTAACCACCCGGGATCTTGCCGGCGGCAAAGGTCTTTTCCTGGTAGTTGACGGTGAGGGGGAAGAAGTCCTGCCCCTCTTTCGCGGCTTTGACGCCAACGGCGGTGGCGAGAACCGTGGTCTCGCCATAGGTCACCATGACCGCGCCGTCTGCTTGCCGGGCGACCCGCCCGGTTTCGATGGTGAGCGGGCGACCCGCCCACTCAATCGTTTCTTTTTGAATATCGAACATATCGTCTTTCGTACGGATAGCGTCGCGGATTAGCGGCGCAGGCCAAGCTTCTCGATCAGAGCCTGGTAACGGCTCTCGTCTTTCTTCTTGAGATAGTCGAGAAGACGGCGGCGCTGGGAAACCATCTTAAGAAGGCCGCGACGGGAGTGGTTGTCCTTCTTATGGGTCTTGAAGTGCTCGGTCAGGTTGGAGATCCGTTCGGTCAGAATGGCCACCTGAACTTCGGGCGAGCCCGTATCAACTTTACCACGGGCATTATCTTTGATCAGCGCGGATTTGCGCTCTTGCGTGATCGACATCGTGTTCTCCTAAAACTCTATGTCGCCCCTTACGGGGTCAGGTTGAAAACACGCCAGGGCTGGAACCGTCCGGCCCGGGCGTCACCGATCGCGACTGCCGTGTCTTTGCAAAGCGCCAAAGCCGAGAAAGAACAGTCCCGATCCGCTATGAAAAGCGGGCGTCGCTGCGATTTCAGCTCTTGCGCCTGACGCGGGAGCAGGACGATCGGTCGTCCTTGCTTCAATTGGAAGGCTTCCTCCTCGGTCACGGCCAGGGCCGGGATGTCGTCCAGCGCGGTCTGAACCGGGAGCAGAGCTTCCGAAGCGGCGCCCTTATGGGCCATTTCTTTCAACTCGTCCAGTCTTGTGGATTCCGCTTCTGCGAACCCGCCAACGCGGATTCGGCGCAAAGCGGCAACATGGCCTTCCGTGCCAAGAACTTGGGCGAGATCGCGGGCCAGGGAACGAACATAGGTCCCCTTGCCACACTGCATTTCCAACACCGCCATATCGGCCGTTGGACAGTCCAGCAGGCGCAGCGCATCAATGCAGACGGAACGCGCTTCCAGCTCGAAATCCTCACCATCCCGGGCGAGGTCATAGGCACGCTCGCCATCCACTTTGATCGCGGAATAGGTCGGCGGCACTTGCTGGATATCGCCGAGAAACTGTCCCAGCGCCGCTTCGATCGCTGCACGGTCGGGACGAACCGGGGAGGTGGCGATGATCTCACCCTCTGCATCCAGCGTATCGGTGCGCTCGCCCCATTTCACGGTGAAGCGGTAGACCTTGTCGCCATCCATGGTGAAGGGCACCGTCTTGGTGGCTTCGCCCAAGGCAATCGGCAGAATGCCCGAGGCCAGCGGATCCAGCGTGCCGGCATGTCCGGCCTTGCGGGCATTGAAGAGCCGGCGAACGGCGGAAACGGCCTGTGTGGACGTCATGTCGAGCGGCTTGTCCAGGATCACCCAGCCATGGATGTCCTCACCCTTCTTGCGGCGGCCCATGAAATTCTCCTTCTCTCTCGCCGGGGTTCGGACCCGGTCGCGAAAGGGCGCGCTGATAGACCAGAGCCCCGGCCTCTGCAAGAGGTGGGAGCGCCACGCAGTTTTAGCGGCATCTCCGCTCGAAGCCGATACCGGAATGACCTAGTCTGCTATCAACACTGATTGTCTTGCCCGGTCCCCGATCCATGCGTCGTCTTTTTGCCTGCCTTGTCCTGGTCCTGACCCCTTGCTCCGGACTGTTCACCGCACATGCCCAGATCGACCCGTCCACTCTTGCGGTCCGGCTCGAAAGCGCGCTGGCCCCCGTCACCGAAACCCACGATTTTTCGGGCGTGATCGCTTTTCGCATCGGAGACGGGCCAATCCAGCTGGTCAGTCTGGGCTATGCCGACTGGCAGAGCGGCGCCCGCTTCAGCGGAGAAACCCGTTTTCCTGCCGGCGCGATCACCCGGACCCTGACCCGGGCCATGGCTGACCGGATGCTGGAGGCTGGTACCCTCCATCCCGACACCCCGCTCTCCCGCTATCTGCCGGACCTCGCCGGCGCCGAAGCACTGGCCGTGGGCGACCTGCTCGACCGTACTGGCCGGATCGATCCGGCTGCGGCCGCGCGAACGGCCTGGCTGCCTGACGCAGCCGCCCAGGCCAGTCCGATTGAGCTCGATGAAGCCGCGCTGGCACGGGTAATCGAGATTGCCCGCAATGCCCGGTTCGAAACCCTGATCGCCTCCCGGTTTCTGGGGCCGCTGGATATGGACAACAGCCTCATCCTCGACCGGCATGCCGGGCTGAACGGCCTCGCCACCGGATACACTCCGGGCCCCAGACCCCTGGATCTCCGACCGGCGAGCGACCCGGTGGTCCTGCCCGGGCATGACGGCCTCTACGCGACGGCTCCGGACCTGGTACGGCTGGGCCAGGCGGTGCTGGAACGGCGGATCGACCTTTTCCAGGCCGATGGACGGATGCGCGCGGGCTGGCAAGCCGGTCAACGGGAGGGCTACGCCCATTACGCCATCAGCGTGGCGCCTTCGGGATACCGCACCGGCATTATCGCACTTTCGCCCGGCGAGTTTGTTCTGGCCTATGCCGTCAACATCGAATCCTACCCGGCCGAGGCCGTGCACACGCTGATCCTGGACCTGATCTTCAACGCCGACGCGGATCTGCCCGTCCGGCCGGCGACCGTCGCCCTTGATCCGTCACTCCTTCAGGCAGCCGGCCGCTATCACAGTGCCGTGCTGGGAAGTCTGGAGATGGTGCAAGGCGAAGGCGGCCTGGATATCATCCTGCCGCAATCGGGCCGGCGTGATTACCTGACGCCCGCCGGACCGGATCGCCTGTTCTGGCGCCGCATCGGGACCGAACTGGTTCTGGAACGCGATGAATCCGGACGCGTTGTCCGGCTGACAGGCCGGCGCCTGACGGATGCTGCGGGACGCGCGATCACGCTGGAACGGACAGACCTGCCGCCACTGGAAGCCGAACCGGCCGACTAACCGGGCCTAGTCCTCGTCCTCGCCATGATCCAGATCGCGCTGGACCTGAGGCCGGCGCAAAAGCTCATCGACATGGCTGGCCGTGTCGAAACTGTTGTCCGGATGGAAGTGAAGCTCCGGCGTGAACTTCATGTCGATTTCCCGGCCCAAGCGGCCGCGCAGGAAGCTGGACGCCCGGTTCAGCGCCGCCGCGACCTTGACCTGGTCGCCATGTCCAAGCGGGGCAACATACACCTTCGCCTGCCGCAGATCAGGGCTGGGCCGCACTTCCGTCACCGAGATCAGGACTCCTTCCAGATCCGGATCGCGCATTTCCTCACGCGCGAGAATGTCCACCAGCGCGTGCCGCAACAGCTCACCCGCGCGCAGCTGACGCTGCGACGGTCCTTTGGCGGAAGCAGATTTCTGACGGCGAGCCATGACGGTCTCCCAGGAAGCGGAGGCAGGGCGCGGGGGTGTACGCCCCTCCACAGGCAAAGGCAAGACCTGCCTCTCGCAAGCGTGATGTGCGGCGGGCGCAGGGATCTTCTAAGCCTGTTATCAGACCGGAGGTTCACATGATTGCCATTTTCGCCGCAATGCTGACCTGGCAGACCGACGCGCCCCCCGCACCCGACACAGTCCGCCCGGTCGCCGATGCCTATATGGAGGCCTATCAGGCCCAGGATTTCGAGGTTCTGTCGGGCCTCTATGCCGAAGACGCCATCTTCGTCGATCCGACCTCCTTCGATGTCGCCCCGATCACCTCGCCGATACGCTGGCAGGGCTCGGACGCGATCATTGACGGTATTCAAGGCTGGGGCGTCACCTCGATGCGCTACACGCTGGAGCGCACCTATGAGGCGTCCGGGCATGTGATTTATGACGGAATATCCGATGTAGAATTCGGAACGCCCGAAGGCGCCGTGACCTACCGCTTCCCGATCATCACCATCATCACCGTCGAAAACGGGCAAGTGACCGAGCATCGCGACTATACCGACTATGCCGGAATGCAGAGACAGCCGGACGACGGAACGCCCTAGCCTGACCCCGAACACAAGAAGGGCGGCCCGAGAGCCGCCCTTCCTGATAGTTCCGTTACGAGGCTGAAGACCTAGTCTTCCAGCTTGCGCGCCACTTCCACGACTTCGAAACACTCGATCATGTCGCCCGGCTGAATGTCTTCATAGCGCTCGAACGCCATGCCGCATTCCGTACCCGACTTCACTTCGGACACTTCGTCCTTGAAGCGTTTCAGCGTCTTCAGCTTGCCTTCGTGGATCACTGTGTCGTCGCGCAGCAGACGGACGCCACAGCCACGCTTCACCACGCCTTCGGTCACGCGGCAACCGCCGACCTTGCCGACCTTGGTGATGTTGAAGACTTCCAGGATTTCGGCGTAGCCGATGAAGTCCTCGCGTTTCTCCGGCGACAGCATGCCTTCGATCGTGTTCCGCACATCGTCGAGCACATCATAGATGATCGAGTAGTAGCGGATCTCCACGCCCTCGCGCTCGGCCAGTTCACGGGCCTGCTTGTTGGCACGGACGTTGAAGGCAAAGATCGGAGCGCCCGAGGATTTGGCGAGGAGCACATCGCTTTCATTGATCCCGCCCGGAGCGGCATGAATGACACGAGCCCGCACTTCCTCATTGCCGATCTGCTCGAGCGATTGCTTGATCGCCTCGGCCGAGCCTTGCACGTCGGCCTTGATCAGCAGCGGGAATTCCTTGGTCTCGTCCTGCTTGAGACGCGCCATCATCTGCTCGAGCGAAGCGCCGCCGCTGGCAACGACCCCGGCATCACGCTCCTTGCGCTGGCGGTAGTCGGCGATCTCGCGGGCGCGGCCCTCATTCTCGACGACAGCGAAGACCTCACCCGGATCCGGTGCCCCGTCGAGACCGAGGATCTCGGCCGGAACCGACGGGCCGGCTTCCGTGAGCTGCTGGCCGCGCTCATTGACGAGGGCACGGACACGGCCCCACTGGGCGCCAGCCACAACAATGTCACCGCGCTTCAGCGTGCCGCGGCGCACTAGAACCGTGGCGACCGGGCCACGGCCCTTGTCGACCTGGCTCTCGATCACGATGCCATCGGCTTCGCGATCCGGATTCGCCTTCAGGTCCAGAAGTTCGGCCTGCAGGGAAATCGCTTCGGTCAGGGCTTCAAGGCCTTCGCGCTTCTTCGCCGACACATTGACGGCCTGCACGTCGCCCGACATGGCTTCCACAACGATATTGTGCTGCAGAAGGTCGGTGAGGACCTTGTTCGGATCGGCACCCGGCTTGTCGCACTTGTTGACAGCGACAATGATCGGCGTCCCGGCAGCCTGGGCGTGATTGATCGCCTCAATGGTCTGCGGCATGACGGAGTCATCCGCAGCCACAACCAGGATCACGATATCGGTCGCCTGGGCACCGCGCGAACGCATGGCGGAGAAGGCGGCGTGACCGGGCGTGTCGAGGAAGGTGATCTTGTCACCATTCTTCACCTGGATCTGGTAGGCCCCGATATGCTGGGTGATACCACCGGCCTCGCCTGCGGCCACATCGGAAGACCGCAGCGCATCAAGCAGCGAGGTCTTGCCGTGGTCGACATGGCCCATGACAGCCACGACCGGAGCGCGCGTCTTCTGGTTTTCGACCGGATCATCATCCGCGATGAAGCCCTCTTCCACATCGGCCTCGGAGACGCGCTTCACGATGTGACCGAATTCCTCGACCACCAGTTCGGCAGTATCGGCATCCAGCACGTCATTCACGCGGACCATCTGGCCCTGCTTCATCAGGTATTTCACAACATCGACAGCCCGCTCAGCCATACGGTTGGCCAGGTCGGACACCGTGATGGCTTCCGGCACGATCACTTCACGCTGGAACTTGTCACGGCCACCCGTCGTATCCTGGCGGCGCTGTTTTTCCCGTTCACGGGCGCGGCGGACAGAGGCGAGGGAGCGCTGGCGCTCCTCATCCCCGTCCAGGATGTTCTGGATGGTCAGCTTGCCGCGACGGCGATTGTCCGTCTTGGCACGAGCCGGCTGGGCCTTGGGAGAGGCAGCACCGCCGCCCCCCTTGCGTTTGACCCGGCCGCCCATGGCTTCCAGAGCGGACGCCGCATCATCGGTATCCTTCGCCTTTTCGCGACGGGGCTCTTCCTTGGCCGGCGGAGCCTTGCGGCGCGGCTCGTCATCGCTTTGACGAGCAACTTCCGCTTCCTGCGCGGCACGAGCGGCATTCTCTTCCGCGATCCGGCGGGCTTCGTCCTCGGCCTTGCGGCGCTGTTCGTCCTCGGCTTCGCGGGCTTCACGCTCGCGCTGCTCTTCGAGTTGACGGCGCTCGTCCTCGGCCCGCTGCTCCCGCGCAGCGGCTTCCTCTTTCTGCTTGGCCTCACGGTCAGCGGATTCTGCCCGGGCCCGGGCAATCGCGCGCTGACGTGCGACCAGTTCCTCTTCGGACAAGCCCAGTTGGCGCGCCTTGGCTGCCAGGGCGCTTTCACCGCCCTTGCCGCCAGCCGCACCCGCCTTGCCGGCGGAAGCCCCATCCTTGCCCGGAGTCGCCACACGCTTGCGCTTCTTCTCAACCACCACAGCCTTGGAGCGGCCGCGCGCGAAGCTTTGCTGCACGGTGCCCGAACCGGATCGTTTCAAAGACAGCGGCCGGCGGCCGGACTTGTTGTCGTCTGCGTCGCTCATGCGAGCCTTCCAAATCGGCTTCGTTCCACGCTTCTTCCCGGTAGCCGAATGCCGGAAAGGCGCACTGTTCAAACCTCTACCCGGTTCGAAGGCTCGCTAAACTAGCCAGCTCCGCTCCGGACGCAACCGCTTGCACGGTTCATTCCGCATCTGGCAGGCCATCCTGACCGGCCGGATCGAGGACGCGAAAGCCGGAAAGCTTCCGCATCACCGTCGAGAAAGCCCGCGCCTGCGAGCCTTCCGCCATGCTGGCGTGGACCGTTGGTCCGCGCCCGATTGCCTGGCCGATATCCTCGGCCAGAAAACACCCGGCCACGGGCACATCATCGCCCCAGGCCGCAAAGGTCAGACGGTCCAGTTTCGACCGCCCGTCCCGCGCTGCGTCACTGGCCTCGATACGCCAGGCCGGCCGCGCTGCTTTCACGGCCAACCGGACAGCATCCTGTCCGGCGGCCAGTTCTCCGGCCCGTCGCGCCAGACCGATCAGGTTCAGCGCGCGCTGGGCCAGCAGGGCTTCGATCTGCCCCGCAAAATCATCCGGCACAACAACCGGAGCCCCGAAAGCCCGGTTGAAAGCCTTTTTCTTGACCGCCTGCTCGACCAGCGCCTTGCGGGCGCCGACCCAAGCGCCCCGCCCCGGCAAGCGAGCGGCCAGATCCGGCACGATCACATTGTCGGGGCCCAGGGCGATCCGGATGAGATCGGCTTCCTCGCCAACCTCACCCGTCGCGACGCATCGCCGCTCGCGGTCCTTTTTCATCGCGGATCCGGCTTTAGTCAGCCTCCTTCTCCGCTTCAGCAGCCTCGTCCAGGTCCAGACCCAGCGCTTCAGCTTCCGCTTCCAGCTCGGCCAGGTCCATGTTCGACACATCGAACGCGTCCTCGCCCTCGAGCTCGGCTTCGGTTTCCTCGACTTCCGGCTGCGGCAGGTCTTCCTCGGAAATCCAGCCCGCCGCCACGCGGGCCCGCATGATCATCATCTCGGCGTCTTCAGCCGAAAGATTGAACTCTTCCAGGATACCCGGTTCGCGAACCCGTTCGCCATTCTTGGTCTCGAACCAGCCACGCAGGTCATCCGTGACCAGGCCAGCCAGATCGTCGACCGTTTTGACGTCGTTCTCACCGAACTTCACGGCCATGGCGAGCTCGACACCTTCGATCTCGAGCACGTCATCCTCGACGCCCAGCTCCTTGCGCTTGGCGTCCTGTTCGGCGGCGAGGCGTTCCAGGTAGTCGCGGGCGCGGGCCTGGATTTCCTCGGCGGTATCCTCGTCGAAGCCTTCGATCACCGCGATCTCGCCGAGATCCACATAGGCGATCTCTTCGACATCGGTGAAGCCTTCAGTAGCCAGGAGTTGGGCAATCACTTCGTCAACATCAAGAGCCGCGATGAAGAGTTGCGTGCGCTCGGCGAATTCCTTCTGACGGCGCTCAGACTCCTCTTCCTCGGTCAGGATATCGATCGACCAGCCCGTCAGCTGCGAGGCCAGACGGACATTCTGGCCGCGGCGACCAATGGCGAGCGAGAGCTGCTCGTCCGGCACCACGACCTCGATACGCTGGTCTTCCTCGTCGAGCACGACCTTGGCCACTTCGGCCGGCTGCAGGGCGTTGACGATGAAGGTTGCCGGATCATCCGACCACGGGATGATGTCGATCTTCTCGCCGGCCAGTTCGGACACGACGGCCTGAACGCGCGAACCGCGCATGCCGACGCAGGCGCCGACCGGGTCGATGGAGCCGTCATTGGAGATCACGGCGATCTTGGCGCGCGAACCCGGATCCCGGGCCACGGACGGAATTTCGATAATGCCTTCGTAGACTTCCGGCACTTCCTGCGCGAACAGGGCAGCCATGAAGTCCGGATGGGCGCGCGACAGGAAAATCTGCGGACCGCGGACTTCCTCGCGAACATCATAGATGTAGGCGCGGACCCGCTCATTGTTCTGCAGGTTTTCCCGCGGAATGCCGTCAGCGCGACGGATAATGCCTTCGGCACGACCCAGATCGATGATGACATTGCCGTATTCGACGCGCTTGACGATGCCGTTGACGATCTCGCCGACACGGTCTTTGTACTCGTCGAACTGGCGCTGGCGCTCGGCTTCGCGAACCTTCTGCGTGATCACCTGTTTGGCGGTCTGCGAGGCCACGCGGCCAAATTCGATCGGCGGCAGTTCATCGGAGAAGACCGTGCCGATTTCGGCGGTCTTGTCGATCTTCTGCGCGTCGGCCAACGTGAGCTCCTGGCTCTCGTTCTCGACCTCTTCCACGACCGTCATGTTCCGGGTCAGCGACAGCTCGCCCGTCTTCGGATCGATCTTGGCGCGGATGTCGTTTTCGGCACCATAGCGCGAACGCGCAGCCTTCTGGATCGCCTCTTCGATAGCCTCGATGACGATGCTCTCATCAATCGATTTCTCGGCGGCGACCGCACGGGCGATCTGCAGCAATTCGAGCCGGTTGGCACTTACACCGATGCTCATCGGGCAATTCCTTCAAAAGCATAGAGCGACATCATTCGTCTCCTTCAGTCTGCGACGGGGCTGAACCACCCCGCGCTTTCAAATCCGCCTCGATCAAGGCGTCTGTCAAAACCAGTTTGGCATCCGCGATCCAGTCAAACGGGATCAGCGTCGTTTCGTCTTCGCCATCCATGTCGAGCAGGACGTTTCCGTCCTCGGTTCCCGCCAGCAAGCCCTTGAAGCGCTTGCGGCCCTCGGCCAGGCGATCCAGTTCGATCTTGGCCTCATACCCTTCCCAGCGGTCAAAGTGAGGCAGAGCCGTCAGCGGGCGATCAATCCCGGGCGAGGAAATCTCCAGATCATACTCACCGGAAACCGGATCCTCGACCTCGAACACATCGGACAGGGCCCGCGAAAGTCGTGCGCAATCATCCACATCCACGCCGACACCGTCGAGATGGTCGGTCATGATCTGCAGACGCGGCTTCTTGCCGGACATGACCCGGACCCGCACGATTTCCAGTCCCAGCTCGGCAGCGACCGGCTCGGCCAGGGCAAGGATGCGGTCATCCTGAGGCGTTTTTGTCTTCAAAGCGCTAGGCCCGTTTCAGCAACAAAAAAGAGCGGCCGCCGAAAGCGACCGCTCGATAGCATCATCCGATGCGATCGAACATGTAATGCCTGAGTTATACGCCGGATAAAGGGAGAAGGCAAGCTGCCGATCAGCGCCGCCTTCCTGACCAAATCGTCACTCAACACGCCGCGAAGCGACGCTAGAATAAGTGAAAAGGGTGCGCATTTTAATGAAACTTCACTCAATCAAGCCATCTGGTCTGTCGCTCGCCGCCCTGCTGGGCGTATCTCTCCTCATTCTGTCAGCTGCGCGGGCCCAGACGCCGTTCGACGCCCTGCCGGAAGTGACGCAGGCCGCCCTGATCGCCTGCGATGTGGATGCCGACGAAACCAACACGCTGCTCGCCCTTGATCCGCGCGCCTTCGACCAGGATTTCTCCGGGGGGTGGCGGCCGATCGGGAACAGGGACTGTCATGTCGCGGCGGCCGGGCTGATCCTGGGCTATATCGACCAGACAAGCTACGATCTCGGCGATCGCCAGATACGGCTGATGCGCTGGCATGCCGGCCAAATGATGGCCTATGCCGGTGACTACGCCTCGGCCATCGACCTTCTGGAGGACACCCATAACCCGGACAGCGACGATCCGAGCTGGAATCTCTATGTCGACGCCACGCTGGCCTTCCTGAGACGCGACCGGGATGCGATCCAGGCCGTCCGTGACCAATTGGCCGCCGTCCCCGTCTCAGAAGAAGAACAGGAGGCCCGCAGGCAGTTCCTGCGTGACAATCCACGCATCCGCATGCCCAGCGGCTTCGTGACCGAACCTGCGAACCTGCCCGTGGTGGACCGGCTGCTCGACTGTTTCGACGCCGATTACGGAACCGCCTATCAGGGCGAGTGCGACTAGACCCGGACCCAGTCCATGAAGACCGGTCGGCAATCGCCCAGGCCCTTGGTCTCGTAGCGCGTGGTGATGTGGTCGGCGGGCGGAATGCGCCAGTCATCGGCGGTCGACGCCTGCCAGGCAAAGCGGTCGTCAAACTCGAATTCGGCCATGCAGTGATCGGCGTAGGATTTCACATCCGTGGCGATCCGCAGTTTTCCCCCCGGCTTCAGAAGACGGGCAAAATCATCGCGGGTGTTCGGCTGGACGAAACGGCGCTTGGCGTGGCGTTTCTTGTGCCAGGGGTCCGGAAAGAGCAGGAATATCCGGTCCAGCACGCCATCGGCAAAGCGTGGCAGGGCCTCGCGGGCATCACCGCGCCACAGGCGGACATTCTCCAGATCCTTGTCCTCGACATAAGTCATCGCCTTGGCGACACCATTGAGGAAGGGCTCGATCCCGATATAGCCGGTCTTGCGATGGAGGTCCGCCTGGCCGGCGAGATGCTCGCCGCCGCCAAATCCGATTTCCAGGACACGGGCCTCGCTGTCGGGGAACAGGGCGACCGGATCGATCATACCCGTTTCCGGCAGGGTCATCTGCGGCAGACGATGGTCGACAAGCCCCTGTTGGCGCGCCGACAGGGGTTTGCCCTGGGAACGGCCAAAGAGGCGGAATTCGGGTCGGTCTTCAGGTGGCAGGCTCATGCGCCGCGATCTAGCCGCTCGCGACCGGCCTGAAAAGGCCGGACCTGCGCGAGATCAGCGCGCTGCGGCTTCCTCGGCCTCGGCGGCCAGGGTCCGAACCAGTTCCAGGACCCGGCGACGGACCTTGGAATCCTCGATGCGCGAGAACGCCTCCGCCAGGGAAACGCCGTCGGAACTCTGAATGAAATCATAGACAAGCGGTGTCTGGCCATTGTCAGCCACGCCCGTTTCAGCCACTTCCTCACCCAGGCCCTCAAAAAAGAATTGGACCGGGACATTGAGGACGCAGGACAGGCGATAGAGACGGCTGGCCCCGACCCGGTTGGCACCACGCTCATATTTCTGGACCTGCTGGAAGGTCACGCCGAGCTCATCGCCCAGCTTCTCCTGGCTCATCTTGAGCAATTGCCGCCGAAGGCGGATACGGGATCCGACATGAATATCAATCGGATTAGGGCCCCGGGGGTTGGGTCTGGTCATCGATACACCTCGAATCCAGTTTCTTAAAAGGACCTAACCCGCAAGACGCTACCACAACCATCGCGTGGGTCCATAATCACTTTCGATTCATGGCTGCGATTTCAGGCGCCGCAATTTCCGGCCATGGCGCTGGAGCGTGACCCCGGCCAGCACGATCAGGCTGATCAGCCAGGCCGGCCAGTCCCCCCAGCTCATATAGGGCGGGGCCTGGATCGGCAGGGGCAGGGAAACATCGGTCACCCCGGTCACCTCCGGTGCAAGCTCGACACGGGCGCGACCCGCCGCGTCGACAATCCCGGACACGCCGCGCGAGGCCGAGCGGACCATGGGCAGACCGGTCTCGATACTGCGATACCGGGCCTGGTTGAAATGCTGTTGCGGGCCCGCCGTCGCCCCGAACCAGGCATCATTGGACACATTCAGCATCCAGGCCGGGCGCTCCGGCATGGAGCGCACAAAGCCCGGGAAAATGGCCTCATAGCAGATCAGCGGCATCACTGGCGGCACGCCGGTCACGGTCAGGACCGAGGCGGCCGGTCCCGGCGTGAACTGGTAGCGGGTGAACTCGTCAAATCCGATCAGGCGCAGCAACCAGGACATCGGCACCATCTCGCCGAACGGGGTCAGCCGGACCTTGTCATACAAGCCCTCGATCCGCGGCGAACCGCCCGGGAAGCGCATCACGGCCAGCGCATTGTAATAGGCGGGTCCCGATTCCAGCCGCGCCCGCCGGTTGACCCCGGCGATCAGGATCTGCCCGCCGGACAGGGTCTCACCGATCCGGCCCAGCGTATCGCCATCATCCAGCATGAAGATCGGCAGCGCGCCTTCCGGCCAGACGACATGGGTCACCGCGTCCAGACCCGGTTCGGCGGTCAGGGCCAGATAGCGGTCACGCGCCAGATCGCCCCCGTCCGGCCCCCATTTTTCCGCCTGGCTCAAGCCGGCCTCAACCAGACGTATGCGGACATCCGGCTGCTCCCCATCCGGCATGCCGGACAGGCGCAGCGCGCCGAAACAGGCCAGGATGAGCGCCAGTATGGCCGCCGCCATCACCGGCATGAGCCGCGTGACCCGGAAACGCGAGCCGAAGGCCACGGCCGGCGAGGCCAGCATGTAGACGGTCAGGAAGGTCAGCCCGTACACGCCCGCCCAGGAGGCGGTCTGGCTGATCAGCCCACCGGCCTGCCACGTATAGGCCGGCAAATTCCAAGGCAGGCCGCCGAACAAGTGCCCGCGCACGCCTTCGGTCAGGGTGACAACCGCGGCGAACACCAGAATGCGCCATTCCGATCGCTGCGCCAGCAGCACATAGAGCACCCCCGCCAGTCCCCAGAACACGGCCAGCAGGGTCGCAAACCCAGGCAGGGCAATCGGCACCAGGGCGCCATAGCCGGGACCCCGGGTAAAGAAGGCGAAGGCAATCCAGAACGTGCCCGCCAGGAAAAAACCGAATCCGAACAGGAAGCCGCGCAGCAGAGCCGAACGCAGGGGCCGGTCGGTCCGCCGTGCGCCGTCCAGGCTCCACAGGAAGAGGCAGAGCCCGGCCGCCATTGCCGGCCAGAGATGGAGCGGAGCCATGGCCAGGGCCGAGCTCGCGCCGGCCAGAACCAGATAGAGCCGATGCCGCCAGCCCCGCCGCGCGGCCAGCCAGGCCCGCGGACGCATCACCGAGAGACGGCGCCAATTCATGATGCGGTTCCGGCTCCGTCACCCTCGTCCGGCGCGGCGGCCTTGGGCTTTTTCGACGGGGCGCGCACCCGCATGCGCTTGATGCGGCGGCTGTCGGCTTCCAGAACCTCGAATTCATAACCGGTCGGGTGACCGATCACCTCACCGCGTTCGGGCACGCGGCCGATCAGGGTAAATACCAGGCCGCCCAGACTGTCGACATCCTCGTCTTCGTCCTCGGCCGCGATCTCCTCGCCGACCACGCCTTCGAACACGTCGATCTCGGCCCGGGCATCGACATCCCAGACCCCCGGACCGCGGGCGCGGATCAGCGGGGAATCCTCGTCATCATGCTCATCCTCGATATCGCCGACGATGGGCTCGATCAGGTCTTCCAGCGTCACCAGCCCGTCCGTGCCGCCATATTCATCGACGACCAGGGCCAGATGCATGCGGCGGCCCTGCATGCGGCGCAAGAGGTCCATGGCCTTCATCGAGGGCGGGGCAAACAGGAGCGGGCGGGCAATGGAGGGCAGGACTTCCTTGGTCAGCCAACCGGCCGGACGGCGGCCCGAGGCGGGCGGCGCCAGATGGGCGATCACATCCTTGATGTGCACGACACCGACCGGATCATCCAGCGTTTCCCGGTAGATGGGCAGGCGCGAATGGGCGGCATCGGCGAAGATCTTGGCCAGTTCACCCAGCGGGGTGGAGACTTCCACGCCGACAATATCGGCGCGCGGCACCATGACATCGGCGACCCGCAATTGTTCCAGCGCATCGGCCTCGATGGAGGGGTGATGCGGAACCGGCGACGGCGCTGCGAGCGTCTCGGCCTCGCCCCGGCCCAACAAGCGGTCCAGGATAGAGCGACGCGGCGTTCCGTTGGCAGAATTGGTATCAGCCATGGTTCACCCCGCCGGGGCGTATTCGGTCATTCGGCATAGGGATCGCTGACACCCAGCCGGGCCAGCGCCCGGCGTTCAAGGTCTTCCATGTGTTCGGCTTCATCATCGTCCTGATGATCATAACCCTGCAAATGCAGGAATCCATGCACGATTAGGTGCCGCAAATGGTCTTCCACGGAAACCCGCTTGTCGGCGGCCTCCCGCTCGACCACGCCCCAGGCCAGGGCCACGTCACCGAGATGATTGTCGGCATGTTCGGAGGCAGGAAAGGAGAGGACATTGGTCGGCCCCTCCTTGCCGCGGAAACTCTTGTTGAGCTGGGCCACGGCATCATCGCCGGTCAGCAGGATCGCGATCACGCCGGGCAAAATATCATCAATCTCGCACTGGGCGGCGGCGATGGCGGTTTCAGCGAGGGCGGATTTGCCCTCCAGCCTGTCCCAGGCCTCGTCCTCGACGATCAAATCGACTGCGTTCATCGGTCCCGATCGGCACCCGCAGGCTTGCGGGCATCTTCCTCATAGGCTTCCACGATCCGGGCGACCAGATCATGCCGGACCACATCAACACGCGAAAAGCGTGTGATGGCAACACCTTTGGTGTTTTTGAGCAGGTCCAGCGCATGCGGCAGGCCGGACGGATCGCGCGGACCGAGGTCCACCTGGCTCGGGTCTCCGGTCACCGCCATGCGGGAGCCTTCCCCCAGACGGGTCAGCACCATCTGCATCTGCGCGCGCGACGCATTCTGGGCCTCATCGACCACGATGAAGGCCCGGTTGAGCGTACGGCCGCGCATGAAGGCGATCGGCGCCACCTCGATGCGGCCATCCTCGCGCATCTTCTCCAGCTGGTACCGCCCCAGAGTATCGGCGAGCGCATCCCAGACCGGCAGGAGATAGGGATCGACCTTCTCGTTCAGATCCCCCGGCAGGAAGCCCAGCTTCTCGCCCGCCTCGACGGCCGGACGGGTGATGATGAGTTTTTCCACCTTGTGCTGGACCAGAAGCGAGGCGCCATAGGCGACCGCCAGCAGGGTCTTGCCGGTGCCAGCCGGGCCGACGCCGAAGATCAGGTCATAGGCCTTCTCATTCTTGAGCTGGCGCACATATTCGCGCTGACCATCCGTACGGGCGATCAGGCTGGAGCCGCGCGGGACACGGATGACACCGTCATCGGGACCCGCATCCGGCTCGTCGCGGTCGCGCATGCGCAGGGCGGCGCGGACGGCGGCCTCATCGCAGGTCAGCCCGTGTTCCAGACTGTCATAGAGGCGCCGGATGACCCGCTTGGCATCATCGCGGGCGGCGACATCCTCGCCGGAAATCACGATCTGTCCGCCTCCGGGGGCCGACAGGCGCACGCCCAGCTCCTGCTCGATCATGATCAGGAAACGGTCGCCCGCCCCGGCCAGACCGCGCAGGCGTTCGGCATCATCAAAGAAGACGGTCTCGGCGGCTTGGCGTTTGGGCTTGGCCGCGCGGGAGCGGGAGGTCGGGGTTTTCGCTGCGGTCACGCGGCGCTCCTCTCCCCGTCCACAAGCTGGCCGGTGAGGGCGTTGCGCGAGGCTGCTTCGATGCGGACATCGGCAATCCGGCCGATCAGATGGTCCGGACCGTCGACATGGACGGACTGGAGATAGGGCGAACGGCCGTGAAGCTGGCCATCCTTGCGGCCAGCCTTCTCGAACAGGACCGGCAGGGTGCGCCCGATCTGGCTTTCATTGAATGCGACCTGCTGCTGGTTGAGCAGGTCCTGCAGGATTGCCAGGCGCTCGGTTTTCACCGCTTCATCCACCTGGTTGAACATGGCCGCGCCCGGTGTGCCCGGACGGCGCGAATACTTGAAGGAGAAGCAGGAGGCGTAATTGACCTGGCGGACCAGGTTCAGCGTGTCCTCGAAATCCTTGTCGGTCTCGCCCGGGAAGCCGACGATCATGTCGCCGGAAATGGCGATGTCGGACCGCGCCGCGCGCAGGCGCTCGATGATCGCCAGATACTCTTCGCCGGTATGCTGGCGGTTCATGGCTTTCAGGATCTTGTCCGAGCCCGACTGAACCGGCAGGTGGAAATAGGGCATCAGCTTGGGCGTGTCGGCGAAGGCCTGGATCAGGTCCTCTTCCATGTCGCGCGGATGCGAGGTGGTGAAGCGGATACGCTCGATCCCGCCGATCAGGGCGAGATGGCGGACCAGCTGGCCCAGCCCCCAGGGTCCGTCCGCTTCACGGCCGGCCGGCGGCTCGCCATGGAAGGCGTTGACGTTCTGGCCCAGCAGGGTCACCTCACGCACACCCTTGGCCGCCAGGGCGCGGACCTCGGCGACGATCTGGTCGACCGGGCGGGACCATTCCGCGCCGCGCGTATAGGGCACGACACAGAAGGTGCAGAACTTGTCGCAACCTTCCTGGACCGTCACGAAGGCCGTATGGCCGTCGACCTGGCGGTCATTGCCCAGCTTGTCGAACTTGTCCTCGACCTCGAACTCCGTATCCAGCGCCTCGCCGCGGGCGCGGTGGGTCTGGGCGATCAGTTCGGGGAGTTTGTGATAGGTCTGCGGGCCGACGACGAGATCGACGACCGGCGCGCGCTTCATGATTTCCGCGCCCTCGGCCTGGGCGACACAGCCGGCCACGGCAATCGTCATGCCGCCGGAGGCCGCCTTCTCATCCTTCAGCGGACGCAGACGGCCCAGCTCGGAATAGACTTTCTCGGCCGCCTTCTCGCGGATGTGGCAGGTATTGAGAATGACCAGATCGGCGCCATCGGGCTCCTCCGCCGGCTCATAGCCCAGCGGTGCCAGCACGTCCCGCATCCGTTCGGAGTCATAGACATTCATCTGGCAGCCATAGGTCTTGATAAACAGGCGTTTGCGCGTCGAACTCATGAAACCTTGCGGACCGCGGCGGCGATCCGTCCTTGCAGCCTCTCCCGATCAGTGTCCGGGAAGCCGGGCGTTATGATGGAAATGGGGCTTTCGCGCAAGGCCCGCAAGACTAGTCGGCCCGGGCCGTCGCCGGACGGGCTGACATGGCATGGGTCGGATCATCCCCCGCAGCCGGGCCGGGATCATGACGTCGCGCCGACAGGCCGATGACCAGAGCCAGAAGGGTGAGGCCGGACGCCAGGATGAAGGGCGCCCCCGGGAAGGTGACCGCAGCTTCTTCTTCGGAGAAATGCGAAAAGATGCGCGACATCACCAGCGGACCGATGATCATCGACAGGCTTTGCAAGGAGGTCATCGCGCCCTGCAGTTCGCCCTGCGCATTCGGCGGCACGATGCGGGACATGACCCCTTGAAGGGCCGGCTGGCCGATGCCGCCAAGGGCCGCAAACATGATGATGGCGTACACCATCCATCCGGCCGTCGCGAGACCGTACAGCGCATAAGCCGCAACGGCGAGAATGAGCGATAGCGTGATCGCGCGCCATTCACCCAGTTTCGGTACCAGGATGCGCGTCAGCCCACCCTGCACCAGGGCGGACGAGAAACCGACCGCCATCAGGGACAAACCGATCTCGCGCGGCCCCCAGCCGAATTTGAAATCCGTGTAGTAGGACCAGATGGCCGGGTAGACCGAGTGGCCCAGCAGCATCAGGAAAATGGCAAACATCAGCACCAGGACGGCCGGATATTTGCGCATTTGCATGAGCGAGCCGAGCGGATTGGCCCGCCGGATGTCAAACTTGCGACGGTTTTCCGGCTTGAGCGTCTCGGGCAGAACGATCAGGCCATAAACAAGATTGGCACCGGCCAGGATAGCGGCGGCGAAGAAGGGCGCTCGCGGGCCGAAATTATCGCCGAGGAATCCGCCGATGGCCGGTCCCAGCGTAAACCCGACCCCGAAGGCCGCACCGATCAGGCCGAAGCGCGCTGCCCGCTTCTCGATGGGCGTGATATCCGCCACAAAGGCGTTGGCCGTTGAGTAGCTGGCGCCGAACAGACCGGCGAGAATGCGGCCCACCAGCAGGAGCCAGAACTCCGGCGCGAAGCCCATGATGATGTAGTCGATGGTGAACCCGGTCAGTGCGGCCAGCAGGACGGGCTTTCGCCCGAACCGGTCGGACAGACCACCGACGATCGGCGCGAAGACAAATTGCATCCCCGCATAGGAGACCATCAGCCAGGCGCCGAGAATGGCGGCGTCGTCCGCCTGCAGTCCGGTCAGCTCCTCGATCAGTTCCGGCATGACCGGAATGATCAGGCCGAAGCCGATCATGTCGATCAACACCGTGACGAAGATGAATATGATCGCGTGCTTGCCGGGCTGGCGGGCAGACATGGCGGCTCCTCGGGGGAGGCCGGGACGCTCAGTCCTCGGCGCTCTTCAGGGGCACGCCGTAAAGCTCGAGGCGGTGATCGACAAGCTTGTAACCCAGCTTGCGGGCGATCGCTTCCTGGAGCGCTTCGATCTCTTCATTGACGAATTCGACGACTTCGCCTGATTTCAGGTCGATCAGATGGTCGTGATGCTCGTCGCCGACCTCTTCATAACGCGACCTTCCGTCGCGGAAGTCGTGACGCTCGATAATGCCGGCTTCCTCGAACAGGCGGACCGTGCGGTAGACCGTGGCGAGGGAAATCCGGGAATCCTCGGCCGCCGCGCGACGGTGCAATTCCTCGGCATCGGGATGGTCGTCCGAAGCCGACAGGACCCGGGCAATGACGCGACGCTGGTCGGTCATGCGAAGGCCTTTGGCGACACAGAGCTTCTCGATACGGTCCGGCATGGGCGTCTTCCTTGTCTATGCGTTCACAGATAGGCGGTCACGCCCCATCCTGTCCACTTCCCGGCAGTGTTTTTTCCAGCACGAGCGCGTCCGTGCCGTCGCCATAATAGCCCCGGCGCAGGCCCACCCGGCTGAAACCCTGCCGCTCATAGAGCGCCCGCGCGGCGGTGTTCTGTGTGGAGACCTCCAGAAACACACGCGACACGCCGCTGTCAGCAAGCGAAGCCTCCATCGCCGCCATCAGGGTCCGGCCGACGCCGGAGCGGCGGGCATCGGGGTTCACCGCAATGGTCAGGATTTCCGCCTCGTCGAGCGCGATGCGCACCAGGACGAAGCCGGCGAGCCCTGCACCGGTCGACACGGACAGGCCCAGTGTGGACGGCATGTGGAGCAGGGAGGCAAACTCCGCTTCCGGCCAGGGTCGATCGAAACTGCGAGCGTGCACACGCGCCAGCCGCGCCGCCGAAGCCACGCTGATGCGCTCGACTTGAAGGCTCACGCGGGCTCCAGCCCGCCCGGCAATTTCGCATCAGGCGGCCGGGCATAGAAGGGGGAGGGTTTGTCGGTCTGCGGATCTGCCAGACCGGCACAGTCGAGCAGAGCCGAGAGGTCAAGGCTTTCGATCCCGGTGCGGGACAGACCCGCCGGGGCCAGCAAGTCACTGGCCGATCCGGCGAGCCGGGCCTCGGCAGGGGCGAGTTCCGGCAGGCGGGTCAGGGCCTCGTCCAGAGGCAGGCGCTGAGGGTCGGAGGGCGTTTCACCATCACTCGCCCAAACCTGGAGCACGACTTCACCGCGCTTGGCATCATGGGCCACGATCAGCGGCGCATCGGTCCCGGCCTGGTGCGCCATCACGACGAGATTGGAGACGCCAACAGCCTCGGCCTGGCAGGCCAGGGCCAGACCCCGGGCGAAAGCGGTTGCCACCCTTGTGCCGGCAAAACTGCCCGGGCCCGTCGCCACGGCGATACGGTCCAGCTGAGCCGGGGCCAGCCCGGCCTCGGCCAGCAGGTCCCGGACCATGGGCGCCAGACGTTCCGCATGACCCCGCCCGATCCGCTCGCTGACCAGACGATCGGCCGCGCCCGGCTGGCGCAGGGCGACGGAACAGTCCGGACCGGTCGTATCGATGGCAAGCAGGTTCATGCCTGCCCTTTAGAGGATTTTCGCGGCCTCGTCGAAGTCCAGGCGCGGCAGGCGCGGGAAAAGCCGCGTTGTGGTGCCATAGCCCAGATTGATCAGGATATCGGACCGCCAGGTTTTCATGTCCGGTTCGTCCAGGAAGAAGGCCTCATCCACCTTGTCCGGGTCGAACCCGGTCATGGCGCCGGTATCCAGGCCCAGCGCGCGGGCGGCGATGATCAGATAGGCCGCCTGCAGAACCGAATTGCGCTTGCCATTGGCCAGCGTCGATTCCGGCGAAGTGAACCATTCACGCGCATCCGGATTGTGCGGCATGAGCTGCGGAACCTTGTCATAGAATTCCGTGTCCCAGGCCAGCACGACGGTGAGCGGGGCCTTCATCGTCTTCTCGCGATTGCCCTCGCTCAGCGACGGTTCCAGGCGCGCCTTGGCTTCCGGCGACTGCACGAAGAGGAAACGCGCTGGCGAAGAGTTGGCACTCGTCGGCCCCATGCGCAGCGTATTGTAGAGCGTCTTGATCGTGTCTTCGGATACGGGCGTGTCGGCAAAGTCGTTATAGGTCCGCGCTTCGGTCAGGATCTGCTTCAGCGCGTCCTGCGGAATGGGATCATTATGGGTCGGCTTTTCGGTGAGCTCTGCGGTCATCGCGGCCTCCATCAAAGGTGTTTCTGTTGCCAGAGGAGATAAAGCCTCGGCAATCCAAAGAGAATTGCTGATCTGGAAAAAGTCTTGAGCCGGGCGCGCCGCTTACTCGACGGCTTCCACGCCCCGGATTTCCGGAATGTAGTGCTTCAGCAGATTTTCGATCCCGGCCTTCAGCGTCATGGTCGAGGACGGGCAGCCGGCGCAGGCGCCGCGCATTTTCAGCCGCACCACTCCGCTGTCGGCGAGATAGGAATGGAAGAGAATGTCGCCGCCATCATTGGCCACGGCCGGGCGGACGCGCGTATCGATCAGGTCGATAATCTCGCGAATGACATCGGCATTGGCCCCGTCATCCTCGAAACCCGCATGCCCGCTTTCACCCGGACCATCCTCCACGATCGGCTGGCCGGACTGCAGACCATCCATGATGGCACCGAGCAGGAAGGGCTTGATATGGTCCCAGTCGAAATCATCGGTCTTGGTGACGGCGATGAAATCCTCGCCGAAAAACACACCACTCACCCCGTCGATCAGGAAGAGGTCGGCGGCCAGTGGGGATGCATCAGCATCCTCGGCGCTTTCGAACTCGCGCGGGGCGTTCGGCGAAATCTCCCGCCCGGGCAGGAATTTCAGCGTATTCGGATTGGGCGTGGCTTCGGTCTGGATAAACATGGATCGGGCCTCCTGATGCGCGATGTGGCGCGAGATGGCGGTCAGATCAACCTTTCACCGCGTGCGGGTATCAGACGAGGGCGTCGATTTCGTCCGTTTCCATGTCGCCGGGAACCACGGTGACCGGAACAGCGCGGCTGGAGAACAAGCCCTTGCCCCGGGCCAGCGCCGAGACCAGCGGTCCCGGCCCGTCACTGGCCTTGGCGGCGGCCAGGACCAGAAGGGAGATCAACGGATCCTCGTCCAGCAACTGGCTCAGCACATCCCGGATATCGCCCTCGCGGAGCAGCAGCTCCGGACGCTCTCCGGTGACGGCCTCGGCATCTTCCGCCATGGATTCCAGCAGGGTTTCAGCCGCCGTTTCCGCTTCGCGCTTGGCGGTTTCGGCCACGCCGATCCAGTGATTGAAGTCGGAGGGCTGGTGTGTGGCGAGGATCGACACATGCGCGCCGGTCGCCTGCGCCCGGCGGGCGGCGAAATAGAGCGCCGTGCGGCTCTCCGTGCTGTCGTCGGCAATGACGAGGAATTTGCGATTGCTCTGCGGCATGTGATCCGAGTTTGGCGACTTGCTGGCGACTCGTCCAGCAAATGCTGTTAAGCCGCCTGCGTTGGGGAGGCACAGATATGGTCACACACACGGATCGCCGCAATATCCGGTCCCGCACCTTGCAGTTCTCGATCACGGATGACGCCCTTGTCTGGCGCACCGAGGACGGCGAATGGGGCGGTGACATGCCGCTGGACCAGATCCGCCAGGTCCGTCTCCAGGTGGAGATGGCGGGCAAGGCCAGCCAGGTCGTCTGCCGGGTGAGTGATGCGGACGGCCAGGAAGCCGTGTTCGGCTCCATGTGCTTTGACCGCCCCGGCGTGTGGACCCCGACAGCCGACACATTTGCGCCCTTCCTGAAAGCCCTGCACACGGCCCTCGCCCCGCATGACCACCAGATCGCCTATCGCGAAGGCGCGTCTCTGGGCTTTCGCATCATCATGTTCGGTCTGGGCTTCATCCTGGCGGCGATCAGTGTGGCCGGACTGGCCATCATAGCGGGCAATCAGGAGAACCCGATGGGCCTGCTCCTGATCGGCGGCATCGGCGCCGGCGGCTGGCTGATGTGGATGTTCCTGCCCAAACGGCCCGCCCCCTATGATCCGGCGCTCTACCGGCCGGAAAAAGGGACTGAAACCGGACCGGGCTAGTCGACCTCGGGCGCGGACAGGCCGACAGCGAAGCGGACCGGAACCTCACCAGCGCGTTCAAACAACAGCACACCGTCCACGGTCTCGCCGGCAACTACCGGGTCGAGGCCGAACACCATCAGGTGCAGACCGCCCGGCGCAAAGACCAGCGTATCGCCGGCGTCCAGGCGCTGCGGCCCGACGGCGCGCATCTGCATCATGCCCTGATCATTCATCGTGTGACCGTGCAGCTCGACCGAGTCCGCCCCGGTGACGGAGGCCGAAACCAGCCGGTCCGCTGCGCCTTCGGCGAGCGTCGCCGTGAAATAGGCTGCGGTGACATCCCGGCCCTGCGGATGCGGACGCATCCAGGCCGCCGACACTGCGACCACCGGCATGACGCCATCATCGGGAAGCGGGGTCTGTTCGGTCTCGGCCATGTCATGGCCCATGGAGCCGTGATCCATGGTGCCGGTATCACCGGCCATCACGGCCTCGTCCTCGGTGCCGCCACAGGCGGTCAGGAACAGGGCGGCGGAAAGAAGCAGGGCTGTACGCATGTCAGTCTCCGGAATGGGGTGATGAGGCATAGCCCGGGCGGACCGACCGGGCCATGCGACATCGGGTCATGCGTGCCAGAAACCGATGGTCTTCTTGGTTTCCTCGACGATCGGGTCGGCCACCGCGCGGGCCCGTTCGCTGCCCTTGGCCAGGATGCGGTCGATCTCGGCCTTGTCGGAGATCAAGCGGCGGAACTCGTCGGAGATCGGCGCCAGATATTCCACGGCAACATCGGCCAGGGCCGGCTTGAAGGCCCCGAAACCCTGACCGCCGAACTCGGCGAGGACCTCGGCCTTCGTCTTGGAAGACAGGGCGGCATAAATGCCGACGAGGTTATTGGCTTCCGGACGATCGGCCAGACCGGCTTCCTCGGAGGGAAGCGGTTCCGGATCGGTCTTCGCCTTCTTAATCTTGCGGGCGATCGTGTCGGCATCATCTTCCAGATTGATGCGCGAATTGTCCGACACGTCCGACTTGGACATTTTCGACGACCCGTCCCGCAGGCTCATGATGCGCGCCCCCGGCCCCTGGATCACAGGATCGGTGAGCGGGAAGATCGCTTCGCCGTCGCCATAATCGCGGTTGAAGCGAGCCGCGATGTCCCGGCACAATTCCAGATGCTGTTTCTGGTCCTCGCCGACCGGCACATGGGTGGCCTTGTAGACCAGGATGTCCGCCGCCTGCAGGACCGGATAGGTGAACAGGCCGACCGAGGCGCGTTCCTTGTCCTTGCCCGCCTTGTCCTTGAACTGGGTCATGCGTTCCAGCCAGCCCAGACGCGCCACGCAGTTGAAGATCCAGGCCAGTTCGGCATGGGCCGGGACGGCAGACTGGGCGAAGATCGTGCTCTTCTCCGGATCAACACCGGCCGCAATGTAGGCGGCCGCCGCGGCGCGGACCGCATCCGGCAGGGTGGCCGGATCGTGCGGCATGGTGATCGCGTGCATGTCGACCACGCAGTAGAAGCAGTCCTGGCTGCCATCTTCCTGCAGCGACACCCAGTTCTTCAGCGCCCCGAGATAATTGCCGAGATGCAGGCGACCGGTCGGCTGCATGCCGGACAGGACGCGTTGCGGACCTTTGTAGTCGGTGGGCGTTTCACTCATGGGACAGGCCTTGCTGAATAAATGTGGAAAGGCGTGTTACCCAGCCCGGCGCTTGGCTTCAAGAGCGCTTGAGCGCGCCGCGCACCTCGGAAATCCGCAGGGCACCGGTCAGCAGGGAGGCGAGACCGAAGACGGCGAGGCCGGCCAGACAGGTCACAAGCAGGGTCACAAGCCGGGAATCGAGCAGGAAGGGCATGAGCTGATCGGCATGCCGGTCGGCGAAAAACAGGAAGACGCCCATGCCGACACAGGCCAGGGCAATCCGCGGCAAACGGCTGAGCAGGCGTGCATCCGGGTCCAGCAAGCCGCGCCGGCGCAGGGTGTAGGCGAGGAGCAGCGTATTCACCCAGCCGGCCACCGATGTGGCAATCGCCAGCCCGGCAAAGCCCAGCGGTCCGAAGAACAGGCCCAGGCCCAGCGCCAGATTGATCACCACGCCCACGGTCGCGAACTTCATCGGCGTCACCGTGTCCTCACGGGCAAAGAAGCCCGGCGACAAGACCTTGATCAGGACGAAGGCCGGCAGGCCCACGGCAAAGGCCGTCAACGCCTGACCCACCATCAGGGCGTCCGCATGGGTGAAGGCGTCCCGCTGATACACGCCTTCGGCAATGAAGACCGGGATCACACCCAACGCGACCGCCGCCGGCAGGGTCAGCGCCATGGAAATCTCCAACGCCCGGTTCATGGCATTGCTGGCCGCCTGCATGTCGCCGGCCTTGAGGCGTCCCGTCAGGGTCGGCAAAAGCACGACCCCCATGGCAATCCCCACCACGCCCAGCGGCAGCTGGTAGAGCCGGTCGGCGAAATAGAGCCAGGAACGCGCGCCGGCTTCGATCGTCGCGATCGAGGAGGTCACCAGGATGTTGATCTGGGTCACACCGGCCGCCAGGGCGCCGGGCACGCCCAGAACAATCAGCCGCCGGACATCCGGCGTCAGTCGGGGGAGCTGGAAGCGCAGCCGGATGCCGGTCGCCCGGCAGGCCGCGTAGAGCCAGAAAAGCTGGGCCAGGCCCGACACGGTAATGCCGACGGAAAGATGCAGCGTCAGGTCTTCCCCGGACGCCGGAGAGAACCAGAGCACACCAACCAGCGTGAGATTCAGCAACATCGGCGCGGCGGCCGCGACGGCGAATTTGCCATGCGAGTTCAGAACACCGCTGATCATGGCGCTGAGCGACATCATGAACAGATAGGGCATGGTGATCTGGGTCAGCAGTACGGCCAGCTGGAAAATGTCCGGCTCACCCACAAACCCCGGCCCCAGCAGATACATCAGCCACGGCATCACCAATTGCGCCCCGACGACCAGGACCAGCATGGCCGTCATCAGCATGGAGGCGACATCCCGGGCGAATTTCTGGGCGTCGGTCAGGCCCTCGCCTTCCAGCTTGCCGGCATAGAGCGGCACGAAGGCGGAGTTGAAAGCCCCCTCGGCGAAAATCCGGCGGAAGAGATTGGGAAACTGGAACGCCGTCAGGAAGGCGTCGGTAATGGGGCCTGCCCCCAGCGCCCGCGCCAGGAAAATCTCGCGCACAAGACCGAGAAGCCGGCTGCCCAGGGTCATGACGCCGACAACGGCCGAGGATCTCAAAAGACGCATACCTACCTCAGAACGCTGGCCTTGGCCCGCGCAATGCCGCGCTGGGCGGCTTTCTCGTCAAAGGCGGTCTCGCCTTCGCTGAACACGGCCAGAAGACCCGTCTTGATCCGCTCGGTGATGGTCTCATCCTCAAGCTTTTTCCCGTTATGGGTGACATAGAACACGTCCGTCGCGCGTTCACCATAGCCATCGATCTGGGCGGAGGTCAGGGCGACCCCTTCATCGGCCAGGACGTCGGCCAGATCGGCCAGCAGACCCGGCCGGTCGCGGCCCGAGGCCTCGATCACAGTGGCGTTCTCGGCAATCTCGTTGGACAGGGTCACGGCCGGGGTTACCCGGAAGGCGGCATCGCGGCGAGCCAGCGGACCGCCACCCCGGCGGCGGACGGCCAAATCGCCCGTCGCCACTTCGCGCAGATAGGCGACCAGGGCCTGGCGGCGGAGCTCATCCTGCTGGCCATAGGGCTGGCCGGCTGCGTCCTGGATATAAAACACGTCGAAGACCTGGCCGGAGACGGTCGTGTTGATGGTGGCGCCCACCACATCGGCGCCCATTTCCGCGAAGGCTGCCACCAGGTCGGCGAAGACCCGGTTCCGGTCCGGCGACCAGATCATGACCTCGGTCGCCGACCGGCGGCGGTCGACGCGCACCCCGGCCGAGGTGGTTTCGCCCTTTTCCCAGGCGTGGCGGACGAAGGCGGCGTGCCGGAACCGGTCTTCCGGGCCAAAGGAAACCCAGTATGTGTCCGGCAGTTCGGCGACCCACCAGGCGGCAAAATCCGGGTTCAGGCGTTCCAGGCGCGGCCGGATCCGGTCACGCTCGGCCTGGGCCTTGTCGGCCAGACCCTGGCGGGCCGCTTCCAAGGCATCACCATCTGTGGCCAGCACGGTTTCCGTGGCGGCATAAAGATCGCGGATCAGCTGCGCCTTCCAGCCATTCCAAACACCCGGCCCGACCGCCCGGATATCCACCACGGTCAGCACGGTGAGCAGACGCAGACGCTCCAGCGAGCCCATGGCGGCCGCAAAATCGGCGACGGTACGCGGATCGGACAGGTCACGGCGCTGGGCCGTGTCGCTGAGCAGGAGGTGCGAGCGGATCAGCCAGGCGACCAGCTCGCTCTCCTGATGGCCCAGACCGAGGCGTTCGCAGGCGGTCAGGGCCCGCAGCGCGCCTTCCACACACTGGTCGCCAGCGCCCTTGCCCGTGTCATGCAGCAGGACGGCCAGGTGCAGGGCGCGCCGGTTCTGGATCAGCGGCGTGATGCGGGTGGAGAGCGGGTGCTCCTCCGGGTGCAGCCCATCCTCGATCTCGCGCAGGAAGCCGAGCGCCTGCAGTGTGTGCTCATCCACCGTATAGCGGTGATACATGTTGAACTGGGTGCGCGCGACGATATCGCCGAATTCCGGGATATAGCGGCCCAGCACGCCCGCCTCGGTCATCATGCGCAGCACGGCCATCGGTGCCGGGGCGTCCAGAAGGACCGCGAAGAAGGCCCGCGCCGCCCGCGGGTCACGGCGGAAATCATCATCGATGAAGTGCAGGGTCCGGCCGATCCGCGCCACGGCTTCCGGATGCATGTCCAGCCGGCGCGAGGCGGCCACGTGGAAGAAGCGCATGATCCGCACCGGTTCTTCGCGGATCTGGGTGGCGTGGGCAAAGTCCAGCCGCCCGTCCCGCACGATGAATTCGGCCACATCAGCCTCTTCATCCGCTTCCATGCTCGGCGGCAGGAAACGGGCCAGGCCTTTCGGCTTGGACTTCCAGGCATCAGCTTCCAGCTTGGCGCAGACCAGGCGGGTCAGGGCGCCGACATCCATGGCGGTGCGAAAATAGCGGCGCATGAAGCGTTCGACACCGCTCTCGGACTCGCCATCCTCGAAGCCCATCCGCGCGGCGATTTCCGGCTGCAGGTCGAAGGCGAGCTTCTCATCCTTGCCGCCGGACAGCTCGTGCAGGTGGAAACGGACCGTCCAGAAGAAATCATCGGCTGCGACGTATTTGTCGACATCCTCGACCGAGAGCAGGCGTGTTCCGACCCAGCGCTCGAAGGCATCGGCACCGTAGAGGAATTGCGCCAGCCAGCGCATCAGCTGGAGGTCCCGCAAACCGCCCTTGCCGGACTTCAGATGCGGTTCGACCGTATAGCGTGAGCGGCCGGCCTTCTCGATACGGGCATCCCGTTCGCGCAGCTTGGCTTCCACGAAGCCCTGAAGGTCCCCGGCCACGACTTCCTCGCGGAAGCGCAGGGCCAGGGACTGGGTCTGCATTTCGTCACCGGCCAGATGCTTCAGGGAGAGCAGGGCCGTGCGTTCCGAGGCATCCTCACGCGTCAGGTCGAGGGTCTCGTCAATCGAACGGCAAGCCCCGCCGCCGACATCGATCTTGAGGTCCCACAGCGCGTAGAGAACCTGCTGCAGGAAGGCATCCGTCTTGGGATTCTCGCCATCCGGCTTGATCAGGAGAAGATCGACATCCGAGGACGGCGCCAACTCCCCCGCCCCGAAACCGCCCAGCGCACACAGCGCCACACCGGCGGAACCCTCCGGGTCCGATGAGGCCATGGAATCAAACAGGGCGTGCAGGCAGACACTCATCCCGTCGGCCAGGGTCTGGGCCGCGGCAGCGCCCCCGCCCTGTCCGGACAGGCGGGCAAAGGCCTGCTCGCGGAACCGGTCGAGCGACGCTTTCACCCGGCCGAGCCCGGCCTGGCGGGCGGCGGGCGATGACCAGCCATCCTGGGCCAGGACAGCGGCCAGTTCCGCCCTCAGTTTCAGGGCGTCGAGCGAGGCAGGCAGGACGGAGCGGGTCATATCGGGGCCAATCTAGTGTGGGCAGCTCAGTGCGTCACGTCTTCTTGGTCAGGCCTTTGAGCTCATAGACCAGGTCCAGGGCTTCGCGCGGCGACAGCCCGTCCGCATCAACATGGCCCAGCCTTTCCTCCACAGCGGAAACCAGCGGTTCCGGCTCCGGTTCGGCGACTGCGAAGAGCGGCAAGGTATCGAGGGCGGCGGAGGGCGCATTGTCCGATTCCAGCCGCTTCAGGATGGACTGGGCCCGGCTGACCGCCTTGCGTGGCAGCCCGGCCCGGCGCGCCACCTCGATCCCGTAGGACCGGTCGGCCGCGCCCGGCCCGACCTCGTGCAGGAAGACCAGCTCACCTTTCCACTCCTTGGCCTTGAGCGAGGCATTGCCCGCCGCATCCAGGTCCTCGGCCAACCGGGTCAGCTCGTGATAATGGGTCGCGAACAGGGCGCGGCACTGATTGATCTCATGGAGATGCTCCGCCGCCGCCCAGGCAATGGACAGCCCGTCAAACGTCGCCGTACCGCGGCCGATCTCGTCGAGAATGACAAAACTGCGCGGCGTGGCCTGGTTCAGGATCGCCGCCGTCTCGATCATCTCCGCCATGAAGGTGGACCGGCCGCGGGCCAGGTCGTCCGCCGCGCCAACGCGCGAATAGAGCCGGTCGGCAATACCGATTTCCGCCGCTTCGGCGGGCACATAGCAACCAGCTTGGGCCAGCATAAGAATGAGGGCGTTCTGACGCAGATAGGTCGACTTACCCGCCATGTTGGGACCCGTAATAAAGGTCAAACGGGGCGCATTTTCCCCCGATCCATCCAGTTGGCAGGAATTGGGCGTGAACCGGCCCTCACCGTTTCGCTCGAGCGAGCGCTCGACCACGGGATGGCGCCCGCCGGTGATCGAAAACGTAAATGAATCGTTAACTTGTGGCCGGCAGGCTTGGGTCTCCTCGGCCCATTCCGCCAGCGCCGCCGTGACATCAAATTCTGCCAAAGCCCGCGCTGCTGCCCGAATGGGCGCGGTTTGCGCTTCCACGCGATCGCGCAATTGGGCAAACGCCTCGATCTCCATCGCCAGAGCCCGTTCCGCGGCGCTCGCGATCTTGGATTCCAGCTCCGCCAGCTCGGTCGTAGTGAAACGCACGGCATTGGCCATGGTCTGACGGTGGATGAAGCTGTCATCCCCCATCAGCGTGTCGGCATGCTTGGCGGTCACTTCGACGAAATAGCCCAGCACATTATTGTGCTTCACCTTCAGCCCGGACACGCCGGAGGCTTCCGCGTAGGTCTGCTGCAGCCCGGCCACGATGCGGCGCGAGGCGTCGCGCAATTGCCGGGTCTCGTCGAGCGCCGGCAGCCAGCCCTCGGCGATGAAGCCGCCATCACGCGCCAGCAGGGGCGGCTCATCCACCACGGCGCGTTCCAGATCCTGGACCATTTCCGCCAGCTCGGCCTTGTCGGCCAGGGTCAGCGCCGCGAGCGCCGCCCGCATCAGCTCCGGTGGCGTATCCAGTTTCTCGTCCAGCAGGCGCGAGGCAATCGCCTCACCCTCCAGCAGCGCACCGGACAGGGATTTGAGATCCCGCGGACCACCCCGGCCCAGCAGGAGACGGGACAGGGCACGTTCCGCATCACCCGCCGTGCGCAAACGGTCCCGCAAGTCGCGGCGCGCCGGCGCCTCGCGTTCGAACCAGGCGATCGCGTCCAGTCGCGCCTCGATCTGTTTCGCATCGGTCAGCGGGCGGGCCAGGCGTTCCGCCAGTCCCCGTGCGCCCGGCGCTGTCACCGTGCGGTCGATCGCATCCAGCAGGGAGCCCTTCCGCTCTCCTGACAATGTCCTGTCAATTTCCAGACTGGCGCGGGTAGCGGGGTCAATCGCCAGAACACTGCCCTCGCGGGCCTGGCGCGGCGGGGCGAGCTTGGCCGGGGCCCCTGCCTGGGACAGGGCCAGATAGTCCAGCAAGGCCCCCAGCGCCGAGCGCTCCGCCTTGGAGAAATCGCCGAAGGCGGTGAGTTCCTGCACGCCGAACTGGGCTTTCAACTGCCGCTCGGCCGAGGCCACATCGAACTTGGCCCGGGGCAGGGGTGTCAGCGTGGTGCGCTGGGTGAAACCGGCGGCCTCACCGAACTGGCTTTCCTCGACCAAAAGCTCCGCCGGGCTCATCGCCGCCAGCTCGGCGGCCACGGTCTGGGCCGACACCGCCGACACCATGAATTCCCCGGTCGAGACCTCGGCCCAGGCAATGGCGGCCTCGCCACTGGCCAGACGGGCCAGGGCGGCAATCCGGTTGGAGGATCGCGGATCGAGCAGGCTGTCCTCGGTCAGCGTGCCGGGCGTGACCACACGCGTGATCTCGCGCCGGACCACGGCCTTGGACCCGCCGCGCGCCTTGGCCGCCTTGGGATCCTCGGTCTGCTCGCCGACCGCGACCTTGAAACCGGCCTTGATCAGACGGGCCAGATAGGCCTCCGCCGTCGCCGCGGGAACGCCGCACATGGGGATGGGTTCGCCCTGGTGCTCGCCCCGCTTGGTCAGGGCGATATCCAGTGCCGCCGCCGCCCGCACCGCATCGTCGAAGAAGAGCTCGTAGAAATCCCCCATGCGGTAGAAGAGCAGGGCATCCGCCGGAGCCTGGCCGCGCAGGTCGAGGAATTGCTCCATCATGGGCGTGGCCCCTTCCGCAGACGGAAAGGTGCGATCAGCCGGAATCGGGAGCGTGGTGTGGGCGTTCATGGCGCGGACGGTGGCGAGGTTTCGTGTTGCGTGCAAGGGTAGGAAGCGGCTAAGGCCCTAGACAACACATTCCTTCACGAAAAACGGGGAAATCCGGGGATGAACGACAGAACCAGCCCAGTCGAAGACCAAGAAGCGCTCGCCTTTCACAAGGACCCCGTGCCCGGCAAGCTGGCCCTCTCCCCGACCAAACCCATGGCCACCCAGCGTGACCTCTCCCTGGCCTACAGCCCGGGCGTGGCCGCACCGGTGAAAGCCATCGCCGAGAACCCGGACGCCGTCTACGACTATACGTCCAAGGGAAACATGGTCGCCGTGATCTCCAACGGCACCGCCATTCTGGGCCTGGGCAATCTGGGCGCCCCGGCCTCCAAGCCCGTGATGGAAGGCAAGGCCGTCCTGTTCAAACGCTTTGCCGATCTCGACGCGGTCGATATCGAGGTGGAAGAGGAAGACGCCGAGGCTTTCATCGAATGCGTCAAACGCATCGGCAACACGTTCGGTGGCATCAATCTGGAGGACATCAAGGCGCCGGAAAGCTTCATTGTCGAACAGCGTCTGCGTGAGCTCCTCGATGTGCCGGTTTTCCATGACGACCAGCACGGCACCGCCATCATCTCCGCTGCCGGCATCATCAATGCCTGCCATCTGACCAACCGAAAGATGGAAGACCTGCGTGTCGTTGTGAACGGCGCCGGCGCGGCCGGCATCGCGGTGCTGGAACTGCTCAAGGCCATGGGCGTGAAGCATGAGAACGCCCTCCTGTGCGACAGCAAGGGCGTCATCCATCCCGGCCGCGACGGGCTGAACCAGTGGAAGGCCGCCCACGCCGTGGAAACCGACCGCCGCACCCTGGCCGAAGCCGTGGACGGGGCGGACTGCTTTCTCGGCCTGTCGGTCGCCGGCGCCCTGAACCAGGACATGGTCAAGACGATGGCCAAGGACCCGATCATCTTCGCCATGGCCAATCCGGACCCGGAAATCTCGCCGGAAGATGCCCGCGCCGTGCGCGAGGACGCCATCATCGCCACGGGCCGGTCCGATTACCCCAACCAGGTCAACAACGTCCTCGGCTTCCCCTATATCTTCCGCGGTGCGCTGGATGTGCGCGCCCGGACCATCAATGAAGAGATGAAGATCGCCGCCGCCCAGGCCCTGGCGGCCCTGGCCAAGGAAGACGTGCCGGACGAGGTGGCCGCCGCCTATCACGGCAATCGCCCCAGTTTCGGCCGCGACTACATCATCCCCTCGCCCTTCGATCCGCGCCTGATCCATTTCGTGCCGCCCTATGTGGCCCAGGCCGCCATGGATACCGGTGTGGCGCGCAAGCCGATTGCCGACATGTCGGCCTATCGCGCCTCCCTGGCCCGTCGCCTCGATCCCACCGCCGCCCTGCTGCAGCGTATCCAGGGTGCGGTGATGGGCCATGGCCGCCGGATTGTCTTCGCCGAAGGTGAGGAACCCTCGGTGATCCGCGCCGCCTATGCCTTCCAGAACCAGGAATTGGGCAAGGCTGTCCTGGTGGGCCGCGAAGAGATCACGCGCGCCAACATGCACCTGGTCGGGGTGCCGGAAGATGCGATCGAGATCGTCAATGCACGCCTCTCCGACCGCAATGCGGACTATGCCGATTTCCTCTATGAGCGTCTGCAGCGTCAGGGCTATCTGCGCCGCGACGTGCAGCGCCTGGTCAATAATGACCGGAATGTCTTCTCCGCCTGCATGGTCAAGCTGGGCGATGCCGACGGCATGGTGACGGGCACCACCCGCTCCTACGCCGCGGCCCTGTCCGATGTCTCCCTCGTGCTCGACCCGGCCGAGGGTCAGCGCGTCATGGGCATGTCGATCGCCCTGGCCAAGAACCGCACCCTGTTCATCGCCGACACGAATATCGCGGAATTCCCGGACAGCGAGGCCCTGGCCGACATTGCCGAGGAAACCGCCGCAACCGCCAAGGGCTTCGGCTTCACCCCGCGCGTCGCCTTCCTGTCCTATTCCACCTTCGGCAATCCGTCCGGCCAGCGTTCGGAGAAACTCCAGGAGGCCGTGCGGCTGCTGGACGAGCGCAAGGTCGATTTCGAATATGAGGGCGAGATGAATGTCGATGTGGCGCTCGATCCGTCACACCGTTTCCTCTACCCCTTCTCGCGCCTGAAGGGCCCGGCCAATGTCCTGGTCATGCCGGCCATCCACGCCGCCTCCATCGCCACCAAACTGCTGCGCGTGGCGGGCGGGGCAACCGTGATCGGCCCGATGCTGGTTGGGGTGGAAAAGCCGGTCCAGATCGCCCGACTGGGCGCCTCGGTCAGCGAGATCACCACCCTCGCCGCCCTCGCCGCCTACGACCCGGAAAAACACGAGGTCGAAACGCCGATGGTGGCGGAGTAGGGGTCAGGCCCTGCGGGTCGGCCCGGTCGTCAGTCCACGGTTTCGCGTTCGGCGAATTTGAATTCGCCCTTCGCGGCCTTGGGGCCGAACAGGATCACCACGACCAGCAGAATGGCGGCCGGAATGGTCCAGGCTGCGGTGAGAACGAAGAACATCACCCAGCCGACCGCGTCCGCGAGCACGCCGGAGAATCCGGACAGGAATTTCGCGAACAGGGCGTAGAAGGAGCTGACCCAGGCATACTGGGTCGCCGCACTGGCCGGATCGACCAGGCTGGACAGATAGGCGATGAAGACCGTCGTCACGAATCCGCCGGCCAGATTGTCGCCCACGATTGCCACGAGCAGCTTCCAGCTCTCATCCGGCTGCGCCGTCGCGGCCAGCCAGGCATAGGCGCCATTGGTGACCAGCGTGATCACCAGCCCCACGATCAGCGCCCGCATCATGCCGATCCGCATCGCCGTCAGACCGCCGACGAACAGTCCGAACATGGTCGCGGCCAAGCCCGGACCGGCCTGGATGCCGCCGACCACAGCCCGGTCAAACTCCAGGTCGGAGTAGAGCGGCGAGGCCATGACACCCATGGTGAAGTCACTGATGCGATACAGCGAAATCAGCGCGACCACCGGGATGATCCACCAACCCAGTCGCGCGAAGAAATCCTTGAAGGGCTGCCAGACCGCCTTGGCGACCTTTACACCGAAACTGCCCTCCAGCGCGCGGCGCCCGGCCCCGGCCTTGGGTTCCTTCATGAAAAAGACGAGCACGGCGGAAATGGCCATGGCCGCCGCCATCACCAGGAATGAGACATGCCAGTTGGCCCATTCCGATATGGCCAGGCCCAGGCCCGACGTCATGTAGGCGACGCGATAGCCCAGCGAGTAGGCCGCCGCCATGTTCGCCTGGACATCATTGGGAGCCGATTCAATCCGCCAGGCATCAATGGCGACATCCAGCGTGGCCCCGGAATAGGCGAGCAGGAGCGCCGCAATGGCGATCGGCAAAAGGGTGAGAAGGGTTCGGTAGGCTGACAGGGCCTCGAAATGCTCGTCCTCATTCACGAGTGACAACAGGCGCCGGTATTCGGTTTCCGGGAGCTCGATCCGTTCCTCACCCTCAACCGTCATCACCGGGCTGACGGGATGAACCACTCCGGCCAGAACCTCGCCGGCATTCCGTTCCGGATCGGCTTCGGCCGCCGCGAGCGAGTCCAGCAGGACGTCATATTCCCCCGCTTCGATCTGCGCCAGACGGACACCGTTTTCGTCACGGCGATAGCTGGCCCCCGTCGGATCGGTCGTGGCCACGAAAACCAGCGCCAGAACAGTGCCGGTGATGGCAGTCACGATCCAGGATCGGCGCGCGCCGAGCAAACGGTGCAGGACCGGCAATTTCACCCGGTCAACGATCGGGGCCCACAGCCATTTCAACGTGTAGGCCAGCGTCACGAAATAGAAAAAGCCGATGGTGGACCGGTCAATACCGGCATCGCGGAGCCAGTAGGACAGTTTCTGGAACACCATGTAGAGCGGCAGGCCGGAGGCGAAACCGAGGATCAGCATGGAGAGCATGACCGGTGTGAAATAGACGGTCAGCGTCTGACGCCAGCTCGCGCCGCGCTGGGCAATACTATCGGCCATGTCCATGAAACTCCGGCGGGGCTGTTAAGACCCCATGCTGGCGCGGTTTTCCGTGCGGCACAAGTTAAGGAGAATTCGGGAAAGCTGGTCCGGGTCCAGGGGTTTGGAGAGGAATTCATCCATGCCTGCGTCCAGGCAGAGCTTGCGGTCGGCTTCCGACGCATTGGCAGTCAGCGCGATCAGGGGAAGGCGCAGGCCCTGACGGCGGGCTTCGCGGGCCACATCCGGACCATCCAGGCCGGGCATGCGCTGGTCCAGCAGTGCGGCATCGAATTCCTGCACGGCCAGGGCTTCCAGCGCGCTGTCGCCATCGGTCACCAGCATGACGGCGATGCCCAGATTTTCCAGGCACTTGCGGGCGATCAGGGCATTGACCGGATCATCCTCGGCGACCAGGAGGCACAGGCCCGACACATCCGGCTGGAAGGCCGGACGGCGTGTTGCTCCGGACTCCCGGTCTGCGGTTTCGACCGGCTCGGGCGCGCCCGGGGCCAGGCGTTCACACAGGGATTGGGCCCGTACGGGTTTGACGAACCAACCGTCTTCGGGGCGACGGCGGCGGGCCATGACTGCATCCTTCTCGGAGGGGCTGACCAAATGCCAGGTCCGCGCCGTATGGTCGTGCAGATCGACCCCGGTCCACCCGGAATCCATCAGGACATCCCGTTCGGCCAGATCCGCATCGCCCGGCTCGATCGCGTCATCGGGCCGGATCACCCGCACATCGGCGCCGAGTGCCTTCAATTGGTCGGTCAGACTCTGGCGCAGGATGCCGGACTCGGCCGCCACGGCCAGGCGGCGTCCGCGCAGCGCCTGCTCTTCGGCCTGGTCGAGAACCGGCAGGTCGAAGACGACCCAGAATTTCGCGCCGGCGCCCGGGCGGCTCTCCACGCCCATCTGGGATTCCATGGCTTCCACCAGGCGGCGGACCATGGCGAGGCCCAGACCGGCACCGCTTTCCGCGCCATTGCGCTCGGCGGCGCCGCGCTCGAAATGCTCGAAAAGCTTTTCCTGGTCGGCTTCGGAAATGCCCGGTCCGGTATCGCTGACCGAAATGGCCAGGCGGGGGCGGCCGTCCGGGGCCGGGGCGTCGGCCATATCAACGCGCACCCCGCCGGTGACGGTGAATTTGACGGCATTGCCGATCAGGTTGAACAGGATCTGCTTGATCCGGGCAGCATCGCCGCGGATGCGCCGGGGCGCCCCGCACGCCCGCACAACGCCCATTTCCAGTCCCTTCTCACGGGCGCGGGGGGCCGCCAGTTCGACCGTATCGCGCACCAGATCAAAAACATCGACCTCTTCCGGACGCAGATCCAGCTTTCCGGCTTCCAGACGGGATAGGTCGAGAATGTCATCCACCATCGCCAGGGCATGATCGGCCGAAACAGCGATGGAGCGGACATAGTCGGCCTGGTCCGGTCGCAGCGGTGTGGCATCCAGCAGGCGCGCCACGCCGAGCGTGCCGGCCAGCGGCGTGCGCAATTCATGGGTGACCGCGGCAAAGAAGAGGGATTTGGCCCTCTGGGAGGCCTCCAGATCTTCATGAGCTTCGCGGCGACGGGTGACATCGCGGCCGACGGAGATCACCCCGCCCTCATCCGGCAACAAGCGCTCATCCCATTCGATCCAGAGCGGGCCCGACCGGGTCCGCATCAGCATTTCATAGCGGCGCGAACCGGCCTCGCCGACGGGCGGCGCGACGGAGAACCAGCGCCCGATCCAATCGGTGCGTTCGCCGCCAAAGGCGGCAAGAAAGGCGGAATTGACGTATAGAACGCGGCCATTCTGCCCCCGGACCAGAATAAGCTCTCCGGTCGCATCCAGTGCAGTCAGCAGCCAGTCTTCCGGCCGCGCCGCCGGAGCGCCGTGCGGACGCAAGTGCACGGGTCCCGCCCGGCCTGCCCCCGGCGCGCCGTCCGCCCCGTCGCGTTTATCAAGATCATCCCGTGACATGTCAGGCATTTGTCTAGCAGACAGCCGTTAACGAAGCGTCGTTGCAGGCGGGGTCGGCCCGCACCGTTCAAGCCCCACCACTCAGGTCCCATTTCTCGGGCCCCAACACTCCGGCCCCTCCGCTCAGACCACCGGCTGACCCTGGCTGGAGGCGGTGGCGCTGACCAGACCGCGACGGCTGGCAAGGGCTTCGGCGATATGGATCCGGCGCACCGCATCCTGCCCCTCCAGATCGGCGATCGTGCGGGCGACGCGCAGGATGCGGTGATAGGAGCGGGCGGTGAGGTTCTGGGACAGGGCCGCCTCGCGCAGCAGGGCCTCCCCGGCCCGGTCCGGCGCGGCGACATGATCCAGCACATCCGTGGGCATGTGCGCATTGAGAAAGCCACGCTCCAATTGGCCTTCCCGCGCCCCGGCGATCCGCGCGGCCACCTCCGCCGAGCCCTCCACGGGCGGCGGCAGGGCCAGATCGGCGGGCGTCACCGGCGGCACATAGATTTGCAGATCAATCCGGTCGAGCATGGGCCCGGAAATCCGCGCCTGGTAGTCGCTGGCACATCGCGGCCCGCGTCGGCAGGACTGGCCATCCGTCCCGCCCCCGCCACAGCGGCAGGGATTCATCGCGGCAATGAGCTGGAAACGCGCCGGATAGGCGATATGGGCATTGGCCCGCGCCACGGTGATGGACCCGGTCTCCAGGGGCTGGCGCAAACTGTCGAGCACCTGGGGATGGAATTCCGGCATTATGTAGCATTTGCACAATAAAAAGAGTACAGAATCCCCTCTGTATTTGCTATTTACAGCGCATGGCAAACGCACTGATCTCGTCGGACACCGACAACCCAAATGTTCTTCACGCTCTTATTAGAAAGCGTGCGGAGATCGCTGGCAAAATTGAGCACAATCAGCAAGAGCTTCGGAATCTGGTCTCTGAACTGGATGCCGTAGACGCGACTCTTCGCATTTTCGATCCAGACATCGATGTATGCGATATCGACGCGAAACCGGTTCCTCCGCGTCATCAGGCGTTTCGCGGAGAAGTAACGCGGATTGTGCATTCAGTGCTGAGAAAAGCGGATAACTATGTGACCTCCACGGAGATCGCATTGGTCATGATGGAGAAGCGGAACTTGCCGATTGAGGATCGCTCACTCATCACGCTTATGACTAAGCGAGTTTCCGCATGTCTCACGAAGATGCGGAAAAATGGTCAGGTCGAAAAGAAGATTCTAGAGACTGGTCGCGCAGGATGGAAATCTGTGCACCGCTAGGTTCTTTAGCCGATCTGCCGTTTCAACTTCCGAAGCCGCTTTGCAAATGGCGACGGGCCTTTGCCTCGTAGGTTTAAGGGGCAAGCCGTTCTCTTGATCAGATCGCGTTCCACATCACCCATGAAGTCTACATAACGCCAACCGATTACGGCCTTTTCGAACAGAAAGCGCTTCGTTGCCGCGTCATCCATTCCAAGGACCATGGCTAAGGTGGTTCGGAAGTTTGATACTTCACCATCAAGGCCGAAGTGTTGACCCATACGGACCTTCAAAGAATAGGTTTCACCGACATAGACGTGGAAATGGCTACCAGTCCAAACTTCCGGCGCTTCCTTGATGTATCCAGCCCGAACTAGCACTTCGTGGATGCGTGTTAGGCCGATGGAATAAATGCCGCCAACATCATGCTGGGCCAATTTTTTAAAAAGCTCGTCTGGCGTGAACAGTTCAAATTTCAAATTGTGGTCTGGACACAAGCTTGGACAGAGATCGGTCACGCCGTCATCTCCCCGAATTGCCAATAACCACGAAACTTGTTCACCACATCTCGGATGTGGCTCACTACATCAAGAAATCGATCAAGGTTGGACCGCGCCAGTTTGGCAGTACGTCGCCAAACTTGCTCATTGATGTACGCGGTGAAGTAGCCACGACTTACGGAACGATAGACCTTCGATGCGACGCGGAAGGTGCTGAAAAAGCTCTCAGCCGCATTCGTATCGTTGTCACCAATCTTGTAGGCTTGCTTGTGATTAATGGTGTGGTGTTCGTGGGATGCTCCCAACGAATTCCAGTGATTAGCCTCGTCAGTGAAAATCTTTTTGTCCTTGGGAACACAACCGCGAACCCAATCAACCGCTTCCGCTTCAGACACAAATTCACGAGCAAGGATCGTGGAGTTTGTAATTCGTCCTTTGACGATCACAACCACCTTCTTCTTGTTCTGGTGCCGAAATTTTTTGAGACGATGATCGTTTCGATTTTTCTTGACGTTGATGTTTCGGAGCACGCCACCAAAGTAGGCACCGTCAACCGCAACATCTTCGGTAATCAAAATATTGGATCGAGCCGCGAACATGAGCTGGCGCACCTTATGTGCCATCACCCAAGCGGTTTTGTATGAAACGCCCATTTTTCGAGCGAAGGAATGCGCCGTACAGGCATCTTCCTCGTCTTGAAATTCAGCAATACCAAAAAGAATGTCTCGGATCGGCAGTTTCCGGCAGGCGAACATGGTGCCTGACGTGTTGCTATAGCGGTGCTCGCAATCCCGACAGCGGTATTGTTTCCGCGTCTTGATGTGCGTGTAGCGAACCGATCCGCAGCGCGGACAATATGGTTCTCCACCAGTCAGAGGAAACGCCAGCTTCATCCAAAGTTTATGGAGTTTCCGCTTGGGCATCGTAGCAATATCTACGGGCCGGAAATTCCGATAGGCCGATGCCATCCGATAGTGTTGACCTTTCCGCGTCGGGTTCCGAAGCGGGCGACTTTTAGTCTTTGCCGTGCATCCGTCATTGTTCAACTGCGCCTCCGTGTAGTTAACGAATCAATGCGCGCGTCGATATATACGGATTTCGTATATTGTCAACTAAAAAAGCAATGCAGGCTACTTTTTATTTATCTTTGTCCAAGTTTCAGGCCGTGTATTATTTGACACGACAAATTTACTCTCCAGTTTGCGCATTAAGTTGTGTGCGTTTATTTTAATATTTTCGATGGGCGGAATGGTCTCGCCTAGCGCTTCCAACCTGACAGATACGTATTCTGCCGCTTCCATAGCCGTGAAGCTTCCGGTTCGAGCGCCGATGAATTCAAAGAGAAGGCGGCTTTGAATGCCGTGCGTCGCGTAGGACTGTTTCGGTCTGATCGGCTTGATGTGATCCGGCAGCCAATCCGGTTCCCAAAGGCGGATGACGATCTGGATGGCGGCAAGGGCTTCCTTTAGGCTGTCGGCATTGTCGGCAGCGGGCGCCGCAACAAACTCGCCAAGAACAGCGGCGTACTTTCGCTCCAACGTTTTACAGACTTGCGCTCGGCTCATCTCCGCCTCAACAAATGCTACGGTCTTGTGTTTTTCGACAGCCCCGCAATACTCCACCTTGGTGGGACAAAACCCAAAGCACAACAATACGTGGAGCAAAATGACATGGTGGAAAATTTAGTATCGCATGAATTTGAATATGAGATTCAAGATGCTGAGTGGAAACGTGTTCTCGTTCTATACACCTCGCTCGAAATGCATTCCGCGAATGTCGAACAGATTGAAGCCATGGTTGGCGAAGCAATTAATGTGATCGGCAACGACGACAGCGACATCTCACTAGTGAAGGTGCGATCCGCGGACAAATCTAGGATGAATTTCAAAAATGGCTAAGCCAAAAGTAAAGTGTGAAGAATGTGGGTTTGAAATGGTATCCGTCACGCTACCTGACGGACGCGAGATTGAACAAGCAGATGCTTTCACTTGGAATACGATGTGCGTCGCGAAAGAACAAAATGATGATGGCGGAACTATCTTATTGTCTTGCAAGCATTTACGAGATGCTGGAACCCGCATCTTGCCATTAAAAGAATAGCTTTCCACCTTCTAATTTGTCGATATTCAATTGACCCATCAGTCTTAATTATTTGTTCGAAATAGTAGTACTTCCACATAACGGGCCCATTCAATATATGACAATCATATATTTAGTGTTCTCGCAGCGGAAATTGCAGCACGCAATTTTTTAGTTCTGATCTCCCTGAACTGATTGGACAAGCCGTTTAAGCGCAATTCGCTCGCTAATGTCCGGAAACATTACGCGCGCGACATAGGGCTGTCCCATTGGCGCACTTATCCGTCGCTCGCCGATGTAGTCAGCGATGATAGCCAAAGCTGGATTTAACCGGCGAGGCAACCAGCCGAAGTCTTCGGCTAGCTTGGACGCGGAAATCGCATCTTCTTCTTTTGTAAGATACCGCTGAACAATCTGAGCTGCGTCGCTACGTGGGTTAGCCTCGTCGAAAATTACCGGATCGAAAGTTTCAAACAGTTTGTGCGAGGGCCGGACGGAAGAGAACGGCTTGCCTAGACATTTGGAGACTCTCAGCATCCCTTCCAGTTCGAGTTCGCCAACGAGGTCAGAAAGAGAAGCGCCATTTGGGCACTCGAAATTCTCGACTAAATGATCATAGCTTAGAAGATCAAACCTACCGCCGGATTCTGATTGTTGCGCGATCCAAAGACCGAAGGATGCAGCCTCCTCAGATAGCGTGATGCTTTGTGATACGTATTTAATCGCCTGCTCTAGTGAATTCACGAGTGCGGTGATTTCGGTAACCCATTGATTAAACTGAATATCGCCCTTCGCGGGGTGAGTTACACTATAGAGCGCTGCCAAAGGGCCTCCGACTAGCGGTACCTCGCCAACCACCGCATCGAGCAGCTTTCTAGCGAGCAGTCGCTTTGTGGAGATTGCGGGAGGAGTAATCGGCATCGGCGGCCTCGTCTAAATCGAAATAGGCGGGGACAACCTATCTGATATTGTGGAGATGGTCGCATCAGGTTGGACGCGCAACACGTGGCAGATCGCTATGAACTCGATAACATCAACCCGCCTAATTCCGCGCTCGATGTTCGAAACCCATGGCTGAGGTTTGCCTAACCGTTCCGCCAGCTCGGCCTGCGTTACACCAGCATCCTTCCGCGCCTGAATCAGCACGTCCAAGAACGTCTTATACGCATCCGTGAAAACCGACTTCGGCATGATCGCTGGCCTCTGAAACCAGCGCTTGCATAAATACGATTTTGCGATATACGATCTTCTTATATTTACATGGAGATCGTGATGCGTGTGAAGCAGGTGTTCCTGCTGGCGGCTACGTGCGTGCTGGCTTCTGGTTGTGAGTTCAATCCTGAAATTGATGCCGCAGGCATTTGCAAAGAACACTTGCGAGAACGCCTTCGCGAACCGGCTGGTTCGCGTTTTGAAAACAGCTCGGTTCGATCAGCAAGCAATCATAGTTACATCGTCACGTGGGATGTCACGGCGCGTAACGGCTTCGGCGGAATGGGACAACAAACCATGCGTTGCGTTGTCCGCTACACCGCCGAACCGGATTGGGGGACGAGCTACTACGTTGATTAGGCAATCAGCCTGCCTAGTAGGTCTACGACTAGATGTGATAGAACGTTCCACACGAAAAGCGGGAGGTGATCGTGCGGCTTATCACAGTGACGTTTGCGGCCATTCTTTTGAGTGCGTGTTCTTACTATGGTCCCACAAGTCCGCTGATGGGGCCGCAGTCTGCTGCCTACATTGCCCAACAAAAAGGCCAAATCCCGCCAATCGAAGTGGTTCAGAACCCGCTGAGACGAGAGACAGGTGACGGGGCGTCTCTAGAATACCAAGACACCTGTCACTGTTATCGGCCTTCCGGCGCAAACGTTTCTAGTGACGGCATTCCGGCCTCATCGTTTTCACCTGTCTATGTTTTCAATGGCAATCAGTATGACTCTGTCGAGGAAGCCATCATTGCGCGAACTGACTATCTGAGTTCGTCGAGTGTCAATTCACCTACCGGCACTAGACCACACTGTGCTGAGAACGGGTCGTGTTATGGCGACATTAGCAGCCAGACCGGCAGGCCAAGAACTGTATACGTCCAAGGCTACTATCGATCTGATGGAACTTACGTTCGAGGGCATTACCGTAGTAGGCCTAGAAACTAGCGTTTCGCCGTATCTAAACACTTTGCCTTGTCGGTGATCGGTCCGGCGGCTCGCACTAGCAGATCGAATGCGTGGCGGTGATCGTAGCGCCGCGCTATCACGTTGGATGAAGAAAGCACTCTGAGAATGTTTGACACGACCGGGTCTCTTTCAAGAGAAGGGTCTAGTTCCATAGTGGCGACAGAGGCCAGCAATGCCTCGAACCCCATTTCTACCCGACGAAAGTCAAATTCACGTCCAGCAGCGTTGGCTCGCCAAGCCTCATCGGTTAGCGCCAGAGCGCGGCAGACAATCGTACTTTGAGACTGTGCCTGATCGGCATTGTTGTTTTCCATCTAGTACTTAGGCCCGTAATCCACAGCACTTTTACGTGACGAGGATCACACCTGCGGTTGGAACCCCCATGTAAGTTCCGAATGAAAAGGTTGGGGCGTTATGAACGAAGACACGAGATCGAGCATCGATGCGGAGCTTCGCAGGGTCGAAGAAGACTGCAAATACACGGGTAAAGCCCATTTCAACGCTACGGAACGGCTGACGTGGCAACATCGGATTCTGGGAAGTTGTGCCGTTATATCTAGCGCAGCCGCCGGAACAGCCATCTTCGCAGATTATCATGTAGTTGCGGGTGTTCTGTCACTGGCCGCAACGATCCTAACCGCTCTGCTAACTTTTCTAAAACCCGCCGAACAAGCCGCTGAGCACAAGGGTGCAGGCGATCAATACCTTGCACTCAAGGGCGATGTTAGGCGGTTCCGAACAATTCGTCTCCCAACAGCGGATGACGTTTCACTAACGTCTGACCTGCTGGACGTTCTTGTGAGCCGCCAAAAAGACCTAAACCGCGCTGCACCCACATTCTTGAACTCTGATTTTCAAAAAGCACGCAAAGGCATTGAAGAAGGTGAAGCACTTCATGAAGTTGATGATGGAGTAACAAAATGAGTGTTCTGGGCCATTTGCAGAGCAGGGCATCAGCCGCGATTCTATCGGGGCCGGAGCAAGCCTCCATAACGACTTCAATCAATACCATTTCAGCGCGGCTGGATTCTTATTTTGGAAACGACCTTGTTCGGCACTTCCGGTTCGGGTCGTCAACGCGCGGCACTATCTTACCGAGGTCATACGACTCGCGATCAGACATCGACTATATGGTGGTTTTCGCAGACGGAAGCTTTCAGCCACAAACCTATTTGGCCCGGCTGAAAAAATTCGCAGAGTATTACTACCCCAGTTCGTCCATAAAGCAGGACTCGCCTTCACTGGTTCTAGAGCTAAACCATATCAAATTTGATTTGGTACCAGCGATAACGTCTTTGTGGCGAGAGTATCAAATTCCAGATTTGGCTCTTGGTTGGCAGGGAACTTCGCCTCTTGAATTCAGCTCTCATTTATCAGAGCGGAATGGAGAGGAAGGCTCAAAGCTGAAACCAACAATTCGACTAGCAAAAATATGGAACGCCAACAGAAATCATGTTTTTGACAGTTTCAGATTTGAAAAATGGATCACGGACAGAAACTACTTCCTCTGCTCAAACTTGCGAGACTATGTGTTCCATGTCTTTGACAGTCTTAGCCCCAATGAATCCGCAGAGTGGCGGAACAATGAAATTCGGCGGGCGAAACGAATTGTGGATGAGGTGCGGAGCTACGAAAATGCCGGATATCCGGCATTGGCCGAGACGGAATTGTGCAAGCTCATACCGTGAGTGAATGAGTGGCCGAACGTCGTTCGGTGACATTCGGCCACCCGGACTATGCTGCGCGGTTCCAGCGCTTCCACGGCAGCCGCGAAATGGAAATCCTCGAAAGGAAATTCACCAGATCGCGACGCCCATAAAGCTTATGGTTCCTCGCCCCCATGATCACGGCGGGACAGCCAAACTCGTAGCTGAACGCTTCGACCGCCTTGTTGGACTCATGGGTGTTGTGAAGGATGTGGTCCTTGACCGAGACCACTGCGAAGGTGACGCCCTGTTCTTTAATCAGGGCTACATCATAGCTTGACATAACACTTGGCCTTTCTTGCCAAAATGCGTGGTCGAGCCTTGACACCAGAGTCAGATCGCGATTCCGTAGCCATCCGATTTCCGCACACGCCCCGCGCTCGACCACCAACAATGGTCACGGGGACGAAATCGATCTGGGCCGTACGGGTGTGGAAGACCCTGCGGCCCTTTTCGACTCCGCTCCACAAAATGAAATAGCGGAAACCATTCTTCGTCAAGTGGTGGCGGTCGTTCCTGTTTTATTCCTACCACATATAGTGTTTTTGCCATAACAAGTCAGAGTTTTGGAACTCTATACCGGAGTGCAATTGGTGCACTTTTAAGTCTCTGTTAATTGCTCATCGCTTACAGTTCCTGTGACACAGAATGTATGGGAGCGCGCGCTGATGTTTCAAATTATGAGCATAATCGCATCCATCGAGATGCTGTTCCTCATTCTAGATGATAGGATGCCAAACACGATGAAGCGATTTCCCTTCTATAACCAAAGTCTCCATCGTTTGGGGTTCATGTTTGTCTGCCTTTTCTTAATCTTTCAGGCGTCAGCGGCTGTAAAACTGCTCTGGATCAATAATTGGAGCCATCCATGAGTCAAACATCCAAGATCAAACGATTTTCACTTTCTCTCGATGAGGAAACATATAATCATTTGCATAATGCTGCATCTGGTCATGGGCTCACACTGTCGAAATTAGTGCGCGCAATATTGAATGAATATGTGGAATCGGATGGTGCTCGTCTTCACCTTGATAAGAACAAACAAATATTAGATGATTCACCTAAATCACGAGACCGAAAGACAGCTAAGATGGTCCAAGACCTCTCATAACAATACATCGTACGACCACTTTTTTTGTGCATTTGCTACATAATGCCGTGGAATTCCGGCAATTCGTCGAGAAAGAGCACCCCATGGTGCGCCAGGGAGGCCTCACCGGGCCGGGCCCGCGTACCGCCCCCGACCATGGCCGCCATAGAAGCGGAGTGGTGGGGCGAGCGGAAAGGGCGTGACCGGGTCAGACAGCCCCGTTCCAGCAGACCCGCCACGGAATGGATCATGGACACGTCCAGCAGTTCGGACGGGTCGAGCGGTGGCAAGAGCCCGGGCAGGCGTTCGGCCAGCATGGACTTGCCCGAACCGGGTGGGCCGACCATGAGGAGATTATGGTGTCCGGCCGCCGCGATCTCGACGGCCCGTTTGGCGCTTTCCTGACCCTTCACCTGGCGCAGATCCGGCAAGGCGTCGGTTTCGACGAGCTCACCCGGCGCCGGACGGGCCAGGACCTGGCTGCCCTTGAAGTGATTGATCAGCTGGATCAGCGTCGCCGGGGCCAGAATGGGCAGATCGCCACCCGCCCAGGCGGCTTCCGGACCACTGGCCTCCGGACAGATCAGCGACAATCCGGCGGCATTGGCTGCGACCGCTGCGGGCAGCGCTCCAGGCGCCGGACGGATACGGGCGTCGGCCCCCAGCTCCCCGAAGACGAGATAGTCCTCGGCAGCATCCTTGGGCAGAACGCCGAGCTCGGCGAGGACACCGATTGCGATGGGCAGATCGAAGTGCGCCCCCTCCTTGGGCCGGTCCGCCGGCGCCAGATTCACGATCAGGCGTTTCGACGGCAGGGACAGGCCGATCGCTGAGAAAGCCCCGCGCACCCGTTCCCGGCTTTCATTGACCGCCTTGTCGCCCAGACCCACGACGGAAAAGATCGGCTGGGACCCGCCTGCAATCTGGACTTGCACCTCAACCCGGCGGGCTTCGGCTCCCTCGAACGCTACTGAGCTTGTCCGTGCCGCCATGCTATTCCCCGACATACCGAAACATAGAAACCGTGTTCGGGCGTGTCGTGGCAGGAAACGACCGTCTGCCAAAAGGCCGGGGCGAATTTCTTAAGAAACCGCTAACCCGCCATCAGCATTGGGTTTTCCACAGGCTTAACCATCCCGAAGTCCAAATCGGGAACAAAGTTGGAACATTTTGGAACACACGTCAAGCGTGCAAATTGACTACCCGGCCAGACGCGCCTCAACGCAGTCCCAGAAGATCGCGCACGTATCGATTCCGGAGAAGCGTTTCAATTCCTGAACACCGGTCGGCGAGGTGACATTGATTTCGGTCATGCGGCCGCCGATCACATCAATCCCGACCAGGACCAGATCGCGTTCCTTCAGGACCGGACCGATCGCCTTGCAGATGGCCAGGTCGGCTTCGTCCAGCTCCGAGGCTTCGGCCACGCCACCAACATGCATGTTGGAGCGGGTTTCGCCCTTTTGCGGCACGCGGTTGATGGCACCAACCGGCTCACCATCAATGATCAGCACGCGCTTGTCGCCCTTGGAGACGGCCGGCAGGAAGGCTTGCGCAACAACGGGTTCGCGCGACTGGGCAAAGAACATTTCCAGCAGGGAGGAGAAATTTCCATCCCCCGGCTTGAGCCGGAACACACCGGCCCCGCCATTGCCGTAGAGCGGTTTGATGATGATGTCGGAATGGGTGTCGCGGAACGCCTTCAGGGCCCCCACGTCCCGGGTGATCAGGGTCGGCGGGATCAGGTTCGGGAAGAGCAGGGGCATGATCTTCTCCGGGCTCGACCGGACCCAGGCCGGGTCATTGAGCACCAGGGTCTGGCCCTTGAGGAATTCCAGAATGTGGGCAGCCGTCTGGTAAGCCATGTCGAAGGGCGGGTCCTGACGCATCAGGACGACATCGACATCCTCAGCCAGATCCAGCAGGACCGGCTCACCCAGATCCGCATGATGGCCCTGCTCATGGCGGACACGGACCGGCCGCGCCCGCGCCAGCACCCGGCCTTCCTGCCAGGCCAGGGAGTCTGGATGATAGACGAAGAGGTCCGCACCCCGGGCCTGCGCTTCTTCCATCAGGGCAAAGGTCGTGTCGGCATCGACATTGACCGTTTCGATCGGGTCCATCTGGACCGCTACGCGCAGGCTCATTGATTTGTCTCCGGGCCACCCAGCAATTGCGGACCGGAGTTAGGGGCTGAATTTCCCGGATCAAGAGAGGGCAGGGCTTCACCCGCACACGCGCTGGCCCGGCGCTCACCCCGGGCCGGCAGGTTGAGATCGGTGCCCGCCACGCGGACATAGGAAATCACCTCGCTGACACCCTCGACCAGTGAGGCATGTGAGGTTGCGCGTTCCAGCTCGCCGCGATTGCGCGCCACGCCCAGCAGATAAACCGTGCCGTCATGGGTCTCGACATTGAAATTGATCGAGCGGACATCCCGGTCCGAGACCAGGCGGGCATTCACCCGGGCCGTGATCTGCGTGTCACGTGTCCGGTCGCGGAAAGCCTGTCCCTCGCCGACCTCTAGCTCATTGGCGACATTGCGGATCGCCGGTGACGACCAGGCCAGGCATTCCGCCATCTGGCGATCATCCTCGCGCGGAACGCGGCCCGTCAGCAGGGCAATCCCCTCGGTCACTTCCACATCGACGCCGTCCAAGGCAAAGCCCTCAACCCGCAGCATTTGCGACTTGATCGCCACGGAGGCGTTCGTGTCATCAAAAGAGCGGCCAATGGAGCGTTCCGGCAGCACGGTCGAACAGGCACTTAACACGCCGACCATGAGCGGGATCAGCAAGAAACGGGACATGACTCTCTCCTGTCGAATCGACGGGGTGAACCCTAAAGCAGATTGCGGGCGCGATCATCCGGCACCCAGGCCGCGCGATGATGCACCGGCCAGCGCCAGGGCGCGACCAGAAACAGGTCGTAGCGGGGAAACAAGCCCGAAAAACGGCGATGACGGGCCATCCACACACTCGCAGCCCGGATGATCCGCTCGCGCTGCCGCGTCCCAAGCGCCGCCTGCGCCTCGTCCAGATCCGGACGCGCCTTCACCTCGATGAAAACCAGATACTCGCCCCGCTGCGCCACGAGATCGATCTCGCCGGCCCGGGTGCGGGCGCGATGGTCCAGCAGGCGGTAACCCTTGAGGGTGAGGATGAGCATGGCGAGCCGCTCGGCCCATCGGCCGCGCGCTTCTGCCGCCTGCCGCTTACCCCTCACCCGGCCGCATCCTTCAGCGCCTGGGCGCGGGCATAGACATCCCGGCGGGACCAACCCGACTGCGCCGCCACTTCGGCAGCAGCATCCTTCACCCGCAATCGCTTCATGGCCTCACCCAAGGCCGTGTCTATGCGGGTTTCATCCCAGTCCTGATCCTGTTTCGGACCAATCACGATGACAATTTCACCCCGTGGTGAACCGGTTTCGTCATAGTATTTGGCCAGTTCCGATAGACGGCCGCGCCGGGCTTCCTCGTGCAATTTGGTCAGCTCGCGGCACACGGCCGCCGGCCGGTCACCCAGTATCCTGGCCATCGAGGCGAGGCTGGCCGCGAGCCGGGAATTGCCCTCATAGATGACCAGGCTTCCCGGGACATCCACGAAGCCCTCCAGCCAGGTTTCCCGGGCGCCGGTCTTTTGCGGCGGGAAGCCGGCGAAGGTGAAACAGTCGGTCGGGAGTCCGGCGATCGACAGGGCGGCGAGCACGGCCGAAGCTCCGGGGATGGCGATCACGTTGATATCGCGGGCAATCGCCTCACGGGCCAGCTTGAACCCCGGATCGGACACCAAGGGCGTGCCGGCATCGGAGACCAGCGCGATCACCGCCCCGTCGGCCAGGGCGTCCAGAATGCCCGGCCGGACCTTCTCCCCGTTATGATCATGATAGGGCTGCAGCTCCGCCCTTATGCCATGGGCGTCGAGGAGGCGGCGGGTGACCCGTGTATCCTCGGCCAGGACCCGATCCGCCGCGCCCAGCACATCCAATGCCCGCAGGGTGATATCCCGCAGATTCCCGATCGGTGTCGCCACCAGGTAAAGCCCGGGGGCCAGCGCTTGCCCCGAGACGCGGTGGCGGCTAGCTTCGCCCTGAATTTCACTGGATGAACCGGTCATGCTGTCAGTCATTTCGTCGCGTCTTTTCGCCTGTCTCGCCACCATGGCACAAAGCGCGCGACCGCGCCTCCTTGCCGTCATCGGCGTCACCGGCCTGGTCCTGGCCGCCTGCAGCACACCCGCTCCGCCCCCACCGCAACAGCCAATCCCGCAGCAGCCCCTGCCGCAGCCCGAGCCCGAACCGGAACCCGAGCCAGAAGAGCCGACCCCCTCCCTGGAAACCGGCCTGATCCCGCCGCACATGCAGGGCCGCGACATTGCCCGCGTGGCGGTGCTCCTGCCCTTCTCCGCCGAAAATTCCGGCGCCCGCGGTGAAGCCCTGCGCCTGCTGCGCGCAGCCGAGCTGGCCCTGTTCGAACGCGCTGGCGGCAATCTTCTCATGATCCCCAAGGACACCCAGGGAACGCCGGAGGGTGCCCGTGCCGCAGCCCAGGCCGCTGCCGAGGATGGCGCCGACCTGATCATCGGCCCGCTGTTCGGAACCTCTGTTGAAGCGGCAGCAGACGTGGCCCGGCAGGCGGATATCCCCGTGATTGCCTTCACCACGGATACCAGCGTGGCCGGCAATGGCGTCTATCTTATGAGTTTCCCGCCGGAAATCGAGGTGAACCGCATCGTCGATTATGCGGCGCGCCAGGGTGTCGAGCGCTTTGCCTATCTGGGCCCGCAGGACCGCTATGGCCTGGCCGTCTACAATGCGCTGCAGAACACGACCAATCTGACGCTGGGCAGTGTCACCGCGGAATCCTTCTATACCGGTGATGTGGAAGCCATGGCGCGCGCTTCGGCCCGTCTCGCCGAAGGCGTTTTCGAACCGCTGACCCCGGAAGAGGCCGACGAGCTGCGCCAGACCGAATGGATGCCCGATCCGGAAGCGCCTTTCCAGGCCGTGATCCTGCCGGAAGGCGGGACCCGCCTCCGCGCGCTGGGGCCGCTCCTGATCTCCCAGAATGTCGACCCGCTGGTCGTGCGCTTCCTGGGCACCGGCCTGTGGAATGACCCGGACCTGTTGCGCGAACCAGCACTGCATGGCGGCTGGTTTGCCGGTCCCGACCAGTCGGCCCGGGTGAATTTCGAGACCAGTTATGAAGCCACCTATGGATCCGAACCGTCACGGATCGCCAGCCTGGCTTATGACGCCATGGCCCTGGCCGCCCATCTGGATGGCGGCGAGCTGGGCTTTTCCCCGGAAGCGATCGAGGAAGCCCAGGGCTTCATGGGTGCAGACGGGCTCTTCCGTTTCCATGCCGACGGTCTGATCGAGCGCGGCCTGGCGATCTATGAAATCCGGTCGCGCGGCCTGCGAGAAATCGAGCCGGCCCCGCTGAGCTTTGAACCGGAAGCTTTCTAGGCTCTAGGCCTCCATATCGGGCACGAGCTCGCCCGACACCCCGTCTGCCAGCAAGCGCCCGTCCCGCGTCAGCCGGATGCGTGACCCGTTCTGCTCGACGAAACCCTGCACCTTCATGCGCGCCAGCCCGTCCGCGTCCACGCTCATGCCGGTCGCCGCTGCCAGCCGGTTGAGATCGAGCCCCTCAACGACCCGCATGCCCATGAGAATGCGTTCCGCCGCGTCATCGGCCGGGCTCAGACAGCTCTCTTCATGGCGGACCGGCCCCGCGCGATAATCCGCCGGCCGGCGCAGTGCCTCGCTGGCAATCCGACCGGCATGCGTGCTGCGGCCCAGGCGTCCATGGGCGCCCGGACCCACACCGATCCAGTCGCCCCCCGCCCAATAGAGCGTGTTGTGAACCGAGCGGTCCCCGACTGAGCGGGCATGATTGGAAATCTCATAAGCCGGGAAGCCCGCCGCCTCGCACACGGATTGGGTCAGGTCGAACAGGTCCGCCCCCAGGTCCTCGGTCACGGAGAGTTCCTCGCCGCGGCTGGCCCGCTTTCCGAACGCGGTGGCGGGCTCGATCGTCAATTGATAGGGCGAAAGATGGCTGACCCCGCTGGCGAGAGCCTTCCTCAACTCCCCTTCCCAATGGGCCTCGGTCTGGCCGGCCCGGGCATAGATCAGGTCAAGAGAGACCCGGTCAAAGACGGACAGAGCCGCCTCGATCGAGGTCTCGCCCATGCGGGCATCATGATCCCGGCCCAGCGCGACCAGGGCGGCATCATCAAAGCTCTGAACCCCCAGGGAGAGCCGGTTGATCCCGGCCGACGCCATGCCGGCAAACCCGTCCTGGTCTTTCGGATTGGCCTCCAGGCCGATCTCCGCCCCGGTCTCCAGCCCCCACAAGCGGTCCGCCGCCTCGATCACCTGACCCAATTGGTCCGGTGTCATGAGCGAGGGCGTACCACCGCCGAAGTGCAGGCTCACCAGGGAGCGCGAGCCGGTCCGCGCGCGCCAGGCGGCCATGTCTTCGAGTATGGCAGCCAAAAGCGCGTCATCATCACCGCGCGGGCGGTAGACATTGAAATCACAATAAGGGCAGATCCGGGCGCAATAGGGCCAGTGAACATACAGTCCCAGCGCATCGCCCGGATGAGTCAGACCGTCCATCACGCGCCCAGTTCAGCGGCGGCCATCAAGGCGAGAGCCCGTCCGCGATGACTCAATGCCCGCTTTTCCGCGGCCGACATTTCCGCAAAAGTCCGCGTCTCGCCCTCCGGCTGAAAGATCGGATCATAGCCGAAACCGGCCTCGCCTCGTGGCGGCCAGACGATCTCACCCACCACTTCGCCGCGATAATGCGCCATCGATCCGTCCGGGCGGGCAAGGGCGATCACACAGACGAAGCGCGCGGTCCGGTCTGCCGCATCGCCCAATTCATCCTGCACCATCTGCATGGCCCGGCCGAAATCCCGGGGCTCGCCCGCCCAGCGGGCCGAATAAATGCCCGGCGCCCCGTCCAGCGCATCCACAGCCAAGCCGGAATCATCTGCCAGACACACCAGGCCCGTCGACTCGCAGGCCGCCCGGGCTTTCAACCCGGCATTGCCCTCGAAACTGTCTTCCGTCTCTTCCGGCTCCGGCAAATCCAGGTCCGCAGCGCTTTTCAGGGCGATTCCAAACGGTGCCAGAATATCACTCAACTCTTTGATTTTGCCCGCATTATGGCTGGCGAGCACCCATGTTTCAGTCCCTGCCATGAGGCTGTCTGGCTCCCGGTTTTTATCGCCTTTCGAAAAATTCATATCGAAAAACGATATTTTTTGCTTGCGCGTCCGAATGTTTCTGTTTATCGATAAACAACAAGGACGGGAGACACCGTCCCACACGCAAGACAGATAACGTGAATTGGTCAGATACAAGAGAAAGGAAACAGGAGATGGTCAGGTCCAACAATTCCAGCTTTCGCACGGTCGCGTCGATCGCGGTCAATGTGATGTTGCTGGTTTCGGTGGCTGCCGGTGCGTTCTACGCGATTGCCCCGGTTGCTGCATGATTGCTAAGGACGGGTGAGGCCTGACGAACGGAGCGCCGTTCACAGGCCTCATCTGCGACACGGGAAGGGGCGGGCATGAAAACACTGGGCCAAGGCTCAATTGCCTCCATCATCAAGGTGGTGCTCGATATTGTCTGGTATCTCGCCTGGATTCTCCTGGCGATTGCGGCGCTGGTCATCCTGGCAGCCGGGGCAACGCTGATCATGGATCTGTTGGGCTATTCGCCCGGTCCGGTCACCGTGTTGCTGGAAGATATCCGCGACAATGGCTGGCTGTTCCCGATCCTGGTGGCGGAAATCATCGCCGTGATGATCGTGATCGATCGTCTGCGCCGGATTTTCTCGACGCTGATCGCCGGCGATCCCTTTGTTCCGGAAAATGCCGGACATCTGCGGATCATTGCCCTGGCGATCGCGGGCTTCCAGATCCTGCGTCACGTCACGCAGGGGGCGGTGGCCATGCTGCTGACCATGCTCGGTCAGCCGGTCATCGGCGGACAGGAGCTGACAGCGAGCTGGAATGTCGACCTCGGGGCCTGGTTTGCAGTGGCCGCCCTGCTGGTCCTGGCGGAAGTCTTCCGCGAAGGTGCGAAAATGCGCCAAGAACAAAAACTGACGATTTAGGGGGACGCACACATGCCAATCCGCGTCACCCTCGACCGAATGCTCCTCGAGCGCCGCATGTCCCTGACAGAGCTGTGCGATCGCGTGGGTATCACCATGGCCAACCTGTCCATCCTGAAGACGGGCAAGGCCAAGGCCGTCCGCTTCTCCACCCTGGAAGCGCTCTGCCGCGAACTCGGCTGCCAGCCTGGCGATCTGCTGAGTTTCGATGATGAGGATGATGAGGACCAGGACGCCGCCGAATAGGCGTACAGGTCACAATGAAATCCGGCCGGGTCAAACCGGACGGGTCAGACGGCGGGGGCGGGCCTGCAAGGTCGCCCCTTCCCAAGAGTAGCCTTGCGGGCCGTTTTCAGCCCCCCAGCGCGCTCCCGCCGTCTGTCTTTATCGCCGGCGAACCGGCGATATCCGTGTCTCAGCCCTTCAGGGCTGCCATCTGCAAGGCGCAGAGATCCGCGACACCGGCCTTGGCCAGCGAGAACAATTCGGTGAAATCGCTCTCCGGGATCGGCTTGTCTTCCGCCGTTGCCTGAATTTCGACGATACCGCCATTATCCGTCAGCACAAAATTCGCATCCGCTTCGGCGCGGCGGTCTTCCTCATATTCCAGGTCCAGACGGGTTTCCCCGTCGATCACACCACAGGAAATCGCGGCGAGCTGGCCATAAACCGGATCGCTCTTGAGAACGCCTTCCTCGAGCAAATAGCCGGTGGCCTGTTTCAGGGCGACCCACGCGCCCGTGATCGCGGCGGTCCGGGTGCCGCCATCGGCCTGCAGCACGTCGCAGTCAATCGTGATCTGGCGTTCGCCCAGGGCTTTCAGATCGACCACGGCGCGCAGGGAGCGGCCGATCAGGCGCTGGATTTCCTGGGTCCGGCCGGACTGTTTGCCGGCTGCGGCTTCCCGGCGCGAACGCGTATGGGTCGAGCGCGGCAGCATGCCGTATTCCGCCGTGACCCAGCCCTTGCCACCGCCACGCAGCCAGGGCGGCACGCTTTCCTCGATCGAGGCCGTGCACAGGACATGCGTCCCGCCGAACCGGGCCAGGCAGGAGCCTTCCGCATACAGTGAGGCTCCGGCCTCCAGCGTTACAGCCCGCATCGCATCGCGCGCCCGTCCCATTGGTCTCATGGTCTCTCTCCGTCAGGTGTCTGGCTAGGCTGGTAGACGGATGCGCCGCCTGCTTCAAGCGCCGGCGACAAGACGCGGCGCATCAATAGGAATTGAACCTTGCGCCGGGCGCGACTAATTCAAGGGCATGAACCCGATACCGCACGCATCCGCGCTGTCCGCCCTGGATGACCGCATGCGCACGATCTTCCGCGAGATCGTGGAAGCCTATCTGCGCTCGGGCGAACCAGTGGGCTCACGCACCCTGTCCCAGACCGGCAATCTCTCCCTCTCCCCGGCCTCGATCCGCAACACAATGGCGGACCTCGCCCAGCTGGGCCTTCTGTCCGCGCCGCATTCCAGTGCCGGCCGCATGCCCACCCATGCGGGCCTGCGACTCTTTGTGGACGGTCTCCTGCAAGTCGGTGAGCTGACCGAGGACGAGCGCAAGGCGATCGAGGGCAAGGTCGTCCGCTCAGGCCGCACCACACAGGACCTGCTGTCCGAGGCTTCCGCCCTGCTCAGCGGGCTGGCCGGCGGAGCCGGCCTGGTGGTCACGCCGAAACGGGAAGCCCCGCTGCGCCATGTCGAATTCGTGCCCCTATCGGCCCAGGAAGTCCTCGGCATTCTCGTCTTCGAGGACGGCTCGGTGGAGAACCGCCTGATGCGCACGCCGGAGGGCATGTTTCCGGCCACACTGGTGGAAGCGGGCAATTACCTCTCCGCCCGCCTCAAGGGGCGCAGCCTGGACGAGGCGCGCAAGGCCATCGCCCAGGAAATCGACGAGCGCCGCGCCCAGCTGGATACGGCGGCGGAAACCCTGGTCAAACAGGGGCTCGCCGACTGGACGGGCCGCAAGAATGATCGCGCCCTGATCGTGCGCGGCCAGGCGCGCCTGCTGGAAAGCGTCGATGCCGCCGGCGATCTGGAACGCATCCGCATGCTGTTCGAGGATATCGAACGCAAGGAAGAACTGATCACCCTGCTGGACAAGGCGCGCGACGGGGACGGGGTCCGCCTCTTCATCGGCGCGGAAAACCCGCTCTTCAGCCTGTCGGGTTCAAGCGTGATCGTGGCTCCCTATATGAACTCGGAACAGGAAATCATCGGCGCGCTGGGTGTAATTGGCCCCACGCGTTTGAACTATGCCCGTGTTATTCCGCTGGTCGACTACACAGCCCGTGTCGTCGGCCAGATCCTGGACGGCACGCGACGAGAGTGAAGAACGATATGAGCGACAACGAAAACATCACGCCGGACACAGAAGCCGAAGAGACCGAAGCCCCGGCCGAAGACAATTCGCCGGAGGCCGTGATTGCCGAGCTGACGGCTGAACTGGACACGCTGCGCGACGATCGCCTGCGCGCCCTGGCGGATGCGCAGAACACGCGCCGCCGGGCTGAAAAGGAAGTGGCCGACGCCCGCGCCTATTCCGTGTCCAGCTTCGCCAAGGACATGCTGGACGTGGCCGACAATCTGTCCCGCGCCCTGGCCGCCCTTGAGCCCAGCCAGCTGGAGAACGCCTCGGACGCGCTGAAGAATTTGGTCGAAGGCATCGCCATGACCGAGAAATCGCTGCTCTCCAAGATGGAGCGTCACGGCGTGAAGATGATCGACCCGGCCCCGGGCGATGTGTTCGACCCGAACCGTCACCAGGCCGTGGCCCAAATCCCGTCGGACCAGCCTTCCGGCAAGATCGCCTCCGTCATGCAGACCGGTTTCGTGATTGGCGACCGCACCTTGCGGGCCGCCATGGTCGCCGTTTCGGCGGGCCAGCCCGGTGGCGGTTCGGCAGGTGATTCCGGCGGCAATGTCGACGTGAAGGCCTGACGAACCCGTTCCGGCGATCCTTGACTTGGGTCCGGGATCGCCGCCTCATGCTTTCCGACCGCGACGGCTGCGGGTCGGGGAGTTGATTTCATGACCATGATTGAACTGGCAGGGCTGACCACCTCTGCCGTGCCGGGTTTCGATGCGGATTCGGCCGTCTCGGCCTATCTGGCCACCCTGGACGGGGCAGCCCGCGAACGCTCTGATTCCTATTTCGAAGGCGGCTACTGGCTGATCCTCATCAATGCCGCCGTCGGCCTGGTCGTCGCCTTCATTCTTCTTCAGAGCGGGTTTGCCCGCACTGTGCGCGACAAGGCCGAGGCCTGGATGCCCTGGCGCTGGCTGGCCATCCCGCTTTTCGTCATCGCCTGGTCGCTGGCCACATCCGTCCTGACCTTCCCGCTGACCCTCTATGAAGGCTTCATCCGGGAGCATGCCTACAATCTCTCGACCATGACCCTGCCGGCCTGGTTGGGAGAATGGGCGATGCAGCTCCTGGTCAGCACGATCATGGGCGCGGTTTTCCTGACGGTCTTCTACGTCATGATCCGCGCCGCCAAGGCCGCCTGGTGGTTGTGGGGCGCCGGTATCGCCATCGTCTTCATGGCCTTCGCGCTCCTGATCGCCCCGGTCTATATCGAACCCTTGTTCAATGATTACACGCCGATGGAAGAGGGCGAGCTGCGCGACGACATCCTGGCCGTCGCCCACGCCAACGGCATTCCGGCCGATGATGTCTATGTCTTCGACGTTTCGCGCCAGTCCAACCGGATCACGGCCAATGTCTCCGGCCTGTTCGGCACCACACGGATCGCCCTGTCCGATACGCTGGTCGAACAAGCGGACGCGGATGAAGTCCTCGCCGTGATGGGCCATGAGATCGGCCATTACGTGCTCAATCACATCTGGGAAATGTTCATCTATTTCGGCGTCTTGCTGGCGCTGGGCCTGGCCTTTGCCGATGGTCTGTTCAAATGGGCCAACAAACGGTTCGGACAGCGCTGGGGGGTCAAGGATATCGGCGATATTGCCGGCCTGCCCCTGCTCAGCGCTTGCCTCACGATCTTCTTCCTGGTCACGACCCCGGTCTACAATCGCATCGTCTACACCAATGAGGCCGAGGCTGACATTTTCGGGTTGAATGCCGCCCGCGAACCGGACGGGTTCGCCACCGTGGCGCTGCGCCTGTCCTCCTATCGCAAGATCTCGCCTTCGGGCTGGGAGGAATTCATGTTCTTCGACCACCCCTCCGGCCAGTCCCGGGTTGCCATGGCCATGGACTGGAAAGCCGGCCAGCTGGAGATGGGCGCCGATGACCAGTCCAGCGATCTGCGCATCGACCGTGCCGAACAAATCTCGGCAGAGCTGGAAGCGGCGAATTCGGATTAAGAGATCAAGGCGATAGGCAGCGCCCTCTCGCCAGATCGGCCCGGCTCAGACATGATGCCGGTCTGCGCTTTGCGAAGGAAAGAGCATCATGCTGCCGAATTGGGCGATGCAGGCCATGAACCTTCTGACCCAGGGCTTCATCCTGACCCTGGGCGGCCTGGCGATAGTGGCGCTGGCCTTTTATATCGCCGATATCAGCCAGACGAGGGATGCGGTGCGGCGGAACTATCCGCTGGTCGGGCGCTTCCGGAACCTCTTCACGCATCTGGGCGAATTTTTCCGCCAGTATTTCTTCGCCCTGGACCGTGAGGAGCTGCCCTTCAACCGGGCTGAGAGGCAATGGATCTATCGCGCCGCGAACGGGCAGGGTGGCACCATTCCCTTCGGCTCCACAAAACCGATGGACAAGCCGGGCACGGCCATCTTTCTGAATCACCCCTTCCCGCCCCTGGACGATCACGCTGCCGAGACCCAGCCCTTGCGGATTGGTGCCGGCGCTCGCCAGCCCTTTGATGCGCCGTCCTTCTTCAATATCTCCGGGATGAGTTATGGAGCGCTCTCCAAACCGGCGGTCCGGGCCCTGTCCCGGGGTGCCGCCAAGGCCGGCATCTGGATGAATACGGGCGAGGGCGGTCTGTCCTCCATGCATCTGGAGGGCGGGTGCGACATCGTCTTCCAGATCGGAACAGCCAAATACGGGGTCCGCAACGGGACCGGCGGACTGAGCGATGACAAGCTGAAGGTCATCGCAGGCCATGACCAGGTCCGCATGTTCGAGCTGAAACTCGCCCAGGGCGCCAAACCGGGCAAGGGCGGTATCCTGCCCGGCGCCAAGGTCACCGAGGAAATTGCCGCCATTCGCGGGATCGAGCCCGGTCAGGCCTCCATCTCCCCCAACCGCCATCCCGAATTCGACGATGCCGACGGCCTGCTCGACATGATCGGCCATATCCGCGAGGTCACGGGAAAGCCTTGCGGTTTCAAAGGCGTGATCAGTGATCCGGCCTTCCTGGAGGAGCTTTTCGAGGCCGTGACACGGCGCGGGATCGAGCACGCTCCGGACTTCATCACGGTCGATGGCGGGGATGGGGGAACGGGCGCTGCGCCCATGGCCCTGATGGACAATGTCGGCCTGCCCCTGCGCGAAGCCCTGCCCATGCTGGTCGCACTACGCGATCAGTACGGGCTGAAGGACCGGATCCGGGTGATCGCTTCCGGCAAGCTTCTGGTCCCCGGACATGCCGCCTGGGCGATTGCCGCCGGCGCCGACTTCATCCAGTGCGCGCGCGGCTTCATGTTTTCCCTGGGCTGTATCCAGGCGCTCAAATGCCATCGCAATACCTGCCCGACCGGTGTGACCACGCATGACAAGCGGTTGCAGCGCGGCTTGGTCGTGAAGGACAAGGCGGAAAAGGTGGCGGAATATGCCCGGACCATCCGCGAACATGTTGAAATGATTGCCCACTCCTGTGGAGTGGCAGAGCCGCGCGAGCTGCGTCCACACCATGTCCGCATCGTGCTGGGCGATGGGCGGTCCGTTCCGATGGCCAGCCTGCCGCCCCTGCCGGCCCGCCCCGGCAATGCCTTTCTGGACCCGGAGAACACACCCTGAATGGCCGTCGCCCTGTTTGCCCTGCGGCTCGTGCATACGCTGATCGTCGTCGTCTGCATCGCCATGCTGGTGCCACTGGCACACTATGCCCTGACAGGAAACGGGGGCCGGTGGGCGGTGCTGGCCCTCCTGCCCCCGCTGGGGATATTGATCGGCATCCTGCTCAATCGCGGGACCTGCATCCTGCAGACCCTGGCCTGCCGCATGACCGGGCGGACCGAGGGCTGGGAGCGGGATGTCTTCTTCCTGCCGGAAAGCTGGGCCCTGAAGGTGATCCCCGTCATGGTCCCGGTGTTTTCCGTCGTCGTCCTGGGCGCCCTGGCCCGGCGATTGTTCGGCTGAACCCGGCCTAGCAGGCGCGGTATTCGCCATTGCGCCAATAGGTGCATCCATCGCGATTATTGACGTAATAATAGCGGTTTGCGCGTTCATCGAGATAGAGGCGCGACTGGTTCGGATTGTCCTCCGTCCAGCGGCAACCGCCCTCGGACCGGCAACCGGCATAGGCGCCGGCGGCCCCGCCGACCACACCACCGATGATGGCCCCGGACTCCGCATCGCCGGACCCGGTATTATTGCCGATGACAGCCCCCGCTGCCGCCCCCATGGCTGCGCCGGTGGCCGCGCCGCGCGTGGTGGCACCACAGGCGGTCAGGCTCACAGCGGCGATCGAGACGAGTATAACAGACTTGTACATGGCTACGTCTCCCATGCTGGTTGGACATGAAAGAGCAACGCGTGGGACCCAAAACCGTTCCGCCGGAGCACCACAATGGCATCAGGGCGGGCCCGGAACCGGCACAGAACAGACCCGAAACGGTATCAGGACAGGTTCAAGACGCGTTCAAGCCGGGATCGTGACCCGGCGCATGGTGAGATTGATGCGGCCGCCGCCGGAAAACGCGTCCGGGGGCAGAAGGGTCGAGGTGCCCGGATAGATCCGGTCGACACCGTGATAGCAGCGCCGGGCGGCACCGCCGAGCACGACGACATCACCGGATGACAGGACCAGCGACGAGGTCCGGCCCTTGCGTTCCGGTCCGCCGATGCGGAAGCGGGCCTTGTCCCCCAGCGAGACCGAGACGACCGCGGCGTCCGTGGCCTCTTCATCCCAGTCGACATGGAGACCCATCTTGCTGTCCGGCCCGTACCAGTTGACCAGACAGGCTTCCGGCGGAGCCGGGTAGTCCGCGACGGCGGTCCAGAGATCGAGCAGGGCCGGCGGCAAGTCGGGCCAGGCCGTGCCGGTTTCCGGATGGGCCGGCTCATAGCGATAGCCCTTGGCCTTGTCGGTCACCCAACCCAGCGGACCGAAATTCGTCATCTTCACCGACAGGGGCTGGCCCGTGCGCGGCATGGTGGGGCGCCAGAAGGGCGCGTCCTGCGTCGCCGCCATGACGGCCTCGATCAGAGCGGTCTGGGCAGCGCGGTCGAAATAGCCGGGCAGGAAACGGAAGCCGGACGGGGGAGGAACAGGGGTCGCCATGACGCGGAAGATGGGACAGACCCGGTCCCGCTTCCACCCGGAATCTGCGCAAATCCGGGGCATGAAGAGCCCGAAACCCGCCTATTTCGCGCCGAATGCACCGGAATCTGCATGTTATATGAAGCCGCCCTTGCGTCCTCACCCTCCCCTCCCTAAATCGCCTACCAAGCGCGGGGTTATTCCCTGCGAAACACCTGAACCACGCCGGCGGCGGCATCGCCGGTTTATCAATGACGATCCCGAAGGGGACGGAACGCGTCAGGCGCGGTGCTTTTGAAAAAGGCCGACCTCGACAGCCCCGGTCCCGCTTGGAAAAAACGGAGAGACGATCAATGAGCAAGGTCATCGGCATCGACCTGGGTACGACCAACTCCTGTGTGGCTGTTATGGAAAACGGCCAGCCGAAGGTCATCGAGAATTCCGAAGGTGTGCGGACCACCCCGTCCGTCGTCGCCTTCACCGAAGACGGCGAGCGCCTGATCGGCCAGCCGGCGAAACGCCAGGCCGTCACCAACCCCGACTACACGTTTTTTGCCATCAAGCGCCTGATCGGCCGCACGATGGACGACCCGACGGTCAAGAAGGACATCGACATGGTGCCCTATGCGATCGTCCCGTCCGACAAGAATGACGCCTGGGTCAAGGGTCGCGACAAGAAATACGCCCCGTCCGAGATTTCCGCTTTCACCCTTCAGAAGATGAAGGAAACCGCTGAATCCTATCTGGGTGAAACGGTCGAGAAAGCTGTCATCACGGTTCCGGCCTATTTCGACGACGCCCAGCGCCAGGCCACCAAGGACGCCGGCAAGATCGCCGGTCTGGAAGTCCTGCGCATCATCAACGAACCGACCGCTGCTGCCCTGGCCTATGGCCTGGACAAGGGCGAGAACAAGACGATCGCCGTGTTCGACCTCGGCGGTGGTACGTTCGACGTCTCCGTCCTGGAAATCGGCGATGGCGTGTTCGAGGTGAAGGCCACCAATGGTGACACCTTCCTCGGCGGTGAAGACTTCGACATGCGCATTGTCGAATACCTCGCGGACGAGTTCAAAAAGGAAAACGGTATCGACCTGAAGGCCGACAAGCTGGCTCTCCAGCGCCTGAAGGAAGAAGCCGAGAAGGCCAAGAAGGAACTCTCCTCGGCCACCTCCTATGAAGTGAACCTGCCCTTCATCACGGCCGATGCCTCGGGTCCGAAACACCTGAACATCAAACTGTCCCGCGCCAAGCTGGAAGCCCTGGTGGAAGACCTGGTCAAGCGCACGCTGGATCCGTGCAAGAAAGCCCTCAAGGATGCCGGTCTGAGCGCCTCCGACATTGACGATATCGTCCTCGTCGGCGGCATGACCCGCATGCCCAAGGTGCAGGAAGCCGTGAAAGGCTTCTTCGGCAAGGACCCGCACAAGGGTGTGAACCCGGACGAAGTCGTCGCCATGGGTGCCGCCATCCAGGCCGGAGTTCTGCAAGGTGACGTGAAAGACGTCCTGCTGCTCGACGTGACCCCGCTGTCGCTGGGCATCGAGACGCTGGGCGGTGTCTTCACCCGCCTGATCGATCGCAACACCACGATCCCGACCAAGAAGTCGCAAACCTTTTCGACCGCGGACGACAACCAGACCGCCGTGACCATCCGGGTCTCCCAGGGTGAACGCGAAATGGCGGCCGACAACAAGCTGCTCGGCCAGTTCGACCTGGTCGGCATCCCGCCGGCCCCGCGCGGTCTGCCGCAGATCGAGGTGACCTTCGACATCGACGCCAACGGTATCGTCAACGTGTCCGCCAAGGACAAGGCGACCGGCAAGGAGCAGGCGATCCGCATCCAGGCCTCCGGTGGTCTGTCGGATGACGAGATCGACAACATGGTCAAGGACGCCGAGGCGAATGCCGACGCGGACAAGAAGCGCAAGGAACTGGTCGAGGCCCGCAATGGTGCCGAAGCCATGGTCCACCAGACCGAGAAACAGCTCGAAGAGTTCGGCGACAAGGTGCCGGGCGAGGACAAGGACGCCATCGAGGCAGCCCTGACCGAGCTGAAAGAGGTCAAGGATGGCGAAGATCTCGAAGCCATCCAGCAGAAGACCCAGGCCCTGGTCCAGGCCGCGATGAAGCTCGGTGAAGCCATGTATGCCGCCCAGCAGACCGAAGCGGCTGAAGGCGACGCCAAGGCGGATGCCGAGGGCGATGATGACGTGGTCGACGCGGAATTCTCCGAAGTCGACGACGAAAACAAGAAGGACGGCTAAGGTCCGGAAATGCGGGGCGGTTGCACAGCAGCCGCCCCCTCTCTTCCGGCCTTGAGGTGTCCAAATGGACCGTCCCGATCCGATCTCCGCTCCGTTTGGAGCCTTTGCGCTTTCCGCCTTTCCGGAACGCCTGCGGCGACTCCCCATGTCGCTGCCGCTGAATGGGCTGCGCCGCGCTGCCGAGACGGTCGTGCGGCGGGTCCTGATGGCCGGCGGACGCGAGATCGCGGATATCGAGGTCTTCCCGGGCCAGTTTGCCCGCCTCCATCTGCGCGATAACCGGTGCGAAAAGCGCGTCTTTGCCGGGTCGAGGACCTGGGATGATGCCGAGCGGGCGGAAATCCGCCAACGCATTGCGGCCCATGCGGGCGATACGCCGTTTGTCTTCGTCGATGCCGGCGCCAATGCGGGGCTTTACACCCTGTCCGTACTGGCTGACGCGCAAACCCTGGGCAAGCCGGTCACGGTGATCGCGGTGGAACCGGATCCGGAAAACCGGCGGCGGCTGGAATTCAATCTGACCGCCTCGACCGCGAAGGATGTGACCGTCGCCCCGGTCGCCCTTGGCGCCGAGGCCGGCGAGGCCCATCTGTCGGTCAGTGGCCGCAATCGCGGCGAGGTCCATGTCGAGCAGGATGGCGATGGGGTCACGGTACCGCTGCGCCCCCTGCGCCAAGTCCTGGCCGAGAACGGAATTGACCGCGTCGATGTCATGAAAATCGACATCGAAGGCTATGAAGCGCCCGTGCTTGACGCGTTTTTTGCGGAAGCTCCGCGAAACCTGTGGCCGGGCATGATCTTGATCGAGACGCGGCACGACGCCGCGATCGAGGACAGCGCCGCCGGACTGTGCCTGAAGCATGGTTATGGCGTCGCGCAACAAATGCGGCAGAACGCGGTTCTGGTTCTGCAAAACGGTGAAGTTTGATGAGCAAGCGTGATTTCTACGAAGTCCTGGGTGTCGACCGCGGTGTCGACGAGAAGGCGCTGAAGAGCGCCTATCGCAAGCTCGCCATGCAATACCACCCGGACCGGAATCCGGGTGATGCGGAGGCGGAAGCCAAGTTCAAGGAAGTCGGCGAGGCCTATGCGGTCCTGTCCGACGCCGACAAGCGCGCCGCCTATGACCGGATGGGCCATGCCGCCTTTGAACAGGGCGGAATGGGCGGCGGTCAGGGTCCGTTTGGCGGCGGGGCCGGCGCGGCCGACTTTGCCGATATTTTCGAACAGGTCTTCGGCGAAGCCTTTAATATGGGCGGCGGCCGCCGGGGTGGCGGACGCGCCCGCTCCGGCCCGGCCCGCGGCGCCGATCTGCGCTTCGACATGGAAATCTCGCTGGAAGAGGCCTTCAACGGCAAGGATGCCACCATCACCGTGCCGACCGCCATGCATTGCGAACGCTGTGACGGGCAGGGCAATGAGCCGGGCACGGATCTGGAGACCTGCGGCACCTGTCACGGCGCCGGGCGCATCCGCCGCTCCCAGGGCTTTTTCACGATGGAACAGACCTGTCCGCAATGCGGTGGCCGGGGCCAGTATGTCAAAACCCCCTGCCAGGACTGTGACGGCGTCGGCCGGGTGCGCAAGAACCGCACGCTGAACGTTACCGTGCCCGCCGGTGTCGAGGACGGTACCCGCATCCGTCTGGCCGGGGAAGGCGAAGCCGGCGCCCGCGGCGGCCCGCGCGGCGATCTCTACATCTTCATTTCCGTCACCCCGCACGAGATTTTCGAGCGCGACGGACCCAATCTCTATTGCCGCGCCCCGGCCTCCATGGTGCAGGCCGCGCTGGGCTGTTCCATGCAGGTGCCGACCATCGAAGGCGGCAAGGCCGAGATGAAAATCCCCGAAGGCGCCCAGACCGGACGCCGCATGCGCCTGCGCGGCAAGGGCATGCCCCGCCTGCGCGGCGGCCCGCGCGGCGACATGGTGGTGGAGCTCTTCGTCGAGACACCCCGCAATCTGTGCGACCGTCAGAAAGAGATCCTGAAGGAATTCTGCGACCTGTCCGGCGAGGGCTGCAATCCGGACAGCGCCGGCTTCTTCAACAAGGTCAAACAATTCTGGGACGACGTCACCACAGATGACGGCCGCCCCAACGCGAATTGATCCCATCGCTTTTTGCAAGCCGGCGACCGGGTTCGGGATGACAGATCAGGGGGATACGCGTACCAATCCCTGAATGGACGCGACACCTGATACCCGTTCGGACCCGGCTCCCGCGCCAGGGCCCGGCAGACCCGGCTTTTTCCAGCCGGCGGAAGTGCATTTTTTCCGCTGGTCACCACTGGGCTTTTTGCCGACCACGCTGATCCTGTTCGCGCTGGTCTATGGCGGTTATGTCCTGATTGCCGAGACCACGAACGGGCCGGGCCTGTTCGAATTCACCGAAACCGGGCAGGCCCTGCTGACGCGTGTCGCCTGGATCGCTTTTGTCCTCTCCCTGATCTTCACGGCCGGTGTCGCCTTCAGCGAGACCGGGCGCCGGCTGTGGGCCGCCGAGGCTGCCGATCTGGCAGCAGCCCTGGGCCAGGCGGATGGCGGCGAAGACGCGCTGGCGCTGGCGGACGGGATTCCGGACACTTGGCGGCGACGCTATCTGACGGCCTTCATCATCGGTGCGGTGGCCGGGCTGGGCTTCAATATCTTCATGATCCTGGCCAATGGCTTCACCCTGCCGGACTATGTCAATTCGGTCGGGCTCTGGTTCCTGATTGTCTCGCCCTTCCTCTACGGGATCGGGTTTCGCGCCGGCGTCGACGTGGCCCGGGAGAGCCGCACGATCAAGGCGCTGATCCGCAATCATCTGAGCGTCGACCTGTTCGAGCTGGACCGGCTGCAAGTGTTCGGCCGGATCGGGCTGCGGGCGGCCCGGACCTGGATGATCATGGCCGCCATCATCCTGCTTTTCCTGATCAATCCGAACGCGCCGGACCAATTGTTCGCCGCCGACCAGTTGGGCATGACCATTCCGGTGGTCGGTGCGTCGATTGTCGGCGGTCTCTTCCTGCTGACCAGCGCGCTGCATCCCGTCCACCTGAAGATCCGTGCCGCCAAACAGGCCGAACTCGACCGCGTGCATGCGCAAATGGCCGAGATGCGGGACAAGGCGCTGGCCGGGGATGCCGACGCCGCCTCGGCCCTGGCCGGCTATACCGATTACGAGATCTGGGTGAACAATCTGCGCGAATGGCCGGTCTCGGCCGGGATCACGACGCGGTTTTCGCTCTATATCCTGCTGCCGGTCATTCCCATCATCGGCTCCTATGTGTTTGAAAACCTGGCAGACCAATTCATCAGCGGAGGCGGGCTATGAGCCGTGACATCCAGATCGCCCTGCTGGGCCTGACCGGCCGTCTGGGCGGCGCCATCGGCCGGACCATCCTCGCCACGCCCGGCTTTGCGCTGAGCGGCGCAGCCGTGCGCGCCGGCTCACCCGTCGAGGGCGGGGATATCGGTCGCTATCTGACCGGGGAATCCAATGGCGTCACCGCTGTAGTCTCCCTCGAGGACGCGATGTCCGACTGTGACATTGTCATTGATGCCAGTCTGCCCGAACTGACGGAAGCCGCCGCCAAGATATTGGCTGAAAAGGGAAATATCCCGTTTGTCAGTGGTGTGACAGGATTGAATTCCAAACAGCAGGACGGGCTGGTCAAGGCGGCCGGAACCATCCCCGTCTTACAGGCCGGGAATTTTTCCCTGGGCGTGGCCATGGCCGAACGCCTGGTGCGCATGGCCGCCAGCCTGCCGGCTGCCGATTGGGATATCGAGATCGAGGAAAGCCATCACCGGATGAAGGCCGATGCCCCGTCCGGCACGGCCCTCATGCTGGGCCAGGCCGCTGCGCAGGGCCGCGGTGAGGCGTTGGACGATGTCGCCGATTGGGCCCGTCACGGCCATACCGGTGCCCGCGAGACGGGCCGGATCGGGTTTGCCGTCACACGGGGCGGCGGCATCATCGGTGAGCACGCCGTGCGCTTCCTGGCCGAACTGGAAGACATCACCATTGCCCACCGCGCCCATGACCGCGACGTGTTCGCCCGCGGTGCCGTGGAAGCGGCCCGTTGGATACTGAATGAGGGCGAGCCCCGACCCGCCGGCCTCTATTCCATGCAGGATGTGGTCAGGGGCTGATCCCCGGCCTCATTCCGGACTGCGCGCCAGCCAGCCGCGCGCCCGGACCGCCTCGGTCCGCGACCGGCTGACCGGGACGGTTTCCCCGCTTGTCAGGGTGAGCTTGATGTCCCGGTTCTGGCGGCGGGCCTGGGCCACGGCGCGATCTGCGACCCACCAGGACCGGTGAACCTGTTCGCCATCCTGGCCGTGCAGTTTTTCAAGGGCATCGGAGAGGCGGCCGCGGACATAGTGGCGGGTCCGGGCCGTCCGGATTTCCAGATAATGGTCCTCGGCCCGCACGAAGAGCAGATCCTTCGCTTCCCAGCCCGTCTGCCAATCCCCCAGGCCGGGTGAGACCAGCAGTCCCGGCGCCCCGTCTTCCGGCGGTGCCAGGACGACGCGTCCGGCAAAGCCCCGTTTCAGGAGCAGAACCAGAAGCGCGATCGGCATGACAACCGGAGCGAGGAAGACAAAGAAATCGACCAGCGGATCATTGGCCTTGGGCAGAAGCGGCGTCGATTTCAGAGCGTGCAGTTCCAGGGTCAGGGCCAGATTGCACAACAGAACCGCAAAAATGAGGCTCGCCCACCGCCAGGTCCGGGTCCGGGGCACGAGCCGGGACAGACCGTATTCGATCAGCCAAGGCTGGGTCAGCATCAGGAAGGCCACGACAGTCCAGAGCGCCAGCCGGTGCGGCACGCCCAGCTCGTCCGTATCGAACGCGCCGGCGGTGGAAAACGCGAAGGCGAGCACCGCCACGCCCAGGCCGAGATAGCCCAGCTGCTGCCAGAGCGGGAGGGGCCGAACACGGCCTTCCGCCATTGGCGGACCCTTCGCGACATATCCGGACACTTCACGACTCCCGGGGCGAAACCGCCCGGGCACGCACGCTAGGTCCGGGCATCGCTGTCCCGGCCTGGATGTGCCGGGATGCTGTTCAAAGACCTATCGGACTTACCAGGAGTTTTCCATGCAGCTTTACCGCCTTTACCTCATTCCACTCACCCTGCTCACCCTTGCCTGCCTGGCCAGCGTGCCGACAGACGCCCTGGCGCAGGAGCGCCGCCAAGTGCCGGAGTTCACCCTGCATGGCGAGCCGGCCCGGCCCGGCGACGAGGCCGAGTTGCGCGCCTTCCTCGAAACATTCCGGGACCGCTGGGCCGACCAGGACACGGCGGGACTGATGGCGATGCACACGCCGGATACGGAATGGATCAATGCCTATGCCCGCATGTTCCAGGGTCGCGATACGCTGGGCAATTTCCTGGAAGAGCGCCTGTTTCCGGCTTTTGATCCGGACGTATCGCGGGACGAGTCCGCCCTGATGCAACTCATCTCCATCCGTTTCCTCGGACAGGACGGGGCCGTCCTCCACCTGTACACGGACAGCCAGCGCGGCGTGTCCCGCAATGGCGGGGAAAGCGCACGTCGGACGCATTTCCACCTCGTCCTGCAGCGGGAGGGCACGGACTGGCGGATCGCCCATACCGCCATCATGGATGCCCGCAGCTGACGGGCACAGACCGGGACCGGGCCGGGCGTCCGGGACGTTCGGCCCCGCTCCTGTCAAGTCCTGACATTCGAGCCGTTGTTGCACGTGAAACACAGACGGACGGGCCAGACTTGCCAGTCCAGCCAGAAGCTGACATCTTCCCGACACGAACAAATGGTTTCAGGGGGTGTCAGTGCGTCGTGCCGAACGTCTCATCCGGATCGTCCAGGCCTTGCGCGAAGCCGCGCCGGGCGCGGTGACAGCCCATGAGCTGGGCCACAAGTTCGAAGTCTCCGAACGGACCATTTATCGCGATATCGCGCACCTGATCGGATCCGGCGCGCCGATCGATGGCGAGGCCGGGGTCGGCTATGTGCTGCGACCCGGTTTCGACCTGCCGCCCCTGACCTTCTCCTATGAGCAATTGGACGCGCTGGCCCTGGGCGCCCGCCTGGTCAAGGCGACCGGCGACAAGGATCTGGCCGCTGCGGCGGCAGAGGCCCTCGCCAAGATCGAACGTGCCCTGCCGGACACGCATCGCCAGCGCCTGCGCTCGACCCCGCTCTTTGCCAGCTTCCTGGACGAGACCGTTCGCCCGGAAGCCTTCGGCCCGGTGCGCAATGCCATCGCCAACAAGCGAAAGCTGCGCGTGGTCTACAAATCCCTGTCGGACGAGCTGAGCAAGCGGGTCATCCGTCCGCTCGCCCTGACCTGTTTCGGCCGCGTCTGGCTGCTCTCGGCCTGGTGCGAGCTGCGCCAGGACTTCCGCCATTTCCGCACCGACCGCATTGAGCGGCTCACCGTGCTGGCGGAAAGCTTCGAGGATGAACCGGGCAAGCGGTTCGAGGACATGCGGGACGCGGCCTGAGGCCTACCAGCTGCCGGTATTCTCCATCGACGCCCAGGGTTCCTGCGGCGGCAGGGCACCATTGCGCTGGAGGAGTTCCACGGAAATCCCGTCCGGCGAGCGCACGAAGGCCATGTGGCCGTCGCGGGGCGGGCGGTTGATCGTGTAGCCCATGTCCATCAGGCGCTGGCAGGTCTCATAGACATTGTCCATGCGGTAGGCGAGATGACCGAAATTGCGGCCGCCCGAATACTCTTCCGGGTCCCAATTATGGGTGAGTTCGACACAGGGCAGGCCTTCCGGCAGCGGACCGCCTTCATACCCGGCCGCGGCGACATCTTCCGGTGTGGCCAGGAAGACCAGGGTGAAACGGCCGGCCTCGATATCCTTGCGGCTGACCTCGGTCAGGCCGAGGCCTTCGCAATAGAAGCGCAGGCTGGCGTCCAGATCCGAAACACGGACCATGGTGTGCAGGTAACGCATGATGTGTCCCCTATTCGCTGTCGGGTTTTGACGACCGCGTATCCGGTCGTGCCTTCACCGCCCATTTGGGGCGTTTGCGCGGAATGGCAACATCGTCGAGCGGTTCGCCGCGCGCGCGGGCCAGGGCCGGATTGAAGGGTTCCGGGCGCCGCGCATGGTGCAGGCGGGCCATCAGGAACCCGCACAGGGCCCAGATGCCGCAGAAACCGAAGAACATGTAGAACATCCAGGGATAATAGCCCTCATCATACCAGGGCCCGGCCTCCAGCCCGAGCACGAGAATGGGCCAGAGCGCGACCAGACCGAGCGCGGCCGGCGGCGTCACCAGGATGGCCAGCACCAGAGCGCCGGCAATGTAGAGCGCCCAGCGCGGCTCATAAGCGGCGACATAGAGGCGCTCGAACGTGGCGGCATCCACGCCTTTCACCGTTTTCGGCTTGGTGTCACAGCGTTCGGCATATTCGATCCGCGCATCCTCCATGAGGCGGCGGCGCGAGGCGACCCAACGGATGAGGAAGGCAGCGGCGGCCAGAAGACCGATGACCGCAGCCAGGAAGAGCGGATGATCCATCATCCGGGCAATCTAACTTGCTGCGGCCTCATAGGCGAGCATGGCGCGCTTGCGTTTCACACCCCAGTGATAGCCGGTCAGCCGGCCATTGCTGGCCAAGACGCGGTGACAGGGTATGAGCCAGGAAATCGGATTGGCCCCGACAGCCGCCCCGACGGCCCGCGAGGCCTTCGCGGTGCAGACCGTCTCGGCGATCGCCTTGTAACTGGTTGTGGCCCCGGCCGGAATGTCCAGAAGGGCGCGCCAGACCTGTCGCTGCCAGGGCGTGCCATAGAGCGCCAGCGGGATCGGATCGCTGTCCCGGGGCGTAAAGATCCGCTCCGCCCATTGCCGGGCCAGATCATCATCCCGGGCATAGTCGGCAGCGGGATAGCGGCTGCGCAAATCCTCGAACCCGGCCTCCACATCCGGATCGGCAAAGGCGAGGGCGGACAGGCCGCGCGGCGATATCAGGAAGACCGCATCCCCGAACGGGCTGGGCGCCACGCCCCAGACAAAGCTGAGACCGGCCCCGCGCCGTTTCGCATCGCCCGGCGTGACGGCTTCATGCGCGATGAAGAGATCATGCAGCCGGCCAGGGCCCGACAGGCCCGCATCGAACGCGGCATCCAGAAGATTGGCCCCGTCATCCAGCGCCGAACGCGCCGCCTGATGGGCCAGGGCCCCGACATATTTCTTGGGACTCATCCCGACCCAGCGCGTGAAGACCCGCTGGAAATGGTGCGGGGAGAGGCCGGCAGAGCGGGCCGCCGCATCCAGATCGGGATGGGACTGCCAGTTCTCGCCGAGGAATTCGAGCGCGTCGGCAATCCGGTCAAAATCGCGGCTCGACTCATCGAGCGTGTAGGACATCGTGTTCATGCCGCCAATTTACGCCCCCGGCACACCGGCTCCACCCGTTTCTTGCGGCCGCTCCGACAGGGATTGCCGGGCCGCGAGAATGGCCTTTTCAAGCGCCTTGGCGAAACTGCCGCGCTCGGGCGGGCTGAGAAACTGGCCCAGGATGAGCGCGCGGCCATGGGCGGTCAGGGCGATCTGGGACTGGTGGGCCTTCGGATTGATCAGGCGCAGTGTCACCCAGGCCGTAGGCAGGCGATAGCGGCGCCGGTGCCCGGTCGGCAATTGGCGCACCACTTCGATATCACGCGCATCGACGCGGACATATTCCCGGGCGCGGCCGTCGCGATAGGAGATTTTGAAGGCCAGCCAGACCAGGAAGACGTCCAGCCCGAAAAAGGGCAGGACCGGCCAAGCCCCCATCATCATGTAGAACAGGCCCGCACTGAAGGAGATCACACTGATCGCGACCATGAGCGCGATGAAGGCGGGATTGGCCAGGGAGCGGTTGGGCGCGATTTCGGCGTCCATGAAAACCGGTCCATCATGCCGGGTGACGCTTTCGGCCTCGGCCGGCCAGGTTTCGATGATCGTCTTCATGGGCTTCAGGATAGGCCGCTGGCTGAAAAATGCCACGTGACGGGGACGGCAATTCTGCCTAAGCGTCAGACATGGGGGATCTCCTGGCAACACTGGCCGCGTTTTCACTCACCGTGCTGGTGATCGAGCTGACGCCTGGCCCCAACATGGCCTGGCTGGCCGTGTTGAGCGCGGATCGCGGTCGCAAGGCCGGATTCGCCGCCGTTCTCGGCGTCATGCTGGGCCTCAGCCTGATCGGGGGGCTGGCTGCGCTGGGACTGGCGGCCATCGTCACGCAGACGCCCTGGCTGTTCGCCCTCTTGCGCCATGCCGGCACGCTCTTCCTGCTCTATTTGGCCATTGAAGGCTGGCGCCATGCCGGGGAAAGCTCACCCATTCACCTGTCGGAGACCCTGGGCAAGCATTTCCGCCACGGGCTGATCATCAATCTGCTCAACCCCAAGGCAGCGCTCTTCTTCCTGGTCGTCCTGCCCGAATACATCCTCGCCGACCGGCCGGCCCTGCCGCAGGCGCTGGGCCTGACCGCGATCACGGTTCTCGTCGCCACCGGCATCCATGTTGTGATCGTGCTTCTGGCCGCCCGGGCCGCGGCCTTCCTGCAAACACCGCAGAGCACACTCTGGTTCCGGCGGGTTCTGGCTGTATTACTGGCGGGGATCGCGATCTGGCTCTTTCTCGACACAGCCCCCGTCTGACCGGACCCCGTTTTCTGGAGATCCCCATGCCGCCCGCTGCCAAGCCCCGGAAAAAGCCCGCCAAACGCCTGCCCCGTGGTCTCAACCGGGAACAGGCCCATGACCTGATGGCGCGTCTGGCCCAGGACCGGCCGGCCCCGCGTACCGAACTGGACTATACCAATCCCTACACGCTGCTCGTCGCGGTCGCCCTGTCAGCCCAGGCCACGGATGTCGGTGTGAACAAGGCCACCAAGCTCCTGTTCCAGGAAGCCGACACGCCGGAGAAGATGGTCGCGCTGGGCGAGGATCATGTGCGCGACCGGATCAAGACGATCGGCCTGTTCCGCAACAAGGCCAAGAATGTCATCGCCGTGTCCCAGCTGCTGATCGAACGCCATGGCGGCGAGGTCCCCGCCGATCAGGCCGCCCTGGAAGCATTGCCGGGCGTCGGCCGCAAGACCGCCAATGTGGTGATGAATGAGGCCTTCGGCGTCCCCACCATTGCCGTGGACACCCATATCTTCCGCGTCTCCAACCGCACCAAGCTGGCACCGGGCAAAGATCCGCTGGCCGTGGAGCTGCGCCTGGAGAAGATCGTGCCGGACGAGTTCAAGCAGGGCGCCCATCACTGGCTGATCCTGCACGGCCGCTATGTCTGCAAGGCGAGAAAGCCGGAATGCTGGCGCTGCCCGATCGAGGATTTGTGCGCCTTCAAGGACAAGACGCCGGCGCCGAAAGGGGTCTAGCCCAGCATCCGCCCCAGCGCCCGGGCAAAGACCTCACCCATTTGCGGGCCCTGTTCGGGATAGAGATAGGGTTCGATCAGTTCGCACTCGATGAGGGCCAGCTCGCCATCCAGGCCGCGCAGCATGTCGACGCGGGCATAGAGCGGCTTGCCGGGCAGGCAATCCAGCACGGCGCGGGCCAGCTCCAGCTCATGCTCGGACGGATGGTGGATCTCTTCATGCCCGCCATATTCCGACTGGACGCGATAATCGCCCTTCGCCGGGATTTTCCGGGCACAGTGCGAGAATTCCCCACCAAAGAAGAGGAAGGCGAACTCCCCCTCTTCGGACACGGCCGGCAGGAAGGGCTGGATCATGCAGTCTGCGGGCGGCAGCGTGTCCGCCTGCGGCAGGGCCTCGCCCTTACGGACCCGCGCCTGACGCCAGGCGCCAGCCCCCAGAACCGGTTTCACGACGATGTCGTCCGCTGCCAGTTCATCAAAGGCGGCTTCGATCGTCGCCGCATCCGCCTTGTCCGCCCAGACCGTCGGGATCATCGGTGCACCGCGTTCCGCCAAATCCTTGAGATAGATTTTCCGCATGTTCCAGCGCATCAGATCGAGCGGGTTGAGCAGGCACGTGGCCGCATCCGTCCGCTCGAGCATGGCCATGAAGGCGTCCGGCTTTTCCATATAGTCCCAGCACGTACCCACCATGACCGCGTCGAAGGCTGACGGGTCATAATCGGGTGCATCCCAGATCGCCGGTACAAGGTCGATCCCGGCTGCACGGCAAGCCGGCTGCAGGGCGCCGATTTCATGCTCGTATTCGAAATAGTCCAGGCGCGCGTCCGGGTGGTCACGGAACATGCAGGCTGCGGTGAGAAAGGCGACTTTTTTCATGCCCCAGCGCTTAGCCAGCGCCCGCCATGGCGGCAAGCCTTGTTATTCCCCGGCGCTGCGTTTACCCATCGGGACAAGACTTTCCCCATTGGCAACAGAACGGATGTTTCATGTCCCAAGCCCGCTTTGATGTGCTCGCCGTCGGCAATGCCATTGTCGATGTCCTCTCGCCTACCACGGACGATTTTCTGGCCGCCGAGGGCATTGCCAAGGACGCCATGACGCTGATCGACGAGGATCGCGCCCGCACGCTCTACAAGGCGATGCAACCGGGCACGGAAGCCTCGGGCGGGTCTGCGGCCAACACGGTGGCGGGAATTGCCTCCCTGGGTGGCAAGGCGGCCTATATCGGCAAGGTGGCCGACGACCAGCTGGGCGACATTTTCACCCACGATATCCGCGCCATCGGCGTGCATTTCGATACGCCTTCCCTGAAGGACGGACCGGCGACGGCCCGTTGCCTGATCAATGTCACGCCGGACGCCAGCCGTTCCATGTCGACCTTCCTGGGCGCCGCTGCCCTGGTGACGGAAGAGGATGTGGAAGCCGGAGCCGAAGACCTGAAAGCCGCCGAGATCGTCTATCTGGAAGGCTATCTCTTCGACCGGGAAGAAGCGAAGCGCGCCTATGTCGCCGCGGCTGAAATGGCTGCTGCCGCCAAGCGCAAAACCGCCCTGACCCTGTCGGATGTGTTCTGCGTGGAGCGTCACAAGGCCGCCTTCCGCCACCTGGTCGCTAACCATATCGACATTCTCCTGTCGAATGAGGCCGAACTCCTGGCTCTCTATGACACCGATGACTTCGACACGGCACTGGCCGCTGTTCGCAAGGATGTCGCCATCGCGGCCGTGACCCGGTCGGAGAAGGGCGCGGTCATCACGGCCGGTGATGAGACCACCACGGTTCCCGCTGCTCCTGTCACGCAACTTGTTGATACTACTGGGGCTGGCGATCTTTTTGCCGCCGGCTTCCTGCTCGGGATTGCCCAAGGCCGGAGCCTGGAAGATGCGGGTAAAATGGGGGCGATTTCGGCCGCTGAAATCATCTCCCACTATGGTGCCCGTCCGGAAAAGAGCCTGAAATTGCTCGCCGAACAGTCCGGAATTGCCTTTGATTAAAGGGCAATCCGGCATTTGGCTAAAAACTTAATGAAACAACTCCGGCATTTTAACCACAATTCAAGTGCTTGCTGTCACTGTGCACCCTGAGATCGGGTGAGAAGAACCTCTCACCCATGTTTTTGGTGGTAAAGCGCGCTCCTTGGGGGGACGCGTGCTCAGGGGTAGACATGGCACCCATCCGCAAAGCGGTGTCGCGAGTGATGCGTTCCTTGGTGATGAAGTTCACGCTTCTCACCGGTGCCTTGATCTTCGCGACCACACTCATGCTGATGACGCTGGAGAATGTTTCGGCCCAGCGTGAAACGCGCAACCTGCTGGTTGATCGCTCACTGGCTTCATTGCAAGCCACGGCGACCCGCTTGGCCGGAGCCGTTTCCGTCAACAATTCCAACTATATCGACCTGTATGTCGACGAGCTGATTTCCAGCGTCGGCGCCAATGAAATGTATGTCCTCAACAATCGTCGGGAAGTGCTGGGCGAGGCCTATTCCGACGGCCGTTCCGAGGGCCAGCTGCGCGCCGCCGATCTGGCCGTGATGGCCTTGGGCGCCGGGGACCTGCGCTATTCCCTGACGGATGGCGTGCTGGAAATGGCTGCGCCGGTCTATACCGAGGAGCGCCGCCTGGTCGGCATCGTCTACGCCAAGCGGGAACTGGTCGAACTGGTCGCTTCGCGCAATGCCGCCCTGCGCCGCCAGACCCTGATCGCGCTTTTCGCCCTGGGCATTTTCCTGCCGCTCGCCGCCCTGATCGTGGGCCGGGCCCTGAAACCGGTCCAGACTCTCACGGATGCTGCCCGTCTCGCCTCATCCAAGACGCTGGACATGCGCATTGATGTGAAGACCGGTGATGAGCTGGAAGTGCTGGCGAATGCCTTCAACCGCATGTTTGCGCGCCTCGACGGCAATCTGAAGCGGATCCACCGCCTTGCCTATGTCGACATGGTCACCGAATTGCCAAACCGCGAACGCTTCCGCAAGGAAACCGAGCGCGTGGCCCGCAAGGCCCTGGAAGACGGGTCCTCCGGTGCCGTGCTTTTCCTCGACCTCGACCGCTTCAAGCGCGTGAATGACAGTCTGGGTATCGGCGAGGGCGACCGCCTGCTGGAAATGGTCGGCCGGCGCCTGTCCGAAGTGACCCGCGGCTGCGACATGGCCATGGGTCTGGAAGAACCCTCCATGGTGGCCCGTCTGGGCGGCGATGAGTTCACCGTGCTTCTGCCGTCCATCCAGGACAGTGCCGATGCAGCCCGCGTCGCCAACAAACTGGTCGATGCCATCCGCCTGCCTTTCGAAATTTCCGGCCACCAGGTTTTCCTGGGCGTGTCCGTCGGTGTTGCCGTCTTCCCGCAGGACGGGGCCGATCCGGAAACCCTGATGCGCCACGCCGACCTCGCCATGGCCCACGCCAAGCGTGCCGGCGGGTCTGCAGCCCAATTCTTCGAACCGACCATGAACCAGTCCGCTTTCGAGCGTCTGGTGCTGGAAAACGAGCTGCGTGATGCGGTCAACCAGGACCAGCTGGTCGTCTTCTACCAGCCCAAGGTGCTGATGAAGGACGGAACCTGCGCCGGGGCCGAAGCGCTCGTGCGCTGGCAGCACCCGACTGCCGGACTGCTCTCGCCGGGCGCCTTTATCGAAGCCGCCGAAGAATGCGGCCTGATCGGGGAGATCGGCGACTGGGTCCTGCGCCGGGCCTGCCTGCAAGCCGCCGAATGGCGCAAGCAGGGCCTGGAAATTCCGGTGGCCGTGAATGTTTCCGCCATGCAGTTCGAGCGCGACGGCTTCGCCGACTCCGTGCTGGAAGCGCTGGAAGCCGCCCATCTGCCGCCGCACCTGCTGGAACTGGAATTGACCGAATCCATCGCCATGGAGAACCCGGAACGGGTGATCGAACAGGTCCAGCCGCTGCGTGATCGCGGTGTGAACTTCGCCATTGATGATTTCGGGACCGGTCACTCCTCCCTGTCCTATCTGACGCGCATGCCGTTCGACGTGTTCAAGATCGACCAGTCCTTCGTGCGCGACATGACGACCGACCCGCATGCCCGCATCGTGGTCGAGACCATTCTGGCCATGGCCAAGTCGCTGAAGCTGGAAACCGTTGCCGAAGGCGTGGAGACCACCGAGCAGATGCAGATGCTGCGCCTGCAGGGGGCGACGCTGGCCCAGGGCTTCCTGTTCGGACGCCCCATGCCGTCAGCCGACTTCGTCGAGTTTGCGACCGACAGCCGTGAGGCTCCGGGCAAGGACCGTGCGGTCAACGAATAGGTCCGCTTTCAGCGTCGGGACTTGATCCCTACCGCGCACTCGGCCACATGCTGGACAGGTATCCCTGTGATCAGAGGCCGAGATGACGCAATCCATGACCCCCGACTACGCCGATGCCACTCAATGGCGCGGCACCACGATCATCGCCGTGCGCAAGGGCGGCCGCCTCGTGGTCGCCGGTGACGGACAGGTCTCGATCGGCCCGACCGTGATGAAGGGCAATGCCCGCAAGGTCCGCCGCCTTTCCAGTGGTCAGGTGATTGCCGGCTTCGCCGGGGCCACGGCCGATGCGTTCGCTCTTTTCGAACGCCTGGAAGGCAAGCTGGAACAATATCCCGGTCAGCTCGCAAGGGCCTGTGTCGAGCTCGCCAAGGACTGGCGGACCGACCGTTATCTGCGCCGCCTGGAAGCCATGCTCATCGTCGGCGACAGGACGGAAACTTTTCTCCTGACCGGTGCCGGCGATGTCCTGGAACCGGAGGACGGCGTCGTCGCAGTCGGATCCGGCGGCAATTACGCCCTCTCCGCCGCCCGCGCCATTTTCGAATACGAGGAAGACCCGGAAGTCATCGCCCGCAAATCCATGGAGATTGCAGCGCGGATCTGCGTCTACACGAACGAAAACCTGACGGTGGAAATGCTGGGCGCAGACTAGCGGCGGACCCGTCGGAATAGTCTGAATGCCAAGACGCCACCGCTGAAGAGCGCCACTGCGACCCAGAGCCCGAAGATAATCGCAGTGCGCATCGCGGTATCCGGTTGATGGACCAGGGGCCAGTACAACAAGGTCACAAGGGCAGACACCGCAGCCAGTACGGCATTGAAGATGATCGAACGGGGGCGGATCATGGTCGGAAGTCCTTGTTTTTGTCGCGCGGCCGGGCGGGCCGGTGAGCGATGAGGGCCAGAAACCGGCGCAGGGTTTCGGCCTGTGTGGTCAGGCGCGCCGCGCCCTCCTCGGAAATGCGCAGTGTGGTTTTCGGACGCTTGCCCTGGAAGCCTTTCTCGATACTGACCAGGCCCGCCTGGTCGAGTTTGGTCAGATGAGTGGAAAGATTGCCTTGGGTCAGGCCCGTCTGATGCATCAGCCAGGTGAAATCAGCGCTTTCAACGGATGACAGGAGCGCCAGGACGGCCAGTCGGGCAGGCTCGTGGACGAGCTTGTCCGATGACAGGACGTCCCGGATCTCCGGCAGGATCGACGTCTCAGACCGCTTCATCCGTCACCTCGGGAAAGTCTCTGAAAAATCGAACCAGCAGAACGAGACCAGCGATCAACACGGGAAGGCCAGCCAGGACCAGAAGCCAGCCGGGCTGTTCCACACCCGCCCAGCTCCCACCCAGTGCGGTTCCGATGGCGAGCAGGCCGTAGACGAGAAAGCGTCTCGCTCCAATGATCAGGCCGCTGAACAATCCGGTGCCGACCAGTATGGCCGGTATCGCAACGGCGAAATCCGTGGACCCACCCGCTGTACTCCCTGTCGTTTTCACGAAGACGACAAAAGCCAGTTCGGTCAGGGCGACTCCGGCCCCGAACAGGACCCAGCCGGTCAGGGCGCGCCGGGTCTGCGCCGTTTGCGACACCCCGAAGTTCGGCGCAGCCAGGCGCGGCTCGACCAGTTTTTGCCGCCCGATCTTCCAGAAAGGGAACAGAACGGCCGGAACGAGCGCGCCCAGCACGACCTGGTCAATGAGCCAGAAACATCCGATCAGGGTCAAACCGACACCCACCAGGACATCCAGCCAGCCATCGTCAAAAGAGCGCCGGTAAAGGGCGCGGGTCAGGGGAGTCGTCATGGTCACCTCCTTGGATGGAGGATTATGTTTGTATTACAAACCAAATTGCAAGGCAGACTTTATGTCGCAGGCGATAAATGTTGATTTATTCAAGATAAAGCAATGAGTTAGAGACAGAAAATCGACAGCCTTGTACCGGACGACCCGCCTGATAGGCCGGAAGTCCGGTCAAAAAGGGGTTCGTCCGTCAGCGTGCAAAGATCTGCGCCTCATCCCGGAAGCTCTTGAACTCCAGCGCATTGCCGGCCGGGTCGCGGACGAAGAAAGTGCCCTGCTCGCCGGCCTCACCCTTGAAACGGACATAGGGTTCGATGATGAAGTCCGTGCCGGCGGCCTCGAAACGGGCGGCGAGGGCTTCCCAGTCGGCCCAGTCCAGCAGAAGGCCGAAATGCCGGACCGGGACCTGTTTGCCATCAACCGCACCGGCCTTCACCGAGGCACATTCCTCAGGAGCGAGATGCGCCACGATTTGGTGGTCGAACAGGTCGAAATCGACCCAGTTCTCACTGGACCGGCCCTCCGCGCACCCCATGAGATCACCGTAGAAAGCGCGGGCGGCGGTCAGATCATCAACCGGAAAGGCGAGGTGGAAACGCGGACGGGCCATGCTTTTAATGCCTTTCGGGGCTGGTTTCGGGACGCCCTCCTGATTACATCAAGACAAACCTCAGGCGATATAATTTCCTCATGACCGACTTTACTCCCCGCGAAATCGTTTCCGAACTCGACCGTCACATCGTCGGTCAGGCCGATGCCAAGAAGGCGGTCGCCATTGCCCTGCGCAATCGCTGGCGGCGGCGTCAGCTGGAAGAGACGCTGGCCGAAGAGGTCACACCAAAGAATATCCTGATGATCGGACCGACCGGTGTCGGCAAGACCGAGATCTCCCGCCGTCTGGCCAAGCTGGCCGGTGCGCCCTTCATCAAGGTGGAAGCGACCAAGTTCACCGAGGTCGGTTATGTCGGTCGTGATGTGGACCAGATCGCCCGGGATTTGGTGGAAGTCGCCATCACCATTGTCCGCGAGAAAAAGCGCGAAGAAGTGAAGGCCAAGGCCCATACGGCTGCGGAAAACCGCGTCCTGGAAGCCCTGGTCGGACCGGGCGCGAGCGAGAGCACGAAGGACAGTTTCCGCAAACGCCTGCGGGCCGGTGAACTGGACGACAAGGATGTCGAGATCCAGCTGTCGGAAACCTCCTCGCCGATGCAGATGCTGGACATTCCCGGCATGCCGTCCGGCGGCGCCGGCGTGATCAATCTGGGCGATATTTTCGGCAAGGGCTTCCCCAAGAAGACCAAGTCGGTCCGGATGAAGGTCAAGGACGCCTATGAGCCGCTGATCGAGGAGGAAGCCGACAATCTGCTCGATGATGCGCAGATCACGGCTGATGCGATCAAGCTGGCGGAGAATGACGGCATCGTCTTCCTGGACGAGATCGACAAGATCGCCGCCCGCTCCGATGCCCGCGGCGGGGACGTCTCCCGCGAAGGGGTGCAGCGCGATCTCCTGCCCCTGATCGAGGGCACGACCGTGGCAACCAAGCATGGCGCGATCAAGACGGACCATATCCTCTTCATCGCCTCGGGCGCCTTCCACGTCGCCAAGCCCTCGGACATGCTCCCGGAGTTGCAGGGCCGCCTGCCGATCCGTGTCGAACTGAACGCGCTGACCGAAGCCGATTTCATCCGCATTCTGTCGGAACCGGAAGCCAATCTGGTGACCCAGTACACGGCCCTGATGGGCACGGAAGGCATGACGCTGGACTTCACCGAGGATGCGATCAAGGCGCTGGCCAAGCTGGCCGCCGACGTCAATTCAACGGTGGAGAATATCGGCGCCCGCCGCCTGCAGACCGTTATGGAGAAGCTGGTGGAGGAAATCTCATACACCGCGTCGGACCGGTCCGGGGAAAGCGTGACGATCGACGAGGCCTATGTTGCCGCACATGTCGGCGAGCTGGCCAAGAATGCCGACTTGTCCAAATTCATTCTTTAGGCCGCACCCGCAAGGTCACGTAATACGCGCCACTACCGCCATGGCGGACATGCGCCGGCGCGCATCCTGACACTTGCTGACGAAATTCCGGAAGGCCCAGCCATTCCGGCAGTTTGCGCCTGAGGACACCGGGCTCGTCCGGGTAGTCCCAGGGCTCGCTTTCCCGCTCCCGGGCCTTCAGCCCCTTGCCAGTGATGACCAGCACGGTGCGATAACCACCGGCATAGGCCATGGCGATGAAATGACGCAGGGAGGACAGGGCCTGGGCCTGTGTCAGGCCGTGCAGATCGATCCGCGCATCAATGTCCACACGCCCGCGCCGGACCCGCTTTTCGGTGCTGCGGTCATGCGGGACGGGCGGATGATGGATGGCTGCTTCCTGCGGCTTGTGCGGCCGGGGCAGGCGCGTGCGGATGGGCGTTTCATCGGGCGTGGGTTCTGGCGCTGGCTGGACAGGCTCGTCCTTGTCCAGCTGCTCCATCCGGTCTGCGGACAGAGGTGTCACCGAACGGGCCACTTTCTTCCAGAGGGCTTTCTCCTCCGGTCGTATGGTCCGCTTGCGGGCCATGCCGGGTCAGACCGGGTCCTGCGCCGCGAACAGGCGCGCCACAACCGTGTGCGGCAGAAGGAGGATCCAGCCTGCATCGCTGCGCGTGCTGCCGGCCCGGCGTTCAGCCGTTTCGCCCCAACCCCAGAAGAAGTCGGCCCGAAGCGGACCGGTGATCGCACCGCCGGCATCCTGGGTCACGACCAGGCCCGACCAGTCACCCAGCTCCGGCAGGGCCGAGGCTTCCAGCCAGACCGGAACGCCATGGGCATGGTGCGCCGGATCCACCGCAATGGAGGCCATCGGCGTCAGGGCAACACCGGATGACCCGTTCGGACCCAGGTCCGGATCGTCCAGCATCTGGGTCTGGAAAAAGACGTAGCGCGGATTGACCGCGAAAAGTTCCGCCGTGGCCTCGGGACCGTTCTCATTCAGCCAGGCTTCGATCCCAGACTTGGAGGCCGCATGGGCTTCCAGCTCGCCGCGTTGGATCAGTTCCCGTCCGATCGAGCGGTAGGGCAGACCATTATGGGCGGCAAAGGCGGCGCGTTCCTGGTGACCATCGGGAAAGACCAGCCGGCCCGACCCCTGGATCTGCAGGAAGAAGACATCGATCGGCCGGCCCCAGGCGAAGACTTCGCCGGCATTCTCGGCTTCGATCTCGGCGCGATCCTTGTAGAGCACAAGGCGCCCGTCCTCGACCTCGCCCACAATCCGGCGCCCGGACAGATCCGGATCAAACAGGCCCAGATCCACGGTGACCAGATCATCCGGCCGGCGCCGCAGGGGCTGGGTGAATTCACCGCCCGCCTGCTCGCGCACTTCCACAAAGGGTTCGTAATAGCCGGTCAGCCGGCCGGTCAGCGCGGTTTCACCCGTATCCGGATCGACGGCGCGGGCCCGGGCCGGTGTGAAATGGGTTTCAAAGAAGGCCCGGATCGACTCCGGTGCGTCCGGCACACTGTCAGCCGCGCCGCAGGCCGGACGCCATTCGCCGACCGTGCCTGCCCAGGCGGCCCGCGCGCTCAGCGGGTCGGCATCATCCCGGCGCGTGATCCGGGCACAGCTGCGACGGAAGGCCGACAGGGCCGGTGCCAGATCGCTTTGCGACCAGGACGACATCGCCGCCCAGTCCACGGGCAGAAAGTCCATCGCTTGCGGGGTGAAGACCGGTTCGTCCGGCTGTTCCGGCTCGGGTTCCGGACGGGGTTGGCAAGCAGCCAGAAGGAGCGCGGCGCCGGCCGCCAGGACGAATTCAGGCCGTCGCAACACGGACCAGGACCCAGTTCGGATTGGCAGTATCGGTGCGGCGCTCGAACACCCAGTCCTCGTGAACCGTGGCCAGGCGGGAAAAATCACCGGCGATGGCCTTGCCGTCAGCATCGAGGGTTTCCGTGGCGATCTCGGCATCGAAATGCACCTTGATCGTGGCGGTGTGATCCGCATGGCCTGCTTCGATGATCTCGGCCTTGCGGATGCGTTCAATGTCCGTGCGGACGGTCTCGCCCTTGACCTCACGCTGGGCGATGGCCGCCTCGTAGCGATCATAGACTTTCGGGGCGAGCAGGCCCTTGAGGGCCTCGCGATCCCCCTTGGCAAAGGCCATGACAATCATCTCATAGGCCTTGCGGGCGCCATCGAGGAAGAGTTCCGGATCAAAGCTCTGGTCGGCCTGGGCAATGGCTTCCAGGCCCGCGGCGGCCGGTCCTTCGAAAGCCGGGCGCAAATGTCCCGACGCGTCCGGTTTGGACGGGTTGGCCCCGTCCAGATCCCGCGATGCCGGTGCTTCCATATGCCCTTCGCGTCGGCCCAGGACGGAGTAGAGCCGAATGGCAAAAAACACCGCCACAGCACCAAAAAGCACAGTTGAAAAGAGCTCGAACATCGGGTCCGCCTGTCAGGGGTTGCTTGATTGCCCCTGAATATAGGGCGGATTGCCGGTCACGTCAGCCACCCGGGTGCGGTGCTCCTGCCTTGCCGCAACGGGGTCTGCGTGCTAACCGCCCGGGCTAGTTTTGTTCAGCCCGCTTGCGGGTTGTTGCCGTTTCACATGACCCATCCGGGGATCCACATGACCGACGCACCGTCCACGCCCGCCGACAATCAAGCTCCGACCCAGCCGCAACTGCGCGTCCTGGCCCAGTATGTGAAGGATTTGTCCTTCGAGAATCCGGGCGCGCCCGACACGCTGCGTCCGGGCCAGCCGGCTCCGGGCATTGACCTGTCGATCGACGTGAAAGCCCGGTCGCTGGGTGAGGATACGTTCGAAGTGGCCCTGTCCATCTCGGCCCGCGCCTCGCGCGACCAGGAAAGCAAGGACGTCGTCTTCATCGCCGAGCTGACCTATGCCGGCCTGTTCCAGATGGCGAATGTGTCGGACCAGGAACGCGAGCCGCTTCTGCTGATCGAATGCCCGCGCCTGATCTTCCCGTATGCGCGCCGCGTTCTCGCTGACGCCACCCGCGACGGCAATTTCCCGCCGCTCATGCTTGAGCCGGTGGATTTCTCGCAGCTCTACCGCCAGCAGCTGGCCCAGCGTGCCGCCGCCGCTCCGGGTTCCGAGCCGAACGGCAATGGCGACCCGGCGGCTGCCAACTAGGCCGTCAGTTCAACGTCAGGACTTTCCAGAGCGCGTTTTCGCCCATTTCGTCGACAAAGGCGGAATGGGCGGCGCGCTCTTCGTCTTTCAGGCGGGACGCCAGCGCCCGCGGACGGGCCGGGCGGGCCGGAAAACTGACCTTGCCCTCGCCGGATGATTCCGCGCCCTTGCCGGACAGGTCGAGCACCTGGGTGCGGCCGCCGGTCAGTTCCAGATAGACTTCCGCCAGCAATTTGGCGTCGATCAGGGCACCGTGAACATTCCGGGTTTCCAGGGAAATGTCGAAACGCTTGCAGAGCGCATCCAGCGAGACATAGGAGCCGGGAAATTTGGCGCGGGCGATCCGCGCCGTGTCCTTGAACCGGTCATCGGGATAGATGTCGATTCCCAGCCGGGCGAGCTCCATATTGATGAAGCCACGGTCGAAGGGCGCATTGTGCGCCACCATGACCGCATCCCCGACAAACTCGACAAAGTCCTGGGCGATCTCTTCGAAAAGCGGCTTGTCCTTGAGGAATTCCGTGGTCAGGCCGGTGATCTTCACCACTTCGTCCGGCACGTCGCGCTGCGGATTGACCCAGGTGTGGAAGGTGCGCCCCGTCGGGATGCAGTCGATCACTTCGACACAGCCCAGTTCGGTGATCCGGTCGCCGGTCTTCGGGTCCAGGCCCGTGGTCTCGGTATCGAAAACGATTTCCCGCATATCCACCCCGTTTATCGCCGGCGGACCGGGAGCACCCTATCCTGCCAACTTCTTGACAATTGCGCTCACCTGTCGGCGAGCATCGTCAAAACCGCCCGAAGTTTCAACGATATAGTCTGCCTGGTCCAGTTTGACCGAATCAGGTGTCTGACGCGCGATTATGGCGTCCAGCTTCTCATCCGTCATGCCCGGACGCTGCAGGACACGCGCCCGGCGCTCATCCTGCGGCGCATGGACAACAACCACGGCATCAACATGCTCATGCCCGCCCGTTTCGAACAGGAGCGGCACATCCAGGATGACAAAGGGGGCGCCGGCCTTTTCCGCCTGGGTCAGGAAATGCTGCCGGGCCCGGCCAACCAGCGGATGGACAATGGCTTCCAGGGTTTCAAACCCGGACGGGTCCTCCCGCAAGCGGGCCGACAATATCTCCCGGTCCACCGCGCCTTCATGAACCACGCCTGGAAACGCCGCTCCGACCGGTTTCACGGCCGCACCGCCCACATCATAGAGTTCATGCACGATGGCGTCGGAGTCGAAGACCGGTACGCCCTGTTCGCGAAAGAGCTTGGCGGTCGCGGACTTGCCCATCCCGATGGAGCCGGTAAGGCCGACAATCTTCACGCCTCGTCCCCCAATTGCGCGACCAGGGCCGGCCGGACCGGTGGCAGGATCGGGGCTTCGCGACCAAAAAAGGCCCGGAAGCTCGGCCGCGCCTGACCGATCAGCATGTCGAGCCCGTCCACACCGGTCAGTCCTCTCTGGCGGGCCCCCTTCAGAAACTCGGTTTCCAGCGGTGTGTAGACACTGTCAAAGGCGACCGATCCGGGCTTGGCCCGTTTCCAGTCCAATTGAAGCGGATCCACTCCCTTGAGTCCCAGCGAAGTGGCATTGATGACCAGATCGGCTTCGGCGAGGACATTGTCCTTCTGGTCCCAGTCCACGACGGCCGCCATGGGCGCGATTTCATCAACCAGGCGCTCGGCCCGTGATTTCGACCGGTTGGACAGGATCAGGCGCGAGATCCCGGATGTCAGGAGCGCATAGACCAGCGCCCGGGATGCGCCGCCAGCCCCCAGCACCAGGGCGGTGGACTGCCGGTACTTTATTTTGGCAGGTTTCAGGGCTGCCAGGAAACCGGCCGCATCCGTGTTGTCCGCATGGATTTTGCCATCCGCGAATGTCAGGAGATTGGCCGCTCCGATTTCGCGGGCCGCCTTGCTCGCCGTGTCCGACAGGGCCAGGGCCGCTTCCTTGTGCGGAAGGGTCACATTCAACCCGGCGATATGGGATTCGGCGATACCCTCGACGAAGCTATCAAACCCGGCGGCCGGAACCGCAAAAGGGGCATAGAGGGCATTCAGATCCAGCGCCTCGATCCAGAAGCGCATCAGGGCGGGCGACAGGGAATGGGCGATCGGGTCCCCGACCACACCCGCCAGCCGGGCCGATCCGCTGATCCGGCTCATGAGGGCAGCACCCCTTCCTCCCGCAGCACGGCCAGAAGGGGAAGAAGCGGCAGACCGATAATGGCGTAATAATCACCCTCGACCCGCTCGAATAATTGGGCGCCCAGGCCTTCATAGGCATAGGCGCCGACACTGGCGGTCAGGGCCCAGCCGGCCTTTTCCAGATAGGACTCCAGGAATTCATCCGAAAAATCACGGACATGAAGCGCGGACGTTTGCTGCCAGGTCCAGACTTTCCGGCCATTCCGGAACAGGGCGAGACCGGAATGGAGATGATGCGGTTTGCCGCGCATCGCTTTCAGCCGGTCGCGCGCCAGGCCGGCATCCGGCAATTTGTCCAGCAATTGGCCATCCAGTTCCATGGTCTGGTCCGCGCCGAGAACCAGCGCGTCCGGATGCTGGCGCGACACGGCTTCGGACTTGGCCTCGCCCAGCACCAGCGCCATTTCAGCCGGCGTCAGATCGGCCCGCTCCGCCTTGATCACAGCCTCGTCCACATCCGGCTTGATGATCTCGAACGGGATTTCGGCATTTTCCAGGACCTGGCGCCGGATCTGGCTGCCGGAGGCGAGGACAAAACGCGTCATTTGGACTGGTTCCGCTTTTCGGTGAGAAGATTGATGATTTTGGCGGCCGTTTCCTCGATCGAGCGGCGGGTCACATCGATCGTCGGCCATTTGTATTTGGCGTAGAGACGCTTGGCATGAAGGATTTCGTCCTTCACCGCGAAATCATCAATGTAATCGGTATCCCGGTCTTCATTCAGGGACAAAAGCCGGTTCCGCCGGATCTGGACGATCCGCTCCGGCGACGCGGTCAGGCCGACCACAAGCGGGTTTCGCAGGGAATAGATCGCTTCCGGGATCGGCACGCCTTTCACCAGCGGAATGTTCGCCGCCCGGAAACCGCGATGGGCGAGATAAATGCTGGTCGGCGTCTTGGAGGTCCGGCTGACACCCAGAAGCACGATGTCCGCCGCTTCATAATCATCGCCCTGGCCATCATCATGGGCCATGGCGAAATTGAGCGCGTCGATCCGCTTGTAATACTCCGCATCCAGGGAACGCTGGGCGCCGGCGCGGCTGGCCACGGGGCGACCGAGATAGGCAGACAGGGTGGCCAGCATGGGATCGAGCACGGCAATCGCCGGAATGCCCAGCTCGACACACTTGGTTTCCAGCTCGCGGCGCAGATCCGGATTGACCACGGTATACATGACGATGCCCGGATAGGCCGCGATCTCGTCGAAAACGCGCTCCATCTGCCGGGATGAGCGCACCAAGGCATACAAATGCTCAAGCGGGCTCGTCCCTTCGAACTGGGCCACCGAGGCGCGCATGACTTCCATCAGGGTTTCCCCCGTGGAGTCGGACACCATGTGGATATGGAAACAGGTTTCGATGCTCTTGGTCGGCACACTCATCCGGCTTGCGTCCCCTGTTTCGCGTTTACGCTCTGTTAACAAGTTGGGAAAACTCCGGACAAATCCGGCGCCCTCCCAGACCCCTGTGAGTATTACCGGGTCTTACCCGCGGCAACCAACAAGACTTTCCACATGGTGCGGGCCTGTTGGCAAGCCTGTGGACGCATAAACCCAATTCACCGCCATTTTCGCTTTTCACACTGATAATTCACACCCGACAACACGATCAAGATTTTGAATTTTCGTAGATAAATCTGGTTTTCCAAACCCTGTTGGAAACAGGCTGTGGATGCCTTTTCCGGCAAAGCGAATATGTCGATTACGGTATGACCGTGTCTGCCAACACCTTCCACGCCCCCAACAAACACAACAATTAAAATCTATAAGATTGAGGGATTAAATGTGGGTGGTGAAAACACCGCATTGATCCTTCGACCACTGATGCCTAATCAGACGGGATGACACATTCGAACAAACCCCTTTTGAAGGTTCTCGCCGGCGAGACGGTTTCACCGCCCCCGGTCTGGCTCATGCGCCAAGCCGGCCGATATCTGGCCGAATACCGGGAAGTCAGGGCCCGAGCCGGTGACTTCATCAAATTCTGCTTCTCACCGGATCTGGCCGCTGAAGTCACGCTCCAGCCCATCCGGCGGTTCGGTTTTGATGCGGCCATCCTGTTCGCCGACATCCTGCTCATCCCGATCGCCCTGGGCCGCAAGGTCTGGTTCGTGGCCGGTGAGGGACCGAGGCTGGAACCGTTCGATGTGCGCCAGTTCGAAGACCTGACCACCGATACGGTTCGCAGCGTGCTCGGACCGGTTGGTGAAACCCTGACCCGTGTGAAGCCTGAACTGCCCGACGAAACCACGCTGATCGGCTTTGCCGGAGCGCCCTGGACCGTCGCGACCTACATGGTCGAGGGCGGCGGGTCGAAGGACCGGTTCTCGGCCCGTGTGGCAGCCTGGCAGCACCCTGAAGCCTTTGACGGCATGCTGGAACGGATTGCCGACGCGACCGCGGAATATCTCGTCATGCAGGCTGAGAGCGGTGCCGAGGTTCTCAAGATTTTCGACAGCTGGGCGGAAGGCCTGCCGGAACCCCTGTTCGAGCGGGTCGTGATCAATCCGACCAAACGGATCGTCGACCGCGTTCGGGCGGCGGGCGTGACGGTGCCGATCATCGGCTTTCCGCGCGGTGCCGGCTCCATGTATGCGCGCTATGCCCGGGAAACCGGTGTGAATGCCGTGGCCCTGGATACCGGGATGGATCCGGCGTATGCCCAGTCCATCCTGCCGGACGGCATGCCGGTGCAGGGGCATCTTGATCCGGCGGCGCTGCGGGCCGGCGGGGATGCGCTGGACCGGGAAACAGATCGTATTCTGGATAGTTGGGCGGGCCGGCCCCATATCTTCAACCTGGGTCATGGAATTACGCCCGACGTCCCGGTTGATCATGTGCACCAATTGCTGCGCCGGATCCGGGAACGGGGCTGAAAGACGGAGTGAGACGTGGATAAGCCTCGCCGAAAACTGGCTGTCATCCTGTTCAATCTGGGCGGTCCGGATGGCCAGAAGGATGTCCGGCCCTTCCTGCGCAATCTGTTCCGCGACCCGGCGATCATCCGGGCGCCAGGTCTGATCCGGGAAGCCCTGGCCCTGCTGATCTCCACAACCCGCGCCAAGGAAGCCAAGGCCAATTACGCCAAGATGGGAGGCGGTTCTCCGCTTCTTCCCGAAACCCGCAAGCAGGCCGAGGCGTTGAAGACGGTCCTGGAAGCGGAAATGCCCGATTGGGAGATCGGTGTGTTTCCGGCGATGCGCTACTGGCATCCCCTGACCGAGGATGTGGCGGCCGATGTGACGGCCTGGGACCCGGATGAATGCGTGCTGCTGCCGCTTTATCCGCAGTATTCCACGACGACGACGGCTTCGTCCTTCAAGCGCTGGCGCGAAAGTGGTGGTCCGGAAACCCGGACCGTGTGCTGCTATCCCACCGAACCGGCGTTCCTGGATGCCCATGCAGCCCTGATCCGCAAGACCTGGGAAAAGGCCGGACGGCCGGAGAATGTGCGTCTGCTCTTCTCCGCTCATGGCCTGCCGAAGAAGGTCATCGAGGACGGCGACCCCTATCAGTGGCAGGTCGAGGAGACCGTGCGCGCCCTGATGCCGCAATTGCCAGAGTTTCCGGACTGGGAAATCTGCTACCAGTCCCGTGTCGGTCCGCTGGAATGGATCGGCCCGGCCACGGATGACGCGATCCGCAAGACCGTGGCTGACGGCAAGGACGGGATTATCTTGGTCCCGATCGCCTTTGTCTCCGAGCATATCGAGACCCTGGTCGAGCTCGACGAGGAATATGCCGAGATCGCCCATGAGGAAGGCCTTTCGACCTATGTCCGCGTGCCGGCGCTGGGTCAGGACCCGGTCTATATCGAATCCCTGGCGAGCATGGTCAAAACGGCCCTGGGCCGGGACGCCTCTGTCCAACCCGATTGCGGTCAGCGTATCTGTCCGGCTGAATGGGGTGAGTGTCCCTGCCGGAAGATGGAATTGGAAACCACATGATCCTCGAAGCCTATGATTGGCTCCGCGCCCTGCACATTCTCGCGATCATCGCCTGGATGGCCGGCCTGCTCTATCTGCCGCGGCTCTATGTCTATCATTGCGGGGCGACGCCGGGCGGCGAACTGGATGAAACCCTGAAAATCCAGGAACGCCGCCTGCTCAAGGGGATCATGAATCCGTCCATGATCGCGGCCTGGATATTTGGTGCCTTGCTGATCTGGTCCAATGCGGAACGCGCCGGCGGATGGGAAGTTTTCGGGCATTGGGCCTGGACGGTGAAATTTCTCGCCGTCATTGCGATGACGGGTCTGCATCACGTCTATGCCCTGCGTTTCAAGCGCTTCCAGGCGGGGACGAATGACTGGTCGGACAAGCGCTATCGCATTCTCAACGAAATGCCCTTCGTGCTGGCTCTGATCATCGTACCGATCGTGGTGGTGGTCCTGAAATAGGGACGTGAAGGCCAGCAGTGCTTGACCTTCTGCATCGGGCGTGGCAAGGCTTCGGTCAACTCCTTTCCAGGATCCCTTCTTTGCGTGACCCGGGACATTTCCCACGGCGCGCCAGCCCATTCCACAGATCACGGGTCGTCCGATACCAAACGGCGCCCGTTTTGCTTGATCGCGATGATTCCCAACGGTTTTCCACCGGGAATCCCGCCCTTTCTGGCCGATAGATAGACACCATGACCGAAGAAACCACGTCGCACCCCCTGCTCGACGGTATCGAGCGGATGACGCTGCAGGACCTCAAGGAAAAGAAACCGACTGAACTCCTGCAGTTCGCGGAAGCCCTGGAGATCGAAAACGCGTCGGCCCTGCGCAAACAGGGCATGATGTTCGCCATTCTCAAGGCGCTCGCCGAACGGGATGTCGAAATCCATGGCGGTGGTGTGATGGAAGTGCTGCAGGACGGTTTCGGCTTCCTGCGCTCACCGGAATCCAACTATCTGGCCGGGCCGGACGACATTTATGTTTCGCCGACCCAGATCCGCAAATTCGGTCTGCGCACCGGTGATACGGTGGAAGGCGAGATCCGCAGCCCGCGCGACGGCGAACGCTATTTCGCGCTGCTGAAAGTCTCGCAGATCAATTTCCAGGACCCGGAAAGCGCTCGCCACAAGGTCCATTTCGACAATCTGACGCCGCTTTATCCCGAGAGCCGCTTCATCATGGAGTCCCAGGACCCCACGGTGAAGGATCGTTCCGGCCGCGTGATCGATATCGTGGCCCCGCTCGGCAAGGGCCAGCGTGGCCTGATCGTGGCGCCGCCGCGGACTGGTAAGACGGTTCTGCTGCAGAACATCGCCCATTCCATCGAGAGCAATCACCCCGATTGCTATCTCATGGTTCTGCTGATCGATGAACGACCGGAAGAAGTGACGGACATGCAGCGTACGGTGAAGGGTGAGGTGATTGCCTCGACCTTTGACGAGCCGGCGACGCGTCACGTCCAGGTCTCCGAAATGGTGATCGAGAAGGCCAAGCGCCTGGTCGAGCATGGTCGTGATGTCGTGATCCTTCTGGACTCGATCACCCGTCTGGGCCGGGCCTACAACACGGTGGTGCCGTCTTCGGGCAAGGTGCTGACCGGTGGTGTGGACGCGAATGCGCTGCAACGCCCCAAGCGCTTCTTCGGGGCGGCGCGGAATATCGAGAATGGTGGCTCTCTGTCGATCATTGCTACCGCGCTGATCGATACCGGTTCGCGCATGGACGAAGTCATCTTCGAGGAATTCAAGGGCACGGGTAACTCGGAGATCGTGCTCGACCGGAAAGTGGCCGACAAGCGCGTCTTCCCGGCGATCGACATCCTCAAGTCCGGTACGCGGAAGGAAGAACTCCTCGTGGACCGCAGCCAGCTGCAAAAAATGTATGTGCTGCGCCGCATCCTCAACCCGATGGGCGCCCAGGATGCAATCGAGTTCCTGCTCGACAAGCTGCGCCAGACCAAGACCAATGATGAATTCTTCGATTCAATGAATACGTGATCGGTCTGCCAGATCAAAAAAGAACCCCCGGCGCCTGGCACCGGGGGTTTTTTCTTTGCCGGATCAAAGGCCTGTGATTACGGAAGAAGAATGCTCGCACCGATCGTCTTGCGGGCTTCCAGGTCTTCATGGGCCTGCCGCGCATCCGCGAGCGCATAGCGCTGCCCGATAGAGCTGGTCACGGCGCCGCGCTTCACGGCATCGAAGACATCCGCCGTATTGGCGGCCAGATCCTCATCCTTGGCGATATAGTGCATCAGGGTGGGCCGGGTGACATAGAGCGAGCCCTTGGCGGCCAGCAGGCCCAGATTGACGCCGGTGACCGGACCGGAGGCATTGCCAAAGCTGACCATGAGACCGCGTGGCTGGAGACAGTCCAGCGAGGCCTCGAATGTGTCGGCGCCAACGCCGTCATAGACCACCGGGACACCCTTGCCTTCAGTCAGGGAGCGGACGCTTTCGGCGATGTTCTCGCGGCGGTAATTGACCACGTGGGCCGCGCCCATCTCCTTGGCAATACGGCATTTTTCGTCCGAACCGGCAGTCCCGATCAGGGTGACGCCCATATCCTTCGCCCATTGGCAGGCGATCTGGCCGACCCCGCCGGCGGCGGCGTGGAAGAGAATGGTGTCACCGGGTTTGACGGCGAAGCAATCCTTGAACAGGAAGCGCACCGTCATGCCTTTGAGCATCAACGTGGCCGCTTGCTCGTCCGTGACTCCGTCCGGGATCAAAGCGACCCGGTTGGCCGGCAGATTGGCCGCTTGCGAATAGGCGCCGATGGGACCGCCGCCATAGGCGATCCGGTCGCCGGGTTTGAGATGGGTGACATCCGACCCCACGGCGTCGACCACACCGGCGGCTTCCAGACCGATCCCGGCCGGCAGGGGCAGCGGGTAGAGGCCGGAGCGATGATAGGTGTCGATGAAATTCACGCCGATGGCCGCATGGCGGACGCGGATTTCCCCGGGGCCCGGATCCGGCAGGTCGATCTCAACCATCTGAAGAACCGAAGGATTCCCGAACTCGGAAATGCGAATGGCTTGGGTCATGGCTCAGTTCTCCACGGGGGTGACAGCGCAGGCATCGATCTGGGCGTGCAGGACAGTCGGCCCGCCCAGGGCGGTCACGGCATCCTCGACATGATCAATGGACAGGAGTTCCACACCGGCATCACGGGCCCCGGTGTAAAGCGAGGTCGGGCCGGGTTCATGGCGAAACAGACCGATGGAAGTCTCAATCCCGTCATCGGAAAAGCGGGCATCCCGGTGAGCCTCGGATGGGTCGGTGCCCAGCCAGAGATAGGTGGCGTCCAGATTGACGCCCGCGCGGGCCAGCGCCTCCGGATCATCGGGCGCGGACAGGACCAGGCCCGGATCGAGGGCATGAACTGCCGCGGCATCCTCGACGGAATAGGCGATGATGGCGACGTGATGGCGGGCGTCGGCGGTGTGGATGGCATCCACAATGGTGTCGGGACCGATCGATTTCAGGTCCAGATTGAGGACAAGACCGGTCTGCCGGGTGATCGCAAAGGCATCAGACAGGGTCGGAATCCGGTCTTCCAGGATGACACCGTCGGGATCCCGCAGGTTCAGAACCGAGAGTTCGGACCAGTCCAGCGTTTCCGCGGGACCGCGTCCGGTCGTGGTCCGGTCAAGCGTCTCGTCATGCAGCAGAAAGAGCGTGCCGTCAGCGCTGCGACGGACATCGATCTCCGCGTAAAGCACGCCGAGTTCCGCCAGGCGCTCCAGGCTCGACAGTGCGTTCTCGGCATAGCCGGAGGCCGGACCGGCGCGGTGGGCGGCCAGCATGGCGGTGCCGTTCTCCCGGAAGCAATCCAGGGCCAGGGCCGGCGCGGCGAGCTCAACGGCCGGCGCTGGGGACTCCGGGGAACAGGCCGTTAGGAGACCGGCGAGCAGGAAGAGGGCAGGCGAATGTTTCATGTGAAACAATCCTCGATCTGGACGGGAGGGCGTGTGTCGATTGCGCGGTCACAAGACTGCATCTTGCCGATGCGATCAATACGGGTTTCATTTCGCGCCGAGCCGGGGCTCAATCCGGCCATAAGGGAATAATCGAGGGAGGTCGAATTCATGTCGGACACGTTGAAACTCTATCACGCGCCGCGCACCCGGTCGGTGCGGGTACGCTGGTTGCTCGAGGAAATGGGGCTGGACCATGAAGTGGTTCCGGTCGCGTTCGACAAGCGGCCGGCCGGCGATGAGGCCTATGCCAAGATCAATCCGATGCGGAAGGTTCCGGCCTTCGAGGCCAATGGCGAGATCATCGTGGAATCGCTGGCCATCATGGAATTCATCCTCAACCGTTATGGGCCCACGGAGCTTCTGCCGGCGGTGGATGACCCGTCCTATGGACGCTATCTGCAATGGTTCCATTTCGGCGAGGCCGGCATGGCGACCAATGTGAACATGCTGCTCGCCCACACCTTCCTCCTGCCGGAAAAGGCGCGGAATGCGGGAATTGCGGCCTGGGCCTGGGATGAAACGGCCAAAGGTCTGGATTTTATCGGGAAATTCGGTCTGGCGGAGAGTGAGTATCTGGCCGGTGACCGGTTCACAGCGGCCGATATCTCTGTTGGGTATATGCTCTATATACTGAAATTGATTGGGAAATTTGACGGCGCACCGGAGAATGTGCAGGCCTATTTCAAGCGCATCACCAGCCGTGACGCCTGGGTCACGGCCAGTGCGGTGGATTGATCGCGCCTATCCCAGATGGGTCTTGAGAAAATCGCGCGTGCGCTGGTTCGCCAGGGCCGCGCTTTTTTCATTGTAGTGCTCGCCTTCCGGACGTGCGAAGGCGTGATCATCTTCCGGATAGTCATACAGCGTCACCTGGGGATGATCATCGAGACCGGCATGCATGGCGGATTGGGCTTCTGGCGGCACGAACTGGTCCTTGCCGGCGATGTGCAGCATGAGCGGCTTGGTGATGTTTTTCGCTTCGTCGAGCCGGTCCGAGATCGACACGCCGTAATAGCCGACCGAAGCATCACTGTCGGTGCGCGTGGCGGTGAGGTAGGCCAGCAGGCCGCCGAGGCAATAACCCATGGCGCCGACCTTTCCGGTACAGGCGTCCATCCCGCGCAGATGCGTGATCGTGGCGGCGATGTCCTCGACGCCGGTCTCCGGATTGAAAGCCTGCATCAGGGAAAAGGCCTTGTCCCATTCTTCCTTCGTCTTGTCGGTGATATCGACACCCGGTTCGATGCGCCAGAACAGGTCCGGGCAGAGGGCCACGAAACCCTGTTCGGCCAGGGCATCGCAGCGGTCGCGCATGACCTGGTTCACGCCAAAGATCTCCTGCAACACGACAATGCCGGGACCCTTGCCGCTGGCCGGTGTGGCGAGATAGGCAGAAAAGTCTCCGGCGGGACCGGTGATCCGGATATCTTGACCTGACATGTCGGGCTCCTGTTGAGTGCTGGGATGAACGGTCACCATCAATCGAGGCGGGCATGAAGGTCAATATCGAGATAGACTGCACCCCGGAAGAAGCCCGGGCGTTTCTGGGCTTGCCGGATGTGAAGGCCTTCAACCAGATGATGATGGATGAAATGGTCAAACGGGCCGAAGCCAATATGGATCAGATGGACCCTGAGGTCCTGATGAAACAATGGTCGGCCTTCGGCGGGCAAATGACCAACCAGTTCATGGATCTGATGCGGACCGCTGCAGGCGGAAGTTCCGGCTCGTCCAAGGATCGATAGAAGGACGCCCAGCGTGGACACCACGATCTATGCGCTTTCCACGCCGCCCGGGCGGTCCGGCGTGGCAGTGGTCCGCCTTTCCGGGATTGGTTCGGGCGGCATTCTGGATGCGTTGGCCGGCTTGCCGCGGCCGGCAGCCCGCCAGGCGGCGCTGCGAACCCTGCGTTCGCCGGATGGACAGCTGATTGATCGGGCCCTGGTGCTCTGGTTTCCGGGTCCGGCGAGTTTTACGGGTGAGGATTGCGCGGAGCTGCATCTTCATGGTGGACCGGCCGTGATCGAGGCCGCTTTGGCGGCGTTGGATGAGTCCGGCGCCATTCCGGCCGAGCCGGGTGAATTCACGCGGCGCGCTTTTGAGAATGATAAGCTGGACCTCACCGAAGCGGAAGGCCTGGCCGATCTCATCGAGGCGGAGACGGAGGGCCAGCGTATCCAGGCTCTGGCCCAGATGTCCGGTTCCCTGAAAGCGCTCTATGAGGGCTGGCGCGAAGACCTGATCAACGCCATGGCCTCGATTGAGGGCGAGATTGATTTCCCGGATGAGGAGGATGTGCCTGATGCCCTCTCGCATCGCGCCTACGCGCCCCTGTCCGATCTCATCCAGTCCATGCAGGACCATCTCGATGATGGACGGCGTGGAGAGCGTGTGCGGACCGGTTTCTCGATTGCCCTGATCGGGGCACCGAATGCGGGCAAGTCCAGCCTGCTCAACAAGCTGGCGCGCCGGGAAGCGGCAATCGTGACCGATATTCCTGGCACGACGCGGGACATTGTCGAAGTTCGGATCACCATGGCCGGCTTTCCGGTCATCATTTCAGACACGGCGGGCTTGCGCGAAGCGGTGGATGCGATCGAGGCCGAAGGGGTCCGTCGGGCTCTGGACCGGGCCGACAATGCGGATCTGAGGATCGGGGTGGTGGATGCGCGGTCCGATGCCGATCTGCTCGATCTGAGGGGTCGCCTGAAGGATGATGATCTTCTCGTTCTCAACAAGCTGGATCTGGCGCCGGAGAAGTCGGCCGATGGCGCCTATCGTCTCAGCGCCAAGTCGGGGCAGGGCGTGGATGCGCTGGAAGCGCGGATCGAGGCCATTGTCCGGGACCGTCTGAGCGCGCGGGAATTGCCGGCCCTGTCGCGGGCGCGTCATCGCCGGGCCGTGGAGACGGCTTTGCACGCTTTGGAGCGTTGCCGGGACCAGCTCGCTCTTGCGCCGGAATTGTCCGGGGAAGATGCCCGTCTGGCCGTGCGGGCCCTGGAGAGCCTCACCGGTCGCGTCGATGTGGAGGATATCCTGGATCGGGTGTTCAGCCAGTTCTGCATCGGAAAGTAGGATCGGCTTCACTGTTTCACGTGAAACACCGGGCTTTCCCCTCGACTCAGACCCTCACGGGCATTATGTAAGCCGACCTTTCCGCAGCCCCGTTAGGCGAGGGCGCGGCACTCGGTTTTCAGGGATATCGGCTCATGCAGTCCTGGGATGTCATCATCATTGGCGGCGGACACGCCGGCTGTGACGCAGCCGCAGCTTCGGCGCGCCTGGGCGCCAAAATCCTGCTCTTGACCCACAAGCTCGAAACGATTGGCGAGATGTCCTGCAATCCGGCCATTGGCGGGCTGGGCAAGGGGCATCTGGTTCGCGAGATCGATGCGCTGGATGGCGTGATGGGGCGGATTGCCGATGCGTCGGGCATCCAGTTCCGTTTGCTCAACCGGTCCAAGGGCCCGGCCGTGCGGGGCCCGCGCACCCAATCAGATCGTGCGCTTTATCGCCAGGCGATGCAGGACGAGCTTCACGGTATGGTCAATCTGGAGATCCGGGCAGCCGCCGTGGAAGATCTGATCCTCGATGGCGAGCGCTGCGTGGGTGTGGTGGACGAGTCCGGTGTGGAATATCATGCGGGGTCCGTGGTGCTGACCACCGGGACCTTCCTGCGCGGGATCATTCACCGCGGCGCCGAACGCATTCCGGCAGGCCGCTTTGGTGAGAAGCCGGCCATGGGTCTGGGCGAGCGTCTCTACGGGCTCAAGCTTCAGATGGGCCGTTTGAAGACCGGGACGCCGGCGCGCTTGCGTCAGTCCTCCATCCACTGGGACAGTCTGGAGAAGCAGGATGCGGATGAGACACCGGTCCCGTTTTCCTTCCTGACGGACCGGATCGACGTGCCTCAGATCGCGTGTGCCATTACCCGGACCACGGAAGCGACGCACAAGATCATCGGCGACAATCTGGAACAGTCGGCGGTCTATAGCGGGGCGATTGCCGGCCGCGGGCCGCGCTATTGCCCGTCCATCGAGGACAAGGTCGTGCGCTTCGCGGACCGGACCCAGCACCAGGTCTTCCTGGAGCCGGAGGGTCTGGACGACGACACGGTCTATCCGAACGGGATTTCGACCTCCCTGCCGGATGAGGTTCAGGATCGCTTCCTGCGGACCATTCCGGGTCTCGAACAGGTCGAGGTGAAGCGCTACGGCTATGCCATCGAGTACGACTACGTCGATCCGCGCGAACTTGATGCAACACTTCAAGTCCGGGCCATTCCGGGCTTGTGGCTGGCGGGTCAGATCAATGGCACGACGGGCTATGAAGAGGCCGCGGCCCAGGGGCTGATGGCCGGCCTCAATGCCGCTTTGTCGGCTCAGGATCGGGATGCCTTCATCCTCAGCCGGTCGGATGCCTATATCGGTGTGATGATCGACGATCTGATCACGCGGGGCGTCAGCGAGCCCTATCGCATGTTCACCTCGCGGGCCGAATATCGCCTGACGCTGCGGGCCGATAATGCGGACCAGCGTCTCACGGAAAAGGCGATCGAGCTCGGCGCCGCGTCTGTTTCACGTGAAACACGCTATCGCGAGAAGATGACGGAGCTGGGCCAGGCGCGCGAGACCGTTGCGTCTCTGAGCCTGACACCGAATGAAGCCCGGGCGCAGGGCTTGTCCGTCAATTCCGATGGCAAGCGCCGGACCGTGTCCGAGCTTCTGGCCTATCCGGATATCGACTGGGCGGATGTCTGCCGGGTCTGGCCGGATTTGGAGACCATCTCACCGGCGGTCGCCGAGCAGGTCGAGATCGATGCGCTCTATGCCGGCTATATCGATCGTCAGCAGGCCGACATCCTGGCATTCCGCCGGGATGAGGCAGTCCGCCTGCCGCGGGATCTGGACTATGCCCGCGTAGGCGGTCTCTCGAACGAGGCCCGTGAGAAGCTGGAGCGGGCCCGTCCGGAGACGCTGGGGCAGGCGGCGCGCATTGAAGGTGTCACGCCGGGCGCGCTGACGGCCGTTCTGGCCCATGTCAAACGGCTCAATAAAGAGGCGAGCTAGGTGAACCGCGACGATTTTGCCAAGGCGACTGGTGTTTCACGTGAAACACTCGACGCCTTCGACCGCTGGCGAGAGCTTCTGGTGGAAACCAGCGCCCACACCAATCTGGTCAGCCGCAATACGCTGGACAGTTTCTGGGAGCGGCATGCGCTCGACAGTTATCAGCTCATGGCTCATGTGCCGAGCGATGTGCGTCTGATCGCGGATCTGGGCGCCGGTGCCGGCTTTCCCGGGATTGCTCTGGCCCTGGGCCTGCGCGAACGGGGCCAGAAAGCCCGTGTCGTGATGGTCGACAGTGTGGGCAAGAAGGTCGCTTTCCTGCGCAAGGTCATCGCGGAACTGGAACTGGACGCGGAGGCGCGCTCCGTGCGGGTCGAGACGCTGGATCCGGCGGAAGGCTTTGATCTGGTGACCGCCCGGGCCTTCGCCCCCCTGAATAAATTATTGGGCTATACCGCGCCCCTGTTGAAAAACGGGGCTGAGGGTCTGTTCTTCAAGGGCCGTCAGTACCGCGATGAATTGACCGAGGCCGGTAAAAGCTGGACAGTTGAATATGATGTCATCCCCAGCCAGACCAGTGACGGGGTGATCCTGCATATAAGAGAGGTCGAGCGTGTCCGATGAAGTCGAGCGCCGCAGAGCGCCCCGTGTCATTGCCATAGCCAACCAGAAGGGCGGAGTTGGCAAGACCACCACCGCCATCAATCTGGGAACGGCCCTCGCTGCGATCCGTCAGAAAGTCGCGATTATCGACCTGGACCCTCAGGGCAATGCCTCGACCGGTCTGGGTGTGCCGCCGCAAGAGCGCAAGCTGACCGCCTATGATGTCCTGATCGAGGGCGACCCCCTGCATGCCGCCATGGTGAAAACCGTGGTGCCGGGCCTGTCCATCGTGCCGTCGGACCAGCTTCTCTCCGGGGTCGAACTGGAATTGGCCGATGACCAGCGCCGCTCCTACCGGCTCAAGCGCGCCATCGACAAGAGCCTGACCGAACTGTCCGGCGAGGCGCTGGATTATATCCTGATTGACTGCCCGCCCTCGCTGAATGTGCTGACCGTGAATTCGCTGACGGCGGCGGACTCCATCCTGGTGCCGCTGCAGTGTGAATTCTTCGCCCTGGAAGGCCTGTCCCAGCTTCTTCGCACCGTGGATCGTGTGCGCGGGCATCTCAATTCCCGTCTCGATATCCAGGGCGTGGTCCTGACCATGTATGACGGGCGCAATAATCTCTCCGCCGAGGTCGCAGCCGATGTGCGCGAGCATTTCGGGGACAAGGTCTACAAGACCATGATCCCGCGCAATGTCCGGGTTTCTGAAGCGCCCTCCGTGGGCAAGCCGGTCCTGCTCTATGACCTGCAGTGTTCCGGTTCCCAGGCCTATATCAGCCTGGCCAAGGAAATCGTCCAGCAAGAGCGCAAGCGCCGCCGTGAAGAGCAGGGTGAAGTGGCATGACATCGACCGAAAAGAACCGTCGTCTGGGCCGGGGCCTGTCCGCCCTGCTCGGGGAATCCGAGACGGAAGGCTATTCCGCACCACCGGCCGAGCCGGGCGAGGAGCGTCCCAAAGGCCGTGACGGGGTTCGCACCATCCCGATCGAACTGATCCGCCCCAATCCGGACCAGCCGCGCAAGACCATGACCGAGACCGAGCTCCAGGCCCTGTCGGACTCGATTGCCGAGAAGGGCATTGTTCAGCCCATCCTGGTGCGTCCGGTCGGCGAGGATGCCTATGAGATCGTGGCCGGTGAACGCCGCTGGCGCGCCGCCCAGAAGGCCCGCCTGCATGAGGTTCCGGCCCTGGTCCGGGAGCTGACGGACCGCGAAACGCTGGAAATCGGCATTGTCGAGAACGTCCAGCGCGCCGATCTGAATCCGGTCGAAGAGGCCCAGGCCTACAAACAGCTGATCGAACGCTTCGGACATACCCAGGAAGACGTCGCCCAGGCGGTTTCCAAGAGCCGCAGCCACGTCGCCAACATGGTCCGCTTGCTGGCCCTGCCGGACACCGTGCTGACATATCTTGCCAATGGTCAGATTTCCGCCGGTCATGCCCGGGCGATCGCGAATGCGCCGGGCCCGGCCGCCCTGGCGGTTCTCATTGTCGAGAAAGGGCTTTCCGTTCGTGAGGCGGAAAAGCTGGCCCGTGACGCCCAGACTGGTGGCGTGGAGACCAAGTCCGCCGGAAAACCGGCCGCCAGTGGTGACAAGGATGCTGACACGCGCGCCCTGGAGGCCGATATCACCTCGCGCCTGGGTTTGAGTGTCGATATCCGGCATGGCGCCAAGGGCGGGGAAATCCGGGTCCAGTACAAGACGCTGGAGCAATTGGATGATGTCTGCCGCCGGCTCAGCGGCCAGTCCGGCGGCTAGCGCCGCATCTGCGCGGCCCCGCGGGCCAGCCTCAGCAAAAGCTCACTGACCAGGCTTTCTGCCGGCGATCCTGATCGTTTGACCTGACGTTCTGCGTCGAAGGCCAGCTGCCGCGCATGGTCCAGGCGGCGGCCGCGCCAGACCGACATTTGTTGTTTGAAGGCGTTGGCGGGCGGGCCAAAGCGCGGGACCCCGGCTTTTGCCATCGCGGCATCACTACCGCCGGCGGCCTGTACGGCTCCAAGCTGGTCCAGCCGGCGCTGCAGGCTGCGCAGGATGGCGACCGGACTACCCCCGGCACTGATCGAGCGGATATAGGCCTTGTCGGCTTCTGCCAGCCGGCCGAGCAGGGCGGGTTCCAGAACGGCATCCATCTGGGCCTCGCCCTGGTCGGCGGCGACGGCCTCGATATCGGCAAGGCAGATCTCGTTGTCGTTCGGATCGCGCTGGCCGGCGAGGCCCTTGTAGAGAATCAGCTTCTCGATCTCGCCGCGGGCCAGCGCCCGGTCGCCTTCCAGACGCGGAAGCCAATTCATGCGCGCATCAGGCGCAATCGTCAGATTTTCGCCTTTAAGTAGGTCATCAACGAGGTTTCCGAGTGATTGGGCATTGTCGGCGTAACAAGCTATAGAATAAGCATTTTTCGCCGGTTCGAAGGTTTTTCGAAGCTTCCCTCGCGGCGTTAGATCGCCGGACTCGACCACCAGGACGGTTTGCGGCGCCACAGAGCCGCTTTCGAGGTCGGAAATGAAGTCGATAATCGGCCCGCTTCCGGTCTCGCCTGACAAACGCACCCGGACCAGGCGTTGACCACCCGTCAGCGACATGGCCGCCATCGCATCGGCCAGAGCCGCGGGATCGGATTTCAGATCCTCTTCGGTGAGCTGGGTGAGTGCGAAAGGGTCGTCCGGATCCTCGAGCACGGATTTGACGAGCGTGCTGGCCCGCTCATGGGCGAGACCCCGGTCCGGTCCGTAAATCAGATACGCCTTGATCGACGGGTCAGGAGTTTTGACCCGGGCATCGGCGTCACGAGCCTGGACCTTCACGCGCCTTCCATGGAATTGATCGCACGCAGGAGCTGCGCCGTGATCCGGTCCGCGGCCATCCGGGCCGCGCGCTCCTCGGCGTCCTGTTCGGAGACCAGCGCCGCATAGGGCGAGTTGGACAGATCATAGGAGGCCGAGCCGCGGGCCGAGCCGGACATGACCGGATCCACCGCGCCGGTGCGGAACACTTCATAGTTCACGGTCAGCTCGATCGTGTAGCGGCGGACAACGGCATCAGCCCCGATCCCGAGCGGAATGGAGCTTTGCCGGGTTTCCGCGCGCAGCTCATACGTGCCATCGCCATCACGGGCGCCCATGGAATCCTGCAAGGCCTGTTGCAGCAGGAAGTCCACCCGCTCTTCGCCGGTCACGATGGTGAAGTCGGACAGGGTCGCAGCGGTGCCGTTATTGGCATACATGGGCGAAAAACCGCACGCCCCCAGTCCGAGCGTGGCAGACAGGGCCAGACAGGCCAGAAGGGTACGGCGCGTGCGCATAGGGCTTATCCCACGACGATATTGACGATCCGGTTCGGCACCACGATCACTTTGCGCACTGTAAGCCCTTCCGTGGCGCGTACCACCCCGTCCTGGGCCAGGGCGATGGATTTTACCTCGTCCTCGGGAAGGTCCTTGGCGATCTCGATCTCGGCGCGGCGCTTGCCATTGATCTGGATCGGCATTGTCACCGTGTCCTCGACCAGCAGGGCCGGATCGACCTCCGGCCAGGCCGCATCGATGACCAGGCCCTCGCCACCCAGCTTCTCCCAGCACTCCTCGGCCAGGTGGGGGATGAAAGGCGCGATCATGCGGACCAGAATGCCCAGGGCCTCGGCCTTGGCGGCAATCCCGTCTGCATCGGTCGGCTCATACTTGCGCAGCCCGTTGACCAGGTCGTGCACCTGGGCGACAGCCGAGTTGAAGCGGAAGCCTTCAATGGCGTCGGTGACGGTGTGCAGCGCCTTGTGGGCGGCTTTGCGGATGTCCAGGGCAGCGCCCGTGGCGCCGCTGGCGACATGGCTCGGCCCCGGCGCACCCTCCGGCAGGGAGGTCACTGTGGTCCACAGACGTTGGACGAAACGCCAGACGCCTTCCACACCACTGTCCGTGTACTCGACATCGCGCTCCGGCGGGCTGTCCGACAGGACGAACCAGCGGGCCGCGTCGGCACCGTAATCATCCACGAACGCGTCCAGATCCACGACGTTTTTCTTGGACTTGGACATTTTCTCGATGGCACCGACCGTGACCGGCTTGCCGGTGGCGATCTCGACCAGCTGGCCGTCCTTGTGATCGACCTCGGTCGGCAGAAGCCATTTGCCCTCGGTGGACTTGTAGGTCTCGTGCGTCACCATGCCCTGGGTGAACAGGCCGGCGAAGGGTTCGCCGCCCGGCAGGTTCATCAGGCCGCAATCATTCAGGGCGCGCGTGAAGAAGCGCGCATAGAGCAGGTGCAGGATGGCGTGCTCGATCCCGCCCACATACTGGTCGACCGGCAGCCAGTGTTCGGCATCCTTGGCCTCGAAGGGGGCCGTTTCCGACCAGGGCGAGGCAAAGCGCAGGAAATACCAGGACGAGCAGACAAAGGTGTCCAGCGTGTCCGTTTCCCGGCGCGCCGGCTTGCCGCATTTCGGGCAGTCCGTGTGCTTCCAGGTGGGATGGCGCTCCAGCGGATTGCTGGGATGATCGAAAGTGACATCGTCCGGGAGTTTGACCGGCAGCTGGTCTTCGGGAACGCCAACCGTGCCGCAATCCTCGCAATGGATCACCGGAATCGGGCAACCCCAATAGCGCTGGCGCGAGACCAGCCAGTCGCGCAGGCGATAGCTGGTGGCACCCTTGCCCAGGCCAACCTTTTCCAGTTCCTCAATGGCGCGTTCGATCGCCTCGGGCGTTTTCAGCCCGTCCAGGAAGCGGGAATTATAGATCGTGCCGTGCGCCGTATAGGCTTCGTCTTCGATCTTGTGATCCGCCGGATCGGTGTTCGGCGGCAGTACGACCGGTTGGACCGGCAGATCATATTTACGGGCGAAATCCAGGTCGCGCTGGTCGCCGGCCGGCGAACCGAAAATGGCGCCGGTGCCGTAGCCGGACAGCACGAAATTCGCTGACCAGACCGGGATTTCCCAATTGGGATCAAGCGGATGGGTGACCTTGATGCCCAGGTCGACACCCCGCTTGGGGGCTTTCTCGATCTCTTCCTCTGTCGTGCCCATGCGGGCGCATTCATGACAGAAGCGGTCAATCTCCGGATCGTCTTCGGCCAGGGCCTTCACGATCGGATGATCGGGGGCGAGCGCCAGGAAGCTGGCGCCGAACAGCGTGTCCGGACGGGTGGTGAAGACGTCGATCGTCTTTCCGAAACGCTCGGCCAGCTCGGCATCGGCGAGCGGCCAGGAGACTTCCGCGCCCCGCGACCGGCCGATCCAGTTGGACTGCATGGTGCGGACTTTTTCCGGCCAGCGATCCAGATCGCCGATGGCGTCGGTCAGCTGGTCAGCATAGTCGGTGATCTTGAAGAACCACTGGTCCAGCTCGCGCTGCACGACCAGGGCGCCGGACCGCCAGCCGCGTCCGTCAATCACCTGCTCATTGGCCAGTACGGTCTGGTCGACCGGGTCCCAATTGACCTTGGCCGTCTTTCGATAGGCCAGTCCTTTTTCCAACAGTTTCAGGAAGATGGCCTGCTGGTGACGATAATAGGACGGGTCACAGGTCGCGATCTCGCGATCCCAGTCCAGCGCCAGGCCGAGGCGCTGCAATTGCGCCCGCATGACGCGGATATTCTCATAGGTCCATTCACCCGGGTGGACGCCCCGCTCGCGGGCGGCATTCTCCGCCGGCAGGCCGAACGCGTCCCAGCCCATCGGGTGAAGCACGTCAAAGCCGCGGGCGCGCTTGTAGCGCGCGACCACGTCGCCCATGGCGTAATTGCGGGAATGGCCGACATGGATGCGCCCCGACGGGTAGGGAAACATCTCCAGCACATAGTATTTCGGTTTTTGGGTTTCGGCGTCCGGCCCACCGGCCTTGAACGCATCACGCGCCGCCCAGGCCGACTGCCATTTGGGTTCGGCCTCGCGGGGATTGTATCGGCTCATGGTCTTGTCTCGCGGCGATGCCGGCGCGCGGGCTTAGTCTTCCAGCTGGGAAATGCGCAGCTGGCGGGCCCGGGTCAGGATCGCGTTTTCGATTTCATAGGCGGTTTCGGAACCGGTCTGGGCATCCGTCCACTCACCCGTCTCGCTCCGCACCTGGCGGAAGACGTTGACGGCCAGGGCGTCGGCACGCAGGCGCGTATCCAGAATGTAGACCGTCAGCTTGAAACGCTCGGTCGGCATTTGCGGATTGGAATACCAGTCCGTGATGATCACGCCACCGAACGGATCCACTTCAGCCAGCGGCATGAAGGAGATCGTGTCCAGGCTGGCGCGCCAGAGATAGCCATTCACCCCGATGCCTTCGACCTCGTAATTGTCCGAGCCGCGCGAGAGCGGGTTGGGCAGGGAGGGAAGGCGCAGTCCGGAACGCTGTTCGGAACCGGAATCCCCGGCGGCATCATTGGATGCGCAGGCCGGAACGAAAAGGATGGCGGCGGAGAGGATAGCTCCGAGAATCCGACGGTCAGGCATAAGCCGAGACTCCTTCGACACTGAACAGCGGTTACACACGGGAAAACCGAGAACGCGGATGCGCTCTTTTCTTTGAAAGGTTTGTATAGCACGCGATACACGCTGTGCCAGCGGTGAAAGGCACCCGATGTGACCGTGACACGAAGGCAACAGATTTGAGGGAACACGTGATCAAACGAGCACGCATGCTTGACCGGAACCCGGCCTTGACCTCCTGTAAGGCGCGACGTCCGGGGGGACGGGGCCGATCGGCGGGACCGCAAGTCATGAAGCGGACATTTGGCGCGATATCCATCGCAGCGTTGTCCGGGGCTATTGCGGGCCCGCCGGCATTCCCCCAGGACGCTTTTTCCGATCCCTATGCCGATTTTGACACCGAGACGGTCACGCTCGACCTGCGCGCGGGCAGTGTGGTGCGCGCCGGCGAGGGCGCATCCGATATCCTGTTCGACGTGGATGGCGATCTCACCTTCGAGCGTTTCACCGAGGCGGGCCGCCAGCAGGGCCTGGTCCTGGGCGGACGGCTGCAAAGTGAAAACGGGCATCGGGGTTTTGGCGGTCTGACGGGGGCTTGTCCGCCCGGAACCGGTGATTGCGCGAGTGTGCAGGGTCCGGTTTCCGGCTTGCGCACCCTTGGCGCGCCGGATGGCGAGACCGTCCGGGCCCGGCTGGATACGCTCTACGGATTCCATGAGACCGGCTGGGGCGAGGTGCGGATTGGCCGGACGTCCGGGGCAGCCCGGCAGGATGCAGTGGGCGGTCCGCAGGCCTTCCGGCTCAGCCGGGCCGATGGCGGACGCGTGAATACGGGCGGTCTCTGGGGCGCCCGGACGACGAATTTCAGTTCCGGCGAAGATGCGAAAATCCTGTTCCGGTCCATTGCCCTGGGTCAGGAAATCTCGGTCGGCACGCTACGGGCTTCGGTCTCCTGGACGCCCTCGGTGCGTGATTGCGGTCTGGACCAGTGTGCCCGGGAATATGGTCCGGCCGGACTGATCAGCCCGGTGTTTGACGATGTCGTGGAGGTCGCCGTGCATTACGCCGTGCGCCGCGGCGAGCATGAGTTCGAACTGTCCGGCGGCTATTCCCGCGGGGATGATGCCACCGGCCGGGCCGGCTTTACCGGTCTGCGGACCCATGATCTTGGTATCAGCTGGAAAAATGGGGCCTGGTCGGCGGGCGCCCGCACCCTGGTGTCCGACAATGGTTTGGCGGGCGAGGCCGGCTATCAGGCCTGGTCCGCGTCGGCCGGCTATGAAGCCGGACCCTGGCTCTGGACACTGGAATATGCCGGATTTTCCGACAATAGCGTCCATGTCGACGGGGAAAGCTGGCAAGCGGGCGGCTCGCGCCTGATCGGCGAGCGCTGGGTGGCCGGTTTCGGTGTCATTGCGCAAAGCCGCGACGCGCCCGAGGTCACGCCGACAGGCCGGCGCCAGAATGCGCAGAATGGCGTGACGGGTTTTCTGGAGCTCGGCTGGCAGTTTTGACAATTCCGCCACAGCCGAAGGGATTCTGTATGAGCGACCGCAGAATCCGCTTGGGGTGTGTCTGGCCCCTGCGTTAGAACAGACTTGTGTGAGGGAGAAGTTCCATGCGTCGGCGGGGTTATCCGTTTGACATTGCTGGAAAAGCTGCGTCCGTAGCCGTCATGGCCACGGCGCTTTGCCTGTGTGCGCCCTCCGCCATGGCCCAGGATCTGGTGACGCCGGAAAGCGAAACGCCTTGGTATGAAGCCTTCACGCTCTCCATGAATGAGAGCCCCCATCCGGAACTGGCCGAGATCGAGACCTTCGATTGGGAATCCGCCGGCGGCCGCTGGGGGATCACGCTGGGCATTGACGACCATTCCGACACGCGCATTGCCCGTGAGGATCTGTCGGCCGGCGCTTTCGTCAATCTGGGCGACCGTTTCCGTCTCGGCGGTGAGCTGCGCTTCGCTTCGCCGGACAGCGAATACTTCACCCTGCGTGGTGATGACGCCCTGGAAGATCGCCGCGAGCCGGAAATCAAGTTCGAGTCCGCGCTGCGCTTCTGATCTCCGGATCAGCCCTTGATACCGCCGATTGCGGCAATCCCTGAAAATCCGCACCCTTTGAGCCGACGCACGGTGTCTGCATTGATACCACCGAGCGCATAGACCGGCAGTCCTGCTTCAAAGACCCAGCTGCGCGCCCGCATCAGACCGAGCGGTCGCACCGCGCTGGGGCTGGCGCTGGGCAGGATGGGCGAGAGGAGTGCGGCGTCCAGGCCCGCCTCTGCGGCGCGCGTCAGGGCAGACCGGGAATGGCAGGCTGCCGTGAACAGGCCTGTATCGCCGCGCTGCCGGGCCCGGGCGGCCTCCGGCAATCGGCTTTCCGGGAAGTGCTGGCCATCGGCAGTGCAGGCCCGGGCCAGGCCGGTATCGGCGGAGACGAGGAAGACGAGATCCCGCTCACGCGCGACCCGGGCCAGATGACGGGCGATGTCGAAGCGGTTCTTCGCGCCGTAGTGCCGATAGATCAGGCCGCAGCCGCGCGGCAGGCGGGCGGCGAAGGCGACCGGATCGGGCGTGCGCTGCGGGTCGGTGAGGGCCAGCAGGGGCGGCAGTGATCCGTGTGCGGCCCCATCCAGGCGCGCGGCCTGTCTTGCCAAGCTTCGTCCCGCATCATATGGCGGCATGATGACCTCTCAATCCGATATCGCCAGCCGCCGCCAAGCCCTGCTCGACACGATCTGCCAGACTGCCCGGGAGACTGGACGCGAGGCTTCGGATATCACGCTTGTCGCCGTCTCGAAACGCCAGAGCGAGGCCCGGCTGGACGCCGCCCTCGCCGCCGGTCATCGTGTCTTCGGCGAGAACCGCGTCCAGGAAGCCCAGGCCCACTGGGCCGACCGCCGCGACCAAGTCCCGGACCTGGAATTGCGCCTGATCGGCCCCTTGCAGACCAACAAGGCGGCCGATGCCGTCGCCCTGTTTGACGTCATCGAGACCCTGGACCGGGAAAAACTCGCCAAGGCCCTGCGCAAGGCGATGGATGAGAGTGGCCGTACGCCGCGCCTCTATGTCCAGGTGAATACCGGCGAGGAAGCGCAGAAAGCCGGGATCGCCCCCGCCGATCTGCCCGATTTCCTGGCCCGGATGCGCTCGGATTATGGGTTCCAGATCGAGGGGTTGATGTGCATCCCCCCGGTGGAGGAACCGGCCGGGCTTCATTTCGCCCTCCTGGCCAAGCTGGCGCGCGAGAATGACGTGCCGCGCCTGTCCATGGGGATGAGTTCGGATTATGAGACCGCCATCCGTCTCGGGGCGACCTCCGTTCGGGTCGGCACAGCCTTCTTCGGCGAACGGGAAAGCTAGTCGATCACGAGGTAATCGCCGGGTCGGGCCTCGGCCAGGAAGGCGCGGACATCATCCGGGTCCAGGGCGACACAGCCTTCGGTCGGCTCATAATCGCCGCGCTTGCAGTGCAGGAAGATCGCCGAGCCCAGGCCGGGCACGGGCGGGTCATCATTATGACCGATCACGAGAATGATGTCGTACAGCCCGTCCTCGCGCCACAGCGCTTCATGAGAGGCGGCATAGGGGCGGCGGACCGGGCGGTTATAGCCCGCATCATCGGGCTCATCACACCAGCCATCATCTTCACGGATCTCACGCACGGGCAGGGCTGTGACCGGCCGTTCCACCCGGTCGGCCCGATACATCACGCGGCGCAGGGGATAACGGCCCAGCGGCGTGGCGCCATCGCCCTCGCGCTTTTCTGACGCAAGCGTGATTCCGCCTTTACCGAGTGCACAGCGTAGCTTGCGCGCGCCAAGGGCCAAATGGCCAGTGCGGGAGACCTGCCAATCCATAATGCCAGTCTGACGGAAAACGCGGTGGTCGGCGAGGGACAAGCTGCGCAGCTCATGCTGTGCGTCGTCCGTCTCGCCTCCCCCACCACGGAGTTGTGTCCGGTATCGGACTCGGGTCTTACACAGCAAAATCGAGACCACATATTAAGCATGAGAAACACAGGACTTATCGGGGCGATGACGCAATATTTGCCGGGTAAAATCTGCCGATCGGCAGGAATTGCCTTGTTCGCTGAAATGGGCATGATCAAACAATGAGCGCACAAAAGACGATCCTGATCGTGGATGACGATGAAGACCTGCGCGAGGCGCTGGTCGAACAATTCGCGCTCCACGAGGAATTCCGCACCCTGTCGGCGGAGACCGCCAGCCAGGGCATGGCGATTGCCAAGGACGAGCGGGCCGATGTCGTTCTGCTCGATGTCGATCTGCCGGACATGGATGGCCGCGAAGCTTGCCGCCTGATGCGCAAGAACGGCCTGTCAGCGCCCATCGTAATGCTGACGGCGCAGGACACGGATGCGGACCAGATCCTGGGCCTGGAATCCGGGGCCAATGACTATGTCACCAAGCCCTTCAAATTCTCCGTCCTTTTGGCGCGCGTGCGCGCCCACATGCGCAGTCATGAGCAGAGCGAGGATGCGGTCTTCCAGATCGGGCCGTACGAATTCCGTCCGGCCATGAAGCTTCTCCTCGTCGGCGAGGACCGCAAGGTCCGCCTGACCGAGAAAGAGACCAATATTCTCAAGTATCTCTACCGCGCCGGCGGCAAGCCGGTGCCGCGGGACGAGCTGCTGCACGAGGTCTGGGGCTATAATCCGGCGGTGACGACCCACACGCTGGAAACCCATGTCTACCGCCTGCGCCAGAAGATCGAGCCCGACCCCGGTCAGGCCCGCCTTCTGGTCACTGAAAGCGGTGGCTACCGGCTGCAGAACTAGGAGAGTTAGCCGCCGATTTCCAGCACCACCGGCGCGTGGTCGGAGGGTTTTTCCCAGCTGCGCGTGTCTTCCCAGATGCGGAACGCGTCCCGGCCGCCGGCCAGGGCGCGCTCCCGCACGGCGGGGGCGGCCCAGATATGGTCCAGGCGGCGGCCGCGATTGGCCTTGCGCCAGTCGCGGGCGCGATAGCTCCACCAGGAATAGATCTTCTCGTCCATCGGGATGAGTTCGCGGGCCACATCGGCGAAATCGCAGGTCTGGCGGATGCGCTCCAGGGCCTCGGTCTCCACCGGCGTGTGGGAGATCACCTTGAGCAATTGCTTGTGCGACCAGACATCATTTTCATAAGGCGCGATATTGAAGTCCCCGACCAGGACGAGCGGCGGATTTTCTGCGGCGCGGCCGGCGAAATACGCCTCGATCCGCTCCAGGAAGGCCAGTTTGTGGGCAAAGCGCGGATTGATCGCCGGGTCCGGCTCGTCACCGCCGGCGGGGATGTAGAAATTGTGCAGCTCGATACCTTCCACCATGACCCGCTGATGGCGCGCCTCGGCTTTTGGGCAAAGGTCTTCATCGGGCAGGTCTTGCAGCGGCAGTTTCGAGGCGATGGCCACGCCATGCATGCCCTTTTGCCCGCGCACATGGAAATGACGGAAGCCCATTTCCCGGAAGGCCTCTTCGGGGAATTGCTCGGCCAGGCACTTGATCTCCTGCAGGCACAGAACATCCGGATCGGCCTGGCGGACCCATTCCGCCACCATGGGCGCGCGCAGTCGCACGGAATTGATGTTCCAGCTGGCAAGCGTGAAGGCGGTCATGGCGGGTCCTGTCGTCTGTCGGTCTAGAGAATGTTGTAGGAGGCGCCGGCCAGGCCGACGGGCCAGCGGCCGCGGGCGAACAGGCGCCAGCGCGCGAGGAAGGGATGCGGCGGCTCGTCATCCTCGGCTTCGGCCAGGACAACCAGGGCGGCGCCATTGGCCGCCTGGGCGAGGGCGCCAGCGGCGGCATGGACAAGCTCCATGTCTTCCACATCATCGATGGCGGCGGCGTCCTCGATGGCGTCATTGGCGGTGTCGCCGGTCTTCTGGGCGACCAGGGCCAGGGCCATGGAGACGGCTTCCTCGTCGAGGCGCTCCAGCGCCCGCGAAACCAGGCCGGTGCGCAGCATTTCCTCGGTTTCCCAGCCGATCGGGTCGCGATCCAGCGCTTCGGCTGCGCCGGCCGCTTCTTCCCAATCCGTCAGCAGGGCGGGTTCGGCTTCCGGGAAGCCCAGACCGTCCAGATAAATGCGGGCCAGGTATTGCTCACGCTCATCCAGCGGCTCGCCCAGGCGGGAGAACCAGGTATTGGCGTTCAGGCTCTCGGCAAAGGCCTTGGCCTTGTAGAGCAGCGGAATCTCTTCGAGCAGACGCGGGATGTCCGCGCCGTCGGCGTCATCATGGAAATCCATGCAGCCTATTTAGCGATCCGCGAAGCCGGTGCACAGGGCCAAGACTGTAGAGAGGGGCCAAAAGAAGCGACATTCGATGGCGGAGGCCAAACAGCAAGGCGCCCGGTCTCGAGGGGGAGGAGACCGGGCGCGGAGCCGTGCGCGTGTATTTCTGACAGCGCAGCGCCGGGAGGGGATCAATCCGGCGCGACCGAGATGAAGGATCCGCTAGCGGGGGGACGACGCCGATCCATTTGCCTCTCAGTCAGCGTTACAATAACGACACAGCACCCGGCTTTCTGCAAATAAAAAATGAGAAAGGATTTGCGAGTGGCGAAAAAACCACAGCGGTTTCTTAACGCCCGCGCCGGGAATCGCGGCGGTCTTCCGGTTCCGGGATGCGGAACAGGCGCGGGTCCAGCCGCATGCCGGTCTCCACATCGCTCAGCGAGACGCGGGTGATCTCACCCAGCGCGTCTGTGACATACCATTCGCGCAGTTCCAGGCTGGGTTCGGCAAAGACGAACATGATCTCGCCTTCCATCTCCCCGCTGGGGTCCCGCAGGGTCAGGTAGAAGAAGCCGTATTCGCGCGCCATGCCGACAATTTCGGCATCCTCGGCGATATTGATCTCATCCTTCAGGAGCCACCAGACCGGGGTCGAGCGCAGCGGAATCCGGTCGACCGTTTCCAGGGCCTGGTCCTCGATCGCCACAGTGGTGCCGTCGGCAATGACCCGGATCGGGCTGGGATCATCATACTGGAAGCGCAGACGTCCCGGCCGCTGCAGCGACAGGACACCCGTGGCCAGAGACCCGTCCGGTGCCACCTGGCTGAAGCGGGCGCGCAGCGTGCCGATATCATTGAGATAGGCGTTGAGTTCCGCGATCATCGCCTCGCGATCAATATCCGCAGCCGGCGGCTCGCCGACCGGTTCGGCCCCGGGATCGGACACGGGAGCGGTTTCAGCCGCCGCATCCGGTTGGACGGGCGGGTCTTCGGCGGTCTGGGCGAACAGCGCCAGAGAGATCAGCAAACTCATCATGGCGCCAAGCTGACCCGGGATTGCGGCATGAGCAAGACTGCGATGTTCATCTTGCTGTCAGTCCGCTGCGACGGGGCCGGACGGGCACTCCACCTGCCAGGCTGACAGGGCGCCGGGCTGCCAGTGCGGGATGAGTACGCGATCACCCTCGGTGAGCAGGTCATTCATGAAGACCGGCGTCTCTGTTTCGTCGAAAATGAGGGTGGTTTCATTAAATTGCGCGCTGTCTTCACGCCAGAAGGAGACCAATCCCGGCCATTGGCTGATCAGATATCCCCCGGCGATGGCCCCGATCCCGTCGGCATTATCCAGCCCGGTCAGGAGACGCGTGATCGACCGCTCGGCTCCCGTCACGGCCAGGATATCCCCCGCTGACATGGTGGTGACCAGAAGCCGGCTATCCTCCACCAGCAATCCGTTTATCCCCGCCAGTACCTCATTCTCCAGCCAGATGGAGATCTGACCGTCCTGCAGCGCATAAATGCGGCTGTTGGCGCTGTCCGAGACCAGGATCGTGTCTCCCAAAACCGCGACATCATTCAGGAATCCGGCACCGGGCATGACGTGCGTGGCCTCTATCGTGCCCGCAGACAGATCGATCTCGACCAGTCGGTCGATATCGCTGACAAACAAGCGCCCCGCATGGATCGCCAGCCCCTTGGGCGCATTCAATCCGGTGACCCAGTGGCGTTCGGTCAGCACGCCGTCAGCCGAGACCCGCGCCAGATAGCCCAGCCCATTCGCCTCGGCGGCTTCGCCATGAATGTTGGAGACGATATAGCCACCTTGGCCGTCCGCGATCACGCTTTCGGGCGAATCCAGCCCGTCCAGCTGCCACAGGCGATTCAATTCCGGTGTCTGGCCCGCAAGGCACAGGCTGGCGGCAAGCGATAGCAGCATCCTGGTCTCCCCGTTTCAGCGCAGACTGGCATGCCTGCGGGCGGAAACGACCTGAATTCCTGTTAAGATTGGAACACTGCGGCCTTCGGTGTCCTGGTGGTCAGGAAGACACCGGCCAGCACCATGATCGCGCCCGGTACGGCGATCAGGCTGGGCCAGTCGCCCAGAATGGCGCCGCTATAGAGGCTGGCGAAGATCGGCGAGAGCAGCATCAGGCTGGCCGTGATCACACCGGCCAGGCGGCTTGAGGCGACCCCGAAGGTCAGGGTGGGCAGGGCCGTGGCCAACAAGCCGAGCAGGACCAGCTCCATCCCGTCTCCCCAATTCATCTCGGGCAGGGCCAGCGGTCCCAGAAGCCCGCCGGAGACCGGCCAGAGCAGCAGCGCGATGACGGCGCCATAGAGGCAGGCCAGACCGGTGAAGACGGCCGGGTCGCTCTTGCGTCCCGTCGTATGGTGGCGGCGCAATCCGGTGGCGTAGATGGCCGACATGAGGCCGGCGCCGGCGCCCCCTGCATGACCCAGCCATTCGCGCGGCGAGATTTCCTGTGGGCCCAGAAACACGGCCAGTCCGGCAATGGCGACGGCGACGCCCAGCCATTGCAGCCGGCCCGGCCGGATCCCGGTGAAGCGGTCGATGATCAGGGCAATGGCGGGCGACAGCCCGATCAAAAGGGCGACATTGACGATCGGGGCGCGGATGAAGCCCGCCGTCGCCAGGATGTAATAGGCCGCCATGGCCAGAGGCAGGGCGGTCCGCAAGGCGTCGCGACGGGCTGCATGCCGCAGGATCAGGGCCGGTACGAAGATCGCGCCGGCAATCATCAATCGGCCGGACATGATGAGCGCGCCTGGCCAGCCTTCCAGCAAGCGGATGAAAATGCCCGCCAGACCCCAGCCGGCCGGAGCCGAGAGGCCGATGGCAAAACCGGTCCAGTCGATACCGTGAGGAGATCCGTGATGCGGCCGGGAGGGCAGATTGCCCGCCATTACTCGCCGTGTTCCGGCAGGAAGATTTCGCGTCGCCCGGCATGGTCGGCGGGACCGATCATGCCCTCCTCCTCGAGCCGTTCGATCAGGGTGGCGGCGCGGTTATAGCCGATCTGCAGGCGGCGCTGGATATAGGAGGTCGACGCCTTGCGGTCACGGGCCACAACGGCCACGGCCTGGTCGAACAGGGCGTCGCCCGACCCTTCATCCATACCGTCCAGGCCCGGAATGCCGCCTTCTTCATCATCCCCGCCTGCGGTGACCGCTTCGAGATATTCCGGTGCGCCCTGACGCTTCAGGAAAGCGGCGACATCCTCGACCTCGCGGTCGGACACGAAGGGGCCATGCAGGCGACGCAGGCGTCCGCCGGAAGCCATGTAGAGCAGGTCACCCATGCCCAGAAGCTGTTCGGCGCCCTGCTCACCCAGAATGGTGCGGCTGTCGATCTTGGAGGTGACCGAATAGGAGATCCGGGTCGGGAAGTTGGCCTTGATCGTACCGGTGATGACATCGACCGAGGGGCGCTGGGTGGCGGTGACCAGATGGATGCCGGCGGCGCGGGCCATTTGGGCCAGCCGCTGTACGGCGGCCTCGATCTCCTTGCCCGCGACCATCATCAAATCGGCCATCTCGTCGATGACGACGACGATATAGGGCATTTTCTCCGCTTCGATCCGCTCGGTCTCGAAGATGGGTTCGCCCGTCTCCTTGTCATAACCGGTCTGGACCGTGCGCGAGAGTTCCTCGCCGGTCCGTTGCGCCTCGGCAACCTTCTCATTGAAGCCGGACACATTGCGCACGCCGATCTTGGACATGCGCAGATAGCGGCTTTCCATCTCGCGCACGGCCCATTTCAGGGCGACAACGGCCTTCTTCGGATCGGTCACGACCGGCGTCAGAAGATGCGGAATGCCGTCATAGACGGACAATTCCAGCATTTTCGGGTCGATCATGATCATCCGGCATTCCGACGGGGGCAGCCGGTAGAGCAGGGACAGGATCATGGCATTGATCCCGACCGACTTGCCCGAACCGGTGGTCCCGGCGATCAGCAGGTGCGGCATGCGGGCCAGGTCGGCGACGAAGGGTTCGCCACCAATCGTCTCACCCAGGGCAAAGGGTAGTTCCGCCTTGGCGTCCTCGAAGGCCTTGGAATTGAACAGGGCACGCAGGAAGACGGTTTCCCGCTTGGCATTGGGCAGTTCGATCCCGATCGCATTCCGGCCCGGAACCACGGCCACGCGGGCCGCCAGGGTCGACATGGAGCGGGCGATGTCATCGGCCAGATTGATGACCCGGGAAGATTTCACGCCCGGGGCCGGTTCGAATTCGTACAGGGTCACGACCGGTCCAGGACGGACCTGGACGATCTCGCCCTTCACACCGAAATCGGAGAGCACGCCTTGCAGCAGCTCGGCATTCTGGCGCAGGGCCTGCTCATCCACCGCGTCATTGCGTACGGCCGGCTTGGTCAGCAGGTCGAGCCGCGGCAGTTTGAAACCTTCGGCCTTGGCAAAGGGAAGCGCGCCCTGGGCTTCGCGGGCATCGCGGCCGGAATCCTTGGGCTTGCGGCTGGCGGCGACTTTCACATTGGCGCCGGCTGCCGGGTCGTCCGTGACCGGTTCGGCGGCCGGTTGGGTGCGGGCCAGGGCGATGCCGTCCGTGTCGGCGGCGCGCATGGCGCGGCGAAGGACGGGTTCCTCGCGCTCCGGCGCGTCGCTGTCATCGATCTCGTGATCCCGCTTGCCGCCCAGCGCGAGGGCGCGTCCGCGGATGGCGTCGGCCCAGACCCGGACCGTGGCCCAGATCAGTCCGGCCGCATCGACAGCGGCGGTCAGGTCGCGCGAGCGCAGTCCGAAGGTGAAGAAAATCCCGCCAATGGCGACCAGCAGGCCGAAACCGGCGGCCAGGCCCTGGGCGGCGGGCAGGTCGAACCTTGCCGGCAGGGCGGCCAGCGCGTTGAGGAAGATATCGCCCAGCGCCCCACCCAGACCGGAGGCATAGGGCCAGGCATTGGGAACCGGCAGGGCGCTGACCGCTGCGGCGAAGGCGGCGGTGGCAATGGCTGCAAAGAACCAGCGGAAACCGGCGACCGAACGGGTGCGCACGCGCGGCAGGCGCCAGATCAGGATTCCGCCCCAGATCAGCAGGGCAATGGCCGGACCTCCCGCGGCCCAGCCCAGGGCTTGCAGGAGACCGTCCGACAGGGCAGCGCCCCAGGGTCCCATCCAGTTGGCCACACGGCCCTCTGCCGCGACATTCCAGGACGGGTCCAGCACATTGTGTGACAGCAGGGCGGCCAGCAGAAAACCGCCGCTGACCAGCATCAGGCAGCCGAAAAACACATCAAACAGGCGCAGGCGCCAGCGCGGCTTGGCCGTGTGCCCACTATCCCCGGCGTCGGTCTTGGAAATCCCACTCATGGAACCCTTCTAAGCCCTCAAGTCTTCCCGCAGGGTAAACAAAACCGTAACAGGCTCGCCTGCGGCGCACTGTCCGCTTTTATCCCGCTGCGAAAGTCGTATGTTCCCATCCATGGCAAGCAAACCCCTATTTGATGGCGATATCGTGATCGCCGGCGGCGGATTGGCCGGCATGACGCTGGCCCTCGCCCTAGAGCAGGCCGGACTGACCGTGGCAGTCGTGGATGCGCTGGAAATGTCGGACCAGCTGGCGCCCGAATTCGACGGCCGCGCCTCGGCGCTCGCCTATACATCCTGGCGCATGTTTGAGGCGCTGGGGGTGGCCGAGCACCTGTCCGAACACGCCCAGCGCATCGAGCATATCCTGGTCTGTGATGGTCGCCCCTATGGCGGGACACGGCCAGGCGGGCCGGGTCCGCACAGCCTGCACTTCGACCGTGAGGAAATCTCGCCCGGCCCGGACGGGAAACCGCTCGGCTGGATGGCGGAGAACCGGCATTCGCGCCAGGCTCTGGTCAAGGCGCTGAAAGCCAAGCCGGGCATCACGATCATCGCGCCGGCCCGCGCCGATCATTATGAACACCGCACGGGCGGGATCGACCTCGTGCTGGACGACGGGCGGCGCCTGTGCGGCAAGCTTCTGGTGGCGTGTGACGGCAAATTCTCCCGCGTCCGCAAACAGGCGAAAATCCGCACGGCGGGCTGGCGGTACGGCCAGAAGGGCCTGGTCGCCACGGTGCGCCACACCGAGCCGCACAACGGTACGGCTTATGAGTATTTCCTGCCGTCTGGGCCCTTTGCCATCCTGCCACTTCCTGACAATCGCGCCTCACTTGTCTGGACCGAACCGGACCGGGTGGCTGATGCGCTGAAGGATGCGTCGGACCCGGTCTTCCAGGAAGAGCTGGAGGCGCGCTTCGGGGATTTCCTGGGCGAAGTGAAACCGGAATGCCCGCGTTTCACCTATCCGCTCAGCCTGTCCTTTTCGGAACGCTTCTTGGATGACCGGATTGCCTTTGTCGGCGATGCGGCGCGGGGAATCCATCCGCTGGCCGGACAGGGTTTCAATCTGGGGATCCGGGATGCTGCCGCCCTGGCGGAAGTGTGCGGTGAGGCGAAACGGGTCGGGCTGGATATCGGCGCGCCGACCACGCTGCAGCGCTATGCCGACTGGCGCCGTTTCGACAGCGCCACGCTGGCCCTCGGGACGGATGTGTTCAACCGCCTGTTCTCGAACGATATCGAGCCCTTGCGGCAAATCCGGGGCCTGGGCCTGTCGCTGGTCGACAAGATTCCGCCGGCCCGGCGCTTCTTCATGCGTCAGGCGGGCGGAGAGACGGGCGATCCGCCGCGTCTGCTCAAGGGCGAGCGTCTCGACGCAGCCTGACGGCCCCCGGCGATCAGAACGGGTTGAGCGTATAGCCCTCGGACTGCAGCAAGGCATGGGCGGTCATGGCCGACAGGGCCATTTCCACGCCCGGCAGCAGGTCGTCACCCGTGACATCATACCAAGCGGCACTCTGGCCGCAGATCTGGATCCGGACGCCGTTCTCGATCAGGGCGGCAACCAGTTCGGCATTGGGTCCGGCCCGGTGCAGCGAGACGTCGTGAACAGCCCCGCCATGAATGATGATGGCGAGATGGATGTTCTCCACGGGAACACCGGCCGCCGCATGCATGTTGATGAAGCGGGCGGCGCTGGTCAGGGTCGAGTTGAGACCATCATCCTGTGCACCCGTCGACGTGTCGAAGCTCACCCGGAAAACAGTGCCTTCCGGGATTTCCAGATGATCTTCGATATTGGCGATCGGGCCAAATCCGGGAATGACGGGGCCGGGTCCGAAACTGTCCGGGCCGGCCAGGGCGGTGGACGGGATCAAACTGGCCAGAAGGCCCGTGGCGAGGGCGGTCATCAGGGCGCGGGTCATGACAGACTCTCCTGTGGTTTGACGAAAGCCTAAATCTATTTTCCGGCCCTGTCTCCCGCGAGTATCCGGTCGCAGACCCGGGCGGTCCGTAGGGCGCTTGCCGCCAGGGACGGGTGCGGGGCACCGCCCTTCAAGTGCCGGATCATGGCCTCGACATGCGGCAATTGCACCGGATCCGGGTGGGCGATGTCGTGGCTCTCCACACCGTTGGCGGTTTCCAGCCGGACCGGTTCGTCCTCGAACACGGCCGTGGTGATGCGGCCCTTGTCACCCATGATGTCCAGCCGGTCGGTCCGGTCAAAGCCGGCAAAATTCCAGAAGCCGGTTCCGGTCACGCCGTTTTCATGCTGCCAGCAGGCGGAAAATGTGTCGGGTACCGGATGCTGGCCAGCCAGATTGGCGGTGCGGCCCTCGACGGAGCGGATGGGGCCGAGCCAGTGATCGAACAAGTCCAGACCATGACCGGCCAGATCATCGAAATATCCGCCGGGCGCTTCCCCTGGCGTGACACGCCAGGGGCGGTTTTCCCGGATGTTGAGGGGATCGACCGGTCGGGTCAGCGCCCAGTGAATCTGACGGACATTCCCGATACGCCCAGCCTCAAGCCAGTGACGGATGGTTTCGAACCGGGGAAGGCAGCGACGGTAATAGGCGACGAAGAGGGGCTGTCCCGCTGCGTCGAACGCCGATTTCATCTGATTGGCTTCAGCTTCGCTGAGTGCCATGGGCTTCTCGACACAGCAGGGCTTGCCGGCGGCCGCGGTCGTTAGGGCGTAGCTGGCATGGCTGGACGGCGGTGTCGCAATGTAGACCGCGTCGATGTCGGGATCGTGGATCAGGGCGTCTGCGGTCTGGAAGATGCGTGGTACGCCATGGCGTCGGGCGTAATCCTCAGCCTGCGCCGGGCGTCGGGTGAAGACACCGGCGAGCTCGGACCCGTCGGCCAGACGGTAGGCCGGTCCGCTTTTTCGTTCGGTCACATCACCACAGCCGATCATGCCCCAGCGAATGGGCCGGGTCCTTGCGCTCACGCGGCGCTGTCTCCCAGGGCGTAGAGATAGTCCCAGGTGAAGATGCCGCTGTCATGACCGTCATCGAAGACCAGGCGAACGGCATAGCGCCCCACCGGTTCTGCCGCGGTCACCAGAACGTTTTCCTTGCCGGTGACGATTTTCTTTTCGCCGGGATTGTGACCCTGGACCTCGGCGCTGGGGCTTTCCACGCGCAGGGTCTGAAAGGGTATGGACATGTCTCGGCCATCATCGAAGCGGATGTCGAGTGTCCGCTTGCCGGCCGAGAAGACCAGTTCGGAAGGCCAGGCGCGGGTCATGTCAGCTCGCCTCCAGCGACCGGGCCTCGTCCGGCAGCATGATCGGGATACCGTCCCGGATCGGATAGGCCAGGCCGGCACCCTCGGAGATCAGTTCCTGCGCCTCGCGATCATAGGTCAGCGGACCGCGCGTGACCGGGCAGACCAGGATTTCCAGGAGTTTCGGATCGACTACGCGCTGGGTTTGCGGATCGCTCATCTCATCAGTCCTCAGGAAAACAGGATGGAGGAAAGACGGCGGCGGCCGTCCTTGGACACGTCACTCATCGGGCCGGCCGCTTCGAAGACTTTCAGCAGCAGGGTGCGGGCGGCCTGGTCATTCCATTCCCGATCCAGAGCGGTGATGGCGATCAATTGATCAACCGCGCCCTGGTGGTCGCCACTGGCGACCAGCGCCTCGGCGAGGTCGTAACGGGCCTGAAGGTCGGACGGATTGGCCTCGACCTTGCCGCGCAGAGCAGCGGTTTCCGCATCATCGCCCGGTTGGCCGGAGGCCAGGTCCAGCGCGGTTTGAGCGCCAACCACGGCCGGGTCATCGGCCTTGTCTTCGGGCACATGGGACAGGATTTCGCGGGCCTTGTCCGTATCGCCATTCTTCAGCCAGACACGGGCCAGTCCGGCCAGGGCGGCGGGATGGCCCGGGTCGACCTGCAGCACGCCGGCAAAATCCTGAGAGGCGCCGCCCACATCACCATTGTCCAGGGCGGTCATGCCCCGATCGACCATGGCTTTCAGCTCGGCCTCGCTGGGACCCTTTCCCGTGATGCGCTGGATGAAATCCTTGATCTGGCTTTCCGGCAGGGCGCCCATGAACCCGTCCACCGGCTGGCCATCCTTGAAGGCGAACACGGCGGGAATGGACTGCACGCGCAATTGCTGGGCGATGCCGGGATTCTCGTCGATATTGATCTTGACCAGCTTCACCTCGCCGCCGGCCTCAAGAACGCTTTTCTCGATAACCGGGCCGAGTTGCCGGCACGGGCCGCACCAAGGGGCCCAGAAATCGACGATGACCGGAACTTCGCGCGAAGGTTCCACGACATCCGCCACGAAGGACTGGTCGGAGGAATCCTTGACGAGATCGGAGCCGGCGGCGTCGCCATCGGTGCCAGTAAAAAGGGTCATCGGGGTCTTCCTTGCATTGTCTAGCCCCTAGTTGGACGTCCCGGGCCCGGGATGCAAGGCGTCACTGCGCCGCGCTGGCGTCGTCCAACAGGGTGTTGAAGTCGAAAATTTCCACCGGATGGCCGGTCGCTTCGGCAAAGCGGATCAGGTCGTCACAGCTGACGGCCGTGGTCGCATCATTGCTGAGGGGATGGAAGTTCACCGGATCATGGTCGGTCAGGGCCTTGTCGAGGACGAAGCGGACACGCTTCCCGGTGTCATTCATGAGGGCGAAGGCGCTGACGGAACCGGGTCGCACGCCAAGCAGCTCGTACAGGAGGTCTTCCTTGCCGAAGGAGAGGCGGCCGCAGCCCAGAGCATGGTGCAGGCGATTGATCCGGATCCGGGTTTCGCCGAGGGCGGAGATCAGGATGATCGTGCCCTTTTTGTCCATGAGGAACAGGTTTTTGGTGTGCCCGCCCGGCATTTCCGCCTTGATCCCTTCACCTTCTGCGACAGTGAAAACAGGCGGATGATCGACGGTGGAATGTGGAATTTCCAGTCGGTCGAGATAGGTGAAGAGGTCGTGACGATCGGCGGGCATGCCCGTGTTGAAGCGCGCAGCTGCATCATATGCAAGAGGACGGAATCAGGTGCTTGCAATTATCCGGCGTTTGCGCGATATACCCCGCTCCCCGGCGGGGCCATGTTGCCCTGCAAATCGTGAGCGGGCGTAGCTCAGGGGTAGAGCGTCACCTTGCCAAGGTGAATGTCGTGAGTTCGAATCTCATCGCCCGCTCCATTTTCCCTTCTGGAAAATCCGGATCGAAACACTTGAGTGAACGGCTCGTGACTTGCGTCAGTCGATGCCCTGCGTTTCGCGCCATTGCTTGACGGCTTCTTCCATCATGGCGGGGTCGGGCAGGCTGTCATCCTTGGAAATCTGCGCTGCGAAGAGATAGCCGACGACCCGGCGCAAATCCTCCAATTCGCCTTCCAACTGCCGGATCCGGGCCTGTTCCGGTGACCCGTCCGGCGTGTTGCCAGCGGTCTTGGCGCTGAACAGCGCCCAGAAGGCATCGGCGCGGTCGCTGAAAAATTGATCGCAAATGGCCTCATTGGAGGCCTGGTGGGCGTCCATGATCTGTTTTTGTTGGGCGTCGGTCAGCCCGCCGCGGCGGCGCACCACATCCTCCGGCAAATTGCGCAGGACCCATTCAAAGGCCCGGTTGTCCCGGGAGTCCCGAAACAGGTAGTCCGACGCCCGGAAGACTTCCAGCAAGGCGTGGTCGACATTCGGATTGGATTGCCCGGCCGGGTGTTTGAAGCCGTCTGCTTCAATCTCCGTCATGCGACAGAAATCCGTCACAAGATCGCCGCCTGACAGGAAGTCGCGATGCAGGATGCGCATGTCATACCGGTCCGTGTCGAATCCGGCATCACGATAGCCCTCATACGCGTCCCAGAAGGTCGGCAGCGGGCCCCTGGTGCAGCGGTCGACCCATTCCTGCAAGCCCAGGCCCCGTTTGACCTGCCATTGCTTCCAGGCCGAATAGCACCAGTCCGTCTGGGGCCGGATATAGTGGATGATGCGGATCCCGAAAGTGTCCAGCAGCCGGCGGGCAAAGCCGGCCATGCGCGGTTGTCCCAGGATTTCAGCCGACAGAATGAAGCGGTCGCCCGTGTTTGCACAGCCGGCTGCCGCGATGACCTGGTCTGCCGCATTGTCCCAATGGTCGGCATTGTCCAGCAAGGCGTTCGGCATGCCTTTCACGTGATCGTCCCGGGAGCAGGCCAAATTCCGTCCGAACAGGAAGATCTTCTGATCGCGCAGCAGGTCCTGATTGGCCAGTAAGGTGCGCTGAATCGTGGTGCTGCCACACTTGGAATGGCCAATGTGCAGGATGAGTTCGGGTTTGGTCATGACAAGCGGCGGTGTTTCTGTCGGAAGCGCCGACTTTTGCGCGATGCTGTCGCCAGTGCAATCGCGCTGCGCGGTTCAGACATGACGAAACGGCCCTGCCAGTTGGATGGCGGGCCTCTGATGCGGGTCTACCTGCAGGCAGAAATGAAAACGCCCGGCGAGCTGCCGGGCGTTGGATCAGTCAGCGAGGGACCGAAGCAGGTCGATCACGCGACGCCGGACCGTCTGGTCCTTGATCGCGGAAAAGGCCGAGGCCAATGCGAGACCGTCGGGCGACGCGATGAAATCGTACAGCGTATCGGAATCCGTCCCCTTGAGTTCCGAAGAGCCATCGTCTTCGAGACCTTCGAAGAAGTAGGATACCGGAACTTCCATGACTTTGGCGACATGGAACAGACGGCTGGCACCGATACGGTTGGTGCCGCGCTCATATTTCTGGACTTGCTGGAAGGTGACGCCCAGTTTCTCTCCCAGCTCGGACTGGCTCATTTCAAGCAGGCTGCGCCGCAAACGAAGGCGTGCGCCGACATGCTGATCGATACTCGTTGGACCCCTAGCGCTCATCTCATCCTCATTGTTGTGGTTCAATGACCGTAATGCCGCTGAATTCTCTTGGATGACAGAATTCGTCACGGAACCATGGGTTTTTCTTACGGTCGAATAGTTCAGTAATCCAGTCGCCTACACATTTCACCCGACCGATCTCGTGGCTGCCCGGCTGGTATTTCAACCAAAACCGCATGCTCTGGTGGAACTCATAATCGAGAACAACCAATTCATCCGGATACAGGGACGCCAGATAAGTCGGTGCCATGGCGATGCCGCCGCCATAACGTATGGTTTCAAATAGCACCGAACTAATGTCTGTGCGGAAGGAATATTTAATAAGTGAATTGGTCTCAGCGGCCTGAATTCCCCACGTATTGAGCGACTTGTCATACTGTTCGAGGGTCAGAAACCTGAGGTTCATGACGTCCGACAGCGATTGCGGCGCGCCGTAGGTGTTGATGAAGTCGCGTGAGGCGACCGGGACATAGTGCAGTGTGCCAAGCTCGTCCGCCCGGACATCCATGCCCTTTTCCGGAAGGAATGTAATCGAAAGATGCGCGGCATGGTCGCCGATGGCCGGCGACTGGTCATTGACCAGTTTGAGGTCGATGGACGGGTGGATACGCATGAATTCCGGCATGTGTCGGGCCAGCCAGTAGGTCGACAGCCCGTCCGGTGTCCGCAGTACGACCTGGCCTTCCATCGCCCGATCCTGCCCGGAGACCCGGTTTTCCAGCTGCTGGGCGGAGCGCTGCATGGTGATCACATAGTCGAGCGCGTTTTCGCCAGCCGGGGTCAGGACCACGCCGGCGGCCCGGCGTTCGATCAACTGGCTTCCCAGGCGGCTTTCCAGCTGCCGCATGCGCTTCGACACGGTGGATTGCTGGCAGCCGAGGGCCGCTGCGGCCGCGCTCATGGATCCGGTCGTCGCCACGGCATGGAAGATCTGCAGATCATCCCAATCGAAAACATGCCGCCGCAGATCGCTACCTGTTTCTGGACTATCCACTATTCCAACTTTGCTAAAGGCGCGTGGCCCGCGCGGTGTTAACGAAGCATTAAGAATATTTTCGACCAAGGGCCACTCATGGCGACTCACGAAGCGCAGCTTAAAGACGTGCGGACCGGCTTTCAATTTCCGCTCGAAAGACTGGATCAGGCTTTCGGGTCGTTGGACTTTGTGCCTGTCACGCTTGACCGTATCGAGGAATTCCACGCGCTGGCCGATGAGCTCATCGACGGTGAAATCGCCGGGGTCGAGGATATCGCCCGCGTCCAAGCCTGGACGCAGCGATCTCTCCACATGCGCGTTTGGAATGGCACCCCTGACGGTTTTGTTGCCTCCATTCCCCTAAGCCAGAAAGGCGTGGACGCCTTGTTCGCGGGTGAATTCGGTTTTGCGAATGCGCGCCGGGACTGGGTGTGCGGGCTGGAGGAAGAGGCCGCCGCGCTCCTGTCCTGGGGGCTGGCCGGCCGGAATCCGCACGCACAGGCTGCGGCCTTGCGGGCTCTGCTTGTGGGCTGGCGGGGCTTTTATTCCAATGTCCGGGTCTATGCCCGGGCGCGGACGACGGAAGGGCAAGCCCTGATGCGGCGTCTGAACTTCGAGATCTGCGCCTATCCTGACGGCGTTAACCCCCTCTATGGCAGCACTGGCTTCCCGGACAAGCTCGGCGCCATGCTTCTGAAGCGAACAATCCTGGGCGAATGGGAGCCTGCCTCATGAAATCCGTGATGGCCGATAGTCTGAAAGTGACAGTCGCGCGCACGCTGGACCAGGTCGTCATGGCGATGACCCTGCGAGGCGTGATCTATCTGGGGGAGCAGGAAGCGCCCTATGGCGAGGAGTATGATGGCAATGATCTGGTTGCCGCGTCCCATCTTATTGCCTGGAAAGGGGCCGAACCGGTCGGTGTTCTGCGCCTGCGCTTCTTCGCCGGTTTTGCCAAGGTGGAGCGCGCCGCGGTGCTCAAACCCTATCGCCGCGATGGCGTGATGCGTCTTCTGATGCAGGAAGCCCTGCGTTATTCGGCACGCCGCGGCTATGAAAAAGTCATCGGCCATGCCCAGCTGAACCGTGTGAAATACTGGCGGACCCACGGCTTCCAGATCCGCAAGGACCGGCCGCATTTCTTCTTCTCCGACTATGAATATGTCGAAATCGAGCGGAAGCTCGTTCCGCCGTCCAATGCGATCACGCCGGAAACCGATCCGATGGTCTTGATCCGCCCTGACGGGGCCTGGGATGAGCCGGGGCCGTTTGACCGGTCGCTGGAAAGACTGCAAAACCCCGAAAAGCAGACGAAGAAAGAGGCCGAGGAAGCTGCATGAACTCTGCCGCCCCCTGTCTGATCCTTCTGGATTGCCAGATGGATCAGGTCCAACCCCCAGACGGCGCCATTGATCCGGACAACAAGGCCGTGATCGAGCGGATATCCACCCTTCTCCAGCATGCGCGCAGTCATGGCTGGACGGTCTGCCATAGCCAGCAGGCACCGGACGCGCCGGGCGCGGCGCGGAGCCCGATCAAGGCATTGCGGCCGTCCACCCGTGAAGCTGTGTTTGTTCGCCCCGGTTTGTCGGCCTTTTCCGATCCCTATTTCCATCAGGTCCTCGCACGCGCGACGGGACCCTGCCTGTTGACCGGTTTCTCGGCACCCTTCGCCATGCTCGCGACGGTGTTCGACGCGCAGACGCGTGGCCAGGAGCTGAGCATTGTTCCCGAAGCCGTCGGCAGCCTGGCTGTAGAGCCGCGCAATGTGCCGGAAACCCGGGCCATGGCCTTCGATCTGATGGCCCGCATCCTGCCGGCCGTTGATTGGAAGACGGTCAGCCGGACCTGGCTCGGCGAAACCGTCGGCGCCTGACCGGTCGGCCCGTTCCGGCCCCCTCCGGCACCGAAGATTAAATTCGCGAAATTCTCCACGCGCAGGCCTTGGAATCGGCCTGCGCGTTTCTACATATGAGGCGTGGGTGACAAACGGCCTTCCCGCCTCCCCCCGGATGGCCCCGTAATTCAGTCACCCTTTAAAGACCAGGCCTCATGAGAGCGTCCCCCCAGCCTGCCTTTGAGGTCTGACAGGCACCGTCGGGCTCCCCCTGTCCCTGCCCGGCGGTGCCACCATTTCCCCAAAAACCGCGACGCCCGGTAATGCCCTGCCAAAAAGAATGGCTCGTTTGCGTTTTCAACGGCGTACACGGCTTGCGTGAAGCAAAAACAGGTCTAGGCTCGCCGTAACTAAAGACAACACCACAGGGAGCGCCACATGGGGGCTGTCGTCGGAGTCGCGCACGCGTATTCTCGAGCGGAATTCATGGAGGCGGCGCGGCAGCGCTGGCAGGATTTATTCGGCCGAGAGTGCGGAGAGACGGGCAATTCCTTTTTTGCCCAGATCCATGACGATGCTCTGGCTGAAGACCTGGAACTGGTCAGTCCGGTGGACCTGGCGGGGCTGTGTGTGGACTTCTGGGATTTCGGCGCCAAACGTCCCGGCGATGACATCCTGATCCGAATGCGCCCGGCCACGCGTGTTGATGGCACGCCTGTCGGACGTGATATCCTTGAGATCATTGGCCGCGACCGGCCCTTCATCGTGGATTCGGTGATGGGCGAGATCGGGGCGCAGGGCTATGACATCCTGGCCATGTTCCATCCGATCGTGCAGGTCCGCCGCGGCACGGACGGTGAACGGGTCGAGGACGGCGGGCGCTGTCTCGCTGAATCCATGATCCAGGTGCATCTCCCGCCCCTGGATGAGCTGTCCCGCAAGACCCTGATCGATGGTGTCACCGCCACGCTGGATGATGTCCGTGTTGCGGTGGAAGACTGGACCGACATGCGGGCCCAGATGGACGACGCAATCGCGCATCTGGAGCAGGCCCGGACCCATGCTTCGCCGGAAGAACTGGCCGAAGCGTGCGAATTCCTGCGCTGGCTGCGGGATGACCATTTCGCCTTTCTGGGCTGCCGGATCTATGACTTTGAAGTCGGTGATGACGGCACCATGGCCCAGCGCCATCCGCGCGTCCGGCCGGAAACCGGCCGCGGCGTGCTGCGGGATCCGGATCGTCATGTTCTGCGCAAGGGCTCCGAACCGGCCGTCCTGACGCCGGCCATCGAAACCTTCCTGCGCGAACCCACCCCGCTGATTGTCGCCAAGGCGAACATGAAGTCGCGCGTCCACCGCCGCGTCTACATGGACTATATCGGGGTGAAGCGGTATCGCGAGGACGGTGCCGTGATCGGTGAAGCTCGCTTCGTGGGCCTGTTCACCGCGGAGGCCTATGACCAGAGCGCCTCGGCTGTCCCGCTCATCCGCCGCAAGGTCCGCCGGGTGCTTGAGCGCGCCGGCAAGACGCCGGGCACGCACTCGGCCAAGAAACTGCGCAACACGGTTGAGAACTTCCCGCGCGACGAGCTGTTCCAGACTGATGAGAATGACCTTCTGGAAATCTGCCTGGGGGTCCTGCATCTCCAGGACCGTCCGCGCACCAAGCTCTTCATCCGCCGCGATCAGTTCGACCGCTTCGTCTCGGCCCTGCTCTTTGTTCCCAGGGATCGCTATAATTCTAAAGTGCGCGAACAGGCGGGCGAGCTGATCCGCGATGCGTTTGGCGGCCGGCTTTCCGCTTATTATCCGCAATTCGGCGATGGCTCCCTGGCGCGCGTCCACTTCATCATCGGTCTTAATCCGTTCGACCATCCGGAACCGGACATGTCCGATCTCGAGCGGCGGGTCGCCCATCTGGCCCGGACCTGGGAAGATGACCTTGAAACCCATGTTCGACTGAACGCACCGGAAGCCATCCGCCTGCGCATGCCGGCCTATCAGGACGCCTTCAAGGCCGGCTATCGCGAGCTGTATGATCCCGCTGAGGCGCTCGCCGATGTCCTCAAGCTGGAAAGCCTGGATTCGTCGGACAAGGTCGCCGTGCGCGTCTATCGCGAACCGGATGACGCCAATAACGAGTTGCGCCTGAAAATCTATCGGGTCGGCAAACCGGTTTCCCTGTCCCGGGTCATGCCCGTACTGGAAAATCTCGGCCTCTATGTGGTCCAGGAAACCGGCTTCCCGGTCGACCGCCGGGGCGAGTCCGGTCAGGGCGTCGATCGCGCCTATGTGCATGATTTCGAGATGAAGGCGGACTCGCTGCGCGGCCAGTCTCTCGATGTTCTGGGAGCCAATCTCGAGGAAGCGCTCTTGGCCATGGCCGAGGGCCGGGCCGAGGATGACGGGTTCAACCGCCTGATTGTCGAGATCGGTGTGACTTGGCGCGAAGCGGCCTTCCTGCGGACTTGCGCGCGGTACCGCCAGCAGACCGGGCTGGACCCGTCGCAAGCCATCCAGGAAGAGGCGCTGGCCGCCTATCCGGACATCGCCCGCGGCCTGCTGGACCTGGCGCGCGTCAAATTCGACCCGGACTTTGACGGCGACCGCAAACAGCGCACGGATGCGGTCTGGGAGACCAGCGAAAACCTGCGCAAAGCACTCGATGATGTGGCCAGCCTGGACCATGACCGCGCCCTGCGCCGGATTTTCCATCTGGTTCAGGCGACGCTGCGCACGAATTTCTATCAGCGGGACGAAGCCGAAAATCCCAAACCGCGCATTGCGATCAAGATCGCGAGCGAGTTGCTGGAAGAGCTGCCGCTGCCCAAGCCTTATCGCGAGATTTTCGTGTGGGCGCCGGATGTGGAAGGCGTGCACATCCGCTTCGGCCCGGTGGCACGCGGCGGCCTGCGCTGGTCGGACCGGCGCGATGATTTCCGGACGGAAGTCCTGGGCCTGGTGAAGGCCCAGCAGGTCAAGAATGCGGTCATTGTACCGGTCGGCTCCAAGGGTGGTTTCTATCCCAAATCCCTGCCCCGGAACGGCTCCCGCGATGAAGTGTTTGAAGCCGGGCGCGAAGCCTACAAGACCTTCATCCGCGGCCTGCTCGACCTGACCGACAATATTGTCGACGACGCGGTTGTTCCGCCGGCCCTGACCGAGCGCTGGGATGATGATGACCCTTATCTCGTCGTGGCGGCCGACAAGGGGACGGCGACCTTCTCGGACACGGCGAATGGCCTGGCCGAGGACGAGTTCGATTTCTGGCTCGGCGATGCTTTTGCCTCGGGCGGTTCGGCCGGCTACGACCACAAGAAGATGGGCATCACGGCCCGCGGCGCCTGGGAATCCGTGAAGCGGCACTTCCGGGAAATGGGCAAGGACATCCAGACCGAACCCTTCACCGTGATCGGCGTCGGCGACATGTCCGGCGATGTGTTCGGCAATGGCATGCTCCTGTCCAAACAGATCCGCCTCGTCGCCGCCTTTGACCATCGCGACATCTTCATCGATCCGGATCCGGGTGATCCGGAGACGATGTGGAATGAGCGCAAGCGCCTGTTCGACCTGCCCCGGACATCCTGGCAGGACTATGACACCTCCCTGGTGTCCAAGGGCGGGGGTGTCTTCTCCCGGGCGGCGAAGTCGATCAAGCTGAGCGAGGAGATCAAGGCGCTGACCGGTCTGACCAAGGACTCGGTGAGCCCGAACGAGCTGATCAATGCCTTGCTGAAAACCGAGATCGAACTTCTCTGGTTCGGCGGAATCGGGACCTATGTGAAGGCGACCCAGGAGCAGCATTGGGAAGTCGGCGACAAGACTAATGATGGCCTGCGCGTCAATGCTGACGAGGTTCAGGCCAAGGTGATCGGGGAAGGCGCCAATCTGGGCTTCACCCAGGCCGCGCGTATCGAATTTGGCCAACATGGTGGCCGCGCCAATGCGGACTTCATCGACAATTCGGCCGGCGTCGACAGTTCCGACCATGAGGTGAACATCAAGATCCTGCTGCGTCCGATGATGCGCGGGGGCGACATGTCCCGGGAAGACCGGGACAAGCTGCTGGAATCCATGACGGATGATGTGGCGCACCATGTCCTGCGGCACAATTACGACCAGACACTGGCGCTTTCCATGGCGGAGCATTCGGCCAAGGCTGACCTGGACGCGCATGAACGCTTCATGCTGCGCCTGGAAGAGCTGGGACAGCTGGATCGCGAGGTGGAAGGCCTGCCGTCCAGCGAAGGCGTCCGGGCCCTGAAATCCAGGGAACAAGGCCTGACCCGGCCGGAACTGGCCGTGCTGAATTCCTATGCGAAGATCACGCTGTTCGACCAGCTCGTGGCCTCGGATGTGCCCGATGATCCGCACTTCAAGTCCATGCTGGTGAACTATTTCCCCAAGGGGCTGCACACCTATGGCGAGGCCATGGAAGGGCACCGGCTGAAGCGAGAAATCATTTCCACGGTCCTGGCCAATGAAATGATCAATCTGGGCGGACCGACCTTCGTCCACCGGGCCATCGACTCCACGACGGCCTCGGTCCCGGCGATTGCCCGGGCCTTTGAAGCGGGCCGGGAGATTTTCGGCTTCTCCGAACTCACCCAGGCGATCAATACGCTGGACAACAAGGCGCCGGCCCAGGTGCAGATCCGTCTGCACGAGGAGATCATCCGCCTGCTGCGCCGCCAGACTTATTGGCTGGTCCGCCGGGGCCGCAATGCCTCGACGGCCAGTGACGGATCGATCGGTGATGTGGTGAACACCTATCAGGCGGGCGTTCAGGAATTGCGCTCCATGGTGCACGAGATCATTTCCGAGCATGAGCGGGCCGGCGTCCGCAAGCGCAAGAAGACCTTCATCAATGCGGGTGCGCCGGAGGATCTGGCGCAGGCCGTGGCGGAGCTTCGTCCGCTGACCTCCTCTACCGATGTCATTGATATGGCGAGCGAACATGCCTGGCCACTGGCGTCCACCGCCTACATTTATCACGCCAGTGGAGCGCGGTTCCGGTTTGATCGGTTGCGGGGGATGGGTCAGGAAGTGTCGTCGGACCTGCACTGGGACCGGTTGGCGGTGCGGCGGTTGATGGAAGACCTCTATGCCAGCCAGCAGACGGTGACGGCTTCGGCGATGCGGTTTGCGCAACAGGCTGGCGGCTCGCTGTCCGCGGGTATCGAGAGCCCGTCGCGGGAGTGGGCGGATGCCCTGATCGAGGCCTGGAATACGGTCAATGAGGAAGAGGCCGGCCGGGTCGACTCGGTGCAGCGCCAGCTGGACGATTCCGGTGCCTGGACCCTGTCGAAACTCTCCATCGCCGCGACCCAGCTCAGCGAAATGGCCGCCGTTGCTCAGCCCTGACCGGGCTGGGTGCCGAAGCTTTGGTCAAGCCAGTCAATGACTTGCTCCCGCGCCCGTTGCGCCGCTTCGGCGTCGTAGCGGATGCGCGGATCCGGCGGCGGATTGGGTTCGTCGAAGGCATGGCTCTGGCCGTCCCAGACGCTGTAGTCCAGATCGACACCGGCGGCCGCGGCGCGTTCGAAGCGGCGCTCACAGGCCCCGTGAGGCGCGATGACATCCTGTTCCGCCAGGATCGCCCGCAGCGGAATGTCCGGATCGATATCCGCACCGGACGTCCGCATCGGAAAGCCGCAATAGGGATACATCGCGATGGCGAGCCGCACCCGGGGGGTGAGGGATAAGGTGTGACCCCTGAGCCCGCGGGGCTGATCGCCGCTGCCGGAGAAGGCCAGCGCCTCCATGAGGGACCAGCCGCCATGGCTCCAGCCGATAAGGGCGAGCCGGTCGCCATCAATGCCGGGCGTGTCCTGCAGCTCGGCGAGTACGGCGGCGATATCGGCGGCCCGGTCCTGCCCCCACAGGGTCTGCGCGGTACAAACCCGGCTCATCGCTCCGAAACGGCCAATCCCGCGCGCGCCGTTCGAGTCCACGATCACGACGGCATAGCCGGCCTCCAATACCCTGTCGGAATAGGCCTCCTGGACCTGCCGCAAGCCGCCGCAGCCATGCAGCATGACCAAGGCGGGCACCGGTCCGGCTGCGTTTCCGGGCCGGCGGATATCGATGTGCCCGTCCAACAGGGCACGCTGCTCGGCGAGGCTGCGCTGGGGCACGGAGAGACCGGTCGCATTGCCGATCGCGCAGGCGCCCAAGCCCGATACCGCGATCAGCGCGACGAGGGAGACAGGCATGAGGATCCGGCGGACAAGTGTCATGGCGTGACCATGGCGACACGAGCCGCGCAGCGTCAACGCAAGATGCATTCACATCCCGCGCAAACATCGCGCATTTTAATGTAAGCGGGAGGAAGCCCTGGCCTAGTGCCGGAAGTGGCGCATGCCGGTGAAGACCATGGCGATGCCGGCCTTGTTGGCGGCCTCGATAACCTCTTCGTCGCGGATCGACCCGCCCGGCTGGATCACGGCCGTGGCGCCAGCTTCGACGGCGGCGTTGAGACCGTCGGCGAAGGGGAAGAAGGCGTCGGAGGCACAGACAGAGCCTTCGGTGCGCGGTGCATCCCACTGGTTCTCTGCCGCCGTGGCTTCGGCCTTGCGGACGGCAAGGCGGGCGGCTTCCAGACGGCTGGTCTGGCCCATGCCGATCCCGGCGGTGGAGCCGTTGCGGGCATAGACGATGGCGTTCGACTTGACGTGCTTGACCACTTTCCAGGCGAAGATGAGGTCGGCCAGTTCGGCTTCGGTCGGGGCGCGTTCGGTGACGGTCTTCAACTCGTCCAGACCGATCATGGCCGTGTCGCGCTCCTGGACCAGGAGACCGCCGGCGACCGTCTTGGTCAGCCAGCCGGCCTGGTTCGGATCGGGCATGCCGCCGGTCAGCAGGACGCGGAGATTGGACTTGCCGGACAGGACGGCGAGCGCGTCCTCATCGGCATCCGGGGCGACGACCACTTCGGTGAAGATCTTCACCAGTTCGCCAGCCGTGTCGGCATCCAGCGTCTTGTTCATGGCGACAATGCCGCCAAAGGCGGAAATCGGGTCGGCGGCGAAGGCCTTCTCATAGGCAGCGGCCAGGCTGTCATGCACCGCAACGCCGCACGGATTGGCGTGCTTGACGATGACCACGGCGGCCTTGTCGTCCGCCGCGAATTCGCCGGCCAGTTCGAAGGCGGCGTCGGCATCGGCGAGATTGTTGTAGGACAGCGACTTGCCCTGGACCTGGCGGGCGGTGGCAATGCCCTTGCGGCCTTCCGGCGTGGTGTAGAAGGCGGCCTTCTGGTGCGGGTTCTCGCCATAGCGCAGGGCTTCGGAGAGCTGGCCGCCAAAGGCGCGCCAGGCCGGAGCACCCTCGCCCAGCTGGTCGGCGAACCAGTTGGAGATGGCCGCATCATAGGCGGCGGTACGCGCGTAGGACTTGGCTGCCAGGGATTGGCGCAGGCTGTAGGGTGTGGCGCCGTCATGCTCGCCCATGGCAGCGATCACGGCATCAACATCCGCGCCATCGGTGCAGACATTGACCCAGGCGTGGTTCTTGGCCGCGGCCCGGATCATGGCCGGTCCGCCAATATCGACATTCTCGACGCAGTCGGCGTATTCGCCGCCCTTCGCGACGGTCTCTTCGAACGGGTAGAGATTGACGTAGAGCAGGTCGATGTTGGGAATGCCATGCTCCGACATGGAGGCGCGGTCCTCGGAATTGTCCCGACGGCCGAGCAGGCCGCCATGGACGCGCGGATGCAGCGTCTTGAGGCGGCCATCCATCATTTCCGGGAATTCGGTGACTTCGGAGACGTCCTTGGCCGGGATGCCGGCATCCTTCAGGGCGCGCAGCGTGCCGCCGGTGGAGAGGATCTCGACCCCGGCATCGGCCAATTGGCGTCCGCGCTCAACCAGACCGGTCTTGTCGGAAACAGAAATCAGCGCGCGACGGACGGGCGCGAGTGCGAGGTCGGACATGGTTGGGGCTCCGTTCAATCCACCCGGATGCGCGGCGAGTTACCACGCCGGGTGATCAAGTCAATGTGGCGCGCTCGCGCGGGCGCAGGGCACACAGCGCTTCCAGCGCCGGTGCGGCCGCGTCGCGCTGGCCGGAATGGGTTGTTTTCAGAACACAATCGAGCGCCTGCCGGACCTGTTCCTGGTCCAGGGCGGGGCCCGTAACACACCAGACACCGTCGATCCCGGTCTCCTCGCGCCGCTCGAAATCATAGACGAGGCTCTCATGACGTTTCTCGCCCGGGCGCAGGCCGACGATCGAGATCGCGCCGGGCATGTCCGGATCCCGGCCACGCAGGCGCAGAAGCTGGCGGGCCAGGCGCAGGATGGAGACCGGCTTGCCCATGTCGAGCACGTAGAGCGCGCCATTGAGGGCCGGGTCGAATGCGGTCTTGGCGGCGGCATCCAGGACCAGGCCGGAGGCTTCCTCCACGGTCATGAAATAGCGCGTGGCTTCCGGGTCGGTGATGGTGACCGGGTCGCCTGCTTCGATCTGGCGCTCGAACAGGGGCACGACCGAGCCGGTGGAGCCGAGCACATTGCCGAAGCGCACCACACAGATACGGGTCTCGCTGCCATCGCCGGCGGCGTTGCGGGCATAGAGTTCGGCGGCGCGTTTGGTGGCGCCCATCACATTGTTCGGCTCGACCGCCTTGTCGGTGGAGATCAGGGCGACGACGCGGGTGCCATGGCGCTTGGCGGTCTCGATCGTGTTGACCGTGCCGATGACATTGGTGCGGACGGCCTCGCCGGGATTGAGCTCGCTCATCGGCACGTGTTTCAGCGCCGCAGCGTGCAGAACCACATCCGGCTTTTCCTCCGCGAAGACCGCGTCGAGACGGTCGGTATCGCGGATATCCCCCAGGATCGCGCGCCAGGCGATGCGCTGGGGCCGGCGGGAAAACTCCAGGTCGATCTCATAGAGATTGGCCTCGGAGGCATCGAAGAAGATCAGCTTGCCCGGATTGAGCGTGGCAGCGAGCCTCGCGAGCTGGGAGCCGATCGTGCCCCCCGCCCCGGTGATCAGGATGCGCTTGCCCTCGATCAATGGCCGGGCCTGTTCCAGGTTCGGCGGGCGCGGTGGCCGGTTGAGCAGGTCGGCGGCTTCCACCGGGGAAAAGGCTCCCGGCCCTTCCGCCGGCCGGGCGCGGGACAGTTTGGCCCCGGTGCGCGCGGCAATCCGGATCAGCTGGTTGACCAGTTCCACATCCGCAGAATCCCCGGCGAGGACGAGGCGGGGCGGATTGGCTTCATCCTGGGCCAGACGGCGCAGCCCGGCCTCAATGGCGCCCAGTCCGCCCAGAACGGGAATCCCGCGAATGGCGTGGCCGGTCAGTTCGGAATTCGGTTCGATCAGGCCTTTTGCCCGAAAGGGGGCGGCGCCATTGCGGCGGTCCAGATCGCGCAGGGCTTCGTCCAGATCGGCGGCCGACCCGACCAGGATGGCGGCGGGCTTGGACCGGTCTTCCACCTGCAGCAGGGCGCGTATGCCCTGGGTGCGCAATCCGCCGAACACGAAGCGCGGGGCGAGCAAAAGGCCGATCAGGATCGGAATGTCGATCAGGATGGCGGTCCGCGGGAAGCCTTCCAGACGGTTGATCAGGAAGAGAATGGGCAGGAAGACCAGATTGGCGATGATGACCGCACGGACAATCCGGGCCGCATCATTCAGCGCCGCATAGCGCCACAGGCCGCGGTGCAGGCCTTCCAGCGGGAAGACCAGGGCGCAGGACAGGGCGAAGACCGCCACGGATTGCAGCACGATCTGGTCCGGCGGATCTATGGGTTCGAACCGGTAGCGCAAAAGGACGGCGGCCCACATGGAAAAGGCCCCGGCACACAGGTCGAACAGGGCGACCCCGACCATGGACAACTGGTTGCGATGCGTCGCGGTCTGACGGGTCTCCGGCGTCGGCCGTGTCATTCCGTGTCTCCCCCCGCGCCGCCGATACGGCCCAAGCGCTGAAATGCCCAGCGAACCCGGTTCGGGGGACGATCCCCGGCCCCGAAGGGTTCGGCATCCCCCTGTATTACTATTTGTGTGGCCCGTTGTGGAGGTGCTCCGGCTGCCAAATAAACGGAACGTTCCAGACGGATCGGTCCGCCATCGGTGCGGAAGCGCCAGCCATCCCCATCGGGCTGGACCAGAAGGGCACTCATGGAGTCCCGTGACAGGGAGGCGCGGACATCGGGGTGGAGGTGGAAGCGGATGGCGAAGGGCCAGCGCACATCGACATCATCGGGCGGGCCGTCCGAGACCGGCCGGAACAACGCATCCTCGCCCCGCAAATCCCCGCCATCACTGGCCAGGAAGACGCGGCGGCGATGCGACAGGCCATAGCGGCTGCGATAGCCCTCATGGATGCCCTCCAGCCAGACGCCCAGCTCTTCTTCATTGCGGCGGGCGGTGACGGTGCCGGGGGGAAATACCAGGCGCGGACCCAGCAGGTCGCGCTTCCAGCCCTGGGTGAAGAGCAGGGCAGAGGAGGTTTCATCCAAGGTCAGGGTGGAATGGGCGGCGGTGGCCCGCACCGCCTCGCGCCAGGAGGCCGGCTGGTCGTCATGCCAGCCGCAATTGACCACCAGCCGCCCCGCGGAGGTGCAGAGTTCGAAGGCCAGGGCGCTGGCATGGGCGCTCGTGCCCAGAGCGCCGGGCGCCGGCTTGCCGACATCCAGAAGGATCGTCGCGCCGCCGGCCTCGGCGCGGTGATAGCCGGAATGGGGTGCGAAACCGAAGGGTTTGGCCTGGACGTCATCGCGGTCGAGCGCATGCGCCAGGGCGGTGTGGTCGCATTCCCCGCCGCCATGGAAACTGGCCAGGCCACCATCGGACATGCGGAAGAAGCGGGCCATCGGGGCGAGCCGGTCCATGGCGCGGTCGATGTCGGCCGGCAAGGCGACACCGGCGCGCTCGGCGGCATCGCGCAGGGTGACCAGATCGATCAGGGTTTCCGCGCAGGCGCGCGGCGAACGGGAAACATGGCCGCCATCGGGCAGGATCTGGCGGGCGACTTCCCGCGAAAGGGCCTGCAGGCCCGCTTTTTGAAGGGCCGCCTGGCGCGGCAGGCAGAGTCCGGTCAGGGCCAGGGCGGTGGCGCAGCGCAGGCGGATGGCGCCGTCATGGGCAATGGGCAGGGAGCGCTGAAGATAGCGCGCCTGGCGCAGCAGGGTGCGAAAGCGCAGGCGGCGCGCCTTGCGGTCCGTATCATCCGTGTTGAACAGGACCTCGCCACAACGCAGCCAGTTCAGGATTCGGGCCGAGAGCACACCATGGGACCAGGCGAAACCGTTCCAGCGACCGAAGGCCTCGATCCAGCTGTCCACCAGCTCGCGGGCCTGGGCATCGCTGCCGTCTTCAGGATTGGCCAGGCAATCGCGCAGCCAGCCGAAACCGTGCAGACGTCGGGCGAAGGCGCGGGTCGGTGCGGGTTCGTGCCAGATATCGCGGGCGGTCTCGACGACATGGACATCACCAGCCAGGGCGAACCGGCCCACGGCGATGGCCTCGCCCCGGTCAGGGTCGGCGGCATAGAGATCGTCGGGCAGGATATCCAGCGCGTCGGGCAAGCCGCCCAGCCCCTGGAAGCCCATGGGAAGTCCGACCGCATTCAGTGTGGCGGAGGCTTCCCGGCGCAAACCCATCATGGCGGCGCCGGCATAGTCGGACAGACGCACCGCGCGAGCCATGACGATCAGCCGCGCAGGGCGTGAATGTTGTCGCGATAGGCGTCCGGCCCGCCGCGGAAGACCGCGGATCCGGCCACCAGCGCATCCGCGCCGGCATCGCGGCAGGATTTGGCGGTCTCCGGGTTCACGCCGCCATCCACCTCGATCATCGTCTTCAGGCCGCGCGCATCAATCATCGAGCGGATCTGCTCGATCTTGCGCAGCTGGCTGTCGATGAAGCTCTGCCCGCCAAAACCCGGATTGACGCTCATCACCAGGACCAGATCCAGCTCGTCCAGGACATAGTCGATGATCGCGGGGTCGGTGGACGGGTTGAGGGCCGCGCCGGCCTTCACGCCCAGGGAGCGGATTTTCTGGACCGTGCGGTGGAAATGCGGCCCGGCTTCCGGATGGGCCGTGATGATGTCCGATCCGGCCTCCGCGAAAGCGTCCAGATAAGGGTCGACCGGTTCGATCATCAGATGCACGTCGAAGGTCTTCTTCGAGTGCGGACGCAGGGCTTTCACCACGGCCGGACCGATGGTGATATTGGGCACGTAATGCCCGTCCATGACGTCGACATGGATCCAGTCGGCGCCGGCTTCGTCGATCGCGCGGATTTCCTCGCCGAGCTTGGCGAAGTCAGCCGAGAGGATGGACGGCGAAATAATCACGGATTTGGACATGTCGATCCGATAACAGCGGGGCCTCACGCGCGCAAGCGATGCGCACGTTTCCCGGTGATTTTAAGCCGAAATGCGCTTTTCGAAGCGGGCGATGAAGAAACCGTCCAGTCCGCCCTTTTCCGCCCACAGGGCCGGGGTGAGGCGCAGCCAGCCCTCCGGCGTGATGGCGTCTTCAAGACCGGGCACTTCCCCGTCCTGGATCGGGCGCACGACGAGTTCGCTCTGGCGCTTGAGGAGTTCGGCGGCGAGCCCCTCGCCCTCTTCCGGCTGTAGCGAACAGGTGCACAGGACCAGCGTGCCGCCCGGGCGCAGGAAGCGCACGGCGGCATTGGCCAGCTCCAGCTGGAGTTTCACCATTTTGGCGACCTGGCCGGGTTTCTTGATCTGGGCCGCCTCGGGGTGGCGGCGCAGCGTACCGGTCGCCGTGCAGGGCGCATCCAGCAGGATGGCGTCGGCGGGGCCTTTCGGCTTGTAGCGGCGGCCATCCTCGGCGACGACATTGGCGCGCAAGTGCGTGCGGCCGAGATTGTCGCGCAATTGTTTCAGCCGTCCGGCAGAACTGTCGATCGCGGTGACGCGGGCGCCCAGGGCGGAGAGCTGCAGCGTCTTGCCGCCCGGCGCGGCGCACATGTCCAGCACGTGGTCGCGCTCTTTCACGCCCAGCAGGGTCGCGGGAATGGCGGCGGCTGCGTCCTGCACCCACCAGGTGCCGTCGCGATAGCCCGGCAATTGAGTGACATCGCCGATTTCCCGGCGGCGCAGCGTGCCGGTCGGCAGGATGTCCGCATGGAGCGCTTCGGCCCATTTTTCGCGTTCGGCCGGGTCTTTCACCGTGATGTCGAGCGGTGGCGGGTCCATCAGGACATTGGTCATGCGGGCCAGGGCGCCGGGACCGTAGGCCTTGCGCCAGGCGCGGGCCATCCAGTCGGGGAGATTGTCGCGCGGGGCCGTGCGGGCTGCGAGGTCGCGGCCTTCCTTGTCGACCTTGCGCAGGACGGCATTGATCAGGCCTTTCAGGCCGAACGCCGCCTTGTTCTCCGCGGCGAGGGCGACCGTGGTGGAGACCACGGCATGCGGGGCACCGTCCATCCACAGGAGCTGGGTCGCGCCGGTGACGAGCAGGGCCACGGCCGGTTCCGGCGTCTCTTCCAGCGGTTTGGCGAGAAGCTTGGACAGGACGGCCAGGGTCTGGCCATGGCGGCGGAAGGTCGTGGCCAGGATGGCGCGCGCAAAGGCCCGGTCGCGCGCCTCCATCTCGCGATAGCCGCGTGTGTGTTCCAGGGCCGATTCCAGCGTTTTGCGCTGGGACATGATGGCCATGTAGGCGTGGGCGGCCGAGCGCCGCGAGGCAAGTCCGTCAGTCATCGGCGCGGAGCTAGCACGCGGGCCCGGTCCCGTCGATGTTTTCTGGCCGCAAACCCGCCATGCAGGTAGGCCCTAACCCCACGGCCCCCGGGGCGCCCAGGGTCCGGACTGGACCGGAGCGGCCGCGCCGGCCATTTCGCGCAGTTTCGCGATCCGGTTGGCCGTGTCCGGGTGGGTGGAGAAGAGATTGTCCATATTGCGCCCGTTGAGCGGGTTGATGATGAACATGTGGGCGGTGGCCGGATTGCGCTCGGCGGCCGGGTTCAGGGTCTGGCGGGCCGAACGCTCGATCTTCTCCAACGCGCTGGCCAGGGCCATCGGCTTGCCCATGATCTGGGCACCGATCCGGTCGGCCTCGTATTCGCGGGCGCGGCTGATCGCGCTCTGCACCAGCATGGCGGCCATCGGGGCGAAGATCGCCAACGCGATGGAGCCGATCAGGCCGGCGCGGTTATTGCCGCCGAAAAAGAGCGCGAAATTCGCCAGCATGCCGATCGCACCGGCCAGGGTGGCGGTGACGGTCATGGTCAGCGTGTCTCGGTTCTTCACATGCGCCAGCTCGTGCGCCATCACACCCTGCACTTCCTCGCGATTGAGGCGGGCGAGCAGGCCGGTCGTGGCCGCCACGGCGGCGTGCGACGGATCCCGTCCGGTCGCGAAGGCATTAGGCTGGTCTGTCTCGATGACAAAAACGCGCGGCGGCGGCAGGTCGGCGCGCTGGGCCAGGTGCTGCACATCCAGCGCATACTGGCGCAGGGCCGGATGCGTCTCCGACGGGGTGATCTCACGCGCGCCATGCATGCGCAGCACCATGTCGGCGGAATTCCACCAGGCGAACAAATTCATCCCGGCTGCGACGACCAGGGCGAGCATGGCGCCGGCCGGCCCGCCCAGGAGATAGCCGATCCCCATGAAAAAGGCCGTCATCCCGGCCAGAAGCATAAAGGTTCTCAGACCATTGGCAGTCATCTGTTGTCCAAACTCCATCACGCATGGCCTTGGCGGCCGTGTCGGACTAGATAAGTGGTATGACTGACGAGACCAGACAAGACGGGACGCAGGCGTCCGCCGTCCCCTCCGAGCGCAAACCGCTGAGCGAGGCCGCCAAACGGGCCCTGGCCGAGGCGGAGGCCCGCCGGGCAGAGGCCGTGGAAGAGGACCGCCCCGTCGAGCTGGGCGGCCGCAAGGGCCCGGAACCCACACGCTTCGGCGACTGGGAGAAGAAGGGCATGATCAGCGATTTCTGATCTGCCATTTCGCCTGAGGCGCGCATTGGCTTAGTGATCCGCCGGGAAGGCGCTAGTGTGCCGCTATGGCACACTTTCGCCCGATCCTGTTGGCTTTCGCGGCCGCGCTCATCCTGCCCGCCAGTGCGCTGGGGCAGGCCGTGCCGGACCGTGTCTGCTCGGCCGAGGATATCGCAGCGGCCCGGGCCGGGACCTATACCGGACCTGCCTGCCGCTTTTCGGCCGACACCGCACAGCCAGCGCAGCTCCGCCTGGCCGGCGCGCCGCCGCGCCAACCGCAACCCGTTGCGCCAGCGCCGGTGCGGATGGCAGCGCCGGGTCCGGTCACCGGGACGCCGGAGCGGGTTGTGCTGGCGGATGATTTCTTCACCGGATCGTTGACGGGCGGCGTCGAGCAGCCGGTTTTCCGGCCGGTTTACGCCTTTCGCGGCCTGATCCTGATCGATGCCTCGGGCCGGGTGCAGACCGGATTTGCCGGTGCGAACACGACCCTGACCCGTCAGGTCCGGTCGCTGGACGCACCCGTGATCCCGGCCCCTGTGATCTCGGCCCCTGTGATCACGCCGCGGCGCGCTTATCCCTATAATTAGGCCGGAACGGACTGCATTTCCGCGACAATGTCCCGGGCGGCCTGTGCCGGATCAGGGGCGGCATTGACCGGACGGCCCACCACGAGATGGCTGGCACCTTCGCTGAGCGCCTTGGCCGGTGTGGCGACGCGTTTCTGGTCGCCGATATCGGCGCCGGCGGGACGGATGCCCGGCGTGACGATGTGGAAGCCATCGCCGAAGCGCTGACGGATTTCCGCAGCCTCGTGGGCGCTGGCAACAATGCCGTGAACGCCGCATTCCAGCGCCTGTTCGACCCGGCGCAGGACCAGGTCGCGCGCTCCGTAGGCATAGCCCATCTCGGTCAGCATGGCATCGTCATAACTGGTCAGCACGGTGACGCCGAGGATTTGCAGGTCCGAGCCCTCGCAGCCCGCCACCGCCGCGCGCATGACCGGCGGTTCGGCGTGCACGGTCAAGAGGTCGGCCCCGCCCTGGGTGATCGAGCGCGTGGCTTTCTCCACCGTGGCCGGGATGTCGTGAAGCTTGAAATCCAGGAAGACCGATTTGCCGGCCGCTTTCAGGCGGCGGCACAGATCCATTCCGCCGAGCGGAAAGAGCTGGAGCCCGATCTTGTAGTAGTCGACAGCGTCGCCGACCGTTTCGGTCAGCGTCCAGGCTTCGTCGGTCGACGGCAGGTCAAGCGCGACGATGAGGCGGGGGTCTGAGGTCTTGGACATGGCGCGCTTTTAGGCCGTTCCCCGCGCCAAGATCAAGCGGATCATGGTCACCTCACTCCGAGGCGACCCCGGCAAAGATGTGGAAGGGATAGTCTTCGATCAGGCGCTGGCAGAATTCCACACCGCGGACTGAATTGCCTTGCCGGTCCAGGCGCGGTGACCAGAGTCCGAAACCGCCCACGCCCGGAATGACGATCATCAGCCCGCCGGACACGCCGGACTTGGCCGGCAGGCCGACGGTGAAGGCGAACTCGCCGGAATAGTCATACATGCCGCAGGTCAGCATGAGGGAGAGGGTGTGGCGCACGATGCCCGGGTCGATGACCCGGTGGCCGGTGACCGGACAGACCCCGCCATTGGCCAGCATGGCCGCGACCACGGACAGGGCATCGCAATCCAGCGTCAGGGCACAGGTCCGGAAATACAGGTCGAGCGCGGCCTTGGTGTCCGTGCCCGGCGGAAAGGCGTCATGCTCGTCCATCATGTTGACGAGGGAGCGATTGCGGGCGGCCGTTTCCAGTTCGGACCGGTAGACGGCTTCGTCGAGCGTACAGCCGGCCCCGCCGGCTGCCGACAGGACGAAGCGGCGGACCAGTTCGGCGCGCGCCTCGACGCTCTGGGCCGGGCGGATCAGGGCGGCGCACATGATCGCCCCGGCATTGATCATCGGATTATGGGGCCGTCCGTCCGGATCCAGGGCCAGCTCATTGAAGCGGCGGCCGGAGGGTTCGCGGCCGACATGGGTGTGGACCAGGCTTTCGCCATTGAGGGCGAGCGCGAGCGCATAGTTGAGCGGTTTCACCACGGATTGCAGGCAAAACCCGGTCTGGGCCTCACCGAGATTGAAGCGCTGGCCATCGATCGAGCACAGGGCCAGGCCGAACCCGTCCTCATCCTGGTGCGCCAGCTCGGGGATGTAGTCGGCAATCTGTCCGCGCCGATTGTCCCGGGCATAGCTGAAAAAGCCGGACACGCGATGGCAGAAATGAGCGAAGTCCGGAATGGCGAGCCTGTCGCCGACGGCTCTTTCCAGCAGGTCGAGACTGTCCAGGGGCAGATCCGCACCGAACTGGTCCGGCGCGAGCGGGCCCTCGGCCCGCGACAGGGCGGTCAGGCAGTTCGTCAGGCGCGGCAGGGCCGTGTCGAGGCCGCGCGCGTCGAGATATTCCAGCAAGGCCTGAGGTGTGTTCAGGCCCATCGCCCGGGCCTCGTCGCACAGGGCGTTCAGCCGCGTGTCCAGCCCGGCCCCGTCCTGGGGACCGTGCTCGAAACGGGCGCGGCGACCGCGAAAACGCGAAAAACGGGACAGGCCGGATCGAAACATGGGCGGGAGAATGGCATGCCCGCGCTGACTGTCCAGCGCTTCGGTCCGAAGGAAATCCTTGCACCCGCACGAATGTGGCGCTACGCGCAGGGAAACTCGAAAAGGACATGCACATGCCTGCCAAAAAGCCCGTCAAAAAGGTCGTTCTTGCCTATTCCGGCGGTCTCGACACTTCGGTCATCCTGAAATGGCTCCAGGATCATTATGACGCCGAAGTCGTGACCTTTACGGCCGATCTCGGCCAGGGCGAGGAATTGGAACCGGCGCGCAAAAAGGCCGAAGCCGCAGGCGTGAAGGACATCTTCATCGAGGATCTGCGCGAGGAATTCGTGCGCGATTTCGTCTATCCGATGGTGCGGGCCAATGCCGTTTATGAAGGCCTCTACCTGCTGGGCACCTCGATCGCCCGTCCGCTGATCTCCAAGCGTCTCGTCGAGATCGCCCACGAGACCGGTGCGGATGCCGTGGCCCATGGCGCGACCGGCAAGGGCAATGACCAGGTCCGTTTCGAGCTGGGCGTCTATGCGCTGGACCCGGATCTGCGCGTGATCGCCCCCTGGCGCGAATGGGACCTGAATTCGCGCACCAAGCTGATCGCCTATGCCGAGCAGAACGGTATCGAAGTGGCCAAGGACAAGCGCGGCGAAGCCCCCTTCTCCGTGGATGCCAATCTCTGGCACACCTCCTCGGAGGGCAAGGTGCTGGAAGATCCGGCTGAAGAAGCCTCCGATATCGTCTTCCAGCGCACCGTCGATCCGGTCGATGCGCCGGACACGCCGGAATATGTCACGATCAGTTTCGAGCGTGGCGATGCCACCGCGATCAATGGCGAAGCGATGTCGCCGGCCACCTTGCTGACGGCGCTGAATGAGCTGGGCCGCAAGCATGGGATCGGGCGTCTCGACCTGGTCGAGAACCGTTTTGTGGGCATGAAATCCCGCGGCATTTATGAAACCCCGGGTGGGTTCATCCTGATGGCGGCGCATCGCGGGATCGAGCAGCTGACGCTGGACCGGGGTGCCGCGCACCTCAAGGACGAGCTGATGCCGCGCTATGCCAAGCTTCTCTATGAAGGCTTCTGGTTCTCGCCGGAGCGTGAAATGCTGCAGGCGGCCATTGATGTCAGCCAGGAGTATGTCACCGGTGATGTTCGCCTGAAACTCTACAAGGGTTCCGCCAATGTGGTCGGCCGTTCCTCGGCCCACACGCTTTACTCGGAAGCCCACGTCACCTTCGAGGAAGACGAGGTGTACGACCAGAAAGATGCGGAAGGCTTCATTCGTCTCAATGCCTTGCGCCTGCAACTTCTGGCTCGCCGCAAGCGCCGCCTCGGGCGCAATGATTGACCGAATCACCCGGACCAGGGCCGATGAATGAAAAATTCATTGTGCCCTGTCCGTGCTTTACACGCCAAGCCGGTCCGGCGACCCTGCCCGGGTTGGCTGGGTGGGGCGGTTAACAATGCGTAAAGACGTTCGGGGGATAGATTGACACAACCCTTGGTGATGATAGCGGGCGGGTGACGAGATGCGCTCGGTCCTTCTGACCAGTATGATGGATTTCGGACTCGCAGCGGCGGCAGCCTTGGCGATCTGGGTCCTGTGGCGGAATGCGCGCGTCATCCGGACGGCTGAAGCGGCCGCCTCCCTGCCGCTCATGACGGCGGGGCTGGCCATCTGGGGCGTGTATTACGGCGCTCAATTCCTGATCGTTATCGGGGGCCCTTTCCTGGTCGGCATGGGGGATGCCGAACAGATATCCGAGGCTGTGGAATCCGGCTTGCGATGGCTGACCAATCTGGTCGCCACAGGCCTTTTTCTGACGGGTCTTGTGCTCCTGTTCCGGGGGATCAACCGCCTGCTCAACCGTGTCCATGAAAGCGCCGATGCGCTGGAACACGAAATCAGCCATCGGGACAACGAAGCGGCCGAGCTCAAGAGCGAAGCCGAACATGAGCGGCATTTCCGCCTGGCCAAGTCGGAATTCATGATGGGGCTGAGCCATGAATTGCGCACACCGCTGAACGGCGTGATCGGTCTGGCGAGCCTTCTGTCCAATACGGGACTCGACAAGGATCAGCGCAAACTGCTCAACACGTTGGAGCAATCGGCCAAGGCCATGCTTGCGCGGGTCAGCGATGTGTTCGACCTGTCCCTGCTGGAGACCAATCGCGTCGAACTGCGCTCCAGCCTGTTCCATCCGGCCGATGTCAGCCGGGCCGCGGTCGGCCTGTTCGAGCCGCTCGCCCGGGAAAAGGGCCTCGCCCTGACCTGTGACTGTGAGAGCCTGGACGAACGCTCCGTCATCGGAGACCCGGTCCGGGTGCGGCAGATCCTGACGCATCTTCTCTCCAATGCCGTGAAATTCACCCCGTCCGGCGAGATCCGTGTCCACGCCTCCAGCCAACCCATTGATGCCGATCATGTGGAGATCCGTTTTGTCATCGAGGACAGCGGTATCGGCATGTCGGCCTCCGATCTGGAACAGGCCAATCAGGGGCCGGCCTTGCAAACCGGGGCCCATTCGGGGATCGGCCTCTCCATCTGCTGGCGGCTGGCGGAATTGATGGACGGAAACCTGGCCTTCAAAAGCGAGCTGGACCGGGGTACGCGGGCCATTGTGACCCTGCGCTTCCAGTTGGAACCGGACGCCGGCGTCGAAATCTGACGGGCCGAGCTTGCGCCGATTCGCAATCGGGGCTGAATTCATCCGACAGTTCAATGATCCTGGAGGACGGCCATGTTGAGAGCCGTGATGATGGCAGCGGTCCTGTGGACCGGACCGGCCCTGGCGGATGATGATTTCGACCGGCCGGCCCTGTTGGCGCTGGCCGACCCGGCCCTCCAGCCGGCGCTGGAAGCCGCAGACCAGCATGTCCTTGTGGTGCGGCATGCCCGGAAGATTTCCCCCGACTGCAATGGCATGTCCTGCCCCCTGAGTGCGCAGGGTGAGGCGATGGTGGTGCGGCTGACCGAGCTCATCGGTGCGCCCTCGGTCGACCGCGCCTATGCCAGCGCTGCCTGCCGGACCCGCCTGACCGCCGCAGCCGGCGGCCGCGAGGTGGTCGCCCACCAGGCGGTGGACGGGTATGCGGTTGATTGCACGGAAGGCGAAATGATCGAGCGGCCGCGCTCGGACGCCTTCCGCGAGACACGGCAGGAACCGGTGCGCTGGACGCTGACCGGCGAGCATTCCAATACGAGCTGTTTGTGGATGGTCGAGTTCGCCGGTCCCGAAGCGGCGGGCGAGGCGGGCTGCAATGCCGAGGGCCGTCTGGCGGAGACCGCCTATGGCGATGTGTTCTGGCTCTACCGCACCGGCGAGGACTGGCATCTGACCGTCCTGCCGGGGGCGTTCGAGGTGGATGCCGATTAATGCGCATCCTGTTTGTCTGCACCGGGAATATCTGCCGCTCGCCAACGGCCGATGGCGTCGCCCGTGCGCGGATCGCGGCGCTGGGGCTGGACTGGGTGATCGACAGTGCGGGCACCGGGGACTGGCATGCAGGGGAAAGCCCCGACGAGCGGGCCACCGAGACCGCGGCGCGACGCGGCTATGATCTTTCGCCCCTGCGCGCACGCGCCGTGGACCGGGCGGATTTTGACCGGTTCGACCATCTCATTGCGATGGATGCCAGTCATGAACGCTTTTTGCGCCGCCTGGCACCGGGCCGGAGCGGCGGTCGGGTCTCGCGACTGATGGATTGGGTGGACGCGCCCGCCGAGCGGGATGTGCCGGACCCGTATTATGGCCATGATGACGGGTTCGAACGGGTTCTCGACCAGATCGAGGCCGGCGTGGACGGGCTGATCGCCCGCCTGGCTCATCCCAGCGGATAGTCGGCCAAGGCTTCGTAGATATTGGCCTCGCCGCGATGGGTCCAACTGGCGAAGAGCGAGAAATGCGTCACCTGCCAAGGGTGCGTTTTCACATCCGCGGCCCGCTGGACGAAGCGATGGACCTTCTCGACCGGGGATTTGTTGAGATAGGCGATCGTCATGTGCGGCGTGTATTTGCGCGTGTCAGGGGCCAAGCCCGCCTTGCGGGCGGCCCGCTCGCAGCCCTGGTTGAGCCGGGCCAGCGTGTCCGGTGCCTTCACACTCATCCAAAGGGCATGGGGGTCGGCCTTGCCGAACCAGTCCGCGCCATCCAGCTCGACCGGGAAGGCGGGCAGGGCAATATGGGCGAGCTCGGCATCGAGATCCTCGGCCTGGCGCTCGTCCATTTCACCGAAGAAGCGCAGCGTGATGTGAAAGTTCTCCAGCGGCCGCCAGCGCGCACCCGGGACACCCTTCTGCAGGCGCAGATAGTCCCGCCCGATCTCCTCGGGCACCGGAATGGCGGCGAACAGGCGCAGTGACATGGGAAATTCCTTTACCAGGCAGAAGACCTAGGCCGGTTCGGAGGCGTCCGCAAACCCTGACAGGTTTTCGTCAGGGGGGACGCAACCCCCACTGCGTCCCGCCTTGCCAATCGGCCATCATGACACGATATTACGGATCAAAGCGTCCGAAGGACGCGTCACGAACTGAAAGAGTCGCAACGATGAATGATTTCTCCCGCACCTATGGCGGCGCTCCGGCGATGGACATGTCGGTGGATGCCGGCCTGCGTTCCTTCATGCTCGGCGTCTACAACAAGATGGGTCTGGGCCTGCTCATTTCGGCGGCCATTGCGTTTGCCGTCGGCACCGTGCCGCCCCTGACCCAGCTCGTCTTTGGCACGCCGCTGATCTATCTGGTCCAGTGGGGCCCGATTGCCCTGCTCTTCGGGTCGATGTTCTTCATGCGCAATCCGTCACCGGTCGGATCGGCCCTGTTGTACTGGGCGATTGTCGGCCTGATCGGCGCCTCGCTCTCCATGTGGGTGATCATCGCCCAGCAAAACGAGGCTGTGCAGACGGTGACCGGCCGTTCGCTGAGCCTTGATTTCGGCACGATTGCCCAGGCTTTCGTGATCACCGCGGCGGCCTTCATGGGCCTGTCGGTGTTCGGCTACACGACGAAGCGCAATCTGATGCCGATGCAGAGCTTCCTCTTCATGGCGGTTCTGGGCGCGGTCGTTCTGGGTATCCTGAACTTCCTCTTCTTCCAGTCCTCCATGCTGGAACTCCTGCTCCAGTTTGCGGTCCTGCTGCTGATGGCGGGCGTGACGGCCTGGCAGACGCAGGCGCTGAAAGTCACCTATTACCAGGTCGCCGGTGATCATCGCTCGATGGCCGTGCTGACGAATATGGGTGCCCTGAACCTGTATCTGGCCTTCGTGAACATGTTCCAGATCATCCTGTCGCTGCTCGGCAGCCGCGAATAGGATTGCGGACATCGCACACAGGAAACCCCCGGCGCCCCAGGCTCCGGGGGTTTTCTTTTGCCTGGATGCCGGGCCGGGTCAGTCGATGACGTTGAAGCGCTTCTTGTCGAAAATGCGCAGGACCTGTTTGAGGTCATGGCCGCGCTTGAGGATCTGGCCGCCCATGGCGACCACCTTGTACATGCCCTGGCGGTGCGCATCGGCCGGGGTTTTCACCACCGTGAACATGGGCATTTCGCTGTGGCGGCGGAAAATCGAGAAGACCGCCGTGTCGCGCAGCCCGTCAATGGCATAGTCCTTCCACTCACCGCGGGCGACGAATTGACCGTACAGGCTCAGGATCGCGTCCAGTTCCTGGCGCGTCCACATGATGGACGCCGGAGCGGGATTCGCGGGCTGAGGTCCTGATTTCACTCAATTTCTCCTGTGAGTTGAAATGCGGGTTTTCAACTTACAAACATTTCACGCGCTGCCCCGGTTTCGCCACATTCTTGACGCGTTGCGGCCATAGCGCCCCATCACCGTCCAACAGGTCGGCCGGTCGCGTCAATGTTCCAGATCCTGGATTTAGACAGCCCCCCCAGCCCCCCGGGTCATGGAATTGCGAACCGGTCGACACCCCAAACCTCCGCAAAAACGTTAACTTGCCTTCGCACTGGTCAAGCCGGGCGCACCGCGCTAACGCTAGGCGTGTCGCTCATTTGAGGCCCCCCGCCCATGCTGGTCGCCGACCGCCTGATCAAGGATTTCGGACCGCACCGCGCCGTCAATGGTGTCAGCTTCATCCTGGAGCGGGGCGAGGTGCTGGGCTTTCTCGGACCGAACGGGGCCGGCAAGACCACGACAATGCGCATGCTCGCCGGCGGTCTGGAACCGGATGGCGGCAAGGCGATGATCGGCGGCCATGATTGCGTCGCCGACCGGCTCGAGGCGCAGGCCCGGCTGGGCTATCTGCCCGAGGGCGCACCGGCCTATCCGTCCATGACCCCGCGCAGTTTCGTGGAGTTCGGCCTGCGCGCCCGCAGCTTCTCCGGTGCCGCCCTGAAACGGGCCTGCGAGCTGGCGCTGGAACGGGCGCGGCTGGAGGATTATGCGGACCAGCCGATCGGCACCCTGTCCAAGGGATACAAGCGCCGCGCCGCCCTGGCCGCGGCGATCGCCCATGATCCGCCCGTGCTGATCCTGGATGAGCCGACCGATGGTCTCGACCCGAACCAGAAGGACGGGGTGCGCGCCCTGATCCGCGAGATGGCGCCGGACAAGGCGATCATCATCTCCACCCATATCCTGGAAGAAGTCCCGGCCGTGTGTTCACGCGCCATCATCATTGCCCGCGGCGGCCTGCTGTTCGATGGCACGCCGAACGAATTGGCCAGGACCGCACCGGATCACGGGATCGAAGGGGCGTTCCGCGCGTTGACCCGGAATGATGCGCGGATGGAGGCCGTGTCCTGATGTCCGGTCTTGTGGCTGTGTACCGGCGGGAGCTGACCGCCTATTTCCAGACCCCGCTCGCCTATGTCTTCCTGGCGGTGTTTGCCTTTGCCGCCCCGGCCTTCGCCTTTCATGTCGGGCGCTTTTTCGACACCAATCGCGCCGATCTGGCGCCCCTGTTCGACTATCTGCCCTGGCTTCTGGTCGTGCTGATGCCGGCCCTGGCGATGCGGGCCTGGGCGGAGGAGCGCGATCGCGGCACGCTGGAATTCCTGATGGCCCTGCCCATCCCGCTCTGGGCGATGGCGGCGGGCAAATTCCTGGCCGCCTGGAGTGTGGCGGCCCTGGCCATCCTGCTGACCTTCCCGATGTGGATCGCGGTGAATTATCTGGGTGAGCCGGACAATGCCGCCATTGCCACCGGCTATCTGGGCACGCTCCTGCTGGCCGGTGCCTATCTGGCGGTCGGCCAGGCCCTGTCGGCGACGACCGCAAACCAGGTCGTCGCCTTCGTGCTGGGCGCAGGCGCGGCCTTCCTGCTGACCATGGCTGGTCTGCCCTTCGTGCTGGCAGCGCTGGGCGAGAATGCCCCGGCCCTGGTCTCCGAATTCGTCGCCGGGCTGAGCGCGCTGGATCATTACAACGCCTTCCGCCAGGGCGTGATCGGCGTGCCGGACCTGATCTATTTTGCCGGCCTGATCACGGTGTCCCTGGCTCTCGCCGGTGTGCTGATCGCCGAGCGGCGCGGAGGCGGACGATGAAGCGCAGCCTCTATCTGCCCCTAATGATCCTCAGCCTGGTCGTGCTCTTCCTGGCGGGCAATCAGCTGTCCGGACAGATCTTCCGCGCCTGGCGGGTCGATCTGACCGAGAACGGGCTCTACCGCCTGTCCGACGGGAGCGTGGCAGTGATGGACCGGCTCAGCGAGCCGGTGGAATGGCGTTTCTATTATTCCCGCGCGGAAGCGGCGCAATACCCGGCGATCCGGGCCTATGCCAGTCGTGTCCGCGAGATGCTGCAGGCCTATTCGGACCGGTCGGGCGGGCTGATCCGGCTCACCGAGATCGATCCGGAACCCTTCTCGGCGGATGAGGATGCGGTCATTGCCGCCGGTCTGACCCCGATGCCGACAGAGAGTGGCGAGACCCTGTATTTCGGACTGGTGGCGCGCAATTCCGTCGATGACCAGGCGGTGATCCCGCTTTTCCGTGAGGATTCCGAGGCCCGTCTGGAATACGAGCTGACCCGGCTCCTGTCCGAGCTGGACCGTCCGTCCCGCCCGCGTCTGGCGATGCTGACCAGCCTGCCGATCACGCCGGACAATGGGGCGCCCAACCGTTTCGTCCGCGAGTTGGCCGGGGCCTATGACCTGGTCTGGGTGGAGCCGGACTTCGACAGCCTGCCCGATGCGGAAGCCCTGCTCATCCTGCATCCGCCGGAACTGGACCGGTCGCAGCTTTACATGATCGACCAGTATGCCCTGACCCGGGGCCGGATCCTGGCTTTCCTGGATCCCTTGGCCCATCTCGCCCTGCGGCCCGGGCCGGACGGACTGCCGCCGCTGCGCGCGCGCCGCGCCTCCGATCTGGGACCGCTTCTGGCGCGCTGGGGCGTGGCCTTTGATCCCCAGACGGTGGCCATGGACCGCACGCTGGGCCTGCCGGTGGAGATTGTCGAAGCCGATGGCCGGGCCCGCCGCCGGGCTTATCCGCTCTGGTTCTCCGCCGGGCCGGAGCAGATGTCGCGTACGGATGTGTCCACGGCGACGCTGGATTTGGGCGTGAATTTCGGCTCGCCGGGCCGGCTGGAAGAGATTGGCCTGGAGCATGTCACCGTCACACCCCTGGTCACGACGAGTGCGGACGGCGCCATTCTGGACGCCGACATCGCCGCCGGCTCGCCCGGTCCGGACGATCTGCTGCGCAATTATGTCGTTTCGCCGGAACCGCTCATCCTGGCCGCGCGTGCCTCCGGCGTGTTCGAAACCGCCTTCCCCGACGGACCCCCGCCGGGCGATATCCTGTTCTCGCCCGCCGACCATGTGGACCAGGCCGGCCAGCCGGTCGACATCACGGTGGTGGCCGATGCGGACTGGCTGGATGACAGTTTCTATGTGCGCAATGACCCGGCGGTCGGGGAAAGCCTGGTGGCGGACAATCTCATCCTGGTGATGAATCTGATCGATATGGCCGCCGGTGATTCCGCCCTGATCGGATTGCGCTCGCGGACCCCGTCCGTACGCCCGATGAGCCGGGTCGACCGGCTGCGCGAGGAGGCAGAAGCCCGCTATGTGGAAGTCCAGGAGCGCCTGGAAACCGAGATTGCCGAGGCCGAAACCCGGCTCACCGCGCTGACCCTGCAAGGCTCCACTTCCGCCCTTCTCGGCAATGGCGGCGCGGATGCCCGCGCCGAGGCTGCCAATCTGCGCGAACAGATTGCCGAGCGCCGCGCCGAACTGCGCACGGTCGAACGGGATTTCCGGCGCGATATCGACGCGCTGAATGCCAATCTCCAGTTCTGGACCATTGGGCTGCCGCCGGCGCTCATCATCCTGGCCGGTATTGCCGGCAGCCTGTTCCGTCGCCGGAGGCGCGCATGAGCCAGCCCATGGACCGGCAGAGACTCCGGCGTCTCGGCATGGTTGGAGGCGCGGCCCTGATCATGCTCGTCCTGGCCCTTGCGGCCGGCTGGATGCAGGCGAGCCGTGGCTGGGCGCCGGATGTGGCCGGCCCGGTCCTCCCGGACTGGGCGCAAAGTGTCGAGGCGGCGCGCAGTATCACCATCGACAGTGCCACGGACGAATTTGTCCTGGAGCGCGGTCCGGACGGCTGGGTCATGCCCAGCCGGGACAATTACCCCGTGCGCACCGGGCAATTGGCGACGCTGGACCGCTTGCTGACCGGTCTGACCTATATTGGAGCCCGCACGGCCGATCCTGACAAGCATGGCCGTTTGGGCCTGGCGGCCGGCGGCGAGCAGGCGGGCACGCGGATCACGGTGCGTGATGAGGCGGGAACCGTGCTGGCGGATCTCCTGCTGGGCCAGGCCGAGGATGACCGGCTCTATATCCGCTTTCCGGGCCGCGACCGGACCTATGCCACCCGCTATGACCTGCCTGGCCGCGAGTTTCCGGCCCTGGCCGAGGCCACGGACTGGATGGCGCTGGACTTCCTGGATCTGGGAACGAACATGATCGCCAGGGCGCAGATCACACCGGCCGAGGGGCCGGCCTATCTGCTGGAACGCGCCGGTCTGAGCGTGCGCAATTTCGCCCTGCGTGAACCGGCGGGCTGGCGGCCGATCACGGCCGCGGCCGGGAATGGTCCGGCCAATGCGCTCAGCCGTGTGCGTTTCCGAGATGTTCGGGCTGCCGACCGGGTCGAGGGGGATATCCTGGCCCGGCATGTGGCCGAGACCTTCAGCGGGATCCGCCTGTCGGTCGCCGTGATCGCGCGCGGTGACACTCGCTGGGCGCGCCTGGAGGCCACGGCGCTGAGTGATGATGCGACGGAGGCCGTTGCAGAGCTCAATGCGGCCGCCGAGGGCTGGGCCTTCCTGCTGTCCGACCTGACCCTCGAGCGGCTGGTCCGCCCGCTCGACATGATCGCGGACCCGCGCCCGGTGGAGACGGATGATGCGCCTTAACCAGATCACCCTGCCGGTCAGCGATATCGCCCGCTCGAAAGATTTCTACCGGCGTCTGGGGTTCCGGCTTCTGGTCGACAGTCCGCATTATTGCCGCTTCCTGGCTCCGGAGGGCGATACGACGTTTTCCCTGCATGCCGAAACGGGCTCGATCACGCCCGGCGCCGTGATCTATCTGGAAAGCGATGATGTCGAGGCCCGTCATGACGCTCTGGTCGAGGCGGGGTTCCGGTTTGAGTATCCGCCACGCGATGAGAGCTGGCTGTGGCGCGAAGCCGTCCTGCTGGACCCGGACGGGCACCGGATCAAGCTCTACCATGCCGGCGCGAACCGGATTGATCCGCCTTGGCGCGTGAAACCAGAGGCGTGACCCGATTTGCCCCTTGATTGACCTTTGGGCCACGCCTCGCCGCGTATAGCCTGCGGTCATGACCCAGTCCCACACCCTGTTTTGTGTCGTCTTTCCCGGCTTCCAATTGCTGGACCTGACCGGGCCGATGGCCATGTTCGCCGCCGCCAACCATCTCAGCGGCGCGCCGCTCTACACGATCCGGACCCTGGCCCCGCAGGCGGGACTGGTCCCGTCTTCCGCCGGTTTGGCGGTCCAGGCCGATCTGGATGCCCGGGCCGCCGCTGCGCATGTCGGCGCCGGTTCGACCGTCCTCATGGCCGGGGGCGAGGAAGAGGGCATGCGGGTCGCCCTGAAGGATCGCGATATCGCGGATCTGGTCGAGGCCGGTTTTGACCGGGCCGACCGGCTTGCCTCGGTCTGTTCGGGCAGTTTCTTTCTCGCTGCGGGCGGACGCCTGGACGGATGCCGGGTGACCACGCACTGGCGCTCGGCCGGTCTGCTGCAGCGCCTGCATCCGCGTGTGAAGGTGGAGCCTGATGCCATCCATATCCGCGATGGCAAGGTGTGGACCTCGGCCGGCGTGACGGCGGGCATCGATCTCGCCCTCGCCATGATCGAAGCGGATCATGGCCGCCAGCTGGCTCTGGATGTGGCGCGCCAGAATGTCGTTCAGCGGGTCCGCTCCGGCGGCCAGGTCCAATACGCCGCCGACCTTGCCGGGCTGGAGGCGGATGATGCGCGCCTCGTCCGCCTGACCGCGGCCATTCGCGAGGCCCCGGACCGGGACTGGACGGTGGATACGATGTGCGAGGCCATCGGTGTCTCGCCGCGCACACTCAGCCGCTTGTGCCGCAATGAAGCCGGTCTTTCGCCGGCGGTTCTGGTGGAGCGCGCCCGGATCGATGCGGCCCGCCAGCTTCTGGTCTCGACCCGGCGCCGGATCGACACCATCGCCCGCCTGTCGGGTTTCGGACACCATCAGCGCATGGATCGGAGTTTCATGCGCCGCCTGGGTGTCTCCCCGCGCGATTACCGCGCCCGCTTTGCCTCCCCCCTGACCGAGGAAACCGTCTCATGAGCAAATCCTTCAAGATCGGCTTCTTGCTGTTCGACAACATCACCCAGCTGGATTTCACCGGTCCGCTCCAGGTCCTGTCCCGCATTCCCGGAGCGAAGGTGCATCTGGTGGCCGCCACGACAGACCCTGTGCAGACGGATTGTGGGCCTTTCATTCTGCCGGACACGTTATTCGCCGACTGTCCCCAGCTGGACCTGATCTGTGTGCCGGGCGGTTTCGGGGTGGATGCGGCCATGCAGGACAAGGAGGTTCTGGATTTCCTGCGTGAGCAGGCCTGGAAGGCGCAGTATGTCACCTCGGTGTGCACCGGCGCCTTCATCCTGGGGGCGGCCGGCCTGTTGCAGGGCCGCAAGGCGACGACGCATTGGCGCTATCACGAACATCTGGCGCATTTCGGTGCGATCCCCGAGAAGGACCGGGTGGTGCGCGATGGCCGGCTCTTTACCGGTGGCGGGGTCACGGCAGGGATTGATTTCGCCTTCACGATCGTGCGCGACCTGGCCGGCGAGACCCTGGCCGAAGCCGTCCAGCTGGGTCTGGAATACGATCCGCACCCGCCCATCCTGTCCGGTTCGCCCGATCTGGCGAGCCCGGCCGTGCGGGAGGCGGTGGAACAGCGTTTTGGCCCGCGCCTGGCGGCGTTTGAAACGCTTCTGGACGATCTGGACCTGCCCGAACCGGTCTAGAGCGCTTCGGCTTCCAGGCTGAGACCGGGTTCGCGCAGCCACTGCGCCGCGGCCACGATGGGCAGTTCCGGTCCCTGCCATTCATGCGCCTTGCGGACGAGGGCCAAGGTTGCGGCGACGGCCTGTTCCAGCGCCGGTTTCGGCTCGGCTCCGTCGGCGATGGCGCAGGTGAAGGCCGCGGTCAGCAGATCGCCCGTTCCGTTGGGGGCTTTGGGCACGCGGTCATGGGTGACCATCCAGGCTTCGTCATGGTCGACATACATGACCCCGATCTGGCCGTGCCGGGGCAGGGAGGAGACCAGGCAGGGGCAGTCGATCGACCGTGCGGCCCGGACCATGGAGGCCAGATCGGTCAGCTGGCGGCCGGTGATATGGCCCAGTTCGAAGGCGTTGGGCGTGATCAGGTCGGCGCGTGGAATGAGCTGGTCCTTGATGCCCGCGGCAATCGCGGCCGGCACGTAGAGCCCGCCCGGCGCATCGCCCATGACGGGGTCGACCACCACCATGGGGCGCGGTGCATAGGCCTTCACCCCCTTGTTGACCCGCTTGCCCTTGCGCACGACATCGATCACGGCGGCGGTGTCGAAGACCTGGCCGACATCGGCGAAATAGCCGGTCAGCACAATGTCCGTGATATCGAGCAGGCCCTGATCGGCGATCCCGGACAGCACGCCCTGGAACAGATCCTGCTCCACCGGTCCGCCGCCGGGTGCGCCCCAGCCGGGATGGCGGCCGAACAGGACGGTCGGCACCAGCATGGTGTCGATCTTCGCGGCGTTGAGCACGCGCTCACTGACACCCCCGCCGACACGGGAGGCCGCGACAAGACTGGAAAGGATCAGCGCCAAGGGCATGGGTTTCATGCTATATCCGATTTTCCAACTCATCGAAGCTTTTTGATCCAACGATGCGCCGCCTGATCCGTTCCGCCCTCTTTGTACCGGCCTCCAAACCGCGCGCCATCGACAAGGCGGCCCATGTCGGCGCGGATCTGCTGATCCTCGATCTGGAGGATTCGGTGGGACCGGACGAGAAGGAGGAGGCTCGCGCCACCGTCGACACGGCGATGGATGTCTGGTCGGCCTCCGGGGCCATCCGCACCGTACGGGTCAATGCGCTGGACACGCCCTGGGGGGCGGCCGATCTGCGGATCGCGGCACAGCTGGCGGATGCTGTCATCATCCCGAAAGTCGAGCAGGTCGGTGATCTGCATGAAGTGCGCTCGGCCCTGAGCTCGCACGGTTCCTCCATCCCGATCTGGGCCATGATCGAGACGCCGCTGGGCTTGATGAACTTGCCCGGCATTTCCGGTGCGACCGGAACCGGACTGGCGGGCCTGATTGCCGGTACCAATGACCTGGCCAAGGAATTGCGCTGTTCGCCGGATCATGACCGGCTCGCCCTGGTGCCGCATCTGGCGCAGATCGTATGCGCCGCCCGGGCGCGCAATCTCTATGCGCTGGACAGTGTCTACAACCATTTCCGCGACCCGAAAGGCTTCCGGGCCGAGGCGGAACAGGGACGCGTGCTGGGTTTTGACGGCAAGACCCTGATCCATCCCGGACAGGTCGATCTGGCGCATCTGTATTTCGGCCCGACCCCGGCAGAACTGGAGCGGGCGGCCCGGATCGTGGCCGCCTTCACCGATCCGGAAAACGCCGGCAAGGGTGTGATTTCACTGGATGGTGATATGGTGGAACGCCTGCATCTGGAGGCCGCCCGGGCCCTGTTATCCATGGCTGGCGACAACGACATCTAGACTTGTCTGAACAGTGAAATGCAGGCGGAGACTTGATGTTGCCGCCCAAGACCGGCTTTGATCGCGGGACCAAAAGGAAGAAAAATGAGCGATTCAACGATTATCTGGCACAATCCCCGCTGTTCGAAATCCCGGCAATGCCTGGCCTTGCTGGAAGCGCGGGGCGGCGATCTGACCGTTCGCGAATACATGACCGACATGCCCAGCGTGGCCGAGCTGAAAACGGTCCTGAAACAGTTGGGCTATACCTCGGCACACGAATGGTTGCGCAAGAATGAGGCGATCTACCGCGAGCTCGGCCTGAAGGCGATCGAGGATGAGGAAGCGGTGTTCAAGGCGATGTCCGAGAACCCCAAACTGATCGAACGCCCGGTCGTGATCTACCAGGACAAGGCGATGATCGGCCGTCCGCCGGAGCAAGTCCTGGAACTCTTCCACAGCTAGGTCGCGCGTCGTTTCTCTCAGTCCTGGGAAAACAGGCCCAGGCAGGGGCAATGATGACGGTCATCGGGGTCGACCCGTAGCAGGCCCGGCCGGTGCGGCAGGGTCGCTGCTGTGACGATATCGCGGACCAGTCCGATACGGGCCAAGGCCTGGAGCACCCACCAGCCCGGGTCCAGTTCGCCGGGGCGCTGGCTGAGGCGGGCCGAGCCGGGATAGGCATGGTGATTGCCGTGCCAGCTTTCCCCGAACGTGATGAGTGCGGCCCAGGGCAGGTCGAATCCCTGGGCGGCAGCGCCCTCGACGCGCCAGGTCTGATGCCCGTCGCGGTGTGCGAAATGGCCGATCAGCCAATGCCCGGAGAGCGAGACTGTCACCCGCAGGGCCACGCCCCAGATCACCGCATCCCAACCGGCCAGAAGCCAGAGGATGACGGCGACAGGGATCTGCTGCAGCATCCAGGTGCGTTCCATCCAGCGATAGACCGGGTCTTTGGCGACCCTGGCTTCCAGCCGGAAGCGGGGCGGATGACGCAGGTCGAGCTTGCCGTGCAATTGCCAGGCGGCGTCCTGCCAGAAGCCCCGGCGATGGGCGAAGAAGTCGTGGCAGTCGGTCTGACGCTGCGCCCAGTCCCGCAGATCATGGATGCGGATCATGCCGATCGGCCCGGCCATGCCGACCAGAACGCCCAGCCAGACCAGGACATATTCCAGCCAGCGCGGGCAGGAAAAACTGCGATGGATGAGAAGGCGGTGCATGCCGATCGAATGTCCCAATCCGATCGTGATGGCCGTGGTGGCCAGAAAGATCAGGACGTTCTCGAGCGAGACGGTGGCGACCGCCCCGACGGTTCCGACCAGAAACAGACTGCCGGTCCAGATCGAGCGCACCGGCGCCCATTTGACCTGACCGGTGACGGCGCTGCTTCGGGCGTGGCCTTCAACCCGGTCCGTCGAAATCATGGCAATGCTCTCCTTCATTAATTTCTGTCGAAACAGAAATTGGAAATCAAAAAAGGGGCGGTCTCAGCCGCCCACGAATTTGGCGACCTTGGCGCCGAGTTTCATCAGCTTCACCAGAGTGCCCTGGGGCATGGCGCGGACCTGGCTGTACCAGTCGGTCAGATTGCCGACGAAGCTTTCCATCCGGCGCAGGCGTTCGGCGGCGTGTTTCGGGGTTGAGCTGTCGGCTTCGGCGGCGTCGGCGCATTCGCGCAGGAAGGCGATGGTCGGGTCGACCTCGCGCTGCTTGCGAGCCTCGGCGATGGCCATCAGCATGTCCCAGGGCTCATGCGTGGCAACAAAGCGGTCCCGCCGGTCGCCGAGCACCTGTTCCCGTGACACCAGACCCAATTGCTGGAGTTCCTTGAGCGAGTTGGAGACGTTGGAGCGGGCGATCTTCAGTGTGTCGACGATCTCCTCGGCGTCCAGGGGCTGGTCGGCGAGGTAGAGCAGGGCATGGATCTGGGCGATGGAACGATTGACGCCCCAGCGGGCGCCCATCTCGCCCCAGTGGACCACAAAACGCTGCATCGGTTCGGACAGGTGCATGGCCCGTCTCCTTCATCAATTTCTGTCACGACAGAAACACGAGACGGGGCGAGCGCCAATGCGGCCTCGCGCCGCACGCCTTAAGACCCTGTCCATGTCTGGTGAATTAATCATGACACGCGCGGCCGTATGCAGACGGATTCGGCCTGCTAGCCTTCTTATTCCGGCCGGATGATTCGCCCTCGGGTGATGCATCCCGGGCAAGGGCCGAATTGGAGAATGCATGCGGATCGCCATCGTGGATGACGACACGGTCGAACATTTGATTTTGTCCGAGCTGGGCCGGGCGGAAAATCCGGATCTCGAATTCGAGGGCTTTGACGCGCTCGACGGCTTCATCGCCGCGGACCCGAAAGTGTTTGATCATGTCTTCCTGGACCGCTGCCTGCCCCCGTATGACAATTTCGAGGATACGCTGACTCAGATCGCCCAGTCCGGCTATGCAGGCCATGTCATCCTGATGACGGCGGACGCGCCCCGGCTGGACACCTCGGACTATGCCTTCAGGGTCACGGGGCCGATCAACAAGATCGATCTGCTCAATCCCGGCAGGCTGGCAGGCTGTTTGTCCGGTCAGGCCTGACCGGTCAGGCTTTCCCGGATCGCTTCGCCCAGTTGCAGCGCTTCCTCGGCGCGGGCGGAACCCTTGCGCCAGGCGACACCGATCTCGCGGCCGGCGACCGGCGGATCAAAGGGCATGACTTCCAGGCCCATCTGGTCCACCAGGCCCGCATCCACGGCCATGCGCGGCAAGAGGGTGGCGCCGAGACCCGATTTCACCATGTGGACGAGCGTGTGCAGGCTGGTGGCGGCAAAGTCCGACCGGGCCGTGCCCGTGGAGCAGGCCGCCAGGGCGTGGTCGCGCAGGCAATGCCCGTCTTCCAGCAAGAGCAGGGGTTCGTCTTCAAGCATGGACGGATCCAGCGTCTTGCGCCCGGCCAGCGGGTGATCCGGTGTGCAGGCGAACAGGAATTCGTCCGACCAGATCGATTTCGTCTCGATCAGCGGGCTTTCATAGGGCAGGGCGACCAGCGCCGCATCGAGGCGGCGCTCGCGCAGCCCGTCAAACAGGCGCTCGGTCAGGTCCTCGCGCAGGAAGACCTCCAGCTTGGGATGCTTGATCCGCAGGGTCGGCAGGACCTTGGGCAGGAGGAAGGGCGCAATGGTCGGGATGACGCCGAGCCGGAAGGGGCCGCTGAGCGGTTCGCCGGCCGCCTGCGCGGCGATGACCAGATCCTCGGCCTCCGCCATGACGCGCTGGGCGCGTTCCAGCACGGCTTCGCCGGCATGGGTGAGAACGGCTCCGCGGGCGCCGCGTTCGACCAGGACCGTGCCCAGCGTCATCTCCAATTCCTTGATCGCCGCACTCAGGGTCGGCTGGGTCACGAAGACCGCTTCGGCCGCCCGGGAAAAACTGCCGTGTTCGGCCAGGGCGATCAGGAACTGCAATTGGCGGAGGGTGGGGAGTTGCGACATGATGCCATAGATAATAGCTATGGCATCGCAAAAAACAATCCATTAGATTTATTTGGTGCACCGCGTCATAGCAGGCGCATCACAACAAGCCGGCTCCGGCCGGATTCGACTGAAAACATGGAGAGATCAATGCTGGGTATTGGCGACAAGCTTCCCGAATTCGAAGTCACCGGTGTGAAGCCGGGCTTCAACGCTCACGAAGAAAATGGCGAAAGCGCCTTCGAAACGCTGACGAATGAAAGCTTCCCGGGCAAGTGGAAGGTCATCGTCTTCTACCCGAAGGATTTCACCTTCGTCTGCCCGACCGAGATCGTGGCCTTCGACAATCTGGCTGAAGAGTTCGCCGACCGTGACGCCATCGTGCTGACCGGTTCCACGGACAATGAATTCTGCAAGCTGGCCTGGCGCCGCGAGCACCCGGACCTGGACAAGCTGGGTCACTGGCAGTTTGCCGACACGACCGGTTCCCTGGTCGACAGCCTCGGTGTCCGCTCCCCGGAAGGCGTGGCCTATCGCTACACCTACATCGTCGATGATGAAGGCACGATCCAGCACGTCTACGCGACCAATCTGAATGTCGGCCGCAACCCGGAAGACACGCTGCGCGTCCTCGACGCCCTGCAGACGGACGAGCTGTGCCCGTGCAACCGCGCTGTTGGCGGTGACACCCTGGCGGCCTAAGTCGCCCGACAAGACCTGGCTGACCGCCCGCCCTCCAATTGGGTGGTCAGTTGCCCCGGAGCCGGCCCTTGTGTGACCCACATGGCTCCGGGGCACCTAATTTTCCCGAAAAACCCGTGACTGTACCCCGGTCGTAGTCCCTCGAAGGAGACGGCGATGAGCCTTGATGCGCTGAAAAGCGAACTTCCCGATTATGCCAAGGACCTGAAACTCAACCTGTCCTCCCTGGCGCGTGAAACCGATCTCGATGACCAGAAGAAGTGGGGCACCTTCCTCGCCGCGGCCCATGCCGTGGGCGAACCCAAGACGCTGGCAGCCCTGAAGGCGGAAGCCGAAGCCGTGCTGTCGCCGGAAGCCGCCAATGCGGCGAAGGCCGCCTCGGCGATCATGGGCATGAACAATGTCTATTACCGCTTCCTGCACCTGTCGAAGAACAAGGAATACGGCACGCTTCCGGCCAAGCTTCGCATGAATGTCCTGGCCAATCCGGGCGTCGACAAGGCCGACTTCGAGCTGTGGTCCCTGGCCGTCTCCGCGATCAATGGCTGCGGCCTGTGCATCGACAGCCATGAAGCCGAGCTGCGCAAGCATGGTTTGACCACGGCGCAGATCCAGACGGCGGTCCGGATTGCGGCTACCGTGAACGCGGTCGCCCATGTGGTTCTCGCCGAAAGCTGAGTTTCGGCGTTTCGCCAAAATTCAAACCCCTTGAAGACCTGACTCCAACGGTCTGATTTCGGGAAATTAAGTGGGCGCGCAAACGCCGATTTGCGCGCCCGCTAAAAATCCGTATAATGAGCGTATGTCGATGATAGATCATACGCTCGATCCGCTGCCCAAGCGCACCACGCGCACCGACGAAGGTGAGCATGGCGGACGGATGTGGTTCTCCAAGGAAACGGTTTTCCAGGCTGCCCACTATGCGGACGTGCCCTGGTTGCGGGTTCTGGCGCCGGCTGTGTTGTCGCTTTCGCTGGTCCTGGCCGGCTTGCTGACCGGACCGGGCTCCCTGAGCGGTCTGGCCCTTCTGGCCGGCTGCGTGGGCTCCGCGCTCAGCGTGCCCGCCGCGCTGCTCAAGCTGATGGCACACCCGAAAGCCCGCTAGACCGCCGGTCTCCCGGAGATTTGAAACACCCCGCTGATTGACCCTCTGCCGACACACTCTAGTGTGCGGTCACACGTTTGCGCGCCGCATTGGGCGCCATCGAGGGGAGAGTTTCATGGGCTGGTGGTTAAAGATCAAACTGTGGCAGCGGGTGCTGGTCGCGCTCGCACTGGGTCTGGTGTTCGGTCTCACACTATCCAACATCATGGGCGATGCGGCTGGACCGTGGCTGGAACAATGGGTTCGTCCGGTGGGCGATCTCTTCATTCAGTTGATCCGGATGATGATCGTGCCCCTGATCTTGTTCACGCTTGTTTCGGGTGTGATGGCGATGGGCGATCCGGCCAAGCTGGGCTCTCTAGGCGCCAAAACCCTTGCGCTCTATCTCGGCACCACCTTTTTCGCGAATGTTATCGGTCTGATTGTCGGCACGGTCATGCGCCCCGGTATTGGCGCTGATCTGGGGCAGGCTCAGGCGGCACCCGTACCCGAGGGGCAGAATTTCTGGGACGCCATTCTTCAGGTTCTGGGAAGCTTCCTGGAAATCCCGCCAGAGAACATTGTCGCAGCCTTGGCGGATGGTGATGTGCTCGCCATCATATTCGTTGCTCTGCTGATCGGCGCGGCCATTCTCGCAACGCGCAGCGAAGGCGCGGCATTCGGGTCCTTCTTCGACGCGGGTTCTTCCGTTTTCCTCAAAATCACCCACTGGGTGATGGAGGTGGCACCCTTCGGTGTGTTTGCCCTGGTGTCCCATACGGTTGCCACGCAGGGCTTTGAATCCCTCCGGGCGATCGCCCTGCTGATTGCAGCGGTCTATATCGGACTGCTCATTCACATGTTCCTGACCTATGGCTTCCTTATCCGAGTGGTCCTCAATCTGCCGCTCGTCCGCTTCTTCCGCGGCATCCTGGATGCCCAGGCTGTGGCGTATTCAACGGCCTCGTCCTCGGCCACCCTGCCGGTGACGATTACAAATGCTACCGACAACCTGGGCATCAAGAAGCCGGTTGCGGGCTCTGTCCTGCCGCTGGGGTCCACCATCAACATGGATGGCACGGCACTCTATCTGGGTATTCTGGCCCTCTTCACGGCGCAGGCTTTCGGGTATGACATCAACCTTGCTCACTACATCCTGATCGCCATTACGGCGGCCTTGGTCTCGATCGGAGCTGCGGGTATCCCGTCCGCTTCCCTCTTCTTGTTGGCGACCGTCCTCTCGACCTTTGGGGTGAGTGCCGAACACACGGCCATCATTGTCGGCTTCATCCTGCCGGTGGACCGGATTATGGACATGGCGCGGACTGCCGTGAACGTGACCGGCGATGCCGCGGTCGCGACGGCTGTGGCCAAGTGGGAAGGCGAGCTGGATGAAGAACGCTTCCGCGATCCGGCGGTGATCTAGACCGGAGCCGGCGCGATGAAGTTCCACTACCGCACCATCGAAATGGTCGTGGCAGGGTGTGTGGTCGTCATCTCGCTGGCCTCCCTTTTCGTGGCAGTCTTCCAGGGCGTGGTCATGCAGCGCACCATGGAAGCCTCGGTGATGCCGCTCATCCAGATCGGGCACGGCAATTTCAACGCCGAAGCCGATGAGTGGCAGATCCAGATCGAAGTGAGCAATACCGGCCTCGGCCCGGCGCAGGTCCATTACCTCGCCATGCGCTGGAATGATCAGCTGATCACCGATACGTCGCAATTCATGGCGCAATGCTGCGTGCCGGACAGCGTGCCGGAGGCGGACCGTCTGCCCTACATGCACGGCCTCTTCCGGGATGGCGAGATGGCGCTCATCTTCGACGACGTCCAGATGCGCTTCCTGGCGCCCCAGCAGACGGTTGAGTTCATCACGTTCGACCAGCCGGACGCGGAGACCCAGGCCCGGGGCCTGGCTGTCTGGCGGGCTGTTGATTCGGTCCGCCACGATATCAGTTTCGAGACCTGCTATTGCTCCGTGTTTGACCAGTGCTGGGTCTCCACTTTCCCGGTCCAGTCACGTGAGCCTGTCCGCCAGTGCGTGCCGCCCACCAGCAGGGACGGCTAGACCCGAAAACGTTTTCAGTGATCCGGCCTCCGGCTTCCCGCGTAGACAGTGATGTCCCTGGAAGCAGAAGAGGCGTTTGCCCCCAACCATGCGCTGGATCCTTTTGCTTCTCTCCCTGGTCCTGGCGGGTCTGATTGCCCTCGCCGTCGGGGCCGGGGACTTCTCCGCCGCCGGGGCCTGGCTGGTCCGGGATCCCTGGGGGCGAGTCACCCTGTTTGATCTGTATTTCGGCTTCGTCCTGTCGGCCCTGGTCATTGCCGGGTTTGAACGGAAGGTCTGGACAAGCCTGTTCTGGATCCTGCCGATCTTCTTTCTGGGCAATCTGTGGACGGCCGTCTGGTTTGTCTGGCGGCTTCCGGACCTGTGGCGGCGGCTCTCATCTTCGTGATCGCGGATCGCCTCCTGCTGGGCTTGCTGAAAAGACACAGCCTCCCCAATTCCGGGGATGGTCGCAGAGACGGACCAATTTTAGCCTTATTTGTTGCGTGTTAACGATCAGGCGCATTCGCGGGGCCCCAGTAGGTGTTCATTAAGGGACTCCGCGCTGAATCGAAGACAGGCGATCAAAGCGGATTCGCCCGCGCCAAGACCGGGAAACGGCGGCGCTTCTGGAGAGGAATAGATCATGGCCAAGGCCGATTTCGCCCTGCGCGTTGTAGCCAAGTCCGCCCTTCTGTGGCTGACGGCCGGGATCCTCTTTGTCTCCGTTTTCGGCCTGCTCTTCTCGGCCCGTCCGTCCGGCCCCTCCCTGGTCATCGCGGACACGGCGGAGCCGTCGGACACGGTGATGGCGGCCTCGGATACCGAGATCGCCAACTAGCGCACCCGCTGTGCGTCCGCGCTCCGGCTTGACTCTTTTCCACACCCCGCGTATTGCCCCGCCTTCATCACGCAAGCTTGCACGCTTGTCTTACCGGCACATCCGTCCCACCTGACGGGGGAGGTCGGCGAGAACCCTGCTCGGCGAAGGTTTCGCTCAGCGGGGCTGATCTGCTTTGTGCGGTCAGGTTCCGGCGCAGGCCTTGTGAGGATGAAGCGGACTGAAGGACGAACGCATGTTCGATGCACTGACAGAAAGACTGGGCGGAGTCTTCGACAAGCTCACCGGGCGCGGTGTGCTGTCGGAGAAGGACGTCGATGCCGCGCTGCGCGAGATCCGCGTCGCCCTGCTCGAGGCCGATGTCGCCCTGCCGGTCGTCAAGTCAGCCGTCAACCAGATCAAGGAACGCGCCGTCGGTGAGGATGTCATCCGCGCCGTCGCTCCGGGCCAGCAGGTCGTCAAGATCGTCCATGACGCCCTCGTCGACCTGCTCGGCGGCGAGGGTGAGCCGGAAGGCCTGGCCCTGGAAGGCGAACCGCCGGTTGCCATCCTGATGGCCGGTCTGCAGGGTTCCGGTAAGACCACCACCTCCGCCAAGCTCGCCAAGCGCATTTCCGAACGCCACAAGAAAAAGGTCCTGTTGGCCTCGCTCGACACGCGCCGTCCGGCCGCGATGGAGCAGCTCCAGCAGCTGGCCGGCCAGGTGGATGTCGCCTTCCTTCCGATCGTGAAGGGCCAGAAGGCGGTCGATATCGCCAAGCGCGCCATGACGGCGGGCAAGCTGCAGGGCTTTGACGTCGTCATCCTCGATACCGCGGGCCGCACCTCGATCGACGAGGACATGATGTCCGAGGCGCAGGCGATCGCGACCGCGACCCGGCCGCGCGAGACCCTGTTGGTCGCCGATGCACTGACCGGTCAGGACGCCGTGGAGACGGCGAAGCGCTTCCATGAACGCCTGCCGCTGACCGGTCTCGTCCTGACGCGAATGGATGGTGATGGCCGCGGCGGTGCCGCTCTCTCCATGCGCCATGTCACCGGCCTGCCGATCAAGTTTCTCGGTGTCTCCGAAAAGCCCGACGGGCTGGACGCGTTCGACGCCAAACGCCTCGCCGGCCGCATCCTGGGGCGTGGCGATATCGTCTCCCTGGTCGAGAAGGCCGCGCAGGACGTCGATGAGGAAAAAGCCGCCCGCATGGCCAAGAAGATGGCCAAGGGCAAGTTCGACCTCGAGGATTTGCGCGAACAGTTCGGCCAGCTCAAGAAAATGGGCGGTCTCGGCGGCATCATGGGCATGCTGCCCGGCATGAACAAGAAAATGCAGGCCCAGGCTTCCGCCGCCGGCATGGACGACAAGATGCTGACCCGCCAGGAAGCGATCATCCTGTCGATGACGCCGCAGGAGCGCGCCAAGCCGGAAATCCTCAAGGCCTCTCGCAAGAAGCGCATCGCTGCCGGGTCCGGTGTGACCGTCGCGGACGTGAACAAGCTGATCAAGATGCACCGCCAGATGGCCGACATGATGAAAAAGGCCGGCAAGAAGGGTCGAGGCGGTCTGGCTGGCATGATGGGCGGAATGCCGCCCGGCATGGCGGGCATGAACCCGGCCGATATGGGCGCGGCCACCCAGGACCTGCTCGGTGGCAAGGCGCCGTCGGGCGCCAGCATGCCGGGGCTGGGCTCCGGAAATTCCAAACCTGCCTCCCTGCCCGGTCTGGGCGGAGGGGCCCCGCTCGGCCCCGATGGCCTGCCCATCGGTCTGCCGAAAAAGTAATCGCGTAATTCAGAACTGACTTTGAAGGACTAAAACAATGGCTCTGAAAATCCGTCTCGCCCGTGGTGGCGCCAAGAAGCGTCCCTACTACCGTATCGTCGTTGCTGACAGCCGCGCCCCGCGCGATGGCCGTTTCATCGAGAAGATCGGGTCCTACAACCCGATGCTGCCGAAAGATGGCCAGCGTGTTCAGCTGGACATGGAAAAGGTGAAGGCCTGGATCGCCAAGGGCGCCCAGCCGACTGACCGTGTCGGCCGTTTCATCCACGAAGTCGAGGCGGACGCCTGGAAGTGGGAACAGGGCAATAACCCGAAAAAAGCCGAGCCGGGTCAGAAGGCCAAGGAACGCGAGGCCGAGAAGGCCGAGAAGGAAGCCGAACTGAAGGCGGCCCAGGAAGAAGCCGAGGCCGCTGCCAAGGCTGAAGCCGAAGCCCCGGCCGAAGAAGAAGCTCCGGCCGCTGAAGCCGAAGCGCCGGCTGAGGAAGCCGCTGAAGAAGAAAAGTCCGAATAGGATTTTTCGACGCCGTTGACCCATCCTTCCCCTTGATGGGGAAGGTGGGCCAGCGCGCAGCGCTGGGTCGGAAGGGGTGAAGCCCGGAGCGCTTCCAGGGATCACCTCGCTCCCACCCACTCCACCGCGCAGTCGCGCGGTCCCCCTCGCCCATCAAGGGCGAGGACCTTATGCGGATCGACACCCCATGACCCAACCCGCTGATGATCTCATCTTCATCGCCGCCCTGGCCGGTGCGCACGGGGTGCGGGGGGAGTGCAAGCTGAAGAGCTTTGCCGGTCAGCCTGCGGATGCCTTTGCCTATGGTCCCTTCCTGGATGAAGAGGGCCGGGTTCTCCTGACCCCGAAAATCTGGAAGCCGACCAAGGACGGGTTCATCGTCCGCTTTGCCGAGGCACTGGACCGCGACAAGGCCCAGTCTCTCAAGGGCACCCGTCTCTACATTCCGCGTACGGCCCTTCCGGAGCTGGACGAGGACGAATTCTACCACACCGATCTCATCGGCCTGAAAGTCCAGGCGTTGGACGGTGCCCCCATGGGCACTCTCAAGGCCGTGCATGATTTCGGCGCAAGTGATCTCTTGGAAGTCACCGGCACGCCGGGCCGCAAAGGCAGCTGGATGCTCCCCTTCACCCGCCAATTCGTCCCCCACATCTCCCTGGCCGATGGCGTGATCACCATCGATCCGCCGGAAGAGGTGGGTTCGAAGGCCGAGGAAGAGGCGGGTGGCAAGTCCGATGATTGACGCCCAAAACCCTGCCCTGCCTTGGACGGCGACGGCGCTGACCCTGTTCCCGGACGCCTTTCCGGGACCCCTTGGCGTGTCGCTGATCGGATCAGCTGCGAATCATGGGTTGTGGGCGCTAGAAACTGTGGACATCCGGGATTTTTCCCGTCATAAGCACCGCTCCGTGGACGACACCCCGGCCGGCGGAGGCGCTGGTATGGTGCTCAGGCCGGATGTTGCCACGGAGGCGATCGATGCGGTGCAGTCTCGCTGGCAAGGTGAGAAACGGCCGTTGATCTATTTGACGCCGCGAGGACGACCGCTCTCCCAGGCCCGGGTTCGGGAATGGGCGGCGGGTTCTGGCGTTGTCGTGTTTTGTGGACGCTTCGAGGGCCTGGATCAGCGGGTCATCGAGAGCCGCGAAATGGAAGAGGTCAGTGTTGGCGATGCCGTGCTGGCCGGTGGCGAAGCTGCAGCCCAGGTTCTCATCGAGGCCTGTGTGAGACTTCTCCCCGGCGTGCTGGGCGACCCGATGTCGACCGAAGATGAGAGTTTCGAGGGCGATCTCCTCGAATATCCTCACTACACGCGACCGCGCGTGTTTGAGGGTGAAGAGATCCCCGACGTGCTGCTCTCCGGGCATCATGGCCGCATCGAGGCCTGGCGCCAGGAGCAGTCTGAAAAGATTACGAAGGCGCGGCGCCCCGACCTCTGGCAGAGGTACAAGGCGCGCAAGGAGAATGCACGATGAACATGATCGAGCAGCTTGAAAAAGAAGAAGCCGCCCGCGTCCTGGGCGAAAAGACCATTCCGGATTTCAGCGCCGGCGACACGCTGCGCGTCCATGTTCGCATCAAGGAAGGCGAGCGTGAGCGGATCCAGGTCTTCGAAGGCGTGTGCATCGCCCGCAATGGCGGTGGCCTGAACGAGAGCTACACGGTTCGCAAGATCTCCTTCGGTGAAGGTGTCGAGCGCGTCTTCCCGGTCTACTCGCCGAACGTCGAGAAGATCGAGATCAAGCGGAAGGGTAAAGTCCGCCGCGCCAAGCTCTATTACCTGCGCGACCGTCGCGGCAAGTCCGCCCGTATCGCCGAACGCGTCTCCGGCCGCGGCATCGAAAAGCGCGAAGCCAAGAAGTAGGCTTTCGCTCTTGTGCGATTTCAAAAACCCCGTCGGGAAACCGGCGGGGTTTTTTGTGTCTCCACCGGCTTCACCTCGGGCCCGGTGCGCGTTTAACTTCCCGCATGAGCGGCTCTCTCGTCATTCTCACCGGTGCAGGCATTTCTGCCGAGTCCGGCCTGGGCACGTTCCGCGATACGGACGGGCTGTGGGCGAAGTTCGACTGGCAGGCCCTGGCGACCCCGGAAGCCTTCGAGGCCCAGCCTTTCAAGGTGCATGAATTCTACAATGCGCGGCGCGCCAATCTGGCCGACGCCAGACCGCATGCGGCCCATGAGGCGCTGGCGCGGCTGGAACGGGACTGGGTTGCGCGCGGCGGCGAGTTTCTCCTGGTCACGCAGAATGTCGATGATCTGCATGAGCAGGCCGGATCGGAACGCCTGGTCCACATGCATGGCGAGTTGAAGAAGATGCGCTGCATCGGCTGTCACTCCGTGATGGAGGCGCCGCTGCAACTGGGGACGGACACGCCCTGTCCGCGCTGCCAGCAGCCCGGCTTCCTGCGGCCGCACGTGGTCTGGTTCGGCGAGATCCCGCTTGAAATGGACCTGATTTTCCAGGCACTGGAGACCTGTACCCACTTTGCTGCGATCGGCACGTCCGGCACGGTCTATCCGGCCGCCGGCTTTTCCCAGGTGGCGGGGCAGGCCGGGGCTCATCTCACCGAAATCAATCTGGCCGAGACGGACACCTCACCGCAGTTTGACGCGCGCGTCTCAGGTCCGGCCAGCGAAGCGGTGCCGCGCTGGGTGGAGCGGATGTTGGCTCAGCCGACCTGATCCTCGATGGCGTGCATGGCCTCATCGGAAAGCCCGAAATGGTGGCCGATCTCGTGGACGAGGACGTGGGTGACCAATTCACCCAGAGGCAGATCCCCGCGCTCGGCCCATTCATCCAGGATCGGGCGGCGATACAGGATCACGCGGTCGGGTTCGCCGGACGGGTCGCTGACGGATTTCTGGGTCAAATCGATGCCGATATAGACGCCGGTGAGTTCGAACGGATCCTTCATGTCGAGTTCGCGCAGGGTTTCGCCATCGGCGAAATCGGCGACGAAGATCTCCACCCGGCTGCACAGGCGTCGGAAATCCGCCGGCAGGCTGCTGAAGGCGTCGGCGGCCAAATCCTCGAAATCCTCGAGCGAAGGGGCGATCAGATCAGCGGGTCGGGTCATCCTGCCTGTGTGGCGTGCACAGATGCGATTGGCAAGCCGCCACCCGCACGCCAGGCTTGCACGGTACGGAGAGGGCCATAATCTGGCCTGGGGAAACAGAGCGGGACGGGCATGTTGCGTATCATTGCGAGTTGTATGGCGGGGATTCTGCTGGCGATGCCGGCCAGCGCCCAGCCGGATTGGGATTTGTCCGGCATGGCGGCGCCGCTGCCGGAGCGGATCGACTTCGAGCCCGCACCCGATTTTGTGCAACCCGTCACCGCCCCGACCCCTGAAGACGCCGAATTCGAGGCCTATAGCGGTGTCCAATACCTTCTGGTGGATGACCAGCAGGACATGCGGGGCGAGGAACCGGTGCTCTATTACCGCATGGTGATGGAGGCGCTGAATGTTTCGGGCGTCGAGGTGATGGCGAATTTCGACATCGGATTCGACCCGGCCTGGGAGACCATTGCCTTCAATCATGTCCGTGTGATCCGGGATGGCGAAGTGCTGGACCGGCAGGACGCCATCCAGATCGACATTGTGCGCCAGGAGTCCGATGCCGACCGGTTGATGTTCAATGGCCGGGCCACGGCGCTGATCCGGATCAATGATCTGCGCGTCGGCGATGTGCTCGATTACGCCTATACGCGCCGGGGCAAGAATCCGGCCTATGGCGAGGAGTATTTCCGGGTTTATGGCCTGGCTTGGACGGTTCCGGTGGAGCGCCGGAATTTGCGCTCGGTCTGGTCGCGGCCCTGCGCTTTGTCCAGGACGAAATCCGCTATCTGGCCCTGACCTATGGCGAAGGCTCCTTCGTGCCGGTGGCACCGGACCAGACGCTGCAGACCCGGTTCGGGGACTGCAAGGCCAAGACGATGCTCTTGCTGGCCCTGGCCGAGGCGCTGGGTATCGAGGCCGATCCGGCCCTGGTCAGTCTGGGCGCGGGACCGGGCCTCGACCAGCAATTCCCGTCACCGGGTGCCTTTGACCACATCATCGTCCGGGCCCGGCTTAATGGTCAGGACTATTGGCTCGATCCGACGGCCTCCTTCCAGGGCGGGCGTCTGGATGTTCTGGAACAGGCCGATTACGGCTTTGCCCTGCCGCTCGACCGGTCCGGAGACGGGCTGGTGCCTATGGCGGTGGAGACGCCCTCTTCCGAGCCGACCCTTGTCGTCAACGAGATCATCGATATCGGGGAAGGCCGTGACGCGCCGGCCACGCTGACCGCCCATACCGTGTTCACCCGCGGCGCTGCCGATGCCATGCGTCGCTCCATCGCCAGTCGCGGCCGCCCGGGTCTGCAGCGCGACTATCTGGACTTCTACAACCGGTATTTCGGGCCGAGCCGCCATGTCGAGGACATGCAGATCGAGGATGATCGCGAGGCCAACCGGATCGTGATCACCGAACATGTCGAACTGGCTGACCCCTATGAAGACGGGGAAGAGGACGGTGCCTATGCTTTTGCCTTCGTGGCGCATGGCGTCGACGCGCTGGTCAATACGGAGTCCGAACGGCGCCGGAACACACCGCTCGCCATCTCCTATCCGATCCATTCGCGCCATGTGATTGATCTGCGCCTGACCAATGGTGGGGCAGGCTGGGACCTGGAAGACCAGGACGAAACGATCGAAAATCCGGGCTTCCGCCTCCGTCACCGGACCTGGCACCGGGGTGCCGGCTATCGCATGCAGTTCGACCTGGAGAGCCTGTCGCGCTCGGTCGAGGCCGACGCTGCGCCGGAAGTCCTGCGGGAACACCAGGATTTCCGCGAGCTGGTTTATTACGGCTTTGACCTTTGGAATGAGGCCCCGGACGCGGAGGAGGCGGCACCGGACGCCGTGCCCTGATCCCCGCGACCCGGCCCTGAAGCCGGCATCTTGTCAGGTGAACAAATATGGAACATGCTGGCGGCATGGACCTGTCTGATGTCGCTTCCGCGTCCAATCCGGATATTGATGATGCCCAGGCGCTGATGCGCGGGGCGGCGCGTCTGCTCTGGCAGATGGGCTATTCCGCCATTCCCGAATTCATCCTGCCCGATGGCCGCCGCGCTGATCTGATGGCGGTGGGTCGCAAGGGTGAAATGACCATTGTCGAGATCAAGTCCGGCATTGCCGACTTCCGGGCCGACAATAAGTGGGAGAATTACCAGGGCTATTGCGAGCGGATCTATTTTGCGGTCTCGCAGCGCTTTCCCCACGACCTGATCCCTGAGCATGCCGGTCTCATTGTGGCGGACGGGTTTGGCGGCGCGGTGGTGCGTGAAAGTCCGGTCCTCACCCTGGCCCCGGCGCGCCGCAAGGCCCTGACCCTGCGCTTTGCCCGTGCAGCGGCCGACCGGTTGATGCGGGTGGATGAAGGGCCGACGCCCTCACTGTGAGTGCCGCCAACATGGCTTGATCCGCCCCGCGGGCAGCGTTAGCCAAGAGGCATGACAACCGACACGCTTCCCGAATTGCACGGCCATGTCGCCACCGGTTTCGAACCGGTCGCGGAGGCCTTCCTCGCCAATTGGTCCGAGTTTGACGAGATCGGCGCCGGCTTTGCCCTGCGGCTCGAGGGCGAGACCGTGGTGGACATCCATGCCGGCTGGGCCGACCGCAAGAAATCCCGTGACTGGGAGGCCGATACGCTGGTGCCGGTCTATTCCACGGGCAAGGCGGTGGCGGCCCTCGTCATGGGCAAGCTGGTCGATCGCGGCCTGCTGGACTACGAGGCCCGGGTGGCCGATTACTGGCCGGAGTTTGCGGCCGGCGGCAAGTCCGAGGTGACCGTCGCCCAAGCCCTCTCCCACCAGGCCGGCCTGTCCGGAATTGCCGAGGAAATGGATGCGGGAGACTGGTTTGATGCGAACCTGATTGAATCCCGTCTCGCCCGCCAGGCTCCGCTCTGGAAGCTGGGGACAGGGTCGGGTTATCACCCGGTCACCTTCGGCTTTATCGCCGATGCTCTGGCGCGGCGGACGGATGGGCGGTCCATCGGCGCCATTCTGCGCGAGGATATCTGCGGTCCGGCCGGGATCGACTTCCATGTCGGCCTGCCGGAAAGCGAGCATGGCCGCGCGGCCGAGCATGCCATGCCGCGCCAATTGCCGGATCTGGGCGAGATGACCCTGCCGCGCCAACTGGCCTTCGGGAAGGCCTGGTCCTCGCCGGGACGTCGCGGCGCCACGGAGTGGCGCAAGGCGGAGTTTCCGGCCGCCAATGCCCACGCCACCGCCGGTGCGATTGCGCGGCTGATGGATGTCTATTCGCAAGACGGCAAGCTGGACGGCAAGCGCTTCATCGGACCGGCCACGCTGGAGGCCCTGACCCGCGAGCGGGTGCGGGGCGAGGACAAGGTCCTGCCCTTCGAGCTGTCCTGGGGGGCCGGCATCATGCGCAATGTCACGCCGGGCTTCTACGGACCGACGCCGGAGACGCTGGGCCATTCCGGCTGGGGCGGATCCTGCGGTTTTGCCGATCCGGTCAAACGCTTGTCCGGCGCCTATGTCATGAACCGGCAGATGCATTATCTCGCTGGCGATCCGCGCAGCGTGAAACTGATCGAAGCGGCCTATGCCTGTTTGTAGGCTTTGAGGCGTCGTTCTGCTCTGGGCAGACAAAGACGGGCAATCCCTCTAGCCTGATCACGAAGTGAGAGGGGATTTGCCATGGATCTGGGACAGTTTTCGGTTTCGCTGGCCGTCAAGGACATACTCAAATCGCTGGAATTCTATGTCGCGCTGGGCTTTGAGGTCGTCGGCGGGGAGCTGACCCAGAACTGGGTCATCCTGCAGAATGGCGAGACCAAGATCGGCCTGTTTCAGGGCATGTTCGAAGAGGATGTGCTGACCTTCAATCCGAAGGATGCGCGGGCGATCCTGGCGCATCTGAAGGATCTGGACCGGGCGGAGGGTGTCGAGATCGACAGCGATAGCGGTCCGGCCCATTTCATGATCAAGGACCCGGACGGCCGCACGCTCCTGTTCGACCAGTTCTGAGCCGGTTCAGTCGTCAGGCCGTGCCAGCCAGGCCACAGCTTCCTGACGGGTCGGGAAAACGCCGATTTGGGTCTTCCAGCCCTCCCGCGTCATCGCTTCCCACAAATGCGGGATCACCCGTTTGAGGTCATTGGAACAGACCAGGGCCGTCTTGGGCTGCGCCCCATCGCGATGCTGGGCATTCCAGCCGCGCATGAAGTCCTGGTGGGCGGCCAGCCCTTCCGGCGTGAAGGTGTCGAGCGCGGCGTCCTCGGGAATGATCAGCAGCATGTCGTAATCGGGCGTCCAGTCGGCCAAATACGGCAGGGTCGCGATATCATTGCGAAGCTCGAGCAGGGTCTGCTGGGGACGAAGATTGAGCTCCGCGATGTGCCTCTGCCCATCCAGACTCCAATCCCCTTGCCCCATGTCTCGCCCCCCAAAAGCCCTGTTGTTCAGAGACTAGACGGAAAACGCCGGTCCAGCCAATCCAGCATGAGCCGGTTCAGGCTGTCGGGTGCCTCCCACATTGTCCAGTGACCACAGGCCTCGATCGTGTGCATTTCCACATCCTTGCAGAGCGCGGGCATCCAGCGGGTCATGGCGGGCGAGAGGAAAACATCCCGTTCGGCAGACACCATCAGACAGGGCATGGCGAGACGATGATCGACACCGCCCATGCGTTCCCAATTGGCGTCGAAATTCCGGTACATGTGGATCGTGCTGGCGAAGCCGGTCTTGCGGTAGGCCTCGGCGTAGTGGGCGCGTTCTTCCGCCGGGACCACGATATCGGCCTCGTCGCGGCCATTGAAGTCCTCGAACCGGCGCGGCAGGTGCGAGACTCCCGGCAGGGCATTTTCCGCACTGGCGGCCGACAGGGGGCGACCGAACATGAAGGCGAAGAAATCGTTCTCGCGCCCGGTGAAGCGGCTTTCCGCATAGCCCTCTTCCTGGAAGCGCACGATGTAGTGGTCATCCCCGCCGATCTCGTGGAAGGCCTTGAGCGGCGGTTCGGAGCCCCGCGGCAGGTGCGGTGTGTTCACACCGATCACACCGGCCACCCGTTCGGCGGCGAGCATGGCGGCGTGCCAGACAATGATCCCGCCCCAGTCATGTCCGACGAAAATTGCCTGGTCATGGCCCAGGGCATCGAGCAGGCCGGTCAGGTCGCCGACCAGTTCATCAATGCCGTAATCCGCAGCGTCCGGCGGGCAGTCGGAACCGCCAAAGCCCCGCAGATCGGGCGCAATGACGCGATAGCCGGCGTCGGCAAGGGCCGGGATCTGGTGTTTCCAGGAATGCGCCAGCTCCGGCCAGCCATGGACCAGAAGCACAGCCGGGCCCGTTTCGGGACCGGCGAGGTGAACCGAAAGTTCGATCCCGTTGGTGGCGATGCGCGTCGGCGCAGGCAAGTCGGTCAATGTGTGCGAGCCTCCCGTGAGTGACGCCTGTGACCGGCGCTTGCCACAGGAGAGGCCGGGCCGGATTCCGGGTCAAGCCCTGCCGCCCGCATCCGTTCTATTCAGGCGGCGAAACCACCGGTTTGAGATCCCGGCGCAGGGTCGACAGGACGAACAGGCCCACCCCGCACCAGATCAGGGCGAAGGTCAAAAGATTGCCCAGCGCGAAAGGCTCGCCGCTGGCCACGCCAATGGTGAATTGGAGCGTGGGCGCCACAAACTGGAGCAGGCCCATCGTCGAGAGGCGCAGGCCGCGCACCCCGATCGTGTAGAGCAGGAGCGGCACGACCGTGACCAGGCCGGAGGCCATCAGCAGAACGGCCTGGACCGGGCTTTCATGGAAGTGTCCCTGGCCGCTGAAATTGATGACGGTCAGTCCGATCACGGCGATGGGCAGGATGAAGACGGTCTCCCAGAACAGGCCGATCCGTCCGTCCACCGCGGCCACTTTGCGCAGATAGCCATAGGCCGTGAAACTGGTGGCCAGGAGCAAAGAGAGCCAGGGCACTTCCCCGACGGTCAGGATCTGGTTCATCACGCCGAGCGCGGCCAGCACGATGGCACCGATCCGGTAAGGCCCCAGCGGTTCGCGCAGGATGATGACGCCAACGGCGACGCTCATCAGCGGATTGATGTAATAGCCCAGCGAGGCCTGCAGTACGTGTCCGGTGTTGACGGCAAAGATAAACCCCCACCAATTCACGGAAATCAGGGCCGAAGTGGCAAGGAGTGTCAGCAGGATGCGATGGTCACGGATGGCCGTGAAGGCCGATTTGACCTTCCCGGAAATGGCAAGAACTGTCAGGAGTAGCGGAACGGCCCAGATGATCCGGTGCAGGATGATCTCGACCGGGTCCGCAAAGGCCAGAAGCTGGAAAAAGAGCGGCGACAGGCCCCACAGGAGATAGGCCGAAAAGCCGGCGGCCAGGAAGGGCCGGATCGAAGTCTCGTTCTCGGAACCGGTGGTCATGGCGGCACTCCCTGTCAGGCCTTCCGGCCAGTTAGGGTGCGCCGCCGTGAAATGCCAGCCGCCAGCCGTGCATAGCCGGTATGAGGGTGGCGGCTCAGCCCGCTTTCAGCAGGCCCTTGTTGAGCAGGCCTTCGGCGATCTGTACCGCATTGAGGGCCGCCCCCTTGCGCAGATTGTCCGAGACGACCCACAGGGCCAGGCCATTGTCCACGGTCGGGTCTTCGCGAACGCGCGAGACGAAAGTCGCGAACTCGCCGACACTCTCGACCGGCGTGACATAGCCCTCATCCTCGCGCTTATCGATCACCATCAGGCCCGGGCTTTCGCGCAGCAGGTCGCGGGCCTCGTCGGCGGACAGCTCGTTCTCCAGCTCCAGATGGGCCGCGATCGAGTGACCGACAAAGACCGGAACGCGGGCGCAGGTGGCGAACAGCTTGATCTTGGTGTCGAGGATCTTCTTGGTCTCCGCCGTCATCTTCCACTCTTCCTTGGTGGAGCCGTCTTCCATGAAAACGTCGATGTGCGGGATCACGTTGAAGGCGATTTGCTTGGTGAATTTGGTCGGCGTGGGCGTGTCATTGACGTAGATGCCCTTGGTCTGCGTCCACAATTCGTCCATGCCTTCCTGGCCGGCGCCGGAGACAGACTGGTAGGTGGCGCAGGAGACGCGCTTGATGCCGGCCCGGTCATGGATCGGCTTGAGGGCCACGACCAGCTGGATGGTGGAACAATTGGGGTTCGCGACGATCCCCTTCTTTTTCACGCCGTCCAACGCATCCAGATTCACTTCCGGGACGACCAGCGGCACGTCCGGATCCATCCGCCAGGCGGAGGAATTGTCGACGACAATGGCTCCGGCCTTGGCAATCTTGGGCGCCCACTCCTTGGACGGCCCGCCACCGGCGGACATCAGGACCAGATCGACCTTGGAATAATCGAAGGTCTCGACATCCTGGCAGCGCAGGGTCCGGTCGCCATAGGAGAGTTCCACGCCCATCGATTTTCGGGTCGCCAGCGCAAATACCTCATCCGCCGGAAACAGCCGTTCCGCCAGAATGGTGAGCATTTCCTTGCCCACCGCGCCCGTAGCTCCGAAAACCGCGACTTTCACACCCATGATATGAGACCTTTCAGCATGCCCTAATGTGTATCCGTGCCGACGCGGTGCACATAGACGCCAAACCGGGCACTGGCTAGGCGGTTTTTGCGGTGGTTCGCAGATGGCGTGGATTTCACGGGCATAAAATTCTAAGCTTGTCGGGTGCAGGCAGGGAGGAATGCATGGATCCGCTCGTACTCATTGGTGTGTTTTTCGCGGCCGGCGTCGCCTTCATGGGGTTCTTCGTGGTGGTGATGCTGGTTCTCGGCAAGGGGAAGGCCGGCACCGGATCGGGACCGGGCGAGCCGACCAATACCGCCGCCGATGCGATGAAACACGTCCGCAATTCCGATAATTTCTGAGCGCGATACCACGCGCAAACGGGGGATTTCCAACATGGCAGACAAGGGGGCGGCCGAGGGTGTCAGACCTTCGGTCTATGGGTTTGGTATTGGCGTCAGCGACCTTGAACGCTCCAATGCCTTCTATACCGAACTTCTGGGGATGAAGCGGGTGATGGACTTCTCGCTCAGCCATATGGACGAGATCGTCCTGCTCTATCCCGATGGCGGCTCGTCCCTGGTCCTCATGCACTGGACCGATGGCTCCACGCGGGATTACTCGAACAACCCCGTGAAGATCGTGGTGCGCCTGGAGGACCCCAAGGCTGCGGCCGACCGCATTCGCGAAGCGGGCTATCGCATCATCCGGGAGCCGGAACCGGCACCGGAAGTGGGCGGCTTCGTCGTGGGTTTTGCCAAGGACCCGGACGGGTATCTGGTGGAATTGCTCGACGCCAAGCAGAGCTGAGGCTCAGCCGCGGCGTGCCATGCGCTGCCAGATCCGCCAGGCGACCAGACCCACCAGGCACAGGACAATGAGGTCGAGGGCCGTAAAACCGAGAAAGAGCGGCTGGATGAGGCGTTCCAGAACGCCCCATCGCCCTTCATAGATGGTTTCGTCCTGACGGTGGAAACCGACATAGACGGCCAGGCCAATGACCAAGGCAGCCCCGAAGCCGGCCAGGCGGATCATGCCGGCCGGATTGAAACCCTGTCCTTTTTCAGCGCTTTGTTCGCGCCGGCGGTGCGTGCGGTCGAGAAAACGGCGACGGGCCATGTCCGGATCGGTCTCCCTGGGGCCGGGTCATTCCTGATTGGGCCCGGTCCAATTTATGGCCGGGAGGTCAGTCATGCCACAGGAGTTTCATTTGCCTTGCACGTCAATCCATGCACATAAAGGGAGGACGGGCGGCCTGAAGAGGCCGGACGGAATTCTGATCGCCTACCCTGCGACCCTTGGTTCGCAACGGACACATAGACTTCAGCCTTCCCCGACTTTTACGTCCGTAATACCGACATCGGGGCGCCGTTGTCGGACAGTGCTTATGCCCGCACGCAGGGCAATCAGGGAAGGTTCCCCCTATGGCCACAGGTACGGTCAAATTCTTCAACCAAAGCAAAGGCTTTGGCTTCATCACCCCGGATGAGGGCGGCAATGACGTGTTCGTCCATATCTCTGCAGTCCAGGCCTCTGGTCTGCCGGGTCTGAACGACGGACAAAAAGTCTCCTTCGAAACCGAGCCGGATCGTCGCGGCAAGGGTCCGAAGGCGGTGAACCTGCAGTACGCTGACGACTAAGCGTCTGCCGGATTTCCGGATTCAAGAGGGCGTGGCGCGAGAGCTCCACGCCTTTCTTTTTGCCTGAAATCACTCGAAGGCGGCTTCGACCTCGGCCCGGACGCGCACGCCGGTGGCCGGGAAATCAGTGAACACGCCGTCCGCGCCAAAGCGCAAGACCTGGCTGAGTTCCCAGGACACGCCGCGCTCCGGATCCATCGGCACATCATCGCGGAAAGTCCAGGGGTGAACGGCGAGGCCCAGTTCATGGGCCTCATGGATGAAGCCGGTATTCGACCCGTCCGCATTGATGACCAGGGATTTGGCTGGTCCGACGCCATCGGCGAATTCGGCCGCGTCCGTCAGAGCCACGGTGGGTGTGCCCAGCATGGCGGACGGGTCCAGCTCATTCATTTCGAAGACGAGCATAAGGAGGGGCGTGTCGACCTCATCATTGAGGCGCCGCAGGAAGTCCGGCTCGAAACACTGGATGGCCGTCATCGCGTCCTCGCCATCCAGACCGCGTTCGCGCAGGATGCGGACCAGTTCCGGCAACGGGTCCAGACCGATGGACGTGAAGTGACCGGGGGATTTTACCTCCGGCTCGGTCGGCACGCCCAACGCCTCGGCGAGGTCGAGAACCTCCTCGAAGGTCGGAATCCGGAATTCGCCATTGAAAGACTGATCACGCTGCGGCCAGGGCTGCACAGCGCGCAGGGTTCGGATTTCGGCCAGGGTGAAATCCTCGACCCACCAGTCATCCCGGCCATCGATCACGCGCCGGCGGTCGGCAAATTCGGGATGGTCGGCGACATCGGTCGTGGTCGACAGATAATGATCATGACGCACGACCAGAACGCCGTCCGACGTCATGACCAGATCGGGCTCGATGATGTCGGCACCCTGTTCCACGGCGAGGCGATAGGCTTCCAGCGTGTGCTCGGGGCGCTCTCCGCTGGCACCGCGATGGGCGATGATCCGCGGGGCGTTTCCGTCCAGCGTCGCCCAGGGCGATGCGGTCTGGGCAAGGGCGGGCTCGCCCGTCAAAAGTGCAAATCCGGCGGCCAGGAGTGTCAGGCGCATGATCCGGTCTCCCTGCTTTTCCCGCACGTTAGCGCGGGGCGGACGGAAGCGAGAGTGAATTATCCGCGACAGTGCCGCGCGGCGGGCCGCCTCAAGCGGAAAAGAGGCCGCCGCCGAGCAGGCCCATGCCGCCCAGCAGGCTGAGCATAACCCCGGACATGAGCCGCCTCTGCAGCAGGAAGCCGCCGGCGATCCGGGCGATGCCCTCCACATTGGACGCGCCGAGCAGGGCGACCGGTCCGCCCACGAAGAGCGCGACCAGGAATGAAACCAGAGCCAGTTGAATGTCTTGCGGTAATGCGGTCATCTCGGCCTCCCCAGCCATTTCCCGTCGTCCGGTGGCGACGGACCGTTCGAAACACGCTAACAACACGCCCCATGATGCCTGTCCCGCCTGACCTCACCCTGACCATCGCGCTCATCGCCGGTTCAGGAATTGCCGCCCAGTGGCTGGCCTGGCGCCTGCGCTGGCCCTCCATCGTGCTGATGATGGGCGCCGGCCTGATCCTGGGGCCTGGGATTGCTTTCGTGACGGGCAGCCCGCTGCTCGCGCCGAGCGAAGCCTGGGGTGGCTATCTGCGCCCCATGATCGCCCTGGCGGTCGCCGTCATCCTGTTCGAGGGCGGGATCACCCTGAATTTCCGCGAATTGCGCGACGCGTCCGGTCCGGTTCGCCGGATCGTCCTGCTCGGCTTTCCCCTGGGATGGGCCGGGGCGACACTGGCGCTGCACTATGTCGCCGGTCTCGCCTGGGATCTGGCCGCCATGATCGGGGCCTTGCTGACCACGACGGGCCCGACCGTCGTCCTGCCCCTGTTGCGTCAGGCCAAGCTTCCTGGACGGATTGCCTCGGTGCTCAAATGGGAAGGCATCGTCAACGACCCGATCGGGGCTCTGGCCGCGGTCTTCATTTTCGAGGCGACCCGCCAAACAGCGCTGGGGCAGGACTGGATCGGTGCCGCCGGCGCGCTCACCATGGGCGCCGTGATCGGGGCGGTTCTGGGCTTCGCCTTCGGCTATGGCCTCTCACAGGCGTTCCGGCGCGGTCTGGTGCCCGAACCGATGAAGGCACCGCTCGTCCTGGCTTCGGTCATGGTGTGTTTCGCGACCGCCGACGCGCTGGCCAGCGAGACCGGCCTGGTGGCGGTGACGGTGTTCGGCCTCGTCGTGGCCAATTCGCGTCTGGCCTCGATCGAGGAGATGCGCCGCTTCAAGGAAGGCATCGCCTCTTTGCTGGTCGCCAGTGTCTTTGTCGTCCTGGCCGCTGATCTCAGCCCGTCCGACCTGGCCAGCCTGGGCTGGCCGCAACTGGCCTTTGTCGCAGTCTTCATGCTGATCGTGCGCCCGCTTTCGGTCTTCCTGGCCACGGTCGGGTCCGGCCTGAACGCCAAGGAGACCGTGTTCGTCGGACTGATCGGTCCGCGCGGCGTGGTGGCCGCGGCGGCGGCCGGGCATCTGGCTGTCTCGCTGATCGAAGTGGGGCGGGATGATGCGATCATCCTGGCACCCCTGGTCTTCGTGACGATTTTTGTCAGCGTGGTCGGATGCGGATTCTCCGTGGCGCCTCTGGCCCGCCTGCTGGGCCTGTCTCGGAGCGGGCCGGAGCGCCTGCTCATCGTGGGTGCCAATCCCTGGAGTCTCGGTCTCGCGGATGCGCTGAAAAAGGCGGAAATCCCGCTGACCATTGCCGATACCAGCTGGCGCCGCCTGCGTGAGGCCCGGCTGAGCGGACATGATGTCTATTACGGCGAGGTCCTGTCGGAAGTGGCGGACTGGCGGTTGGAGCCCAGCCGGTTCGGGGCGCTGCTCGCGGTGACCCCCAATGATGCCTATAACGCGCTGGTCTGTATCGACTATGCGCCGGAACTGGGCCGCTCCCGGGTGTACCAGGTTTCAGGCACGGATTTCCGGCCGGATGCCGAAAAGCCTGACGAGGACCCGCGCGCGATTGCCTATACGGCGCGCGGCCGGACGCTGATCCGGCGCGGGCGCGGCTATGACAGCCTGGCGCATGACTGGTGGGGCGGATGGGGTTTCCGGACCACCCGCCTGACCGACACCTATTCACTGGACGATTATCTCGCCGATGTGGGCGAGGCGCCGGATCTGGTCCTGGCGCGGCATCCCAATGGCAAGATCGCTCTGCTCGGCCCCGGTCGCGAACCACCCTCGGCTCCAGGAACCGTGCTGATCCGCTTCGCGCCGCCGCAAGCGGAACCGGCGCCTGTAGAGCCGGTTCAGCCAGACTGATCTAGTTCGGGAAACCGTCGGACGGCTGGGACCCACCCGGCGGGGCGCTGCCGCAATAGGGCCAGTTGGGCGAGTTGGGATCGCCATGGGGGCAGACCGCGTCGCGCCCTTCATAGATCACGCAGCCGGACAGGCTGGTGGCGCCCAGCAGGGCGGCAAGAACGAGAATTGAACGCTTTACGGACATGATTAGGCCCCTCTTCGCTGCCATCGTGGCGACGGGATGGCGGCGGCGCAAGCGGGTTTCAGCGGATCGGCTGCACGCGTGTCCTCCGTGCACCAGTCCGACCTGTCGGGCCTCAGCGGGCAAACCCCAATCTTCATGGGGAATTAACCGTGAGACCGCCAGATAGGGCTTCCGATTTCGATCAGGATGGGGATATGGCCCGCCGTTCCAGGACAACGACTTCCGCGTCACGGCGGCGCCCCCGGGCAGTTCCGGCCCGCCGCCCGGCGAAACGGTCGGCGAAATCGCGCTTTCCCTGGCTGCGCAGTCTGACCGTTCTGACATTGCTCGTATCGCTCGGCGTGGGCGGCTATCTGGTTTCCGTGGCCCGTGATCTGCCGGACACGTCCGGCCTGACCGCAGTCGAGCCGGCGGCGTCCATCACCTATCTGGATCATCGTGACCGCCTCATTGCCCGCCGCGGCTCGGCCCAGGGTCATGAGGTCAATATCGAGGACCTGCCGCCCTATCTGATCGATGCCGTTCTGGCGGTCGAGGACCGGCGCTTCTATTCGCATCCGGGCATTGATGTGATCGGCCTGTCGCGCGCCATGCTGGCCAATATCCGCGCCGGTCATGTCGTCCAGGGCGGGTCGACCCTGACCCAGCAATTGGCCAAGAATCTCTTCCTGTCGCCGGAACGCACCCTGCGCCGCAAGGTGCAGGAGATGATGCTGGCCTTCTGGCTGGAAAGCCGCTTCACCAAGGACGAAATCCTCGAGCTCTATCTCAATCGCGTCTATTTCGGCGGCGGGGCCTATGGCGTGGAAGCCGCATCCCTGCGCTATTTCGGGCGTTCGGCCAGCGAAGTCTCGCTGGGCGAAGCGGCGCTTCTGGCGGGCCTGCTGAAAGCGCCATCGCGCTATTCCCCGGTGAATGACGCCGCCCGGGCGGCGGCGCGCGCCACGGTCGTGCTCGACCTGATGGCCCAGACCGGCCGCATTACCGAAAGCGAGCGCGTGGCCGCGGCGGAAGTGCCGATCCGGGTCTCGCGCGGCGCGTCCAGCCCGGGCGCGCAATATTTCATCGACTGGATTGCCCCCCAGGTCCGTGAACTCGTTGGAGACGGACATGGCGATCTGATCGTGCACACAACGCTGGACGTGGATGCCCAGCGCGCTGCGGAGTCTGCGCTGAACGCGGTCCTGGCCGATGCCGAGCTGGCCTCGGGGGCCGGGGAAGGCGCCCTGGTCTCTCTGGCCCATGACGGGTCGGTGCGGGCCCTGGTCGGGGGACGGTCCTATGTCCGCTCCCAGTTCAACCGCGCGATCCTGGCGCAGCGCCAGCCCGGATCGGCCTTCAAGCCCTTCGTCTATGCGTCAGCCTTCGAGGCCGGTCTGCGGCCGGATGATGTGCGCACGGATGCGCCGGTGCGTGTCGGCGATTGGGAACCGCAGAACTATAACGACACCTATCGAGGCGAGCTGACCCTGCGCGAGGCCTTTTACCGCTCCTCCAACTCGGTGGCGGTCCAGATTGCCGAGGAAACCGGACGCGGCCATGTCGCGCGCCTGGCCCGTCGTCTGGGCCTGTCCTCGTCGATGCGCGTGGACCGGTCCCTGGCGCTGGGGGCCTATGAAGTCACGCCGCTGGAGCTGGCCACGGCCTACACGCCCTTCGCCAATGGCGGCTTCCGCGCCGAGGCCCATGGCATTGCCTGGATTGAAACGGCCGACGGGGAAGTGCTCTACACGCCGCCCGCCCCGCCCAGTGAACTGGTTCTGGATGCCCGGACCTCAACCCATATGCGCGATCTGATGCGGGCCGTGGTGCGCGAAGGGACCGGACGCAATGCCGCGGTCTGGGGTCTGGACGCCGCCGGCAAGACCGGCACGACGAACGAGTTCCGTGACGCCTGGTTCGCTGGCTATGCGGGCGATCTTGTCACCGTGGTCTGGACCGGCAATGACGACAATTCCCCGACCGACCACGCCACGGGCGGCGGTCCGCCGGCGCGGATTTTCGGCGGTTTCATGCGCGAAGCGCCGCGCGAGGGTCTGGGCTCTCAACCGCCAAGGACCCGCAGCCTGATCACGCCGGTTGCCCGGGACGCGGCAGAGGCGTCCGAAGCCGCGCCCGGTTCCGACCTGACGGCGGACGCACAACCGGCCCAGCCCGAAGAGACCGAGAGCGATCCGATCGCCGCTTTCCTCGCCTCGCTGGGGGGACCCGATAGCGAGTAATCCCCTGGGGACCGTGGAACTGCCCTGAGACAGGCCTCATCGGGCCTGCTATTCTTGATGGTGAGGGACCGGTCCGAAACTCAATCGAGAGAGGGGAAGCATGAAACACCAATTCCTTACCGCGCTGGCTGCGGGCAGCCTGGTGGCACTGGCCTGGCCGCAGGGCGATGCCCTGGCGCAAAGCCGGGCCGCGGCTGAAGCGGCCATGGAACAGCTGGGCTTTGCCAACAATACCGGCATGAATGGCGAGCTCACCTATGGTGAGGCCAGCTGGTCGAATGGCCGCTACATTCTTTCGGATGTTGTCATGACCTTCCCGGCGGACGACACGGAAGAGGCCGAGGACAGCGTGGATGAGGGCGGCAAGCCGCGGCCGGATGCCGAGGACTCTGCCAGTTTCGAAGTCGGTGATGAATTCGAGACCGCCCATCTGGAGCGCATGATTTTCGATGCGCCGCGTCTGGATGCGGACGGCCAGGCCATTTTTGACGGCATGGCCATGGAAGGCATGAGCGCCGAAGAGGATGGCGGGGCCGACTATATGCGCGTCGCCTATTTTGGCGTCAGCGGCATCAATGCCGAGATGGCGCGCGATCTGGCCCGGGCCCTGCGCGGTGAGGCGGAGGATTTCGAACCGGACTGGAGCAGCTGGCGGTTCGAGGATCTGCGTCTCGAGGGCGTGGAAATGGTCACCGATGATCAGGGCGCGGAATCGCGGATCGCGCTGGATCAGTTCGCCCTGCATGACAATACGGATGTCGAGCTGGGCCAGTTCATCATTTCCGGCTTCCGCGTGGAATCCAGAGGCGAGACCAGCCCGGTGACGGTCGGGCTCGACGAATTCTCCGTGACCGGGTTCAAGACCGAAGCCTATGCCGACTTGATGAGCGTGATTGCCGCCGGCGGTGATGAAGACGCGCTGATGTCGGCCTACTACCGCTCTGCCATGAATCCGCGCATGGACTTGTTCGACCGGTTCGCGATCCGCGGCGTCCTTGTGGAAGCCGAAGGGGTGCACTTTGCGCTCGACAATCTGACGGCCCAGGTCCGCCAGCAAGGCACGCGCTACATCACGGACATGACGATGGATTCCCTGCGTCTGGTCCCGGATGCGGCTCAGCAGGCCGGGGCTCAGCTGGCCATGGCCTTGGGCATGCTGGGCTATGAGCGTCTGGAAATGACCGCGGAAACCCACGGCATCTATGACGAAGCGACAGGCCGCATGTGGACGGAAGGCGACAACTTCCTGGAATTGCAGGACGGTCTGCGGATCGAGATCGGCCAGAACTTCTCCGGCTATGATGCCTATTTCGCCAATCTGCCCGAGGCGATGGCGCAAATGGAAGCGGCCGGTGATGATGAAGCCATGCAGACCGAGGCCAGCCTCGAACTCATGCGCCCCATTGTCCTGCACAACATGTCGGTCAGCCTGGTCGACATGTCGCTGCTGGAGCGTGCGCTGGAAGCCGGGGCGGCCGCCCAGGGCATCACCACGGATGAGCTGCGGATCCAGGCCGGCGCCATGATCGGCATGGGCATGATGTCGGCGCCGCCGGAAATCCCGCGTCCGCTGCTGTCCCAGCTTTCGACGGCGCTGACGAGTTTCGTCAATTCGGGCGGTACGCTGACCATCGACGCCACCCCGCCGGAGCCGGTTTCCTTCGGGACCGTGTTCGACCAGATCGATGCGGGCACGTTCGACTACAACATGCTCGGACTGACCTTCACGGCGGAGGCGCCCTAGCTCTGCCGCCGGACGACATGAAAAGGGCCCGGTCAGCGATGACCGGGCCCTTTTTGTGTCCGTTGAAGTCCGGGATCAGCGCGCTTGCAGCGCGTCGCGGCCCTTTTCGCGCATGAAGGCCTTCATCTTCGGCGCGATATGCTCGTTGAAGCGGCGGCCATTGAAGACGCCGTAATGGCCGACTTCGGGCTGGACCCAGTCCTGGCGCAGGCTTTCCGGCAGGTTGGCGCACAGCGTGTGCGCGGCCTGGGTCTGGCCGATGCCGGAAATGTCGTCATTCTCGCCTTCCACGGTCAGAAGGGCGATGTCCTCGATGGCGGCGGGGTCGACGCGGCGGCCATGATGCTCCTGCGTGCCCATGGCCAGCTTGTGCTCCTGGAACACGTCGGTAATCGTCTGCAGGTAGAATTCTTCCGACAGGTCCATCACGGCCAGGTATTCGTCATAGAAGGTGCGGTGCTTCTCGGCACTGTCGCCATCGCCTTCGACGAGATGCGTGAAGAAATTCCAGTGCGCATCCACATGGCGGTCCAGATTCATGTTCATGAAGCCGGCCAGCTGAAGGAAGCCCGGATAGACGCGGCGGAAGGCACCCGGATGCGGTGCCGGAACCGTGTGGATCAGATTGTTGGCGAACCAGTCGAAGGGCTTCTCCTCGGCCAGCTTGTTCGGCACGGTCGGGGAGAGGCGGGTATCGATCGGCGAGCCCATGAAGGTCATCGAGGCCGGGCGGGCCGGATCCTTGTCCTCGGCCATCAGCGCGATCGCACCCAGGGTGGGCGGGCCGGGCTGGCAGACGGCGACGACATGAACCTCGGGGCCGAGCAGGGTGATCATCTCGCGCACATAGGCGGCGTAATCATCCAGGTCGAAACGGCCTTCATGGATCGGCACCATGCTGGCATCGACCCAGTCGGTGATATAGACCTCGTGATCGGGCAGGAAGGCCTCGACCGTACCGCGCAACAGGGTGGCGTAGTGGCCTGACATGGGGGCCACGAACAGGACTTTCGGGTCGGCCGTCTTGGATTTCCGGGCCGCGACCAGCGCATCATGATCCCGCTCGAAATGGACCAGATTGCACCAGGGCTTCGACCAGACGACCGTATCGGTGACGCCGACGCATTTCCCGTTGATCTCGGTCTTGTCCAGCATCCAGTCCGGCTTGCCATAGCGGCGGGTGACGCTTTCGAACAGTTCGGCGGCGGCGGCCATGGTGCGACCGGCGACCGTGTCGCCCATCGGATTCCATGGCGCGCGCAGCGAGGAGCGCGTGGCATTGGCGGCCGCCCGCCAGGGCGTCATCGCAATGCGATTGAATTCGTAAATGGAGTACAGCATGACGTCTCCTACAGGCCGGCCGCCTTGCACGCTGACCGGACCTTACTGGGTTCACGAGGGTGCGCTGTTTTCCTCAAGGAAGTCTTGCAGCCGGGCCGCCATGGCTTGCGGATCCGTGCCGTGTGTGAAGATGTCGACGAATTCACCTTGTGAATCCATCAGATAGACGATGGACGAGTGGTCCATCAGATAATCATTGGCGTCGTCCGTTTCGGCGCGCTGATAGACGATGCGGTATTCCCGGGCGACGGTCGCGACCTGTTCCGGCGTGCCTGTCAGTCCGACCAGATTGTCCGGAAAGGCCGGCGAGGTGACGTATTGGGCCAGGTGTTCCGGCGTATCGCGCTCCGGATCGACCGTGATCAGGATGGGCTGGATCTGCGCGCGTTCGTCCGCGCTCAGCTGATCCAGGGCGCCGGCCATGATCTGCAGGGAGAAGGGACAGATGTCGGGGCAGTAGGTGTAGCCGAAATAGATCAGCATCGCCTTGCCGCGGAAATCCTCATCCGTCACCGTCGCGCCGGTCTGGTCGACCAGGGTGAAGGGGCCGCCAATGTCGGCTTCACCGCTGGTGCGCACGGCGGCGCGGCGCTCGACGGTCTGGCCTTGATCGTTGAGCATCAGCGTCAGGAAAGTGATGATCATCACGGAAGGTGCGACAATCAGAAGCCAGATAAGCCAACGCGGCATAAGGTCTCCATTGAACATTCGGGGCCGGAAGGTTTTGATCGGTCGCCGGACCCGTCTTGCTGCGGGTGCGAAACTAGGCGCGCAAGCCGCGCCTGTCCATGCCGGGGCGCTGCGCGGGCGCCGATGAGAGGGAGGCGCGGATGCGCGATGCGGATTGGGACCCCTATGGCGGTGACGCCCAGCTGACGCCGGTCTTCGGCCGGCTGCGGGTCCGCACTCTGGTCATGTTGCGCTGGCTGGCCGTGGCGGGCCAGACCTTCACGGTGCTGGGCGTGCATTATGTGGTCGGGTTCGAACTGCCTCTGGGCTTCTGCCTCGGCATCATCCTGACCTCCGCCTGGATCAATGCCTGGCTGACCCTGGCCATCTCGCCGCAACGGTTTGCCCGCGACTGGGAAGCGGCCGCCCAGCTGGGTTTTGACGTCGCCCAGCTTTGCGCCCTTCTCATGCTGACCGGCGGTTTGCAGAACCCGTTCGTCGTCATGCTGGCGGCGCCTGTGACCATTGCTGTGGCCGCCCTGCCGCCGCGCTGGTCGCTGGGGGTGGGCCTGATCGGTCTGGCGGGAACGGGCGCGATGTGGCTGTGGAGCCTGCCCCTGCCCTGGTTCGAGGGCCAGCCGCTGGACCTGCCGGGTGTCTATGTGCTGGGCCTTTGGGTCGCGATTGTCGTCGCGGTCGCTTTCACCGCTGTCTATTCCCGCCGCGTCAGCCAGGAAGGCAAACGCATGGCCACGGCCCTCGCAGCGACGCAGAGCGTGTTGTCGCGCGAGCAGCGCCTGTCCGCCATGGGCACGCTGGCCGCCGCGGCCGCGCACGAGCTGGGGACGCCACTGGCCACGATCCAGCTGACGGCCAAGGAAATGCAGCGCGACCTCAAGGACAATGACCTCCTGCGCGAGGATGCCGAGCTGATGGTGACCCAGGCACGCCGCTGCCGGGACATTCTCAAACGCCTGGGCGAGGTGCAGTCGGTTTCCGATCTGCGTCATGACCGGGTCGAGCTGATGGCGGCTTTGGAAGAAGCCGCGGCGCCGCTGCGCGGTCTGGGGCCGCAGATCGATGTCCAGCTGGCGGATGACAATAGCGAAGACGCCCCCGTCTTGCGGCGCATGCCGGAAATGATCTACGGGATCGGCAATTTCATCGAGAATTCGGTCGATTTCGCGGAGACGCGCGTCACGGTGGAGGGGCGCTGGGATCCGGGCCATGTCTATATCCGCGTCAGTGATGACGGACCCGGGTTTTCGCCTGACATTCTGGCCAAGATCGGTGAGCCCTATGTCACCACGCGGTCCGGCACGCCCGGCCAGGGCGGGCTCGGTCTGGGGGTCTTCATCGCCAAGACCATGATCGAGAATTCCGGCGGTGTGGTGCGCTTTTCCAATGCGCCCCAGACCGGCGGTGCCGTCGTCACCCTGCGCTGGCCGCGTAAACAGGTGGAGGCAGGCCCGGCCTTGGGCTAGATACGAAGAAACAGACGATTGAATGCATGAGGAAACCGGCGTGAGCGAGATCGAATACGAGCTTCCCGACGACAAATCCCTGCTCATCCTCGACGATGATGCCCCCTTCCGCACGCGCCTGGGCCGCGCCATGACCGGCCGCGGTTTCATCGTGTCGGCGGTGGGCTCGGTGGATGAGGCCCGCGAAGTGGCCAAGTCCAACCCGCCGGCCTTTGCCGTGCTGGATCTGCGCCTGCAGGATGGTGACGGGCTGGAAGTGGTCAAGGCCCTGCACGCGGCCCGTCCGGACTGCCGGGTCGTCATGCTGACCGGCTATGGCAATATCGCCACTGCCGTTGCGGCGGTGAAGGCCGGGGCCGTGGATTATCTGTCCAAGCCGGCCGATGCCGATGACATCATCAAGGCCCTGCTGGCACACCCTGAAGACAAGCCGGAACCGCCGGACAATCCCATGTCCGCCGACCGCGTCCGCTGGGAACATATCCAGCGCGTCTTCGAACTGTGCGACCACAATGTCTCGGAAACCGCGCGCCGCCTGAACATGCACCGGCGGACCCTGCAGCGGATCTTGGCGAAACGCGCCCCGCGCTAAGCGCAGAGGGGGCGGCAGCGCTAGTGCTGCCGTTCGTTTTCGTCTTCCGGCTCGGCATAAGCAAAGCCATAGATCGGGCCGCCACCGGCGCCCTGGGCGATGGCGACCGTGCCGAAGCGCCGATAGCTCTCGCCCATGAAGACGGTCTCGCCGCCGGACCAGGAGCCCAGATAGGTCAGGCTCTTGACCATGTTGTAGTGGGGCATGTCGAGGCCTTCATTCTCGCCGGCACCGACTTCCACCATGGCCCAGCCCGGTGAATAGGCGACCAGCCAGACATCCAGCTCTTCCTCGGGCGCCTCGCCGTTCAGCGTGATCGTGTAGGCGCCGAAGGGGCCGTCCTCGATCGTGATGATCGGGCTGGTGGGCATGCCGCACAGCCGGTCCTCCACGGCCTGGGAGACCTTGTCCTCATTCCAGCCGGGCGCGTCTTCCACGCCATCGACCACGAATTGCGGTGTATAGAGGCGGGCAACGTCCAGATTGGGCAGATACATGCGCTGGCGCTGGACATATTCCGGCCGGGCATAGGTGTCGGTCCAGCCATACATGTCCCAGTAGGACACCGCGAAGGCGAGGGTGAAGACATTGTCGTGCCGGTCCAGCTCGCCCAGGTAGCGGTTGGCCTGGGGGCAGAGCGGGCAGCCCTGGCTGGTGAACAATTCCACCAGGACGGGGCGTTCGGACCAGCAGTCTTCTGTCGAAATACGGGTGGCGGACGCGTTCTCACCCGGACCCGCGAGGGCCGGGCCTGCCAGGAACAGGCTTAAGAACAGGGACGTCAGGTGTCGCATACCGGTCTTGATAACCAGTCGGGCCCGGTCGTGCCAATCACTTGGCTGTGACGGGCGGGTGACGGAGCCCGCCTCCCCCGGGTCGGGAGAGGCGGGAAACCGTCGCAGGACCGCCTAGTCGCGGGCCAGATTGCGCAGAACGTAGTGCAGGATGCCGCCATTGCGGAAGTATTCCAGCTCGTTCTCGGTATCGATGCGGGCGATGGCCTCGGCCGTCTTGATCGTGCCGTCGGCAAAGCCGATCTCGATCTCGACGGTCTGACGCGGGGTCAGTGTTTCCACGCCCTTGATCGTGACCATTTCATCGCCGGTCATGCCCAGGGCTTCCCAGCTCTGGCCTTCGGCGAATTGCAGCGGCAGCACGCCCATGCCGATCAGGTTGGAGCGGTGAATCCGCTCGAAGCTCTCGGCGATGACCGCCTTGACGCCCAGCAGACGGGTGCCCTTGGCGGCCCAGTCACGCGAGGAGCCCGTGCCGTATTCCTTGCCACCGAACACGACCAGCGGCGTGCCTTCGGCCTGGTAGGCCATGCAGGCGTCGAAGATGTCGACCTGTTCGCCATTCTTCAGCGTGTAACCGCCTTCGACACCGTCCAGCATCTTGTTCTTGATGCGGATGTTGGCGAACGTGCCGCGCATCATCACTTCATGATTGCCGCGGCGCGAACCGTAGGAGTTGAACTCCAGCACCGGCACCTGGCGCTCCTGCAGGTAACGGCCTGCCGGGCTGTCGGCCTTGATCGAACCGGCCGGGGAAATGTGGTCGGTCGTGATGGAGTCGCCGAACAGGCCCATGATCTTGGCGCCGACGATATCGCCCGGGCTTTCCGGATCCATCGTCATGCCTTCGAAATAGGGCGGGTTCTGCACATAGGTGGAGGTGTGGTCCCAGGCATAGGTCAGGCCACCGGACACCTCGATGTCACGCCAGGCTTCATCACCCTTGAACACGTCGGCATAGCGCTTGGCGAACATGTCCGGCGTGACGGCAGAGCGGACCACTTCGGCGACTTCCGACGAGGTCGGCCAGATGTCCTTGAGATAGACATCATTGCCGTCGGAGTCCTGGCCGAGCGGATCGGTGGTCAGATTGACCTTCAGCGAACCGGCAATGGCGTAGGCGACGACGAGCGGCGGCGAAGCCAGATAATTGGCGCGGACGTCCGGCGAGATCCGGCCTTCAAAGTTCCGGTTGCCCGACAGGACGGAGGTCGCCACCAGGTCATTCTCATTGATCGTCTTGGAAATGGCCGGCGGCAGCGGACCGGAATTACCGATACAGGTGGTGCAGCCATAACCGACCAGGTCGAAGCCCAGGGCATCCAGATCGTCCTGCAGGCCAGCTTTTTCCAGATAGTCGGTGACGACCTGGGAGCCCGGAGCCAGGGAGGTCTTCACCCACGGCTTGGTGGTCAGGCCCTTGGCGCGGGCATTGCGGGCCACCAGGCCGGCGCCCAGCATCACGGACGGGTTGGACGTGTTGGTGCACGAGGTGATGGCGGCAATGGCGACATCGCCATTGGTGAACGCGTAATCCTCACCGGCGACCGGCGCGGACTTGTCGAGCTCGTCACCCTTGCCGTACTCGTCGGCCATCGTCTTGGCGAAGCCTTCGGCCGCCTTGGACAGTTCGATCCAGTCCTGCGGACGCTTCGGACCGGACACGGCCGGCTCGATCGTCGACATATCCAGATGCAGCGTGTCGGTGAAGACCGGCGCGTCGGTATAGTCCGGGCGGAACATGCCCTGGGCCTTGGAATAGGCCTCGACCAGGGCGACGCGCTTGTCGTCGCGGCCGGTGGCGCGCAGGAAGGCCAGGGTTTCATTGTCGACCGGGAAGAAGCCGCAGGTGGCGCCGTATTCCGGCGCCATGTTGGCGATTGTGGCTTCGTCTTCCAGGGAAAGGTGGTCCAGGCCTTCGCCATAGAATTCGACGAACTTGCCGACCACGCCCTTCTTGCGGAGCATTTCCACGACTTTCAGAACGAGGTCCGTCGCGGTGGCGCCTTCCGGCATCTTGCCGGTCAGTTCGAAACCGATGACTTCCGGGATCAGCATGGAGACCGGCTGGCCCAGCATGGCCGCTTCGGCTTCGATGCCGCCGACACCCCAGCCCAGAACGGCAAGGCCGTTGATCATGGTGGTGTGGCTGTCCGTACCGACGCAGGTGTCCGGATAGGCGACGGTCTCGCCGTCTTCGTCCTTGGTCCAGACGGCCTGGGCCAGGTTTTCCAGGTTAACCTGGTGGATGATGCCCGTGCCCGGCGGAACAACGCGGAAATTGTCAAACGCCTTGGCGCCCCATTTCAGGAATTTGTAGCGTTCGCCATTGCGCTCGTATTCGCGCTTCACATTCTTGGAGAAGCTGTCGGCCTGGCCGAAATTGTCCACCATGACCGAGTGGTCGATGACCAGGTCGACGGGGACTTGCGGGTTGATGCGCTTGGGGTCGGCGCCCAGCTTGCCGGCGGCGTCGCGCATGGCGGCCAGGTCGACCACGGCGGGAACGCCGGTGAAGTCCTGCATGACCACGCGGGCCGGGCGGTAGGCGATCTCATGGGTCGACTTGCGGGTCGTCAGCCATTCGGCCATCGCCTCGATATCGGCCTTGGTAACGGTCTTGCCGTCTTCAAAGCGCAGCAGGTTTTCCAGCAGCACCTTCAGCGAGGCGGGCAGGCGGGAGACGCCGGCCAGGCCGTTTTCTTCCGCGACCTTCAGGTCGTAATAGGTGTAGGTCTCACCGGCGGCGGTGAGGGTGCGCTTACAGGAAAAGCTGTCGAGAGAGGCCATATGCGTCGTCCTCATTAGGCAGATGGGGCGGGAATTGCCCGGGTGGGAGGGGGCCGAATTCAAGTTGGCCGTATGTTTTGGCGGGGTTTTAACCGGAGTGCGCGCCCGCTGCAATGCGGCGTTCCGTGCGTTGACGGAATGGGCGGTCTCGGGCGACATGCATCCATGCTGTCGCAAACCGCTGATTTTCCCGAGATGACTCCCTTCGAACCGGTCTCCCTGGCCGTTGACGGGGTGAGTCTGTCGCGCGGCGGATTGCGTCTGGTCAGCGATCTGGGCTTTGCGCTGACGCCCGGCGAGGCGCTTTTGCTGACGGGCGCGAACGGTACCGGAAAGACCACGCTGATGCGCGCTTTGGCGGGTCTGGTACGGCCGGATGCCGGGCAGGTGCGCTGTGATCGCCCGGTCGAGGACGCTATTGCCTGGCTGGGGCATTCCGATGGTCTCAAACCCGGCGAGAGCTTGCGGCTGGCCTTGCGTTTCTGGGCGGATATTCACGGCACGTCGCGAAAGGCGATCCTGCCCCTGATGCGTCAGCTGGATATCGTACCCCTGATCGACCGGCCGGCCGGGCAATTGTCACGCGGGCAGCAAAGGCGCGCCGGTCTGGTCCGTGCGGCGCTGGCCAATCGTCCCGTCTGGCTTCTGGATGAACCGGCCGGTCCGTTGGACGGTGCGGGCCGGGACCGTCTGGCGCGACTGGTGGCCTGGCACCGGGGCCGGGGCGGTGTGGTCCTGGCGGCCACACACCAGACGCTCGACTGGCCGGACGTGAAACACCTCGCCCTGAAGGCTGCGGCATGACGGGGATGGGGGCGATTTTCTGGCGCGAGGTGCGCCTGGCCTGGGCCGGCGGTGGCGGTCCGGCCGGACCGGCGGCCTTCTTCCTGGCGGCGATCACCCTGGCCCCGCTGGCGATCGGTCCGGACCCGGATCTGCTGGCCGCTGCCGGTCCGGGCCTGATGGCCTTCGCGGCCCTGCTCTCCGTCTTGCAATCGGCTGAGCGCCTGTATGGCGAGGATTTCGCGGACGGGACCCTGGACCTTTATGCGCTTCTGCCCCTGGGCCTGCCCCTGCTCAGCCTGGCCAAGACGCTGGGGCAAGGCGTGGCGACGCTCTGGCCCCTGCCCTTCATCGCCCTCTTGGGCGGGCTCATGTATGGCGTGCCACCTCTTCCCAGCCTGATGCTGGCCGCCGCCATGGCTGCAGCAATCCCGGCACTCGTTCTCTTGGCGGGTTTTGCGGGTGCATTGGCGGCGGGTGTGCGCCGGGGCGGTCTGCTGATTGCCCTGATTGCCACCCCGATGATGGTGCCGGTCCTGATTTTCGCCGCCGGTGCTGGCCGGGCCGGTTTTGAAGGTGACGAACGCGCCCTGGCCAATCTCGGTCTCACCGCCGCCGTGTCGCTGGGCACGATCGCCCTGGCGCCTTTCGGGATCGCCGCCGCCATACGGAGTCGGCTGGGATGAGGGTCACTAACGGGATCAAGCGTCTGGTGCATGGTGTCCTGCCGCGTGCTTTCGTCAATTTGGTCTGGAATTTGGGCAGTGATGCCAGGGATGTGCTGCTGGGCCGCCGCAAGGCCGGACGTCCGCAGCCCTGGCGGGTCTGGCACAATGTCGGTGGCGGGGATTTCCATGCCACGGGTCGCCATTTTCGCGATCTGTTTGCCGAGGCTGTGAACTTCCAGCCGGGGTTTCATGTTCTCGATCTGGGGTGCGGCGCGGGCCGGCTGGCCTTTCCCCTTGCGGAATCGCTGGATGAAACCGGGCGCTATACAGGGTTCGACCTGTCCGACCGCGCGCTGGGCTTCGCCCGCAAGCATGTCACCAGCCGGGCCCGGATCGAATTTGTGCGGGCGCAGGTGGAGAGCCGGGAATATGCCGCGTCCGGGCAGAAGGCGTCGGGCTATGTCTTTCCGGCAGAGGACAATTCAGTCGACGCCGCCCTGGCAATCTCCCTGTTCAGCCATCTCCTGCCCGAGGATGCCGCGCACTATCTGGCCGAGACGGGCCGGGTGCTGAAGCCGGGCGGGCGGGTATTCCTGACCGGGTTTCTTGTTGAGGCGGAGCAGAAGGAGGGGATCGGGAATCCGGACCATTTCCTGCCCATGCGGCCCTTTGCGGATGGGGTATGGGCGGCGGACCCGAGGCATCCGGAGCGCGCAATCGGCTTCGACCGTGCCCTGTTCGACCAATGGGTGAAAGCGGCCGGCCTGGTCTGGGCCGCACCGGTCGTCGCGGGCTTCTGGTCCCGTACTGGCGGAGCCGGCGATTTCCAGGACGCGATCGTGCTGGAGAAACCGCGCTGACGCCTGTCACGTCGGCACCGGCCGGGCAGCGCGTATCCGTCGCAGTTGCCCATCTTGGCGCCAGCAAGTAATCAGCCCTGCATGTGGTCCTATTTTTCCAACCCCCAGCGTTTTGACGGTCTGGCCCGCCGGGTGATCCCGGTGCTGGGTATCGTGACCCTGCTCCTGCTGGCCGCCGGTCTCTGGCTCTCCTTCTTCGCCTCCCCGCCGGATTACCAGCAGGGCGAGACGATCCGCATCATGTACGTCCATGTGCCGGCGGCTTACATGGCCATGGCGATCTATGCGGCGCTGGCCGGGGCCAGTTTTGTCTATTTCGTCTGGCGCCATTCCCTGGCGGATGCGGCCGCGGAAGTGATGGCACCGATCGGCGCGGTCTTCACGGTTCTGGCCCTGATCACCGGCTCGCTCTGGGGCAAGCCGATGTGGGGCACCTGGTGGGAATGGGATGCGCGGATGACCTCCGTTCTGGTCCTGCTCTTGGTCTATCTGGGCTATATGGCGCTGCGCAGCGCGCTGGAAGATGCCCAGCAGGCCGCCCGCGCTGCCGCGGTGCTGGCGATGGCCGGTGTGGTCAATCTGGTGATCGTGAAATTCTCGGTCGATTGGTGGTCTTCGCTCCACCAGCCGGCTTCGGTGATCCGCTTCGATGGCCCCACCATCCATTCCAGCCAGCTCTGGCCGCTGGGCGTGATGGCGCTGGCCTATACGGGCCTGGCCGCCTGGCTGGTCTTCTACCGTTTGCGCACGCGGACCCTGGTCCAGAAAGCGCGCCAGATCGAGCGGCGGCGCCTGCGCGAGGCGCGCCAGACGCAGGGTGAACCGGGAGACCTGGCATGAACGACTTTCTCGCCATGGGCGGTTATGCCGCCTTCGTCTGGCCGGCCTGGGGCTTGTCCGTGCTTGCGCTGGCGGGCCTGGTGGTTTTTGCTCTGGCGGAGCGCCGCGCGGCGGCAGAACGCCTGCGCCGCCTGGAGCAGGATGAGGCATGATGCGGGTCTTGCGTCTTGTGGCGATCCTGGCGCTGGCGGCCCTGATCGGGGTGCTGGCCTGGCGGGTCTATCAGGGCGAGACCGCCCCGAGCGAACCGCTTCCGGCGCTCACCCTGGAGCCTCTGGACGGGCGCGAAGGATTTGATCCGGCCGCGATTGAAGGGCCCTACCTGCTCAATGTCTGGGGGTCCTGGTGCGCCCCCTGCCGGATCGAACATCCGGTGCTGATGGCCCTGCGCGCCGAGGGGATCGCAATATACGGCATCAATTGGCGTGACACGCCGGACGATGCCAACGCCTTCCTGGACGAGCTGGGCAATCCCTATGCCGGTGTCATGCAGGATGTCGACGGGCAATCGGCCCGGGCCCTGATGATCAGCGGGGCGCCGGAAACCCTGGTCGTGTCCGCCAATGGCGACATCCTGGCCCGCTGGCCCGGCCCGATCACGGCTGATGTGCTGAGACACCGGATCTACCCGGCCCTGGAAGGGGAGACGCGGCGGCGCTGACCGCCTCGCCTCCCCGTGGGCCCGGTCAAGCTCTGACGCGAGCCAGGAATTCGGAAATCCGGTTGTTGAGATGACCCACCGTGCCCCGAACGTCCGACGCGGAGCCGCTCAGCTGTCCGGCGACATTCCCCGCTTGCTGAACCCGTTGGTTCACACCGGCCGTTGCCCGTGCCGCGTCCTCATTGCGCGTGGCCGCATGGGCTGTATTGGCCGCGATTTCACGGATGACGACGGACTGTTCCTCGACCGCGGCATTGATGGCCACCGAAGCGTCGTTCACCGCTTCGATCGTGGAGTGCATGGCCCGAATGGAATCGCCGGCCGAATCCGTGGCCGACTGAACCTCGCCGATCTGGGTGGCGATCTCGTCCGTGGCACGGGCGGTCTGCTGGGCCAGCGCCTTCACCTCTGACGCCACCACTGCAAATCCGCGTCCGGCATCGCCGGCCCGGGCCGCTTCAATCGTGGCGTTCAGGGCCAGAAGATTGGTCTGTTCGGCAATGCCCTGGATCATGTTGACGATATCGCCAATCTGGCTGGACATGGACTGAAGCTGTTGCATCGTCTGTGCGGCGGAGGCCACTTGGTCAGCGGCGTCCTGGGCTGTCGCGGTGGTACGGCTCACCTGGGCGGCAATCTCCTGTGACGAGGCCTGCATCTGCTCGGCCGCCGCCGCGACTGACTTGACGCTGGCGGCGGATTCGTGGGCGCCGTCTGCCGCCTCCGAGGCGTCATGCACTGCATGTTCGACCGTTTCGGTCATGGTCCGGGCCGCGCTGTCCAACGCGTCCGAAACCCGGTCAAAATCATCGACCAGTGAGCCGATATTTTGCTGGAATTCTTCCGCGATCCGTCCGCGTTCTTCTCGGGCGCGCCGCTCGGCCTCGTCGAGATAGACGGAGATGGCGATATCCATGTCCAGGAAAACGGCTCGCACCAGGGCATTGATCCGGTTCCGGGCCTCGCCGAGGTCCGGTTTCCCGAACCCCCTGACCTTGATGGCGTCGGTCAGGGCCGAGCATAGGATGTCCACCGTCAGGCCGGCATAGCCGGCAATGTAGTAGCGCGGCTCCAGACCGATATCGCAATGAACCTTGCCGATGCGCTGAACGGCCTCGAAGTAGCGATCATCATACTGCGCATCGAGGATGCGCTGCCAATGCGCCTTCTGCTTGTTGCGCGCGGCATTCTGGTGCTTGGAGTCCGTAAAGAAGCCGGATAGCGCATCAGACTGGCTGACAGTCTGGTAAAAGCGGGAAAGCGAGTCGTCGAGCGCTTGATTGACGCTGCTTCCGGCGGCCCGGAGATGGGTCTGGACATCCGGCGTCATGCCGATCGCGGCCAGCCGGTCCTGATAGTCGATTTTCTGCATTTTTGCCCTCATACGCGAAGTCCCGAATAGCGGGGATGAGAGGGCTACGTCGTTTCAGCGGAATCGGATTGCGGAGCGTGTGAATACAATTTGTCTAAATTTTTCTGGTGGTTAACGAAATGTTTCCACTCAGGTGCGTGGGCCTCGTCGTAAGGCCTATTCGGCCGCCTGGGCGGAGTCGTTGCGCTCGGCCTTTTTCGCCTTCTTGGCTTTCTTCGCGGCTTTCTTCGCCTTGGCCTTGGCTTTTTCCTTGGCCTTCTTCTTGGCCTTCTTCTTCTTTTCCTTGGCTTTCAGCTTGGCCTGTTTGGCCGCTTCCTCGCCCTTTTCCAGCGTGTCTGCAATCCGGCGCAGGGTTTCCAGGAAACTCGCCCGCTTGTTCTTGGGCAGGGCGGACAGGATCAGCTTGTCGGCTTCGCGGGCGCCCTGGGTGGCGGCGTCGAGCAGGGCGCGGCCGTCATCCGTCAGGCGGACCGCATTGGCGCGGGCATCATCGGGCAGTTTCTCCCGCTCCAGCAGGCCGTTTCGCACCATCCGCGCGACCAGTTCGGCCAGGGTGGAGCGGTCGATCCCGGTGGCCTTGACCAATTCGGTCTGGGTCAGGCCTTCGCGGGCGCCCGTCGCGTTCAGCACCGCAAACTGACGCTGGGTCAGTTTGGCGCCGGACATGGCCTTGGTGAAACGCTCGGCAGCGAATTGCTGGGCCCGGTGCAGAAGGTGGCCGGGCGAGTCGGTCAGCTCGAAGGTTTCAGCGTTTGTCTGATCCTGAGACATGGCGTGCTCCGGCTGATCACAACATCATCCTAGTGCGGATTTATAACGCGAAAATGACATTTGTCCGAGCACGGATTTTCAGCGCTAAGCCGCGTCAGCTGCATCCTTTTTCGGCTGGTTCTTCAGGATGAGCGGCATTTGCGAGGCGGCGAAAAGAATGCTGAGCACCATTACGCCCAGCTTGGCGTTCGACCAGAAGGCTTCCGACAATTCCAGTCCGGCAAACCAGCGCGCGCTTTCGGGCACGACGCTGTCGGTTATGTGGCGCCACATAACCTCATTGAGCCCGGCCAGGACCTGGAACCAGATCGCCCAGCGGATCGCCAGAAGCGTCCAGGCCCGGTCAGTCAGCTCGAAGATGTGGCTGAAGAAGACCTTCCAGACATTGGTCCCGAGGGCCAGTCCCACCAGGATCATGTAGGACAGGAAGAGATTTATGATGGTCGGCTTGATATAGATGAAGATCGGGTCCTGCAGCAGGATGCCGATCATGCCGAAGCCCAGCACGATGACCGTGGTGAAGACCAGCATGGGCGGGATGCGGCGCTCGATCCGGATCGACATGACCAGCGCGATGACGGCGGCGACCATGTAGGCGCCGGTGCCCCAGTAGATGGCGTCATCCTCGGCGATGCGGCGCATTACGTTGTAGACAATGATCCAGACGCCGATCGGCCCGGCATCAATGAGCAGTCGCGAGGACTGCTCGCTGGTTTTCTGGGTCTGGGCCAAATCGGTTCTCCTGAACGCCTACATCACTTGCAGTAATACGAGCCCGCCCGCGAGACAGATTGCAAGCCCGATGCGCCGCAGTCCGAAACTCTCCTTCAGCACCAGGGCGGCGAGGATGGCCCCGAACACGATGGAGGTTTCCCGCAGGGCCACCATCGGCGCCACGGGCGCCTGACTGAAGGCCAGCAGGGCGAGGCCGTAGGTGGAGGTATTGAACACGGTCGAAATCAGGGCCGGCCGGGCCTCCTGGCGGGCGGCGGCCCAGAAGGCCGATCCGCGCCGGATCATCGCCGTGGGCAGGATGGTGGCCAGTGACAGCACGAAAAACCAGCCCAGATAGACCAGGATGCGGCCGCTTTCGCGGACGCCAGCCGCATCGATCACGCTGTAGGTCGCGGTCATGCAGGCCGCGGCCAGGGCCAGCAGGATGATTTTCAGCTTCGGCTTTCCGTCCTTTTCCGGCCAGGCAAAGCCGATCAGGGCCGCGGTCGCGATTCCGAGGCCCAGCATCTGGCCTGGCGAGACGGTCTCTTCGAGGAAGACAAAGGCCACGATGGCGGCCAGGGCGGGGGCGCTGCCCCGCATCACCGGATAGGCCAGGTTCATCTCGCCCTCGGTGAAGGCGGCGATCAGCAGCATGTTGAAGACCCAGATGACGGCGGCGCCGGCCAGCAGGAAACGCCAGACCTCCCAGGGCGGGAGGGGCTGGGTCAGCAGCCAGGGCAGGAAGGCCAGGCCGACAAAGCCCAGCGTCAATCCGCGGAAGACCAGCTTGTCCTTCGCCTGCTTGGTCAGCAGGGTCATGCCCGAATGGGCCAGGGCCGAGCCCAGCATGGCCAGCACGGCCCAGGGCGGGATGGCCTCCACCGTCTAGCCGTCCAGTCCGGCCAGGGCGCGGGAGAAATCGCGGGCTGAGAAGGGCTGCAGGTCTGCCTCGCCTTCGCCGATGCCGATATAATGGATGGGCAGCCGGAATTTCTCGGCGACCTGGACCAGGGCACCGCCCTTGGCCGTGCCGTCCAGCTTGGTCATCACCACGCCGGTGACGTCGGAGGCTTCCAGGAAGGCTTCGGCCTGGGAGACCGCGTTCGACCCGACTGTTCCGTCCAGCACCAGGATCACATGATGCGGGGCGTCCGGCATCTTCTTCTTGATGACGCGGATCACCTTGCGCAGCTCGTCCATCAGCTCGGCCTTGTTCTGCAGGCGGCCGGCCGTGTCGATCAGGACCATGTCATGACTGTCGCGCTGGGCCTGTTCGATAGCGTCGAAGGCCAGACCGGCCGCATCCGCGCCGATTTCGCGCTTGACCACCGGCGCCCCGGCCCGCTCACCCCAGACCGAGACCTGCTCGATGGCGGCGGCGCGGAAAGTGTCTCCGGCGGCGAGGATCGGATTGTGGCCCTCGCGCTTCAGCTTGACGGCAATCTTGCCCAGCGTGGTCGTCTTGCCGGACCCGTTCACGCCGACAAACACCACGACCTGCGGCCGCTCACCGCCCAGGTCCAGCGGCTTCTCCAGCGGCGTCAGGCTTTCCGCCACGACATCAGCCAGCGCCTCGCGGACTTCCTCGTCAGTGACTTCCTTGTCGAACCGGTCCTTGGCGAGCCGGTCGGTCACGCGCATCGCCGTCTGGGCTCCCAGATCGGCGGCGATCAGGGCGTCTTCCAGTTCCTCGAGCGCGGCGGCATCCAGCTTGCGCTTGGTGAAAATGGCCGTGACGCTTTCGCCCAGCTTGTTGGACGAGCGGGCCAGGCCCTGGGCCAGGCGGGAGAAGAAGCCTGGTTTTTTCTCACTCATCCGGTGATAACCCCTTGAAGTTCTTTCCCGTCATGCCCGCTGATCTCGATATCGACAAGGGCGCCGGGTCGCGGCACCTCGGCTTCCGGGATGCGGATGCTGGCGAAATTCCCGGCCCGGGCAAAGCCCGGCTTCTCGACCAGGGCGGCGCGTTCCAGTCCGATCATCGTGTCCAGATGGCGCGTCAATGCCTCATCCGCCTTCGCCCGCAGCCGGTTGGCGCGGTCCTTCACCTGTGCGCGCTCGACCTGCGGCATGCGGGCCGCCGGCGTGCCGGGGCGCGGCGAGAAGGGGAAGACGTGCAGATAGGCGAGCTGGCACTCATCCACCAGCTTCACCGAATTTTCGAACATGGCTTCGGTCTCGGTCGGGAATCCGGCGATCATGTCGGCCCCGAAGGCGATTTCCGGCCGCGCCGATTTCAGGCGGTCGCAGAGCGCGATCGCGTCATCGCGCAGATGACGGCGCTTCATCCGCTTGAGGATCATGTCATCCCCGGCCTGGAGGGAGAGGTGGAGATAGGGGGCGACGCGCGCCTCTCCGGTCACCGCCTCGAACAGGGCATCATCGATCTCGATGGCGTCGATCGAGGACAGGCGCAGGCGCGGCAGGTCCGGCACATGCTTCAGGATCGCCTGGACCAGGCGGCCCAGTTTCGGCGTGCCGGGCAGGTCCTCGCCCCAGGAGGTCAGGTCCACCCCGGTCAGCACGACCTCCGAATGCCCTGCATCCACCAGCGTCTTGATCTGGTCGACCACCTCGCCGGCGGCGACCGAGCGGGAATTGCCGCGACCGAAGGGGATGATGCAGAAGGTGCAGCGATGGTCGCAGCCATTCTGGACCTGGACATAGGCGCGGGCGCGCCCCTCCATGCCCTCGACGAGATGGCCGGCTGTCTCTCGCACGCTCATGATGTCGTTGACGCGCACCTTCTCCGTGCCGCCCAGCAGGTCGGCCGGCTTGAAGGTTTCCGCTTTCAGCTTGTCATCATTGCCGATCACCCGGTTCACTTCGGGCATCTGGCCGAACATGTCGGGATCGACCTGGGCGGCGCAGCCGGTGACGATGATCTGGGCGTCGGGATTGGCCCGCCGGGCCCGGCGGATATGCTGACGCGCCTGGCGCACGGCCTCATTTGTCACGGCGCAGGTGTTCACCAGGATCGTGTTCGTGAGGCCCTGCTCGCGCGCATGCTTGCGCATGACTTCGCTCTCCCAGGCATTCAGCCGGCAGCCGAATGTCAGGATATCAAGCCCGGACTCCTGTTCCGCCTCCCGCGTGGGCGGGGTGTCGGCACCGGAGGCGGCAGGATTGTTCTCTGGCGCGCTCATGGAGGGCGGATAAGTGGTTGAGCAACGCCCCGCCGTCAAGCGCGGCGGTCAATTATGAGCGCACCCTTGTCTTCGTGTGTCCGTATAGGCGTCGCGTGGCTTCGCCCATCAGGGCGGCGCAGAGGGCCAGAACGCCGTGATAGACGTGCCAGTCGGCGAGGCCGAGCGCGGCGGTTTCGCGGGATGCGCCCAGGCCCAGGGAGACCAGGCCGATGCCGCCAAATGCGCCCAGCCACATCAGTCCGGGAACCCAGTCCTTGCGGGTCAGCAGGGCGCCGCCCGTGGCCAGGCCCATCAGCAGGGCGACCGGCGGAAGAAGGGCCGCGACTGTGTCCAGTCCCGGAAAGACCAGCAGGAAGGCGATGAAGACCGGAACCCCGATCCGCAGATAGCGGGTTCCGACTGGCGGCAGCGGCTTTTTCAGAAGCGCCAGCGCCGCGCCCAGTGCGATCAGGAAGAGCCCCGCCGACCCGGCGAAATCGCTGGTCAGGCTGTGCCAAGGGGCCAGGGCGTCCTCCAGCCCGGCGGCAAAGCGGAGGGTGCCGACCAGAGCGGCGAGGGCCAGGGCGATCAGGCCGAGCCGGATCATGCGGACCCGTCCATCCTTGCGGAAGGGCCAGAGGCGCCACAGGCCGAACCCGGCCCCGATGACGATCAGGAAATCGGTGAGTGCGAACAGCATGGGGTCTAGTGAATGCCTGTCAGGACGAGTTTCTGGATGCGCCGGCCCGTACCGACCTCACTGGTGTAGAGATTGCCCTCACTGTCGACCTCGACACTGTGCAGCCAGGTGAACTGGCCTGGCTGGCGACCAATCCGGCCCATCACGGCGATGGGTTCAAGGGTTTCACGGTTATAAATCCAGATCCGGCTGTTCATCATCTCGGCGATGTAGACGAAGCGGCCGTCCGGCGAGAAGGCGATGTCCGTGACCGAGCGCGTGCCGCCGGAATTGGGCGAGACGACGATGTCCTGGACGAATTCCAGATCGCCGTCGGCCGTGCGCCGGAAGACCTGGGCGCGATTATTGCGGCGGTCGCAGACGAAGATCAGCCCGTCATCCGTACCGGCGATGCAGTGCAGGATGTCACCGAATTCCGGACTTTCCGGATCGGCGCCGCCATCGGCCGTGCTGGTGGCCTGGCTCTGGTCGAACTGGCCATCGCGCGTGCCGCTGCCCGGCTCATTGCCATAGGCACCCCACAGCCCGCCGAAATCGCCGTCTTCGCCCGTGAAGCGGATGATACGCTTGTTGATATAGCCGTCTGCAATGAAGACCTCGCCATCCTCGGCGAAGATGTCGGCCGGATTGCCCAGATGGGCTTCGTCAAGATTGCCCCCGGTCTCGCCATGGCGGCCGATGGAGCGGATGAACTCGCCCTCTTCGGTGAAGTTCAGGACGACATGGTCGCCATCGCCATTGCCCGCGACCCAGATCGTATTGTCCGCATCGACATAGATGCCGTGGATATTGTTCGGCCACTGGCTCTCACCCTCGATGACCGGACCGGTCTCCGGTCCGCCGAACCCGCCCAGATAGCGCCCTTCCGTGTCAAAGCTGACAATGGTCGGCGCCGGCCGGCAGCACACGGCGATGGGCGGATCCTGCGCCAGGCCGGTATCGGTGCCCGTCAGGGTATGCGGCCGGTGCACGGCCCAGATACGGTCCTGATTGTCGACCGTGATGCCGGGCACCTGCCCCAGGATCATGTCGGACGGCATGTCGGGCCAGGCGGCATCCACCATGAAGCGCGGGAAGTCCGCATCCGGGTCGATGATCTCCACATGAAGCGGCACCAGGGCCGGTTCGGCGGACGTGTCGTCCTGGGCCAGGGCCTCGAAGCCCGGCACCATCAGGGCCATGGCCCCGGCAAGGGTGTGGCGGGCGTCCATCAGCGAGCGTGCAAACATGTCTGTCCTCCAGTCTCTGGGGGCAATAAAGGGCGAATTTATTCGTCGGCCAGTTGGGCTTCCTGATCGGCAATCCAGTCCAGCATCTTCGCTTCCAGCGCCGAGAGCGGCATGGCGCCGTCCTGTAGAAGCGTGTCGTGGAAATCGCGGATGTCGAAATCGGCGCCGAGACGGTCTTCCGCCTGGGCGCGCAGATCCCGCATCAAAAGCTCGCCGGACTTGTAGGCCAGCGCCTGGCCCGGCCAGGAGATATAGCGTTCCACCTCGGTGCGGACATTGTGCGGGGCCAGGGCGGAATTCTCCAGCAGGCAGGCCTCCGCCTGTTCGCGGGTCCAGCCCATATAGTGCATGCCGGTATCCACCACGAGGCGGCAGGCGCGCCACATCTCATAGGTCAGGCGGCCGAATTCCTCATAGGGCGTCGTGTAGAGGCCCATATCGGTGGCCAGTGTCTCGGTATAGAGACCCCAGCCCTCCCCGAAGGCGGTGATATAGCTGTCGCGGCGGAAATCCGGGACGTTTTCCAATTCCTGGGCGATGGAGATCTGGTGGTGATGGCCCGGCACGGCTTCGTGCACGGTCAGTGCCGGCAGGGTGTAGAGCGGGCGCTGGGTCAGGTCATACGTGTTCACCATATACCCGCCGGCGACGCCATTCTCGAGGCTGCCCGGCCAGTAGCGGCCGGTCGTATAGGTCGGGGCCATCGTGTCCGGTACCGGGCGCACGCCATAGGGCAGGCGCGGCAGGTGACCGAAGAAGCGCGGCATCTGGTCATCGGCCCGTTTGGCGATCCAGGACGCATACATCAGCAATTCTTCCGGCGTTTCCGCATAGAATTGCGGGTCGGTGCGCAGGAAGTGCAGGAATTCCTCGAAACTGCCCTCGAAGCCGGACCGCTCGATCACCTCGTCCATTTCGGCACGGATGCGGGCAACCTCGTTGAGACCGCGCTGGTGGACTTCCTCGGGCGAGGTATCCAGCGTCGTGTGATAGCGCACCAGGGCCTGGTAGTATTCGCGGCCCTCGGGCACTTCGGAAATGCCGATACTGGTGCGGGTCTGCGGAATGTAGGTGTCGCGGAAATAGGCCAGCAGATCGCGGTAGGCCGGCAGGGCCGCTTCGTCGATCGCGGCCTGGGTTGCCGCTCGCAGCCGGTCCTTCTCGGCCTCGTCCATGCCGGCCGGAAGCTGCTCCATCGGGGCCATGAGGATGCTGGACAATGTGTCGGCATCGCTCAGGGAAGCGATCTGGCTCTCGGCCAGTTCGGCAATCAGTCGCGGCTGGGTGAAACCGTCTTCCAGACCCTGGTTCATCCAGTCGATATTGGCCTGGAAATAGTCCGGCAGGGCCCGCAGGCGGGCAATCCACGCCTCGGCCTGTTCGGTATTGCGCGGCCGGGTGGATCCGGCGGCATAGGAGGGCCAGCTGAAGAAGCCGCTATCATTGGAAAACGGCATGCGCGCGTCTTCATAGGGTGCCAGTTCCACACTGTAGCGCAGCAGATAGTCCAGCACGTCATAGGATGTCCGGTCATTCCGGCTCAGCCCTTCCGGGTCGATGTTTTGCAGCCGTTCCAGGAAGCCGATCTCGGCCTGGGTGGCCTCATTGAGAGCGTCGCGGGAGATGTCCGGCCACTGGCTCATCGCCTCGACATCGCCGGCCTGGGCGCGCCGTTGCAGGCTTTCCTCCGCCTGCCAGGCCTCGAAATCCTCGATCAGGCTGGCAAAGGCGGCGCTGGCCTCGCTGTCCGTGGCGGTTTGTCCGGAGGCCTGGTCTGCCGGGGTGTCAGGTGCCGAAACGGGGGCGGTTTGTGCCGAAGCCGTCTCGGACGGACCGGTATCCGCCTCGCCGGCATTCGGGCTGCAGGCGGCGAGCAGCAGGACACAGGCGCCGCTCAGCGCGGTGGATACCAGGCGATACTTCATTGGAATTCTCCCCGTTTCGCCCGCAATCGGGCGTCAGACGCGCAGGAGAATGGCCTTGCCCGCCGCGCGGGACAAGGCCTGCGCGCAAACCGGGAATTCAGGGCATGGGCGAGGGCGGTGCCCCGGCATCCGTCCCGGCCAGCCGCGCCGTGCAGGCAGTTTCGTCATAGCCCGGTGCAGCGCTGTCGATCCGGGTGACGCTTTGACTGGTGCCATCCGTCGGCCAGTAGCTCAGCGTAAGCGTTTCGCCCTGCGGCGTGCGGACCTGGAGCACGGATTCTACCGCGGCATCGCCCACCGCGCCGCCCAGGCGTTGCTCGACCACCATGCCCGCCTCGAAACCGGCCGGTGCGGCGGGACCGTCCGGATCCACCGTCACGATCACAAATTCACCCGCCTCATTCCTGGCCCCTTCCATGCCATAGACGAAAACAGGCTCGTCGCGGGTCACCACCGGACCGCAGGCCCCGAACGTGTCTGCGTCCAGGGCGACCGGCTCGCCCTGTTCGATATGGCGGGTCATCAGGGCGGCAATGTCCAAGCCGGTAACCTGCTCGACCGTCTCGGCGAAGTGCAGCGGGGCCGGACGGTCCGCATCACGGGTGCGCATGGCCAGCAGGACATCATCCAGGTCAAACGCCCCGCCTGTTTCGGTCCGGACATGGTGATCCACCAGACCCGCGAACATCATGCCGCGCAGATAGGGCAGGCGCTGATAGTCCGCACGGGTCCAGAACCCGTTGATGATGTCTGCATTGGGCGCCTCACGGACCGGGTTGGCCCCGTATTCGGCGAAGGTCTCGTTCCAGGCCTCGATCGCCTGTTCGGCCGGCCAGACACCGGCCCGGACGGCGGCGCGTTGAGTGACGAAATCGGTGAAGCCTTCAGAGAACCAATAGCCCGCCGGTTCCTGTTCGCCCGTGATCGAGCCGCCCAGAAGGCGCGGATTCCAGGAATGCACATGCTCATGCATCAGGATCCGGGTGAGAATGTCCGGCGTGGCATTGGCGGTGGTGAAGAAGGCGAAGGCGTCGCCCAGATTGGTACCGCCCACACTCATCCACCCTTCCGGCGCCGTCAGCGGCAGAACGGTGACCAGATAGGGTTCGCTTTCCGTCGCCCAATAGGCGTGATTGGCGGCCACCACATCGCCCAGGGCGCGCATCATGGCCGCATCCTCGATCCCGGTCTCTCCCCGGATGGCGAGGCGAACGGGCGCGCCTGCGACCTCCATCTCGGAAATGCGGAAATCACCCGCGACCAGCACGCTCTCCATCAAGGCGTCGCGGGTCAGCCCGCCATGTTCAAGATCGGAGGCGAGGGTCCAGCCATCCGGCGTTTGGATCTGCACGGACACAGGCGTCTCCGCGTCCATGTCCGGCGCCACGAACACGGTATTGCCGATCAGGTGGACATAGCCGGGTTCGACATAGGGACGGTAGTAATCCCCGGCCTCGGCACTGGGCTCGCCCGGACGGTCCGGTTCGATCCGGTAGACCAGCTGCAGCGGGGCGCCCGGTGCGTGATGGACGATCATCTGGTCGGGCGTTTCGCCGGCCTCCATGTCGCCGCCGGTGACCTGGAGGTCCCGGACCAGGTTCCAGAGTTCGCCCTCGCCGCCCCATTCGCTGGGCAGATGGAGCAGGGTCTCACCGTCCGCTTCGCCCGCGAAATCGACGCGGATCATGACCCGGGAATCCGTATCCGTCTCGCTGATCGAGATCGCGTAATCGACAGGGTGCGCGCCCTGCAGCAGCAGGGCACCCGCCAGGCTGGCCAATATCGTGCTCATAATCCCCTCCGAACCACGCCCGTCAGATGCGCATCCAGCGTGTGGCGGGAAAATTAGCGCGAAATTACAATACGATCATGTGCGGACTGATTAGCGGTATTTGCGCTCCAGGCCGACCCGTTTGGCGACCATATTATTGACCATCCGGCCCGGCAGCATCTTCTGGAGCGACCAATTGGTCAGGCGCTGGGGCACGATGGCATAGCGAAAACGCGGCTTGTCCTGTGTCAGCGCCTTGAACACTCGATCGGCGATCTTCGAAGGCGGAAAGCCCTCCGGACCGTTCTTGGTCATCCAGTCCCGGATGCGCAGCATGGCATCGTAGAATCGCGTCTCGCGATAGGGTTCCGGATCGATATCCTGCGCCTTGTCCCAGATCGGTGTGGCGACGGCACCCGGTCCGATCACCACCACCTCGATCCCGTAGAGCATCAGCTCCCGTCGCAGGGATTTGGAGATGCCTTCCACGGCGTGTTTGGACGCCGCATAGGGGCCCAGGAAGGGCGCGCCCATCTCACCGGCAACCGAGGACATCATCACGATCCGGCCCGGTCCGCCGTCCAAGTCTTCATCGACGCCCAGCAAGGGGCCGAACGCCTGGGTGGCGCGCACCACGCCGGTGACATTCACATCCATCTGCCGCTGGAAATCCTCGACATCCAGATCGAGCATGGGCCCGGCCACGGCAATCCCGGCATTGTTGACCAAGCCTTTCAACGTCTGCCCGTCCAGCGCCTGACGGACCTGGTCGGCCGCCGTGTTCAGGCTGGCCGCATCGGTGACATCCATGATCAGCGGGGTGACGCGCTCGCCCAGCTCCTCGCGCAATCGCTCGCCATCTTCCGGTTTGCGGACACCGGCGAAGACCTGCCAGCCCTCAGCCACGAGGCGGGTGGTGCAAGCGTGTCCGATGCCGGTCGAGGCACCGGTGACGACGGCGGCAGGGCGGGGTGAGGTCATGTCAGGTCTCCGATCCGTTCGCTGACAATCTAGGGCCGCTTGCGGCGATTACCATGCTTTTCCCGGGCAAGTATGAACTTGTGATCGCCCTCACAAATATTAGTGAGACTTGGGCGAGTTAGAGGGTGTTTGTTGAGAATGGTTCTGAACAAATGCCCTCAAATGTCTGGAAGTTGTCAGCGGTGCACTTCGTCCGCGTTGACCCTGACACTTTGCGGCCTATTGTGCCCAGCAACATTGTCATGCCGCGTCGGCGCAGTCCGTGCGCGGTCCATCCGGATACACATTGCCGCATCACTACGGAAAGGCTGCCACATGGCTTCCGACTGGTCTGATCCGCGTCCGATGTCGCCACACCTTCAGGTCTGGCGCTGGCACGCGACCATGGCGTCCTCCATTCTTCACCGCGCAACCGGCATCGCCAATTATTTCGGCGCCGTCGCGATTGCCATCTGGGTGATCCTCCTGGCCTTCGGGGCCGAGGGATCGGTGGCCTTCCTGTTCGAGGGTCCGATGGCTTGGGTGACGCGTTTCGCGCTCATCGGCCTGACCTATGCGATCAGCTATCACTGGCTGAACGGTCTGCGTCACCTGGTCTGGGATTTCGGCAAGGGATACGACCCGAAAGGCTCGAACCTGCGCTCCATCCTGATCATGATCGGGGCGGTCATTCCGACGGCCCTGCTCTGGCTGAACCTGGGAGCCTGAAGATGACGGATTATCGTACACCTGCGGCCAAGGTCCGCGGTCTCGGCGCCTCCGGCCACGCCTCCAAGCACTGGATGGCCCACCGCGTCACGGCAATCGCGCTTTTCTTCCTGGCGCCGGTCTTCGTCTACATGCTCGCCATGTCCGGCGCACCGGACCCGGCCGCCGCCCGCGCCTTCTTCGCCTCCCCCATGGGCGCGATCATCACCCTGCTCACCCTGACCGCGGGCCTCGCCCACATGCGGTCGGGTATGCTCGAAGTGATCGAGGACTATATCCACAAGCCCTTCACCAAGACCGTTCTGGTTCTGGCGAACAGCTTCCTCACGATCGGGCTCTGGCTGGTGACGGCCTTCGCCCTTCTCAAACTCGCTCTGTAACGGACACGAAACACGATGGCCGAATACAACTGGATCGATCACACCTATGACGTGGTCGTCGTCGGCGCGGGCGGCTCGGGCCTCCGCGCGGCTCTGGGCGCCTCGCAAGCCGGTCTGAAGACCGCCTGCATCACCAAGGTCTTCCCGACCCGCTCGCACACGGTGGCCGCCCAGGGCGGTATCTCTGCCTCGCTGGGCAATATGGGTCAGGATGACTGGCGCTGGCACATGTATGACACCGTCAAGGGGTCGGACTGGCTGGGCGACCAGGACAGTATCGAATACCTGTGCCGCAATGCGCCGGAAGCCGTTTACGAGCTGGAACACTGGGGTGTGCCCTTCTCGCGCACCGAGGATGGCAAGATCTATCAGCGCGCCTTTGGCGGCATGACCCGGAATTATGGCGAAGGCCCGGTGCAGCGCACCTGTGCTGCCGCCGACCGGACCGGTCACGCCATCCTGCACACGCTGTACGGCCAGTCGGTTCGCAATGAGACCGAATTCTTCATCGAGTATTTCGCGCTCGACCTGATCATGGATGATGACGGAGCCTGCCGTGGCATCACCGCCTGGAAGCTGGATGACGGCACGCTGCACCGTTTCCGCGCCCAGACCGTGATCCTGGCGACGGGCGGTTATGGCCGCGCCTACTTCTCCGCCACCTCCGCTCACACCTGTACCGGTGATGGCAATGCCATGGTGCTGCGGGCCGGCCTGCCGCTGCAGGACATGGAATTCGTGCAATTCCACCCGACCGGCATCTATGGCGCCGGCTGCCTCATCACTGAGGGTGCTCGCGGTGAAGGCGGTTATCTGACGAACTCCGAAGGCGAGCGTTTCATGGAACGCTATGCGCCTTCCGCGAAGGATCTGGCCTCCCGTGACGTCGTGTCGCGTTCGATGACGATGGAAATCCGCGAAGGCCGCGGTGTCGGTGCCAATGGCGACCATATCCACCTTCACCTGGATCACCTCGACCCGGATATCCTGGCGGAACGCCTGCCCGGCATTTCCGAGAGTGCGCGCGTGTTTGCCGGTGTCGACGTCACCAAGGAACCGATCCCGGTTCTGCCGACGGTCCACTACAATATGGGTGGCATCCCGACCAATTATCACGGCGAAGTCCTCACCAAGGTGGGCGATGATCCCGATGCAGTCGTGCCGGGCCTGATGGCTGTGGGCGAAGCGGCCTGCGTCTCGGTCCATGGCGCCAACCGTCTCGGCTCCAATTCGCTGATCGACCTGGTCGTGTTCGGCCGCGCCGCCGGCCTGCGTGTCGGCGAGACGGTGAAAGCCGGTGCCAGCCAGAAGGAACTGACCGAGAAAGACGGCCAGGTCTCGCTGGACCGCCTGGACAAGTACCGCAATGCCAAGGGTGGCACGCCGACGGCCAAGATCCGCCTGGAAATGCAGAAGTCGATGCAGAACAATTGCGCCGTCTTCCGCACTGGCGACGTCCTCAAGGAAGGCGTCGAGGCGATCAAGAATGTCTATTCCGGCATGCCGGACATTGGCGTGACCGACCGCACCATGGTCTGGAACACCGACCTCATGGAAACCCTGGAGCTGGACAATCTCCTCGCCCAGGCCGCCGTGACCGTGAATGGCGCGGCCAACCGCGAAGAAAGCCGCGGTGCCCATGCCCGCGAGGACTTCCCGGACCGCAATGACGAGACGTGGATGAAACACACGCTCGCCTGGTGCGATGAGGCCGGCAATGTGAAGATCGACTACCGTCCGGTGCACACCTACACGATGTCCAACGACATCGCGTATATCGAGCCGAAGGCGCGGGTGTACTGATCATGGCGGCCACGGCCGGATATTCGGGGACGCCCCTGCCCAAGAAGCTCGGTCTCAAGGACGGGCTGAAGGTGGCGTTTCTCGGTCTTCCGGCCGAGCATGATGATCTGCGCTCTGCGGCCCTGTTTGCCGAGCAGAAATCCTCGGCCGAGCCGGGCGACGGGCTCGACTATGTGCATTATTTCACCAAGCTCCGGTCGGACTTCGAAACAGACCTGCCCCGCCTGCGCTCGGCTATCCAGCCGGCCGGCATGATTTGGGTCTCCTGGCCCAAGAAGGCCTCCAAGGTGGAAACCGACATGACCGAGGACGTGATCCGCGATGTCGCCCTGCCCATCGACCTGGTCGATGTGAAGGTCTGCGCCGTGGATGAGGTCTGGTCCGGACTGAAATTGATGATCCCGCGCGACAAGCGCGCCGTGAACTGAGTGAGGACCCTTTTATGGTTCAGCTGACACTTCCCCGCGGTTCCCAGCCCAAGAAGGGCAAGACCCACGCGGCGCCCGATGGGGCCAAGAATACCCGCACCTTCCGGATTTACCGCTACAGCCCGGAAAGCGGCGAGGGCCCGACCTGGGACACCTACAAGGTGGATCTGGATGATTGCGGCCCGATGGTTCTCGATGCCCTTTTGTGGATCAAGAACAATGTCGACGCCTCGCTGGCCTTTCGTCGCTCCTGCCGCGAAGGCGTGTGCGGATCCTGCTCGATGAATATCGGCGGCCGGAACACGATTGCCTGCACCTCCGGCATTGACGAGTACAAGGGCACGATCACGATTTCCCCGCTGCCGCACCAGCCGGTGGTCAAGGACCTGATCCCCGACCTGACCCAATTCTACGCCCAGCACGCTGCTGTGAAACCGTATCTGAAGACCGATACGCCGGCGCCGGAGAAGGAGTGGAAGCAGAGCCCGGAAGACCGCGAGAAGCTCGATGGCCTCTATGAGTGCATCATGTGCGCCTCCTGCTCCACGGCCTGCCCGTCCTATTGGTGGAATGGCGACAAATACATGGGCCCGGCGGCACTGTTGCAGGCCTATCGCTGGCTGGCCGACAGCCGCGACGAGGCCAAGGGCGAACGTCTGGACGATCTCAATGACCCGTTCAAACTCTATCGCTGCCACACCATCATGAATTGCGCCCAGGTCTGCCCGAAGGGTCTGAACCCGGCCGAGGCCATTGGCGAGATCAAGCAAATGATGGCTGAGCGCGACGGCTAGCCGCTGCGCGAACTTGCAAACTTTCAAAGCCCTGCCGGCCTCCGGCGGGGCTTTTTTGCGCTTACCAATTGGTAATGCCGCCGCAAGGCGCAGATTATTCCACACCCTGCTTAATGCCCGCCTGGGCTATAGGAGGGGAAAATGCTGTCTCAGATCGCCATCATCACACTCACCCTGTCTGCGCCGGGCACCGGGTTGCAGGGTGGATTCGGCGGCCGGATGGAGCCTTACACGCCGCAGCCCGAGAATGTTGAGTGGGCCGGGTTGAGTGGTGGCGCTGTCGAAGACGAACATGTCGGTGAACCCCATTGCAGGCCGTCAGACAGTTATCAAATCCACGCGGAGGTCCGCCATCAGGGTCCGTCGCCCCGTCTTCCGGCCATCACCGGCCAATATCAGCTGGACGGTGGTTTTTATGTCCGCGAGGTTGGCCCGAACCCGCCTGAACGGGTGCGGTCCGATGGGCCACGAAACAGCTAATTGCCCCAGGCCTGGGTCTCGCACATCTTGCGGAACATTTCGGTCACCTGCGCGTCGCTGCCATCATCCTTGTTCACGGTAAGCGCGCGACCGAATTCCAGCGAATACTGCGCGCCGGCTTTGCCCATCAGTCCGTGGAAGATCGTCATGTCTTTGAGTTCCTCATTCACCTGGGCGAGGGCGTAGTAGAGGAAGGGCATGCGCTGGCGCACGGCCAGCGGGATGATCGGTGCGCCGGCCTTGCGAGCCAGGCTGATCGCGGTCGGATGCCAGGGTTTCTCCCGCAATTGCCAGTCCGACCAGCTCCATTCCGACATGCGCCCGGACGGAAAGATCACCAGGCAGCGTTCCTCCTTGAAGGCGGTCATGGCCCGGCGCAGCAGGTCGCGGCTGTGATTGCGCGAGCGCTGATGGTCGCGCCATTCCACCGGGATGACGCGCTCCTCCAGACCCGGACAGACCCGCAGCGCGTCGGCATTGGCAAAATAGAGCATGTCGGGACGGCGGGCCTTGAGTGCGTCCCAGACCGCGATTCCGTCCGCAATCCCGCCGGGATGATTGGCCACCACGACACAGGGACCGGTTTCGGGAATATGGTCCAGGCCGGTCACCTTCTTGGTGAGGTCGAGATAGTCCGACGCCCAGTCTAGGCACTCTGTGCCACTGAGATCCGCGATCGCATCCGCCATGGCCACCGCCCGGCGATAGCCCAGCATGGGATAGCCGATGGCGCGGACCAGCGGCCAGAGCGGCGTGCCGATCAGTTTCGGAGCGCGTTCCTCGATCAGCGTGTCAACGATATGGGCCGGGACTGCGGGCACCGGATCCGGTTGGGTCGTCATGCTGTCAGGGAAACGCGGAATCCGGGTTTCGCGCAATCTGAAAACGCCGTGCAGCGGCTTATGGTTACCGGTTCCTTTATGAATTGGCCCGGCGATTGCGATGTGTCGGACAAGGATTAACCCCTTGTTCACGATCGGGACACGCCATGACCGCCACCACGAACCAGACTGCCGGCCGCATCCGCAAAATCGCTCAGCGCCGCACGCGTCGTCAGGACGAGTTCACGGCCGACTATATCGCCCTTGTGGTTCAGCCCGGCATGCGCACCGTCCAGATCGGCGGTAGTGATCTCGGGTCGGTCTGCCTGAAGCGTGGGGCACGTCACGAGATCATCGCGCCGATCGCCGCCATCGAGGCCCTGCAGGCCGATTGTGACCGCCGTCACATCCCGACCGATGCCCTGCGTGGCGGTCCGGCCCTGCGCAAGGATGACACCGCCCAGCCGATTGATCTGGTGATTATCGGTCCAGAGGTCGGCTTCCCGGTCATGGCCGGGAACTGGCGCCATGTTGCTGCCGCCATGCGCGAAAATGCGCTTCTGGTCCTGGTGGGCGCGGACCATGGTTCCTCGGCCCGCCTGGCCGATGCGCTGATGATGGACAATGCCTGGACGCTGCAGGAGCGCGCCTGCGGGGATGCAGCCGTTTTCCGGAAGGTCCAGCCGGTCCAGAAAGACCGGACCCTGGACACGTTGACCCAGGCCAGTCGCCCGGGCCGCCGTCCGCGCGGGGTTCGCCGCGGGCCGTTTGCCGGCCTGATGAACCGCTTCTTCCCGGCCAAGCCGCAGGATCGTTTGCGGACCTCCGGCTAGGGCGGCACGAGGCCTGCCTGGCAAGGCGGCTTGTCGCAAAACTTTCACCGAAACGGTAATCATTGGTCACGCAGGCGGTTTAGGCCGTTTGCATGACTGCTCGTGACGCTGTTTCCGGTTTTGCCGCCCTGTCGCACCCCGTTCGTCTGGCCCTGTTCCGCACCCTGTGCGACCAGGCTCCGGAACGGGCCTCTGCGGGTGAGCTGGCCCAGGGCTTTGACATCCCGCCCTCGACCATGACCGGTCATCTGCAAACGCTGGAACGCGCCGGCCTGATCAAGGCGGAACGCCGCTCCCGCTTCATGCTCTATTCGCTGAATGCCGAGGGCACGCGCCGTCTGGCCCGCTTCCTCCTGGAAGACTGCTGCCATCTGCGCCCGGAACTGGTCGGTACGGACGAAGAGGCCGAGGCCCAGGCCGACGCCCTGATGCGGGCCTCCTAGCCGCCCGGATTTTCCTTGGCACGTCATCGCCTGACCGTGAATTTCCAGCCGGAATCTTCACACTGTCAGCGCGTGCCGGTCGTCGCGCCTCGACACGCCGCCTTGCACATACTAAGTCAGCCGCGAGGCATTCGGCGCAAGACCGTTCCAAGATTTCCACCGGGAGTGACAAGACATGACGCGTGACATCCATCATTTCATCGACGGCAAGGCCCAGCCGGGCACGTCCGGCCGTTTTGGCGACGTCTTCAACCCGAATACGGGTGAGGTTCAGGCCCGCGTCCAGTTCGCGACCGATGATGAGGTGGCGCGTGCCGTCGAGACGGCCAAGACGGCCCAGGCCGAATGGGCTGCGATGAACCCGCAACGCCGGGCCCGGATCCTGATGACCTACAAGAACCTTGTCGAGGCCGAGATGGACGAGCTTGCCCATCTCCTCTCCTCCGAGCATGGCAAGGTCATCGCCGACGCCAAGGGCGATCTGATCCGCGGTCTGGAAGTGATCGAATTCGCCTGCGGTGTGCCGCACCTGATGAAGGGCGAATACACCGAGAGCGCCGGCCCGGGCATTGATGTCTATTCCATGCGCCAGCCGCTGGGCGTGGTCGCGGGCATTTCGCCGTTCAACTTCCCGGCCATGATCCCGATGTGGTTCATGGGCATGGCGCTGGCCACCGGCAATGCCATGATCCTGAAGCCGTCGGAGAAAGACCCGTCCGTCCCGGTCCGCCTGGCCGAGCTGATGATCGAGGCCGGTCTTCCGGAGGGCGTGCTCCAGGTCGTGCATGGTGACAAGAGCGCCGTCGATGCCCTGCTGCACAATGACGACATCAAGGCCGTCTCCTTTGTCGGCTCCTCCAATATCGCCCACTACATCGCCCAGACCTGCGCCCAGCAGGGCAAGCGTTTCCAGGCGATGGGTGGCGCGAAGAACCACGGCATCATCATGCCGGATGCGGATATGGACCAGGTGGTCAGCGACTTCCTGGGGGCGGCCTATGGCTCGGCCGGCGAACGCTGCATGGCGCTGCCTGTGGCTGTGCCGGTCGGCAAGGATACGGCGGACGAATTCGTCGGCCGCATGAAGGAAGAGGCCGCCAAGCTCAATGTCGGCATCTCTACCGATGCCGGCGCGCATTACGGCCCGGTCGTGTCGGCCGCTCACAAGGCGACGGTCGAGAAATGGATCCAGACCGGCGTCGATGAAGGCGCCGAGCTTCTGCTCGACGGTCGCGGCTTCCAGCTTCAGGGGCATGAAAACGGCTATTTCATCGGGCCGAGCCTGTTTGACCATGTGAAACCGTCCATGTCCTCTTATCAGGAAGAGATCTTTGGCCCGGTCCTGCAAGTGGTGCGCGCCGACAGCCTGGACGAGGCGGCGCATCTGCCGTCGGAACACCAGTACGGCAATGGCGTGGCGATTTTCACGCGCAACGGTCTGGCCGCCCGTGAATTCGCCAAGAAGGTCCAGGTCGGCATGGTCGGCATCAATGTGCCGATCCCGGTCCCGGTCGCCTATCACTCTTTCGGCGGCTGGAAGCGGTCCGCCTTCACCGATACCAACCAGTACGGCACGGACGGGATCCGCTTCTTCACCAAGATCAAGACGGTGACCCAGCGCTGGCCCACAGGCGATATCGGGGACCAGGCCTTCATCATCCCCACCATGCAATAGGTCAGAAAAAAACCCCCGGGCCGAAGGGTCCGGGGGTTTCTCTTGCGTGCGGCCCGAGAGAGGGGGGGTCAGGCCGCGCTTCCGCAATAATCCCCCAGCCAGTCCAGGGCGGTCGCGCGGGTATCAAACGTGCGCACATTGCCGGGCAGGACGTCGGTCAGACTGTCCAGAACCGTGTCGCGATAGTCCGGCGTCCAGCGACCGGAATACACATAGGCGACGCGGATGTGTGGGTCGAAGGCGAAGACCGAATTCTCCAGCAGTTCGGAGGTCAGGGTCGGTGAAGCCTGCGGTTCCACCTGAAGGCAATCGGCCAGCAGGCAGCGCAGCCCCTTTTCGCGGGCCACTTCGCGGGCTCGTTCAACGGCCCAGCCCGTTTCTCGTCGTGTAACAACGCCGTTGGCCACGATTTCGACAATCCGGCCATCGGCGGACAGGTCGACCCGTACCGCCATACTCAAACACCCATGGACAAGTTTCTTGTTCTTACTCTGGGCACGGTAGTTTTCGCGAACGGCGTTCGCCAGTATTTGTAAATGAGCAGTTGCTTGGATTTTGGGTTAACGGCAAACCCTTTGTTCTATGAAAATTCGTCATATGTATTGAATCAATGGCGTATGAGATTTTTACGGCGAAACCGGTTGCCAATTCACGGCTGCAGGCCGACCATGGTTTTCGGTGACCATACCGTTAACTGTAATTCGGGACTTGCCCATCATGTCGAGCTTCGACTTTCGCACCGTGCCCCACATCCATGCCGGAACGGGGTCGGCCTCCCAACTCGCCCGCATCGCTGCGCCCCTGATCGGGGACCGGGATCGCATCCTGATCGTGACCGACAAGGGGGTGCGCTCTTTCGGCCTGCTGGACGGCGCCGTCGCCGGGCTGGAGGCGGCAGGTCTCACCGTGGCGATCAATGACAGCGTGGTCGCGGATCCGCCGGAGGACATGGTTCTGGCGGCCGTCGAGGAGGCGCGGGAATTCGGCGCGCAACTGGTCATCGGTTTCGGGGGCGGATCCTCCATGGACACGGCCAAGCTGGTGGCCCTGCTTCTGGGGACGGATCAGCCCCTGGCCGACATGTATGGGGTCGATCAGGTGAAGGGCGACCGCCTGCCGCTCATCCTGATTCCGACGACGGCGGGAACCGGTTCGGAAGTGACGCCGATTTCCGTGGTCACGGTCGGAGAGACCGCCAAGATGGGCGTGAACGATCCCGTTCTTTACGGGGACATGGCGGTCCTGGACGCCGAGCTGACCTATGGCCTGCCGCGCCATGTCACGGCCGCGACCGGAATCGATGCCATGGTCCACGGGATCGAGGCCTATACCTCGAAAATCCACAAGAACCCGGTCTCCGACGCCCTTGCGCTGGCGGGTCTGAAGAAACTGCACGGCGCGATCGAGCGGGCCTGCACGAATGGCAAGGACACCGAGGCCCGCGAGGACATGCTGCTGGGTGCCCTGCTGACCGGTCAGGCCTTTGCCAACGCCCCGGTCGGGGCGGTCCACGCCCTGGCCTATCCGCTGGGCGGGATTTTCCACGTGCCGCACGGCCTGTCCAATTCGCTCATGCTGCCGCCAGTCCTGAAATACAATGCCGAGGTCGCCGAGCCGCTCTACACCGAGCTCGCCGCCCATATCGGCCTGGGCTCGCCCAGTGCCGGCGCGCTGATCGCAGAGATGGAGCGCATTGCCGACGCGGTGAAGATCGAGACCCGCCTGACCCAAGTCGGGGTCAGCCATAATGACCTGCCGCGCCTGGCCGAGGATGCGATGAAGGTCCAGCGCCTCCTGGTCAATAATCCGCGCGAAATGACGCTGGAAGCCGCTCAGGCCTGCTATGAGGCCGTGCTGTGATCGAGAAACGCCTGCGCCAGGATTACAAGCGCTTCCGCGACCTGCCGACGCGCTGGGCGGACAATGACATTTATGGCCACGTCAATAATGCGGCCTATTACGGCTTCTTCGACACAGCGGTGAACTGTTTCCTGATCGAGGAAGCGGGGCTTGATATCCATGAGGGCGGCGTGATCGGTCTCGTCGTGGAGACCGGCTGCAATTATTTTGCGGCCCTGGCCTATCCGGAACTGGTCCAGGCCGGGGTGCGGGTGTCCCGCATTGGCAATTCCTCCGTGCGCTATGAGATCGGCCTGTTCAAGGACGGCGAGGACGAGCCGGCCGCCCAGGGGCATTTTGTCCATGTCTATGTCGACCGCGAGACCCGGCGTCCGGTCGCCTTGCCGGACGCCATGCGCCAGGCGCTGGAAGCCGCCCATGCGTGAGGTCCGCCAGCCGGTCTGGTTGATCGTCGCGGTCGTCCTGGCCGTCTCGGCCCTGGTTTTCGCCCTGGTGCGGATCTGGCCGGCGGGCTGACCGCGCTTTGCCATTGACCTTCGCGGGCGCAGCACCCAAGCCTTGCGCTCATGACGACGCCGCTTGATCTCTGGCGCCAGCGTATCGACGCGGGCAGCCTCAATCCCGATCCCGACCAGGAGCGGGCCGCGGCGGCACTGAGTGACCTTTCGGCCCGTCTGGTCGATTGGAAGCCGGGCGCGAAATCCCTGTTCGGCAAGGCCAAGCCGGCCCCCAAGGGGCTTTATCTCTGGGGTGGGGTGGGCCGCGGCAAGTCCATGCTGATGGACCTCTTCATCGAGACCGCGCCGGTGCGGGATCGTCGCCGCGCGCATTTTCACGAATTCATGCAGGACGCCCATGCCCGCATCAATCGCTGGCGCCAGCTGACCAAGGCCGAGCGCCGCCGCCAGCCGGAATATGTCAAAGGTGCGGGCGATGATCCCATTCCGCCGGTCGCTCGCGGATTGGCCAGCGAAGCCCGCCTTCTGGCTTTTGATGAGTTCCAGGTCACCGACATCGCCGACGCCATGATCCTCGGCCGCCTGTTTGAGGGCTTGTTTGCCGAAGGGGTTGTCGTGGTGGCGACCTCCAACCGCTATCCGGACGATCTCTACAAGGACGGGATCAACCGTCAGCTTTTTCTGCCCTTCATTGATCTGCTCAAGCAGAAGCTGGACATGTTCGAGCTGGATGGCGGGGTCGATCACCGCCTGCGCCAGCTGGAAGCGGCCCCGGTCTATTACTGCCCGCTCGACGCCGACGCTGAACTGGCCATGGACAAGGCCTGGGCTCGTCTCACCTCGGGCGCGGCACCGCAATCCTGCACGCTGGAGGTCAATGGCCGCGAATGGGTGGTCGAGCGGGAAGTGGCGGGCGTGGCCCGTTTCACCTTCCCGGAACTGTGCGCCCGAGCCTTCGGTGCCGCCGACTATCTGGCCGTCGCCGACCGTTTCCACACCGTCCTGCTCGACCGGGTGCCGCGCCTGTCACCGGACAAGCGCAATGAGGCCAAGCGCTTCGTGACCCTGATCGATACGCTCTATGAGGCCCGCACCAAGCTGGTGATGAGCGCCGACGCCGAACCGGAGGATCTCTATCCGGCCGGCGATGGTGCCTTCGAGTTCGAACGCACCGCCTCGCGCCTGATGGAAATGCGCACGCATGATTATCTGGCGGCCGAGCGCGAAGGGCCGGGCCGGGACTAGTCGCCGGCGGCATCCCAGTGGAACAGCATTTCGGTGTCCCCGGACAGATCCGCGATCCGGGCCGTCAATCTGTCGCCGCTGCGCCAGTACTCGATCACTTGCGGGAAATCATGATCCGGGTTTTCGAACCGCACTTCCTGCCAGTCCCGGCTGACCTGGGTGAAGCAGGTTGCCGGTCTCCCACCCGGCTGCGCGCAAAAGCGCACCCCGTCCGCGTCGGACTCGATCCGCAGGAATTCAAAGGACACGGCTTCGCCATTCACCAGGGTCCGGTTGAACCCGAGCATGAGCCCGCCTGCCATGTCGCTCCAGCTCTCCATGATCACGGGGTCGTCGCCCTGGCTGCGCCATGTCCCCGTCATCCAGTCCAGTCCGGTTTCCTGGGCACCGGCCCGGCCACCGGTCAGGGCCAGTCCGGTGAGGGCGAGGGCGAATATCAGTCGGTGCATGTCACGGCCTCCCTGGCAGTCCGCCGCAGCATGCCACGTCTGGATTGAAATGTAACCTTGACGTTCCTTTATGTCACCTATAGGTAACTTGTCACCTCAAGGTGACATGAGCGCGGATCGTCCGCGCCTTGGCTGAATTCGAGACGACGGAGTGACCGGCATGGACCATGAACAGAAAATTGCGCGCCTGCTGCGTCTGCGCGACCGGGTGATCTGGGTGTCGGCCATCGGCTTCCTGGTCTGGCAGGGTGGCTGGCTGGCCACGGATCTGGTCACGGCCGGTCTGCCGATGATGTTCGCGCGTTTCGCCAGCGCGGCGGGTGGCGTTCTGTGGGCCGCCGCGACGCTGGCGCTTTTCATCTATTATCGCGAGGTAAAGAAGGCCCGCGCGGGAGCCGAGCTCAATGACGAGCTGGCCCGCTACCGCCAGGACCGCGCCTTCCTGGCCGGCTATTGGATCCTCCTGGCCGCGCTGGCCGGCCTGCTCGGTCTGGAAGGCTTTGTCGCGATTGATCCCGGCGTGCTTTTGCGCACGCTGGTCATCCTGGCCGTGGTCGCGCCGCTGACCGTCTTTCTCTGGCTCGACCGGGATGGGGAGGCGGCCTCGTGAAGCCCACGGCCGGCGGGTCACAACTCGCCAATTCCCTGCGGGAGCTGCGGGCGCGCAGCGGCCTGACCCAGGCCCAGCTTGCCGAACGGGTCGGTGTCACGCGCAAGACGATCAATACGGTGGAGAACCGGGTTTTCGTGCCCTCGACCATTCTCGCATTGAAGCTCGCCGAAGCGCTGGGGGTAACGGTGGAGGAGGTTTTCCGTCTGGAAGACTAGCTTTTCCCGGGTGCGCAGGCGTGGTGTGACGTTTTCACCGCCTTGCCCAAAGGCGGAACCGGCGCTAGACCGGCGCGCAAGATTTTCATCGTCTCCAAAGGAGTTCCTCCCATGGCTCGAAACAAGATTGCGCTCATCGGTTCCGGTATGATCGGTGGCACCCTGGCTCACATCGCGGCGCGCGAAGAACTGGGCGATGTCGTCCTGTTCGACATTGCCGAGGGCGTGGCCAAGGGCAAGGCCCTGGACATCGCCGAAGCGAGCCCGGTCTTCGGCAAGGACAGCAAGCTGGCCGGCGCCGACGACTATGCCGCGATCGAAGGCGCGGATGTCTGCATCGTGACGGCCGGTGTGCCGCGCAAGCCGGGCATGAGCCGGGACGACCTGCTGGGCATCAACCTGAAAGTCATGAAGGCCGTGGGCGAAGGCATTGCCAAGTTCGCGCCGAACGCTTTCGTGATCTGCATCACCAACCCGCTCGACGCCATGGTCTGGGCGCTGCGCCAGTTCTCCGGCCTGCCGCACAACAAGGTCGTCGGCATGGCCGGCGTGCTCGACAGTGCCCGCTTCCGCCACTTCCTGGCCGACGAGTTCGAGGTCTCCGTAGAAGACGTGACGGCCTTCGTGATGGGCGGTCATGGCGACACGATGGTGCCGCTGCTGCGCTATTCCACCATCGCCGGCATCCCGGTTCCGGACATGGTCAAGATGGGCTGGTCCACGAACGAGAAAATGGACGCGATCGTCGACCGCACCCGCAAGGGCGGCGGCGAGATCGTGGCCCTGCTGGGCACCGGCTCGGCCTTCTATGCGCCGGCGGAAAGCGCCATCGACATGGCGGTCTCCTATCTGCGTGACAAGAAGCGCATCCTGCCCTGCGCCGCACACCTGACCGGCCAGTTCGGCCAGGACGATCTCTATGTCGGCGTGCCGGTCGTGATTGGTGCCGGTGGCGTCGAGAAGGTCGTCGAAATCGAGCTCAATGCCGACGAACAGGAAATGTTCAACAATTCCGTCGACGCCGTGAAAGGCCTGGTCGAGGCCTGCAAGGGCCTGGACCCGTCCCTGGCCTGATCCAGGCAGACCGGATCATTCTGAAGAACCGCCCGTCCCCGTGACGGGCGGTTTTTTCTGGCCTGCCGGGATATGGCCTTTTGCCGGCCATCCTCTCTCCCCATTTGAAATCGACGCTTGGGTCCAGAGGGAGGACATCATGACAAACACTTTTTCGGCCCGTTCGGGTCTTGCCGCTCTGGCTCTGCTGGTCGCGACTGCAGGCAGCCATGCCCAGGATGTCGACCGTGTCGGCCTGCACTGCCAAATTCCCGACGGCCATCACATGATCCGCACGGTCGAGGCCTGTCCCGACGGTAGCGGCACGCAGGTCGAGACCTGGGATGCGCTGTCCAATTCCAGCTGGGGGCGCCATCTCGACTGGGAGCCGGTCTCCTATATGAGTTTCCCCTATCCGGTCGCGATCTGTGAAAACGGTTTCGTGGTCGACCGGCGCGGCGAGGATCAGACGGAAGACTGGATTGCGACCCGTACAACCCTGATCGCGGACCCCGGCTATCAGGCTCTCTTGGGAGAGCACACATCGCACTTCATCTATGCCCGCCTGCTTGAACTGGAGGGGGCACCGGCCGCCGAAGTGTCCTGGCAATACCTCCTGTCCAGCTGGGAGGCTGATCAGTGTGGCATGACGGACGCTTATGAGGCCTATGTCCGTGAATATCTGCGGGTCGCCAGTGCCGAGCTGGACGCCATGACGCCAGAAGACGAACTCTTCACGGTCTACAATCTCCTGGTCATCAACATGCACCGCCGGATTGGCGATTTCGCCGAGGCCGATGCCCGGCTGGCAGAGTTCCAAGCGGACCATGCTGATCTGATCAATGAGAGCTGGGAACAGGCCTTCTCACGGCTCGACGGGGCCCTGGCTGCGCGAAATTCGGGCCAGGTGGAGATCAATCCGCGGGAAGACTAGAGCCCGCCGCCCCAGGTCGCGCCGGTGTTCAGGCGCATGAGTTCAAAGCCGAGAATGACCAGGAAGGTGTGCCAGGCCAGCGGCAGCCACAGAAGCACGCCCGCCGCGCGGGAGCTGCGGCTGACCAGATAGCTGGCCAGCATGGCATAGGCCCAAAGGCCCAGGGCGATGACAAATCCGGTGGCGACATCTCGCAGGGAGAAGAAGGCGATGATCTGGCTGACCATGCCGGCGAGCCAGATCAGGACCAGAAGGCTGCCCCAGAGACGCGTTCCGTCCCGTCCGGAATGCTGCACGATCCACAGGGCGATGACGGCGAAAGCCGGCACGAACAGGCCGATAATGTTCAGAATGGAATAGGCAGGCGTCCAGGTCGGGGCATTCAGCTCGGTCAGCCAGGCATAGGCGCCGCTGGCATGCACCCAGCCGGACAGGCCGCCGGTCAGGCTGGCAGCGCCGATCAGATAGACCAGCAGGGTGACAATTCCGGGGCCGTGATGCTTGTCGGCCATGGTGATCCATTCACTCCAGGCAGCGGTTTGCCGTCTCGCCATGCAAGACCAACGCCATGAACACTCATTCAGGTTTGCGGTCACACTAGACCAGGCCGATGACACTGGCAGTCCATGGGCAGTCATAAAGAATGCGTGTATGGACAGAAGGACTTGCAGTGCCCCAACCCCGGATGCCCCGTCATGCTTCCTGTCACGCTCGAGACCGACCGTCTCATTTTGCGTCAGCCCAACCTGTCGGATTTTGAACCGCTCTGTGAAATGATGGCGGATGAGGAAACCACGCGTTTCATCGGCGGCACACAGACCCCGCCCATTGTCTGGCGCAGCCTATGCGGCATTGTCGGCCACTGGCATTTGCGCGGATACGGCTTCTTCAGCGTCATCGAGAAATCCAGCGGCAACTGGCTGGGCCGGATCGGTCCCTGGCATCCGCATGGCTGGCCGCAGCCGGAAGTCGGCTGGTCGCTCAACCGGGCCAGCTGGGGCAAGGGCTATGCGACCGAGGCGGCCCGCATCACCATGGATTGGGCGTTCGATACGCTGGGCTGGGCCGATACGGTCCACCTCATCCACCCTGACAATGCGCCCAGCCAGGGCGTGGCGCGCAAGCTGGGTTCCCGCAATACCGGCGAGCAGGTTGAAGCAGCCGGATTCAACATCATGGTCGATGTCTGGGGCCAGACGGCGGATGAGTGGAAAGAGAACCGCAAGGCCCTGCTGTGATCTGCCCTGCGACAAGCTGGTAGTCGACAAGCCCGCCGCGGCGTCGGACAATCAGGGCTGACCCGGCATTGAAGGATCAGGGAGGCCCTCATGAGTATTCGGCGCATCTTGGCGGTTCTGACAGGATCCGAGCGCGATCAGGAGCTCCTGGTCCGGACCCTTCCTTTTGCGCGATCCTGGAAAGCGTCGATCGACGGTCTGTTTGTCCGGCGCAATGTGGCCAGTGGCGCGGACTTCCTGGGCACGGCCTTCTCCACCTATGGCATGGAAGCCGTCCTGGAATCCCTCGACGATGCCGCCTCTGCGGCCAGCGTCCAGGCGCATCAGGCCTTCGAGAGGATGGCGGATGATGCGCCGTCGAGCGCGGTCGGGCGGTTTGTCGAATTTGTCGGCCTGCCGACCGAGGCCATGGCCGTCGAGGGCCGGCTGAGCGACCTCCTCGTTCTGGACAAGCCGGACAATGACCAGCTGGCCTACAACCAGATCCTGATCATCGAGGCCGCGGCCCGCGAGTCCGGACGTCCGGTTCTGGTCCTGCCGACCACGGGCGACGCCATCGCCGTCTTCAAGACGGTGGTCATCGCCTGGGACGGATCGCTGGAAGCCTCGCGCGCCGTGATGGAAAGCCTGGCGATCCTGCAGGAGGCGGACACGGTCCGGATCATCCATGCCGGACCGGAAGGCGAGGTCTCGGCCTCGACCGTGGCCGCCCTGGCGCACTATCTCGCCCTGCATGGCGTGGAAGCCGCGACCGACACGGTCAGTGTCGAGGGTCAAACGGTGACGGAAGCCCTCGTCGAGGCGGCCGAGGCCGCCGGCGCGGACCTTCTCGTCATGGGCGGTTTCGGGGCCAAGACCTGGCAGCGCATGCTCAGCCGGGACGAAACCACCGGCTTGCTCCGGGCGACCTCCCAAGCTCTCTTGCTCGCCAACTAGATCAGTACCAGCCCGCCTCGCGCAGGGCCGGGGCGTAGGTGCGGCTGACCGGCGCTTCAAGCCCGTTGCTCAGGGTCAGAACCGCCCGGCCATCGCCGCGGCTGACGCGCTCGACGGCATTGCGGGCCACCCACCAGGAACGGTGCGTGCGGGCCCCGTCCAGGGCCTCGACGGCTGCGATCGCATCGCTCAACCGCATCAGGATGAGAGCATCGCCGGCATCGGTATGGACGCGCAGATAATGATCTTCGGCTGCCAGGGCGAGGAGGGTGGCGCGGCGCAGGCGATGCGGCAGCTTCTCGGTCAGGGCGGGCAGGGCCCGGGCCGCATCCGGTTCACGCTCACCCTGCCGGGCTTCGGCGATCATCGATACGGCCACCACGGCCGCTGAAATCACCCAGACGAAGAAGAACATCATCGGCAGGACATAGAGCGGGAAAGGCCCGCTCAACCAGAACTGGATCAGGGCAACGGCGACGGTGACCGGCAGGGTGACGACAATCGTGGTGACCAGGCCGCGCGGAATGCGGGGCCAGTCCGGGGCGTAACGGTCCAGAACCCAGCCGCACAGATCGCCGGCGACCCATCCCAGGCCGATCAGGCCGGTCCAGTAGACCCAGATCCAGGGCACACCCAGCCGCCCCGTCTCATAGGGCGCAAGAATGGCCAGCAGCGTGCCGACGCTCACGATCGCGGCCAGTTTGGGCGCGTAGGTTTTCAAACGGTCGATCATTCAACGCCTGTCATTCGCGAAGCGCGAATGAACACCTAGCGCAATTCGCGCAGCCAGACAGCCCGTTTGCGCAATCCGTGTTTCCCGACGGCGGGCTCTTGGTCATCCCTGTTTTCGACGCCGGTCACCAGGCCGGTCCCAGACAGGAGATGACCCGATGATCACATCCATGATGACAGCCATGCTTTTGGCCGCAGCGGCCGGATCGGCGCCGGAGAGCGAAGCCAGTCTGACGGTGACGGTGGATGGCCTGGCGCCCCAGGGGGCCGTGATGATGGCCCTCTATGCCGACGAGCCGAACTGGAATGGCGGGGATGCCGTGGAAGGTCGCCGTGTGGCGGTCGAGGGTTCCACCGTCACGGTCGAGTTCGCGGCCCTGCCCGCCGGCGACTACGCGATCCGCTTCTATCATGACGTGGATGGCGATGGTGAGCTGGACACCAATCTGATGGGCATTCCCAGCGAGCCTTTCGGCTTTTCCAACAATGCCCGCGGCAATTTCGGTCCGGCCGCTTGGGCGGACTCGGTTTTCACCGTGGCGCCGGGTGGCAATACCCACGCCCTGCAGCTGGACTAGGGAGCGACCCATGGAGATGAACCGCCGACACATGCTGTCCCTGCTGGCCGCCGGCGGCACGGCCACGGCCCTGCCGGGCCTGGCCTTTGGTGAGACGCCGGCCGACCCGGTCTTTGCCGCCTTCGAGGCCGCCAGCCAGGACGATCCCTGGACGCTCGGCTTCACCGATGCGCCGGCAGACGGCTTCCAGTCGACCGCACGCCGCCTGCACGGGCGGCTGCCCTCCGGTCTGTCCGGGGTCCTGCATCGCAATGGACCGGCCCGGTTCAGCCGCAATGATTGGCGCTATCGCCACTGGTTTGACGGCGACGGCATGGTTCATGCCTGGCGTCTGGACCGCGGGTCTGATGTCACCCACACGGCCCGTTTCGTCCAGACCCATAAATGGCAGGCGGAGCAGGCTGCCGGCCGTTTCCTCTATCCTGCCTTCGGCTCACAGCCGCCCAATGCCCGGGGCCTGCACGGTCCTGACGACATCAATGCGGCCAATACCTCGGTGATGATGGTCAATGGCGAGCTGATGGCCCTGTGGGAAGGCGGATCGGCCTGGCGGCTGGATCCGGACACGTTGGACAGCCGCGGTCCGCGCAATTGGGGGGAAGGCCTGGGCGGCCTGCCCTTCTCCGCCCACCCCAAGGTGGACCCGGACGGTACGATCTGGAATTTCGGCCAGGCCGCGTCGCACGACATGCTGGTCATGTATCAGATTGGTGTCGACGGCCAGCTGCGCCGGGCCGATCTCATCCATGACATTCCCGGCGGCATGATCCACGATTTCGCCGTCACGGACCGGTCCCTGCTCTTCCTGGTCGGCAATCTGGCCTTCCGGCGCATGCAATTGCCCTTCCTGGACAGTTTTGGCTGGGATGACAGCCGCGGCATGCGGGTCATCGCCATCGACAAGGGTGACTGGTCGCGCCGCCGCACCTGGGAATTGCCGCCGGGCTTCCTCTTCCATGTCGGCGGGGCCTGGGAAGATCCGGATGGGACCATCCATGTTGATGCCGCCCTGTCGGATGATTCCGAAGTGGCGACCGGCCATGCCCGCGATGTCATGCTGGGCACGCCGCGCCTGGAGCACCAGAGCATCAGCCGCATGCGCCAGATCACCCTCTATCCGGACGGGCGGGCCGAACAGGCCGTCTTTTCCGATGTCTGTGCGGAGTTCCCGCAGGTCGATCCACGCTATACGGGCCTGGCCCGGTGCCTCACCTGGCATGTCGGCTGGCCGGATGGCCATATGCGCGGTGCCACGCAGATCGTGCAGCGCGACGTCATTTCCGGCCAGACCCGCCGCTATGATTTCGGCACCGACATTGTGGTGGAGGAGCCGCTCTTCATTCCGTCCTCCGAACGCTCGGAAGAGGGCGAGGGCTGGCTGGTCCATACCGCGCTGAACAAGCGGGAAGCGGCGACCGAACTCCATGTCTTCGACGCACAACGCCTGGAAGACGGGCCGGTGACCAGCTGGCGTCTGCCCTATGCCTGCCCGCTGGGCTTCCATGGCTGCTGGCGCGACCTCTAGGGGCGGGCGATGAATCTCCAGGCCTTCCTCGACGCTTCGCCTGTCATTCAGCTGCATGCGCTGGCCGCGATCGCCGCATTGCTTCTTGGGGCCGTACAATTGTTCGGCCCCAAGGGCACCCTGCCGCACCGCTGGCTGGGCCTGGTCTGGGCGGGTTTGATGGCGCTCGCCGCGATCACCGCGATTTTCATCCGCGAGGTGAATGCGGGCGGATTTTCCTTCATCCACCTCTTCATCCCGCTCACCCTGTTCGGCCTCGTCGGTCTGGCCCGCTCGGTGCGGCCCGGTGCGCGCAAGGGCAGCCACCGCCGCCTGGTCCTGACCCTCTATCTGGCCGCTCTCGTCCTGCCCGGCCTGTTCACACTGGTCCCGGGACGGCTGATGCACAGCGTCCTGTTCGGTGCGTGAGCCAGTCGTAATCCGGGTGTCATGCTCGGGACATGTGATCCCTGGGAGGCTGTCAGGTTGACAGGAGGGGGACTGACCATGTTGAGAACCATGGGCCTTGCAGCCCTGATTTCGCTCGGACTGGCAGGCTGGGTTTCGGCCCAAACGGTGAATGACTGGATGGACCGGATCGACCCGGCGGACTTGCAAACCGGCGGGATCGTGCTGGACCTGCATCATGCCGGCGAGGTCGACGGCTTCATGCGCTTTGGCTGGCATGCCAATGGCGAAGAGATTGTCCTGTGGGACCGCACCATGTGGGCCTCGCGGGAGATTTTCGAGACCTATGAAGCCCATGTCGGACTGGCGGGACTGGATCCCCGCCGGGTGGCCATCCGCTTCCACCAGGGTGAAACTCTCTACCGTTTCGCCACTGAGTTTCAGGAGGGCGAAGCGCTGGGCTATGTGCTGATCGAGCGCCCCGGCCAGGATGAAGCGCGCCAGAATCTATCGGCTGAACTGCCCCAGGGCAGCGTCCTGCGGGCGAGCGTCTTCATGCTGGCGGCGATCCTGCCCCTTGAGGTCGGCGAGCAGATCGAACTCGACTGGTACGCGCCGATGGACAATGCGGTTTCACGGGTCACGCTGAGCGCCGCTGAGGCGGTCACGATCGACACGCCGGACGGTCCGGTCGACACCATCCGGCTCGAACAGCGCGGCGGACAGCCGCCCAATGACATTTTCGTGGTTCCGGGAACCCGTGACGTGGTGCGGATCGATATTGTCGGACAGGACTTGTATTTCCTCGCCCGCGCCGGGGCAGAGCCGGCCGTCACGGACTGATCCCTGGCGGGCCGCCTGGTCATGCCGGCCAGCCCGCTCTTCCACCTGTTTCAACCGCTGGCCGGCATCCGGATTCGCGCGAGAGGGGCAGTCGGTTGAAGCCGGTCCCTCGCCGCCGCACACTGGACCGTCATCACAACATCTTCCGGGGGGAGAGATGGAAACGACGGAAAAGCCGGCCCAGTTGGCGCGGTTCATGCCCGACTGGCTGGTCGGCGGCCTGATCCGCCTGTCGCTCGCGCCGATGCTGTGGATGTGGGGCCGCGCCCATGCCGGCCCGTGGCCGGATGTCATGCCGGATATCATTCATGCGGCCTCGGTCTGGAATGTCCCCTTCATCGCCCCCGCCCATCTGGCCCAGATCGCGGTCTGGGGCTGCCAGATCACGGCGGCTCTCCTTGTACTGGGCGTGCTCACGCGTCTCGTCGGCCTGGCCTTGTTGCTGGCAGCGGGCGTCTACGGTCTCTGGGTGGCACCGGAGGTCTGGCCGATGACGCTGCTGTTTGCAGCCTCCGCCTTCTATCTCTTCGCCCGCGGCGGCGGCGGCCTGTCGATCGACGGGGCTGTGGTGGCGACGACGCGCTGACCGTTCAGCGGGCGTAACGGGATCGCAAGACCTCGTTTTGCAGACTGGCTGGCAGGATCGGATTTTCGAGTTGCCCCTTCCATGCCGCCCGAGCTGAAACAGAAGCTGAAACAAGTCCTGGCCGGGCGGTCTTCCGTCGATATGGGCCAGTTCCAGTTCCTCAACCTGGACAAGGTTCGCGAAGGCGCTGGCGGGGATTGGGAACGCCTGCGCGAGAAAGTCTACGAGGTCTCCAGCCATTTCATCGAGAAACGGCTGGATCCCGGCGATGTCGTGATCCGGTGCCAGGGCGGTTATCTGATCATTTTCGAGGCCCGCGACCCGGACGCCTCCGAAGTTGCGGTCCGGGAAATCGCCGAAGAACTGGAGCACTTCTTTCTCGGCGATCGCGAATTGAGTCTGCTCGAAGTGCTGGGCGAAGCGCGCAGCGTGCCGACCGAGGAATTGCTGGAAATCGTCGCCCGCACCCAGGACGAGGCGCCGGCTCCGGCCAAGCCCCGCAAACCCGCCGAAGCCCGGCCGGACGGTGATCCGGCCCCGCCCTGGAAGCGGGACAAGCGCGTGGCCAGTGATGACAAGGCCATCACCGACTGGAAGGATGCGCCCCGTCCTGAGGCTAGGCCCGGCTACGCCCACCGGCCCGAGGCCGTCTACAAGGAAAGCAATGCGGTCTGGGACGATATCGTCTTCAAACCCTGCTGGGACAGCCGCCGTTCGGCCCTGCTGCACAATATCTGCGTCGCCCGCCGCGTGGTGAAAGGCTTTGCCTATTACGGCCGCGACACGCTGATGGGGTCGGATGACCGCGTCCTGCACCGCAAGCTGGATGAAAGCGTGGCCCGGGCCGCCCAGCGCGGTTTCCAGAAATCCTGGTCCCGGGGCTGGGCCTGCGCGATCATTGTGCCCGTGCACTACGACACCGTCGCGACCCTGTCCCAGCGCATGAAGTATTTCAACATTCTGCAATCGGTTCCGGAGGCGATGCGGCGCTATTTCTTCCTGCGCGTCGATGGCGTGCCCAAGGGAGCGCCGCTGGGGCAGATGCAGGAAATCTTCCGCTCCATGAAACCCTTTGGCGCCTATGTTCTGGCGCATCTGGATTTCGGCGCCGCCGACCTGAAACGCTTCGAGGGGTGCGGGGTCGGGATTTTCGGCACCGAAGTGCCCAACCGCATGAATGAGGACGGGCCCGAGGATCATCAGGTCCTGGCCCTGAATGACTGGGTGGCCTCGGCCCGTCTGCTCAAGGCGGAGACCTATCTTACCCAGACCGCGACCCTGGATGTGCTGGAAGCCGGCCTGTCCGTCGGGGTCCGGTATTTCTCCGGTCCGGCCATCCTGCCGGAGACCCCCCTTCCGGAACCGGTGCGGCCCCTGGACCTGTCCGAAATCCGCGATAACTGGTACCGCGATCACGCATTGGAGCTCTAGCTCAGTGACAACGGTGGCGAATGCGTTGCGCTCGGCTTGGCGGGTGTTATAACGCGGTTCCCATCTGGCCATACATTCGCTTCATTTCCTCCCGCGAGGCCCCTTTATGAATATCCATGAACACCAGGCGAAAGCCGTTCTGAAGACCTTCGGCGCGCCCGTCGCTGAAGGCGTTGCCATTTTCTCTGCCGACGAGGCCGCTGCGGCGGCCGACAAACTGCCCGGACCGCTCTGGGTGGTGAAGTCGCAAATCCATGCCGGCGGTCGCGGCAAGGGCAAGTTCAAGGAACTCCCCGCCGACGCCAAGGGCGGTGTCCGCCTCGCCTTCTCCAAGGAAGACGTGGTCAAGAACGCCCAGGAAATGCTCGGCAATACGCTGGTCACGCACCAGACCGGCCCTGAAGGCAAGCAGGTCAACCGCCTCTACATCGAGGACGGCGCCGACATCGCGACCGAGCTTTACTGCTCGCTTCTGGTGAACCGTGAAACCGGCCAGGTGGCCTTCGTGGTCTCCACCGAAGGCGGCATGGACATCGAGCAGGTCGCCGAAGAGACCCCGGAAAAGATCCAGACCATCGACATCAACCCGGAAACGGGTGTGACCGCCGATGACGCCGCCAAGATCTGCGATGCGCTGGAACTGACGGGCACGGCCCGCGAGGACATGATGAGCCTCGCCGGCATTCTCTACCGGGCCTTCACCGAGAAGGACATGGCCCTGCTCGAGATCAACCCGCTGATCGTCATGGACAATGGCCGTGTGCGCGTGCTGGACGCCAAGGTGTCCTTCGACGGCAATGCGCTCTTCCGTCATCCAGACATCATGGAACTGCGCGACACGACCGAGGAAGACGCCAAGGAAATCGAGGCGTCCAAATACGACCTCGCCTATGTCGCCCTCGACGGCAATATCGGCTGCATGGTCAATGGCGCGGGCCTGGCCATGGCGACGATGGACATCATCAAGCTCTATGGTGCCGAGCCGGCCAACTTCCTCGACGTCGGTGGCGGCGCCACGACCGAAAAGGTCACGGCCGCCTTCAAGATCATCACCGCCGACCCGAACGTCAAAGGCATTCTGGTCAATATCTTCGGCGGCATCATGCGTTGTGACGTCATCGCCGAAGGCGTGGTCACGGCCGTGAAGGATGTCGGCCTGAAGGTGCCGCTCGTCGTCCGCCTGGAAGGCACGAATGTCGAGAAGGGCAAGTCGATCATCAATGAAAGCGGTCTCAATGTGATCGCCGCCGATGACCTGGACGACGCCGCCCAGAAGATTGTCGCCGCCGTGAAGGAGGCCGAATAATGTCGATCATCGTCGATAAGAACACCAAGGTCATCGTCCAGGGCCTCACCGGCAAGACGGGCACCTTCCACACCGAACAGGCGCTCCAGTATTACGGCACCCAGATGGTCGCCGGCGTGCACCCGAAAAAGGGTGGCGAAAGCTGGACCTCCGGTCTTGACAGCTCGGCTGAACTGCCGATCTACGCTTCGGTCGCCGAAGCCAAGGATCGCACCGGTGCCGACGCCTCCGTGATCTATGTCCCGCCGGCCGGGGCCGGTGCGGCGATTATCGAGGCCATCGACGCCGAGATCCCCTTCATCGTCTGCATCACCGAGGGCATCCCGGTGATGGACATGGTCAAGGTCAAGGCCAAGCTGGAGAAATCCAACTCCATGCTGCTGGGTCCGAACTGCCCGGGCATCCTGACGCCGGAAGAGTGCAAGATCGGCATCATGCCGGGCTCCATCTTCAAGAAGGGTTCTGTGGGCGTGGTCTCGCGCTCCGGCACGCTGACCTATGAAGCCGTCTTCCAGACCTCCCAGGTCGGCCTCGGCCAGACCACGGCGGTCGGTATCGGCGGTGACCCGGTCAAGGGGACCGAATTCATCGACGTGCTCGAGAAATTCCTCGCCGACGACGCCACCGAGTCGATCATCATGATCGGTGAGATCGGCGGGTCCGCCGAGGAAGATGCCGCGCAATTCTTGGCTGATGAAGCCAAGAAGGGCCGCAAGAAGCCGACCGTCGGCTTCATCGCCGGCCGCACTGCACCTCCGGGCCGCACGATGGGCCATGCCGGCGCCATCGTCTCCGGCGGCAAGGGCGGTGCGGAAGACAAGATCGCGGCCATGGAAGCGGCCGGCATCCGTGTCTCCCCGTCGCCGGCCCGTCTCGGCACCACGCTGGAAGACCTGCTCAAGGGCTAGTCCTCCGCGATTGAACACAAAGAAGGCCGCACTCCCTCCGGAGCGCGGCCTTTTTCATGTCTGCAGCCCGGCCAGTGTCAGGCCGCTTCCAGCTCGCTGCGATAGCGGCGGCTGCCGGGAATGGTCTCACCGGTGTCCAGCGTGATGGCGACATCGCCTTCGCCGGTCGGGGTGATCTCGCGGACCCGGTCGCGATTGACCAGCCAGGAGCGGTGGACGCGCACGGCATCGACACCGGCCTCGCTCAATTGTTTCTGCAAATCGGCCAGGGTCAGGCGCGCCAGATGCTCGCCGCCGGCCAGCCGGACCTCGACATAATTGCCGGCCGCCTTCGCTGTCAGGAATTCCTCGGCCGCGATGCGCAGGGTGCGGCCGCCGCATTTCAGGGTCAGCCGGTGCGAGCGCCGCGCTTCCGCGCGGGCCATCAGGGTTTCCAGGCGGCTGTGTTCCAGGGCCAGGGCCACGGCAATGATCACCTGATAGCCGATATAGGTCCCCAGATCCTTGCGCGCCTCATAGAGGATTTCCTGGAAGGCGGAGGTGTGGATGAAGGTATAGGTGCCGTCATAAGCCACCACCCAAGCCAGTTTTCGCAGCATGACCATGCCGGTCACATGGATGGCGACATAGGCGATATAACCCGCGACATGCACGGGCAGGGAGGTTTGCCAGCGTCCGGGCTCCACGGGGAAGCGCACGCCCAGGGCCATCATCACCGGGGCGAAGAGGGCGGTCATGAGCACGCTGGAACCTTCCGTCACCCAGCCGACCAGAGGCGGGTGATCGATCTCCATCCGGTCGAACTCGGTGGCGATCGACAGCGAGGCGATGATCCAGAAGGCCAACAGGCTCAGCCAGGCAAGGCGGACCGCATTCCAGTGTGCACGCCGTTCGGCCGCCCGCACCCGGTCCAGATCCATGTGTCGCGTGTCACTCATGGCTGAAGTCTTGCCCGCTTCCGCCATCGCGGCAAGCGCGGGACGCGCCGCTTGTCCCGGCTCGCCGCCGCTTGTCCCGGATCGCTGATTTTCATCCCGCGGACCTGCCGCTGAACCCTTCGGACTGTCTGGCGCGGGCGGGATGATGAGGATGGGCTGCAAAGGAGTTCGCCCATGTCCCTGTCCCCCTCCGTCAGCCCAGTCGTGACCGCGTCCTCGCGCCGCTATGATCTCGACTGGCTGCGCATTATCGTCTTCATTTTGCTGATCTTTTATCACATCGGCATGTATTTCAACACGGAGGGCTGGCACGCCAAGAGCCTTCACGCCAATGACGCGATGGAGCCCCTGATGTGGCTGTCCAGCCCCTGGCGCCTGCCGCTTCTCTTCTTCATTTCCGGCGTCGCGATCCGCTATCTGGCCGACAAGCTGGGGGCCGGGCGGTTCGCCCTCGACCGGACCTGGCGCCTGCTTCCGGTCATCCTGTTCGGCATGTATGTCATTGTCGCGCCGCAGACCTGGTCGGAACTGCGCATCGCCGGCGAGATCGGTCCGGGCTTCTGGGAATTCTATCGCCAGTATGCCGGTCAGTGGGAGGGCCCTTGGTCGGTCTTCACCCCGACCTGGAACCATCTTTGGTATGTCGCCTATCTCTTCGTCTACTGCCTGCTCCTGGCGCCGCTCATCCCGCTTCTGCGCGCCGGAGCGGACAGCCGTTTGATGCAGACGCTGGGGCGCTGGGCCTCGGCCAACTGGATCGGCTCGCTGGGCCTCTTGATCCTGCCGCTGGCGCCCTTCCTCCTTTACCGCTTCACCCTCGTGCCGATGTTTCCGACCACGCACGATCTGACCGGGGATTGGGCCAATCATGCCGGTTCGCTGACCATCCTGCTCTACGGCTATGCCTTTGCCCGCAATGAAGGGCTCTGGAAGGCCATCGACCGGGCCTTCCCCCTGGTCGCTGTGGTGACGGTCACGCTCTTCGTCCTGCTCTACGCCGCCTATACGGATTTCGACTGGGTGGCCGAGCGCGCCTATCTGCTCTGGCCGGCCCGGATCGCGCGGATCGTGTTTGCCTGGTCGATCATCCTCACCCTGCTGGGGGCGGCACGGCGCTGGCTGAACACGGACGGGCCGTTGCGCCGCTATCTCACCCAGGCGGTCTTTCCCTACTACATCCTGCACCAGACCATCACTGTGTCGGCGGGCTATGCGCTGCGCCAGGCCGGGCTGGATGTCTGGACGGAATTCTTCATCCTGGTGGCCGTCACCGGCGGTGGTTGCGCCCTCGGTTTCGAGATCGTCCGCCGCATCCCGTTCCTGCGTCCGGTCATGGGGCTGAAATGGTCGCCGGATCCGGTGCGGCCGGTCGCATCCCGGCCCGCTGCCGCCGAGTGAAGATTACAAAAAGTTTAGGGGATGGGCGGCGCAAGCCGCCTATCTTCGTCCCCGAACTCTGATCGGGGGAAGCATGTTCCAATCGCTCTTCAAGCTGGGCCTCGGCCTGGCCTCAGCCACGGCCCTGACGGCCACGAGCCAGGCCCAGGAAACCTATCGTCTGCCGCCGCAGGAGCTGGTCGACATTGTCGATGCCGCACCCTCGCCCTGGACCTCGCTGTCCCCGTCCGATGACACGCTCTTGCTGATGCACCGGGAGGCCCTGCCGCCGGTGGCCGAACTGGCCCGGCCGATGGAACGACTCGCCGGTCTGCGCCTGGATGCCACGCTGAACGGCCGACACGGTCCGCGCTCGATTGTCGGCCTGTCCTTCATCGATCTGGACACAGGCGAGGAGCAAAATGTCGACCTGCCGGAGGATGCCGGCATTTCCTTCACGACCTGGTCGCCGGACGGCTCCCAGCTGGCCTTCGTGATGACGCGCAATGACACGCTCAGCCTCTGGGTCGTCGATGTCGCGACTGCGCGGGCGCGCCAGCTTGTGCGCTCGGGCATCAATGCCGTCTTCTCCCCGATCGACTGGATGCCTTCGGGTGATCAGATCCTGGTCAGCCTGGTCGATCCGGATCGCGGTCCCATGCCGGTCGCGCCGCGCGTCCCGGCCGGTCCCGTCATCCAGGAAGCCTCGGGCTATGAAGCCCCGGTGCGTACCTATCAGGACCTGCTGGAGGACGAGCATGACGCCGCCCTCTTTGCCTGGCTGTCGGCCTCGCAACTCGCCCTCGTCAACACGACGGGCCGGCCGCGCCTGCGCGAAATCGGCGCGCCGGGTCTCTACTATTCCGCCGATCCCGCCCCGGGCGGTGATTACATCCTGGTCGGTGAGATGGAACAGCCCTTCTCCTACCAGGTGCCCTGGTATTCCTTCCCGGACCGGACCTTCGTGATCGATCTGGACGGCGATGAGGTCGCGACGATTGCCCGCCAGCCCCTGGCCGACAATGTGCCGATCGGCGGCGTCATCACGGGCCGCCGCTCGATTGGCTGGCAGGCCAGCCACGAAGCCCGCCTGACCTGGGCGGAGGCCCTCGATGGCGGTGACCCGCGCACCGAGACTGACCAGCGCGACAGTGTCTGGGCCCTGGCCGCGCCGTTTGACGGCGAGCCGGTGGAAATCCTGCGCACGGAGGACCGCTATTACGGCACCCGGTTCACGGCGGTCGGCCAGACCGGGTTTGCCATGGAGTATGACCGCGATACCCGCGTGATCCGCCGCTGGCTGGTCGACTTCGCGGACCCGTCGGTCGAACCGCGCCTGGCGGAAGAGCGCAATTACCAGGACCGTTATGCCAATCCCGGCTCGGCCCTGACCGTGCGCAATGAATTCGGCCAGGATGTCGTCGGCGTGCATGAGGGCTACATGTATTTCGCCGGCGATGGCGCCACGCCGGACGGCGATCGTCCCTTCCTCAACCGGGTCAGTTTCGAGTCCTTTGAGACCGAGCAGATCTGGCGCAATTCCGGTGAGAATTATGAAGAGGTGATCGGCCTCACCGCGCCGGACGCCTCGTCCTTCCTGACCAGTTGGGAAGACCCGGTGACGCCGCCGAATGTGCGCTGGCACCAAGCGGGCGAGGAGACGGTCCAGCTGACGCAGTTCGAGAACCCGCATCCCCAGCTCAATGAAATCAGCCGCCAGCTGATCACCTATGAGCGCGAGGATGGCGTGCCGCTCTCGGCGACGCTCTACCTGCCGGCCGATTACGAGTCGGGCGACACCCTGCCCGTGCTCGTCTGGGGTTATCCGCTGGAATACAATGACGCCTCGACCGCCGGTCAGGTCTCCGGCTCACCCTATGAGTTCGCCCGCCTGGCCGGCACCAGCCCGCGCTTCCTGGTGACCCAGGGTTATGCCCTGCTGGAAAACGCCACCATGCCCATCGTCGGCGATGATCCGGAAACGGTGAACGACACTTTCATCCACCAGCTCGTCCTCTCCGCCGAGGCGGCGCGTGATGTCACGGTGGAGATGGGCTTTGGCGATGGCGAGCGTCTGGCGATTGCCGGTCACTCCTACGGCGCCTTCATGACCGCCCACCTTCTGGCGGCCTCCGACGTGTTCCGCGCCGGTATCGCCCGCTCGGGCGCCTATAACCGCACCCTGACGCCTTTCGGCTTCCAGTCGGAACGCCGGACCTTCTGGCAGGCGCCCGAGGTCTATTTCGAGCTCTCCCCCTTCATGCATGCCGACCAGATCAACGAGCCCATGCTCATGATCCACGGCCAGATGGACAATAATTCGGGCACCTACCCGATGCAGTCCGAACGCATGTATGCCGCCGTCAAAGGCAATGCCGGTACCGCCCGCCTCGTCATGCTCCCCTATGAAAGCCACGGCTATCGCGCCCGCGAAAGCGTCCTCCACGTGCTGGCGGAGAGCATCGACTGGCTCGACCGCTGGGTGAAACCGGAAGTAGATCCGATGGGGGAGGACTAGAGGGGCGCAGGCTAACCCAACGCACTGATGCGTTGTCGGAAGCCCCATTTGCATTTCTAGTAGATTTTTGGCGTTGCCGGTTCTAACAAGTTATAGTGATTTTTGCTTATAACTTGTTAGAACTAAATACACGAGAGAACCTGGATGGATCCCTATACCAACCCTTTCTCCCCGGGCGCAGGTTCTCGACCTCCCCAACTCGCCGGTCGCCTAGGAATTCTTGAGGACGCTAAAATTGCGTTGGGGCGTGTTGCGCAAGGGAAGTCTGCCCAATCGCAAATCCTCTTGGGTCTTCGGGGTACCGGGAAGACCGTTCTTTTGAACGAAATCGAGCGCTATGCTGAAGAGAAAAACTATCTGACTTCATTTATAGAAGCACCTGAGGACAAAACGCTTACAGAGATGCTTTATCCGCAGATGCGACAGGCGCTCAGAAAGATGTCGGTGGTTGAATCCGCGCGTTCTTTGGCCAACAAGGCATTGTCGGGGTTAAGAAATTTCGCATCTGTCTTTAAAGTGAAAATCGGTGAGGTGGACATTGGTGTTGAGCCAACGCCAGGGGTTGCAGACAGCGGAAACCTGGAGTTCGACTTAACAGAAATGTTTGTGCTCATTGGCGAGGCGGCGAAGGCGTCTGGTCGTGGGTGGGCGCTGCTTATAGACGAAGTGCAATATTTGAAAAAAGAAGAGCTGGCCGCGATTATCGTGGCAGTGCATCGCGTGGGTCAAAAAGGCCTTCCACTTGTCGTCGTGGCAGCTGGACTGCCTCAAATAGCGAAATTGTCTGGCGACGCTAAGTCTTATGCCGAGCGCTTGTTTTCCTATCCAGCGGTAGGTGCCTTGAACAAAGAGGCTGCGGAAGATGCATTGGTAAATCCGATTCAGAACGAGGGTGCAGAAATTGATCCAGAGGCTCTAGAGGAAATAATTGCCAGGACGTCTGGATACCCGTTTTTTATTCAAGAGTGGGGGCATCATTCTTGGAATGTAGCGGAGGGTCGTAGGATATCTTTTCAGGACGTTGAAATAGCCACATCCCGAGCTCTTGCTCGTCTGGATGAGGGTTTCTTTCGCGTGAGGATGGACCGACTTACCAATGCCGAGATCGACTACGTTCACGCAATGGCCGCTTTGGGTCGTGGACCGTATAAATCTACAGATGTGGCGAAACAGCTTGAAAAGGCCCCGTCTGCTTTGGGGCCATGTCGCGCAAGCATCATCAAAAAAGGTATGATCTACAGCCCCAACTATGGTGAGGTCGAGTTCACAGTGCCGTTGTTTGATGATTTTCTGCGTCGAAATAGGTGATTTAAAACCGCCCAACAAAAAACCCCGCCGGCTTCACCGGCGGGGTTTTTCACGTTCGTTTGTCGGTGACGCCTACTCGTTCTCATCCATGCTCGGCACGGCCACAGCGTGGAAGCCGGCATCGACATGCAGCGTTTCGCCCGTGCAGGAGAAGCCGAGATCGGAGAGGAGGTAGAGGGCGGCACCGGCGACGCCTTCCATCTTCGTGTCCTGCTTCATCATCGACCATTCGCGGCCGGTTTTCATCAGGGATTTGCCGCCGGAAATGCCGGCCATGGCCAGGGTGCGCATCGGGCCGGCGGACAGCGCGTTGACGCGGATGTCCTGCGGACCGAGATCGCGGGCCATGTAACGCGTGGAGGCTTCCAGCGCGGCCTTGGCGACACCCATGACATTGTAGGACGGCACGACGCGCTCGGAGCCCAGATAGGTCAGCGTGATCATGGATCCGCCATTCGGCATGAGATGGGAGGCGCGCTTGCCCGCATCCACGAAGGAGAAGGCGGAGATTTCCATCGCCCGGCGCCAGCCCTCGCGGGTGGTGTTCTCGGTGAAGGAACCGACCAGCTCGTCCTTGCCGGCAAAGGCAATGGCGTGGACCAGGAAGTCGATCGTGCCCCACTTGTCTTCCAGCGCCTTGAAACAGGCATCCATGGACTCGTCATTGGTGACGTCGGCCTGAACCATGAAGGGTTCGCAGGGCAGGCTTTCCACCAGCGGCTTCACCCGGCGTTCCAGCGCTTCGTCCTGGTAGGAGAAGGCGATCTCGGCGCCCTGGGCGGCCAATTGCTGGGCAATGCCCCAGGCAATCGAGTTCTTGTTGGCGACGCCCATGACAAGACCGCGCTTGCCCTTCATCAGCTCGCCGGCCGGGAAAACAGTATCGCTCATCGTGACATCCCCTCTTGGATCAGATGCGATCTTAGACTTTTTCGAACACCACGGTGCCGTTCGTGCCGCCGAAGCCGAACGAGTTCGACATGGCGGTCTTGAGATCGGCCTCGCGGGTTTCGGTGACAATCGGCAGGTTCAGCGCCGCGATGTCCGGGTCCATTTCGAACACGTTGATCGACGGAGCGACAAAGCCGTGCTTCATCATCAAAAGCGTGTAGACGGCCTCGTGCACGCCGGCTGCGCCGAGCGAGTGGCCCGTCATCGACTTGGTGCCGGAGATCATCGGCGCATTGTCGCCGAAGACTTCCTTGACCGCTTCCATCTCCTTGATGTCGCCCACCGGCGTCGCCGTGGCGTGCGGGTTGAGATAGTCGATCGGGTTTTTGACCGTTTCCATCGCCAGCTTCATCGAGCGCACGGCCCCCTCGCCGGACGGCGCGACCATGTCATAGCCGTCCGAGGTGGCGCCATAGCCGGTGATCTCGGCGATGATATTGGCGCCGCGCGCCTTGGCCCGCTCGTATTCTTCCAGGATGACGACGCCCGCACCGGCTCCGCCGACGAAACCGTCACGGTCCTTGTCGAAGGCGCGCGAAGCCTGTTCCGGCGTGTCGTTATACTTGGTGGACATGGCGCCCATCGCGTCGAACAGATTGGAGAGGCCCCAGTGGATCTCCTCGCAACCGCCGGCGAACATCACGTCCTGCTTGCCCCACTGGATCTGCTCGGCAGCGGCGCCGATGCAGTGCAGGGAGGTCGTGCAGGCGGAGGTGATGGAATAGTTCACGCCCAGGATCTTGAACGGCGTGGCCAGCGTGGCCGAAGCCGTCGAGCTCATCGCCTTGGGCACGGCAAACGGACCGATGCGGCGCGGACCCTTGTCGCGGGTGATGTCCGCGGCCTGGATGATCGTGCCGGCCGACGGACCGCCCGAACCCATGATGATGCCCGTGCGCGGATGGGAGATATCGCTCTCCTCCAGGCCGGCATCGGCGATGGCCTGTTCCATGGCCATATAGTTCCAGCCGGCACCTTCCGACATGAAGCGGTAGACCCGCTTGTCGACATGCTCGGCCGGATCGATGGTCGGCTTGCCGCCGACATGGCATTTGAAATTGTGCTCGACGAAGCTGTCCATGCGGCCAATGCCGCTCTTGCCGTCTTTGAGCGAGCGCGTGACTTCCTCGGCATTATTGCCGATCGGGGAAATCACGCCGAGGCCGGTGATGACTACACGACGCATTGGGGGTCTCCTCGGAAGGGTCAGGCCATTTCGCCGGGCTTGAACAAGCCGACGCGCAGATCCTTGGCGGTATATATGGTTTTTCCGTCCGCTTCGACACGTCCGTCGCCGATTGCCATGATCAGGCGGCGCTGGATGACGCGTTTCAGGTCGATGACATAGCGGACCAGTTTCGTATCCGGCGTGATCTGGCCGGTGAATTTCACTTCGCCGACGCCCAGGGCACGGCCCTTGCCGGGATTGCCCTTCCAGCACAGAAAGAAGCCGACGAGCTGCCACATGGCATCCAGGCCGAGGCAGCCCGGCATCACCGGATCACCCTTGAAGTGGCAATCGAAGAACCAGAGGTCCTTATTGATGTCCAGTTCGGCCACGATCTGGCCCTTGCCGTATTCACCCGTCTCGTCATCGATATGGAGAATACGGTCCATCATCAGCATGGGCGGTGCGGGGAGCTGGGCGTTTTCAGGCCCCCACATCTTGCCTTCGCTGGAAGCAATCAATTCGTCGTAATTGAAGGAACTCTGGCGGTCAGTCATATGGCCGGTCGGTTGCGCCGCAAAAGCACGGCACGGGCCGGCTCCGGGCTGGTCACGAAAACCCGGCTGCCAAGGCTGTCCGGGTGGGGTTAGGGCAGAGCGGTATCATGCGCGCGAGAGGCGCTCAAGGCGGGGTTGCCGTCACCGCCGGCCGTGCCGGCCTCGTCGGTGCCGCGTTCATCCGGATAGACCCCCCACAGGGTCTGGGTCCGGACCCAGCCGCGATAGCCCTGGGCCTCGACCCGGCACCAGCCGGTCCGGCAGCGTTCCAGCGCCAGGACCACGCCGGGTTCGGCAATGGCCTCCACCGGCGATTCGGCGTTGTCGCGGGCATGCAGGGGCGTGTCGTCCAGCGTGTAGACCGAGCGTCGTCCGGACAGGATGGAGCGGTGCATCCAGGTCACTTCGCCGCCCGGATCGCGCACCCGGCGCCAGTCCGGGGTTTCCGCGATCACCTCCATGGGCAGGCCGGCCTGGACATAGCGCCAGGCAATCGGATGCGAGGAGGATGGGCCGGAGCGGCCATTGGCGACATCGACCTTGAGTGACACGAAACGCGGTACCTGCTGGCCGGACGGCGTATCCGGCGCATCATCCTGGGCCTGGACCGAAACCGGCAGAACAAGGGCGAGCAAGAGGACGAGAAAACCGCGCATGGTGACAGACTCCTTCACCCCGCTTTCTCACCCCCGCGGGGTGAATAGGCCGTAAAGAAAACCGCTCTCGCGCAAGCGTGATGGTGAAATCCGCGAACACCCTCCTATATGTATCGGGACCGGCCCGTGCCGGTCCCAGTTTTTCAGGGAGGGGAAATCATGAGTTTTCGTCTGGCAATCACCAGTGTCGCCGCGCTTCTGACGGCGGGTATCCCGGCCGGTCTGGCAACCGGCGCCGCCCAGGCCCAGCAAGAGGCCCCGGAGGTCACGTCCACGGATCTGGGCGATGGGCTCTACATGCTCTCCACCGGCATGGCGGGCAATCTGGCCCTGCTGACCGGTGAGGACGGGGCCGTCATGGTCGATGACCAATTGCCTAATACCGGTGCGCTGATCGAAGGCGCCGTGGTCGAGATCGCCGGTGAGAGCGCGCCGCGTTTCATCGTCAATACGCACTGGCATGGCGACCATACCGGCGGCAATGCGCATTTCGCCGAACAGGGGTCCACCATTGCGGCCCATCACAATATCCGCCGCCGTCTGGACGAAGCCGATCAGGAATGGGCCCAGAACCCCGCCATCCTGCCCATCATCACGTTCGGCCAGGACCTGACCTTCCACATGAATGGCCAGACGGTTGAAGTCGTTCACGTGCCCAATGCCCACACGGATGGCGATGCTTTCGTCTATTTCCGCGAGGCGGATGTGCTGCACATGGGCGATGTCATGTTCTCCGGCCTCTTCCCCTATATCGACCTGTCGGCCGGCGGCTCCGTGGACGGTTATATTGCTGCCATGGAACAGGCGCTTGCCATGGTCGGTGACGACACCCGCATCATTCCGGGCCACGGCCCGCTCTCCACGCCGGCCGAGCTGGAAGCCTCCATCGCCATGGTGCGTGAGGCCTCCTTCCGCGTCCGCACTCTCGTCGAGGGCGGCGCCGATCTGGAGGCGCTGCGTGAAGCGGAGCCGCTGGCCGACCTGCATGATGACTGGAATTGGGGCTTCATCACCACCGACCGCTTCGTGCAGACGCTCTATAATGACGCCGTCGGCAATGCCTATTCCTACGAATAGGTAAGTCTTTAAGCGGGCTCGTGAATTTCCTGACCGGGATTTAAGTCTGCGATCAGTTTCCGGTGAGGCGGACGGCCCTATTGTCCAGGCCATGGTCTCACCGGAAAACCCCCCGACCGGACCGGAGCGTTCCAAACCGCCCGTCCCCTCCTTCCGCCGCCAGCTCGGCTTTTCAGCCGGGCTCGGCGCGGGCCTCGCCCTCTGGCTCATCATCGGCCTGGCCACCGGCAGCGCCATCCTTGGCTTCGTCTTCGGACTGGTGCCGGGCGTGGTGATCGGTGTCGGCCTGAAATGGACGGCCTGGCGCTGACAGTCTGCGACTTGGCGTTGCAGGGGATTGATCCGGCTGGCTATCCTGCCCCGGTGGGGGTGCGTCATGCTTCGTTTTGTGTGTCTTGTTTGGGGACTGGCCTGTGTCTGGGCCGGACCGGGTTGGGCCTGGCAGGCCGAGATGGCCGAGCTTCCGCCTGCTGCAGACACTTCAACGGAAGAAGCGGCCGCCACAGAGCCGGGGCCTGGCGAGGCCTTTCTGGATGCCTGGCTGCAGGATCAGCCCTATTCCCTGCCATCCCTGTCGCCCAATGGCCGATACATCACCTATTTCGAGGAAAGCGGTGAGGGTGAGGATCGCCGGGTCCGGCTGATCGTGCGCGATCTCGACGCGCCGCCCGAAACCGCCTTCAGGGCCCGCAGCTTCGGTGATCTCCATCCACTCTGGCATTCCTGGGCGAGCGATGACCGCTTGTTGGTCGCCGTCGCCTTCGGCATCGAAAACCGCTACGGCCAGGAATTCCTCGGCGGCATGCCCCTGTTTTCGCGGGTCGTTTCGGTTGACCGGGAGCTGACGGAAGAGGGTGTCGCCCTGTTCGGGTCGGACTCCCGACGCATTGCCCGGTCCAATTGGAGCCTGCTCGATGTGGTCGATTATCTGCCGGATGACCCGGACCATATTCTCATGGCGGCCCATCGGGGCAATGCCCTGCATCTCTGGCGCGTCAATCTTCTGACCGGTGATGCAGAAGTCGAGGAGCGTGGCAATCACACGACCCGGGCCTGGTTCACCCAGGACGGTGTCGCCGTCATGCGGTTCGAAACCTATCGGTCCGGACGCCGGATCCGTATCCGCGCGCGCAGCGATGCGGAGGATGACTGGGATACGGTGCTGACCATGCGCCGTCGCGACCTCGAGGAGCGGGAAGAGGAATTCGTCTGGGCCGGGCAGGGCGGCCGGCCGGGTGAAATCCTGGTTCTGGCCCGTCCGGACGGGCACAATTTCACGGGCATCCACCGCTACGATTTGGAAACCGGTGTGTTCACGCAGAGCATTGCGGAGCGCGAGGATTACGATATCGCCGACTCCCTGATCGATCCGCAATCGGGCGAGTATCGCGGCTACGCCTATGTCGGCGAGCGGATGCAGTATGACATTGTCGACCCGCTTCTGCGTCGCCATTACGAGGCGCTGACGGCCTTTTTCGGGGACCAGATCGAGCTCTTCCCGGTCGATTCCGGCGGCTCCCGCCTCCTGCTCCGGGCTGATGGTCCGGTCGAGCGTGCCTCCGTCTATATCTATGATGCCGACCAGCAGACCGTGGACCCGGTCTTTTCCATGGTGCCCGCCCTTCAGGGCTTTCCGCTGCAGCCGATGGCCGCCTATCCGGTGCAGGCCCGGGACGGGCTGACCATTCCCGGTTTCATCACCTGGCCCGCCAGCGGGGCCGGGCCGGAGACGCCTCTCGTCGTGTATCCGCACGGCGGACCGGAAGCGCGTGATCGCATCGCCTTCGATCCGATGGTCCAGTATCTCGCCAGCCTGGGTTATGCGGTCTATCAGCCCAATTTCCGCGGCTCGACCGGTTATGGCCACGCCTTCATGACCGCCGGTCATGGCCAGTGGGGGATGGCCATGCAGGATGACATCGCGGACGGTGTCCGGGCCTTGATCGCGGCCGGTGAAGTCGACCCTGAGCGCGTCTGTCTTCTGGGTTTCAGCTATGGCGGCTATGCGGCGCTGTCCGGTGTCATTCGCGATCCCGATCTCTACCAGTGCGCCTTTGCCGGAAGCGGGGTCTATGACCTGCCCGATTTCCTGGACTTCAAGTCCGATGATGACGGGCTCAGCGAATACTGGACGGAACTCATGGGGGATCCGGACGACCCCGCAGTCCTGGCCCGACTGGAGGCGGCGTCGCCGCGCCGTCAAGCGGCCCGGGTCAGCGTTCCGGTCCTACTCTACCATGGTGAGAATGACCGGACGGCCTCCGTGGACCAGGCGCGGAACATGTCCCTGGCTCTTGAGGAGGCGGGCATCGCCCACACCTATATCGAGGAAGAGGGCGTCGGCCATAACTGGTCCAACAATGGCGACACCACGCGGCGCCTCTTGTTGAACATCCGTGATTTTCTCGCCGATGCCATGGATGGCCGGGTCGACAGTTTCGTCCCGTTGGAACCGGAAAAGCCGGAGGGTACAGAGCCGCTGGACGAGTCGGATCGGCCCGACGAGGACTAGCCGCCGCAGACCGGGCAGGCCGGGTCTTTCGCCAGTTTCACGGTGCGGCTGTCCAGGCCCAGCGCGTCGAGCAGAAAGATGCGACCGTCCAGCGCCTCACCGGCCTCGCAGATATGCTTGATCGCTTCCAGCGCCATCAGGGAGCCGATCACGCCGGTCAGGGCGCCGACAATGCCGACCCGGGCACAGGTTTCCGCATCCGGCGGTACTTCGGGCACCCAGCAGCGATAGCAGGGCGCGTCCGGTGAGGCGTTGAACAGGGCGACCTGACCGTCCCAGCGGCCCACCGCCCCGGAGATCAGCGGGATGCCCAGCGCCCGGCAGGCGGCATTGACCGCAAAGCGCGTCTCGAAATTGTCGCAGCCATCCAGCACCAGGTCGGCGCCCTCGATCAGGGCCTGGGCATTGTTCTCGTCAAGCGCTGCCGTCACGGCGGTGACGGCCGTGCCCGGATTGAGCGCGGCCAGGGCCTTCGCCCCGGTTTCGGCCTTGGGCGCGCCCACATCGGCCGTCCTGAACAGGATCTGGCGCTGCAGATTGTCCAGACTGACCGTATCGGGGTCGATCAGGGTGAGGCGTCCGATCCCCGCAGCGGCCAGGTAAAGCGCCGCCGGCGCGCCCAGCCCGCCCGCGCCGATCAGCACGGCATGCGCCCGGCCCAGGGCTTGCTGGCCCGGCCCGCCAATTTCGCGCAGCACGATGTGGCGCGCGAAACGTTCGATATCGATCTCATCGCTCATGTCTGACAGGTGCGCCATCTCGCGGTGTGGTTCAAGCGCCGGGATGGGGTCTGTACAGCGCGAGGGAGCGTGATAGCGTGTTCGTGATCCGCCGGTGGGGGCACAGGAGATCAGCATGATCAGATCAGCCGCGCTCGCGCTTCTGATGGCTACCGGATTGATGGCGTGCAGCACCCCGACACAGACCGCCCGTCCCCTCCCGGCCTATATCGGCATGGACCGGGGCGAGCTTGAAGACGAGCTGGGCAATACGGCCCGCGAGACCGTTGACGCGGACGGACGCACAATCCTCACCTACATCGTCGATCTGGGCGAGCCGGCCGAACAGCGCGCGGCGCTGTCCCGCGCCCCGTCCTATTGCACCCAGGCGACCCCGAGCACCGGGGATCATGACCGCCGGCATTATGACCGCTGTGCCCGGCCGGAACCCGATCCGGTCCGGCCCAACCCGTCGGCTTTCATCTGCCCGGTCAGTTTCACGCTCGAGAATGACGAAGTGATCGAGGCGGAAGTGGATGGCCGCGACTGCCGCCGCAATTCGGACCGCAACAGCGTTCGGGACCTGTTCGACCGGCGGCATCGCACACCGCATGTCGATGCGGGGCCCGGCTAGGCTTTTGCCGCAAACAGGGCCAGTTTGACGCCATGACCAGCGTCTCCCAGCTTGCCGCCGCGCGGCCCTCCCTGTCCGACCATCAGGAACGCCTGCTGGACTGGCTGGCGACAGCGCGTCCGAATGTCTTCATCACCGGGCGGGCCGGGACCGGCAAGACCACGCTGATGCGGGAATTCCTGCGCCGGGCGGGCAATCGGGCGGCCGTCATCGCGCCGACCGGCGTGGCGGCGATGCAGGCGGGTGGCCAGACCATCCACTCCTTTTTTCACTTCCCGCCGCGCATGATCGGCGCGCGGGATATCCGCAAAGTGCGTCACCGCCGTGTCGTGCAGGCACTGGAAACTCTGGTGATCGACGAGATTTCCATGGTGCGTGCCGACATGATGTGGGCGATCGACCAATCCCTGCGTCTCAACCGGGAACGCAATGAGCCCTTTGGCGGGGTCCAGATCGTGCTCGTGGGCGATCTCGCCCAGTTGCCGCCCGTCGTGCAGGGGGCAGAGGCGGAATATCTCGAGGCGACCTATGGCGGGCCCTTCTTCTTCCACCCGCCCAGCTTCCGCGATGCCGGTTTCTCCTTTGTCGAGCTGGAGCAGGTTTTCCGCCAGACGGACGAGTATTTCATCAACATCCTCAATGCCGTCCGCGACGCCAATCTCAATAATGACGAGGCCGCCGACCTCAATGAGCGCGTCACCGGCCGCTCCGGTCTGGAGGCCTCTCTCACCCATGTCGTGCTGACCGCCACGAATGAAGCCGCCTGGCGGATCAACCAGGCGCGTCTGGACGGCTTGCGAACGCCCAGCCGGTCCTTTGAGGCCAAGGTGGAGGGTCAGTTCGATCCGCGTCTTTTCCCGGGCGAGGAGCCGCTGACCCTCAAGATCGGAGCACGGGTCATGCTGACTCGCAATGATCCCCAGGGCCGCTGGGTCAATGGCACGCTGGGGGAGGTGGAAGGCTTTGACGAAAAGGCTGTCCGCGTTCGCATCGGCGACACGACCCATGCCGTGGAAGCCCAGAAATGGGAACGCAATGCCTATGCCTTCGATCCGGAAAAACAGGCCCTGACCAAGACCACGGCCGGCTCTTTCACCCAGTATCCGCTGCGGCTGGCCTGGGCGATGACGATCCACAAGGCCCAGGGCCTCACCTTGGACAAGGTCTATCTCGACCTGGCCCGCCGCCTCTTCGCCCACGGCCAGGCCTATGTCGCCCTGTCCCGCGCCCGCTCCCTGGAAGGCCTCGAACTCTCCCGGCCCCTCACACCCGGCGATATCATCGCCGACCCGCGCATTTTCGATGTGAAAGCCTTCTGCGATCCCGCGCCGGCGAGCGTGGAGGCCTAGGGGGAAGGTTTCTTCCTCATTTAATGGGGAAGTGGGCCGATGCGCAGCATCGGGTCGAAGGGGCGGCGCGAAGCGCCGGAAATCCGGCTTCTCCGGCCCCTCCGCCCGGCATGTGCCGGGCACCTCCCCATGACATGGGGAGGAAAGGCCTCACTCCCCGGGGAAAGTCCGCATCATTTCCGACCGGATATCCGCGACCTGCCGCGCGAAATGGCGGCGCAGGCGCTGCTGGTCATACGCGCTGGAGTCATGGTCCGCGAACGCCTGGTCCAGGAAGGCCTTGGCGCGCGCTTCCAGCACATCCAGCCGCGCCTCGCTGCCGTCAAAAGTGGTGCTGAAACAGCGTCCGACCAGATGATCCACATCGGATTCGGTCAGGGGCAGGCGCGGCGGTGGTCCGGGGTCGGTCTTGATGCCGTCCTGATGCGGTTTCGGGTCCGGTTTGATATGATCGGCATAGTGTTCCAGTCGCGCGTCGAGCGCGTTGCGGACCCTTTCCCGTGCCCCTCTGTCCAGGTCATCCCGCCCCGAGAGCGCCTTGGTCAGGCGGCGATGGGCCAGCTGCCAGGCAAAGTCCGGATTGGCGGGCGACGTCTCGCACGCCTCTCGCGCGATCGCATCAATGTCCGGAAATCCGGCCATGACCTATTCGGTATCAAACAGGGCCGTCGACAGGTAACGCTCTGCAAAGCTTGCCAGAATAACGACGATCGTCTTGCCCGCCATGTCATCGCGCTGGCCGACGTCCAGCGCCGCCTTGAGCGCTGCGCCGGAGGAAATCCCGCCCGGCACGCCTTCCAGCTTGGCGGCTTCGCGGGCCAGGGCGAAGGCGTCCTCATTGGACACGGTGACGATCTCGTCGATCAGTCCGGTGTCGAGGATATCCGGCACGAAACCCGCGCCAATGCCTTGAATTTTATGAGGGGCCGGATTGCCGCCGGAGAGGACAGGGCTGTCCGTCGGCTCCACCGCCACGACATGGAAACCGGGCTTTTTCGCCTTGAGCACCTGACCACACCCGGTCAGCGTGCCACCCGTCCCCACACCGGAGATCAGCACATCGGCTTCACCGGCCGTGTCATGCCAGATTTCCAGCGCGGTGGTGTCACGGTGGATCGCGGGATTGGCCGGGTTGGAAAACTGGCTCGGCATCACCGCACTGGGCGTTTGCGCAATGATTTCCTCGGCTTTGGCGATGGCGCCTTTCATCCCCTTGGGGGCTTCGGTGAGGACAAGTTCAGCGCCCAGATGGGCCAGCAGTTTGCGGCGCTCGATCGACATGCTTTCCGGCATGGTCAGGATGAGGCGGTGTCCCCGGGCCGCGGCAACAAAGGCCAGGGCGATGCCGGTATTGCCCGAGGTCGGCTCCACCATGACGCTGCCTTCGCCCAGTTTCCCGGCCGCTTCCAGCGCATCGATCATCGCCACGCCGATCCGGTCCTTCACCGAGGCCAGCGGGTTGAAGAATTCCAGCTTGGCCAGGATGCGAGCCTTGGAGCCATGCGCCTCCGCCAGCTTTTTCAGCTCGACAAGCGGTGTGTTTCCAACGGTTTGCTCGATTGAGCTATAGATGCGGCCGCGGCCGGTCGTGTCGGTCATGATGGGGTCTCCCGTTTGGGCAGAGTTTAGATCACAGGCGGTCGAAAGCCATGCCGGATGAAATTACTTCGTCCCCGTCGATCCGAATCCGCCCGCGCCCCGCTCGGTCTCGTCGAGGCTGTCCGCGACCTCCCAGACCGCCTGGGTGACCGGGGCGATGATCATCTGGGCGATCCGGTCGCCGCGCTGGACGGTGAATTCGGTCTGGCCGTGATTGATCAGATTGACCCGGATCTCGCCGCGATAATCGGCATCCACCGTGCCCGGCGTGTTGACGCAGGAAATCCCGTGCTTGGCGGCCAGACCGGAACGGGGTCGCACCTGGGCCTCATAGCCGGCAGGCAGGGCAATCGCGATGCCGACCGGGATCAGCCGCCATTCGCCCGGCGGGATGGAGACCGGCTCATCGTCCGGCACAGCCGCGCGCAAATCCATGCCGGCCGATTGCGGCGTCTCATAGGCCGGCAGGGCCAGGCCTTCATAATGCGGCAGGGGCAGGATTTTCACGGCGACGGTCATGGCAGGCTTTCCTCGGTCAGAATCGGCTGCGACTATAGGGGCAGGCCCGCCCCTGTCGGGCAAGCGTGGGACGGGTTTTCCTCACGGTCTTCCACAGGTCTGCGGCGTGCCGTGTGGATAAGTGTGGATGGCTGTGGGGAAGTCTCAGAGCGCAGCGGCAATCTGACGGGCCAGCGCGTCGGCAACGGCCTGTTTCGGCATGCGTTCCCAGACCTCGACCTTGTCCTCCATGACCAGGAGGACCGCGTTTTCCGCGCCGCCCATCACATCACCGGACACATCATTGGCCACGATCCAGTCACAGCCCTTGCGCACCCGCTTGGCCTTGGCCAGGGCTTCCACATCATGGGTTTCGGCCGCAAAGCCGATCACCAGTCCGGGCCGGTCTTCGTCGAGATGGGAAATCGTCTTCAGGATGTCCGGGTTTTCCGTCAGGGCAAGGCTGGTGAACTCGCCCTTGTCCAGTTTCAGCTTCTTGTCCGCCGCTTCGGCCGGTCGCCAGTCCGCCACGGCGGCCACGGCGATGAAGACATCCGTCGGCAGGGCCTTTTCGACCGCCGCCAGCATTTCCAGCGCGGTCTCCACATGCACCGTCTCCAGCCCGTCCGGATCGGCCAGGGCCGTCGGGCCGGCGACCAGGGTGACCTTCGCGCCCAGGGCGGCACAGGCCTTTGCGATCGCATAACCCTGCTGGCCGGAAGAATGGTTGGAGATGAAGCGGACCGGATCGATCGGCTCACGCGTCGGTCCCGCCGTGATCAGGACATGGCGTCCTTTGAGCGTGTCAGCCACGGATCAGGCCTTCAATCGCATCGGCAATCGCGACCGGTTCGGCCATGCGTCCGGGGCCGAATTCGCCACAGGCCATCTCGCCCTCATCCGGCCCGACAAAATGCACACCATCGCCCTTGAGGGTCGCCAGATTGCGCCGCGTGGCCGGGTGCTCCCACATGCGCACATTCATCGCCGGCGCCATCAGGACCGGCTTGTCCGTCGCCAGAAGTGTGGTGGAGGCCAGATCACCGGCCAGACCATTGGCGGCCTTGGCCATCAGATCGGCCGTCACCGGCGCGACCACGACCAGATCGGCCGAGCGGGAGAGTTCGATGTGGCCCATCTCGGCTTCACCGGTGAGGTCGAAGAGCTCGCTGTAGATCCTGTCGCCGGACAGGGCGGACAGGCTCAGCGGTGTCACGAATTCCGCCCCCGAGCGCGTCAGGATGCAGCGGCTCGCAATGCCGCGCTTCTTCAGCTCGCGGATGAGTTCGAGGCTCTTATAGGCGGCGATACCACCGCCGACGATCAGGAGGATGCGCGGTTCGGACAAGGACAGGCTCCCGGATTGACGCGCAAGAGGTAGCCGGTTTGTCGCGATTTCCCAAGCGTTGGAAACGTCTTCGGGATCAGGTTCCCGTGAGCAGGTGCTGGATTTTCACCGCGTCATGGTCCAGCGCTTCGCGCTTTTCCATCTTGTGGCTGAAGAAGGCCCCCACGGTCAGCTCCATGTCGTAGAGCGTGATCCGGGTCAGGGCGACCAGGTCCTCGGGCGAGAATTTGCGCCGGTCCTCGGCGGCCAGCTCGATGATCCGGGTGAGCATGTTGGTATAGGCCGCCGTATAGACATGGGAATGGTATTCCAGCTTGGAATGCCGCTCGCCCATCTGGTCGGTGGCTTCGTAATACGCGTCGTCGAACCGGCAGGAGAAGAGGCGGTCGCAATGCGCGATCATGCCGGCCCGCAGATAGGTGATGTTCTCGGAAATCTCGAAATAGTGGGCGACTTCCGGATTGCCGACGAGATGATCGAACACGCCTTCCAGGGCCCGTTCGGCATACTTCATCAGCCGCGGCTTGAGATGCCGGACCCGGTCCATCGTGTCTTCGTCGAGACGAAAGAATTCACGTTGGATCGACCGTTGCTCTTCAGTGATGGGGTTCAACCTTGCCATGGAAGAAAGGGAACCACACCTTTGTTTAGGGAGTGTATATGCAAACGTTCAAATTCTACCCGAAAGTGTAGACGAGCAGTCCGCCCAGAAGGGCTGCACCGCCCAGCCAGGCGAGGCGCAGGGCCCAGGGCCGGATTTTCGGGCCACCGCCCAGTTTCAGCTCGCCTGCTTTCAGCTTGGTGGCAATGTCCGACCAGTCCTCGATCGCGTTCGGCAGCAGGCGCAGTGCGTCGTGCAGGCGGACCAGGTCCTCGCCCAGATCGCGGATCCGGCCTTCCGGACCCAGTTCGCGCCGCATCCAGCGTTCCACGATGGGCGCAGCGGCACCCCACATGTCATGCTGCGGATCAAGCTGACGGGCCACGCCCTCGCACTGGACCATGGTCTTCTGCAACATCACCAGTTCCGGACGCAGGCGCATGTCGAACAGGTCCGTGATCTCGAACAATTGCAGCAGTACGCGCGACATGGGGACTTCATCGGCCTTCTTGCCGAAGATCGGTTCGCCCACCGCACGCAGGGCGCTGGCAAAATCATCCACCGAGTGGTGGGCGGGCACATAGCCGGCGGCGAAATGGGCGCGGGCGGCAGCCTGGTAGTCGCGGGTCAGGAAGCCGTGAAGGATCAGCGCCAGGAAGCGGCGCTCGGCCCGGCCGATCCGGCCCATGATCCCGAAATCCACCGCCCAGACATCGCCCGTTTCGTCGGCGAACAGGTTTCCGCCATGCATGTCGGCATGGAAGACGCCCCGGTCCAGCGCCGTCGCCAGGAAGGCGCGGGTCAGCTTGGTCGCCAGGGCCGCCCGGTCCAGCCCGCTGGCGGCCATGCGATCCGTGTCCGACAGCGGAATGGCATCGATCCATTGTGTCGTCAGCACCTGTTTGGACGAGCGCTCCCAGTCCACGGTCGGGATGCGATAGCCCTCCGCGACGGCGGCGGCCTCTGCCAGTTCCGACGCCGCTGCCGCTTCCAGGCGCAGATCGGTCTCGACCGTCAGCGAACGGGAGACCGTCTCGACGAATTTCTTCGGCTCGAGGCGTTTGCTGGCCGGGAAAAAGCGTTCGGCCAGGGCGGCCCCGAGGGAGAGGGTGCGGATGTCGCGCGCAATGCGTTTCTCGATGTCCGGACGCAGAATTTTCACGGCGACATCGCGTCCGTCCGGCGTGCGCGCCTTGTGGACCTGGGCGATGGATGCCGCGGCCACGGGCGGGCCCAGCTCGGCGAAAAGCCTGTCAGCCTCTGCCCCGAATTCGGCCTTCAGCACGGCGCGAGCCTTTTCATCGCCAAAGGCGGGCATCTTGTCCTGCAGGCGCGCCAGGCCGCGGGCAAATCGCTCGCCGACCACATCGCTGCGCGTGGCCAGGATCTGGCCGAACTTCACATAGGACGGACCCATGCGCTCCAGCGCCCGGGCCAGGCGTTCCCCCGGATTCTCCGCCTGATCCTTGCGGGCAAACAGGCGCAGCGTCGCACCCAGCAGCCGGGCCGGGGCCGGATAGACGGACTGGTACTCGGCCGGCAGCACCGCATCATGGCGCGCCAGCGTCAGAACAGCCCGCACGAGGCGGAAGAAGGAGGCGAGGCTTGAAAACATCCTGGCCGGTTTAGTGCCCCGCAACGCGCTTGGCGAGCGTGGCGTGAAGTCGCGCCGGTCGGATCATGGACGGGTTCAGGCCCAGCCTGTGTGCAGGGCGGCGATCCCGCCGGAGAAATTGGTGAAGCTGACCCGCTTGAAACCGGCCTCGCGCAGCTCCTCGGCAAAGCTCTCCTGGTCCGGGAAGCGGCGGATGGATTCCACCAGGTATTGATAGCTGTCGCGATCCTTCGCCACCCATTCGCCCAAGGTCGGCATCACATTGAAGGACCAGGCATCATAAACCTTTTCCCAGGCACGGCTGGTCGGGCGGGTGAATTCCAGGCACAGGAAGCGGCCGCCCGGCTTCAGCACGCGGCGCATGTCCTTCAGCGCTGCGATCCGGTCCGTGACATTGCGGATCCCGGTCGAGATCGTCACGCAATGGGCGGAGCGGTCCTTCAGGGGCAGGCATTCCGCATTGCCGGTCACCCAGCTGATACGTCCGGCCTGGGCTTCGCTGACACCGCGCTTCACGCCGGCGCGCAGCATCTGCTCATTGATGTCCAGAACGACAGCCTCGGCCTTGCGGTTGTCGCCGCGGCGCTCGCCGACGCGGTCGGCCTTGTTCAGGAAGCTGCGGGCCAGATCCCCCGTGCCGCCCGCCACGTCGATCAGGCGTTCACCCGGCTGCGGATTGGCACGCGTGATGACCATGTCCTTCCAGACGCGGTGGACGCCCACCGACATCAGGTCATTCATCAGGTCATAGCGCCGGGCCGAGCGGTCGAACACGCCGCGGACGAGCCCGGCCTTTTCGGACCGGTCCACATCGGCAAAGCCGAAGGACACCGTATCTTGCGTTGAAGTATCGCTCATGACGGGGACCATAGACCCAGCCCGCCCCGGCGAAAAGCGGCCGGGGCGGTTGATAGTGTCGCAGCATCGTCCGGGGCTGGCTTTCGGCGGGGACGCTACCTATCAGTAGGGTTCCGGTTGTTGTCCATCACAAGGGTCCGCGATCTCATGCCTGAACTTCCCGAAGTCGAAACTGTGCGTCGCGGATTGGTTCCGGCCATTGAAGGGCGCCGGATCGAGGCGGTTGTGCTGAACCGGCCGGACCTGCGCTTTCCGTTTCCCGAGCGCTTTGCGGAACGGCTGACCGGGCGCCGGGTCGAGCGGCTCGACCGGCGGGCCAAATACCTTCTCATCCGGCTGGATGACGGAACCAGCCTGCTGTCGCATCTGGGCATGTCCGGTCGCTATTCGATCGAAGCGGAGGCCGGTATCCGCCAGCCGGGCGATTTCGTGCATGCCGAACCGGCCAATCCCCGGCATGACCATGTCGTGCTCTCGGTCGAGGGCGGGGTGACTGTGCGCTATAATGATCCGCGCCGCTTCGGCTTCATGACCCTCTACGCAACCCAAGAGGAGGCGGCGCAGCCCTTCCTGGCCGGCCTTGGTCCCGAACCCAATTCCAACGCCTTTTCGGCCGCCTATCTGGATGAGGCACTGGCCGGACGCCGGACGCCGATCAAGTCCGCCCTGCTGGACCAGCGCATCGTCGCCGGCCTGGGCAATATCTATGTCTGTGAGGCGCTCTACCGCGCCGGCATATCCCCGCGCCGCCAGGCCGCCAGCATTCCTGGCAAGCGGGCCGCGCGCCTGGCGCCCGAAGTGCGGTCCGTGATCGACGAGGCCATCGCCTCCGGCGGATCAACCCTGAAGGACTTCGCCGCTGCGGATGGGGCCTTGGGGTATTTCCAGCACCGGTTCCGGACCTATGGCCGCGAAGGCGAGGCCTGTCTGACGCCCGGCTGTAACAGCCGCATCCAGCGGATCGTCCAGTCGGCCCGGTCCACATTTTTCTGTCCGACCTGCCAGCGCTGAGGCCGGTTGACCGGAAAGGGGGACAGGCAGCGGCCCGTTCCCCGCACTGTTTCGCCATGATCCCGTCTACAAATCCTGTCAGACATCACGGCCACCAATGGAGTTTTGTGACCATGCGTTTTGCTTCCACCCTTCGCCGCGCCGCCAGCGGCCTGGCCCTGTTCGCCGGTTTGATGAGCGTCACCCTGCCGGCCCAGGCCCAGCAGGACGTCGACTATTCCCAGGTCGAGGCCTCACCGGCGCTCTGGCATCTCGGAGACGCGGATTCCGACATCTACATTTTCGGGACCTTCCACATCCTGCCGGGCGATCTGGACTGGCAGTCCGACGCGGTCACGACCGCCTTTGCGGTCTCTGACATCCTGATGCTGGAAGCCGATGTGCATTCGCCGGAAGCGCAGCAGACCATGCAGGCCCTGATCCCGCAGCTTGCCTTCAATCCGCCGGGCGTCACCCTGACCTCCATGCTGGATGAAGAGGGGCGGACCCTTCTGGCGGAGATCGCGCCGCGCCTCGGGGCCTCCGTGGCGTCGCTGGAGCCCATGCGCCCCTGGTTTGCCCAGATCGTGCTGACGCTCGGCCAGATGCAGCAGATGGGGTTCGATCCCAATGCCGGCGTGGAGATGGCGCTCCTCGCGCAGCGCCCGGAGGGCATGGCGATGGACTATTTCGAAACGGCCGAAGAACAGCTCGGTTTCATGGCCGGACTATCGGATGACGTCCAGGCCGCCGGGCTGGTGGAAGGCCTGCGGGAAATGGAGCGCCTGCCTGAAGAGATCGACAATATGGTGCTCGCCTGGGCCGAAGGGGACATGGAGACCGTCAACACCCTCTTCCTGGAGCAAATGCGCGATGAAGCGCCGGAGGTCTATGAGGCCATCATCGTTCGCCGCAATCATAACTGGGTACCGCAGATCATCGAGCGGCTCGAAGGCGAAGGTGCCTATTTCATTGCGGTCGGGGCCGGTCATCTTCCGGGCGAAGAAGGGGTTATCGCCCTGCTCCGCGATCAGGGGTACACGGTGGAGCGCCAATAGCGCACCCTGGCCCGGGTGACTCTCGTTGGCCCCCGGTATCGACGCTGGGGGCCGGCTGGGTTATAGCGGCGCCGTTTTTCCCGCGCGGGGGATGCCGCGCCGTCACATGGAGTGCCGAATGGCCTACAAGACGATACAGGTGAAGACCGAAGGGCGTGTGGGTGTCATCACCCTCAATCGTCCCGAAGCACTCAATGCGCTGTGCGACGAGCTCACCACGGAACTGTCGGCCGCCCTGGCCGGCTTCGAACAGGATGACGGCATTGGCTGTGTCGTCCTGACCGGTTCGAAGAAGGCCTTTGCTGCCGGGGCCGACATCAAGGAATTGCAGGCCCGCGACCAGGTCAGCCTTCTCATGAACGATCCGTTCGCGAAGACCTGGGAATCCGTGGCCCGTTTCCGCAAGCCGATCATTGCGGCCGTTTCCGGCTATGCGCTGGGCGGTGGCTGCGAAATCGCCATGATGTGCGATTTCATCATTGCTTCCCAGACCGCCAAGTTCGGTCAGCCGGAAATCAATCTCGGTGTCATGCCGGGTGCTGGTGGCACGCAGCGTCTGCCGCGGGCTGTCTCCAAGGCGAAGGCCATGGATCTGTGCCTCACGGGCCGGATGATGGATGCCGAGGAAGCCGAGCGGGCCGGACTCGTGTCGCGTGTCGTCCCGGCCGAGGACCTGATGGATGTGGTGATGGAAGCGGCCGAGACGGTCGCCGCCAAGTCGCTGCCGGTGGCGATGATGACCAAGGAGACCATCAACCGGTCCTTTGAAGTGGGGCTGACCGAGGGTATCCTGTTCGAGCGTCGCGTCTTCCAGTCGCAATTCTCGCTTGAAGACCAGACCGAAGGCATGGCGGCGTTCGCGGAAAAGCGGGCGGCGCATTTCAAGCACCGCTAGGGCAGGGTGCCATTGAGCGGTTGACGGCCCGGCCCCAAGGGCCTATACGCCGCCGCTCACGGATTTCACCGGGTCATTTCGCGGCCCGGCACGACGAAGAGGTTAGGATCGATGGCCAACACCAACTCGGCCAAGAAAATGGTTCGCAAGATTGCGCGTCGCACGGCCGTCAACAAGGCTCGCCGCTCGCGCGTGCGGACCTTTGTGAAGAAGGTCGAACTGGCGATCGAGTCCGGCGACCAGGCTGCTGCCAAGACCGCTCTGGTCCAGGCGGAATCGGAACTGATGCGCGCTGTGTCCAACGGCGTCGTTCACAAGAACACCGGCTCGCGCAAGGTTTCGCGCCTGTCGGCCCGCGTGAAGGCGATGGCGTCCTAAGCCACCTTTTACGACCGATTATCAAATGCGCCCGGGGCACACGCCTCGGGCGTATTTTTTTGTCCGGACGTTGGATGGCGACCGGTTCAATTTGCGAAATTCCGGTCATGTGAGGAATTTTTTTAATCCTCATACGGAGGGGTTGCCAAAGCCGGCTTTCGGTGATCCGCGCGCCAGAAATGGGGACGTTTTGGTCGTGAAAAAAGACCGGAAATTTTGTCATAAATCCGTCACAAAAGACAAACATCGATCCGGTCACGGATTTCTCGTGTCAAGCGAAGAATCTCTGATTCGAGGCGTTGAATCCGGTTGACCGAAAATGGGGAAAGCGTAACCTTTGGACCTCTGAGGGCGATCATCCCCATGCGGATAACATTCCGGGTCTGGCGACCAATTCTGCGGCGCTGGGCGAGGGGAAATTTTGCCGAAATTACAAACACATGGCTTGCGCGTAGTGCGTGGGAACAACAAAAGTGTGGCGAACGATGGCGTATAACAAATTGGCTGTGGCAGAAGCCAAGAACGCGGGTGCAGAGGTCGAGGGTGCAGGGGGGATTTCCGCAACTTGGCGGCAGGTTCGCGCCCATCTGAGAGACGAGTGCGGCCCGGCAATCTACTCCCAGGAAATCGCACGTCTTCGGGTCCGTGTTTCCGAAACGGGTGCCATTATCATCGTGGCTCCGAGCACGTTCAATCGCGACTGGGTTGAAGACCATTGGGGTGCCCGAATTCGCGGTATCTGGGCGGAACTCGACTCCACCCATCGCGCCATTCACCTGCTCGCCGAGGGTGATCCCGAGCCGCAGCCCCTGGTTGCGCCGGGCGCAGCCCGTTTGTCCCAGCCGTCCGCGCCGGTCCGTGAAGTCCGTGAAGCGCTGCAAAAGCCCCTGTCGTCCGCCAAGCCGTCGACCCAGGCGGACGGGGAGTCCGATGCGGACAATCTTGGTGAAACGCGTTTCACCTTTGACAGTTTCCGCGTCGGTCCGGCCAATGAAGTCGCCGCCGCGGCCGCACGCACGGTCGTGGGTGCCCAGACGCCGCCCTTCAATCCGGTCTTCTTCTATGGCGATTACGGGGTTGGCAAGACGCACCTCATGCACGCCGTGGCATCGGCCTTCGAACACCATTCCCGTCCGCGCAAGGCCCTTTACCTGACAGCCGAGGAATTCCTGTCCGGTTTCGTGTCGGCCATGCGGGCCCGCGACACGCTCTCCTTCAAGGAGATGGTGCGCAGTGTCGATGTCCTGCTGATCGATGATGTCCACTTCATCGCCGGCAAGCCGAAGACGGAAGACGAGCTGCTCAACACGATCGCGGCCCTGGTTGCCGAGAACAAGCAGGTTGTCCTCGCCTCGCACCGTCCGCCGTCGGAACTCCAGGTCGCGGATGAGCGTCTGCGTTCCGTGCTGGTCGGTGGTCTCTCCTGTCCGCTGGGCAAGCCAGATCTCGATCTGCGCCGCCAGATCCTGGACTGCAAGATCGCCCAGGCGAAATGCCACTATCCGGTGCTGGACGTGCCTGAGCCGGTGCGCGATTTCCTCGCCGCCCGCATCACGACCAGCCCGCGGGAGCTGGAAGGCGTCCTCAACAATGTCATCTGCCGCACGGCCCTGCTCGGCCTGCCGGTGACGATGGAAGCCGTTTCCACCGCCCTGCGCGAATTGTCGCTCAGCTCGGAAAAGCGCCTGACCGTGGACGAGATCCAGAAAGCGGTCGCCTCGCACTTCGGTGTGACGCCGGCGGATATCTGCTCCAAGCGCCGCACTCAGAGCGTCGTGCGTCCGCGCCATGTGGCCATGTATCTGTCCAAGACGCTGACCACGCGGTCCCTGCCGGATATCGGCCGCCGTTTCGGTGGCCGGGACCATTCCACGGTCATTCACGCGGTCAACAAGGTGACCTCCATGATGGAGTCCGGTGATCCGATTGCCGATGAAATCGATCGCCTCACCCGCGACTTGCAGGGCTGACCTCGCTTGCGAACACGGTTAATGAGAACGCGCTGACGCTGGAGAAATCTCTTGCGAAGGCGCGTTTTCATGTATCCTCTTTGGTCCACCCTGATTTGCACACGAGCGTCCGGCCCGCTGTGCCGTCCCTCAAGACGCTGACAACACATACGCTAAAAGCGGAACGCGAGACATGAAGCTGACGATCGAGCGCGCGACCCTCCTCAAGGCCCTGGGCCATGTCCAGGCCGTTGTCGAGAAGCGCAACACCATTCCGATCCTGTCCAATGTGCTGATCTCGGCCGGTCCGGACGGTGCCAGCTTTGCCGCGACCGACCTGGATATCGAGATCCTGGAAACCACCAATGCCAGCTGCGAGGGCGAAGGCCTCATCACCGCGCCGGCGCACACGCTCTATGACATCACCCGCAAGCTTCCCGATGGCGCCGATGTCACGCTGGAGATGAATAGTGGCGATCCGCGTCTGACCCTTCGGGCAGGCCGGTCCAACTTCAACCTGCCCTCCCTGCCGCCCGGCGATTTCCCGGTCATGCCGACCGAGGATCTGGAACACCGCTTCCAGATGCCGGCCAGTGAACTGGCGCGTCTGATCGACAAGACCCGTTTCGCGATCTCCACCGAAGAGACCCGCTACTATCTCAACGGTATCCATCTGCACGCCGCCGACCAGGATGGCCGCAAGACGCTGCGCGCTGTCGCCACCGATGGTGTCCGCCTGGCCCTGGCCGAGATCGACCTGCCGGACGGGGCGGACGGCATGCCCGCCGTGATCGTGCCGCGCAAGACGGTCCAGGAAGTCCGCCGTCTGCTGGAAGATGCCGATGACGATGTCGAAGTCTCCGTCTCCGAGGGCAAGATCCGTTTCCGTCTTGGCCGCGCCGTGCTGACGTCGAAACTGATCGATGGCGCTTTCCCGGACTATGAGCGCGTCATTCCGCGCGGCAATTCCAAGCTCATGTCGGTCGAGAACAAGCGTTTCGCCGAAGCCGTGGACCGTGTCGCGACCATTTCGGTCGAAAAGTCCCGTTCGGTGAAGCTCACCCTGGGCGAGGACTCGCTGACCCTGGCGGTGAACAATCCGGAAAGCGGCCAGGCCGAGGAAGAGCTCGCCGTCTCCTATTCGGAAGATGGTTTCTCCATCGGTTTCAACGCCCGCTACATGCTGGACGTCGCGTCCCAGATCCAGGGTGACGAAGCCCGCTTCCACTTCGCCGATGCCGCCTCGCCGGCGCTGGTGACGGACAGCGGCGACCCGGACGCGCTTTACGTGCTGATGCCGCTGCGCGTGTGACGCCGGACGAAGAAGCATACGAGACTGACCAGCCGCCGCCGGTGCCACCGGCGGCGGTTCGTCGTTTGCGCCTGACCGATTTTCGCAGCTATGCCAGCCTCGATCTCGATCTGGAGCCGCGCCCGGTGGCCCTGTTCGGGGCCAATGGGGCGGGCAAGACCAATCTGCTCGAAGCGCTCTCCTTTCTCGCTCCCGGACGCGGGCTGCGCTCGGCCGGGGCGGACAGTGTGGTCCGCAAGATCGACGGACAACCCGCGTCCAGCTGGGCTGTCTTTGCCGAGCTTGAGACGCGTGACGGGGAGCGGCGCGTCGGTGTCGGTTCCGGTGAGGGCGGTCGCCGGCAGACCCGGATCGATGGTGAGCCCGCACCCCAGGGCGAGCTGGCCCGCCTGGTGCCGATGATCTGGCTGACCCCGGCCCAGGACCGCCTGTTTGCCGGACCGCGGGCGGACCGTCTCCGTTTTTTCGACCGGCTCGTCTATGCCGCCGACCCTGCCCATGCCGAGGCGGCCTCCGCCTATGAGAAAATCCGCACCCGCCGCCAGCGCCTTCTGGATGAAGGCCGGGCCGACCCGTCCTGGCTGGACGCGCTCGAGCAGGACATGGCGGGGCACGGCGTGGCCATGGCCGCGGCACGGCTGGACGCCTTGATCCGGCTTCAGGGCGAGATCGATGCCCGGCCGGAAGGCGTGTTTCCGCAAGCCGACCTGGCGCTGGACGGTGCGGTGGAAGCGGACCTGGCCGGCGGTGCCGATGCCGGCACGGCCGAGGACAATTTCGCCGCCGCTCTGCGGGAAGGCCGGCAGCGCGATGCCATTGTCGGCCGGACCCTGACCCGCGGCCCCCACCGGACCGAGCTCGTCGCCCGGCACCGGATGAAGGATCAGCCGGCGGCGGATTGCTCCACCGGTGAACAGAAGGCCCTGATCCTGACCCTCGCCCTGGCCCAGGCCCGGGCGCTGGGTCAGCAGGGCGGCCAGGCACCGCTTCTCCTGTTCGATGAAGCCTGTGCCCATCTGGATGCGCCGCGCCGGGAAGGACTGGCCCGGGAGATCCTGGCGACCGGATCCCAGGCCTGGCTGACGGGCGTTGAACGGGTCCTGTTCGAACCCTTTGGCGGCCACATCCAGTATTTCGAGGTGGACGCGGCCGAAGTGACCCGCTGCTAGGCGGGGACGGGTTCGGCCTTGTCGGCCGCTTCATGATGATCCACCAGCGCGATCATTCCGCCCGCGGCGGCATCGACCAGGCAGTGCAGGAGAATGGCGGGCCAGAGCGTGCCGGAGACCAGGAAAATCCCGGTCATCACGAGGGTGACCGGTGCAATCCGACCGAGCCCGGCGGCGCCCTGATAGATGTGCGCCAGCAGGAAGGCCGCGACCGAGACAAACGCGGCCAGCCAGAGCGGCAGAACCAGGGCGAGGGCGCCAATCAGGAAGCCCCGGAAAATGATCTCCTCCGTGACCCCGGCGGTGACCGACAGGAATTGGAAGTCGCGATGTTCCTTCCGGGTTTGCGGCCGCAGGAGATCCATCCCTTTCGCCGTGTCGAATTGCTGCCGGATGTTCGCGCGGGCCTCGCGGGACGTGGCCGCCAGATAGATCGTGTAGATGACATAGGCCGAGGCCAGCAGGGCCGCGATCCATCCCGCCAGACCGCGCCAACCCGTTCCGGCTGACAGGCCCAGCGTTGCCAGATCGCGGCCGGAGCCGAGCCAGGCGGCGACACACAGCGCCGCCGTCGTCCACAGCATGAGCATGGTGCGGGCATAGGCCTTGCGCTTGGAATAGCCCGGCTGGCTGGCGCGTTTCCGGCGCAGGTCCAGCAGGTCAACCACCCAGGTGATGACCAGCAGGACGGCGATGGCTGAGAGGCCGGCGAGCAGGGCGGGTTCGGTCAGGAGCGGGGAGAGCATGGCATGTCCTTCGGCTGGGCGGGATTGACCTGCCGGGTCCCTGATGCGACCAAGCAGACGATCAAATTGCGAATGCGAATTCTCATTCGCATTTAGAGAGTGGGTTGAGATGAGTCAAGGCACCAAACCGGCCAGCCAGGCGCGATCGCGGGCCACGCGGGACAAACTTGTGGCCGCGTTGGAGCGCCTGCTCCGTACCCGCGCCTTCGACAGCCTCACCATGGCGGAGCTGGCCACTGAAGCCGGACTGGCCGTGGGCACGGTCTATCGCCGCTTCGAGAACAAGGACGCCTTCATCCCGGTGATCTTCGAGCTCTACCGGGCCCGGCTCGACGCCTACATGGCCGCCGAGGGCCGGATTGAACTGGACCCCGGGCAAGGCCTCCGCGCGGCGCTTCGCCAGATCATGGGCTCGGCCTGGGGTTTTCTGCGTGAACACGGCCACCTGCTTCAGGCGGCCCATCTCTATGCCCGCCTGCGTCCCGATCTCGTGGGCGATGACTGGCAGGCCTATATCGATGCCAGCCTGGCCTCGGCCCGTCAGGTCATTGACCTGTTCGCCGATGAGGTCCGGATGGGTGATCCGGAGACGGCGGCCCAGATGCTGGCCTATCTGCTCAACACCCTGCCCCTGGAGCGGGGCCTCTATCCGGAGGACGGGGCCGGGGCCCTGATCCGCCTGAGCGACGACCAGTTTGTCGCCGCGATGGCGGACACGATCTACGGATATCTGGTTACCGGGCCGGATTCGGACGAAAACCCGAACCCCTAGAGTTGCCCGACCGCGCTCGACACTATAAAAAACAAGGTGTTCTGGGAGCTATCAAGCGCCGCCATCAAGAGCGGGCGCGCGGCGACCACAGGCCCGGCTTCTCCCGCTCTGCCGAATGCAGGCGGGATCGTCAGAACACAGTCCTTCAGACGCGGTGCGGTTCGGCGCATCGCCGGAATTCGCGGCCCTGTGCGCGCGATCCAGCGGCAAAGGTGATGTGTGGCGTTCAATGAGATGCATGATGAAGCGGGCGCACCGCGGGAACCCTATGAGGAGTATGCGCGCTGGCTGTCCGACTACACGCCCGCCGAACTCGCCCGCAAGTCGCGCGAGGCGGAGACATTCTTCCGTCGTACCGGCATCACCTTCAATGTCTACGGAGCCCGGGATGCGGATGAGCGCCTGATCCCGTTCGACATCGTGCCGCGGGTCATTTCGGCCCGCGAATGGGCGCGGCTGGAGCGCGGCATCGAGCAGCGGGTCCGCGCCATCAATGCCTTCCTGCACGACATCTATCACAAGCAGGAAATCATTAAGGCGGGTCGCCTGCCGCTCAATCTGATCGCCGAGAATCAGGCCTTCCTGCCCCAGATGATCGGGGTGTCGCCGCCGGGTGGCGTCTATACCCACATTGTGGGCACCGACCTCGTCCGGACCGGTCCGAACGAATTCTACGTGCTCGAAGACAATGCCCGCACACCGTCGGGCGTCTCCTACATGATCGAAAACCGGGAAACCATGCTGCGCATGTTCCCGGAACTCTTTTCCCGCGTCCCGGTCCAGCCGGTCGGCGATTATCCGGTCAATCTGCGCCGGGCTTTGGCCCGAAGCGCGCCGCCGGCCAGTCGCGGGGCCCGGCCGACCATTGCCGTGCTGACTCCGGGCATCCACAACTCCGCCTATTTCGAGCACGCCTTCCTGGCGGACCAGATGGGCGCCGCCCTGGTCGAGGGGCATGACCTTCGCGTCGTGGATGGACGCATCGCGATGCGAACCACGCAGGGTTACACGCCGATCGATGTCCTCTACCGCCGGGTGGATGATGACTATCTCGATCCGCTGAACTTCCGGTCGGACAGTGTGCTGGGCGTTCCGGGCATCATGGATGTCTACCGCGCCGGCGGCATCACCATCGCCAATGCGCCGGGCACGGGCGTGGCCGATGACAAGGCGATCTATTCCTACATGCCGGAGATCATCGAATTCTATACCGGCAAACCGCCCATCCTGAAGAATGTCCCGACCTGGCGCTGTGCCGAGCCGGACGCCCTGGCCTATGTCCTCGACAATCTGGAGGACCTGGTCGTCAAGGAGGTCCATGGCTCCGGCGGTTACGGCATGCTGGTCGGGCCGGCGGCGAGCAAGAAGGAAATCGCCGGCTTCCGCAAGAAGCTCAAGGCCAGGCCGGCCAACTATATCGCGCAGCCGACGCTTTCCCTGTCGACCGTTCCGGTTCTGACCAAGGCCGGGCTGGCCCCGCGCCATGTCGATCTTCGGCCCTTTGTCCTGGTCTCGCCGGACCGGATCGACATCACGCCGGGCGGGCTGACCCGCGTCGCGATGAAGAAGGGCTCCCTGGTGGTGAACTCCTCCCAGGGCGGCGGTACCAAAGACACCTGGATACTGGAGGACTGATATGCTGGGACGGCATGCCTGCGGCCTCTACTGGATGTTCCGCCAACTCGAACGCGCTGAAAACACGGCCCGCCTGGTCGAGGCCGGCTTCCGCATGGCCCTGACCCGCTCGGTCAGTGCCGAGGGCGAATGGGAGTCCATCATCACCACGGCGGGTTGCCGCGATGCCTTCCTGGAGGTCCACGACACGTTCGAGACCGGGCCGGTGATCGATTTCATGATGCGCAGCCCGGACAATCCGGCCAGCGTCATGACCCTGTTCGAAGGTGCGCGGCGCAATGCCCGCCAGGTCCGCACTTCCCTGACCCGCGATGTCTGGGAAGCGGTCAATGAAGGCTGGATGACCCTGCGCGAACTGCTGCGGCGCCCGGTCCGTATTGCAGAACTCCCAGCCCTCATGTCCGCGGTGCGGCAGCAGAGCGCCCTGGTCCGGGGTCAGCTCTACGGTACCATGCTGCAGGACGATATTTTCGCCTATGCGCGGCTGGGGACATTCGTGGAGCGCGCCGACAACACGGCCCGCCTGCTGGACGTGAAGTATTACGTCCTCCTGCCCGCCACCTCTTATGTCGGTTCCTCGCTCGACAATGTGCAATGGGAGACGGTGCTGCGCTCGGTCTCGGCGGACCGGTCCTATTCCTGGCTGCATGGCGGCGAGAATGATCCGTCGCATATCGCCGACTTCCTCATCCTGGACCGGCACATGCCGCGCTCGCTCTATTATTGCTGGTGCGAGATCGTCGACAATCTCTCCGCCCTGGAGCGCGAGTACGACATGCGAAAGCCCTGCCAGGACATGGCCGAAGAGGGGCAGGCGCGGCTCAACCGGATGACGATCGACGACATCTTCGCCGCCGGCCTGCACGAATTCATCACCGACTTCCTGTCCCGCAACAATGCGCTCGGCCGCCAGATCGAAGCCGATTACCGCTTTTACGAGTAGAGCCGATGCAGCTGACCATCGCCCACCAGACCCGCTATACCTTCGAGACGCCCATCCCCTACGGCCTGCAGCAAGTCCGGTTGAGACCGCTCAGCAGTGACGTGCAGGATGTGTCGGACTGGGAGCTGACCATCGAAGGGGGCACACTGCAGGCCCGCTTTACCGATGAGCACGGGAATGCTGTCGATCTGGTGCGGGTTGATCCGGGCAGCCGCGACCTGGTGATTGCCTGCCGTGGCGTGGTGGAAACCCGCGATACGTCGGGCATGACGGGGCCGCACAAGAGCCCGGCACCGCTCTGGTATTATACCCGCCAGACGGATCGGACCCGTCCAGGACCGGCCATGCGCAAACTGGCCAAAGCCCTGCCGGACGATGCCGAAAACACGTTGGCGCGTCTGCACGCCCTGTCGCGGCTGATTGCCGAGGAAGTCCGCTATGATGTCGGGTCCACGCATGTGGCCACGAGCGGCGAGGACGCTGCGGAAAAGCGTCACGGCGTCTGCCAGGACCATGCTCATATTTTAGTCGGCATGGCGCGCCAGATGGGCCTTCCCGCCCGCTATGTCAGTGGCTATCTGCTGATGGACGGGGTCGTGGACCAGGAAGCCAGTCACGCCTGGGCCGAAGTCCATATCGACAGCCTCGGCTGGGTCGGTTTCGACCCGTCCAACGGGATCTCCCCGGACGAACGTTATGTCCGCGTCGCCACCGGGCTGGATTATGGCGAAGCGGCTCCCATTTCGGGCGTGACCTATGGCGGCGGCGAGGAAACCCTGCTTGTCACCCTGCAGGTCCAGCAGTAACGCTGGACCCGGCTTTTCTGGAGAGTGATTCCCGGTGACCTATTGCGTCGGCATGCGCCTCAATTCGGGTCTGATCTTCATGTCCGATACCCGCACCAATGCGGGCGTCGACAATGTCTCCAAATTCCGCAAGCTCTTCACCTGGTCCGTGCCCGGCGAACGTGTCATCACGATCATGACGGCGGGCAATCTGGCGACCACGCAGGCGGTCATCAACCTGCTGGAAGAGCGTTCGAAAATTCCCGATGAGCGCCGCCCGACCTTCCTCGAGGCGCCGACCATGTTCCAGGTCGCCACGATTGTCGGCGACACGCTGAAGGAATGCGTCCGCCACCAGGCCGGCGAGGGGCCGGTCTCGGAGAGCCCGTTCAGCGCGACGCTGATCGTCGGCGGCCAGATCAAGGGCATGGAGCCGCGCCTCTTCCTGGTCTACCCGGAGGGTAATTTCATCGAGGCCGGCGAGGAGACGCCCTTCTTCCAGTCCGGCGAAACCAAATATGGCCGCCCGATCCTGGTGCGCGCCTTCGATCCGGCGATGAGCATGGAGGCGGCGGTGAAGCTGCTCTATGTCTCCTTTGACAGCACGCTGAAAGCCAATCTCTCCGTCGGCCTGCCGCTGGACATGCATGTCTACACGGCCGACACGCTGGAGCCGGGCATCCAGCGTCGCATCGAGCCGGATGATGACTATTTCAACCAGATTTCCTCCGGCTGGAGCGACGCCCTGAAAGTCGCCTTTGACGCGCTTCCGGATTTCAAGTTCTAAGTTTGGTGACCATTTGAGATTTGGGTGAAGCTTTGGACATCGAGCAGCTGGACAGGGTTAGAAAAGATAGGATTGCTCGCTGGTATGGTGAATGGCGCGGAGCCGATTATTCATGGGAAGGACTCGGCAAGAGAAGCGCCGACGGTATCCCACGGCACCAATGGCTCGGGCACTACCACAAAGATGGAATTGTTCATCGTCAGGGTGACGTGCCGAAAGGTGCCGTCGCCTGTTCTCTGCAAGACTATTGGCGCTTTGACCATGTCAGGCAAAAATTTAGGTCAGATGACGAGCTGAGAAGCGCTGGATTGCTCATCAGCCATGTAGGCACGCCTTTTCATATCGCGCACTTTCCGAATGCGGAGGCATCAGGCCTAGCGCCACAAATTGCACATAGCTTCAAAAACAATTGGAGCTCATCGGAGACTGCACGGCTGCAGGAAGAGGTTGAGCGGAAGTTGGAGGCGTCTTCATCGGACCGTATGGGTGTCGAGGAGCATGAGGATGGATCTCGGCATCTCGTCGGTTTTGACGGTCGTGCTCAGCTGAGTGGTTCGATATTGCAGGCCAAATGGTTCGCCGATCGGGAACTCGATATCTATGCTAGGAACTGCCTTTTAGTTGGGCCCGCGGTCTGGCTCCAATCACACATGGGTGGTGGGTCGGGTTTCTTGAGTTCCTTATTTGATGGGAAACTTCATTGGTCGGGAACGGCAAATGGATCGATTTCGTTTAGCGGTAGCATTTTTTGTGATGAGGCGAGCATAACGCCACACGATCCCGAATGCGCACTTGACCTTCATGGTTGCGAATTTTTTGAACGGGCTGATTTTCATTCGGCGAACTTGCATTCAATTTCTATCGCAATGGGCGTGTTTCATTCGAGAGTTTCTGTCTGGCGACTACGCGTACAGCAAAATTTTGAAGCGTATTGGGCTCGCTTTGACGACGTATTTCGGGCCGATCAAGCAAAAATCGGGGGCTCGTTTAATTCAATCAGAAGCACGTTCGCTGAACGATTTGAAGCCGATGGAATTGTTGTTCAGGGAAGCTTTGAAGCTCAGGATTGCAGGTTTTGTGGTAGTTTCTCGCTTGGCGACGATATTGCCCCCAAGGGTGCAGAGGTTAGGCGAGCGAGACTTGAGGGGAAGGTAAATTTCTCCAGTTCTGAGTTTCATGGGAAGTGTTCCTTCAAAAATGTTGAGCTGACGGATGATCCAGCGAACTTTCAGGAGGCATTTAGCGGAGCGATATTTAAGAAGCGGGCCCTATGGTCTGACCAATGCGTCCACGCTGTTGCTGCTTTTGGAGGGGCTCGGCTAGAAGATGGAATAGATTACCCATCCTTGGTTGAGTCAGAGGAAGAGAAGGTTTTTTTCGAAAAAGCGCTTGAACCTGCAAGTCAATCCGGTGACACAGCGCTTCTCGCATTAGAGTCTGGCGCTAGAACCTTGCAGACCGCAGCAGAGATCCGAGGTGATGTTCTGAGGAAGCATCGGCTCCATAAACTTGCGCTGATGGCGAGGCAGCGGCAGTCGCGTGCCCCATTTGCTGAAAAGCTTTTAGCCAAGGCTTATGGTTGGTGCAGCGATTACGGATTGTCGCCCCTTCGTGCAGGTCGGTCTCTGTTGACGCTTTTTGTGGTCAGCGTGTGCTTCTTTCTTCTATCGATAGGAGTTATGGCCCCAGCGGCATGGGAGGGCGTTGGCCTTTCACTTGGGGCACCGGTCCATCCAACAATTGCAAGCGTTCTGGAATTTTCTTCCGGCAACATGTTCGGTCCCATCGCAATATCGACTTTTGACGCAGAGCCATTTTCTCATTTGGGTGTCGGCGACTCGTTTCGGCTTCGAGCTTGGCTGGGCGCGTGGGGAGTACTTCAACAAGTCATAGCTGTTGCTTTCTGGTTCCAACTCATTTTGACAATCCGCCGCCGCTTCCAGATCGCTTAGCCCATTCATGAGCCTGGAAAACCTCCTCCTCTTTGCCGGCGCCCTGCTGATCCTCTTTGTCACGCCGGGACCGGGCATTGCTGCCATGATCGCGCGCACGCTGGATGCCGGTCCCTGGCATGCGGCGGTCTATGGCGTGGGGATCCTGACCGGGGATATTTTCTGGTTCACCCTGGCCGTCACCGGCCTGGCGGCCATCGCCGACCAGCTGGGGGCCTTCTGGATGGCGGCCAAGATCGTCGGGGTGGCCTACCTTTCCTGGATGGCGTTCCGCGCGTTCTGGAGTGCCTGGACGGGCGCCCGGCCCAAACCGGTCTTCCGCTCCGGTTCGAAGACTTCGTGGGCGGCGACCTATATCGCCGGCGTGGCGATGCCGCTTTCCAATCCCAAGCCGATCGCCTTCTACCTCACGCTCGTGCCGGCCTTCGTGCCGCTCGAGGCGATCAATCTGCCCACCTATCTTCTCATGGTCGCGATGATGGCTGCGCTCGCCGTGCCGACCGCCGGGGCCTATATCGGCGGCGCCCACAAGGCCCGTATCTGGATGACCCGCCCGTCCGTCCGCCGCGGCGCCGATATCCTCACCGGATGCGTCATGACCGCCATCGCCATCGTGCTTCTGGTTGCGCGCTGAGACTCACGCGTACGCGCATGCGCGCGTGTGCGCGCGAGTGGTCACAGACCGGCGAAACCTGTACAACAAAACCATGACGGAAGAAGCGAATCAGGAATACGGCGCCGACTCGATCAAGGTCCTCAAGGGCCTCGATGCCGTGCGCAAGCGTCCGGGCATGTATATCGGTGACACCGATGACGGTTCCGGCCTCCATCACATGGTCTACGAGGTCGTCGACAATGCGATCGACGAAGCCCTGGCCGGCCATTGTACGGAAGTCGTCGTGCGCCTGCACGCGGACGGATCCGCTTCCGTGCGGGATGATGGCCGGGGCATCCCGACCGACATCCACGCCGAGGAAGGTGTCTCCGCTGCCCAGGTGATCATGACCCAGCTGCACGCCGGCGGGAAGTTCGACCAGAACTCCTACAAGGTGTCCGGCGGTCTGCACGGTGTGGGCGTCTCGGTGGTGAACGCCCTGTCCGACTGGATGGACCTGACCATCTGGCGCAATGGCAAGAAGCACCACATGCGTTTCCGCCGCGGCGATGCCGAGGAAGATCTCAAGGTGATCGGGGATGCCGAGGGCCAGAAGGGCACGGAAGTGCGCTTCATGCCGTCCGAAGAGACCTTCACCATGACCGAGTTCGATCGCGACACGCTGCAGCACCGCCTGCGCGAACTCGCCTTCCTGAATTCCGGCGTGAAGATCACGCTCAAGGATGATCGCGGCTCCGAGCCTTTCTCCGACACGATGATGTATGAGGGCGGCGTGGCGGCCTTCGTCTCCCACCTCGACCGCACCAAGACCCCGATCTTCACACCGCCGGTCCTGATCCAGGGCGAGCGCGATGGGGTCACGGTCGAGGCGGCGCTGGAGTGGAATGACAGCTATCACGAGAATGTCCTCTGCTTTACCAACAACATCCCGCAGCGTGATGGCGGCACGCACCTGGCCGGTTTCCGCGGTGCGCTGACCCGGATCATCAATTCCTATGCGGCTTCATCCGGCCTCGCCTCCAAGGCCAAGGTGGCGATCTCCGGTGATGATGCGCGTGAAGGCTTGACCTGCGTGCTCTCGGTGAAGGTGCCGGATCCGAAATTCTCGTCCCAGACCAAGGACAAGCTGGTCTCCTCCGAAGTCCGTCCCGCCGTGGAAGGCGCGGTCGGCGAGGCGCTGGCGGAATGGTTCGAGGAGCACCCCAACGAAGCCAAAATGGTCGTCTCCAAGATCATCGAGGCCGCGGCGGCCCGCGAAGCCGCCCGCAAGGCCCGTGAACTGACCCGCCGCAAGTCGGCGCTGGATATCACCTCCCTGCCCGGCAAGCTCGCCGACTGCCAGGAGAAGGATCCGGCCAAGTCCGAACTCTTCATCGTCGAGGGTGACTCGGCCGGTGGTTCTGCCAAGCAGGGCCGCCACCGCGAAAACCAGGCCGTGCTGCCGCTGCGGGGCAAGATCCTCAATGTCGAGCGTGCGCGCTTCGACAAGATGCTCTCCTCCGACCAGGTCGGCACGCTGATCACGGCGCTGGGGACGGGCATCGGGCGCGACCAGATCAATTACGAGAAGCTGCGCTACCACAAGGTCATCATCATGACCGATGCCGACGTGGACGGCGCCCACATCCGCACGCTTCTGCTGACCTTCTTCTACCGGCAGATGCCGGAGCTGATCGAGCGCGGCTATCTCTACATCGCCCAGCCGCCGCTCTACAAAATCGCCAAGGGCCGGTCCGAGCGCTATGTGAAGGACCAGGCCGAGATGGACGCCTACCTCATCGAGGAGGGCGTCTCCGAGGCCACGCTGACCCTGCATGATGGAGAGGTGACCTCCGGTCAGGACCTCACCGAACGGGTTGCGGCGGCGCGCAGTATCAAACTGTCTGTCGATCGCCTGACCGCGCGGGCCCCGGGCTTTGCGCTCGAGGCCGCAGCCCTGGCTGGCGCGCTCGTGCTGGACCCGGACGCCGAAGCGCTGAAGCGCGCGGCCGATCGCCTCAATGCCGTTTCCGACGAGGGCGAAGACACCTGGCAGGCCGAGCTGGGCGAGGACATGTCGCTCATTCTCTGGCGCGAGGTTCGGGGCGTGACCGAGAAGATCGTGCTGGAGCCCAATCTGCGCGAAAGCCCGGATGCCAAGCGCTTGTCCGAACGCGCTGCTGTCGTCGCCAATGACTATATGGGGCCGGCGGTCTTTGCGCCGAAATCCGGCACGGTGGTGATCAATTCGCCCAGCCAGCTGGTCGACGCCGTCACCACGGCCGGTGCCAAGGGCATGAAGATCCAGCGCTATAAGGGTCTGGGCGAAATGAATCCCGGCCAGCTCTGGGAAACCACGCTCGATCCCAATGCGCGCTCTCTCCTGCAGGTTTCGGTGACCCATGCCGACACCGCCGACGAGCTCTTCACCAAGCTCATGGGCGATGTCGTCGAACCGCGTCGCGACTTCATCCAGGAACACGCGCTCGAGGCCGAGGTCGACGCCTGATTTTCCTCCCCATTTTATGTGGAGGTGTCCCGCAGGGACGGAGGGGCCGGCGAAGCCGGTAATTCGGCGCCGGAGCGCCGCCCCATCGACCCGCTGCTCCGCATCGGCCCACTTCCCCATTTCATGGGGAAGAAACGCACAAAAAACGCCCGCTGGATCGCTCCGGCGGGCGTTCTTGTTTGGGGTCAGAGGCCTTCCTTGCGGGCCTTGAACCAGTAGACCAGGCCGAACCCGGCGGTCACGATCGCGATCATCCAGCCATATTCCCCCGCCCAGAAAGACGTGCTGTCATTATAGGCGGTCAGCGGGTCGAAGATTTTCTGGATGAAGACATTGTGGGCCGCGTGGAACATCACGGACGGCCACAGGCTGCGGGATTTGAACGTGTAATAGGTCATCACCACGGACATGCTGGTGATCATGATGGTGAAGACCGTCATCTGGGTCAGGGCATCGCCGCCGCCATACCAGACCACGACCGGCCAGTGCCAGAAGGACCAGATCAGCCCGCTCACCAGGGCGACCGCGCCGAAGGGCATCACCTTGCGCATTTCCCAGACCAGGAAACCGCGCCAGCCGATCTCCTCGCCGACCACCGTGCTCATCGCCCGGATCGCACCGACCGTGCCCAGCAGGGCCACCACCACCGCGATCAGACCCCATTGCGGGATGTCCGCCAGACCCGTTTCGGCCCGCCATTCGCCGATCGTGTCCATGTCCGGGAACCCGCCCAGGCCGAGGGCATAGATCAGCCCATAGGTGATGCTCACATAGACGACCGGGACCAGAAACGCCTTCGCATTGAAGCGCCAGCGTCCCCAATTCCACGGCAGGCTGCGGATCGAGCGGCCGCGGATCAGCAGGGTGGCGAAAGCCGCCATGGCCGGCATCCACATCAACGGCCCGACATAGAGACTGGTCGGGTTCAGCGTCACCAGCGCCCAGTGAAAGACAGCGCTCGTCGCGCCCACGATCAGCAGGAAGATCGTGATGGATATCCACGCATCCCGGCGTGTTGCGGTCTCGGTACTCATGTCGGCGTCCCCGGCCTGTGATTGATCCGGAGTGTGTCCCGCATCCGCCCTCCCGGCAAAACGGGGAACCCGCACGAGGCCATCCCGCCGACTGCACGATCGTTCAAAAACGGGCGAAAGCCGACAGTCACCACCCCTTTGTCATCCCTGCCGAATGCCCCGCGAAAGCGGGGCGCAGAGCAGGGACCCATTTCGAAGAGCCTCGCTTGTGCAGGCATGGGTCCCGGATCTCCACCCGGCTCAAGGCCGGGCATCCGTCCGGGATGACAAGGGGTGAGCTCGTTTTGGCCCCGAGCCTTCGAAAGAAGGGTCAAGGCAAGTTGAGTTCAAAGGAAGCTTGGGCTCCCGTGCTCGCGTCATCCGGTTCAAATATCCAGCGTTCAACGGCGCGCGTTACTGCGGTGCGCACAATAGGATAGAGCAAGGTCTCGGCTTCTACTTGCACATTGCTCACACTCCCGTCACTTCCGTCAGGCCTGATATCGAAAGTGGCCGTCGCGGAAATGGGAAACTCGTCAATGTCGGCTGGCGGAGGGCAACCCCCGGCCATGCAGGGCAATTCCGGTTCGATCCTCACTCGAGGCTCCGGAGCCGGGATCGGGCAGGCTTGCAGCGCTAACCCCGCCACAATCGCGACCAACCAGGGCATCAATGAGCCTCAGCCCAGCTCGCCCCCGCCTTCGCATCGACCTCCAGCGGCACGCTCAGCTCCAGGGCCGGCGCACACGCCTCACTCATCACCTTTGACGCCAGGGCGATCAGATCGTCCGCCTGGTTTTCCGGCACCTCGAAGACCAGTTCGTCATGCACTTGCAAGAGCATGCGGGCGTCGAGCTTGGCGGCTTTGAGGGCGTCGTCCATGCGGATCATGGCGCGGCGGATGACGTCGGCGGCCGAGCCTTGGATCGGGGCATTGATGGCCTGGCGTTCCGCGAACATGCGCATGTTCGGATTCTTGTCCTTGATCGAGGGGAAGTGGGCGCGGCGGCCGAAGATGGTCTCGACATAGCCCTTCTCCTTCACCTCGGTTTTCATGCGCTCCATATAGTCCGCAATGCCGGGGAATTTCTCGAAATAGGCGTCGATGAAGGCCTTGGCCTCCTCGCGCGAGACATCGATCTGGTTGGCCAGGCCGAAGGCGGAAATGCCGTAGATCACGCCGAAATTGATCGCCTTGGCCTTGCGGCGGACCATCGGGTCCATCCCTTCCAGCGGCACGTCGAAGACTTCCGAAGCCGTCATGGCGTGGATGTCGATCCCGTCGCGGAAGGCCTGTTTGAGACTGTCCACCCCGGCGATATGGGCGAGAAGCCGCAGCTCCACCTGGGAATAGTCGGCCGCGACCAGGCAATTGCCCGGCTCGGCGATGAAGACTTCGCGGATCTTGCGGCCGGCCTCGGTGCGGATCGGGATGTTTTGAAGATTGGGCTCGGTCGAGGACAGGCGCCCCGTTGTCGTCGCGGCCAGCGAGAAGGAGCCGTGCACGCGCTGGGTCTTCGGGTTGATATGGTCGAAGAGCGAGTCCGAATAGGTGGATTTCAGCTTGGAGTACTGGCGGTATTCCAAGAGCGCCACGGGCAGGTCATGCCCCTCGGCGGCCAGCTGGTCCAGCACGGCCGCATCGGTCGACCAGGCGCCGGTCTTGGTCTTCTTGCCGCCGGGCAGGCCCATCTCGCCGAACAGGATTTCGCCGATCTGCTTGGGCGAGCCCAGATTGAACTCCCGGCCCGCAGCCTCGTGCGCGGCGGCTTCGGCGGCGGCCATTTTCTGGGAGAAGTCGGAGGAGAGCTGGCGCAACTGGTCCGGATCGACCTTGATGCCGGCCCGTTCCATGTCCGAGAGCACCTTGGCCATCGGCCGTTCCAGCGTCTCGTACACGGTCGCCTTTTTCTTCGCGACGACGGCCGGTTTCAGGATCTCCCACAGGCGCAGCGTCACATCGGCATCTTCCGCCGCATATTGCGTGGCCTTGTCCAGCGGCACCTTGTCGAACGTAATCTGGTTCTTGCCCGTGCCGCAGATCTCCTTGAACGGGATGCATTGATGGCCCAGATGCAGCTCTGCCAGCTCATCCATGCCATGCTTGTGCAGGCCGGCATCCATGACATAGGAAATCAGCATCGTGTCGTCATAGGGCGCGACATGGATGCCATAGCGTGACAGCACGCCCAGATCATACTTGATGTTCTGGCCGACCTTCAGGACGGTCTTGTCCTCCAGCAGGTCTTTCAGCGCCTTCAGGGCCGTATCCATGTCCAGCTGGTCCGGCGCCTTGCCGGTATCGAACATGTCGCCCGTGCTTGCCGGATCGACATGCGCCAGCGGGATATAGCAAGCGATGCCCGGCGCGGTCGCCATCGACACGCCGACCAGGCCGGAGGCCGTGGCGGAGAGGGCATCGGTCTCGGTATCCACCGCGACGACACCGGCCTCGCGGGCGCGCTCGATCCAGGTCTTGAGCGCGTCCATCGTCGTCACGCACTCATAATTCTCGCGATTGATGGGCGCCGTCGCATCGCCGGTCTCGTCCGCTGCCGGTCCGCCCAGCGCCTCTTCCACCTTGCGGGTAAAGGTGCGGAATTCCATCTCCTTGAGGAAGGGCACCAGGACTTCGGGATCCGGATCGCACAGGCCGAATTCGTCCATGTCCTCGACGACCGGTGTATCCACCTTGAGCGTCACCAGATCGCGCGAGATGCGCGCATCATCGGCATGGGCCAGCAGCTTCTCTCGGCGGCCCTTCTGCTTGATCTCGCCGGCCCGCTCCAGCAGCGTGTCCAGATCACCATATTCATTGATCAAAAGGGCGGCGGTCTTGATGCCTATGCCGGGCACGCCGGGTACATTGTCGACACTGTCCCCGGCCAGGGACTGGATATCGATCACCTTGTCCGGCCCGACGCCGAACTTTTCGACCACTTGTTCCGCCTCGATGCGCTTGTTCTTCATCGCATCGAACATTTCCACCCGGTCGCTGACCAGCTGCATCAGATCCTTGTCCGAAGACACGATGGTGACTTTCGCGCCCTTGGCCTCGGCCTGGCGGGCATAGGTCGCGATGATGTCGTCGGCCTCGTAATTCTCCAGCTCCACACAGGGCGTGCCGAAGGCGCGCGTCGCATCGCGGATGATGGAGAATTGCGGCACCAGATCCTCCGGCGCCGGCGGTCGGTGCGCCTTGTACTGGTCATACATCTCATTGCGGAAGGACTTGCCGGAATGGTCGAAGATCACCGCCAGGTGCGAGGGCGCATCCTCGCCTTTCAGGTCCTCCAGCAGCTTCCACAACATGTTGCAGAACCCCTGCACCGCCCCCACCGGCGTCCCGTCCGTCCGCGTCAGCGGCGGCAGCGCATGATAGGCCCGGAAAATATAGCCCGACCCGTCGACCAGATAGAGATGGGAGTTCTCGTCGATGGGCTTCTTGATGGCCATGGCGGGGATCCTCTTCGCATGCGTCGCGCGAGGTTAGCCTGACCCGTCCGGGGCGTCATCCGGGGAGGTCAGGGCAGGGGGCTCAATGTCCTCCTTCCCCTTGATGGGGAAGGTGCCGGGCGCATGCCCAGCGGAAGGGGTGAAAGCGCAAAGCGCTTTCTGATCTTTTGAAGGTCACCCACTCCACCGCGCATGCGCGCGGTCCCCCTCGCCCATCAAGGGCGAGGAGAGTCAAAAAGTCGCGAAACAAGATCTACACGTTTTCAATGCCATCGCCCTCCTTCTCCCCGGGGAGAAGCAACTATGTCGTTTGCATTTCTGATTGCCATGGTGTTTGGCGTTTCAGGACGAGGTTTGCAGCCTCGATGAGCTTTCGCATGACGGCGACGTTGACGAGTTTGG
>NZ_SWKP01000002.1 GCF_005871165.1 Maricaulis alexandrii | reverse complement strand
GGGAGAAGCAACTATGTCGTTTGCATTTCTGATTGCCATGGTGTTTGGCGTTTCAGGACGAGGTTTGCAGCCTCGATGAGCTTTCGCATGACGGCGACGTTGACGAGTTTGGGTGGTTTGCCGGCGTCTTTCAGACGTGCTGCGAAGCTGGCGAATGTCTGGCTGTTGCGCTTGGCCGTCAGGGCCGCGATGTAGAGGAAGCGCCTGGGGCGTTCGCGGCCACCGCTTATTCTTCGGCTTCCCTTCTGGGCGCCGCTGTCGCGGTCGAAGGGGGCAACGCCGATGAGGGACGCAGCCTGGCCCCGGCTCAACTCGCCCAGTTCAGGCATGCGCACCACCAGTACGGCGGCCACGACCTCTCCCACGCCCGGCAAGGACCGCAGCAGATCGTAGCGCTGGCACAGCTGCGGATGCATGCGGATCCGCGCCAGGATGTCGCCCAGAATGCGCGCCTTGCTGTCCTTGCAGTGCCGCATCAGCTCTTCATAGTGCCGCTTGAGCGCGTCCAGATGGACATGTTCGCAGGCGGTCTTCAGCCGGGCGATCTGATCGGCGACCTGCTCGTAGGCGGTGAGCCATTCTGCCAGTTCCAGCAAGGCCGGGCTGATCGGGCGGGACGGGGTCGCAGTGCGGGCCGTGATCGCGGCGATCACCAGGGCATCGATCCGGTCATTCTTGGCGCGCACGCGCTGCAGGCGTGCGAACAGGCGAACCTCCAGCGGCTGGTGCCGGATCACGGTAAAACCGGATGACTGCAAGTGCTGCATGAGCGCACGCTCATAGCCCCCCGTCGCTTCCAGACCCACCCGGGTAATGCCCTGTGTCTGCAGCCAGTCGCCCAGGTCCCGAAAGCCAATCGCGTCATGCGCGAACCGCCGGACCTGACCGGACCCCAAAAGCCCGACATCCAGATGCGCCTTGGACACATCGATCCCGGCCACACTTGTGTTATCTTCCAGCTGTCTCATCGACCCCTCCTTGTGCTTGCGGACCTCAAAGTCCCTGCAACTATCCGGGTCAGTGAAACGGCGGCGGTGGTCCAGCTTCTCCACGGGCTCAAAAGCCCAAGGTGCCCACGACCCGTCCGACGCCAAGCCTGTCTGGCGGTGGTGCGCCAGACAGGCTGTCCCGGAAGACAGCCCAATCTAGCACCCAACTCACATACAAGGTGCC
>NZ_SWKP01000001.1 GCF_005871165.1 Maricaulis alexandrii | reverse complement strand
TGCCGCCACCGGCCTCAGCCAGAACCATCGTGATCGCAGCCGTCAGCGTCGTCTTGCCGTGGTCAACGTGACCAATCGTGCCGATGTTCGCGTGCGGCTTGGTGCGCTCAAACTTTTCCTTCGCCATGATCTCGCTCCGAAATCCGTATCTTGGTGTTCTACTTTACCAGAGGTCCGCTTAGGCGGACTTGGCGATAACTTCTTGCTCGACGGCCTTGGGAACCGCCTCGTAGTGATCGAACAGCATGGTGAACTGGGCCCGGCCCTGCGTCGCAGAGCGAAGGTTGTTCACATAGCCGAACATGTTGGCCAGCGGCACCATCGCGTTCACGACGGTCGCATTGCCACGCATTTCCTGACCGGCGATCTGACCCCGACGGGAGTTCAGGTCACCGATAACACCACCGGTGTACTCGTCCGGCGTCACGACCTCGACCTTCATGATCGGCTCGAGGAGACGCGGCGCACAATGGCTCTTGGCTTCGCGGAACGCGGCACGGGCCGCGATTTCGAAGGCCAGGACCGAGGAGTCAACGTCGTGGTAGGCACCGTCAACGAGGGTGGCCTTGACGTCGATCACCGGGAAGCCGGCGAGCAGACCATTGTCCATCACGGACTTCAGGCCCTTCTCGACACCCGGGATGTATTCCTTCGGCACGGAACCACCGACGATCTTGGATTCGAACACAAAGCCCGAACCCGGCTCGCCCGGCTCGAAATCGATCTTGACGCGCGCGAACTGGCCGGAACCACCGGACTGTTTCTTGTGCGTGTAGTCGACCTGACCGGCCTGGCCCAGCGATTCACGGTAAGCCACTTGCGGGGCACCGACATTCGCTTCGACCTTGAATTCACGCTTCATGCGGTCAACCAGGATATCCAGGTGCAGTTCGCCCATGCCGGCGATGATGGTCTGACCGGATTCCTCGTCCGTCTTCATGCGGAAGGACGGGTCTTCTGCAGCCAGACGCTGCAGGGCGACGCCCAGCTTCTCCTGGTCGGCTTTCGACTTCGGCTCGATGGCCAGTTCGATCACCGGATCCGGGAATTCCATGCGTTCCAGGATCACCGGCCTCATCGGGTCACACAGCGTGTCGCCCGTGGTGGTGTCCTTGAGGCCCGCAATGGCGACGATGTCGCCGGCGAAGCATTCCTTGATGTCTTCACGGGAGTTGGAGTGCATCAGCAGCATACGGCCGATACGCTCTTTCTTGTCCTTCACCGTGTTCAGCAGCGACACGCCGGTTTCCAGGTGACCGGAATACATGCGCGCGAAGGTCAGCGAACCCACGAAGGGGTCGTTCATGACCTTGAAGGCCAGCAGCGAGGTCGGCTCCTCGTCGCTCGCCTTGCGAACCACTTCTTCTTCGGTCTTGAAGTCGATGCCCTTGATGGCCGGCACTTCGACCGGGCTCGGCAGGTAATCGACAACAGCGTCGAGCAGCGGCTGGACGCCCTTGTTCTTGAAGGCCGTGCCGCACAGGATCGGGTTGAACGCCAGCTCGATGCAGCCCTTGCGGATCAGCTTCTTCAGCGTTTCCTCGGTCGGCTCTTCGCCTTCCAGATAAGCTTCCATCGCGGCTTCGTCGAGCTCGACAGCGGTCTCGACGAGCTTCTCGCGGTACTCGGCAGCCTGATCGGCCAGCTCGGCGCGGATTTCGCGCACTTCCCAGGTCGCGCCCAGATTCTCACCCTGCCAGACCAGTTCTTTCATGGTCAGCAGGTCGATCAGACCCTCGAACTCGTTCTCGGAACCGATCGGCAGTTGAATGCAGAGCGGCGTGGCACCGAGACGGTCCTCGATCATCTTCACGCAGTTGAAGAAGTCGGCGCCCAGCTTGTCCATCTTGTTGACGAACACCATACGCGGAACCTTGTACCGGTCGGCCTGACGCCAAACGGTTTCGGTCTGCGGCTCGACACCGGCATTGGCATCCAGGCAGCACACGGCACCATCAAGAACACGCAGCGAACGCTCGACTTCAATCGTGAAGTCCACGTGGCCGGGCGTGTCGATGATGTTCAGGCGCTTGTCCTTCCAGAAACAGGTCGTCGCAGCGGACGTGATCGTGATGCCACGTTCCTGCTCCTGCTCCATCCAGTCCATGGTGGCAGCACCATCGTGCACTTCACCAATCTTGTGGGACTTGCCGGTGTAATAGAGGATCCGCTCGGTCGTCGTCGTCTTGCCGGCATCGATGTGGGCCATGATGCCGAAATTGCGGTAGTCCTCGATTTTGTAGTCGCGGGCCATTTCTAGGGTCCTTGATACGGGGTCTGAGCCTGGGGCTTGTTACCAGCGATAATGCGAGAAGGCGCGGTTGGCTTCCGCCATCCGGTGCGTGTCTTCGCGCTTCTTGACGGCGGTACCGCGATTGGCGGACGCATCCATCAGCTCAGCAGCGAGGCGCTCGCGCATCGTGTTTTCGTTACGGCCGCGAGCCGCACCCGTCAGCCAACGAATGGCCAGGGCTTTCTTGCGGTCGGCACGGACCTCAACCGGAACCTGATAGGTCGCACCACCAACACGGCGGGAACGGACCTCAACTTCCGGAGAAACATTGTCCATGGCTTCGTGGAAGACACGGATCGGCTCGCGCTTCAGCTTCGCTTCGACAATGTCGAGCGCACCATAGACAATACGCTCGGCGACCGACTTTTTGCCGTCGAGCATGATGTAGTTCATGAACTTGGTGAGATCGCGATCTCCGAACTTCGGGTCCGGATGGATTTCGCGTTTCTCTGCGCGGTGACGACGCGACATGGACGTCTCCCTTACTTAGGACGCTTGGCGCCGTACTTCGAACGGCGTTGCTTGCGGTCCTTGACGCCCTGGGTATCCAGAACGCCGCGAAGAATGTGATAGCGGACACCCGGAAGGTCCTTCACGCGGCCACCGCGGATAAGGACAACTGAGTGTTCCTGCAGGTTGTGACCCTCACCCGGAATGTAGCTCACAACTTCATGCCCGTTGGTCAGACGCACTTTGGCGACTTTACGAAGGGCCGAGTTCGGCTTTTTCGGGGTCGTGGTGTAGACACGCGTGCAGACGCCGCGGCGCTGCGGGCAAGCCTGAAGGGCCGGCACCTTGTTGCGCTTCGGCTTGTCTTTCCGCGGCTTGCGAATGAGCTGGTTGATTGTGGGCATCCCGCTCTAATCCGTTCCTAATCTCAAAGACCACGCCCCTCAGCACGACTTGCACTGACGGACGCAAATAAAGACACCGGCGCCCAAGCCAAGAGCTCGAACGGCGGTACCTAGGGCTTTTTCCGTTACCGTGGACGACGTCTAACCGAATGGGTTACGGCCCGTCCTCAAAACGAGCGCGGAAACTACGCACGCGACTCGCTTCCGTCAAGCGCTTGTGCAGAGATTTTCAGGCCCGCTGCCCATTAACGCTGACTCACAGAAAAAGGCCGCCGGAGCACCGACGGCCTTTCCCTTGATTTTAAAGCGAAATAAGAGCTTTTGGCCCCTACTCTGCCGGTGTTTCGGACGCCGCTTCCTCGGCAGCTGCCTCGGCGATTTCGGCCGGAAGGCCCTCCGCTTCCACAGCCGTGGCGCGTTCCGCCAGCATTTCCGCATCCAGATCGTCGGCCAGCGTCTGGTACTGGCGCATCATGGCACCGGTACCGGCCGGAATCAGGCGACCGACAATGACGTTCTCCTTGAGGCCCTCGAGCATGTCTTCCTTGCCCTGCACAGCGGCCTCGGTGAGGACGCGTGTGGTTTCCTGGAAGGAGGCCGCCGAGATGAAGGAACGCGTCTGCAGCGAGGCCTTGGTGATCCCCAGCAGAACCGGGTCCCCCGTCGCCATGCGCTTGCCGTCGGCTTCCAGCTTCTCATTGGTCTCGATGAACTCGATCTTGTCGACCTGCTCGGCCGCCAGGAAGGAGCTCTCGCCCGGGTCCTTGACCTCGACCTTCTGCAGCATCTGGCGAACGATCACTTCGATATGCTTGTCGTTGATCGGCACGCCCTGCAGTCGGTAGACCTCCTGGATCTCGTTGATCAGGTAGTTGGCCAGGGCCGGGACACCCAGGATCGCCAGGATGTCATGCGGCGCCGGGTGACCGTCGAGCAGGTATTCGCCCTTCTGGATCACATCGCCTTCCTGGACCGTCAGGTGTTTGCCCTTCGGCACCAAGTATTCGACCTTCTCCATCTCCTCGTTCTCCGGAACGATGGCGATGCGGCGCTTGTTCTTGTAGTCGCGACCGAACTCGACCCGGCCCGTGATCTCGGCGATCACGGCATGGTCCTTCGGACGGCGAGCCTCGAACAGTTCGGCAACGCGCGGCAAACCACCGGTGATGTCCCGGGTCTTGGCGCCCTCGGTCGGGATACGGGCAATCACATCACCCGGACGCACCGTGTCACCGGAGCTGACCGACAGAATGGCCCCCACGGCGAGCATGTAGCTGGCCGTCGAACCCGATGCGAGCTTGATGGGATCGCCGTTCTCATCCTGGACCACGAGGGTCGGCTGCAGCGCGGAAGCCTTGGCCCCGCCCCGCCAGTCGATGATCACCTTGGAGGCGATACCCGTGGCTTCGTCGGTCTCTTCCTTCACGGAGACACCGTCCATGATGTCGACGAACTTCACCGTACCGCCGACTTCCGAAACGATCGGAGCGGTGTACGGGTCCCATTCGGCGAGGCGCTGACCGCGTTCGGTCTTGTCGCCTTCCTTGACGCGCAGCTTGGTACCGTAGACGAGCTTGTGGCTCTCACGTTCCTTGCCGTCAGCGTCGACGATGGCGACCTGCATGTTGCGGCTCATGACGATCAGGTCGCCGTCGGCATTTGTCACCGTCGACGGGTTCTTGAACGACACCTTGCCCTCATGCGTGGCTTCGACGAAGGACTGCTCCGACACCTGGGCCGTACCGCCGATGTGGAAGGTCCGCATCGTCAGCTGCGTGCCCGGCTCACCGATCGACTGGGCGGCGATGACGCCGACCGCTTCACCGATATTGACGCGCGTACCGCGTGCCAGGTCGCGACCGTAGCAGGTGGCGCAGACACCGACCCGCGTTTCACAGGTCAGCGGCGAACGCACGAAGACGGACTGGACGCCCGCCATGTCGATGGCGAGGGCCAGGTCTTCGTCGATATAGGTGTCGGCCGGACAGATGACTTCGCCTTCGGCATTCTTCACCTCGGCGGCCGTCGTGCGGCCCAGGATGCGCTGGTCGAGCGAGACGATCACGTCACCACCATCCACAACCGCATCGATCTCGAAGCCTTCGGACGTGCCGCAGTCTTCTTCGGTGATGATGCAGTCCTGAGCGACGTCGACGAGACGACGGGTCAGGTAACCCGAGTTCGCCGTCTTCAGCGCCGTATCGGCCAGACCCTTACGGGCACCGTGGGTCGAGTTGAAGTACTCGAGAACGGTCAGGCCTTCCTTGAAGTTCGAGATGATCGGCGTTTCGATGATCTCGCCGGACGGCTTGGCCATCAGGCCGCGCATACCCGCCAGCTGCTTCATCTGGTTCTTGGAACCCCGGGCGCCGGAGTGGGCCATCATGTAGACCGAGTTCACTTCGGAGACGCGGCCGTCTTCGCCGATCGTCGTCTTGGAGATCTCGTCCATCATGGCGTCAGCGACGTTGTCCGTACACTTCGCCCAGGCATCAACGACCTTGTTGTACTTCTCACCCTTGGTGATCAGGCCGTCGACATATTGCTGCTCATAGTCCGCCACGAGCGCCCGGGTCGCACCGACCAGGTCCGCCTTGGCTTCCGGAATGAGCATGTCGTCCTTGCCGAAGGAAATGCCGGCGCGCGCCGCTTCCTTGAAGCCGAGGCCCATGATCTGGTCACAGAAGATCACCGTCGCCTTCTGGCCGCAGTGACGATAGACCTGATCGATCAGGGCACCGATCGCCTTCTTGGTGAACAGCTCGCCCACCAGTTCCGGCTGCATCTTCGCATGCTTGGGCAGGAGGTCGATGATCATCTTCCGGCCCGGCGTGGTCTCGATCACCTTGGTGATCGGATTGCCGTCCTCGTCGATGCCTTCCCAACGGGCCTTGATCTTGGCGTGCAGGGACACCACGCCGTTTTCCAGCGCCGCTTCCATTTCCGCGCGCGATCCGAAGGCCATGCCCTCGCCCGGCTCGTTGTCATTCTCGACCGACAGGTAGTACAGGCCCAGGACGATATCCTGGGACGGCACGATGATCGGCTTGCCATTGGCCGGCGACAGGATGTTGTTCGTCGACATCATCAGTGTGCGGGCTTCCAGCTGGGCTTCCAGCGAAAGCGGCACGTGAACAGCCATCTGGTCACCGTCGAAGTCGGCGTTGAAGGCGGCGCAGACCAGCGGGTGCAGCTGGATGGCCTTGCCCTCGATCAGCTTCGGCTCAAACGCCTGGATGCCCAGTCGGTGCAGGGTCGGCGCCCGGTTCAGCATGACCGGGTGTTCGCGAATGACCTCGTCGAGCACGTCCCAGACTTCCGGACGTTCTTTCTCGACCAGCTTCTTGGACTGCTTGACGGTTCCGGACAGGCCCTTGGCGTCAAGACGCGCATAGATGAAGGGCTTGAACAGTTCCAGCGCCATCTTCTTGGGCAGACCGCACTCATGGAGTTTGAGGTCCGGACCCACGACGATCACGGAACGGCCGGAATAGTCGACGCGCTTTCCGAGCAGGTTCTGACGGAAGCGGCCCTGCTTGCCTTTCAGCATGTCGGACAGCGACTTCAGCGGACGCTTGTTGGCGCCCGTGATGACCCGGCCGCGACGGCCATTGTCGAACAGGGCGTCGACGGATTCCTGCAGCATCCGCTTTTCATTGCGGATGATGATGTCCGGCGCACGCAGCTCGATGAGGCGCTTCAGGCGATTGTTCCGGTTGATCACGCGGCGATACAAATCGTTCAGGTCGGACGTCGCGAAACGGCCGCCATCCAGCGGCACCAGCGGACGCAGTTCCGGCGGGATGACCGGGATAACGGTCATGATCATCCACTCCGGGCGGTTGCCCGAGGCGATGAAGTTTTCCATCAGCTTGAGACGCTTGGCGTACTTCTTCAGCTTCAGCTCGGAACCGGTTTCCTTCATGTCCTCACGGACCTTGGCGCACTCGGCTTCCAGGTCCATGTTGATGAGGATTTCGCGGACCGCTTCAGCACCGATGCCGGCCGTGAAGGCGTCTTCGCCATACTCGTCCTGCGCGTCCATATACTCTTCTTCGGAGAGCAGCTGGAACGGTTGGAGCGGGGTCAGGCCCGGCTCGATGACGACATAGTTTTCAAAGTAGAGCACGCGCTCCACATCCTTCAGCGCCATGTCGAGGATCATCGCGATCCGCGACGGCAGCGATTTCAGGAACCAAATGTGGGCGACCGGGGCAGCCAGCTCGATGTGGCCCATGCGCTCGCGGCGCACGCGGGCCAGCGTCACTTCGACGCCGCACTTCTCGCAAACGATACCCTTGTACTTGATGCGCTTGTACTTGCCGCACAGGCACTCATAGTCCTTCACCGGGCCGAAGATGCGGGCGCAGAACAGACCGTCGCGCTCCGGCTTGAAGGTCCGGTAGTTGATGGTTTCGGGCTTCTTCACTTCGCCGAAGGACCAGGAGAGGATTTTCTCCGGGCTGGCCAGTGCAATCCGGATCCGGTCGAAGGACGGGCCTTCGGCGGCCGGATTGAAGATGTTCATGACATCATTATTCATGGCGCGTCTCCCAAAAGGGGTATGCGGGACAGGCCGCCGCCTGCCCCGCGCAATATGTGTTCAGTCTTAGCCGTTCTTCAGTTCGACATTAAGACCAAGCGAACGCATTTCCTTCACGAGCACGTTGAAGCTCTCCGGTACGCCGGCTTCGAACGTGTCGTCACCGCGGACGATGGCCTCATAGACCTTCGTGCGGCCGGCCACGTCGTCCGACTTCACCGTCAGCATTTCCTGCAGCGAGTAAGCGGCACCATAGGCTTCCAGGGCCCAGACCTCCATCTCACCGAAGCGCTGACCACCAAACTGCGCCTTACCACCCAGCGGCTGCTGGGTCACCAGCGAGTACGGGCCGATGGAGCGGGCGTGGATCTTGTCATCCACGAGGTGGTGCAGTTTCAGCAGGTGCTTCACGCCCACCGTCACCTTGCGGCGGAAGGGCTCACCCGTCTGGCCGTCATACAGCGTCGACTGGCCGGATGCAGCAAAGCCTGCCTTCTCCAGCATGGCCGACACATCCGGCTCGCGGGCCCCGTCGAAGACCGGCGTCGCGATCGGGACACCATTCGACAGGTTGCGACCCAGTTCAGCCAGCTCGGCATCGGTTTCCGGAAGCTCGTCCTCGCCATAGACGCGGACCAGTTCGGACTTGAGCGCCTCGACGGAGCCATCACGCTTGTAGGCGTCATAGGCTTCGCCGATCTGCTTGCCGAGACCGCGGCAGGCCCAACCCAGGTGGGTTTCCAGGATCTGACCGACATTCATGCGCGACGGCACGCCCAGCGGGTTCAGCACGATATCGACGGCTTCACCGTTTTCCAGGAAGGGCATGTCCTCGATCGGGTTGATCTTGGAGATGACACCCTTGTTGCCGTGACGGCCGGCCATCTTGTCGCCCGGTTGCAGCTTGCGCTTCACCGCGACGAAGACCTTGACCATCTTCATCACGCCCGGCGGCATTTCATCGCCGCGCTGGAGCTTGTCGACCTTGTCCTCGAAACGACGGTCCAGGCGGGCCTTGGAGTCGTCATACTGCTTTTGCAGCGCTTCGACTTCCGCCATCGCCTTTTCGTCATCGAGACCGATACGCCACCACTGCGAACGCGGGGTCTCGTCCAGGGCTTCCTGGGTCACCTTGCCCTTGGCGAAACCGCGCGGACCGGAGACCGCGGACTTGCCGAGCAGGAGATCGCCCAGACGCTGGTAGATGTTGCGTTCCAGAATATGGAGCTCGTCATCCCGGTCCTTGCCGAGACGTTCGATTTCCTCACGCTCGATCGAGATGGCCCGCTCGTCCTTGTCGACACCGTGACGGTTGAAGACACGGACTTCCACGACCGTACCGGTGGCACCGGACGGCATGCGCAGGGAGGTATCGCGAACGTCGGACGCCTTTTCACCGAAGATGGCGCGCAGAAGCTTTTCTTCCGGCGTCATCGGGCTTTCGCCCTTCGGGGTCACCTTGCCGACCAGGATGTCACCCGGACCGACTTCGGCGCCAACGGCCACGATGCCGGCTTCGTCGAGATTGCGGAGGGCTTCTTCACCGACATTCGGGATGTCACGGGTGATTTCTTCCGGACCCAGCTTGGTATCGCGGGCCGCAATCTCGAATTCCTCAAGGTGGATCGAGGTGAAGACGTCATCGCGGACGATGCGTTCGGAGATGAGGATGGAGTCCTCGAAGTTGTAGCCGTTCCACGGCATGAAGGCGACGACCACATTCCGGCCGAGCGCGAGCTCACCCAGATCCGTGGACGGACCGTCAGCAATGATGTCACCGGCCTGGACCTCGTCACCCACACGCACGATCGGGCGCTGGTTGATACAGGTGGACTGGTTGGACCGCTGGAATTTGGACAGACGATAGATGTCGACGCCCGACTTGGAGCTGTCGAGATCTTCCGTGGCCCGGATCACGATACGGGTCGCGTCGACCTGTTCGATCACACCGGACCGGCGGGCCGCAATGGCCGCACCAGAGTCACGGGCCACAACGCCTTCCATACCGGTACCGACCAGCGGGGCCTCCGCCTTCACCAGCGGCACGGCCTGGCGTTGCATGTTCGAACCCATGAGGGCGCGGTTGGCGTCATCGTTTTCCAGGAACGGGATCAGCGCCGCAGCAACCGACACCACCTGTTTCGGCGAAACGTCGATATATTCCACATCCTCGCGCGGCACGAGCGTGACTTCACCACCGATACGGCAGTTCACGAACTCATTGTCCAGCTCACCGGCTTCGGTCACGTGGGCGTTCGCCTGGGCGATCGCATAGCGCGACTCCTGCATGGCGGAGAGATACTCCACCGTGTCGGTCAGCTTGCCGTTCTCGACCTTGCGGTACGGGCTTTCGATGAAGCCGTACTTGTTGACGCGGGCATAGGTGGACAGCGAGTTGATCAGGCCGATATTCGGGCCTTCCGGCGTCTCAATCGGGCAGATCCGGCCATAGTGGGTCGGGTGCACGTCGCGGACTTCGAAGCCGGCACGTTCGCGGGTCAGACCACCCGGACCAAGCGCCGAGAGACGGCGCTTGTGCGTCACTTCGGACAGCGGGTTGGTCTGGTCCATGAACTGGGACAGCTGCGAGGAGCCGAAGAATTCGCGGACTGCAGCCGCCGCCGGCTTGGCGTTGACCAGGTCGTGCGGCATCACCGTCTCGATATCGACGGAGGACATGCGTTCCTTGATCGCCCGTTCCATGCGCAGCAGGCCGATGCGGTACTGATTTTCCATCAGTTCGCCGACCGAACGCACACGGCGGTTGCCGAGATTGTCGATGTCGTCGATTTCACCGCGGCCATCACGCAGGTCGACCAGGGTCTTCAGGACGGCCAGGATGTCTTCCTTGCGCAGGGTGCGCATGTCATCCGGCGCATCCAGGTCGAGACGCATGTTCATCTTCACGCGGCCGACCGCAGACAGGTCGTAGCGTTCCGGGTCGAAGAACAAGCCCTGGAACATGGCTTCTGCCGTTTCCGGCGTCGGCGGCTCACCCGGGCGCATGACCCGGTAGATGTCCACCAGAGCCTGCTCGCGGCTTTCATTCTTGTCGGCGGCCAGTGTCGCGCGGATATAGGGCCCGACACCGGTGGCCGGATCAATGTCCAGCAGGTTGAGAACCTTGACGCCCGTATCCTTCAGCAGGTCGAGCGCTTCCTGGGTCACTTCGTCACCGGCTTCGGCGAAGATCTCACCGGTTTCCATGTTGACCATGTCTTCGGCCAGATAGCCGTTGAGCAGGTGTTCATCGGAAACCAGCAGGGCTTCGAGCCCGTCTTCGGCCAGCTTGTTGGCGGCGCGTGCGGAAATCTTCTTGCCGGCCGGCGCGACAATGTCACCGGTCTTGGCATCGACGAGATCACGCGGCGGCTTGGCACCACGCCAGCGCTCCTTCACGTAAGGAACGGTCCAGCCCTTCTTCGTCGCCTTGTATTCGACGGTCGAATAGAAGGTGGACAGGATCTCTTCCTTGTCGAGGCCCAGTGCGTAGAGCAGCGTCGTCGCCGGCAGTTTGCGGCGACGATCGAGACGCATGTGGACCACGTCCTTGGCGTCGAACTCGAAGTCCAGCCAGGAGCCGCGATACGGAATGATGCGGGCAGCAAACAGGTATTTGCCAGAGGCATGGGTCTTGCCCCGGTCGTGGTCAAAGAACACGCCCGGCGAGCGGTGCATCTGGGAGACGATGACACGTTCCGTACCATTGACGATGAACGTACCCTTGTCGGTCATGAGCGGGATATCGCCCATGTAGACATCCTGTTCCTTGATGTCCTTGACCGAGCGCGCGCCGGTTTCCTCGTCCACATCGAACACGATGAGACGCATCTTCACCTTCAGCGGTGCAGCGTACGTCATGTCACGCTGCTGGCATTCTTCAGTGTCGAACTTGGGCTGTTCGAATTCGTAGGACACAAAATCCAGAACGGCCCGTTCGGCGAAATCCTTGACGGGGAAAACCGACTTGAAGACGGCTTGCATACCCGTATCGCCACGCTCGGCTACGGCAACATCCTTCATCAGGAAATGCTCGTAGGAGCTCTTTTGAACTTCGATGAGGTTCGGCATCGCAACCGTTTCCGGAATGCGACCGAACGTCTTGCGAATCCGCTTCTTGCCGGTGAACGACAGACCCATGTCGGCTCCCTTCGCAGACAGCACTGCGCAATATGAAGCGGGGATCGTCCCCGCGCCGCCGTTCCATGGATCAGGGCAGACACCCCTCTCCGGTTTTATGCGGCCCTGCCTGGAACGGCAGCGGCTGGACCGCGAAACACTGAAGACGGGCTAACGGGCGCGCAGGAATCCCCGCGCGCCCGTTGCACCGTCTCGGTCACGCCGAAGCGTGATTATTTCAGCTCGACAGAAGCGCCTGCAGCTTCGAGCTTGGCTTTGATTTCCTCGGCCTCGGCCTTCGGAGCGCCTTCTTTGACAGCCTTCGGAGCGCCTTCGACGAGTTCCTTGGCTTCTTTCAGGCCCAGGCCGGTGATGGCGCGGACTTCTTTGATGACGTTGATCTTCTTGTCGCCAGCAGAAGCCAGGACGACGTCGAATTCGTCCTTCTCTTCAGCAGCGGCGCCGGCGTCACCGCCGCCAGCCGGGCCAGCAACTGCCACAGCAGCGGCAGCCTTGATGCCTTTTTCTTCGAGAAGATCGTTCAGTTCCTTGGCTTCAAGGATGGTCAGCGAAAGCAGTTCTTCGCAGAGTTTAGCTACATCAGCCATTTGTTCAATTCCTTGCAGAGTTCAAGTTTGTCAGTTCGAAAAGCGGAGAATGACGTTACGCGTCGGCCTTTTCCTGGATAACGCCAATGGCGCCAGCCAGCCCCTGACCCGGCGCCATGAGACGCTGGCCAACCTGGGATGCCTGCCCCATGAGGCGAGCAGAAATGGTGGCAATAAGCTCTTCGCGGGACGGCATCTTGGAGAGCGCTTCGATGCCATTGGCGTCGAAAACGTCTTCTTCCATGAAGCCACCGAGAATGACGAGCTTCTTGTTGTCCTTCGCAAAGTCCACCAGCACCTTCGGCGCTGCGACAAAGTCTTCCGAGTAAGCGATGGCGACCGGACCCGTGAACAGGTCGGCAGCGCCCTCACCCGGCTTACCTTGCAGAGCGATCTTGGCGAGGCGGTTGCGAACCACCTTGAACGTGCCACCCAGCTCGCGGAGCTTGGTGCGCAAATTCGTCATTTCCGCAACGGTCATGCCCGTATAGTGGGCCATCACCACGGATCCAGCGTTCGAGAAGATGCTATCCAGCTCTTCGACGGACGCTTCTTTTTGTGTGCGATCCATTGCGGACTCCCTGTTTGAACCATCCACCGCGGACGGTTCGGTGAAAACGCCTTCCGGAGCGCCTTCCCCTGTGCACAGGTTGGGCACGCCGAACGGCGCGTCCTGTCCCAGGGCTTGAACCGACAGACCCCCTGCAAAGGTTGGTCAGATCGATCTCGCTCTGTCTCACCCAGGGCCCAAATTGGATTAAGGCAGAACCTTCGCAGGCCCCGCCCCCTGAGATCTCGGACAGGCCGGCCTCTTTCCAAAACGCGGAAAAAGACCGGGTCAGCCCGGCCGGATAAAGCCTGCCGGGCTGAAACTCAAGTCTTTTACGCCGAAACGGCGTCAGACGTGTCGATTTTTACGCCCGGGCCCATCGTGGAGCTCAGAGCGATACGCTTGACGTAGGTGCCCTTGGCGCCCGTCGGCTTGGCCTTGACGACCGCCGAAATCAGAGCGCGGACATTTTCCGCCAGCTGGTCTTCGGTGAAGCTCGCCTTGCCGACGCCTGCGTGGATGATACCGGCCTTCTCGACACGGAATTCCACGGCGCCACCCTTGGAAGCACCCACAGCCTTGGTCACATCCATGGTCACGGTACCCACTTTCGGGTTCGGCATCATGCCCCGCGGACCGAGGATCTTACCCAGACGGCCGACCAGCGGCATCATGTCAGGGGTCGCGATGACCTTGTCGAAATTGATGTTGCCGCCCTGGATCTGTTCCATCAGATCCTCGGCACCAACCACGTCGGCACCAGCCTTGGTGGCTTCTTCAGCCTTCGGGCCCTTGGCGAACACGGCGACGCGGACGGAACGGCCCGTGCCGTTCGGCAGTTCGCAGACACCGCGGACCATCTGGTCGGCGTGACGCGGATCAACACCCAGATTGATGGCCAGCTCGATGGTTTCATCAAACTTGGCCTTGGCATTGGCCTTCACGTGCTTGACCGCATCGTCGACCGTGTAGAGAGCATCGCGATCAATGGTTTCGCGCGCTGCAGAAAGACGCTTTCCGATAGCCATGATCTTACTCCGTCACTTCCAGGCCCATGGAACGGGCGGAGCCGGCGATGATTTTCGTCGCCTGGTCCAGATCGTTCGCATTGAGGTCTTTGAACTTCGCTTCCGCAATTTCGCGGCATTGCGCCATGGACACCGAGCCGGCGACGGACGTCCCCGGAGCCGTGCTGCCCTTCTGGATCTTCGCAGCCTTCTTCAGGTAGAAGCTGGCCGGCGGCGTTGCGATCTCGAAGGTGAAGGACTTGTCCGAGAAGACGGTGATGGTCGTCGGGATCGGCATCCCTTTTTCCATCTCCTGGGTCTTCGCGTTGAAGGCCTTACAGAATTCCATGATGTTCACGCCGCGCTGACCCAGAGCCGGGCCGATCGGCGGAGACGGGTTTGCAGCGCCCGCAGGCACTTGCAGCTTGATATAGCCGTCGATTTTCTTGGCCATGTCACCACTCCAAATTTAAGGGGCGCGCCTGTCGCGACCCCGGTGGGTTTGCGGTACGGCCCGGCATGGACTTGGCGCCGGCACCTCCCGCAGATCTACGCTCAGGCGGTTTTTTCGACCTGGGCGTATTCGAGCTCGACCGGGGTGGCCCGACCGAAAATGTTGATGGCAACCTTCAGGCGGCCATTTTCGTCATCCACCTCTTCCACGACGCCGTTGAAGCTCTGGAAGTGGCCGTCGATGACATTGACGGTTTCGCCGACCTCGTAGGAGACGGTGGGACGCGGGCGTTCCGCATCTTCTTCCATCTGGCCGAGGATCCGCTTCACCTCATTCTCGGAAACCGGGATCGGCTTCTTGCCGGACCCCAGAAAGCCGGTGACTTTCGGCGTCGAGGTGACGAGGTGATAGGCTTGGTCGGTCATGTTCATCTTCACCAGAACATAACCGGGGAAATACTTGCGTTCGGAATTGACCTTGCGTCCCTTGCGGACCTCGACAACGTCCTCGGTCGGCACCAGGATTTCCTCGAACACGTCTTCGAGACCCTGGATATTGGCTTCCGTCTTGATTGCCTCTGCGACCTTCTTTTCGAAGTTCGAATAGGCGTGCACGATATACCACTTGGCAGACATACAGCCTCCTCCTATGGACGCAGCGACAGCAGGAACTGGACGGTCATGCGAACCAGGGTGTCCACGCCCCAGAAGAACAGCATCGCGATCAACGACAGAATCAGAACCAGGATTGTCGAGACAATCAGCTCCTGACGAGTCGTCCAAGTCACCTTATTGGCTTCATTGCGCACCTGCGCCAGGTACTGGAAAGGTCCAGCCCGTCGCTTCTTCGGTGCTGCCGTACTAGCCTTGGCCTGGGCCGGCGTCTTATTCTTCGCGTTCCGCGTCATCAGATCCATCTGGCCCGTCAGGGCCCTGTTTTCAATCGGTTCAGGCGATTTGCCTGGCCTAATTCCGTCGATGCGGCATGGCAGGGGCGGAGGGACTCGAACCCCCGACCCTCGGTTTTGGAGACCGATGCTCTACCAACTGAGCTACACCCCTAAGCCGCGCGCGCGGAATAGCACGGTGAACCCGTCACCGTCACATCCGAAGCGCAGCTGTCTACAATGCCTTCGGGGAGATGAAAACCGCTAAATCGCAGATTTCCGGTCTTGTGCGCACCCGGCCTGGACACCTAGCCCGACCGACGCGCGTCCAGGACCCAGGCCAGTGGTGGCGCGCCCGCCTCGATGGCCAGTGTTTCCAGAGCGCTGACTTCCAGCCCGACTGCCTTCAGATTCTCCACCACATCGCGCAAACGCTCTTCACTCTGCGCGACCCGCACCATCGACGTCATGCGGTGCTCGAAGGCCGCCAATTCCGCCTTCTGCCCTTCGATCCAGACCTGCAGATCCTCAGTCCGATAGGCGCCAAGTCGACCAGCCGCCGACTGGCAATCCTGTACCAGGCGCGCCACATGATCCCGGGCCGGCCCCGGCGCTGCGCCCCCGGTGACCCGTGCAACGCTTTCCAGAGCCAGTCTCAGTGCGTCGGCACAGGACTGCGCTTCTTCGCCGCTGACCTCTCCGGAGACGGCTCGGGGGATCGTCACAATGAAATCGCTCATGCGATCCAACAGCGCGATTTCGATCACCGCGCCCAGCAGGTCGGCGACCTCCTGGCATGAGACCTCCACAGCCCCGCCCTTGACATGCACCAAGGCGTGAAATCGCCCGCCGGGCTTGACGATACGTCCCGCCTCCAGAAAAGCCTCGGCCCCGGCATATTCCAGCCCGTACTGACTCACGGCCAGATCAAAACTCTCGTCTGAAAACGGCAAGCGGGCGCAGTCTGCCACGGCCGGCACAGGCCTGACATCGCCGACGGGCTGCGCCGCCAAAGCCACGGCGTCCCAGGCCACATCCGTCCCGACCGCCTGCAATCTGGTCGCCGGCAGGGCGACGGCGGTCTCGGCAGCCAACGCCAGAACTTCGCCTTCCCCGCAAGCGAGATCGACCAAATCTACATCCTGTCTGCCATTAAAGCTTTCAGTGAAAACCTTCGTCCAGTGCCGTTGCAGAAGACGGGCCATTTCCGGGTCCCGGAACTGGTGTTCGCCGCCCCGCGCCCGGCCTGTCCAGAACTGCTGCCAGGCTTCGGATTCCGGATGTGTTTTCGAAGAGTGCCCCATGCGCGGGATGCTAGGCGGACGGTCCGCCGGAAACAATGCCGCGGGGTGCATTCGGCGCAATCCGAACAAAAGAAAAGGGCGGGTCAAAAGACCCGCCCTTCCCTGATTGGATGGTCTGGCTTCGATTAGAAGCGCAGGCGAGCACCCATGAACAGACGACGACCAAACGGATCGTACGTGGCCGGCCAGGTGTTGGCCTGCTCGGACGAGGTCGAGGTCAGCGTCGGCGGCTGCTCGTCGAAGATGTTCTGGACACCCACGGTGACGGTCGCCATTTCGCTCACATCATAAGCGAAGGTCGCATCGAAGTAGTTGTAGGCATCGATGGACAGTTCGCGATCAGACACGAAGCCAGCATAGGAAGCTTCGATGTCCACACCGCCAACATGACGCCAGCGCAGCGAGGACGTCAGAGCGCCCCAGTACCAGCTGGCCTGCATGATGTGCTTGTACTCCGGGGTCGGCTCGCCGCACTGACCCGAGAACAGGCCTTCACAGGAGACGTAACCAGCGACGACGGACGTTTGGTAACCATTGTCCATCGTGAAGGTGGAGTAGTAGTTCACAGCGAACGAACCGAGGTCCGAAGACAGGCCCATTTGCTCGGCATCCCAGGAGTAGTCGGCGCGGACGTCGACACCCTCAGCCGCGAACACGGCCAGGTTGGAAGCCGTCAGTTCCGGCATGAACGGGTTCGCCATTTCACCGGTGGACGGGTTACGAGCACCGTTGAAGAAGTCGCACGAGGCAGCGATGTCTTGGACATAGCACTCGTCCAGCAGGTTCTGCAGGGACGGAGCCGCGATCGCGTCTTCGATTTCGATGTCGTAGTAGTCGACCTGCAGGGTGAAGCCGCTCAGGAAGGACGGCTGCCACACAGCACCGATGGTGAAGGTGTCAGCGGTTTCTTCTTGAACGTTCGGGTTACCACCGAACAGGGCTTCGATCTGAGCGTTCGACTGGAACGCCGTGCCGACAGCAGCAGCCGGGACACCGGTTGCGATACAGTTGGCGTCGATCGTGGCCGACGAGTAGGAACCCAGACCGCCGGAGCACGGGTCTTGTGCACCCGGGAAGCCGTTGGTGGCCGGAGCGAACAGGTCGCCCACGTTCGGCGCACGCACAGCGCGGTTGTACTGGGTACGGATGCGCAGGTCTTCAATCGGTTCCCAACCGAAGCCGGCAGCATACGTCTGGGCCGTACCGATGGTCGAGTAATCGGACAGACGGAAAGCGCCGGTGAAGTTCAGGCTTTCGATGCCCGGGCGGTCCGTGATCAGCGGAACGTCGACTTCCGTGAAGAACTCATAGACGTCGAACGAACCTTCGATCGGCAGCGACTGGTTGAAGCCGCGAACATCCGGGCCAAGCACGGAGTCCGGACGGATGGACGCGCTGTTCTCGCGGTATTCGACACCGAACACCAGAGCCGGAGCAACGTCAGCCATCGGGGACGCCATGTTTTCCAGCGTACCGGACAGGGCAGCAACAGCTTGGGTGGCTTCGATCACGTCGATCTGGGCACCCGTACGGGCGATGAAATCAGCACCGGCGGCGGACACGGAGTCCGGGCCGTTGAAGATGTCCAGAGCCGGAGCCGTACAACCGCTGGCAATGGCCGTCGGGCCACCGTCGCAAAGCAGAGCTTCCTGGAAGGCCGACACGGAGATGTTGCCAGACAGGATCTGCGAAACCGACGAACGCGAGTAGTTGTAGAAGACGTCGTAAGACCAGTTCTCGCTCAGATCGCCGCGGAAACCGAAGACACCCTGGAAGGTGTTCGTGTCACGCAGAGAGTTCCGCGTGGAGATTTCCTGCATACGACGGTTGATGCGGATATCGGCCGTACCATCGCCATTGTTCGAGTTCGGATCGTTGGCGATCAGGTCGCGCAGGTCCGTGGACAGGAACGGGTTGTCGAGGTTGATCGTCATGCCCAGGGTACCCGTCGGGGTCGGAGCAAGCTGGGAGTCAACCACGTTGTTGGAGTAGATGCCGCGAGCATACATCTCGATGTTGTCAGCGATCTCATACGTGGCAAAGCCCGAGATCATGTGACGTTCTTGCGGCAGCTGCAGGTAGTTGGTCGGCGCGTAGTTGTACGGCGACCAAGCAACCGGCTGGCCGCTCGTGTCCGTGGTCACGTCAAATGCAGAGCCAGCAGCCGGACGGATACGGGTGCCCGGAATGTTGGAAGAACCGCCCGGAATGTACGGATCGGTGCCCGGTCCCGGCGACCAGTAAGCGACTTGCGAGAAGTCACGGGAAGCCTGGAAGACCGCTTCACGGCTCGTGTAGCCCATGGAGATCACGGCGTTACCACGACCATTGTCGAAGTTGCCGCCGACGGTCACGGAGACGTCGGAGATGGCGGCATCGCCTTCTTCCATGGAGAATTCGTGCGACGCGGAAACTTCAACGCCTTCGAAATCGTCACGCAGGATGAAGTTCACAACACCGGCAACAGCGTCAGAACCGTAAACAGCGGAAGCACCACCGGTCACGACGTCGACGCGCTCCACCATGGCAGCCGGGATGTTGTTCAGGTCGACGACCTGAGCAGCGCCCGAACCGACGAAGCGCTGACCGTCAACCAGGACCAGCGTACGCGTGGTGCCCAGGCCGCGGAGCGACACGGTGGCCGTACCGTTACCCGGGTTGTTCGACGTGGCGTCGAAAGCCGGGATCAGCTGCGGCAGCGTGTTGAGAAGGTCTTCGGTGTTGACGACGTTGTTCAGCTCGAACATTTCCTCGTCAACCGAGGTGATCGGGCTCGGCGCCACGGTGTCGGTACGCTGAATGCGGGTACCGGTGATGACGACGATGTCGTCGTCCTGCGCCATCGCCGGCGCGGCCGTAGCCATGCCACCGATGAGCGTGCTGGCCATCAGGCAAGCTTTAAGAGAAGTCGGTCTCACTCTTAATCCCTCCGAGTAAGGTTGGTTTGGGAAGCCCGCCTGAGCAAATTTGGTTCGGCAGAATCCCCCGCTCGGCGGAGCTCACGTTTCTCCGCCTTATTTGCAAAGTACCCATGCGAAATACGAAGGGTCAATGACACGGGACTGTCACAAGCGTTAGCCGAGCGCCATTCACGCCGCACTGTTGCGAATATGCCTCAGACCTTTCCAGATGCTCTCGCAAAAGCAGGCAATCGCTTGTAATTTGCCACCAAGCCCACGGTTAACCGGGCAAATCGTGCGTCAAACGGGCAAAAGGTCGAAAGGTGCGGTAACTCTTACGTCATCAGCCTGAAATGGCTCAACACCATGCCACATGTAAGAGGGGAACAGGATCGCCGCCCCGGCCTCGGGGCAGATATAGCGCTCGGCGTCCATCTCAAGGCCGGCCACGCCCGGCGCACCCAGCCGCAACCACCCGGCCCGCTCCCCCTCGATCACGGCCTTTGGGACCTGCACATAATAGCTGGCACTGATCCATCCCGCCGGATGGATGTGATCGACATGTCCTCCGCCCGATGCCAGGCGGACAGACCAGGCCCCGGTCAGCTTCAACGCGGATGACTTGCGCGCCAGAAAAGGGTGTTCGGGATCGTCCGGCAGTTCGGACACGAATCGCGACGCCATATCCAGCAAGGCCTTACCCAGGGCCTGAATGACGGGGTCATCGACATCCCACAGTCGGCCCGGTGACTGGGTTCCACCGAACAGGGTCTGCTCGATCGGCTGCGCCCGCGTGGAGTGCAGATGCTCGATCCTTTCAGCAAGCTCTTCGTTGAAAGCCTCGAGCGAGGAAAAGCCGGGCGGCGTCTCGATGAAACGCTTGGCGGTGAGCAGGTCGTAATCATACAGCCGCTTGTACCGATCATCGCCGAGGCAGCGCCAAACCGTGGCCTGCAGCGCAACATGCTTCTGCAGATGTTCAGGCGGCGGCACCGCATCCAGTGCCTGTTCCGCCTTGTCGAAACGGCCCGCGGCCAGGCAAGCCTCCGCCAATTGGTGCCGAATCGCGAAATCGGCCCCGCCCGTCAGGGCCAGCGCGTCCCGAATATCGCCGATCGCGTCTGCGGGGTCGCCTAGTTTGGCGAGTATCTCTCCGCGAAGTGCCTTGGCATCAGCATGCCGCTCATCCAGTGCGAGGGCAGCCCCGGCTGCTTCCATGGCCGCTTCCGGACGCCCTGTCCGCATGAGAACACGAGCGCGCGTGTGGTGCAGGTCAGCCGTTGGGTGCTGGGCCAGAACCTGGTCAAGAACCGACGTGCTCTTCTCCGACTCCCCCATTTCCCACAACAACCCCGCCAGATCGCGATGGATGTCGGCCCGCTGCGGCGCGCAAGCGACGGCCTGCCGATAGGCGTCGCGCGCGGCCTCAGTCTGGCCAAGCGTGCGCAGGGTGTGCCCCCTCTGGTAATGGGCCTCAGCCATACGGGGCGCCAGTCGGCACGCCTCTTCGAGATCGGTCAGCGAAGCCTGGATCGCGTTGCGACTACGATGAAGGGCACCGCGATTGATTCGCGGCATAATGGCATTCGGATTGCTGGCGATGCAGTCCGTGTAGGCCTGCATCGCCCCCTCTTCGTCACCCTGGTGATGACGGACAATACCGAGACCATTCAGGGCAGCCGTATGCCCGGGCTGGCGCGCGATCACAGTCTCAAAGGCCGCCGCCGCGGACTCAAGACGGCGCAGATCCGTCAGTGCAATTCCGAGATTCACCCGCGCATCGACAAAGTCGGGTTCCTGTTCCAGCGCGGCCTCATACGCGGCAACAGCGCCCTCCGGATCGCCGCTCCGGCGCTTGAGATTGCCCAGATTGCTCAAAACGGCGTGCGGCTGATCATGGCGACGGGCCGCGGCCTGCAGATCCGCCAAGGCCTCAGCCGTCTTGCCCTGCCTTCCCCGCGCCAGACCACGCAAGTGCAAGGCTTCCGCATCTTCGGGATTTGCGCTCAGGACCCTGTCCATCTGCGCCTCGGCGTCGGCAGGCTTCCCCTGCTGCAGCATTCGCGCGGCCGCCTGAAGCTGTGCGAGACTCATGACGGGCGTCCCAGCAGACGGGACAAAAACCCGCCTTCCCGCGCCCTGGCGCGCTCACCTGACCTGCCCGGGCCGGATGCCTCGCCCCAGGCCCCGGTGTCCGGACTGACCGGGAAGGCACTCAGCGCCTGCTCGAAGGGCAGGAGGAAGTCGGCATAGGGTGAGGTCGAATCCAGATGATCCGCGGAGGGCGGTTTGCGGACCTGGACGGCACTGAACGTCATGACAGCCCGTTCCGGCGCGTCGTAATAGGTCAGGCAATTGGGGTCCCATGCCAAGCCACAGCGTGCGACCACCTTGCGAAGCTGGGTCTCGAAATCCCCCACCAGATCCTCGAATTGGAGCGGGGTCACCCAGTCCGGATCCGTCCGGGCCCAATGCGCTCCCAAGCGGGACTGCTGGGCATACACGTGGGCCAGATCATCGAGATCATGGGCGTAGGGCCACATCCGCGAGAAATTGCGGCGATAGATCGAGAAGGCGACCTCCACCGGCTTTCGGCGGATATGGATGACCGGCGAAGCAGGGAAAAGTCGCCGCATCAAGCCGACGGCGATGAAATTTGCCGGTTGCTTGTCGGTCACCCAGGGCGAGCCGGTCAGGTCATAATCGGCATATTGCGAAAGATAGCGCGCGCGCCAGTGATCTGCCCGCTCCTGAGGGATATCACCGCCGGACCATCCGGTCTCTGCGGCCCAGCGCAGGAACTCCTCAAAAAGCGCGGGCATCATGCTGAGCTCGCCACCAGCCACGACATCCTTGTGGGCGGCGATGGCCGCCTCGATCAGGGTCGTACCGGAACGCGGCATGCCGACAATGAAAAGCGGCTGTTGGGCCGGACTGTCCGGATACGGCCCTGGCACCGGACCCGCAAATACTGTTTCCAGCCAGGCCGTGCGCCGCTCCTGTTCGGCACGGTCATAGGCCGAGACGATGGCCCCATTGTGCTGCAGTTTTTTCGTGTCATTGGCCCGGCCCCAGGCCCGGAAAGCGTCTTCCCGGCGTTTGCGACGGTGATACGCGTCACCCAGCGCAAACAGGCCAATGGACAAACGATCAGCCGGCATGCCGGGCTTTTCGACCTCGATCTCCAGCTGGGCGAGTTCCTCATCTGTCAGGCGACCGCCCGTGACCTCGGACAATTGACCATAGGCTTCGAAATTGCCGGGATCGATTTCGAGGGTGCGCCGGCACATCCTGGCGGCCTCTTGCGTATCTCCCATGAATGTCAGGATCCGGGCTCTCCCAAATGTCGCCTCGGCACAATCCGGGTCCAGCTCAAGCGCCTTGTCGAAAGCGGCCTTGGCGCCGAGAAGATCGCGAGTTCCCAGGATCAAGCGCCCCATCGCAGCCCAGTTCTCGGCCGTCCCGTCGGAATCCACGACCGTCTGGAACAGGCGGACGGCCCGCTTGTAGAGCCCCTGCTGGCCCAAGCCCAGCGCCAGGGCGCCCATGGCTTCCAGGTCGTCCGGCGCCAAATCCAGCCAGGCCTGCGCGGTCCGGGCCAGGAGATTCCAGTCTCCCACATGGCGGGCCAGTTCCGACTTTAGGCGCAAGACATCGAGGCTGCCCGCCAAACCGCCCGCCTCGGCAGCTTTCAACGCGGCATCCGTGCCTTCAAGATCCCGCATCTCCATCCGGGCGCCGGCCAGACGCAGGGCGACTTGCGGCGCGGCCGGATGTCCGGGCTCCACCTCGATCGCGCGTGACAGGGCTTCGGCGCAAACCTCGAAGTCTTCCAGCTTGCCCGCCAGATCGCCATAACGCCCCCAGACATCAAACCGGTCCGGAGCCAGTTCACTGGCCCGGCGTGCGGCTGCCAGCGCAGCCGGCAGATCGCCGGTCGCTTCCAGCAACATCGAGCGATAGAGGGCTGACAGGGGTTCTGCAGGATCGGCCTGATCGGCCTGGTCCAGGAGCTTGGCTCCTGTCGCCAGGTCGCCGGTTTCGATCGCGCAGATCGCCATGATGCTGAAGGCGGCGGCATTGCCGGGCTGGTCCTGCAGCACGGCTTGGCAGAGCGACCAGGCCCCCCGGAAATCATCCGCGAGCCGTCGCTGGGCAGCCTCGGCGAGACGCGGGTCCTGCATCAGCCTTCCCGATAGGGTTTGTCATTGCGGAACCAGCCCGTGATCTGGTGACGGGCACCGCCGGCAAAGGGAGACACAGGACTGACGGAATGCACCTGCCGGCCATCAAAGATCGACAGCATGTTGAAGCGGGGCAGGAAGGCCTTGGAAATATCCATCTTCTCATCCAGCAGCATGAGGAGCCCGCCCCAGTCCGGCTGCCAGTTGCGCGTGAATCCGAATGTATAGGCCGCGACCCGTTCCTTGTCGTGACCCTCGTCGACATGCCGGGTGAGGAAGTGACCGCGGGCGTAGCGTGTGGCCTGGGCATCCGCCTTGGTGACGACAGGCGCACCGGTGACCTGACGCCCGAACTCCAGAAAGTCCGGCGAGTTGATGAACTCGGTCAATCGGTGGATCGGATGTCCGGGATCCCAATTGGACGTGTAGGCCTCGATCATCGGATAGGCGTCGTAGAGATAGCCGTAATTTTCCCGCGCCCGCTCCATCACATGGGCGATCTTGCGCCCGACGCCCTCCCGGCCCAGCTGCATCATGTCCTGCTGCGTCAATTGCACCACGCGCTCACCGCCCGGCGCAGCCGGATCGGCTTCGACAAAAACCATCCGCCATTGCAGGGACCGGCTCAGCAGGCTCTCGATCTCGTCCGCCAGTTCCGGCTCAAGGATATCCGGAATCTGTACCAGCTTGTTGGCGGCATAGATCTTCGCCCAGGGTTCCGGGTCGAGCGCAGGGTTCAGGCGAAGTTCGAGCGTGGCGGACATGGCAATTCAACGCGGCCTCTTGAAGGTCTCAAAGAGGTACCGGTGGCACCGGGGCCTGTCCAGATCGCGGCCTGCAGTGCGACGCTGAAGCGCAGGCAAAAAGAAAGCGGCGCACCCGAGGGTACGCCGCTTCCCGAATTTGGTATCGCGAGAGGTTTACTCGACGATTTTGGAGACGACGCCGGCGCCGACGGTACGACCGCCTTCACGGATAGCGAAGCGCAGCTTCTCTTCCATGGCGATCGGCGTGATCAGCTCGACATTCATTTCCACATTATCGCCC
>NZ_SWKP01000003.1 GCF_005871165.1 Maricaulis alexandrii | reverse complement strand
ACGCCGGCAAACCACCCAAACTCGTCAACGTCGCCGTCATGCGAAAGCTCATCGAGGCTGCAAACCTCGTCCTGAAACGCCAAACACCATGGCAATCAGAAATGCAAACGACATAGTTGCTTCTCCCGCGAGGGGAGAAGGAGGAGGTCAACGCTCAATGGAAACTCCCTCTCCCCTTGCGGGAGAGGGTGGCGCGCATGCGCCGGGTGAGGGGGCGGCCCGAAGGGCCAAACCCAAAACCTACTCCACCACCGCCAGCAAATCCTTGGCATCGACCTGCGTTCCGGCCTTTACCGCCAGCCGCTTCACCGTGCCCGCCTGCGCGGCCGTGATCGAGGTTTCCATCTTCATGGCCTCTAGCGTCATCAGCACATCGCCGGCCTTCACCGTCTGACCCTCACTGGCGACCAGGGTCGCGATCAGGCCGGGCATGGGGGCGGGGACATGGGCCGGGTTGGCGGCGTCGGCCTTTTCATTCGCCTCCACCGTTGATGCCACGGAGCGGTCATCGACGCGGATCACGCGCGGCTGGCCATTGAGTTCAAAGAAGACCTCGCGGCAGCCCTGATCATCGGCCTCGCCGATCGTCATCAGACGGATATTCAGCGTCTTGCCCTTGTCGATATCGACGGAGATCTCGCCGCCTGGCTCCATGCCGTAGAAGAAGACTGGCGTGGGCAGCTTGTCGACGCGGCCATATTGCGCGCGGTGCTTTTCGTAATCGGCGAAGACCTTGGGATACATCACCGCCGAGGCGACATCATTCTCGTTCACGTCGCGTCCGGCATGGCCCTTGATCGTCTCGCGCACGGCGTCGAAATCGGTCGGCGGCAGATGCTTGCCCGGCCGGTCGGTGGAGGCTTTTTCACCTTTCAGCGCCTTGGCCTGGAGGTCTTTCGGCCAGCCGCCCGGCGGTTGACCCAGATCGCCCCGCAACAAGCCGATCACACTGTCCGGGAAGGTGATGTCCGTGTCCGGGTCGAGCACATCCTCCACACTCAGCCCGGAGGAGACCATGTAGAGCGCCATGTCGCCGACGACCTTGGAGGAGGGCGTCACCTTCACGATATCGCCGAACATCTGGTTGACGTCCGCATACATCTTGGCGACCGCGTGCCAGCGTTCCGCCAGCCCGACGGCGCGGGCCTGTTCCTTCAGATTGGTGAACTGGCCGCCCGGCATTTCGTGCAGATAGACCTCCGACGCGCCGGAGCGCAGGTCGGATTCAAACGCGGCATACTGGGTGCGGACGTCTTCCCAATAATCCGAGAAGCGCCGGATCGTGGCCGGCGAGAGCCCGCTGTCGCGCGTCGTGTCGCCCAGTGCTGTGACGATCGAGCCCAGATTGGCCTGGGAGGTCAGTCCGGAGAAACTGTCCATCGCCGCATCCACCGCATCGGCGCCCGCTTCGCAGGCGGCCAATACGGTCGCAGCCGCAATGCCGGACGTGTCGTGCGTGTGATAATGAATCGGCAGGCCGGTCTCGTCCTTGAGCGCCTTGACGAGGGTGCGGATCTGCGCCGGTCGGGCCAGACCGGCCATGTCCTTGATACCCAGAATGTGCGCCCCGGCCCCCTTCAGCTCGCGCGCCAGTTCCAGATAATAGTCCAGCTGGTATTTCGGCCGGTCCGGATTGCCCAGATCGCCGGTGTAGCAGATCGCTGCCTCGCAGAGCCGGTCCGTCTTGAGGACGCTCTCCATGGCGACCTTCATGTTCTCCGCCCAGTTCAGACTGTCGAAGACGCGGAACACATCAATTCCGGTCTCCGCCGCCTGATGGACGAAATGGTCCACGGCATTGTCCGGGTAATTCGTGTAGCCGACCGCATTGGAGGCCCGCAGCAGCATTTGCAGCATCACATTGGGCACGCGCTCGCGCAGATCGGCCAGCCGGTCCCAGCTGTCCTCCTTCAGGAAGCGCAGGGCGACGTCGAAGGTCGCCCCGCCCCAGCACTCGATCGAGAAGAGGTCGTGCAGGTGTTCCGCATAGGCATCCGCCACCGCGACCATGTCGAAGGAGCGCATGCGGGTGGCCAGCAGGGACTGGTGCGCATCGCGCATCGTCGTGTCGGTGATCAGGACGCGGTTCTGGTCCAGCATCCAGTCGCGCAGGCCTTCCGGCCCGTGCTGGTCGAGGATCTGTTTCGTGCCCTCCTGCAGGGCGGCCCCGGACACGGCCGGCGGCACCGGGGTGGGCGCATGGGCGGGCGGTTTCGGCCGGCCCTTCACCTCCGGATTCCCGTTCACCGAGACGTCGGCGATATAGGTCAGGAGCCGGGTCGCCCGGTCGCGCCGTTTGGGGAAATCAAAGAGTTCCGGCGTCGTGTCGATGAAGCGCGTCGTGATGTCGCCGGAGACGAAGTCCGGGTGATTGATGACGTTTTCCAGGAAGGCGATATTGGTCGACACGCCGCGGATTCGGAATTCGCGCAGCGCCCGGTCCATCCGGCGCACGGCCTCTTCCGGCGTTGCCGCCCAGGCCGTCACCTTTTCCAGCAGGCTGTCGAAATAGCGGGTGATCACCGCGCCGGAATAGGCGGTGCCGCCATCCAGGCGGATGCCGAACCCGGTGGCGCCGCGATAGGCGGTGATGCGGCCATAATCCGGGGTGAAACTGTTCTGCGGGTCTTCCGTGGTGACCCGGCATTGCAGGGCATGGCCGTGCAGTTTGATGTCGTCCTGGACGGGCACACCGGTCTCTGTCTCAACGCTGATATGGCCGCCGCGGGCGATCTGGATCTGGGCGCGGACGATATCGATCCCGGTGACTTCCTCGGTCACCGTATGCTCCACCTGGACACGCGGATTGACCTCGATGAAGTAGAATTTCCGCGTCTCCGCATCGAGCAGGAATTCCACCGTGCCCGCGCCGCAATAACCCGCATGCCGGGTCAGGCGCAGGGCCGCCTCGCAGATCGCTTCGCGGGTCTCGGCATCCATGTCCGGGGCCGGCGCGCGTTCGACCACTTTCTGGTTCCGCCGCTGCACCGTGCAGTCGCGCTCATAGAGATGCACCAGATTGCCATGGCTGTCGCCGAGGATCTGGACCTCGATATGCCGCGCCTTGCGGATCAGTTTTTCCAGATAGACCTCGCCATTGCCGAAGGCGCTTTCCGCCTCGCGTCGGCCGGCCTCGACCTGGTTCTTCAGCTCGTCCTCGTTTTCCACCACGCGCATGCCGCGGCCGCCACCGCCCCAGCTCGCCTTCAGCATCAGCGGATAGCCGACCTCACCGGCCAGTTTCGCCCAGTCGGCCGGATCCTCCGAGAGCGGGCCCGTGGCCGGCACGACCGGCACTTCGGCGTCCACGGCCATATTGCGCGCGGCGACCTTGTTGCCGAGGGATTTCATGACATCGGGGGAGGGGCCGACAAAAGTCAGGCCTGCCGCGGCACAAGCCTCGGCGAAATCCGGGTTTTCCGACAGGAAGCCATAACCGGGATGGATCAGGGTCGCGCCGCACTTCTTGGCGATGGCGATGATGCCGTCGATATCCAGATAGGCTTTCACCGGACCCAGTCCGGCACCGACCCGGTAACTCTCATCCGCCTTGAACCGGTGCAGCGCCAGCTTGTCCTCTTCGGCATAGATGGCGACGGTTTTCAGCCCCAGCTCCGTGGCCGCCCGCATGATGCGGATGGCGATTTCGGAGCGGTTGGCGACAAGCAGTTTTTCGGGCGTCTGGCGGTCGGGCAAGGCGAACCTCTTCTCGGCGGCGTCAGGAATGATGGAAATGATACCGATACCATGAAACGCGGTTTGGGGCGTCATGGGAAGCGAATTATTGCGATTGCGAACAGCCGGGACGGGGTGTTGCTAGAGGCCGGCAGGAAACGGGTTCATCCGCTAACGCCTTGTATATCAAGAAATAGACCCGATCCCAAATTCCCGATTGACAAAACGCCGCCGCCAATAGGTAATGTATATGTTACATGTTTGCGGTGAGGCGGCGATGACCCCGGACTCGATGGATGCGGTGTTTCAGGCCCTGGGCAATGCCCAGCGCCGGCGCATGCTCGATTTCGTGATGAACCATCCCGGCTGTTCCGTGGGCGAGGTGGCGGCCGGTTTCGATGTCAGCCGCATTGCCGTGATGCGGCACCTGACCGTGCTGGAAGAGGCGGGTCTGCTGATCTCGCAGAAACGCGGCCGGGTCCGCCATCTCTACATGAATGTCGTGCCGATCCAGATGATCCATGACCGCTGGTCCAGCGAGTATTCCGCCCTGTGGGCCGGCAAGCTGCTGGACATCAAATACAGGGCCGAACAGCGCGCCGCCGAGACCGGTGCCGCCGCGCCGGAACCGGCATCCGTGACACCGATCCAGGCATCCAAAAGGGGGACAAAAACATGAATACGGCGACGCAAGCTGCACCAACCGGCGAGGTGAGGACCTCCATTTACCGGGTCATCATCCAGGCCTCGATCGAAACCGTCTGGTCCGAACTGGTCCGCACGGACCGGCCCTCGCCCTTCTTCTTCGGCGGCCAGTACGATACGCCGGGACTGGAAAGCGGGGCGCCCTTTGCCATGCGCAGTCCGGACGGCAAGTACACGATGGCCATTGGTGAAGTGCTCGAATTCTCGCCGCCGCACCGCTATGCGCACACCTTCCGCTTCACCACGTCCGATGACCCGGCCTCGGTGGTTCGTTACGAGCTGGAAGAGGTTGAGGGCGGCACGCAATTCACCTTGATAAATGAACACGCGGCCAGTGATCCGGTCACGAATTCCGAGAAGCAGATGGCCCAGGGTGCCAAATTCATCTGCGAAAACCTCAAGGCCGTCGTGGAGACCGGAAAGGCGACGTTCGGCGGCCGCATGATGCTTTTCATGTTCTCGCTGATGGCCCCGATGACACCCAAGGCGGCCAAATCGGAAAACTGGCCGCTTGACCGGATCAAGGGGCAATAGGGGAGATCAACATGGCCAAATCACCGGAAGAGATGCGCGACAGCATGGTCGCCAACATGCCGGAAAAGACCGGCAAACCGCTGCAGGACTGGATCACCATCATCCAGGCCAGCGGGCTGGAAAAGCATGGCGAGATGATCAAGCTGCTCAAGACCGAGCACGGCATGACCCATGGTTTTGCCAATCTTGTCGCCCATGAGGCCCGCAATGGCGTGATTTCCGCACCGGCCGCCGAGGGCGACCTGGTCGCGGCCCAGTATGCCGGCGGAAAGGCGGCGCTGAAGCCGATCCATGATGCCCTGATTGACGCCGTCCAGGGCTTTGGCAGCGATGTCGAGCTGGCGCCCAAGAAGGCCTATGTCTCCCTTCGCCGGGCCAAGCAGTTCGGCCTCATCCAGCCGTCCACCAAGACCCGCGTCGATGTCGGCATCAATCTCAAGGGCCATGAACCGCGGGGCCGGCTGGAAGCGTCCGGCTCCTTCAACGCCATGGTCAGCCATCGCGTGAAACTGGCCTCGGTGGACGAGGTGGACGCGGAGCTGATCGCCTGGCTCAAGGCGGCCTATGACGCGGCCGGCTAGGGGGGCGGCCGGGTCCTGGCAGGGTTGTGCGCGTCCGGGATCATTAATCATGCAACTGCGCAAGTTTTGCGCTCTGGCACTGGACTCTTTGAAAAACCGTCGCCATCTTGTCATTTGAAACACAGGAGAACCGGCATGCGCCAGCGCGCCAAAGCCATTGCGATTGCCAAGCGGATTGACGAGGACCGGGCCGAGCGCGCGCGTCTCCTCATGACGGCCGGTCTCATTACCATTTCGATCATTATTGGAGCCGCCCTGCTGGGAGCGCTGCCGACACCCGTTTGACATCCACCAGGATGACCGCACGGAAAACAGGCCTCGCTCCAAAAGGAGCGGGGCTTTTTCGTGTGCGGTCATACCGGAGACCCGCATGCCCCATACTGCGTTGAAAACCGAAACTCCGTTCGCTCCGGATCTCACCGGCGCCTTCGCCTTTGTTGAATCCCTCCACGCACAGGGCATGGGCGGGATTCTCAATTCGCCCTGCTTGCCATCACCGGCCCTGTCCAAGGCGCTGGATTGCGAGGTCGTGGTCAAGCTGGAAAATCTCCAGGCCACCGGCTCCTTCAAGGAGCGCGGCGCCTTTGCCCGCCTGTCCGCCCTGACGGAGGAGGAGCGCAAGCGCGGTGTCGTGGCAGCCTCGGCCGGCAATCACGCCCAGGGCGTGGCACGCCATGCCGTGGCCATGGGCATCAAGGCGACCATCGTGATGCCGGAAGGCACGCCGATGGTGAAAGTGCACCAGACCAGGGCCCTGGGGGCCGAGGTCGACATCGTCGGCGCCGATTTCGATGCGGCCAAAGCGCATGCCGCCTCTCTCAGCGAGGCGACCGGTGCGGTCTTCGTCCATCCCTTCGATGATCCGGTCGTGCTGGCCGGGCAGGGCACGCTGGCGATGGAAATGCTGGCCCAATATCCCGATCTGGACACGCTCGTCCTGCCGATCGGCGGGGGTGGCCTGGCGGCCGGTTGCGGCCTGGCGGCCCGACGCATCAATCCGGAAATCGAACTGGTCGGCGTCCAGTCCGACCTCTTTCCCTCCTTCGCCAATCTCTATCACGGGACAAACCGGCCGATCGGCGGCTTCACCCTGGCCGAGGGCATCGCCGTGCGCGATCCGGGCGAGGCGACCCGCGCCATCCTCATGGATCTGCTGGATGAGGTCCTGCTGGTTGATGAGCGCCAGATCGAGCGCGCGCTCAACCTTTTCATCTCCCATCTTCGCGTCCTGCCCGAGGGCGCCGGTGCAGCGGGGCTCGCCGGTCTTCTGGCGGATCCGGACCGGTTCCGCGGCAAGAAGGTTGGTCTCGTCCTCACCGGCGGCAATGTCGACACCCGCCTCCTGTCCTCGCTCCTCCTGCGCGATCTGGCCCGCTCACGCCGTCTGGCGCGCCTGCGCATCGAATTGGTCGATGTGCCCGGCCAGCTCTCAAAGGTCTCCGAGGTGATCTCCCGCGCCGAGGGTAATGTCACCGATGTGGCCTATCACAAGACCTTCTCGGACCTGCCCGCCAAGGTGACCTATATCGACATCTCCCTGGAGGCGCAGGACGCCGCCCATATGGACCGGATCGAGGCCGCACTGCGCGAGGCGGGTTTCCGGGTCGAGCCGGCAGGATATTGATCATGGCCGTGCTCGAAACGGCGGCTGCTGACGGCCGCGCCGATTATTCCCGGAGACAGCCCGACATGATCGTCCGCCACGCCACACCGCTGGATGTTCCCGCCATCGAGGCCCTGGTCGAACACTCGATTGCCGCGCTTCTGCCCGCCGATCTCGACGACGCCGAAGTCGCGGCCTCGCGCCACATCATGGGCGTGGATCGCGAGCTCGTCGGGGATGGCACCTATCTCACCGTCTGGTCCGGTGACACGCTGGTTGCCTGTGGCGGCTGGTCCCGCCGGGCCACCCTGTTCGGTGGCGATGCCACCGCCGGCCGCAATTCCCGTCCGCTCGATCCGAAGACGGAACCGGCCCGCGTGCGCGCCATGTACACCCATCCCGACTTCACCCGTCAGGGCCTCGGCCGGCTCATCCTCACCCGCTGTGAAGCCGAAGCCGCCGCCGCCGGCTTCACCACCGTCGAACTCGCCGCCACCCGCTCCGGCGCCCACCTCTACAAGGCCGCCGGCTACGAACCGGTGGAGGACTGGTATGAACCGACACCGGATGGTGTGGGCGTGCCCCTGACCCGCATGCGGAAATCGGTGGGGTAGGGGGATATGGCGAAAGCGCGACGCGCTTTCTGGTCTTTGCAAGTCACCCACTCCACCGCTTCGCGGTCCCCCTCGCCCATCAAGGGCGAGGAGGGCGGGTGCGATCTGCATCACGCTGCAACCGGCCCCATTGTGCTTGGATCAGGGCATGAGGAGCCCGCTGACATCCCAAGCCAAAGCATTGCGTCGTCGGCTGACCAAGCACGAAGCCAAGGTCTGGCTTCATCTTCGTGAATGGCGCTCGTCCGGGATCAAGTTCCGGCGGCAAGTCCCGCTGGGTCCCTTTATCGTCGATTTTGCCTGCTTCCATCCCAAACTGATTGTGGAGATCGATGGAGGCCAACACACGCTCGATGGTCATGCACGACGCGATGCACAGCGCGATGCGTGGCTGAAAAGCCAGGGCTTCACCGTCTTTCGTGCCTGGAACCACGAAGTCCACAACGACATCTCCGCCGTGATGGACGGGATCATGACACTGATCGAGGACATGACAGGCCCTCCTTCCCCTTGATGGGGAAGGTGCCCGCGAAGCGGGCGGAAGGGGTGAAACGCGAAGCGTTCCGATGCCAACTCGGTCAGGATTGCGCCCCCTCAAGGCGCCCCACGCACGCCACCCAGCCAGGCCTCCCAGTCCGCCTCCAGCGCGTCGACACTGCCGGGCAACCCATGCGCCGCTCCCGCGTCGGCAAGCCATTCATCCAGCGTTTGGCCCGATTGCAGGGCCTGGGTCAGGGGGATCAGGGGCGCACGGCCGGCGCGGTCGGTCAGATAATCCAGAAATCCGCGAGCCTGGATGTAGTAGCTCGACGGGTCGGTCGCGGCACCATTGAGGAGGCGTTCGGCGTCTTCCCCGCTCAGACGGATCACCCGGGCCTGTCCTTCACCGATCTCGCCTTGATGCTGTTCCGCGGCCGCGGCGGCCAGAACGGCCAGTGGGTGGGGCATGGCGAGAAAGTCCGACAGGGGCGGATAGGGACCGCGTTGCGGATCGCGCAGCGCGGCCCGGCGCTGGTCCAGCAAGTCGCCGGTTTCCATCGCGACCCCGGCGATCTCGTCCAGCCAGTCCGGGGCCGGGCCACCATAGTGCGACTCCGTGCCGGCCTCTGCCGTCCAGAAGGTCCGGATATACCAGAGATGACCCAGTTCATGGGCAATGGCAGCCGTATCGAGAGCGATGTCACGCGGGGTGGGCTCCTCCGGGGCCGGCAGGGCCCGGGCCACCAGCGCATCGATCCGGTCGTCCGGCAGGTCGGGCAGCTGGCCGGCGACCTGGGCTCGGATGCGCTCGGCAAGCTGGGCCCGTTCCTCGGCCGGATCCAGCCAGGGCAGCACCACGGAATACCCCTCATGAATCAGTCTCGGCGCCAGTTCGGCCCGGGCGGTATTGCCCTGGACGATGGCGACTCGCTGCTGCGGTGCGGATCCGTAGTGGACGCTGAACTGGGACCGGGCTGTTTCAATGGCGGTCGCGAACCTGTGTGCGGTTTCCACATCCCGGGCTACGGCAATTCCGGCCTCTGTCTCCACACATTCATACGCCCCGTGGTCCGGAGCACTCAATGCCAGCAGGGCGCTGGCCAGGGCTTCACACGCAAACATTCAATCATCCTGGATTTGTCGGATCAGGCGCGTAGCGCCGATGCTGCGGCATAGGAAACAACCCGCCGGATTTCCAAACCAATGTCGTGACCAGCCAGAATTTGCCACGAACAACCTGCACAGCCCCGCTTGGCATCCCATCGTCACACACGCATGCTAGGCGCACGTGCAATCAGGCTCACCGGAGCCTGGTGCGTGTCCTGACGGGAGATGAGACATGAAATTCTTCGTAGATACCGCCGACATCGTCGATATCCGTGAACTGGACGAAGCGGGCCTCGTGGATGGTGTGACCACCAACCCGTCCCTGATCGCCAAATCGGGCCGCGATTTCATTGAGGTGACGAAGGAAATCTGTGCGCTCGTCTCCGGCCCGGTCAGCGCCGAGGTCACCGCGCTCGACGCCCCCACCATGCTGGAAGAGGGCCGCAAACTGGCCGCCCTGGCCGACAATGTCGTGGTGAAACTGCCCCTGACGTTTGAAGGCCTGAAAGCCTGCCAGGGACTCACCGCTGACGGCATCAAGACCAATGTCACCCTGTGCTTCTCGGCCAATCAGGGCCTGCTCGCCGCCAAGGCCGGGGCCACCTATATCTCGCCCTTCATCGGCCGACTGGACGATCTCGGCGTCGACGGGATGGAGTTGATCGAGAATTTGCGGATCATCTACGACAATTACGGCTTCGAGACGCAGATCCTCGCCGCCTCGATCCGTTCCGCCGACCATGTCCAGCAATGCGCCCTGGCCGGTGCCGATGTCGCCACCGTGCCGCCCTCCGTGCTCAAGGGCCTGGTCAAGCACAAGCTCACCGATGCCGGCCTGGAAGCCTTCATGGCCGATTGGGAAAAGACCGGCCAGAGCATTCTCTGACCGGTCTCGTCATCCTCTAATTCTGCACGTAGAGCGCCGCCTTGGCCGGGACCTCGCCCTTGATCAGGGCGTCATAGGTTTCCTGGCAGCCGTCGGCGCCCGGATAGGCCTGAAAGTCGAACAGGTTTGAAGCCGCGTTGGCGAAATTCGTCCAGGCGCTTTTGTAGACCCGGTCAAACTCGTCCTGGCCCCATTCCTTGATCAGCGTGCGGGCCGCATCCGGCGCAAAGAAGAATTGCGGTTTGGGCGGCGGCAAATCCTTGGGCGGGGCACTGTTTTCCCAGTGCGCTCCGCCGACGCGGATATTCGCCTCCAGCTGGCCGGCCAGTGTTTCGTGCAGGGCCTTGTTGAGTTTCGAGTCGCCCGCGAAATCCACGATCACAGCGCCGTCCATTCCGGTCAGCCCGTCCAGGTCATCATAGGTCGTCACCCCGTCATAGAGGTCCAGGCCTTTGACGAAGTCCGCATTGCGGGGCGAGGTCAGGGCGTGGGCCGGCTTGCCGGCGGCCTTGAGCAGGAAGGCGAGGGCGATCGCCGTCTTGGAGGAGGCACTGGTCAGCAGGACCGGGCCGTCCGCCTTGTCGCGCAGGTGGAAGTCCAGCAGAAAAGCCGTGATGAAGAGCGGCTGCAGCACCATCTGCGCCGGCTCCATCGCCTGCGACCAGGCCGGATCCGCGGCGCAGCGGGTATAGGTGTTGTAGGCGGGCGCCAGTTCGGCCCGGTGTTCGGCCATGTCGAAGAATCGCTGATCCTCGATCCGGCCCGGTTTGACGATGAGTTCGGACCCGGCCGGGAAATAGCCATAGATCCGCTCGCCGACCGACAGGCCCTCGACCGTGTTTTCCACAATTTCCGCGAACCCCCAGACCGGGAGCCGGCCGCGGCCATCCTCACCCGGGAAGAAATCCCAGTACCGCATCGCATGACCGAAGGCCGCATAGGTGATGTTATTGGCCGTCAGGGCAAAGCGATCCACGCGCAGGCGGGTCTCGCCATCCTGCAGCGGGGTTTCATTAAATTGCGCGATCTTGGCGTCATTGATCGACGTCTTGTCGATGGACAGGGACCAACCCATTCTTTCCTCCCATATTTTTATACGTGTGTGCGGGAAGGGGGACGTTTGTTCAAGTGGTGACATGCGACCGGTCGTGTGCTCCACTGCCCGTCAAGGATGTGGCGCAGAACCCTTTCGTCGCACGCGACAAATTGCCATAGAGTTTTTGCGGAATTCTGCGCTACACCGGGGCCAATAACAGCCATCCGGGGGCGCAAATGACGATCGCTCAAGGGCTTCGTCGGGCCGGGAACGATCCCAGCACGGCAGCCGTCTTTCTCATCACAATTCTTGGGGCTTTGTGGTCGCTCTTCGCGGCTGCCTATGCACCCGACGCCGCCATGCGGGGTCAGTCCTGGCTGATCCTGGGCGGTTTCCTGACCGGCATCATCATGCTCGTCGGCACCATGGCCGGCGGTGGCGTGATCAATGACGAGCGGGAATACAATGAAAACCTGATCAAGGCCGGCGTCATCGCCACCATGTTCTGGGGCATTGCCGGCTTGCTGGTCGGGGTGATCATCGCCCTGCAGCTGGCCTTCCCGGTGCTCAATATCGAGGCTTTCGGCTTCACCAATTTCGGCCGTCTGCGCCCGCTGCACACCTCGGCGGTGATCTTCGCCTTTGGCGGTAACGCCTTGCTGGCCACCTCCTTCTACGTGGTCCAGCGCACTTGCCGCACCCGGATTGCCGGCGGGATCTGGCCCTGGTTCGTGTTCTGGGGATACCAGTTCTTCATCGTCATCGCGGCCTCCGGCTATATCATCGGCATCACCCAGTCGAAGGAATATGCCGAGCCGGAATGGTATGCTGATATCTGGCTGACCCTGGTCTGGGTCGTCTATCTCCTCGTCTTCCTGGGCACGCTCTGGAAGCGCAAGGAGCCGCATATCTATGTGGCGAACTGGTTCTACCTGGCCTTCATCGTGACCATTGCCGTCCTGCACGTGGTCAACAATCTGGCCATGCCGGTCGATTTCTTCGGTTCGCGCAGCTACTCGCTGTTCGCCGGGGTGCAGGATGCGCTGACGCAGTGGTGGTACGGCCACAATGCGGTGGGCTTCTTCCTGACGGCCGGCTTCCTGGGGATCATGTACTACTTCATCCCCAAACGCGTGCAACGTCCGGTCTATTCCTACCGCCTGTCGATCATCCACTTCTGGTCGCTGATCTTCATCTATATCTGGGCCGGTCCGCACCACCTGCACTACACGGCCCTGCCGGAATGGGCGCAGACGCTGGGCATGACCTTCTCGATCATGCTGTGGATGCCGTCCTGGGGCGGGATGATCAACGGCCTGATGACCCTGTCGGGGGCGTGGGACAAGCTGCGCACCGACCCGGTCGTGCGGATGCTGGTCCTCTCGGTCGCCTTCTACGGCATGTCGACCTTTGAAGGTCCCGTCATGTCGATCCGCGCCGTGAACGCGCTCTCGCACTATACCGACTGGACCATTGGTCACGTGCACTCCGGTGCCCTGGGCTGGGTCGGCTTCATCTCCTTCGGTGCCATGTACTGCCTGGTTCCCTGGCTGTGGAAGCGCAAGGGCATGCACTCCAAGGCGCTGGTCGACTGGCACTTCTGGATCGCGACCTTCGGCATCCTGCTCTACATCACCTCGATGTGGGTCGCCGGGATCATGCAGGGTCTGATGTGGCGGGCCTATAACGAGCTCGGCTTCCTGGAATTCTCCTTCGTGGAGACCGTGGAAGCGATGCACATCCAGTACATCATCCGGGCCGTCGGTGGTCTGCTCTACCTCGGTGGGGCGCTGATCATGGCCTACAATGTCTACCGCACCATCAAGGGCGACGTGACTGAGGAAGACGAGAATGTCGTGCCTCAAACCGCCGCCATTCCGGCACAGTAAGGGAGCGTCTGATGGCACAGTCTAAAAGCCGCTGGAGCAAGCTCCACAACAAGCTGTTCGAGCAGAACTCCCTGATCCTCACGGTTGGCGTCCTCGTCACCGTGTCGATCGGCGGGATCGTCGAGATCGCACCGCTCTTCTATCTGGACTCCACGATCGAGGAAGTGGAGGGCGTGCGCCCCTACACCCCGCTCGAGCAGATCGGCCGCGACATCTACATCCGTGAGGGCTGCTATAACTGCCACTCGCAGATGGTCCGCCCGCTGCGCGACGAGGTCGAGCGCTACGGCCACTACTCGCTTGCGGCCGAGAGCATGTATGATCACCCCTTCCAGTGGGGCTCCAAACGGACGGGGCCGGACCTCGCCCGCGTCGGGGGCAAGTATTCGGACGAATGGCACCGTGACCACCTGACCAATCCTCAGTCCGTGGTGCCGGAATCCATCATGCCGGACTATCCCTTCCTGGCCGAGAGCGAGCTCGATTTCGAGAATGTCGCCGCCAATCTCCGGGCCCTGCGCCGGGTGGGCGTGCCTTACTCGGACGAGATGATCGAGATGGCCGTGTCCGACGTGACCACCCAGCTCGACCCGTACGCCATGGATTATGACGGCTTCCAGGAACGCTATCCGGACGCCCTCATGCGGGACTTCGACGGCGACCCGTCGCGGGTCACAGAGATGGACGCGCTGGTGGCCTATCTCCAGGTGCTCGGCACCATGGTGGACTTCTCCACCTATGAAGCCGAAGCCGACGAAAATCTGAGGTAGGGCGATGTACGAGACACTCTCCACCTTCGCCCAGACCGGGGGGCTCCTGATCTTCATGATCCTGTTTGCGGGTGTGCTGGCCTATGCGCTCTGGCCCCGCAACCAGGCGAAGTTCGACGCCGCGGCGAATGCGCCCCTCACGGAATCCGATGCACCGGAAACGTCCGGACAGAATGAGGACGAAATCCATGTCCGATAATGAGCACGACGTCGAACACGACGCCCACTCGGGCACCCAGACCACGGGCCACACCTGGGACGGGATCAAGGAACTCGACACGCCCCTGCCGCGCTGGTGGCTGTGGATCTTCTACGCGACCTGCGCTTGGGCGGTGGTCTACTGGGTCCTGATGCCGGCCTGGCCGGCCCTGCCGGGCCTGGCGGGTGAAACCGACCACACCCGCGGTCTGCGTGATCACTCCGAACGCGCCAATGTCGCGGCTGCGGTGGAAGAGCTCCAGGCCCAGCGGGCCAGTGGCTTTGCCGCTCTGGAAGGCGCCTCGATCGATCAGATCGAGAATGATCCCCAACTGCTCGGCTTTGTCCGCGCGGCCGGTGAATCGGCCTTCGGCGATAATTGCGCCACTTGTCACGGGGCCGGGGCCCAAGGCTTCGTGGGCTATCCCAACCTGAATGACGATGTCTGGCTGTGGGGCGGCTCCTATGACGAAATCCGCACCACGATCCGCTTCGGCATTCGCGCCGAGCATCCCGACACGCACTTCTCGCAAATGCCGTCCTTCGGCCGCGATGAATTGTTGAGCCGCAGCGAGATTGCCGATGTCGCCGACTATGTCCTCTCCCTGTCGGGTCATGAGGCTTCGGCCGAGGCGCTGGAGAATGGTGAGACCATTTACCAGGCCCAGTGTGCCAGCTGCCACATGCCGGACGGGACAGGTGACCGCCTGCAGGGGGCTCCGAACCTGACGGACCGTGACTGGCTGTATGGCGGTGAGCGGTCGCAGGTGATCGATGTCATTTATCGCGGCCCCTACGGCGTCATGCCGGCCTGGGAAGGCCGTCTGGACGATGCCACGATCGATGCCCTGGCTGCCTATGTCTATCTGCTGGGCGGCGGTGAAGCGGAGACTGCGACCAACGGTCCCACGGGGCGCTAGGTCGCATCGTCTGCAAGCTGGAGACACGTTAGAGCGTCGTCATGAGCGAACAACAAAAACACGCCATGGCGGCGCCTGGCATCCGGCAATCCAAGGCCGAGGCTGTCAACGCCGCGGATACGCGCGAACTCTACAAGAAGCGCGAGCAAATCTACCCCAAGCTGGCGCACGGCAAGTTCCGGTCCCTGAAATGGCTGGTCATGGCCGTGACCCTGGGCATCTACTATCTCGTGCCCTTCCTGCGCTGGGACCGCGGTCCTGACGCGCCGGACCAGGCGGTCCTGGTCGATTTCGCCGGCCGCCGTTTCTACTTCTTCTTCATCGAGATCTGGCCGCAGGAAGTCTATTACATTACCGGCCTGCTCATTCTGGCGGCCCTGGCCCTGTTTCTCGCCACGGCGCTGTTCGGCCGGGTCTGGTGTGGCTATGCCTGCCCGCAGACCGTCTGGACCGACCTCTTCATCTGGGTCGAGCGCCTGTTCGAGGGCGACCGCAATGCCCGCATGCGCCTGGACAAGGCGAAATGGTCTTTCAACAAGGCCTGGCGGAAGCTCGGCAAGCACACGGTCTGGCTCCTGATCGCCCTGGCCACGGGCGGGGCGTGGATTCTCTATTTCCACGATGCCTATGACACGCTGGCCAATTTCTTCACCGGCCAGGCAGAACCGTCCTCCTATCTGTTCGCCGGTGTCCTGACCTTCACCACCTATACGCTGGCCGGCACCATGCGTGAGCAGGTGTGCACCTATATGTGCCCGTGGCCGCGCATCCAGGCGGCAATGACGGACCGTGAAGCCCTCAATGTCACCTATCGCTTCGACCGGGGCGAGCCGCGCGGCGCGCACAAGAAGTCGGAAAGCTGGGAGGGCCGGGGCGATTGCATCGACTGCAAGCAATGCGTCGCGGTCTGCCCGATGGGCGTGGATATCCGCGAGGGCTCGCAGCTGGAATGCATCCAGTGCGCCCTGTGCATCGATGCCTGCGACGACATCATGAAGAAGGTCGGACGTCCGACAGGGCTCATCACCTACGAGACCGATGACAATGTCGACCGGTTCGAACGGGGCGAGAAGCCGCGCTACCGCTTCTTCCGCGCCCGCACCATGGTCTATGCCGTGGCCTTCGTACTCGTTGCCGCCGTCATGCTCGCCGGCCTGGTCACCCGGACGACGCTCGAGCTCAATTCCCAGCGCGACCGCAATCCCAACTATGTCATCCTGTCCGACGGATCGGTGCGCAATGGCTACACGCTCAAAGTGGTCAACAAGGCCAATGAGCCGCGCATCATGGACCTGGCCGTGGAAGGGGATCCGTCCATCCAGGTGCGGGTGCTCGGTGCGCCGGAAGAGGATCCGATGCGGCTGGACATCGATGCCGACCGGACCCGGGACTTTGTGCTATACTTGACGCTTCCCGCTGATGCGATCGAAGGGCCGCGCGAGGAATTGCGGTTCCGCGTGACGGATCGCACCACCGGCGAATCGGCGACAACACCCACCATGATCATTACGGGAGCAGGAGAATGAAGGGGTTCTTGAATCCGGTCCGGGGCTGGCATGTCCTGGTGATGATCCTGCTCTTCTTCGGCGTCACGATCGGCGTGAATGCGACCTTCATCACCATGGCGGTGCGCACCCATCCGGGTGAGGACGTGCCGCGTTCCTATTATCAGGGGCTCAATTACAATGAGACGCTCAACCGGCGTCATGCCCAGGCCGAGCTGGGCTGGACGGCCCATGTGAATGTGGTCGACACGCGGCTGCTCGTCGAAGTGCTCGATGCCGCCGGGACGCCCGTCTCCGGTCTGGCCCTTGCCGGCTCGCTCCACCATCCCACCAATACCGACCGGGATTGCGAGCTGGCCTTCCGGGAAGCCCGCACCGGCGTCTATGAAGTGCCGCTGGATTGCGCCGGTTCCGGCAACTGGCATCTGCACGCCGTCAATGAAGGGGACGCCCCCTTCGAGATGGAGCATGAGCTGTGGCTGCCCTAGACACCACGCATCTGGACACCGGCAATTCCGTTGATCCCCAGGCCTTTGTCCGCATCGCGGACGGCCAGTCGCGCCTTGACCTTCTGGTGCGTGGCGCGGTCTGCGCCGGCTGTATCGCCCGCATCGAATCCGGTCTGCGCGAGGATCCCCGGGTCGAGAATGCCCGGCTGAACCTGTCGACCGGCCGCTTGGCCCTGTCCTGGCGTGGCGACCCGGCCCTGGCGGCGGAATATGTCGGGAAGTTGCGCTCCATCGGCTATCCCGCCACGCCCTACGAACCGGAGAGCGAAGCCGACCCGCAAAAGGAAGAGGAGCGCAAACTCCTGCGCGCCATGGCGGTGGCCGGTTTCGCGATGGCCAATGTCATGCTGCTCTCCATTTCCGTCTGGGCAGGCGGAATGGAAATGACCGAGACCATGCAGTCTCTGATGCACCGCATCTCGGCGCTCATCGTCCTGCCCGCCGCGGCCTATGCCGGCCAGCCCTTCTTCCGCTCGGCCTGGACGGCGCTGCGCAATGGCCATGTGAACATGGATGTGCCGATTTCCCTGGCGGTCTTCTTGGCCTGCGGCCTGTCGATCTGGGAAACCTTCATCGGTCACGGCCATACCTATTACGACGCAGCCGTCATGCTGCTCTTCTTCCTGCTGATCGGGCGCTTCCTGGACATGCGTCTGCGGGCCCGGGCCGGAGAGGCGGCGCGCGGGCTGGCGGCGATGCAGGCGGCCACCGCCAATCGCCTGCGCCCGGATGGCCGGGTCGAGGCGATCCCGGCCCGCGAGGTGAAGTCCGGCGACCATCTGGTTCTCGCTGCGGGGGACCGCGTGCCGGTCGATGCCGTCATCATCGAAGGGCAGGGCGCACTGGACGGCTCTCTGGTCACCGGCGAGACCCAGCCCGTGGAAGCGCGGCCCGGGACGGAGATATTCTCCGGCATGCTCAATCTGGATGCCAAACTGGTTCTGGAAGCGACCGCCGACCGCGACAATTCCCTGCTCGCCGAGATCACCCGCATGGTCGAGGCTGGCGAGCAATCGCGCTCGCGCTATGTGAAGCTCGCGGACCGGGCGGCCAAGCTCTATGTCCCCGTGGTCCACACCCTGGCGGCCCTGACCCTGGTCGGCTGGTTCATCATCGGCGGCGAGCCGCGTCCGGCCATCATCAATGCGATTGCGGTTCTGATCATCACCTGTCCCTGTGCGCTGGGACTGGCGGTTCCGGCGGTCCAGGTCGTGGCCTCCGGGCGGCTCTACCGCGAAGGCGTGCTGGTGAAATCCGGTGATGCCATGGAACGCCTGGCCGGGATCGACACGGCCGTGTTCGACAAGACCGGGACGTTGACCGAAGGCCGGCCGCGCCTGATCAATCGTGACGAGATTGCCGAGGACGCCTTCCAGACCGCGGCGCGTCTGGCACGGACCAGCCGCCATCCCCTGTCCCGCGCCGTGGCCGATGCCGCCGGCATGGGCGAGGTGGCGTCTCAGGTGAAAGAGGTCTCCGGCGGCGGTATCGAAGCCGTGGAAGATGGGGTCTCCATCCGTTTCGGCTCGGCCCGCTGGATGGGTATCGAGACCCGTGACGCCGCCTATACGGAAGCCTGGCTTCAGGTGGGTGAAGCCGAGCCGGTCTGTTTCCGATTCCAGGACCAGCTGCGGGCGGATGCCCGGGCGACGATCGAAGCGCTGCATGCACGCGGCTGCCAGATCGAACTCCTGTCCGGCGATCGCAGCGGTCCGGTCGCGGCCATTGCCCGCGAACTGGGACTGGATGACTGGCAGGCCGAGCTGAAGCCCCAGGACAAGATTGCCCGGCTCGAGGCGCTCAAGGCCGAGGGGCGGACCGTTGCCATGATCGGGGACGGGATCAATGACGCGCCGGCCCTGGCGGCGGCCGACGTTTCGATCTCGCTGGCCTCGGCGGCGGAGATATCCCAGGCCGCCGCGGATTTTGTCTTGCAGGCGGACAAGCTGGACAGTGCCGTTGTGGCGCTGGATGTCTCGCGCGGGGCCAAGCGCCGCGTGCTGGAGAATTTCGGCCTCGCCGTCATCTACAACATGATCGCCGTACCGCTCGCCGTGTTCGGCTTCGTGACCCCGCTCGTGGCCGCCATCGCCATGTCGGGCTCGTCCATCCTGGTCACCCTCAATGCCTTGAGACTGTCGCGCTGATGTCTGTTCTGATCTGGCTTATTCCCGTTGCCCTCGGCATGGGCGCGCTCGGCCTTCTGGCTTTCATGTGGAGCCTGAAATCCGGGCAGTTCGATGATCTGGACGGGGCGGCCCATCGCATCCTGATGGATGACGACAAGCCGATCCCGCCTTCAGACGATGAGAATGATCAGGCCGGTGCGGACGCTGACGGCGTGGGCGCAAAGTCCCGGTAGGCGTGCCAGGTCGCCAGGGCGATCCAGGGGAAGGTCACGGCCAGGCCGATCAGGAAGACCACCGATCCTGCCACCACCATGAAGGCGATCAGCCAGGCCCAGGTCAGCATGACGAAAGGCTGGGCGAAGACCGCCTTGAAGCTGGCCACCATCGCCGTCACCGCATCCACATCCTGGTCGATCAGCATGGGGAAGGAGAGGGCGGACATGGCGAAGGCCACGGCAGCCAGGAAGCCGCCGATCAGCGTCCCGACCACGATCAGGGTCAGGCCCGTCGTGTCCGAGATTGCGAATTCCGCGAACGCATCGGGGGTGAGCGGACTGTCCGGGGCGATGGCCACGAGCAGGAATTGTGCGGCCCGCACCCACAGCATCAGGAGCAGGGCGAGCAGGATGCTCAGAAAACCGATCTGCGAAATGCGCGACGGGAAGCGCGAGATGATGACCCGGAAACGCGGCTTCTCGCCCCGTTCGAAAGCCCGCGAGACCTGGTAGATGCCGGTCGCCAGGGCCGGTCCGATCAGGGCGAACCCGCTCAGAAAGACCGGAACCACGGCGGACATGTTCAGCAGGTGCAGCGCCAGGGAGATCAGCCCGCCGGCACCGACGAAGATCAGCCCATAGCTCAGCGCGACCCGCGGGGCGCGGATCAGGTCCGCCCATCCGGCTTTCAGCCAGGCCCAGGGTGCGTCGCGGCGTACGCGCTTCAATTCAACCATGATCTCCTCCACCCTCTTGTTATAGTCCCGACAGCTTTGGCTGTTTTGCGTCATTACGCCACAGTTTTCTTGTGGGAATGTCCGGGCAAAGACAGGGCCTGTTCTCGAGGTGGTCATGACGCCAGCCACATTTTCCGATCTGAGCTTTGTTGGCGGTTTTCTGGCCGGTTTTGCGTCCAGCCTGCACTGCATCGGCATGTGCGGTGGCATCGCCACCAGCCTGACCCTCTCCCTGGGGGGCGCGGATGCCGGCCCCGGCCGCCAGGCGCGCATTCTCCTGCTCGCCCAGCTCGGCCGGATCCTCGCCTATATCATGGCGGGTGGTCTGCTCGCGGCGCTGGGATCCACCGTCTATATCGGGTTCGACCAGACCGGCCTGCATCTTATCCTGCGCTGGGCGGCGGCCGTCGTGCTCGTCTATATCGGCCTGTCGGTCGCCGGTTGGGCGCCGTCGCTGGCCGGGTTTGACCGGGTGGGACACCATATCGTCACCTGGACGCAGAAGCCCTTCGCCGGGGCGCTTTCATCGGCCAGTCCGCTGGTCGCCGGCTTCGTCTGGGGCTTCCTGCCCTGCGGCATGGTCTATGCGATGCTCTTCTACGCGATGCTGACCGGGCATGTGGGGACCGGGATGCTGATCATGGCCGGATTCGGGTTGGGAACGGTTCCGGCGGTAATCCTGTCCGTGTTCGGTTTTGTCCGCCTTTTGGGGCGTCTTCGATCCCCTCGCACGCGCATCATGACCGGTTTGCTGATCATTCTTGTCGCTGTTGCGTCGGCGGCCTTGCCCTGGCGCACCATCGCCGCCCTGTGCGGTATTCCGGTGGATTGAGACCGGGAAACTTGATCGGTGGCCAATTTCCCCGGTGCTATTTTGTTAACAATGTCTTATGCTTGCCCTCTTCGGGAAGGGGAGTGTCGGCATGATGAATTGGCGCAGCGGACTGGCAGCGTGCATCCTGGGCTTGGGCTTGGCGGCCTGTTCGCCCTCCCAGCCGGAGGATACAGGGCCTGAACTGAATGCCCGTCCGGCCGATGCGCCGCGTGCCGAAACCGAGGTCGCGACCCAATTTTCCTTCTTGCGTTACGAGGTTAGCGTTGATGGCGACGCGCCGGGACTGTGCCTGGGCTTCACGCAGCCGCTCGATCCGGCCGTGGATTACGCCTCCTATGTCACTGTCACCCCGCAACGCCCCATCGCCCTGTCCGTGAGTGGACAAACCCTGTGCGTGGGTGGTCTGGGTTTCGGGGATGGCCAGGAGATTGTCCTGCGCACAGGCCTGCCCGCCGCTGACGGACAGACCCTGCCGGTAGACGAAACCATCCCGGTCGATTTCGGGGACCGCCCCGCCTATGTCGGGCTTGCCGGCGACGGGGTCATCCTTCCGCGCCGGGATGCGGACGGTCTGGCCATCGAAACCGTCAATGTCGACACGGTCGCCATCGAGCTGTGGCGCGTCACGGACCGGGCCCTGGCCTTCCGCTCCATCACCCAGGGCTTCAACGGCGCTGAAGGCGATTACAACTGGACGCCGCCGGAAGAGCGCGCCTCCGATGTCGGCGAACCAATCTGGTCGGGCGAGATGGATACGGCTGGGGCGCTCAACACGCCGGTCACCACTGTCTTTCCCCTGGCCGAAGCCATCGGCACCCTGACGCCCGGCGCTTATTTCATTGCCCTTCGCGATGCGGCCGAGGCCGATGACGGCTACCGCAATCCCGCCCGCGCCACACGCTGGCTGGTCATCACCGATCTGGCCCTGACCGCCTATCGCAGCCAGGACGGGATCGATTTCACGGTGCGTTCGCTGCAATCCGCGCAGCCGGTGGAGGATGTGCGCGTTCAACTGATCGCCGCGTCCAACGAGATCCTGGCCAGCGAGGCAACGAATGCCGACGGCCATGCCCGTTTTGCCGCGCCACTGGTGCGGGGCGAGGGCGCCATGGCGCCGCGCCTCCTGCTGGCCTACGGACCCGACAATGATTTCGCCGTGCTCGACTTCCGCCGCAATCCGGTCGACCTGTCCGGCCAGGGCATTGGAGGCCGTCAGCGTCCCGACGGTGCGGATGGATATCTCTGGTTGGACCGGGGGATATACCGTCCGGGCGAGACCGTCCGCATCGGGGCCATGGTGCGGGATAGCGAAGCTGTCGCCATTTCCGACCGCCCCGTCACCCTGACCGCCTTCGGCCCCAATGGCATCGAGATTGCCAATGTCCGCTACGAAATGGCCGAACAAGCCGGATCGGTCTTCTGGGACTATGATCTGCCGGTCGCGGCTGCCCGTGGCGAATGGCGGATTGTCGCCGAGATGGACGGCTATGGCCGGGTCGCGAGTACGCGCTTTTCGGTCGAGGATTTTGTCCCGCAACGCGTCGGCCTGGACCTTGAAGCCGATACGCAAACCCCGGTCCTGGCAGGCGAAACTCGTAGTGTGGAGGCGCGTGTCCGCTTCCTTTATGGCGCGCCCGGCGCGGGATTGCCGGTCGAGGGGCGGCTCCGGATCGAAGTGGACCCCAGCCCGTTCGAGGACTGGTCCGGTTATGAATTCGGCCGTCACGACACCCCGTTCCGCGAGCGCTCGCTCGACCTGCCATCCACCTTCGCCGATGGTGCCGGTATTGCGGTGCAAACCCTTGATCCGCAAGGTCTCGGCGAGGATGCCACCCAGCCGCTGCGCATCCGGGGCGTGATTTCCGCCATTGAACCCGGTGGCCGTGCCGTCGCCGATGATGTGCGCATTCCCTATCGTCCGGCCCCGATCTATCTGGGTCTGCAGCCGCAATTCGAGGGACGGGCTGCGCGCAATCGCGAGACCGGTTTCAGTCTTGTGGCCCTCGACAGTCAGGGCGAATTGGCCCGGGTGGAACTGGGCTGGCAACTGGTCCGGATCGACTGGGATTATGACTGGTACCGGACCGATGGCGGCCGTTGGCAGTGGCGCCGTACCCGTCACGTCGTCCCCATCGAAACCGGCGTGATCGGCCTGGATGGCAGCGAGGCCGCCAGCCTGACCCTGCCGGGTCTGGATTGGGGGAATTACCAGCTCATCCTCACCGACAACGCCACCGGTGTGACAGCCAGCACCGGTTTCTGGGTCGGTTGGGGCGGTGACGGCGAGCCGGGCACCCAGGCGCCCGACCAGGTTGCCGTGTCCGGTCCCGATCAGCCTGTCGCCGTGGGGGATCGCGCCAGCCTCACCATCCTGCCGCCCTATGCCGGGGAGGCCGAGGTCGTGATCGCGAGCGACCGCGTGCTGGAGACCCGTACGATCAGCCTGCCGGAAGGTGGCGCCGAGATCGATTTCCGTGTCACGGAGGATTGGGGCGCCGGTGTCTATGCCATGGTCACGGTCTACACGCCGCGCGACCCCGTGGATCGCCCGGCACCGCGCCGCGCCGTCGGGGTCAGCTATCTGCCCGTCGACATGTCGGATCGGACCCTCTCGGTAAGCTTTGACGCGCCGGACCGGATCGAGCCGCGTCAGACTGTCTCGTTGGACCTTCAGATCGAAGGCCCCGTACGGTCGGGGGCCTATGTCTCCGTCGCCGCTGTGGATGAGGGCATTCTCGCCCTGACCCGTTTTGCCTCGCCGGACCCGCAGGCCTGGTATTTCGGCCAGGCGCGGCTGGATGTGGATCTCTATGATGATTACGGGCGCCTGCTCGACCCCAATCAAGGAGCCGCCGCTCCCGTGCGGCAGGGCGGTGACCAGATTGGTGGTGCCGGCCTGACGGTGGTTCCGACGCGGACCGTGGCGCTTTATTCTGGTCCCGTGGAAGTGGGCCGTGATGGCCGTGCGCAGGTCGAATTGGACATCCCCGACTTCAATGGCGAGCTTCGCCTCATGGCGGTGGCCTGGACCGGCCGGGCCGTCGGCCAGGCCGCACGGCCGCTGACGGTGCGTGATGATGTGCCGGCGGAGCTCATCCTGCCGCGCTTCCTGGCACCGGGTGATGTCTCGACCGCCACACTCACCGTGGACAATGTTGATGGCGAGGCCGGGGGCTACACAGCCTCACTCAACGGCTCGGGTCCGGTGGGCCTTGAAGCCTCCGACACGCTTCAGCTGGCCTCCGGCGAACGCGTCGACCGGCGTTATTCGCTCACCGGCATCGGTTCCGGTATCGGCGAAGTGGGGCTCACCCTCGACGGGCCGGGCGATTTCAATGTCTCGCGGGCCTATCCGATCCAGGTGCGGCCGGCCTGGCTGGCCTCCTCCGACGTGTCGCGCGGACGGGTCATGCCGGGGGATCGCTGGTCCGTCCCGGCGGATGTGCTGTCTACCTATCTGGACGGGTCTGCCAGCCTCTCGCTCGGTTTCTCGCCGACACCGCTGGATGAGGCGGGGTTGTTGCGATCACTGAACCGCTACCCCTATGGCTGCGGTGAGCAGATCGCCAGCCGGGCCATGCCGCTCCTGCACGCCCTACCGCTGGCCAGCGCCGCCGGTCTGGACGGGCCGGACGGGGCGCGGGCCGAGGTGCAGGCGGCGATCGGCACCCTCCTGTCGCGTCAGGGAAGTGATGGCGTGTTCGGCCTGTGGCGCGTTGGCGACCGCGCGGCGCGGCCCTGGATCGGCGTCTACATGACCGACTTTCTCGCGCGGGCCAAGGCGGCGGGCTATGCCGTACCGGATGCCGCGATGGAACGCGCCTATGCGGCGCTGGAGCATGTCGCCGCTGGCGAGATGTGGCGCGTGTCCGGCTATGACACCTCCATCTACCGCTGGCAGGGCCAGACCGACACGGCGGAGCGCCTGAGTGACCGGTCGGCCGCTTACGCGCTCTATGTCCTGGCCCGGGCCGGCCGTGTCGACCGGTCCCGCCTGCGCTACATGCATGATGAACGCCTGACCCAGATCGAAAGCCCGCTCGCCCGGGCCCAGCTGGCCGCCGCGCTCTATCTGATCGGCGACCAGGCGCGGACAGTCTCGGCGCTGGATGCCGCCGAAGCCGCGCTCGGTTTCGAAAATCCGGGGAATTACTACCAGTCCGCCCGCCGGGACCTAGCGGGCGTGCTCGCCCTGGCCGCCGAAGTGGGCGATGCGGAGCGTGTCGCCCGGCTGGCCGACCGTGTTCAAGCGGATCTGCCGGAACCGGAACGTCTCAATACTCAGGAAAAGGCCTTCCTCCTGTCTGCTGCCCACGCCCTGTCGGGGGATGAGGGCGTGCAGGTCGCCGCGCCGGATGGCTTCATCGCGACGGGGCCGGGCCAGTTCGAATGGACGGGCGAGGCTCTGGCGGGGCCGGCCGGTTTCGCCGTGGAGAGCGACAACCCGGTCTGGGTGACCCAGATCGCCCATGGCCAGTCGATCACGCCGCCGGATGCGGCCCGTGAAGGGGTGGCGGTACAGAAGCGGGTGCGTCGTCTCGATGGATCACCGGTGGACCTGGCCAGCCTGGTCCAGGGCGACCGGCTGATGATCGACATCACGGTCGCGCCGCAATCGCGCCGTCTGATCCCGGTGATTGTGGAAGACCTTCTGCCGCCCGGGTTCGAGATCGAAGCCGTGGTCGAACCGGAAGATGCCCGGCAGAACGGGCTCTATGCCTGGCTGGGCCGGATCAATGCACCCAGCGTGGCTGAAAGCCGGGATGACCGTTTCGTCGCGGCGCTCGATCTGCGCAATCAGCGGGCCGAGCGGGTGGCCTATATCGTCCGGGCCGTCACGCCGGGTGAGTACACCCTGCCGGGTGTGGTGGTGCAGGACATGTATGCCGCTGACACCTTCGCGCGGTCCGAGACAGGCCGGGTCGTGATCGCGCCACGCGGCTGATCATGCTGGGTCTGCACCGGATATACTGGGCCACCGTTCTCGGTCTGGGATTGCTGGTCGGACTGCTGGCCCTCGACCGGCGGTTCCCGCCGCCGCTGGATGCCGCCCTGCAGGAAGTCTCCACCGTGGTCCGCGACCGCGAGGGGCGGGTCTTGCGCGCCTTTCCGGTGACCGAGGGACGCTGGCGTCTGGCCGCGGATCTGGACAGCATCGATCCGGACTTCATCGAAGCCTTGCTGGCCTATGAGGATTCCCGCTTCTACAGCCATGCCGGTGTGGATCCGCTGGCCCTGGTCCGGGCCAGCCGGGACAGTCTTCTGGCAGGCCGGATCGTGTCCGGTGGCTCCACCATCACCATGCAGCTGGCCCGGTTGCTGGAGCCGCGGGAGCGCACGCTGGCCGCCAAGGCCTTCCAGATGCTGCGCGCCCTGCAGCTGGAGCTTCGCTATTCCAAACAGGAGATCCTGGAAGCCTATCTGACCCTCGCCCCCTATGGCGGCAATCTGGAAGGGGTGCGGTCCGCCAGCTGGGCCTATTTCGGCCGCGAGCCCGATGATCTGGCGATCGAGGAAATCGCGCTCCTGCTGGCCTTGCCGCAATCGCCGGAGGCGCGGCGGCCGGATCTGCGGCCGGAGACAGCGCGGCAGGCCCGCGGCCACGTCCTGGACCGTCTGGCCGAGGTCGGCCTGGCCCGCTCCGGCGCCGCCGCGGATGCGGCGCACGACCCGGTGCCCGGCCGCCAGGCCTTCCCCGCCGATGCCTGGCATGCCGCGGCCGATTTGCGCCAGGCCCGGCCCGACGCGGCCGATATCGTGTCCACGCTGGATATCGCTTTGCAGCGCATGCTGCAGGACGAGCTCTCCCTGGCGGCTTCGGAGACGCCGGAAGCGGTGCAGTTTGCCGCCCTTCTGGTGGAGACCGATACCCGTTCGGTGCGGGCGCTGGCGGGATCGGCCAGCCGCAGCCGGCCGGGGGGATGGATCGACCTGACGGATCGTCCGCGCTCGCCGGGCTCGACGCTGAAACCCTTCATCTACGGCATGGCCTTTGACGATGGTCTGGCCGCAGGCGGGACGCGGATTGCCGATCTTCCGCGCCGGTTTTCAGGTTATCAGCCGGACAATTTCGATCGCCGCTTTCGCGGTGACGTCACCATTGCCGAAGCGCTTCAGCATTCGCTCAACGTGCCGGCCGTGACGGCTTTGGACGGGGTGGGGGGCCGACGGTTCAATGCCGTGCTCGGCTTTGCCGGCGCGCAACCGCAAAGACCGCGTTCGGCAGGCCAGGACAGCGGGCTTGCCGTGGCCCTGGGCGGAGCGGGGCTGACCGTCCGCCAGATCGCCGTGCTCTATGCCGCGCTGGGCGATGGCGGAGCGGCCCGGTCGCTGCGCTGGTTCGAGGACGAGACCCGGCCGGGCGCCGCGCATCCCGTGGTCACCGGGGAATCAGCGGCGGAGATTCTGGAAATCCTGCGCCGGGCTCCCCATCCGGGCGGGCGCATGCCGGCAGCACTGGCGCACAATGCCCCGGATATCGCTTTCAAGACCGGCACGTCCTACGGATTTCGCGATGCCTGGGCGGCCGGGGTGGTGGGAGATTATACCCTGGTGGTCTGGACCGGCCGGGCCGATGGCGCGCCGCGCGAAGGCGTGACGGGACGGGAAGGGGCCCTCCCACTGCTCTTCCGCCTCGCGGACGGGATCGGCCGGATCGATCCGGACGGGTTGGCCGGTGCCGGGGATCGCGACGCCCTGCCGGAGACACCGGACACGCTGGCGAACTTCCAGGCGGACCCGGCGCCGCACATCCTGTTTCCGCCGGACGGGGCCGAAGTCTGGGCCGACCGGGCCGGGCGCGGCTTCATCCTGTCGGCGCAGGCCGATGGCGAATTGTCCTGGTATGCCGACGGGGCGCGCGTGGAGCGCAATGCGGTGGGTGAGCCGGTCTGGTATCCGCCGGGCCCGGGTTTCTACTCCGTCACGGCCATTGACCGTCAGGGCCGGCTGGCCCGGTCGCGGGTCCGCATTCTGTCCGAGGGTTGATCGCCGGCGGGCCGGACAGCGTCCCGGGCTTGCACCCCGTCCGCTGACAGGGAAGTCTTCAGGCGAACCAATTGGGGAGTTGTCATCATGTTGCGCCAGATTCTGCCCGCGGCCTGTGCCGTGCTTTTGTCGACCTCTGCTGCCCTGGCGGATGAGCCGGGTGAGTGGGCTCTGGTGATTCATGGCGGTGCAGGCGTGATTGAACGTGGCGCCATGACACCGGAAACCGACGCTGCCTACCGGGCGGCCATGCAGGCGGCGTTGGACCGCGGTGAAGCCGTGCTGGATGAGGGGGGCTCCTCTCTCGACGCCGTGGTCGCCGTGATCCAGGGCCTGGAAGACGACCCGCTGTTCAATTCCGGACGGGGCGCAGTCTTCACGGCTGCCGGGCGCAATGAGCTGGATGCCTCCATCATGGATGGGGAGACGCTGAATGCCGGCGCGATTGCCGGCGTGACGCAAGTCCGTCACCCGATTTCCCTGGCCCGCCAAGTCATGGAGAATTCCCGCCATGTCATGCTCCAGGGTGAGGGTGCGGAGACTTTTGCGCGCGAGCAGGGTCTGGAAATCGTCGAACCGGCCTGGTTCTTCACCGAGCGCCGCTGGGCCTCCATGGAACGCGCCCTGATCAGCCAGGGGCTGCCGGTGCCGCCGCGCCCGGAAGGCGCGCCGGAGCCGGAACCTGTCGATCATGGGGCGCTGGAACGCGATGCGCGTGAGCACCGCTTCGGAACCGTCGGCGTCGTGGCACTGGACCGGGACGGCAATATCGCAGCCGGAACCTCGACGGGCGGAACGACTGCCAAGCGCTGGGGCCGGGTCGGTGACAGCCCGATCATCGGTGCCGGCACCTATGCCAATAATGAAAGCTGCGGCGTGTCGTCGACGGGGACGGGCGAGTATTTCATCCGCCTGACCGTCGCCAGCCGCATCTGCATGCTGGTCGAACTGCAGGGCCTGTCCCTGCAGGACGCGGCGGACCAGGTCATCCAGGATGAGCTGACTGCCATGGAAGGCGATGGCGGGATCGTGGCCCTGTCCGCTGACGGGGATATCGCCTGGAGCTTTAACACGCCCGGCATGTACCGCGCGCGACAGAGCGAAGGCGGCGAACCGGTCGTGTCGATCTATGGGGATGAGGAATAGGCATGTCCGCGTCCGAGCCGCAGATCACGGTCAACCGGCTGTTCTTCACACCGGTTATCGAAGTCCGCCTGCCGCAGGCCGATGCGCTGGTGCCGGCCTTGCGTGAGGTGATCATGGCGCAGCGCGCCCGCTCTCCCGGCGTGCGCCGCTCGAACATCCATGGCTGGCATTCCGATATCGAAATGCTGAACTGGGGCGGTGAACCGGCCATGACCCTGGCGCGTGAAACCCTGCAATTATGCGGCCGCTTCACCAGCGATCTCAATGGTGTGCAGGGCCAGTCGCGCTATGAAATGGGCATGGAGATGTGGGCCAATGTCTCGCCCGCCGGGGCCTCCAACCAGATGCACGCCCATCCCGGTTCCTTCTGGTCGGCCAGCTTCTATATCGATGATGGCGGCGACCAGACCGAGGGCGCATTCGTGGCCCAGGACCCCCGCTTTCCCATGGTGCGGATGGTCGCACCGGACCTCGTCTTCAAGGACGAAACCGGTGAACAGCAGCTCTCGCAATTCCGGGTCCATCCGGAGCCGGGGAAGCTGGTGCTTTTCCCGTCCTGGATGATGCATGCCGTTCGGCCGCATAACGGGCCGCGCGAGCGCATTTCCATCGCCATGAACATCCTCGCCCTGCCGGCACCGCCGCCGGAACAGGGTTGATCAGGCCTAGAGGATGGAGCTCTCGCCGCGCGTGAAATAGGCGCTATCGGCCTGCATCTGGGCAATGATGTGGTCAAAGGCCGCCCGGACCCGCCCGCTCTTGCGGACGGTTTCGTGTGCCACCACCCAGAGGTCCAGCGAGGTCGTGAATTCCGGCAGGATCCGTTCGACATTCTCGCAATGCCGCGCCAGCCGGTGTGAGGTCACGCCGACCCCGAAGCCGGCTTCGATTCCCTTGAGGTGACTGGCGGGGCTGTTGGCCTTGAAGGAGATGTTCTTGGGAACGACTGCCGAACCCGAGACCGAGGACGGCCAGCCGAAGAAATCGCCGACTGTCCAGCCGACACAGGCATGGTCCGCCAGATCTTCCACCTTCTCCGGGCGTCCGTATTCTTCCAGATAGTCCCGGGAGGCGTAGAGGCCGGCACCGACCGTGGCGCCGCGGCGCCCGATCAGGCTTTGCTGCGTGCCCGGTCCGTTCCAGCGCAAGGCGATGTCCGCTTCCCGGTCGGCCAGGTTGGCCGAGTGATTCTTGATCGCGATCTCGATACCGATCTGCGGATTGGCCCGCTGGAAGGAGGCGAGGGCGCGAGGCAACCAGTCGGCACCCAGTCCTTCGGAGGCTGACACCACGACCAGGCCGGACAGGGACTGGTCCTGAGCGATCACCGCCCGCTCGATGGCGGAGGCCTCTTCGCGCATGCGCTTGGCGTGGGCCACCACTTTCTGGCCCAGGGTCGTCAGGCGCGACTGTCCCTGGTCCCGGTCGAAGACCGGTTCACCGAAGCGTTGCTCCAGGGCCTGAAGGCGCCGGGTCACAGTGGGTTGGCTGACGCCGAGCTGTTGAGCCGCGGCGGTCAGGCTGCCTGCCTCGGCCACAGCCAGGCAGACCAGATAGTCGGACCAATCATCCATGCGTTTTTGTATTCGCGGCATCCTGAATCGTCAATTTCATTCGCAGAACTCAGTTCTAAAACTAAACACTGTTCACATTGGAGGCTTCGAGATGCGCGCTCTCACTGCTGCGGTCGCCCTGGCGGCCGTGTTTTCGTCTGTGGGTTACACCCAGTCCTGCGACACGACTCCGGAATTTGCCGGTCATCGCACCGCCAATGGCGTTGTGCGGGCTCAGTATAATGCTGTGAGCCGGGGGGAATGGTCCGATGTCATTCACTTTGGTGAGGACATTCTGGAATCCAACGGCGCGCCCGGCCACAAAGTGGCCGCTCTGACCAATCTGTGTGCCGCCTATGCCGCCACCGGTGAGTACACGATGGCGATCGAGTCCTGCGACGCCGCGCTGGAAATGCGTGATGGTGCCTGGCGTGCGCTGAACAATCGGGGCGTCGCCCTGTGGCTCAGCGGCGAGCAGGAAGCCGCCATCGCATCCTTCCAGGCCGCTGAAGCCTCGTCCTCGGGCGAAGATGAAGTGACGGCGAACCTGGCTCTGTCTCAGTGCGTTGCGGCCGGCTGATCCTCCCAGACTGCTATAGCCTACTCGCACTTTCCTGAAGGCCGGGGCGTTCGCGCCCCGGCCTTTTTTCATGTCTGGTGCGCCGGGCGGGTGCGCCGCCGGGCTTTCCGTCGGTTTCGAATGCCACTAGAACCGCTGGCATCTGGCCTTTCGCCGCGGCCCGCTTTCACGGCCGTGACAGGAGACTTGCATGCCCGCTCTTCCCCCAGAAACCCTCCATGATGGCTATAAGCGCTTCAAGGGAGGCCGCTTTCGTGTCGAGCAAAAGCACTATGCCGATCTCGCCGAGGGGCAGACGCCACACACGCTGGTCATCGCCTGTTCCGACAGCCGGGTGGACCCGGCCGCGATCTTTGATGCCGCGCCCGGTGAACTTTTCGTGGTGCGCAATGTGGCCAATCTGGTACCGCCGAAGGATCAGGGCGGCGGGCTTCACGGTGTTTCGGCCGCCCTGGAATTCGCGGTCAAAGTGCTCAAGGTCAAAGGCGTCCTGGTTCTGGGACACGGCGATTGCGGCGGTGTGAAAGCCTGCGCCAGCGGCCTGGCAGGCGTGCCCAGCGACTATCTCGGCCCCTGGCTGAAAACCATGGACCCGGCGCGTGATGAGGCTGCGGCCGAGGTTGGCTCCTCCGAGACTGCGACCCTGGCCCCGCATCTGGAACTGGTCTCCATCAAGCACTCGCTGGAACGTCTCAAGCAGTTCGGCTTTGTCCAGTCGGCCATCGAGGAACGCGGGCTGGAACTGCATGGTGCCCGCTTCTCCATTCATGACGGTGTGCTGGAATGGCTGGGCTCTGACGGCCAGTTCGCGCCTGTCTAGACCGGAGGTCCTGGATGAGCGCGCAAAAGATCTGGTTCGCCGACGCGCTGGACGCGCAAAACCAGGTCGTGCGCCTTTGCGAGGTTGACCGGGCCGCCCTGGCCGAAACACCCTTCCTGGACGAGCGCTGGGACCGGACCGGCTGCGCCACGCGCCCGGTGCGCCTGGCCGACATGCCGGAAACGGCCCCGGAGGCCCGTCCGGTCTTCATCTGGCATACCGCCTTTTGCTGCTCGACCCTGTTGGCGCGATGCCTCGACAAGCCGGGCACCAATCTGGGCCTGCGCGAACCGGCTGCCCTGATGGAAATCTCCAACATCAAGCGACGCGAAGGCGCGGGCGCCAGTGATCGGTGGATCCAGCGCGTCATGCCGGCCCTGTGCCAACCCGTGGAAGGCGAGGGCTTCGTCACGCTCAAGCCGACCAATACGGTCAACAATCTCATTGGCGACATGGCGCGCCTCTATCCGCAGGCCCGCCATGTCCTGCTGACCTCGCAATTGCGGGCTTTCCTGATCTCCATCGCCAAAAAGGGCGAAGCCGGACGGTCCTTTGCGCGGCGCCTGTTCACGATCTTCGCCATGGACGGGCATCCGATTGCCCGGACCGATCCGCGCCAGCTCATGCAGATGTCCGACCTGCAGATTGCGGCCCTGGTCTGGCAGATGCAGGTGGCGGCCATGCTGGACGCCTTCAACAAGGGACCGCGCGAGAATTTCGCCTCCCTGGATGGCGACCGTTTCGTGGCGGATCCCGAACCGGCCCTGAGGGCTGTCGACGATTTCTTCGGCCTGGAACTGGGCGCGGACCATGTCGCTACTACGGCCAAGGGGCCGCTGTTCAAGCGCGATGCCAAGGATGCCTCGCAGAGCTTCGGTCCGGACCGCCGCAAGGCCGAGGCCGACCGCATTGCCGAACAACTGGGCCCGGAACTCGACGCGATCATCGCGTGGAGCTACGGCCTGTTTCCCCAATCTCCGCGTGACGGCGTCTTGCCCAACGCTCTGATATAACCCCAAGAGGCCGGTAATGTCCGGTCAGCAATGTCCGCCGACCAAAGGAAGACAGACATGAAACTCGCAACGCTCAAATCCGATACCCGCGATGGCCGCCTGGTCGTTGTTTCCAAGGATCTGGCCTGGTGTGCCGATGCCACGCGCATTGCGCCGACCCTGCAGGCGGCCCTGGATGATTGGGAGCGATGCGAGCCGGAGCTGCAGACCCTGTCCTCCGAGTTGGAGCGCGAGACCATTCCGCGTGAGCGCTTCCATGAGCGTGACGCCCTGTCGCCGCTGCCGCGGGCCTATCAGTGGGCGGATGGTTCGGCCTACGTCAATCACGTCGAACTGGTCCGCAAGGCCCGCAATGCGGAAATGCCGGAGACTTTCTGGACCGATCCGCTGATGTATCAGGGCGGCTCCGATGCCTTCCTGGCCCCGCGGGCCGATATCCCGTTGGGCGATACGGCCTGGGGCTGTGACATGGAAGGCGAGGTCGCCGTGGTGACCGGTGATGCGCCGATGGGCTGCTCCACCGAAGAGGCCGCGAAATCCATCCGCCTGGTCATGCTGGTCAATGATGTCTCCCTGAGGGGTCTGATCCCGGGTGAGCTGGCCAAGGGTTTCGGCTTCTTCCAGGCCAAGCCGCCGAGTGCCTTCTCGCCGGTCGCCGTGACGCCGGACGAGCTGGGCGAGGCCTGGGATGGGGCCAAACTGCATCTGCCGCTGCTGGTGAAATACAATGGCGAAGCCTTCGGCAAGGCCGAGTGCGGCATCGACATGACCTTCGATTTCCCGCAGCTGATCGCCCATCTGGCCAAGACCCGTCCGGTGACCGCCGGCACGATTGTCGGCTCCGGCACGGTCTCCAACAAGCTGGATGACGGTCCGGGCAAGCCGATCAGCGAAGGGGGCGTGGGTTATTCCTGCATTGCCGAAATCCGCATGATCGAGACCATCAATGACGGTGCGCCCAAGACGCCCTTCATGAACTATGGCGACACGGTTCGGATCGAGATGAAGGACAAGGACGGCAAGTCCATCTTCGGCGCCATCGAACAGGAAGTGGTCAAGGTCTAGGACCTGACCCGGCCGCTTCCATACCGGGGGCGGCAGCGCTAATCTCCCGATCAAGAATAACAGGAGGCGAGGGCATACCTCGCCTCCTAAACTTGAAGGGGAGAGGGTTTTGGACCCGATCAAGGCCTATGCCGAACAGCCATTCGGCACATTTCCCGAATTCGTCCGTCTGCAGGCCAAGGCCCGGCCGGACCAGATCGCCATCATCTGCGGTGACCGATCGATCACCTATGCCGGCCTCGACGCCCGGGCAGACCGGATTGCGGCGGCGCTGCAGCGGGATGGGGTCCGCCCCGGCGGTGTGGTGTCGGTCTGTGCGGCCTCCTCGATCGACTATATGGCCATCTTCATCGGGACATTGAGAACCGGTGCAGCCATTGCGCCGCTTTCACCCTCGGCAACGCCGGACCAGCTGGTCGCCATGATCGCCGATTGCGGCGCGTCGCATCTGGCCACGGACGCCGCTGTCTCCGCGCATCTCTCCGAGGCCACCGGTCCGGTTGAGGCGCATCGCCTCGCCCTGGAGGACGGCGCTGACGGGACGGCTTTGGACGATTGGATGGCACCGGAAGGCAGCCGGCCGGAGATGATCGAGATCACGCCGGAGATGGCGTTCAACATCATCTATTCCTCCGGTACGACCGGTGTGCCCAAGGGCATCGTCCAGAGTTTCAAGATGCGCTGGCCCCACAATCATCTGGGCGAGACGGTCGGCTTCGGGCCGGAGGCTGTCGCCCTGGTCTCGACGCCGCTCTATTCCAACACCACGCTGGTGCATGTCCTGCCGACCCTGGCCGGTGGTGGCACGCTCGTCCTGATGCCAAAATTCAACGCTCACGCCTATCTGACCCTCGCGCAGCAGCATCACGCCACGCACACCATGCTTGTGCCAGTGCAGTATCAGCGCATCCTGGCAGAACCGGATTTCGACCAGTTCGACCTGAGCGCCTTCAAACTGAAATTCTGTACTTCCGCGCCCTTCTCGGCCGAGCTGAAGGCCGAGGTTCTGGCGCGCTGGCCCGGCGGGCTGATCGAATATTACGGGATGACGGAAGGCGGCGGCACCTGCGCCCTGCTGGCGCATCAGCACCCGGACAAGCTCCACACGGTCGGCCAGCCCATGCCGGGTCATGATATCCGCGTGATCGGTCCGGACGGAACGCAATTGCCGCCGGGTGAAATCGGCGAAGTCGTGGGCCGGTCCGGCGCGATGATGACCGGCTATCACGGCCGTTCCGACAAGACGCGTGAGGCCGAATGGTTTTCTCCGGAGGGCGATCGTTTCATCCGCACCGGCGATCTGGCCAGTGTCGATGAGGACGGCTTTTTCACGATTGTCGGCCGGGCCAAGGACATGATCATTTCCGGCGGGATGAATATCTATCCGGCCGATCTGGAAGCCATCCTGATGGAGAATCCGGCCGTGGCCGATGCCTCCGTGGTCGGCGTGCCCTCCAAGGAATGGGGCGAGACTCCGGTGGCCTTTGTCTGCCTGACCGAACCGGGCGCGGCGGCGCCCGCCGAGATTCTCGCCACGGCCAATGCCCAGCTAGGCAAGATGCAGCGCCTGTCCGACATTCGCGTCATCGACACCCTGCCGCGCAGTGCGATCGGCAAGGTGCTCAAGCGGGAGCTCCAGGAGGTCTATGCGGCGGGCTAGTGGGCCCCGTCGGGGCCTTCGCGCAGCGTATAGCGCTGGCCGTCGAAATCCTCGAAGGCTTCGGGAATTTGCGGATGACCGACCGGGCCGTTTTCGGCGTCGGGCAGAAGATTGCCCTCGGAGACATAGGCGCCGTAATAGCTGTCCTCATTCTCCGCCAGCAAATGGTAGAAGGGCTGGTCCTTGCGCGGCCGGATATCTTCGGGAATGGCCTCATACCATTCCTCGGTATTGGCGAATTCCGGGTCCACATCCACCACGACACCCCGGAAGGGGAAGAGGCGGTGACGAACCACATCGCCGAGACCGAATTTGGCGTGCCGGATATCCATGTCCATGACTCTAACGCGTTTCTGTTTTGATGTCCTCAACCCCCTATATGGGGTGATTTGAGCAACAAGCTACGAAAACAGGTGCTTTCCGTCACGCATCCTTGCAGAGGGAGGTCAGGCGGGTATTCTGGACAAGACACTGTTTCATGGTCGATTCGAGACGCGCCGTGGCCTTCGGGCCGCTGGAGCGCGCCGGTCGGCAAGAGGGAATATCATGGCGGAGACCAAGCCCGGTTCACCGGGCGGCCCGACCGCCGGACGCAAACGGGGAGGTCGCAAGCGCGCACCCGCCCCGGTGTACGGCGCAATCGATCTGGGCACGAATAATTGCCGGATGCTGCTGGCCCAACGTACGGGCAGCGGATTTCAGGTGGTGGATGCCTTCTCTCGCGTCGTGCGGCTCGGGGAAGGTGTGGCCAGCGAGGGCAATCTCTCCCAGGACGCGATGGATCGTGCGGTCGAGGCGCTGAAAATCTGCGCCAGCAAGATCCGCCGGCACAATGTCGTCAAGCATCGCTCCATCGCCACCCAGGCCTGCCGCATGGCGGGCAATGGCGAAGCCTTCCTGGAACGGGTGCGGACGGAAACCGGCCTGGAATTCGACCTGATCTCCCCGGAGGAAGAGGCCCGCCTGGCCGTGCATGGCTGTGTCGACCTGCTCGACCCGGACAAGGATGCGGCCCTGGTGATCGATATCGGCGGCGGATCGACGGAATTGTCCTGGGTGGACCTGGCCGAATGGCGCCGCCGCGGCGGACCCGAAAGCGGCGGCCGTCCGCCGATGAAGTCCTGGACCTCGGCACCGGTCGGCGTGGTGACCCTGTCGGAACGCTTTCCCGAGCGCGAGGATCGCGAGGCCTGGTATGAGGACATGAAGGCCTATGCCCGGCGTCAGATCAAGACGCCGCGCGGCGCCAAGGCCATGCGCGGCCTGTTCGATGAGGGGCGCGGCCACCTCGTGGGGACGAGCGGCACCGTCACATCCATGGCCGGCGTCCATCTTCGTCTGCCCCGCTATGACCGGTCGAAAGTCGATGGATTGTGGATGAGCGGGGAGGAGGCCCTGGCCGCCTGTGCCCGGCTTCGCAACCTGGATATCGAGGGGCGGGCCCAGGAGCCGACCATCGGGTCGGACCGCGCCGAGCTTGTCTTGGCGGGCTGTGCGATTTACGAGGCGGTGGCAGAAGCCTGGCCGGCCGACCGTTTGCGGGTCGGGGACCGGGGGCTGCGCGAGGGCATGCTGCTCAATCTGATGCGGCGGACCAAGAAGCGACGTCGCCGGCGGAAACGGTCCGGCGCACCGTCCGGAGCCGAGACATGAGTGACGAGAACGACAAGCCGGAAAATGAAGAGGGCGGCGAGAAGCGCCGGCGCCGGCGCTCGGGCCCTGTCACCAAGGGCGGAGATGCCCGTGCGGCCAAGCAGATGTTCGAACGGGTGAAAACCGCCCGGGGCCGCAAATCCTCGTCGACGCGCTGGCTGCAGCGCCAGCTGAACGATCCCTATGTGAAGAAGGCCCAGATGGAGGGCTATCGCTCCCGAGCGGCCTACAAACTCCTGCAGCTGGACGAGCGCTTCAAACTCTTCCGGCCGGGCATGCGGGTGGTCGATCTGGGCTCGGCGCCGGGGGGGTGGGTCCAGGTGGCACTGAAGGCCAAGGCCTCCGAAGTGGTCGGGATCGACCTGCTGGAGATCGACCCGATCCCGGGCGCGACCCTGTTGCAGCATGATTTCAGCGAGGATGATGCGCCGGACCTGGTGAAGGCGGAAATGGGCGGTGCCGCCGATGCCGTCATCTCCGACCTGGCGCCCTGGACGACCGGCCACAAGAAAACCGACCATCTGCGCATTGTGGCACTGGTCGAACTGGCCGCGCACTTCGCACTGGAGACCCTGAAGCCCGGCGGGTTCTTTGTCGCCAAGGTTTTCCAGGGCGGATCCGACGGCGACCTGCTGGACCTGTTGAAGCACAATTTCGAGAAGGTCCGGCACTTCAAACCGGATGCGAGCCGGTCGGAAAGTGCCGAAACCTTCGTGGTGGCCATGGGCTTCAAGGGCAAGTCGGACGACTAGTCCGCGTCGCGGGATCGCTGGATCGAGACGGGCACGCCATTGGCGCCCATTTCATCCCAGATCTGGATGATGACGCCATGTTCGGCCTCGTCATAAACCTCCAGAAGAACAGCGCTTTCCGGCTCCTCGGAGCGGAAGCGATTGACCGCGGCCAGCACCCGGTCGACATCGGTGCGGGTGCCGTTGACGAAGACCTGGTTCTCATTGTCGACCTGGACCACGATCGGCGGCGGGCCCCTGCCGCAAGCCTCACCGGTACAGTCCGGCGGCGGTCGCATATCGACCCCTTCCTCACTCAGGAAGGTGGCCGTAACAATGAAGAAAATCAGCAAGATAAAGACGATATCCAGCATCGGGGTCATATTGACCTCGGCGCTCTCATCCCGTTTGCGGCGGTGTTTGCGCATGCAAGCCTCCCCATCGGCTCAAACCGGGTGCTGTCCCTGTGGCACCCGGCCAGATTGCAGGCGCAGAGAAGGGCAAGAGCGGGCCGGAAACGCGTCAGAAACGCGACGATCCGGGGGTCAATCGGAGGCGTAAATTAATGAAACAAGCGCCGGGTCGGCCTCGATCAGGCGTCTTTGCGCGTCCAGCTCGCGCTCGATCCGCGCGGCCAGGGCGGGCCAGGCCGCCGATTGCGCGACGGGGGCCAGGGCGGGCGAGGTCTCGATCCAGCCGGCATCGCGCCAGCCCAGATCGATCGCCGTTCCGACCAGTTCCAGGGCGCGGCCGGTGCGACCGGCCCGGGCTTCGACACCGGCCAGCCGGATCCGCAAATCGGGCCAGCTGGCCCCCTCGCTCATGGCGTCATTGAGCCAGTCCTGGGTGGACAGCGCGCTGTGTCCGTCACGGGCGTTGAGCGCCGCCAGTTCGGGCTGGGCGGCGTCGCCGGCGCGTTCGAACACGCGGCGGGCCCGGTCGGTCTCGCCCAATTGCCAATAGGCCAGGCCGGCGAGGCTCTGCAGGCGCGGCGTGACCTGAAGACCCGGGGCGCTGGCCTGATAGCGGTCCAGCGCATTGGCCGGTCGTCCGGCCCGCAAATCCGCCATCATCCGTTCCGCCAGAATGACGGACGTGCCGGCGCCTTCGGTCAGGGCCCGTTCCCACCAGATCTCGGCGGCGGGATGGTGGATCAGTTCCAGGCAGACCGCGATCTGGAGCGGGCCGTAGAGCGTCGGCGGTCCGGCCTCCAGCGCCCGGGCTTCCAGGACCAGGGCGGCGTGGATCTGACCGCGGACCCGCAGGAGATAGGCCGCCGAGGACAGGGCCGCGGCATCTCCGGGATTGAGCGTGAAGGCCTGGGTATAGGCGCTCAGCGCCTCGTCGATCTGGCCCCGGGCATCCAGCGCATAGGCCAGGGCATGCCAGGCCGAGCCGTCACGGGCATTGTCGGCCAGCAGGCTGCGGGCCAGGGCCTCGGCGCGGCTGACATCCCCGGCCTGCGCCGTGAATTTCGTGGCCCGCGTGGTCAGGCCGAAGCTGAGCGAAAGACGGGCGCCGGCATGGTCGGGATGATCGTCCAGAATGCCTTCGAGCAGGCTGATCGCCGTGTCCGTATCCTCCGGCCGGTGCAGTTCCAGCAGATTGCGGGCGCGCTGCAGGGGAAGGGTGGTGTCGATGCTGTCGGCCTGGCGTGCGGTTGGTGTCGGGGGATCGACCCGCTCGGTCCAGCGCGGCAGCAGGCTTGCAGCGCCCAGGGCCAGGATGAGGGCAGCCCCGGCCAGGCTGAACGCCTTTACCAGACGGCCCTGCAGCGGAATGGCCGGACCGGCCGCAACCGGCGGGATCCAAGCATAGCCGGAATTGCGGACCGTGCGGACATAGCGCGGCTGGCGCGCTTCATCGCCCAGCGCCTTGCGCAGGAGGGCGACGCGCTGGGCAATCGTCTCCTCGCTCACCGAGGCCTGGTTCCAGACCTGGCGCGCCATGGCGTGCATGTCCATCGCCCGGCCGGGCTGGCGGGCCAGGGCGACCAGAAGGTCGAAGCTGAGATCGCTGATCTCCAGCGGCATGTTTCCGCGCCAGACGATCCGGCGCTCCAGATCGATGCGCAGATCACCGCTTTTGAGACTGCCGGTGAGGGGCGGAACGGGGCCGGTTTCCGCGGTGTCCGGGGAGGCTGTCATGTCACTTCAGACCCATTCAGAATTCTTCAAGTGATCCCGGACACGCGATGCGGCTAGGGCGGAAGCCTTGGCTCCCTTTCGAAGTGACGAGGAAACCCCTGCTCATGTCCATGATCAAGTCTGTTGTTTTGACCCCGGTGCTATTCGCACTCTCCCTGGCGCCGGCCTTAGGCCAGTCGCTGACCCTGTCCGATGACGAGGCCGCTGCCCTGACAGCCCGCATCGAGGATGACACCTATGGCAGTGTCACCAGTGTCCTGATCCTGTCAGACGGTCAGCCCGTCTATGAAAACTACTTTGCCGGCGCCGATGCGGACACGCTGCACGACACGCGGTCGGTCACCAAGACGGTGACCTCCATGGCGGTCGGAGCGGCGATTGCCGACGGAAGGCTGAGTCTCGACACCCCAGTCGCCCGCTATTTCCCGGAACTCATGCCCTTTGACCGTCCGGATGCGCGCAAGCTCGCCATCACGGTGGAAGACCTGCTTACCATGAGCAGTCCCCTGGAATGCAATGACTGGAACGAGTTCTCCCGCGGCAATGAGGAGCGCATGTATCTGGTCGAGGACTGGAGCGAATTCTTCTGGGATCTGCCGGTCCGCGGCTTCCCGTCCTGGCAGACCCCGCCGGCCGACAGCCCCTATGGGCGCGCCTTCTCCTATTGCACGGCCGGCGTCCAATTGCTGGGTGAAGTGGTCGGACGGGCCACCGGCGAAGCCTTCACCGATTATGCGGAGCGCCGCATCCTGACCCCGCTGGGCATCGAGGATCTGGCCTGGGCCATGAACGGGCAGGGCCAGGCGCATATGGGCGGCGGACTGCGTCTGTCCGCCCGGTCACTGGGCGCTCTCGGCGAGCTTTACCGGACCGGAAGCCCCGACCTCCTGCCGGACAGCTGGATCGCGGCCTCGCTGGATCATCATGCCAGCATTCCCGACACGCCGGGCTGGGAATACGGCTATCTGTGGTGGCTGATGCCCTATGAGGTGGCGGGCGAGACCTATTGGTCTGCCGCCATGACCGGCAATGGCGGCAATCGGGTGATGATCCTGCCCGATTTCGGCGTGACCCTGGTCTTCACCAATACCGATTACAATACCCGCCAGATGCACCAGAACGCGCAGGCCTTCTTCGAGACCGAAGTGGTGGCGCGTCTGCAGGAGAGCGCTGACTGACGATCCGGGGCCGGGACGAGATTGCTTGTTCCGGCCCGCACTTCGCGCTGTAATTGCCGGGAGCGGATTACCGGAGGCTCGGGTGAGCGGGATGGATGAGACGGGGCTGGCCCTGATGGACGGGCCGACCGTGACCGGGATGGGCGGATTTGTCTTCCCGACCCGGATGGTGGTCATCCGTCTGGCCGATGGCCATCTCTGGGTCTGGTCGCCGATAGCCCTGACCGAGACGGTGAAGCGGGAGATCGATGCGCTGGGCCTGGTGTCGGACATCATCGCTCCCAATTCGCTGCACGACCTCGCCCTGAGTGACTGGCACGCGGCCTGGCCGGCGGCCCGGCTGCACGCTGCGCCGGGGTTGGCGGAAAAGCGGCCGGATCTCGAGTTCGCGACCACCCTGACCGACACGCCCGACCCGGCCTGGGCTGGCGAGATTGATCAGGTCGTCGTGTCGGGCAATGCCATCACCACGGAAGTGGTCTTTTTCCACCGCGCCAGCGGCACGGTGGTTTTCACCGACCTGCTGCAACACTTCCGGCCGGACTGGTTCACCGGCTGGCGCCGCTGGGTTGCGCGGATGGACGGGATGACCCGCAACACCCTGTCCGTCCCCAACAAATTCCGCCTCGCCTTCACCGACAAGCCTGCCGCCCGCCCGGCCATCGCCCGCATCCGGGACTGGCCGTGCCAACAGCTGGTCGTGGCCCATGGCCCGATCGTGCGCGAGAACGCGCAGGCGGTTATGGACGGGGCTTTTGCGTGGTTGGGGTAGGGGGGTGATGCGCCCCCCAAGCGTGACAATTCCACCCAGCTCCGCGGGAACCCCTTGCGCGTTATTCGAATCCATTCTATTGCCGCGCCGCAAGCAGCAGAGAGGAGTCTCCCATGGAGATTCGTGAAGGTCTCACCTTCGATGATGTGCTCTTGCAACCGGGCCCGTCCGAAGTTCTTCCCGCAGACGCCATTGTGTCCACGCGTGTGGCCCCGGATGTCGGATTGAACATTCCCATCATGGCCGCCGCCATGGATACCGTGTCGGAAGCACCGATGGCGATTGCCATGGCGCAGGCTGGTGGCCTGGCCGTCATCCACCGCAATCTCACCATCGCCGAACAGGCCGAGGAAGTGCGGCGGGTGAAGCGGTTCGAGAGCGGCATGGTGGTCAATCCGGTGACGATCTCGCCGGACGCGACCCTGGCCGAGCTTCGCGCCCTGATCGAACAGCACAGGATTTCCGGCATTCCGGTCGTGGAAGGCGCCACGCCGGCCCGTCCTGGCAAGCTGGTGGGTATCATCACCAATCGCGATGTCCGCTTTGCCGACGACCCGAATGAGAAGGTCGGCAATCTGATGACGCGCGATGTGGTCACGGTGCGCGAGGGCGCGCCGGCCGAGGAAGCCCGTGCCAAACTGCACAAGCACCGGATCGAACGCGTCCTGGTGGTGGATGAGGATGACCGCTGCATCGGCCTCATCACCGTGAAGGACATGGAAAAGGCCCAGGCCCATCCGATGGCCGCCAAGGACAGCCAGGGCCGCCTGCGCTGCGCTGCGGCGTCGACGGTCGGTGATAGCGGGTTCGAGCGCGCCGAAGCGCTGATGGATGCCGGGGCCGACGTGATCGTCATTGACACCGCCCACGGCCAGTCCCAGTCCGTGCTGGACCAGGTCACCCGGGTGAAGAAGTCCTCCAGCGCCGCCCGCGTCGTGGCCGGCAATGTGGCGACCTATGAAGGCGCCAAGGCGCTGATCGATGCCGGGGCGGATTGCGTGAAAGTGGGGATCGGGCCGGGCTCGATCTGCACCACGCGCGTGGTCGCCGGTGTCGGCGTGCCGCAGCTGACCGCCATCATGGATGCCCGCCGCGCCGCGGAAGGCTCGGATGCCTGCATCATCGCCGATGGCGGCATCAAATTCTCCGGTGACATGGCCAAGGCCATCGCGGCGGGAGCTGACTGCATCATGGTCGGCTCGCTGCTGGCCGGTACGGAAGAAGCCCCGGGCGAGGTCTTCCTCTACCAGGGTCGCTCCTACAAATCCTATCGCGGCATGGGCTCGCTGGGTGCCATGGCGGCCGGCTCCGCCGACCGTTATTTCCAGAAGGACACCGAGCGCATGAAGCTGGTGCCGGAAGGGATTGAGGGCCAGGTGCCGTACAAAGGACCGGTCGGACCGATCCTGCACCAGATGGTCGGCGGTCTGCGCGCGGCCATGGGCTATACCGGCTCCAAGACGATCGCCGATTTGCACCAGCGCGCGCGCTTTGTCCGCATCACCAATGCGGGCCTGCGCGAGAGCCATGTGCATGATGTGAAGATCACGCGGGAAGCGCCGAACTACCCGACCACCAGCTAGAAACGCCGCCGGGACAAGCCTCTATCCGCGTATGGAGGCCATGTCCCGGCGTCGTCTTGCACGGCGGGGGGTGATTTCTAGTCTCGCGGGCTTTCCCAACGGAGTGTGTGATGTCTGAAGCTCTTCTCTACCCGGTCCTGGCGCAGATCGCGCTGACCTTCGCCCTTCTCTTCACCACGGCGGGCCTGCGCTTTTCCGCGGTCTCCTCCGGCACGGTGAAGGTCCAGGATATCGTGCTCGGCCAGAAGGCCTGGCCGGAAAAGGTCCAGCAATACTCCAACGCTTTCCAGAACCAGCTGGAAACGCCGATCCTCTTCTATGCCGGCGTGCTGTTCGCCATGGTGCTGAATGCGGCCGGTCCGATCCTGATGATGCTGGCCTGGACCTGGTTCGGCCTGCGCGTCGTGCATGCGGGCATCCACATCACCTCCAACAATCTGCAGGTCCGCTTCATGGCCTTCGGGGCCAGCGTGATTGCACTTCTGGCCTTCTGGGTCGTGCTGGCGGTTGAGGTGGTCAGCCGATGATGAATGAACAGCCCGCCCTCGACACGGACCAGGACATCCTCTTCCTGCTGACCGGCCAGTGGGATGATGCCGATGGCGGTCCCTGGCTGTGCGCCGATTGCTGCACGATGGAGGGCGCACTGGAGGTCAATCCGCACTGGAGCAAGTCCGTGCGTGTGGTGCGGATCGAGGCGGCGCGTCCGCGTCCGGAGATCGTCGCCCTGCTGGACGAGGACCACCAGAACGCCCCGACCCTGATCCTGGCTGCCGACACAGTCGCGCACCAGGATCCGGAGGCCGAAGTGAACGGTCTGCGGATCTATACCGATCCCAAGACCATTTGCCGCCAGCTCGCCGCCTGCTATGGCGGAGCCCAGCCGAAATAGGTGTTTTCCTCCCCACGGGAGTGGGGAGGGGGACCGCGCAGCGGTGGAGGGGCGCGCGAAGCGCGTGTTTCATGCTATCGCCTGCCGAAATCATTCGCCGCTGACGCGGCGCCCCATCGACCCGGCGCTCCGCGCCGGCCCACTTCCCCGCGGAGCGGGGAAGAAAGAGGACCCCGCATCATGAGAGACGGCGCCCGCATTGCTGCAGCCATCGAGATTCTCGACACACTGACCCGCCAGAACCAGCCAGTGAAGGATGCCGTGCGCGATTGGGGCAAGGCGCACCGTTTTGCCGGATCGGGCGACCGGGCCTGGATCGGCGGCCTCGTGCTGGACGCGCTGCGGCATCAATCCTCCACCGCCTTCGCCATGGACGATGACAGCGCCCGCGCCCTGGCGCTGGGGACGGTCGGCCGCGTCTGGGGAATGGACGCCGATGCGATCGACGCCCTGTTCGAGGGTGATGATCACGCCCCGGAAAAGCTCACCGACGCGGAGCGGGCAGGGCTGGCGCGGGACATGTCCGATGCGCCCCTGCATATCCGCGCCGACGTGCCGGAATGGCTGGAAGCGAGCCTGTTGCGCGCTTTCGGCGAGGCGGCGGCAGACGAGGGCCGGGCCCTCTCATCACGGGCTCCGGTAGATCTCAGGGTGAATGAAGCCAAGGTCGATTTCGACAAGGCTTTCAAAGAGGTAAGCTCAAAACTGAAAGCGGCCGAAAAAAGCCGACTTGTCAGCTCGGGTATTCGGATTCCGCAGCGCGATCCGCGCGGCAAGGCGGCTGCCGCCGAGGCCATTCCCGCCTATGGCAAGGGCTGGGTCGAGGTGCAGGACATCGGATCCCAGCTCGCCGCGCTCGCGTCGGGCGTGGTTCCGGGCCAGCAAGTGCTTGATTATTGTGCCGGAGCGGGCGGCAAGACGCTCGCCCTGTCAGCCCTTCTGGTGAATACCGGACAGGTCCATGCCTGGGATATCGACTGGCGTCGCCTGCGCGCCATCTGGCCCCGCCTCAAGCGCGCCGATGCACGCAATGTCCAGGTCAAGGATGGCAATGAAGACAAGGCCTTGTCTGACCTTGTTGAGAAAATGGATGTGGTCTTCTGCGACGCGCCCTGCACCGGAACCGGCACCTGGCGCCGCCGTCCGGACGCCAAATGGCGCCTCAAGCCCGGTGCGCTGGCCAAGCGGATCGAGGAACAGAACACCGTGCTCGAGCGCGCCCAGCACTATGTGAAGCCGGGCGGGCGTCTGGTCTATGTCACCTGTTCGGTCCTGCCGGAGGAGAATGAGGACCGGGTCGGCGACTTCCTGGCGAAGTCCGCCGCGTTCAAATCCGTCCCCGCCCTCGACGTGATCGAGGCCACCGGCCAGCTGCCCGAGGGCGGCCGCGAAATCCTGGAAAACTGCGTCGGCCTCCACGGCGCCCTCCAGCTCTCCCCGGGCCGCACCGATACGGACGGGTTCTACATCTGCGTGATGGAGCGGGTGGGGTAGATGATCACAATCTGGGTCTACGGCGGAGCCCTTCTGCCGTTTTTGATCGTTTGGGGGTTTTGCCAGGTTTGGAATTGGCCCGCCGGAATTGGTTTCCCGTCCGATGATGACTGGCAAGTCGCGAAGCCAATGCTTGGACTTCAAGTGCTTGTGGCGGGGGCTTTTGTCCTGTTGGCAGGGCTCTCCGGCTTAATGGCTTTTCAGAGTCATTCGATTGGCGATTTGATACTCACGGTTTGCCTGACTGCACCGCTCCTGATCCCACTCTGCTGGTTTCTGGTCGGCATTTGGGGGCGGCGTGTACGATGGAATAAGCATGGCATTGAGGATTGCAGACTGTTTGGTCGTTGCCACGTGACAGCCTGGTCGGAAGTGAAAGAAGCTGGGGTTCCTGTAATGGGGGCAAGCATCTATTGGTCCAGCCTGAGTGGGAGCCAAAAGATGAGTTTGGTGTTTCGCCCCAGCCGCGAATTCTATCTCGCTTGCAAACATCACCTGGGCAACAGATTCAGGGATCAAGGCGAAGCGTATCGGTTCCTGGGTCTGCCCAAAAACTAACGCTGGATCACGCTCCGCAGCCGTTTCCGCCGCTCTGACGGCGTCTCCGGCGCGCCATAGCCCAGCATGCCGAGCAATTGCCGCGTTGGCGGGGTCACGGCCCCGTCCAGATCCTGGCCCAGGCCGATGCGGCGCTGGGTCAGCGGTTTGTTGATCAGGGGCAGGCTGTCGCGTTCCAGGCCTTTCAGCTCGATCGGATAGCCGGCGAAGTGGATCAGGGCGCGTTCATAGTCCAGGTCCAGGAATTCGCAGACGGCGGACAGCGTCGCCTTGGGGCGGCGTACCAATTCCTCATAGGGCACGCGCAAGACGCGGCCCGGCAGGGCGCGTTCGGCCTTCAGGCCCAGCGTGACCAGATCGCTCCAGTATTTCAGCGCGGCATCGGGCCGGGTGACATGGGGGAAGGGCGTGCCTGCGGCATCGGCCCAGTCGCGGTCGAGCAGGGAGTGGGCGACATCGCGGCCATCGCGCACGACATGGATGAAGCGGGCCTCCGGCAGCATCCGGCCCAATTGTTCGAACACGGCGACATTGAGGGCGGTCTTCTCGATCAGGACATGATCGGGAAAGCGCGTCAGCGGGGTTTCGAACAGGCCGGTCAGCAGGGAAGCCATGGCCTGGCGCATGTCTTCGGCATGGAGGTCGAAATCGCGCGCGTGCAATTCACCCAATTGCTGGGAGAAGGCCTGCCACTGCATCGCGATGGAGGGGGCGAGCCCGGTATCCGGTCCGCACTCGATCCGGGAATGCGGGCTGAGCATGCGCCGCAACAGGGTCAGGCCCGAGCGCGGACAGCCGCCAGCAAAGACCAGACGGGACCCGGATGTGTCCGTGGCGGGCGGCAGAGGCGCGTCCGGCGCCTCAGGCATAGTCCAGCGCCTTCAGCGTCGGACCGGCAATACGGTCGATTTGGCGGATCTGGTCGGCGCTGAGATCGCGCTGCCAACGGCCAATCGCCTGCGTGTCGATCGGCTGGGCGACGCGTCCGGCACTGCTTTCGGCCTCACCGGCGCCCTGATCGAAATGGCGGACATGGTCGAGCGCGCGGGCGAGGGCGGCCTCATCCTCGCCCAGACGGTCAAAGAGACGGCCGATTTCGGCTTTCGGATCCCGGGCCAGGTCTTCATAGCGCAGCTCGGTGAAGCCGGGATCCTGGGCCAGCTTGCGGCCGGCTTCGACGCTCTGCACCCAAAGCCGGGCCGCGGCCCCGGCATCGCGGGTGATGGCCATGGGCTGGCCCGTGCGCGCATCCGTCCAGTCCATCGAGAGGAGGGAGGCCACGACATCGCGGCCATCGCGAACGACCGCGATCAGCGGACTGTCCGGGAACAGACGGCGCAGGCGCGAGAAGTGGAGGATGTTCGCCGGCGTTTTCTCAGCGACACGGGCGCCGGTCTTCTGGTGCAGCGGGGCGAGCATCCGGTCGATCGTGCGGGCGAAGCGGTCGTGCAGGGCCTGGGCGTCGAGCCCGTAATTGGCCTCGAGCACATCCAGGTGACCATCCTCGATCTGCTGGTTGAGATGACAGAGCGCCGGGATGACCCGCATTTCCGGCCCGCACACGATATTGCGGCTGGCATTGACGAGGGCGCGCAGCAGGGTGGTCCCTGAGCGCGGCGCGCCGCCGATGAAAATGGGCGATTTTCCAACCGCGTAATGCATGTGCGCATCCCCTCGCTGACAAGCAGGATGCGCGCTCTACACTGTCTTGGGCGTGAGCCTGAAGTTAAACAATTTCAATATTTTATGGAATTTTCATGCAGGCGTAACTTGCGATCACAATCTCGCCGCAATGTGACTCAGTCGCGCTGGAAGACCAGTGTGGCCGTGACCGGTACGGCGGGCGTGATCGAGGGCAGGCCGGCCAGCTCCTGCAGCGTGTCGAGCCCGGCCTGCAGGTTGAAATCCTCGGCATGGATCATCACCGGCCCTTGGGTGGAGACGATGACGCGCGATCCGTTGAGGTCGGACACCAGCACATCGGCGGAAATCGGCAACTGCACCCCGTGCAGGTCCAGCACGCCGTCCAGCGTCAGCTCGGTCTGGTCACCGGGGGCCAGGTCGTACAGGGCGGCCAGGTCGATCTCGGCCGTCAGCCGCGCCTGCGGATAGGTGTCCGTCTGGAACAGGTGCTCCCGCATGCGCTCATTGCGGATCACGATCCCGGTTTCCACCGTGGCCAGGTCGATCACCAGTTCTGCCGTACCATCTTCGGAGACAGACCCGCTCAGGCCGGAGAAATGGTGCACTTCGGCGATATCGCCTGACTTGATCGACACGAAATTGAGCTGAGACGCCTCGGCATCCAGTGTCCAGTCACCCTGGGCCGCCGGCTGGGAACAGGCCGTGGCCACAGCCAGGACCGGAAGAAGGGCGAGGGCGGAAAGACGGCGGATCATGGCAGGCTCCTTGGTGTGCGCTGATGGCAAAGGTGAGCCGGTGAGCCGCGCGGTTCAAGAGGCGAAGCCGGAGAGGCTGCGGTTTTCCTTGATAAAATGATGTGGAACTCTTGATGGCCGCTTGCGCGGCCGCCCCTCACCCGGCGCATGCGCGCCACCCTCTCCCGCAAGGGGAGAGGGAGTTTCCACTGAGCTCTGACGACCATCTTTCCTCTCCCCGGGGAGAAGGAGGCCGTCGGGGCTTGGGGCGACAAAAATCCCCCGCCAATGCCGCTCGGCACTAGCCTTGCCGCCCGTTCCGCGCTATCGGGCCGCATGCTGATGAACGACTCGGCCAACCCCTCACAATTTGACCTTCGGGAGACCCGCGCCTGCGGGTCAGTGCGCGCATGACTGATGACCTGATTTCCGAGAACCATGAAAAACTGCTGATCATCGATTTCGGCAGCCAGGTGACGCAGTTGATCGCCCGCCGCGTCCGCGAGAGCGGCGTGTATTGCGAGGTGCATCCCTATAATCGCGCCGACGCCGCCTTCATCGACGATTTTGATCCCAAGGCGATCATCCTGTCCGGTTCGCCGCACTCCACGCATTGGGACAATTCCCCGCGCGCCGATGACAGCGTCTTCACCCGCGGCCTGCCGGTCCTGGGCATCTGCTATGGCGAGCAGACCATGTGCGCCCAGTTGGGCGGGGCGGTGGAAGCCTCGGATGATCGCGAGTTCGGCCGCGCCGACATCACTCTGGTCGAGGACAGCCCGCTGTTCGAGGGCTTCGGTCCGATCGGTCATGAAGAGCGCGTCTGGATGAGCCATGGCGACCGCGTCTCGGCCCTGCCGCCGGGCTTCAAGGTGATTGCCAAGTCCGGCCATGCGCCCTTCGCCGCGATCGCCGACGAGGCGCGCCGCTTCTACGGTGTGCAATTCCACCCGGAAGTCGTGCACACGCCGCGCGGTGCGGCCCTGCTGAAGAATTTCACCCACACGATTGCCGGTCTGGCCGGTGACTGGTCGATGAAGTCCTTCAAGGACGAGGCGATCATGAAGATCCGCGCCCAGGTCGGCGACGGGAAGGTGATCTGCGGCCTGTCCGGCGGTGTCGACAGTTCGGTCGTGGCCGTGCTGCTGCACGAAGCCATTGGCGACCAGCTGACCTGTGTCTTCGTGGATACCGGCCTGATGCGCCTGGGCGAGGCGGACGAGGTCGTGACCCTGTTCCGCGAGCACTACAATATCCCGCTCGTCCATGCCGACGAGGAAAAGCTCTTCCTGGATGCGCTGGAAGGCGTCGATGATCCGGAGAAGAAGCGCAAGACGATCGGCAAGCTCTTCATCGATGTCTTCGAGGCCAAGGCCAAGGAAGCCGGCGGCGCCGATTTCCTCGCCCAGGGCACGCTCTATCCGGATGTGATCGAAAGCGTCAGCTTTGATGGCGGGCCCTCGGTGACGATCAAATCGCACCATAATGTCGGCGGCCTGCCGGAACGCATGAACATGAAACTGGTCGAGCCGCTGCGCGAACTGTTCAAGGACGAGGTCCGCGCCCTGGGCCGCGAACTGGGCCTGCCGGAAGCCTTTGTCGGCCGCCACCCCTTCCCGGGACCGGGCCTGGCCATCCGCATCCCCGGCGCCGTCTCCAAGGAAAAGGCCGACATTTTGCGCAAGGCCGACAGCATCTATATCGACGAGATCCGCAAGGAAGGCCTCTACGACAAGATCTGGCAGGCCTTCTCCGTCCTCCTGCCGGTCCGCACGGTCGGCGTGATGGGCGATGAACGCACCTATGACCACGTCCTGGCCCTGCGCGCCGTCACCTCCGTCGACGGCATGACCGCCGACTACTACCCCTTCGAACACGACTTCCTCGGCCGCGTGGCGACGCGGATCATCAATGAATGCCGCGGCGTGAACCGGGTGGTCTATGACGTGACGTCCAAGCCGCCGGGGACGATTGAGTGGGAGTAGGGTTTTAGGTCCTCGCCCTTGATGGGCGAGGGGGACCGCGCAGATGCGCGGTGGAGTGGGTGACCTTCCAAGATTTGGAACGCCGCGCGTTTCACCCCTTCCGGCCCTTCGGGCCGTCGTCACGTCGGACAGTCCCCCGGACTGTCCTTGGGCTCCTCCGTCCCCATCAAGGGGAAGGAGGGCGTATATTCCCTTCAGTGCATAGCTTGTCATCCCGGCCGAATGGCCTGCGAAAGCAGGCCGCAGAGCCGGGACCCATACGCGCGGAACAAACCCGAAAGCAGTCTCGGTGTCCGTAGCTGGCCAAACTCGAACCGGGATTATGGGGCCCGGACTGGAGTTTATCCCTGCGAAGGCAGGGGACCGGCCTGCGCCGGGCATCCATCCGGGATGACAAGGCGTGGGGTTCCGATAATCTCCCCCCATGACCCAAACCCCCACCATCCGCCCCATGACCCGCGATGAAGCCTTTGCCCATATCAGGCTGGCAGACGCGGAAGGCTGGTTCCCGGGTTATCATGACGACGAGGCCTTTTGGGCCTGTGATCCGGAGGCCTTCATTGCGGCCGAGCTGGAGGGCGAGATCATCGGGGGCGGGGCGATCACGGCCTATGGGGATGCGTACGGTTTCATGGGGCTGTTCATCATGCAGCCGGAGATCCGGCGCCAGGGGCTGGGCACGCAGCTCTGGCAGGCGCGGCGGGACCGGCTGATCGCGCGGCTGAAACCGGGCGCGGTGATCGGCATGGATGGCGTGTTCGAGATGGCGGACTGGTATGCCAGGGGCGGCTTCGTCTTCTCCCATCGCAATCTGCGCTATGAGCGCGCCTGGCCGGCGGATTTCACGGTGGCGCCAACCGCCGAACAGGTCGTGCCTCTGGCGGATGTGCCGTTCGAGGCGCTGACCGAATACGACCGCACCTGTTTCCCCGGCCCGCGCGAGGCCTTCCTGAAGGCCTGGATCTCCCTGCCGGAGCGCAAGGCGGTCGGGCTGGTGCGGGACGGCCGGCTGGCCGGCTATGGCGTGATCCGGCGTTGCGGCAAGGGCTGCAAGATCGGGCCGCTCTTTGCCGATGATGCGGAAGGGGCCGAGGCCGTGTTCCAGTCGCTGGCGGAATTCGCCGCCGGTGACACGCTGATCCTTGATGCCCCGGAGAACCAGTCCGGCGCCCAGGCCCTGGTGAAACGGCATGGCCTGAGCGAGACATTCGGCTGTGCCCGCATGTATCTGGGTGGCGTCCCGGACATGGCTCATGAGCGCGTGTTTGGCGTCACGACTTTCGAACTGGGCTAGTCCGCGAACTGTCCTGCCTTGCTTTCAACACAGTTCCGGCCCATAAAGACGTCACTCGATCTTGAATGCCGAATCTTCCGGCCACGGCCTTGCGCCGTCGCTCTGACGCTCTTCCTTCCAAAATCGACACTCGGGCTCCCTCGGCACTCGGCCGCTTGGGCCCACATTCACGTGACTGATTGAAAGGATCTCGTCATGGCTACTGGTACCGTTAAATTCTTCAATACCACCAAAGGCTTCGGTTTCATCGCTCCGGATGATGGCGGCACGGACGTTTTTGTCCACGCCACCGCAGTCGAGCGCGCCGGCATGCTGCCGCTGACCGAAGGCCAGAAGCTCAGCTTCGAAGTGGTCCAGGACAAGCGCAGCGGCAAGAGCGCTGCTGACCAGCTGGAAGCCGTCTAGGCTGACAGCGCATTTGCGCGCCGGATGCCGGCCGCGCAGATCAGAGACGATGAAGGGGCCGGGCATCAGTCCGGCCCCTTTTCTTTTATCTCCCAGGAGAGGAGGACCGAGCATGGTCCGCAAGATCGAAGACGATGTCTTCAAGCTGAAAACTGGCCCGGTGAAGAACAAGGCGGAAATGACCGATCAGGTCGTCCGGGATATTCGCCAGGCTGAAACCGATGAGCGTACCGCGCTCACCCGCAAACTCCGCGAGGCCCGTCTGGCCCGCGAGGCAGCCGAACCCGCGCCCGAGCCGGCCAAGAAGACCGTTCCGCAGCGCCCCCGCTTTCGCGTTTACTGACCGGTCGGGGCCCGGGCCCCTGGCCCCGGGCCTTGCGCTCAGGCCTCGGCCATCTCCCGTTCCAGCGTCCGCTTTGCTGCCGGCCGGTCGGCACAGCGTGCCACCCAGTCCCGGATGCGCGGATTGTCGGGCAAGAGGTCGCTGAACCATTGGAACGGGCTGGAGCAGAGCAGGTCGGCGGCCGAATAGCGCTCGCCCAGCAGATAGGGGCGCGTTTCCAGCGCGTCTGACAGACGGGCCAGCATGGCCTCCATGTCGCGCAGGCTGGCCGACACCATCGGATGGCTCAGCCCGGCCGCATGCAGGATGAAGACCGGCTCCATCACACCCTGATAATAGAACAGCCAGGACAGGTATTCGCCGCGCTGCGGACTGCCCTCGATCGGGCCCAGACCGGCTTCCGGGTACTGGTCCGTGAGATAGAGGACGATGGCGCCGCGTTCCCGGACCGTATCCGTGCCATCGACCAGGAAGGGGACTTTTCCCTCGGGATGGGGATTGGCCGGGTCGGTCTGGCCACTGCCGTCCTGGCGGGGAATCGAGACCTGGCGGATGTCCACATCGGCACCGAGCTCATCGATCAGGGTGACAATGCCCGAGGAGCGGCTCATCGGGGCGTGGAAGAGGGTGGGCATGGCGTTTCTCCTTTGTGATCCCAGGGCCGTGTCCTAAACCCTGCCTGCTGACAGATTGCGGCAGGAGAAAAGCGTGGCCCGCACAGATCGTCTGATGCGCCTTCTGGATTTGATGCGCCGCCTGCCGGCGCCGGTGACCGCGGCCCGGCTGGCCGAGGAGACCGATGTTTCCCTGCGCCAGCTCTATCGCGACATCGCCACGCTGCGGGCGGGTGGAGCCCTGATCGATGGGGCGGCCGGGGTCGGCTATACGCTGACCGAGGATCCGGCCCTGCCGCCACAGAGCTTCTCCCGTCTGGAAATCGAGGCGCTGAGCCTGGCCATCAGCTCGCTGGAGCGTATCGGGGATGACAGCCTGACCCGGGCCGGCCAGGACGCGCTGGCGCGGATCATTGCGACCCTGCCGGATACACAGTCACAACAGGCCCTGCACTCGGCCATGCGGGCCTGGTACCCGACGGATACGCGGCCGGAGGTTCGCATCGATCTCGATCTCTTGCGCCAGGCCTGCTGGGACGAGACCAGCTTGGTGATGCGCTATCGGGATCTCAAGGACCAGGTGTCCGAACGGGAGATCTGGCCGCTGGGCCTGTCCTATGGTGAGGGCACGCTGATGCTGCTGGCCCATTGCCGTTTGCGGCGGGATTACCGGGTATTCCATGTCGCCCGTATCGAAACGCTGGCTCCGGGGACGGAAAACTTCCGGCCGCGCCGCGTTGGCCTGCTGCGCGACTATGTGGCCCTTCGGCGGAGGCAGGCGAAATCGCGCTGAGCTAGCAGGCCAAAGCCGTCAGGCGTTCGCGCAGGCGGGTTTTGGCGAAATCCAGGAAGACCCGCATCTTGGTGGGCAATGTACCGCGCGCCGCATGCAGGAGATGCACGGGCAGACGAGCCGGTTCATGGTCGTCCAGCAGGATCCGCAATTGGCCGGTCTGCACGGCCTCGGCGCATTGATAGCTCAGCACCCGGGTGACACCGACACCGTCGCAGGCGGCCTGGATGGCCGGAGCCGCTGCGGACACGGTCAGGCGCGGCTGCGGGCTCACGTCCCGGGTCTTGCCGTCAGCCCCGGTGAAGGACCAGCGCCCGCCCGGTGAGAGAATGTCGAAATGCACGCCGGGCAGGGCGGACAGGGCGTCGGGGGTTTTCGGCGTGCCGTGGGCCGCCAGCAGGTCGGGCGCGGCGACCACGACGGTGCGTACCTCCCCGATCTTCGTTGCGATCAGCCCGCTGTCCGGCAGGGGGCCGATCCGCACGGCCATGTCGATATGGTCATCCATCAGGTGGAGATTGCGGTCGGACAGGGTCAGCCGGACATTGATCTGTGGGTAGGCGGCCAGGAATTCCTCCACCACGGGCAGGGTGTGGAGATGGCCGAAACAGACCGGGGCGGTGACGGACAACTCACCGCGCGGCGTGTGGAACTCACCCGAGGCCGCCTGCTCGGCCTCCTCGACCTGGTCCAGGATGCGGCGGGCCGAGGCCAGATAGGCCTGCCCGGCATCGGTCAGGGCGAGGGTGCGCGTCGTCCGGTTGAGCAGGCGGGTGCCCAGATGGGCTTCCAGCTCGGTCACCTGACGGCTGACCGTGGCGAGCGGGATGCCGAGATCGCGGCCGGCTGCCGAGAAACTGCCCGTTTCCACCACCCGCACCAGGATCGACATGGCTTTGAGACGGTCCATGATAATTCCGATAATTGGAAAAGTGATTTCCGATTGTGCGGTATTATAATCAAAAATGAAATCTCTATTTCTCCCCGGCAAGACGCGGTCCAACCGGATCGCCCCGACCTTCAAGGAGAAAACGAATGTCCCGTCTGCCCATCCCCGATCTCGACAATGCCCCGGAAGCCTCCAAGCCGATCCTGGATGCCGTCCACAAACAGCTCGGCGTGGTGCCGAACATGTTCCGTCTCGTCTCGTCCAGCCCGGCTGTTCTGGAAGGCTTTATCGGCAATAACGGCGCCCTGGCCCGGACCCTGGACGTGAAGACCCGTGAGCGGATCGCGCTGGCTGTGGCACAGATCAATGGCTGTGAGTACTGCCTGTCGGCCCATACCTATCTGGGGCTCAACCTGGCCAAGCTGACGCCGGAAGAGATTGCCCGCAACCGGGCCGGCAGTTCCGGCGATGCCAAGGTCGCGCTGGCCGTCGGCTTTGCCGCGAAAGTCGTTCGTGAGCGTGGCCAGGTCAGCGATGCCGATATCGCGGCGGTTCGTGAGGCCGGCTATTCCGACAGCCAGATCATCGAGATCATCGCGCTGGCGGCCGAGAACGTCTTCACCAACCTGATCAACAATGTCGCCCGGACCGATATCGACTTCCCCGTCGTGTCGGTCACGGAAGCGGCCTGATCCCCTGCGGGCGGACCGGTCTCCGGTCCGCCCGTCTTCTTTGCCAGGTGATACGGACAGGAGGCTCGCCATGAGCTACGGATTTCTCGACATCGCCCGGACACCCAGCGTCCGGGCCGTGCAGGCGGAAATGGGCAGCGCCCATGTCTTCGACCATTTCCAGGGTGACCGCGCCTTTGATGCCTTCACCCGCCATGAGATGGATTTCATTGCCGCGCGCGACAGCTTTTACATGGCCAGCGTGTCGGAAACCGGCTGGCCCTATGTCCAGCACCGGGGTGGTCCGGCGGGATTTCTCACCATCCTGGACGAGCGCACCCTGGCCTTCGCCGATTATCGGGGGAACCGCCAATACATCTCGACGGGCAATCTGCGCGCCAATGACCGGGTGGCCCTGATCCTTATGGATTACACCCGGCAGATGCGGCTGAAGATCTATGCGCGGGTGGAGTTCCTGCCCGTTGAGGCGGAGAGCGCCCTGGCGGGTGAGGTCCTGTCTGCGGACTACCGCGCCCGGCCGGAACGCATCGTCCTGCTGCGTCTGGCCGCTTTCGACTGGAACTGTCCGCAGCACATCACCCCGCGTTTCACCGAAGACGAGATCATCGAAAGCCTGCGGGGTGTCCGGGAGCGGCTGACCGGGCTGGAGGACGAGAATGCCCGCTTGCGGGCCGAACTGGCACTGGCCCGTCGGGACAATGCGGAGGACCGGACATGACCCGCGCCATCCGTCCGCCCCTGCCGCCCTTCGAGACACGGGAGGCGGCGGCCCGCAAGGTGCGCCTGGCCGAGGATGCCTGGAATTCCCGCGATCCGGAGGCCGTGGCGCTGGCCTATACGCCGGACAGTGAGTGGCGCAATCGCGACACTTTCCTGACCGGGCGGGCGGCGATCGTCGACTTCCTCACCCGCAAATGGGCCCGCGAACTGGACTATCGCCTGATCAAGGAAATCTGGGCCTGGCGCGACAACCGGATTGCGGTGCGTTTCGCCTATGAATGGCGCGATGCGGCGGGCCGGTGCTTCCGCGCGCACGGCAATGAGAACTGGGAATTCGCCCCGGACGGGCTGATGCGATGGCGCGTGGCCAGCATCAATGACCAGGCCATCGCGGACGCGGACCGGCTCTTCCACTGGCCCCAGGGCCGCCGGCCCGATGACCATCCCGGCCTGACGGAGTTGGGCCTGTGAGGCGGCGCCGGTCCGTGTGGGAATTGCGGATCACGCTGGCCCTGACCGTGCTGATCTGGTTGCCCGTCCTGGCCTGGCCGTCCGGCGAGGATGGCGGTGCGATGAACGCGCCGGCGGACCGGGGTCTTGCGGACGGACCGGTCAGTTCAGGACGGCCGTGACCGGGACCGTCCGGGGGGCCGGAAGGGCATCCGCCTCGGTCCCGACCAGGCTGGAAATGTCGTAGCGCTGGACGATCACGGGGCTGAGCCCGCTCACAACCGAGGAAATCGGATTGAACTGGGCGGGCTCATAGACCGTGATCAGATCCATCATCTGCCAGCGCAAAACCACGAAGTCTTCCGTCGTGTCGTTGGAGACCGTCTCGGATGAATAGGCGGTGCTTTCCTCTTCCACCGTGACCTGCTGGAAGTGGCTGGACTGGGCATTCAGGCTGCCGGACAGGCCCGCCGAGACCGGTCCCCAGCCGATCTGTCCGTTGACGCCGATGGAGGCCGCCACGGATTCTTCGCTGGAAGAGGTCGATTGCCGGCCCGAAGCGGTCGAATAGCTCACGGTCCGCGATTCCCCGACCACCAGGCTGTAACTGTCACCCTGAAGGTTCCAGTACTGCTCACGGGTGATGATATTCCCATTGGGCAGGAGGTTGGTCCCGACCATGACCAGGGGCGAGTTCACGGGCACCAGGATCTCGGTCGTCGGTTGCGGAATCGGGCCGATATCATTGGGCGGTGTCAGCACGGATGGGGCGACGGCGATATTGCTCACGGAGCCCGAAAGGGTGAATGAGCAGATGAAGCTGCCCGACATCAGACAGGTGACGATGATCGCGTCGCCTTCCGTGCCGGTAATCGTGGCGCCATTGTCATGTCCGATGGTCTGCACGAATTGCCGGGACCCGGTGCTGGTGGTGGCGTAGAGATTGATGCTGAAGGCCAGATTGTTGGAGAGCTGGACACTGACAGTGGTGTCGCTTTCCACCGAGGCAAGCGTGCCGGAAACCGCCTGCTTGTAGATCGTTCTCATCGCCATCTTCCCCGATTGTCATTGTGAAACCGGACGCTAGCAGTCGCTGAATTGCGGTGCAATCTGGAATGGAGTGAGAAAATCAGGCACGCTCAAGCCGTATGGTATTTGGGTTTGGCGGTGCAGGTCCGTCACAAGGCGATTCAGGGGAGGGCGCATGCCCGTACGCGGTGTGGACTTTCTTTCAGTGGGCTTCTGGAACGTCGAGAAGCACACCTCTGTGACGCTGGATGAGAATGCTCCGCTGGGCTATCGGGCCCCGGCCTCCACCCAGTACCTGATCGACCAGATCATGGATTGGTACCGGCTGTCCAAGTTTGACATTCTCATCATGGCGGAAGTGCCTGACGCGAAAGGCAAGGGCGATGCCTTCGCCCAGACGATCGCCAACCGCATCAATACGATCGGATATCCCAGGCCCGGCATGCGTGGCGGTTTTCGCTGGTCCGAAACCCGGGAACAGAGAAAGAGTGTCTGCAATTTCGCCTATGTCTGGGATGAAGAGGTCGATGGGCTGACCGGGCTGGGAGACCGGACGGATTTCGTCTGGTTGCCCGACCACGCGCGTCCGATGATCGAAATGGATGCCGGGCGCGCTGTCATCGGCGGGATCCATGCCAAGGCGGCCAATCACGAGGCGGCGATGCGCCAGATCGTGGACTGCTGTGGGGAACTCGAAGGCTGGAAGAAGCCGGCCGCCCTGATCGGTGACATGAATGTCGGGTTCAAGAGCATTCCCGCGCACGACAAAATGATCCTGAATTCAATGGGATGGGAAGCCGTGCCACCGGGGCTGGCAGAGACGCACAGGTCCCGCAATCCGCGATACAAGCCCAAGGTTCTGGACTATATCTGGCGCGGTGACCTGGCGGGCACGGTTGAGGCCACGCCGCCCTTCGACCCGTACATGTGGTGGCAGGAGAATGATCACGCGCCCATTCAATACACCATTGCCTTTGGCGCGCAGGATGACCCGATGGAGCTCTAGCCGCCTGGTCGGGCCCGTGCGCTAGAGCAGCGCCTCGATCTCGCTGCGGATCTTTTCCGGCGTGTCCTGCGGGCCGAAGCGTTTGACGACCTGTCCCTCGCGATCGACCAGGAATTTGGTGAAATTCCACTTGATGGATTTGGAGCCCATCAGGCCCTTCGCTTCCGCTTTCAGGTATTCATAGAGCGGATGGGCGCTGGGGCCGTTGACGTCGATCTTCGCAAACATGGGGAAGGTGACGTCATAGGTCAGCTTGCAGAAATTGGCGATTTCCTCGGCATCGCCCGGTTCCTGCTTGCCGAACTGGTTGCAGGGAAAGCCCAGCACCTTGAACCCCTTGTGCGCCAGATCGGCATGCAGGGTTTCCAGACCTTCATACTGGGGCGTGAACCCGCATTTGGAGGCTGTGTTCACGATCAGGAGCACATCGCCCTTGAACTCAGACAGCGGGACGTCCTCGCCGGACAGTTTGGCGGCATTGAAATCATAGATGGATGCCATCGGGGTTCTCCGCAGGCTTGAGCAAGACTTCCCGGAAATATGGGCAGATTCGCCCGCTTTCGCGCGAGGCGGGAATTCCCGGACAGCACATCCATAGAAATAATTCATGGACGGGTTAGATGTAATTGATTTGACGTATGGAGCGCCCGGGTCCACCGTGGGCACACACGGAGGAAATCCCAACACAAGATCGGAGCGATCATGGACGACAGCAGCAAATGCCCCGTCATGCACGGCGGCCTCACCGAAAGCGGCAAATCGGTTGTGGATTGGTGGCCCAAGACCCTCAATCTCGACATTCTCCACCAGCACGACACCAAGACGAACCCGCTGGGTGAAGACTTCGATTATCACGAGGCGCTCAAATCGCTCGATTTCGACGCGCTCAAGAAGGACATGCACGCCCTGCTGACCGACAGCCAGGACTGGTGGCCGGCCGATTATGGCCATTATGGCGGCCTGATGATCCGTCTGGCCTGGCACTCCGCCGGTTCCTACCGCCTGGCTGATGGCCGCGGGGGTGGCGGCACGGGCAATATCCGCTTCGCACCGCTGAACTCCTGGCCGGACAATGGCAATCTGGACAAGGCGCGGCGCCTGCTCTGGCCGCTCAAGAAGAAGTACGGCAACAAGGTCTCCTGGGCCGACCTCATCCTGCTGGCCGGCACGGTCGCCTATGAAAACATGGGCCTGAAGACCTATGGCTTCTCCTTCGGCCGTGAGGACATCTGGGCTCCGGAGAAGGACACCTATTGGGGCGCCGAGCGCGAATGGTTGCCGCCGTCGGATACGCGTTATGAAGACGTGATGCGTCCGGAAACCATGGAAAACCCGCTCGCTGCCGTGCAGATGGGCCTGATCTATGTGAACCCGGAAGGCGTCAACGGCAAACCCGATCCGCTCAAGACCGCCGCCCAGGTCCGCGAGACCTTTGCCCGCATGGCGATGAATGACGAGGAAACCGCGGCCCTGACCTGTGGTGGCCACACGGTCGGCAAGGCGCACGGCAATGGTGATGCCGACGCGCTGGGGCCGGAGCCGGAAGCCGGTGATGTCCAGGACCAGGGCTTTGGCTGGCTGAACCCGAACATGGACGGCAAGGCGGCCAATGCGGTCACCTCCGGCCTGGAAGGCGCCTGGACGACCAATCCGACGAAGTTCGACATGGGCTATTTCGAGCTCCTGTTCGGCTATGAGTGGGAACTCAAGAAGAGCCCGGCCGGTGCCAATCAGTGGCAGCCCGTCGACATCAAGGAAGAGCACATGCCGGTGGATGCGACGGACCCGTCCGTGCGCCGCATGCCGATCATGACCGATGCCGACATGGCCATGAAGATGGACCCGGACTATCGCGCCATCTGCGAGAAGTTCATGGCGGATCCGGACTACTTCAAGGACACGTTTGCCCGCGCCTGGTTCAAGCTGACCCACCGCGATATGGGTCCGCGGACCCGCTATATCGGCCCGGATGCGCCGAAAGAGGATCTGGTCTGGCAGGACCCGATTCCGGAAGGCAACAAGAAGATCAATGTCGACGCCATCAAGAAGGACATCGCCAATGCCGGCCTGTCCGTGGCCGAACTGGTCTCCACCGCCTGGGACAGCGCCCGGACCTTCCGCGGCTCGGATCTGCGTGGCGGGGCCAATGGGGCCCGTATCCGCCTGGCGCCGCAGAAGGACTGGGACGGCAATGAGCCGGACCGTCTGGCCAAGGTGCTCGGCGTGCTCGAGCCGATCGCCAGCAAGCACAAGGCGTCCATCGCCGATGTCATCGTCCTGGCCGGCAATGTCGGTCTGGAACAGGCCATCAAGGCGGCGGGCTACAAGGTGGCCGTGCCCTTCGAGCCGGGCCGTGGCGATGCCACGGACGAGCAGACCGATGCGGACAGCTTCTCCGTCCTGGAGCCGCTCGCCGACGGGTTCCGCAACTGGCAGAAGGCCGACTATGTCGTCGAAGCCGAGGAAATGCTGCTCGACCGGGCCCAGCTGATGGGGCTGACGGCGCACGAAATGACCTGCCTGATCGGCGGCATGCGTGTGCTGGGCACGAACCATGGCGGCACCAAGCATGGCGTGTTCACGGATCGCGAAGGCGCCCTGACGACCGACTTCTTCGTCAACCTCACGGACATGGCGAACAAGTGGGTGCCGTCCAAGGATGGTCTCTACGAAATCCAGGACCGCAAGACCGGCGCCACCAAGTGGACGGCGTCGCGTGTGGACCTGGTCTTCGGCTCGAACTCCATCCTGCGCGCCTATGCCGAGGTCTATGCCCAGGATGACAGTGGCGAGAAGTTCGTAAAGGACTTCGTGGCCGCCTGGACCAAGGTGATGAATGCCGACCGGTTCGATTTGCACTGACCGGTTCATCAACCCACAACTTTATGACAGGGCGGGGCTTCGGCTCCGCCCTTTTCATGTGTAAGACACCTGCGCAGGCCTCTGGCCTCGCCTCCGGGCCGGCCTTAGAAACCGCGTCCGAATTTGGAGACCCGCATGTCCGACAAGACGCTTGAGCGTATCGAAGCCCTGGAAGCGCACCTGGCGCATACCGAAAAGGAAATCGAGGACATGAATTCCGTCATCCTGGTCCAGCGTGAGGAAATCACACGGATCACGCGTCGTCTGGACAAGCTGATGGGCCGTGTCGAGACGCTGGAAGACCTGGCGCCGGGGCCGGAAGCCCACAAACCGCCGCACTATTGAGGCGATCGTCTCAGCCCTTGGGCTGGGCCAGGCCGAGGGTCGGCATTTCTTCCCAGGGATCGGTCGCATCGGACCCCTGATAGCGGCTGGAATTGACCTTCGGGTCCACCGCCCATTCCTGCAATACATCCTCGTCGGCCGGTGAGAGCAGGGCCTCAGAGCCCGTTTCCACCCAGGCCTGCATGTCGTCGGGCTCCAGGATGACCGGCATGCGGTCATGGAAGTGCGACATGAAGCGATTGGCGGCGCAGGTCAGGATCACCGTACTGGTCGTGATCTCGCCGGTCTCCGCATCCGTGTGGTCTTCATAGAGACCGGCCAGGAAGAGCGGCTTGCCGTCCTGGCGCGTGAAATAATGCGGTTTGCGCTCGCCCTTCTTGCCGGTCCACTCATAGAACCCGCTCACCGGGATGATGCAGCGGCGCTGTTTGAAGGCGCTCCGGAAGAAGGGGCGTTCGGCGGCGCTTTCACTGCGGGCATTGAAGGCGCTGGGCAGGTCCTTGAACGGCTTCTTCCACCAGGCCGGCACCAGGCCCCAACGGGCGCGGGTCAGTTTCAGCCCGTCATTCTCCGGCATCAGGGCCCAGATCTCGCGCGTCGGGGCGATATTGTATTCCGGCTCGAAATTCGAGGCGCCGGGCATGAACATCGAGAAATAGCCTTGGAGTTCTGCCCAGGTCCAAAGCTGTGTAAAGCGTCCGCACATGGTCCGGCTCCTGATCGCCCCGCCAGTCTTGGCCGCAGCGGCGGGACTGGCAAGGGCGGGCAGGCAGGTGGCCTCGCCGCTGTGTCAGGCGAGGGGAAGGTAGATGTCCGAGCGCCATTCCTCTGGCGGGCGGGTCTCCGGATCATCGACATAGTTCACGAAGAGCGGCCGGTCGCCCAGAACCTCCTCGGCCTCGATCATTCGGGCATAGAGACGGTCGATACTGTCGTGCAGGCTGTCATAATCACCGACATGACGCAGGCGCGCATGGCGCCCGCCATCGACGGCCAGGATATCGACCCCGTCCGGTGCGGGCCTGTCGCCGACATCGATGGCGCAGTCGAACGCCAGACGCTCCGGCGCGGCAAAGCGCGGATCCTGGTGCCACACGCCCCAAATGCCGCGCAGCGCATCCATCGGCATGGTTTCGAAGACCCGGCCGAACAGGGCTTCATAGGTTTCGTTGAGTTCCGCATAGGCGCCGATATTGCGGATCGCCAGGAGCCGCAGAGGATCGGTCGAGACGATCTCCACCGGCATGGCAGTCCCGTCCGGCGTTTCCGGCTTGAGCAGGCGCGCCATCAGGGCCGGATCGCGGCGCAACTGGCTGGCCGTGCCGCCGGTCGCCGACCGGACGGCGCGGGCATAGCTCTGCGAGGTGGAATAGCCGGCGGCACCGGCGGCCCGGGTGATGCTGGCCGTTTCGTCGCCCAGCTCCGGCAGGGTGCGCGCCAGACGGACCCGGCGCAGCGTCTCGGTCAGGGTTTCCCCGGTCATCAGGCGGAAAACGCGGTGGAAATGGAAGGAGGAGAGAGCGGCAATACCGGCCAGCTCCTCCAGGTCCAGGCTCTCGGGCGCGCCCGATGTTTCGATGTGCGCCAGAACGCGGTCGATGCGATCGGCATAGCGGGCGCGGTTATCGGGTCTCATGGAAGGATCCTCCTGTGGGTCAGTCTAGATCATTCCACCCGGTCCGCACCCGCCTGGCGTTCCCGTTCTTGCGGTATTGGGAGTCAGAACGGCAATTGTGTGAAGTCCGGCAGGTCGACCGTGATGTCATGCACCATGACCGGCTCTGCGCGCATGAAGGTGTGGATCACATCATGGACCTCCGGTGAGCTCATGAAGAGATTGTGGCCGGCATTGTGGACCAGGACCTGCGTGGCCTGGCTGAGCCCGGCGACCGCCTCGGCCTGGCCTTCCGGATAGGTCCGTCCGTCCAGCGTGCCGGTCAGAAGAAGGACAGGCGTGTCGCCGGTCGGCGGTGTGCGGAACGCATCACCCAGATCGAACCCGTCCCAGGCGCCGCGGATCTGCGGCATGGGGAAGTTGAGATAGGCGCCGAGCAGGCTGTCCCGGGCCTGGGCCTCGACCGTGGCGAGGCGGGCGTCACCGATTCCGGACGCCAGATCCATGGCCGTGGGCATGGCGCGCAGGGTGATCGGTTCGCCCGGCGTGTGGAAGCGTTGCAGCAGGCCGATGGCGAGGCCGGGTTCGCCCGCATCCAGGCTGGCATAGAGGGCCAGCATGATCCGCGCCCAGTTCGGGTCGGAAATCAGGCCGGCGGCATATTCCTGCAAATGGTGACGCTGCAGCAGGAAGGGCGCCATCGATCCGTCCGCTTGCGGGATTTCCAGCGGCATGGGGTTCGCCTCCAGCCGGGCATGGACCCGGCGCATCAGGCCGGCAATGTCCGGATAGGCGGCACGGGCGGCGGGCTGGCTGTCCACCGCAGCCTGGAGGCGCGCGATATAGGCATCCGTGCGGGCGGGGAGTTTCACGGTCTGGTCCAGGCCTTCGGCGCTGGCGATGACCACGCGGCCGATCTCGTCGGGTATCTCGTCGAGCGCGGCGAGGGCGAGGTGACTGCCATAGGAAATCCCCCACAGATCAATCTGCTCGGCACCCAGATGCGCCCGCAGGTCCGACAGGTCGGCGACGCTGTCGCTTGTGGTATAGCCGGTCAGGTCCACACCTTCTCCCTGCCAGAAGGCCCCGCATTCCTCGACCGCTGCACGATAGGCCGATGCGATCTCGTCATCCGTGGCCGGTTGGGTGTCGGCGATCACCACCGAGGACGTGCAGGCCGGCAGTTCGGTACTGTCGCCCGTGCCACGCTGGTCAAAGGCGATGACATCACCGTGCTGGCGCATCTGCATGAAAAGCTCGAACCGGTGGGCGCGGGCCGTGGCACTGCCGGATCCGCCGGGGCCGCCGGCGAGATAGACGATGGGATGACCCGGCGTGTCGGTCGTGGCCGGGAAGCGGACATAGCTCACCCGGATCATGCGGCTGTCCGGATCGGCCCGGTTCTCCGGCACGTCGAGATGACCCTGGAAGGCGGCCACACTGTCGCCGGACTGGGCGGTGAACTGGATCGGGGTCTCTTCGGCCAGGGTGACCGGGGCTGCGAGCGCGGTCCCGGCGAGCGACAGGGCGAGGCAGACGGGTTTGATCAGGGACATGGGTTTCCTCTCAATGGGGCTGGCCCCCAAACTGGAAAATGCCCGCGTGAAATCACGGTCCGATCTGTCAGCGGCTGTGACAAACCGGTCAGCGGCATCGGCGTTCGGTGAACGGCGCGCTATTCTGGGTGGATGAAATCGCTTTTCGTGTCGGCGCTTGGCGCCATGCTCCTGTTTGCCGGTCTGTCCGGCAGTCCGGCTGATGCCCAGCCGCCAGCCGCCCATGGCGGGCTGGTTCTCACTGTCTGCCCGCCCGGTCCCGATGGCGGCCGGCCTGACCGGTTCGACGGTCCGGACTGCGAGCAGACCGGTCTGTATTCACTCGACACCCAGAATCGCGAGCTCTGGGTCGAGACCGTCCTGCCGGTTCGTGACACAGACCTGGCCGGCCGTACCCCGTTGGGCCTGGTCCTGTCCGGCAAGGCGGCATCGGAAGTCTGGCTCAACGGGCACGCCCTGGGGCGCAATGGCCAGCCCGGCGCCAGCGCCCGGGAGGAGATCCCGGGGCGGATGGACGCGATCTTCTATGTCCCGCGGGCCTGGCTCCAGCCGGAGGGCAATCGCGTTGTCCTGCACCTGTCCGGCCATCACAGCCATGTCCGGCTGAATGCGCCCATGCATGCACTCGGACTGATCCCCTATACGCAGCTGACCGATCTGATCGCCATGCATTACTGGCCGGCCCTGGTGACGCTGGGCTTCTTTGTTCTGGGCCTGGTCTTCTTCGGTGTGATGGCGTGGCGGGGCGAGGCGCGGGAAAGCTCGGTCATCCTGGCCCTGGCCTCTTTCTGTGCCGGGGGACAGCTCGTCTGGGAAGTCTCGCGCGGCGTGTTCGCCTATCCCTATCCCGTGCATGACATCCGCCTCATGGCGATTGTCGCCTTCGCCTTTGCCTTCGGGCTGTGCCTCAACGCCTATTTGTTCAAGACCCTGTCCGGCTATTCGGCCCGCATGCGCAGCCTGATCCTCGCCGGTCTGGCCTTGGTCATGCTGGCCATTGTCGCGACGGCAAGCGGGTTTGACGGCAAGACGGGGTTCGCCCTGCTCGCCGCCCTGGTGCACGGGGCGGGCTGGAGCCTGTGGTGGGCCCTGCGCGGCAAGGCCGGCGCCTTCAGTCATTTTGCCGTGTTTGCCGGCCTGGCCGTGCTGATCCCGATCTTCGGCGGCCGCTTCCTGGATCTCTATCTCTATGTCGGCAGCGCCGGCATCCTGCTCTTCCTGTTTTACCGGCAGGCACAGGCCCTGGTGCGGGCGCGCCGGGAGCGGCTGGCGGAACAGACCCGGGCCAGCCGGCTGGAAACCGCCCTGGCCGAAGCGCGCCAGCGGGCCGCACCGGCCCAGCTGCAGCTCGTCAGTTCCGGGCGGGTGGAATATGTCTCCACGGACCGGATCGTGCAGCTCAAGGGCGCGGGCGATTATGTCGAGTTGCACTATGCCGACGGCCGCACGGCCCTGTTCAACGGCACGCTGGCCGGGCTGGAGGCCGAACTGCCGGAAACCTTCCTGCGCGTGCACCGCTCCCATATCGTGAATACCGCTTTTGTCAGTGCGCTGGAGCGGGATGCCGGCGGGGTGGGGCGCCTGACCCTGTCCCAGGGCGAGGAGGTGCCGGTCAGCCGTCGCATCATGCCGAAAGTCCGCACGGCGCTGGCCGCGCCCGCTGCGGGCGGATGATCACTGGCCCGACCCGGCGCACCCCGCTAGTCTGCGCCACGGAGACAGGGGGAGCCCATGCATCGATATGTCATCGCCGCCGTGCTGGGCGGACTGGTCTGGATGAGTGCGGCGCCCGCAGACGCCCAGGCCGCGCCGCCGCTCTACCGGGTGGTGAATGTCGACGCGCATGACACGCTGAACATCCGGGCCACGCCCAGCCCGACATCGGCGATCATCGGGCAATTGGCGCCGACTGCCCGCTCCGTCGAGGTGCTGGAAACCCGGCATGGCTGGGGCCGCATCCTCAGCGGGGAAGGGTCCGGCTGGATCAGCCTGGCCTATCTGGACGGGATGGAACGGCCGAGTGTGGCCGGGTTCGACGCACCGGCCGGCCTGCACTGCGCCGGGACGGAACCCTTCTGGGGTGTCGCAATCAATCCGGATGGATCGGCGGTCTATCATGACATGATGACGCTGGGCGAAGACCGGGCGGTGGCGATCACCGACGCCCGGACGGCGCGCGGCCGGTTTGCGCCCTTCATCTATCATTTCGACGGTGAGCTGACGGGCATGGCCCTGATCCGGCCCGCCCAGTGCTCCGACGGGATGAGTGAGCGCGACTATGGCTGGGAAGCCATGATCGACATGCGCGACGAAACCGGTGCGCGCCTCATGGAAGGCTGTTGCTGGACCCCGGTCGAGACCGGCTGAACCGGCGGCTGCATAAAAACCGGTCTTTGTGCATCCAGACCGGCATCCGGCGGCAACTCAGGGACAAAGGGCGCAATCAGGCGCTTCAAGACTGCGAGGACGACATGGATTTCCTGTTTCATTATTGGTGGCTGCTGTTTCCGCTGGGCTGGTTCGTGGCTGCGGGCTGGGGCAGTTTCATGCGTTACAAGCGCCACCAGTCCAAGATCGACCTGATCAAGACCTACACCGCCGCCGGCAAGGAGCCGCCGTCCGAACTCCTGGCCTCGCTCGACAAGCCCGACGATGGCCGCCACGACTGGCATGAGGAAGACGGGGGCAGCGGCGATGGCAGCTCGTCCAACGCCTTCCTGGTCATCCTGTTTGCCGGTCTGGCCGGCGTGTTCGCCTATGCCGGCTATGCCGGCCTGCTGGGCGATGTCCGGGAGGAATTGTACTTCGTTGCCATGATCCTGGGCGTGCTGTCGCTGGCCTTCCTGGTCGGCGGCCTGTTCAAGGGCAAGCGTCGCCGGCACGACTGATGACCGGGCAGCCCACGGACGCTGCGCTGGTCGCGGCGGCCCGGTCGGGCTCGGACGCAGCCTTCGCGCGGATCGTCGACCGTTACCAGTCGCCGGTCCGCAGCTTCTTGCGGCGGATCTGCGTCTATGAGTCCGATGCCGACGACATCGCCCAGGAGGTCTTTCTGACCGCCTGGACCCGGCTGCGCCTGCTGGATGATGGCCGCAAGCTGAAATCCTGGTTGTTCGGGATTGCCTGGCGGCAGTCGAAGATGACGGCCCGCTCCATGGCGCGCCGCCGCAATCGGGACCAGGCCTGGCATGACGTTCAGGATCAGGCCGAGAGCCCGGATCGTGACATGCATCTGGCCATGCAGCAGGCCCTGACCCGGCTGCCCGAAGACCAGCGCGCCGCCGTGGCCCTGTGTCTGGCGGGCGGCTGGACCCATGCCGACGCGGCCCAAGTCTTGGAAATGCCGCTGGGTACGGTAAAATCCCATGTCAGCCGGGGACGCACCCGGCTGATGGAGATCCTTGGAGTGAGCGGATGACACGCGAACCCGAACAGCAAACCGATCCACTCGCCGCCTTCTTCCAGGCGGGAGAGGTGCCGTCCGTCGACCCGGCTTTCCGGATCGAGGTGATGGAGGCTGTTGCCCGCCGCCGTTTCCGCATCGGCCTGGCCGTCCGCGCCGCTGTTCTGGCGGGTCTCGTTGTGCTGGCCGGCCTGCTCATGCCGGTCATCGACCAGCTGGCCGTTTCGCTGGGGGCGCCCTTGCTGGAGCTGCTGGTGGTGCTGCTGGTCACCGGCTTGGTGGCCTATGCCGGCCAGGCCTGGCTGCGCCGCAATCCTGACAGGCCGCTCCTGCGCTGGCGCCGTTTCCGGATTTTCTGAGCCGGAGCCGCCGGACGTTTTGTCCGTCATGCCGGAATGAATCGTCTATAGTCAGGACAAAATGGAGGGGAGGCGTCCATGCTGGTCCTGATTGCCGGGCTTGTCCTGTTTCTTGGCGTGCATTTTCTGCGTGTGATCCCGGGGGCGCGCAGCGGCCTCCAGGCGCAGCTCGGGGAAACCCCCTACAAGCTGGTCTATACCGCGCTGTCCCTGGTCGGCTTCGGCCTGATCATCTACGGCAAGATCCTGGCCCACCCCAGTGAGGTGGTCTGGGTACCGCCGGCCTGGACCCGGCATCTCGCTTTCACACTCGTGCCCATCGGCCTGATCCTGATCGTGTCCTCCTACGCGCCGGGCCATATCCGCCGCTGGGTGCGTCACCCCATGCTGGCCGGTGTCGTCCTGTGGTCCGGGGCCCATTTCCTGGCCAATGGCGAGCTGGCCGCCCTGATCCTGTTCGGCAGCTTCCTGGCCTGGTCGGCGATCACCTTCGTTGCAGCCTGTCTGCGCGAGACGCCGCCGCCGGTCGTGAAAGGCTGGGGCGGGGATCTGACTGCGATTGTCCTGGGCGTTCTTGTCTCGCTTATCCTCATGAATTTGCACATGTATCTGTTTGGTGTCGCGATTATCGGCTAAATCGCTGCATCCAATTCCTGAACCCCGTGCATCTAGGGGACAAAGGCCGCATGGTGCGGTCGGTAACGGAGGTTGAAATGGGAGTAGAAGTTCTCGTCCCGACGGGCCTGTTCGCGATGGTCGTCCTGATCGTCTTCATCGCCGTCAATGGCGGTATTCAAAAGCGCAAGGCGATCCTGGCCACGGTTCAGGAGGCAATCCGCGCCGGTCAGCAAATGACCCCGGAAACGATCCGCGCGCTGGGCATGCCGCAAAAGAATTCCAACGGCGATCTGAAGTCCGGCGGTATCCTGATTGCGGTCGCCCTGGCCATGATCGTGTTTGGCTGGACCATCGGTACGATGGCGGGCGAAGAAGAGGCCTTCCAGGTCTTCCTGGGCATGTCGGCTTTCCCGGGCTTCATCGGTCTCGTCCTGCTGGGCTTCGGCCTGCTGGGCAACAAGAAGTCCGACTAGGTCGAGCCGGGGAGGGGATCGGTCCATGCAGGCGCCGGACGAAGAATTGGTTGCTCTGGTTGTCGCCACGAAAAATCCGGCGGCCTTCGGAGAGCTTGTCCGGCGCCATCAGGGCATCGTGCGAGGAATGCTGCAGCGCATGTGCCGCAACCATGCCCTCGCGGATGACCTGGCGCAGGACACCTTCATCCGCGCCTATGAGAAGATCGGGAGCTTCAAGGGAACCGGCTCCTTCAAGTCCTGGATGTGTTCCATCGCCTATACCGAGTTCCTGAAGTCGGCGCGCAAGCGCAAATCGACCGAACGGGTGATGGAGAAGTTCCAGACCGGTGTTGAAGACACCGAAGCGCCCCGCGATATGGGGAGTGTGGTTGATCTGGATCGCGGACTGGCCACATTGAAAGAAGAGGAACGCACGCTGGTTGTGATGTGTTACTCTTGTGGAATGTCACACTCCGAAGCGGCCGAAGCCACCGGCATGCCGCTGGGAACGGTGAAGTCGCATGTGAACCGCGGAAGGGCCAAATTGCAGGCCTACTTCCAGGAAGCAGAGGTAATGGCGTCATGACGATGGATGATGCATTCGATCAGAGGCTGAAGGCGGCCTTTGCCGACGCCACAGCCCCGCTGGAGCGCGAGAGCGAGGCGGACCGCTTCACCAAGACGGTGATGGACCGCCTGTCCAATCCGGACCGCAAGCGCGTCCTGATCCTCGGCGGTGCCGGCTCCACGGGCTCCGCCATCGCCGGCACCCAGCTGGAAGGCCTGTTCGGCAATGTGAACCTGCCCACGGAGGGCCTCCTGGCCAATGCGGCTTTCCTCATGTCCCCGGAAGTCATGGCCGCCGCCGCCATGGCCGTCGCCGTCGGCATGGTCGCCGTGGTTCTGCCCCGCCGTCTGACCTAGGGCTTTTCTTTCTATCATCGGCTTTGGCAAACCTTCTCCCCCACCGGGGAGAAGGTGGCGCGCATGCGCCGGATGAGGCGCGCGATGTGGGCTCGACCGACGAGCATCACGTTCCGTCATCCCACGGTGACGGCAAGGCCGGCATCCGGGGGACCTGAGCTCACCCGCCGGCCGGTTGGTCGAGGTCCCCCGGACAAGCCGGGGGATGACGTCTGGAAAGGAATGAATCTTGGTGCCGAGGGACATGTCCCGCAGGACGCACACCCAATAACCAGGCCGGAATTCAGGCTCGCCTGATCCAAACCTAAGCCTTGTGAGTGCCACTCAGTAGACGCAGCACAGATGGTGTGTGGCCTGTTCCCTCCTTCTCCCGCAAGGGGAGAAGAAGGACGTAGGGCTTGATCCTACTCCCTCTCCCCTTGCGGGAGAGGGTGGCGCGCAGCCCCGGGTGAGGGGCGGCCGCGCAAGCGGCCCACCAAAACTTATCCCCACCCTCCAAACCTGTGAGAGACTCCTTCTCGACTTCCGGGAAGAGAGGCGCGAGCTCAGTCCCTTGTGCCCGGAAGTGTGCGGAGCCTGTCCGCGCGAGGGGGTGACATCCCAAGCTCCGGCAGGGCCATCGCCCGGGCCACACGGCACAAGGTCACGACCGTGCTGGCACCCAGGCGGTTTCGGTGCGTCGCCCGCAAGGGAAGACGATCAAACCTCCGCGTGCGGGAGACCTGTCAGGTCACTCACACTCATAGCTAAATCCGACCCGTCAGGTCTCCCGCACACCTCTCATCCCTCCAAGGTGAAAACCTGTGGAGCTGAACCTGCATCCCCAGCCCCGTATTCACGCCATGCAGCAAAGCGCTTTTGCGCTGCAGCATGCTGGGATAGGCTCCCGCCACCCAAATGGAGTGAGTGCCATGTCCGCCCAGACCCAGACCCGCCGTATCACCGCGTCCGACATCCGTGCCCGCAAGGGCGGCGAGCCGCTGGTTTGCCTGACCGCCTATGACGCGCCGATGGCCCGCATTCTCGATCCGCATTGCGACCTGCTTCTGGTCGGCGACAGTGTCGGCATGGTCGTGCACGGGCTGGACTCCACGATCGGCGTGACGCTGGACATGATGATCATGCATGGCCAGGCCGTGATGCGCGGCGCCAAGCGGGCGCTGGTCGCCGTGGACATGCCCTTTGGCAGTTATGAAAGCTCGCCGCAGCAGGCCTTCGAGAATGCCGCGCGCATCATGTCGGAGACGGGCTGCCAGGCGATCAAGATCGAGAGCGGCACCTATGCGGCCGAGACGATCGATTTCATGGCGCAGCGCTCCATTCCGGTGATCGGCCATATCGGTCTGCGTCCGCAGGCGGCGCTCGCCGATGGCGGGTTCAAGGCCAAGGGACGCAATGATATTGAACGCCACCGCGTGATCGAGGAGGCCGTCGCCACCGCCCAGGCCGGCGCCTTTGCCATCGTCATCGAAGGCGTGGCGGAGGATCTGGCCCGCGAGATCACGGCCCAGGTGAAAGTGCCGACCATCGGCATTGGCGCGTCGGCCGCCTGTGACGGCCAGATCCTGGTCACCCAGGACATGCTGGGCGTGTTCGACTGGACGCCGAAATTCGTCAAACGCTACGACAATATGGCCGAGCGGACCGATGCTGCCGTGGCGCAATATGCCGCCGATGTGCGCAGCCGGGTCTTCCCCTCCGATAATGAGGTCTACACGCTGCGGCGCATCGACGGTTGAGCTTGGTTGCCGCTGCGCGCCTTCAAGGCTAGGGTCCCGCCAACACCTTTTGGGCATTAGCGTTTAAGACACGGAGCCGCATCGACGTGGTCGATATTTTCGAAGAAGTCGACGAAGAACTTCGCAAAGACAAGTATCAGGAACTGCTGAGGAAATATGGTCCGTGGGCGCTGGGTGGCGCGATCGGAATCATTGCCGTGGCAGCGGGTTATCAATGGTTCCAGGCCAGCAGTCTGGGCCAGCGCGAAGCCTCTTCGGATGCGATGATCAGCGCGATCCGCGCGACCGAGGAGAATCAGCTCGCCCTTGCAGCGACCGGATTCGAGACGCTCGCCGAGACCGGCGTGGCCGGCTACCCGGCTCTGGCGCTTCTGCAGCGCGGGTCCGTGGCCCTGGAACAGGGTGACATGGCCGCGGCTGCGGATTTCTTCGAACAGGCTGCGGCTGCCACGTCCGAACCGGTTGTTCGTGACATGGCCGAGATCCGGGCCGTCTGGGCCCGCTGGGACAGTCTGAGCGCGGCGGATGTCGAAATCCGCCTGCAGCCGCTGACCGGCGATACCTCGCCCTACCGCTTCCTCGCCCGCGAAACGATCGGGGCCGCGGCCCTGCGTGATGGCGACCTGGTGCGGGCCCGCTCCGCCTACCAGTTCATCAGCTTCGCCTTCGAAGCTCCGGACGGCGTTCGCCGCCGGGCCCAGGAAGCCCTGGCCATCATCGAACGCGATGAAGCGCTCGCTGCGCCGGCCGCGTCCGAGGCAGAGACCGAAGCCGCGCCGGCCGACACGCCGGACGCGACCCATGAGGACACCAGCGCCGGGGATTCAGGCGATGATTGATGTAACGCGTATCCGTTCCTTCCTGCTCGCGGCGGCCCTGGCCCCGCTGGCGGCCTGTTCTTCCATCCCCAACCCGATCGATGCGATCCCGGGTTTCGGGGGCGACGACCAGGACGAGCTGAACGGCACCGCGCCGGATGATGGCCGGATCTCGATCATGAGTTTCGAGCAGGGCCTGCAACTGGACGGCGATGTGGAGTCGGTGCAGCTGCCGACGGCCTATGCCAATCTGGTCTGGTCGCAGCCGGGGGGCTATCCCACCCACGCCCTGCAGCACACCCAGGCCAGCGGGCCGCTGGATGTGGCCTGGCGTCAGAGCTTCGGTCAGGGGTCGGACAATGACCGCCGTCTGATCGGCCGTCCGGTGATCGCCGACGAACGCATTTTCGCGATCGATGCCAACGGCACCGTGACCGCCCATTCCGCCAGCGATGGCAGCCGTCTCTGGTCGCACCGCCTGGAAGGCCCGACCCGTCGTGACCGCATGTCCTTCGGTGGTGCCGTGGCCTATGAAAACGGCCGCATCTTCGCCCATGCCGGCTACAATTATTTCGTCGCCCTGGATGCCGATACCGGGTCTGAAATCTGGCGTACCGAGACGCTTGTGCCGTTCCACGGCGCGCCGACTGTCGCTGAAGGCCGCGTCTTCGTGACCTCGGACGACAATGAACTCATCGCCATCGAGGCCGATACCGGCACGGTGATGTGGACCTATCAGGGCATTGTCGAGACCGCCCGCCTGCTGACCGCGCCGAGCCCGGCCGTGTTGGGGGATCTGGTTGTAGCGCCGTTCGCCTCGGGCGAGCTGATTGCCCTGCGCGTGCAGAACGGCAACCCGATCTGGTCGGACAGCCTCAGCGGCTCCACCGGCCTGACGGCCCTGTCGGACATCAATGATGTGGCCGGCAGCCCGGTCATCATGAATGACACCGTCTATGCCATGAGCCATTCCGGTCTTCTCGCCGCGATCTCGCTGCGCACCGGGGAACGCCTCTGGACGCAGCCGGCCGGCGGGGCGCACGCCCCCTGGGTCGCGGGTGATTATCTCTTCATCACCACGAATGAAGCCGAGATCGCCTGTCTCAACCGTCACACCGGCGACGTGCTCTGGATCACCGAGCTGGACTTGTTCGAGGATCCGAACAAGCGTCGCCGCCGCATCGCCTGGACCGGTCCTCTGCTGGCCGGTGGCCGGGTCTTCGTGGCCGCCAGCAATGGCGAAGCGCGGGTCCTGAATGCCTATGATGGCGAGGTGATCCGGGAGATGGATTTGCGTGATGATGTGTTCATTGGTCCTGTCATTGCCAATGAAACCGTGTATGTGCTCACCGACGAGGCGCGGCTGATCGCTCTTCGCTAGCGACCGCCGGCGCCTTGATGAGAAAATTTTGACCTCCCCGCGTGATTTGGTAATCACGCCGGGAGGGCTCCAAGGCGCAAACATATGACTGCACACCTGCCCCGCATCGCCGTCGTGGGACGGCCCAATGTGGGAAAATCCACCTTGTTCAACCGGCTGGCCGGCAAACCGCTGGCCATTGTCGACGACCGCCCGGGCGTGACGCGCGACCGGCGCGAGGCGCGTGGCCGGCTGGGCGACATGAATCTCCTCCTGATCGACACCGCGGGCTATGATGATGCCGAGAAGGACGGTCTGGACTTCGAGATGCGCACCCAGACGGAGATGGCACTCGAACATGCCGATCTCTGCCTTTTCATGATCGATGCCCGCGCCGGCGTGACGCCGCTCGACCAGAGCTTCGCCGATGTCATCCGCCGCTCTGGCCGTCCGGTCGTACTGGTCGCCAATAAGTGCGAAGGCAAGTTCGGTGATAGCGGCCTGATGGACGCGTTCGAACTCGGCCTGGGCGAACCGGTTCCCGTCTCGGCTGCCCATGGCGGCGGGATTGGCGAGCTGTATGACGCAGTGGAAGAGGGGCTGGGCCCGCTCGCCAAACAGGCCCGCAAGCGCCAGGCCGCCGAAGACAATCCGCCCCTGCGCATCGCCGTGATCGGCCGTCCGAATGCGGGCAAGTCGACCCTGATCAATGCCCTGATCGGTGAGGAACGCCTGATCACCGGTCCGGAGGCGGGCATTACCCGGGATGCGATCGCCGTGGACTGGATGTGGGATGGTCACAGGGTCCGGCTGCACGACACGGCCGGGCTGCGCAAGCGCGGCAAGGTCAGTGACCGGCTGGAACGCATGTCCGCCGCCGACACGCTGCGCGCGGTGAAATTTGCCGAGGTCGTGCTGTTAATGATGGATGCCGGTCACCCGCTGGAGAAGCAGGACCTGACCCTGGCCGACATGGCCTACAAGGAAGGCCGGGCCGTCGCGATCGCCGTGTCCAAGATGGATCTGGTGCAGAACCGCGAGGCTTTCATCAAGGACATCCAGGTCGAGTTCGAACGGCTCCTGCCGCAGATGAGCGGCGCGCCGATCATTCCGATCTCCGCGGTGAAGAACAAGGGTCTGGACAAGATCATGCCGACCCTGGCCAAGCTGCATGCCGACTGGGATGCCAAGGTGAAGACCCGCGATCTCAATGACTGGCTGCACGAAATGATCGAGCGCCACCCGCCGCCCTCGATCAATGGCCGCCGCGTCAAGCCGCGCTACATCACCCAGACCAAGGGCCGCCCACCGACCTTCGTCATGATGTGCTCGCGCGCCTCCGAACTCCCGGAAAGCTACAAGCGCTATCTGGTCAATGGATTGCGCGAGGCGTTCGAACTGCCGGGCGTTCCGATCCGCCTGATCGTGAAAGCGGGCAAGAACCCCTACGCCGAAGGCGATCGGGGTGGTTCCGGTGCGGACGCCAAGAAACCGGGTGCCGGAAAGCGTCCGGTGCCCCGGAAGGCCACACCGAAAAAGGCCACGGCAGGCAAGGCGACCTCCAAGAAGCCGGCCCGGATGAAGCCGACAGGCCGCGGCTAACGGCGTTCTGCACGCGCGCCCGGAAGGCTTGCCAAACCCGCCATGAACAAGGCAAGGCCTGTGCCGACCAGCCAATGGCTGGCCGGGACTACGGCATTTTCGCTGCCGCCCAGCCAGGCGGCGGGCAGGAATACGGCCATCACGGGCAGAAGGGCCATCCGGTAGCGGCTGCGCGTCTGAACGAGGCTGAATACGGCGGCCATGGTCACGATGACAAGGCCGGCTGTCGGATCCAGTATTGGCCATGACACGATCAGGGCGAGGCCGAGGGCCAGGAAATGATAGCGGATGATCAGCCGGGCCAAGCGACTGGATCGGATCCGGCTGTTCGTCCGGTAGCCTGGCGCATTCGCGGCCAGAAGACCTTGCGAGCAAAAGGTTTCGGCTCCGATCAATGTTTGAACTCTTCTGATCAGGCGAAGACCGATGCGCGGCAGAAGCATGTGTGCACCAATCCTGCGATGACCAGTATCTGACAGGCTATTTCGTCCGGCGGCGGCGGCCCCCATCAGTGTTGCAATCGGCGTTTCTGGCGGTGCGCCCAACTCGATTCGGGCCACACGCAGATTGAACGCCAGCGTGGTGTCCGGCGCCCAGACTGACCAGCGCAGACCATTGTGCAGCGTCGTAACCAGCAGGACCGTGACCGGTGGCCCCAACAGACCGGCAAGGCTGGCCATCTCCAGCGAGGGCGAAGCGAGGATCAAGCCGGTGCCCGTCAGCACCAGGGCGGTGAAGTCGATCCGGATCAACACCGCCAGAGCGATCACGCTGCCGGCCAGGGCCCAGTCGCCCGGTGTCTCGGCCTGGCCGAGGATCGCCGCCAGCAAGAGCAAAACCCCACCCATCAGCGTGTCGGGCCAGACATGGCAGGAGAGCAGGGCTCTTTCGAGACTGGAGCAGAGCAGGACGGCTGTGACGGCTGCGGCGAGAGGTCCGGCCAGATGACCGGAATAGATCACGGCCGCACCACAGACCAGCGCGTTCAGCCCGGACATGAAGAGGCGGGGAGAAAGCGGGCTGACCCGGACGGGCCACAGGATGGCTCGAAACAGGGGAACCCGGATCCACAATCCGTCCGCCCGTTGGCCAAGGCTCACGGCCAAGTATTCGGATTCATCGCCGACAAGGCGTGCGGGGGCGAGATCCCGGAGAAGATAGCCCTGAACCGTCCAGGCGAGCAGGGTCGCGACCACTCCTTCAAGCCAGATGATGATCCGCTCCCCCAGCCGGCCGGGGGCTAGCCCCTTTTCCCTGTCCACCTGAGGCTTAGGATGATTTTCCCGGGGCGTCGAGGCAGGCGTGCGGGCTGCCGGTGTCAGTCAGGCAGGTCGAGGCGGAATTTGCGGAAGACATGACCGCCATGCTCGGTGTCGCCAAGGGCGACCGCTCCCAGGCGCGACAGGGCGCCCAGATGTCGTCGCGACGGCGGCAGGAGGAATGTGATCGCGTCCAGCCGGGCGTTGTCGCGGGCGAAGGCGAGGGCCTTGCGCGTGATGGCGAGGCCGAGACCGAAATGGTCCGGATGCAGGACCAGGCCGAAATCCCAGTCCTCTCCCTCTTTCTGGAAACCGCCCCAGCCGACATAGGTCCCGCCGGCCATGAAGGCCCAATGGCCCAGCCCGTCCCGCGCCCAGCAGGCCTCCTTGGCCTCGACCAGGGCCTGGCACTGGTCCAGATCCCAACGGCCGGTGAGCAAGGGCATGTGTTCGGCCAGACGCGGATGACGCATATGGGCCTGGATGTCGGACAGGGGCATGTCACGCAGACGCGCGAACCGGATCGGGGCAGGCTTTCGCATGCCGGAGCGATAGCACTCCGTCGCTCCCGCGTCCGCTCACGCCTGTGTCAGAGGGCAGTGAAGCCTAGCCTTCGTATTTCACAATCTCGCCATGGCGCGTGCAATCCGGGCTGACCAGTTCGGAGATCAGCGGCCACAGCACGGACGGGTGCGGCAGCGTCTTGGGATCTTCGCCCGGGAAGGCCTTGGCGCGCATGATGGTCCGCATGACGCCGGGATAGACCACATTCGCCTTCAGCTTGCCCTGGGTCTCATGCTCCTTGGCCCAGGACTGCACCAGCGCATCCAGACCGGCCTTGGACGCCGCATAGGGCGCCCAGAAGGCCCGGCGCGACTCGGCAGCCCCGGAGGAGATGAAGACGGCCCGGCCGGCATCGGAGGCCAGGAGCGGGCCTTCGAAGGCGCGGATCATGCGGGCCGGGGCAATCAGGTTCACACCGACCACGGTCTGCCATTGCTTGGCCTTGACCTGGGCTGCCGGTGTCAGCTCGCCCAGCGCGCCGGCATTCGCCAGCAGAATGTCCAGCTTGCCCCAACGCTCATTGATGATCTGGCCGAGCTGTTCGATCCCGTCTTCCGACAGGAGGTCCATCGGCACCAGGGTGGCGGTGCCACCGGCGGCCTTGATCTTGTCGTCCAGCTCTTCCAGACCGCCCTGGGTCCGGGCGGTGGCGATCACATGGGCTCCGGCCTTGGCCAGCTCCAGCGCCATGGCATAGCCAATACCCCGCGAGGCCCCGCTGACGAGAGCGAGGCGGCCTTTCAGATCAATGTCGGTCATGCGTCCACCAGAAGCGAGAGCTGGAATTCCTTGGCCGACAGATCCCGATCGTGGTCGACCAGAAGAGTCGGATATTCACCGGTGAAGTAATGGTCGGCCAGCTGCGGGTCGGCGTCATTGCGAGGCTCGCCGATCACGGCCTGGTAAAGACCGTCCACGGTCAGGAAGCCGAGGCTGTCGGCTTCCAGCTTGTCCGTCATCTCCGACAGATCCATACAGGCTGCGATCAACTCTTTCTGGCCGGCCATGTCGATGCCGTAAAAGTCCGGGAAGCGGATCGGCGGGCAGGCGGAGCGGAAATGGACTTCCTTGGCGCCGGCTTCGCGCATCATGCGGACAATCTTCAGAGAGGTCGTGCCGCGCACGATGGAATCATCGATCAGAAGGACGCGCTTGCCGCGAACGGCCGCGGCATTGGCAGAGTGCTTGCGGCGCACCGAGAGGTCGCGCCGGTCCTGGGTCGGCTGGATGAAGGTCCGGCCGACAAAGTGCGAGCGGATGATACCCAGCTCGAAGGGCACGCCGGAGGCTTCCGAATAGCCGATCGCTGCAGGCACACCACTGTCGGGCACCGGAATGACGACATCGACTTCGGCCGGGCTTTCCAGCGCCAGCTGACGGCCCATTTCCTTACGGGCCTCATAGACGCTGCGGCCACCGATCACCGAGTCCGGACGCGCAAAGTAGATATATTCGAAAGCGCAGACCTTAGCCTTGTGTTCTGGCGCAAAGCGTTCCGACCGGATACCGTCCTCATTGACGACGACAGCTTCACCCGGCTCGATCTCGCGTTCAAACGTGGCACCGACCATGTCGAGGGCGCAGGTCTCCGAGGCGAAGATATAGGCATCGCCCAGCTTGCCCATCACCAGCGGACGAATGCCGAACGGGTCACGCGCGGCGATCAGTCGGTCATTGACGAGGGCCACAAAAGCAAACGCGCCCTGGACCTGTTTGAGAGCCTGAAGGACGCGATTGGTCAGTTTGGTCTTTTTCGACTGGGCCGCGAGGTGCAGCACCACTTCACTGTCCGAGGTCGACTGGAAGATGGCGCCCTGATTGACCAATTCCTCGCGCAAGACGCGGGCATTGGTCAGATTGCCGTTATGGGCCAGGGCGATACCGCCGCCGCGCACATCACAATAAAGCGGTTGCACATTGCGCAGCACCGAGGCGCCCTGGGTGGAATAGCGCGCATGGCCGATGGCGACATTGCCCGGCAGGCGTTCCGGCATGTCCGGCGAGGTGAAGTTTTCACCGACCAGGCCGAGATAGCGCTCAATGTGAAAACGCGACCCGTCATGGGTCGCGATTCCGCAGGCTTCCTGTCCGCGATGCTGCAGGGCGTGAAGCCCGAGCGCGGTCAGGATGCCGGCATCCTTGGTGCCGTAAACGGCGAAAACGCCGCATTCTTCCTGGGGGCGATCCGTCGAAGGATCATAGGTGAGCGTGGCAGGAAAGGCGTGCGTGGAGCTCATCCGTCGTCGTCCTGGTCATCCGTGGTCGAACCGATGAGGTCATCTAGTCGGTTTCGATCGCGACGGCCATAGGAGCTGTCATTATTTCTTATTGTTTCTGCAATCGGGTCGTCCGTGCCACCGGGCAGGGGCGGCGTTTCGGCCAGGCGTGAGGTTTCAGGCGCGAGAGTCTGCAATGCCCGGGCTGTGGCATTCACCAGAGGATAGATGCGGGCTTCGGTCACGAAACGGGGCGGGCGACCATCCTCACCCAGCATGGCGGCCATGAAGAGGACGGACAATCCCAGCAGAACCAGGCCGCGGACCAGACCGAAGGCGAAGCCGAGCGTCCGGTCGACCACATTTACATCCTCGCCCTTGGCCAGGCCCTTGGAGAGAGAGGAGGTCACGAAGGTGACCGCCAGATAGATCAACAGGAAGACCGAACCGGCCACCAGAAGCGGGGCCAGCCAGTCCGGGTCGATGATGTCACGGGCCGGACCGATGAAGGCGGGCAGGGACCAGAGCGTGGCCAGGGAGGCGGCGACTGCGGCGGTCATCGACAGGGCTTCACGAACAAAACCCCGTGTCAGGGCCAAGAGTCCGGAGGCCAGCAATACTGCCAGTCCGATCCCGTCAAATACGCTCAGCGTCCCGTCCATGGGTATCGCTCCCTACTCGCCAGCCAAGGCGTTCAAAGTCTGCACCAGTTCGAGGGCAGTGGCCAAGCCCCGGACCTTGATCGGTGCGGTATCATCGGCGCAGGCAGCGGGGGCAATGGCTTCCGTGAAGCCCAGCTTGGCTGCTTCCTTGAGACGCGAATCACTGCGGCCGACCGGACGAATATCACCGGAAAGACTGATTTCTCCGTAAACAACACCCTTGCCCGGTAGTGCCACGTCCAGGGCGGAGGACACAATGGCGGCGGCGACGGCCAGGTCAGCGGCCGGTTCAGCGATTTTCAGTCCGCCGGCCACATTGAGGAAGATGTCCCGGTTGGAGATGTTGAAACCGCAGCGCGCTTCCAGCACGGCCAGCACCATGGCGAGACGTCCGGAATCCCAGCCGACCACGGCCCGGCGCGGTGTGCCGAAGGCAGCCGGCGCGACCAGGGCCTGGATTTCGCTGAGCACCGGGCGGGTGCCCTCCATGCCGGCAAAGACGACGGCACCCGGATTGGCTTCGCCGCGCCCGTCCAGGAAGAGGGAGGACGGGTTAGCCACTTCGCCCAGTCCCTTGTCGCCCATTTCGAACACGCCGATCTCGTCGGTCGGGCCGAAACGGTTCTTCACGGCGCGCAGGATGCGGAACTGGTGCGAGCGCTCGCCCTCGAAATACAGGACCGCATCGACCATGTGTTCGACGACGCGGGGACCGGCGATCTGGCCGTCCTTGGTGACATGACCCACCAGGATCATGGTGCAATTGCGCTTCTTGGCGAAGCGGACCAGTTCCTGGGCGCAGGCGCGCACCTGCGCCACCGTCCCCGGTGCGGCGGCCAGCTGGTCGGACCAGAGGGTCTGGATGGAGTCGATGACGACAATGTCCGGCTTTTCCGCCTTCAGCCCGTCGAGAATGTCGTTGAGCGAGGTCTCCGAGGCCAGCGCGACCGGGCTGTCGGCGAGGCCCAGCCGCTTGGCGCGGCGGCGGACCTGGTCGATGGCTTCCTCGCCGGAGATGTAGATGGCCTTCGTGTCCGCACCGGCCACCTGGGCCATGAGCTGCAGCAGGAGTGTTGATTTGCCGATGCCGGGATCGCCGCCGACCAGAATGGCGGAACCCGGTACCAGACCGCCGCCGGCGACCCGATCAAGCTCGGCAATGCCGGAAATCAGGCGCGGGGTTTCCGGGGTCTCGGCGCCGAGGTCCACCAGTTCCAGACGGGCTGACTTGCTGCGCCGCTTGGCCGCGCTCGCCTGGGTGCCCAGCGGGGCGGACGGGGTCTCCTCGACCAGCGTGTTCCACTCACCGCAATCGCTGCACCGGCCGGCCCATTTGGAATGGGTCGAGCCACAGGATTGGCAGACATAAATGCTATCGGCACGGGCCATGGTGTTCGTCTCCTTCTAGCCCCGTGCGTTCTAATCGGGCAGGGCGACAAAAAGAGTCCTTACCCTGCGTCGCCTCCGGAAAACAGGGGGGATGCAGCCCCGATCCGGCACGGAGACTTGAGCGGGCAGCGTGTCTTCTGGCTCGCGCCTCAGGCGCTGAACATTCCCCGGGCGCCGTGTTTCGCCTAAACAGGACCTATCAGGGTTCTGGGCAAGGACACCATGACGCGAAACGACAAACGGGTGACAGGTAAACCGTCGCCGGACGCATGGAGCATCTGGGCACGGCGGGCGATCTTCGTCTGTCTGGGTCTGGTTTTCCTGCAGGCTTCGGCCTGGCAGATCGCCGGATTGCTGGTCAAGCTCGGCCGGGCCGACTTCGCCATGTTCGGGACGGACGCCAGCATGGTCATTGAATCCATGCCGGCCTTCACCATGGGGTTCGTCGCCGGTGTGTTTAAAGCCCTGATCCTGACTGTTCTGGTGCTGTTGGCGCTGGGTCGCAAGCGGGCCCGGACCGTCCTGCTGGTCGCTGTCGGACTGCATCTGATGATCTGGGTCCGTGTCGCGTTCAATCCGTATGTGCCGGCTTGGCCCGGCCTGGTGATCTTCACCTTGGAAATGATTGCCCTGGTCCTGTTGAGCATGCTGTCGAACCGCCGCCAATTGCGCTGACGCGGCCTAGCGCTTGGTCTTGCCCGGCTTGTAGATGCGGTGAAAGCGCAGTCCCAGACGGACCAGGAATTCATAGGAAATCGTCGCGGCGCTGTCGGCCATGTCCTCGATGTCATGACCGAGGAAGCAGACCGGATCGCCCGGCTTCACATCACCGGCCTCGGTGACGTCCACGCCGATCAGGTCCATCGAGACCCGGCCGGTGATCGGCACGCGGTGGTCATGGATGCGGCCATAGCCGCCATTGCCGAAGGCGCGTAGCAATCCGTCGGCATAGCCGGCAGCCACGGTGGCGATCCGGCGCGGTTCATTCGCCGTGTAGGTCGCGCCATAGCCGATCGTGTCCCCGGGTTTGAGATCGCGGATCTGCAGAATGGGCGCGTCGATCTCCACGGCCGGCTCGAAGGGCGAGGGATGGCCGGGCGCGGGCACGCCGCCGAACAGGGCCAGGCCCGGTCGGATCACGTCAAAATGATAGTCCGGGCCCAGAAGGAGACCGGCGGAATTGGACAGGCTGGCGGGAATGCCCGGGAAGGCCGCGCGGATGCGGGCGAACCGGTCCCGTTGCTGCGCGTTGAGCGGATGCTCCGGATCATCGCCGCAGGCCAGATGGCTCATGATCTGGCGCACATCGATGGCATCCAGACGGGAGGGTTCCCGGATCAGCAATTCGGTCTCGTCGGCGCCCAGTCCCAACCGGTTCATGCCGGTGTCGAAATGGATCGCGCAGGGCAGATCCGGCGCGAGCTCACGCAGGGCTTCCAACTGGGCCAGTTCATTGATGACCGGAAACAGTTCGGACTGGCGCAGGGCCGGAAGTTCGGACGCCCAGAACCCGTTGAAGACGTAGATGTTGGCGGGGCGTCCGGCGAGCGCCTGGCGGGCTTCGCGGCCTTCGGTCGTGTGCGCCACATAGAAATTGCGGCAGCCCGCATCGGCCAGGGCGGGGATGATCTCGGTCGCGCCCAGGCCATAGCCATTGGCTTTGACGACGGCACCGGCCTCGGCATTGGGCGCCAGTTCGCGGACCTTGGCGTAGTTCTGCTGGATGACCGCCAGATCAATGATCAGGCGCGGTGCGGGCTCGGTGGCTGTGTCAGTTGGGCTCGTCGTCATACCGGGTTTCCAGATCGGTGAACTTGGTCAGCATGCCATCAAAGGCGAGCTTTGCCGATCCGATCGGGCCGTGACGCTGTTTGCCGATGATGACTTCAGCGACTTTCTCAATCCGGCGGAACTCTTCTTCCCAGGCGAGATATTCCGGCGTGTCCTCACGCGGCTTTTCGCGTTCCTTGTAATAGGCTTCGCGATACACGAACAGCACGACGTCAGCATCCTGCTCGATCGAGCCGGATTCACGCAGGTCGGACAATTGCGGCTTCTTGTCGTCACGGTTTTCCACCTGACGCGAAAGCTGGGACAGGGCGATGATGGGAACATTGAGTTCCTTGGCCAGCGCCTTGAGGTTCTGCGTCACCTCGGAGACCTCTTCCACACGGCTGGCGCCGGCGCGGGCACGCGAGGAGGTGATCAGCTGCAGGTAGTCGACGATGATGATGTCGAGCCCGTGGGTCCGCTTCAGGCGGCGGGCGCGGGCGGCGAGGGCGGAAATCGGCAGACCACCCGTATCGTCGATGAAGAGCGGCAGGGCCTGGATCTCCAGCACACCGTCCCGGATCTCCTCATACTGGGCCGCGTCGATCGTGCCCTGGCGGATCATGTAGCCCGGAATGGAAGTATGGTCGGCGATCAGACGGGTGGCCAGCTGCTCGGCCGACATTTCCAGCGAGTAGAAGCCGACCACGCCACCGCGCACCGTTTTCTTCGAACCGTCGGGCTGTTCCTCGTACTGGTAGGCCTTGGCGATGTTGAAGGCGATATTGGTCGCCAGCGAGGTCTTACCCATGGACGGGCGACCGGCGAGGATGATCAGGTCCGACGGGTGCAGCCCGCCCAGCTTGCGGTCCAGCTCGTTGAGGCCGGAGGAAATCCCGGCCAGGCCACCATCGCGCTCATAGGCGGCCGAGGCGGATTCCACGGACTCCGCCAACGCCTGCTTGAAGCTGACGAAACCGCGGGAGGCGGAGCCTTCCTCGGCCAGATTGTAGAGCTGTTGCTCGATATCCTGGATCAGGGAGCGGGCCTGGATTTCCGCATCCTGGCTGGCGGCATTGGCCAGGTCATGGCCGATCCGGATCAGCTCGCGGCGCAGGGCCAGTTCATAGATGATCTTGGCATATTCGATGGCGGCATTGCCGCTGACCGCGCCTTCCATCAGGACGGCGAGATAGGTCGTGCCGCCGATCTCGCGCAGGCCGTCATCCTTGTCGAACTGGGTCTTCAGCACGACGGCATCGGCCAGCGAGCCCCGGCCGATCAGGTCGGAGGCCGTGTCGAAGATGCGGCCATGGACCGGATCGTAGAAATGCTCCGGCTTCAGCCAGTCGGCGACGCGGTGGAAGAGCTCGTTATCGTACAGGAGGGCGCCCAGAAAGGCCTGTTCGGCGTCCAGATTGTGCGGCGCCGTTTCGACATCAGCAATTTGGGAGTCGTTCTCGATGAACGGCTGCAAAGCGGTAGTCATGAATCTGGTCCCCTGATCTCCGCACGCACCGGCGCGGAGAAGACAGGTTGAATACCGGCAGGCCGATGGGAAGGCCACACCTGAATCCGGCCAGAATCAGTTGATTCCTGCCATTTGAGAAATCGTGTTGAGACGTGTGGAAAACCGGGCGAGACGGTGCTGCCTCAATTGGTTAACCCGCCTGTCCGGAAATTGTCAGTACCCGGAAAACAAGGCCTTGCCGGACTTGCCTTATCCACAACTGCCCCCTCAGCGGCCGGGCGGGCCAAACCATTTTCCGCCCTGGGTGCGCACCAGGATGACCAGCACGGAAAGCTGGAAAATCGTGGTCACGGCCCCCACAGGAGATCCGTCATAATTGGCCAGGAAGGCGGACATGATCCAGCCGATCTTCGCACCGGTGAAATAGATGATATGGGCCGGAATGGACCAGCGGGAATCCAGGACCTGAAGGATCAAGGAGGCGATCACACTGATGCCGGAAACAATGAGGGCACTCACATGCAAGGGGCTGATCATCGGACGGACGTCGTCAAACCGCGTGGTCCGGTCCAGATCGACAATGTGCTCGATCGGAATGCCGGCCACGCCGAGAGCATAATAGACGGCAACCGGGGTCAGTCCCGCGGTGACCAGAATGCCGGTCCAGCGTTCGATCCGGCGTCGCGTCTGCCGATCTGCGGAAAGCGGGCTCGTAATCATCACGTCTTCTGTTGGCGCGGATCGTCATAATCCGCCAGTCTGCCTCAACACTAGGGAGCAATTACGAACGTAACGTAATGAATTGTCATAGTATTTAACTATGAAAGCCGGAATTCCGCCGAATGTGGGTGCTTGGGCAGGCTAGGCGGCCAGACGCAGCCATTTGTGTCCCTGGGTCCGGAAGACCAGGAACAGGACCAGCAACTGGATCAGGGTCAGCACTGCGCCCGTGGCCCCGCCATCATAATTGGGCAGGAAGGACGACATGACCCAGGACAGTTTCGCGGTGACGAAATAGGCCAGCAGGACCGGCAGGCTCCAGCGCGAATTGATCAGTTGAAGCAGAGTGGCGATGGCACACAGCACGGCGGTTGCGACCAGCACGCTGAACAGGGCCGGGCCGACCACGGGCTGGACGTCCTCGAAAACGATATCGTCCTGCAGGTTCACATACTCCTCGACCGGTGCTGATAGCAGGCCGAGCACGAAATAGCTCGCAGCCAGGGTCAGGAAGAGCGAGATCGCAAAGGCGATCCAGCGTTCGACGTGGCGTTTTTCAGGATCCGTCCTGGACGACATCAGGCGCTCGCTTCCTGCGGGGTTGATCGCAGACTAGACGATATTCCGGTTGGTTATGGCAACCAAAAGAAAAAGGGCAGCCCGAAAGCTGCCCTTTTCCCGATTAGCTTGAAGAGAAACAGACTTACTGTTCGGTCTCTTCCGTTTCGCCGTCTTCGGCCGGAGCCTCTTCGGCAGCCTGCTGGGCGGCCAGTTCCTGGCCTTCTTCGCTGGCTTCGAACAGTTCGGCAGCCTGGGCTTCGGCGATGGCGCGATCTTCGTCCGCCTGGGAGGCGATCACGTCTTCACCGGCAGCCTGGCGTTCGGCTTCGTCTTCGGAACGGGCGATGTTGATCGTCACGGTCACGGAGACATCGGCGTGCAGCTTGATCTTCAGCTCGTGCAGACCCAGCGTCTTGATCGGTGCGTTCAGGGCAACCTGGGAGCGCACGACCTTGGTGCCGCTTTCGGACACGATGTCGGCAATGTCACGCGAGGTGACAGAACCGTAGAGCTGACCGCTTTCACCGGCCTGGCGGATCATGACGAAGCTTTCGCCATCGATCGACTTGCCGGCTTCAGCCGCTTCCGCTGCCCGTTCGGCATTGCGCTTCTCGAGCACTTCGCGCTCGGCTTCGAAACGCGCCATGTTGGCTTCGGTCGCGCGCAGGGCCTTGCCTTGCGGCAGAAGGAAGTTGCGGGCGAAACCCGGACGGACGGAGACGACGTCGCCGATCACACCCAGGTTTTCAATGCGTTCAAGGAGAACCAGTTTCATTGTTCAGTCCTCCCTCAATCGACCACATACGGCAGCAGGGCCAGCTGGCGGGCGCGCTTGATCGCACGGGCCAGTTCACGCTGCTTCTTGGCCGACACCGCGGTGATGCGGGACGGGACGATCTTGCCACGCTCGGACATGTAGCGAAGCAGGAGCTTGGGGTCCTTGTAGTCGATCTTCGGCGCATTTTCGCCGGAGAACGGGCAGACCTTGCGGCGACGCATGAACGGACGGCGTGCCGGGAGATTGGAAATGTTTCCGGAAGACATCTGGGCGTCCTTTCCTAGTTACGGTCGCGACGCGGGCCGCGGCGATCGTCTTTTTTGGACAGGATCGCGGTGGGCTCTTCGGTGTGCTCTTCAACGCGGACCGTCATGTGACGGATCACGTCTTCGGAGAGACGCTGAAGACGATCCAGCTCGGCGACAACATCAGCCGGGGCATCGATGTCGATCAGGCCGTAATGACCCTTGCGCGACTTGTTGATGCGGTAGGCCAAATTGCGCAGACCCCAGTATTCGGTCTTGCCGGTCTTGCCGCCCTTCTCTTCGATCAGGGCTTTCGTCTCTTCCAGGAGAGACTCCATCTGCGCCGGGGAAATGTCCGGACGCGCAATGAAAATATGCTCGTAAAGTGCCATTTCGGCTCCCTTCAGTGCGATTGCGGCGCAGACCATGCCGAAGGGTCGGGCAAGTCCGCGGTGGCTCCCGCTTCCAGCCTCGTGCACCTTGCACGGGACCTGGTGGAAGAAGGACCGCAACCAAGCGAAGCGCGGGCATTAGCGGAAAAGCCTGAGCCGTGCAAGTCGCAAGCGCCCTTGCGCTGCGGGTCTTTGACGGTCTATCGAGCGGTCAGCCGAAATTCACCGGAGAGAATCTCAAATGAAATTCGCTTTTGTCTTTCCCGGTCAGGGAAGCCAGGCCGTCGGTATGGGCCAGGACTTGGCCAAGGACTTTGCGGCCGCCAAGGCCGTCTTCGACGAAGTGGACGCGGCGCTGGGCCAGGACCTGAGCGGGTTGATGGCCAACGGCCCGATCGAAGACCTCACGCTGACCGAGAATGCCCAGCCGGCCCTGATGGCCGCCAGCCTCGCCGTGATGAAAGTTCTCGAGAGCGAGTTTGACGTAAAGGTCAATGCCGCCGAATTCGTTGCCGGTCACAGTCTTGGTGAGTATTCAGCCCTGGCCGCTGCCGGTGCGCTCTCCGTCACCGACGCTGCCAAACTGCTGAAACTGCGCGGCCAGGCCATGCAGAAAGCCGTGCCGGTGGGCGAGGGGACGATGGCAGCCCTGCTGGGCGCCGACGAGGATCTCGCCGCCCAGGCTGTCGCCGCCGGTGCTGAAGCCGGTGTCTGCGCCATCGCGAATGACAATGCCCCGGGCCAGATCGTGATCTCCGGTTCCACCGCCGCCATCGACGCCGCCATCGCCAAGGCGGGCGAGCTGGGCCTGAAGAAGGCGATGAAACTGCCAGTGTCTGCGCCCTTCCACTGTCCGATGATGCAGGCCGCGGCCGATGCCATGGCCGAGGCGCTGGCCTCCGCCACCATCAATGCCCCGGCCGTTCCGGTCGTTGCCAATGTCACCGCCCGTCCGACCGATGATGTCGAGACGATCCGCAAACAGCTGGTTGAACAGGTCACTGGCCGGGTCCGCTGGCGCGAGAGCGTGTTGTGGATGGTCGAAGAGGCGGGCATCACCACGCTGGCCGAAGCCGGTTCGGGCAAGGTGCTCACCACCATGCTCAAGCGCACCACCAAGGAGGCTTCAGGCGTCGCGCTCAACAGCGCGGCCGATCTGGAAGCCTTCGCGGCTAGCCTGAAGGCTTAGGGCTGTTTTGGGGAGATCAGTCTGCGCGAGATGAACTACTCGAGCAACATCGACTACTTGCTGCCAGCAATCGTCTATCTGGGTGCAAACCAGCATTGGTGGGCACGTTCTTCAGACGAACTCGCCAATGAACTCTCATTGGACAGGCAAAAGTTGGAAGCCGTGTTCGAGGGGTTTCCGAGCCTATTCCGTCGGAAAGATAGAGCCGAGGGTGGTCCCGTCTATTCGCTGCAGGCGCGCTATGCCCGCCGATTGGTGCAGGATGTAAAGCCAAAGTCCGGGGAGATACCTCCTCTGTCTGAATCTGAACTGAGCATGTTGCTAACATTCGTATCGACATTGGCCGATAACGAAATTCGACAGCGGCAAAACATGGTTTCGGTTGTGGCGGCGATTGTTGCGGCGTTGGCCGCTATAGTTGCAGCTGTGCTACCGGGATTTCTGAATTAACCTCCGGAGGGAGAGGAAACCGAATGTTTGACCTGACTGGCAAGAATGCCCTCGTGACCGGTGCGACCGGCGGCCTCGGCAATGCGATTGCCCGCAAGCTGCATGCCCAGGGCGCTACTGTTGCCCTGTCCGGTACGCGCGAAGCCGTGCTGCAGGAACTGGCCGACGATCTGGGCGAGCGTGCCCATGTCCTGCCGTGCAACCTGTCCGATGCTGAAGCCGTTGACGCGCTGCCCAAGCAGGCCGCCGAAGCCATGGGCTCGCTGGACATCCTGGTTGCCAATGCCGGCATCACCAAGGACCAGCTCCTCATGCGCATGAAGGATGAGGACTGGGACCAGGTCATCCGCATCAATCTGGAAAGCTATTTCCGCCTGTCCCGCGCGGCCCTGCGCGGCATGATGAAGTCCCGTTGGGGCCGCATCATCGGCATCACCTCCGTGGTGGGGGTGACCGGCAATCCGGGCCAGACCAATTACTGCGCCTCCAAGGCCGGCATGATCGGTTTCTCCAAATCCCTGGCCCAGGAAGTGGCGGCGCGCGGTGTCACCGTGAACTGTGTCGCCCCGGGCTTCATTGCCTCACCGATGACGGATGTCCTCACCGACGACCAGAAATCCGCCATCCTCTCGAAAATTCCGGCCGGCGATCTCGGCTCGGGCGATGACATCGCCGGGGCTGTTGTGTATCTCGCCAGCCAGGAAGCCAACTACATGACCGGCCAGACACTGCATGTGAATGGCGGCATGGCCATGATCTGATGGCATAAATCCGCTTGCGGGCATTGTGCGACATTCTGGCCTGACGGAATGAAACATGTTAACTGCCCGCGCATCTTGGGAATTGGGTTGTATTTGGGCCCTTCCCGTCTTCTCCTGCGCCGCTATAGTTCCGCGGTGAATCATTATGAGGGTCTGAAATGTCTGACGTTCTCGAGCGCGTTACGAAAATTGTTATCGAGCATCTTGATGTGGATGCGGAAAAGGTCACCGAGAAGGCGTCCTTCATTGATGATCTGGGCGCTGACAGCCTGGACAATGTCGAACTCGTCATGGCGTTCGAAGAAGAATTCGACATCGAGATTCCGGATGATGCCGCCGAGCACATCCAGACGGTCGGTGACGCCGTGAAGTTCATCTCCGAGAAGGTGGGCTAACGACCCCTTCATGCGTCGCGTCGTTGTCACGGGAATCGGCCTCGTCACGCCACTGGGTTGCGGGCGGGAAGTCGTTTGGGAACGCCTTCTCGCCGGTCGTTCAGGGCTGGGGAAGATCGAGCATTTCGAAACCGATGATCTTGCCTGCAAGATCGCCGGACTGGTTCCCCGCACCGATGGACGAGGTGGCGGGCGCGAAGGCGATGCCGGGGTGTTCGACCCTGACAGCGTGATGAGCGCCCGGGACCGCCGCCGGGTGGATGATTTCATCCTCTACGGAATTGCGGCGGCCGACGAAGCGCTGGCGGATTCGGGCTGGGAACCCCAGACCGAAGAGGACAAGCACCGTGCCGGCGTCATGATCGGATCAGGCATTGGCGGTCTGGAAACGACCTACAATGCCTCGGTCGATCTGCACGAGAAGGGGCCGCGTCGCCTCTCTCCCTTCATCATTCCCGCCATGCTGATCAATCTGGTCTCCGGCCAGGTCTCGATCCGTCATGGCCTGAAAGGCCCCAACCACGCTGTGGTGACGGCCTGCTCCACCGGGGCCCATGCCATTGGCGATGCGGCGCGTCTCGTGTCGCGCGGGGATGCCGATGTGATGGTGGCCGGCGGCGCCGAAGCCACGGTCTGCCGTCTGGGCATTGCCGGTTTCATCGCCTGCAAGGCCCTCTCCACCGGTTTCAACGACACGCCGGAAGCGGCCTCGCGCCCCTATGACAAGGACCGCGACGGTTTCGTCATGGGCGAGGGCGCCGGCATTGTCGTCCTGGAAGAATACGAGCACGCCAAGGCGCGCGGCGCGAAGATATACGCCGAGGTGAAGGGCTATGGCCTGTCCGGCGACGCCTATCACATCACGGCCCCGGCCGAGGATGGCGATGGCGGTTTCCGCTCCATGTCGGCCGCGCTCAAGGATGCCGGGCTGCAGCCGGGCGATATCGATTATGTCAACGCGCACGGCACTTCCACCCCGCTGGGCGACGAGATCGAGCTGCGCGCCGTGGAGCGCCTGTTCGGCAACCATGCCGACGGGCTGGTCATGTCCTCCACCAAATCTGCCGTGGGCCATCTGCTGGGCGCCGCCGGGGCGATCGAGGGTATCTTCTCGATCCTGGCGATCCGCGACGGCGTCTGCCCGCCGACCCTGAATCTCGACAATCCGTCCGTCGAGACCGACATCAATCTGGCGCCCAAGGCGGCTGTGAAAAAGCCGGTGAAAGCGGCCCTGTCGAACTCGTTTGGATTCGGCGGGACGAATGCCTCCGTGGTATTTGTTGCGGCTGAATAGCTGTTGATCGGGGATTCCCAGCATGAGTGAGGCGGAGATGTCCAAGCCCAAATCCGGCGGGCTGGCGAAATTCCTTCTGATATCGGTGATGGTCCTGGCCGTGCTCGTCCTCGGCGCCCTGGGGGCGCTCTATGGCGGCTATAAATGGCTGGAGGCCCAGTTCGCGGCGCCGGGACCGACGGTCGAGGATACGGTGGTCATGCTGCCGCGTGGCTCCGGTCTGATCCGCATTGCCGCCCAGCTGGAAAATGAAGGCGTCATCACCGATCAGCGCATTTTCCGGGCGGCGGTGACCCTGGACCAGGGCGACCGCTCCCTGCGGGCCGGCGAGTACAGCATCCCGGCGGGCGCCTCCATGGCGCAGGTCTATGAGCTGTTGCGCTCCGGTCAGACGATCCAGCACTCGGTCACGTTCGCCGAAGGCCTGACCAGCGCCATGATCGTGGCCGTGCTGAACGAGTCAGATGTGCTGACCGGCGAGATCACCGAAGTTCCGGCCGAGGGCACGCTCCTGCCGGAGACCTATCACGTCACCCGCGGCACATCCCGCCAGGACCTGCTGGACCGCATGGCGCGCGACCAGCGCGAACTTCTGGACGAGCTCTGGCCGAACCGGGCGCCCAACCTGCCGATCGAGACCCGCGAGGAAGCCATCATCCTGGCCTCGGTCGTGGAGAAGGAGACCGGTGTGGCCTCGGAGCGTCCGGAAGTGGCGGCCGTCTTCATCAACCGTCTGCGCCGCGGCATGCGTCTGGAGAGCGATCCGACCATCATTTACGGCATCAGCCAGGGCGAACCGCTGGGCCGCGGTCTGCGCCGGTCGGAAATCGACAATGAAGACAATGCCTGGAACACCTACCAGATCCCGCGCCTGCCCCCGACGCCGATCGCCAATCCGGGCCGGGAATCGCTGGCTGCGGTGCTGAACCCGGCGGAGACCACGGCGCTCTTCTTCGTCGCGGACGGCACGGGCGGGCATGTTTTTGCCGACACTTACGCCCAGCACCAGCGCAATGTCGCCCAATGGCGTCGCATTGAACGCCAGCGCCGCGCCGGAGGGGGCCAATAATGGCGGTTCTGTCCGGCATGACCGGTTTTGCGCGCCAGGACGGCACGCATGAGGACTGGCGTTGGGCCTGGGAAGTGCGCAGCGTGAACGGCAAGGGGCTGGAAGCGCGATTCCGCCTGCCGACGGGGTTTGACCGGCTCGACATCAAGGCCCGGGAGCTGGCCAAGAACCGGTTCAACCGGGGCAGCCTCCAGGCCTCTCTCTCCCTGAAGCGCGACGGTGCGGCCTCCGCGGTCGTGATCGACCAGGAGCGGCTGGCCGCCCTGTTGAAGGCCAGCCAGCCCTATATCGAGGCCGGCAGCGTGTCGCGGCCCGGTTTTGGCGATCTCCTGCAGATCCCGGGCGTCCTCGGCAGCGAGGATCTGACGGCCCCGGATGACGCGCTCGACCGGGCGCTTCTGGACGGTCTGGATGCGGCCCTGACCGCCCTCGAGGCCGCGCGGCAGGATGAGGGCCGCGCCCTCGCTCCCGTACTCGGGGGTCATATCGACGAGATCGAGCGCCTGACGACCGAAGCGGCGGCCTGTTCTGCGGTCCGCATCGAGAGCATCCGGGACCGGTACAAGGCCAAGTTCGCCGAACTCATCCAGGGCGATCTGCCCGAAGACCGGCTGACCCAGGAAGCCGCCGCCATGGCCGTGAAAATGGATGTCCGTGAGGAGATCGACCGTCTGAACGCGCATATCGCGTCGGCCCGCGAACTGCTGACCGGCGGCTCGCCGGTGGGCCGCAAACTGGACTTCCTGTGCCAGGAGTTTAATCGCGAGGCGAACACTCTATGCTCGAAGTCCTCCGATTCTTCACTCACCCAGATCGGTCTTGCGCTCAAGAACACGATCGACCAGTTCAGGGAGCAGGTACAGAATGTCGAGTGACGGCCATTCCGGACCGATTTTTCGTGGACGCCGCCGCGGTGTCCTGCTGGCCCTGTCCAGCCCGTCCGGTGCCGGCAAGACGACTCTGTCCAAGCGCCTGCTGAGCCAGAATCCCGATGTGATCCTGTCCGTCTCCGCCACCACGCGCCAGCCGCGTCCGGGCGAGGTGGATGGCCAGGACTACCACTTCCTCTCCGTCGAGGACTTCAAGGACAAGATCGAGGCCGGAGAGTTCTTCGAATGGGCCGAGGTGTTCGGCCGCTATTACGGCACGCCGAAATCCCCGGTCATGGAAGCCGTCGAGGAAGGCCGCGACGTGGTCTTTGACATTGACTGGCAGGGCGCCCAGGCGCTCGCCGAACAGGCGCCGGAAGACACGGTCCGTATCTTCATCCTGCCGCCCTCTCTGGAGCTGCTGGAAGACCGGCTGCGCAAGCGCGGTCAGGACACGCCGGACGTCATCAAGGGGCGGATGGAACGCGCCAAGGACGAGATCTCGCACTGGCACGAGTATGATTATGTCATCGTCAATGATGACTTCGCCCGCGCCCTGGAAAAGCTGAACCAGATCCTCCACGCCGAACGCCTCAAACGCATGCGTCATCCCTGGCTGGAAGATTTTGTCGGCGCGATCATGGAGCAGTAGGGCCCAAGCCCTGCGCGATCAGCGCGCCTTGCGCCACTCGGTGGCCAGGCGCTGGAAGCCGTCCACATCAATCACTTCGGCCCGGGCGCCCGGATCGATCCCGGCAGCATTGAGCAGGTCCTCGGCACTGGCTTTCGTCTGTCCGGCCGCCTGGGCAAGGCTGCGGCGCAAGGTCTTGCGGCGCTGTCCGAAAGCCGAAGCTGTCACAATGCCCAGGGCTTGCACATCAGCGAAGCGCTTGGCTTCCGGCAGAAGGTCGAGCACCACGACAGCGCTTTCCACCTTGGGCGGCGGGGTGAAGGCGCGGGCCGGGACTTTCAGCCCCATGCGCACATCACAGCGCGATTGGGAGATCACGGCGAGCCGGCCATAGGCCTTGCTGCCCGGCTGGGCGACGACGCGGTCGGCGACTTCGCGCTGGAACATCAGGACCGCGCGGGTCCACCAGGCCGGGTCCGCTTCCAGCCATTTGATCAGCAAGAGCGTGCCGACATTATAGGGCAGGTTGGACAGGATGATGCGCGGCGCGTCAGACGGCAGGAGCGCGTCTTCGTCCACATCCAGCGCATCGGCCTGGTGAACGGTGAGACGGCCGCCCGAGGCCTGGTTGATATCGTCCAGCGCGCCCAGGAAGCGGGCATCCTTTTCCACCACAGTCAGGCTTTTGGCGCCGGCCTCCAGGATGCCGCGCGTCAGGCCGCCCGGACCGGGGCCGATTTCAATGGCATGGGCCTGGCTGAGATCCCCGGCGAGGCGGGCGATCTTGCCGGTCAGGTTGAGGTCCAGCAGGAAGTGCTGCCCGAACGCCTTCTTGGCGCCGAGATCATGCTGCGCGATGACATCCCGCAGCGGCGGAAGGGAATCGAGGCTCATGTCCGGTGGCTCGCAATGGCCTTGGCCTCGCGGATCGCGGCCAGGAGGCTGTCAGCCCGGGCCTGGCCCGTGCCGGCGATGTCGAAGGCGGTGCCGTGATCCGGCGAGGTGCGGATGATCGGCAGACCGAGTGTCACATTCACCCCGCCATGGAAGTCCAGCGTCTTTACCGGGATCAGGCCCTGATCATGATACATGCAGACAACCGCGTCATAGGTCCGGTGGGCGTCTTCGTGGAACAGCGTGTCTGGCGAGCGCGCATCGCTGATCCCGATCCCCTCGGCGCGGAGCTTCGCCGCCGCCGGATTGAGGATGCGAATCTCTTCATCGCCCAGTGAGCCGTCTTCACCGGCATGCGGATTGAGACCGGCCAGGGCCAGGCGTGGGCGGGCGATGCCATAGTCGCGCTGGAGCGCGTGATGGGTGAGGCGGGCGATATGGCGGATGCGGTCTTTATCGATCAGCGCAATGGCCCGCTGCAGCGGCTCATGGATGGTCACCAGCACGACGCGCAGTCCGCCGCCGGTCAGCATCATGGCCGGCCCTCTGGGGCCGTCCTGCGGCACATGGGCCGTCAGCCCTGCGAGGAATTCGGTATGCCCGGGGAAGGTGAAACCGGCCTCATACATGACCGATTTAGCAATCGGGGCGGTGACCAGCGCGCTGGCCTCACCGTTGAGGCAATAGCGCACCCCGGCCTCAATGGCGGCCTTGGTCGCGGCGGCATGGGCGGGATTGGGCTGGCCTGGCACGACCGGTTCGCTCAGCGCCGCCTCTGTCCCCAGCACCGGCAGGCATTCGGCAAAATGCTCGAGCGCCTGTGCTGGCGTGTCGACCGGGATGGGCGCGGCCAGGCCGAGCGCCTCGGCGCTGCGAGCGAAGAGATCGAACTCACCGATTACCGCGAACGCCATCGGATGATGGCGCAGCTGATGCCAGGCTTTCAGGATGATCTCGGGGCCGACGCCGGCCGGATCACCCATCGACACGACGATGGGTGCCGGAGTCGTCATTACTCGCGAATCTCGATGGTCGACTCGCGGCGCAGATCCCGCAGCCAGCGACGGGCCTGCAAGGAGAGTTGCTGGCCGCGCAGCTGGTTTTCCAGATCATCGCGCGAGGGCACGCCCGGACCGGCAATCTGGCGGTCGCAGACGATCAGGGCCTGCAGGCCGGAGGCATTCTCGATCAGGCCGGTATTCTGGTCGCGTGTCAGCGGCTCCAGGGCCTCGCGGATCTGCGGCAGGACGGCATCGGCGCTGATGCTGCCCAGATCGGTCAGGATGGCCCCTTCGATCTCGCCGATGCGGTTTTCGGCGATGGTGCAGGTCGGCTCCTGGTCGAGCAGGCGCTGGAAGGCTTCGCGGCTGTCCTCGTTGACGGCACTGTTGGGCAGGGAGATCTGCACCAGGTCATATTGCAGCGTGGTCGTGCCATCGCGCACCGAGACCAGGGCAATCACCATGTAGCCGCCCGGTACCTGGACCGGGTTCGACAGGGCGCCACGGCCACCCGACTGTTCATACTGGCGGCGCATCATCGGCATGATGGCGGCGACTTCCGGCTGCAGCTGGGATTCGGTGATCCAGCCGATATCGCCACCGGAGGCCGCGGACGGCGCGTCGGAGAACTGGCGGGCCAGTTCTGGGAAGGCAGCGCCTTGCTGGAGCTGGTTCATCACGGCGACCACGCGTTGCACCGTGGCATCTTCCTGACCCGGGGCCGGCACTTCGAAATACATCTCGAAAATGCGGTATTGGGGCTGGGACGCGCTGGCGGCGAGGCGTTCCAGGGCCAGCTCGATCTGTTGTTCGGAAATCCGCACCCGCGAACCGTAGCGGCCGTTCACCAGGATGCGCCAGGCAATTTCGGCTTCCAGCTGGTGGCGCAGGGTGGAGACGTCGACGCCGGAATTCTGCAGGTCGGCGATGATGGCGTCGATCGTGGTGTTGTTGCGTTGTGCGAGATCGAGCAGGGAGGCGGTGATTTCCTCGTCCTCGACCTGAATCTCGTAGTCACGGGCGGCCTGCAATTGCAGATGCTCGTCGACCAGACCGCGAACCGCCTGGTCCTGGATCCGGGCGAGGGTGGCCTCATCAACCTGGGCCATGCCGGTGGAGGCGATGATCAAGCGCATCCGGTTGCGCACATCCACCGTGGTGATCGGCTCGTCATTGACCAGCGCGGCGATGCCTTCGGTGGACTGGGCATGGGCCGAAACCGGGCCGGACATGGCCAGCGCGGCAAACAGGAAAGAAACAAGAAATCTGGCGCAGGTCATAAGCAATCGCATATCGGTTCGGCGCGAACATTACTCAAACTCGGCAGGGGTGCAATCACCGGACACTGTTAGCTGTCGGGATCGAGGCTGCCGAGCGTGAAGAGGGTAATACGAAACTGGATGGATTCCGACGGGCCCAGATCAGCAATTCCGATATCCTCGCGCTGATAGAGAATTTCGAACTGGGAACATTCATCCTGGTACAGGAAGCCCGTCTCCGAGCGGCGGGTGGTCTCGGCGTCGAGGTCGAGCGTGGCCCGGTTGACCAGGCTCCACTCATCATTCAGCTGCCAGCTCAGATCCGTGCGCAGTTCGCGCTGCGGACCGCGGGTCGAAAGGGCGGCCTCATCACTGGAATCCAGATAGCCGATCGCAACACCGAAACGGTCGGTTCTGTAGGAGGCGTTGAGCTGCAGTGTGTTGATGTCAAAGTCTTCGGTGTCCAGGCGCGTGGTCATTTCGACCGCAAATGCGCCCCAGTCCACTTCACCGGACACGACATAGTCGGACGCGTTCTCGAACAGGCCGCTCGTCGGTGAGAAGACGGCATTACCATCCAGGCGTTCCGACCGGCCGACAAAACCGCGGGCATAGCCGTTATCACCGAAGAAGGCTGTGGCCCGCACCCCGTAATTGGCACGCTGGCCTTCTTCCCAGAGGTCATAGCCGGAGGCCCGGACCGGTTCGAACAACAGGCTCTCATCGAGGTCCAGCGTGAGGCTGTCCTCATTGATCAGCCGGTTGCCCTCCGGATCATCCGTTGCAGCAATGAAGGAGACCACGGGTTCGATGATCACATCGACAGTGTCGCCACCGCGGAAGAAGGGCCAGGAAATCTCGGTCCCGACCAGGCCCAGCTCGCGGCTGAAGCTTTCCGATGTCGTGGCGGTTCCGGTGGTGGGGATGTCCCCCAACTCGTAATAGTCGATCCGGCCCAGGGCGAAAGGTTCCACGACAATGCCGGCCGGTCCGATCCAGCGGGTTCGCCAGTCCACGGCCGTGCTGGCGCGGGTGTAGTCGACGCCTTCACTGCGTGTCAGTACGGTGGCGTCGGCATCCAGATTGACGCGGCCCCAGCCCGGCGGCGCGGTGAAGACCTGGCGCAGGCTGAGCTGCGGCGCGATCACCGGCAGGGTGTCGTCATCCACATTGGCACGAACCGATTGATAGCCGGCGGCAATGATTGAGGCGTAGCGGTCCTCGGTGCGGTTCTCGACATAGAGCTGGCTGACCAGCTGTCGGCTCAGCGCTTCGATCGGCTGGCCATAATCCTTGAGCATTTCCGAGAAATCATAGCGGCGCAGATAGAGATCATCCTCGGAATCATGAATGCGCTGGACACCGAAACCCCACCGCCAGTCCTCGGCGATCCGGAAGCGGCCGCCCCCAAAAACGTGCCAGCGCCACTCTTCGTCGCCGAAGCGGTTGCCGTCACTGTCGATCTCGGCCTCATTCGTGACACTGCCCTCGAAATCCACAAAGCCGGACCAGAAGCGCTTGCGGTATTCGCCGTATAGCAGCGGGTTCACATTGCTCATGTAGCGCGGCGCGATCACCAGATCCTGGGACGGGGAAATCGACCACAAATAGGGTTGCTGGTAGACGAAGCCGAGACGGGACGAGACGCCCACTTTCGGAAACAGGAAGCCCGAGCGCCGTTCCGAGGACGGGTCGGCATGGGAAAAGGCCGGTGTGTAGAGCACCGGGACGCCCATGAACTCGAACCGGGCATCCCGGTAATAGATCATCTGCTCTTCGGCATCCTGGCGCACTTCGCGGGCCCGCAGGCGCCAGGTCGGCTCCCCTTCGCCGTCCTCGCAGAGTTCACAGGCCGTGTAGTAGGCCTGGCGCAGGGTCAGGCTTTCATCGGCGTCGCGGATGGCAGAGGCCGCGGCGATCCGGCCATTGCCTTCCAGCATGGAGGCAAAGCCCAGCGCGACCCCGGAGGCCAGGGCCGAATCAAGCTCGACCTCGTCGGCATATTGCGGATAGGGCGTCTGGCCGGTGATCACGACATGGCCGCGGGCGATAACGCGGTCCAGTTCGGGATGGTATTCCAGCTCGTCGGCCATCAGGGTGCGGCCTTCCTGGCGCACACGCACATTGCCGGTCGCCAGATAGCCGCCGCCGGCCATGTCTTCCAGATGGTCCGCTTCCAGATAGACGGGTGCATCCGAGGATGCAGCTTCCTGGGCGAGGGCGGCACCGGTGAGCGCAAGCGCGCTGGAACTCATCAACGCAGCCGCAAAGCGGCGAAACTGCGACGCCATGCGCGTCACTCCCTCATCTTGTCCGGCCCCCGGCTGAACCGCCTCTTTCTGACTAGCCGATGCCGGTGGCTGCGTCCACGACGTCATCCGTCTTCCGTGGACGCGATATAGGTGAGCGCGATCAGCGCGGTGAGGGCCGGTGCGGCCCAGGCGGCAGTCAGCGGCGGCAGAGCGCCGGTGGCCCCCATCGAGCTGAGCAATTCCTGCAGGAAGAACATCACGAAGCCCGCCAGTCCGCCAGCCAGCGCAAAGGCCGCCGCGCCGCCCAGCCGGTGCAGGCGCAGGGTGGCCGCGGCCGCGATCAGGGTCGCCGCCAGCAGGGTCAGGGGCAGGGCCAGCAGGCTGTGCCAGCGCAGTTCATACCGTTCCGTCGCCAGGCCGGCTTCTCCAGCGGAGCGGATCAGCTGCGGCAAATCCCAGAAGGAGACGCCTTCCGGCGACCGCGAACGCTCGAACAGGGCCTGGCGGTTGATCTGGGTCGGCAGGGTTTCCTCGCTCAGCTCCCGGGTCGAGGCATTGGGCGAGCGTTCCACGGCCTCGGTGATGGTCCAGAACCCATTGCTCAGACGGGCACTTTCCGCATCGATGCGGCGGTCCAGATTGGGCACGCCGTCCGCATTCACAGTGAAGACATAGAAGACCGGATTGAGCAGTTCCTGACGGTTCTCGCGCAGCGCGCTGGCGGCGATCACCGTATAGCCTTCCGGCGACGTCTCCCGCAGCCAGATCGGCTCTTCCACGCCGGTGGCGCGCTGGACATTCATCAGCGTGTCGCGGCGGTTCTGGTATTCCGCATTGCCCATGGCAGCGAGCGGGTTCAGCGCGACCGCCCCGGCAATCCCGGCAAAGACCGCCAGCAGCATGGGGGCGGTCAGGATCCGCCAGGCTGACATGCCCGATGCGCGCATCACGATCAGCTCGCTGCGCCGGTTGAGCCGGAAGAGCGAGGTCAGGATGCCGAACAGGAAAATGAAGGGCAGGGTGGTTTCCAGAAGGGATGGCGTCTTGAGCAGGGTGAGGCTCAGGAGATCGAAGGTAGAGGCCTCCACCCGCGTGCCGATGGCGCGCGACTGTTCCACGAAATCCACCAGGATGATGACGGTGGAAATGGTCAGTGCGGCCAGACCCAGTCCGGACAGGGTCTGGGTCATCATGTAGCGGTTGAGGCGGCCTCCGATCATGCCGGCACCTCCGCCTGCAGGGCTTGTGACTGGCGTTTGGGACGGCGGCGGGCCGGCCAGTAGATGATCAGGAGCGATCCGATGACGCCGGCCAGCGGCACCAGGTATTGCGCGACATTCATGGCGGCATCATCGGCACTGGCCGATTGCACGCCGAAACCGACCAGGCGCATCGTCATGCCAGCGGCCACACCGATCATCACGCGGCGTGAATAGCCCATGCGCGAATGATCCCCGCCCAAGAAGACGGCCGCTGCAATCAGGGCGAAGGCCAGATTGTAGAGTGGGGCGGACAGGCGGTAATGCCCCTCGGCCCAGGCCCGTTCCGGGCCCCCGGTCCGCGCGATCGTGCCGGCATCGGGCCAGATCAGCTCGTGCAGGAAACGGTCGGATTCCTTGAAGAACATGGCGTCGACCGGGCCGACGAAATCGCCCAGGTCGAACTCGGTCCGGTCGAATGTGCCGTAGAAGAGCTCGCCTGCCTCGTCGATCTCCTGCCGGTTGGCATCGATCAGCACCATGATAGAGGACGCGTCCGTTCGGACCACATAGCCCTCGCGTGCCGTGAAGGTCGCCTGGGAAGTGCCGCGCGTATCGTGGATCAGGATGTCATGCATGCGCCCGTCGCGGTCGCGTTCGCGCGCATACATGGTGACGCCCGCGCCCAGCTGGGTGAAGGCGCCCGGCGTGACCAGGCTGGCGGCGACATCCGAGCGCAGCTCGTGCAGGCTGCGCCGCATCTCCCGGTAGGCAAGGGGCTGGACGAAGAGATTGATCACCAGATTGGCGATCATGACATAGACGGCCAGGCGCAGGATCGGCGCGATCAGGCCGAACCGGCTCATCCCGGCGGCCGAGGCAATCACGGTTTCGCTGTCGCCGGTCAGCCGGTTCAGCGTCGACAGGACGGCGACGAACAGGGCCAGCGGAACCAGCAGGGCGGTCAGCTGCGGCAGCGCCAGCACGGTGACTTTCAGGAAGGTGAAGGTCGTTTCCGAATAGCCGGAAATCAGGTCGATATTCGACAGGGACTGCGTCAGCAGGGCCAGACCCGCAAAGGCCGCCACGGCCACAAGCAGGGGCCAGAGCAACTGGTTGAAGAAATACCGCTGTACGAGAATCATGGCCGGGCTTGTGCTGCGTGATCCGCCTTCTATCTCACGTCGTGATCGGATACCACTTTCACGACACATGATTTTTCCTCGAATTGCACGATTCGAGGCCGTACCAGACCGGAGAGAGATGCCATGAAAATCGAATTTGCCGCCGCTGGAACCGTTGCTGGAGCGATCGCCGTCCCGGTTTACGCCGAAGCCAGCCTGTCGGACGTGGCAGCCGAGCTGGACGCCTCGACCTCCGGTGCGGTCAAGCGTGCCATCGCGGCGTCCCGCTTCTCCGGCAAGCCGGGCCAGACGCTTGAAATCGTGGCGCCGGCCGGGATCGACGCCTCGCGCATCGTGCTGTTCGGCCTGGGCGAAAAGAACAAGCGCACCGCCTCCACGCTGGAAAAGGCCGGGGCCGCTGTCGCCAAGCTCCTGCTGACCGGCGGCGAGAGCGCCGTGACCCTCGCCCTCGCCGGTGAAACCGATGCCGAGGGCGTGGCCCGGGCTGGTCTGGGGGCCCGCCTGGCCGCCTACCGCTATGACCAGTTCCGCACCAAGCTGAAGGATGAGCAGAAGCCTTCGCTCGCCACCGTCACGATTACCGCCGGCGATGTCGCCGCCGCCGAAGCCGAATGGGCCGGCTGGGGCGCTGTGGCTGACGGCGTGGATCTGGCCCGCGACGTCACCAATCTGCCGCCGAATGTGCTGTATCCCGCCTCCTATGCCGAGAAGATCGAGGGTCTCGCCGAGCATGGTCTGGAGATCGAGATCATCGGTGAGGACAAGATGCGCGAACTGGGCATGGGCTCGCTGCTGGGCGTCAGCCAGGGCTCCGAGTTCGAAGCCAAGATCGCGATCATGAAATGGTCCGGCGGCCCGGAGGGCGAAGCGCCGCTTCTCTTCGTCGGCAAGGGCCTGACCTTCGACAGTGGCGGTATCTCGCTGAAGCCGGGTGCCGGCATGGACGAGATGCGCGGCGACATGGGCGGTTCCGCTGCCGTGGTCGGCCTGATGCGGGCCCTGTCCGGCCGCAAGGCGAAGGTCAATGCCATCGGTATTGTCGGCCTGGTGGAGAACATGCCGGACGGCAAGGCCCAGCGCCCGGGTGACATCGTCACGGCCATGAACGGCACCACGATCGAGATCCACAACACGGATGCCGAGGGCCGTCTCGTCCTGGCCGACGTGCTCTGGTACGCGCAGGACCGGTTCCAGCCCAAGCTGATCATCGACCTGGCCACGCTGACCGGGGCCATGCTGATTGCGCTGGGCAATAGCCGCGCCGGCATTTTCTCGAACAATGACGAACTGGCCGAGAACCTGTTCGCCGCCGGCAATGACAGTGACGAGCCGGTCTGGCGCATGCCGCTGGGTGCCGACTATGAAAAGCATATCGAGACCAAGAATGCCGACATCAAGAATGTCGGTGAGGGCCGCCTGGCCGGTTCCATCTCGGCCGCGGAATTCCTGAAATGCTTCGTCAATGACCGTCCCTGGTGCCATATCGACATTGCCGGCACGGCGATGGGCGGCATGAAGGACGATCCGCGCCAGCCGAGCTGGGGCACGGGCTGGGGTGTCCGCATCCTGGACCGTCTGGTCCGCAATAATTACGAGGCCTGATCGGCCTGACGGAAAGGGAGAGGGCGGCCGCCGGTCGCCCTTTTTCATGCATGAGCGCTGAACTCTGGTTCTATCATCTCGAGCAGTCCTCGCTGGACGAGGTCCTGCCGGAATTGCTCGAGAAGACGCTGGCGCGGGGCTGGCGGGCGCTGGTGCGGTCGCCGGATGCCCGCCATCGCGAGGCGCTCGACAAGCATCTCTGGACCTGGCGCGAGGAGAGTTTCATCCCCCACGCCCAGGCCGGCGAGGGCGAGGATGCGCGTCAGCCCGTCCTGATCGCCGAGGACGAGGCCAATCCCAACCAGGCCCAGTGCCTCTTCCTTCTGGACGGGGCGGAACCGGTCAATCCGGACGCGTTCGAACGCATGATCGTCATGTTCGACGGGCATGATGAGATGGCCGTGCAGGATGCGCGCAGCCTGTGGAAGACCGCGTCGGGCCAGGGCATCACCGTGTCCTACTGGCGCCAATCGCCCGAGGGGCGCTGGGAGAAGAAAGCATGAGACACGCCTGGATCGCTCTGGCCGCCGGTCTTGCCCTGACCGCGTGCTCCGCTACCGGCAATGGCATGCCGGACAGCGGCAATGCACTGGATACGCCCCGTTTTGATGATGCGCGACCCGTCGGCGATGACAGCTGCGGTGCCGAAGCGCGCAGCTATCTCATCGGTCAGCCGGTGTCCGAAGTGGATCTGGACACGCTGGCCCGCACTGTCCGGGTCATCCGGCCGGGCGATGCCGTCACGATGGACCATCGCCCCGACCGCTTGAATCTTGACCTCGACGACAATGGCGTCATCCTGCGGCCCTGGTGCGGTTGAACCTTCTGTAGCGAGTAGTGTCCATGAACAAGCGTCTGGCCCTTTTGATCGGTTGTTTCGTGGCCGGATGTGCGGTCACCACGCAGACAGGACCGTCCGCCACACCGGACACGCCGCAAATGGCCGACGCGCTGCCGCCTCTGGGCGAGGCCGAGGATGTCGGTGGCGGCGAGGTCACACCGCCCATCACCGGCAATTGCGGCATGGAAAGCCTTCAGCACTATGTCGGCCAACCGCGCACCAGCGTTCCGCGCAGCGCCATGCCGGACCTGTACCGCGTCGTCGGCCCGAACTCGCCCGTCACCATGGATTACCGGCCCAACCGGCTCACTATCCGCGTCAATGACCAGGATGTCGTGGAAAGCATGGCCTGCGGCTAGGGCCATAAAAGTCCCATCTATCCTCCCCCTTGATGGGGGCTGAGGAGCCCAAGGACAGTCCGGGGGACTGTTCGGCGCGACGAAGGCCGGGCGTATGCGGGACGGAGGGGGTGGGGGCGAGCTCTATCCAGGAACTGCCGGGCTTCACCCTATCCGTCTCGCCGTTACGCGCCGATCCACCTTCCCCATCAAGGGGAAGGATGGTTTTCAGTCCGCAAACAGGTGCTGGAGACGATGGCTCTGCGCATTGGCGATGGACAGGCCGTGCGCCGCCAGCCAGTCGGAAATCTCGTGTGCGGCTTCGCGGGCATGCGCCGGGTCCAGTTCCGGCCCCTCGAATTCCGGTGGATCGTCCGGGTCGGGGAAGGCCTCGACGACAACGTCGATGCGCAAATCATCAGAGGTATGGAAGGAATGGTCACGCCGCGTCGCGGCCGCTGCGGGAGCATGCGGGCGTGCGCCTGTACGCGGCGCTGACGTAGCCGGGGCCGGACGGTCAATCTTCATGACCGGCTCCGCCTGCTGGCACGCGCTTCTGCGCTGTTATGTCGGCTGCCGGGACCTGTCTCATCATTGGGAGAACGCCCGGCCGCGCACTCATGGATCGCATGATCCAACCACCTTCATTCTGAACGCGGTAATATCGTATGAGTAGAGTGTGAATCCGTCGTTAACGACGTTGGGTTGGTGGAAGGTCTTGGAAAGGCGGAGGTTTTGAAAGGAGACTAATCTGCCTGCGCCGCTTCCAACCGCTCCTCCGCCTCCAGCCAGTTCATCTCGGCCGTATCCAGCAGGTCCACAGCCTTGGCGCGCTTGATCTGGAGGTCCGTCGCGGTCTTCGGATCCTTCTCATACAGCCCCGGCGCTGACAGACCCTTGTCGATCACCTCGATGACGCCGCGCAGGCGGTCGGCTTCCTTTTCCCAGCGGGCGATCTCGGCCTTGATGGGTTTGAGGGCTTCGCGCTGGACGGCCTTGTCGCGGCGGCGCTGGGTCTTCTCGTCCGGCGGAGCGGCCTTCTTCTTGGCATTGGGTTCGCGTTGAACCCGGCCGAGCAGGCTCTGCCGGTAGGTCTCGATATCGTCGTCATATTGTTTGACGGTGCCGTCGCCCACGACCCAGAGCCGGTCGACACAGGTTTCGATCAGATGCCGGTCGTGGGAGATCAGCACGACGGCACCCTCATAGGTGTTGATCGCGGAGATCAGGGCGGCGCGACTGTCCATGTCGAGGTGGTTGGTCGGTTCGTCGAGGATCAGCAGGTGCGGACCCTCGAAGGTGATCAGGTTGAACAGGAGACGTGCCTTTTCGCCGCCGGAGAGGTGTTTGGCCGGCGTCTCCTGGCGATCGCCGGGCAGGCCGAAACGCGCCAGACGCGCCCGGCGCTGGGCCTCGGTTGCATCCGGCATCAGCTCGATCACATGCTGATAGGCGGACACTTCCGGGGAGAGATGCTCGATCTGGTGCTGGGCGAAGAAGGCGATCTGCAGCTTCTTGTGCTTCCTCAGGAAGCCCTCGCTAGGCTCCAGCTTGTCATTGAGGAGTTTCGCCAGGGTGGACTTGCCCGCCCCATTGCGGCCGAGAATGCCGATCCGGTCATCCGGATCGATATTGAGCGAGACGCCCTTGAGGATCGGCTTGTCCGGCTCATAGCCCACGGCCAGGTCCAGCATGCGCACAATCGGCGGCGCCATGCGGCGTTCCGGATTGGGAAAGTCGAAAGGCGCGATCGGATCATCCACCTGGGTGGCGATGACCTGCATCTTCTCCAGCCGTTTCACGCGCGATTGGGCCTGCTTGGCCTTGGAGGCCTTGGCCTTGAACCGGTCGACGAAGCTCTGCAGATGCCGGCGTTCGGCCTCCTGTTTTTCGACCAGCTTCATCTGCAAGCGCTGTTTCTCCGCCAGCGCCTTCTCAAAATCATCATAGCCGCCGTCGAACACGGTCAGCTTGCCATCCTTGAGATGGGCGATCTTCTGCATCGACCCGTTCAAGAGGTCGCGGTCGTGCGAGATCACCAGGACGGCACCGGGGAAGCTGCGCAGATAGGTCTGCAGCCACATCACGCCTTCCAGGTCGAGATAGTTGGTCGGCTCGTCCAGCAGGAGACAGTCCGGCCGGGCAAACAGGGTGGCGGCCAGCGCCACACGCATGCGCCATCCGCCGGAGAATTCCCGGCAGGGCCGGCGTTGTTCCTCGCCTGTAAAGCCCAGACCCGACAGGATGGAGCCGGCGCGGGCTTCGGCCGTATGGCTTTCGATATCGGCCAGGCGGGTCTGGATCTCGGCAATCCGGTGGGGATCGGTGGCAGTTTCCGCTTCCACCAGAAGGGCGGCCCGCTCGGTATCGGCGGCCAGAACCACATCCATCAGGCTTTCATCACCGCCCGGCGCTTCCTGGGCGACCCAGCCGATGCGGGCGCCTTTCTGCACGCGGGCATCGCCGCTTTCCGGCGTGATCTCGCCCCGGATCAGGCGGAACAGGGTGGACTTGCCCGTGCCATTGCGCCCCACCAGACCCATCCGCGTTTTGGCGGGCAGGAAGAGGGTCGCCTGATCGAACAGCATCCGCCCTTCGATGCGATAGGTGAGGTCATTGATGTGCAACATGGGAGGAGGCGGTTAGCGCGGCTTGTGACAGGGCGCAAGCGCCTGGCTCTCAAAGGTGCGGCCCGAGGGGGACGCCGAGGGGGCACAATCCCGTTCACCCTCAGGCACCCGGCTTGATAGGAGGCTGCCAACGCGCGGGGGCGCAAGATGGTCGGGTTCGGCCCGAGCCGGGAACAAAGATGATGAAACATACACAAATCGCGTGGGCCGCGCTTCTGGCCCTGGGTCTGCCCATTGCAGGACTGGCTGCGGCCTCGCCCGCCCTTAAGACGGGTGAAGCGGTCAGCTATTACCGGATCGGCGTGCAGGCCCGTTTCGAGACCGCGGGTGAGTTCAGCTTCTCGGCCGAACAGCGCACACGCATCCAGTCCGTGCTCGACAATACGCATGCCGCGGTTCGGACGGACTTTCCCGAGCTGGCGGACATTGTCGAAGTCACCGTGGTACCCGTGGAACGGGATTTGTCCTCGGTTGGCGGTGTCTCGGGCCGTGCCGACGCGCCGGGCCGGGTCGTGATCGAGATCAGTACCACAGGAGAGGGCGGCGTCCTGGCTGCCATTACGGATGGGCTGGAGCCCGCCTTCGCCCACGAGCTGCACCATCTGGTGCGCGGCTGGACCATGATGGAGAACCGCTACAGGCCGGGCATCGCCATTGCTGCCGTCAATGAAGGCCTGGCCGTCGCCTATGCCGAACAGCTCACCGGGCGCCACCATGAAGGCAATGCTCCGCCGGGAGACGATGTCGCCACAGCCTGGGCCCTGGAAATCCGCGACCTGCCGGTCAATGCCGACTACGGCCAGTGGATGTTTGCCCATCCCGACGGTCGCGACGGCGTCGGCTATCGTACCGGACGCTTCATCGTGCAGCAGGCGATGGAGTTCAGCGGACGGGATGCGATTGCACTGACGGACGCCACACCGGAGGAAATCTGGGCGTTGGCGGGGCTGGCGGAGTAGGCATTGCGCTAGCTGGCGCGCGCCCGTTCCCGGGACAGGGATTGCTCCAGGGCAGCCAGTCGCTGCAGCACGGCTTCACGGCGGGTCTCCAGCTCGGCCCGCATCCGGTCGATGCTGGCCAGCTTGTCACGCATGAGCGGAATACCGCCTTCACAGGGGGCGTCCCCTGCGTCGGACAGGCAGTCGGACATCTTGCGGAGTTCCCGCGTTGAAAAGCCCGAGGCGATGAGGTCCCGAATCCGACCGGCGCGACGCAAATCGGCCTCGGTGAAGACGCGATAGCCGGTGTCGGACCGTGCAATATCCAGCAGGCCTTCCTGTTCGTAATGGCGCAGCCTTCTCTGGGTCAGTCCCAGACGTTCGGCGGCTTCCTTGATCTGCATCGGGCATCCTTCCGCTTTGCCGTCCCGGAAGAACAGGTGAGGTCGGCAAAGCGGAAGCACAAGATGTCACCCGGTGTGGGCTAGTTCCGGTTTGACCAGCCGCCATCCACGGTGATCACCTGACCCGTCAGCCAAGCATTGTCGGAACTGCCCAATTGCAGGATCCAGGGCAGGAGGTCATCCGTGACGCCTCGTCGGCCCAGCGGAATTTGCTCGGCTTCGTCCGCCTTGACTGCTGCGGCCATTTCGGGTGTCAGCCCCATCATTCCGGTCAGGGCACCGCTCTCGACCGGGCCGGGCGCAATCGCGTTGACGCGAATGCCATCCCCCGCCAGTTCAGCGGCCCAGGATCGGGTCAGATGCTCCAAGGCGATTTTGGTTGCGGCATAATGCGCCAGTCCGGGTGCGGCCCGGCGGGAGACGGCTGTGGCGATATTGATGACGGCGCCGCGGCTGTCCCGCAGACCGGGCAGGGCGGCTTTCAGCATCAAGGAGGGGGCCAGGATATTGATCGCGCACATGCGGGCGATCGTGTCCGCATCATAACGCTCGACCGGGGCCATTCCCCCGGCGCCGGCATTGTTCACCAGCAGGTCGAGCTGTCCCCATTCGCCCAGGGCAACAGCGACGGCTTGGTTGGCCGAGGCGGGGTCAGCACTGTCGGCCCGCAAGGGCAGAAGGTTGGCGTGGCTGTCCGCGACCGCATCCAGTCGGGTGAGGTCCCGTCCGGTAATGACGACCTTGGCGCCGCGTTCGGCCAGGGCCAGGGCGGTGGCACGGCCGATTCCCGAACTGCCGCCGGTGACGATGGCGACCTTGTCGGTCCATGCATTGTCTTGTGTCATGCTCATTCAACTTTCCTGTTTGTCGAAAGCGCAAAACTGCGCCTGAGCATGGCCTAGCGGCTTGCCGCTAGTGGCAGGGTCAAGCCGGTGTTTCAGGTGCACTCAGTTCAAACAACGCTGCGACCTTCCCATTCCCGCCATCCCCCGCTATAAGCCGCGCGAATTCATTGGCCGGTCCCTCCGGGCAACCCCGCTCTACTAGTCACGTATCAAGGAAGTCTCCCATGGCGATCCAGCGCACCTTCTCCATCATTAAGCCCGACGCGACCAAGCGTAACCTCACCGGCAAGATCATCGCCAAGTTCGAGGAAGCCGGTCTGCGTATCGTCGCGTCCAAGCGTATCCACATGACCCGCGAGCAGGCCGAAGGCTTCTACGCGGTCCACAAGGAACGCCCCTTCTTCGGCGAACTGGTCGACTTCATGATCTCCGAGCCGGTCGTGGTCCAGGTCCTGGAAGGTGAAGACGCCATCGCGAAGAACCGCGAAGTCATGGGCGCCACCAATCCGGCCGAAGCCGCTGATGGCACGATCCGCAAGGAATTCGCCCTGTCGATCGGCGAAAACTCCGTGCACGGTTCCGACGCTCCGGAAACCGCCGCTGAAGAGATCAAATTCTTCTTCACGGACGCCGAAATCGTCGGCTAAGGCTTTCGCCTTATCAAGTTTGAAGGGCCCGGCGGAAACGCCGGGCCTTTTTTGTGGCCGGAAGGGCGTTCGTGACATTTGGCGGTGCGTTGATTGAGTTTAATTTGACCCGCGTGGCAGTGCCGGTAGCTTCCGCCCCATGTTGTATCTGACGAGTCTTGCCCTGTTCGTGGCGGCAGCCAGCCCTGCCGTTTCCGATGAAGCCTGCAACGCCCCGGCGGGCGCGGCAGAGTTCCTTGCCAATACGCCGGCGCCCATCCTCCTGCTGGGAGAATTGCACGGCACGAATGAAGCACCGGCCGCGGCCGATGCCTTTGTCTGTTTGGCCCTGGCCCGCGGCGAGACCGTGGTGCTCGCGCTGGAACGGACCGTCGATGAGCAACCGCTCTATGACGCCTATATCGCCTCGGATGGCGGCGAGGCAGCCCGGCGCACGATTGCGTCCAGCGAACGCTGGATGACGTCGTTCCAGGACGGGCGCAGCAGTGCGGCCATGCTCGACTTGATCGAGCGCACGCGTCAGCGGATCGCGGACGGGGCCGCGCTCAGCCTGCGTGCCGTGGACCGCGGTGAGCCGGATGCGGATCTGGATGATCTGCCGCGACCCCGGGACCAGGCCATGTCACGGCGCCTTCAGGCATTGGCGGAAGACGTTGACCGCGTCATCCTGATCGTTGGCAATGGCCATGCCCAACGCAATCAGGCCCGCTTTGGTGACCGTGTGCTGGAAACCATCGGAAGTCTCACCCCGCGCGAGGCCTTCCACGCCATCAATCTGGTCGCGGGGTCCGGGGAGTCCTGGAACTGCCAGCTCGGTGAAGATGGCCAGCCAACCTGCGCCGTTCATCCCATCCGGTCTGAGACGACAGGCGATCCCCGTGTCTTGGAGGCCGACGAGATTGCAGCGAATTCCTATCTGGCCACCCGCGTGGATGACTATGACAGCTTCGTCTATCTGGGCCCGTCCAGCGGCTCTCTGCCGGCCTATCGGGCATTCGAGGACCTTGAATAGGCGCGTGTCCTGACACGCTTGTGTCAGCACGCCGCAAAACACGGATTGTGATCGGTCGCGGCGCTTACTAACTGTCGGCCTCGTACAGGCGAGGAAATGCCGATGGATATGGCGCTCTGGTTCGGTCTGGTGGGGTTCATCCTGGCGATGTCCTACACGCCGGGCCCCAATAATCTCATGGTGATGTCGTCGAGCGCCCTGTTCGGCTTCAAGCGGACCCTGCCGCATTGGTTCGGGGTCAATGTCGGCTTCAACCTCTTGCTGGTCGCCGCCGTTTTCGGCCTGGGTGAACTCGTGGCGCGCTATCCGGTCTCGCTGACCGTGGTGAAGATCGGCGGAGCGGTGTGGCTGGCCTGGATGAGCTGGAAGTTTGCCTCGGCGGCGATCAACCCGCTGCCCGCCGCCCAGCGCGCCGAGGGCAAGACCCGCACGCGCCCCTTCCGGACCTGGGAGGCGGCCCTGTTCCAGATCGTCAATCCCAAAGCCCTGATGATGACCATCTCGGCTGCCGGGGCCTATGTCGCCCTGGCCGACACCGCGCCGGAGCGGGCCCTGATCATGGTGGCCTCCTTCGTGGTCTTCGGCTCGCCGGGCGGCCTGGCCTGGATGCTGGCCGGCGGCACGATGAAACGCTTCATGAGCGATCCGCGCTGGGCCCGCATCCTCAATGCCGGGATCGCCGCGACCATTGCCGCGACGATCCTGATGATCCTGGCGGGCTAGTCGGCGGTCTCGATCCGCTCCACCAGCAAGTCCAGCCTCACATCGCGCTCACCGCGGATGGCCGGGGCGGGCAGCATGACGTCCGGCGTCAGCGGGTGCGGCACGACCTCGCCATTGGGGCGGATGATCCGGGCCTTGGGGAAGCCGACCACCAGTCCGGAATGGGGCAGGGTGAAATGCTCCATGGCACCGAAGGTGGTGGCCATGTCGCGGGTGGTCTCGCCATAGATCGTGCCGAAGCCGTAATCCTGGATCAGGGCGGCGGTCGTGACGGCATTGGAATAGGAATGGCGGTTCACCAGGACATGGACCCCGCCCCCGAAACGCATGTCCGATCGCGGTTGGGTCATCGGGATGTCGTAGGTGACGGTGTCGCCGATCCGGGCGCCCTCATAAAGCGCGGCCAGACGGGCTGAGCCGGACGTGTCGCCGCCGCCGGTCGCGTCCAGACGCGCCTGGTTGGAGGCAATGGCCTGCTCGCTCACCCGGATGCGGAAATCCGAGGCAAAGCGGAAAGGCCGGTCGGCAAACCAGGCAATGACCGGATCGGAGAAGGAATAGTCCCCGCCCGGATTGTCCCGCAGGTCGAGGACAAGATCCGTGGCGCCGGCAGCGATGAAACCGGCATAGGCGTTGTCCAGCCAGGCTTGGAAGGCGGCAATGGCGTCCGGCGCGTATTGCCGGGCCGGGTCGCTGGCTTCGAAATCATAGAAGGGTCCGGGGCGCAGATAGGCGATGCGGTCCGTCAACATGCGCGCCTCGCGGCCGTCCAGCCGGAAGCCGGGCCCGGTGCCGATCCGCTCGCCCATCCGGGAGAGGGGAATGGCCTGCACCGTTACCGCGCGCACATCGCCATCGCGGCTGATTTCCAGATCGAAGCTCTCGCGCACGCCGTACTCGACCAGCACATAGTAGAATTCGCCGTTGGAGAGCTGGGCGTAGGCGAAGTCCGGCGTGTCGGCGGAAATATTCCGGGTCAGACGGGACAGCCAGATCGGGTTGGGTTCGCCCTCCAGGGAAAGGATACGGTCACCGGGGCGCACCGGCGCATCGGCCGGCGCATCGGTCACGATCACCTCGCCATGCTCGACGATGAAAGCGAGGGGAAAGAGCGGGCCATCTGTTGCGGCGTGCTCCGGCCAGACTGGGTTGAGCCCTTCGATCCGGGTATGGGCATGGCGCGCGAGGGCGGCAAAGCGCTGGAATTCGGCATGCAGGCGGGCCTGGCTGACCGGTTCGTCGAGGCGGTCATGCAGTTCGCGATAGCGGGCCTCGAACACGGCCTGCGGTGTGGTTTCGAACAGGCCGGCATCGGCTTCGGCCAGACCGGTGTAAAGGGCATCCAGATCATCCCGGGCATCGTCGGGCGTGATCAGGCCGGTCTGGGCGCAGGCTGCCCCCAGGGAGGTCAGCATGGCCAGGCTGGCCAGGGCAGGGCGGAGAAGGGCGGTCAGGGATTTCATGCTCGGGTCTCTCATCGTCAGGGGATAACAGGCCGCCAGCGCGGCGTGTGCCTTTACGAAAGCGTCATCCCGTGCTGGATAGCCATGACCGGGGCCTCCTCATCATCTGACCTTTTTATTTTCGGCCCTCCCGCGATGGAAGAACATGGCGTCAAAGCGTGTCATCATTGGCGATTGGAGCGTGGATGCCCGCGCCAACCAGATTACCGGCCCCGACGGGACATCGGAGCTGGAGCCGCGGGTGATGGATCTGCTCATGCTGCTGGCCGCCCAGCCGGGTGAGGTGATTTCCAAGGACGAGATTGCCAAGGCCCTGTGGGGCGAGGTCCACGTCAATGACGACGCTCTGACCCGGACCGTGTTCAAGCTGCGCAAGGCGCTGGGGGATGAGGCCCGCAATTCGCGCTATGTCGCGACTGTGCCCAAGCGCGGCTATCGACTTGTCGCCGCCGTGTCGACACCGGCGGAACGCCTGGCCGCCAGGGCGGAAACCTGGCATCGCAAGGCCCTGGCCGGGACCGTTGTCCTCGTCGTGCTTTTCATCGCCGTTTTCCTGTATGGCCTGTTCCAGACTGGCGACACGCCCCAAGCGCCGCCGCAGGACAGTGTGGCGCGTCTGCTGGATCGGGCGGACGGTTTCTATTCCCAGTATCAGCGGGCTGACAATGAAGCGGCCCTGCGCCTCTATTCCGACGCGCTGGACCTCGACCCCGACAATGCGCCGGCCCTGGCCGGGCTGGCGAATGCGCTGACCCAGCGCCAGATCCGCTATGAGGGTCCCGGCTCGCTAGGCCAGGGGCGGACCACGCTGACCCAGGCGCTGGAGTCCGGCTGGCTGGACAGCGAGACCGCCCGGGCGGCGCTGGAACGCGCCGTGGCGCTGGCGCGCCGGGCCACGGATGTCGATCCGTCCCATGTCCGGGCCTGGCGGGCGCTTGGCCTGGCCCTGTCCGCGGCGGGCGAGTTCACCCAGGCCGAACGGGCCTATGAGCGCGCCTTGGTCATTGATCCGGACGATTGGGGGACGATGATCAATCTGTCCGAGCTTTACACGCTGATGGGCGAACCGCAGCAATCCACGCCCTATCTGGAACAGGCTTGGAGCGCTATGGAGCGCCGCTATGCCGTTGATCCGGTGGAGATCCGGCCCTGGCATAGCGAGGTCGGCCTGTCCGTGGCGCGCCACAAGCTGGAGGCCGGGGCCTTGGAAGAGGCCGAGCTCTGGTATCGCCGGGTCCTGACTCTGGATCCGCTCAATGCCGAAGCGGTGCGTGGCCTGTCCGGCATCCTGTCTGCGTCAGGTGATGCAGCCGAGGCCACGGCCCTGTGCGCCGACCTGGAACAGGCGACCGGCGAGGCCTGTTGATCAGTGCCCGGCCTTGCCAGCCCGGCCCAAAGCGCGGAGTCTGGGGGCCAGCCAGAAGGAGAACGCCATGTCCCCCGATCTTGTCCGCCTGATCGAAACCCTGCCCAAGGCCGAGCTCCATCTGCATCTGGAAGGCTCGCTGGAACCGGAACTCATGTTCGCCCTGGCCCAGCGCAATGGTCTCGAAATCCCCTACAAATCCGTCGAGGAGATCCGCGCCGCCTATGACTTCTCCAATCTCCAGGATTTTCTCGACATCTATTATGTCGGCATGAATGTCCTCGTTCAGGAGCAGGATTTCTTCGACCTGACCTGGGCCTATCTGTCCCGGGTGCGTGAGGACAATGTCCGCCATGTCGAGGTCTTCTTTGACCCGCAAGGCCATACGGATCGCGGCATTGCCTTCGACACCGTGATGACCGGCATCACGCGCGCGCTCGATCAGGCCCAGGCGGAATGGGGGATGACCTCCAAACTCATCCTCTGCTTCCTGCGCCATCTCTCCGAGGAGGCCGCTTTCGAGACGCTCGACATGGCCAAGCCCTGGCTGCACCGGATCGACGGGGTCGGGCTGGACAGTTCGGAACTGGGCCATCCGCCCTCAAAATTCCAGCGTGTCTTTGATGCCGCCGGTTCGCTGGGGCTGCTGCGTGTCGCCCATGCCGGTGAGGAAGGCCCGCCCGAATACGTGATCGAGGCGCTGGACCTGCTCCATGTCGACCGGCTCGACCATGGCAATCGGTCCCTGGAGGACGAAGCCCTGACCCGGCGTCTCGCCGAAAGCGGTATCACGCTCACCGTCTGCCCGTTGTCCAATCTGCGCCTGTGCGGCATTCCCCGCCTGGAAGATCATCCGCTCAAGCGCATGCTGGCGGCGGGTCTCCACGCCACGGTCAATTCGGACGATCCGGCCTATTTCGGCGGCTATGTGAATGACAATTTCGTGCGCACCACCGAGGCCATCGGCCTGACGGCGGAGGAGATCATCACCCTGGCGCGAAATTCCTTCGAGGGCAGCTTCCTGTCCGAGGCGGAGAAAGCCGTCCATCTCGCCGAGATCGATGCCGTGCTGGAAGGCGCCGCCTAGTCGTCGCGCGCCGGCTTGCGCCGCAGGGCCTTGGTACGGGACTTCTGTTCCTTGGCGGCCTTGGCGCGTTTCACCGAAGCCAGGGAGGGCCGCGACTTCTTGCGCGGCTTCGGCGCCTCCAGACAACGCTCGATCAGCGCGCGCAGGCGTTCGCGGGCCTCGGCACGATTGCGCTCGCGCATGCGGTGGCTGTCACAGCGGATCAGGATCGTCCCGTCCTGGGTGAGGCGGGAACCGGCCAGGCGTTTCAGGCGTGAGACCTGACCCGGATCCAGGACTGTGCAGGCCTTCAGGTCAAAGCGCAGCTGGACCGCGCTCTCCGTCTTGTTGACATGCTGGCCACCCGGACCGGAGGCCCGCATGAAGCTCTCCTCGATCCAGGCCTCGTCAATCGCCAGCGTGTCGGTGATACGCATCTAGTCGTGCGGGTTCATCAACAGTTCGGCGCCGAATTCACGCGCCTGCAGACGGACCCGTTCCCCGGCGACGCGGGCCTTGCCGGAACAGGCCAGGGCGACGCATTGCGGGTAGAGCTTGTGTTCGGCCTCCAGCACGCGGGCGGACAAGGTGTCCGGCGTGTCGCCCGGCAGAACCGGGACGGCGGCCTGGCCGATGATCGGACCGTCATCCATTTCCGGACGCACATAATGCACCGTACAGCCATGAATGCGCACGCCGGCTTCCAGCGCCCGCTCATGCGTGTGCAGCCCTTTGAAGGCCGGCAGGAGCGACGGGTGGATATTGATCAGCAGATCACGCCAGCGCTCGGTGAACCAGGGTGTCAGAATGCGCATGAAGCCGGCCAGGCAGACGATGCGAGCGCCATAGAGCTTGATCGTCTGGTCCAGTGCTTCCTCGAATTCTTCGCGGTCCTCATAGTCGCGGTGATTGACGACATCGGTCTCGATCCCGGCCGCGCGCGCGATCTCGAGGCCCGGCGCATCGGGATTGTTGGAGGCCACCAGCACGATCTCGGCCGGATAGTCCTCATGCTTGGCGGCTTCGATCAAAGCCTGCATGTTCGAACCGCGCCCTGAAATGAGCACGGCGATTTTGGTCTTCGCCATAATACTTGGTTCCCAGCCGGATCAGGCCTTGTCGACACGACCGACAATCATGGCGGTCTCGCCGGTCAAGGCAAGCGCGTCGGTGACCGCATCGACCTTGTCGGCTGCGACACAGAGCAGCATGCCGATGCCGCAATTGAAGGTCCGGTGCATTTCATGACGGGCAATCCCGCCCGTGGATTCCAGCCACTGGAAGAGCGGCGGAAGCGTGAAACTGTCATAGTCGATGGTCGCGACCAGATGGTCCGGCATCATGCGGGGCGGGTTCTCGACCAGACCGCCGCCGGTGATATGGGCAAGGCCTTTCAACAGGCCGGACTTGATCAGCGGGATGCAGGATTTCACGTAGAGGCGGGTCGGCGTCAGGAAGACATCGCCCAGTGTCTGGCCGTCGGCAAAGGGTGCCGGGTCGGACCAGTCCAGACCGGCCACTTCCATCACCTTGCGCACCAGCGAGAAGCCGTTGGAGTGAACGCCGGAGGAGGCGAGGCCGATCAGCACATCGCCCTCCTGCATGGCGTCATGGTCCGGCAGGAGCCGGCCGCGCTCGGCGGCGCCAACCACGAAACCGGCCAGGTCGAAATCATCGCCCTCATACATGCCGGGCATTTCAGCCGTCTCGCCGCCGATCAGGGCGCAGCCGCTTTCCCGGCAGCCATCGGCAATACCTTTCACGATGGCTTCGCCGCGCGACGGGTCCAGCTTCGAGCAGGCCAGGTAGTCCAGGAAGAAGAGCGGTTCGGCGCCCTGGGCAAGCACGTCATTGACGCACATGGCCACCAGATCGATGCCGACCGTATCCACCTTGCCGGTGGCGATGGCAAGTTTCAGCTTGGTGCCGACCCCGTCCGTACCGGAAATCAGGATCGGATCGTCATAGCCGGCCGCCTTGAGGTCGAAGGCGCCGCCAAATCCGCCCAAATCCGCCGCAGCGCCAGCCCGGCGCGTGGCAGCGGCCAGAGGTTTGATGCGATCGACCAGCGCGTCGCCGGCATCGATATCGACCCCGCTATCGGCGTAGGTCAGTCCGTTTTTCGGCGGGGTCTTGTCGGTTTCGGCCATGCCGATTCCCTCGTCTCTTCAAAAGTGTGGCGGAGTACAGTCGAAACCCGCCTGTGAAGCAAGGCACGGGCTTCACGCGGGACTGCGTCCGGGTATAGTGGCGCCGACAAGAATCCCACAGGAGTCCGTCGTGCGTTCATTCATCGCCGCGTTATGCCTCAGCCTGGCTTCCCTGTCTTCTGCGCATGCAGATGACCCCTTCACCGTGCCCGGCGTGGCGATTGATGCCACCGCATCGAATGCGCTGGAAGCCTACCAGCTCGCCTTGCGGGACGGGCAGCGCGAAGCGGCCCGCCGTCTGGTGCGGCGCCTGACCCTGGCCGAGGACCGGGTCGGAACACCGCTCGACCTGCAGCCGAGCGTCGACGAGTTTGGCGAGACCCAGCCGGGATTTGCCCTGTCCGATGCCATCATCGCCGAGATGATTTCCGGCCTGGAGATCCGCAATGAGCAGCGCTCGGCCACCCGCTATCTGGCGGAGCTGGATGTCAGCTTCCACCGCCGCACCGTGGCCCGTGTCATGGACGCCTATGGCGTGCCCTTCGTGGAAAGCCAGTCCCGCCCCATGCTGGTCCTGCCGGTTTATGAGGCCGAGAACGGTTTCCTGCTCTGGGATTCCAACCCCTGGCGTGCGGCCTGGAGGCAGAATTTCGGCAATTCCCTGACCCCGATGATGGTGCCGGCCCGTGGCGACATCACGCCGCGTCAGGCGCTGGAACTGGACGAGCCGGCCCTGCTGGCGCTGGCCCGGTCGCACGGTGTCAACCGGATTGCCGTTCTGCGCGCCGGTGAGCGCGGCGGCGCCCGTCGCTTTGGCGGCTATCTGCTCGAAGTCCTGCCGGATGGAACGATGGCGGTGGAGACCTGGGGCCCGCAGACGATTTACGGCGACTGGAATACCGGCGCCCGGGATTTCGTGGCGGACCGGGAAGAAGCCTGGAAAGTCCAGTCCATCGTGCGGGATGGCGAGGAAACCGAGCTGCGGGTGACCGTCATGTATTCCGGTCTGCCGGAATGGCGCTCCCTGCAACAGGCGCTGACCCGCGCCTCCCTGGTCCAGAATGCCCAGCTGGATGCCCTGTCGCGTGACGGGGCCCGCATGACGGTGAGCTATCGCGGTGCTTTCGAGCAGCTGGTGTCCGAGCTTGCCGAGCGCGGCGCGACATTGGAAGAACACCCCGGACTGGGCTGGGTGGTACTGACCACGCCTTAACTCGTGACGAAACACGGCGGATCCGGAATGACACCCCAATTGGCGCTCGATCTGCCCGTGCGCGAGGACTTCTCTGCGCAAAGCCTGATCCTGGGACCGTCCAATGCCGAGGCGCTGGCGGCGCTGGGGCGTTGGCATGATTGGCCACGCCATGTGATGGCGCTGATCGGTCCGGAAGGCGCCGGCAAGTCGCATCTGGCCTCGATCTGGGCGGCCAACAGCCAGGCCCGTATTGTGTCCGCGCAGGATCTGCACGCTGTGCTGCCGGATATTCCGGCCGGCCAGACCCTGGTCGTCGAGGATGTCGATCGCGGCGTTGCGGACGATGCGCTGTTCCACACGCTCAACCGGGCGGCGGAACGCGATATTCCCGCGCTCCTGCTGACCGCCCGCAAGCCGCCCGTCCTCTGGTCTGCCCAGCTGCCGGACCTGGTTTCGCGCCTGCGGGCCCTGCCGCACACGGATCTGCACGAAGCGGATGATGAATTGCTGACCCGGCTGATCGAGAAACAGCTCGCCGACCGCGGCGTGGCAATCAATCCCGGCGTGATCGACTATGTCCTGCCGCGCATGGAGCGCTCGGTGGCCGATGTCCGCCGGCTCGTCGAGCGGATGGACAAGCTGGCACTGGCAAAAAAGTCACCGATCAATCGCGCCGTGGCGCGCGAAGTGCTAGAGACATGGCAGGAGAATGGAGAGCCGGGATGAACCTGCCGATGCGTGACATATCGGACATTGATGCACTGATGAACTCGCCCTCCCGCTTCCTCAACCGGGAGCTTTCCTGGGTGCGCTTCAATCTGCGGGTTCTGGAAGAGGCGGAGAACGAGAACCATCCGGCTTTCGAACGCCTGCGCTTCCTGTCGATTTCCGCCAGCAATCTGGATGAATTCTACATGGTGCGCGTGGCCGGTCTGCGCGCCCAGATGCATTCCGGTGTCACGGCGACCAGTATTGACGGTCTCACCCCGGCCGAGCAGCTGGAGAAGATTCACGCCCTGGCCGGCGAACTGATGGTGAAACAGCAGAAACTGTGGAGCCGCCTGAAGACCGAGATCGGCAAGGCCGGGGTCAAGGTGCTGCAGCCCAGCCAGATCAACAAGACCGACGAGGCCTGGCTGCGCGGGGATTTCCTCAAGCACACCCTGCCGGTGATCACGCCGCTGGCGATCGATCCGGCGCACCCCTTTCCCTTCATCCCCAATCTGGGCTTTGCCCTGGCGCTGCAGCTGCGCCGCAAGGGGAGCGGCAAGCTGATGAATGCACTCATTCCGCTGCCCAGCGGTGTGAAGCGCTTTGTGGAACTGCCCAACCGGGCCCGCCGCGATGGCGGTCGGCCGGACCGGCGTTTCATCTCGCTGGAAGATGTCCTGACCCTGTTCGTCGACACGCTCTTCCCGGGCCATGAAGTGGTCGGCAAGGGCGAGTTCCGGGTCATCCGCGACAGCGATATCGAGGTCGAGGAAGAGTCCGAAGACCTGATGCTGGAATTCGAGAACCTGCTGAAACAGCGTCGCCGCGGTGCCGTGGTCCGCCTGACCATGGGCGCCGGCATGCCGCCGGCCTTGCGCGACATGATCGTCCAGCACATGCATGCCGGACCGCAGGACATCGTCCCGATCAATGGCATTCTCGGCCTGGCCCAGGCCGCCCAGCTCATTCCCGACGACCGGCCCGACCACACCTTCACGCCCTATGAGCCGCGCTATCCGGAACGGATCCGCGATCATGGCGGGGATTGCTTCTCGGCGATCAAGGAAAAGGACATCATCGTCCACCATCCCTATGAGAGCTTCGATGTCGTGGTCGGCTTCCTGCGCCAGGCCGCGGCCGACCCGGATGTGATCGCGATCAAGCAAACCCTGTATCGCACCTCCAAGGACAGCCCCATCGTGGCCGCCCTGATCGAGGCGGCCGAGAGCGGCAAGAATGTCACCGCCCTGGTCGAGCTGAAGGCGCGCTTCGACGAAGAGGCCAATCTGAAATGGGCCCGCGACCTGGAGCGGGCCGGCGTGCAGGTCGTCTATGGCTTCATCGAGTACAAGACCCACGCCAAGATATCACTGGTCGTCCGCCGCGAAGGCTCGGACCTGCGCACCTATGCCCATTTCGGAACCGGCAATTACCATCCGATCACGGCGCGCATCTATACGGATTTGTCCCTGTTCACGGCCGACCCGGCCTTCGGGCGCGATGCCGGACGCGTGTTCAACTATGTCACCGGCTATGCTCGCCCGGAAAACCTGGAACGCCTGTCCGTCTCGCCGATCGGGATGAAGGAATTCATTCTCGAACATATCGAGCACGAGATCACCAATGCCCGCGCCGGCAAGCCGGCCGCCGTCTGGGCCAAGCTCAACTCCCTTGTGCATCCGGAGATCATTGACGCGCTCTACCGGGCCAGCCAGGCGGGGGTTCGGGTGGAGCTGGTCGTGCGCGGCATCTGCTGCCTGCGGCCGGGTATCAAGGGCCTGTCGGAGAATATCCGGGTGAAGTCGATTGTCGGCCGTTTCCTGGAGCATTCGCGCATTGTCTGCTTCGCCAATGGCCAGGCCATGCCGTCGCCGGCCGCCAAGGTCTTCATTTCCTCGGCCGACTGGATGCCGCGCAATCTGGACCGCCGGGTGGAGCACCTCTGCCCGATCCAGAACCCGACCGTGCACCGGCAGGTGCTCGACCAGATCATGGTCGCCAATCTCAATGACACCGACCAATCCTGGTATATGGACAGCGAGGGTGATTATCACCGCGTCGACACGGTCAATGTCGACAAGCCCTTCTCGGCGCACGCCTATTTCATGACCAATCCGAGCCTGTCGGGGCGCGGTCATGCCCTGAAGAATGACCAGCCGCCCACGCTGACCGGGCGATCGGGCAACTGACCGCCTTGGCTGAGCTGCCGTCCATCGAACCGCTGATCGCCGAGACCGCGATCCACCGCGATATCGCGGTGATCGATGTCGGCTCCAATTCGGTGCGCCTTGTGCATTTTCGGGTTGAGGGGCGGGCGCTCTGGCCGATCTTCAACGAGAAGGTCATGGCCGGGCTGGGCCGCGGTGTTCACGATACCGGAAAACTGCATCCGGAAGGCCGCGACATCGCCCTTCGCGCGCTCAAACGCTTTCAGCGCCTGCTCGATGCCAAGGGCGTCCACAATCGCCATGTCGTCGCCACGGCAGCCGTGCGCAACGCCAATGACGGCGGCGATTTCGTGCGGGAGGTCGCCGAGGAGACGGGGCTGGACGTGCGTATCCTCTCCGGTGAGGACGAGGCTTGGTATTCCGCGTTGGGGCTCGCCGCCGGCATTCCTGACGCTCACGGCGTCATGGGCGACCTGGGCGGCTCCTCGCTGGAACTCACTCCCATCCTCAATGGTCAGCCCCAGCCGGGCCGAACCTCGGCCCTGGGGCCGCAGGAAGTGCTCAAGGGGGCACCGTTCGACAGTGAGGCGGCCACCGGCATGATCGATGAGCGTCTGGCCGAGACCGGCGTTCTGACGGGGCAGGGCGGCACCTTCTATGCGGTCGGCGGGGCCTGGCGCGCCATGGCGCAGCTGGCCTTCGCGCGCTTTGATTATCCCCTGCACGTCGTCCACCAGTTCGCGCTGGATGCCGATGAAGCCCGCGAGCTGGCCCGTCTGACGACCCGGCTCAGCGCCGCTTCCCTGCGCGGAACGCCCGGCCTGTCCTCACGCCGGGTAGAGACGTTGCCCTATGCGGCGCTCCTGCTGCGCCGGGTGATCCGGCATGGCGCGTTCGACCGCATCGTCTTCTCGGCCTATGGCGTGCGCGAGGGTGTGCTGGCCGAAAGCCTGCCGCCGGACCTGCTGGCTACAGATCCGCTGATTGCCGGCGCCGAAGCGATGGCGCGCCCGTCTTCGCCCGCCCCGGATTTCGGTCGTGCCCTGGCGGCCTGGATCGCCCCGGCCATGCGCGAGGTGGAGACGGCCTTCGATCCGGCCCGCGACCGTGTCCTGCAGGAGGCCGGCGCGCGGCTGACCGATCTCGGCGCGCGTTTCCATCCCGACCACCGCGCCGAACTGGCCCGCGATACCGTCCTCTACGCCCCCTTTGCGGGCGTCACCCATGCCGAGCGCGCCTTCCTCGCAGCGGCGCTGCACTACCGCTATGCCGGCAAACGCTCCCAGCTGGAAAAGCATGACGAGTTCGATTTGCTCGACGAGACCCAGCACAATGTCGCCCAGATGATGGGCTGCGCCCTGCGGCTGGGCGCCAAGCTCTCAGGCCGTGCCACGCGCCTGCTGGATCGCTTCACGCTCTCGGTGACACCGGAAACCGTGCATCTGTCCGTCGATGAAAGCGTGCGCGACCTCTATGTCGAGCGCTCGCTGTCCCTGCTCGACAATCTCGCCGGTGCCATCAACCGCAAGGCCGAGACCGAATACGTCTGAGCCGCATATGAAAAGGGGCCCCGCAGGGCCCCGGTTTCACTTATTTCACCTCGGACACGACCACTTTGCCGTCCTTCAGTGTCAGAGAGAGCTCGCCGCGCTTGAGGCGCATGGCGGGTTCGCCGAAGACTTCCCGGCGCCAGCCCTGCATGGCGGGAACATTCTCGTCATCGCTGGCGGCCAGGCGTTCCAGGTCCGGAACGGTGGCGATGAGGCGGGTGGCGACACCGGCTTCCTCTGCGACCTGCTTCAGGAGGACCTTGAGCAATTCCACCGTCGGGCCAACGCCCTGGGGCGGCGGGGCCGGTTTCTCATAGGCCGGCGCATAAGCCTCTGCATCCGCCAGGGCTTCGCTCATCTTTTCGAACAGGCGTCGGGCCGGGGAGGAGCGTTCGAAGCCCTTCGGCACGGCGCGCAGGCCCTGCAGCTGTTCCGGCGCGGTCGGGGCAACCCCGGCGATCTCGTAGATCGCATCATCCTTCATCACGCGCTGGCGCGGCATGTCGCGGGTCTGGGCTTCGGTTTCGCGCCAGGCGGCAGCAGCGCGCAGGGCGGCGAGCCATTTCGGCGTCGACTTGCGCAGCTTCATCCGGCGCCAGCTTTCTTCCGGATCGAGCCGGTAAGTGTCCGGATTGGTGAGGACTTTCATTTCCTCGACTAGCCATTCACCGCGACCCTTCTTCTCCAGCCGTTCCAGCATGATCGGATAGAGGTCGCGCAAATGGGTGACATCGGCGATGGCGTATTCCAGCTGCGCATTGGACAGCGGGCGGCGCGACCAATCGGTGAAGCGCGGCCCCTTGTCGATCGGGCGTTTGAGCAGCGCCTTCACCAGCGCGTCATAGGCGATGGAGTCGCCCAGTCCCAGCGCCATGGCGGCGACCTGGCTGTCGAACATGGGGTGCGGGATCAGGCTGTCGCCACCCCGGTGGAAGAAGATTTCCAGATCCTGGCGTGCCGCGTGGAAGACCTTGGTGATCCGCTCATCGGCCATCAGCTCCCAGAAGGGCTCAAGGTCCAGGCCCTCGGCCAGCGGATCAATGATGACTTCCGTCGTGCCGCCGGCGGCCTGGATCAGGCAGAGCTGCGGCCAGTAGACCGTCTCCCGCATGAATTCGGTGTCGACAGCGACATAGGGATTTTGAAGCAGTTCGTCACAGGCCCGTTCGAGGGCCTCGGTCGTCGTGATAATGTTCATGGAGCGGCCCTTTAGCGCGGACCGCTCCACTTTTCCATCAGGAAGGCGAGTCAGAGGCGGTTTTCCACCGCTTGCTGAGCCGCCAGCCGATGATCCCGGCGGCGATGATGCTGATCAGTGAGATGGACAGGAAGGCGCTCTGGATGGGCAGGCCGGTGGCGGCAATCGCGGCCAGAACGAACTGGCCCAGCGTGGCCGTGGCGGCATTCAGGATGCCGCCGGCGGCCAGCAGGCGCCCGCGCAGCTCAGGCGCTGCCCGGCGTTGGGCCATGGCCTGCAAGGGCACCACGAACAGACCTGCCGACACCGCGGCGAGGGCCAGATCGATCAGGATGCGCCAATTGGCCCGGTCGGCGAGGAAGGCATCGATGGCCACCAGTTCGGCCCCGTCCGGCGTCAGTGGGCGCGACCAGGTGTAAAGCGCGACATCCCCGGCGAAGATCACCACGCCGATGGCGCCGGCGATGGAGAAGGGCAGGGCATCGCCCTTGCCGCTCAACGTGCCGCACAGGACGGCGCCGAGGGCGGCGCCCAGGGTGAAAAGGGCGGAGAAGGCCAGGACCACGGTTTCATTGGCCCCCAGGACCGAGGCCGTGAAGACCGGCATCAGCGTGACAATTGACGCCGCCAGCATCCAGAACCAGGCGACACCCAGCAGGGGGCGCAGCACATCCGGGGCCCGGAAGGCGAAGCCCAGCACGCGGATGGTCTCGGCGATGAAGTTGAAGGTCAGTTTCAGATCCGGCTGTGAGGCTGGCGCCTGGGGCAATTGCCGAATCGCCAGCCAGCCGATGATGGCCATGCCGACCAGGCCCATGCCGACGGCAATCGGGCCGAACGTCTGGGTGATCAGCCAGGTGCCCAGACCGATCCCGACCAGGACCGAGACATTGAGCAGTCCGGACAGGAGCGCATTGGCCGGCACCAATTCCTCGTCCGCCAGCAGGGTCGGCAGGGCGGAATTCTTGGCCGGCGTGAAAAAGGCCGATTGGGTGCCCATCAGGAAGAGGGTGACCACCAGCAGCAGCGGCTGTTCCAGGATGAAGGCAATGGCGACCAGCAGCATCAGCCAGATCTCGGCGAATTTCGCAAAGCGCATGATCCGGGTCCGGTCAAACCGGTCGGCAAAGCGGCCGGCAATGGCCGAGAACAGGAAGATGGGGAAGGTAAACATGGAGGCGGCAACAGACACTAGGGTCAGACGGTCCATGTCGAACAGGGTCAATCCGCCAAAGGTCACCATGGTCACCACGGCATAGCGGAAGAAATTGTCGTTGAACGCGCCCAAGGACTGGGCCACCAGCAGCGGCACGAAGCGGCGCTGGGTCATCAGATTGGCAGCAATGGCGGCACTCATGAGCTCGCCTCCTGTTCGGCGGACCTTGCGGCGAGGCCTTCAGCCTCCAGATCGCGCGTCCGGGATTCGATGGTCACTTGCAGGCGCGGCAAAAAGGCGTCGCGCGGCAGGCCGGGCGGGATCGGGTCGAGAAACTCGATCACGGCGGGGCCGGGGAATTTGGTCCACTGGTTCTGCGGCCAGCGCAGGCCGAGATTGTGGGCGACAGGCACGACTGGCCGGTTCAGCGTTTCATACATGAGGTGCACGCCTTTCCTGTACCGCTTGGCCTCGCCCACTTCGGCCAGTCCGCCCTCGGGGAAGATCAGCATGGGGCGCGGATCGTCCGCCGCCTTCTCCAGCGCTGCCTGCAGCGCCCCTTCCGCACCGCGCAGGCCCGGGGAGGCGACCATGACCGCGCCGGATTTCGCCACGATGCGGCTGACCAGGGGAAAGGTCTCGATCCCGTTGCCGATGACGAAGTTGAGATCGCCCAGCAGGGACATCTGGATGAAGCCATCCGCCCAAGACTGGTGTTTGGAGGCGATGATGACAGGCTGCTGGCGCGGCGGCGTGCCCCGGATCTCCACCTCGATCCCCATCACTCGGTGCATCAGCCAGCGCACAGTGCGGCAGGCCGCGTGCATGACGCTGATCAGCGGGCTGCGCCAGGGCAGGAAGCTTGCCAGCCAGGCGGCGATGGCGAAGATCGCCAGGCTTGGCCAGAACAGGCCATTGAAGAGGGCCGATCGCATCTGTTCTCCCCGTCATGGGCCGGTCGGTCGCGCCTCTCACGGGCGGGCTCCTTCCGGTTGGGTTTGACACTGCGACGCTTCGAGCGCCGGCGCAAACTCTGCTTCAAGCTGCCGGGAGCGGGCTTCCACGCGCGTTTCCAGCTCGGCCAGCACGCCGTCGCGGTCATCGCTGGGCTGGATCGGGTCCAGGAATTCGATCACGGCCGTGCCGGAAAACTTGCTCCACTGGTTCTGCGGCCAGCACTGGCCCAGATTGGTGGCAACCGGAACAATCGGACGGTTCAGCTGCTGCGACAGGCGCCACACGCCCGAGCGATAGCGCATCCCTTCGCCCACCGGCGTCAGATGGCCTTCCGGATAGATCAGGATCGGACGCGGGCGGCCTTCGCCCTGCGAGCGTTGCACACCGGCCTCCAGGCTGGCCTGTGCTTCGGCGCCGCCCTGGTTCGACAGCACGATGGCGCCACAGCGCTTCAGCACCCAGCCGATCAGCGGATAGTCCAGCATGTGATCACCACAGACGAAGTTCACATCGCCACACTTGGCCATCATGACGATGCCATCGCCCCAGGACTGGTGTTTGGCGCCGATGATCACCGGCTGGTTTTTCGGGGCTGTGCCGCGCACCTCCACTTTGATGCCGCAGATCACGCGCATCAGGATCAGCGTGGCCCGGGAATAGGAGCGCAGACCGTGCATCAGCACGCGACGGCCGGGGAAGAGCGCCAGCACGGCGCAGACAATGGCGTAGACGCCGGACAGGGACCAATAGGCAATATTGAACGCCAAGGAGCGCATGATCGCCTCCCTTTTTGCTGTTGATATTGAGTGGGTTGGTGGAGTCTAGGCGGTTCTCAGAACGGCCATGATCGACCGCACGAAAGTCTCCACATGCTGTGAAAGCGGGAGTTTGATCCGCCCATAGAGCGAGTATTCCGCGGTCTGCATCACCACGCCCAGCGCCATGGCCGAACGAAGTTCCGGATCGCCATCTGGGATCTCGCCGCGCTTCATGGCCTCGGCCACGCAATCGGTCATCAAATCGGACGGGTCCGCTCCGCCATCGCCCGAGGCCGCGATGAAGTAATTGCGGTGGGTCAGGTGGAAGACGAATTGCGCCGGATCACCATCGGCCAGTTCGCAATAGGCCTTGGTCAGGGCGCGGGCGATGTCTTCCATCGTCGCATTCGGCTTGAGATGCGCGGCGACCAGGGCTTCCAGCTTTTTGTGGATCGCCTCGAACATCTGCCGGCCCAGCGCATCCTTGGACTTGAAGTGCCGGTACATGGCGCCATCGGAGATCGTGCAGGCCTCGGCGATCTGCTTGATCGAGACACCATCCATGCCGTGCTGGGCAAACAGCATCAACGCCGCCCGCTCGATGCGGGCCTTCGTTGTTCCGGTCTTCGCCGTCACGCCGACATTCGTGTCGACCCCGTCAAAAATCCCGTCTCTCAGCATCCCGGTCATGGCGTGTCGTCCCTTGTGAAATCCGTCATGTGAATGACTATTTACACATTTTGTAAAACGCCGTTCGCAAATCCGCAAGTGAATAATCGCTTACATGGCGTGTAAAGATTATTTACTCATGTTTTCGGTGGTTTGGCTGTGGGGGCTGCCCCCGCAAAGTGGAGGAAGTGGGCCGAAGCGGAGCTTCGGGTCGAAGGGGGCACCCGCCAAGGGCGGGCGTGGTTCACGTTTTTCACCAGCACCCTCCTGGACCATCCGCCGCACAGTCCTCGCCTTGACCCGGACCGCCCGCTCAGGCGCAGTGCCAGCTTGAACTGAGGGGGAATCGGAATGAGCGATGGCAAGGGGCAGCCCGGGATGCGGCTCTGGGTCGGAATGCGCTTTCTGGTGGTATTTCTTGTCCTCCTGCTGCTTGCAGTCGCTTTTTACCTGATCGGAGGAACGAGCTCCGGTGCCGGGTTCGCCGGCGGCTTTTCCACCCTTTTCATCCTGCCTTTCACCGTCGGTGGCATTTTGCGGCTGGCCCTGGGGTCTGGGGCCGAGGACAGGCCCGAACAGCCCCCAAAGCGCGGCGGCTGGAAGAGTTCGCTGTCCCTGATCGCAACGCTCGCCATCATGGTGCTGGTGGGTGTGGTCTTCCGGGAAGGTGTGATCTGCCTCGTCATGCTGGCCATTCCTTGGGGGATCAGCGGTTTGCTCGGCGTGACCACGGTGGGTAGCCTGCAAGCCGCTTTCAGGCGGCGTGCCCGGCTTCACAGCGCCGGTCTGATGGCCCTGCCTTTCCTTGTCCTGTTCGCGGGGCCTGTCCTTCCGCACGCCACCCACCATTTCGAGGTCCGGCGGTCGATCATCATCGAGGCGCCTGTGGACCGGATCTGGCCGCATTTGCTCGCGCTGGAAAACCTGTCCGATCGGGAGGGCGAGTGGACGATAGCCCAGAACCTGTTGCGCATTCCCCGTCCACGCTCTGCCGTGGTTGTGGGGGAGGGCGAGGGAGCCAGGCGCCTTGCCCAATGGGGGGATCACATCACTTTCGAAGAGCATGTCACGGACTGGCGTCCGGAGCAGCGGCTGACCTGGCGCTTCGTCTTCCCCAACGACTCGGTCGGCCGCTACACCGATGCCCATATCGGGCCGGACAGTGATTATCTTGGTATCGAGACCGGCGGCTATGAACTGATCCCTGTTGGCGATGGCCAAACCCGTCTGACCCTTCACACCCGATACCGTGCCAGCAGCCCGGCCAACCACTACAGCGCCCTGTGGGGTGAGGTCATCCTGGGTGGCATCCAGAACAACATCCTTCACATCATCGCCGACCGAGCCGAGGCCGAAAGCGGCGCGTAATCCGACATCGTTTGCTTCCCATCTCTCCGGGGAGAAGGCGTATTTTTTCTGCCCCCGCGCGGCGGGGGAGGAACACTTATCCCCACCCCCATCATCCCGCTCCATACTCTTCGAGCCTCTTCACCACTCGAGGCCCGGCCCGGTCAGGTCGGGGGTGAGGCGGTAGCGGAGCGTTCCGGATGTCCGGGTTGACCACCGGAGAGACGGAACGGCTATCGAGGGGGTCCGCTGGTTCCAAGGGTTGGAACCTGTACCCACCCGGTCTTGAATACCCGTCGAGAGGCGGGAGGAAATCTCCGTGTGCGGGACGCCTTTCGGTGTCACTCACAAATTCATTAGCGACGATGCCGGATGGCGTCCCGCACTCCTCATACCGCCAGCGTGACAGCGCGTGGCGCTTTCTGGGCTGAAAACAGGTCCGAAAATCCCGTTTGAGGCGATGAAAGAACCGGATACATCCTCCGCTAGCAGCCTGTTTTGTTTCCAAAAATGATGAACTCGCCTGTGTGCACAGGGAATATCGCTATTCGCGTTAGCTCATAATTTATAAATCGGCGGTAGTCTGTGAAAACCGGGTGCTCAGAAAACCAGCAAAAAGCATGGTTCGGGACCCGGTGGTGGTAACAGTGTGGGGGAGCCAAGAAATGGCGACGATCAACACGAATGCCGGGGCCATGATGGCCCTGCAGAATTTGAACCAGACGCAACGCGATCTGGAAAAGGTCCAGAACCGGATCAATACCGGTCTGGCCATCGGTTCGGCCAAGGATAATGGCGGTGTCTTTGCCATTGCACAGGCCATGCGCGGCGATGTGCGCGGATATGCGGCCGTGGCCAACTCTCTCGATCTGTCGGTCTCGACCGTGGATGTGGCGCTCGCGGGGGGCGAGGCCATTTCCGATCTTCTGGTGGAGATGAAGGAAAAGGCGCTGGCCGGATCCGACACTTCTCTCGACACCGCCTCGCGCTCGGCCCTGAACGAGGATTTCAAGGCGCTGCGTGACCAGGTCTCCAAGATCGTCGAGACGGCGTCGTTCAATGGCACCAATCTGATCGACGGCTCGCAAAGTTCGATCTCCTCGCTGGCCAATGCGGCCGGCACATCAACCATTTCCATCGTGGCCGAGGATTTGTCGCTGGGCGGCACGGTCGTCACGCTGGCGGCCGCGGCGTCCTTTGCCTCGGCGGGTGCGGCCAGTACCCTGGTGGCCACGATCGAGACCTCGCTGGACAATCTCAACGCCTCGCTGGCGCGCCTGGGAACCGGGTCGAAATCCCTGGGTGTCCACAAGGCCTTTGTAACCAAGCTGTCCGACGCGCTGGAGCAGGGGATCGGCAATCTGGTCGATGCCGACCTGGCCAAGGAAAGCGCGCGTCTGCAATCCCTGCAGGTCAAGCAACAATTGGGGGTCGAGGCGCTGTCGATCGCGAATGCCGCGCCGGCCAGCATCCTGGGTTATTTCAATTGATCCGGGAGCCCACACAGAACACTTGGTGACGCCGTTTTGAGGTCGGCGTACAACTGGGGGCGCTTCGGCGCCCCCTTTTTCTTGATCTAGGCGGGCGCAAACAACTGCGCCCCGCGCCCCGCTCTCCTTGACATTTCACCCCGCAAACCGGCACATCGCGGCAACTTGTCAAACACCGTTTTTCGGACGCTTACCCATGCACGCATATCGCACCCACACCTGCGCCCAGCTGCGCAAGGCTGACGTCGGCCAGACCGCGCGGATTTCCGGCTGGATTCACCGCAAGCGCGACCATGGTGGTCTGCTCTTCATCGACCTGCGCGACCATTACGGTCTGACCCAGGTCGTCCTGGAGCCGGAAAGCGAGCATTTCGCCACGCTCGAACGCCTGCGGGTTGAAAGCGTCATCACGGTGACCGGTGAGGTCATCGCCCGCTCTGACGAGACCGTGAACCCGAACCTGCCGACCGGCGAGATCGAGGTCCGCCTGGCGGAGATGTCGATCCAGTCGGAAGCGGAAGAGCTGCCGCTCCCGGTCTTCGGTGAGCCGGACTGGTCCGAAGAGGTTCGCCTCAAGCACCGCTATGTCGACCTGCGCCGTGAAAGCCTGCACAAGCGCATCGTGCTGCGCTCCAAGATCATCGACAGCATCCGCCGCCGCATGGTCGAGGAAAACTTCACCGAGTATCAGACACCGATCCTGACGGCCTCCTCGCCGGAAGGCGCGCGGGACTTCCTGGTCCCGTCCCGTCTGCACCCGGGCAAGTTCTACGCCCTGCCGCAGGCACCGCAGCAGTTCAAACAGCTGATCATGGTCTCCGGCTTCGACCGGTATTTCCAGATTGCGCCCTGTTTCCGCGATGAAGATGCCCGTGCCGACCGGGCTCCGGGCGAGTTCTACCAGCTCGACATGGAAATGAGCTTCGCGACCCAGCAGGATGTGTTCGACGTGATCGAACCGGTCATGAAGGGCCTGTTCGAGGAATTCGCTGACGGACGCACCGTGCCGGACGAGCCCTTCGTCCAGATCCCGTATTTCGACGCGATCCGCTGGTATGGCTCCGACAAGCCGGACCTGCGCAACCCGATCAAGATGTCGGACGTGTCCGAGACTTTCCGCGGCTCCGGCTTCAAGGTCTTTGCCGGCATGCTGGAAAAGAACCCGAAGGTCCAGGTCTGGGCGATCCCGGCCAAGACTGGTGGGTCTCGCGCTTTCTGCGACCGGATGAATTCCTGGGCGCAGAAGGAAGGCCAGCCGGGTCTGGGCTATATCTTCTGGCGTGAAGAGGGTGGCGCCATTGAGGGCGCCGGCCCGATCGCCAAGAATATCGGTCCGGAACGCACCGAAGCCCTGCGCACCGAACTCGGCCTGGAGCCGGGCGATGCGGTCTTCTTCGCCGCCGGTGATCCCAAGGACTTCTACAGCTTCGCCGGCAAGGCCCGTGATGTGGTCGGGAGCGAGCTGGAACTGTGCGAGAAGGACACGTTCCGTTTCTGCTGGATCGTCGATTTCCCGATGTATGAATGGGATGAGGACAACAAGAAGGTCGACTTCTCCCACAACCCGTTCTCCATGCCGCAGATCGATCCGGATGAATTCCTCAAGTTCGACGGGTCCGACACGGACGCACTGCTGGCCCTGAAGGCCTTCCAGTACGACATCGTCTGTAATGGTGTGGAACTCTCCTCCGGCGCCGTGCGGAACCACCGTCCGGACGTGATGCTGAAAGCCTTCGCCTTCGCCGGCTATGATGCCGAGACGGTCGAGGAAGAGTTCGGCGGCATGCTGAACGCCTTCCGGTATGGCGCCCCGCCGCACGCCGGTATCGCGCCGGGTGTGGACCGTATCGTCATGCTGCTCGCCGGTGTCGAAAACCTGCGCGAAGTCGTGATGTTCCCGAAGGATCAGCAAGCCCGCGACCTGATGATGAATGCGCCGGCCGAGGTCGAGATGAAACAGCTGCGCGAGCTTCACCTGCGCACCGTGGTTCCGGACGCCAAGAAGGGCTGATCCGGGCTGACAAGCCAAGCAAAAGCCCCGGCGGTTATCCGCCGGGGCTTTTTGTTTGCGTAAACTGGGCCCAGGTCAGCGCTGAGGTGGCGGGGGTGGTGGTTCCGGAAAGTCCGGACTGCCTTCGCCCAGAAGACGGGAGCGGGGCAGGTCATTGTCACGGAACAGGCTGCGATCAGGCTCGAGTGCATGGAGTTCGATGATGCGGCGGCGTTCCTCTTCCCGCTGCTCGCGGATCAGCTCGCGTTCCATTTCCCGTTGTTCACGGATCAGCTCGCGTTCCATCTCCACCTGTTCCCGCAGAAGTTCGCGATGGCGTTCGCGTTCGGCGGCGTCCCGGGCGCTGTCCCGGTGGGCCTCGCGCAGGGCGCGTTCGGCCCGGGCAATCTCGCGCATGGCGTCATTGGCGGCCGACTGGATGGCGTCGCGGTCCAGATCACCGGCATGGGTTTCCAGCGCATCGGCAATCTGGGTGAGCACTTCGATCCGCGTGTTTTCCAGCGATTGCAGCTCGACCACCGTTTCGCCGGCACTCGTATCGCCATAGCGCACGACATAGGAATAGCTCTGGGCCGAGGCGGAAGCGGGCGTGCCATTGGCGACATCGCAGGCCGGCAGGACGAAGTCCCAATTGATCTGGGTTTCATCATTGCCGCAGGCGCCGGTCAGACTGGTCTTGGTCAGCCCGGTGGCATTGGTGATTTGTGCCGAAGAGAAATTGGCTCCGCTCAGCACGGCCCCGGTGAAGTCGGCATCGTCGATATGGGCGCCTTCAAAGCTCGCACCGGACAGGTCGGCTTCGTGGAAGTTCACATCCTCGCCGATGACTTCGGCAAAGTTCGCCCGGCGCAGCTCGGCGCTGCGGAAATTGGTATCATTCATCCGGGCGCGCAGGAAATTGACCTGGCGCAGACGGGCATTGGCAAACAGGGTGCCGTCGAGCTCGGATCCGATAAAGGTCACGAACACCATCTGGGCCCCGGAAAAATCGGTGTCGCTCAGATTGGCGGACGAGAAATTCACCCGTTCGATATGGCTCTGGCTGAGATTCGCATCGTCCAGAACGGAGCGGGAGAAGGTGACGCCGGTCAGGCGGGCGCCGGTCATCTGGGCATCGGAGAAGTCAGTGACGTTGAACCGGCTCTCGACAATGGTCACGCCGGGCAATTCGCTGTCGGCAAAGGTGGAGCCCTGGAAATTGGCACCAATGAAGATCGCGCCGGCCAGGTTTTTCTCGGAAAAGTCGCAGTTTTCACAGTCACCGCCGATCGAGAGACCGCGGCGCGGATGCTCATCATCCCCCGCCCAGGCTGGCATGCTGGCCAGCAGGGACGTGGTCAAAGCCGAAAGAATGACGCGTTTCGTGTAGCGCATAACCCCAAGGGATACGGCAGGCATTGACTGAATTCGACTTAAATCACAGTAACCCCACCGCATATCGTATGAAGCGTAGAGGGTTTCGGCCTGGTGGCAAAGGCGGGGCAGGTCGGGCCCGGCGCTCAGTCGCAGCCGGGAATGGTGAAACCAGCGGGCAGACGGGTGGAGCTGTCACCGCAGGCCGTGTTGAGCTGGCTTTGCGTCAATCCGCGCGCCGTCTGCAGTTCGGCCCCGGACAGGGTGGCCCCCGTCAGCGTCGCACCGGTCAGGTCCGCGCCGCCGAAATAGGCACCGACGAGATTGGCGCGAGTCAGATCGGCCTGCCGGAAACTCGCACCGGTGAACCGGCCGCCGAACAGATTGGCGACCGACAGATTGGCATTGTCGAAACGGGCATGATTCATGGTCGACAGGGCGAGATTGGCCTGGCGCAGGCGGGCACCGGACACATCGATGCCCGGCAGGTCGCGATAGGCCAGTTCTGCTTGGAACAGATTGCAGCCGGGGCAGGACTGTCCTGCCTGGACGCGTGCAATCTGCGACGCATCCTGGGCCAGAGTTGTGGCCGGAGCGGCAATCAGCAAAGCCAAAGCGATCAGAACGCGTGCCATAGTGGAGCACTCCCGGGTCAATCCAGCGTGTTCCCTGCAAGGCGCACGCCGCCGGGCTGTCTAGTCGTGCCAGCCGCAGGCATCACAGGTACGCGGCGTGTCATCATCGCCGCCGGTCACCGTGAAATGCCCGCATTCCGGACAGGGATCACCGGAATAGGCGGTGATGTCCCGGCCACTCGTTGGTCGGCTGACCGTATGGTCTTCCAGCTCGTAATGACCACCCGTATCGGTTCCGTCCTTGCCGCCGGCAGCCGCCTTTTTGGGGGCATTGGCGAACATCAGGATATTGTCCGGCACCTGGCCGCGCGAGAAACCGCGCGAAATGAATTTGGCAGCGGCCTCCTGGGCCAGCTTTTCTTGTTCCACACCCTTGCCGATACCACCCGGATCCGCCTTGTCCGGAGAGACCTCGGCGAGGTCCTCGCGTCCCAGATAGGACACGCCCAGTTCGCGGAAGAGATAGTCCAGGATGGAGGTCGCGTGCTGGATGGAATCATTGCCCTCGACCGGGCCCGCCGGTTCGAAACGCGTATAGACAAAGGCGTCGACGAATTCCTCGAGCGGGACGCCGTATTGCAGGCCGATCGAAATGGCGATCGCGAAATTGTTCATCAGAGACCGGAAGGCGGCACCTTCCTTGTGCATGTCGATGAAGATCTCGCCGAGTTCGCCATCATCGAACTCGCCGGTGTGGAGATAGACCTTGTGTCCGCCCACCGTGGCCTTCTGGATATAGCCTTTGCGGCGGTCCGGCAGTTTGCGGCGGGCAGCCGGCTTCTCCACGACCCGCTCGACCGTGCGTTCCACGATGCGTTCCTGGACAGGCGGCTCATTGGCGTAATCGCCCTTGTCGAAATCGATGGCGGGCAGGAGGTCGAACAGACCCGATGCCGTGCGGCGCAGGTCGAGCCGTCGCAGGCCCAGCTCGCCGCCCAGATCGATCAGGCTGGCGACGTCGTCGATCGTGGCATCACCATCCAGGGCCAGCGGTATCGCACAGGCGCCCTCGATCTGTTGTTCCAGTGCCTGGGCCATCAGCATCTGGGCCTGGGCACTGACCGGTGCGAAAACGGCGCGCTGGTCGGCCGTCAGGCCGGGGGCGTCGTCAAGGCTTCCCGTGCCAAGCGCATGGCGGTCTGCCGCACGGATATCACGATCCGAATAACCGAGGGCCTGGCACAAGGACTGGGCCTGGGATTCCACGACATCGGACGGCAGGCCGAGCTCGCGGCACACCCGGTCCCCGAGCGTCCAGCGATTGAGGGCAAAGCGGACCGAAGCCCCTTCGCCAATGGAATCATCCAGCCGTTCCAAAGCGTCTTCCGGCACACCGCGCTCGCGCAGCATGTCCAGGGAAATCCCCGGGGCGCCGCGCAGCGTGCCATGGCCCGCCGCGTGATCTTCGGCGGCCTCGATCTGGGCGGCGGACAGGCCGGACTGTTCCAGTCCGCGCCGGGCGCAGACCCGCAGCCGGCGGCTGCCGGAATAGGTGTCGTCGGTCGTGGTCGTTCCGTTCACGGGCAGGGCGCCGAGACTGTCCGTCTCCATCAGGCCGGACAGTTCGGCGGGTGGCACCAGACAGGCCAGCTGGATGCCCGGACGGGCGATCGCGGCCTTGGGCATGAAATTGGTGTCAGCGGCGTTGAGGGCGTCGACCAGGAGATCGAAGCCCTCCGGCAGGCCGTCCAGCTCAATATCCGGGCCCAAACCCGGTGCGCTGGCGCCGGTCTCCGAGGCGGCGTCACGCAGGGCCAGTGTTGCCAGCCGGCCAATTGCGGCGGCCGCCCGGCGTCCGTCCTCGCTGTCATGGGCGAGACCTGTGCTCATCAGCACGGCGGAAAGCCCGTTCAGCGACAACGTGCCGGCGGAGGAGGCACCCTTGGAGGCGCTCAGAATGAGAACCGTGGCCCAATAGGTGATGGCATCGGCCAGCAGGCCGGCCTGCAGCTGGGAGGCTTCATCCAGGAAGGCGGGCAGGTTGATGTAGAGCGTCGGGCCGACCACGGGCGGGTTTTCATGGAAGGCCAGGCCCGGCGTACCGAAACTCCAGATGGAACGAGCAATCCCGGAGCGGAAATCGCGGGCGCGGACCGTGCCGCCATCCTCATCGAAGGACCAGGACTCATCATCCTTGACGGCTTGGCTGAGTGCGGCAGGAACATGCATCACGGCGGGCCGCTGCGGCACGGAATCGGGGATCAGGGACGACAGCGCGTCATCATCTGTGCCCTGGCGGGCCAGGGCGAGGGCTCGCTCCACGGCTTCTTCCGGCACGCCGTCCTTGAGCGCCCGGCGCATGGCGCGGGCGAGGGCGGCATTGCGGCGCGGGTCAAAGCATTCGGTCTCGTCTCCGGAACAGCGCCGGCAGGCCTCGCCGATGGCTTCCAGGCGTTCCCGTGTAACCCGGGCACCGACATCCAGAACCGAGGCGCGGAGCGCGCCTTCCGCGACCCGGCGCAGTTGTCCCGGTGCGGTGCGGGACTTGGCGCGGATCTGCAAGGGCAGGTCGGCCGCTTCATCGGATGCCGGCGTGTCGCCATAGGCCCAATCGACTCCGCCTTCGCGGATCAGGTGGGCATCCGGTGTGACGAAGCCGCCCTGGATGCTCGCGGCCAGTTCCCGGGCCAGGGCTTCTGCATCGCTGGCCTCGTCGAATGCACCCTGACGGGCGGCCGACCAAGCCAGGGAGCCGGCGAGCCGCGTGGTGACGGCATCGAGCGAGGATTCCAGCTGCCGGGTTTCGCCATCAGCGACGTGGGGTGTCAGGCCCCCGAACGCCTTCACGCCCGGCTTGGGCTGTGTGCGGACAGGGCGGGGCGTATCCAGCAGGCGCAGCAGGGTTTCGGCGGCAGCCGGGCTCCAATGGGCCGGCACGGCGAGGCGACGCGTCTCGCTGGGCAGGTCGGGATCGCCGCCAGCAACCAGTGTACGCTCTTCCAGGGCGCACGCCTCTCCCTGGTTTGCCAGCCATTCAGCAAAGCCTTGTTTGATCTGCATGGAGCCACCCTCAAACACGCCCGAATCGCCCGGGAGTTGAACGAGTCTAACGCGGTGCAGCCGGGCGGAGAAACCCGAAGACGCGACAAGCCGCGTTCGGCACTGGACCCCACGCGTTCACACAGGCATATAAGCCACGAACGACCTACCCGACTCGGAGCCCAAGACCATGTTCGGATTAATCGCCAAGATTTTCGTCTGGTGGAAAGACGCCACGCCGGGGACTTTCCTGACCCTTGCCATGCGCGGCGCCCAGAAGGTTGGCGAGGACGAATACGGCAACCGCTACTTCACCGAGCGCGGCAATACCGGTCCGGATGGCCGCAATCGTCGCTGGGTGGTCTACAAGGGTTATGCCGATGCCTCGCGGGTCCCGTCGGACTGGCATGGCTGGCTGCACCACACTTTCGACACGCCGCCGAGCGAAGCGCCGCTGCCGCGCCAGGCCTGGGAGAAGGATCACCATCCCAATCTCACCGGTACGGTCTATGCCTATCGCCCGACGGGCAGCCTTCTGGTCAGCGAAAAGCGCCAGGCGGCATCCGGCGATTATCAGGCCTGGTCCCCCGACGAGGCGTGAGCGTCTCGACACGGCCACATTCCCACGGCAGGGTGGGCGTCATGAAAACCCGATTTCTTGTTTCCCTTTGTGTTGCCGGCCTGATGGCGTCTGCCGTCCAGGCGCAGGACATGTCTCAATCCGGTGAGGATGGAGATGCCATCGCCGATATGCTGCGCCGGGACGATCCGGACGCGCAGGATCGTGGTCCTCTGTCCAGCGAGCCGGGCGAGCTTCTCGTCCTTCGCGGACTGGACAAGGTGACGGCCCGGACCCGGGATTTTGAAATCCCGATCGGTGAGACGGCCCAGTTCGGCGCGTTGTCGGTCACGGCCCATTATTGCCGCAAGCGTCCGCCGGAAGAGACACCGGAAACTTATGCCTTCCTCGAAATCAATGACCGCCGCACGGACGGTTTCGGCGTGGATGTCGAAGGTGAGCAGATCTTTTCAGGCTGGATGTTCGCGTCACGTCCGGCGCAGAACCCGCTGGAGCACCCGGTCTATGATGTCTGGGTGCTGGACTGCCGGTCCTGATGCGCGGGCGGCAAGGCGAGATGCAGGGCCTGTGCGCCGCTGATCTCGTCCGGCAAAGCCCTGAAATCAGCCTCCACTGACAGCGCAGCACCCAGCCGCTCCTGATAGGTTGAGCGTGAGATCGTTTCCGCGCCGAAACGCTCCAGGTGCTCAGTCGTGAATTGGGTGTCCAGCAGGACGAAGCCTCCGGCCCGCAAGCGGGCGATCAAATGGACGAGCGCCACCTTGGATGCATCCCGGCGGCGGGAAAACATGCTCTCGCCGAAAAACGCCCCGCCCAGGGACACGCCGTAGAGACCGCCGACCAGGTCACCGCCGGACCAGCACTCAACGGAATGCGCGATGCCCAGCGTGTGGAGTTCGCTGTAGAGCGAGAGAATGCCGGAATTGATCCAGGTCTCTTCGCGACCGGGCGCCGGCGCAGCACAGCCTTCCACGACATCGTGGAAGCACTCGTCGATGGAGATCTGGTAGAGGTCCTGGCGGACGGTTTTTTTCAGGCTGCGCGAAATGTGGAAATGGTCGAGCGGGAGAATGCCCCGCTCGTCCGGGTCGAGCAGATAGATACGCGGATCCTCGCGGCCTTCCGCCATCGGAAAGACGCCGCGGGCATAGCAGTTAATCAGGTCCTGGGCGCCAAATCCGCGCATCAAGCCTCCGCCTTCTCTGGCGTGGGGCGCTAGCCATTGCGCTGGGCGAGCCACTCCTCCAGCCAGCGAATGTGATAGTCGCCATTCACGAAGTCCGCCTCTTCCAGCAGGTCGAGGAAGATCGGGATCGTCGTTTCAACACCGCTGACAACCATTTCTTCCAGGGCGCGGCGCAGGCGGAGGAGGGTTTCCTCGCGGGTCCGGCCATGGACGATCAGCTTGCCGATCAGGCTGTCATAATACGGCGGGATGGAATAGCCCGCATACAGGGCGGAATCGAGGCGAACGCCCAGACCGCCCGGCGCATGGAACTCGGTGACCTTGCCCGGCGAAGGCGCGAAGGTTTTCGGGTTCTCCGCATTGATGCGGCATTCAATGGCCCAGCCTTCCAGCTGGATGTCGTCCTGGGTGATCTCCAGCGGCAGGCCGGCTGCGACACGGATCTGTTCGCGCACCAGGTCGATACCGGTGATCATTTCGGTGACCGGGTGTTCCACCTGCAGGCGGGTATTCATCTCGATGAAGTAGAACTCACCGTTCTCCCAGAGGAATTCGATCGTGCCGACGCCGCGATAGCCGATGGCTGAGATGGCCTTGCGCACCACTTCACCGATCTCCGCACGCTCGGCGTCGCTGAGCGCCGGCGAGGGGGCCTCTTCGAGCAGTTTCTGGTGACGGCGCTGCAGGGAGCAGTCACGCTCGCCCAGATGCACGACATTGCCATGGGTGTCCGCAAGAACCTGGATCTCGATATGGCGCGGCTGGCCGAGATATTTTTCCAGATAGACGGTGCCATCACCGAAAGCGGCCGAGGCTTCAGCCGAAGCGGTCTGCATGGCCTCTTTCAGCTTGTCGGCCGTTTCCGCGACCTTCATGCCGCGGCCACCACCACCCGAGGCCGCCTTGATGAGGACCGGATAGCCGATTTCCTCGGCGATGGGCTTGGCGTCCTCATAGGTCGCCACGCCGCCCTCGGACCCCGGAACCACCGGAATGCCGGCATCCATGACGGCTTTCTTGGCGGTGATCTTGTCGCCCATCATGCGGATATGGTCCGCGGTCGGGCCGATGAAGGCGAGGCCGTGGGCTTCGACAATCTCGGCGAAACGGGCATTTTCCGACAGGAAGCCATAGCCGGGGTGCACGGCCTGGGCGCCGGTCACTTCGGCGGCCGTGATGATGGCCGGAATGTTGAGATAGGATTTGCCGGCGGGCGGCGGGCCGATGCACACGCTCTCATCCGCCAGGCGGACATGCATGGCATTGGCATCGGCCTCCGAGTGCACCGCGACGGTGCGGATGCCCATTTCCCGGCAGGCCCGGTGGACGCGAAGGGCGATCTCGCCGCGATTGGCGATCAGGATCTTGTCGAACATGGCTTGTGCGGTCGCCTCGGCTGTTGGGGTCAGGACAGGACGAAGAGCGGCTCGCCGTATTCCACCGGCTGACCGTCATCAACCAGGAGATCGGTCACCGTACCATCCTTCTCGGCGGTAATCGGGTTGAAGGTTTTCATGGCTTCCACCAGCAGGATGGTGTCGCCCTTCTTCACAGCATCGCCGGGACGCACGAAATTGGCGCTGTCCGGGTTCGGCTTGAGATAGGCGGTGCCGACCATCGGGGACTTCACCGTGCCCGGCTTGTCACCCGCCGGAGCAGCGGCGGCCGGAGCGGCCTCTGCGGCAGGTGCCGGGGCAGCGGCCGCCGGGGCGGCGGCCGGGACGCTGATCGTCTGGGCGACGGGCGCGGCGGTCAGCTGACGGGCAATCCGCAGGCGCAGATCGTCATGCTCGACTTCGATTTCGGACAATTCCGTTTCACGCAGGATATCCGCCAGTTCACGGACGAGGGCGGGATCGATCGGCGTACGGGAACGAGAATCAGAACTCATGATGAAAGGCCTTTGGTTCCGTCGATTGTAATCAGAGACATTTGGCAGCGGCTTCGATGCCCAGCAGATAACTCTGCAGCCCCAGCCCGGTGATACTGCCCCGGGCGACAGGAGCGACATAGGAATGGTGCCGGAAGTCTTCGCGTGCTGCCGTCTGACTCAAGTGAACTTCGATGACCGGAGGTTCTATAGCGCGAACGGCGTCATGCAAAGCGACCGATGTATGCGTAAATGCACCCGGGTTGAACACCACTGCAGACGCGTTGACGTTTGCGTCATGCAGCCAGTCGATCAACTGACCCTCATGATTGGACTGGCGAAACACAAGCGGAACCCCCAAGTCACGGGCGCGGTCGATGCAGGCCGATTCGATGTCGGCCAGCGTCATCGTGCCGTAGACCTCCGGTTCCCGGGTGCCCAGAAGGTTGAGATTCGGACCGTTCAGGATGTGAATGGGTTTGGTCATGGCCTTGCCTTCAAGCCCTAGAGGGAATTACGAGGTGACAAATGTCAGGACTCACAAAGAGGTCAGCGAAGCCGTGCTGCAGCTAACAGTCAATGGGGAAGACCGGTCATTGCCCGCCGGCAGCAGTGTGTCGGACCTGGTGAGTGCACTCGATCTGGATGGTCGCAAGATCGCCGTCGAGCGCAATCTGGAGATCGTACCGCGCTCGCAATATGGCGGCACGGAACTGGAAAATGGCGACCGGATCGAGATCGTCGCCTTTGTCGGAGGTGGATAGGCATGGATGACGCAAATCCGAAAGTGACGGTTGACGATACGCCGCTGGTCGTGGCCGGACGGACCTTCAACTCCCGCCTCATCATTGGCACCGGCAAGTATGCCACCTACGCCCAGAATGCCGAGGCGCTGAAAGCCTCCGGGGCCGACATGATCACAGTGGCGATCCGTCGCGTGAACCTGTCCAATCCGGACGAGCCCCGCTTGGTCGATTTCATTTCGCCGGAGGACTACACCTTCCTGCCGAACACGGCCGGCTGTTTCACCGGCGAGGACGCGGTCCGAACGCTGCGCCTGGCGCGTGAGGCGGGGGGCTGGAATCTGGTGAAGCTGGAAGTCCTGTCCGATCCCAAACACCTCTATCCGGACATGGCCGAGACGCTGCGCGCCGCCGAAATGCTGATCAAGGACGGGTTCGACGTCATGGTCTATTGCTCGGATGATCCGGTTTACGCCAAGAAGCTGGAAGAGATTGGCTGTTGCGCCATCATGCCGCTCGGGGCCCCGATCGGCTCGGGTCTGGGCATCCAGAACCCGGTCAATATCCGCCTGATCATCGAGCAGACGAAGGTCCCGGTCATCGTGGATGCCGGTGTTGGCACGGCTTCTGATGCGGCTGTGGCGATGGAGCTGGGCTGTGACGGTGTCCTGATGAATACGGCCATCGCCGAAGCCAAGGATCCGATCCGCATGGCTTCCGCCATGAAGCACGCGGTCATCGCCGGTCGCGAAGCCTATCTGGCCGGCCGTATGCCCAAGAAACGCTATGCCGACCCGTCCAGCCCGTTGTCGGGGCTGATCTGATCTAGGCGCTGCCCTCGGTGTGAATGTGGATGGTTTCGCCGCAGTGCTTGCAATGCACCGCGTCGGCATCGTGCAGCATCAGTCCGCATTTCTGACATTCCTCGCGCACCTTGCTGGGGCGGAAGAGAACCTGTGCGAGGCGCAGGAAGAGCGTCACGCCGACAATCATCACCGCCACGGAGAGAAGACGGCCGCCCGTGCCCTCCAGCGTGATATCGCCAAACCCGGTCGTGGTGAGCGTGGTCACCGTGAAATAGAAGGCGTCGGCATAATTGCGGATCTGCGGATTGATCCCGTATTGCAGCGCATAGATCAGGCCGGTGGTGACAAAGAGGAAGATCACCAGGTTCAGCCCGGCCAGCAATTCCTCCTCATGATTGCGGCAGAAGCGGATGTCTTTCCTCAGCCGGGTCAGCAATTGGTAGGAATGCAGCAGGCGCAGCGTCCGCAATACGCGCAGGAAGCCCAGCCCCTCTCCGGCAATCGGCGCAAGGAAGGAGCCGATCGCGATGATATCCGCCCAGGTTGTCGGCCGGATGAAGATCATCCGCTTGTCCTTTTCGATAAGCAGGCGTGCCACGAAATCCGTCAGGATCACCACGCCCAGAAGCATGTCACCCAGTTCGATAGCCAGTGAACGCGGGAAGAAGGAGGTCGCGATCACATAGAGCGTCGCCAGAATGTCGAAGGCGAGCAGGCCATAGCGGAATTGGTGGGCCGCCGGCGTATTGGCTTCGTAAAGGGCGCGGATGGTCTTCAGCACGGTGATCCTGTCCTGTCGGTTTGCGGCACCCGAAGCGATTCCGGGACAATGCCAGTTTTGCGCCTGACCTGTCTCAGGGCAATCCGGCCGGCTTTGTCCTGGACATATGTTCTGCTTTTGTTCTAGCGTTGGTCCTGGAAGGAGAACCGCCATGGATCAACGCATTTCCCTGATCACGCTGGGCGTCACGGACCCGGCCCGGTCCCGCGCCTTTTACGAGGCGATGGGCTGGACGGCGAGCTTCGAGAATGACGAGATCGTCTTCTTCCAGCTCAATGGCGTCGTGCTCGGCCTTTTTCGGCGTGAGAGCTTTGATGCCGACATGATGCGCGACAATGACGGATCTGGCCGGGTGGCGCTGGCCTATAATGTTCGCGAGCGCGATGAGGTCGATCCGCTTCTCGACCAGGCGGTGGAAGCCGGGGGCAGCCTGTTGAAGGCTGCCCACCAGGCCCCGTGGGGTGGATATTCCGGCTATTTCGCCGACCCGGACGGTCATGCCTGGGAAATCGCCTGGAACGACCAATGGGTCATCGACGCCGGCGGCAATGTGTCGATGGGCGTGTGACGGCAGCGTCCCCGCAATCAGTTGGGACACTGCGTCCCCAGACGCAGGTCATGGGCGCAATTGACGAAGCTCTGCCCGGCATAGCGGCGATAGGGGATCACATCGGGCTGATAACCCGCCGGTATATCGACATAGCCGCCGCCGCCACTGCGGCGCGATGAGGCGGCCCGCCAGCATTCCACGCTCAGGACATCGTCCGACAGGCCTGTGACCCGGCAGGATTGGCGCCACGGCCCCGGCGGCAGGGCCGGGCATGAATTGCCCCGGTGAAGCGCGCCATAGCAGTTGGAAATGCGCTCGGACATCGAAGTGATGCGGATATCGTCGGCGTTCAGACTGCCATCCGTGCGGCGGCAGGTGGCCATCAGGAAGCCGTTTTCGACGCGGCCATTGCTGCAGCTGCTCGACCAGCTGCCCGGTGGCAGGGCGGGCTGGCTGGGCTGCGGTGTCGGTGTGGGCTGAACCTGCGGTCGCGGTGAAGGGCGTGCCAACCGGGTCCCCGCGTCGGCGCAATCCATGCCGGCGTACAGCAGGCCGTCGCAATTCTGGACCTGCCCGTTCCAGCCGCCGACTTCCACTTCGCTGTAGTAATAACCACCACTGCTGCGGTCATAGCAGCGGGCTGCGATGCTCGTGTAATTCCAGTGTTCCAGGACACAGGAGGTGCGCCATGTCCCCTCCGGCACCATCACGCCGGGATAGGGCTGGGCCATGATATTGCAATCGGTCATGGGCGACAGGACGCCAGCGCAATTGATCAGCGGCCCACTGGCGTCGCGCAGATCTCGGATATTCGGGAAGAACTGGCCGGAACTGTCTATGCAGACTGTCTGCAGAATGACTCCGTTGACCAGCGAGTTGGTACACGACTCTTGCCAATTTCCCGGCGGGAGTTGTCCAGAGCCCGGCTGCTGCGCGAACGCTGATGTTGACAAGACTCCTCCGGCCGCAGCGGCCAGCATGCATGCAAGCAATTTACGAAACACAACCAAAAACCCCCTGTGCTGATAGGTCAGTAGAGAGGGCTGTGCATGACTGCGCAATGAATGATTGTGGCGGATCGCTTTTTAGTTGCTGAGCCCGCGCGCCAAGGCTTCGTCGAGGGCCATTTCATTGGCGCCCGGTACGACGGTGTCCCCGACGATGAAGAAGGGGGTGCCGGACACGCCCAGAACGCTGCCGAGCGAGCGGTTCTGTGCGATGTGATCCATGATCGCCGGATCTTCCATGTCCTCCCGCATGCGCTCGACGTCCACGCCCGAACTGCGGGCCAGCTGGAAGATGCGCTCGTCCGGCAGCGGGCCGGAAGAGGAAACCATGGCGGTGTGGAAGGTCGTGTAGACGTCTTCGCCCTGGCGCAGGGCAGCCAGCGCTGCGCGGGCTGCCTGGACCGAGTCATCGCCCAGGATCGGGTATTCCTTGATGATGAACTGGACGCGGTCGCCATATTCCTCGCGCACGTCCTCGACCCAGTCATTGGCGACGCGGCAATAGGAGCATTTGTAATCCATGAACTCGACGATCACGAGATCCGCATCGGCCGGGCCGACGCGCGGGTCACGCTGATCATTGAAGATGGCGTCGGCCTGGGCCGTCACCGCGTCATAGGTGGATTGCATCTCGCGGGCGCGGGCCCGGCGCTGAAGCTCGATCAGGGCTTCCTCGATGATTTCCGGGTTTTCCAGGATGTAGTCGCGCACGATTTCACGGACTTCATCGCGTTCATTCTCGGACATCTGGGCCTGGGCCTCGGGCTGCTGACAGCCAAGCAGGGCGAAGGCAGCGATCATCAATCCGGCAAAACGCATCATTGGGACAAATCCTCGGAAGAAATTCTGTTGCTGGGGAGTACTTAGCCGGTCTCGGGCGTGGCGGCGAGGGGGCGGCGTGTAAATTCCGCGTGTGCTCGCCGACTGTGCGGCTTGGCTTGCCTCTCTCCGGGCGCCTGCCTAAGGGAAGGCATGCTGTCTCCGATCCTGCTTGTCCTGACCAGTCTCTCCCTGTCCACGGATGCTTTCGCCGCCGCGTTGGCGCGCGGTGCCGGGCATCCGGGCGCGCGGACGCCGGAAGCTTTGCGGACGGGGGCCGTTTTCGGCCTGTCGGAGGGGCTTATGTGCCTGGCCGGCTGGTCACTGGCGCAAATCGCCGAAAACTGGATCACGGCGCTGGATCATTGGATCGCGCTTATCCTGCTGGGCGTGATCGGCGGGCTGATGATCCGCAACGGGATTGGCGGAGAGGCGGAAGACGAGGCGGCAGCGCCCGTCCGGGCGACGCTCGGTGGCACGGTCATCACGGCCCTGGGCACGAGTATCGATGCCGCTGCTGTCGGCGTGGCGCTGGCCGTGTCCGGCGGGCCCGTCTGGACGGCCCTGATGGTGGGGACGTCCTCCTTCCTGATCGCGTCCATCGGCTACCGGATCGGGCCGAAAGTCGGGGAAAGACTGGGCGGCTGGGCGGAGATCGCCGGCGGCACCACGCTGATCCTGATCGGTGTATCGATCTTTGTCAGCCACATGACCGCCGGCTGACCGTCACGCAATCTCGAAAATCCCGTCGACTTCCACGGCAGCGCCCAGCGGCAGGGCCGGGCAGGAGACGGCTGAGCGGGCGTGTCGGCCGGCATCCCCGAACACCTCGACCATCAGGTCGGAACAGCCATTGATCACCAAGGGAATGTCCGTGAAGCCCGGTGCCGCGGTGACGAAGCCACCCAGTTTCACAACGCGTTTCAGGCGCGACAGGTCGCCGCCACAGGCCGCCTTGAGCTGGGCAATCAGATTGATCCCGCACAGGCGGGCGGCAGCCTGACCGGCCGCGACATCCATGTCACCGCCCAGCGTGCCCTTCACCAGCCCGTCAGGCCCGAGGGAGACCTGGCCGGAAATGAAAACCTGGCTGCCGGTTTGCACAAAGGGCACATAATTGGCCACAGGGGCGACCGGTTCGGGCAGGTCAATGCCGAGCTCGGCCAGGCGGGTATCGATCGCGGACATGGGATTCTCCTCGGATTGTCTGTCGGGAATTTAGTCGTGTCTCGACGCCATGCAATCAACCTTCTTGACTTGACGCGCACGTCATCCGGCACACTGCCGGCATGACCCAGTTGATCGAGGAAAGCGAGATCCGGTTTGATGCGCGGGACGGGTATTCCCTGTCCGGTCGCATCATTGCGCCAGCCGATCCGAAGGCGGCGGTACTGATTTCCTCGGGGACGGGGTTTCCCAAAGGCGTGTATCGCCGCATCGCGCTGGCCGGGGCCGAACAGGGTTATGCGTGTCTGATCTATGATTATCGCGGGATTGGCGGGTCGGCGCCCGCGCAGCTCAAGGGGTTTCAGGCAGATATCCTGGATTGGGGCAGGCTCGACTTTCCTGCCGCATTGGACCGAGCCGCTGCACTGGCCCCGGACAAGCCGCTCTTCACCCTGGGGCATTCCGTGGGCGGTCATCTGGTCGGATTTGCCGACAATGAAGACCGGGCCCGGGCGCATGCCTTTGTGTGCGTCGGCTCGGGCTATTGGGGCGCGCATGATCCGGCTTACCGCCCCAAGGCGCTTTTCTTCTGGCTGGCCTATGGCCCGGCTTGCCTTGCGCTGAAGGGCTATATCCCGGAAGGCGGAATCTGGGGCGGCACGGCCTTGCCGGCCCCGGTCTTCCGCCAATGGCGGGACTGGGCCTTCCAGCCGCGCTATTTCGGTGATGTGCTGGACCAAATCGAGGGGGCCCGGTTCGACCGGGTCACGACGCCGATCCGCAATTACACCTTCACCGATGACGCACTGGCCTCGGAACGCTCCGTGCGCGAATTGATGAGCCTTTACACGGCCTCCCGACCCGAAATTCTGCGCCTGGCACCGCAGGATGTGGGGGCAAGCCGAATTGATCATGCGGGGGCGTTCCGGCGCGGCGCGGAAGGCTTCTGGCCGATGCCCTTCAACGGGTTCGACACCTATCTCTGATCGTCAGGCTTCCGCTTCGGCTTCGACCGGAAACCGATCCCCTTGACCACCGCATCGCCCCCGAATTTCTCACGGGCCTTGTCCATGGCGCGTTCGGCCGTCGCGCGGCGGATCGCATTGGGATCCAGCAGGTCGGCGGCATCGCCCACAGCATCCCGAAGGTCGGAAAAGCCGGTGCCGATCAGACGATAGCGTGTCCCGTTGATTTCCTTGGCCAGCAGGTCCCGGCCGACCCGGAACAGCGTGTCCGCCAGCTGGCTGGGCTCTGAGAGGGTGCGGCGGCGGGTACGGGACTTGAAGTCCGAGGTTTTGAGTTTCAGCGTCACGACTGATCCGGCGATCCCCTTGGCCTTCATCTGGTCGGAGACTTTCACACACAGGCGCCAGAGCTGTTTTTCCAGCACGTCGCGGTCGTCGTGATCCGCGTTGAACGTGGTTTCGCTCGACACGCTCTTGCGTTCGCGGACCGGCGAGACCTTGCGCGTGTCCTCGCCCCGGGAGAGCCGGGACAGATGGTAGCCCATATCGCCATAGCGCTGGGCCATGGCCTTGTCGCCCTGACGGCGGATATCGGCGAGGGTGCGGATACCGTCGCGCTCCAGCTTGGCCGCAAAGGCGGGACCGACACCATAGATCGCCCGCACCGGACGCTGGGCGAGGAAGTCCTGGGCCTCCGCTTCTCCGATCACGGCGAAGCCGTGCGGCTTGTCGAGGTCGGAGGCCGTCTTGGCGAGGAATTTGTTGAAGGACAGGCCCACAGACACCGTGATGCCAACCTCTTCGCGTATGGCCCGCTGCAGGCGCAGCAGGGTCAGGGCGGGCGGCGCATGATGGAGGCGGGATGTGCCCGTCAGGTCCAGGAAGGCTTCGTCGATGGAGAGCGGCTCCACCAGCGGGGTGATGTCACACATCATGTCCCGGATACGGTATCCCTCGCGCGTGTACTTCCCGTGCTCCGGCTTGATCACCACGGCATCGGGACAGGCCTTCAGCGCCTTGAACATGGGCATGGCGGAATGCACGCCGTCCATGCGGGCGATGTAGCAACAGGTCGACACCACGCCGCGCTGGCCGCCGCCGATGATCACCGGCTTGTCTTCCAGGGAGGGATCATCCCGTTTCTCGATCGCGGCAAAAAAGGCGTCGCAATCAATATGGGCGATCGACAATGTATTGATCTCGGCATGCCGCAGGAGTTTGTGCGACCCGCAGGTCGGACACGCAGGTTCGCCACCGGACAAGGGCGTCAGGCAGGCCCGGCAATAGCCCGGATCGCTCGGCTGCCCGCTCATTCCGCTTGATCCGGCCAGAGCCAGGCGGCGCCGCGCACCCCGGAACTGTCGCCGTGGGCATGGCGCCGGACCGGTGTCCGGATACCATCAGCGAAGACCAGGGTGGGCAGGGCCGCTTCCACCCGTTCCGCGAGTCCGGGAGCGTTGGAAACGCCACCGCCCAGAACGATCACGTCCGGATCAATCAGATTGATCACATGGGCCAGGCCGCGGGCCAGGCGGGACGCGTGGCGGTCCTGTGTCTGGCGGGCCGCAGCATCGTCCGCGGCCAAAAGCTCGGCCGCGTCCCGGGTTTCGCCGGTCCGGATCCGGTGGTCCTCTGCCAGGCCCGGTCCGGACAGCCAGGCTTCCAGACAGCCTTGCTTCTCGCACCAGCAATCAGGGCCGGGATATTCTTCGGCGACAGGCCAGGGCAGCGGGTTATGGCCCCATTCCCCGGCCTTGTTGCCGGCACCAGCATGAAGCTGCCCGGCCATCACCAGCCCGCCGCCCACGCCCGTACCCAGGATGACACCAAATACGGTTTTGTAACCGGCCCCGGCGCCGTCGCGTGCCTCGGAAAGCGCGAAGCAGTCGGCATCATTGGCGGTCCGGACCGGGCGGTCGAGACGGGTCTCCAGATCACGCTGGAGCGGTTGGCCGTTCAGCCAGGTGGAATTGGCATTGCGCATCAGGCCGGTCGCCGGGTTCAGCGAGCCGGGATGGCCCAGGCCGATCCGGCAGGGACCGGAATCGGCCTCCAGGCGAGCGACCAGTGCGGTGATGGCCTCGAGACTTTCGGCATAGGCGGGGGGTGTGGCGATCCGTTCCCGGGCGGCCAGACTGCCATCCGGGCGCATCACCACCGCTTCCGTCTTGGTGCCGCCCAGGTCGATCCCGATCCGGTTGGGTCCCGCCTCTGTCATACGCTCCCGGCCTTTTCTTGAACAAATTTGTTCTTATCTTGTTCCTTTGGACCGGAAAAGTGCCCTTTGACTCATGGTTTGGTAAGGAAGATCGGGTTTGATGCAGGCGGGGTTAAACACGCACGTAAAAAGCGTGCACTACACGGGAAGCGCGTCACCGACATGCTGCAGGTCATGCCGAAAAAGGTCCTGATCGTCGAGGATAACGAGCTGAACATGAAGCTCTTCAACGATCTGCTTGAGGCTCATGGCTATGAGACCTTGCAGACGAAGGATGGCTTCAAGGCGCTCGAACTCGCCCGTGAGCATACGCCCGACCTGATTCTCATGGATATCCAGTTGCCGGAAGTCTCCGGCCTCGAAGTCACCAAATGGCTCAAGGATGACGAATCGCTGTCGGCAATTCCCGTGGTCGCTGTCACGGCGTTCGCGATGAAAGGGGACGAAGAGCGTATTCGGGAGGGCGGCTGCGAAGCCTACCTCTCCAAGCCGATCACCGTCACAACCTTCATCGAGACCGTCCGCCAGTTCCTGGATTAGGGGGCTGGCCTGTGAGTGCGCGTATTCTCGTAGTTGATGATCAGGCCGCCAATGTGCGCCTTCTCGAAGCGCGCCTTCAGGCTGAGTATTTCGATGTCTGCACGGCGAGCGACGGATTCGAGGCCATCGAGGTTGCCCGCAACCAGCAGCCGGACCTGATTCTTCTGGATGTGATGATGCCGCGCATGGACGGGTATGAGACCTGTGCCAAGCTGAAGGCAGATCCGTCCACACGCCACATTCCCGTCGTCATGGTCACCGCGCTGGACCAGCGCGAGGATCGTATCCGCGGCCTGGAATCCGGTGCCGATGATTTCCTGACCAAGCCCATCGATGATGTCGCCCTTTTCGCCCGGGTGCGCAGCCTGCTGCGTCTGAAAACCCTGCTGGATGAATTGCGCTATCGCGAGTCCAACGCGGCCTTCGCTGAGTTGCACGCCGACATCAATGAAGAGCAGGCCGAGGGCTATCAGGCGGTCATCGTCTCCGCAGACCCGCGGGCCGCAAAACGTTACGCAACGGCGCTGCCGAACAGCGTGACGCCGAGCTGTTATACGGATCCGGCCAAAGCCGTTGCGGCTGCGCGTGCCGGGACCGATCTGCTGATCGTGGATTTGACGGCGGCCGATTATGACGGTTTGCGTCTGTGTGCCCGGGTCCGGTCGGATGCCGAGACCCGCCAATTGCCGATTCTCGCTGTCGTGAGCCCGGATGATGTGGCCAAGGCCGTGCGCGCCCTCGATCTGGGTGTGAATGACATCATCCATCGTCCGGTCGATGCTGGCGAACTGAATGCCCGCGCGCGGACACAGTTGCGCCGCAAGCGTTACGCCGACCGCCTGAGGGCCTCTCTGGATCAAAGCCTGGAAATGGCCGTCACGGACCCACTGACGGGCCTTCACAATCGCCGTTACATCTCATCGCGCCTGCGCCAGGCCTTGGCCGGGGCGAATAATGGTGGCGCGCCGGTTTCGGTGCTGATCGCGGATATCGATCACTTCAAGTCGATCAATGACCTTTACGGCCATGAAGCGGGAGACCATGTGCTGCAGGGCTTTGCCAAGCGCATGCATGCCGCACTGCGGGCCCTGGATCTGGCCGCCCGCTATGGCGGCGAGGAATTCCTGGTGGTGATGCCGGGAGCCGGCATGGCGGAAGCCCAGATCGCGGCCGAACGCCTGCGGGCCGAGGTCGCGGATACGCCTTTCCTGCTGGAAGACGGCACGGATATCGCGGTGACGGTCAGTATCGGCCTGGCTCAGGCCCAGGTCGGCGAGACCTTTGAAAGCCTGCTCCGCCGTGCCGACGTGGCGCTTTACGCCGCCAAGCATGATGGCCGGAATCAAGTTCAGGCCGCGGAAGCATCCGCGGCCTGACTGAAAGGCTTATTGCCTGAAATCGTTCAGTGAGGTGCGATAAATCGCACCCTCAACCTACTTGATCTTGGCTTCCTTGAAATCGACGTGCTTGCGTGCGATCGGGTCGTACTTTTTCAGCACGAGCTTCTCGGTCATCGTACGCGCATTTTTCTTGGTCACGTAGAAGTAACCCGTATCAGCCGTGGAGTTCAGGCGGATCTTGATAGTTGTCGGCTTCGCCATGGCTCTGGTCCATAAAACTTGGTACGCGTCACGGCCCAATGCCGTCGCGGGAGCGCGCGAACATACGCATGCAGGGGGGTAAGTCAACACCTGTCAGCGGTCAGTCGGCCTGCCGGGTCAGGCTCCGCAGTCCCACAATCAGGACATAGCTGCCGGAGATGGCGGCCAGGGTCACCAACAGCCCCCAGGGGCCCATCACATCCATGGCGCCACCGGCCATGGGCGGGCCGGCAAAACTGCCCAACCCATAGGCGAAAATGAAGCTGGCATTGGCCGCAGCAATGGCACCGCCGGAGAAACGCTCGCCCAGCAGGGACAGACCGACCGAATACATGCCGCTGGCCATGCCGGCCTGCAGGAAGACCAGGATCAGCAGTCCGGCGAGGTGGCCGCCGCTCAGTCCGATGGCCAGAGGCGACAGCGTCGTGAAAGCGGCAATCCAGAACAGGGTGGCGCGCCGGTCCGTCTTGTCGGCAATCCAGCCAAGCGGGATCTGGAAGGACAATCCGCCCAGTGCGACCGCCACCATCATGGCGCCGATCAAGGCATGCTCCAGCCCGATCCGCTCGCCATAGACGGGCAGAAGAGAGAAGGCGAGGGTCTCCAGCGCCCCGAAGGCCAGGCCCGCGAGAATCGCCGCCGGCGCCGTGCCGGCCGCTTTCAGCATGGCCCGGACTGAGGACCCTTCCTCATCGGGCGGGACCGCTTGGGGGCCTTGTAGCAGGGTCACCGGAGTGATGCCGGCTACAAAGATCAGCGCGCCCAGCCAGAACGCCGTGTCGGCCATGGGGTCGAGCACGGCAAACAACAATCCGCCCACACCGAATCCGCCAGCCAGCGCTGTACCGTATATGCCCAGCATCAGGGCGCGGCGGTGAGGGGAGACGACCTGGTTGATCCAGCTCTCCGAAATCACGAAGACCAGCGTCATCAGACAGCCCACGGCAAAGCGCAGGATGAACCAGGCGTCGACGCTGACGAAGACGGGAAAAAGCAGGAAAAGAGCACCGGCCAGTACCAGGCCCAGACAGAGCAGGAAACGCGGGCTGGCCAGCGTCATGATCCGGGGCACGATCGGCGCCATCAGCAAGGTCGAAATGGCCGCCGCCGCACCGTTGAGCCCGACGACAAGCCCTGACCCGGTCATGTATTCTAGGCGCAGTGAGATCAGCGGCATGGACAGGCCGAATACGATTCCGCACACGGCGGCACAGCAGATCGCCGCAATCAGGGCGCGGGTCTGGCCATAGCGGATATCGGTCAGCAGGGCGAGCATGGCAGGAGCTATAGCGCTGCCTGCGTCTCCCGTCTCGCTCAGGCGGCAGGCGGGGGCGTATCGTCAGGCTTGTCGCGGGCTTCGGCCTGGCGCTTCATCTGCCGCAGGGATAGCCATTTCATGGCAAACCCGAAGGCCAGACCACCCAGCCCGTAGATCGGTACATGCAGGACCAGGGTCGGCCAGAAGGCCTGGCCCTGGAACACACTGAACGCCGTCATGACGACGATCATGATCATCCCCCAGGGCAGGCCCAGGGCGAGGGCGGGGTGCGACCGGATCATGCGGGCCAGAGGGGAGGCAGTGTCGGCCAATTCAGAGCGCCTCCAGCACCATTTTTCCGTGGCGCGCCCGCATGCAGCGCGGGTTTTCCGGCGCGGGCGGCAGGACACGGCCCAGCTCGTCCAGCACGAAATGCGTCACGAAGGGCAGGTCCAGGTCCCGTGTCTGGGCCAACGGCACCCATTGCACGTCTTCCAGCTCGGGGCTGGGCGAGGGCGGACGGTCATCGAACAGGACGCCGGCATCGGCCGTGAAGAACCAGGTGTCGAACCGGCGTGTCCGGCCCGGTGGGGTGATGGCCCGCGTGATCAGTTTCAGCCCACCCAGATCCGGCGCGGCCTTGTGCTGACGGAAGGGCGACCAGTTGGCGTGGCGCGAGCGAACCTCTCCGTCCCGGGCAATCAGCAATCCGGTTTCTTCCGCCGTTTCGCGAACGGCGGCGGCCGCGGCGGCCCGGGCGCGATGGGCGGGCAGGGTACGGGACATGATGTCCATCACGCGCGGATCCAGATCGCGGGCATAGGGCGCTGTCAGGTCCGCCCGGTCCACACGCCCGCCAGGGAAGACGTATTTGTTCGGCATGAAGACATGCTTCGACGAGCGACGGCCCATCAGGACTTCCACTGTATCGGCGACAGGGCGGGTCAGGATCAGCGAGGCGGCCAGTTTCGGCCGCATCGGCTTGATATCAGGGCGCGGGGTCTCGTCACTCATCGGCGTCGGCCCTTCTTGCCCTTCCAGGGTTTGCCGGAGCGACGACCGCCGGGCGGTCCGCCATGGCGGAAACGGGATTTCGGCTTGGGTCCCTTTTCGCCGGGCGTGAGAATGTCCAGCAGCAGGCCGCCGGTTACCGGTTGGGCTTCCTCAATGCGGACCGTCACGGACATGCCGAGTCGGAAACGCGTTCCGGTTTCCAGCCCGACCAAAGCGTGTTCGGCCTCGACATGCTCGAAGCGTTCCTGGCCCAGCGTGCTGATCGGGACCAGCCCGTCCGCACCGGTCTCGTGCAGGCGGACAAACAGGCCGAAGCGGGTGACCCCTGTGATGCGGCCCGCGAATTCGGAGCCGATCTTGTCGGACAGGTAGAGCGCGATGAACCGGTCCACGGCATCCCGCTCGGCGGCCATGGCCCGGCGTTCAGCATGGGTGATCTCCTCGGCGATCACGTCGAGCTTGGAGCGCTCTTCGTCCGACTGGCCGTCGGAGCCCAGTTTCAGGGCCCGGATCAGGGAGCGGTGGACGGTCAGGTCCGCATAGCGGCGGATCGGCGAGGTAAAGTGCGCATACCGGTCCAGATTGAGGCCGAAATGGCCCTGATTGTCCGTGTCATAGACGGCCTGGGACTGACTGCGCAGGACGACCTCGTTGATCGTCTCATAGTGTTCGGAAGCCTTGGCCTGTTTCAGGAGCTGGTTGAAGCGGCCGGTCTGGACCCGTTCGCCCCGCGTCCATTTCAGGCCCACCGTCGGCAGGAAGGCGGCGAGGCCCTCGATCTTCTCCTTCGACGGCTGTTCGTGGACGCGATAGATGAGCGGTGTCTTGTGCTTTTCCAGCGTTTCCGCCGCACAGACGTTCGCCTGTATCATGAATTCTTCGATCAGCTTGTGGGCATCGAAGCGTTCGCGAACCTCAACCCCGGCCACCTTGCCATCCGGTCCGACGCGGACCCGGCGTTCCGGTGCGTCAATCTCCAGCGGCTCGCGGCGGGCGCGCGCTTCACGGGCGGCAAAATAAGCCCCCCAGAGCGGTTTGAGAACCTCGTCCAGAAGCGCATTGGCCGGTCCGCCATCGCCGCCATCAATCGCGGCCTGGGCCTGCGTATAGGAGAGCTTGGCGGCAGACTTCATCCAGCCGCGCAGGAAGCGGTGACCGGTCTTATTGCCCTGCTTGTCAAACACCATCCGCACGGCCATGCAGGGGCGTTCCTCATGCTCGCGCAGGGAGCACAGATCATTGGACAGGCGCTCCGGCAGCATCGGAACCACCCGGTCGGGCAGGTAAACGGAATTGCCCCGCTTGAAGGCGCCCCGGTCCAGCGCACTGCCCGGCGTCACATAGGCGGCGACATCGGCAATGGCGACGATGACCTGCCAGCCGCCTTCATTCTTGGGATCGTCGTCGGGCGCGGCCCAGACGGCATCGTCATGGTCCTTGGCATCATCCGGATCGATGGTGATGAGGGGCAAGTCCCGCAGGTCTTCGCGATCCTTCATCTTCGCCGGTTTGACCGTGTCGGCTTCGCGCTGTTCGGTCTCGGAGAAGCCCTGCGGCACGCCGTGCGAATACAGGGCGATGATGCTGCCGGCACCGGGGCCGGTCGCATCACCGATGACTTCGACGATCTCGGCGGTCTTCAGACCGTGGCGGCGTTCCCGGGCGATCTGGCAGAGAACCAGATCGCCATCCTCGGCCTTGTCGGCTTCGCCCTTGGCCGGAATGAGTTCATGGCGCGAGCGCCGGTCCACCGGCTGCAGGCGCATCGGGCCGGATGACGGTTTGCGCAGGACGCAAAGAATCTTGTGCGCGCTTTGGCCCAGACGCTTGATGAGGCGGGCCTCATAGCCGCCCTCATCATCCGGTGAGAGACGGACCAGCGCCCGGTCTCCGATGCCCAGGGCGGTCTGTCCCTTGCCGCCAGCACCTTCGCCCGGGGCCAGACGGATACGCGGTGCGGCCCGGTCGGCGCGGACCGGCGTGGCCAGCAATTCGCCATCCGTGTCCCGGTCGGTGATTTCCACCACCGTCACGGCGGGCAGGGCGCCGGCCAGCGTGTAGGTCTTGTCGCTGTTGCGCGTGATCTGGCCGTCGGCTTCCAGGTCCGCCAGGGCATCCTTGAGCGCCCATTTGGCCTCGGTGCCCTTCAGCTTGAGAGCACGCGCAATCTCGCGCTTGCCGAACTGGCCTTCGCCCAGCTTGATCGCCTCGACGACCGCCTCGCGCAGGGAGCCGGCGTCAGATGTCGGTTCGCCGGCCATCCTGGCTACTCCGTCTCCGCCTTCTTGCTCGCGGCGGGCTTCTTGGCCGTGGTCTTCTTGGCGGTGGTTTTCTTCGTCGTGGTCTTCTTTTTCGCCGGAGCCTTTTTCTTGGCCGGGGCTTTTTTCTTGCCGCCCTTGGCGGCCTTGGCCTCGACCCATTCCATGGCCTGTTCCAGCGTCACGCTGTCCGGCTCAGTCCCCTTGGGCAGGGTGGCATTGATCTTCTCGTACTTCACATAAGGTCCATAGCGGCCCGACATGATCCGTACCGGCTTGCCGTCATGCTCGCCGAGCTCTTTGAGCGCTGTCGCCGTTGCGCCGCGGCGGCCACCATTGGCGCGCTTGTCGGCGATCACCGACACGGCCCGGTTCAGCCCGATCTCGAAGACTTCCTCGACCGTGGGCAGGTTCGCATAGGTCTTCTCGTGGTGAACATAGGGGCCGTACCGGCCGATATTGGCCGTGATCGGCTGGCCGTCATCGGGGTGTTCCCCCACCAGGCGCGGCAGGTCGATCAACTGGATCGCCTGGGCCTCGGTCAGCGCCTTGGCATCCCAGCCCTTAGGTATGGAGGAGCGCTTCGGCTTGTCCTCGCCCTCGACTTCCATCTCCAGATAGATGCCGAACCGGCCATCCTTGAGCACGATCGGCTTGCCGGTTTCCGGGTGGATGGCAACCTGGCCGTCACCCTCGATCTTGGGCTCGGCATCCTGTTCGCCCATCTGGCGGGTGAATTTGCAGTCCGGATAGTTCGAACAGCCCAGGAAGGCGCCGAATTTGCCCAGACGCAGGGAGAGGGTGCCTTCGCCACAGGACGGGCAGAGGCGCGGATCGGTCCCGTCTTCTTTTTCCGGGAAGATGTGGGGCGCCAGCGCCTCGTTCAGCGCGTCCAGTACCTCGCCGATCCGCAGATCGCCGATCTCGTCCACGGCACCGCGGAATTCGGTCCAGAAGTCCCGCAGCAATTGTTTCCAGTCCAGCTCGCCGGCCGACACCTTGTCGAGCTGGGTCTCCAGACCGGCGGTGAAATCATATTCCACGTAGCGGGCGAAGAAATTCTCCAGGAAAGCCGTCACCACGCGCCCCTTGTCGAGCGGGTGGAAGCGGTTCTTCTCCATCTGGACATAGTCGCGGTCGCGCAGGACCTGCAGGGTGGAGGCGTAGGTCGACGGGCGGCCAATGCCCAGTTCTTCCATCCGCTTGACCAGAGAGGCTTCCGTGAAGCGCGGCGGCGGCTGGGTGAAGTGCTGGTCCGCATAGGTCTTGCCCGCTTCGGCCGACACGCCCTGTGTCACCTTGGGCAGACGGGTTTCGCCCTCATCCTCTTCATCATCCCGACCTTCCTGGTACAGCGCCAGGAAGCCGTCGAACTGGAGCACGGACCCGGTCGCGCGCAGACCGGTCTTCTGGTCGGCGGAGGCAATCTCGATCGTGGTGCGCTCGAAGCGGGCGCTTTCCATCTGGCTGGCCACGGCACGGCGCCAGATCAGCTGGTAGAGGCGCGCCATGTCCTCGTCTAGGTTCAGCGTCTGCGGCAGGCGCGAGAAGGAGGTCGGGCGGATCGCCTCGTGGGCCTCCTGCGCATTCTTCGCCTTGGTGGAGTACATGCGCGGGCTGGACGGTACGTAAAGCGAGCCGTGTTCCTTGCCGATCACATCCCGGGCCTGGCTGATCGCTTCCGGCACCATGGAGACGCCATCGGTCCGCATATAGGTGATCAGACCGGTCGTTTCGCCGCCGATATTGACGCCTTCATACAGCTTCTGGGCAGTCTGCATGGTGCGGGTCGCCGAGAAACCCAGCTTGCGGGCGGCTTCCTGCTGCAGGGTCGAGGTGGTGAAAGGCGGCGGCGGATTGCGCTTGGCCGGTTTGGCCTCCACGGAGGCAATCGACAGATCGGCCGACTTGATCGCCTCGACGGCGGCATTGGCGCTGGCGCGGTCCTGGATGGAGAGCTTCTGCAGCTTCTTGCCGTTCAGCGTGACCAGTTTGGCGCGGAAGGGATCGGACCCGGCCGTGATGTCGGCATCGACCGTCCAGTATTCCTCGGCCCGGAATTTTTCGATTTCCAGTTCGCGGTCGCAGATCAGGCGCAGGGCGACGGACTGGACGCGTCCGGCCGATCGCGAACCCGGCAGCTTGCGCCACAGGACCGGCGAGAGGGTGAAGCCGACGAGATAGTCCAGCGCCCGGCGGGCCAGATAGGCATTCACCAATTCCATGTCGACGGCACGCGGGTGCCGCATGGCTTCCTGCACGGCCTGTTTGGTGATGGCGTTGAAGGCGACCCGCTCGATCACGACATCCTTGAGGACGCGGCGCTTGGCGAGCGCTTCGAGCAAGTGCCAGGAAATGGCTTCGCCTTCGCGATCCGGGTCAGTGGCGAGGATGAGCCGGTCGCTCTCCTTGACCGCATCGGCTATCGCTTTCACCCGCTTGGTCGAGGCGCTGTCGACCTCCCAGGCCATGGCGAAATCCTCGTCCGGCTTCACCGAACCATCCTTGGGGGGCAGGTCACGGACATGCCCGAAACTCGCCAGAACCGTGTAGTCCGACCCGAGATATTTGTTGATGGTCTTGGCTTTGGCCGGGGATTCTACGACGACGACATTCATCGGCAATTGCGTCCAGACATGGTTTGTGGGCCGCCCGTGGCAGCCAGGGCGCGCGAAAGTGTTCGAGGGGCAAGGTTGTGTCAACCGACCACAAGTTTCCAGCCCGCCGCGCAGGACAAGCGTGGAAATCGGTCGGTATCAGCGTCCGGGAGCGACGGCGAAACAGGCTTCGCGGCGGGCTTCGAGGTCTTCGCAGGCTTGCCGGGCTTCGTCTTCCGTGAGGGATTCAAAGCGGGCCCGCCACAGGCGGCTGCCATTGATATCGACCGAACGGGCGGCCGGCTGGGCCTCGTTCAGGGTCAGGGAATAGGCCGTGACCCGGTCCAGCTGGTCCCGCGCCTGATCGGCCGAGTTGTAGGCGCCCACCTGAACGGACCAGGCGCCGCGTAGCAGGGAAGGCGCACGGGTCGGCGGTTCCGTGTCGGAAATGCGCGGCTGTGCCATCTCGTCTTCATCGGCCAGGACAATCCGGACCGGCGGGGCCGGCTGGCTGGAGCCCATTTCGGTCGGTTCGGCCAGGTGCAGGGCCGCGACATCCATCGCGATCAGTTCCTGCTGGCGCATCGGGCTGACCCGCGGTGAGGCGAGGGCGGCAAACAGGCGGGTGTCCTCGCGCTGTTCCAGCGTTCCGAAGGCGGCTTCCAGCAATTCCTCGGCATGGGCATCGCGGGCGGCAGCGCTGGGACCGCCCATCACGACGGCGACGATCCGGTGGTCGCCGCGCTCGGCGGACACGACCACATTGAAGCCGGAGGCGCGGATATAGCCCGTCTTGAGACCGTCGACCCCGTCGACACGACCGACCAGCGAGTTGTGGTTGCGATAGGTGCGGCCGTTATAGGTGAAGCGGTCCTCGTTGAAATAGTGGAAGTATTGCGGGAAGTCGCGATGCAGGGCGATGGCCAGCCGGGCCATGTCACGGGCCGTGGTGGTCTGGCGCCGGTCCGGCAGGCCGGAGGCGTTGCGGAAGACGGTCTGGGTCAGGCCCAGCTCGCCGGCGCGCTCCGTCATCAGCGTGGCGAAGCGGCTCTCACCACCGCCCAGGCGTTCGCCGACGGCCACGGCCACATCATTGGCACTCTTGATGACCAGGGCCCGGATCGCGGTCTCCACCGTGATCGTGTCGCCGGCATCGAGTCCCAGGCGGGACGGGACGGCATTGGACGCGTTTTCTGAGACCCGGATCTGGTCCTGCAGGCCGATCTCACCGGTCTCGATGGCTTCGAACAACATGTAGAGTGTCATCATCTTGGTCAGCGAGGCCGGATATCGGCTCGCATCGGAGCGACGCGAATGCATCACCACGCCCGTGCTCTGATCCACGACAAAGGCGGCATAGCGCGAGGTGTCGGCCTGTGCGGCACCCACCGGCAGCGACAGCGCTGCCAGGACAAGACAGAGGAAGGAAACGAGGCGTGTGAAACCAAGCATGCCGGGAGTGTGCGGTGCGGCATGTTTCCAGCCGGTTAAGCACGTCTCATAGGGCATGAGCGAAAAATTGTGCGCCGCACAAAAACCGCTTGACGCACCCCGGGGCGCTGGGTATTTATTGTGCGACTGCGAAGAGCGGTCGCAACAAAAGTTAGATCGATGAGCGACGTCAAAACGACCCCGACCGAGACGGACGCGCCCGCGGCGAAAGCCGCTCCGGCTGCACCGAAAACGGTCAAGGCGACGGTCAAGAAAAAGCCGGTGGCGAAGTCAAAGGCCACCGCGAAGAAGAAAGTGGGCAAGCCGGCGGAGCCCAAGTTGAAGACCGCCAAACCCCAACAGGCTGCCAAGCCCGCAAAGGCTTCAGCCCCCACTGAAACGAGCTTTGCCATGAACCAGACCATTGAGAGCATGACCGCCGCGAGCAATGAAGCGCTCAAGGACGGGTTTGAGAAGACGCTGAAATCGGTCACCGAAGCCAGCAACTTCCAGAAAGAAAACGTGGATGCCCTGATCGCCTCGGCCACCGTCGCCGGCAAGGGTATCGAGACCGCCAACGCGAACGCCGTCGCCTATGCGAAATCGCTGATGGAAGAAGGCGTCACCGCGACCAAGGCTTTTGCCTCGGCCAAGTCGGTCCAGGAACTGTTTGAAATCCAGTCCGAGTTCACCAAGTCGACTGTCGACAGCTACCTTGCCGAGCTGAACAAGACGACCGACCTGTTCTCCGGCCTGATGAAAGATTCGCTGAAGCCGCTCAATGCGCGCGTTGCCGCTGCCATGGAGATGGCGCAAGCCAACCACTAGGGCTTCAGCACCCGATTTTTCCTCCCCGACTGGGCCCGGTGATTCGTCACCGGGCCCTTTTTTTGCCAGCGACGTGGCCCGCGACGGGACAGCCGCAAGGGACCGACTGGGCCCGGCGACTAGCACCGGGCCCTTTGATTTTGGGTCTGTTGGTTTTGGGGCGGTGGGTCGCCCAGGCGTCTTGGCGGGACACGTCCGGCGGCTAGATCGCGCCGTGCCGTCCGCCATGTGCGCCCGCTCCAGTCTTCTGGATGCTGACGGCGCTGTCCTCCCCGACCGGGCCCGAAGGTGATCCGGTGGATCCCTCACAATTTGTGGGGGCCCCTTCATATGTCTTTCCACACGAAACGGGAAGAAAGAATTTGCCCGGCATGTTATATTTTTGTCCGGGACCCGTGCACAGCCGGGGTCTTTCCATTGTCCAGACGGGCCCCCATCTGTCTGAGTGAGGCCGAGAGTAATATTCGAGCACGTTTAAAATATGACCGAGAAAAACCAAGAAGATAGCGGAATTGAAGAAGGCACGGGCCTCGCAACGAAGACGCGTCCAGCGACCAAGAAACCTTCGCTTTACCGTGTTCTCCTACTCAATGATGACTACACGCCAATGGAGTTTGTGGTCGAAATTCTCGTCCGCATATTTCGAAAAACGCCCGAAGATGCCGCGAGAATCATGCTCCATGTTCATCAGAACGGCGTCGGCATGTGTGGCGTGTACACATACGAGGTTGCCGAGACAAAGGTAGCCCAGGTCATGGACGCAGCACGGCGGGCCCAGCACCCGCTCCAGTGCACAATGGAAAAGGAGTAGAGTGGTGCCATCTTTCTCTTCAGATCTGGAAGACAGCCTGCACCGCGCTCTGGGTTACGCCAATGAGCGTGGGCATGAATTCGCGACCCTGGAGCACCTTCTGCTTGCCCTTGTGGACGATCAGGATGCCAGCGCCGTGATGAAGGCCTGCGAGGTCGACCTCGACGAGCTGCGGGCCACGCTGACCGAATATGTCGACAATGAATTGTCCGAACTCGTCGTCGATGATGACGAGGACGCCAAGCCGACGGCCGGTTTCCAGCGCGTGATCCAGCGCGCCGTGATCCACGTCCAGAATGCCGGCCGCGAAGAGGTCACGGGGGCGAATGTCCTGGTGGCCCTGTTCGCTGAGCGCGAAAGCCATGCGGCCTACTTCCTCGCCGAACGCGACATGACCCGTTATGACGCGGTGAACTTCATTTCGCACGGGATCGGCCGCAAGCCGGGCTCGTCGGAAGAACGCGCCGTTCGCGGTGCCGAGGAAACCGAAGAGCCGGCCAAGGATGGCGACGCGCTCTCTGCTTATTGCGTCAATCTCAACGAGAAGGCCAAGAAGGGCGGCGTCGATCCCCTGATCGGCCGTGATTCCGAGGTCGAGCGCTGCATCCAGGTTCTGGTCCGCCGTCGCAAGAACAATCCGCTCCTGGTCGGTGACCCGGGCGTTGGCAAGACCGCGATCGCCGAAGGCATTGCCCGCAAGATCGTCGAGAACGAGGTTCCCGACGTGCTCGCCGGTGCCACGATCTACTCGCTCGACATGGGGTCGCTGTTGGCCGGTACGCGCTATCGCGGCGATTTCGAGGAGCGGATCAAACAGGTCGTCAAGGAACTCGAGGAGAAGGACAATGCCGTCCTCTTCATCGACGAGATCCATACCGTGATCGGTGCCGGCGCCACGTCCGGCGGCGCCATGGACGCGTCCAACCTGCTGAAGCCGGCGCTTCAGAATGGTGGTCTGCGCTGCATGGGCTCGACGACCTACAAGGAATACCGCCAGCACTTCGAGAAGGACCGGGCCCTGGCACGGCGCTTCCAGAAGATCGATGTCGCGGAACCGTCCGTGCCGGACGCCATCAAGATCCTGCAGGGTCTGAAATCCTATTTCGAGGATTTCCACGATGTCCGTTTCACCAATGAATCGCTGAAGACGGCCGTGGAATTGTCGGCGCGTTACATGGGCGACCGCAAACTGCCGGACAAGGCGATCGACGTGATCGACGAAGCCGGTGCCCAAATGCGGCTCCAGCCCGTTTCCAAGCGCAAGAAGACGATTGGCGTGAAAGAAGTCGAAGCCGTGGTCGCCACCATGGCCCGCATCCCGCCGAAGACCGTCTCCAAGGACGACGAGACCTCGCTGAAGAATCTGGAAACGGATCTGAAGCATGTCGTGTTCGGCCAGGACGAGGCGATCTCCCAGCTGTCGACGGCGATCAAGCTGTCGCGGGCCGGGCTGCGCGAGCCGAACAAGCCGATCGGTTGTTACCTCTTCTCCGGCCCCACGGGCGTCGGCAAGACCGAGGTGACCCGTCAGTTGTCCGAGATCATGGGTGTGCAATTGCACCGGTTCGACATGTCCGAATACATGGAGCGCCATGCCGTTTCGCGGCTGATCGGTGCGCCTCCGGGCTATGTCGGTTTCGACCAGGGCGGTCTGCTGACCGATGCCGTCGATCAGCATCCGCACTCCGTGCTCCTGCTGGACGAGATCGAGAAAGCGCACCCGGACTTGTTCAACATCCTCCTGCAGGTGATGGACAATGGCACGCTGACCGACTCGAACGGCAAGAAGGTCGATTTCCGCAATGTCATCCTGGTGATGACGACGAATGCGGGGGCCGCCGACGCCCAGAAGGAAGCCATCGGCTTTGGTCGCGGCAAGAAGACGGATGAGGCGGATGCCGCCGTGGAACGCCTGTTCACGCCGGAATTCCGCAACCGTCTGGACGCGATCATTCCCTTCGCACCGCTCTCCTCGGATGTCATCGGTCGTGTGGTCGAGAAATTCGTCCTGCAGCTGGAAGCCCAGCTGATCGATCGCGGCGTGACCTTCGAACTGACCCCGGATGCGACGGCCTGGCTGTCCGAGCGCGGCTATGACAAGCGCTTCGGCGCCCGTCCGCTCTCGCGCGTGATCCAGGAACACATCAAGAAGCCGCTGGCGGACCAGATCCTGTTCGGCGAGCTGAAGAAGGGTGGGCTTGTGAAGGTCGATGTCGATCCGGCCGACAGCGAGCGGCTCGACTTCCACATCACGCCTGGCGACCGGCTCCTGCCGCGCAACGCCAAGAAAAAGGACAAGAAGGAAGAGGTCTGATCCTCACCATCCTCCTGAAACCGGAACGGCGCCCCGCGGGGCGCCGTTCTTGTTTGTGAGACCGGTCCTCCGTCAGGCCGTGCGGGCCAACCCGCTTTCGCTGTCCCGTGCGGACTTGCGATAGGCCCGGGGCGTTTGCCCGGTCATATCCTTGAAGGCCCGGTTGAACGGCCCCAGAGAGGCAAACCCGCTGTCCAGCGCCACATTGAGAACCGGCTCACGGGCCAGCTCCGGATCGGCCAGCAGGGATTTGGCGTGTTCGATTCGCCAGGCGTTGACATAGCGGTTGAAATTCGGAGCTTCCAGGCCCGCCGTGATCGCCCGGGACACCTTGTATTCCGGCTCGCGCAGCCGGCGCGCTAGGCCCGCCACCTTGAAGTCCGGATCCAGATAGGGCGCATCCTGTTCCATCAGGGCGCGGATACGCTGGGCCAGTTCGCGCGCCTCCCGTTGCGCATCCGCAGCCAGGGCCGGCTTGGTGCCGGCTGACGGCCGGGGCAGGGGGTGATGCTCGCGATAGCGCACGGCGACACTGGTCACGATCAGGATCGCGAAGGCACAGGCCGCCTGCGTCGCGGCCATGAAGGAGGCGGGCAGATTGGCGTCACCATGATCCAGCAGCATGACGCAGGTCGAGACACACAGACCGAAGGTCGCCAGAAACAGGCCACGCAGACGCTTTTCATTGCCGGACAGTTTCGGTGACCAGCCGCGCACACCTTCCCAGAAGGACAGAACCAGGACGGTCGAGCTCAACAGGGTCTGGAATCCGCCCAGCCCCTCAAAAACCTGGGCCTGGATGGCTGTACCCAGCACGGTTTCGGTCTGCATGGCCAGCATGATCTGCTTGATCACGGTCGGCGCGAAGATGCCGCCGACCAGAATCAACTGAGGCCAGCCGACTGCGCCGGTCGGGCGGAACAGGGCGCGGGCCACCAGCCAGAACAGGCTGCAGGAGGCACAGCTTGCGATGAGCAGGACCGGTTCCATCGGGCCGAGCTGGGCGGGCGTGAACACTTCGCGCAGCATGACGGCAGCGAGGCCACCACAGAAGATCGCCCAGACCACATGAAGCGTCTGACGTTTCGGCATCATGACGATGCCGATGATCCAGGTCAGGCCGATCGCCGCGACCCCCAGTTTGATGGCCAGGACCCAATCCAGCATTTGCGTACTCCTTGATCGGCTTCTTTTGCCCGAATTCCGGTCGATTTCCAAATCGGCAGGACGGGTTTTGCCCCGCTCTGGCAGGGGAATGTCGAGGCCGGCATCCCCATAGCCCTGCCGGTGACTAACAAGGAGTGAAACATGCGAGAAGCGTCTGTCGCGCCAGCTGCCCCGTCCCGCGGGCCCATTGCAGGGCTGGCCCTGTCGCGAAAACTGTTGTCCGGATCGGCCAAGCTCTGGTTCCTGGCCGCTGCGGCCGGGCAATGGATGTTCGTCTATTACATTGCGCTGGCCTATGTCCCGGTGACCGTTGCCGGCGAGTATGCGCGCTGGGACGAGACCGGCCTGATGGAGGGCTATACGGCCGGTGACATCTGGGGGAATCTGGGTTTCATCAGCCACGTCCTGCTGGCCGCCGTGATCACGGCCGGCGGACTGCTCCAGCTGACACCGCCGCTTCGCAAGCGGTTTCCGGCCGTGCACCGATGGACGGGCCGGACCTATATGCTCATCGCTGTATTCATGGCTCTGGGCGGCATGGCGCTGATCTGGGTGCGCGGCACGCGGGTCAATGATTTCGCGGCCCTGGGCACGACCTTGGACGGCATTCTCATACTCGTTGCGGCGGGCTTTGCCCTGCGCCACGCCATCGCCCGCCGGATCGACCAGCACCGCCGCTGGGCCATGCGGCTCTTCATCTTTGTCAGCGGCGTCTGGTTCACCCGGATCGGTTATATGGGCTGGGCGATCCTGTCAGGCGGAGCAGGCATGTCCCGCAACATGTCCGGCTGGTTCGACAATTTCGTCGCCTGGGGCAGTTTTCTCATCCCCTGGATCCTGCTGGAACTCTATCTGCGGGCCCAGGACAGCCGTTCCAGCGGTGTGAAACTGGCCATGTCCGCTGTGGTCCTGGCCGCGACGGCCTTTACCGCGCTGGGCGTATTCGGAGCCTGGATGATGATGTGGAGCCCGCATATCTGACGCCGATGCGGGCAGGGCGGGCCGAATACGGGGCCGGTGTGCATGTTGGCAGGTGACCGGATCATCTGTCCGTGCATGCTGGCCCCATGCCTTCTGCCTCCGAGATTCTTCGCGACGTCTTCGGCTTTCCCGGCTTCCGGCCGGGGCAGGCGGACATTGTCGACAATATCCTGGACGGTAAGCCGACCCTCTGTGTCATGCCGACCGGGGCCGGCAAGTCCCTGTGCTACCAGGTTCCGGCCCTGCTGCTGGATGGGCCGACCATCGTCGTGTCGCCGCTCACCGCCCTCATGGATGACCAGGTTGCGGGGCTTCGGGCCAACGGCGTCGAAGCCGCCGCCATCCATTCCGGCCGGGTGCGCGAGGAGAATGTCGCCGACTGGCGGCGTTTCGAGGCCGGGCAGATCAAACTTCTCTACCTGTCTCCGGAACGCCTGATGACACCGCGCATGATCGGCGCGCTACAGCGTCTGGAACCAGCCCTGTTCGTCGTCGACGAAGCGCACTGCATCTCCAAATGGGGCGCCGGTTTCCGGCCGGAATACGAACAGCTCAGCGCCCTGCGGCAGCATTTCCCCCAAGCCCGTCTGGCCGCCTTCACGGCAACGGCGGATACGGCGACCCGCGAGGACATTGCCCGCAAGCTCTTCGGTGGATCTGGCGAGATCGTGGTCCATGGCTTCGACCGGCCCAATCTCTCCCTGGCTGTAATGCCGCGTCAGAAGGGGGTGGAGCAGATGCTCGATTTCCTGAAGGACCGGCGTGATGTCTCGGGCATCATCTATTGCCTGTCGCGCAAGTCGACCGAGGAAACCGCCCGCCGGCTGGCAGACGCCGGATACCGGGCCTTGCCCTATCATGCCGGCTTGTCACCGGAGATGCGGCGCGAGCACCAGGAAATCTTCATGGCCGAGCCGGCCGTGATCATGGTGGCGACGATTGCCTTCGGCATGGGGATCGACAAACCGGACATCCGCTATGTCCTGCACCTGGATCTGCCAGCCTCCATGGAGGCCTATTACCAGGAGATCGGCCGCGCGGGCCGCGACGGCGGCGATGCCGAAGCGCTGATGCTCTACGGCCTGTCCGATGCCCGCATGCGTCGCCAGTTCATCGAGAATGATGGCGAGGACATGGATCACAAGCGCCGCGAACACAAGCGTCTGGACGCCTTGCTCGCCTATTGCGAGGCGACCCGGTGCCGGCGCCAGGTCCTGTTGTCCTATTTCGGTGAGGACCGGGACGAGGCTTGCGGCAATTGCGATATCTGCCTGGATCCGCCCAAGCTCGTCGATGCCACACGTGAGGCACAAATGCTGATGTCCGCGATTGCCCGCACCGGCCAGCGCTTCGGGACCGCCCACATCATCGATATCGTCCGCGGGGCCGACACGGAGAAGATCCGCGAACGCGGCCATGACAGCCTGCCCACTTTCGGCGTTGGTGCCGGGCGCCCCAAACCCTTCTGGCAGAGCCTGGTGCGCCAATGCCTGGCCGGTGGCCAGCTGGCGCTCGACATCGAGGGTTTCGGGGCCTTGCGTCTGACGGAGCTCGGCGATGCCGTTCTGGCGGGCAAGGCACAGGTAGAGACCCGTGAATATGTTTCCCGGAAGACCGGTTCGGGGCCGCGCCGGAGCGTCCAGGACCTGCCGGAGAATGTCGATGCCGACCTTCTGGGCCGGCTCAAACAGCTGCGCAAGGACTTGGCGGCGGACAAGGGTGTGCCGGCCTATGTGGTCTTTCCTGATGCGACCCTGATGGAAATGGCAGCCCTCCGGCCGCAGAGCCTGGAAGAGTTGGGACAGGTGAAAGGCGTCGGGCCGAAGAAGCTGGCCGATTATGGCGAAATCTTTCTTGAACGGCTGAACGACACCGCCAACCCGGGATGACTGACCCGGCAGACTCATGGCGTTCTGAGTACCTGTCTTGGGAAGGACTGTCATGAAAAGCCGGCTGGATGGGATGCACCGAAGCTTGATCGTTCTGGTGACGATTCAGGTTCTGTATGGCCTGTTCTGGGCGGGACATGATGTGTCCGCGCGCCTGGGCTTGTGGCCGGATGCCGAGCAGGCTGCCGATTTTGTCCGCTCGCTGGGCCTGATCCAGGAAATCCTGTTCTTTTCCCATGTCGTGATGAACGGCGTCACGCTGGTCTTGGTGCTGTTGCGCTGGCGGCTGGCCCTGCCGGTCTTCATCCTGTCCTTCATGCTGGACCGGGGCGAATGGATCCTGATGTCCGGGAACACCCTGTTTTCCAACATGGTCGCCGTCGATGCCTGGGCCCTGTTTTCCTTCACCCTGCAGGGCGCCATCTTTGCCCTTCTGCTGATCCTCAGCTTTGACGGCTCCCTGGGACCGCGGCCGGTCCGGCCGGTCCGGATCTAGGCGGCCGGATTACGGCATTTCAATTGCCGCCGCGATTTTTTCGGCCTGGGCCTTCAGCTCATCCATATCGGCCTGGCCACCGCCATGCGCGCCCAGCGCCTGGCCCTCCATGCGCGGGATGATGTGGAAGTGGACGTGGAAGATCGTCTGGCCCGCAGGGGCCCCGTTGAACTGGGTGATCACGATCCCGTCCGGCTGTAGCGCTGATTTCACGGCATTGGCGATCCGTTTTACCCGCACGATCGTCGCCTGCAGGGCGCCATCCGTCATCTCCAGCGCATTGCGCACCGGTTCACGCGGCACGACCAGCGTATGGCCCGGCGCCTGCGGGAAGATGTCCATGAAGGAGATCACGTGCTCGTCCTCATAGACTTTCACGCACGGCATCTCGCCCTTCAGGATTTTCGCGAAGATGTTCTCTGGATCGTACTCGCCGTACAGGCTCATGGTGTTGTCCTCTGGGGCTGGTCAACCGGACTCGCATGGAAGTCCGGGCCGGTTCGCGATGCAAGGCGTCTGACTGAAGAAAGCGTCAGGGCCTTGGTTCATTCAAGTCAAAGGGTTCCGGTGGAGGCGGCGACCAGACATGTCCGCAAGCTCGGCATTCCCGCTCAAAGAAGCGCCAGTCCCGTTTGAAAAGGCTGATGGCAATCCACCCCACAAGCCAATTGAATATGTGAATGTAAAGGCCCGCTCTCAAACGCCGGCGAGACGGGCCCTCACATTGCGGGCAGGGATAATAGTTTGAAGTCATTACAAGTCCTCGCGAAAAGGACTCTCCTGGTCCAGCAAGCCGATGTCGGCTTCCACGGCCGGACGTTCGCGCTCCAGATACTCCGCGACTGCGTCCCGGAATCCGTCATTGGCGATGAAGTGCGCGGAGTGGACCGCGGTCGGACGGTAGCCCCGGGCCAGCTTGTGCTCGCCCTGGGCTCCGGCTTCCACCCGGTCCAGACCACGCTCGATCGCGATATCGATGGCCTGGTGGTAGCACAGCTCGAAATGCAGGAAGGGGTGATCATCCAGCCGTCCCCAATAACGGCCATAGAGCGCCTCTGATCCGATCAGGTTGAGCGCTGAGGCGATATAGCGGCCCTCCTTCTTCGCCATCACCAGGATGACCTTGTCGGCCATGCGCTGGTGCAGAAGGTCGAAGAAGGCCCGATTGAGATAGGGGAAGCCCCATTTTCGCGAGCCGGTGTCCTGGTAGCAGGCGAAGAACACGTCCCAGTGTTCCGGCTGAAGACCGTCACCGCTCAGGCGCTCGATCTCGATCCCGTCCTGGGCGGCGCGTCTTTCCTTGCGCAGGCCTTTGCGCTTGCGCGAGGACAAATCGCCGAGGAAGTCGTCATAACTGGCATAGCCCTTGTTCGACCAGATGAATTGCCGGTCGATCCGCTGCAGCAGGCCGAGATCGCCCAGGGTCTGCCAGTCGGTCAGGTCCGGGAAGGTGATATGCCAGCTGGAGGCGTGGTTCTGTCGGGTCAGGTCCACGGCGCCGGCTGCCAGGGCCTGACGTAGGGCCGGTGTCGGTGCCAGCAGGCGGCGTCCGGTCACAGGCGTGAAGGGAACGGCCGTCAGGCATTTGGGATAATAATGCCCGCCAGCGCGCTCATAGGCGTCCGCCCAGCCCTGATCGAACACGTATTCGCCCATGGAGTGGGCCTTGATATAGAAGGGCATGACGCCGAGCAGGCGCCCGTCCTCGCTCTCCAGCAGGAGGTGGCGCGGCGACCAGCCGGTCTCGTCGCTGACACTGCCGCTGGCCTCCAGGGCTTCCAGGAAATCCCAGGACAGGAACGGGTCATAGGCCTGATCCGGCGGATTGGCCAAGGCGTCCCAGGCATCGCGATCCACTTCGCTCAGGCCGGAGACAGCACGCAGGCTGAGTGTGGCCCCGTCCGGGCGATCATCATCCGCGGGCATTGGAACGCCCCATCAATTGCGGCGCTGTTCGCGGCGCATTTCCCGCATCTCGGCTTCGGTCGGCTGTGAGACCGCCTGGATCTCCGTGGCGCGAAACCAGGCCGTCGTGCCTTCTTCCAGACCATCCCGGGCGCGCATGGCGAACTGGTGGGCCCGCATGCGCTGACCGGAAGCAAAAGCCTGTTCGGCAATCGCCAGCTGCGCCAGCGAGGTATTGCCATTGCGCTGGTGCACGATGGACAGCTGATACCAGGCGAAGGCGTTGTCCGGCTCGATATCCAGGGCAATCCGCAGATTCTGCGAGGCCTCTTCCAGATAGTCCGGATTTTCCGTCGCGATCATCGCGATCGCCAGATTGATGCGGAGCAGGGGGGCGGTCGGCTCCAGTTCCACCGAGCGGCGATGCGGTGCAATCGCTTCCTCGGCATGGCCGCTCTCGAACAGCATCTGGCCATGGAGTTCGTGGAAATACGGGTTCTCCGGCTCTTCCGCGAGGAGGCTGTTGATCTCCTCCAGAGCGCGGTCGAGGCGGGCCTCATGATAATAGGCGACGGCCCGGGCATAGCGGGCGGGCAGGGAGGTGTCGCTTTCTGGATAGCGGTAGAAGACGTATTCCGGGTCGACCAGGAAGCCGTAGATTTTGGCCTGGATCCGCCGCAGATAGGCGATCTCCTCCGGCGTATCGACATTGTTCACAGACGGCGCGTTGGCTGCCCGGTCACGCAGATAGGAGATCCGCTCCGATGACAGCGGGTGCGAGCGGAAATAGGGGAAACGCCGCGCTTGCGACATGACTTCCTGATAGCGGAAGCGTTCGAAGAACTCGACCAGACCCGTGGCCGGCTCGCCTGCCGCCTCCAGGAATTGCAGCCCGGCCTGGTCGGCCGAAGCCTCCTGGGCGCGGCTATAGGTGAGGAAGGACAGGGCACCGAATTGCTGGCTCGAGGCCATCAGCGCACCGGCGGCGCCGCCTTCACCGGCCAGGGCCGCCAGGACACCCAGTCCCAGCGAGATGAACATCGGGGCCTGGGCATTGCGCATTGCATCGCCGGACCGGGCCAGGTGGGCACCGGTGATATGTCCGGTTTCGTGCGCGATCACGCCCTTGAGCTGGTTGGGCGTGTCGGCCTCGATGATGATGCCGGTATGCAGGAAGATGTTCTGTCCGCCGGTGACGAAGGCGTTCAGGGAATTGTCGGCAACAATATAAAGATCAACATCGGCGACCTGCAGGCCGGCCGCTTCCAGGATCGGGTCGGCGTAATCGTGCAGCATGTGCTCGATTTCCGTATCCCGGATCAGTGACTGACCCCAACTCGGTGCCGAGCAGGCCACAGCTAGGCTGGTGGCCGCGGCGATGGCTCTCAGGAATGACATCCTGCCTCCACGTCTTGCCCCCGCCCGGTCATGATAACAGCGGTTCCCCAACACGCCAGCTCACGAAATGGCGACCGGACCGCCCTGTTACCAGGGCGGTCCGGCATGCAGTCTAGTTGCCGAACAGGCCGGTGCGATTCCACCAGCCGCGGCGCTTGGGACGATTGTCATCGCCGCCATCGGCATCGGCCGCTTCGGTTTCACGTTCCGGCTCGGTCGATTCCGTCGCTTCAGGCTCGGCCTCTGCCGCCGGGGCTTCCTCGGCGGGCGCCGCCTCGGCCGGGGCCTCGTCTTTCGGCTCGTCCTTCTTGCGACGGGTCCGGCGTTTCGGCTTGGGCTTTTCTTCCTCGGCAACCGGCTCGGCTTCTGCGACCGGTTCCGCCTCGGCCGCCGGAGCCTCTTCGGCGACCGGTTCGGCATCAGCCTTCTTGCGCGGACGACGGGTCCGGCGTTTCGGCTTCTCTTCGGTCTCCGCGGCCGGCGTCTCGGCTTCAGCTTCCGTCTTGGCGTCGTCAGCCGGGGCCGCTTCCGCAGCCGCGTCGGCATCCGCCTTCTTGCGGCGGGTGCGGCGCTTCGGCTTCGGCTTTTCCTCGGCTTCCGGCGCATCGGCTTCGGCCGTCACTTCGGGGGCCGTGGATTCAGCCGGTGCGTTCTCGGTGTCGGTTTCGGCCTCGGCGGCCTGTTCCGTATCGCCGGACTCGTCGGTCGACGTCTCGCCATTGCCCTCATTGCGGCGACGTCCACGACCTCCGCGGCGGCCACGGCGACGGCGACGGCGCGGCTGGTCATCGCCATCCTCGTCCTTGTCGTCGGAGGCTTCACTGGTGTTCTCCGTCTCGTCGCCCTCAACGGAAATGACGTCCATCGAGGCCGGGGCCTCGTCGGAATTGTTGGGCTTGCGACGACGGCGGCGGCGGCGGCGACGGCCGGAGCCTTCGCGCGGCTCCTCGTCCTCCGGCGTGTCCTCGTCCTCCTCGACATCGGGAACGGAGATTTCCTCGATCGATTCCACGGAAAGCGGGGCGATCTGGAGCTCTTCGCCCGGCTCGCGGCTTTCCAGGGCTTCCACCGTGAATTCCGGCGCCAGGATGGTGTCGTCGGCGGCGACGATGATGCGCATCGAGAAGCGTTCCTCGATCTGCATCAGATGGTCCCGCTTGTCGTTCAGCAGGTAGATGGCGACATCGGTCGGCACCGAAATCCGCACGCGCTTGGACTTGCCGCGCGTACCTTCACGCTCCAGGCCACGAAGGGCGACCAGGGCGCTGGACTCGGTGGAGCGCAGATGCCCCGTGCCGCGGCAGGTCGGACAGGTTGTCGTCGACCCTTCCAGCAGGCTGGTGCGGCGGCGCTGGCGCGAGATTTCCATCAAGCCGAACTGGGAGATGCGGCCCATCTGCAGACGGGCCCGGTCGCGCTTGAGCACGTCCTTCATCTTCTTCTCGACCGCACGGTTATTCTTGTTCTCGTCCATGTCGATGAAGTCGATCACGACGAGACCGGCCAGGTCGCGCAGGCGCATTTGGCGCGCCGCTTCGGCCGCGGCTTCCAGATTGGTCCGCAAGGCGGTGGCTTCGATATTGCGCTCACGCGTCGCCCGGCCCGAGTTCACGTCGATGGAGACGAGGGCTTCGGTCGGATTGATCACCAGATAGCCACCGGATTTCAGCGGCGCGATCGGCGAGTAGATGGCTTCCAGTTGGGCTTCCACCTGGAAGCGCAGGAAGAGGGGTACGGTTTCCTTGTAGTGCTGCACCTTCTTGGCGTGGGAGGGCATCAGCATCTTCATGAAGGCTTTCGCCTCCTTGTAGGCCTCTTCGCCTTCCACCAGCACGCTGTCGATCTCCTTGTCATAGAGATCGCGGATCACCCGTTTGACCAGATTGCCCTCTTCATAGATGAGGGCCGGGGCCACGGATTTGAGCGTCAGGGCGCGGATATTCTCCCACAGGCGCAGGAGATAATCGGCGTCGCGCTTGATTTCCGTCTTGGTTCGGCTGGCACCCGCCGTGCGGATGATCAGGCCGACGCCCTTGGGCAGTTCCAGCTCGTTGACCACGCCTTTCAGGCGCTTGCGGTCGGATGCGTTGGAAATCTTGCGGGAGATCCCGCCGCCACGCGGCGTGTTCGGCATCAGCACGCAATAACGGCCGGCCAGGGAGAGATAGGTGGTCAGGGCTGCGCCCTTGTTACCGCGTTCTTCCTTGGCGACCTGGACCAGAAGGATCTGGCGGCGCTTGATGACTTCCTGGATCTTGTACTTGCGGAACAGCTGACGGCGACGGCGCGCGGCCTGCGCGTCATCCATGTCGTCCTCGCCATCATCACCGATGGTCTCCGGCGCTTCCAGGGCGTCCTCGCCATCGGCGGACGAATCGGACGCGGCGGCGGTGTCCTCACCGTCATCGCTGTCCTCGTCGGCATCCTCCTGTACGGCCGAGGCTTCTTCCTCGGCGAGGGCCATGCGGTCCTCATAGGGGATCTGGTAGTAGTCGGGATGAATTTCGTTGAAGGCCAGGAAGCCGTGGCGATTGCCGCCATACTCGACAAAAGCGGCCTGCAGCGACGGTTCGACGCGCGTTACCTTGGCGAGATAGATGTTTCCACGGATGGGGCGGCGGGCTTCCGCCTCGAAATCGAAATCCTCAACCTTGGAACCGTCGACGACGACGACGCGGGTCTCTTCGCGATGACCTGCGTCGATCAACATTTTCTTGGACATTAAAAGTCTCTCCTGCGCGCGCCTGCAGGATGGTCCGGCTCCGGGTTGTGAAGCTGGAAACCTGCGGCGGCGGGGGGGCTGTGGCCGGGGAGCTGCCTGTCGTCGCAAGACTTTGCGTCATCGGACTGTGCATCAGGCGCTCCTCGCGCATCAGCGTTTACCATGTGCGCCTCCCGACCTTGTTCAGGGCGTCGGGCGCGGCGATCGGGGCTTCGGCTGTCAAATGGGTACCGAAGCGGCGATAGTGAAGCCGGCGGGATGCATATCCGGCCGGGGTGACTTGGGACGCGGCCAGCCGTCATGCGGCTGCGGTTTCGCCAAGGTCTTGGCAACATGCATCATTCCAACGGGTATGAAAAGGCTCTCTCGCCGTTGAGTGGTTGCGTTGCTTTTCTGGCTCGGGCATCAACGAAACGTCAAGGTCCGGCCGTTAGAGTGACCGAAAAGCCGTAGACAGAATCACTGCGGCATAGATGGTGTGGCTATGCGTATCAGAACGATCATGACAGCAATGCTGGGGGCGGCTCTTCTCGGTTCGGCGGGAATGGCCGACCAGGAAGTCCGCGATGTCCGCTTCGGCGTTGACGGTGCCCGGACCCGTGTCGTGATCGAAACCGCTGAAGCTGTCGATTTTCGCGCCTTTACCCTGGATGGCCTGTCCGACCGCCTCGTCGTCGACTTGCCGGACATGGACTGGTCCGTCAGCGGACTGGAAGCCGGTGAGGGCGTCGGTCACGGTCTGGTCGACGGCTTCCGTTTCTTCAACAATTCCTCCGCCTCCTCGCGCGTCGTGTTCGAGTTGGAGCATCCGGCTGTCATCGTCGGCCAGTTTGCCCTCGACCCGGCCGAGCCGGGCGGCAATCACCGCCTGGTGATTGATGTCGAGCGCTCCACCGAAGACACTTTCCAGACGGCCTCCGGCTTCAGTCACACGTCGGCTGGCAGCCTGGATTCTCTGATCATGGAACGCGTGGAAGCGGTCTATGTGCCGCCGGAGCGCGAACGCCGGGTGATCGTGGTCGATGCCGGTCATGGTGGCCATGATCCGGGCACGATCGGCCGTTCGGGCACGCATGAAAGCGATGTCACTCTGGAAGCCGCCCGCGAGCTGCGCCGTCAGCTGGAAGCGACCGGTCGCTACGAAGTTCTGCTGACGCGCGACCGGGATGTGTATCCGTCCTGGGAACAGCGTGTCGGTGTCATGGCTGATTCCCGCGCCGACCTTTTCATCTCGCTGCATGCCGATTCTTCGCCGAGCGCGAATACGCGCGGTGCAGCGGTCTACACGCTGAATGATCGTGCTGAGGACCGCGCCCGCCAGCGCGGCCGTCAGAACAATGCCCGCACCGAGCTGGCCGAAGTGAACCATATCCTGCTCGAGCTGGAACTGCGCGAGAAGCGCAACCAGTCTTCCGCCTTTGCCGAAGTCCTGCTGGAGCATCTGTCCGGATCCGGTCCGTTGCTGTCCAATCCGCACCGCCAAGCCAATCTGTTTGTCCTGCTGGATCCGCGTGTCCCGGCTGTGCTGGTGGAGATGGGTTTCCTGTCCAACCGGACGGATGAAAGCAATCTCACCTCGGCCTCATCCCGCCGCCGCCAGATGGCGTCCATCGTGTCCGGGATTGACGATTACTTCGCCAATCGCGGCGATGACGAGTTCGCCGACAGTGACACGATTGCACTTCCGGCGCGCTGAAACGCTTTAATCTCAAATCCGCAGCGGTCATAATGCCGCCTCGGTGTCATGCTCCTGGGTTATGTCTGTCCAGCGGGTAGAGCGGCCAGAGGGCACAAGGCGTAATGAAGATTTTCACTTTGCGTAACATGATGCGTACCGCGCTTTGGGGCGGTATAGCGGGGCTTGTGCTGGCCGTGGTCGGCTTCATCGCCGCGGCGGTCTATGTCGTGCGGGTCACCGACGACCTGCCCAATCACGAGCAATTGGCCGAATACCAGCCGCCGGTGATGAGCCGGGTGCATGCCGGTGACGGTCTCCTGATTGCCGAATATGCGCGCGAACACCGCGTCTTCGTGCCGATCGACAATATCCCGCAGAATGTTGTTCACGCCTTCATTTCGGCCGAGGACAAGAATTTCTACGAACATGGCGGGCTGGATTTGCGCGGTATCATCCGGGCGGCCCTGTCCAATGTCTCCAATGTGATCAATGGCCGCCGCCTGGAAGGTGCTTCGACGATCACGCAGCAGGTCGCCAAGAACTTCCTGCTCTCCTCTGAACAGCGCATCGAGCGCAAGGTGCAGGAAATGGTCCTGTCGCGCCGGATCGAGCGCGCCTTCACCAAGGACCAGATCCTCGAGCTCTACCTCAACGAGATTTATCTGGGGAACCGCGCCTACGGCGTCGCCGCCGCCGCGCTGAACTATTTCGGCAAATCCCTGGACGAGCTGGAACTGCACGAGATCGCCTATCTCGCCGCCCTGCCGAAAGGGCCGGCCAATTACCATCCCGAGCGCCATCATGCCGCCGCCATCGAGCGCCGCAACTGGGTGCTTGCCCGCATGGCCGAGAATGGCTTCATCTCTGCGGAAGCCGCCGAAGAAGCCCAGGCCCAGCCGCTGGAAGTCGTCGACCGCCTGTCCGGTGCCACCTATACGGCCGCCGAATACTTCGTCGAGAATGTGCGCCGCCAGGTCTTCTCCATGTATGGCGAGGACGAGCTCTATGATGGCGGTCTCTCCATCCGCACCACGCTTGACACCAATATGCAGCTGGCCGCCCGCCGGGCGCTGCGCGACGGGCTGGAAGCCTATGATCGCCGCCATGGCTATCGCGGCGCGCTCGACACGATCGAGCTGGGCGAGGGCTGGCAAGAGCGGCTGGCCGAAATCGAGACGCCCCGCGATCTCGATGACGGATGGATGATTGCCGTGGTTCTGGAAACCAGTGCCCAATCTGCGCGTATCGGACTGCTTAATGGCAATGAAGGTGAAATCCCGATGTCGGCCCTGGAATGGGCCCGCGAGACCTTGCCAGACGGGGAATTGGGCGATCTGGTCCAGCGTCCCTCGGATGTCCTGAGTGCCGGTGACGTCATCCTGGTCATGTCGATCGCCGATCAGGAAGATTACAGCGAAGGCCAGTATGGCCTGCGCCAGGTGCCGGAAATCAATGGCGGTATCCTGGCCATGGACCCGCATACCGGCCGTGTCCTCGCCATGGTGGGCGGTTATTCCTTCCAGCACAGCCAGTTCAACCGGGCCACTCAGGCCCGCCGCCAGCCGGGCTCCTCGTTCAAGCCTTTCGTCTATGCCGCTGCGCTGGATAATGGCTACACGCCCGCCAGCCTGATCCTGGATGCGCCCTTCGTGGCGTCCGGCGGTGCGGATGAGCGCTTCTATATGCCGTCCAACTACTCGGAACGCTATTACGGCATGTCGACCCTGCGTCTCGGCCTGGAACTGTCCCGGAACGTGATGACGGTGCGTCTGGCCCAGGAAATGGGCATGGCGCCGATTGTCGATTACGGCGAACGCTTCGGCATTTACGACGACATGGAGCCGGTGCTCGCCATGGCGCTCGGTGCCGGGGAAACGACGCTGGAACGGCTGGTGTCGGCCTATGCGGCGCTGATCAATGGGGGCCATGAAATCCAGCCGACCATTCTGGACCGGGTTCAGGACCGCAGCGGCGCCACCATCTACGCCCATGAAGTCCTGCCCTGTGACACCTGTGACCAGGCCGAATGGGATCCGGCCCTGCTGGAACCGCTCTTCCCGGAAATGCGCGAAGAGATTGTCGATCCGGTGACGGCCTATCAGGTCATCCACATGCTGGAAGGCGCTGTGCAGCGCGGCACCGGTACGGCGCTGCGTCCGCTGGGTCGGCCGCTGGGTGGCAAGACCGGCACCACGAATGATTTCCGTGATGCCTGGTTTGTCGGCTTCGGTCCGGACCTGGTGGTCGGTGTCTATGTCGGCTTCGACACGCCCTATCAGCTCGGTTCGGGCGAGGCCGGTGGCCGCGTCGCCGCGCCGATCGCACGTGACTTCCTGTCCGTCGCGCTGGAGAATTACCCCGTCGCGCCCTTCCGTGTTCCCGAAGGCGTGCGCCTCGTTCCTATCAACCGCCAGACCGGTGAGCCCGGCGCGCTGGGCCAGTCCGGCGTGATCCTGGAAGCCTTCCGCCCCGGTACCGAACCGTCGCGGGAGACCGAGGAAGAGGAAAGCGGCCTGTCCTTCGCCCGCTCGTCTGTCAGCGATGACCCGCTGGCGCTGCTCCTGTCGGAGGGTTCCGACGAGGAGGAGGATGAGGAAGACGAAGACGAAGAGGATGAAGGGCTGGGCGGTCTGTACTGACCATCTTGTCTTGCTGCAGGGGCGGTTATAATCCCTGCTGTCCTGTTCCGGCCATCCGGCCGATCCATCCGCTCGAATTGTGAGGTGCCACGCCATGCGCGCTGACATCCAGACCCTGTCCGACGAAATCCAGCAGGCAGTTGGCCTGCTGAGGAGGCGTCTTTGACTGGGATACCGCCCAGAAACGTCTCGACGAGCTGAACGCACAGTCGGAGCATCCCGACTTCTGGAATGATCCCCAGAAGGCCCAGGTCCTGATGCGCGAACGCAATCGCATCGACAATGCGATGACGACGATTCGCGAGGCGGAGACCGAGCTGTCCGATACGGTCGAAATCGTCGAGCTGGCCGAGATGGAAGAGGATGAGGAGATGGTCGAGGAGGCCGTCACCGGTCTCAATCGTCTCGCCGACCGCATGCGCCGCGCTCAGCTGGAAGCCCTCCTGTCCGGCGAGGCCGACGGCAATGATGCCTTCGTGGAGATCCACTCCGGGGCCGGCGGTACCGAGAGCCAGGACTGGGCGGCCATGCTGGCACGGATGTATTCGCGCTGGGCCAATGCCCATGGCTACAAGGTGGAAGTGATGGAAGAGCAGGCGGGTGAAGAGGCCGGCCTGAAATCCACCACCCTCCTGGTCCGCGGCGAGAATGCCTATGGCTGGCTGAAGACGGAGAGCGGCGTGCACCGCCTGGTGCGGATTTCGCCCTTCGACAGCTCCGCCCGCCGTCACACCAGTTTCTCCTCCGTCGGGGTGTTCCCCTCCATCGATGATGCCATCGAGGTTGAGATCGACGAGTCCAAGGTCCGTACCGACACCTATCGGGCATCGGGGGCGGGCGGCCAGCACGTCAACAAGACCGATAGCGCCGTGCGTCTGACCTATGACATGCCGGGACAGGAAAAGCCGATCGTGGTCCAGTGCCAGAATGACCGGTCCCAGCACAAGAACCGCTCCCAGGCCTGGGACATGCTGCGCGCCCGCGTCTATGAGGTCGAGCTTCAGGCCCGCGAGGCGGCGGCCCAGGCCGAGGCGGACGCCAAGACGGAGATCGGCTGGGGTCACCAGATCCGCTCCTACGTCCTGCAGCCCTATCAGATGGTCAAGGATCTGCGCACCAATGTGGAGACTTCCAACACCGGTGGCGTGCTGGACGGGGATCTCGACGAGTTCATGGCGGCGGCCCTGGCGGCCCGGGTCGGTGGCGAGGACCAGGACGAGGCCTGACCCGTCGGCCTGACAATCGGACACGAAAAAGCCGGCGGTGACGATCACCGCCGGCTCTTTTGTGTCAGGTGTTCAGCCTAGAAGCTGGACTTGGAGGACGCCGCCATCGGCGGTTCCAGATCACCCAGCGGATCCTGGCTCTTGCTCGAAGAAGCCGCGGCCGGCTTGCTGTCGCTGCTGGACGATGCGGCCGGTTTGGCCGGCGTGTCCTTGACCGTCGGTGCGGCCGGGGCATTGCTGTCTTTCAGCGGATCGCTGGAGTGGCGGCAATGACCGTCGAAGAAAGCGCCGCTTTCCACAGAGAGGGCGGCATGCACGATGTCGCCTTCGATACGGGCGGTGGAGGCGAGCTGCACCTGACGGGCGCGCACGCTGCCGGTCACCTTGCCACGGATCACGACCGTCTCGGCCTGAACCTCACCACTCACAGCGGCGTCTTCGCCGATGATCAGGGAGCCAGCCTTGACGTCACCGTCGACCTGGCCGTCCAGCTGGATTTCACCGTCGGAAACGATCGAGCCCGTCAGGACAAGGTCGCTGGAGAGAATGGAGGGAGCTTTCGATTTCATGGCGGTCCTTTTCGGGGGGGCACTCTGCTGGGATCCCAGGTCAGAAAGCGGTTGGTCTTTGTTACCCTTGTTGAACATAACGTCCGGCTCTCAGTAAGCGTTCCGGGTCCATGGTCGACCCATTGTACCAGATTTCATAATGCAGATGCGTTGCGGTGCTTCGCCCGGTCGAACCCATCCCCCCGATGCGTTGACCGCGCTCTACCGTATCACCCCGCCGCACTGCGATTTCATGGAGATGGCCGTAACGGGTGACAAAGCCGTAACCGTGGTCAATCTCCACCGTGCGACCATAGCCCGAGCGCCAGCCTGCGTAAATGACCCGGCCCGGTCCCGACGCAATGATCGGGGCCCGGCGATAGGCGGCAAAATCCTTGCCGGCATGCGAGGCCGGTCGTCCGGTGAACGGGTCAAGGCGCGTGCCGTAGGGCGAGGTCTCGCGATGGGCGACGCCGATCGGCACGCCCAGCGGACCATTGTCGATGAAGTCTTCCAGCTCTTCCACTTCCAGCAGGCGGGCGGCGATCCGGGCAATGCGGGAAGAAAAGACGTCGTCCAGCTCGACGCCACCGGCGGAGCTGGGCGTATTGATGAAGTCGCTTGCGGAGATCGGCTCATAGGGACCGCCGCGTTCCTCGCCTTCGCGATTCTCGGCGATGACGTCCTCGATATTGAGGCCCGTGAGGCGCAGGACTGCGCGCAGATTCTGCAGACGGGCCTCGGTCGCATCCTCGGCCTGGGCGAGAACGGCGTCCTGCTCGCCCATCAGGTAGGAAATCTGGTCTTCCGGGCTGTCAGAGAGGGCGGCAACGGCGACCAGAGGGTCACGGGCTTCGCGCGGGGTCGGGTCGGCCGGGGCGGCGGCCATCAGCACGCGGCCATCGTCCAGTTCCGGCGACGGGGCGAGATCCTGGCCGGTCAGCTGTTCGGCGAAGTCCACCAGCTGTCGCAGCGTCTCGTGGCGCATCTGGAATTCATAGGCGGTGCGGTCGAATTCCTCCATGCGCGATTCCATGAAGGAGATGACGGTCGCTTCATTGGCCTGCGCTTCGGCGACCATGCGGTGATAGTTGATGCGCTCACGCTCGAGCTCGGCATCCTTCGCGGCCAGGGCGCGGCCGTGGAAGGCCACGGAAACCGTGGAGAAGCAGAGCCAGCCGGCCAGCGCGGTCGCCGTCAGAAGCGCACCGATCTGAACGCCGGACGAGATTGCGAAATAGCGCACCTGTCCGTCGCTTCGGTGATAAATCTGACGGTCAGGGAACCAGCGTTGCGCAGTACCCCAAACCGCTTCTTTCACTCGTGAAAACATGCGTTACGCCGCTGAAAGTTTACCCGCCCAATTCCCCTGAGCGAGCATGTGACACAAAAGCTCGACCAAATTCAATACATCACCATGCAAGAGATACGCCGTGTCAGGTTAGCGGTTCGTAGTAATCAGGCGGGAAATTGGCCTCAAGCCGCGCCGGAATGTTGAAGGGCGGCTTCAGATGGCCTTTGAAATAACGTGTCACGAGGGCATGGAAGTGGGCTTCCGGCTCCTGGTTCAGGGTTGCGGAAACCGCCAGGAACCAGCGCATGCCGGTCGCGACATGGCCGATTTCTTCATTGTAGATCACCTTGAGAACACCGGCACTTTTTGCATCCCCGGTTGATTCCAGCCGGTTGATCATGCCGGGCGTCACATCCAGGCCGCGCGCTTCCAGGACGAGCGGTGCGATGGCCAGTCGGGCCGGCAGGGAGTCCGCCGTGGCGAGCGCCGCATCCCACAGACCGTCATGAGCGGGCAGGGCGCCATAATGACTGTCGAGTGCGTTCAGACGGTCTTCCACCAGAATGAAATGGCGGGCCTCGTCATCACCGACGCTGATCCAGTCGCTCAGGAAACCGGCGCGGTCGTCCTCGGCGATCAGGGGATCGGCGCCGAAACGCAGCAGCATGTCGAAAGCCAGATCGATGGCATTGAGCTCGATATGGGCGATGGCGTGCAGCAGGGCGGCCCGGCCTGCCGGCGTGCCAAGCCGCCGCCGGGGTACCTGGCCAGGCGGGACGAGCTGCGGGTCGGCCGGGCGGCTGGGCCGGTCCGGCGCGTCCAACCGGGTGCCGACCGGCAATCCCTTTTCCCGCCAGGCCGCGGCCACCGCGCGGGCCATGGCGGCCTTGTCGCGCGGATCGGCGGTTTCCAGAACGGATTTGGCACCCTCGAACAGGCTGGCAGGCGGGACGGGGGCGTCAGCCATTCAGGTCGCGCGCAGCGTCCAGCACGTCTTCGGCATGGCCCTTGACCTTCACCTTGCGCCAGATCTTGGCAATCTTGCCCTCGGCATCGATCAGGAAGGTGGCGCGCTCAATACCCATGTATTCGCGGCCATAGAGCTTTTTCAGCACCCAGACGCCATACGCTTCGCACAATTCGCCTTCAGGATCGGAGACGAGACGCACGGCCAGCTCATGTTTGGCCTTGAAATTATCGTGCCGTTTCACGCTATCCTTGGAGGCACCGATGATGACAGTGTTGGCGGCTTCGAAATCCGCCTTTGCCCCGGTGAAGTTGATCGCTTCTGTTGTGCAGCCGGGCGTATCGTCTTTCGGGTAGAAATAGAGCACAACGTTTTGACCCCGGAAGTCGGCCAGGTCGATATCCTCGCCGCCATCGCCGGGCAGTTTGAAAGTCGGAGCTAGGTCACCGGTCTTGAGTTCGCTCATCCTATCCCTCTTGCGCTTGTTGCCGCGGATGCGGGTTGATGGGTGTAACATGCGTTTTCAGAGCGTGGCGTCCAGTGCGGACGCTGCGGTTGGGACGGCCGAATGCTGAGAAAGTCCCTCCGCCTGAGCCTCATCTATCTGCTCGAAGCGGTCGCCGTCCTGCTCGCCCTGGCGATCTTCGGCGTGGGCGCCATCCTCTGGCGCCTGTCCAGCGGGCCGGTGGAACTGGAATTCCTGCGCGAGGATGCCCAGCGCATGCTGGCCCAGGCCTTCGAGGGTGAAGTGGTCGCCCTGGGAACGCTGCAAGCGCGCTTCGACACGCAAAGCCGGGCGCTCGTTATCACGGCCCTGGATGTCGCTGTCGCAGACGCCCAGGGGGATGTCATCACCCGCGCCCCCCGGATCGAAGCCGGCCTGGCGGCCGAAGCCCTTCTGCTCGGTCGCATGGAGCCGGTCTCCTTTGAAGTCGACGGCGGTTCCCTGTCGATCGTGCGCCGGCCGGACGGGGCCGTCGGAGCCGGACTGGGCAGTGTTGCCCGGGTTGCGGCAGAGGCGCGCCTGCCGGACCGCGGCGGTGATGACAGTGCCAGCCTGTTCCAGATACTCGAAGAGCCGCAGGCGGCGACCAACCGGCTGGGCCGGTTGCGCCGGATCCAGATCCGCAATGCCACGGTTCATATCGTCGACGAACAGATCGGCATCGCCTGGCTGATCGACGAGGCCGGGGTCGAATTCGAGCGCGACGAGAACCGGCTGCAGCTCGACATTGCCGGCAACATGGCGACCCCGTCCGGCTTTGCCCCGGTCGATGTGCGGCTGGAAGCCGGCGCGGATCTGGAGAGCCTGCTCCTGTCAGCCCGGGTGGAGGATGTGTCGCCTGCCGGTGTCCTGCCGGCCAATGGCCCGTTGTCACCCTTGCGCGCCCTGGATGCTCCGGTCGCCCTGGATATCGTGATGGACGCAACCCGGACCACCGGTATCCGGACAGGATCGATCACGCTGGATGTCGGCGAGGGTGTCCTGCTCAATGGCGGCGAAGCCACCGACATGCGGGGCGCCCGGCTGGCCGCCAGTTTTGATCCGGTCCACTCGGTGCTGACCGTGCATGAAGGCCGGGTCGAGTCCGATCTCGTCGAGGTCAGCCTGAGCGGCGAAGTGACGGATCTGGGCGGGTATGTCGGGGCCTTGCCGACGCAGGGGCGTTTCCGTCTGGAGATCGGGCCCGGCTTTGTCGATGTCGGACCGGTTTTCGAGGTCAATCCGCAATGGGACGCCCTGGTCGCGGAAGGTGAGCTGCGTCTGGACGAGTTCGCGGCTGACCTGACCCGCCTCCAGGTCGACACGTCTGGTATCCGGGCCGTGCTCAGTGGTTCTACCCGGCTGGAACAGCGTCCGGACGGGCGCTGGCTGCCGCATCTGCGGCTGACGGGTCCCATCGAGGGGGATGTCGCGCCGCAGACGGTGCTGGCCTATTGGCCGGTGGAACTGGCCGACAGCGCCCGCGAATGGGTTGCCGAGCGCATTCTGGGCGGACGCTTCTACAATGCCCATTTCGACCTGGACCTGCTGCCCGAGGATATCGAGCGCGAATACATGGACAATGAGCGCATGACGCTCAGCTTCGATTTCGAGAACGCCTCGGTCCTCTACATCTCGACCATGTCGCCCCTGGAAGACGCTGATGGCAGCGCCGTCCTGCGCGGCAATGCCTTCGAGGTGGCACTGGAGCAGGGACGGATCGGCGATATCCGACTGACCGAAGGTTTCGTGGATATCCCGCGTCTCAATCCGAAAGGGGCCGTGGCGCGTTATGGCGGCGTGGCGCAGGGCCGTGCTTCGGACATTCTCGCCCTGATCGATGAGGAACCGCTCTATCTGGTCTCCAATTACGGGCTGGACCCTGCCACGGTGGGCGGTGAGGGCGAGATGCGGTTCGAAATCCGCCGCGCCATGCTGACCGATGTCCCGCCCGAAGACATTCCCTTCTTCGTCGATGGCGCCATCGAGAATGCCAGCCTGGCAGTGCCGGGCATGCCGCTTTCGCTGACCGGTGGCTCGGTCGAGATATCCGCCAGCCAGGCCGGGCTGGAAGCCCGTGGCACGGCGGAAATGATGGACACGCCGGTGTCGGTCCGCTGGCAGGAGGCCTTCGGCCTGCCCGAGGGGGAAGCCTCCACACAGATCGAGCTGGAGGCGAATGTCAGCGCCCGGACGCTGGATGCGATGAACATACCGGTGCGGCGCTGGTTCGACGGTCCGGTCCAGGTCACGGCCTCGGCCCTGTCCGATGGACTCGATTTTCGCGCCGTCGATCTGCACGCCGACCTGACCGAGGCCCTGCTGGAACTGCCGGGCAATGTCTGGTCGAAACCGGTGGGCGAGGCCGGATCTGCCGATATCACGCTCACCACGGATGAGGATGGCCGCTATCTGCTCGACCGGATCGCCCTGCAGGCGCCGGGGCTGGAGCTCAGCGCCGTTGCCGACCTGTCCCCGCAGGGACGTCCCGAGCGGATCGCCTTCGACCAGTTCGTGCTGGAAGGTCTGGCCGATGTGGAGGGCGAGCTGGCGATCCCGGCCAATCCGGAGGATGCGCTGCAATTGCAGGTGTCCGGCCGCTATGTCGATGTCAGCGATTTCGTGGCCCAGCTCACCTCCTTCGGCGAGGGCGGAAGCGGCATTCCCATGGCCATCGATCTGGATGTCGGCCGGGTCATCCTGTCCGAGCGCAGCGTGCTCGACAATTTCTCGCTGATCTGGCGCTCCGAGGCGGCCGGTGTTCGCGCCGTATCCATCTCCGGCAGCGCCATCGACGGTCCCTTCCAGGCCTTCTTCGGGGCCAGCGAGCCGGGTGGGGCCCGGGAGTTTCGCGTGCGGGCGCAATCGGTGGAACGGATCGCCTCGATCTTCGGCTGGGAAGATTATGCCATGGGTGGCCGGCTGGCCGTGCTCGGTTCGGCGCCGCCCCTGGGGACGGAAGGCCCGCTGACGGCTCGGGTCGAGATCGAGGATCTCACCTTGATCCAGGTGCCGGTTCTGGCGCGGATCCTGGCGGCCGGGTCCTTCCAGGGCTTGGCGGCGCTTCTGAACGGGGAAGGGATATCCTTCGAACAGGTCGAGGCGGATATCCTTTATGAAGACGGGCTGCTGACGATCGGCGAGGCGCGGGCGGCCGGGAATTCCCTCGGCGTCACGGCGGCCGGCACGGTCGATTTCGGCGCGGAGACCGCCGCCATCGACGGCAATCTCGCCCCTTCCTATGTGGTCAATTCCCTGTTTGCGGATGTGCCGGTGATCGGCGATATCCTGGTGTCACGTCCGGGCGAGGGCGTATTCGGCATCACCTATTCCGTGGAGGGGCCGTTCGACAGCCTGACCGTGTTTGCCAATCCGCTCGCCGTCTTCGCCCCGGGCGTACTGCGCCGAATTTTCGAAGGCACGGCGGCCGAGCGTGCGGCCCGCGAACGGGCCGAACAGGGCGAGGCTGACGCGGAGACGCCGCAAGATGATCCGGCCGAGCTTGAGGCCCAGCCGGACACACCGGAACCCGACGAAGAGACCTGATCAGGCCGGCTTGGCAAGGGCGTGACGCTTCTTGCCGATGGACAGTTTGATCGCGCCATCCACGAGCAGGTCGTCCGTCGCCGGCAGGAAGGGATCGGTCAGCGGTTTGTCATTGACCTTGGCCGCGCCCGCCTTGATGTGGCGGCGCACTTCCCCGTTCGAGGCGGCCAGGCCGCTCTCCACGAACAGGGTCGTGATCGTCGTTTCACCATCGGCCTTGAAGCTGACCGTCGGCAGCGCATCGCCGGCACCACCAGCCGCGAAAGTGGCCTGGGCCGTGGCCTCGGCCTCGCGCGCGGCATCGGCGCCGTGCAGCAGGGTGGTGGCTTCATTCGCCAGCCGCACCTTGGCGTCATTGATGGCGGCACCTTCCAGTGCTTCCAGCCGGGCGATCTCGTCCAGCGGCACATCGGTGAAGAGGCGCAGGAAGCGGCCGACATCGGCATCCTCGGTATTGCGCCAGAACTGCCAGTACTCGTATGGGCTGCGCATGTCGGCATTGAGCCAGACCGCACCATCCGCCGTCTTGCCCATCTTGGCGCCGGACGCCGTCGTGATCAGCGGTGTGGTGAAGCCGAAGACCTCGGCCTGGTCGACACGGCGGCACAGTTCGACCCCATTGACGATATTGCCCCACTGGTCGCCGCCGCCCAGCTGCAGCGTGCAGCCATAACGCCGGTTCAGCTCCAGGAAATCCACCGCCTGCAAGAGCATGTAGTTGAATTCCAGGAAGGTCAGTGGCTGTTCGCGTTCCAGGCGCAGCTTCACCGAGTCGAAGGTCATCATCCGGTTGATGGTGAAGTGCGGGCCGAATTTGCGCAGGAATTCCAGATAGCCGAACTCGGACAGCCATTCGTCATTATTGACGACGACGGCATCCGTCTCGCCTTCGCCGATGGAGACCAGCGGGCGGAAGGGTTTCAGAATGCCCTGGATGTTGGCCTCGATGGCCGCATCATCCAGCATGGAGCGTGTCTTGTCCTTGCCGGACGGGTCGCCGATCTTGGTCGTGCCGCCGCCCATCAGGATGATCGGCTTGTGACCGGCCTGCTGGATCCGGCGCAGCATCATGATCTGCACGAGCGAACCGACATGCAGGCTCGAAGCCGTGGCATCGAATCCGATATAGGCGGTAACCACGCCTTCGGTCGCTGCCTTGTCGAGGCCGTCGATATCGGTAGCCTGATTGAGGTAGCCACGATCCACCAGATCGCGCACCAGCCGGGACTTGTATTCGCTCATGAATGCTCTCCTGATAGGTCGCTTCTAGGTCGAGCGTCGCGCAGTGAAAAGAGGGTCTTCGCATGAAACGCGTAATCGGGCTGATGAGCGGCACGTCCCTGGACGGGATCGATGCCGTCCTGATCGAGACCGACGGGATGGCGGAAATCCGTTTCGGGCCGGGCGAGACGGTCGCCTATACGGCGCAAGACCGCGCCGTGCTGCAAGCTGCGGTCGAAGCGGCCCTGGACTGGGGGTTTTCCGGTGAGGCGCCGGACTTTTCCGCCGCCGAAGCCGTGCTGACCGCCCGTCATGCCGAACTCGTCACCAAATTGCTCGACGCGACCGGCCTGTCGCCGGATCAGATCGACCTGGTCGGCTTTCATGGCCAGACGGTCCTCCACCGCGCCCCGACATCGGTCCGGGAGGGCCGGACCTGCCAGATCGGGGATGGCCAGGCCCTGGCCGATGCGACCGGGATTCCGGTGATCTCTGACTTCCGCAGCGAGGATGTGTCCAAGGGCGGGCAGGGCGCTCCGCTAGCGACGCTCTATCATGCCGCACTCGCCGCCCGCGAAAGCCTGATCGGTCCCCTGGCCGTGTTGAACCTGGGTGGGGTTGCGAATGTGACCTGGTTGTCCGGTGATGCCGACCCGATCGCTTTTGATACCGGTCCGGCCAATGGATTGATCGACGCCTGGTGCGAAATCCATACCGGCCAATCCTATGATGAAGGCGGCAAGCTGGCTGCGGCGGGCACGGTGTCGCCGGATCATCTGCGACAACTTACCGACCATCCCTTCTTCCGCTTGGACCCGCCCAAATCCCTGGATCGCTGGGATTTCAGCCTCGATCCGGTCAAGGGGCTCAGCCCGGAAGACGGCGCGGCGACCCTGACCGCTTTCACCGCCGAGACGGTCTCCGATGCCATCTGGAAACTGGGCCATCCTGAACGGGTTCTGGTGACCGGTGGAGGCCGCCACAATCCCACCCTCATGGCCATGCTTCAGACCGCCATGGGCAAGCCCGTCGAACCGGTGGAAACCGTGGGTTGGCGCGGCGATCTCATCGAGGCGGAGGCCTTTGCCTGGCTGGCCGCCCGGGTGGAGCAGGGCCTGCCGACCAGCCTGCCCTCCACCACCGGTGTCAGCGCGCCCGTCAGTGGCGGACGCCGGGCCGATCCGAAGGTTCCCGCCTGATGGCGCCGACCTCGTCGAAACAGGGTCCGGCCTTGCAGGTGCTGGGCGAGCGCCTTGCGGCCTGGCGCCGGGCTCGGGGCGTGCGACCGGAAGTCCTGGCCGCCCAAGCCGGTCTGTCACGTGTTGTTCTGCAACAGATCGAGACAGGCCGCGGCGGTTCTTTGGAAGATCTCCAGAAAATCCTGGAAGCCCTCGAACTGCCGGATCGCCTGGCGGAGCTCATCCCGGATCCGGCCGCGGCCCCTGTCAAACCCGTCCGGCGCAGCAAGCTGATGTCCGGCCCTGCCACGCATGCGCCGGGCTATGGCAAGTCGGGTGAGTGGACGCCGGGCGACTGACCGGCAAAGAAAAACCCCGGCCGCTTGGGCCGGGGTCCGGTTCCTTTGCGAGAACCGGTGTGGCTCAACGCTTGCCGGTGATCGTGCGCTCGGAGCGCTCCTTTTCCACCAGCGGCAGGCGTTCATCCAGATAGGACTGGATATGGCCTTCCAGCGTCTCCAGATGCTCGGAGAAGAGGTGGTTGGCGTCCGGCACGACTTCCGTCTTGATCTCGATCCCTTTCTGGACACGCACCTTGGACATGACGCGGTCGACATCGTCCGCCGGGACGATCTTGTCGGCGCTGCCATGCACGATGATGCCCGAAGCCGGGCAGGGGGCCAGGAAGGTGAAGTCATACATGTTGGTCGGCGGGGCAACAGAAATGAAGCCGGCGATTTCCGGACGGCGCATCAGGAGCTGCATGCCGATCCAGGCCCCGAAGGAGTGTCCGGCAACCCAGCAGAAGCGGGCGGCGGAGTTGTAGCCCTGCACCCAGTCCAGCACGGTGGCGGCATCCGCCAGTTCACCCTGGCCCTGGTCATAGCTGCCCTGGGAGCGGCCGACACCGCGGAAATTGAACCGCAGCGTGGCGAAACCGCGCTTGCGGAACACGTCATACATCATGTCGACGGTCGGGTTTTCCATATTGCCGCCACCCAGCGGGTGGGCATGGAGAATCAGCGCAATCGGGGCTGTTTCATCTTCGCTCGGGCTATAGCGTCCTTCGAGCCGGCCGGCCGGGCCGGGAATGATCACGTCGGGCATTCAAACTCGCCTTTTTACGGTCGTTCCGTCATTTCGCTGCGAATACAGGGCATCCGGGCCATTGCATTGGCGAAGGACCCGCCCCATATTCTTGACTGTTCCACTCGGATATTGGACGCAAGCGCCTCGAAAAGGCATGCCCCCGCTTCCGGAAAGGCGGGTCTTAGCATGATCGGCACGCGAGATGCGAGCGTTTAAGGAGGTATTCGCATGAAGCTGAGCACCAAAGGGCGCTACGCAGTGATGGCGATGGCCGATCTGGCCGATGCCTGTGATGATGGTCCCGTGACGCTGAGCGATATCGCGTCGCGGCAATCGATTTCCCTGTCCTATCTCGAACAGCTTTTCGCCAAGCTGCGCCGGGCGGACATCGTGTCCTCCATTCGCGGACCGGGCGGGGGCTATCAGCTCAGCCGGGCACCGGGCGAAATTCGTGTCTCCGACATCATTGTCGCCGTTGACGAGCCGCTGCGGGCCACGCGCTGTTCCCAGGCCAAGGGTTGTCTTGCCGATGGCCGCCGCTGCATCACCCATGATCTGTGGGATGAACTGGGCCGTCACATTTATCTCTTCCTCTCCTCCATCACGCTGGAAGACGTGCTGGAACGCCGGCTCCTGGGTGCCGCGACCGGTGCCCTGAACCGCAAGCCGGGCAGTGCCGGCGCGGAGACGCACGCAGCGGAATAGGACAGATGCGGATCTATCTGGATCATAACGCGACCACGGCGGTGCGACCGTCCGTGATCGAGCTGATGACCGAGGTCATGGGCGAAACCGGCAATCCGTCCTCCGTTCACGGGGACGGGCAGGCGGCGCAGCGCCGGGTGGAAACCGCGCGCCGCCGGGTCGGCAAGGCCCTGTGTGCGCGGCCTGAAGACGTGATCTTCACCGGTTGCGGCACCGAAGCGCTCAATCTCGCGCTGCATAGCGCCATCCAGGCCGGTCAGGCCGGCACGATCCTGCATTCCGCAATCGAGCATGAAGCCGTGGCGGCGACCGCAGCGGCCAGTGGCCTCCCCGTGATGGATATTCCGGTCACCGCCGACGGTGTCGCCGACATCAAGGCGCTGGAGGCCTTGCTGGATGGTTGGAATGGCGACACGCACGGACGTCCCGTCCTGGCGATGATGCTGGTCAATAACGAGATCGGCACCATCCAGCCTGTCGCCGAGGCGGTGCGCCTGGTGAAGGAGCATGACGGTCTGGCCATCGTCGATGCCATACAGGCCGCCGGAAAGATCCCGGTCGATTTCGCCGGGTTGGGCGCCGATTACATGGCGATCTCGGCCCACAAGTTTGGCGGTCCGCAGGGTGTGGGCGCCCTGATCGCGTCTTGCGACGCGCCGCTCGTGCGCCAACTGCATGGCGGCGGCCAGGAAAAGAACCGTCGCGCGGGCACGCTCAATGTCGCCGGCATTGCCGGACTGGGCCTGGCCCTGGAAGAGGCCGTCGCCTCTCTGGATGATTTCGCGGCCCTGGCGTCGCTGCGCGACCGGATGGAAGCCGGCCTGCTCGAAGCAGCGCCTGACCTGCACCTGATCGGCAAGGACGCTCCGCGCCTGCCCAATACGATCGGTCTGGCCTGTCCGGGCTGGAAGGGCGAGACCCAGGTCATGGCGCTGGATCTGGCGGGTTTCTCGATTTCCGCCGGTTCGGCCTGCTCCTCCGGCAAGGCCAACGGGTCGAAAATCGGCAATGCGGTCGGGCTCGAAAAGGATGCCTCCCAGGGCTTTGCACGTGTCAGCCTGGGTTGGAATTCGCAACCGGATGAGGCAGACGCCTTCGTAACGGCCTGGATCGAGGCCGTACGGCGCGCCCGGCCGGCCTCGAAAACTCAAACTCTCAAGGCGGTAAGCTGATGCCTGCGGTCAAGCAAACCATTGAAGACGTCAAGAATCTTGAGGCCGACAAGTACAAGTACGGCTTCACGACGAATATCGAACAGGATCTGGCTCCCAAGGGTCTGAACGCCGATACCGTGCGCTTCATTTCGGCCAAGAAGGGTGAGCCGGACTGGATGACGCAGTGGCGTCTGGAGGCGCTGGAACGCTTCTTCGCCATGGAGGAGCCCAACTGGGCGAAGGTCAATTATCCCAAGATCGATTTCCAGGACATCCACTATTACGCCGAGCCCAAGGCCGGCGCGAAGTATGACTCGATCGATGATGTCCCCGAGGAAATCCTCGCCGACTTCGCCAAGCTGGGCATTCCGCTCAAGGAGCAGGAAGTCCTGCTGGGCGTGAAGGGGTCGGAAAACCGCGTTGCCGTCGATGCCGTCTTCGACAGTGTCTCCGTGGCGACCACCTTCAAGAAGGAACTGGCCAAAGCCGGCGTCATCTTCTGCTCCATCTCCGAAGCCCTGCGCGATCATCCGGAACTGGTGAAGAAATATCTCGGCTCGGTGGTTCCGGCCTCGGACAATTATTTCGCCACGCTCAACACGGCGGTCTTTTCCGACGGTTCCTTCGTCTATGTCCCGCCGGGCGTGCGCTGCCCGATGGAGCTCTCCACCTATTTCCGCATGAATGCCGAAGGCACGGGCCAGTTCGAGCGCACCCTGATCATCGCCGACAAGGGCGCCTACGTCTCCTATCTGGAAGGCTGCACCGCGCCCATGCGCGACGAGAACCAGCTCCACGCTGCCGTTGTGGAACTGGTCGCGCTGGATGATGCCGAGATCAAGTATTCCACCGTCCAGAACTGGTGGCCCGGCGACGAGAACGGCAAGGGCGGCGTCTACAATTTCGTGACCAAGCGTGGCGATTGCCGGGGCAAGAATTCCAAGATTTCCTGGACCCAGGTCGAGACCGGCTCCGCCATCACCTGGAAATACCCATCCTGCGTCCTGCGCGGCGAGAATTCGCGCGGCGAGTTCTACTCCATCGCGGTGACCAATGGCCGTCAGCAGGCCGATACCGGCACCAAGATGATCCATCTGGGCAAGGGCTCGACCAGCCGCATCATCTCCAAGGGCATTTCAGCCGGCCGTTCCGACCAGACCTATCGCGGCCTGGTCTCGATCCACGCAAAGGCCGAGGGCTCGCGCAATTTCACCCAGTGTGACAGCCTGCTGATTGGCGATCAGTGCGGTGCCCACACCGTGCCCTATATCGAGTGCAAAACGCCCAAATCCGTCCTCGAACACGAGGCGACCACAACGCGCCTCTCCGAAGACCAGCTCTTCTACGCCCGCCAGCGCGGCCTCAGCGAGGAGGCGGCCACGGCACTTCTGGTCAATGGTTTCGTGCGGGATGTCCTGCAGGAACTCCCGATGGAATTTGCCGTGGAAGCCCAGACCCTGCTGAAGGTGAGCCTTGAGGGGAGTGTGGGATAATGCTGGCCCTATTCGCCACTGCGACGCTCGTCAGCTTGATGCAGTCAAACACGCCGCACGGCTGGGTTCCGTGCGATGACCCGATCACGACGGCCTGTGTCCGCACAGACGACGCCGGGAATTGGGTGCGCTTCGATGAAGGGGCGAACGAGATCACCATGACCGTACTCGATGCGAGTTCGGGCGAGGCGCGGCAGAATTTTTCGACCGAGCGCTGGCAGAATCGGTTCCAGCCGGAGTTTCGTGACATCAATCAGGATGGCTTAGCGGAGCTTGTGGTGCCGACCGATGCGGGCGCGGCGAACCTGACCTGGAGCATCTGGCAGTGGACCGAGGAAAGGTATGCGCTGGCCGGTAATGTGTCCGGCCTGGGATTGGAATACGACGCGGAGACGGATTTGATCGCTGCAACGGCCCGCTTTGGTCAAGCCTCGGCCATACAACAGACTTACCGACTGCAGCCGTCGGGTCTGGTGCCGGTCTATGACTTGGTGTCCGAATTGTCCGACGGGTCTTGCGAGCTGACGCCGGGTGCCGGATTTGCTGACTCCGGATTGGACGCCGAAGCGCTCGTAACGCAGTGCGAGACGGAGTTGAAAGCGCCATGACACGCCCTCCGGTCACGCATATCGATGATCTTCCGATGGTAGAGATGAGCCACGGCGAGACCTTTGCCGCGAAGATCGCCCGTCTCGGGCCGGTCACGGGCATGCGCGATCTGGGCTGCATGCTGACCGTGGTTCCGCCGGGCAAAAAGGCCTTTCCGCGCCATAACCACCACAATATCGAGGAAGCCTTCGTCATTTTGGAAGGCGAGGGCGAGTACCGCTTCGGTGACACGATCCATCCCGTGCGCGCCGGTCATGTCCTGTCGGCGCCGATCGGTGGACCGGAGACCGCGCACCAGCTGGTCAATACCGGCTCGACCGATCTGAAATACCTGGCCTTCTCGACCATGCCCGCCGTCGACATCGTGGAATATCCCGACAGCGGCAAGATCGGCGCGATCCGCTGGTCCGACCCGGATGCCGACGAGCCGAATTTCCGTTATCGCGCCTATCTCGGCGAGCCGGTGGACTATTGGGAAGGGGAAGTCTGATGCGTACCCTGATCCTGGCGCCACTCGCGGCGCTTGGCCTCTCAGGCTGTGTCCTCGTCGCCGACAGTGCCGATGTCCGTATCGACCGCGATGCACCGCCGCTCGAGACCTACCGTGTGGACGGACTGCCGGACTGGGCACCGTTCTCTTCCGTGGCGAGGGCGGGCGATCTGCTCTTTGTCTCCGGTCATCTCGGCCGTTACCCGGGCACTGAAGACCTGGTGCCGGGCGGTGCCGGACCTCAGACGACGCAGACCATGGCCAATATCGAGACCTCGCTCGGCTTGGTGGGCGCGACGCTGGACGATCTGGCTTCCTGCACCATTTATCTCGCCGACATGGCCGATTATCCGGCGATGAATGAGGCCTATGCCGCAGCCCTGGGCGATCACCGTCCGGCACGGGCGACGGCCGGCGTTGCGGCCCTGGCGCTGGGCGCCGCCGTTGAAATCGAATGTGTGGCCTATGCGCCGCTGAACCCGAACTGACAGGTCGATCGACATGCTGAACATCGAAAACCTCCACTGCCAGGTCGAGACCCAGGACGGCGAGGAAAAGCCGATCCTGAAAGGCCTCTCGCTCGACGTGCCGGCCGGGGAAGTCCACGCCATCATGGGCCCCAACGGGTCCGGCAAGTCGACCCTGTCCTATGTACTGACAGGCCGGGACGGCTATGAGGTGACGGGCGGTTCCATGACGTTCGAGGGTGAGGATTTGTCCGAGCTGGAACCGGAAGAGCGCGCCGCGCTCGGTCTCTACCTGTCCTTCCAGTATCCGGTCGAAATCCCGGGTGTGCCAACGATCACCTTTCTCAAGGAAGCCCTCAACGCCCAGCGCACGGCGCGCGGCGAGGATGAAGTCTCGGCCCCGGAATTCATGAAGCTGATCCGCGAGAAGGCCAAACAGCTCGGCGTCTCAATGGACATGCTGAAACGTCCGGTGAATGTCGGCTTCTCCGGCGGTGAGAAGAAGCGGATGGAAATCCTCCAGGCTCTGGTCCTGGAACCGAAATTCATGATCCTGGACGAGACTGACAGTGGTCTCGACATTGATGCGCTCAAGACCGTGTCGGATGGCGTCAACGCCCTGCGGGCGCCGGAACGCGGCATGCTGGTCATCACCCACTATCAGCGCCTGCTCGACCACATCACGCCGGACGTCGTCCACATCATGGCCAATGGCAAGATCGTCAAATCCGGCGGTCCCGAGCTCGCCAAGGAGCTGGAAGCCGAAGGCTATGACAAATATCTGGGCGAGGCCGCCTGATCCATGACGGCCACACTCACCCATACCCCGGCCGAACTGGCCCTGATCGACGCGCTCGACGGCGCGACGGGCTGGCAGGCCCAACTGCGCGAGGCGACCCGCCGCGACGGCCTGCCGACGCGCCGTCACGAGCTTTGGAAATGGTCGGATCTGCGCCGGGCCGCTAATGATGTGACCGCGCCGGGCCGGATGACGGTCACCGGTCTCGAAACGCCGGTCACCGATGGGGCTCACATTGAGCTGGGCGTGACGGCCTCGACTGGCGCCAGCGCGGCCGATGCGTCCCTTGTCATTCCGGCCGGCGCCTCCGTGACCCTGGTCGAGCGCTACAGCGCAGAAGCCGCGGCGCTGGGCAATTGGCACCTCGCCATCACGCTGGAAGAGAATGCGCGTCTCGACCGCATCATCATCGCTCCGGACGAAGCCGCGGGCGTTTTCATCTCCTCGGCAGAGATCACCCTGGCCCAAGGCGCGCACCTGCATCAGCGCTCGCTGGATTTCGGTGGCCGTCTGTCCCGGATCGAGACCCATGTCACGCATCCGGGTGAGGGGGCTTTGGTCGATCTGGGCGGCGTCTATCTGCTCGATAGCGACCGCCATGCCGACACGACAACCGTGGTCCATCACACCGGCCCCGGCGGTGTCACCCAACAGCTCGTCAAGGGGGCTGCGGCGGCCAAGGGGCATGGCGTCTTCCAGGGCAAGTTCATTGTTGACCGGGCCGCCCAGCAGACCGATGCGCGCATGACGCACCGGGCCATGATGCTGGATGACCGTGCCGAGATCGATGCCAAGCCCGAGCTGGAAATCTATGCCGATGATGTCCAGTGCGCCCACGGTAATGCGCTCGGTGCGCTCGACGAGACCGCGCTCTTCTACATGCGCCAGCGCGGCATTCCCGCGCCGCGCGCCCGGGCGCTGCTGATTGAGAGCTTCCTCGCCGAGCCGCTGGATGCCATCGCGGACGAGACGCTTCGCGAAGATCTGAAAGCGCAATTGCGCACCCGTCTGGAGGCCCTGTCATGACCGCACAGTCGAGCATATCCCCGGCGCTGAATGTCGAGGCCATTCGCGCTGAATTCCCGATCCTGCAGCGCGAGATCAATGGCAATCCGCTCGTCTATCTGGACAATGCCGCCTCGGCGCAGAAGCCGGAATTCGTGATCGAGAGTGTCGCCGGTGTCTATCGCGCCTCCTACGCCAATGTGCATCGCGGCCTCCACACGCTCGCCAATGAGACGACGGAAGAGTTCGAGAAGTCGCGCGAGGATGTCCGGCGTTTCCTCAATGCCGGCTCCACCGAAGAGATCGTTTTCACGCGCGGCTCGACCGAGGCGATTAACCTTGTTGCCCACTCTTTCTGCCAAATGTGCGAGCCGGGTGACGAGATCGTCCTCTCCCAGATGGAGCACCACTCCAATATCGTTCCCTGGCGTTTGGCCAGTGAGGGCAGGGGGTTAGCCATCAAATGGGTGCGGGTCACCGAGCGGGGTGAGCTGGACTATGAACACTTGGCAGAGTTGGTTAATGAGCGCACCCGCCTGATCGCCATAACCCACATGTCCAACGTGCTTGGCACGGTGAATAATGTGACGCGGATCAAGCAGATTGCCGATGATCGCAACATCGCGCTTCTGCTCGATGGCTCCCAGTCGGCCGTCCACCTGCCGGTCGATGTCCAGGCGCTTGATTGCGACTTCTTCGTCTTCACCGGTCACAAGCTCTATGGCCCGTCCGGCATCGGCGCGCTCTACGCCAAGCGCGACTGGCTGGAGCGTCTGCCTCCCTATATGGGCGGTGGCGAGATGATCGCCGATGTCTATGAGACCCACGTCACCTGGGCCGATCTGCCGCACAAGTTCGAGGCCGGCACGCCGGCGATTGCCGATGCGATCGGCCTGGGTGCCGCCATCCGCTGGATGGAGCGTCATGATCGTGCTGCCGTGATGGCGCATGAGCGCGCCCTGATGGACCGGGCCATGGCCGGCTTGGCCGATATCGAGGGTCTGCGGGTGATCGGCACGGCGCAGGACAAGGGCGCCATCATTTCCTTCACCCTGGACGGCGCGCATCCGCACGACCTGGCCCAGCTGCTCGACAAGTATGGCGTGGCCGTGCGGGCCGGCCATCATTGCGCCCAGCCCCTGATGCGGGCCATGGGCGTATCGGCGACGGCGCGGGCAAGTTTCGCCATCTACAACACTCCTGAAGAGGCCGATGCGTTTGTCGACGCATTGAAAAAGGCCGCAAGCTTTCTCATCTAGGCTGTGACATGACCGAGAATACCCAACGCGACATGATCGACCTGTCCGCTTCGGCCAAGGTCCCGGCCCAGTCGGCTCCGTCCGCCGCGCCGAAAACGCCGGACGAGGTGGCGCATGCCGTCTCGCCGGCACCGAGCGCGATTCCGGAGCAGGAACTGGCGCGCATCACCGACGATGTCGTTGAGGCCTTGAAGACCGTCTACGACCCGGAAATCCCGGTCGACATCTACGAGCTGGGCCTGATCTACAAGGTCGATCTGGAAGATGACCGGACCTTGAAGGTGGAAATGTCCTTGACGGCCCCTGGATGCCCCGTGGCGGGCGAAATGCCCGGCTGGGTGCAGGAGGCTGTCGAGAAGGTCGATGGTGTCGAGCGGGCGCTGGTGGAGCTCACCTTCGAGCCGCCCTGGACGCCCGACCGCATGTCTGATGAAGCGCGTCTTGCGCTGAACATGTTCTAGGAGGGCCGCATGGCCGTACGTGAACGTCCCAAGGCTGTGACCCTGACCGAGGCGGCTGCCGATCGCGTGAAGTCGATCATGGCCCAGCGCGGTACCGGATTCCTGCGCGTCGGCGTCAAGAATGGCGGCTGCGCGGGCATGGAATACGAGATGGACTATGTCGAGGCGCCGGAGGCGCTCGATGAGCGCGTCGAGGATAAGGGCGTGGAGATCGTTCTGGAATCCAAGGCGCTTCTCTTCCTGCTCGGAACCCAGATCGACTATGAAGTCACGCCGCTTCATGCCAAATTCGTGTTTAACAACCCCAACCAGACCGATGCCTGCGGTTGCGGGGAAAGCGTGACGATTATTCCTGTCAAAGAGGCCTGATCGCTCGTGGGGCGACAGGACCGGTAGCCGGAGCCGTCCCATGAAGCTGATCATTTCCACCACCTCGCCCTATTCGCGCAAATGCCGCGTCATGGTGCGTGAAATGGGGCTGACCGGCCGGATCGAGGAAGTCGAAGCCCATCCCTTCGATGATGACCCGGACCTGTTGCGGGCCAATCCGCTGGGCCGGGTGCCCTGTCTTCAGATGGATGATGGCCAGGCGCTGACCGAAAGCGCCCTGATCGCCGATTATATCGCCGAACAGGCGGGTGATCCCTGGCCGCGGGACTGGACGGACCGCCGCCTTGAAGCGCTCGGCAATGGCCTTCTGGATCTGACCGTCATGCGCCGGGTCGAAATGGTCCGCGATGAGGGCCAGCGTTCCGATTTCTGGATCGGTCGCCGGGAGCGCGGCATCCTGCGGGCGCTGGACGAGCTGGAAACCGTGGTCGCGGATCTGGAGAACCCGATGGCGCAGGGGCCGCTGACCATGGCGGTGGCGCTCGCCTATCTGGATTTCCGATATCCAGAGAGCGATTGGCGCGGTGGACGTCCCAATTTGCAGGCCCTCAAGGAAGCCTGGGCCGGGCGGGACAGTTTCAAGGACACACAGCCACCCGCCGACGGGTAACAAAAAAGCCGCCCGGAAGGGGCGGCTTTTTCGTCATGTCGCTGATGATCAGGCTCAGGCCGCGTTGCGCGCACCGGCTTCCAGATCATTCGAGGTCCGGTTCCGGCCCTCGGTCTTGGACCGGTAGAGATTGGCGTCGGAGCGCTCGATCAATTCCTCGATCGATTCCCCGTCACGATAGCAGGCCACACCCAGTGAGATCGTGATATTGCCCAGATCCTCATTGGTGGATTTGCGCAGCAGCTTCTTGGATTCGACCGTCTTGCGGATCTTTTCAGCGATTTCGCTGGCGGCCACCGCATCCGTGTTGGGCATGACAATGCCGAATTCCTCGCCGCCATAGCGGGCGACGACATGGCTGTCCTTGGAGTGACGCGTCAGACACCCGGCCACGAAGCGGATGATCTGGTCACCGGTCTGGTGGCCCCAAGTGTCGTTGAACCGCTTGAAGAAGTCGATATCGCACAGGATCAGGCTGAGCGGCTTCTTGGTCTCGTCAGCGTCCCGGCGTGCCCGGCGCAGCGTCTCGTCGAACCGCTTGCGGTTGGCGATGCCGGTGAGGGCGTCCGTCATGGCTTCCTGGCGGACCCGTTCGAGGTGATCACGCAATTGCGTCACTTCGTTGGAGGTCGCCTGGAGCTTGTCTTCCAGAGCCTGGCTGCGCGCCTGCATCCGGGCCGTGGCGGAGACCAGGGATTCCACCAGGCGGCGCATGCCGGCTTCGTCCGGGCTGTCGCTCAGCTCGCCGGCAGCCCCTTGCAGGGCCTTGCCATAGGCGGCGGTATCGCGCTCGGCGTCCTGCAACTGCTGCTGCACGACCCCGAGTTCGCGGCACATCGCGCCACCGCTTTCCAGGATCGCATCCTGGATGGCTTTCCACTGGAAATACTGTTCGAACAGGTCAGCATTGACCTGGTCATTGAAATCCTTGGAGGTCTCGATGTGATCTCGCAGGGTTTCGCACAATTCCGGATTGGTATCGCTGGCGAAGCAGATCCAGACTGCGTAATTTTCAGGCGTCGGCGGGACCCCGAACTGTTCCATGAGCTCCAGCGCCTTTTGCGCGAACTCACGTCCTTCCTTCCCAAGCAGTCGACCGTTCACGAGCTTTTCCTTGCTTTCTGCCAGGCGCTTCTGCGTCTGTGTTAGGCCGGACCTTAGGCAAGAAAGGAAAAGAAGTCGTAAAAATGACCCGTTTGTCCGGAGAAAAACGGGTCAGGCGTGTGGAAAAGGCGCGCTGAGTCAGTCACATCGACTCAGCGATCTGCCTCAGGACATGAAGTCCGGGACATGGTCGCCGAAGCCGACCACAGGGCGATCCTGCGAGTCCGACCTTCGGTTGCGGCTCTTGTCCTTGCGCGCCGGGCGGGCGGGCTTCTCAGCCTTCTCGGCCGGTTGGCGGGCTGGCGGCGTTTCGGACGCGGTATCGTCCTTTTCGACCGGCGCACTGTCGGCTTGCGGTTTGTCGCTCTTGGCCGCGCGCGACTTGCTGCGGCCTCCGCCGGATGAGCGGCGCGATTTCGGCTTGTCCTCAGACGCAGCCTCGTCGGACTTGGCCTTCGCGGCCGGTGCTGCGGTCTGGCCGTCCAGCTCAAGGATTTCAATGTCCTGCTGGATGAGCTTCAGCACGGCGGCGAGGGATTTGGAATCCGCCGACGTGGAAATCGTGACGCTCTCACCGGTATTGCCGGCCCGGCCGGTACGGCCGATGCGGTGGACATAATCGTCCGCATGATGCGGGACGTCATAGTTGAAGACGTGACTGACATTGGGAATGTCCAGTCCACGGGCGGCCACATCACTGGCCACCAGGAAGCGCAGCTCGCCGGACTTGAAATCGGCTAGGGTCTGCGTGCGCGAGGACTGGTCCAGATCGCCATGGATCGGCGCGGCGGAGAAGCCGTGGCGCTGCAGCGAGCGGGCAACAATATCCACATCGCGCTTGCGGTTGGCGAAGATGATGCCGTTCTTCACACCGTCGCGGTTCATGGCGGCGCGCAGAGCGGCGCGCTTGTCCTTGGCGACACTGGAGCCGAGCTTCACCAGGTATTGCTTGATATTGACGCTGGTCGTGGCCGGGCGGGAAACTTCCACGCGTTCCGGGTCATTCAGGAAACGGTCGACCAGGCTCTGGATTTCCTTCGGCATGGTGGCCGAGAAGAACAGGACTTGCCGGCGCGGCGGCACCATTTTGAAAATGCGTTCCAGATCCGGGATGAAGCCCATGTCCAGCATGCGGTCGGCTTCGTCGACGACGAGGAATTGCACGCCGCTCATCAACAGCTTGCCGCGCTCGAAATGGTCGAGCAGGCGGCCCGGCGTCGCGATCAGGACATCGGCGCCCTTGTTCAGGATCTCTTCCTGCGGCTTGAAGGCCACGCCGCCGATCAGCAGCGCCATGGAGAGTTTCTGACCCTTGGAATAGGTCTCGAAATTCTCCGCGACCTGAGCCGCGAGTTCGCGAGTCGGGGCGATGATCAGGGAGCGCGGCATGCGGGCCTTGGCGCGGCCGCGCGACAGGCGCTCGATCAGGGGAAGGGTGAAGGAGGCGGTCTTTCCGGTGCCGGTCTGGGCGATGCCCAAGACATCCTTGCCAGCCAGGGCAGGCGGGATGGCGCCTGCCTGGATTGGGGTCGGCTCGGTATAACCAGCCGTTTCAATGGCTTCGAGGAGTTTGGAACTAAGTCCGAGTTCGGCGAACGTCATGGCGCCCTTTGCATAAGCGGAACGAAAGCGGCCGCGCCGTTGGGGCGCGGCCGCTGGTGTGGCGCAAAATACGGTCCCGGTGCGTTGTGTCAACGCAACAGGGCTGAAACCCTAGTCTCTATAGGCGAATGGGGTGTCATCCGTGATATTGATGTAACGGTCCCGCAGCTGGGTCTGCCGCGATTCCATCTCGGTGGGTTCGCCATCGATGAGCACCGCCGTCGGCGCACTCATCACTTCCAGCGGATCACCGTCCCAGACCACGACATCACCGGCATAACCCGGCGCCAGGGCGCCATAGCGGTCACCGACGCCGAAAATCTCGGCCGGGGTGAGCGTGATGGCACGGAAAGCCGCATCCCAGGCGACGCCATTGGCCACGGCATTGCCGGCATTCTGCGGCAGGAGGCGGGCATTGAAATACCCGTCTGCCGTCAGCGTGGCATAGGCCACGGTGACACCGGCTTCATCCAGATGCGCGGCGTTCTGCAGGCTCGCTCCGAGGGAATCGAAGTTGAACGGCAGATCGTGCAGCGGGTCGATGATGACCGGAATGCCCGAGGCGGCCAGCTCGTCCGCCACCATCCAGGCTTCCGTCGCCCCGACCAGGATCAGGCGAACCGGCGCATTCTCTTCCTGGAAACGGATGGCCCGGCGGATGTCGGCGGCGCGGTTGATCTGCACGACCAGCGGCACCCGGCCGCGGGCGACCGGCAGCAGGGCCGCCGCGTCATAGCGGTTCAGGGCATCGCCTTCATGATCCCCGGCAAACCGGCCCGGATAGCCCCGGGCATCGGCCAGGGCCGCGGCCAGATAGGCCCAGGCCGCCGGACGCGAACCGCCGGCCCGGCTGGCACCGGACTGGGACAGGTCGACGAAGACGAAACTGCCGCTTTCGAAGACCGAATCGGCCTCGCCACTGGTCGATACCAGACCGCCCTGGCCCCCGAAGATATTGTGGCCGGTGCCCGGATAGATCGCGGCACGGGTGACGCCTTCCATCCGGTGGGTCGGGATATAGGTGCCGTTCGGGTTGAACCCGTCGGTCACATCCAGGGCCACCGAGAAGGGCGACTCGCTGGCGGCCTGGTCATTCGTGCTGTCCTCCAGCGCGACCTCGATCAGGCCGAGCTGGGAGTAGGGCGCGAACACGCCGGGCGTGACCCAGCCACCCTCGGCATCGATCACCGTGGCCTCGGCCGGAACCTCGATGCCGGCGCCCACGGCGACAATATCGCCGTCACGCACCAGCACCGTGGCGCTCTCCAGAATGCCGCTGTCGGTATTGGTCACGACCTGGCCATTGGTGATGGCATAGGTCTGTGCCAGCGCCGGGGCGGCGAGGGTGAGCGTCGCTGCAAAAGCTGAGATGAGCTGTTTCATTACTGCTCTCCTTCGCCGGGTTGGCCGAGCATGAAGTCACGCACGGGCTGCATGTCGGCATCCGAACGGTCATAGCTCAGGGCACCGTCGATCCAGACCTGGTCGGCCCGGGTATAGGTGGAATAGGGATTGCCGGACCACAGGACGACATCGGCGCGATAGCCTTCCTGCAGCGAGCCGGTCTCGTCGCCGATACCCAGCGCATTGGCCGGATTGGACGACAGCCAGGCCCAGGCTTCCGCCTCGGAAATATCGAGGCCGGCGCGACGGCCATCGGCCAGCGCCTTGGCGACTTCCTGGTTGAGCCGCTGGATGCCGTTGTCGTCATCGGAGTGGATCATGGCGCAGGCACCATTGGCGTGCGTCATGGCCAGGTTCTCGCGGATGCTGTCATAGGCTTCCATCTTGAACCCGCCCCAATCAGCCCAGACGGCGGCGCAGATGTCGTTCTCTGCCAGCAGGTCCGGGATCTTGTAGGCTTCCACACCGTGGTGGAAGGTCGTCACCTGGTAGCCGAACTCGTGAGACATATCGATGATCTGGGCCATCTGGTCAGCGCGATAGCAGTGCATCTGCACCAGGATCTCGCCTTCCAGAACCCCCATCAGCGTGTCCAGTTCCAGGTCCTGGGTCGGCGGGCTGACCTCTTCACCGGCTTCCGCCGCTTCCCAGTATTCCTCCCAACTGTCGCGGTAATCGGAGGCCCGGATCCAGGCGTCACGATAGCCGGCGACATTGCCCATATCGGTGGCCGGCGAGCGTCCGCGCGAGCCGTAGACGCGCGACGGGTTTTCGCCGCAGGCCATTTTCAGCGTGTAGGGCGCATCGGGGAATTTCATGTCCTGGACCGTCCGGCCGGAGACATTGCGCAATGTCACGCCGCGACCGCCGAACAGGTTCGCCGAGCCGGGCAGGACGTGCAGCGTGGTGACGCCGCCCGCCAGGGCATGTTCGAAACCCGGGTCCTGGGGCCAGACCGAGTGCTCGGCCCAGACTTCCGCTGTCACCGGCTGGGTGGCTTCATTGCCGTCGCTGTGAGCGTGCACGCCCGGCGAGGGATAGACGCCCAGATGGGAGTGGATATCGATGACACCCGGCGTGACATAGCGGCCGGCGGCGTCGATCACGGTCGCGCCTTCCGGGGCTTCCAGACCGGTGCCGATCGCGGCGATGCGGCCGTTCTCGATCAGCACATCGCCATTCTCGATCTGGCCACCAATCCCGTCGAGCACCGTGCCGCCACGGATCAGCGTCGTGCCGCTGGGCTGGGGCTCATAGGTGGACGGATACGGATCCAGATTGATGCGGACGATCTCGTCATCGCCGCTACTGGAGCTGCCTGAGTCGGACGGAGTATTCCCGCCGCCGCAGGCAGCCAGGGCAAACGCGGCGGAAAGCGCCACGGCCGCAGGCAGGCTTGCAGTCAATTTCATCGTAATTATCCCCATTTGGGCCTGCCCCTTCTCCTGGCAGGCGAGGTGGCCCGATTGAACGCGCTTCGGGCGCGAGCGTCAAATGAAGCCCGGGCCCGAAGCGACGAAAATCAGTCCCGGTAGTCGCCGCGGGCGCGGTCGACCAGATTTCCGAAGAAGATGGCATTCATGAACATCTTCTCGGTTCCGCGGAAAGTGGCGCGGAAATTCGGATTGTCGGCGAACAGCACGACCGTGCCGGCGCCCAGGCGCTGGGCGATCACGGCCGGGGTTCCGGCGATCTCGTCCTGGCGGCGTTGCGAGGCATAACCCGACAGAAGCGGCGCATCGGTGTATTCCACCACCACCGCGAAGGGATCACTGTCCGGACGCGCCAGACGCAGCGTCGTGTTGCGGTGAAGCGTGATGGACCGGTCCTGATAACCGAAGCCGATCGGATGTGACGGGTCCATGTCGCCGGCGAACAGGGCGCCGCCGATCACATGCTCCGCTTCCGAGACCGACATGTCCGCATAATTGCGGCGGGCGAGCGGTTCTTCGCTGGCTTCGTCCTCCGGCAGGTCCAGGCCGAGGAAGGCTTCCTGGGCCATGGCCGCGGCCTGACGGGTCGCGATGATCGTGCCGCCTTCCTCGCGCACCCATTGGGCAATGCGGGTCTGGGCAGCGTCTGACAGGGTGGTATTTCGACCGCCGACGATGATCAGATGGGTGTAACGCGACCAGTCCAGACCGCCGATTTCGTCCTTGCGGCGCAGGGTGACCGGGATGTGCATGCGATGGTCCAGCTGGTGCCAGACTTCACCCGCATCATAGAGGGCCAGCCCGTCATCAAACAGGACCAGGACTTCCGGGCGTTGCACCGCTCGGAAACTGCCATCGCCGATATCGGGTGTGCCGTCGGCGGTGGAACCCGACGTCACGGGCCAGACCGCAACGCCGTCCTCGGTGGCCGCTTCGGACACCAGGGCATGGATGGTGTCCCGGTCGGCATCCTGGCCGACCAGCGGTACAAAGACCGCGCCCGGGCCGAAGGCGACATTGCCTTCACTCGTGGAGATCTCCACCGGCTCCGTGGCGACACGAACCCGCAGATCCGCGTCCAGCAGGCGGTAGAGCGCGCGCGGCGCGTAATAGTCCGACCAGCGCAGGACATAGCCGTAGGAAGACATGTCCGGGGCGTCCAGACCGATCGGTTGCGGCGTCACCACATCGCCCAGCAGGCCGGCATTGTAGCGATTGCCCAGGGCGGCATAGTCCAGATCATAGGCCAAAGGCAGGGTCCAGCCGGACACGTCGTAGAAAATGTTCTCCTCGAACTCGGTGACGCGGTCGAACAGGGAGCGGATCATCGTGTATTGCGGCTGGTTCAGTGCCACCACGAAGGCTTCGCCCGGCTGATAGTCGATCCCGTCGACACTGACCTCGCGGGCCAGGGCGTTCACGGTGATGTCGTGCCGGTCCAGCAGGTCGATGAAGAATTGTGTGCGCACCGGATCCCCGGGCGCTGTGAAGACATAGGCGCGGTCCGAATCCGAGCGGGCGGACTGAACGGCATCGCGGAAGAAATCGCGCTGATAGGCGGCGATCTCGTCACGCTGGGCGAGGGCGCCGGACACGGTGGTCAGCGAGGTGCGGAAATGGGTGCGTACATTGTCGCCATGGCTGACCAGGCCGCGTTCGGCCTCGATCAGACCGCCGCGGGCGGCGCCGACTTCGAACAGGATGCCCAGTGAGCCATTGACCTGCGGATAGGTGGAGCCCTTGCCGACATAGAAATTGTCGAAACCCTCCTCGGACGTGTAGAGGCGGGCCTCGCTGTCCAGGAAGTTGATGTGGTGCTGGGCGATGCCCAGGGTCAGGTCGCGCGCCTGTTCCGGGATCAGCGGATTGCGGCGCAGCGGTTCACCCGGGTGGAAATAGAAGGTGCTTTCCGTGCCCATTTCGTGGAAATCGGCGGAGACCATCGGCTTCCAGCGATGCCATTGCGTCAGCCAGGCCTGGCTTTCCGGCTGGGTTTGAAGCAGCCATTGCCGGTTCAGGTCGAACCAGTAGTGATTGACCCGGGCCGTGGTCCACAGATTGTGCTGTTCATGATCCGGATCCGTGGTCGGCACGGTGGAGGAAAAGGTCTCCACATGATTGATCCGGCGCGAATGTCCGTCCGGATTGAACACCGCCGTGATCAGGATCACCGCTTCGCGCAGATCCGCTTCCACTTCCAGGCCTTCGGCCGCAGCGTAGTGGTAAAGCGTGGGGATGGCGGCATCCATGCCCGCCGATTCTGCGCCGTGGACGCCATAATTCAGCCAGACCACGGCCGGGCCATCGCTGGCGGGCGCGCCCGGCTCCAGAGACGCCAGATGGGCGTCGCGGATCTCGTCGATACGGGCCTGGTTGTCCGGCGAGGTGACGACGAAGAACAGGATCGGCCGGCCCTCATGGGAATAGCCGATCGTCTCGACGCTGATGCGGTCGGAAATCTCTGCCAGTTCGCGCAGATAGGCGACCATCAGGTCATGACGCACCGGCCGGTCGCCCACACCAAAGCCGAGAAATTCTTCCGGCGTCGGGATGCTCTCATCATAGGGCACCCCGTCGACCTGATAGAATTCAATCGGTTCCGCTTGCGAGGCCGGCGTGACTGCCGTCAGGGCCATCGCTGCGGCGGCACCCGCCATTGACCAGAATCGCATCATCTCATCCCTCCCGGATATCCTCGGCAGGGAAGCTAGCCTTCCGCGGGAGGAAGGCCAATGGTGATGACAGATGTTGTCCGGAAAGACCGTTAGAGATCCAGTTCGTCGGCGACGAAGCTGGCATTCTCCTGGATGAACTGGAAACGCGCTTCCGGCTTCTTGCCCATCAGGGTTTCCACCAGTTTCTCCAGGCTCGGCAGCTCGTTCTCGTCGATCACCACGCGCGCCAGGGTCCGCTTGTCCGGATCCATCGTGGTCTCCTTGAGCTGACTGGGCGTCATCTCGCCGAGGCCCTTGAACCGGCCGATCTCCACCTTGGCATTGGCCTTGAACTCATCGGCCAGGATCTGGTCGCGATGGGCATCGTCCCGGGCATAGAGCGTGCGGCTGCCCTGGCTCAGCCGGTAGAGCGGCGGTTGCGCCAGGAAAAGCCGGCCCGAATGGATCAGTTCGGGCATGGAACGGTAGAAGAAGGTGATCAGAAGGGCGGCAATATGGGCGCCGTCGACATCGGCGTCGGTCATGATGACGATGCGCTCATAGCGCAGATCGTCCAGCTTGAACCGCGTTCCTGTCTGGCAGCCCAGCGCCTGCAGGAGATCGGAGATTTCCTGGTTGGCGGCGATCTTGTCGGCGGTGGCCGAGGCGACGTTCAGGATCTTGCCGCGCAGCGGCAGGATGGCCTGGGTCTGGCGCGAGCGGGCCTGTTTGGCAGAACCGCCGGCCGAGTCGCCCTCCACGATGAAGAGTTCGGTCCCGTCCGCGTCCGAGCGCGAACAGTCGGCCAGCTTGCCGGGCAGGCGCAGGCGGCGCGAAGCCGTCTGGCGTTTGACATTCTTTTCCTTGCGGCGGCGCATCCGGTCATCGGCGCGCTCGATCGCGAATTCGACCAGTTTGGCCGCTTCCTTCGGGGACCCGGCCAGCCAGTGGTCGAACCGGTCGCGGACGGCGGTTTCCACCAGTTTGGCGGCTTCCGGCGTCGCCAGGCGTTCCTTGGTCTGGCCCTGGAATTCGGGATCGCCGATGAAGACCGAGACCAGGCAACCGGCTCCGCCCAGAACATCATCCGGCGTGATATTGGCGGCCTTCTTGGCGTGGGTGTGCTCGGCATGCGCGCGCAGACCTTTGGTCAGTGCGGCGCGCAGGCCCTGTTCATGCGTCCCGCCCTGCGGCGTGGGCACGGTGTTACAGAAGGACTGGCAGAAACCGTCGGCTTCGCTGCCGAACCCGTTGCCGGACCAGGTGACCGCCCATTCCACCCCGCCGGTCCCGTCATCGCGCTCGACCTGGCCGGAGAAGGTCTCCGCCGTGATCAGGGCGCTCTTGGTGGTCAGCTCGGTCATGCGGTCGGCCAGACCGCCCGGGAAACACAGGATTTCCTCGTGCGGAATGTCCAGGCCTTCCACGAGGCTTTCCGGACAGCGCCACTGGATCTTCACGCCGGGGCGCAGATAGGCCTTGTCCTTGGCCATGGCATAGATGCGGGCCGGTTTGACGCGCATCTTGTCGCCGAAGATTTCCGCATCCGGCTTGAACCGGATCCGCGTGCCACGGCGATTGGGGGCGGGGCCGACCTTTTCCAGCTTGCCCATGGGCAGGCCGCGCGAGAAGGACTGTTTCCACAGCGTCTTTTCCCGGGCCACTTCCACTTCGAGCAGTTCGGACAGGGCGTTCACGACGGACACGCCGACCCCGTGCAGGCCGCCGGAGGTCTTGTAGGCACTGTCGGAGAACTTGCCGCCGGCGTGGAGCACGGTCAGCACCACTTCCAGGGCCGATTTGTCGGGGTATTTCGGGTGCGGGTCGACCGGGATGCCGCGGCCATTATCCGTCACCGTGATGAAGCCGTCCTCGTCGACGGCGACCTCGATCCGGTCGGCCCAGCCGGCAACGGCCTCGTCCATCGAGTTGTCGAGAATTTCCGCGAACAAGTGGTGGAAGGCGCGCTCATCCGTGCCGCCGATATACATGCCGGGGCGGCGGCGCACGGCCTCCAGACCTTCAAGGACTTCGATATGGGCGGCGGAATAGCCCGGCGCCGGCGCTTTGGCCGGTGTCGGGGCGGGGGCGCCACCAAACAGGTCGGTTTCAGAATTCTGCGAAGACATGCGCCTAACATGCACGAGTCGGGCGCGAGAGGGTATTTTTCAGAGCAGCCAGAAGCGCCGGTTCAGGCGGCGTTCGCAGCGGTCGATCTGGGCCTGGTAGCGGCTGGCATCGCGGGCCACGGACTCCGCGGCATTGATCAGCCAGGAGCGGCCGCGATAGGTGCCGCGATTATAGCCGCCATGGCCTTCATGATAGGTCAGGTAGAGCTCGCGCGCCTGGGTCGGCTGGACGCCGGACAATTGGCGGCTCTTGCTGGAATACCAACCCACGAAATCCACGGCATCGCTGAAATCATCCCGGTCGGCCCAGCGGCGGCCCGTATCCTCCCGATACCAATCCCAGGTCTGGTCGAGGGCCTGGGCATAGCCATAGGCGCTGGAGGGACGGGTGGTCGGGATGATGCCCAGAAGCCGGTTGCGGGCCGGGCGGGCATGGGCGTTGAAGGAGGACTCGCGGCGCAATATGGCCAGCTGTACGCCCGGCGGAATGCCCCAACGCTCTTCGGAACGCTGCAGGGCGCGCCACCAGGCGCGATTGTCTTCCAGGATGAGGCAGGCATCCGTGACCTGGTCCGGCGGCCGGTGGCCGCAGGCGGTCAGCGCCAACAGGGCGCAAAAGGAAACGAGGCCTGCACGTATCATGCGTGCAAGCCTCGCTCATCAGGGTTAACCGGCGGTTGCCGGCGCGTGGTCTGCGCGGATCAGAAGACCAGGCGCATCACCAGGCGCGCGGTGTGACGGACGAATTCGTCCCGGACATCCGCGTCATAGTCGAAGGAGAAGGTCGAATAACCCGAGCCGGCCGTCAGGCCGAAGCCGAACAGGAAGCCGGAGCCCGGAACCTGTTGCGAGCGCAGGGTGAAGACCTCGTCATAATCGACGAAATTCACATCGGTCTCGACGACATCGCCGGCGAATTCGCCGCGATAGCCGACGCGCACATGCGGCGACCACCAGGAATTATTGTTCTCGTAGACGGCCCCGAAGGTCAGGACGCCGGAGCTGGTGAAGCTCGTGGAGTCGCGTTCGGAGACGGACAGGTCGATACCGGCCCCGCCACCGCTCTCGGTATAGCTGTCCTCGAACAGGGTCAGATAATCGACGGACACGGCCGGACGGACGTAATAGCGGCCGCCAAACTCGATATCGCGCGACAGACGGGCCGAACCGGTGACGTGGTAGCCGGTCCACTCAGCCGACGGCGTTGCGTCAAACTCGCCGATCAGGACGCGGCGATTGTGCTCGAAACTGTCGAAACCACCGGCGCCGTAGAGGTCCAGGTTGAAGCCGCCGATTTCCGCGCCGGCATACACGCCCAGCTGGGCGGTGATGGCGGACATGGGATCATCCACGCCTTCCACTTCTTCCACTTCGCTGGCCGCGCCGACGAAATTGACACCGACGGCGGAGAAGAAGCCGAGCGGACGGTCGAAGCCGACCGCAACACCCATGCCCTGGCCGCGATAACCCGGACCGAAGGCATTGCCGGCCCGGTCCGCGAAATAGCCGAATTCCTGCAGCCACAGGCCGCCGGTCTCGTCCGGGCTGCGGCGGACCGCTTCCAGCCGGTTGGCGAGGGCGCCGATGGCGCTGTCATTGCTGGCGAGGGCGAACTGGATCGCACCGGCCGAGTATTCCGGCAGCAGCTGGTCATAGGCCGAGCGGAAGGAATCCTGGGTGGTGAGGGTGGCCAGGGCCGCCCCCAGGTCTTCATTGTCAGTCCAGGTCGCGAAGGCCGCCTCATAGGCTGCGGTCTGGTTCGCGTCGAAGCCGAGATCCTCGGCGGACTTGCGCTGCAGGGTCAGAAGGATGACGTCGTCATTGTTCGGATCCCGCTCCAGTGCCGCATCGTAGAGGAAGGGCGAGGGCGAGTCGTTGAGCGTTTCGAGGTCGTCCTCGATGATCAGATTGTCCGCGCGCACCAGTTCGAACTGGCCGCCATTGCCGATCAGGTTCGACAGGGAGACGGACAGGCGGGAGCCGGTTTCGAAGGTCACATCGCCGGACGCCACGATATTGCGCAGCGAGTTGCTCGCCGCATCGACTTGCATCAGCAGGACGGAGCCGTCTCCGAAACGGGCCTCGGAAATGTTCAGCGTCGCATCGCCGGTCAGTTCCAGCGTGGCCAGGTCCACGGCGATCGACAGATTGCCGTCACTGTCGCTGACGGCGCCGACGACATAGGGCAGGACGTTGTAGATCTGGTCATCGTCGAGCGGATCGATTTCGCCCTCATCGATGAGGCGCTGCAGCTCGTCATAGACGGTCTGGCCATCGATGATCAGGGCGTCATTGCCGGCCCCGAAATCGATGCCGCCGGCCACGCGGCCCGCTTCGATCTGGACGGTGTCGTCGCCGCTGCCGAACAGCATGTCGCCGACCACATAGATCGGAATGTCCAGCAGGGTCAGTTCGACCGTGTTGTCATCGCCATCATCGGGAATGGGTTCCCAATACTGGTGGAAATTCGTGCCGGTCGTGTTGGCGCGCCCGTCAAAGGCGATGAGTTCGAAATCATCGGTATCATCCGGCTGGACGACTTCGTCATTCTCGTCGAGATAGGCGCCCAGCGGCGTCCGCGAGACCTGGATGATGCCGTTATTGGTCAGATTGACCAGCGTGCCGGACTCGTCAATTACGCCATAGGCGCTGCCGCCGAAGACGCCTTGCGCCGTGATGCGGCCGGAATTCACCAGTTCTTCCAGCACGGCACCGTCTTCGATCACCAGGGCATAGGCCGAACCGGTGAAGGCGTTCTCGCGGGCGACGGTATTGTTGGTCGAGGAGATGTCGCCCTCATTCACTAGGATCGGCAGGAAGGCGCCGTGGTCCAGATGGATGGCGATCGACGGGGATTCGATTTCGCGGGTGTAGGCGATGGCCGCGACACCCCCGGTGATCAGCATGCCCTCAGTCAGGCTCGCCGTGTAGTAGGAGCCCATCCCGTCATCGCTGCCGCCGATATAGATCGCGGTGGACGAGGTATCATTAAGCATCGAGGTCGTGGAGATCGTGCCGCGATGCACGAAGGAATAGCCCAGCGGGGTCGCCGGCACGCTTTCATCCGTGTCCTCGGTCGTCTCGTCATCCGCGACGGCGGGCTGGGTGACTTCACCGATGGTGATGTCGCCGCTGGAGGCCAGGATCTGCATGGCCGGGGCTTCGCCGCGGAAGGCGATGCCGGCGGTCCGGGTCACGCGATTGTCAGCGGTCGGGGCGTCGAACAGGATGCCGCCGGCAATGCTGCCCTCGATCGAGACGGCGGAATTGGCCTGCCACATATCGTCTTCATCGAGGGTGGCGAGGAATTCCGGGTCGTTGGAATAGGCCGAGAAACGGTAGGCCGTGCCGGACACGGTGCCGCCGAGATAGAAATCGCCGCCGACATCGCCCTGGACGCGGACGCCGTAGCTGTCTTCACCGCGGTAGGAAACGCCTGCGCCCAGGGTCAGGTCGCCGGAGAGGTCCCCCTGCAGATCCAGCACGGTCGACCGGTCGCCGATCACGGAGAGGGCGCCTTGCAGGCTCATATCGCCATCAATGCCGGTCAGGACGCGGATGGCCGCGGAATCATTGCCGAAGATCGAGATCGATCCGTTGGAATCCATGATCACGTCGCCGACAAAATTGCCGGCCCCGTCGACCAGGACGCCGATCCGGTTGCCGCCGATCGCCGTCGGGCCGTCCGGATTCGGGAAATCGGCATCGGCATCGTCGTCATCATCCTCGGCGCGGCTCTCCGCTTCCACGAAGATGTCGCCGCCAATGGTCAGATCGCCGGTATTGCCACCCACGACGTGGATGCCGACACCGCCATCATCATCGGAGATGATCTCGATCTCGCCATCCATCTCGACCGAATTGTCGCTGTCCAGCGTGACGGCCGTGCCCGGCGTCGCCAGGACGACGCGGCCGGTATTCGTGATGATGATATTGTCCGGTCCACCGCCTTCACCGGCTGTCGAGGTCGCAACGGACGTCGTGATCTCGTCGGTGATTTCCCGGTCTGCGAAGGCGGACGGGGCCGCGACGGTCAGCGTGACAAGGGCGCTGGCAAACATGAAACGGCGACGCATACGAACTCCTGAAAGGACTTCCCGAAAACGGGATTGCCGGACGGTTGATGATTTGTAGCGAATGCTTTGCTTCGCGTCGACCGTAACGGGCGAAACAACGCAGCACCTGTAACCTCTTCGCCATGCAAAACGGCCGGGCGCAGGGCCCGGCCGTCTCTGATTGTCGCTGCAGGCTTGAGCCTAGCAGGAATAGTACATGTCGAACTCGACCGGGTGCGGATGCATTTCGAAACGCAGCACCTCTTCCATCTTCAGCTCGATATAGGCGTCGATCTGGTCGTCATCCATCACGCCGCCCTTCTTGAGGAAGTCGCGGTCGGCGTCGAGCGATTCGAGGGCCTCACGCAGCGAGCGGCAGACCGTCGGGATGCCCGTGAGCTCTTCCGGCGGCAGGTCGTACAGGTCCTTGTCCATCGCTTCGCCCGGATCGATCTTGTTCTCGATGCCGTCGAGGCCGGCCATCAGCAGGGCCGTATAGGTCAGGTAGGGGTTGCCAGCCGGATCCGGGAAGCGTGTTTCGATACGCTTGGCATTCGGCGAGGACACCCACGGAATACGGATCGAGGCAGACCGGTTGCGGGCGGAATAGGCCAGCAGGACCGGTGCTTCAAAGCCCGGGACGAGACGCTTGTAGGAGTTCGTCGAGGCGTTGGCGAAGGCGTTGATCGCGCGGGCGTGCTTGATGATGCCGCCGATATAGTGGAGGCAGGTTTCCGACAGGTCGGCATAACGGTCGCCGGCGAATTGCGGCTTGCCGTCCTTCCAGATCGACTGGTGCACGTGCATGCCGGTGCCATTGTCGTTCCAGACCGGTTTCGGCATGAAGGTCGCGGTCTTGCCGTAGGCGGCGGCGACGTTCTGGACCGTGTACTTGTACAGCTGCATCCGGTCGGCCATCGTCGTGAGCGTGGAGAATTTCATGCCCAGCTCGTGCTGCGACGGTGCCACTTCGTGGTGGTGTTTCTCCGGCTGGCAGCCCAGTTCCTCGAGCACTTCGAGCATCTCGGTGCGCATGTCCTGGCCGCTATCGATCGGGTTGACCGGGAAGTAGCCGCCCTTGGGACCCGGACGGTGACCCATATTGCCGCCGGCGAATTCGGCGCCGGTATTGTAGGGGCCTTCTTCACTGTCGAAGCTGTAGCCGGTGTTTTCCTGCTTCGTGGACCATTTCACATCGTCAAACACGAAGAATTCGGCTTCCGGACCGAAATAGGCGGTGTCGCCGACGCCGGAGGATTTCAGGAAGGCTTCCGCCTTTTTGGCCGTCGTGCGCGGGTCGCGGTTATAGGCTTCGCCCGTGCCCGGCTCGAGAATGTCGCACAGCATGACCAGGGTCGGGTGCTGGTAGAACGGGTCCATCACCGCGATGGAGGTGTCGGGCTTGAGCACCATGTCGGACTCGTTGATCGCCTTCCAGCCGGCGATGGACGAGCCGTCGAACATGATACCGTCTTCGAAGAAGTCGGCGTTCACTTCCGAACGGTCAAACGTGACGTGTTGCAGTTTGCCGCGCGGGTCGGTGAAACGAAGATCGACATACTTGATGTCTTCGTCTTTGAGTTTCTTCAGGATTGCGTCTGACATGTGCCGGTCTCCGGAGTTTCGATCAGCGAAATTGGGTTAAAGCGCATCGCGGCCGGTCTCGCCGGTCCGGATGCGAATGACGCTCTCGATCGGGCTGACGAAAATCTTTCCGTCGCCGATCCGGCCGGTCTGGGCCGCATTCTGGATGGCTTCGACTGCCGCTTCGACTCGATCAGCCGGCAGGACGAGCTCAATTTTGATCTTGGGCAGAAAATCGACGACGTATTCAGCGCCGCGATAGAGTTCCGTATGACCTTTCTGCCGACCGAAACCCTTGGCTTCGATAACCGTCAGGCCTTGCACGCCGATCTCCTGCAGGGCCTCCTTCACGTCATCGAGTTTGAAGGGTTTTATGATGGCTTCGATTTTTTTCATCACGGACTCCATGATCTCGCCGCGACGCTAGAGCCGGGCCGATACGAGACAAGACGGAAACGGTACTCACAAACACAGGCTGCGGGAAATGCCTAACAATCAGGCAATCCTGCCACACAATAGGGCGACCATGCACGATGCCGCACTGAACACCAAGGACTGCGCGCGCTGCGATCAGTTCGCGACTGAAAACGGCGTGTCTTCGCAAAGCCTTATGACAAAGGCCGCGACGGCGGTTTCCGATGCGATTCGCCAGCGCTGGTCGCCCCGTCAGGTCCGCATCCTGTGCGGTCCCGGCAATAATGGCGGGGACGGGTTTTTCGCCGCGGAAAACCTGCGCAAGGCGGGTTGGCCGGTGCGTGTGGCGCTGCTGGGCGACCCGGCCGGTCTGCGCGGCGATGCGGCCTGGGCGGCGGGCCTGTGGAGCGGCGAGATCGAATCGGCGGAGCCGGACTTCTTCGACGGGGCGGACCTGGTGGTCGACGCGCTCTTTGGAGCGGGTCTCAGCCGCCCGCTGGATGGCAAGGCCGCCCAACTGGTCGAGGCCATGGCGCGCCTCTCCTGTCCGGTGGTGGCCGTCGATCTGCCCTCCGGCCTGCACGGCGATGCCATGGGGGAAGGGGTGTTTGTCCCGGCGGACCTGACAGTCACCTTCCACCAGTGGAAACCGGCGCATCTGCTGGAACCGTCTGCCTCGGCCTGCGGCGAAAAACGGCTGGCCGATATCGGCATCCCCGACGGTTGGGAGCGAGCCGTGACACCCCTGGCCCGGCTCAATCACCCCGATTTGTGGTGGGCGAGCCTGCCCGCGGCGTCGTCCGCGGATCACAAGCATGCCCGCGGGCGCCTCGTCGTCTTCTCCGGCGGGGCCAGCGCAACAGGCGCGGCCCGGCTGGCCGCCCGCACCGGACTGCGCAGCGGGGCCGGCCTGGTCACGCTGGCGACACCGCCATCAGCATTGCTCGTCCAGGCGAGCACCAATGAAGCCGTCATGGTCAGGCGCTGGCCGGAGGCGGAAGCGGCCGGCGATTTGCTGCAGGAATTGCGGGCCCATGCCGCCGTCATCGGCCCGGCCCTGGGACTGGATGGGCAATCGCGCACCACGGTCCTGTCCAGTAGCGCGGCCGCGTGCGCCCGCGTGCTCGATGCCGACGCGCTGACCGATTTCGCCGACGCGCCGGAGCGCCTGTTCGACACCCTCACACCCCGCGATGTCCTCACCCCGCACGAAGGCGAGTTCCGGCGTCTCTTCCCGGACCTGGATGATGGCTGGGGCCACAAGATTGCCCGTGTCGCGGCGGCGGCGGAGCGGGCGGGTTGTACCATCCTGCTCAAGGGCGCCGATACCGTGATTGCCGCGCCCCAACGCACCCCCGTCATCAACCGGCATGCCGACCCGGCGCTCGCCACGGCGGGCAGCGGGGATGTGCTGGCCGGCCTGATCGGCGGACTGTTGGCCCAGGGTGTGCCCGCCTTCGAGGCCGCCTGCGCAGCGAGCTGGCTGCATGGCGATTGCGGCCGCCATTTCGGGCCCGGTCTCATCGCCGAGGATTTGCCCGAAATCCTGCCGGCCCGCTGGCAGGCCCTGCAGCGCGAACAGCACAGACAGGCTGCACTCAGTCATCTTCTGGCGCATAGGAGCTAAGCGCCGGCAGGGGCTTGGCGATTGGTCCGGCTCAGTTCATCTTCGCCCGCTTGTTGAACGGATATTCCGATGGCTTCTGAATCCACGCTTCCCCCGAACCAGCAACTCGACGCCGACGCGCTCGCCTTCCACATGAAACCCGTGCCCGGCAAGCTGGGCGTGGCGCCGACCAAGCCGATGGCGACCCAGCGCGATCTGGCCCTGGCCTATTCGCCCGGTGTGGCCGCGCCGGTGCGGGCGATCGCGGAAGATCCGGAGACGGTCTACGACTACACCTCCAAGGGGAACATGGTCGCCGTCGTGTCCAATGGCACGGCCATTCTGGGGCTGGGCAATCTGGGGGCTGCTGCGTCCAAACCGGTGATGGAAGGCAAGGCGGTCCTGTTCAAACGCTTTGCCGATATCGACGCGGTCGATATCGAGGTCGACTATACCGACCCGGACAAGTTCATTGATTGCGTCCGCGGTTTCGGGGACACGTTCGGCGGCATCAATCTGGAAGATATCAAGGCGCCGGAATGCTTCGAGATCGAGCGGCGTTTGCGTGACGAACTCGACATCCCCGTCTTTCATGATGACCAGCACGGTACGGCCATCATCGCGGCCGCCGGCCTGATCAATGCCTGCGATCTGACCGGCAAACGGTTCGAGGATCTCAAAGTCGTCCTGTGCGGCGCGGGCGCGGCTGGTCTCTCCGTCCTGGAACTCATCGAATCCATGGGCGTGAAGTCGGAAAACACGACCGTCGTGGACATTGAGGGTGTCGTCTACACCGGTCGCCCGGGCGGGCATGAGCGCCTGATGAAACACGCCATCGACACGGACAAGCGTACCCTGGCCGAAGCGGCGGAAGGCGCGGACGTCCTGCTCGGCCTGTCGGCCGCCGGTGTCTTCACCAAGCAGATCGTCGCCTCGCTGGCGCCGGACCCGATCATATTCGCCATGGCCAATCCGACCCCGGAAATCACGCCGGAAGAGGTGAAGGATGTTCGGGACGATGTGATCATGGCGACGGGCCGGTCCGACTATCCCAACCAGGTCAATAACGTCCTCGGCTTTCCCTATATCTTCCGCGGCGCCCTGGATGTGCGGGCCCGTACCATCAATGAAGAAATGAAGATTGCCGCGGCACAGGCCCTCGCGGCGCTGGCGCGCGAGGATGTGCCGGACGAAGTGGCCAAGGCCTACCAGGTCGAGCGGCTGCAATATGGCCGCGACTACATCATTCCGACCCCGTTCGATCCGCGCCTGATTTCCTTCATTCCACCCTTTGTCGCCCAGGCCGCCATCGACAGTGGTGTCGCGCGCCGGCCCATGCCGGAGAGCGAGGCCTACCGCCAGGTCCTGGCCCGCCGTCTCGATCCCACCGCCGCCCTGCAGCAGCGGGTCGCCGGCTCCATCCGGGGCGATCAGAAAACCATCGTCTTTGCCGAGGGCGAGGAGCCGGCCGTCATACGCGCCGCCTATGGCTTCCAGACCCAGGGGCTGGGCAAGGCCATCCTGGTGGCGCGCGAGGATGTCGTCGCCGCCAACATGAAGGAGCTGGGCATTCCGGCGGGCTCGCTGGAAGTGTGTAATGCGCGCCTGTCCGAACACAACGAGCTCTACGCCAACTTCCTCTATGAACGCCTGCAGCGCGACGGCTATCTGCGCCGCGATGTACAGCGCCGGGTCAATAATGACCGGAATGTCTTCTCCGCCTGCATGCTGAAAATGGGGCATGCCGACGGCATGGTCACCGGCGTGACGCGCCATTCCAATGTCGTCCTGAAAGATGTCGAACTGGTGCTTGATCCGCTGGAGAACAGCCGCACGGTTGGCGTCACCGCGGCCGTGACGCGGGGGCGCACCCTGGTGATCGGCGATGTCTCCGTGACGGAATTCCCCGATCCGGAGGCCCTGGCCGAGATCGCCATCGCTACCGCCCATTCCGCGCGTCGCCTCGGCCTGACGCCGCATGTCGCCTTCCTGTCCTATTCCTCCTTCGGCAACCCGCCGGGCGAGCGGACTGCCAAGATCCAGCATGCCGTGTCGATCCTCGACGAGCTGGGCGTCGACTTCGAGTATGAGGGCGAGATGGCGGCCGATGTCGCGCTCGATCCCGACCACCACCAGCTCTATCCCTTCTCGCGCCTGACCCAGCCGGCCAATGTCCTGATCATGCCGGCCGTCCACTCCGCCTCCATCGCGGTGCGCCTGCTCAAGGCGGCGGGCGGGGCGACCGTGATCGGCCCCATGCTGGTCGGGCTGGAAAAGCCGGTCCAGATCGCCCGTCTCGGCGCTTCGGTCAGCGATATCGTCAATCTCGCCGGCATCGCCGCCTTTGATCTCAACAAGGGACTGGCCTGATCACCCGGTTTTAAGCCTTGGCGTGTAGTCTGCCCCCGTGACATCTCGCTCACGGGGGAAAGACCATGCGCAAACTGATGACAGCCGCCCTGGCCCTGGCAGGCCTATCCTCGTCGGCCTTGGCCGACGACACATCCGTGGAGGCGCTGGTCGGGCTGACATTCCCCGTGACGGTCGCGCCCGCCGGGAATACGCCGGAGTATGCGGAACAGGTCTTCTCGGTCCAGTTCGCCCCGAATGGCGAGATGCTGGTCACGCCACCTGCGGGAAATCCGGTCAATTCGGGGCCTCCCAGCACTTATTCGGTCGAGGCGGTGGATGACAGCGGTGACAGCGTGACCAGCTATCAGCTGACGCTGAATCTGAGCCTGATCTACATCAAGGATGTGCAGGAACCGACCGGTTCCGTGCCCACCCCCACGCCGTATTCAAGCAGTGCGGACTGCCGGTTCGACATGCAGATCGAAACGCGCCAATTCAGTTATGTCTATTGCGCATTCGCGTACCTGCCGGATGGTGGCCGGGTGGTCTTCGGCAACGACTAGCGAACGGGTGGCCGTTCGCCCGTCGCAAACAATTCACAGTCATTTGACGGCCTTCGGGTGCAGACAGGCCAGCCGCTTCCTATCTATGCTCCTTCCAAGCGAGTGAGGGACAGCTTATGGCCGGACGGTCTGCACACGACATGACGGATGGTCCGATCTTCGGCCATATCGTCCGGATGATCATGCCGATGAGTTTCGGCATCTTCGCCATGATGCTGGTCGGGATCATCGACACCTATTGGGTCGGCACGCTGGGCACGGCCCAGCAGGCGGCCGTCCAGATGAGCTTCCCGGTCACCATGCTGGTGATGAGCGTTTCCATCGGTCTGGGGGCCGGTGCCGTCTCCGCGGTTTCCCGCGCGGCCGGGCGCAAGGACGGCACATCGATTTCCCGAATCTCCACCGACGCGATGACCCTGACCCTGCTCTCGGTCGGGGCGGTCTCCCTGCTGGGCATGCTGTTTGTCGAGCCGATCTTCCGGGCGCTGGGTGCCAGTGCGACGATGTTGCCGCATGTGGTCGACTACATGACGGTCTGGTTCGCCGGTATCGCCCTCATCGTCGGACCGATGGTGGCCGGCAATATCCTGCGGGCCCTGGGCAATACGGTCGTGCCGTCCATCATGATGATGGCTGCCGCCGCCGTGAATCTCGTCCTCGATCCGATCTTCATTCTTGACGATGTCTTCGGTCTCTTCCCGGGCTTGGGCTGGGGCGTGTCCGGTGCGGCCCTGGCCACTGTGGCCGCCAATGCCGTCACCTTCCTCATGGTGCTCTGGTATCTCGTCGTCCGCGAAAAACTGATCGACTTCAAATGGGAGGATCTGGGCGAGGTCTGGCATCACTGGATGGACATTGCCCGCGTCGGCATTCCCGCCTGCATCTCCAACATCTTCAACCCGGTCGCCATGACCGTCGCCATGTCCGGCCTGGCCATGGCGCGCTTCGGCGACGCCGCTGTCGGTGGTCTGGGGGTGGCCGGTCGGGTCGAGGCTTTCGCCATCGTTCCGCTCTTCGCCCTGTCCGCCTGTATCGGCGCGATCACCGGCCAGAATGGCGGCGCGGACCGGCTTGATCGCGTGCGCGAAGCCTTCCGCAAGGCCTTCCTCTTCTGCATCGCTTGGGGGCTGGGCGTGGCCGCGATCCTGTGGATCGGTGCGGACTGGATCGCCGCCGCTTTCCTGCCGGGCGAAGAAGGCCGGGCGGCGGCTGTCGATTATTGGCGCATCGCCTCGCTGACCATTGGCGGTTATGGCATCACCATCGCGGCCAGTGCCGGTTTCAACGGTCTGGGTCGTCCGGCCCATGGCATGGCGATCACGGCCGGCCGGGCTCTCGGTCTGATGATCCCGCTCGTCCTCATCGGTTCCTTCGTCTTCGACACGCCGCAAGGTGTCATCCTGGGGATTGCGGCCGCCAATATCCTGGCCGGTTCGCTCACCGCGCTGTTTGTCTTCACGCGCGCCAAGATGACGGCCAAGCATGGCAAGGCGCGCCGGCGCAAAACGCCGGTTGTCGAGGAAACGCCTGTGGTGGAAGACCCGGCCTAGCGCCGGGTCAACACGCCCGCCAGTTCCGGCTTGCCGTTCAGGGAGGGGTGGGGGATGTCGATGAAATCCTCATCCTCGGGCCAGATCCAGAACCGGTCGGAGAACAATTCCCGCATCGCGTCCAGCGGACAGCCATAGGGCGGCCCGCCACGCTCCTCCTTCTGCATGAAGAGCGCCAGATACTGGCCGCCCGGCTTCATCCAGCAATGGGTCAGTCCGTAGACATAATGCTCGCGCAGCCGGGGCGGGATGGCGCACAGGAAGGTCTGGTCATAGACCAGGTCCACCGGGTCTTCCGGATACCAGCGCTGATCGCCGGGACGCAGGATGTCGCCCTCGATGAACTCGCCGCTGAGCTTCTCCTTCAGGAAAATGGATTTCTGCCAGGCCATCGCCGTGTCGGACAGGTCTGCCGCGATCACTTTCAGCCCGGCCCGGGCGAAAGCCGCGACCTCCGGACAGCGGCCGCAGCCGGGAATGACGACGGACTTGCCTGCCGCCAGGACGCCCTGATCCATCCACATCCGGGCCGCCGGGTGAAGATCGCCGCGTTCCCAAGGTGTGTCATTGTCGCGGAAACGGGTTTCCCACTCGAAGGCGGGCCGTTCATCGTCTGTCGTGCTCATTTCATTAAATTACGCGGTCTGTTCGCGCGGTCTAGGCCGCCTTGTGCGTCCGGTAGATATCCATCATGGACAAGGCTTGGTTGGGTGCCGGGATCTGCCGGTCCGTGATCACCGCCTGGCCGGAGAAATAGCGAATGCCGGCATCACGGGCGCTTTTCAGCACGTACAAATCCCGCACATCCTGCAGATAGGTATCCGCACCCTGTGCCGCTGCGGCGGCCACGAAACGCTTCAGCGCGGTCGTGTCATGATCCATCAGACCGCTGGAATTGGCATTCGAGGGCGGTTTGCAGCGCCAGCCGAACAGGTCGATCTCGACATCTTCGAAACCGGTCACATCGATCTCGCCGAAGGGCAGTTCCGCCATCAGGCCGACCCCGGTCCGGCCGATCTCGTCCAGCGCCTTGGCCATGTTGGAGACATCCTCGGTCATCCCGTCCATGCGGACGCGGAAGGCGCTGCGGACATTCTCCGGCAAGGCATTGAACCGGCGCAGGATTTCCTCGCGCTCCTCGCGGCTGGCCCAGGTTTCCGCGTGGATGGAGAGATAGATCTGCGTTTGGGATTTGGCCCGGACCGAGCGCATCAACGCATCGAATCCGGCGGTCTGGGCGAGATGATCGATCGCGGTCTGGTCGACCGGCACCATGCGCGTTTCCGCCACCCGCCGTCCGTCCAAGGGGCGTCCGCCGACCCAGACCTTGGGGCGGCTGGCATTGCCCGCAATGACCTGGTTCTTTCCATCCCACACCGGACGGAACCAGGCGGACATGGCACCGTCGGACCTGTCTTCCTCGGCCGGTGTTGAACGGGATACCTGGCGGCGTTCCACCGGCTTGTCCGCGGGTGGCGCCGCCGCAGAGCGGTCGGCCAGGGCGGTGAGGGCACCGGCATCCAGGCGTCCGGAACTGGCCTCGACAGCCAGTCCCTTCATGTCCGGATGTCCCAGAAAGAACTCGCGAAGCCGCCGGGCAACCGCATCCAGCCGTTCCGTGACAGCAGCGGCCGGGTCTGCCAGCACGACCAGAAATCCATCCCCGGCGGGTAGGACAACATCGGCCGGGGACAATTCGCGTTCAATGAGCTGGGTGGCAGCTGTGAAAACGCGCGTCTTGATCCGGGCCCAGGCCTCGCCGGCCTGTTCACGGATCTCGCCGAGCCCGACCAGTTTGAACTGGCCGACATCGAGATCGCTGCGTCCGGCCAGCGCTGCCTTCAGACGTGATTTCAGGTCAGCATTCAAGGCAGTCGGCCCCAACCGGCAGCTTCAGGTTAACCCTGATAACCCCTTGCGGATTAATACGGGATTGAGACGGGTGCGGAGCGGGCGGCGAGCCGTGCTTGCGCAGGCGCACCGCCCATGCCATGAGGCGTCATGGACCTGCGGATGTGGCGGAACTGGTAGACGCGCTGGATTTAGGTTCCAGTGCCGCAAGGCGTGGAGGTTCGAGTCCTCTCATCCGCACCATTCGAAGCCGGTCTGCCGCAGGCAGAGAAATCGATCCCGTGAATCGATTTCAGGCGGAGAATGCCCCGGCAGGGGCCAACGCCCTTTGGGCTTCGGTTGGCAGGCCACCCGGAGCACAAATGCGAGCATTGCGAGCGGGCGAAGAGGTGGCCTCCGAAGCCTTGGCGAAGGAGGGCGGGACGCCTTCCATGCTGCATTCCCTGCATGCGGACCGCTCCACAGCGTTGCACGCCACGAATCCCCATGACATAACGCGCGCTCGTTTTTGCTCGCGGATAGCATCCGCCCGAACTGTAACATCTAAGGCCAACCCATGAACGTCATCGAGAAATCCTCCGAAGGCTTGAGCCGCACCTATGAGATCACCTTTCCGAAAGATGATCTGAAAGCTCGCCTGGATGCGAAGATCGAAGAAATCCGTCCGGAAGTCCGCCTGAAAGGCTTCCGCCCGGGCAAGGTGCCCTCCAGCCACATCCGCAAGATGTTCGGCGAAAGCATCATGGGTGACCTGCTGAACGAGCTGGTCCCGGAAACCACGCAGAAGACGCTCGACGAGAAGAAGATCCGCCCGGCCACCCAGCCGGACGTGAATGTCGTCAGCGAAGCCAAGGACGTGATGGCCGGCAAGTCCGACTTCACCTTCGAGATCTCGCTGGAAATCATGCCGGACTTCGAGCCGGCCGACCCGGCGAAGCTGGAAATCAACCGTCCGGTGGCCGAAGTCGAGGATGCCGAGATCAATGAGGCGCTCGAGCGTCTGGCCAATGAAAACCGCGAATTCTCCGCCAAGAAGGGCGGCAAGAATGCCAAGGCGGAAGAGGGCGATGTCGTCGTCATCGATTTCGTCGGCAAGCTGGACGGTGAGCCGTTTGAAGGCGGTTCGGCCGAGGATGCCCGCGTCGCCATCGGCGATGGCGCCTTTATCCCGGGCTTTGAAGAGCAGCTGATCGGTGCCAAGGCCGGTGAAGAGCGCGAACTGAACGTGACCTTCCCGGAACAGTACCAGGCCGCGCATCTGGCCGGTAAGGACGCTGTCTTCGAGGTGACCGTGAAGGGTGTTGAAGCCCCGGGCGAAGCCAAGATCGATGACGAGCTGGCCAAGCGTCTCGGCCTGGAAGACCTGGATGGTCTGAAGGAAGCCCTGAAGTCCAATTTCGAGCGTGAGCACGCCCAGCAATCCCGCCAGAAGACCAAGCGTCACCTGCTGGATGCCCTGGATGCCGCGCACACCTTCGATCTGCCGCCGAAAATGGTGGAAGCCGAGTTCGAGAATATCTGGCGCGAAATCCAGCACGCCATCGAGCACGACCATCTCGAGGAAGAAGACAAGGGCAAGTCGGAAGACGAGCTGAAGGCCGAGTACAAGGGCATTGCCGACCGCCGCGTGCGCCTCGGCCTGGTCCTCGCCGAGATTGGCCGTCGCAACAATGTCGACGTGACCCAGGAAGAACTCTCCCGCGCCATCAACCAGGAAGCCGTGCGCTATCCGGGTCAAGAACGCCAGGTTGTCGAATTCTACCAGAAGAACCCGCAGGCCGTCGCGCAGCTGCGCGCGCCGCTCTACGAGGAAAAAGTCGTCGACTACATCCTCGAGCTGGCCCAGGTGACCGATGTGACCGTGTCCAAGGACGCGCTCTATTCGGACGAAGACGAGGCCCCGGCGCCGGCCAAGAAGAAGGCTCCGGCGAAGAAGAAGGCCCCGGCCAAGAAAGCCGAAGCCAAGGCGGAAGACGGTGAGAAGAAGTCGGCTGCCAAGAAAAAGGCTCCGGCCAAGAAGGCGGCTGCCAAGTCTGACGACGCCGAGAAGAAGCCGGCCGCCAAGAAGAAGTCTCCGGCCAAGAAAGCGGCCAAGAAGGACGCCTGATCAGGCCGTCATCCAGACCCGTGAAAACGCCGGTGCCACCCGCACCGGCGTTTTTCATTTGTGTGATTGTCCGGGGATATTAACCGCGCTTGCACAGGGCTTCCTGCAGACCGTGCCTTGCACAGCGGCCCGGGCACCGCAATATTTGTAATACCCGTCTGAAGTGAATCGGCGCCATCCGGCAGCCGGTAGCCCCAAGGAGCGCGACATGTATGATCCCCAGGACGTGACGATGAATCTGGTTCCGATCGTCGTCGAGCAGACCAGTCGGGGCGAACGCTCCTACGACATTTATTCGCGGCTTCTCAAAGAGCGCATCATCTTCGTGACAGGTCCGATCGAAGATCACATGGCGAGCCTGATCATCGCGCAGCTGCTCTTCCTGGAATCCGAGAACCCGAAAAAAGAAATCTCCATGTACATCAACTCGCCGGGCGGTGTGGTCTCTGCGGGCCTGGGGATTTACGACACGATGCAATACATCCGCAGCCCCGTCTCGACGATCTGCTTGGGCATGGCGGCCTCGATGGGCTCGCTCCTGCTGACGGCCGGCGAGAAGGACATGCGGTTTGCGACGCCCAATGCGCGCATCATGGTGCACCAACCCTCGGGCGGTTTCCGCGGCCAGGCCTCGGACATTGAACGCCACGCGGCGGACATCATGAAGATCAAGCGCCGGCTGAACGAAATCTACGTGCACCATACCGGTCGCAAGTACGAAGAAATCGAAGCGGCTCTGGACCGCGACAACTTCATGTCGGCTCAGGAAGGCCTGGAGTTCGGCCTGATCGACAAGGTCCATGACGTCCGCGGAACGGATGAAAAGGAAGGGTCCTGACCTCTGGCCTGATCAGATGAGGAGGCTTTGGTGGTTGATCACCACTGCTTCTGTGTGATCGAATGCGCAGGGTTGGAAACCTTTCGCTAAAGTTCGGCCCTGATTTTGCAGGATGCTGAACGCGAAAGCGGGCATAATGAAGTGCCTGCGGGTTGAATTGGAGCTGTCATGAGTAAGACGACAGGCGGAGACGGCGAGTCGAAGAACACCCTCTACTGTTCTTTCTGCGGAAAGAGCCAGCATGAGGTTCGCAAACTCATTGCCGGGCCCACCGTGTTCATCTGTGATGAATGCGTCGAACTCTGCATGGACATTATCCGCGAGGAGAACAAATCCTCCCTGGTGAAGTCCAAGGAAGGTGTGCCAACCCCGCAGGAAATTTTCAACGTTCTCAATGATTACGTGATCGGCCAGGCGCATGCCAAGCGCGTGCTTTCGGTGGCCGTGCACAATCACTACAAGCGTCTCAACCACGCCTCCCAGAACGCCGATGTGGAATTGGCCAAGTCCAACATCCTGCTGATCGGCCCGACCGGTTGCGGCAAGACGCTGCTGGCCCAGACGCTGGCCCGCATCCTCGACGTGCCGTTCACGATGGCCGATGCGACCACGCTGACCGAGGCCGGCTATGTCGGTGAGGATGTCGAGAATATCGTCCTGAAACTGCTTCAGTCCGCCGATTACAATGTTGAGCGCGCCCAGCGCGGCATCGTCTATATCGACGAGATCGACAAGATTTCCCGCAAGTCCGACAATCCGTCCATAACGCGCGACGTGTCGGGTGAGGGCGTGCAGCAGGCCTTGCTGAAGATCATGGAAGGCACGGTTGCCTCCGTGCCGCCGCAGGGTGGCCGCAAGCATCCCCAGCAGGAATTCCTGCAGGTGGACACGACCAATATCCTCTTCGTCGTCGGCGGCGCCTTTGCCGGTCTCGACAAGGTGATTTCCCAGCGCGGGCAGGGCTCCTCCATCGGCTTCGGTGCCGATGTGCGTGAACCGGATGCCCGCCGCACCGGCGAAATCCTGCGCGAAGTGGAACCGGATGATCTCCTGCGCTTCGGCCTGATCCCGGAATTCGTCGGCCGTCTGCCCGTCATTGCGACGCTGGAGGACCTGGACGAGGATGCCCTGGTGCAGATCCTGACCGAGCCGAAGAACGCCCTGGTCAAGCAGTACCAGCGCCTGTTCGAGATGGAAGGCGTCGGCCTGACCTTCACGGAAGATGCGCTCAAGGCGATTGCCAACCGCGCCATCGCCCGCAAGACGGGGGCCCGTGGCCTGCGCTCGATCATGGAAGGCATCCTGCTGGAGACCATGTTCGAACTGCCGGGCCTGGAAGGTGTGGAAGAGATCGTCGTCAACGGCGAAGTCGTTGAAGGCAATGCGAAACCGCTCTTCATCTATGCCGAACGTCAGGACGACAAGCGCACCGGCGCTTGATTTCGGGTCACAGCGTATCCACCTTTTGAGTCAGAAAGGGTGAGGGGCCGGTACCGGCAAAGTCCGTCCGTCACCTCACCCGGTTTTGAGTCACGATCCCGCGGGTGTGCCGCGGGTCACGCCGCGCCCGATGCAAAGGGTGCGCAGGAGTTATAATGTCCGATACCAAGACACTTCCGCTTCTCCCCCTCCGGGACATTGTCGTATTTCCGCACATGATTGTGCCGCTCTTTGTCGGCCGCGAGAAATCCGTCAAGGCGCTGGAAGAGGTGATGAAGGCGGACAAGCAGATCCTTCTGGCGACCCAGAAGAGTGCGGCCGACGACGAGCCGGCACCGGATGCGATCCATTCCACCGGTGTGATCGCCTCTGTCCTGCAATTGCTGAAACTGCCCGACGGGACGGTGAAAGTCCTGGTCGAGGGCGGTGTACGCGTCGAAATTACCGGCTATGGCACGCGTGACGATTATTACGAGGCCGAATGCAGCGTGATCGACGAGGACGCGGGCGACAATGCCGAAATGGAAGCGCTGATGCGCACCGTGGCGGCCAAGTTCGACGATTATGTCAAACTGAACAAGAAGGTCCCGCCGGAAGCGCTGGCCTCCCTGTCCCAGATCACCGATGCCGCCAAGCTGGCCGACAGTATCTCCGCCCATCTCGCGGTGAAGATCGAGGACAAGCAGGCCCTTTTGGAAGAGCCCGACGTCACGCGCCGGCTCGAGCGCGTGCTCGGCCTGATGGAAGGCGAGATCGGCGTGCTTCAGGTCGAGAAGAAGATCCGCTCGCGCGTGAAGCGCCAGATGGAGAAGACCCAGCGCGAATATTATCTCAACGAGCAGATGAAGGCGATCCAGCGCGAGCTGGGCGAAGGCGATGACAGCCGCGAGGAACTCGCTGAGCTGGAAGACCGCCTGGCCGAAGCCAAACTGCCCAAGGAGGCCCGCGCCAAGGCGGATGCCGAGTTCAAGAAGCTCCGTCAGATGAGCCCGATGTCGGCCGAGGCCACCGTTGTGCGCAATTATCTCGACTGGATCCTGGCGCTGCCCTGGAACAAGCGGAAGCGTCTGAAAAGCGACCTCAATCGCGCCGAGGACATTCTCGAATCCGATCATTACGGGCTGGAGAAGGTCAAGGAACGCATTCTGGAACATCTGGCCGTCCAGGCGCGCACCAAGAAGATGCGGGGCCCGATCCTGTGCCTGGTCGGCCCTCCGGGCGTCGGCAAGACCTCGCTCGGCCGTTCCATCGCCAAGGCGACGGGTCGTGAATTCGTCCGCATGTCGCTGGGCGGCGTGCGGGATGAAGCCGAGATTCGTGGCCACCGCCGCACCTATATCGGCTCCATGCCGGGCCGCATCATCCAGTCGATGAAGAAGGTGAAAGCGGCCAATCCGCTCTTCCTGCTCGACGAGATCGACAAGCTCGGCGCGGACTATCGCGGCGATCCGGCCTCGGCCCTGCTCGAAGTGCTCGATCCGGAACAGAATTCGACCTTCAACGACCATTATCTGGAAGTTGATTACGACCTGTCCGACATCATGTTCGTGACCACGGCCAACTCGCTCAACCTGCCGCAGCCGCTCCTCGACCGGATGGAGATCATCCGTATCGCCGGCTACACGGAAGACGAGAAGGTCGAGATCGCCAAGCGCCACCTCATCCCCAAGACGCTGAAAAACCATGCGTTGAAGGAGGGCGAGTGGGCCCTGGAAGAGGACGCCCTGCGCGACCTGATCCGCTATTATACCCGCGAAGCCGGGGTGCGGAGCCTGGAGCGCGAGATCGCCAATCTGGCCCGCAAGTCCGTGCGCAAGATCCAGAGCGGCAAGGCGGACAGCATCACCATCACGCCGGAGAATCTCGGTGATTATGCCGGGGTGCGCAAATTCCGCTTCGGCGAAACCGACAAGGAAGACCAGGTCGGCATCGTCACGGGCCTGGCCTGGACGGAAGTCGGCGGTGATCTCCTGACGATCGAGGCCGTGCGCATGCCGGGCCGCGGCAATATGAAGGTCACGGGCAATCTGAAGGACGTCATGAAGGAGTCCATCTCCGCGGCGAATTCCTTCGTCCAGTCCCGTGCGCCCTCGCTGGGCATCAAGCCCACCGTGTTCCGCTCTTCGGACATCCACGTGCACGTGCCCGAAGGCGCCACGCCCAAGGATGGTCCCTCCGCCGGTATCGGCATGATGACCGCCATCGTTTCCGTGCTGACCGGCGTGCCGGTGCGCAAGGATATCGCCATGACCGGCGAGATCACCCTGCGCGGCCGTGTCCTGCCGATCGGCGGTCTGAAGGAGAAGCTTCTGGCAGCCCTGCGCGGCGGCGTGAAGACGGTCCTGATCCCGCAGGAGAATGAAAAGGATCTCGCCGAGATCCCGGACAATGTGAAGGCGGGCCTGGAGATCATCCCGGTCGAGACCGTCGACCAGGTCCTGCGCCACGCCCTGACCGAAGCCGTCGAACCGGTCGAATGGACCGAAGCCGACGAGGCCGCGCTGGCGGCCCTGGCTTCACAGCAGTCCGGTGAAGCCGGCGGTCCGGCCGTCGCGCACTAGGCGGCTGGCCTCAAGCGTTTGGAAAAAGGGGCGGCTCCGGCGGCCCCTTTTTTGTACCGCGCATCACAGGGCGAACACATTTCTTGCACCACCCACTGCATGTTTCGGGTTTTGCGCATTGACCTTGCGTGAAACCGCCGCCAAGGTGCCGGCATGACTTTCGCGACGTTTTATTTTGCTGGCTATTTTACCCACGCAACCCGTTTGGGGGCGGTGGCCGGCTGACGCGCGCGAAAGCGACGAGTTTACCAGGGCCTCCCCCACGGGGAGGCCCTTTTCTTTTGCCTGAATGAAGGACGAGCATCATGGCGAGTGGGAAGAGCCGGGACGAGATCCGGGACGAGATTTCGGCGATCGACCGGCAGTTGATCGAAGCGATTGCACGGCGGTCGGAACTGGTCGAGGAAATCCTCGAGGCGAAGGTGCGCAGCGGACAGCCCGTTCGTGACCGTGAGCGCGAGCAAGCGGTTTTGCGCGGAGCTCTGGAGTTGGGCCGCAAAAAGGGCGTGCCGGACAAGGTTGTCGAGAACCTGTTCCAGGACCTGTTCGAGATTTCCATCCGCCGCCAGCGCGAACGCTTCGACAGCATGCGCAATGAGGAGCTCAATGAGGCCAGCGTCGCTTATCTCGGCGGGCCGGGCAGTTACAGCCATATCGCGGCCCAGAAGGTCTTCGAGCGGCGCAATGCGACCGTCGTCCCGTCGCCCAAGCGTGATTTCGTCTCGATCTTCCGCTCTGTCGAGAATGCCGAAGTGGATTTCGGCGTGATCCCGATCGAGAACACGACCACCGGTTCGATCAATGAAGTCTATGACATCCTGATCAATTCCAAGACCCAGATCATCGGTGAATTCTTCCTGCGCGTGGATCACTGCCTGGTCGGCAAGGCCAGCGGGCAGGGGCGTCTCAACCGCGTCTATGGTCACCCGCAGGCGCTGGCCCAGTGCCGCCGCTACATTGCCTCCCATCCGGAGCTGGAAACGCATATGGCAGCTTCCACCACGCGGGCGCTGGAGCGGCTTCTGGAGGATGATGACACCGCCTGTGCCGTGGCCGGTGAAGACGCAGCCCGCCTGTTCGGCATGGATATCCTGGAGCGCGGCATCGGTGACCACGAACAGAATATCACCCGTTTCATCGTGATCGGCCGCAAGACCTCCTTCCCGACGCGGGAAGTGGAGAGCAAGACCTCCATGATGTTCACAACGCGCGACACGCCGGGCTGTCTTGTCGATGCCCTGCTGGGTTTCCGCGACCATGGCATCAATCTGGTGAAGCTGGAATCCCGGCCGATTGCCGGCAATCCCTGGGAAGAGATGTTCATCATGGATGTCGAGGGCCATGTCGAAGACAAGGCCATCCGGGAGTCCATGTCGGTGCTGGAGGAGCATACCCGGGAGATCAAGCTGCTGGGTTGTTACGCGGCCGATGCGATCGACCGGGTCAGCGTGGCGGAATAGGTGCGCAGCGCGACGACTGAACATTGTTCGTCTGCGCAAACCAGCCTAGTTTGAACGGTATGGAAACGTCGTCGAATTCACAGGCCGGGGCGGCACCGCGTTCGCGCGGTCGCCCGGGCCTGACGCCCGAAGTCCGCGAGCAGGCGCTCGCGGCCGCCGGGGAATTATTGGCCGAAGAAGGGCTCAACGGCATGCAGGCCCGTACGATTGCGCGCCGGGCCGGCCTGTCCGTGGGCTCCATCTACAAATTGTTCGGGGACATCCAGGACCTGATCCGGGAGCTGAACTACCAGACCTATCAGGCGATTGCCGATCACCACCAGGCGGCGCTGACCCAGGCCGATCTGCCGGAAAACGCGGTGCATGACCGTCTCATGGTGCTGGCCCGGGCTTATATCGAGTTCGTGGTCACCCAGAATGCGCGCTGGACGGCGCTGCTGACCTTCAATGCCCGGCATGGCACCGCCTTGCCCCGCGAATACCGCGAGGTCGAGGACGACCTGCTCGACATCATCGCCAATGAGCTCGCCAAGGCGCCGGGATTTGAAGATCCGGAATTCCGGGCCCGGTCCTCGCGGGCCCTGTGGGCAGCGGTCCACGGCATGATCACGGTCGGGCTTCCCAATGCCCGGGTCAGCGATCCGGTGGCGGAAGTCGTGGCGCAGATCGACCTCGTCGCGACCGGCATGCTGTGTCAGGCTGCGCAACGGCTCTGACAGGGCCTTGCCTCGGCCGGGGCAGACAGACTAGAAAGCGCGTCCCCGCTGCGGCGGGGCGACAGGTTCGGGCGGTTAGCTCAGTTGGGAGAGCATCTCGTTTACACCGAGAGGGTCGGGGGTTCGAGCCCCTCACCGCCCACCATTTCCCCATCTTTGCCGGGAACAGCTTGGCTCTGCGTCCCCACGGGACAGAGCGCCGCATGGCGGCGTGCGGGCGAAAACGCCAGACTGGCACTTGCCCCGGTCCCGGGGTCCGGCTAGTCCGGTTTCATGATCAAAATGAGTGATCCGGCGTGTCCCTTTTCCTGACCGCATTACTGGCGTCCGGCCTGTGCAGTGCCGATCCGCTCGTGCCGGCCGAGCGGCCGGTGCAGGAGACAGCCGGCGTCACGGAGCCGTCTGCCTGCGCGGTCTGTGATGCGGTCTCGCGCTTCTATCTCATGCGCGACGGGGCGCTGGCCTGGACCGGCCCCGACAATCGCGTGCATTACGACCAATTGCTGGATGCCATCCGCGCGGCCCGGTCGCACGGGCTTGATCCGGAGCATTACCGGCTCTCCCTCCTGAGCGCCGCGGATCCGCTGCACGCGGACCCCGGGCTGGACAGTCAGGCGACGCAGGCCTGGCTGGACCTGGCGCATGATCTCGCCCTGGGACGCCTTGATCCGCACGCTCATGAACCGGGCTGGAACCTGCCGCGCCGCCAGCTGGACCTGGCTGCCCGCCTCTATCTCGCGCTGGAACTGGGCGAGGTGGGCGCCAGTCTGGAAGCTTTGGCCCCGCGGGATGAGGCCTATCAGCGTCTTCGCCTGGGCCTGCAGGCCTGGCGTGATGTCGCGGAGAAGAATGTTTGGCCGGTCCTTGAGAACGGACCAGCCCTGCACCCCGGCGATGAGGGGCCGCGCGTGGCGCAATTGCGGGCGCTGCTGGAAGCCCAGGGGCAGATATCGCTTCAGGTCAATGCCGCCGACCGGGATGTGTTCGACGCCGACATGGCGGCCGCCATCCTGCGCATGCAGCGCTCAGCCCATCTGGAGGATGACGGCATTGTCGGGGCCGGCATGCAGGCCTGGCTGGCCATCCGGCCTGAGGCGCGGGTGGCGCAGATTGCCGCCAATCTGGAACGGCGCCGCTGGCGTCCGGCGCTCGAAGCAGGGCGGGTGCTGCGGGTGAACATCCCCGATTTCCGGCTCGATCTGCTGGAGGATGGCCGGATCATCGATCAGCATCGGCTTATCGTCGGGCGGACCAGCCGTCCAACCCCGATCTTCTCCGCCGAGCTTGCATATTTTATCATCAATCCCTGGTGGGAGACGCCATACTCCCTCGCGGTCCGGGATGAGCTGCCGGCCTTCCGCCGCGATCCGGACATGGTCGAACGGCTCGGCTTCCAGGTGCTGGATCGCGAGACAAACACGGTCGTGGATGCCAGCGAGATCGACTGGAACGAGGTGCCTGCCAACCCGTTTCCCTATCGTCTCCGCCAGGCGCCAGGTCCTCATAACGCATTGGGAGAAATAAAGTTTATCTTCCCCAATCCGCATAATACCTATCTTCACGACACGCCCGGACGCCATCTCTTCCAGGAAAGTCGGCGGGCGTTTTCCTCCGGCTGCATGCGGGTCGACCAACCGATTGATCTGGCCCATTGGGTCGCCCAGGGGCTGACCGGCTGGAGCCCGGAACGCATTGATGAAGTCGCCGCCGGTGATGCCGAAACCCGGGTCGATCTGACCCGCCGGATTCCGGTTCACACTGCTTATAGGACGGTCATTCCGTCGCAGCTAGCTTATATCCGGTTTGTCGCGGACCTATATGAAAAGGACGACGCGATTATCAACGGACTATCGGGGGGTAGTCAGACAGACCCGGAGTAAGCGAGTGCCCTTGTTCATGGTATTGGCCGCCAGCGCCGCGGCGAGTGTGAATGATGCCCCGTCCGCCGACACGGTGGCCGCGGCGACCGCCCCCATCACCATCGAGGAATATGTAGCCCCCTTTGACCCGGGTCGCACCGGTTTCACCATCACGACCCCGGACGGGATCGAAGTTGGTTTCGAGGAATTCGCGCTTTTTGTTCGGCCGGGCCAGCAGCTTGATCTGACAGCCAGTACGCCGGTCCGCTGGAGCCATGAGGAAACGGCGCTCGGTGATGGCGAAGCCCGGCTCTCTCTGGACTGGTCCGCCCCGGACGATCCCGGCCACCATCACCTGGTTGCGACCAGTGAGAGCGGCGAGACCATGCATCTGCACCTCGTGGTGATGCGGCGTCGCGAGGCGGGCGATGACGCGATCAATGGTTATCGCATCGGCGAATATCCGGCCGAACCCTATCGCGGCCAGGACAATTACCGCGCGCCGGAATATTTCGTCGAAGTCGGGGAGGGCGTCGAGGACATCCCGCTCTCGCCCCATTTCCGCCTCGGGCAATTCCTGTGCAAGCAGGAATCCGGTGAAGGCCCGGAATATCTGGTCGTCTCCGAACGCCTCGTGGTGAAGCTGGAAAACATCCTGGAAGCCGCCAATGAAAATGGCTGGCGCACGGACGGTTTCACCGTGATGAGCGGTTATCGCACGCCGGCCTATAATGCCGGTCTGGGCAATGGGCGCCACTCGCGGCACATCTATGGCGGGGCGGCCGACATCTTCATCGATACCGATGGCAATGGCGTGATGGACGATCTCAACGGCGATGGCCGACTGGACCGGCAGGACGCCGCCGCCCTGTATGACCTGGTCGATGGCATGGCCGCGTCCGGTCATGAGGACTGGCGTCATGGTGGTCTGGGTGAATACGGCCCCAACGCCTATCACGGCGCCTTCGTGCATGTGGATGAGCGCGGCTGGCGGGCCCGGTGGGGCCGCAGCTAGGCGGAATTCACGTTCAGCAGGTCCAGCAGGACCGTCGCATCCCCGTTGAAGACCCGCACATCGGCCCGCGGTGCAAAGCGCATCAGGGCTTGGGCGTTTTCCTCGGCGGGGACAGCGCCATCGCCCTGGTCATTGATGATCACGGCACAGCGCCCGTCCAATACGCGGATCGCGGTCAGCGTATGCGAGATCGTGCCCAGATAATTTCCGGCCACCAGGATGGGGTGGGCATCCAGTTCGCGGATCAGGTCGAGATTGAGACCGTCCTCGGCAATCGGGGACATCACGCCGCCCGCCCCTTCGATAAGGGTCGGCATGTCGCGCGAGATGTGGTCCAGGCACCAGCTCACCACCCGGTCGATCGGCAGGCTGCGGCGCTCACGCCGCGCGGCCATGTCCGGTGACAGGGCCGGCTTGAACCGCCAGGGCGAGACCGCCTGCACATTCTCCGCCGTCAGCGAATCGCCATTGGCGCGCATCAGGCGGATCGTGTCCGTCTCATTGGCCTGGGCCGGATCGAATCCGGAGATCACGGGTTTGAGCACGCGGGCCTGGCCGCCTGCGGCGCGGTGCGCACTGAGCAGGGCGCACAAGACATGGGTCTTGCCGATATCGGTTCCGGTTCCGGTGACGAAGAGCGGTCGCATTACTGCGCAGCTTCAACGGTCTCGGTCAGGCTGGCAAGGCTTGCCGCCAGCCGGTCGACGTCCGCCTCGCTGTGGGCCGCGGAAAACGTGATCCGAAGCCGGGCCGTCCCCTCGGGAACCGTGGGCGGGCGGATGGCGGTGACCAGGAAGCCGCGCGCTTCCAATTCCCGCGAGACGGACAGGGCGCGCTCGGCTGATCCCAGCACCACCGGCACGATGGGCGAGGCCGGCCGGGCCAGGCCCAGCGCCATGCAAAAACGCTCCGCCAGCGCCAGCGGCCGGGCGCTCAGCGCCGCATCGGCCTCGATCAGGTCCAGCGCCTTCAGCGCCGCCGCCGCACTGGCCGGGGGCAGGGCGGTGGTGAAGACAAAGGGGCGGGCCCGGCTGCGCAGGAGTTCGCACACCGTGTGTGAGGCACACAGATAGCCGCCATAACTGCCCAATGCCTTGGACAGCGTCCCCATCTGCAGCGGGGCCGTCGCTGGCGGTGTGAAGGCATGGGCCGAGCCTCGGCCGCCGCCGAGCGTGCCGATGCCGTGCGCATCATCCACCAGCGTCCAGGCATCATGCTGCTCGGCCAGTGCCAGGATCTCCGGCAGCGGGGCCAGATCACCATCCATCGAGAACACACCATCGGTCAGCACCATGGCATGGCGCGCAGATCGGCGATGGTCCGACAGCAGCTCGGCCAGGTGCGCCGTGTCATTGTGCCTGAAGACCTCGATGCGGGCGCCGGACAGGCGCGCCCCGGCATAGAGACAGGCATGGGCCAGCTGGTCGATCAGGACGAGATCCGCCTGGCCCGCCAGCGCCGGCGTGATGGCCAGATTGGCCAGATAGCCCGAGCCGAACACCAGACAGTCCTCCGTACCCTTGAAGGCCGCCAGGCGCGCTTCCAGTTCGAACAGGAGCGGGTGACCACCCGTGACCAAGCGCGAGGCGCCGGAACCCGTTCCCCAACGCGCCGTGGCCTCGCGCGCCGCTTCGATCACCTCGGGATGGTGCGCCAGGCCCAGATAATCATTGGAACAGGCATTGATCAGGGATTTCCCGTCCCGCTCGACCGTCACGGCATCGCTGTGACGGGTCTCGCGCGGACGGCGGCGCAGGGCCTTGCGGTCCAGCGCGTCCAGCTTGGCTGACGCAAAATCATCCAGGGAGCGATGCGATGTCATGCCAGCCCTGTTGCACAGAATTGAGGCCTGCTAAAGCCCAGCCCTGACATCCGCCGCATGCATGTGTGAAGCCCATGACCGATTATCCCCATCTCTGGCGCCCCTATACCCAGATGAAGACCACGCCGGACGCCCTGCCGATCCGGTCGGCCGAGGGCGTCCGCCTGCATCTGACCGATGGCCGTACCCTGATCGATGGCGTCTCCTCCTGGTGGACGACGGTGCATGGCTATTCCCATCCCCATATCGTCTCGGCGATCCAGGAGCAGGTGGCGACCCTGTCCCATGTCATGCTGGGCGGGCTGACCCATGAACCGGCCGAACGCCTGGCCCGCCGCCTGGCCGATCTGGCACCGGGCGATCTGGATCACGTCTTCTTCTGCGAATCCGGATCCGTCTCCGTCGAGATCGCCATGAAGATGGCGGTCCAGTCCTTCCTCAATCGCGGCGAGCGCGGCCGGACCCGTTTTGTCTGTTTCCGCGGCGGCTATCATGGCGACACCATCGCCACCATGTCGGTCTGTGATCCGGAGGAGGGGATGCACACCCTGTTCGCCGGCGCGCTGCCGCAACAGATCATCGCCGATCTGCCCGTGGACGAAGAGAGTGCGGCCCGTTTCGAGGCGTTGCTGACGGAGCAGGGCGACCAGATCGCCGGTGTGATCACCGAACCCCTGGTCCAGGGCGCAGGCGGGATGCGCTTTTTCTCAGCTGAAACCCTGCAGCGCATCCGCGCCGCCTGCGACCGGCATGGCCTGCCGCTCATCCTCGACGAGATCATGACCGGGTTCGGCCGTCTGGGCACGATGTTCGCCTGCGAGAAGGCCGGCGTGGTGCCGGACATCATGACCGTGTCCAAGGCGCTGACCGGCGGCACACTGCCGCTCGCTGCCGCCATCGCCTCGCGCCGGATTTTCGAGGATTTCTGGTCCGACGACGCCTCCGCCGCCCTGATGCACGGGCCGACCTATATGGGCAATCCCGCCGCCTGCGCGGCGGCCAATGCCTCGCTCGACCTGTTCGAAACCGAGCCGCGCCTGGAGCAGGTCGCCGCCATAGAGGCTGCCTACGCGGAGGGACTGCCGCAGGCCCGGGATATTCCCGGCGTGGTGGATGTGCGCTGGCAGGGCGCGATCGGCGTGATCGAGATGGAAAGCCTGCCGGATCTGGATGGTCTGAAGGCGGCTTTTGTTGATTCCGGCCTCTGGGTGCGTCCCTTCGGCTCGATCATCTATTTCATGCCGCCCTATGTGATATCCGAGGCTGATCTCGACCGGCTCCTGCAGACCGGTCTGGGCGTGATCCGCCAATGGGCACAGGGGCATTTCCCGGCGCGCTGACAAAGCCGCTGCAATATCTGCAGATCGCTTACATTCGCCGCTTGACCCAAATTCGGTCTGCTCATAAACAACGCACCTCGCTTCGGCGAGCCGCATCAAGCGGGTGTAGCTCAGTTGGTTAGAGCGCCGGCCTGTCACGCCGGAGGTCGCGGGTTCGAGTCCCGTCACTCGCGCCATTTCCTTCCAGGAATTGGCGACATGCACAGCGAAAAACGGCCGCTCCATACGGGGCGGCCGTTTTCGTTTTGGGTTTTCTTCCCCACTCTGTGGGGAAGTGGGCCGAAGCAAAGCTTCGGGTCGATGGGGCGGCGCGCCAGCGCCGACTACCGGCTCCGCCGGCCAGCCTTTCAACAGACCGCGTTGATCAGGAAAAACTTGTCATCCCTGACGAATGCCCGGCCTCGTGCCGGGCGTAGATCAGGGACCCATTTCCGAGAGCCGCTCTTGTTCAGGCATGGGTCCCGGATTTGCGCCCCGCTTTCGCGAGGCATCCATCCGGGATGACAATGAAAGGCAGGAAGCACAACTGCCTTCTCCACAGGGAGAGGGAGTCGAGAAATGCCTTCGGCTGACGCTGCTTCACTCCGCCGCCACAGCCTCGTCCTCAAGCCCGTAGCGCGCCTGCGCATCACCGATCAATGCGCGATCATCCACCTCCCACGGATGAAACCCCGGGCGCAGGAAGGCCAGCCAGGGCAGGATGATGCGGCGGACGACGCCGGGATTGCCCAGCAGATAACCCAGCAGTTTCCAGCGCGCCGACCAGCCGGTGATCCCGTCCTGCTCCAGCAGGCGCAGGGTTTCGGTCCAGCGGCTGGTGATGAAATTGCGCGAGACATTGAGGAAGACGAGACAGCGAATGCCCCAGCGCTTGCGGGCGGGGACGTCGCGCATCACATGCACATAGGTGTCGAAGGCGACGCTCTTGTGCTCGATCTCCTCGATCGCGTGCCAGGCCCACATGCGCTGCGAGTCCCGGTCCGTTTCGGCCATCAGCGCCGGGTTTTTCAGCGCGGAATGGGCGAAGATGGCGGTGAAATGCTCCAGCGCCACGGTCATGGCCAACTGGCCCACCGGATGCTGGTCACGCGCTTCCCGCAAGCGTTCCTCCACCCGGGCGACTTCCGAGGCGATCTCATAGCCATCGGCCTCAACTCGCGCATTGAACTCATTGTGCTCGCGGGTGTGAAAGGCTTCCTGCTTTGCGAAGTCCTTGATCTGTTTGGCCAGGTCTTCGGGGACTTCCTTCTGGAAGCGCCGCACGCTCTCGATGAAGAAGGTTTCGCCAGCCGGGAAGGTGATCGAAAGCGCATTGTGCCAGGCCGTCGCGACGGGATCCCCGTTGAGCCACCAGCGTTGGGGTTTTCCCTCGGTCCCGAAACGCAGATTGCGCGGATGGATGACCAGGTCGTCGGGGGCGTGCGTGGAGGGCATGGCGTGGCAATCCCGTGAAGTGAACGCTGTTCAAGTGTTGCGTTCGGGACGGTCGAGTCAATCGTCCGGGCCTCAAACCACGCGAGAAATTAGTTTGCACTGCAGCATGAAACGTGAGACACGGAGCTCACATCCAGCCGGGGTGTAGGCCGTTTTCACGCGGCGACCGGTCGGATGTTGGCGAGACTTTCCGCTGAACCCAGCGCGTATTGATCCTGCCACCTCGGGCGCCAGGAAGGCGTCGACGAACCGGCGGCTGATCTACGCAAGCTTCCTTTTTGAATTACCATAGCTGTCGCGGTGACGCCGTGCGCAGCGTTTTGAAAGATTTGACTATTTGACCCAGTTTTCCGAACTCGGCCTGGCCGACCCGATTCTGCGTGCCCTCGATGATGCGGGCTATCGCGAACCGACCCCGATCCAGGCTCAGACCATTCCCGCCCTGTTGGGCGGACGCGATGTCCTCGGTATTGCCCAGACGGGCACCGGCAAGACGGCGGCCTTTGTCCTGCCGATCCTGCACAACCTGGCCAATCTGCCCAAGCGCCCGTCTCCCAAGACCTGCCGTGCGCTCATCCTGTCGCCGACCCGCGAACTCTCCGCGCAGATCCGTGAGAACCTGCAGAATTATTCCGCCCATATGCGCCTGTCCTCGGCCCTGATCGTCGGCGGGCTGAAAATCGGCCCGCAGATCAAGGTCGTGGCGCGCGGTGTGGACGTCATTGTCGCCACGCCGGGCCGCCTGCTCGACCTGGTCAAGCAGCGCGCCCTGCGTCTGGACGAGGTGAAGACCCTGGTCCTGGACGAGGCCGACCAGATGCTCGATCTCGGCTTCTTCCCGGCGATCCGCGAAGTCGTGTCCATGCTGCCCAAGGAGCGCCAGACGGCGCTGCTCTCGGCCACCATGCCGCCGCAGATCAAGAAACTGGCGGAAGACCTGCTCGATGATCCCCAGCGGATTTCCGTCTCGCCGGTCTCGCGCCCCATCGAGCGCATCACCCAGTCGGCGATCCTGACGCCGAAGAATGCCAAGAAGGATCTGCTCCTGTCCGTGCTCAGCGCCAAGGACATGGAGCGCGCCATTGTTTTCACCCGCACCAAGCGCGGTGCCGACAAGGTCAACCGGATCCTCGTCGATTACGGCCTCAAGTCCGCCGCCATCCATGGCGACAAGTCCCAAGGCCAGCGCGTCAAGGCGCTGGCGGGCTTCAAGGACGGCACGATGAAAATCCTGGTCGCGACGGACATTGCCGCGCGCGGCATTGATGTCGACGATGTCTCCCACGTCGTGAACTACGAGCTGCCGAACATTCCGGAGAGTTATGTTCACCGGATCGGCCGGACCGCCCGGGCCGGCAAGGCCGGCATTGCGGTCTCATTCTGCGATCCGACCGAGTATGATTATCTGCGCGATATCGAACGCCTCACCGGGATCGAGATCGACAAGGGCATTGTCGGTGAGGAAGAGGATTTCTACGCCGAAGCGAAGAACGCCACACCGGCCGCCTCCAAGGCCAAGAAGCCGCGCAGTCGCCGTCCGCAAGCCGGGGGCAAGCCGCGCAACAAGGCCAAGGGCAAGCCGAAAGGCGCGCGGGACGGCCAGCCGGCCCAGGCCCCGCGTGAGGATCGTCCCCAGCGCGAGGGTCAGTTCCAGTCCGGACCGAAGTCAGGCGGCAAGCCGGGCGGGCAGAAGGGTGGAAACCGGAACGGTCAGCGCAGCGGCCAGGGTGGTCGCGGCAAGCCGGGTGGGCAGGCCGGTGGCAATCGTCCGCCGCGGCGCCAGCGCCGTCCGGCGGCCAGCAATGCCTAGGCTGAAGCGCGCAGGGTCGGGCCAGCCTGGATGTCTTGTGACATCCGGGCCGGGCCGGTCAGGAAGGCTTTCAGGATCTCGCTGTCGCGGAAGCATTCTTCCAGACGCGGCTCGCTGAACACATAGCCCTGGATCAGGCTGATGCCCGTATCGCGGACGGCAGCCAGTTCCGGCAGGGTTTCGATACCTTCGGCGATCACCTTGATCCCCAGATCATCGCACATCTGCTTGGTGTGCCAGACCAGGGTGCGGCGCCGGGCGTCCTGATCCAGATTGCGCGTCAGGTCCATGTCCAGCTTGACGTAATCGGGCTGTAGCTGGGCCAGACGGTTGAGGCCGGAATAACCCGCACCGAAATCATCGATCGCGGTGCGGAGGCCATGACGGGCATATTCCTGGACAATCTCGTTGAGCTTGTCGGAGCTCGTCAGGTCTTCATTCTCGGTGAATTCGAAGATGATGCGTTCCAGATCGAAGCCGGTGCGCTCGGCGGCGCGCAGCGTGGCCTGGATGCAATTGGCCGGTTCATAGACGGCGTTGGGCATGAAATTGATGCTCAGCGCGGTGGTCATGCCGATCTCGCTGGCGGTCTCGATGGCCGTGGTCCGGCACAATTGGTCGAAATTGTACCGGTTGCCATCATCGACCCGGCCCAGAACACTGCCGGCAGACTGGCCCTCAGGTCCGCGTACCAGCGCTTCATGGGCGAAGACCTGCCCGGCTTCCACATCGATGATGGGATGGAAGGCCATGCGGATCGGCAGGTCGAATTTCGTCTTGCCGCGGCTCTTGCACAGATCGCAACCGGTCCGCTTGTGTTGTTCGGGCATGTCAGGCCTCCCAGGAAAGGAAGGCGCAACATGCCCGAACCGGTTTAAAAATCCGTGTCCCTACGAATGGTTGGGTGATGAAACCAGTTGCGCTGTCTCGGCCGCAGCCGGGATTTCATAGTGGAAGCTGGCTCCGTCCGGACCCAGTGGCAGACCCAGGGCGAACCAGAGGGCCAGCATCAGCAGGGACGAGACCAGGATCGCGATGGAATAGGGCAGCATCGTCGCGATCAGGCTTCCCAGTCCGAACTCCGGAACATAGCGCTGCGCGAAGATGAGGATCAGCGGCAGATAGGGCATCAGCGGCGTGATGATATTCGTCGCCTGGTCACCCATGCGGTAGGCGAGGGTGGAGCCTTCCGGCGAAATGCCCAGCAGCATCAGCATCGGCACGAAGATCGGCGCGATCAGCGCCCATTTCGCCGAAGCCGAGCCCATGAACAGGTTCAGCACGGCCACCAGCAGCACCATGCCGACAATCAGCAGCGGGGCGGGCAGGTTGAGGGCGCGCAGGCTTTCCGCACCGCCAATCGCGATCACCGTGTCGATTTCGGATGCGCCGAACAGGACGATGAAGTGCGCCATGACGAAGGCGAGAATGATATAGCCGCCCATGTCGGCCATCGAGCTCGTGCCCAGCTTGACCAGGTCGCGGTCCGATTTCACCGAGCCCACGGCCATGCCGTAGAGCGCACCGGAGACCAGGAAGGCGATCATCAGAATGCCGACAATGGAGCGGAAGAAGGGGCCGAGCCCGCCATTGGCGTCGCGAAGGATGCCGTTTTCCGGCACCGTCATGAACAGGACGAGGGCGATCATCACCACCAGGGAAATGCCGGCCCAGCGCAGGCCCTTGTTCTCGGCGGCCGACAATTTGCCGCTGTTTTCCGGCTCGGCGAAGTCGGCCGGGCGTTCCCATGTGCCCAGGCGCGGCTCGACGATGTAATTGTTGACCAGCGTGCCGACGACGACGAGGACCGGCGTCAGCGCCGCCGTGAAGTAGAAATTGTCCAGATTGTTCAGCGTCCAGCCCGGCTCGATGGATTGTGCGGCGGTCTGCGTGATGCCGAACAGGAGCGGTTCCAGCGAGGTCACGACCAGATTGGCCGAGAAGCCGGCGGAGACGCCGGCGAAGACGGCGGCCAGGCCGGCAATCGGGTGACGGCCGACAGCGGCGAAGACCACGGCACCCAGCGGCACCATGACGATATAGCCGGAATCCACCGCCAGATTGCCCATGACGCCGGCAAAGACCAGGGTCGGGGTGAGCAGGGCATTGGTCACGCCGGACACCATGGCGCGCAGGCCGGCGGCCAGCAGGCCGGTCTTTTCGGCGATGCCGGCACCGATCATCACGACCAGGACCATGCCCAGCGGGGCAAAACCGGTCAGCACGGCGGGCATGTTGACCAGCAGGGTCTGCAATTGCGCCCCGGTCAGCAGATTGACCACTTCGATCGTTTCCCCGGTGACCGGGTGTTCGACCGAGGCCCCCAGGCTGGACATGACCAGCGAGGCCAGCATGACGACACCGATCAGGATCACGAAAATGGTCACCGGATCGGGAAGCTTGTTGCCGGCCTTTTCGACCGCATTGAGGATGGAATTACCCAGACTCATTTGGTTTTCCCCCTGAATTGGAATTTGCCCGGGAGAGTGGACGCGTTTGCCGCCCCGGCGCAACACAAACCGGTCAGTGTGTGTCGTCGGCCATGTCCGGTTCCCGCAGCGCGGCAAGGGCGGGGCTGGCGAACTGGCGGTAGGACAGGATGCCGGCAATGCCCAGCGTCACCAGGATCTGCGCCAGCGGGCCGCCGATCCAGGCCAGATAGCCGATCGACATGAAGAGGGCGCGCAGGCCGCGATTGAACTGGCGGCCCGCCACCACATTCATCGCCCCCGCCCGGTAGGCCCCGGCCAGTGCCTGCGGCGTGGTCTCGCCATCGCGCGGGGTTTCCTGCGTCGCGCCCAGCAGCATGGCCGAGTAATTCACCAGCCGGTAGGACCAGCCGAACTTGAAGAAGGCATAGGCATAGATCACCAGCAGGCCCAGGCTCATCACCTCCCACTGCGTGCGCGATCCGGTATCCAGAAAGGGCACATCACTCACGGCCGTCATCACCGGATCGAGCGCCGTGATCAGGGTGAAGGCGGCACCGATGCCTAACAGGGCGGTGGAAGCAAAGAAGGCGATCCCGTTCTGCAGACCGGCAATGATCTGGCTGTCCACAATCCGAACGGACCGGCCGGCCATGCCGATCATCCAGTAGCGCCGGTGCTCGTCCATGGCCCGCGACAGGGTGTGCCGCGCCAGCGGCGAATGATCGACCAGGAAGGAAAATCCGGCCGCGATCACAAAAAACCCGATGACGCCATAATACTCAGACAGCATGGTCCGCTCTCCCCGATTGACGGCAATCTAGGCAGATTCCGGGGCTGGCGCATCCATTCGCCTTGCGAAAGGCGGAAGAGGGGACGGCGCCGCAGCCTGTCCCTCTGTCCGAGATGTCCGCGCCGGGCATTCTGGCGCCATGACGGCTCTTCTTCTGCGCACGCGGTCCGGCCTGTGGTCGCTTCTGGCGATCTGGCCGCCCCTGTTTCTGGCCCTGCTGTGCCTCGCCATCCTTTTGGTCTCGCCGCCCCTGTGGCTCGGTCTGGCAGCGCTGGGCGGATTTGGCATTCTGCTCCTGGATGCGGCGGCAAGGTTGCGCCAATACAAGGACTTGCGCGCGGTGTTTCGTGTGGCACGCGGCCTGTCAGGCCGCGCGCTGGTCGAATTTCGCCGGGCGCGGACCTCCTGGTGCACACGCAGTGCCGCCCTGGCCGCCGCGCAAGCGGAAGGGCTGGGGCGCGAGGCGCGCCGGCTGATCGCGAAATGGGGTTACAAGCCCTGGCATGTCTTTCCGGACAGGGCCTTCACGCGGCATTCGCCCTTCCTCAAGCCGGCCTTCTGGCGTTCGGTTCTGGGGTTGCGCTGAACCGGATATCAACTTCACCCCTGAATGCGCTACTTGCAAATCAGTCGCAACTGACTGATCTTATGCACGGTTCACGCGTCATCGAACTGATAGAAGGCCGCCTTTAGGCCTTGCAGCCAGCGCCGCTGCGCTCTAGCTTCCGCGCCAAATCGGGCAGGGGGCCCGTAGGCGCTATCCGATTCGCTTCCCGGCGTTTCCTGCCTTACAAATTGGCCCCGGTTCCCGAGCGGAAAACCGACGCGAAAAGGCGAGGCTTGGCGATGGACGCGATGCTTCTCGATTACTTGCCCATCCTGATCTTCTTCGGCATTGCCGCCGTGATCGGCCTCGGCTTCATGCTGGCGGCCTTCGTGATCGCGCCGTCACGGCCGGATCCGGAAAAGGTGTCGACCTATGAATGCGGCTTCAACGCGTTCGACGATGCCCGCATGAAATTCGACGTGCGTTTCTACCTCGTCGCCATCCTCTTCATCATCTTCGACCTGGAAGTGGCCTTTCTCTTCCCCTGGGCCGTGACGCTCGGCGAGCATCTGGGCCCGTTCGAGTTCTGGTCGATGATGGTTTTCCTCACCGTTCTCACAATCGGCTTCATTTACGAGCTGAAAAAAGGCGCGCTGGACTGGGAGTAGACCACAATGGCATCTGACCTGACCCCCGCCGGCATGGCCGGCCGCGCAGCCGTTCCCGGCTACGATCCGAAGAAACACGATCCCTTCTTCGACGGCGTTTCCGATGCGCTGGCGGACAAGGGCTTTGTCGTGGCTGCGGCCGACGACCTCGTCACCTGGGCCCGCACCGGCTCGCTGATGTGGATGACGTTCGGCCTGGCCTGCTGCGCCGTCGAAATGATGCAGGCGTCCATGCCGCGTTATGATGTCGAGCGCTTCGGCTTTGCGCCCCGCGCCTCCCCGCGCCAGTCTGACGTGATGATCGTCGCCGGCACGCTCACCAACAAGATGGCGCCGGCCCTGCGCAAGGTCTACGACCAGATGCCCGAGCCGCGCTATGTGATCTCGATGGGCTCGTGCGCCAATGGCGGCGGCTATTACCACTATTCCTATTCGGTCGTGCGCGGCTGTGACCGCATCGTTCCGGTGGACGTCTATGTCCCGGGTTGCCCGCCCACCGCGGAAGCCCTGGTCTACGGCATTCTGCAATTGCAGAAGAAGATCCGCCGTGAAGGCTCGATCGAGCGCTAGGAGAGAATGATGAGTGAAGCGCTCAAAGTCCTCGGTGAACACGTCGCCTCGGCCCAGCCCGAAGCGGTCACCGGTTGGGACATCGCCCATGGCGAGCTGACGATTGCGATTTACCGGGACCGCATCGAAGAGGTGCTGACCTGGCTGCGGGATGACCCGGCCTGCAAGTTCACGACGCTGATTGATATCTGCGGCGTCGACTACCCGCAGCGCGCCGAGCGTTTCGAGGTCGTCTACCACCTGCTCTCCATGCACCAGAACCACCGCATCCGCGTGAAGCTCTCCACGGATGAGGAAAGCGCCGTGCCGTCCGTGCATGGCGTCTATCCCGTGGCCGACTGGTTCGAGCGTGAAGCCTTCGACATGTACGGCATCATCTTCTCCGGCCACCCGGACCTGCGCCGTCTGCTGACGGATTACGGCTTCGAGGGCTACCCGCTCCGCAAGGACTTCCCGCTCACCGGCTATGTCGAAGTGCGCTGGGACGAGGAAGAGAAGCGCGTCGTGTACGAGCCGGTCGAGCTCGTCCAGGAATACCGTGACTTTGACTTCATGAGCCCGTGGGAAGGCGCCAAATACGTCATCCCGGGTGATGAGAAGGCGGAGGGCTGAGAGAATGGCTGACGATCAGATCACCAATGAAGCCCCGCGCAAGTTCACGCTGAACTTCGGTCCCCAGCACCCGGCCGCCCACGGCGTGCTGCGTCTCGTGCTGGAACTGGATGGCGAGGTCGTCGAGCGCGTCGACCCGCATATCGGCCTGCTTCACCGCGGCACCGAGAAGCTGCTGGAGCACAAGACCTATCTCCAGGGCATCGGCTATTTCGACCGTCTCGACTATGTCGCGCCGATGAACCAGGAACACGCTTTCTGCATGGCCGCCGAGCGTCTCGCCGGCATCACCGTGCCGAAGCGGGGCCAGTATGTCCGCGTGCTCTACTGCGAGATCGGCCGCGTCCTGAACCATTTGCTCAACGTGACGACCCAGGCCATGGATGTCGGCGCCCTGACGCCGCCGCTCTGGGGCTTTGAAGAGCGCGAGAAGTTGATGGTCTTCTATGAGCGCGCCTCGGGCTCGCGCATGCACGCCCATTATTTCCGTCCGGGCGGTGTGCACCAGGACCTGCCGCCGCAGCTCATCCAGGACATCCGTGACTGGTGTGACCAATTCCCGGCCAAGCTGGACGATATCGACGCCCTGCTGACCGAGAACCGCATCTTCAAGCAGCGCAATGTCGATATCGGCGTTGTCACCAAGGAAGACGTGCTCGCCTGGGGCTTCTCCGGCGTCATGGTGCGCGGTTCCGGCCTCGCTTGGGATCTGCGCCGCTCGCAGCCCTATGAGGTTTATGACGAGCTCGATTTCCAGATTCCGGTCGGCAAGAATGGCGACTGCTATGACCGCTATCTCTGCCGCATGGAAGAGATGCGCGAGAGCGTGAAAATCATGATCCAGTGCTGTGACTGGCTCATGAAGGAAGAGAATGCGGGTGAGGTGCTGGCCACCGACTCGAAATTCTCGCCGCCGCGCCGCGCCGAGATGAAGCGTTCCATGGAAGCGCTCATCCAGCACTTCAAGCTTTACACCGAGGGTGTCCATGTCGACGAGGGCGAAGTCTATGCCTGCGTCGAGGCGCCCAAGGGTGAATTCGGCGTCTATCTGGTCGCCGACGGCACCAACAAGCCGTATCGCCTGAAAATCCGCGCCCCGGGCTTCCCGCACCTGGCCGCCATGGACTTCATGAACCGGGGCCACATGCTGGCGGACGTCTCCGCCATCCTGGGCTCGCTCGACATTGTGTTCGGGGAGATCGACCGATGAGCGTTCGTCGTCTCGCGAAAGAACAGCCGGAAAGCTTTGCCTTCAACAAGAAGAGCGAAGCCGAGATCAAGTTCTGGCTGGCGAAATATCCCGAGGCCAAGAAAGCCTCGGCCGTCATCCCCATGCTCTGGATTGCCCAGAAGCAGGAGGGCTGGGTGTCCGAACCGGCGATCCGCGACATCGCGACCCGGCTGGAAATGCCCTATATCCGCGTCTATGAGGTCGCGACCTTCTACACCATGTTCAACCTGGCTCCGGTCGGCGAGAACCTGGTCCAGGTCTGCGGTACGACGCCCTGCATGCTGCGCGGTGCGGAAGACCTGATCTCGGTCTGCAAGAAGCGCATCGGCAAGCAGCACGAGATTTCCGAAGACGGCAAGTTCACCTGGGTCGAGGTGGAGTGCATGGGCGCCTGCGCCAATGCCCCGATGATCCAGCTCGCGAACAAGGATGGCGACCACTACATCGAGGATCTCGATGCAGAAAAGTTCGAAGCCCTGCTCGACGATCTCGCCGCCGGCAAAAAAGTGAAATTCGGCCCGCATTCGGAGCGCAACGCGTCCGAACCCCACGGCACCGAGGCGCTGACCGATCCGTCGCTCTATGACGGCTCGAAGGCCAAGCCGATCAAGCTGCCGAACACCGAAAAAGAGGAGGGCTGATCCATGGGTACGCAACTCCTCCAGGACAAAGACCGCATCTTCACCAACCTGTTCGGTCATCATGACCCGGGTCTGGACGGCGCCAAGCAGCGCGGCTGCTGGAATGGCACCAATGAGATCCTGCAACAGGGCCGTGACTGGATCATCGACCAGATGAAAGCCTCCGGCCTGCGCGGCCGGGGCGGCGCCGGTTTCCCGACCGGTCTGAAATGGTCCTTCATGCCCAAGGAAGTGGGGGCTCGCCCGCACTATCTCGTCGTCAATGCCGACGAATCCGAGCCGGGCACGTGCAAGGACCGCGAGATCATGCGGCACGACCCGCACCTGCTGATCGAAGGCTGCCTCATTGCCTCCTTCGCCATGCAGGCGCATGCCTGCTACATCTATCTGCGCGGCGAATACGTCACCGAGCGCCTGGCGCTCGAGAAGGCGGTCAAGGAGGCCTATGAGGCCAAGCTGATCGGCGACGACAATGTCCATGGCTGGGACTTCCACGTCTATGTCCACCATGGCGCCGGCGCCTATATCTGCGGCGAGGAAACGGCCCTGCTGGAAAGCCTGGAAGGCAAGAAGGGCCAGCCGCGCCTGAAACCGCCTTTCCCGGCCAATGCCGGTCTCTATGGCTGCCCGACCACGGTGAACAATGTCGAGTCCATCGCGGTGGCCGGCACCATTCTGCGCCGCGGCGCGCAATGGTTCTCCTCCTTCGGTCGCGAGCGCAATGTCGGCACCAAGATCTTCTCGATCTCCGGCCATGTGAACAAGCCGTGCAATATCGAAGAAGCCATGTCGATCCCGATGAAGACCCTCATCGAGACGCATGCCGGCGGTGTGCGCGGCGGCTGGGACAATCTGAAGGCCGTCATTCCGGGTGGGTCCTCTGTCTCTCTTCTTCCGAAAGACATTTGCGACGATGTGCTGATGGATTTTGATGCCCTGCAGGCGCACAAATCGGGCTTGGGCACCGCCGCCGTCATCGTCATGGACAAGTCCACCGATGTGGTGAAGGCGATTGCCCGCATTTCCTACTTCTACCGCCATGAAAGCTGCGGCCAGTGCACGCCGTGCCGTGAAGGCACCGGCTGGATGTGGCGCGTGCTGACCCGCATGGCAGCCGGCGAGAGCACGATCGAGGAAATCGACATGCTGCTCGACGTCGCCGGTCAGGTGGAAGGTCACACAATCTGTGCTCTGGGTGACGCGGCCGCCTGGCCTGTCCAGGGCCTGATCCGCCATTTCCGTGGCGAGATCGAGGAACGCATCAACAATTACCGCGCCGGCAAGCCCGTGTTTGTCAGCCAGGTTGCGGCGGAGTAGGGCGCACTGTGAGAACGCTCCTCACATACGTTCTGGCGGCTTTGGCGGCGGCATTGGCCGTGACGGTCATTGTCAGCGGCCTCTACAACTGGGACATGATCTCCGGTGTTCTGGAAGGTCGTTATCGGGCTCTGGCCGTGCTCAACCCGCTGCTCGAAGTGGGTTTTCGCGCCATGGGTTACTTTGCGGCCGTGGGGTTGGCGACGTTCGTGGCGGTACGGTTTTTTGGCGGGGCACAATTGTTCGGGTCTGCCATCCGGGCTCCGCTGGTTGGGATTTTGATCGTGGCCACGGTCGTGATCGTGACGTTCGCTGTGGCCTCGCCGTTTATGGAAGTTGGCAGTTTGCCCGCCTACCTTCGATCAATTTCGCTTTGGGGCGAGATCGTCCTGGCCGGCGCTGCCTGGGGCACAGTTTTTTGGATTCGGGCGCCTAAGCCCACAACAGCAGGGATCGCAGCATGAGCGACGACCTTCGCAAAATCATTGTCGACGGTGAAGAAGTCGAAGTACCGAACTCCTTCACGCTGTTGCAGGCTGCCGAAGCCGCCGGCCGGGAAATCCCGCGTTTCTGCTATCACGAGCGCCTCTCGGTCGCCGGCAATTGCCGGATGTGCCTGGTCGAACTCGTCGGGGCGCCGAAGCCGGCCGCTTCCTGCGCCATGCAGGTGCGCGACATGCGCGGCGGGCCGAATGGCGAACCGCCGGCCATGAACACGCTGTCGCCGATGGTGAAGAAGGCGCGCGAAGGGGTGATGGAATTCCTGCTCATCAACCACCCGCTCGATTGCCCGATCTGTGACCAGGGCGGCGAATGCGACCTGCAGGACCAGTCCGTCACCTATGGCCGTACCGGCTCGCGCTTCCCGGAAAACAAGCGCGCCGTGGAAGACAAGGAAATGGGTCCGATCGTGAAGACGGAGATGACGCGCTGCATCCAGTGCACGCGCTGCGTCCGCTTCATCACGGAAGTCGCGGGCGTGCCGGAGATCGGCATGATCGGCCGCGGCGAGGATGCCGAGATCACCACCTATCTGGAACAGGCCGTGACGTCGGAACTCTCCGGCAATGTCATCGATCTCTGCCCGGTTGGCGCGCTGACCTCCAAGCCCTACGCCTTCAACGCCCGCCCGTGGGAGCTGAAGAAGACCGAGACCATCGATGTGATGGACGCGGTCGGCTCGAACATCCGCGTCGACAATCGCGGCCCGGCCGTGCTGCGCATCCTGCCGCGCGTGCATGAGGGCGTGAATGAGGAGTGGATCTCCGACAAGACGCGCTATGCCTGGGAAGGCCTGTCCAAACAGCGCCTCGACAAGCCCTATGTCCGCGAGAATGGCAAGCTGCGCGCCGCCTCCTGGGGGGAAGCCCTGGGTGTGGCCGCCGAGAAGCTCTCCGGCGACGCCTCCAAGATCGGCATGATTGCCGGCGACCTCTGCTCCGCCGAGGAAATGAAGGCCGCCAAGGATCTCGCCGACGCGCTCGGTGTCACCTCGATCGATTGCCGCCAGGATGGTGCCAAGATCGGTGGCGGTGCCCGTCAGGAATACCTGTTCAACGGCACGATCGCCGGCATCGAGGAGGCCGATGCCATCCTCATCGTGGGCGCCAATCCGCGCACCGAAGCCGCGATCATCAATGCCCGCATCCGCAAGACCTGGCTGCACAATGACACCCAAGTCGGCGTCATCGGTGAGCCGGTCGACCTGACCTATGATTACGAGCATGTCGGCACATCCGCCAAGGATCTGGCCGGCCTCAAGAAGAAGCGCTCCGGCTTCATCAAGATCCTGAAAGACGCCAAGCGCCCGATGATCATTCTCGGCGCCGGGGCCCTGACGGGTGAGGATGGTGGTGCCATCCTGCGCGCGGCCGGCGATCTGGCCGCCTCTGTCGGTGCCGTGTCGGAAGACTGGAATGGTTTCTCCGTCCTGCACACGGCGGCCAGCCGTGTTGCCGGGCTCGATCTCGGCTTCCTGCCGGGTGAGGGCGGTCAGGACACGACCGGCATGCTGTCGGGCGGCATGGACACGGTTGTCCTGCTGGGCGCCGACGAGATCGACATGGCCAAGCTGGATGGCGCCTTCGTCATCTATGTCGGTTCGCACGGCGATGCCGGTGCCCACCGCGCCGACCTGATCCTGCCGGGCGCCGCCTGGACCGAACAGGACGGCATCTTTGCCAATACCGAGGGCCGGGTTCAGCTCGCCTTCCGCTCCGTCTTCCCGAAAGGCGAAGCGAAGGAGAACTGGGCCATCTTCCGCGCCCTGTCGGACCGCCTCAACAAGACGCTGCCCTACAACAATCTCGTCGAGCTGCGTCAGAAACTCTTCGCCGACACGCCGGTTCTGGGCGGGATCGACCACGCACCGGGCGCTGAAGGCGCCGCTGAGTTCGATGCCAAGTCCATCGGCACGGATGGCGAGGTCGGTGACACGCCGCTCGGCTCGGCCGTGTCGAACTTCTACTTCACCAACCCGATCGCCCGGGCTTCGGAAGCGCTGGCCGCCTGCGCCGCGCTGAACGACGCTCCGGCAGCCGTAGCCGCGGAGTAAGTGATGAGCGACCTGGTTTCACAATTCGGACCGCTCTGGGGCACGCTGGCCGTTCTCGGCCAGATCCTCGGCTTCGTGATCGTCCTGCTGATCTCCCTGGCCTTCCTGCTCCTGATGGACCGGAAAGTCTGGGCGGCGGTGCAGATGCGCAAGGGGCCGAACGTCGTCGGTGCCTTCGGTCTGCTGCAATCCTTCGCGGACTTCTTCAAGTTCGTGTTCAAGGAAATCGTGGTGCCGGCCGGGGCGGACCGTTCGCTCTACCTGCTGGCGCCGCTGATCACGCTGATCCTGGCTTTCGTGACCTGGGCCGTGGTGCCGGTCGCGCCGGGCTGGGTGATCGCGGACATCAATGTCGGCATTCTCTATCTCTTCGCCATGTCCTCGCTGGGTGTCTACGGCATCATCATCGGCGGCTGGGCGTCCAACTCGAAATATCCCTTCCTCGGCGCCCTGCGCTCGGCGGCCCAGATGGTGTCCTATGAAGTCTCCATCGGCTTCATCATCGTCACCGTCCTGTTGTTCGCCGGCTCGATGAGCCTCAGCGACATCGTCGCGATCCAGGATGGCGGTTTCTGGAACTGGAACGTCCTGTCCTTCCATGCCTGGCCGATGCCGATGTTCCTGGTGATGATCCCGATGGCGGTGATCTTCTTCATCTCGGCCCTGGCCGAGACCAACCGTCCGCCGTTTGACCTGCCGGAAGCCGAGTCCGAACTCGTCGCCGGTTACCAGGTCGAGTATTCCTCCACGCCCTACCTGCTCTTCATGGTGGGTGAGTATCTCAACATCGTGCTGATGTGCGCGATGACGACGATCCTCTTCTTCGGCGGCTGGAATTCCCCGATCCCGGACGGTTTCGTCGACAACTGGCCCTATCTGGCGGCCCAGGCGTGGCACTTCTTCTGGTTCGCCGCCAAGGTTGTCTTCTTCTTCTTCATGTTCGCGATGGTGAAGGCGCTGGTGCCCCGCTACCGCTATGACCAGCTGATGCGTCTGGGCTGGAAGATCTTCCTGCCGACCTCCCTGGTGGCTGTGGCCCTGGTGGGCGCTGCCGTCGTCTACGGCCCGCAAGGATAAGTCCGATGAACAGACTGACACAGGCCATTCGCGGTGCACTCCTGATGGACTTCTGGTCCGCTTTCGGGATGGGCTTGCGCTATTTCTTCGCCAAGAAGGCGACGCTGAACTACCCGTTCGAGAAGGGTCCGCTCAGCCCGCGCTTCCGCGGCCAGCACGCCCTGCGCCGTTATGCCAACGGTGAAGAGCGTTGCATCGCCTGCAAACTTTGCGAGGCGATCTGCCCGGCCCAGGCGATCACGATCGAGGCCGAGCCGCGCTCGGACGGCTCGCGCCGGACCACGCGCTACGACATCGACATGACCAAATGCATCTATTGCGGTTACTGCCAGGAGGCATGCCCGGTGGATGCGATCGTGGAAGGCCCGAACTTCGAGTTCGCCGCCGAGACCCGCGAAGAACTTTTCTACGACAAGGCAAAACTGCTCGAGAACGGCGATCGCTGGGAACGGGAAATTGCCAAGAACCTGGAACTCGATGCGCCGTACCGCTAGGGCGCGCATTGGCTGAATAACAAACGGAAGAGGGCATCATGCTCGCAACACTGGCCTTCTGGGCCTTTTCCGGAGTGGCAATCGCCTCGGCCTTCATGGTCGTCATTGCCCGTAACCCGGTCAGGTCCGTGCTGTTCCTGATCCTGGCCTTCTTCTCGGCTGCGGGTCTGTTCGTCCTGCTCGGCGCGGAGTTCCTGGCGATGCTGCTGATCGTCGTCTATGTCGGCGCGGTCGCGGTGCTCTTCCTCTTCGTCGTGATGATGCTGGACATCGATTTCGCCGAGCTGAAACAGGGCTTCCTCAGCTATCTGCCGCTGGGCGGGGCCTTCGCCCTCGTGCTCGCCGCGCTGCTCGCCATGACCGTCGCCACCTGGCAGGCCTCCGATCAGGCCCAGTCGCTGCGCGCGGCCGCCATGCCGGACGGGATGAGCAATATCGAGGCGCTCGGTACGGTCATCTACGACCAGTATGTCTATTTCTTCCAGGCCGCCGGCCTGGTGCTTCTGGTCGCCATGATCGGCGCCATCGTGCTGACCCTGCGTCACAAGGACGGCGTCAAGCGCCAGTCCGTGACCGCGCAGGTCGGCCGTGATCGCAAAGAGGCGATCGAAATGCTGGATATCAAGCCGGGACAGGGGATTGGAGAATGATGGAGATCGGGCTGGGGCATTACCTCGCCGTCGCCGCGGTGCTCTTCACCATCGGTGTGTTCGGCATTTTCGTGAACCGCAAGAACGTCATCATCCTTTTGATGTCGGTCGAGCTGATCCTGCTCTCGGTGAATGTGAACCTCGTCGCCTTTTCCGCCTTCCTGGGCGATCTGGCAGGGCAGGTGTTCGCCTTGTTCGTTCTGACCGTCGCCGCAGCGGAAGCCGCTGTGGGTCTGGCCATTCTCGTCGTCTACTTCCGCAACCGGGGCGATATCTCGGTTGAGGGCGTCAACCTGATGAAGGGCTAGGGGATCATGGCACCTATTATCGTCTTCGGGCCGCTCCTCGCTTCGGCCTTTGCCGGTCTGTTCGGCAATTATATCGGCCATCGCGCGGCGCAGATCGTCACCACGGCGACCGTCGTCCTGTCGGCCATCCTGTCCTGGATCGTCTTCTTCGACGTCACCATGGGCGGCAACACATACACGATCCAGGTGCTGCAATGGATGAGCGTCGGCGATTTCGACGTCTCCTGGGCGATCAAGATCGACAATCTCTCCGCGGTCATGCTGGTCGTGGTGAACACGGTCTCCTCGCTCGTGCACATCTATTCCTGGGGCTACATGTCCCACGATCCGCACCGGGCGCGCTTCTTCTCCTACCTGTCGCTCTTCACCTTCGCCATGCTGGCCCTGGTGACCGCCGACAACTTCCTCCAGCTCTTCTTCGGCTGGGAAGGCGTGGGGCTGGCCTCCTATCTGCTGATCGGCTTCTGGTACAAGAAGAAGTCCGCCAATGACGCCGCCATCAAGGCCTTCGTGACCAACCGGGTTGGCGATTTCGGCTTTGCGCTCGGCATCATGGCGATCTTCTCGGTCTTCGGCAGCGTCAATTTCGAGACCGTCTTCAGCGCGATCAGCAATAACGAGCTGGTGACTGTGGCCGGCAGCACGCTGGCTGTACCGGCGCAGGACGCGGCCCTGAGCTTCTTCGGGATGAGCTTCAATGCGATCGAACTGATCGCCTTCCTGCTCTTCATCGGCGCGATGGGCAAGTCGGCCCAGTTCTTCCTCCATGTCTGGCTGCCGGACGCGATGGAAGGCCCGACGCCGGTCTCCGCCCTGATCCACGCCGCCACCATGGTGACCGCCGGTGTCTTCCTGGTGTGCCGCAGTTTCGAGATCTATGAACTGGCCCCGGCCGCCTCGGCCGTTGTCACCGTGATCGGGGCCATCACAGCCCTGTTCGCCGCCACGGTCGGTCTGGCCCAGAACGACATCAAGCGGGTCGTCGCCTATTCGACCTGTTCACAGCTGGGCTACATGTTCTTCGCGGCGGGCCTGGGCCTCTACTCGGCTGCCATGTTCCACCTGTTCACGCACGCCTTCTTCAAGGCGCTCTTGTTCCTCGGTTGCGGCGCCGTCATCCACGGCCTGCACGACGAGCAGGACATGCGCAAAATGGGTGGCCTCTACAAGATGATGCCCATGACGTGGGTGCTGATGCTGATCGGTACGCTGGCCCTGACGGGTGTCGGCCTGCCGCCCTTCACCCTGTTCGGCATGGAATTGGGCGGGTTCGGCTTCGCCGGCTTCTACTCCAAGGACATGATCATCGAGGAAGCCTTCATGATGGGGCAGGAGGGGCTCTTCTTCGGTCTCCCGGCCTTCTGGATCGGTGTCGTCGCGGCCCTGCTGACCAGCTTCTACTCCTGGCGCCTGATCTTCATGACCTTCCACGGCTCCTTCCGGGGCAAGCAGGACGATTATGATCACGCCCATGACAGTAATTGGGTGATGACCGGTCCGCTCGTCCTGCTGGCGATCGGCGCCGTGTTCGCCGGCGCCTTCTTCAAGGACAGCTTCGTCGGCAAGGACGCCTTCAACTTTTGGGGCGACGCGCTTCCGGCCGGTCCCTATGCCGAGGGCAATTATCCCGAATATGCCGACGGTTATCCGGGCACGAGCGAGTATGCCGATGTGGCCCATGCCACGGACGACCATGCCGCCCCGACCAGCGATGCGGCCAGCGATGACCACGCCACCGACACGCATGCCGATGCGGGTCATGGCGAGGCCGTGGCGGATGCCGGCCATGGCGATGAGGAGCATCATGGCGGACACCATCCGCCGGCCTGGGTCCTCTGGGCGCCCTTCATCGTGACCTGGACCGGTTTCTTCGCGGCCATCTGGTTCTACCTGGTCAAGGAAGGCATGGGCGCGCGCATCGCGGCTCGCGGTGGTCCGCTCCACAGCTTCCTGTCCAACAAGTGGTATTTCGACGAGATCTATCACTTCATCTTCGTGCGCGGCGCGAAGGGGCTGGGTGACCTGTTCTGGAAAATCGGTGATGTGCGCATCATCGATGGCTGGGGCCCCAATGGCGTCGCCGGCACCACGCTGGCTTTTGCCAAGCGCATGGCCAAGGCCCAGTCGGGTTATCTCTATCACTATGCATTCGTCATGCTGATCGGTGTCGTGGGGCTTCTGCTCTGGGCGCAGGTCAGTGCAGGAGGCCAATAGATGTTTGGCGAGTTCGAAGCCTTTCTTTCGATCCTGACCTTCGTCCCGGCCCTGGGTGCGCTGGTTATCGCGATCTTCCGATTCACTGCCCGGGCTGAAGACCAGGCGCAGATCGACAAGAATTCGCGCATGGTGGCCTGGGTGGCGACCATGGTGACGCTGGCCCTGTCCCTGATCCTGCTGTTCAGCTTCGATCAGGACACGGCCGGCTTCCAGTTCGTCCATGAGATCGAATGGCTGTCCCAGATCGGTCTGGGCTACCGCCTCGGTGTCGACGGCCTGTCCGTGCTCTTCGTCGTGCTGACCGCTTTCCTGATGCCGCTCTGCATCATGGCGTCCGGCGCGATCCAGAAGCGCGTCGCGGATTACATGATCGCCTTCCTGCTGCTGGAAACCCTGGTCATCGGCGTGTTCTGCGCGCTCGACCTGGTGGTCTTCTACATCTTCTTCGAAGGTGGCCTGATCCCGATGTTCATCATCATCGGTGTCTGGGGTGGCCAGAACCGCGTCTATGCCGCGTTCAAATTCTTCCTCTACACCCTGCTGGGCTCCGTGCTCATGCTGGTGGCGATGATCTACATGTTCCTGCAGGCCGGCACGACCGACATCACCGTGCTGCTGGATCACGAGTTCGCGCGCAATGCGCAGATGTGGATGTGGCTGGCCTTCTTCGCCTCCTTCGCGGTGAAGATGCCGATGTGGCCGGTCCATACCTGGCTACCGGACGCCCACGTGCAGGCCCCGACGGCGGGCTCGGTCATCCTGGCCGGCATCCTGCTGAAAATGGGCGGCTATGGCTTCCTGCGCTTCTCGCTGCCCATGTTCCCGGAAGCCTCGGACTATTTCGCCCCGCTGGTCTTCGCCCTGTCGATCATTGCCATCATCTACACCTCGCTGGTGGCCTTCCGGCAGACCGACATCAAGAAGCTGATCGCCTATTCCTCCGTCGCCCACATGGGTTTCGTGACGATGGGCCTGTTCGCGATGAACGAGACCGGGGTGCAGGGCGCCATCTTCCAGATGATCTCCCACGGTTTCATCTCCGGCGCGCTCTTCCTCTGCGTCGGCGTCATCTATGACCGCATGCACACCCGCGAAATCGCCTTCTATGGCGGCCTCGTGCATCGCATGCCGGTGTTTGCGGTGATCTTCGGCCTGTTCACCATGGCCAATGTCGGCCTGCCCGGCACATCCGGCTTTGTCGGCGAGATCATGACCATGGTCGGGGCCTTCCAGGTGTCCTGGTGGATCGCCACCGGTGCCGCCGTCGGCGTCATCCTGTCGGCCATGTACATGCTGACCGTCTATCGCAATGTCGTGTTCGGTGAGATCACCAATCCCAAGCTGGAAAACATCACCGACATCAACCGCATGGAATGGGCGATCTTCATCCCGCTCATCATCATGACGCTGTGGCTCGGCATCTCGTCGACCATGGTCACCGACATCACCGCGGCTTCGGTCGAGAATCTGATCAACCAATACCAGGCGGCTCTGCCCGCCGCGGCCCAGTAGGAGAGGCGAGCCATGACGGCGGACATGCTTTCTCAGGACCTGTCCCTGCTCATTCCGGAACTGCTTCTGGCAGGCGGCGCCATGGCGCTGCTCATGTTGGGCGTGTTCATGAAGGGCGAGGGCGCCAACAAGCTGGTGCAATGGCTGGCTGTGGTCCTGCTCGCCGGGGCCGGTCTGGCCTCGCTCTTCCTGGTCACCGGTGAAGGCCAGGCCTTCGATGGCGGCTTCATCTTCGACGGTCTGGCGCGCTTCTCGAAAGTCGCGATCGGTGTCGTGGCGGCCATCGCGCTGCTGCTGGCCATGCCCTATCTGAAGGCGGAAAAGCTCGGCAAGATCGAGTATTCCGTGCTGATGACGCTCGCCGTCACCGGCATGTTCATGATGGTGTCCGCGAACGACCTGATCTCCATGTATATGGGCATCGAGCTGCAATCCCTGTCGCTCTATGTGCTGGCCGCCTTCAACCGCGACAGCCTGCGTGCCTCGGAAGCCGGCCTGAAATATTTCGTGCTCGGCGCCCTGTCTTCCGGCCTGCTGCTCTACGGCTCCTCCCTGGTCTACGGTTTTGCCGGTGCCACGGGATTCAACGAGATCGCGATCGCCGTCCAGTCCGGCCCTTCGGTCGGCCTGACCTTCGGCCTGGTCTTCGTGATCTGCGGCCTGGCCTTCAAGGTCTCCGCTGCGCCCTTCCACATGTGGACGCCGGACGTCTATGAAGGTGCCCCGACCCCGGTCACGGCCTTCTTCGCGACGGCTCCGAAAATGGCGGCCATCGTGCTGCTGGCCCGCGTCCTGATCGAGCCCTTCGGCGGCATGGTCGAGCAATGGCGTGACGTGATCTGGATCGTCGCGGTCCTGTCCATGGGCATCGGTGCCTTCGGCGCGCTGACCCAGACCAATATCAAGCGTCTGATGGCCTATTCCTCGATCTCCAACATGGGCTATGCCCTGGTGGCGATCGCCTCGGCCAGCCAGACCGGTCTGTGGGCGCTGCTGGTCTACATGATCCTCTACATGATCGGCGTGATCGGCTCTTTCGGCGCCATCCTGTCCATGCGGACGCGTGAAGGCATGGTCGAGCAGATCTCCGACCTGGCCGGCATTGCCCAGCGCAATCCGGGCCTGGGCTGGTCGATCACCGCGCTGATGTTCTCCATTGGCGGTCTGCCCTTCATGGTGGGCTTCTTCGGCAAGTTCTTTGTCGTCTTCGCCGCCGTGCAGGAAGGCATGCTGATCCTCGCCGTCCTGGCCGTTCTCTTCTCCGTGGTGGGCGCGGCCTACTATCTGCGGGTCGTGAAGACGGTCTGGTTCGATGAGGGCGAGGTGGAATTCGTTCCCGCTGCTGTCAGTGTCTACTGGGTGACGCGCCTGGCCGGCCTGGCCACGGTCCTGCTCCTGCCGGTCATCGGCTGGCTGGTCTTCCGCGCCTATTCCGTCGGCCTGGCCACGCTCTGACGCTGGTGTGACCCCGGCTCCAACGCCTCGTACCGACTGGCTCGACACCTGCGCTTCGACGAATGCCGAAGCGCGGGAGCGGGCCCTGTCGGGCGAGCGCGGGCCGCTCTGGATCGCCACCCGCGAACAGACCGCCGGCCGCGGTCGGCGCGGCCGCGCCTGGACCGGGCTGGACGGCAATCTCTTCACCACCGGGCTCTACACCCTGTCCGGACCGGCAGCCTTGGCCGGAGAATTGTCCTTCCTCGCCGCCCTGGCGGCGGCCGAGGTCTGTGATATCGCCCTGGGCGACCGGGCTCGCACAAAAGTGAAATGGCCCAACGACCTCCTGGTCGATGGCCGCAAGGCCTGCGGCATCCTGCTGGAAAGCGGTCCGGCTCCGGGCGGCGGGCTGTGGGTCGCGATCGGGATCGGTCTCAATCTCGTCCATCATCCCGATGATGCCGAACGTCCCGCGATTTCCCTGAAAGCTGCCGGCGCCAGCCTGGACAGGGAAACCGCCCTGGGCCATCTGGTGGATCGCTTCGAAACCTGGCGCGAGCGCTGGGTCAGCAACGGGTTCGGCCCGGTCCGCGATGGCTGGCTGGTTCGTGCCCACGGCCTGGGCGAAGCCTGTGAAGTGCGGCTGTCCAGCGAAACCCTGCATGGCACATTTGCCGACCTGGGACCCGATGGCGCACTGCGGCTGGACTTGGACGGCGGCGGCCGACGGTATATCTCGGCAGGGGACGTGTTTTTCCCGACCGGGCACACGACATAACCACAAGGACGACCGGCATGCTGCTTGCCATCGATTGCGGCAATACCAATACGCTGTTTGCCATCCATGACGGTACAGACTGGGTCGCTCATTGGCGCTCCGGTACCGACTCGACCCGCACGGCGGACGAGCATGCTGTCTGGCTGTCCCAGCTCATGGCGCTGCAGGGCCGCAAGCTTGAGGACATCACCGATTGCGTGATCTCCACCGTGGTGCCCCAGGCCCTGTTCAATTTGCGCAATCTCTCGCGCCGTTATTTCAGTGCCGAGCCGGTCATCGTCGGCGAACCGGGCGTGGTGATGGATATCGAAGTCCGGCTGGAACGGCCCCAGGATGCCGGCGCCGACCGTCTCGTCAACGCGCTGGGAGCGCGCGCCGCCTATACCGGCCCGTTGATCATCATCGACAGCGGCACCGCCACGACCTTCGATGTGATTGCGGCCGATGGCGCCTTCGAGGGCGGCATCATCGCGCCGGGCATCAACCTCTCCATGCAGGCCCTGCACGGCGCGGCGGCGAAACTGCCGCGTGTGGCCATCGCCAAGCCCCAGTCCGTCATGGGCAAGGACACGGTGACGGCCATGCAGTCTGGCGTGTTCTGGGGCTATATCGACCTCATCGACGGTCTGGTGTCCCGTCTCAAGACGGAGATGAACCAAGCCTGCACCGTGATCGCCACCGGCGGGGTTGTCTCCCTGTTCGAAGGCGCATCCAAAACCATCGATCATTATGACCCCGACCTGACCATTCGTGGCCTGTTGGAAGTCTGGAAACTCAACGGCGGACGCCTCACATCGTGACAGATACCAACCCCGACAGCCTTTGCTTCCTGCCCCTGGGCGGGTCCGACGAAATCGGCATGAATCTCAATCTCTACGGCTATGGGCCGGAGCGTGATCGCAAATGGATCATCGTCGATTGCGGCGTGACCTTCGGCGATCTGTCGACGCCGGGTGTCGATCTGATCATGCCCGATCCGCGCTTCATCGAGGAACGCGCCGGGGATCTGATCGGCATGGTTCTCACCCATGCCCATGAAGACCATATGGGCGCCGTGGCGCATCTCTGGCGGCGTCTGCGCTGCCCGATCTGGGCGACGCCCTTCACCGCCTGGCTGGTCCGCGACCGCCTGCATGAATACGGTCTGGAAGACGAGGTCGAGCTGCACGAGATCGCACTCGACAGCCGTTTCGATCTCGGCCCCTTCGACATCCAGCTGGTCACGCTGACCCACTCCATTCCGGAACCCAATGGTCTCGCCATCCGCACGCCGGCCGGTCTCGTCCTGCACACGGGCGACTGGAAGATCGATCCCGATCCGCTGATCGGGGAAAGCACCGACGTCTCCGCCCTGACCGCCATGGGCGAGGAGGGGGTGCTGGCCATGGTCTGCGACAGCACCAATGTCTTCTCCAAGGGGGAAAGCGGTTCCGAAGCCGGGGTGAAGGAGGAGTTGGTCAAGGTCGTGTCTGAGAACACGACCGGCAAGGTCGCCATCGCCGCCTTTGCCTCCAATGTCGCGCGCCTCCAGTCCGCCATCGAGGCCGCCGAGGCCAATGGCCGCCGGGTCTGCCTGATCGGCCGCTCCATGCACCGCATGACCGCCGCCGCCAAATCCGTCGGCCTCTTGCAGCATGTGCAGGATTTCGTGTCCGAAGAGGAGGCCGGCTTCTTCCCGCCGGAGAAAATCCTCTATCTGTGCACCGGGTCCCAGGGCGAGCCCCGCGCCGCGCTCTCGCGCATTGCCGAGGGCAATCATCGCAATGTAAATCTCGGCCCGGGCGATACCGTCATCTTCTCCAGCCGCGTGATTCCGGGCAATGATCTGGGCATTTTCCAGCTCCAGAACCGGCTCGCCGAGCGTGGCGTGGAGATCATCACCGAGAAGGACCGCCCGGTTCACGTCTCCGGCCATCCCTGCCGTGACGAGCTGGCCCAGATGTATCAATGGGCCCAGCCTTCCGTGGCCATCCCGGTCCATGGCGAGCGCCGCCACCTCATCGAGCACGCCGCCTTCGCCCGCGAACTCCAGGTCCCGCATTCCGTCACCGTGCGCAATGGCGACATGGTGGAAATCCGGTCCGACGGCACCGCCTCCATCATCGATGAAGCTCCCGCCGGCCGCCTCCACGTCGATGGCAATTTCCTCACCGATGCCGATGCGAACTCCATGCGCGAGCGCCGCAAACTGGCCTATGCCGGTGAAATCACTGTCGCCATGGCCGTGTCCCGCAAAGGCGAGCTTCTCTCCGGTCCGGACCTGCGCTGCATGGGCGTTGCCGAAGACGCCAACCTCTCCAATGAGGAATTCATGGACGCGCTCGCCGACGAGGCCGAGCGCACCTATGACCGGCTCAGCCCGCGCAATCGCCGCGATCTGGAATACGCCGAAGAGGAAATCCGCCGCGCCGTGCGCCGCGAAGCCAACCGCATCTGGGGCAAGAAACCCTGGATCGACGTCATGCTGCTGGAGATTTGATGTTTTTCCTCCCCATGAAAATGGGGAGGGGGACCGCGAAGCGGTGGAGGGGCGCCGCTTCAGCGGCGAGTATTCAGGTGCTGCGCGCCACCCCATCGACCCGCGGCGAGCCGCGGCCCACTTCCCCATGCTATGGGGAAGAAAGACATAGAGTGCTGGAGATCTGAGTGATGAAAATCGGACGTTTGAACCATGTCGGCGTGGCCGTGCCCGATATCGAAGCGGCCAAGAAGACCTATGCCGATCTCTATGGCGCCACCGACGCCACCGAGACCAAGGATTTCCCGCATCTCGGTGTGAAAGTCGCCTTCGTGCATCTGGACAATTCGGAGATCGAGCTGCTGGAACCCTCGGGCGCCGACAGCCCGGTCCACAAATTCCTCGAGCGCAATCCCAAGGGCGGCCAGCACCATTTGTGCTTTGAAGTGCCGGACATCACCACCGCGCGTGATGCGATGGTGGCCAAGGGCGCCACCGTGCTGGGCACGGGCGAGCCCTATATCGGCGCCCATGGCGTGCCGGTCATCTTCATCCATCCCAAGGACAGTCATGGCCAGCTCATCGAGCTGATGCAGGAGCCGGCCTGATGCTCTGGCGGATCACCCAATACGGCCTGCCGGGCCTGGCCTTCCTGCTTTGGCTGTCGCGCTTCATCATCCGCGATGACGGGGTCGGCGTGGTCAACGGGCTCGTTGTCTTCCTGATCGTGTGGTGGCTGGTCTTCTTCATGATGCTGCCCGTCGGCGTGCGCTCCCAGGAGGAGGAGGGCGATATCGTCGAGGGCTCCGAACCGGGCGCACCGGTGGCGGCCAATCTGGTGAAGAAGGGCTGGTGGACGACCATTGCCACATCAGGGGTGTGGATCGTCTATTACGTCATCAATGAAAGCGGCCTCGTCGCGCAATACATGCCGACCGGCGGTCACTGGTAATCAGACGGCGCGTCAGCGCCGCCAAGGGGGAAATCATGAGCAACAGCCCGTCCACACCGGAGCAGCCGCGCCGCAGCGCCTTCACCCGTTTCCTGGACGGGGTGGAATGGTTGGGCAATCTCCTGCCGCATCCGGTCACCCTGTTCGCCCTGCTGGCCGTTGGTATCGTGCTGCTGTCCGGCCTGTTCGGCTGGATGGGGCTGGCGGTCGAGGATCCGCGTCCGGCGGGCGCCCGCGGTGTCGCCGAGGACGGCATGATCCGCGCGGTCAGCCTGCTCGACGGTGACGGCATCCGCCGTATCTGGACCAATCTGGTCACCAATTTCACCGGTTTCGCCCCGCTCGGCGTCGTGCTGGTCGCCATGCTCGGCGTCGGTGTGGCCGAGAAGTCGGGCCTCCTGTCCGCCGCCGTGCGCGCCATGGTCCTGTCTGCCCCGCGCCATGTTGTGACCGTGGCCATCGTCTTCGCCGGCATCGTCTCTAATACGGCGTCGGAAGTGGGCTATGTCGTGCTCATCCCGCTGGCCGGCGCGATCTTCTACGCCCTGGGCCGCCACCCGCTCGCCGGCATGGCCGCCGCCTTTGCCGGTGTCTCCGGCGGCTATAGTGCCAATCTCCTGATCGGCACGATCGACCCGCTGCTGGCCGGCATCACCCAGGAAGCCGCCCGCCTGATCGATCCGGATTATGAGGTCGTGGCCACGGCGAACTGGTATTTCATGTTCGCCTCCACCTTTTTGATCACGGCGATCGGCTCACTGGTCACCATTTTCATCGTCGAGCCCAAGCTCGGAAATTACGATTCCTCGCGCGCCGACGAGACCGTGCTGGACAAGCACATGATGCAACCGCTCGAAGCCATCGAGCGCAAGGGCCTGATGTGGGCCGGCATCGCCATTCTCGGCGTCTTCGCCCTGATGGCGCTGACCCTGGCACCGGAATGGGGCGTGCTGCGCAATCCGGAGACCGGTGACCGCATTGCCTCGCCCTTCTTCCGCGGCTTCGTCGTCTGGATCCTGATCTTCTTCATCGCCGCGGGCTATGCCTATGGCCGCGCCACCGGCGTCATGAAGACCGACCGGGATGTCATCCACGCCATGTCCGGCGCGATCAGCGCGCTGGGCCTCTATATCGTACTGGTCTTCTTCGCCGCCCAGTTCGTGGCCTTTTTCGGCTGGACCAATCTGGGTGCCATCACCGCCGTCACCGGCGCGCAATTCCTGCAGGATACCGGCATGACCGGCCCGCTGGTCTTCTTCCTCTTCATCCTGATGTGTGCGGTGATCAATCTGTCGCTGGGCTCGGCCTCGGCGCAGTGGGCGGTGACCGCTCCCATCTTCGTGCCCATGCTGATGCTGATCGGCTATGCCCCGGAAGTCATCCAGGCCGCCTACCGGATCGGCGACAGCACCACCAATATCATCACGCCCATGATGAGCTATTTCGGCCTCATCCTCGCCTGGGCGACGCGCTATGACAAAAACCTGGGCGTCGGCACGCTGATCGCGATGATGCTGCCCTACACGATCTTCTTCATCCTGATCTGGTCGAGCTTCTTCTTCCTGTGGGCCTTCGGCCTCGACCTCCCGGTCGGCCCGGGCTCGCCGACCTACTATCCGGCGGAAGGGGCCGGGTAGGTGGCTAAACCGGCTTCTCTTGATACCGAAAATCGGGAACCGGTAGGCGTGAGAGCATGATGGCTGGCCCGGTCGAGTACGATGGCTTGTTCGGTGAGGCAATCCAGCACTTGGAGACGTTTGTCATTGAATTCGACTTGTCTGCGGTCCCGAACGGTCAGGATCCGGAGGCATTCTTTTCTGATTTTTCTGAACAAGTGTATTCAGGGAAACTCTCGGCAAAAGCGTATCCCCAAACAGCTGGGTTGGCTCTGTTTTTTGAGTTTATGCGGTGCAGGCGGCCCAACAAGGATGCCGAGAAAATATCACAGCTTCGGGCAGACTTTATCCGGCTGAAATCGCGATTTTACTATGCGAGTGCAGACGAATGCGTGCTTCAGGCGATTATGGATGAACTCGCGGGATTCGGCGAGGGCAAGGACATGACGGTTTTCAACTACACGGTCAGCCAGGCGCATCCCGCCATCGCCGGAATGTGGGAGAAGTTTGAAGAACAAGGGAAACGCGTTCGCAAAGGCCCTGCTCGATGGGCTTATTGGCTCAGTCCCACCGTCTTATGGGCACGTGCGTCCGAAGCGTTCTTTGGATGGGTTGCCAAAGTGATGCGTTGAGACCTGACTTCAAAAATTGCCCCGCTAGGCATTGGCTTTTGACGTAACAAGCAGCTTTTCATGGTTGATGGAATCACCAACGGCGCACGCGCGCGGCGAAACAGCCATGCGCGGCATTTTGCACATCGATATAGGCCACATCCGAGCGGGCGAGGGCGCGTCCCAGTCCAGGCTTGACCGCGCCGTTCAGCACAAGCTCGGCCCCGGCCAGCAGCCCGTCCCCCTGCGTCCAGGCTGAGAATTACCCCCATCTATCCTTGTAATACCGGCGCTGACCGGTCTAATGGGCGGCAAACCTCAATCCACCGGAATCGCCCCCATGCGCCTCTCCCGTTATTTCCTGCCTGTCCTGAAGGAAACCCCTTCGGACGCCCAGATCGTCTCCCACCAGCTCATGCTGCGCGCCGGCATGATCCGCCAGCAGGCGGCCGGCATCTATTCCTGGCTGCCGCTGGGTCACAAGGTGCTGAAGAAGATCGAGCAGATCGTGCGCGAGGAGCAGGACCGGGCCGGGGCCGTGGAAATGCTGATGCCGACGGTTCAGCCCGCCGATCTGTGGCGCGAAAGCGGCCGCTATGATGATTATGGCGACGAGATGCTGCGCATCACCGACCGCCACAAGCGCGACATGCTCTACGGGCCGACCAATGAGGAGATGATCACCGAGATCTTCCGGTCCTATTGCAAGTCCTACAAGGATGTTCCGAAACTCCTCTACCACATCCAGTGGAAGTTCCGGGATGAGCGCCGGCCGCGTTTCGGCGTCATGCGCGGCCGCGAATTCCTGATGAAGGACACTTACTCCTTCGACATCGACGAGGACAGCGCCCGCAAATCCTATAACCGCATGTTCGTGGCCTATCTCAACACCTTCTCACGCCTGGGCCTGAAGGCCGTGCCGATGAAGGCCGATACCGGTCCGATCGGCGGCGATCTCTCCCATGAATTCATCGTCCTGGCCGAGACCGGCGAGAGCGAGGTCTTCTGCCATGCCGATCTGGTGGAGATGGGCGCGCCGGGCCTGGACGTGGATTTCGAGGGCGATCTCCAGCCGCTCGTCGACCAGCGCACCGCGCTCTATGCCGCGACCGAGGAAATGCACGACCCGGCCGAATTTGCCAAAGTCTCCGCCGACCGCCAGCTCTCCGCGCGCGGTATCGAAGTGGGCCATATCTTCTATTTCGGCACCAAGTATTCCGAACCCATGAAAGCCCTGGTCCAGGACCGGGACGGCAGGCCGCAACCGGTCCATATGGGCTCCTACGGGGTCGGCGTGTCCCGCCTGCTGGGCGCCATCATCGAGGCGCATCATGACGAGAAGGGCGTGATCTGGCCGGAAAGCGTCGCGCCCTTCGGTGCCGGCATTCTCAATCTGCGCGCGGGCGATGACGCCGCCGACGCGGCCTGCGAGGACGCCTATGCCAAGCTTTCTGCCGGCGGGCTCGACCCGCTCTATGACGACACGTCGGAACGTCCGGGCGGCAAGTTCGCCACCGCCGACCTGATCGGTCTGCCCTATCAGATCATCATCGGGCCGCGTGGCCTGAAAGAGGGCAAGGTGGAGCTCAAGGTCCGCCGCACTGGCGAGACCCATGAGCTGTCGCCGGAGGATGCGATCAACCGTTTGACCGAGGGCGCGTTCTTAAATGGCTGAACCGGCACAGGCTGACACCGCTGCACAGACCGGCGGGCCGGGCGGGGCACACCCGTTCAGCCCGTATGAATTCATGCTCGCCTTCCGCTATTTGCGGGCCAAGCGCAAGCATGGCGGTGTCGCCCTGATTGCCTCGATCAGTTTTGCCGGCATCACGCTGGCCGTGCTCGGCCTGATCGCCGTGATGTCCATCATGAATGGTTTCCGGGCGGAATTGTTCAATCAATTGCTGGGTTTCCAACCGCATGTTTATGTGGATACGCGCCAGGTCGAGGCCGGGCGGATCGAGGATCTCGTCCGCGAGATCGAAGCCCTGCCAGGCATCCACTCCGCCGATCCGGTGGTCCAGGGCCAGGTCATGGCGACCTCGGACCGGTCGGAAACCTTCCTCCAGGTGCTCGGCATCAGTCCGGAGGATCTGGGCCAGCTGGATGTCATTACCAACCAGACCCCGACCTCCTCGACCGGTCTCATGTTCGGCGATCTCACCGAATTCGGTGTCGGCAATCATGGCGGTGATACGATCGTGCTCGGTACGGGTGTGGCCCGCCGTCTCGGCGTCAATGTCGGCGACCGGGTGACTTTCACCACGGCACGGGCTGCGCCGACCGTGTTCGGGGCCCGGCCGCAGCAGAAAGCCTATTATGTCGGCGCCATCCTGGCCGCCGGGGTCTCCACGATCGATGACAGTCTCGCCTTCATGCCGCTGGAGCAGGGGCGTCTCTTCTTCGTGCGGGGCGAGGAGACGGACATGATCCATATCCGGCTCGACAATCCGGAACTGGCCACCGCCTTCCTCGAGCCGGTCCGGAACCTCGCCGGCTACAATGCCTCCGTCTACGACTACACCCAGCTCAATCCGGCCTTCTTCAACGCGCTCCAGTTCGAGCGCACCGCCATGCGGCTCATCCTCGCCATCGTCGTGGCGATTGCCGCCATGAACATCATTTCCGGCCTGGTCATGCTGGTGAAGAACAAGAGCCGGGATATCGCCATCCTGCGCACGATGGGCGCGACCCGGGCCGCCGTCCTGCGCGTCTTCCTGATCGTCGGCGCCGCCATCGGCCTGTCCGGCACGCTGGCGGGCATCATTCTGGGCATTCTCTTTGTGGTGAATATCGGCCCGATCCAGGACTTCATCACCTGGGTCACCGGGGCGCAGGTCTGGGATCCGTCCGTCTATTATCTCTACCGCATCCCGGCCAAGCTGGACTGGGGCGAGGTCGGGTTCATCTCGATCTTCGGCCTGGTCGTCTCGCTCCTGGTCACCCTGCCGCCGGCCCTGCGGGCCTCCGGCCTCGATCCGGTGGAGGCGCTGCGCTATGAGTAAGCCCGTCCTCGAACTCGTCGCCATCGAGCGCACCTATGTCACCGAGGCCGCGACCCTGCCGGTCCTGCGCGGGGCCAGCCTGGTCCTGAACCCCGGCGAGATTGTCGGCCTGGTCGGACCGTCCGGTTCCGGCAAGTCCTCGCTTTTGCATGCCGCCGGTCTGCTGGAACGTCCCGATGCCGGTGAAGTGAAAGTGGCAGGGCAGGCGACCTCGCAGCTCAAGGATCGCGATCGCACGGCGATCCGCCGCCGCGATATCGGCTTCGTCTACCAGTTCCACCATCTGCTGCCGGAATTCGATGCCCGCGAGAATATCGTCCTGCCCCAGCTCATCGCCGGTGTGAAACGCGCCGCTGCCGTCGCCCGCGCCGACGAGTTGCTCGCCATGCTCGGCCTGACCGATCGCGCCTCCCACCAGCCCTCCCAATTGTCCGGCGGTGAACAACAACGCGTCGCCATCGGTCGCGCCCTGGCCAATGACCCCCGCGTCCTCCTGGCCGACGAACCCACCGGCAATCTCGACCCGGACACGTCCGCCACCGTCTTTGACGCCTTCCGCGCCACCGTAAAAAAGGCCGGTGCCGCCGCCCTGGTCGCCACCCACAACCACGATCTCGCCTCCCGCATGGACCGGGTCGTGACTTTCGCGGATGGCGTGCTGACGGACTACGAAGCGGGATAGGTTTTCCTCCCCATGAGATGGGCAGGACAGGTCATTTCTCTCCCAAAAACGCACCCGTCATCCCGCGGTGCCCGCAGGGCGTCCGGGGGACCTGAGCGAAACTGTGGGCTGGCTAGGTGAGGTCCCCCGGACAAGCCGGGGATGACGGAGCTTATTGTGTGCACGGACATATTTCAGTTCCCACACCCCAATCCACTCACTTGTCATCCCGGACGGATGCCCGGCCTTGAGCCGGGCGCAGATCCGGGACCCGTCCCAGACCCATCCCAAACCCCTCCCGAACCCAAGCCGATCCCGTCCTGATCCCATCCCGAACCCGCCTTGAGCCCTGTTTCATTAAATTGCGCGATGATTGCGGACGGAACAAAGGTGGAACTTTTACGCTTGACGGCTGATTTTTTCACCCATAGAACAAAAACAGAACGGACGAGCCTGTCCGTCGGATTTCTGGACTTCGGGGAGGAAGTTATGCGCCGTGTTTTGCAAGATGTCTCAGCCGCCACCGCCATTCTCGGTTTCGCTTGGATGATCACTCTGTGGGGATCGGTTCTCGGCGCCGCCTGATCCGGTTACTCTGACGGTTCGCGACTCGCGGCCCGGGGCGTCCGGGCGGGTGAGGGCGCGGACTTTTAGATGCGTCGGGCAGGGGGCTATCCCCGAAACCGGCGATCTCAGGGGCAGGGATAAGCGGGCAGGAGCCGGACATGGCGCAGACACATCCTTTCGTACATCTGCGTGTCCGCTCGCCCTATTCGCTCCTGGAAGGCGCGATCCGCATGCCCCAGATGGTCTCTGCCTGCCAGACCCACGGCATGCCCGCCATCGCGCTGACGGACACCAATAATCTCTTCGGGGCGCTGGAATTCTCCGAGGTCATGGCCGGTGCCGGGATCCAGCCGATCGTCGGCTGTACGCTCTCGGTGCGCACGGTCGATCCGCATCCCGGCGAACGCGCCGAACCGGAGGGGACGATCGTCCTCCTGGTCCAGGATCGCACCGGCTATGAGAACATGATGGCGCTGACCAGCGCCGCCTTTCTCGATGTCGACGGGTCGGAAGAGGCGCATGTGCCGCTGTCCAGCGTGCTGGGGCATTCCGAAGGCCTGATCTGCCTGACCGGTGGTCCGGACGGCGTCCTCAACCGGATGATCGCGACCGGACGCCTGCCGGAGGCGGAGAAGACCCTGTCCCGCCTTCAGGAGAATTTCGGTGACCGGCTCTATGTCGAGCTGCAGCGTCACGGGCTGGAAACGGAGCTTCAGGCCGAGGACTGGCTGGTCGAGCAGGCCTATGCGCGGGATTTGCCGCTGGTGGCCACGAATGAGGCCTATTTTCCGGATCCGTCCATGCACAAGGCGCATGACGCGCTCCTGTGCATTTCCCAATCCTCCTTTGTCTCCGTGTCCGACCGGCGCAAGGTGACGGCCGACCATTACCTCACCACACCGCAGGAGATGAGCGAGCGCTTTGCCGATCTGCCGGAGGCGCTGGCCAACACCCTGGAGATTGCCCAACGCTGTGCCTATCGCGTGCGCACCCACAAACCGATCCTGCCCAGCTTCCCGACCCAGGGCGGGCGGGACGAGGCCGAGGAATTGGTGGCGCGGGCGCATGAGGGGCTGACCGAGCGCCTGGCAGCCGGGGCCAATGCTGCGCCGGAGGCGGAGTATCGCGAGCGGCTCGATTTCGAGCTCGGCATCATCAAGGAAATGGGCTTTCCCGGCTATTTCCTGATCGTGTCGGACTTCATCCAGTGGGCCAAGAACCATGACATTCCGGTCGGGCCGGGCCGGGGGTCGGGTGCCGGCTCGCTGGTGGCCTATTCGCTGACCATCACCGATCTGGATCCGCTGCGTTTCGGCCTTCTGTTCGAACGCTTCTTGAACCCGGAACGCGTGTCCATGCCGGACTTCGACGTCGACTTCTGCCAGGAGCGTCGCGGCGAGGTGATCCGTTATGTGCAGGAACGCTATGGGCATGACCGGGTGGCGCAGATCATCACGTTCGGAACCCTGCAGGCGCGCGCCGTGGTGCGCGATACCGGCCGGGTCCTGCAATTGCCTTTCGGCCTGGTGGACAAGCTGGCCAAGCTGGTCCCTTCCAATCCCGCCAATCCGGTTACCCTGGCCCAGGCCCTGGACATGGAGCCGCGGCTCAAGGAGATGCGGGCCGAGGATGATGCGGTCGACAGTCTCCTGACCATTGCGCTCAAGCTGGAAGGCTTTTTCCGGAACGCCTCCACACACGCCGCCGGCGTCGTCATCGGCGACCGCAAACTCTCCGAACTTGTGCCGCTCTATCGCGATCCGCGATCGGATATTCCCGCCACCCAATTCAACATGAAATGGGTGGAGCCCGCCGGCCTGGTGAAGTTCGATTTCCTCGGGCTTAAAACCCTCACCGTGATCGCCCGGGCGCTCGGCTATATCGCCTCAGCCGGCAAGGAAGTCCCTGATATTGAAGGGATTGATTTCGACGACAAGCCGACTTTCGAACTGCTCCAATCGGGTCACGCCATCGGGGTTTTCCAGCTGGAATCCTCGGGCATGCGGGACACGCTGAAGAAGATGAAGCCCGACGCGATCGAGGATTTGATCGCCCTTATCTCCCTGTATCGTCCGGGTCCGATGAAGAATATCGACGTCTATGTCGACCGGAAATTCGGCCGCGCCGAAGTGGATTGCCTGCATCCCGATCTGGAAGGCGTGCTGTCGGAAACCTACGGCGTCATCATCTACCAGGAACAGGTGATGCAGATCGCGCAGATCCTGTCCGGCTACTCCCTCGGGGAAGCCGACCTGCTGCGCCGGGCCATGGGCAAGAAGAAGAAAGAGGAGATGGACAAGCAGAAAGTCCGTTTCCTGGAAGGCGCGGAGAAGAAAGGGGTCAGCCGCGAGAAGGCGTCTTACATCTTCGAACTTGTGGCCGAATTTGCCGGCTACGGCTTCAACAAGTCCCACGCCGCCGCCTATGCCGCGATCGCCTATCGCACCGCCTATCTCAAGGCCAATTACCCGGTCGAGCTGATGGCGGCCCTGATGTCGCTCGATGCGGCGAATACGGACAAGCTGGCCGCTTTCCATCAGGAAATCCGGCGCATGGGCATCGAGGTGCGTCCGCCGGATGTCAACGCGTCCCAGGCGGATTTCTCGGTCGAGGAGGGGACGGTCCGCTTCGCCCTCGGCGCGATCCGCAATGTCGGTTTCTCCGCCATGGAACACATTGTCGCCGAACGCAATTCAAACGGTCCTTACAAGGACTTGTATGACTTTGCTGAACGTGTGGATCCAAAGCATATCAACAAGCGGACCTTCGAGAACCTGGCCCGCGCCGGTGCTTTCGACACGCTCGATCCGGACCGGGCCCGCGTGCTGGCCTCGGCGGAAACGCTGATATCCATGGCGCAACACGCCGCACAACAGCGTGACAGTGCCCAGGCCAGCCTGTTCGGCGGGGGCGGGGGTGAAGAGATCGCCCTGGCGCGGCCGCGCCTGCCCGAGCCCGATCCCTGGACCGCCACGGAACGGCTCGACAATGAGCTGTCGGCGATTGGCTTCTATCTGTCGGGCCACCCGCTGGACGACATGACCGAGCACCTCGCCGGCCGCGGCGTGGTGTTCCATGCCGAAGCGCCGGCCCGGGTCGCCGATGGCGCCACGGCGCTGCGCCTGTCCGGCATGGTCCGGCGCCGTCAGGAGCGCGTCTCCAACAAGTCCGGCGAGCGGTTTGCCTGGGTGACCCTGTCCGATCCGACCGGGGAGTTCGAGGTCTTCATCGCGCCGGAACTGCTCCGCACATCACGCGATTTGCTCGAAAGCGGGCAGGCCATCCTGGTCAATTGCCGGGTCGATGAGCGGGACGAGCAGATCTCCTTCTTTGCCGACCGGCTCGAACCGCTCGACATGAAGGTCTCTGCGGACCGGTTGCGGGTCCGGCTTGATGATGCCACGGCGCTGGAACGCATCCAGGCGCGCATGGAGCGGGCCGACCGGCGGGCCGATGCCTCGCTCAGTGCCATTGTCGACCTGCTCCTGCCCCTGTCCGATGGCGGTGAGGTCGAGCTGCGCCTGCCCGGACGCCACAGTGCCGACAGCGCCCTGCAGGCCGCCCTGAAAGGCGTGGATGGCGTCGCCTCGGTCGAGACGGTCTAGGCGCGGGCGGACGCTGCGGACACTGTCCCGAGGATAGCCGCCCGCATTCGCATGCCAGCACTGCATTCGGGCCGCTTCCCACGACTTGCCAAACCCGCTCTCCTGAGCCTATAAGCCGCCCCATCACGCACACGGGGCTACGTCCGGTTATCCACCAGACGCTCCGGTGTCGCCTGAAGGTCAGGCGGCTCCGCTCCGTGGAGGCCAACCGGAAAAGGAAAATCGATGGCTCTCCCTGAATTTAGCATGCGCCAGCTGCTCGAAGCCGGCTGCCATTTCGGCCACCAGACTCACCGCTGGAACCCGAAGATGAAGGATTTCATCTTTGGTGAGCGCTCCAATATCCACATTATCGACCTGTCCCAGACGGTCCCGCTGCTGCACCAGGCCCTGGTGAAAGTCCGCGAAACCGCTGCCAAGGGCGGCCGCGTCCTCTTCGTCGGCACCAAGCGCCAGGCCCAGGACCCGCTGTCCACCGCCGCATCGCGCTGCGCCCAATACTACATGAACCAGCGCTGGCTGGGTGGTACGCTGACCAACTGGCGCACCATCTCCAACTCCATCGCCCGTCTGCGCGAGCTGGAAACCATGTTCGAAGGTGAGAACGGCCTGGCCGGTCTGACCAAGAAAGAACAGCTCATGCTGACCCGCGAGCGCGAAAAGCTCGACCGTTCGCTGGGCGGTATCAAGGACATGGGCGGCACGCCGGACCTGATGTTCGTGATCGACACGAACAAGGAAGGCATCGCCATCCAGGAAGCCAAGAAGCTGGGCATTCCGGTCATCGCCGTGGTCGACACGAATTGCGATCCGGACCCGATCGACTTCCCGATCCCGGGCAATGACGACGCCTCCCGCGCGATCGCCCTGTACTGCGACCTGATCGCCGACGCCGTCCTGGACGGCATGGCGGACAGCCAGCTGGCCATGGGCGTGGACCTGGGCGAAAGCGAAGCTCCGGTGGAAACCCTGGTCGAGGAAACGGCTGCGGAAGAAACCGAAGCGGCCGCCGAGACTGCCACGGAAACGTCGTCCGAATCTGACAAGACCGAAGCGTAAGCTTCGATTTCGAACCGAGAATCCAGGAGATACCGATGGCTGCGATTACGGCTGCTCTCGTGAAGGAACTGCGCGAAAAGACCGGCGTAGGCATGATGGACTGCAAGAAGGCCCTGGCCGAAACGGATGGCGATTTTGAAGCCGCCGTTGACTGGCTGCGCAAGAAGGGTCTGTCCAAGGCTGCCAAGAAGGCCGACCGCGTTGCGGCTGAAGGCCTGGTCGCCGTGTCGACCGATGGCGGCAAGGGTGCCGTTGTCGAGGTCAACTCTGAAACCGACTTCGTGGCCCGCAACGAGAAGTTCCAGGCTGCAGTGACGGAAATCGCTGCCCTGGCTGTGGGCACGGACGGCAATGTTGACGGTCTCAAGGCCGCCAAGCTCGCCTCCGGTGAAAGCGTTGATGACAAGCTGACCAACCTGATCGCCACGATCGGCGAGAACATGGCCCTGCGCCGTGCTGCCGTTGTCGTGGCCGAGCCGGGCGTCGTGGCCAGCTATGTGCACAACCCGGCGGCTGACAATATGGGCGCCATCGGCGTTCTGGTCGGCCTGAAGTCGGAAGCCGATGCCGGCAAGCTGGCCGAGCTGGGCCGCAAGCTGGCCATGCACGTCGCCGCCGGTTCCCCGGCTGTGGCCGTGTCCGTGGACGTGGACGGTGTCGACAGCGCGATTGCCGACAAGGAACGCGAAGTCTTTGCGGACCAGGCCCGTCAGTCCGGCAAGCCGGAACAGATCATCGAGAAGATGGTCGAAGGCCGTATGCGCAAGTTCTTTGAGGAAGTCGTGCTGCTGAAGCAGGCTTTCGTGATGGACCCGGACCGCACGATCGAGCAGGTCCTGGCTGACGCGTCGAAGGAATTCGGCACGCCGGTCGAGATCTCCGGCTTTGTCCGCATGGCGCTGGGCGAAGGCGTGGAAAAGAAGGAAGAGGATTTTGCTGCCGAAGTCGCTGCTGCGACCGGCCAATCCTGATCTTGAACATTGCGGCGGCGCTTTAATGCGCCGCCGCTTTGTATATGCTGCAGCGCTGTGACCGATTCATCTTCATCCGGGCCTGAAAACGGCCAGTCGAACCCGCCGCAATTCCGGCGGGTTCTGCTCAAGGTCTCTGGTGAGGCCCTGATGGGCAATCAGAGCTATGGCATCGACCTCGAGACGGCGAACCGTATCGCCGGCGAGGTGGCCCAGGCCGTCCAGGCCGGCACGGAAATGTGCCTTGTGATCGGGGGCGGGAATATCTTCCGGGGCCTGTCCGGCGCTGCCAAGGGCATGGACCGGGCCGCCGCCGACTATATGGGCATGCTGGCCACGGTCATGAATGCTCTGGCCATGCAGACCGCTCTGGAACGCATCGGCGTCCAGACGCGCGTCCAGTCCGCCATCCCCATGACCACGGTGTGCGAGCCCTATATCCGCCGGCGTGCCACGCGGCACATGGAAAAGGGCCGGGTGGTGATCTTCGCCGCCGGTACCGGCAATCCCTTCTTCACGACCGATACGGCGGCCGCCCTGCGCGCTGCCGAGATGGGCTGCGATGCCTTGCTGAAGGGCACCCAGGTGGACGGTGTCTATTCCGATGACCCGCGGACCCATCCGGACGCCGAGCGCTATGAGCAGCTCGACTATCTGGATGTTCTCACACGTGATTTGCGGGTGATGGATGCCTCGGCGGTGACGCTGATGCGCGAAAATGCGATACCCATCGTGGTGTTCAATATTCATGACAAGGGCGGTCTGGCCCGGGTGCTCGCCGGGGAGGGTGTTTGCACCATGATCGGGAAGCCGAAAGACCGCGCGTCCACTGGCGAATAACAGGAAAGACAAGCCATGAGTGACGAGATTGATTACGACGAAGCCGACCTCAAGCGCCGCATGGACGGGGCTATCGAGGCGCTGCGCAAGGAATTCGGCGGTCTGCGGACCGGCCGTGCGTCGGCCAGCCTGCTCGATCCGATCAAGATTGATGCCTATGGCTCGCTGACCCCGATTAACCAGGTCGGCACGGTGTCGGTGCCGGAACCGCGCATGATCTCGGTGCAGATCTGGGACAAGACCATGGTTCCCGCCGCCGACAAGGCCATCCGCAATTCCGGCCTCGGCCTGAATCCGGTTGTCGAAGGCCAGTTGCTGCGCATTCCGATCCCGCCGCTCAATGAGGAGCGTCGTGCGGAAATCGCGAAACTGGCTGGCAATTATGCCGAACATGCCCGTGTGGCCGTGCGCAATGTGCGCCGTGACGGCATGGATGCGCTGAAGAAGATGGAAAAGGCCGGCGACCTCTCCGAGGACGAACTGAAGGCCTTCTCCGACGACGTCCAGAAGCTGACGGACGATGCCATCAAGCGCATTGATGAAAGCCTGAAGGCCAAGCAAGAAGAGATCATGCAGGTCTGATCACCCTCCAGCGGAGCGAAACCATGAGTGATGACGTCTCCGCTGACCGGCCGGCCCCGGCCCATATTGCCATCATCATGGATGGCAATGGGCGCTGGGCGCGTCGGCGTGGCCAGCCGCGGGCTTTCGGCCACCGCAAGGGTGTGGAGACGGTTCGCAGGATCGTCGAAGGCACCGGCGATCTGGGCGTCAAACACCTGACGCTGTTCTCTTTTTCGACAGAGAACTGGCGCCGTCCGGCGGATGAGATCGGCGCGCTGTTCGAACTCATGAAGCACTATATCGCGGCCGACCTGGACGGTCTGGCCCGTCGCGGTGTGAAAATCCGCATTCTGGGCAGCCGGGAGGGTTTGCGCGAGGATGTGTCCGACATGATCCGGCGCGCCGAGGCGCGGACGGCGGACAATACGGCGTTTCACCTCAATATCGCCTTCAATTACGGTGGCCGGGACGAGATCGTCCGGGCCAGCCGGGCGATCGCGGAAGCAGCACAGAAGGGCGAGCTGGATCCGGCCCGCTTGGACGAGGGCGCGTTTGGCACTTGGCTCGATACAGCTGAATCCCCGGATGTGGACCTGATGATCCGGACCAGTGGCGAACAGCGCATTTCCAATTTCCTGCTCTGGCAGGCGGCCTATGCCGAGCTGATGTTCGTGGACACGCTATGGCCGGACTTCACGATTGATCAGCTCGCTGACGCGATTGACGCCTACAAGACGCGGAGCCGCCGTTATGGGGGGCTGGATGCCGGGGCGGCGTGATCCTGCTTTCCAGCGGCGATTGATCTCGGCCGTCATCCTGGGACCGCTGGCTGTTCTGCTCCTCTGGCTCGGGGACATTTTTTTCACGGCCTGGGTGGCGGCCTTTGCGGCCGCGATGGCGTGGGAGTGGATCCAGATGTCGGATTCCAAGGCGCCGCCCGTGGCCTATGCCATTGCCTGCGCCACGGCGTCCGGTGCCGTCCTTCTGGCCGGCCAGACCAGTTTGCAGGATGCGGTGTTCTGGGGCGCGGCCGGCACGCTCGCCATCGGCGTGGAGCGCATTCGGCGGGGCTGGTCGATCGAAGTCATCGGCGTGCTCTATATCGCGTTGTCTTCGGGCTTGCTGGCGGCCATGCGGGCCGGTGCGGATCATGGCCTGGCCTCGGTGGTCCTGTTGTTCGCCATCGTCTGGGCGGCTGACAGTCTGGCCTATCTGGTCGGAACCTGGCTGGGCGGTCCGAAACTCATTCCCCAGGCCAGCCCCAACAAGACCTGGTCCGGTTTTCTCGCCGGCCTTCTGGCCGGAGTGGGCGCTGGTACGGGGATCGGTGTGGTGTTCGAGCTCGACCTGCCGAGGGTCGCCGTCTTCGCTTCGGTCGTGGCGATCGCCTCGGTCCTGGGTGATCTGGCCATGTCACTGTTCAAGCGCAGTTTCAAAGTGAAGGACACGGGCACGCTGATACCGGGGCATGGCGGTGTTCTGGACCGGGTGGACGCGCTCATGCTCGCCGTCATTGCGGCCGCGCTGTTCCAGAATATCCTGCCCCTGGGCTGGGGAGAGGCGGCATGACACCGCGACGCGTATCAATTCTGGGCGCCACCGGATCGGTCGGGCTGGCCACGCTGGACCTGATCGGCCGTGCCGAGCCAGGCACCTATGAAGTGGTGGCACTGACCGCGCGGTCGAATGCGGAGGAATTGGCGCGCCAGGCGGTGCGCCACAAGGCAGCGCACGTCGCTATTGCCGATCCGCAAGCGGGGATCGCGCTGAAGCAGGCCCTGAGCGATCATCCGGAAATCACGATCGGGATCGGTGAGCCGGCTGTCGTCGAGGCGGCGGCCATGCCCGCGGACTGGACCATGGCGGCCATTGTCGGGGCCGCAGGGCTGCGCCCCACGCTGGCGGCGCTTCAGCAGGGGCGGGCGCTCGCCTTCGCCAACAAGGAATGCCTGGTCTGTGCCGGCAGTCTGTTCATGACCGAGGCGGCCCGCTGCGGGGCCACGCTCCTGCCGGTCGACAGTGAGCACAATGCGGTCTTTCAGGTTTTTGATGGCGCTCAGCGTTCGGCGATCCGATCGATCACCCTGACCGCTTCGGGTGGTCCGTTCCGGACCTGGTCACGCGAACGGATGATGCAGGCGAGCCGGGCCGATGCCCTGGCGCATCCAACCTGGGACATGGGCGCCAAGATTACGATCGACAGCGCGTCGATGATGAATAAAGGCCTCGAGATCATTGAAGCCTGCTGGTTGTTCGATCTGCCCCCGGAACAGGTGGACGTGGTCGTCCATCCCCAATCCATCGTGCACGGCATGGTGGAGTATGCGGACGGGAGTCTCCTGGCCCAGTTGGGTTCCCCGGACATGCGGACGCCGATCGCCTCGGCGCTGGCCTGGCCGGAGCGCATGGCGGCGCCGGTGGAGCGCCTGCGTCTCGCCGAGATCGCCCGGCTGGATTTCGAGGCCCCGGATCTCGAACGTTTCCCGGCGATCCGGCTGGCGCGGGAGGCGATCAAGGCGGGCGGGATCGCGCCGGCCGTGCTCAATGCAGCCAATGAAATCGCCGTCGAGAGCTTCCTCGCAGACCGCATCCGCTTCCTTGACATCGCCGCATGCGTTGAGGAGGTTCTTTCCCGCAGTCACGGGGATGCAGACATGCCCCGTTCATTGTCGGCCTTTGATGATGTGTATGCGATCGATGCGCGGGCCCGTCAGCTGGCACGCGACTTGATAGCTGACCGCATCAGCGACCCACAATCACGGACCACCTCCTCATGAGCCTGATCGGCACCGGATTTCTCACCATTTTCTCCTTCGTGTTCCTGATCTCGATCGTCGTGGTCATTCACGAGCTGGGGCATTACTGGGCCGGTCGCCTGTGCGGCGTTCACGCTGAAGCCTTCTCGATGGGATTCGGGCCGACGATTGCCTCATGGCGGGACAAGCGCGGGACGGTGTGGCGCATCGCGGCCTTTCCCTTGGGTGGCTATGTGAAATTCCTCGGCGATGCCGGCGCGGCCAGTGAGCCGGATGCCGAGAAGCTCGAGGAAATGCGCCGGCGCATGGGGCCCGATGCGGAGCGCTGCTATCATTTCAAGCCGATCTGGCAGCGCGCTTTCGTGACCGCGGCAGGCCCGATCGCGAACTTCATCCTCGCCATCGCCATTTTTGCCGGCATTGCCCTGACCTTGGGCGGCCAGCCCTACCAGCCGCCGATCATCGGCGCGGTGGCAGAAGGCAGCCCGGCCGCCGAAGCCGGTTTCCAGGAAGGCGACCGGGTCCTTGCCATCAACAACAACCGGATTGATGCCTTCCAGGACATCATCACGGAAGTCGTGTGGCGTCCGGGTGAGATGCTGACCTTCACGGTGCAGCGTGGCGAGCGCGAAATGACGCTGCGGGCCGCGCCGGCGCCGACGGAGGTCGAAGACCAGTTTGGCGGGACCCGCACGCTCGGGCGTATCGGGCTGGGCTCGCTCTCCACGCCGCCGCTGCGCGACAGCTACAACCCGATCACGGCGATCGGCCACGGTATTGACCGGACCTGGTCGGCGGTGTCGATGACATCGCGCTATGTCATCCGGGTGATCACGGGGCGTGTCTCGCCGGAATTGCTCAACGGTCCGGTGGGAATCGCAACGGCTGCCGGTCAAACAGCTGTTTCCAGTGTGGAAGCTGGCAACAATGCCGGTGAAAGCACGCTATTGTTGCTGATAAACCTGATTAACCTCGCCGGTTTCCTGTCTGTCGGACTGGGTTTGGTGAATCTTCTACCGATACCCATCCTCGACGGCGGGCATCTGGTGTATTACGCCTATGAAGCGGTGGCTCGGCGTCCGCTGAGCATGAAGGCGCAAGCTCTCGGTTTCCGGGTAGGGCTTGCACTTGTGCTCGGTATGATGCTTGTAGCCACCTGGAATGACCTGAATTATTTGCTCGGGCAGATTTTCTGACCGGGCCCAGCAAGCGGCGATCTTCCATGGCAAGTGTTCTGCGTGTGCTCTTCGCAGCCCTGATGACTGTGAGTCTGTCGACCTTAGCGTCGGCCCAGCAAACGGGTGCTCCGAATGCAGCCGCCCAGACCCAGGTGGAAGGACCGCAGGTCATTCGCCAGATCCTGGTGGAAGGCAATCAGCGGGTCGAAGCCGATACGGTTCTGTCCTATCTGCTGATCCAGCCAGGCCAGGTTTACGATACCCGCCTGGTTAACCTGTCGATCCAGACCCTGATCGCGACCGGGCTGTTCTCAGACGTTCAATTCGAGGATCGTGGCCAGATCGTGGTGGTCCGGGTGCAGGAAAACCCGATCATCAACCGGGTGATTCTCGAGGGCAATAACGCCATCGATGATGAAAAGATCACCGACGAGATCGAAGCCCAGCCGCGCGCCATCTTCACGCGTCACCGGGTTCAGTCCGATGTACAGCGTATTATCGAGGTCTATCGCCGGTCCGGCCGTTTCGCCGCGACCGTGACGCCGCAGATTGTCGAACAGCCGCAAAACCGTGTCGATCTCATCTTCGAGATTTCCGAAGGTCCGGTGACCGGCGTTCGCCGGATCAACTTCATCGGCAATGACAGTTTCTCCGACCGTCGCCTGCGCCGAGAGCTGGTGACGCGTGAGTCGCGCTGGTGGCGCTTCTTCTCGTCGAACGACAATTACGACCCGGACCGTCTGGAATATGACCAGGAATTGCTGCGCCAGTTCTACATGAACCAGGGCTATGCCAACTTCCGGGTTCTGTCCGCCGTGGCCGAGCTAACGCCCGACCAGGAAAGCTTCTACATCACGTTGACCGTGGATGAGGGCGAGGTCTTCAATTTCGGCGATGTGTCGGTGTCCACCGAGATTCCGGACCTGAATGAAGAGTATCTCGCGCGGATCCTGCCGATGCAGGAGGGCGATCTCTATCAGGGCCAGATGATCGAGGACGGGATCGATACGCTGACCTTTGCGGCGGGCGCCTCCGGCTATGCCTTCGTCAATATCAGCCCGCGTACCACGCGGAACCGGGAAGACCGGACCGTGGACATCGAATTCGTCATCGATGAAGGCCCGCGCGTCTATATCGAGCGCATCGACATTGCCGGCAATACGCGGACGCTGGACCGGGTCATCCGTCGTGAGCTGGACATTGTGGAAGGCGACGCCTTCAACCAGGTCCTGATCGACCGCTCGCGCAACAATATCCGCCGCCTCGGCTTCTTCGAGGAAGTCGAGATTGCCGAAACGCCAGGCTCCGCGCCGGACCGGGCCCGTGTCAATGTGCAGGTGACCGAGCAGCCGACCGGCGAGCTGGCCTTCGGTGCCGGTTTCTCGTCCACGGATGCCTTCCTGGTCGACCTGTCGATCTCCGAACGCAATCTGCGCGGCCGGGGCCAGTTCCTGCGCTTCCGGATCTCGGCCAGTTCCAACCGGGAATCGATCGATATCCGTTTCACCGAACCGCGCTTCATGGACCGCAATCTGGCGGCCGGCTTCGACCTCTTCCGGGTGAATTCGGACTTCCTGTCGGAAGCCTCCTTCCAGACCGAGTCGACCGGTGCTTCGCTGCGCCTGGGCTTCCCGGTGACGGCGTCCACCAATCTCCAGCTGGGCTACACCTACCGGACCGACAATGTCCTGGTGTACTCCTCCGCCTCCTCGGCACTGCTGAACCAGGCGGGCAACCGGAATACCTCGGTCATCACCTATACGCTCAACTGGTCGCGTCTGAATGACCCGATCGAGCCGAGCAATGGCTATCGCCTGCAATTCTCGCAGGGCTTTGCCGGTATCGGGGGTGATGTCCGCTATATGCGCTCGGAAATCGAGGGCAGCATCTACCGGCCTGTCTTGCCGAGCATTTTCGGCAATGACGTTGTGGCCAGCTTCTCCATGAATAGTGGTTTCACGATGCCTTGGGGCGGCGACACCGTCCGCATCAATGACCGCTTCTTCAAGGGGGGGAACTCTTTCCGGGGCTTTGAGGTGGCTGGTATCGGTCCCCGCATTGTTTCCCGGGATGCGACGACAGGCGAACTGGTCCGGGGTGATGCCCTGGGTGGCCGCCTGTACGCGATCGGGGCGTTCGAAGTGTCCTTCCCGCTCGGCCTGCCGGAGCAATACGGCGTACGGGCCAGTCTGTTCACGGAGTTCGGCACCCTCGGGCTGCTCGACTCCTCTGACCAGATCGCAGAGGGCGCTGCCGGAACGGCGTTCACGGTTGACGACATGGCGCTTCGCGCGTCTGCCGGCCTGAGCGTGTTCTGGGATTCACCGTTCGGACCGGTGCGGTTCGACTTTGCGGAAGCTTTCATCCGCGAAGACTATGACCGTGCCGAGTTCTTCCGGTTCAGTACAAGAACAGGGTTCTAAAGTTATGAAATTTCTCAAATCCATCCTTCTTCTCCCGGTGATGATTGCCGGTCTGGCCGCGCCGGCCATGGCCCAGCAGCCCTCCATCGCCGTGTTCAACGAAGAACGCGTCCTGCGGGAAAGCGCTGTCGGTCAGCACATCGCCTCGCGGATCCAGGAAATCGCCACGGAAATCGACGCCGAGCTCAACGCGCTCGGTCAGCCGATCCAGCAGGAAACCGAGCGCCTGGGTGCGGAAACCGCCTCCATGACGCCGCAAGCCATCCAGGGCCGTCCGGACCTGATGCAGCGCATCGAAGCGCTCAACCAGAACGCCCAGCAGTTTGAACTGGCCCGTCGTGCGCGCCAGCAAGAGCTGGTGCAGACCGAACGTCAGGCCATGCAGCCGGTCTATCAGGCCCTGCAGCCGATCCTGCAGGCGGTCGTGGAAGAGCGTGGCATCGATATCCTGATCGATCGTGGCAATCTGGTCTTCGCGTCTCCGGACGTGGACATCACTCCGATCGTGATCGAGCGTCTGAACACGGCCCTGCCGACGGTGCAGGTCGCCCGTGTCCGCGTCTCCCAGGAAGCTGCTGCTGCCGCTGCGGCTCAACAGCAATAGGGACAGACCGTGGCCGATCCGCGTTTCTTCAACCGGCTGGGCCCACTGACTCTTACTGAGATCGCCGCGCTTTCGGGTGCGGCGATTTCTGATTCCGGAGCCGGTGACGCCACCATCGACATGCTGGCCCCGCTGGCGTCCGCTGAGCCGGGCGTTCTGGCCTATGCCGACAATCCCGCTGCCATTCGCGGCCTGCCCGACGACAAGCGGCTCGACGGCGTGTTTGTCCTGGCACCCGAACCCTTGATCCCGGACCTGGAAGGCCGCGGTGCGATCGTGCTGACGCACACGCACCCGCGTGGCGGTTTTGCCCGGGCGGCGGCGGCCTTGTTCGTGGTGAGGCCCATGCCTGTGGGTGAGGCCGTGTCAGCGACGGCGAAATTGGGCGCAGACGTGCGCATGTCGCCCGGTGTCGTGATCGGCGAGGATGCCGTGATCGGTGACGGCGTGGCCCTCGGGCCGGGAGCGGTCATCGGCGCCGGTTGCCATATCGGCGCGGGCAGCCGGATCGGTGCCCATGCTGTCATCCAGTGCTCGGATATCGGTCAGGACTGCAACATTTTTGCGGGAGCCGTGATTGGCGAGGCGGGCTTTGGCGTCGCAGTATCCGACCAAGGGCTGGCCGATGTTCCGCATCTGGGATCGGTGGAGATCGGGGATCGCGTCACGATTGGCGCAAATTCCTGTATCGACCGCGGTGTGTTCGGCCCGACGCGAATCGGAGAGGGGACCAAGATCGATAATCTCTGCCATATCGGGCACAACTGCCAGGTGGGGAAAAATGTCGTGATGGCCGCCTATGCCGGCGTTTCGGGCAGCTGCACGATCGGGGATGGCGTGATGTTCGGCGGACGTGTCGGTACGCATGACCATATCGAGATCGGGGCCGGGGCCCGGGTTGGCGGAAACTCGGCCGTTGGCCGCAATATACCGCCCGGACAAACCTGGCTCGGATCGCCGGCTCAACCCATCGAAGCGGAAATGAAGCAGATTGCCGCCCTGCGCCGTCTCTACCGGACGACCAAGAAGAAAAAGGACTGACGTCAGTGTCCGACCGGATTGAACACCAGGAGATCCTCACCCTCCTGCCACACCGCTATCCCTTCCTGCTGATCGACGCGGCGGAAGACTACAAGGCGGGCGAATCCATCGTCGGCCTCAAGGCTGTGACCGCCAATGAGCCGTTTTTCCCGGGGCATTTCCCGGGCAATCCGGTGATGCCGGGCGTCTTGATGATCGAGGCCATGGCCCAAGCGGGCGCGGTGCTGATGTACAAGACACTGGATGTGCGGCCGGATGCTGCCACCGTGTTCTTCATGGGCACGGACAAGGTCCGTTTCCGCTCGCCCGTACGCCCGGGCATGATGCTGCGCATGCCGGTGAGCGTGACGGCGGCTCGCCATGGCGTGTTCAAGTTCAAGGGTGAGGTCTTTGCCGACGGCGTCCGGGCCGTGCAGGCTGAATTCTCTGCCAAGGCGGTCGAAAACCTATGAGCCAGGCTGATATCCATCCCACCGCGATTATCGCAGACGGGGCCGAACTGGGCGACGGCGTCGAGATCGGGCCCTTCTGCATGGTCGGCCCTAATGTGAAACTGGGCGACCGGGTTCGCATGATTTCCCATGCGACAATCGCTGGCCACACCCAGTTGGGCGAGGATTGCGTCCTCTATCCGGGCGTCCATTTGGGTCATCCGCCCCAGGACTTCAAATACCAGGGCGAGGACACCAAGCTCATCATCGGTCAGCGCAATATCATGCGCGAAAATGTCACCATGCACCCGGGCACGACCTTCGCCCGGGGCCAGACCGTGGTCGGCGATGACGGGTATTTCATGGTCGGCGCCCATGTCGCCCATGATTGTATCGTGGGCAATCGGGTCGTGTTCGCGAACTGTGCGGCCATTGGCGGCGAAACCATCATCGCGGATCATGCCATCTTGGGCGGCTATGCGGGCATCCACCAGAAGAGCCGGATCGGCCGTCATGCCTTTGTCGGCGCCATGGCCATGGTAACCGCGGATGTCATCCCCTACGGGTCGGTGATCGGCAATCACGCCCACCTGGCCGGGCTCAACGTGGTCGGTCTGAAGCGTCGCGGCATGCCGCGCGAAACGCTGCGGGATTTGCGGGCCGCCTACCGGCTCCTGTTCGCCGAAGAGGGTACGTTCGACGAGCGCGTGGATGATGTGGCGCATCTCTACAAGGAGAATGCGCCGGTAATGGAAATCATCGCCTTCATCCGGGAAGACGCCAAACGATCGGTCTGCATGCCCCATGACTGACACGAAGGCGCAGACGGCGGATTGGTCGCGTCTGGGCATTCTGGCCGGTGGCGGGGATCTGCCGCTGGAACTGGCGCAGGCCCGAAAGGATGAGAACCCTTTCCTCGTCTTGCTGAAAGGCTTTGTCGACCGGGATTTTTCCGGGTTCGAAACCTGCACGCATGCGGTCGGGCAGATCGGCGCCATCATCAAATCATTGAAAGCGGCCGGATGCGACACGCTGTGTTTCGCCGGCTATGTGACGCGCCCGGATTTCTCTGCCTTGAAAATGGATGCCAAGGGCTTGGCGCTTCTGCCCAAAGCCCTGGCGGCCGGTCGAAAGGGTGATGACGCCCTGATCCGCGTTGTCGTGGAGGCCTTCGAGACTGCGGGCTTCCGGGTTGTCGGGGCTGATGCCGTGAAGACCGCGCTGACGCCGGCCGGCCGCGATGACGCCATGGGCGTGGACCCGTCCGCCCATGCTGACGATATCGCCAAGGCCGCCGGGATCGCGCGCCGCATGGGCGAGCTGGATATCGGCCAGGCTGCGGTCGTCGCCGATGGCCTGGTTCTGGCCGTCGAGGCACAGGAAGGCACACAGGCCATGCTGGAGCGGGTCGCCGGCCTGCCGGCAGAAGTGCGCGGCTCTGAGCAGGACCGGCGCGGTGTGCTCGCAAAAATGCCCAAGCCGATCCAGGAACGGCGCGTCGACTTGCCGACCGTCGGCCTCGATACCGTTGAGGCCTGTGCCCGGGCCGGGCTGGCCGGCATCGTGCTGGAAGCGGGCGGCGCCATCATCCTGGAGCGGGATGTATTGCAGGACGCGCTTCTGGAGCACGGTCTTTTCATCACGATTGTGGATCCGGCGGAGCCCGGACATGGGTGAGGCACGATCAGTCTATATCGTCGCGGCGGAACGCTCAGGCGACTTGTTGGGCGCCGGACTAATACGGGAACTCAAGGCGCAGACCGGGGATGACATCACCCTGGCGGGTGTGGGTGGCAAGGCGATGGCTGCGGAGGGTGTTGACAGTGCTGTCGATATCACCGGCCTGTCCATCCTCGGCTTCTTTGACGGGCTGAAATCCTTCGGCCTGCTCAAGGAACGCGTCGCCCAGACGGTCGCCGACATCATCAGGACGAAGCCGGACATGGTCGTCCTGATCGACAGTTGGGGATTCATGCTGCGCGTGGCCCAGGGCGTCCGGGAGCAGGACCCCGACATCCGTCTGGTGAAATATGTCGGCCCGCAGGTCTTCGCGACCCGTCCCGGCCGGGCCCGCACCCTGGCCGGTGCCGTCGATCATCTGATGACGATCCTGTCCTTTGATGCGCCGTATTATGAACCCCACGGCCTGCCGGTCACCTTTGTCGGCAATCCGACGCTGGACCGCATGCCGACAGGCGATGGGCCCGGCTTCCGGGCGCGTCACGGTCTGAAGCCGGACCGGGATGTGCTTCTGGTCCTTCTGGGCAGCCGAAGCTCGGAAGTCCGGCGGCTATGGCCGTCCTTCGAAGGGGCGGTCAAACGCCTCATGGAAGATCGCCCGGACCTGCAGCCGGTCTTTCTGGTCGCCGAACCGGTAGAGGATATCCTGGTGCCGCGGCTCGAGGCTGTTGGCTGGTTCCATGTCGGCGAGGACGAAAAGGCCGATGCCTTTGCCGCTGCTGATACAGCTCTGGCTTGTTCGGGCACGGTGGTGACGGAGCTCGCGACTGTCGGCGTGCCGACTGTGACCGGTTACCGGCTCGGCTGGCTGACCTGGGCGCTGATCCGGGCGCTCCGCGTCATGAAAGCGCCCTTCATCTCGCTGGTGAATATCGCAGCAGGCCGGATGCTGGTGCCGGAATTCGTGCAGACCCGGTGCACGCCGTCCCGCTTGTCCGGTGCCGTGGCGGAGTTTCTGGACGATCCGCAGCGGCGCTCAGCACTCGGGGACGAGCTGATGGCTGCCACGCGGGAGCTGCGCGGCGAGGGTGATGCCAGCCGGCGGGCGGCTGAAACGGTTCTGACCCTGCTGCAGGCCGATTGATCGCGTTTCCGGCATGATGCGATACAAAGAAAAAGGGCCGCCCGATGGGGCGGCCCTTCTTGTGTCGGTCTGTGTCTCGCTTAGCGCTTGGACAGGTCGACATAATCGCGCGGCGTGGCGCCGGTGAAGAGCTGGCGCGGACGGCCGATCTTCTGGGACGGATCCTCGACCATTTCGCTCCACTGGGCGATCCAGCCGACCGTACGGGCCAGGGCGAACAGCACGGTGAACATCTCGGTCGGGAAGCCCATCGCCTTCAGCGTGATGCCCGAATAGAAGTCGATGTTCGGGTACAGCTTCTTCTCGACGAAGTACTCGTCTTCCAGAGCGATCTTTTCCAGTTCCATGGCGACCTGCAGGAGCGGGTCGTTGCGCACGCCCAGTTCGTCGAGAACCTGGTGGCAGGTCTCGCGCATGACCTTGGCGCGCGGATCGTAGTTCTTGTAGACGCGGTGACCGAAGCCCATCAGGCGGAACGGATCGTCCTTGTCCTTGGCCTTGCGGACATATTCCGGGATCTTGTCCACGGAGCCGATCTCGTAAAGCATGTTCAGCGCGGCTTCATTGGCACCGCCATGGGCCGGACCCCACAGCGAGGCAATGCCCGAAGCGATACAGGCGAACGGGTTGGCACCCGACGAACCGGCCAGACGGACGGTCGAGGTCGAGGCGTTTTGCTCGTGATCGGCGTGCAGGATGAAGATCTTGTCCATCGCCTTGGCGAGCACGTCGGAACCCTTGTAGTCCTCGGCCGGAACGGCGAAGCACTGGCGCAGGAAGTTGGACGCATAGTCCAGCTCGTTGCGAGGGCTGATGAAGGGCTGGCCGATGGAGTATTTGTAGGCGCGGGCCGCGATCGTCGGCATCTTGGCGATCATGCGGTGCGACGCGATGGTGCGCGCTTCCGGATCATTGATGTCCGTGCTGTCATGGTAGAAAGCAGCCAGCGCGCCGACCGTGCCGACCATGATGGCCATCGGGTGGGCGTCGCGGCGGAAACCGCGGAAGAACTGGTCGAACTGGTCGTGCAGCATGGAGTGGCGGCGGATGGTCCAGTCGAAGTCCTCGAACTCGTTCGAGCTCGGCAGTTCACCGTGCAGCAGCAGGTAGCAGACTTCCATGAAGTTGGACTGGTCAGCCAGCTGATCGATCGGATAACCGCGATAGAGCAGGGTGCCTTCGCCGCCATCGATATAGGTGATCTGGCTTTCACAGCTCGCCGTCGAGGTGAAGCCCGGGTCAAAGGTGAACATACCCGTCTGTGCGTACAGCTTGCGGATATCGATCACGTCCGGACCGATCTCCCCGCTCATCACCGGCAGGTCAAAGCTTTGACCATTATAGGTGAGGGTGGCGGTTCCGTTCGGTTTCGCTTTGTTTTCCATCACGTCATCCCCTAGGTTCGCGGCTTCGCCTAAGCGTCCGCCGACATCTGGTCCTTGATACGGTCCAGCGCTTCCTCACGACCCAGGAAGGTCATGACTTGCGCCAGATCGGGAGCCGGAGCTCCACCGGTCAGCGCCGCACGCAGCGGTTGGCCAACCTTGCCGAAACCGATCTCTTCGGCTTCCGCGAAATTCTTGAGCTCTTCGGTAAGAGCCTTCTCCGTCCAGCCGTTCAAATCGGCCAAACGGGTGAAAAGCCGGTAAAGACGCTGCCGCGCTTCGTCGTTGAGCGGTTTAGCGGCTTTGCCCTCCAGGTGGAAGGGCCGGTTTTTGAGCAGAAAATAGCTCTGCTGTGCCAGCTCTGCCAGAGTGGCCGCCCGGGTCTTGAGCACTGGCATGGCGGCAAGCAGCCGCTGTTGGGTGATCTCGGCATCCGCGATGCGGTTTTCAAGCCCGTCCAGGAAGGGCACGACCAGCTCGGCGAGGCGGGTATCGTCCGCCTGGGCCAGGTGATGGCCATTGATGTGATTGAGCTTGCCCATGTCCATCCGGGCCGGCGCCTTGTTCAGGCCGGACAGGTCGAAGGCCGCGATCGCCTCGGCATCGGTGAAGATTTCCTGGTCACCATGGGACCAGCCCAGGCGCAGTAGATAATTGCGCAGGCCTTCGGGCAGATAACCCATGGCGCGATAGTCTTCCGCACCCAGAGCGCCATGGCGCTTCGACAGTTTCTTGCCGTCATCACCATGAATGAGCGGGATATGCGCGAAGACCGGACGCTCCCAGCCCAGCGCGTCATAGATCTGGCTCTGGCGTCCGCCATTCACCAGGTGATCATCGCCGCGCACGATATGGGTGATGCCCATATCGTGATCATCCACGACCACGGCCAGATTGTAGGTGGGCGTTCCGTCCGAGCGGAGCAGGATCAGATCGTCGAATTCCTTGGCGGCCCAGCGAACCTCTCCCTGGACGGCATCCTTGAGGGTCACATCGCTGTCCGGTGCCCGGAACCGCACGGTGAAAGGCGTGTCAGCCGGGGCATCGGCAGGGTCGCGGTCGCGCCAGGGTGAGCGCAGGGCGCGACCCTCGGCAAAGGCTTGGTCACGCAATTCCTGGACTTCATCCGGGCTGCAATAGCATTTGAACGCCTGGCCCTTGGCCAGCAATTCATGCGCGACTTCGACATGACGGTCGGCGCGGTCAAACTGGGAAATGGCATCGCCATCCCAGTCCAGACCCAGCCAGCTCAGCCCATCGAGAATCGCGTCGACGGCGGCCTGTGTGGAACGCGCGCGGTCGGTGTCTTCGATCCGCAGGAAGAATTGACCGCCATGGCGTTTTGCCAGCAGCCAGTTGAACAATGCGGTTCGCGCTCCGCCGATATGCAGAAAACCGGTCGGGGACGGCGCGAAGCGCGTTCGAATGGGGTTGTCAGTGTTTTGCACGTGCGAATTCATGTTGCGCTGCAAGAAGGGAAAGTCGTGTTAGCATGGATATCAGCTTTTGCGATAGACCGAAGGCTGCTTCGTGTTCCTCATCACCTCGCGCCCTCCGGCTTCATCATCGGACGGGCTGACAAAACCGCTGCTGAAATTTCGCGCTGCGGACGCTGAAAGTCCGGCAGTCATGCTCGCTATGGCTGTAATGCTGGGGTGCGCACTCTATTTTTCGGTGCCGGGCAGCAGCCGTCTTCTGCCCTGGATGGGGGCCGCGCTGGCGGGCGCCATGTCCGTCATCATTGTCCTGTCGAGACGGGGACAGCAGCCCGGCCGATTGGTGCCGGTGATCGGGGTGATCGCGTGCCTGCTGGCAGGCCTGGCCCTGGGGCTGGTGCGGAGTGAGGCGAGAACCGCGGCCTTCGAGGGCGCGCCGGTGATCGATACGGGGGAGCGGGCGGTGGCGGTGTCCGGCTGGCTGCAGGCCATCGACCGGAGCGGAAGCGGGCGGATGCGCCTGATGATTGCCGTGCCCGCCTCGGCCGACGCCCCGGAATACCGGGTGCGGGTCCTGGGAGATCCCGGACCGGTCACGCCGGGCGAGACAATCCGGGTGCGGGCGGTCCTGCAGCCGCCCAGAGAGGCCGTGATCCCGGGCGGCTATGATCTCGCTTTCCAGTCCTATTTCAGGCGCCTGGCGGGCACGGGATATGCCATCGCCCCGGCAGAACCTGGCCCCGAACTGAATGGCCGGGCGCCCCTTCGCTGGGCCCGGCGCAATCTGGCGCGATTGCGCTTCGCCATGGCGCAACGCATCCGCTCACACTTGCCGGAGCGAAGCGGAGCCCTGGCGGCAGCCCTTCTGACCGGGGACCGGTCCGGCATGGACCGGTCGGACATGGAGGCATTGCGCACGGCCGGCCTGGGTCATCTGCTTGCGATATCCGGCCTGCACATGGCCTTGCTCGCGGGCGGGCTTTTCTTCGGAGTAAGGGCCGGACTGGCTGCCATCACGCCCTGGGCCCGCCGGCATGACCCGGCGCGTCCTGCCGCCTGGCTGGCCCTGGTGGCGGCCGTGATCTACCTGCTCCTGTCCGGAGCGGCGATCCCGACCCAGAGGGCCTTCATCATGACGGCCGCCATGCTGGGCGCCTTGCTGGCGCGCCGGCGAGCGCTGTCATTCCACACGCTGGCCCTGGCGCTCATCCTTGTTCTCCTGCTGACCCCGGAGGCCGTGATCGCACCGGGTTTCCAGATGTCCTTCGCCGCGGTCACGGCCCTGATGGCGGTGGCCCAGGCCTGGCAGGGCCACCGTCCACCACCGGCGCCCCTGCAGCGGCCGGGCTGGTTCCGGCAATTCTTCGGCGGCATGGCGACGACCAGCCTGGTCGCCGGCCTGGCAACGGGCGGTTTCGCAGCCTTCCACTTTCATCGCATGGCGAGTTTCGGCCTGGCGGGCAATCTGATGGTCATGCCGGTCTTCTCCCTGCTGGTCATGCCGGCCGGGATTCTGGCGCTCTGTCTCATGCCGCTGGGTCTGGAAGCGGTTCCGCTCTGGGTGATGGGCTGGGGATTGGAGCGCGTCCTGGACATGGCACATTGGGTGTCGTCCTGGCCGGGCGCGCTGCAGCCGCTGCGCGGGGCTCCGGGCTGGGTCTTGCTGGTCTATGTCATGGGGTTTGCCGGTCTGCTCCTGGGGCGCGGGCCGTGGCGTCTGATCGGGGTGGGCGGAGTTCTCATCGCCGCTCTGGGCTGGGCGTTTTATACACCGCCGGATCTGTTCATTTCGCGACAGGGAGTGGTCGTGGCCCGGAGCGAAGATGGTGCGGACTGGCAGGTCAGCCATGGCCGGCGCGACCGGTTCGCCGTGCGGGTCTTCCTGGAGAGCCAGGGCGTGACGGCCCCGCCTGAACGGGCACCGCTTCACTGCGATGATTGGGGCTGCCGGCAGCCTATCGGAAACGAGGCGGCCGTCCTCATCCACCTCCGGAACCCGGATGATTGGCAAACCGATTGTCAGCGCGCCGATCTGATCCTGAGCGAAATGGACTGGCCGCAGCACCGGGTCCGGCAGTGTGCGGCGCGGGTGATAATGCCGGACAGTCTGGCGCGGCAGGGGAGTGCTCTGGTCTGGTTGCAGGAGGATGGGCGGATCCGGGTGCGCCATGTCCGGCCGGCTGATGACCAGCGGGCCTGGTTCCGGCGGCCTGTGCTTCGACTGCGCGATTGAGAGGCCGCCTCTCACCTCGTTCAGGAGCCGCTCGGTTCCATCGACCTCTGCTGCAAACAAGAACGGCGCCTCCGAAGGGGCGCCGTTCGCAGACTTGAATGCGGGTCCGGAAACTCAGTGATAGCGGCGCAGCAGGCCGACCAGCCGTCCCTGCACCTTCACCCGGTCCGGTCCGAAAATCCGGGTTTCATATTCCGGATTGGCCGCTTCCAGCGCGATGGAGCCGCCTTTCTTGCGCAGGCGTTTCAGCGTGGCTTCCTCATCATCGACCAGGGCCACGACGATATCGCCGGTATCGGCCGACTCGCAGCGGCGGATCAGGACGGTATCGCCGTCGAGAATGCCGGCCTCGATCATGGAATCGCCCTTGACCTCGAGCGCGAAATGCTCGCCCGCACCGATCATGTCGGCCGGGATGGGCAGGCGTTCGGTCTCGTGCTGGATCGCGGAAATCGGTACACCGGCGGCAATCCGGCCGAGCACCGGAATCTCGATCGAGTCCGACCGGTCTTCCTGTTCCGGCTTGGCGAAATTGCCCCGGACGACATTGGGACCCAGATCGCCCTTGGCGGCTGCGGGGTCGGCACTGGCGGCTGATTCCGGAAGCTTGAGCACTTCCAGGGCCCGGGCGCGATGCGCGAGACGGCGGATGAATCCGCGTTCCTCCAGCGCCGTGATGAGACGGTGAACGCCGGACTTGGAGGCCAGTTGCAGCGCTTCCTTCATCTCGTCGAAGGACGGCGACACCCCGGTCTCCTTGATCCGCTTGTGGATGAAGAGCAGAAGTTCGTTCTGTTTGCGCGTCAGCACGGCAACCCCCTGGGAACAGTCCTGAAACCGGGCAAGGGCAACAGGGAACAAATCAGGAATTCTCGGATTTGTTCTACAAGTGTTCCTGTGAGGGGTCAAGCCGGGCCGAAAGTCCCTCAGTCCCGGCCGAGCAGGGTCCGCGTCGCCTGGGTGACATCGGCTTGCCGCATCAGGCTTTCCCCGACCAGCAAGGCACCGGCACCGGCTGCCTGTAGCCGCGCGGCGTCGTCGGAGGTGAAAATACCGCTCTCGGCCACGAGGAAGGTCGAATCCGGGACCTGGGGCGCCAGCGATTCGAAGGTCTCCAGACGGGTTTCGAAGGTGCGCAGATTACGATTATTGATCCCGATCATGGGGACATCGAGGGCCAGGGCGCGCTCCATCTCGGGGGCGTCATGGACTTCGATCAGGCTGTCCATGCCCCATTGGTCAGCGGCCTCGATCAGGCGCCGGGCCGTATCGTCCTCGACAGCGGCCAGGATGACCAGAATGGCATCGGCGCCCAGCATGCGGGCTTCCGCGACCTGGTAGGGATCATACATGAAATCCTTGCGCAGCGCGGGCAGGGCGGTGGCCTCACGCGCGGCGGTCAGGAAGGCGTCCGCCCCCTGGAAGCTTGGCGTGTCGGTCAGAACGGAGAGGCAGGAGGCACCGCCATCCTCATAGGCGCGGGCCAGGACCGGCGGATTGAAATCCTCCCGGATGAGTCCTTTGGACGGGCTGGCCTTTTTCACTTCCGCAATCAGGCCCAGCCCGTGCGTGTCGGCATCGCGCTGCAGGGCTTTCAGGAAGCCGCGAACCGGGCTGGCGTCCCGCGCCCGGGCTTCGACATCGGCGAGCGGCAGGCGGGCCTTGCAAGCGGCGATGTGTTCCAGCTTGTAGGCGCCAATGCGGGCCAGTGTGTCGGGCGTGGAGGTCGTGTCGGACATGTCAGGCTGGGTCCTTGGAGATGGCAATCATGCGGGCGAGCGTGTCGTGCGCGCGTCCGTCATCAATGGCGGCCGCGGCGAGTTCGGCTCCGCTCGCGATGGTGTCGGCGAGCCCCGCTACGAGCAGGGCCGCGCCGGCGTTGAGCAGGACGATATCCCGGAATGCGCCGCTTTCACCGTCGAGCAGGCGGTGGATCGCCGCGGCGTTGTAGGCGGCGTCGCCCCCCTTGAGGTCGTCCTCCTGCACCCGTGATATCCCGGCTTCCTCCGGTTCGAAGGTGAAGGTGTGGATGCGGTCATCCTTCAGCTCCGCGATCTCGGTCGGTGCGGTGGTGGTGATCTCGTCCATCCCGTCCTGGCCACAGATGACGAGGGCCCGCTCGCAGCCGAGATCGCGCAGGGCCTGGGCCATCGGCACCAGCCAGCGCGTGTCATAGACACCCAGGAGCTGGCGCTTGACGCCAGCCGGGTTGGAGAGGGGGCCGAGCAGGTTGAAGACGGTCCGCACACCGAGCGCCTGGCGCGCCGGGCCGACATGGCGCACGGCGGAGTGATGGGCCGGAGCGAACAGGAAGCCGGCACCGGCTTCGCGGACCGAGCGTTCCACGTTGGCGACCGGGGCTTCCAGATTGAGCCCCAGGGCGGCCAGCACGTCGGACGAGCCGGACTTTGAAGAGGCGGCGCGATTGCCGTGCTTGGCGACCTTGGCCCCGGCACCGGCGGCGACGATCGCGGCAGCGGTGGAGATGTTGTAGGCGCCCTTGCCATCACCCCCTGTCCCGCAGGTGTCGATGGCCCCGTCAGGCGCCTGGATGGCGGTCATGCGGGCGCGCATCACACGGGCGCCGGCGGCAATATCCGACGGCGTTTCACCCAGCGCAGCCAGGCCCATCAGGAAGCCGGCAATGGCGGGATCGGAGGCCGTGCCATCCATCAATTCTTCGAAAGCGCCGGAAATGTCATCTGGTTGCGGGCGTTCGCTGCGGCTCAGGGCCTGCAGGCAGCGGGTCAGGCAAGTCATGCCGTAAATCTCGTTCTGGCTGTCGTGGATCGGGGGCGGGACGGTGTCAGCTGTGACGCCATATCCCGGTGGCAGCCGCAGCGTATCGAACGCGCGAACCGCAGACACAGGCTCCGCCAGCCGGGCGGACCGGCGCGCAGGCAGCATGATGTGTCAGACAGATCGGCATACGTAAGCGACCCCGTGTGTTGAACCCAGCGAACCCTTTGCGAATAGCCCGCGCCGCAGAGGAGATCAATTGCGCGCCTGTGCTTGCCGGTCAGGCGGCTTGCGCGCGGGGCTGACCGGTCAGCGCCAGGAAGTTGGCGAGCAGGTCGTGACCATGTTCCGAAGCGATGGATTCCGGGTGGAACTGGACGCCATGGACCGGCCGCTCCTTGTGCGCCAGGCCCATGATTTCGCCGTCCGGCGTGGTGGCCGTCACGTTCAGGCAATCGGGAATGCTTTCCGGTTCCACGGCCAGGGAATGATAGCGCGTCGCCGTGAAGGGCGAGGGCAGGCCATGGAAGAGACCGGTCCCGTCATGACTGACCTGACTGGTCTTGCCGTGCATGATTTCCTTGGCGGAGATCACCTTGCCGCCGAAAATCTGGCCGATCGACTGGTGCCCCAGGCAAACGCCGAGGATCGGCAGGTCCGACGGTGCCTTGGCAATCACGTCCAGGCAGATCCCGGCCCGGTCCGGGTCACACGGTCCCGGCGACAGCACAATCCCGTCGGGGTTGAGGGCGAGGGCCTCCTCTGCGGTCATCACATCATTGCGGATGACGCGGGTCTCAGCGCCGAGCTCCTGGAAATAGTGGACCAGGTTGAAGGTGAAGCTGTCATAATTGTCGATGATCAGAAGCATGCCGGTTCTCCTGCCCGCAAACCTAGGGGTAATAAGGTATCCCGCCAATCCCGGCACTGCTTAACTTGCGGTTAACGGCTCGGGTGCGTTGGTTAACGCATGACACGCCGTATTGCGCCTTCGATTCGTACACCGCATTCCGCTGTTCCGGCCTTGGCCGGAGCGATTGTGGCTTGTGCGTATCTCGTGGGAGCTGTTGTGTTTTCTGCAACGAGCCAGGCGGAAAATGCGGCGCCTGTAGCACCCGCGGCGCAAGCCGAGCGGTCCGCGCGCCAACCGGTTCGTGCGCAACGCCTTCATGATTACTCAGCCCTCACGGAGAGTGCTGCCCTTGAGGCCCCGGTCGAGATTGCGGATGTGCCCGCGATCTCTCTGGCCGAGGCCGCTCCCGACGTCGCATCTGCACCGGTCATCGGTGACCCGGTGCCGCGCATCGCCATCGTGATCGACGATGTCGGGCTGGACGTCGCGGCGGCGCGCCGGGCGCTGTCTCTGGATGTTCCGATGAGCCTGGCGGTCCTGCCCTATGCGGAGGCCGCTCCGGACCTGTCAGCCGAGATCGCCGCAAGTGGCCGCGATGTCCTGCTTCACATGCCGATGGAACCCGTCGGCCTGGCCGATCCCGGCCCCCATGCCTTGCGGCTGGGCCTGAGTGATCCGGATCTGGCGGCGCGGATGCGCTGGGCCTGGGCACGGGTGCCGGATGCGGTGGGTTTGAACAATCACATGGGCAGCCGGTTCACAGCGGATCCGCGGTCCATGCGGGTGGCCCTGTCGGCCATCGCCGAGCGCAATCCGTTGTTTCTCGACTCCCTGACCACGGGCGAAAGCCGCGGCCGTGCCGTGGCGGACGGTCTGGGCCTGCGGGCCCTGCAGCGGGACATCTTCCTGGATCATGTGATCGAGCCGGGCGCAATTGAAGCGCGTCTCGCCGAAGCCGAGGACCTGGCCCGCGAACGCGGCTGGGCTGTGGTCATCGGTCATCCGCATGACGAAACACTGGACGTGCTGAAAGCCTGGCTCGGCGAGGCACAGGACCGCGGCGTGAGCTTCGTGACCCTGACCACGCTGTCTGATCTGCTGCAGGTTCGTTCCCAGCCGACAGCACAGAACCTGTCAGCGCCCTGACCGATTGCGGTCAGTCCGCGTATCCCAGTGAATCCTCGGCGGCCCGGAACAGGGCAGCCGCCTTGTTGATCGTCTCGACGCGTTCGGATTCCGGATCACTGTCCAGCACCACGCCGGCACCCGCCTGCACGTGCAGCTGGCCGTCCTTGAACACGGCCGTGCGCAGGGCAATTGCCGTATCCATGCCGCCATTGGCGCTAAAATAGCCCACAGCCCCGCCATAGATTCCACGGCGATGCGGTTCCAGCTCGTCGATGATCTCCATCGCCCGAACCTTGGGCGCACCGGACACAGTCCCGGCCGGGAAGCCGGCGAACAGGGCAGAGACGACGTCCTCGCCTTCAGCCAGATCGCCCTCCACATTCGACACGATGTGCATGACGTGGCTGTAGCGTTCGACAATCTCGCGCGCCGTTATCCGGACTGATCCGGGCTTGGCGATGCGTCCGACATCATTGCGGCCCAGATCGAGCAGCATGAGGTGTTCGGCGCGTTCCTTGGGGTCGGCGAGGAGATCGGCTTCCAGCGCGTCATCCTCGGCCGGCGTCAGGCCGCGCGGGCGGGTGCCGGCGATCGGCCGGATGGTCACCACATCATCGCGCAGGCGGACCAGGATTTCCGGGCTGGACCCGATGATCTCGAACCCGTCAAAGCGGAAGAAAAAGAGGAAGGGTGAGGGGTTCAGCCGGCGCAGGGAGCGGTAGATCCAGAACGGGTCGGCGGGATAGTCCGCCGAGAAGCGTTGGCTGGGAACGACCTGGAAAGCATCACCGGCGCGGATGAAGTCGCGCACGGCATCCACGGCCCCGCGATACTCGTCCGGTGTCTGGTTGGAACTGCGCTCGCCCAATTCGCCATCCGGGCGTTCCAGGTCCGGCGTGGCACCGGCGAGAGCCCGCAAGGTCATGTCCATGCGCTCGACTGCGGCGTCATAGGCTTCGCGCGCCGTGTATTCGCCGGGCCGGACCGGACAATAGACCTGGATTTCCTGCTTCAGTGCATCGAACACGATCATGGTCTGGGGCCGGATCAGGCAGCTTTCCGGCACATCCAGCGGATCGGGCGCGGCGTGTTCGGGAAGCCGTTCCAGATAACGAACCATGTCATAGCCGACATAGCCGAACAGGCCGGAGGCGAGGGGCGGGGCGTCGTCCGGCAGCGGACAATGCGCATCCTCGATCACCCGGCGCAGACCGGTCATGGGCTCGATGTCGACATCCGTGAAAATCCGGTCGGCCAGATCCATGCCGCGGCATTCGGACACCTGGCCAGCCTTGCACTGCCAGATCAGGTCCGGATCAAGGCCAATCGCCGAATAACGACCGCGCCAGGCGCCGCCTTCGACGGATTCCAGCAGAAAGGTATCGCGCTTGTTCTGCGCGAGCTTCAGATAGGCCGCCACCGGCGTGAGGAGATCGTCCACCCGCCGGGCCGAAAGCACGGTCGTCTCACCGCGCTCGAAAGCGGCCGCGACCGTGTCGAAATCGGGCGTGACCGCGGGCTTTCGCATTATCGGCCCGCAGGATTCGTCTCGCCCAGGGCCTGTGCGACCAGGGCGCGGTCGATGGCACCGCTGTTCAGCTCGTATTCGGTTTCCAGGGCCAGTTGCAGGGAGGTGAAGACATCATTGGTGCCTTCCTGCGCGATGGTGGCCTGGAGTTCGGCCAGTTCGGTGTCCGTGAGCGCGGACATGTCCGCAGTGATGACATCATCCACGGTCAGGATGATGAAGCGTCCCGACGCGGCCTGGACACTTTCCCAGCTGCCTGGCGTCATGGAGAAAGCCCGGGAAATGACATTCTGCGAGAAGGTCTCGGCGCTCTGGCCACGGCGCGCCGTGGTGCTTTCCACGCGGCCGCCGGTCGTCAGGGCGACAATGTCGAGGCTTTCACCGTCCTCCAGCTGAGCCAGCGCTTCTTCGGCCCGGGCCGACAACTGGTCGTTCAGCTGCGAATCCCGCCAGCGGGCCTCGGCGACCAGACGGACATCCTCAAGGTCACGCAGGTGCGACGGAATGATTTCGTCGACGCGGACAACGTAGAAATCGGTCTCATTGTACTGGGTCAGATCGGTCGGATAGCCTTCCGGCGCCTCAAATACGCCCGGCAGGATTTCCTGGCCCAGCGTGGCATAGCGTTCAAAGTCGATTTCCAGGCTGGTGTCGCGGCCGTACTGGTCGAGCGGCTGGAAGATTTCCAGCGGCGAGCCCGAGGCGGCTGCGGCAGCTTCCAGGCTGCCGCCATTGGCACGGGCATCCTCGAACGCCGCGATCTGGTCATACAGCGCATTGGTCGCATCAGCCCGGGCCAGTTCGGCCTGGATCGTGTCGCGTTGCTCTTCATAGGTCGGGACGCTGGCATCCTCGGCCGCTGAGACGGAGACGGCATTCCAGCCGAAACGGCCCTGGATGGCCCCGGTTTCGCCTTCGCTCATGGCAAAGACGGCGTCGGCGACATCCGTGTCCGGGACTTCATAACTCTGGACCTCTTCCAGCACGACCGGCTCTCCGAGCCCCAGATCCGCGGCAATCGCTTCGGCCGGTTCGCCGGCTGCGAGGCGGTCGGCCGCAGCCTGGGCCGTGGCTTCGTCAGAGGCAGACAGCTGGACGAAACTGCGCAGCGCCGGCGTGCCGAGCGCGCCAGTTTCGACCTGGTAGTCATAAGTGTCGCGCAGGGTCTCTTCCGCGATATCGACATTGCGGATGAAGTCCTCCAGCTGGAAACGCACCAGGGTGAAGGCGCGCATGTCAGGCGCCGTGAAGACGGGCAGGCCGGTGCGCGGGTCGGGCAGGTTGGGATTGTCGGCGATGAAGGCTTGCAGATCTTCATCCGTCGGATCCGGGATTTCGTCCGCGGCCGTGGCATCCAGCACCAGCGCGGTGATCCGGCGCTGTTCCCGCGTCAGGTCGTAACGGTTGCGCGCCATCGTGTCGGGCATGCGCAGACCGCCGGCCAGGCTCATGAGAAGCTGCTGGCGTCGCAGCTCGCCTTCCACGCTGTCGCGATACTGTTCTTCCGTCATGTTGGCGCGAGCCAGGGCCTGCACCATGGTCTCGTAGTCGTAGCGGTCCGTCACCGGATTGCGGAAGGCCGGTTCGCGGGCGGCTTCGCGGGCCAGCGCCTCGCCGGAGATCGCCAGGCCCAGATCATCCGCTTTCGCTTCCAGCGCCGCTTCAATGGCGAGCTGTTGCAAAACCTGTTCGCCCAGCCCCATTTCGCGGGCATCCTGGGCGGTGAAGCCGGGCTGTTCCGCCTGCTGGCGCTGGATCGCGCGATTGTAGGCATTGGTCAGCTGGGTGATCGAGACCCGTTGTTGGCCAGCCACGACCACGGCCGTTCCGCTTCCGTTGAAAATGCTGCTGCCGCCGGTCACGATGAGACCGAGGGTGAGCAGGACAAGCAGGACAATCGCCCACGGCGATTTGGCGAAGGACCGGAAAGAGGAAAGCATGAGTCACGGAGCCTTGTGGATAATGGTGCGCGGGAAGGTAACGGCGGGGATTCATGGCCGCAAGCATCCGGCGCGGTGAGATTGCAATGACTCAGCCGGATTCTTGCCCGGCGGCGCGGTCGCGACTAATCCTTGCTGCGCGTTTGGGGATGTTTCGCGGCATCAAGGAGGGGAAATGCCACGCACTGCATTGATTGCCGGAAACTGGAAAATGAATGGCCTGGCAGGCGATCTCGGCTTTTTCGGGGAGGTTGCCAGGGCGGCGGCCGACTCACCGGCAGACATTCTGGTCTGTCCGCCGGCGACCCTGCTGGCCCTGGCTGCAAAAACCTGTTCGGGAACGGCGATTTCCGTCGGCGGTCAGGATTGTCATGCCCGGGAGAGCGGTGCGCACACCGGGGATATCTCCGCGGTCATGCTGCGGGATGCCGGCGCGGACTATGTCATCCTCGGCCATTCCGAGCGCCGGGCGGATCATGGCGAGAGTGATGCCATCGTCCGGTCAAAGGCCGAGGCGGCGCTCGCCGCCGGGCTGATCCCGATCATCTGTGTCGGCGAGACGCAAGCGGAACGGGAATCCGGCCAGGCCGAAACGGTCGTGGCCCGTCAGCTGGCGGGATCCCTGCCTGAAAATCCGCAAAAAATGGAATTGGTCATAGCTTATGAGCCGGTCTGGGCGATCGGCACCGGTCTGACCGCTTCCGAAGCGGATGTGGCCGAGATTCACGCGGCAATTCGAAAACGTCTCCCGGAGCCGCTAACTACCCGAATTCTTTATGGTGGTTCGGTCAAACCGGCCAATGCGGAATCCCTCCTTTCCCTGGCCGATGTTGATGGCGCACTGGTCGGTGGCGCATCCCTGAAAGCCAGTGATTTTACAAGCATAATCGGAGCGGTTGGTCGCTAAACCGAACTTTGCTGGTAAGCGGATTGAAACTTCTTTCAGGCAAGTTGGAACACTGACTGTCCAGGCAAGTTTCAAAGAGCGATCCCGCATGGCCGAAACCGATTACTCCCGCGCATCCGTCGTCCTGTTCGACCCGGTGCACGCGAACCAGCGTACGACCCGGTATGCGTTGCATGAAATCGGTTTTCGTCAGATTGAGTGTGTGACCTCGCTGACGGAATTGCGCTCCATGGTTGCCGATACCGGCCCGACCCTGATCGTGGCCGAGTCCAGCTCGACCGATGCCGATGTCTTCCGTCTCGTGCGTTCGGTCCGCAAGGGTGAGATCGGTGCCAATCCGTTTGCCGTCATCCTGCTGACGACCTGGAGCCGCGATACCTCGCATATCCGCCGCGCGATCGAATGCGGCGCCGACGATGTCATCGTCCGGCCCTTCTCCACGAATTTCGCCGAGGAGCGCGTGAAAACGCTGATCCATGGCCGCAAGCAATTCATCGTGACCAGTGATTATATCGGCCCGGATCGCCGCAAGGATGCAGACCGGAATTCCGACGCGCAGCCGGTCACTGTCCCCAATATCCTCAAGGCGACGGTCGAAAACGACTACCAGGCCCTCAGCGATGCTGCGAGCTGGATCCAGGAAGCCAAGGAAACGGTCCGCGCCGAACGCCTGCGCCGCCTGGCCATGCGGATCGTGGTGTCTGTCGAGCTGCATGCGTCCAAGACGGGCGAGGGGCCCAGCCTGCCGGTGAAACTGGATACGGCTGACCTGATGCGCACGGGGCGTGAGATGAAGGGTCAGCTGGTCAAGGCCGGTCGGGCCGAGTCCTCCGAGATCTGTGAGGCCATGCTGGACCAGATCACGGCCCTGGGTGATGGCAATCAGGCACCGGCTTCGACCCTGAAACTCATCAAGGAACTGGCCATGGGCGCCTATGCCGCCTTTGCCAATGGCGATACGCTGGAACGTTCCAAGGACGAAATCGGCCGCACCGTGACCAATCTGCGCAAACGCCTCAAGGCGAAGGCGGATCTGGCTGCCCAGCGACGGGCCCAGGAGGCCGCGGAACGGGCAGAACAGTCCGATACCGCAGACGATGCTGGCCAAGGCCAAGAGCCTGGTATAAAACGCGCCGCCATGTAGCCGGGCTTGGCATCGCCGCCGCGCGATCCTATCTGGGCTGCAGCCAGACCTGACGTCACAAACCACGGCGGTACCGATGAAAGAAGTCCTCCTTGTTGTCCAGCTCCTGATCGCGCTCGGACTCGTCGCTGTCATTCTCATGCAGCGTTCCGAAGGCGGTGCTCTGGGTATCGGCGGCGGTGGCGGCGGTGGCGGCATGATGTCGAGCCGCGGCGCAGCCAATGTGCTGACGCGGACGACGATGATTCTGGGGGCGGCTTTTATCCTCAATTGCATTGCGCTGGCGGTCTTTGCCGGTGTCGATGCCCAGGGTCGCAGCGTGTATGATCGCGAGATCGACAATCCCGCCATCGGCATTCTTGACGAGGAAGAGCAGGGCGCTCCGGTCCCCACTGACGGCTAACCGTCCACGCTTTTCACACCAAATCTTGCAATCGCGTCTTTTGGCGCGCTCGAATCTGGGATAATCAGACGGCCCATGCCGCGATATATCTTCATTACGGGCGGCGTGGTCTCCTCGCTTGGAAAAGGCCTCGCTTCAGCCGCCATTGGTGCTCTGCTTCAGGCACGGGGCTATAAAGTCCGCCTGCGCAAGCTTGATCCCTATCTCAATGTCGACCCGGGCACGATGTCGCCCTATCAGCATGGCGAGTGCTATGTGACGGATGACGGGGCGGAAACCGACCTCGATCTGGGTCACTATGAGCGCTTCACGGGCGTTCCCGCCAGCCAGGCCGACAACATCACCACAGGTCGCATCTATTCGCGCATCATCGAGCGCGAGCGCCGGGGTGATTATCTGGGCGCGACGGTGCAGGTGATTCCGCACGTCACCGACCAGATCAAGCAATTCGTCCTGTCCGACGCCGGCGATGTCGATTTCGTCCTGTGCGAGATCGGCGGCACGGTCGGCGATATCGAGGGCCTGCCTTTCTTCGAGGCGATCCGCCAGCTCGGCCAGGAACTGGGCGAGGGCAATGCCGTCTTCCTGCACGTCACCCTGCTGCCTTTCATCAAGGTGGCTGGCGAGATGAAGACCAAGCCGACCCAGCACTCGGTGAAGGAGCTGCGCTCGATCGGTATCCAGCCGGATATCCTTTTGTGCCGCTGCGAAATCCCGATCCCGGCCGGCGACAAGCGCAAGATCGCCCTGTTCTGTAATGTGCGCGAGAGCGCCGTCATTGAGGGGCGTGATGCGTCCTCGCTCTATGACGTGCCGCTGGAATACCACCGCCAGGGCCTGGATACGGAAATCCTGCGCTGTTTCGGCATTGCCGATGACGCACCGGCGCCGGACCTGACGCGCTGGGAAGGCATTTCCCACACGATCGCCAATCCGGACGGCGAAGTGACGATCGGCGTGGTGGGCAAGTATGTCGGCCTGCTGGACGCCTACAAATCCCTCATCGAAGCCCTCAATCATGGCGGTCTCGCCAATGGGGTGAAGGTGAAGCTCAAATGGCTCGACAGTGAGCAATTCGAGAAGGATGACCCGTTCGAACCGCTGGAGGACGTGCACGGTGTGCTGGTTCCGGGCGGCTTTGGGGAGCGTGGCGTCGAGGGCAAGATCGCTGCGGCGAAATTCGCCCGCGAGCGCAAGGTTCCTTTCTTCGGGATCTGCTACGGCATGCAGATGGCGGTGCTGGAAGCGGCCCGCAATCTGGCCGGCATTCCCAACGCCGTCTCCTCGGAATTCTCCGAAGAGGGCGAGCTGGTCATCGGTCTTCTGACCGAGTGGACCCGCGGCAATGAGGTGGAGACCCGTTCCGCCGATGGCGATATGGGCGGCACGATGCGCCTGGGCGCCTATCCGGCGGTTCTCAAGGCTGGCTCCAAGGTTCGTGAAATCTACGGCCAGGCCCATATCGAGGAGCGCCACCGTCACCGCTATGAGGTGAATGTGGGCTACAAGGAAAAGCTGGAATCCTGCGGCCTGACCTTCTCCGGCCTGTCACCGGATGGCGTCCTGCCGGAGATCGTCGAGATCGAGGATCATCCCTGGTTCGTTGGCGTGCAATTCCACCCGGAACTCAAATCCCGTCCCTTCGAACCGCACCCGCTGTTTGCCAGCTTCATTGCAGCAGCCCTGCATCAAAGCCGGATGGTCTAGGGTTTTCCTTCCCAACACGGTTGGGGAGGGGGACTGCGATGCGGTGGAGGGGTCTCAACCCCCGTCATCCTGACGAAGGTCAGGACCTAGATCGCAAAGTGGGGCCTGGCGGGCGTGGATCGTGACAGGCTCAACCCCCTCCTTCTCCCTGGGGGGAAGGTGCCGCGAAGCGGCGGATGAGGGGGGATGGCGGGGTCCTCGCGATTACCTGTAAACACCGGGATTTCCCCCTCTCCCGGCGCATGCGCGCCACCCTCTCCCCAAGGGAGAGGGAGTGCCGACCACGCCCCACTTATCCCCACCCCAAAAACCTGTGAGACACTTCTCCTGACTTCCGGGAAGAGAGGCGCGAGCTCAGTCCCTTGTGCCCGGAGGTGTGCGGAGCCTGTCCGCGCGAGGGGGTGACATCCCAAGCTCCGGCAGGGCCATCGCCCGGGCCACACGGCACAAGGTCACGACCGTGCTGGCACCCAGGCGGTTTCGGTGCGTCGCCCGCAAGGGAAGACGATCAAACCTCCGCGTGCGGGAGACCTGTCAGGTCACTCACACTCACTACAAAAACAGACCCGTCAGGTCTCCCGCACACCTCTCATACCGCCAGGCGGAAACGCCGTGGCGCCATCAGGCGTGAAGCTCCCGGACGGCTTTCACGCCGTCCAGAGCATCATCCCTGGTTCGTCGGCGTGCAATTCCACCCGGAACTGAAATCGCGCCCCTTCGAACCGCATCCCCTGTTCGCCAGCTTCATTGCGGCAGCCCTGCACCAGAGCCGGATGGTTTGATCCTTTCTCTTCGTCCCGGTTCCGGTTAGGGCTGGGGTAAATGAGGAGGGAAAATTGTCTGAGCTGGTGATAACGACGTATGATTGGGTCCCGGAATGGCCGCGAGGCTTTGTGCGGGACTTGAGGCTCCGCTGGGCCATGGAAGAGGCCGGTCTCGACTACCGTGTCGAAACAACGCCTTTCCATGACCGCGACGCGACGCATTTCGCCAAACATCCATTCGGGCAGACTCCTTGGCTGACGGATGGCGATCTCTGCCTGTTCGAGAGCGGCGCGATTCTGGTCTATCTCGGTGAGATGAGCGAGGTTTTGCTGCCGGCCGACAAGGCCGGGAAAGCCAAGACACTGCAATGGTTGATGGCGGCACTCAACTCCATCGAGATGGCCACTGTGGCCTGGACGATCTTCAAGTTTTCAGGCGATGAAGGCCCCTCCAAGGGGCGAGAAGCCCTTGAGGGGTTCGTGGATTCTCGCCTGACCAATTTGGAGCGCGTTCTGGCTGACCGGGAATGGATCGCGGCCGAGCGTTTCACCATCGCCGATATCGTGATGTCAGACGTTCTGAGGCTTGTGGACCGTTTCGATGCCCTGGCGGACTGCCCGGCCAGCAAGGCCTACATGGATCGCTGCATGGCGCGACCGGCATTCCGGAAGGCGCATGCAGACCAGCTCGCCCATTTTCAGGATGGGGAGGCCTGAACCAGGTCCCGGAGGGCCTTCACGCCGTCCAGCACATCCTGGCGGGTGCAATCGAACTGGCCGACCTGGAATCGGATGACGTAGCGGCCTTCGTGCTGGGTCTGGGTGAGATAGGTGCGGCCGTCGGCATTGATCCGGTGGAGCAGGGCCGCTGTGGCGGCATCGCCATCCGTGCAGGCGAAGGTGAAAAGGCTGAACGAGCAGGGGGTTACGATCTCCAGCCCGTCCGTCTCCCCGATCAGGCGTTCCGCTTCCCGGGCCCAGGCGATGTGATTGCGGATGCGTTGGCGTAGCCCATCCAGCCCGTAATAGCGGATCAGGAACCAGAGCTTGAGCGCGCGGAAACGGCGGCCCAGCGGAATGGTCCATTCGGAATAGTTGACGACATCGTCCAGGCCCGGGGTTTCCAGATAATCCGGCCTTAAAGTCAGGGTCTTGAGCTGGTCGGTCGGGTCCTTCAGGAACTGCACCGAACAATCGAACTGGGCGCCCAGCCATTTGTGCGGGTTGAACACGATGCTGTCGGCATTTTCCACGCCTTTCCAACGGGTTCTCTGTTCCGGGCAGATCATGGCCGAGCCCGCCCAGGCGGCGTCGACATGGGTGTAGAGGTCTTCCTCCGCGGCAATCTCCAGAATTGCCTCGACCGGGTCACAGGCACCGATGCCGGTGCCGCCAATACACAGAATGATTCCAGCTGGTTGCAGGCCGTTCTTGCGGTCTTCCCGGATGGCTGTCCGCAGGGCGTCCGGGTCCATGCCGAAATCGGAACGGGTGGGGATTTTGACGAGATTGTCCTGTCCGATCCCCGACACCCAGATCGCCTTGTCGATGGAGGAATGGGCCTGGGCGGAGGCGTAGATGCGCGGCGGCGGCTGACCGCTGAGACCGGTATGGATGCCTTTGAAATCAAGGGCCCGCTCGCGCATGGTCAGCACGGCGGACAGGGTCGCGGAAGAGGCACTGTCCTGGATCACGCCGCGCCAGCCCTCCGGCAGGTCCATGGCCTGGCGCAGCCAGTCTATCATCCGGGTCTCCAGCTCTGTCGCCGCCGGAGAGGTCTGCCAGAGCATGCACTGGGCTGCGAGCGTGGAGACAATCTGTTCGGCCAGGACGGAGGGCAGGGCGGCATTGGCGGGGAAATAGGCGAAGAAGCGGGGATGCTGCCAATGGGTCATGGCGTCGGGAATGTCCCGCTCAAACTCTGCGAATATTAATGAAAACGCGGCGCCAACTTCCGGAACCTGCTCGGGAATGCGGGCCAGCACCTCGCCGGGCTTCACATCGGGCCGCACGGGCCGGTCGCGCAAAGTGTCCCGATAGGCTGCCGACCATTCGGCAATCCGTTTTGACCAAAACTCAAATTCCGCGACGTCCATACTGGCCGACTCCGCCCGCCATCAATCCCGAGCGAGCGGTATCACGACCATCGAGAAAGCCGCAATGACCCCTCACCGGGGCGCCGTGCCGGTCGAACCGGCGTCCTAGAAGCGGATTGTGATGGTCCGGGACTGATCCTCAGCGCTGACCCGAATGGTGTCGACCACATTCGCTTCGGCGCCGGGAACATTCAGATTGCAGGTTCCCTGGCCGGTGATGGTGCAGGAGTTTGAGTCTGAATAGCCGTCTGTACCCGTAATCGACATGACGGTGATTGTGGGCTCTGTCGCACAGGAGAGTTCGGCTGATGCGGTGTAGTCTTCGTCCGGGTCCGGATCGATGGGGGAGGTGTAGAAACGGTCGATCTGGACGGTGTCACGGCCGGAAATCGACAGGTCGACGGTGGACCCGCCCGTACTGCGGTCCGTGGCCGATTGGTACCGGCCCGAATCGGGAATGATGGCCTCGGCACTGACGGTCACATCGTCGAAATCAGCGACGAAACCCCGTACAATCTCTGCGGCCGCGCAAAGTCCTTCGCTGGCAGTTGGGGCCCCGGGTGCCGGGCTGAGACCGAAGGTGTTGCAATATAGGAAGCCAGCCAGGACAGCCCCTTCACAGGCCGCTGTAGCCGGACCTGCCGCGGGGGCAGTAGCGCCTCCGGTCGCCAGAATCGCGCCAAGCTGGAGGCATCCCGTGGCATAGGCTGGCGCATTGGTGCCAACTTCGGTCCAGGTGCAGATATTATTGGGAATTTCGAAGATGGCATTGCAGGTATCCTCGACGCTGGATTCGGTCCGGGTAATCGGGAAGTTGACGCGGTATTCGCCCGCCCCGATCCGGTTTGCCCGCAGCCGCCGTGACCGATCAGAGCCCGTGGCGTTGGCGTCATCAACCTCGACAACAACAATCGCGTCATTCACAGGCAGGCCGCACTCTTCGATCCGGACATTGACCGTCTTTTGCTGTTCATTGTGAAGCGTCAACAGCTCATTGTAGAAGGCCGGGGTCCCTGCATCATGGCGCGTCACGGCGCTTGAAACGCTCGTCAATGCCTGGCGGCTCCGGCGCGGCTGGCGGTTCACGCCACCTGCCTGTGCGACCTCGGTCATGCGCTGGATGGACGCAATCAGGCTTTCCCGCCCGTGTTGTGCGTAAAGCGGGTTGGGCGAACTTGAAGCCGTGGATGTACCCGAAAAGAATTCTTCAATGCTCAGGATCGCTTCCCCGGTCCCATCCTCAAGTGCAAAACCGATTGTGACGGGGGTGCCGAATTCGTCATATCCAAAGGTGATCCGCCCCAAACCTTGGATCAGCATGGCACTGAGCGCTGTTGCGTCGGCATTCAATTGGTAGTCAACGGTCCACTCACCGTCGGGTGCTTCTTCGTCAGGGATCACAGCCGACAAGGATGTCAGAGCCTGCGGAAACCCGTCGCTGTCCTTGACCCCCTGGGCTGTGAACACAGCCCCGCTCTCCATGGTCGCGTAGTAAAAGACGGGGTCATTGGCATTGGTCTCGATTTCGAACCGCGAGACCCCCTCCGGCAATTCATCGACATCCAGAACTGAAATCGTCACCGCGAATTCAGTATTGTCGGTGCCATCTGAGACCGCGATCAGTAGCTCGTACGCGTTATCGGAATCGGCATCGAGAGGGATTTCGTAGTTGGGAGGGTCGATGAAGCCGATGAAATCCGGCGCACCCTCGATCACGAACAAGTCTTCGTCCGGACCGCCGGCAATGGAGTAGGACAGGCTGTCCCCGTCTGAATCCGTCGCCTCGATTGTATATCCATCAGTGGTGTTCTCGAAAACTTCAATCGAGGCTGCCGACACAACAACCGGTGCGTTATTCGTGGGCGCAGGCGGCGGACTGGAAGTATCAGATGGGCCTGACCCGCTGCAGCCGCTGAGCAAAAGTCCGAAAGACAGGAAGGCTAGCGCGGCCCTCTTAAAATTCACTCGCATGGCGTCCCCCTAACCAGTCTGGAAAGACGCACTGTACAGGCAGATAACGTTTGGGTGCAATTCCGCCAATAATAACTTTAAATTACATACCAAGCCTTTTTCGCCTGACCTGCATCTAAACAGGGTTTCACACGCATCTCACGGACAAACCCCTATGATGGCGTGGGGGCAAGTTGAGGGAGATGCGCATGAAACAGGTGGTTTTCGCGGGACTGGGTGCCGCTGTGATGCTGGCCGGACCGGCTCTGGCCCAGGACACTCAAACCGTTCCGGTCGATGCTTTCGACCGGATCGATGCCGGTGGCGGGTTCGAGCTGGAAGTCGTGACGGGGGACACGCCCGCGGTCCGCTTGATCGGGGATGCGGCTGATTTTGCAGATATCGAGATTGAGGTCCGCAATGGCCGGCTGGAGATCGACCAGGACAGCGGCTTCTTCTCGCGCCGCCGGTCGCTGGATGTCGTGGTGGAAGTGACCACGACCGGTTTGGACGAACTGGACTTCAATCGCGGGATCCGGGCCCGGGTCAGCGGACTGGACGCCGATGAGCTCGAGCTGGAAGTCTCCACCGGGGCCTCGGCCCGCGTCTCCGGCTCCTGTACGGAACTGGAGATTGATTCCTCCACGGGCGGGTATCTGGATGCGTCCGAACTGGTTTGCGAGGATGTCGATGCCAGTGCCTCCACCGGCGCGGACATTCGCACCCATGCGACGCAGAGTGTGTCAGCCCGGGCCTCGACGGGCGGTTCGGTTCGCGTGTATGGCAACCCGTCAGCCTATGAATTCCGCACCTCGATGGGCGGATCGGCACGCCTGCTCGGCGAAGGCTAGACGGGCGCACGCTGTTTTGCCTGCAATCAAAGCAGACAGGCGCTTGCGTGCCCCCCGAACTGCATGTATACCGCGCGGCTCGAACGGATGGCGCTGGCTGTCCGGAGCATGATTCAAGACTGTGGAGAGGCTGATGGCCGTCCCTAAAAGAAAAACCACGCCGAGCAAGCGCGGCATGCGCCGGGCCCACGACAAGCTGTCCGCTCCCGTCTACATCGAAGACAAGGACAGCGGTGAGCTGCGTCGCCCGCACCACGTTGATCTGAAGTCCGGCATGTATCGCGGCCGTCAGATCCTGGAGCCGAAGGACGACTGATCCGTCCGGATGCTTCACGGCACAGAAAAACGCCCGGTCGAGAGACCGGGCGTTTTTTCTTGCCTGATGGCCGGCGGGTGAGGGTCAGGCCCGGCGGCGATCCAGGGAATCGAGATCGAAGTAATTATCCGCCCCGCTCTCCGCAGCTTTCCCGTCCGTCTCACCCATGCCGGGAAACATCCAGTTGCGGGCCTCTTCCAGGGAATGCACATCGAGCACCTTGTTGCCGATGCGTCGATTGGCCTGCATCAGATAGCGCACGGTCTCCGGCTCTTTTCCCGTGTGCAACAGGGCGATGTGCATGCTGGGCAGAACCCGTGCAGCCTGGATGACATTGTCCACGATCGGTCCGAGCTGATCGGCGGGATAGGTGGTTTCGCGCAGATCGAAGACGAAATGGCGCTTGCCCTTGCCGGACAGCCAGTAGAGCAGTTTGCGCACCGGTGTGGCGAAGGCGAGGGTCTGCCGCCCGCGCAGACAGATCAGCACGGCCCGGTCCTCGAAAACGGACTCCACATTCACGATTTTGGGCCGGTGAGGCATGCAGGCTCTTGAGGGTTTGATCGGAAGGCCCGGTTGGTCCGGTGCCAGTCTTGTTGTGACCTTAGCCTGCCCGACAGGGTTTGCGATTCCTCTAATCCGGTTCTGAAAACTTGATCCATTTGCGGCCTTTCAGGACAAGGTCAGGACAGGATCGGGGATTGTTTTCGCTAACATGCGGATTCTGCTCTTCATGCCCTTGCACACAGGCTCCGTGCGGGTATGAAGCGGCAAGACTTTTAGAGTGTGCGAAAGGGCCGCCATGACCGCCATTATCGATATCGTCGCCCGGGAAATTCTCGACAGCCGCGGCAATCCCACTGTGGAAGTGGATGTGCTGCTGGAAGACGGGTCGTTTGGCCGCGCGGCGGTGCCGTCAGGCGCCTCGACGGGCGCCCACGAGGCGGTCGAGCTGCGTGACGGTGATGCACGCTATGGCGGCAAGGGCGTGATCAAGGCCGTCGAGAATGTCGAAGGCGAGATTTTCGAGGCCCTGGCCGGCATGGATGCCGAAGACCAGCGCCGCATCGACCAGATGATGATCGAGCTGGACGGCACCGAGAACAAGGCCCGCCTGGGCGCCAATGCGATGCTGGGCGTGTCCCTGGCCGTGGCCAAGGCGGCGGCCGACGTGCAGGGCGTGCCGCTCTATCGCTATGTCGGTGGCATGAATGCCCGCACCCTGCCGACCCCAATGATGAATGTGATCAATGGCGGCGCCCATGCCGACAATCCGATCGACTTCCAGGAATTCATGATCATGCCGGTCGGCGCGCCGAGCTTCTCCGAAGCCCTGCGCTGCGGGGCGGAGATCTTCCATTCGCTCAAATCCCGCCTCAAGGCCGATGGTCTGAACACGAATGTCGGCGATGAGGGCGGTTTCGCGCCGAACCTCAACTCCGCCGAACAGGCGCTGGACGTGCTGATGGCCGCCATTGAGAAGGCCGGCTACACGCCGGGCGAGGATGTTGCCCTGGCGCTGGACGTCGCCTCCACGGAATTCTTCAAGGACGGCAAATACGTCCTGGAAGGCGCTGGCGTGACGTACGACTCGGCCGGTTTCGCCCAATATCTGGAAGAACTGGTCGGCAAATACCCGATCGTCTCCATCGAGGACGGCATGGCCGAGGATGACTGGGATGGCTGGAAGGCGCTGACCGAGCGTGTTGGCGATCATTGCCAGCTGGTCGGTGACGACCTCTTCGTGACCAATCCGGACCGTTTGGCCCGTGGCATCGAAATGGGCGCTGCCAATGCCATCCTGGTGAAGGTCAACCAGATCGGCACCCTCTCGGAAACGCTGGACGCTGTCGACCTGGCCATGGGCTCCGGCTATGGCGCAGTCATGTCCCACCGGTCCGGTGAGACCGAGGACTCCACCATTGCCGACCTGGCCGTGGCAACCAATTGCGGTCAGATCAAGACCGGATCCCTGGCCCGTTCCGACCGGACCGCCAAGTACAACCAGCTCCTGCGCATCGAATCGCTGCTCGGCGAAACCGGCATCTATGCCGGGGATAGCGGCCTGGCTTGATGCATGGTGTCCGCTTTCGCGGACGCCCCCTCATCCGCCCCATTCGGGCCACCTTCTCCCGCAAGGGGAGAAGGAGGGCATAGCGCTCGATCCCACTCCCTCTCCCCTTGCGGGAGAGGGGGGCGCGCAGCGCCGGGTGAGGGGCGCGTGGCGCAGCCACGCCGAGGATAACCCCCGCCCAATCCCCACCCCGCTGCACCCACCCCATAATCCTCCCACGCTTCGCACGCATCTGTGCACGGGTCGGACGGGGCGGGTGGCGCCGGGACGGGTCTGGCCGGACTGTTCCTTAATCAGCTTCACCGGGTTGCGGGCGGTCCTTCAGGACATTCCAGACTATCCAAGAATACAGACCTTCCTGTGGGACCGCCTGTAATGCCTGGCAATCCGCCGTGTTCCGCACGGGCGGGTCTGCCCCAAGTCCGCCCTGAATCTTACCCGTTGCTGAATCCGGGATTCACCGTTTCTCAAGCGTGATCGTGTTGAATCACCCTCAACACAACGCGGCAGGGGAAGTCGCGGCTTACGAGGTGGTTTGGTTTTGGACGCAATCAAGCGATACGGTACAACTGTCTTTCTCGCAGTGGCGATTGCCTATTTCGGCTATCACGCGCTGACGGGCGAGCAGGGCGTGCTCAACTGGATTGTCGTCAAAAACGAGATTCGCATCGCCGAAGCCGAGCTTGAACTGGCCGTGGCGGAACGGGAACGGCTGGAAGATACAGCCTCGCGCCTGCGCTCTGACAGTCTGGACCTGGACTATGTCGAAGAGCGCTCCCGTGACATCCTGAATGTCGCGCACCCGCGGGAAATCATCGTCGAAATCGAACCGTCTCCGCAGCGCTGACCGCGCGCTTGAACGCGGGCATATCTCCCATCAAATGTGACTTTTTCGGGCCCGGCGCTTGCCGTTTGGGTCAATCGTCTGATATGGCGCTAACACAGTCAGATGGGAGCGCGGGCTGTTTGGTTCGCGTGCGAAATAATGGCCGCCAAGCGAAATACGAAGTCTTCCGCAGCCAAGGACGCCGGCAAGGGCGCCGGCAAGGACGAGCTGCTCAAATACTATCGCGACATGCTGATGATGCGCCGTTTCGAGGAAAAGGCGGGTCAGCTGTACGGGATGGGACTGATCGCCGGCTTCTGTCACCTCTATATCGGCCAGGAAGCCGTGGTGACGGGGATCCAGGCGGCGCTGGACGAGGGTGACCAGGTCATCACCGGTTATCGCGACCACGCCCACATGCTGGCCTGCGGCATGGACCCGAACGGCGTCATGGCCGAGCTGACCGGCCGTGAAGGCGGGTATTCGCGCGGCAAGGGCGGCTCCATGCACATGTTCTCCCGCGAGAAGCAATTCTATGGCGGTCACGGCATTGTCGGCGCCCAGGTCTCCCTGGGGACCGGTCTGGCCTTCGCCGACGCCTACAAGGAAAACAAGAAGGTCGCCGTAACCTATTTCGGCGATGGCGCGGCCAATCAGGGCCAAGTCTATGAAAGCTTCAACATGGCGAAGCTTTGGGATCTCCCGGTCATCTATGTGATCGAGAACAACCAGTACGCCATGGGTACGGCGGTCAAGCGGGCCTCCTCGGAAACCCATCTGCACAAGCGCGGCGCCTCTTTCGGCATTCCCGGCGAGGAAGTCGACGGCATGGATGTCGAGGCGGTGAAGCGCGCGGCCGAGAAAGCCGTGAAGCACGCCCGTGAGGGCAAGGGCCCCTATATCCTGGAGATGAAGACCTACCGCTATCGCGGCCACTCCATGTCCGACCCGGCCAAATACCGCACGCGTGAGGAAGTCGACGATATCCGCTCCCACCACGATCCGATCGACCTGATCAAGAAGCGTCTCATCGAGGGCAAGCATGCCAGCGAGGAGGAGCTCAAGGAGATCGACAAGGAGGTCAAGAAAATCGTCGCCGACGCGGCCCAGTTCGCCAAGGACAGCCCGGAACCGGATCCGAGCGAACTCTATACCGACGTACTCGTGGAGGCCTGAATTTGAGCGTCTCGAGCCCGAGCATACACTGCGCTCAGCCCTCGCTTTTCACGCGAGGCTGTGTGGGAGTGTTCGGGCAATAGGGGAGACGCACCATGACACCACAGGTGAAACATTTTCTGGAGACCTGGCACAAGGCCGTCGAGACGCGCGATGCCGAGATGATCAAATCGATCATGGCCGAGCATTGCGAACTGCATTCGCCGGTCGTGTGGAAGCCCTCCGCCGACACGCGCTACATCCTGCACATCCTGATGGGGGTGATCTCGATCGTCGAGGATTTCGCCTACCGCAAGGAATGGGTCGAGGGGAATGAGCTGATCCTGGAATTCACCGGAACGGTGGATGGCAAGGGTCTGGTCGGTTTCGACCGCATCACGATTGATGATGCGGGTAAAATGACGCGGATCGAGGTGCTGATGCGGCCCTTGAACACGCTGGTCGATTTCGCGGAACGCATGCGTGAGCACGCGCTTCGTTACAAACCCGAGGCAGCCAATGGCTGACCTCGCCTAACGAACAGGACACGGGAAGAAGCCATGTCGATCGAAGTTCTCATGCCGGCGCTTTCGCCCACGATGGAAGAAGGCACGCTGGCCAAATGGCTCATCAAGGAAGGTGACAGCGTCGAAAGTGGCGATGTCATTGCCGAGATCGAGACCGACAAGGCCACGATGGAAGTCGAGGCTGTTGAAGAGGGCGTGGTCGCCAAGCTTCTGGTCGCCGAGGGCACGGAAGGCGTGAAGGTGAATGCCGCCATCGCCATCCTGGCCGAGGAGGGCGAGGACCCGGACAATCTGGAGGCGCCGAAAGCGGCGTCTTCCTCTGACGACACGTCCGAGGACGAGTCGGGCGATGACAGCGCCGATGACGCAGCCGAAGCGGATACCGAGGCGTCGGACGACTCGTCGAACACGGGCGAGCCGGTCTTTGTCGATCATTCCGCGCCGGACGCGTCCGATCCGGAGATCCCGTCCGGTACGGAGATGAAGGAAACCACGGTCCGCGACGCACTGCGTGACGCCATGGCCGAGGAAATGCGCCGTGACGACACCGTCTTCGTCATGGGCGAGGAAGTGGCCGAGTATGAGGGCGCCTACAAGGTGACCCGCGGCCTGCTGGACGAGTTCGGCCCCAAGCGCGTCGTCGACACGCCGATCACCGAGCACGGCTTTGCCGGTCTGGGCGTGGGCGCGGCCTTCAACGGGCTGAAGCCGGTCGTGGAATTCATGACCTTCAACTTCGCCATGCAGGCCATTGACCAGATCATCAACTCCGCCGCCAAGACGCTCTACATGTCCGGTGGCCAGATGGGCTGTCCGATCGTGTTCCGCGGTCCCAATGGTGCGGCCTCCCGCGTCGGTGCCCAGCACTCCCAGGACTATTCCGCCTGGTATGCCAATGTGCCCGGCCTGAAAGTGATCGCGCCCTATGATGCCGCTGACGCCAAGGGCCTGCTGAAAGCTGCCATTCGCGACCCGAACCCGGTCGTCTTCCTCGAGCACGAACTCATCTATGGCGAGACCTTCGACGTGCCGGATGTGGAGGACTGGGTTCTGCCGATCGGCAAGGCCAAGGTGCGCCGCGAAGGCTCGGACGTGACCATCACCGCGCATTCCCGCATGGTCGGATTTGCCCTCCAGGCCGCCGAACAACTGGCGGAAGAGGGGATCGAGGCCGAAGTGATCGACCTGCGCACCCTGCGCCCGCTCGACACGGCGACGGTCGTTGAATCGGTCAAGAAGACCAATCGCATCGTTTGCGCCGAGGAAGGCTGGGGCCAGCATGGCGTCGGCGCGGAAATCGCCGCCGTCGTCACCGCCGAGGCCTTCGACTATCTCGACGCCCCGCCCGCCCGCGTCCACCAGGCCGATGTGCCGCTGCCCTATGCCGGCAATCTGGAAAAACTCTCCCTGCCGGGCGTCGAGGACATCGTGAAGGCGGCCAAGGCTGTCTGCTACGCGGAGTAGGGTGTGTTCGATTTCTCGAAATCGGAACTGAAAGCATGGACCCCGGCCATTCCGGCGGGGGAATACGAGTTTGTTTCCAGCAGGCTGGAGCTTGGGGAATTGGCTGTGAAACTGGTTCGGAGACATGAAAAGCCGGGCGAAGATTTCGCCTGTGAGCTGACATCCAAGCCGGTATGGCACTGCATCGTGAATGACGAAGAGTACCAGGATCAATTGGTGGCTCACGGACCGGGTGATATGTTCGAGGTCGCGAACTCGCCCGTCATAGCGGGCTTCTTGACCCATGAGTTTCTGTACCGGGAGCAGGGCGTGAAGGCCCGCCATTGGGTCATCATGACGATGCAGGAATGCGTACACATTGTCGCGGAAGACGAACCAGAATTTCGTACGATCTACGGTGAAGCGGCATGACCAACTCCCCCACCAAATCCTGGCGTCATGGCGAGTGTCACTGCGGTGAGGTCGGCTTTGCCGTGAACCTGCCGGACAGTGTCGTGGCCCTGTCGTGCAATTGTTCCATGTGCGCCAAGACCGGCTTCATCCACCTCATAGTGGACAAGGCCGATTTCAGGATCGAGCGCGGGGCGGAAAGCCTGACGACCTATCGCTTCGGCACGCAGACCGCCCGTCACACCTTCTGTTCCAAGTGCGGGGTGAAGGCCTTCTATGTGCCGCGCTCGCATCCTGACGGCTGGACGGTGAATTTGCGCTGCCTGGACGCCGACGCCAATCTCCAGCTCCGCTTCGAGGAATTCGACGGCGCGAACTGGGACGAGACCAACGCCCAAACCCATTCGGAGCGCGGCCAGTAGGCCGACCACGAGGACGAGACCCATGTCGATAGAAATCCTGATGCCCGCCCTGTCGCCCACCATGGAAGAGGGCACGCTGGCCAAATGGCACGTCAAGGAAGGCGATACCATTGAGAGCGGCATGGTGCTCGCGGAGATCGAGACCGACAAGGCGACGATGGAAGTCGAGGCCGTCGATGAAGGCGTGCTGGGCAAGATCCTGGTCGCCGACGGCAGTGAAGGCGTGAAGGTCAATGAGGTCATCGCCATCCTGCTGGAAGAAGGCGAGGACGAGAGCGCGCTCGACAAGGCCGGGTCTTCCAAGTCTGAGGGTGACAAGTCCGAAGGCGCCAAGTCGGATGAGGGCAATGGCGGCGGCACGGAAAAGCCGGCCCAATCAGACAGCGGCGGCACGGCGCGTCGGCTCGAATCCGCGCCGAAAGACAGCAAGGCCCCGGCCGCGCCGTCCAAGGATGGCGACCGCATCAAGGCGAGCCCGCTGGCGCGCCGGATCGCCGCCGAAAAGGGCCTGGACCTGACGAGCATAGACGGGTCGGGCCCCTATCGCCGCATCGTCAAGCGCGATGTCGAGAATGCCCAACCGTCCGAAGCCCCGTCCAAGGCCGCCGAAGCGCCGGCCAGTGCCGCGCCGGTCGACATGGACGATCCGCTCAAGGCCTTCGGCATTGCCCGCGACCGCTACGAGGTCGAGAAGGCCGACAATATCACCAAGATTTCCGCCAAACGCCTGTCGGAGAGCTTCCGCGACATCCCGCACTTCCCGCTCAATGTGGATTGCCGGATCGACGCCCTGCTGGACTTCCGCAAGCGCGTGAATGCCGCCGCCGAGAAGGATGGCGCCAAGGTCTCCGTCAATGACATCCTGATCAAGGCCTCCGCCCTGGCGTTGAAGAAGGTGCCGGCGGCAAATTCCTCCTGGATCGAGGGTGGCCATATCGCCCGCCACAAGCATGCCGACGTCTCCGTCGCCGTGGCCATTGAAGGCGGGCTGATCACGCCTATCGTCAAGGATGCCGATCTCAAGGGTCTCGTGGAGATTTCCCGCGAGATGAAGGATCTGGCGGCCCGCGCCCGCGACAAGAAGCTCAAGCCCGAGGAATTCCAGGGCGGCACCTTCTCCCTGTCCAATCTGGGCATGTTCGGCATCGACAGCTTTGCCTCCATCATCAACCCGCCCCAGGGCATGATCCTGTCGGTCGGCGCGGGCGAACAGCGCCCTGTGGTGAAGGATGGCGCGCTGGCGATTGCCACCGTGATGACCGTCACCCTGACCTGCGACCACCGCGTCGTCGACGGCGCCACCGGCGCCAAATGGCTCCAGGCCTTCAAGACCTTCGTCGAAGACCCGATGACGATGCTGATGTGATCGGGGCCTGGCTGGTCGTGGGTCCTCGCCCTTGATGGGCGAGGGGGACCGCGCGTATGCGCGGTGGAGTGGGTGACAGTCCGAAGACCAGAAAGCGCCTTGCGCTTTCACCCCTTCCGTCTCGCCACTGCGTGTCGATCCACCTTCCCCATCAAGGGGAAGGAGGGGCTTTTCAGGCCACCGGCAATCCCTTCACCTGCAGCGCCGGCACCAGGCCACGATCATTGCAGCGGTGCCAGCCGGCGATGGAGAAGCGGTCGCGGCGGGCCGGTGTGACTTCGTGCGGGATGTCTTCGGAGAGGAAGACGGCCAGCGTGCCGAACTCCGGTGACACTTCTGCCAGGACGGTGTCACTGTCCGGCGCATAGATGCGCAGCAGGCCGCCATCGGCGCGATCCCAATCCTCATTGAGATAGAGCACGCTGGACAGCACGCGGTTGCGGGCGCCACGGAAACTGTCGACATGGCGCTTGTAGAAGCCGCCGGGCTCGTAGACCGCGTAATGCGCTTCGAAGGCGAACAGGCCCAGCATGAGGCGGTAATTCACCTCGCGGCGCAGGGCTTCGGCGAAGGCCATATAGGCGGTCTGGGCCGGCGTGCTGCCATCCATCCAGTGGGTCAGGTCGCGGCGGATCTTGCGGACGACGTCATGATCGTCGGCGCGGCCAATCCCGGCGGGTGAGAGCGCATCGTTTTGCCACAAGGAGCGGGCTTCATCGCGCAGGGTTTCGAGCAGGATGGTGTCGGACAGGCGGCACAGGCTCCAGCCTTGCTGCGAGAGGTCTGCACACATGGTTTCTGCATCGAAGTCAGCAAGGCCGTTCGTGGGGTCGGCCAGCACCGTCTGGTTCAATAAGGTCTCAGCCCCGTCCAACAAGGATGCGCGCGTTTAGGGCCGGTCCGGCGCTGCGTCAATCGAATTCGAACGGCTCAGCGCCTTCAACACGTCCATGGCCTCACCGGCGCGGTCCTGAGGCACGAGGAGATGGTCGTGGTGGAAGCCGGCGACAACATTGCAACTGATGCCGTGGCGGGTGAGTTCGGTGGCGATGGCCGCAATGAAGCCGACCGCGTCGAGATCGGACTGGACGGTGAGAGTGATGCGGCGGCAGGGGAAGTCCGTGGCCAGACCCAGCCGGGCGGCCGTGTCCGGAGTGACGATGAGGGTCAGCCCTTCATCCTCCTGGCAGGTCATCAGGGCACTCACGTCCGGGGGCAGGGGCGTGCCTTCGGGCAGGCGGGCATAGACCCAGTCCTGCGGGTCCAGGACGGGCGCCATGCGGGCCAGCAGGGCGCCGGCCGTCTGGTCCGTGTTTCCGCTCATTCGCCCCTCTCCATAAATCGGCTAGAGTGCCGCAATACCGCCTGAACAGGCTCCAGGAGACGTGCATGACGGTCACAGCCATTTCCCTCGCCGATAAACACGCCCAGTTCAAGGACGTCTGGTCGCCCAAGCGTGTGGCAAAGCTCGACAATTACGAAATCAAGCTGGCCAAGGCACAAGGGTCGTTCGACTGGCATGCGCATACCGATGAAGACGAGTTCTTCATGGTGACACGGGGGATTCTGGAGATCGAGGTTGAGGGCCAGGACTCCGTGATTCTGGGGCCGGGTGAAATGTGCGTGATTCCCAAGGGCGTGCGTCACCGGCCGGTCGCCAAGACCGAGAAAGTCCATCTCATGCTGATCGAGAAGGCGGGCGTGGTGAATACAGGCGACAATCCCGACAGTGACCTGACCCAGACCATCGAAGACCTCTGACGCTTGCCAGCCCTGCTATTCCTCGTCACGGTATGGAAAAACACCGGGAGGATATCATGGCTGATGATGCCAATGCGCCGCGCGCCAAATTCCGCGCGATGACCGAAGGCACCCAGGAGGACTGGGGTGCCATTGCCGCCCAGTTCGGTCCCTTTGCGGCCAATCTGCCCGACCGCGTGCTGGACCATTTGCGTCTGCTCGACGGGGATTATGGCGGTTTTCCCATCGACCGTTTGCAGCATTCCCTGCAGACCGCGACGCGGGCGCATCGGGACGGGCGCGATGAGGAATATGTCGTTATGGCCTTGCTGCACGACATCGGGGACACGCTGGGCAGCTATAACCACCCGGATATTGCCGCCGCGATCCTGAAACCCTTCGTGTCGGAAGAGAACCACTGGATTGTTGCCCATCACGGGATTTTCCAAGGCTATTATTTCTTCCACCATCTGGGCATGGACCGGGACATGCGCGACCAGTTCAGCGATCACCCGCACTATGCGGCGTGCGCGCAATTCTGCCACCTCTACGACCAGGCGGCCTTCGATCCGGATTATGAGAGTGAGGATCTGGCCTTTTTCGAACCCATGGTCCGCCGGGTTCTGGCGAAGCCGCGCCAATCCATCTATGCCAGCGCGGCCGACGCCGCCGAATAGGCGGCGCCGGGCCGGCTGTCATACAGGCATCAATCGCGGCTCGGGAAGAGCCCTTGGGTGGCGATGCAATAGCGCAGCGTGGTCGTCGGTGCGCTGATCTGGATCGGCTGGCTGGCGCCAGTGACCGAGATCACACCGGGAGCCATGGGCTCATTGGGCGTGCTGGACGTGTAGATGTTGGCCCCGGACGGGTCGAAACTGCCCAGCGAGTTTCCGGTCGGCGTTTCCTCATTCGGCTGAGCCGTGGTGCCGAAAGCCGCATGGGTATGATTCGGCATACTGGTGATCAGCATCGTGGTGGTTTCCGAACCGAAACGGGCGCCCAGCTGGTAATCCGGAAGCCCGGGGGACTGGCCGGCACTGACCGGCACGCGACCGCGCAGGTCGGGCAGGGCGAATGTAGTCCGGCCATCCCCGCCATAAGCGGTGCCGAGGAGCGAGAAGAGCGCCTGGTGGGTGCTGATCGCCAGCAATTGGCCATCGGCATTCATGTAACCGTTCGGGCAGAAGTTGAAGCCCACGACAATGACATCACCCATGGTGGGCGTGGCGGCGGCCGGGGCGGTCAGGCTGGGCACAAGCATGGCTGCAGCGGCCAGACCGGCGGCAATATGTTTGCGTTTCATCATAATTCTCTCCTAAATCAGCCGCGGGACGGATAGATGCCGAACATCGCCACACACCAGTTCACAACGGTGTAGGGCTGTTGGACAGCCACCGGGTAGCTGGCGCCGGCCGTGCCGATCGTCCGATTGTTCAAGGGTTGGGTGAGCTGGTTGGCCTGAGCCACCGCATAGGCTTCCACGCTGGGCGGGAAGGTCGCAAGCGTTCCGCCTTGGACCGAGGTCTGGTCCGGCGAGGCGGACGAGCTGTACATGGCATGGTTGTGAGCGGCCAGTTGGCTGACGGTCAGGGTGACGTCGTCGGCGCCGTACATGCTGCCCTGTGTCCGTTCGGTCAGTCCGGGACCATGTCCGGTGTGGCCCGCCATGCGGCCGCGCAGGTCAGGCAGGCCGAACGTGGTGGTTCCATTGCCGCCATAAATCGTGCCGTAGAGCGAAAACAGGGCGTCATTCTGGGAAATGGCAATGATCTGGCCATTGGCGTTGACCCAGCCTCGCGGACAGAAGTCGCCCGCTGTTGCCATGAGCTGACCCACATAGGGTTCGGCCTGGGCCTCTGCTTCGGGCAGATGGCTCAGCGACAGGCCGGCCAAGCCGGCAGCCGCGCAAATCAGATGAAGTTTCATGATGTGTCCCTCGTTCCGGGATGTTGGGTCGGCGCTAGCCGCGCGACGGATAAATACCGTAAACGGCCACGCAATAGGTCAGTGTCGCCGTAGGCTGCACGATGTTCATCGGGATATTGCCGCCGGCATGGTTGAGCACATTCTGGTGCAACTGAGCCGAGCCGGGATCCTGGTCGGAATAGATTTCCGACGTCGTGGTCTGATAGGTCGGCATCGCGTTTTCCAGAGGCGAAGAGGCTGTCGGCGGCGCTGTGGAGGCCATCATGTTGTGATTGTGGGATGGCAATTGGTTGGAGGTCAGGGTCACCGTCGCCGCGCCGCCCGATTGTCCTCGCGTGTAGTAGGGAAGGCCGGGGCCCTGTCCGGTTCCGATCATGGCATGGCCGCGCAGGTCCGGCAGCGCGAACGTGGAGCGGCAGTCCCCGCCGTAGCTGCAGCCCAGAAGCGAAAACAGCGCCGAATAACTGCTGATCGGCAGGGTTTGGCCTGCGGCCGGCATGAAGTTCCGCGGGCAGAAATTCTCCCCAACGGCCTGGATCTGACCGATAAAGGGGTCAGATTGGGCGGATGCGGCTGCGGTCAGGCCAAGCGCCGCCGCTCCCGCCAGAAAAGCCGGGTGCGTCAACAATTTACGCATGTGTGATCTCCCTCAAGTTTTGGTGGCAACATGTTCTCCCAAAACTAGAAATTATCAACCCCCCGTCGTATGATTGGCGTAGATATCTCGTTGGGGGAGAATGCTGACCGGAGCCAATCCCGCGCCTGAACGCGCCAAGCATTGATCCGGACCGGGCGGACGGTTATACCGCGACACAGCAATTCGAACATTATTTCACATGCGAATTAATGAGGTCCGCCATGAGTTCCAATGCCTTCGACGTGATCGTGATCGGTGGCGGCCCCGGCGGCTATGTCGCGGCCATCCGGGCCGCCCAGCTGGGTTTCAAGACGGCCGTTGTGGAGCGGGACAATCTGGGCGGTATCTGCCTCAACTGGGGCTGCATCCCCACCAAGGCCCTGCTGCGCTCGGCTGAAGTCTATCATCTCATGCAGAATGCCGCGGATTTCGGCCTGAGTGCCGAGAAGGTCGGTTTCGATATCAAGGCCATCGTGAAACGCTCACGCCAGGTCTCCGGCCGGCTCACCGGCGGGATCGGCATGCTGATGAAGAAGCACAAGATCACGGTGATCGAAGGCACGGCCAAGCTTGAAAAGGGCGGTGATGCCCCGAAAGTCTTGGTCGGCAAGGACAGCTACACGGCCAAGCATGTGATTCTCGCAACCGGCGCGCGGGCCCGGACGATTCCCCAGGCTGGTCTGGAGCCGGATGGCGACAAGATCTGGACCTATCGCGAAGCCATGGTGCCGGACAGCATGCCCAAATCCCTGCTGGTCATCGGTTCCGGGGCGATCGGGATCGAGTTCGCCAGCTTCTACAAGACGATGGGCGCGGATGTGACCGTCGTGGAGATGATGGACCGTGTGCTGCCGGTCGAGGATGAGGAAATCTCCGCCTTCGCCGCCAAGAGCTTCAAGAAGCAGGGGCTCAACCTGGTGACGGGCGCGCAGGTCGAGAAACTCGACAAGTCGGGCAAGACGGTGAAGGTCCATGTGAAGACGTCCAAGGGCAAAACCGAGATCATCGAGGTCGAGAAAGTCATCCTGGCCGTCGGCATCGTCGCCAATATCGAGGATATGGGGCTGGAGAAACTGGGTGTGAAGATCGATCGCGGCCATGTCGTCAATGACGGGTTCGGCCGCACCAATGTGAAAGGCCTCTACGCCATCGGCGATGTCGCCGGCCCGCCCTGGCTCGCCCACAAGGCCAGCCATGAGGGTGTGGTTTGTGTCGAGAAGATCGCCGGCGAGGATGTCCATGCCTTCGAGACCGCCAATATCCCTGGCTGCACCTATTGCCATCCGCAAATCGCCTCGGTCGGTCTGACCGAAGCCAAGGCGAAGGAGGCCGGGCATGAGGTGAAGGTCGGACGCTTCCCCTTTGTCGGCAATGGCAAGGCAATCGCCCTGGGCGATGACCAGGGCCTGGTGAAGACCGTGTTCGATGCCAAGACCGGCGAGCTACTGGGCGCCCACATGGTGGGGCCGGAGGTCACCGAGATGATCCAGGGCTATGTCGTGGGCCGTCAGCTGGAAACCACCGAGGCCGAGCTGATGCACACCGTCTTCCCGCACCCGACCCTGTCGGAAATGATGCATGAAAGCGTGCTGGACGCGTACGGGCGGGCGCTGCACATCTAGCAGCGGATAAATCGGGCCGGGTCTGCATCCAAAGCGCGCATGAGGCGCATCCCAAGGGCAAACACCCTTGGAAAGGATACCCCGATGAAACACGTACTGGTTTGTGCCGCCGCCATGATGCTGCTGCCGGCTTGCACCTATTCCGTCTCCGGACATGGCGACAACCGGTCGGCCGAGAGCGCCGGCATGGTCGCCTCCCGTCATGTCGATGTACCCGGTGATGCGGAATTTTCCGGCATGATCGTCAATGCCCACGGCGATGTCGGCCGCGATCTGGAGCTGTCCGGGGCCAGCGTCCGCTCCAATGCCGATGTCGGCGGCAATCTAACCGCCGAAGGCGCCCGCGTCCGCTTCACCGGCTCGGTCGGTGGCAATGCGGACATCGCCGCCGGCACGGCTTATCTCGATGCGCGTATCCTCGGGAATACCGAGATCGCCGCAGGGCGGATTACCCTGGACGGGGATCTGGGTGGTCGGCTGGTCATGGATGCCGGCCATATGAATGTGCGCGGGATCGTGCGGGGGCCGGTAGAGATTCGCGGTCATGGCCGCAATGACGGCCATAATGGACGTGTTGAATTGTCCGGCCATCTGGCCCAGGGCGGTCTGATCTGCGCCGCCGAGGTGGAGATCGGGCGCTCAGCCCGGATCGAGGGCGACCTTCTGGTGATCTCCGACCACCGCCCGGCCGGTGACGGCTTCCGCTATGAAGCGCTCAACGGGCGTGATTGCGACCATTTGTAAGGTCACCGAGTTCGGGGTCCGGCGGGCAGGGTGCTTCCCCAGGCCAAGCCGGTCCATCTCCCTCACGAGACCGGCCATCCTGCTTCCGGATCCCGAAGCATGAAAAAGCCCGCCGGCTGGCGGGCTTTTTCTATTCCGCCGGTTCGGTCGCCGGGGCCGGGGTTTCGGCCATCAGGGATTCGACCGTTTTCTGGACGCTGCCGTAATCGGTCTTGCCCGTTCCGAGCACCGGGATGCTGTCGACATGGATGATCTTGCGCGGGATGGCGAGATCGGAAATGCCGTGATTGCGGGCAAAGGCGACGAGGTCGGCGCGGTCGGCCTTCTCGTAATCGGTCAGCAGGATGACCTGCTCGCCCTTGCGCTTGTCGGGAATGGCGGCGGCCGCGTGCATATTGTCCGGCCAGAGCGAGGTGGCGCAATTTTCCACCACGGCCAGGGAGACCATTTCGCCACCCAGCTTGGCAAAGCGCTTCACCCGGCCACGAATGCGCAGGAAACCGTCCTCGTCGATGGAGACGATATCGCCGGTATCATGCCAGCCGCCCTCGGGGGCTTCCAGGACGAGCGGATTGGTCGGGCGGATATAGCCCTTCATGATGTTCGGGCCCTTGATGTGAAGCTGGCCGCCATCATCAATGCCCTCGACCGGGACGAGTTTGGCCTGGCAGCCGGGCATGAGCTGGCCGACCGTGCCCGGGCGGTTGTTCTGGGGCTGGTTGACCGACAGGACCGGGGCGGCCTCGGTCAGGCCATAGCCTTCCACAATTTCCAGATTGAAGCGGCGGCGCAGGGCTGAGCGGGTCTCGTCCTTGACGCGCTCGGCACCGCAGACGGCAAAGCGCAGCGAGGAGAGGTCGCCCTCATCGGCGGCGCGCGCATACTGGTTCATGAAAGTGTCGGTGGCGAACAGGATGGTCGCCTTGGTCTCGGCAATCCGCTTCACGATCGTCTTGGCCTGCAGCGGTGTCGGATGACAGATCGCCGGCACACCCAGGCCGATGGGCACCAGGACGCCGCCGGTCAGACCGAAACAGTGGAAGGTCGGCAGCGGGTTGAACAGGATGTCCGTCGGCAGGATCTTGATGTGGTCGCGCACCTGCTCGACATTCGCCAGCAGATTGGCGTGGCTGAGCACGACGCCCTTGGGATCGCCTTCCGTGCCGGAGGTGAAGAGATAGACGGCGGGGCTGTCCGGATCCGGATGCGAGCGGACAAGGCCGGGCAGGACGGTTCCGACGGCGGCGGCGATCTTGTCCATCAGGGACAGGTTTTCGCGCACATCCTCCAGATAGATGAGCTCGTGATCCTGCTTCAGCTCGGCTTCCAGATCTTCCAGCTCGCCCAGTTCGATGAAGCGGTGGGCGGTGATGATCTTCTTGGCCTTGCAGGCCGTGCAAGCCGCTTTCAGGGCCCGTTCGCCGGCGGTGAAGTTCAGCATGGCCGGGACGCGGCCATAGGCGGTGAGGGCATAGAAGGAGATGATGGCGCCCACACCGGTCGGCAGGAGGACACCGATGGCTTCACCCGGTTCCGTGCCGGCTTTTAGGGCATGTCCCAGCGCAAAGGCGGCCTTGGTCAGGTCGTTGAAGCTCACTTCGCGGCCGTCGGCATCGATGGCGGCAATCCGCTTGCCGCCATAGCGCGACTTGGATTCCAGCATGGACGCAAAGACGGATTTGCGGATCCGCTTCAGATCGAAGGACGCGCCTTCGTAGATGTCACCTTCGGAAACAGGCGTTTCGGATGCCGGTGCCGTGCCGGCTGCTGATGTCTCAGCCATGTCATCCTCCCATGACGCCTCCCCCAGAAGGCGTTCGTCTTTGCCCTGATATTAGCTTCGCATGACGCATAGGGAAGGCTGGAGTGTAGCCGGGCCCGCTCCAGATACCGGGGACATCTCGCTTTTCATAAAGGATTTATCGAAAAACGGAAAAACTTCTTGATATCGTTTTTCGATAATGTATGCTTCGTATCAACGCTGGGGAGCGTAGGTCCGATCGATTTCACCGCCTGAACGGGCGGCGGGCCGGGAGTAACGGAGACTTAAATGGCCAAGTTCTGGCTTGCGGCAACGGCCCTGTCGGGCGCGCTTCTGACCTCGGGATGCGTCATCGTTGTCGGTGATGATGGTGACGGCAACAAGATGCTGGGCACCACGCGCGCATCGGACGGCTATATCGTCCTGGACCGCGAGGGCGATTACAGCCGCCTGAGTGGGGATCTCAATCTGCGCGGCCGCCTGGGCGGCGATCTCAGCCTCGTGTCCGGTGATGTCGATATCGACAATATGGACATTGGTGGCGAAGTGTCGATCGCGGCGGGTGACGTCAATTTCACCGGCACGGTCGCGGGTGAAGTCTCGATCGCCGGCGGCGATGTGAGTTTCCAAGGTCATGCCCGCGACGAGCTGAACCTCGCAGCCGGCGATCTGGATGTTCGCGGGCGCGCCGATGGCGAAGCCTCGCTGGCCGCCGGTGACATGGTTCTGGATGCAGACTTCCGTGACGGGCTGGTGGCTTCGGCCGGTACGCTGCGTCTGGACGGTGAGGTCCATGGCCGGCTGAGCCTGACCTCGATCAATGAAATGCGCCGTCACCGCGATTATGACGGTGAACATGGCCGGATCACCATGGCAGGCCGTGTCCATGATGGCGGCGAGGTCTGTGCGGTCTCGGTCGTCTTCGAACGCGGCGCCCGGATCGACGGACCGCTCGTGGTCTATGCCCAGAGCGAACCGGAAATCCGTGCCGGCGCACATGTATCCGGTCTGGACTATCGTCCGCGGAACCGGCGAGACTGCGAAGATCTCATTGACGGTTAGGGCCGATCGTCACCTTTCAACCGACGACCTGATTGCCGGGGGGCGCAGGGAGACACTGTTATGATTATCAAGCGTTTTGTGATGGCCTTGGGGCTGGCCATCGGGTTGGGGGCCACACCGGTCTCCGCCCAGATGATTGGCGGCGAAGTCGATATCGACGGACACCGTTCCGATGTTCACTTCTTTGGCGGCGAGCTCACGGTTCGCGGCGATGTGCAGGGCGATGTCGCTGCACTGGCCGGGGAGGGCGATATCGACGCCAATGTGACCGGTTCGGTCAATTTCATCGGCGGCGACATCTCGGTTCGCGGCACGGTCGGCGAGGATATCGAGATCGCCGGCGGTGATGTCGAAGTCAGCGCTGATGTTGCGGGCGATGTGTCCGTGGCCGGTGGCGATGTCCATGTCTCCGGCACGGTCGGCGGCTCGCTGTCGACCGCGGGTGGCAGTGTGGAAATCGACGCGATTGTCGAAGACCGGGCTCATCTCGCCGGTGGCGGCATTTATGTCTCGCCCACGGCCCAGTTCCGCCAGGGCGTGGAACTGGCTGGCGGCGAGGTCGAGCTGTTCGGCCTGATCGATGGCGATCTGGACGCGGAAGCCTCCGAGATTTCCATCGCGGGAACGATCACGGGCAATGTCGAGATCAAGGCCGAGGAAGTCTACATCCTCGAATCCGCCCGGATCGAAGGCACGCTGAACATCCGCAGTCCGGTGGAACCGGTCATTGCGAGCGGTGCCGAGATCGGCGAACTCAACTATGTCTATGAGAACTTCAATTTCGGCGCCAAGCACTGGGATGATGTCGATATCGACATTGATGGCCCGTGGGAGCTGATCGGAGCGCCCTTCGCCTTCTTCGGCTTTGCCATTCCCGGCTCGGCCCTCTTGCTGGGTTTCCTGGCGGTGGTGCTGGCGCCGAACGGGACGGGCCGGGTGGCGCGGACTTTCCGCAGCAAACCGCTGGTTTCCGGCTTTGTCGGCTTCCTGCTGTTCGCCTTCTCGCCGGTCCTGCTGGTGATCTTGACGGTTCTGCTGGCCATCACGGTCATCGGGGCGGTCCTGATCCCCTTCCTGTGGATCCTGTTCTGGCCCTTCCTGCTGCTGTGCCTGGGCATGGGGGCGCTGGCGGTCGGAGACCTGATCTTCAATCGCAATCCGGACGTCCCGCTGGGACTGGGCATGCGGCTTCTGTCCCTGCTTTTGGTGCTGGCGGCGTCGGTGGCGCTGGGTGTCATTCCGGGTCTGGGTGCGATCGTCGGATTGATCTTGGTTTTCATCGGCTTCGGGGCCTGGGTTCTGGCCCTGGGCGGCAATGGCCAGCCCGCTCCCATGGCCAGTGGTGGCTCCATGCATCATGACAATGCCGTAACACAGGGGTGACGCCCCTTCGACTGCGCGTTAATTCTTCCCCATACGGGGCTTCGGCCCTGGGCTAATTGGGGAACAAGATGCGTAGTTTGAACCTGATCGTTCTGGCTACGGCGGCTGCGACCTTGAATGTCGCGGCCGCTCAGCCGAACCAGCAGACCGTCAATGATTGGCGTGACGCCTTCCGCCAGCTCGAGGACGAGGACTGGCCGACACCGAACCGCGAGCGGCGCGCCACCGGGGCCCCCGGACCGGATTACTGGCAGCAGCAGGTCGATTACGACATCGATATCCGTCTCGATGAGGAGGAGAAACACCTCTACGGCGTCGAGACGATCACCTATACGAACAATGCGCCGGACACGCTGGACTTCCTCTGGTTCCAACTCGACCAGAACCGTTTCCGCCCCGATTCGATCGCGGTCATGACGGAAACCGTCGGCGGCGGCGGGCGCTCGTCCAGCCGCACTGGCGGATCCGATCCGGAAGGCATTTCCGCCTCGGCCGTGCGCCGTCGTCAGCAGATCGCCGAAAACGGCTATGGCCACAACATCACCGGCGTCACCGACGTGAATGGCGAGCCGATGGACTTCACCATTGTCGACACGCTGATGCGGATCGACCTGGATGAGGACCTGACCACGGGCGACAGCGTCACCTTCACCATTGAATGGGATTACCGCCTGGTGGAAACCCAGGTGATCGGTGGCCGCGCCGGCTGGGAATGCTTCGAGGAAACCGAGGATACGGGCGGCGACTGCATCTACCAGATTGCACAATGGTTCCCGCGCGCGGCGGCTTTCTCCGATTATGAGGGCTGGCACAACAAGGCCTTCCTGGGCCGCGGGGAATTCGGTCTGGAATTCGGCGATTACGACGTCTCCATCACCGTGCCGCAGGACTTCATCGTGGCGGCGACCGGCGAGCTTCAGAATGCCGATGAAGTGCTCAACCAGGTCCAGCGGGACCGTCTGGACGAAGCCCGCACGGCGGACGAGCCGGTCTTCATCGTGACCCCGGCCGAGGCCCGCGCCAATGAGCGCCGCGGCACGCGTTCGACCGAGACCTGGGAATTCCGCGCCGAGAATGTGCGCGACTTCGCCTGGGCCGGTTCGCGCAAATTCATCTGGGACGCGGTCGGCGTTGAACAGGACGGGCAGGGCGAGGCCCCGGATCTCGTCATGGCGATGTCCTTCTATCCCAATGAGAGCGAGCCGCTCTGGTCGACCTTCTCGACCCGGGCTGTCGAGCACACGATCGCCGTCTACAATGATTTCGCCTTCCCCTATCCCTATCCGACCGCGCAATCGATTGCCGGCCCGCAGGGCGGGATGGAGTATCCGATGATCACCTTCAATGGCGGTACCTATGGCCGTCCGGTGGCGGATGATGATGGCAATCTGACCTATTCACTGGGCTCCAAGCGTGGCCTGATCGGCGTGATCATCCACGAGATCGGCCACATCTATTTCCCGATGACGGTGAATTCCGATGAACGCCAGTGGACCTGGATGGATGAAGGCCTGAACTCCTTCCTGCAATTCCAGGCCGAGCGCCAGTGGGAAGAGGATTTCCCGGTCCGCCGCGGCGATCCGCACTCCATCACCTCCTACATGGTGTCCACCAACCAGATGCCGATCATGACCCAGTCGGACTCGATCGTGCAGTTTGGTCCGAACGCCTATTCCAAGCCGACCATCGCCCTGGTCGTCCTGCGCGAGACCGTGCTGGGCCGGGAATTGTTCGACGAGGCGTTCCGCACCTATGCCGAGCGCTGGCGCTTCCGCCGGCCGACGCCCTATGACTTCTTCCGCACGATGGAAGAGGTTTCCGGGGTCGATCTCGACTGGTTCTGGCGCGGCTGGTTCTACTCGACCGACCATGTCGACATCTCCATCGACCGGGTCTTCGAGGGAACGTTCAATACCGAGAATCCGGAAATCGAGAATGCACTGGATGCGGCCGAGGACGCGGCGGCGCCGGAAAGCCTGACCCAGGCCTCCAACCGCGAAGAAGGTCTGTCGACCTATGCCTCGCGCAATCCGGAAGTGCTCGACTTCTATTCCCGCACCGACGCCAACATCGTCACCAATCGCCAGCGCGAGGCCTATGAGCGCCTGCAGGGCGAGCTGGATGAATGGGAAGCCGACATCCTGAACTCCGACCAGCGGATCTATTATCTCGACTTCTCCAATCAGGGCGGAGTCGTGATGCCGATCATCCTGGAGTTCACCTATGCGGATGGCAGCACGGAAATGGTGCGCATTCCCGCCGAAGTCTGGCGCTATAATCCGGACAGTGTGACCTGGACCTTCATGACCGATCGCGAAGTGGTCAGCGTGGAGCTGGATCCGCTTTGGGAAACCGCCGATGCGGACCGTTCGGACAATTACTTCCCGCCGCGGATCGAGCCGACCCGCCTGGAAGTTTACCGATCCTCATCTTCGGGTTCGAATCTGATGGGTGACATGGATCAGCGGGTCAGCCGCGATTCCGTCCGCACCCGTCCGCAATAGTCCGCACGGACAAGGAGCGCGCATGCGCAAGCCCCGGCTTCGCACCTGGATACTGGCCCTGGCGGGGATGCTGTTTCTGGCAGCCCCCGCCAGCGCTCATCGCGTCCATGCCGGCGTGACTGAGATTTCGGTCAATCCGCGTACGGGCGAGATGGAGGTGATCCATCGCGTTTTCGGACATGATCTGCTCGAAGCCGTCGGCGAGGAAACGGAGCCGGCGCAGATCTGGCTGCAGACCGAAGAGGGTCTGGCCACAGTTGGCGATTATGTCCGTGAACGGTTCCGCATGGGCGATGGCGCGGGCAATCTGATCGAGCTCGATTATGTCGGCGCGGAAGCGGATGGCGAGTTCGCCTGGATCTATTTCTCCGCGCCAGCGCCGGAGGACCAAGCGGCCTTCATCGTCGACAATGACCTTCTGGCCGACCATTTCGACGACCAGGTCATGATGACCAATCTCCGCTTCAATTCGCTGGTGCGGACGGCCATGCAGGGGCCGGGACGTCGCTCGCCTGTCCGGGTGAGTTTCGAACGCTAGCCGGTCAACCCCCGGTGCGGGGGCTGGTGAAGGCTCAGACCTTGTGGATCTTGGCCGGACAGCGGCACTGGAAGCTGCCGGCCAGATCGCCTTCGGTCAGCGTGTAGTCGAAGGTGATCTCATCGCCCGGAACGAGGTCCCGATTGGCGACCAGGACCGGACGTCCATCAGGACGGTATTCGATCCGGCAGCTGGGTTCACAGGCATGATTGACGAAATGGCCATAGCCGGTCGGCTCGACATGGCGGCCATTATTTGTCCGGAAGGAATAGGGCGTCTGGAATTCGCTGACCGGTCCGGACACGACCACCACTGTCTGGTCGGCGGCGATCGCGCGCATGGCGATGGTGCCCCAGCCGTGTGTCGGGCTCGGATTCAGACCGATCGGCAGAACGGTTTCCACGACATAGGCCGATTGGGCATCGTCTTTCAGGCGGGTCAGGAGGGCTGGCTGGCCGGTCGTGTCATTGCCGGCATCGGTCTCGATGACCAGCGTTTCGGCCTCACCGGTTTCCTCACAGGTCAGGCTCAGATGCAGGCGGACCCCGTCCGGCTCACCCGTGATCTTGAAGCGCTGTCCCTGGGTCTCGGCAATCTTCAGGCGATGCATGTCTCCGGCAAATCCCGAAGCGATGGGGACCAGGCGGAACCGGTCATAGAAACGGCCGCCTTCCGGGCTGACATGGAAGCCAAGCAAGAATATCTCGGCGTTTCCGATATTTTTGGTATTGTCTTGCAACTCACTCACGCTTCTACTCGCCATTCAAGAAAACATTGAATGAAACCGTAGTGATGCGAGATGTCTGTGCAAGCCGTTGGGGCCGGATTGGCCTGATCCTTTGGGGAAAACTTCAACCCGATGGTGAATCGCCGGTTTTTGAGCCGGCAGGCTTGGACTGCAGCCGTTCATCGGAGCGCACGAGGACATTCTGGCCCGGTGCATCCCGCAGGGCCTTCAGGTCGCCTTCGCCAGGCTGGCGGGCGTCGACATCCGCGCCGGCCCGATCATACAGCCAGTTGCGCCAGTCTTCCCACCAGGAACCAGGATTTTCCTTGGCATGCTTCAGCCAAGTTTCGACCTTGGCCGGCAGTTTGTCATGGGTCCAGTGCTGGTACTTCTTCGCATCGGGGTGATTGATCACGCCGGCGATATGGCCGGACCCGGCCAGCAGGAAGCGGACCGGTCCGCCGAACAGTTTCGCCGCCCGGTAAACGGACGGGTAGGGCGCAATATGGTCTTCCCGCGAGGCCTGCATGTAGACCGGTGTGGTCACGCTGGACAGGTCGATCCTGTGGCCGGCCAATTCGAGCTCGCCCTTGGCCAGCTTGTTCTTGTTGTAGAGATTGTCCAGATACCAGAGGTGAAGCGCCTTGGGCATGCGCGTCTGGTCGGCATTCCAGAACAGCAGGTCGAAGGCCTGCGGCTGCCGGCCGAGCAGATAATTATTGACCACGAAGGACCAGATCAGGTCGTTCGAGCGCAGCAGGTTGAACGTGTCGGCCATGGACCGCCCGTCCAGAATGCCGCCCTGGCTGTCCATGATCTTCTCGATCTCGCCGAGCCAGTATTCGTCCACGAACAGGCACAAATCCCCGGCATCGGAAAAGTCGGTCTGCGCGGCAAAGAAGGTGGCGGAGGTGATCCGGTCCTCATGGCCATCAGCCTTGAGCCAGGCCATCGCCGTCGCCAGGAGTGTGCCGCCGATGCAATACCCCACCGCATTGACGCTCTTTTCGCCGGTGGCGGCCTCGACGGCATGCAGGGCGGCAAACAGGCCTTCATGCATGTAGTCGGCGAAGGTCTTGTCCTTCAGCTCCGGCCCCGGATTGACCCAGGAAATCAGGAAGACCGTGAAGCCCTGGCTGACCAGCCAGCGGATCATCGAGTTATTTTCCCGCAGATCCATGATGTAGAATTTATTGATCCAGGGCGGGACGATCAGGAGCGGTTTCTGCTTCACCGTCTCGGTTGTTGGCGAATACTGGATCAGTTCCATCAGCGCGTTCTGGAAGATCACCTTGCCCGGTGCGGTGGCGAGGTCCTTGCCAACCTCGAACCCGTCCATATCGGTCTGGGTGAGGGCGAGCCGGCCATGTCCGGCCTCCAGATCCCTCATCAAGTTCTGCAGGCCGCGGGTCAGGTTCTCACCCTTGGATTTCCAGGTCTCGCGCAGGACTTCCGGATTGGTCAGCGCAAAATTGGTGGGCGAGAGCGCATCCGTCATCTGCTTGGTGAGGAATTCCACCTTGCGGCGGGTGCGCTCATCAACGCCCGGTACGGATTTCACCAGACCCAGCATGAAATGCTGGTTGAGCAGGTAGGATTGCTTGATGGCGGAGAAGAGGGGATTCGCCGTCCAGTCCTCGTCGCGCCAGCGCTTGTCACCCTTTTCCGGTTCGATCACCGGATCGGCCTCGCCGGCCATCACCCGCTTGGTCGTGTTCGACCAGAGATCGATATAGCCCTTCATCAGATCGGCCTGGGCCCGCATCATCAGTTCGGGCTGGTTGGCGATCTTTGACCAGACTTCATTGAATTCGGGCGCCGCATGGAAGGGATCGGCATTGGGCAGGACGGGATCGCCCTCCATTGCCTTCTGCAGGACATCGCTCATCAGCTCCTGCGACATCAGCGAGGCCTGCATCAGATTGCGCGACATGTGGTCGAGCGTCTCCATCTCGGTCTCGGAGAAACCGGACCAGCTGTCCTGCGCGGTCTTGGCACCATCCTTCGTCTTGCCGGTCTCGGCTTTGGGCGGTGTGTCGGTGTCTGTCGGGTTCGCCATGGCGAATCCTTGTTCTTGGCGGGTGACTCAGGCACGCAACAGCGTATAGAAAGCGCTACGCGCGTCCAGCGCGAGGAGTTGCCATGCATCGCTTTGTCACGCTTGTGATCCTGACCGGCCTGGTGACCGGATGTGCGTCCACAGGACTGTCCACGCCGGATACCGAACGTCCGGACTGGGTCCAGGACCGTCTGGCTGACGGGGATAGACGGGATGCACCCACAGTGGTACCGGTAACATCGCTGTCGCGGCAAGATGCCGCCGCACTGGACCGTGAGGCACAACGCCTGATCCAGGCGCGCGAACAGCTGGATGCAGAGGCCGAGCGGCTGATCCGGGAACCGGACCAGTCCAGCGCCGATGACTTCGTCAACGAGGGGCAGGCTCGTACCACGCCCCCGGAGGACGGAACAGGATATTGAGAAGACGGCCGGTCGCTCGATCCGGCCCTACCGGAGACAGATGATGAGCGATACGCATGCCTTGAGCAGTCTGGCCTTGCAGGCCGTCCGAGCCGCCGAAGCCGCCGCCGTGGCCGCCTCGGCCTGGATCGGCAAGGGCGAAAAAGAGCTGGCTGACCAGGCCGCCGTGGACGCGCTGCGCACGGGCCTGAACGCCATGCCGATGAAAGGCCGTATCGTGATCGGTGAGGGCGAGCGTGATGAAGCGCCCATGCTCTATATCGGCGAGGAAGTGGGTACGGGCGAAGGCCCGGAAATCGACATTGCGCTGGATCCGCTGGAAGGCACGACCCTGACCGCGACCGGTCAGGCCAATGCGCTGGCCGTGGTCTCCTTCGCGCTGCGCGGTGGCCTGCTGCACGCACCGGACACCTATATGGACAAGATCGCCGTGGGGCCGGGCCTGCCGGCCGGTGTGGTCGATCTGGACGCCAGCCCGGAAGAGAACGTCAAGAATCTGGCCAAGGCCAAGGGCGTCGACGTTTCCGACATCACGGTCTGTGTCCTGGACCGGCCGCGGCACAAACCGATCATCGATGGTGTGAAAGCCGCCGGTGGCCGGGTACGCCTGATTCCCGATGGCGATGTCGCCGGTGCCATGGGCGCCGCGGGTCTGGGTGTCGGTGTCGACATGTATATCGGTCAGGGTGGTGCGCCCGAGGGTGTTCTGGCGGCCTCGGCCCTGCGCTGTATCGGTGGCCAGATGCAGGCCCGCCTGGTTTTCCGCAATGAGGACGAGAAAGCCCGCGCCACGCGCGTCGGCGTCACGGACTTCGATCGCAAGTATGACCTGGCCGAGCTGGCTGCCAGCCACTGCCTCTTTGTGGCGGCTGGCGTCACCGATGGTGACCTGGTCGATGGCGTCACCAAGTCCGGCGGTCTGGTGAATACGCATACGCTTCTGCTCGACTCAGCGGATCATTCGGTTCGCCGTATCCGGACTGCCCGTCCGGCCTGAGCCGATGCCGAGGGGATATGACCACCACGACTGACGACGTCCTGGATCCGACAGCGGCCGCTGAGGCCGCTGTCTCCTCTCAACCGACCGAAGCCCTTCTGGGGGTCGAAACCTCGCTCAGCGGGCGCAAATGGCGCCTGCGCGAGGCGGATGATGCGTCGGTCTCCGTCATTGCCCGCCAATTGCAGATTCCCGACGCGCTGGCGCGGGTCATCGCGGCCCGTGACATCGCCCCGGATGCAGCCGCCGGCTACATGCAGCCGCGCCTGCGCGACAGTTTCCCCGATCCCTCCAGCCTGGCCGACATGGATCTCGCCGCGTCCACCATCTGGGACGCGGTGGAGGCGGGCCGGCGCATGGCCCTCTTCGCCGACTATGATGTCGACGGGGCCACCTCTGCCGCACAGCTCTGGCGCTGGCTGAAGCATTTCGGCCTGGATGCGGAAATCTATATCCCCGACCGTGTGGAAGAGGGCTACGGCCCGTCAGCAGCGGCCTTCGAGACCTTGCGCGAGCGCGGGGCGGAGCTCGTGGTCACTCTGGATTGCGGCGCCGCCGCCCATGAAGCGCTCAAACATGGTGCCGGGATCGGTCTGGACATCGTGGTGATCGACCATCACCTGATGGATCATGACTTCCCGCCGGCCACGGCTCTGGTCAATCCCAACCGGCCGGATGACACATCCGGCTGCGGACACCTGGCGGCGGCGGGCGTGACCTTCGTCCTTCTCGCCGCGCTGAACCGGGAAGGCCGCCGCCGCGGCAAGATCACCGCTGACAATGAGCCGGACCTGCTGCAATGGATAGATCTGGCGGCGCTGGGCACGGTCTGTGACGTGGTGGCCCTGACCGGCCTCAATCGCGCCCTGGTCGCCCAGGGGCTCCGTGTCATGGGGCAGTGGAGCCAGACCGGGCTCAAGGCGCTGGCCGAGGCGGCCGGTGTCGAGGGCGAGGCCTCCACCTATCATGCCGGTTTCCTTCTGGGCCCCCGCATCAATGCCGGCGGCCGGGTCGGCAAGTCCGATCTCGGCGCGCGTCTCCTGACCACCGAAGACCCGGCCTTGGCGGCGAAACTCGCCGGCCAGCTCGATCGGTTGAATGCAGAACGCCGGGCCATCGAACAGGAGGTGCAGGAAGCCGCGCTGGCGCAATTGGAGGGGCAGGGGGGCGGCCGGGCCGTTCTGGTCGCCTCGGGTGAGGACTGGCACCCCGGTGTGATCGGCGTTGTGGCGGGCCGTCTCAAGGAACGTTTCTCCAAACCGGTCATCATCATCGGCATCGACCGCAAGTCCGGCGCCGGGATCGGCAAGGGCTCCGGGCGCTCCGTTCCGGGCGTCAATCTGGGCGGCGCGATCGCGGCTGCGCGGGAGGCCGGCATCCTGATGGCGGGCGGCGGGCACGCCATGGCCGGTGGTCTCACCGTCGACGCGGACCGGATCAATGAACTCGTCGCCTTCCTGGATGACCGCCTGGCGCCGGAATTGGCGGCGGCAGGGGACGCCATGGCCCTGCAGCTGGACGGCGTCCTGAGCGCGGCTGGCGTCTCTGTGGAGCTGGCTGAAATGCTGGAGCGCGCCGAACCCTATGGCCAGGCGAATCCGGAGCCCCGTTTCGTCCTGCCGCGCATGCGGGTCGGTTTCGCCAAGCGTGTCGGCAAGGACCATGTCCGATTCACGCTCAAGGACATGGCCGGAACCGCGGTCCAGGGCATCGCTTTCCGCTGCGCTGACGAGCCCGTGGGAGAGGCACTGCTGAAAGCGGGTGAGGGGCTCTATCATGCCGCCGGCCGCATAAAACTTGATACCTGGCAGGGCCGCCGCCGGGTGCAGCTGCAGTTGGAAGACCTGGCCACTGCACAAGAGTGACATTTTTCCGAAATTCCCGCTTGCCAGCCGTCTTCAGCTTTCTTATACGACGGCCCTCATCGCCGCGGGCCCTTCGTCTATCGGTTAGGACGCCAGGTTTTCAACCTGGAAAGAGGGGTTCGATTCCCCTAGGGCCTGCCAGCGGTGCTTCCCCCGATCCGAAAAAGAAGACGGCCCGAGCGATTGCCCGGGCCGAAGAGATTCATACTTACCCTGTGTTCTTGGATCAGGCGTCCATTTCGGCATCTTCCTTGAGTTCGGCCGCTGCAATCATGGCGTCGACATGTGGCCCATTGGCCAGCGTGTAGGAGACCGCAATCGCGACCGTTTCCGTCTGCTCATAGAAGTCGCTGTAGAGAAAGCCGATCTGGTTCAACTCCTGTGAGCGCATGGCCTGGAAGTTCTCGGTCGCCAGTTCGTACATCTGCCGGTTCACCTTCTGGGACAATTCCTCCAATGAGGAGAAACCGGGCGATTCCAGCTTGTATTTCCTCACCTGTTCCAGCGCGATGATGGAGATCGCCGCCGCGATCGGCCAGAGCGGAAGCTTGAAAGGCGAAGCCAGGGTAGCCGCAACCACTTTCTGGACCTTGCGGATCGCTTTGTTGCCGACAATGCCAACATACTGGTCGAAACTGGGGGTGAGGGTGAAGTACAAGGCATAGCCCTGGTCGGCCTTGGACGGACTGTTCTTGTAAGTATCGAACAGGGCTTTTTGACCGGCCAGCATCTCGTTGACATCGGGGGTTTCCGTGTAGTGGCCAATGATGCGATTGCTGCGCCCGTTTCCGTTATCGGCAGGGCTGTACGAGCGCGGCCAAAAGATGTCGGGATTGTAGGTTAGGTCCGATGAGGGTGAGGAGGGTATATTGCTCTCGCCATCGACCAGAATGATGGTCGAAGCGTTTTGTTGCCGCGCCTCGGCGGTGATCGCTTCATAGGTCTGTGAGAACAGGCTGGAATTGTTGCTGCCGGTCTTCTTGTAGGCGAGATCGCCCAACGATTCCGAAATCTGCTCGCGCAACAGCCGCATCACTTCGCCATCGGTGGATTCCGATTGGTTCTGAAGGTGTCCAAATGTGACGTAGAAAATCTCGCCCACATAGGCCCTCGCATAGCTGGACAGATCCGACAGGACCGTTTCCAGCGTTGGCCCGACCAGCCCGTGGAAGAGATAGAACTTGTCTTCGGTGTCGGACGCCGGCCCCTTTCCATAGAACACCCGAAGATCAAGGCAGCGAATTCCGTTGAGCAATTGATCATAGACCGTCCGGGTCGTCGTCGTGGACAAGTCGTCAATACTGGCCATGACGGTCGATCTGACCGAAGCCCAACTCAGGAGGCGCCCGATCCCGGCCTTGTCAAAGACGGATTCAATATCATCCAGTATTTCCATTGCCCGTGCGAGTTCCGCGCTTGGGTCGTCGGTCAGGACATCACTCAGCGCATAGGTCCCGGTATCGTGGGATGCGGGCAAGCAAATGGAATTGAGAGGCCGTGAGCGTTGAGCATCCGTATTGAGTCCCAACTCCATCCAGTTGACGTAAAACGCATCAACGGGGTGTTTCATCATCAGTCCCAGGCCGTTCAGCTCTTCACCACTGAAACCGAACAAGGCGCCCAGCTGCATGTCGGGCGTCACTTCCAGGACGCCGAGATACTCATTCTGGGTGGAGCCACATTCATGGACCGTTCCGTCATCCATCGTGATCACCATACGACCGAGCCGGGGAGGATCGCCTTTTGGATGGGCACCCCAGAACTCGATCCGAGCCAGTGAGTTGTTCACCAGATCGATCTCGATGGTTTTCTTGCCTCCGAATTTTCCGAGTCCGCCTAAGGACTTGTCGCCGTAGTGCAGAGACACGCCGTCAATCCGGTCTCCGTAATTGACCTTCATTAGCGTGGGGTCCTGTGGGGTCAATTGGTGGTGCTGGCCCAGAATGCCAATCATGTTGGGTCCTTCGGACCGTCCCCCCGCTGTCTGGTAGCCGAAATATTCACTCGCCTTGAGATCGAACCATTCGCTTCGATTAGCCATCTGCACCCCTTTCAAAAGCTGTTTTGTGAAGAAATGCTACTACAGGATGTGCGTCAGTGCCAATTCGGGACGGGATACACGGCGTCTCACGCGCAATCGCGGACCGGACCCGCTGCGCGGATATTTGATGTTCGCTCAATGCCGGTCTATAGCCGCTTTCACCTTTCAGACCGAGCGATCCGGAGTTGCGGGCATGGCCCATCTGTCCACGAAATCCTATGGCAATGAGCGCGGGCTCAGCTGTTGTTCTCGCCAGTGGGCGGCGGACAGTCATTGCAACCTCTTGCACGGCTATTCCTTCGGCTTCCACTTCGTGTTTGCGGCGGAGCAGTTGGACAAGCGCGGCTGGGTGCTGGATTTCGGCAAGGGCGGGTTTGGCCTGATCAAGGCCTGGCTCCACTCGATGTTCGATCACACCCTGCTCGTGGCGGAAGATGACCCGGAACGGCCCACGCTCGAGGCGCTGGGCGCCAAGGGGCTGGCGGATGTCCGCATCGTGCCGGGCACGAGTTGCGAGCGCATGGCGGAAATGGCCTTCAAGAAGGCCGATGAAATCGTCCGTGAGGCGACGCAGGGCCGGTGCTGGGTGGAATCCGTCGAGTGTTCAGAGCACGGTTCCAACAGCGCCATCTATCGCTCCAGTGAGGCCTTGGATCGGGCGGCAGAGAGCGACCGGTTGCGATCCCAACTGGATTGAGCCCGCTACGGCCCAAAGTTTTCCACAGATATCGCGTCGAGCGGCTCCGAAATTCGTCCGTTACAGGATGATTACGGTTTCATGAACTTGGTTCGACGCAAAAAATTCGCTTCTTAGGGGAAAATTCATACTTAATTCAGGTTACGAATATTCTCATCAGGTTGCGGGTAAAAAGCTTATTTGGCACAAGATATTGTGTTAACTGGCTTGAGAATGCCTCTCAACGCCTAGATTTCGAAGTCGCTAAACGCAACTGTTTGTCGGAATCGTCTTCTCTCGACCTCGATATTTGTTTATAAAAACTTCTCTTGAGGGTTGTCTAAGCGAGTGAAGTTATGGTTCTGGCTCACGAAGTTTTTGAAGACACACAAGTGCTTCAATTGGAGGGCCGCGTTAAATGGTACGATCCTGCACGCGGCTACGGATTCATCGACGCTGAGGACGGGCAGGGGGACATTCTCCTGCATGCCAGCTGTCTGAGGCGGTTCGGACAGGGACCGGCGCTCCCCAATGCCAAAATCGTCTGCAAGGCGGTCCAGGGCGACAAGGGCCGCCAGGCGGTCGAACTCATCGAAATGAGCGGCGGTGACACCGAAGCGGCCAGCCGGCCCCGGCGTTTCCACCCCTATGCCGTCTCCAACGCCCCCTTCGCGCAAGCTGTCGTCAAATGGTTCGACCCGCTGCGTGGCTATGGCTTCGTCAATTGTGCCGAGGTGGAAGGCGATGTCTTCCTCCACGCCGCGACGCTGCGCCGGGCCGGTCTGGAAGACGTCCAGCCGGGCGATCCGCTCGAGGTGCGGTGTGTCGAGGGGCCCAAAGGGGCTCTGGCGGCAGAAATTAAACCGGTTTCGGCGGGCTGATCCCTTCCCGCCACGTCCCGATCCCTCCGGGACATGTCCTGCCGCCCCGGCTTGGCCGGTGAGCGCAACGGCCCGGGCCGGATCGGCGGCCTGTGGCCGGGTCAACATCTACGGGTCTTTCCATTCGGGAAGACCCGTTTTTTTGTGCCGGTGTGACACTGGCGGAGCTCTCTGAAATCTTCCGCCGGACATTGCGTGAAAGCGTTGCGTGCCCGGCAGGCTGAGGCTAGCTTCGCGCCATGCGTACTCTGATTTTACCGCTTCTCGCTCTGGGCCTGGCCCAGCCGGTCTGGGCCCAGTCCGAAACGGGTGTCGATCCGACGGCCCGGGAGACCGTTGTCGAATTCGGCGCGCCGCAACCGGTCATCCTCCGGTCGGGTGAGGCCGAGCATACCATCATGGCCGAGCTGGCGACCACGCCGGAGCAGATGCAGCGCGGCATGATGTGGCGGGAAAGCGTGCCCGAAGGCACAGGCATGCTCTTCCACTACGTCCCGGCCCAGCGCGCCTCCATGTGGATGGAGAACACGCTGGTCGATCTGGACCTGCTCTTCATCGATGAAAACGGGACCGTGGTGAAAGTGATCGCCTACGCCCAGTCCGAGTCGCGCCGCAGCCTGCCGGCCAATGCCGAAGTCTCCGGCGTTCTCGAACTGGCAGCCGGCCAGGCGATCGAGATGGGGATTCGCCCCGGCGACAGCGTGCATCACGCGATTTTCGGCAATGCCGATCTGCCGGCCGATGCCGAAGATGCGGATGTGGCTGCAGAGGATGGGGCCGAGGATACGCCTTAGGCTTGCCTAAACCGGGACGCCCTTACATAAGGGCCAAGACGGAGCGTGGCGCAGCCTGGTAGCGCATCTGGTTTGGGACCAGAGGGTCGCAGGTTCGAATCCTGCCGCTCCGACCATTTCCGGTCGGGTTCGAAACAGACCCGCTAGTCGGGATTGAACGGGAGACACGCATGTTTGCGAAAATCTATCGTCCGGCACGCAATGCCATGCAGTCCGGCCGCGGCAAGATGAAGAACTGGGTGCTGGAATTCTCCCCGGAAATGGCCCGCAAGCCGGATCCGCTCATGGGCTGGACCTCCACGTCCGACATGCGCAGCCAGATAAAGCTGAAATTCGAAAGCCAGGACGAGGCGGTGGCCTATGCCAAGCGCCAGGGCATTCCCTTCCAGCTGGTCGAGCCGCACGAGCTCAAACGGTACGAGAAATCCTACGCCGACAATTTCTCCGCCGACCGCAAACAGCCCTGGTCGCACTAGACCTCACGGCCTGTCACCACACGGCTTCCGCCTCCGTAGCTCAACCGGATAGAGCGCCCGCCTTCTAAGCGGATGGTTGCAGGTTCGAGTCCTGCCGGGGGCGCCACTTTTCCCTTTGTTCCCGCTCCGCTCTACCCGTGTCCGTCGCCGATTTCGGCGTTGGGGTCGATGCTCACATGGAACACGCTCAAGGCTGTGGGCAGCGTGTCTGTTGCCTCGTGTGGCTGCGCAACGCCCTGGCCGCTCAGGCGCTGGCCGCTGCCAATCCTTTTTCCAGATCCGCAATCAGATCCTCGGGCGCTTCCATGCCGATGGAAAAGCGGATCAGGGCGCCGTCATGCTTCTGGGCGGTCTTCGTGCGTTTGAGCTGCGGGTCGCAATGGATGGCGAGGCTTTCATAGCCGCCCCAGGAGAAGCCCATTCCGAAAACCTCCAGCGCATCGAGGAAGCGCTCCGAGCGCGGAATATCCCAGCCGGGAAACTCAACCGAGAACAGGCCACAGCCGCCAGAAAAATCCCGTTTGAACAGGGCATTCTGGGGGTGATCTTCATGCGCCGGATGAAGAATGTGGCCGACTTCCGGACGGGATTTCAGCCAGTCGGCAATCGTCAGGGAAGACTGGAAACTGCGCTCCATGCGAACCGCCATGCTGCGCAGGCCGCGCAGGGCGAGATAGACGTCGTCCGGTCCGGTATGAAAGCCGAAGCTTCGCTCGGTCGACTGGAGGCGGTTGAACAGGGCCTCGTCGCGCGCCACGACGGCGCCGAGCAGAAGATCAGAATGACCGCCGACATATTTGGTCAGGGCCTGGGCGGCATAGTCGACGCCCAGCTGGAGCGGTTTCAGCGTCAGCCCGGCGCTCCACGTGTCGTCGATAATGGTGATGACACCCTTTTCCCGCGCCACCTTGGTGACGGCGGGAATGTCCTGGAGCTCCATGGTCAAACTGCCCGGGCTTTCCAGCAGGATGGCCTGGACGTCATCGGTGATCAGGTCGGCAATCTGGGCCCCCATGTCCGGGGCGAAGAATTCGGCCGTGACGCCATAGCGCGGCAGGACATTGGTCAGGAAGCTGCGGACCGGCCCGTAGATGCAGTCGGCGGCCAGGACGCGGCCGCCGGCTTCCACGGAAGCCAGGATGGAGAGCGTGTTCGCCATCAGGCCGGAGGAGGTCAGCGAGGTGCCGGCACCGCCCTGCAGCTCGGTCAGGGCACCGCGCAAGGCGTTGTGGGTTTCCAGTCCGACGCGGCCGTAATGGGTGCGGCCTTCGGGAAAATTGTAGAGCGTGTCCGCCGAGGCGGCGAGCATGGTCGAGCCGCGCGCCACGGACGGGTTCACCTGGCCGCGCTCATCATGCGGGCGGCCCAGGCGCGTGAGTCGGGTATCGTCTCTCATGATCAGCTCTTGTCCGTCTCGATCGGTGTGTCTTCACGGCGGCCCCATTCGGACCAGGAACCGTCATAGACGGTGGCGATACGGCCCTGACGCTCCAGGGCCAGGGCCAGGATGCAGGCGGTCACCCCCGATCCGCAAGTGGTGATCACTGCGTCATCGGCCGCCAGTCCGGCCTCGTCGAAAGGCGCGGTTTCGCCGGTCGGGTGCCAGTCAGCGTCCAGCAGACTCGGGAAGGGCAGGTTCAGCGCGCCCGGCATGTGGCCGCTGCGCATGCCCGGACGCGGTTCCGGTGTGGTACCGGCAAAGCGGGCGGCGGGCCGGGCATCGAGAATGCTGTGGGAGCCGGTCTCGATGGCGCTCAGAACGCCCTGGCGGTCGGTGACGCGATGCGGCTGGAAGGCTGCGGTGAAATCGCCTGATGCCCATTGGGTGCCCGGAACGTCGTCCACCGGACCGGCCTCAGCAATCCAGGCCCGCAGGCCACCGGACAGGACGCGAACTTCCTCATGGCCCATCGTGCGGAACATCCACCAGACCCGCGGGGCGGAGAAGAAGCCGATGCGGTCATAGATGATCAGCCGGCTGGTCCCGTTGATGCCCAGATCCCGCGCATGGTGCTCGAATACGTCCGGAGACGGGAGCATGTGTGGCAGATCACTGGTGGCGTCCTTCACCGTGTCGATGTCGAAGCACCGGGCCCCCGGGATGAAGCCTTCACTGCGAAAGCCGGGACCGCCCTGGAAGGTCCAGCTCGCATCCAGGAAGACGACATCCGCCTGGCCGAGCTTGTCCCGGGCCTCCGCGATCGTGATGAGGGGATCGTTCATTTCGCGAGCCAGGCCGGATAGGGCAGGCCCTTTTCCTTCAGGAAATCGACATTGAAGAGCTTGGACTGATAGCGCGAGCCATGGTCGCACAGGATCGTCACAATGGTGTGGCCGGGGCCCAAATCCCGCGCCAGGCGCTTGGCGCCGGCAATATTGACGCCGGAGGACGAGCCAAGGCACAGGCCTTCCTCGGTGATCAGGTCGAAAATGATCGGCAGGGCTTCCTCATCCGGGATGCGGTAGGCCTTGTCGACCTGCACATCCTTGATGTTCGCCGTGATGCGGCCTTGGCCGATGCCTTCGGTGATGGAGGAGCCTTCCGACTTCAGCTCGCCATGGGCAAAGAAACCGTAGAGCGCGGCACCGCCCGGATCGGCAATGCCGATCTGGACGTCCGGATTGTGGGCTTTGAGCGCGTCGGACACACCGCCCAGCGTGCCGCCGGAGCCGACTGCGCAGATGAAGCCGTCCAGCTTGCCGTCGGTTTGCTGCCAGATTTCCTGTGCCGTGGTCTGGGCGTGGAAGTGGCGGTTGGCGGTATTGTCGAACTGGTTGGCCCAGATGGCACCGTTCGGCTCGCTGGCATTCATCTCCTCGGCCAGTACGCCGGAATAGCGGGCGTAATGATTGGGGTTGGAATAGGGGACGGCATCGACCTCGATCAGCTCGGCGCCGAGCAGGCGGATCGCATCCTTCTTTTCCTGGGTCTGGGTGCGTGGCATCACGATGACCACGCGATAGCCCAGCGCGCGGCCCACCATGGCCAGGCCGATCCCGGTATTGCCGGCCGTGCCTTCCACGATCGTGCCGCCCGGTTTCAGCGTGCCATCCTTTTCCGCGGCGCGTATGATGCCCAGTGCGGCACGGTCCTTGATCGATCCGCCCGGATTGAGAAACTCTGCCTTGCCGAGGATTTCACACCCGGTCTCCTCGGACGCCTTGTTGAGGCGGACCAGGGGGGTGTTGCCGATGAGGTCGATGACAGAGGCCGCTGCAGACACGATTTTGCTCCCGGTTGCACTGGATTGAGTGTCTATGTCGTTCAGTGAACCTGAAAATTCAATGCAAGAGGCATCCATTTGCACAGGCGCGACGTAGGACATCGTATGAAACAGCTTCTCACCTCTCTCGCACTTCTTGCGCTGGTCCCGGTCGGCGTGGCCCTGGCTGACACGCCGGACGACATCCTGTTCGACGTCTATCGCAATGGCTCACCCTTCGGTGAGCATACGGTCCGTTTCCAGGAAACCGAGAACGGTGCGCTGCAGGTCGATGTCGATGTGGAATTGTGGGCCGGTCTCGGGCCGATCACCCTGTTCCGCTATCGCCATGACAGCCGAGAAGTCTGGGATGATGGCGAGCTGGTCAGCGTCACCGCCGACACTTTCAATGACGGCACGGAGATGGATTTCTCGCTGGAAGGCGATGCCATTCCGCCGCTGACCCTGTCCAGCCACTGGCGTGGCTATCAGGCCGGGCTGGACCAGGTCTTCAACACGGAAACCGGCGAGCCGATGGATGTGGTGATCGAGGATCTGGGCGAGGAAATGTTCGAAACGCCGGACGGTCCGGTGCCGGCCCGCCATCTTCGCATCATCGGCACGCTGACGGCGGACCTCTGGTATGATGAAAACGGTCGCTGGATCGGCTGCGCCTTCGAGGCGCGCGGCCAGGAAATCCGCTACGTGCTGCGCGACAGCTAGGCCGCCGCTTCCTTCATTTCCTGATAGGCTTCCAAGGCCCGTTCGCGGCCGGTCTTCAAGTCCACGACGGGCTTGGGATAGGTCTTGCCCAGCGTCACGCCGGCGCGGACCAGCTCGCCCTCGGAGGCCTCCCAGGGCGCGTGGATATGGCGGGTCGGCACATCCCGCAATTCTTCCACCCATTGCCGCACATACTTCCCGTCCGGATCGAATTTTTCGCCCTGGCTCGCCGGATTGAAGATGCGGAAATAGGGTGCGGCATCGGCGCCGGAACCGGCCACCCATTGCCAGCTGGCCGCATTCACCATCGGATCGGCATCAACCAGCGTATCCTCGAACCAGCGCATGCCTTCGCGCCAGTCACAGCCGATATGCTTGATGAGATAGGAGGCCGCGATCATGCGGGTGCGATTGTGCATCCAGCCAGTGACCCAGAGCTGGCGCATGGCGGCGTCGACCATGGGCACACCCGTCCGGCCTTCCTTCCAGGCCTGCAGACCTTCCGCATGATCACGCCAGGGGAAATGGTCGAAATCGCGGTTGAAATTGATCGTCCGCAAATCCTCGAAATGCCAGGCCAGATAATAGGCAAAGTCCCGCCAGCCAATTTCGGCGAGATATTTGTCGGCGGCCTTGAACTGGCCGCTACCTTCGGCCTGGAGTTTCACACGGTGCCAGACGGTGCGCGGTGAGATCTCGCCCCAGGCGAGGTGCGGCGACAAGCGCGAGGTCTCGTCCAGGTCCGGGCGGTCGCGATGGGTGGGGTAATCGGCCAGATCATCCTTCAGGAAGGCGTCGAGCTGTTTGCGAGCGGCCGCCTCACCGGGCGTCCAGCGTTCGGCAAATTCCTTCGCCCAGTTCGGCTTGGACGGCAGCAGTCCCCAGTCTTCCAGCGTGGCGCCGTCGCAGTCGGGGCCGTCGGGCAGACTGTCCGGAGCGGGCAGGGCATCCTTGGGCGCCAGCTCCTTGAGGGCGGCGCGCCAGAAAGCGGAGAAAACCTTGTAAGGCTTGCCGGAACCGTTGAGCAGTTCGGGCGGATGCACCAGGGTCACACCCCGAAAGCCGCGCGGCTTGATCCCGTCATCCTTCAGCGTGTCGGCGATGCGGCTGTCCCGCGCATTCTGGCAGGGCCAGCCGGTCTGGTTCCAGAACACCTCGGCAGCGCCCAGCTTCTGGGCGAGTTCCGGGATGGCGACTTCAGGATCGCCCTCGATCAGGGCAATCGGCTGCCCGCCGCGTTTTCGCAGGTCGGCGCTCAGGGAGGTCAGGGAGTGATGCAGCCACCAGTCGGAGGCCGAGCCGGGGGAATAGCGGTGACCCGATTCCCGGTCTCGAACGTAGACACACACGAGTGGTCGACCGGAGCGGACAGCCGCATGCAGGGCCGGATTGTCCGCCAGGCGGAGGTCGCGTCGGAACCAGAGGAGTGCAGGCGCGGTGGCCGGAGGAGTTGCCATTACTGTACTGTCGCTTGATAAGGGTCTTGTCTGTCTACGACCCCGATCCGATATCGGATCAGACCAGACTGCGATCCCCGAAACAGGGGGGCGGGGCCCAGAAATCCTGACGCGCAGTCTTGAAGGAGAAGTGAAGTGAGCCAGCCCAATTCGACCATTTCCGTCCCGCGCCCCGGCCGCGACCCGATCCAGATCGGCAATGACAAGAAGCTGACCCTGATTGCCGGTCCGTGTCAGTTGGAAAGCCGCGAGCATGGTCTGGAAGTCTCCGCCCGGCTGAAGGAAATCGCCGACCGGCTGGATATCGGGCTGATCTACAAGACCTCCTATGACAAGGCCAACCGCACCTCGATCTCGAGCGCGCGGGGCATGGGTCTGGAAGCGTCCCTGCCGGTCTTCAATGAAATCCGTGAAACCACCGGCCTGCCGGTGCTGACCGATGTGCACACCGCCGAACAGGCGACGATTGCCGCCGAGGCCGTCGATGTGATCCAGATTCCGGCCTTCCTGTGCCGCCAGACCGATCTGCTGATCGCGGCCGCCAAGACGGGCAAGGTGATCAATGTGAAAAAGGGCCAGTTCCTGGCGCCCTGGGACATGAAGAATGTCCTCGCCAAGGTCACCGAGGCTGGCAATCCCAATGTCATGGCCTGCGAACGCGGTGTCAGCTTCGGCTACAACACGCTGGTCTCCGACATGCGCTCTTTGCCAATCATGGCGAGCTTCGGCGCACCGGTCGTTTTCGATGCCACCCACTCGGTGCAGCAGCCGGGCGGTCAGGGGGCAACCTCAGGCGGTCAGCGCGAATTCGTACCGACCCTGGCACGCGCGGCAGTCGCAATCGGCGTGGCCGCTGTCTTCATGGAAACCCACCCGGATCCGGACAATGCACCGTCGGATGGTCCGAACATGGTGCCGCTGGACCAGTTCGAAGCCCTGGTCTCGCGCTTGCTGGAATTCGACCAGCTCGCCAAGGGCTACTGATCCGGATCAGTATTCGCGCTGGTCGGGGATCGGAACCACCGGCGAATCCTCCACCTCTTCCACCGTCTGCAGGGGCGGCGCCCAGCGTCGCTCTTCCTGCAATATGGTGATCAGGTTGAGACTGCGGCGCGCCGCATCCAGGCGTAAATCCTCATAGAAGAGATTGAAGGGCGGCACCCGATATTCCTCGGCCAACCGCCGACCGTGCTGCAAAGCCTGCGCGGTGGGCGGTTCTATGAAGAGCAGCCCGTCGGCACATTGCGCGCCGGTTTGCCCCGAGAGGGGCGCCGGCGTGGCATCCGGCGGCAGACCTTCCGCCGCGACCGCCCCGCGATGCAGGCGGGCGGACGCGTATTCATCCGTCCGCGCGCCCAGGATCGGGTTCACGCACAGCAGGCCGCGTCCGTCGACAAAACCCAGCGTTTCCGGCGCCGTCCAGGTCATCATGCGCTCGGTCAGAATGCGGATGCGCTGGTCATCGCTCGGCCGGACATAGGAATAGGCCATCACGCAACGTACATCGTCCTGGGTTTCGCACGGCGGGATGCTGGCGAGCGGGCCGGTGAACAGATCCAGCGGTACCGGGGTTTCCAGCACATAGGCGGCAATCAGACGCTCCCGAAGGTCTTCGGACACGGCCACCCGGTCCATCAACAGGCCCAGAACATGGAAACCGCCCTGGCCAATCCCGGAGAGCAGGATCGGACGGTCCTCGCCGATCTGCTCGAGAAAGGCATCAAAAGCCGCGAGCACATCGCGATAGGCGAACTCCCGGGCCAGCAGGCTGTCCTCGCGATTATTCATCAGCGTGTAGAGAGAGGCCTGGCGGTAGCGCGGCGCGAACAAAACTCCGGAATTGGCGAAGGGCGCGGCATAATTGGGCAGGGCGGACTGCTCCACCGCCTCGACCGCACTGGCCTTGTCCATCTCGCCCACCCAGTTGGAGCCGCCGGAATAGGTCGTGGGGTGCACGAAGAAGACGGCGGGCTCGTCCTCGGCCGTGAAGTCACCGCGTACATACCAGCCCGCGGCGCTCGCATAATCGGCGCCGGGTGGCGGCGTATAGGTCTGGAAAGGCTCACCGGGATCCTGGAAAGTCTGGAAAATCTGGTCCCGCAACAGCCAGCTCGCCACCAGGATCAGGCCCAGCAGAATGCCGGCGCCCGTCAGGATCATCCATCGGGCCAGGGTTACGGGACTCGCACGCATGAGAATCTCTCTCTTCCGGTCTTCGGCGTGATGGCAGACTTGCGCGCGATTGGCGGCACCGCAACCATCACGTATTGTGATCCCGCCTGGGGGGAATCAATCCGTTCGCGCTTTGCGCCTTGTTGTTGGATGGGAATGCCATGTTTCGCTGGCTTCGCAATAGTTTCCTGACCGGGATCGTGATCGTCACGCCGCTGGGCGTGACCTTCTATCTCATCGTGACATTCGTGAACTTCGTCGACAATGTCGTCAAACCGCTGATCCCGGCCCGCTACAATCCGGAAAACTACCTGCCGGGGGATTTCACCATCCCCGGTCTGGGCGTGTTGATCGCGGTCCTGCTCCTGACCTTGCTGGGTGCGCTGGCGGCGAATATTTTCGGGCGCAGCATTATCGGCCTGGGCGAGCGCATTCTCGCGGGTGTGCCACTGGTGCGGAACATCTATGGCGCCATCAAGCAGATCGTCGAGACCGTGTTCTCCGGCAAGAGCAATTCCTTCAAGGAAGTCGTGCTGATCGAATATCCCATGAAGGGCACCTGGGTGGTGGCCTTCGTCTCGGCGAACGGCAATGCGGAACTGCGCAAGAATATCTCCGAGGATGTGATCGGCCTCTTCGTGCCGACAACACCCAACCCGACCTCCGGCTTCCTGCTCTACACGCCGCGCTCCAACACGGTACCGATCGACATGTCGGTGGAAGAGGCGGCCAAGCTGATCATTTCCTTCGGCATGGTTTCTCCGGACAAGCTGCCGGAGGATGTGCAGGCGGATCTGCCGCCGCGCGTCACCGACCCCGATACCGGCCCGCTAACCTGATTTGAGCAGACGCACGCCCTGGTCCTGTTCAAACAGGTAGAGCAGGACCCGCAACGCTTCGCTGCGTTCACCGGTCAGTTCCGGATCCCGGTTCACGTCCAGACGGGCCTGGTCATTGGCAATGGCGATCAGGTCGCCATGGATTTCCATGTCCGCCAGCTTGAAGTCCGGCAGACCGCTCTGGCGCAGGCCGAGCGGATCCCCGGCGCCGCGCAGGCGCCAGTCCTCCTCGGCGATCCGGAACCCGTCATCAGTCTCCCGCATCATTTCCAGCCGCGCCCGGGCGGTCTCGCCGAGCGGCCCTTTGTAGAGCAGGAGGCAGGAAGAGGGCTTGTCGCCCCGGCCGACCCGTCCACGCAGCTGGTGAAGCTGGGCCAGGCCGAAGCGTTCGGCATGCTCGATGATCATCACCGTGGCATCCGGCGCATCCACACCGACCTCGATCACCGTGGTGGCGACCAGGACGTCCATCTTGCCGGCCCGGAAATCGGTCGCGACGGCTTCTTTCTCCGCCGGCTTCATGCGGCCGTGCAGCAGTCCGACCCGGTCCTCGCCCAGCTGGGCCTTGAGATGGCGCCAGCGATCCTCGGCGGCGGACAGTTCGGACATCTCCGATTCTTCCACCAGCGGGCAGACCCAATAGACCCGGTCACCCCGATCGATGGCCCGCCTTACCCCGTCCACGACTTCGTCGAGGCGCTCCATATTGATCAGCCGGGTTTCCGGCGGGATCCGTCCGGCCGGCTTTTCATCCAGGCGTGACACGTCCAGATCGCCATAGACGGAGAGGGAGAGGGTGCGGGGGATCGGCGTGGCCGTCATGACCAGCGTATCCGGACGCTTGCCCTTGGCCGTGAGGCGCATCCGGTCGGACACGCCAAAACGGTGCTGCTCGTCGATCACGACGAGGCCCAGACCGGCAAACTCGATCCCCTCCTGGAAGAGGGCGTGGGTGCCGCAGATCACATCCACGGTGCCGCCCGCCATGCGCTCGAGGAGATCAGCGCGGGCCTTCCCCTTGTCCCGGCCCGTCAGGGCGATGACGGATAAACCTGCCGGTTCCAGCAGTTGCGTCAGGGTCTTGGCGTGTTGCCTCGCCAGGATTTCCGTCGGCGCCATGATCGCGGTCTGCATGCCCGCCTCGGCGGCCTGCGCCGCGGCAAGGGCGGCGACAAAGGTTTTACCCGCCCCGACATCCCCGTGCAGGAGCCGGGTCATGTGGGTCGGGGCTTCCATGTCTGACTTGATCGCGTCGAAGGCGCGCAGCTGGGCCCCGGTCGGCGCGAAGGGGGCGGCCTCCAGCAGCGCTTTCACCTTCGATCCGTCACCCTTGAGCGGATAGCCGGCCTGGGCCTTGCGCCGGGAGCGCACCAGCTGCAGGGCCAGCTGACGGGCATAGACTTCATCAAAGGCCAGGCGTTCGCGCGCCGGCGTTTCCGGATCCAGATCGGCCGCCGATTCCGGCGCATGCAGCTGCCGGATCGCGGTCCGGAAGTCCGGCCATTCGCCACGCGCCCGGATATCTTCCGGCAACCATTCCGGCAGGGGCGGGCACAGGCTCACCGCGCCCTGGACAGCCTTGCGCATCGTCTTGGGCACAATCCCGGCCGTCAGCGGATAGACCGGTTCCAGAAGCGGGGTTTCCGCCGCTTCGTCCTCGGTCATCACGAGATCGGGATGCAGGATCTGGATTTCCGAGCCGTAGCGATCGCATTTTCCGGACACGATACGGACCTCGCCGACCGGCAATTGCTTCTTCAGATAGTCGGGCCGGCCATGGAAATAGACCAGGTGGAGAAAGCCGGTCCCGTCATACATGCGCACCTTGTAGGGCTGGCCCTGTCGACGGCCGGGAATGTGCTCCTCGACCTGGGCCTTCAGCGTGACGATCTCGTTCTCAGGCGCTTCCTCGACTGTGGTCCGGCGGGTCCGGTCGACCAGGCTGGTCGGCTTGTGGAACAGGACATCCTTCACCCGCGGACCGGTCAGCTTGGCCAGCAGAGTGGCCAGGCGCGGACCGATCCCGGGCAGGGCGGTCACATCCTGGAAAAGGGGAAAGAGAATCTCGGGACGCATCGTGAACGCACCTTAGCGACAAGTTCAGCCGCTGCCACCGGTCGACGGCGGGCCTCTGGCAGACTATATGCCCCGGTCATGAGTGAAAGCCCCGATATCCTCCGCAAAAAACTTCGCATCCGCGCCTGGCGTCGCGGCTTCAAGGAAGCCGATCTGATCCTGGGCCGGTTCTGCGATGACAATATTGACGGCATGTCCGCCGAGGAACTGACCCAGTTCGAGCAATTGCTCGATCAGCAGGACCAGGACCTCTATGGCTGGATCATCGGCCGTGAACCCACGCCGGAAGAATTTGACACCCCGATCATGGACCGGGTGAAAGCCTATCGCCCGCACCGGGACGCCGCCTACGGCGACGGGCCGAAGGGCTGAATGACGAGAGCAGGGCAGGATGGTCGATATTGAAATGATCGCCCGGGCCAAGGGGGCGGCTACGGTTTGTGGCGCTCCGGAAGGCCTGGATGCCCTGATCTTTGCCGACACGGCCCGCGCCCATGGCGGGCTCAATGTCTTCATCGCGCGGGATGATTCCCGGGCCGCGGCCTTCGTGTCCGCGCTGGAATTCTTCGCCGCCGACATTGAGGTCCTTCGTCTGCCGGCCTGGGACTGCCAGCCCTATGACCGGATTTCGCCGTCGCCGCGCGTGGCGGCCCGCCGGGCTGCGACCCTGGCCTGCCTGGCCTCGGGCGATGTGGCCTCGCCCTCCATCCTGGTCACGACCGTCAATGCGATGGCCCAGCGCTGTCCGCCGCAATCCGTACTGGCGCATGCCGGGATCTCGGTGCGTCCCGGCGCGACCGTGGATGTGGAAGCGCTGAAGCAGCATTTCTCGGTCAATGGTTATGCCCGTACCGCCACGGTCATGGAGCCGGGGGATTACGCGGTCCGCGGCGGTGTCGTCGATGTCTTCCCGCCGGGCGCGCCGGAACCGGTCCGCCTCGACTTCTTCGGGGACACGCTGGAATCCATTCGCGGTTTTGATCCGGAAACCCAGCGTTCCACCAAGCAGATGGACGGGATTGCCTTCACCCCGGTCAGCGAAGTCCTGCTGGACGAGGCGAGCGTGTCGCGCTTCCGCTCCGGCTTTGTGAAGGCCTTTGGCGCGGTTCATGACGACCCGATCTACGAACAGGTCAGCGCCGGGGCCCGTCCGGCCGGGGTGGAGCATTGGCTGCCGCTCTTCCACGACACGCTGGCCACACCCTTCGACTTCCTGCCGGCCGACGCCATGGTCGCGCTGGATCATCTCAGCGAGGACGCGCTGGATGAGCGGATCAGCCAGGTCACCGACTATTACGACTCGCGTATCGCCGCCGGCGAAGCCAAGCATGACAACGCCCTGTCGGCGCCGACCTATCGCGCCCTGAAGCCGGACGCGCTCTATTTCACGGAGACCGACTGGCAGGACGCGCTCAAGGAGCGTGTGGTCCGCCGTTATACGGCTTTCCAGGAACCCGGCCCGCAAACCATTGATGCCGGCGGCAAGCAGGGCAAGACCTTCTCCGCCGAGCGCGCCGCCCAGGATACGAATGTCTTCGATGCGGCAGCGTCCCATGTCCGTGCCCTGTCCAAGGACGGCAAGCGGGTCGTGCTGGCCTCCTGGTCCGGCGGGGCGTCGGAGCGCCTGGCGGCCGTCCTGGGCGATCACGGGATCAGCGGGATTGTCGCCTGCGAACACTGGCAGCAGGTCGCCGGTCTCAAGGCGGGGCAGGTGGCCCGGGTCATCCTGCCGCTGGAGCGTGGTTTCGAGACTGCCGACATGGCGGTCCTGTCGGAACAGGACATTCTCGGCGACCGTCTGGCGCGTCCGCGCCGCCGCCGGAAATCCGCGGATATCATTGTCGAGGCCGGCTCACTTTCCCCGGGTGATCTCGTCATCCATGCGGATCACGGCCTCGGCCGTTTCATCGGGCTGAAGACCCTGCCGGTCAGTGAAGCGCCGCACGACTGTATCGAGCTGGAATATGCCGGCGAGGCCAAGCTCTACCTGCCGGTGGAGAATATCGAGCTGTTGTCGCGCTATGGCGCGGAATCGGAAACGGCGCAGCTGGACAAGCTGGGCGGTGTGGCCTGGCAGGCGCGCAAGGCCAAGGCCAAGAAACGCCTGCGCGACATGGCCGACCAGCTCATCAAGATTGCGGCGGAGCGTCTGGCCCGCAAGGCCGATCCGATCGAACCCCAAAGCGGGATTTTCGACGAATTCTGCGCCGCCTTCCCCTATGCGGAAACCGATGACCAGCTGAATGCGGTCGAGGATGTGTTCGGGGACCTCGCCAAGGGCCGGCCGATGGACCGCCTGATCTGTGGCGATGTCGGGTTCGGCAAGACCGAAGTGGCACTGCGGGCGGCGTTTGTCGTGGCCATGAGCGGCCAGCAGGTCGCCGTGGTGGCCCCGACCACGCTGCTCGCCCGCCAGCACTTCAAGACCTTCCAGGAGCGTTTCCGCAACTGGCCGGTCAAGGTGCGCCAGCTCTCCCGCCTTGTCAGTTCCAAGGAAGCCAAGCTGACCCGGGACGAGCTCGCCGAGGGCAAAGCCGAGATTGTCATAGGAACCCACGCCCTGCTGGCCAAGACGGTGAAGTTCTCCGATCTCGGCCTGCTCATCGTCGATGAGGAGCAGCATTTCGGCGTGAAGCACAAGGAGCGGCTCAAGGAGATGCGCTCCGACGTGCACGTGCTGACGCTGACGGCGACGCCGATCCCGCGGACCCTGCAATTGTCCCTGACCGGTATCCGAGACCTCTCCATCATCGCGACGCCGCCGGTCGACCGACTGGCCGTGCGCACCTATGTGGCGCCCTTTGATCCGGTCTCGATCCGCGAAGCCCTGTTGCGCGAGAAATACCGGGGCGGACAGGCCTTCTTTGTGGTGCCGCGCATCTCCGATCTGGAGGACACGGCCGCCTTCCTGCGTGACAATGTTCCCGAGGTCAGCGTCATCGCCGCTCATGGCCAGATGGCACCGAGCCAGTTGGAAGACATCATGACCGCCTTCTATGAGGGCCGGTATGACGTGCTTCTGTCCACGACCATCGTGGAATCGGGGATCGATATTCCCACGGCCAATACGATTGTGGTTCATCGGGCCGACCGGTTCGGCCTGTCCCAGCTCTACCAGCTGCGCGGCCGGGTGGGGCGGTCCAAGACGCGCGCCTATGCCTATTTGACCACGCCCATGCGCCAGAAGATCACCGACAGCGCCGAAAAGCGCCTGAAAGTGATGCAATCACTCGACAGCCTGGGCGCCGGCTTCACGCTGGCCTCGCACGATCTGGACCTGCGCGGCGGCGGCAATCTGCTGGGCGAGGAACAATCCGGCCACATCAAGGATGTCGGTGTCGAGCTCTACCAGTCCATGCTGGAGGAGGCCGTGGCCTCCCTGCGCGGCGGGGGCGAGGAAGAGAGTGACGGGGATTGGTCGCCGCAGATCAATGCCGGCGGTGCCGTTCTCATTCCGGATCACTATGTCCCGGATCTCGATGTCCGCCTGCAGCTCTACCGCCGCCTGTCCTCACTGGACACGAAGACCGAGCGCGAAGCCTTTGCCGCCGAGCTGATCGACCGGTTCGGTCCGCTGCCGCAGGAAGTGGAAACCCTGATGCGCGTTGTCGCCGTGAAAGCGCTCTGCAAGCATGCCGGGGTCGAGAAAGTGGATGCCGGACCGAAGGGGGCCGTCATCAGTTTCCGCGGCGACAAATTCATCGACCCGCCGGGTCTGGTGGGCCATCTGCAGAAAAATCCGGCGCTCTGGAAAATCCGTCCCGACCACAAGATCGTGCTGCGTGCCGAATGGGATGCGCCGGAAGATCGCCTGCGTGCGGTCGAGCGGGCACTGTCCCCGCTGGCCGATATCGCCGTTCGGGCCCGCAAGGCGAATGAAGCCGAGGCCTGAGAACTCCCCGGTTCGGGGGATCGCGAGCCAACGCTGCCGCGACTAGCGTGATCCTCCATGACAAGGGGAGTGTCGTCGTGAAGGATTATCTGGAACCCGTCTTCATGCTGATGACCGGGCTGGGCTTCATGGTGTTTCTGTTCGCCATGCTGCAGGTCAGAGCCCATCTGAGCGGTCTGTCGGGCCTGTGCCTGAAGGCGGCCAGCCTGTGTCTTCCCGCCGCTCTCCTGGTGTTCAGCTGGGCGGGCAAGGAAAACACGCTCAACAAGGCCACCCCCTTCATCCTCGGCGGTGGCGGTGTCGTGTTTGCCGGACTGGTCCTGCTGTCGGCCGGGCTGGTGCTCATGGTCCGTGAGCGCCGCTCAGCCTGATCAGGCCTGGGCGGTGTAGAGGTTCGGACGGTCCAGGCCGCGAAGCGCGCGCTCGACCAAGGCTTCTGCGGTCTCACCCGGCCGCGGCTGGACCGGCGCAGCGCGCACGGTCAGGCGGAAGGGTTGCAGCGGGTCATCGCTCTCAAAGGCCGTGCACTCGGCGATCGCCGCCACACGGGCTGCGACACAGTCGATGCCGGGCGTGTCCGTATAAGGCAGGACGGCCAGGAAAGTGTCCTCGGAGAAGCGCGCGGCCGCATCTTCGGTGCGCAGGAGATGGCGCAGCATGGCGGCAAACTGGCGGCGGGCCTTCTCGGCTGAGACGGAATCCGGGGTCGCACGGCCTTCCGGCAGCATGACCTGGAGCGCAATCATCGCGAAATAGAGCTCGTCCCGGGCCGCGCCATTGAGCAGGTCCTGGATATGGGAGGTCAGGAAACCGGAATTGAACAGTCCGGTCTCGATCTCCAGCGAGCGCGGATCACGGCAGGCTTCCAGCGCATTCTTGGCGGCCCGGCGGCGGCGGCGTTCCTGGGTCAGCGTCAGGACCCGGTCGCGCAGCTCGGCATCATCCACCTTGGGCGGCAGGATGTCGGAGACCCCGCGTGCGAAGGCTTCCTCGATGGCCTGATTGTCCATCGCATCGGCCAGGAGAATGACCGGCGTATGGTAGAGGCGGGCATTGCGGCGCATGGCCGAGGAAATCGTAAAGGCGATATCCCGCTTGCCGACCGCGTTCAGCACAACCGCATCGAAGGGGCGCTCGTGCAGATAGTCGAAGGCCGAATAGGAGGAAAAGGCCGCCACGACTTCGGCATCCACACTGTCAAGTGCGTGCTTGAGCCCCATGAAGCGCGGCGTCGCTTCACCGACATAGAGAATGGCGGTGCTGGTATCGTTGCGCTCAACCATTTCACCGCGCTGACCGTAGAGCTTGGTGACCTCGGTGCGGCGCACGGCGACGTTTTCCATCACGCAAAGACGGAAGAGGGCGCGAATGCGGGCCGCGATCTGCACGGCCGGGGCCGGGTCACGCAGCCAGGCATCGACATGAGGATGCTCGACCAGGCCGGGCGGTCCGACCACGAGCACGGGATAATCTTCACCGGCAAAACGGGAAAAGGCGGCCAGACCGTCGCGAACATCATTGTCGCAATCGGCCAGCAAAATGGCGCCCGCCCAAGGGCGGTTGCGGCGGGACGGCGGTGTATCCGCCCGCACAATTCGGCAATTAAGCGCCAGGCGACCCAGTTGGTCCGCCAGACCGTCAACCCGTTCGGACAAGCCGAAAACGAGGACATCCAGCGTGCGTCCCATGCGTCCCCCTGCAGACTTGATTGCTGATGCCGTATTTCGCGAGTTTGTCACAAGTGCCACGCTTCTGGAACAGACGAATCAAAGGTTGGCGATATGAAACCCCAAGGTCCTCTAAAAGGCGTTAAAGTGCTGGAGTTTGTCGGATTGGGTCCGGCCCCCTTCTGCGCCATGATGCTGTCCGACATGGGCGCAGACGTGGTGCGGATTGATCGTCCGGGCGCCCATGGCGGCGGTTCCGGCGATATCATGGGCCGCGGACGACGCTCGATCGCCCTCAATCTGAAAGACGAGGACGAGTTGGCCCTGTGCCGCCAGCTGATCGCCAAGTCCGACATTCTGCTGGAAGGCTATCGCCCCGGCGTGATGGAACGTCTGGGCCTGGGGCCGGAGGTGGCGCTGAAGGAAAACCCCGCCCTGGTCTATGGGCGCATGACAGGTTGGGGCCAGTATGGCCCGCTCGCCCATGCGGCCGGGCATGATCTCAACTATATCTCGATCACCGGCGCGCTGGGCGCGATCGGCCCGAAAGAAAAACCGGCCATCCCGCTTAACCTGGTCGGCGATTTCGGCGGTGGCGCGATGTATCTGGGCTTTGGTGTACTCGCCGCCCTGACCCATGCCCGAACCACCGGTGAAGGCCAGGTGGTGGATGCTGCCATCGTCGATGGTGCGGTTTCCCTGATGGCCTCCCAGCACCAGCTCATCGCGGCCGGTCTGTGGAAGCCGGAACGCGAGGCCAATCTGCTCGACGGCGGCTGCCACTTCTATTCCGTCTATGAATGCGCGGACGGTGAACACATCTCCCTGGGTCCGCTGGAACTGGAATTCTACGCCCTGCTGTGCGAGAAAATCGGTGTCGATATGGGTGAGTACCCCAATGACTGGACGGGCAAGGGCTGGGAGGCCGGACAGGAACACTTTGCGGCCATCTTCAAGCAAAAGACCCGCGATGAATGGTGCGAGCTGCTGGAAGGCACGGATGCTTGTTTCGCGCCGGTCCTGACCTATGAGGAGAGCGCCGCCCATCCGCACATGGTCGAGCGCGGGACCTATCAGGACATGGACGGGTTCCGCCATCCCGCGCCGGCCCCGCGCTTTTCGCGCACTCCGGGCGCCATCCAGGGCCCGGCCCCCGTACCCGGTTCGGACCGCGACGAGATCCTGAAAAGCTGGGAGATCTAGCCGGTGAGGGCGGTGCGGGCCTGGTCGTCGGGCAGGTCCAATCCTGCCAGCCGGTCCGCCTCGATGCGGACATAACCCATTTGGCAGGCCTCGCGCCTTGCCGCTTCGATATTGCTCTGGCGCAGATCGGCAAAACGCAGATTGGCGCCGGTCAGATTGACCGGCAGGACCCGGTCGCCGGGCAGCGTCAGTGGTCCCAGATTGGCGCCGCGCAGATCACAATGCGTCATCAGCGTGTTGGACAGGTCGGAACCGCGCAGGTCTGCCTGGCGCAGGATGCAGCCACGCAGATCACTGCCGGAAAGGCGCGCCCCCTGAAGCTGGGCCCCCGTCAGGTCCAGTCCGGACAAATCCGACCCGGAGGCGCGCAAGGCCGTGAGGGCCATGCCCGCGGCTTGGCCGGCGCCCGTTAGGTCGAGGCCGGACAGGTCCACATCCGCGTCGCTGCGCCCGGCGACGCGTTTTTCGTGAGCGGCAAACAGGGCGTCTGCCGAGGGATCGGGGGGACGGGTTTCAGGCGGCGGCCGGCGTTCCGGGTCGGGGCCCGTCTGCCAGTCCCTCGTTTCCGCCATGTCGAGCCGGGCGCGGCTTTCATCCGATCCGCGCAGATCGGCCCCTTTCAGATTGGCGCTCGCCAGATCAGCTCCGGCCAGGCGGCATCCGCGAAGGCTGGCCGAAGACAGATCACTCCGATTGAAACGCGCGCCGGCCAGATTGGCATCGTCGAACACAGCCGCGCGGGCCTCGACCCCGGCGAGGCGGGCCCCTGACAAGGAGGCGCCTGCGAAATCAGCACCGTGCAGGTTCGTGGTTCGGCAGATCAATTGTCCGTCCGGTCCCGGCAGGGTCTGTTCGCGGAAGTCGGCGCCCTCGGCCCGACAGGCGATTGCCCGGCAAGCTTCCAGGTCGGCGCCGCGCAGGTCCGCACGCTCCAGCCCGCATCCGATCAGGGAGGCCCGGTTGAGTCTCGCACCAGTCAGACGGGCGCCGGCCAGATTGGCGCCGTCCAACCGGCAGGCGGAGAGATCGCAGCCCGTGAAATCGGCATCGCGCCAGTCTTGCCCGTTCAGATCCAGTCCGGACAAGTTGGCGCCAGCGAGTCTGGCGCGCTGCCCTCCGGCCTGACCGGCCAGAAAACGCACATGGCCCAGCTGGACCTGGTCCAGCCGGTCTTGCGTCCAGGGGCTAAGCGTCTGTGCGTTTGTCATTTACCTGCCGGAACCTATCCGATGTCAGCGATAGCCAAGCCGATTTGTCCTGACAAGCAAGCGCATCAAGCGGTAAAAATTTTCGCTCAGTTTTCTGTTCATGTCGGGTTCAGCGCGGGCCGCCTAGGGTCAATCCCGAGATCAGCGAACACCCTGTAGTCCCTCGCTCGTTGGCTGGTCTCGATATCGAATAGATAGCCCTGAGACGCCGGTCGCCCCCAACGACCGGCGTTTCTTATTGCGTGCGGCATTGGCCGATATGGGGGTGACAGGTTTTGTCCTGACCCTCTGGCATTCTCCCATCATCGAGACACACACGAGATGGAGAGCCCGATGGCGATCGCAATCAACGCATATGTCGAAGGGGCCGGTGGCGCCCTGCGCAACATGGTCCCGCACCGTTTCCGCGACGGTTTCTTCCGCATGCAACGTCCCGGCGACGTAATCGACTGCATCCATGTCGAGGATGAGCGCTCGATCTGCCGCTATCTGGCCAAGGGTTACCAGCTCGCCATGAGTGCCGCCGACGGCCACTCCATGCCGTCCTGGCAAAACTCCGACCAGGTCCGCATCGCCGTCCGCTGATCTTTTTCAGCGCACATGTCACAAAGGGGCCGGCTGTCGCGTCATGACTAGCGTCACATTGAAAAAGGACGACGTTCATGACTGCCAAACTCGATCCCTTCGCCTCGGAAGGTGAACTGATGCGAAGCTGGACCCGCCTGTCCTTGCAGGTGTCCGAAAGCCTGGGCTCACCGCTCGCCGAGCTCGTCGAGATCCGGGCTTCCCAGCTCAATGGTTGCGCCAATTGCCTGAACATGCACACCGCCGCGGCCCGCGCCAAGGGTGAGACAGAACAGCGCATCAACCTGGTCTCGGCCTGGTGGGATGCGCCGTGCTACACCGAACGCGAGCAGGCAGCCTTGGCCTGGACAGATGCGATGACGCGGCTTTCCCACCATCCCGAGCATGATACGGCCTATGCCCGACTGAAGGCGCATTATTCCGAAGCCGAGCGCGTGCAACTCACCTTGATGATCAACATGATCAATGGCTGGAACCGGATCGCTGTCGGCTTCGGCATCTTCATGGAGGATCCCACGAGCGTGCCGGCGGATGCGGTCGCCTGATGGCACGGCCTGTCGACAGCGACGCAGCGGCGGCTTTCGAGCCGCTGCGTCCGGGCCTGACTCGGGTGGCCTATCGCATGCTGGGTTCGGTCGCGGATGCCGAAGACATCATCCAGGACGCCTTCCTGCGCTGGCTGCGCACCGACCGGGATTCCGTACGCGAGCCCGCAGCCTTTCTGCGACGCACGGTCACGCGGCTCTGCCTGGACCAGCTCAAATCGGCCCGCCGCAGACGCGAGACCTATATCGGTCCCTGGCTGCCCGAGCCGGTGTTCGATCCGGAACCGGTTGACGATGTCACCCTGCCGCTGATGCTGGCGCTGGAGCGGCTGTCTCCGCTCGAACGCGCGGCCTTCCTGCTGCATGACGTGTTTGGCCAGGATTATGACGAGATTGCGCGCACGCTGGATCGCGAGGCTACTGCCTGCCGGCAGTTGGCCGCCCGAGCCCGGCGCCATGTACGTGAGGCCCGGCCGCGCTATCAGCTCGATCAGGAGCAGGGCATGGCGCTCGCCGATGCCTTCTTCCAGGCCTCCCGCCAGGGGGATCTGACCGCTTTGGGCCGGCTCCTTGCCGACGATGTCAGTGTGCATTCCGATGGCGGCGGCAAACGGCCGGCCGCCTTGCGCGTCATCGCGGGCGTCAACGCCGTGATGGATCTGTTCCAAAGGCTCTTGGCGCGTCACGGGCCGCAAGCGTCTCAGCGTCTGCTGTCGGGCTATATCAACGGGTTGCCCGGCTTTGTGACGCAAGAGCCGGATGGCGAACTGCAGACCACCGCGCTCGACATCGAAAACGGGCGCATCACCGCCATCTATGTCATGCGCAATCCGGACAAGCTGCGGCATTTGCATTGAAGTTGGCCCGTGATCAGGGCAGGCCGGGAAAGTCGCTGCGACGATGATCCCGGACCATGTCCGCCAGGGCCGGTGGAGCGATCACCTCAACCTGGTCGCCCCAAGCATACAGGTGCCAGCACATTTCCAGCAAGCCCGATGCCATGAAACGCACGATCAGGGATCCGTCCTCCTGGACGTCACTGGTCTGGTTGGGATGGAAGCGGAAGCGGGCGGCATGCACGGCCGCCTTCGGAGTGAACTTCCAGACCACCTCGCCGAACTCGGCCTCGTTCTGGAAGACACCGAAGGACCGGTTGGCATAGGCATCCAGGTCGAAGTCCGCGTCGCGTGCGAACCAGTCCTCCGTGACCTCCGCCCCGGCGATATCCTCGACCCGGTAGTGACGCATCACGCCGTCGCCCCGTACCCGGTCACGCCCCACCAGATAGCGCCGCGCGCCCAGTAGCAGGCCGTAGGGCTCCACCTCCCGCACATTGGCTTCCTGGTCCTGGCGGCCGCGATAGCGGATGTTCAGCACGAACGGACCCTTCAGGGCTTCGGCAATGGCGCCATCGATGCGCGGATCCGAGACCGGCTGCGGACCAGGACGGGCGGCATGCCCCATGGCTTCCAGCAGGGCTTCCTCATCGGCTTCAAGACCGGGCCGGCGCTTGTCGGGCAGAAGCATGTTGATGGTCTCGCGCAGGGAACGCAGCTGCGCCGCTTCCGGGCCCAACCCCTGCCGCTCCAGTGTCGTGCCCGCCAGTTCCAGAGCCGCCACTTCGTCGGCGGTGGGCGCAAAGAACTCCGCCACCTTGCGGCGGGGCACCCGCCAGCGCTTATGACCCTCGGGATCAACATAATCCTCGGTATCGGGAAACACGCGGACGAGGGCGTCCGTCATGCGCTGCGCCGTACGCCGCACGCAGTCGAACTCCGCCTCGATCTCGCCCAGCGAGACTCCGGCATAATTGGACGCCATGCGCGCCAGTTGCAGCAGCTCCACTGCCTTGGAAAAGGACATCGGCCTATCCTGATGCAGCAAACGGGACCGTCCCGCTTGCACCGGTCGCCATAATCACCGATTCCCGTCAGGATGAAGGCCCCGGTCATGCGGGGCAGGGGGCAGAGACGACGAATATGATCAAGAAACTGGATCTGGACCGGGTGCGTTCGCATCCCCTTTTCAGGGCTGCCAGTGTGGTGGTGGCGGCGGTGAGCCGTTCCATGGCGCGCGATGTGATGCTGTTTGCGGGCGGCGCCTCCTATTTCGGCATGCTGGCCCTGTTTCCCGCCATGGCCCTGGCCATGTCCATCTACGGACTGACCAACTCCATTGAGGATGCCGAAGCGCAACTGGCCCGAATTGCGGAAATCATGCCACCGGGGGCTCAGGATTTCGTTCTGGCCCAGTTGGGACGGCTCGCCGATGCGCCAATCTCCGCCCTGTCCGTGAATGGCGCCATCGCCCTGGCCATTGCCTTGTTCGCGGCGTCTCGCGGGGCCAAGGCGATCATTGCCGGGTTGAACCACCTCGCAGAGGACCAGGACATCCGCAATGTGATCCACTTCAACATCCTGGCCATGAGTTCGGTCCTGATCGGCGGAGCCTTGCTGACCTTCGCCAATCTGGCCGTTCTGGCCATCCCGGTCGTACTGCGCCAGGTGTTCGAATTCATGGGTCTCGATCCGCTGGACATCCGCGGCCTGTTCAATGAATGGACCACGGCGGCGCTGGTCATGTTTATCGCCCTGGAACTCCTTTACCGGATGACGATGCGCCGCCGGACCGAAGCGGTGATGTGGCGGGCCTCCACAATTGCGGCCTTGGTCTCGACCACGCTCTGGCTTCTTTTGTCCAAGGGGTTTTCACTCTATGTCGCCCGCATGGTGGACTTCTCCGTCTACGGCTCCCTGGGAGCCCTTGTGGTCTTCCTGCTGTGGATTTATTGGTCCGCCTATGCGGTGTTTTTCGGTGGTGCACTGGCCATCGAGATCGACGCCCGTGTACGCGCGGACCGGGAGGGGAACGCGGGTTCTACACCGGCGGACTAGCATTTTGCGGCGGTCACGATATAAAACATGAACCGAATATCAACTTTGCACAGAGGTCTGCATGAACAAGGTATATCCGGACGCCAAGACCGCGCTCGACGGGCTGGTGTTTGACGGGATGACGCTGATGGCCGGCGGGTTCGGCCTGTGTGGCATTCCGGAGAATTCCATTGCCGCCCTTCACGCTGCCGGCGTGAAAGACCTGACGGTCGTGTCCAATAATTGCGGGGTCGACGGTTTCGGTCTCGGCATCCTGCTCGACGCCAAGCAGATCAAGAAAATGGTCTCCTCCTATGTCGGCGAAAACAAGGAGTTCGAGCGCCAATTCCTGTCCGGCGAGCTGGAGCTGGAATTCAATCCGCAGGGCACGCTGGCCGAGCGTATCCGCGCCGGCGGGGCGGGTATTCCGGGCTTCTTCACGAAGACCGGTGTCGGCACGCTGATCGCGGAAGGCAAGGAACACCGTGAGTTTGACGGCGAGACCTACATCATGGAAACCGGGCTGAAGGCCGATGTCTCCATCGTGAAGGCTTGGAAGGCGGACCCGCAGGGCAATCTGGTCTTCCGCAAGACCGCCCGCAATTTCAATCCGATGATGGCGACGGCCGGCAAGGTCACCGTGGCCGAGGTCGAGGAAATCGTCGAACTGGGCGAACTGGATCCGGACGAGATCCACACGCCGGGCATTTTCGTCCAGCGCGTCTTCAAGGGTGAGTTTGAAAAGCGCATCGAACAGCGCACGGTTCGTGAAAGGGAGACAGCATAATGGCCTGGACCCGCGACGACATGGCGGCACGCGCCGCGCAAGAACTGGAAGACGGTTTCTACGTCAATCTCGGCATCGGCATTCCCACCCTGGTGGCGAACCATATTGCCGAGGATATCGACGTCACCCTGCAGTCGGAGAACGGCATGCTGGGCATGGGGCCGTTTCCCTATGATGACGAGGTCGATCCCGACCTGATCAATGCCGGCAAGCAGACCATCACCGAGTTGCGCCGCACCTCCTATTTCTCCTCCGCCGACAGTTTCGGCATGATCCGGGGCGGACATATCGACCTGTCCATCCTGGGCGCCATGGAGATTTCGGAAACCGGCGATATCGCCAACTGGATGATCCCGGGCAAGCTCGTGAAGGGCATGGGCGGCGCCATGGACCTGGTCGCTGGCGTCAAGCGCGTCGTCGTGATCATGGACCATGCGAACAAGGCCGGTGAACCGAAACTGCTCAAGGAATGCACCCTGCCGCTGACCGGCAAGGCCTGCGTCCACCGCATCATCACCACGCTGGGCGTGTTCGATGTGAAGGGCGATCATCTGGAACTGATCGAGATCGCCCCGGGCGCCACGCTCGAGGAAATCGCCGAGAAGACCGAGGCCAAGTACACCGTGGCGGAAAACCTGGTCCAGCACGAAGCGGCCTGACTGGTTTTTGACAGACAATCATGGAAAAGGCGGCTCCAATGGGAGCCGCCTTTTTGGTGTCCGCTGCGAGAGTCATGCAGGGAGGGCGCAGCGGAGGGGGTGTCTCAGCTGGCGCCGGCGAGGCTCTTGGCCGCCTTGGCGCTGGCGGCCAGGGTTTCGAACTCGATCTTCGAGGTCGAGCCTGACATGCGCAGGATCTGGATGGGCCGATCATTGGAAATCAGGACCAGGTCCGGCTTGCCGTCATTGACGACATTCTGGCCGCCGATCCACCAGTTGTTGTGGCTGGAATAGTGGCCCTGGGCCAAGTAGAGCGTAACCGGCGTGGCGTTCTTGAACGTCACCGTCAGGCCGAACATGAAGTTCAGCTCGTCCGGCGTTCCGCCGCCACCCTTGGGCGCATACTCATGATATTCGCCGCCGCACAGGGAATCGAATTTATCCGCGACTTCGGACGTCTTGTGACGGCCGCAATTCACCGTGATTTCCCAGACGCCCTTGCCCTGGTTCTTCGGCGTGGGGCCGGATTCATAGGGCTGACCGGACGAGATCACGAAGCTGCCTTCGATATATTCGACCGACTCGATCAGCTCGGATTCCAGGATCACGCTATTGCTGTGGGATGAGGTCATTTCGTTCGCCTTTATTGACTGTGGATTGAATTCACAACGCACTGCGAACTACGCACCTGAGACTGTCAGGCGTCGTTATACTACTCTAACTTGTTTCATCCGACAAATGGGGCGGGGCGAGCGTTTCAGCAGGCCACCACATTCACCGCGAGACCGCCTTGGCTGGTCTCCTTGTACTTCTCCTGCATGTCGACACCGGTCTGGCGCATGGTCTCGATGACCTGGTCGAGGGAGACCTTCATGTCCGCGGAGGTGGCCTTGAGGGCGAGGCGGGCCGCATCGATCGCCTTGATGGCGCCGATGGCATTGCGCTCGATACAGGGGATCTGGACCAGACCGCCGACCGGATCGCAGGTCAGGCCGAGATTGTGTTCCATACCGATCTCGGCGGCATCCTCGATCTGGTGGTTGTTGGCGCCCATGGCGGCGGCGAGGGCCGCTGCGGCCATGGAACAGGCCACGCCCACTTCGCCCTGGCAACCGGCTTCCGCGCCGGAGATGGAGGCGTTCTTCTTGTAGAGAGAACCGATGGCGGCCGCAGTCAGGAAGAAGCGCTGCAGGGCTTCCTCGTCATCCGGGTCACGATGGTATTTGTCGAAATAGCGCGCCACGGCCGGGATGATGCCGGCGGCGCCATTGGTCGGCGCCGTGACGACGCGGCCGCCGGCGGCATTTTCCTCATTCACGGCCATGGCCCAGAGATTGATCCAGTCCATCGGGGCGAGGGGGTCCTTGGCCGGGTCGACCGGGTTTTCCTTCAGGTCGCGATAGAGTTTCGGCGCACGCCGCTTCACATTCAGCCCGCCGGGCAGGACGCCGTCCTGGGTCAGACCGCGATCAATGCAGTCTTCCATCGCGCGCCACAACCCCTCCACGCCGGCCCGGATCGTGTCCTCGGGCAGGAAGGTGCGTTCATTGGCCAGCATGATGCGGTGGATGGACAGGCCCTCACGCTCCCCGATTTCCAGGAGTTCGGCGGCGGAGTTGAAGGGGAAGGGTTCGCCTTCCTTCACATCGGCCGCGGAATTCTTGCCCGCCTCGGTCTCGTCGATGACGAAGCCGCCGCCGATGGAATACCAGATCTCCTCGCGGAGGATCTCCTCGCCTTCGCCATAGGCGATGAATTTCACCGCATTGGAGTGGAAGGGCAGGCGAACATCGCCACGAAAATCGAGATCGCGCTTCTCGTCGAAGCCGATCTCGTCACCATTGGTGAGCTTGAGCGTCTTTTCCGTGCGGATCCGGTCCAGGCGGTGCGGGATGGTGTCCGGATTGATGCGGGCCGGGTCCTGGCCCTCAAGACCCAGAAGGACCGCCGTATCGGTACCGTGCCCGAGTCCGGTCAGCGCCAGGGAGCCATAGAGTTCCGATTCCAGACGCGAGATCTTGCGGTCACCGGCATCGGCGATGGCACGTTCCACGAAGATCTTGGCCGCCTTCATTGGTCCCACCGTATGGGAGCTGGACGGACCGACACCGATCTTGAACAGGTCAAAGACACCGAAATGCATGTCGCGTTATCTCCTTGATACGCAATTGCGTTCGCCCGGGTGGACCGCTGGAAGCTAGAGGGTGAGCTGCTGCGACAAAACCCCGTTTCGCCACTGCCGCATCATTCGGGCGTGTGGCCCGACAGGGTGCACTCACAGATTTCCAGAATCTCGTCTCTCCAGTGTTCCGGTGACTGCTGCAGCGGTGCAACCAGAATACGATAGCGCACCGCGCTCCAGACCATGAAGACCAACATGCGGACGCGCTCGGGCGCCGGGGGCGGTGTGAGGTCGGCCCAACTGCACACGGCGTCCCACCAGACATTCGCCAGAGCGTCAAAGGAGCGCTGGTGGTCGTCCTGTGACGCGATACCGGATTCCAGATCATGCATCGCGCGATCAAAATAGGCGGCGTCCGGGTCACCGCCGCACGTAATGCTCACCAGCAATGCCAGACGCGTACGCCAAGAGCCTTCGCCCTGTTCAACCACCTGCTCGCGAATCCGCTCGCGCAGACTGTCCATGACATGGCGGATATAGCCGGAGTGCAGGGCGGGCTTGTTGGGGAAGTATTCGTAGATGGTGCCGATCGCAAAACCGGACTCGTCGGCCAGCGCCCGCATGGTGACAGCGTCTGCTCCACCGCGACGCCAAATCCGAACATAGGCATCGTAAATCGCCTGCACGGTGAAACGCGAACGATCCTGGACCGGCCGTTTGCGCGGGCGGGGCAGGGAAGTCTGGCGGGGCGGGGTGGAGGCACTCAAATCCGAACCCTTTGGCGTGTCGAACTGGTATCAATCTATGACGATTCCAGTTTTCCAGTCAGGACCGTCATGACCGCCTACAGCCACCTTCTCACGGATAAATCAGATCTCGGACACACCCGTATCGAAACCGGGGAAACACCGCAGGCCGGCCCCGGGGAAATCATGGTCAAGCTGGATCGTTTTTCCCTGACAACCAACAACATCACCTACGCCGCCTTCGGGGATGCCATGCAATACTGGTATTTCTTCCCAACGGGCCAGGACGGCTGGGGGCACATGCCGGTCTGGGGATTTGCCGACATCGTGGCATCGGACATTGCCGGTCTCGAGGTCGGAGAGCGTTTCTATGGTTATTTTCCGATCGCCAGCCATTTCGTGATGCGCCCGGAGCGGATCACGCAGCGGGGCTTTTATGACGGGGCAGAACATCGCCGCGGTCTCGTCTCGGCCTACAACCAGTATACGCGCTGCAGCGAAGACGCCGTCTACCAGCCCGACCGGGAAGCCTTTCAGGCGCTCTATCGTCCGCTTTTCATCACATCCTTCATGCTGGCAGACTTTCTGGAAGACAATGGCTGTTTCGGTGCCCGACAACTCATCGTGTCGAGTGCTTCCAGCAAGACGGCCTACGGAACGGCCTTCTGCCTGAGTGAGGACCGCATTCCCTCTATCGCCCTGACATCACGCCGAAACACCGATTATGTCGCCGGCCTGGGCTGTTATGATTCTGTGGCCGATTACGGGGATGTTGAATCCCTCGATGCTGGCATTCCCGCCATTTATGTCGATTTCTCCGGCGACAATGCGCTTCGCGCCCGGATTCACGAGCACTTCGGGGACAATTTGCTCCACGATTGTTTTGCCGGTTCCGCTGCGACCACGGACTATATTTCCAAACAGGATATTCCCGGTCCGAAACCCGTGGCCTATTTCGCGCCCAACCAGATCAAGAAGCGCAATGCTGACTGGGGCGGCGCTGAAGTCACGCGTCGCTATAATGCGGCTGAATCCGCCTTCTTCAGCCATCTGGAAACGGCCGAGCCGTCTTGGATGACCCTGGATGTCCAGCGGGGCTTTGACGCCGCACAGGCCGTCATCAAGGATCTGGCGACCAATGGCGGGGACCCGGCGACGGGACACATTATCGAGCTGTGAGACCTTCCGGCCTGTCCGTCAGGTCACGGCTGACCGGACACTGAACCGCGGTTCCCGCCAGACTCCGCTTTCCATGATGTCCTGCAGGATTTCCGCCGCCCGCCAGACATCCTCATGGGAGGTATAGAGCGGGGTGAAGCCGAAGCGCAGAATGTCCGGATCCCGGAAATCGCCGATCACACCCCGGTCGATCAGTGCCTGCATGATCGGATAGCCGTTCTCATGATGGAAGGAGACCTGGCTGCCGCGGATCGATGGATCGCGCGGACTGGCCAGTTCGAACCCCTGACCGGCCAGACGGGTTTCCACCTGTTCGATGAATAATTCGGTCAGGGCGATCGATTTCTTGCGCACCTCCGCCATGTCCGCTTCGGCCGCGATCTCGAGACCGCATTCCAGCACCGACATGCCCAGAATGGAGGGGGAGGAGCATTTGAACCGGTCAATTCCCGGGGCCGGCTCGTACTGGTCGGAAAAGTCGAACGGGCGGGCATGACCCAGCCAACCCGACAGGACCGGCATCACTTTCTCCTGGTGACGTTCAGCGACAAAGATGAAGGCGGGCGCGCCCGGTCCGCCATTGAGATATTTATAGCCACAGCCTACCGCCATGTCGGCATGGCAGGCATTGAGGTCGACGGGCAGGGCGCCGGCGGAATGGCACAGATCCCAGATCACGATGATGCCCTTCTCCTGGGCCGCCTTCGTGATGGCCTGCATGTCGTGCAGATAACCTGTCTTGTAGTGCGCTTGGGTGATCAGGAGTGCCGCCACGTCATCATTGAAGTGCGCTTCCAGGTCGTTTGTGGGTACCATTTGATGCCGGACTGAACCCCCGCTGTTCGCGCTGAGCCCCTGCATCATGTAGACATTGGTCGGGAAATTGCCGGTTTCCGACAGGATGACAGAGCGCTCGGGGTTGAGTTGAAGTGCCGCGCTCAACGTCTTGAAAATGTTGATAGAGGTCGAATCGGCGACCACCACTTCCTCCGGATTGGCACCGACCAGTCCGGCAATGATCGCGCCGAGACGACGCGGCAGGCCGATCCAGTCATGCCGGTTCCAAGAGGTAATCAGATGCTGACCCCATTCGGTCTCCACCACGGTCTTCATCCGCTCCGGCGCACTCTTGGGCATGACGCCTAGGGAGTTGCCGTCCAGATAGATCAGGCCGTCGGGAAGTTCGAACCGGTCCCGGAAATGAGCGAGGGAGTCAGCAGCATCAAGCTGCCGGATTGTTTCAAGGTTTTTCATGTCGGGGCCTGCGGGTTCAAAGCGTGGTACGGACGGTCCAGATTTCCGGGAAGAAGCGAAGATCCAGCGCTTTCACGAGGTAGGAAACACCGGACGTGCCCCCCGTGCCGCGCCGGAAACCGATGATGCGTTCCACGGTTTTCATGTGGTTGAAGCGCCATTGCTGGAATTTGTGTTCCAGGTCGACCAGCTTCTCGCCCAGCTCATAGGCCTCCCAATGGGTCTCGCTGTCATGATAGATATCGCGCCAGATATCCTCGACTTTCCCGGAGGGTTTATAGGGCTGGGTCCAGTCACGATCCACAGCCTCCGCCGGAATGTCATACCCCTTGCGCGCCAGCAAACGCAGGGTCTCATCCCACAGGCTCGGAAGCTCCAGCGCGCGTGTAACCATCTGATGCGCCGGAGGATTATCCGCATGAACCCGCGCCATGGCGGCGTTCTTATTCCCGAGGCGGAATTCCAGCGTACGATACTGGAAGGATTGGAAACCGGAGCTTTGTCCCAACGCATCCCGAAAGGCGAGATAATCCGCAGGTGTCATCGTCGCCAGGACATCCCAGGCCTGGATCAGCTGTTCCTGGGTACGGGAGACACGGGCGAACATTTTCAGGGCCGGACCGATTTCGTCATCGCGGAGATGCGCAATCCCGCCCTCAACCTCATGGATGAGGAGTTTCATCCACAACTCGCCGACCTGGTGAATGATGATGAAGAGCATCTCATCATGCTCATCGGTCAGGCATTTCTGGGCCGTCAGGAGCCGGTCGAGGCCCAGATATCCGCCATAGGACATGGCGTCCTTGAAATCCCAATGGATGTCCTCGCCGGAGACATCGACACTGGTTTTGAACTGATCGCTCATGATCACTCCCTGCCGACCGGGCTTGGACCCCGGCTCGTTGAGATTCGCTCTGTGATCCGAGGTGTAACCCGCCTGCCGCCGAACCGCGAGCCGTGCTTGAAGCCGTAACGACCCCCGCCTAGCTTGCGGACGGTTTCAAACGGGGGTGGCCATGCTGGTGGCGCAGGAACAGACGGTCTTTGACGTCATCGGGCTTTATTTGCAGCTGGGCTATACGCACATCCTGCCCAAGGGACTGGATCACATCCTCTTCGTCCTGGCGCTCTTCTTCGCCTCCACACGCCTGAAACCCCTGATCTGGCAGGTTTCGGCTTTCACCCTGGCCCACACGCTGACCCTGGCCCTGGCCACGCTCGGACTGGTCAGCCTGCCGGCTTCCATCGTCGAGCCGATCATCGCCCTGTCCATCGCCTTCGTCGCGATCGAGAATCTGGTCTTCAAGGACATGACGCGCTGGCGGCCGGCCATCGTTTTCGGTTTCGGCCTGTTCCACGGGCTGGGCTTTGCCGGCGTGCTCTCGGAGCTGGGCCTGCCGCAGGGGCAGCTTGTCCCGGCCTTGCTGAGCTTCAATGTCGGTGTGGAACTGGGCCAGCTGACCATTGTTCTGGGGTGCTGGCTCGCCCTGCACTGGTTCCGGGAAGCCGCCTGGTATCCCTGGCTGGTCCGGATCGTGTCCGTGGCGATTGCCGCCATGGCGCTCTGGTGGACTTTCGAGCGGGTCTTCCTGGGCGGCTAGCGGGTTTTCCAGTCCCGCCAGAAGCAGAAACCGGCGGACAGCCAGAGCAGGCTGAAGATGAAGCTGGTCGCGAGGATATCGTCGGGCCAGCGCTGGGAGTCCTGACCCAAACCTGCCAGGACGGCTATGAGGCCGATGGCCAGCTGGGCGATACCCAGCCCGCCCAGCAAGAGGGCCAGCCCCGAAGCCTTGAAGCGGACCACTACACTGCCAATCAGACCGAGGGTCAGCATCGCGGGATAGGCCATATTGGCGTCATGCGCGGCGCCGCCGATGAGACCCACAGCGCCGGCGACCCAGAACAGCAAGGCCCCCGTAACCAGGCTGAGCGCCAAGCCCAGCCTGTAGAGCCAGGACCAACGCCGGACGAAGATCAATCCGATCGCACCAAACAGAAGCACGAGCAGCAGGGCCGCCACCAGGAAATCGAACACACTCCAGTCCATCGAGCTATTCCCCCGTCAAAGAAAAACGGCCCCGCCGGGTGACGGGGCCGCGTTCATTCATCGCTCAGATTACCAGCCGCAGGACTGGCCCTCATTCTCGGCTTCCAGATGGTCCATCAAGGGCTGGAAGTAGGCGATGATGGCCGAGCCATCCATTTCGCGGGTGCCGGTAAAGGCTTCCAGCGCGTCCGGCCAGGGTTGCGAGGCGCCCATTTCCATCATCGCGTTGAAGCGCGCGCCAACTTCCTCGTTTCCATAGATGGAGCAACGGTGCAGCGGGCCTTCCCAACCGGCCATTTCGCAGGCGGCCTGGTGGAACTGGAACTGCAGGATATGGCTCAGGAAATAGCGCAAATACGGGACATTGTTGGCAATGTGGTATTTAGAGCCCGGATCGAAGGCGTCGGCCGGACGGTCCACCGGCGGCACAATGCCCTGATAGCTCTCACGCAATTCCCACCAGGCGGAATTATAGTCTTCTGGCTGGATTTCGCCGCGAAGCACACGCCAGCGCCACTGGTCCATCATCACTGCAAAGGGCAGGAAGGCGATCTTGTCGAGCGCCGTATCCATGAGCAGCGACAGGTCGGCATCCGCACCCGGCATGTCGGCTTCGTCGAGCAGACCGATCTGCACCAGGTATTCCGGCGTCACGGAGAGGGCGATGAAGTCGCCGATGGCTTCGTGGAATCCGTCATTGGCGCCGCCCTGCAGCAGGAATTCCTGATCATTGTAGGCACGCTGGTAGAAATTGTGGCCCAGCTCGTGGTGGACGGTCACGAAGTCCGTGCCATTGACCAGGGTACACATCTTGATCCGCAGGTCTTCTTCACTGTCGAGGTTCCAGGCGGAAGCGTGACACGCAACCTGGCGGTCGCGCGGCTGGGTGATCAGGGAGCGTTCCCAGAACGTGTCCGGCAATTCTTCCATGCCCAGCGAGGTGAAGAAGGTCTCGGCCGTCTCCACCATGCGCAGCGGCGTGTAGTCGGCTTCGACGAGCAGATCATCGAGGCTGTACGCGGCTTCAGCGCTGCCAACGCCAGCGACATCCGACAGGGAGCCCCAGCCCTGGGCCCACATATTGCCCAGAAGGTCAGCCCGGATCGGGCCGTCGGCTGCCTGGACGTCATCGCCGTAGAGATCGTTCAGATTGGTCCGGACATGGCAGTGGAGCTGCTCATAGAAGGGGGCAACCTGACCCCAGAGGCGCTCCACCTCGGCTTCCATCTCGTCCGCCGGCATGTCGTAGTTGGACAGCCACATCTGGGCGAGATTGTCGAAGCCCAGATCGCGGGCGCCCTGGTTGGCAATCTCGACCATTTCCGCATAGTCGGTGGCCATCTGGGCCGGATCGTAGGCCTCACGCCAGCCATTCCAGACATAGGACAGGAATTCCGGGTCACGGCTGGTCCGCATGATGTTTTCCAGCTCGTTGTGATCGACCATCTCGCCGTCGATTTCCATCAGACCGGCGGAATAGGACGAGCCCATGCGCGTGGTCAGTTCGGACAGGCGGGCTGCCGCGGCCGGGTCGTTCGGCGCCGGCAGGGTAATTCCATTGCGCAGGGCATTGATCTGGCGTTCCAGATTCTGCGGCAGGTCCAGATCCGCATACTGGCCGGCCTCGGTCGCCATGCGGACGGACATTTCGGTGCCCTGGGCGCCCATGCGCTGCAGCAGCCAGTTGGTGTCGTAGGTGATGAAATTGTTCTGCACCCAGGCTGTCCGGGCCCCGAACTCGCTGAATTCGCGCAGTTCAGCCGTCGATTCCTCAAGGAAAGCCGCCGCATCGGCGACAGTCACTTCAGCGCTTTCTGAAGTCGTGCCCGTGTCCTCAGCCGAACTCGGCGCAGCGGTATCGCCCGCCGTGTAATAAAACACGCCGGCACCCGCGATGATGGCGCCGATCGCGACGCCGCCCAATAGTGATTTCATGATCATTCTCCCCGGCCCGAACAGGCCTCCTTACCGTCGCCTATCCTGTTGATCGGCGCTGTCGGGTCAAGTCGGGGACGGCCGATCTGCCGTGCGTGTCCGGGCTTGCGCAGACTGGGAACGAGGGGTGGACACCCCCGGCAGACACATGAATTATCCGTAATATCACGGGGGTGAGGCATGTATGATCGACTGAAACAGCTGGAAACGCTGCGCGCGAGCTTTGAACAACAGGGCTGGGCCTATGCCCACCAGATGTTCCCGCCAGAGGTCGCGATGGCCACGCTGCGCATGTTCGAGACCGAGCTGGGCAATTCGCGGGAAGCCTATGAGGGCATTTGGGGGAAGGGGCCTTTCACCGAAAACTTCTGTTTCGAGAACTATGCCTACCGGTCACCCTTCCACGCCACGATCCTGTGGACGCTGACGCCCTATATGCAAGCCATGACCGGCAAGGAACTCCTGCCCACGACGTCCTATTTCCGGGTCTACCGGAAAGGGGATGTCTGCAAGCTCCATGTCGATCGGGCGGCGGCCGAGTACGCGATCAGCCTGACCCTGGCCTACTCGGACAACATCGCCTGGCCGCTCTGGCTGTCGGAGGGCAATTTCGAGAGCGAGAATTCCAATCATTCGGCCGCCGCCGACATTCCCGAGGGCACGCAATTGCCCATGCTGAAAGTGCCCATGCTGCCGGGGGATGCGGTGATCTATGACGGGGTGCGCAAACTGCACGGTCGGGCCGAGCCCAATCCCAATGAATGGTCCGCCCATCTCTTCTTCGATTTCGTGGACCGGCACGGCCCCTATGCCGAGCATGCCTTTGATCGGCGGGGCGATATCTTCGTCCAGCCCAGCTCGTTCGAGTTTCCCGATGTGGACGGCCCCAAGGAAAAGGCCAGCTAGCGCGCCGCCTGACGCATGACGCGTTCGAGGCCGTCCAGGAAGGATGAGCGATCCTTCAGCGAGAAGGGTTTGGCGCCGCCGCGCGGGCCATCAATCGGGGAGGCGGATCGCAGATCCGTCATCAGATCCCGCATCGCCAGGGCCGAGCCGATATTGTCCGGCGTCCAGACCTGGCCCCGATGATCGATCGCGAGGCCGCCGGCCTTGATGCAGCGATCGGCGAGCGGAATGTCGCCCGTGACGCAGACATCTCCCGGTCCGATCCGCTCGGCAATCCAGTCATCGGCCGCATCCGCGCCCTGCTCGACGATGACGAGCTTGGCCCATTGTGAATTCGGACGGCGCAGTCCGCCATCGCACACAAAGATGATTTCGGTACGGTGGCGCTCGCCGACCCGGATCGCCTCATCCTTCACCGGACAGGCATCGGCATCGATGTAGAGGGTCACCGCAACTGGTCCACGAGCGCGAGCATGGCATCCAGATTGGCCGCGCCCAGCTTGCGGCACCGCTCCGGCGACCAGCCAAAATCCTCATCTGGCAGGTCCGCATTGTCCTTGAAGGGCATTTCCAGGGTCATCGCCAGGCAGCGGAATTCATTGGCGAGATAATTGGTGCAGATCGACAGGTCGGCCGTGCCGGGGGCATCGACGTCATAACCATGTTCGGTCTGGAAGTCGGGGCTGGCCGTGCACAGGGCCGTTTTGTATCCGTCGAGCAGGGCCTGGCCCTTGGCATCAAAATTGGGTGCGCCTTCACCACCGGCGATGAAATTGTAGGGCAGGGCCTCGTCGCCATGGACATCGAGGGCGAGGTCAATCCCGGTCTCCCGCATGCGATTGAGAACATGGAAAACCTCCGGGGAGTTTTCCGGTGTTGCCTTGTCCCACTCGCGGTTGAGATTGACGCCCTTGGCATTGGTGCGCAGGTGCCCGCGTTTACTGCCATCGGGATTCATGTTCGGCACAATGTGGAAAACCGCCTTGTCGCGCAGGACGCGGGCGACCGGATCCTGATCGTCCAGAAGACGGCCGAGAAAGCCTTCCATCCACCATTCCGCCATGGTTTCACCGGGGTGCTGGCGCGCCGTGACCCAGATTGTCCGCTTGCCGTCGCCCGGGTCACCGACCGTCAGCAGGTCCATGGACTGGCCGTCCAGCGTGTCCCCCAGGATTTCCAGACGCACCGCTTCATGGCCCTGCGCCCAGGCGATCAGGTCGAGATGGCGTTCCATGGAATAGGGCGCGAAATAGGCGAACCAAACCGTGTCGGCCTGCGGCGTGTGATGCAGGGTCAGAACGCCGTTCTCGAAGCTCGTGTCGATGCGGAACCAGGTTTCCCGGTCATAGGAGGCGCAGGCGCGATAGCCCGGCCAGCCTTCCAGATAGGCGGCCCCGCCGGCATTCTCGATCGCCATGGTCAGGGGCGTTCCGGCTGCACCCGTCACCCGGAAATGGAACCATTGATAGAAATCCGACCCGTTATCCTTGCGGATTTCCAGGCGGATCCGGTCTGGCTGGGCCGCGTCGAGGACGTCGATATTGCCACTGTCAAAGGCGTCGGTGATGTGCAGGCTCATCGGATCGGGCTCCAGGCTCGCGAAAGGGTGACTGGTTCGTGACGCTGATAACGCATATTGGCGAAAGCGAACATGGGGCGCCTGCAAGCCCCGTCAGCGAGGGAGTTTAGTCATGCGTGTCTGGATCAGCCGGATCATCCATATCGGCCTGCCGCTTTTCATCTGCGCGATTTTCCTGGATTCGCTGCGCTACAAATTCACTGACGCGCCCGAAACCCAGGTCATTTTCGGCTTGCTGGACGCCTGGGCAGCCAGCTGGGGCGCGGCCGGCCTGTTCGGACCGACCGGCCTGTTCAGCCAGTATGTGATCGGCTCTGCGGAACTGGTGGCGTCGGCGCTGTTCCTGTTGGGCTTCATTCCATCCCTGAAACGCCTCCAGGTCCTGGCCAGTGCACTGGGCCTGGCGATCATGACCGGGGCTGTGAATTTCCACCTGTTCACGCCGTTGGGCATCGACCCCAACCAGGATGGCGGCGGCCTGTTCGTGGCCGCCTGCCTGGTCTGGCTGTCTTGTTTGACGCTTCTGATCCTGAAGCGTCAGGACGCCATGGCCTTGGCCTGTGATCTTTTGCGCAGCGTCCGGACCAGCCGGTAGCCCAGCAGCAGGGCCAGAATACCGCCATGCACCCAGGGCATGATCTGGTTCCCCTTGGCCATGAAGCCGTGGTGAAGCACAGCGATGATGGCGAGCGGATAGACCAGCCAGTGCAATTGCTGCCAAGGTCGCGGACCCATTAACCGGATCATCGCGTTGAAGCTGGTCACGGCGAGGGGGATCAACAGGATGAAGGCGATCATGCCCAGCGTGATATAGATACGCTCGGCGACGTCTTCCCACAGTCCGGCCAGAGCGCCGGACACACTCATCCCGGCCGCGATGAACAGGTCCAATCCCAGATAGGCCAGGACATGCGCCAGCGCATACCAGAAGGCGGCCAGGCCGATGCGGCGCCGGACCTTCATGATGGGCAGCCAGCGGGTGAGGTCCCTGAACGGCGTGATGGCGAGGGTGATCAGCAGGATCCGGATCGCCGTGTCGCCGAGAAATCGGTGTGTCGTCTCGATCGGGTTGAAGCCCAGCGCATGCGGCATGCCGGTGAGCAGCAGCACCCATTGCCAGAGCAGCCAGAGGCCCGGCAGGGCGAGCAGCCAGAAGGTAAGGGGTTTCAGCCAGTGCTGGCCGACCACCCGCAGGAATGCATTGCGCGCCATGGTCAGTGGTTCTCGATCAGGTCCATGCCGGCGTAAAGGTCAGCGACCTGTTCGCCATAGCCGTTGAACATTTCGGTATCGCGGCGGGAAAAGAGACTGCCGCCGATCACGCGTTCACTCGCTTGGCTCCAGCGCGGATGAGCCCGGTTCGGATTCACGTTGGAGTAGAAGCCATACTCATTCGGAGCCGCGATGTTCCAGGAGGTCGGCGGCTGTTCAGACACGAAGCGGATTTTCGTGATCGATTTGATGGACTTGTAGCCGTATTTCCAGGGTACAACCAGCCGGACGGGCGCCCCGTTCTGGTTGGGCAGAAGATCGCCATAAAGACCGACCGCCAGGAAGGCGAGCTCATTCATGGCCTCGTCCATGCGCAGGCCTTCCACATAGGGCCAGTCCAGCACCGGGAATCGCGTGCCACGCATTTCGGACCGGTTGAGATAGGTCTCGAAGGCCACGTAGCGGGCATCGGAGGTGGGTTCGAAGCGGCGCAGGACATCGGCCAGGGGCACGCCGATCCAGGGGATCACCATGGACCAGGCCTCGACGCAACGCAGGCGATAGATCCGTTCTTCCAGCGCGTTATAGTCGATCACGTCTTCCAGATCGAAAGTGCCGGTCCGGGCAGCATGGCCCTCCACTTCGATCGACCAGGGCGTGACACTCATTCGGTGGGCATAGCGGGCCGGATCATCCTTGCTGGTGCCGAACTCATAGAAATTGTTGTAACCGGTGACCGCGTCATACGGGGTTTGCGGATCGCTGACCTGATAGGCCGTCTCCCGGTATTGCAGGCCGGAAGCGGAGCTCTCCGGCTGGGTCGTGGAATTCGCCAGGGTCGTATTGCTGGCAGCCGTGTTCTCGGCCTGGCTTTCCGAACTGCCACAACCGACCAGACCCGTGAGCGCCAGGGCGCCACCGGCCTGCATGATCCGGCGGCGGTCCAGATACAGATTGTGCGGTGTGACATCCGCTTCTCGGCCCTGCCAGGACCGGGATCGTTTGATGAACATGGGTAAAGGCCTTCCATCGCTTGACCCCTTACATCTTAGGGCGTTTTCGCCATGTGTCTGTAGGGCCGACGGTTTTGTGATGGCCCGTCAGAGTGCCGAGAGCGGGCGTTATTATATTTTATAAGGCCACCATTCCGGAAGGCTGGTGTTAACCATAATTAGATACCTTGAGGTTGCATTGATGACTGCCCCGTCCTAGCCGGGTGACGACTGAAGCAGGAGATTTACATGCTTCCCAACTTCCGGACTTCCAATCCTCGTTTGGAGGCCATTGACCGGGCCTATGCCGTGATCGAGTTTGATCCCACCGGATACATCCTCTCGGCCAACCAGAATTTTCTCGAGGCCATGGGTTATTCCGCCGAAGAAGTGATCGGCCAGCACCACAAGATGTTCCTGACCGACCGTTATGCGGCCAGTCCGGAATACCGGAAATTCTGGGAAGACCTCCGCAAGGGAGATCTGCAGGCGGCTGAGTTCCGACGCTTTGGCAAGAACGGTCGGGAAGTCTGGATCGAAGCGACCTACTCCCCGATTTTCAAAGCGAACGGCAAGGTCGAGCGCGTCATGAAGCTGGCCACGGATGTCACGGAGAAGCGGCTTCAGCGCTTTGACTATGAGAGCCAGGTCACAGCGATCAACGCCTCCCAGTGCGTGATCGAATTCGACCTCAAGGGCAATGTCCTGAAGGCCAACCAGAATTTCCTGGATTTCATGGGGTATCGCAAGGACGAGGCCGTGGGCGAGCACCATTCCCGTTTCTGCGATCCGGACTACGCCAAGTCCCAAGAGTACAAGGACTTCTGGGCCAAGCTGGGCGCCGGCGAATTCCAGGCAGGCGAGTTCCAGCGCTTTACCCGGTCCGGCGAAGAAGTCTGGCTCCAAGCCAGCTATAATCCGGTCTTCGACCTGAACGGAAAACCCGTGAAGGTCGTGAAGGTTGCGACGGATATCACGGCCATCGCGAAACGCCGCAAAGCCCGTGAAAGTGCGCAGACAGAAATCTATTCCGGACTCCAGAACGTGTCGGCTGCCGTCATCCAGTCCAACAGCCAGGCCTCAGCCGCGGTCGAGGATGCCAACGGGACGGCGACGAATGTCCAGTCCGTTGCTGCGGGCGCGGAAGAATTGGCGGCCTCCTTTGCCGAGATCTCCCGCAGTGCCAGTGAAGCGCTGACCATCGCGCGTGAAGCCGTGACGGAATCCGAGCGCACCTCGCAGATCATGTCGGGCCTGTCCGAAGCGACCCTCGCGATCGGCCATATTGTCGAATTGATCAATTCCATTGCCGACCAGACCAATCTTCTGGCGCTCAATGCCACGATCGAGGCCTCCCGGGCCGGCGAGGCCGGCAAAGGGTTTGCGGTCGTGGCCAATGAAGTGAAGGGACTGGCCAGCCAGACCTCCAAGGCGATCGAGGACATTTCCAAACAGATCCAGAATGTCCAGGGAACTTCCAGCGAAGCGGTGGACGCGATCAGCCTGATCACCGGCGTGATCGGAAAGATTGATTCCATTGCAGCCTCCATTGCATCAGCGGTGGAGGAGCAGACCGCCGTGACCAAGGATATCAGCCACAACATGCAGGATGCGGCGGAGAATGTGTCCAAGATCACCTTGGCCATCGAGGATATTGCCCAGGCGACGCGGACGGCCGAGGATTCGACCCGGCAGGTCACCGAGGCGGCCAACGCGATCCGCTAGCTGCCGACCGGATAATCCGATGCGCGTCGTACGGGGCAAATCCCTTGACGTTAAAGGTGATATGACCATCTGCTGACTGGTACAGCGGAATGGATCCTGACATGCCTCGCCAAGCTTCTCGCCCTGCCTTGCACGTCCGCCAGGCAGAACTCGCCGACATACCGGGAATCGTCGCCCTGAGCGGCAAGGTCTACCTGGAAATGGGGGCCTATTCCGAAAGCATGATCCAGGGCCAGATCATCAATTTTCCCGATGGTCAGGTCGTGGTCGAGTATGAGGACGAGATCGTTGGCTATGCGGCCTCTTTCCTGATCGACGAAGCGGATGCCCTCAGCCCCCACACCTGGAGCGAGATCACCGGCAATGGTTATGCGTCGCGGCATAATCCGCGGGGCGAGTGGCTTTACGGCATGGAGATCTGCGTCGATCCCGATCGCCGTCGTCTGCGGATCGGACAGCGTCTCTATGATGCGCGCAAGGAGTTGGCGGAGCGCTATGAGCTGAAGGGCATCGTGTTCGGTGGTCGGATGCCGAACTGGCGCCGCCGCCGCAAGCAATATGCGAGTCCACAAGCTTATCTCGAAGCCGTGATGGCCCAGGAAGTCAGTGATCCTGTCATTCGCTTCCAGACTCGGATGGGATACGAACCACTGGGTGTCCTGAAGGGCTATATGCCGGATGACCGGGAATCCGGCGGCTATGCCACCCACATGGTGTGGCGAAACCCCTACGCAGTGGAACGCAACCGCGATGACCACCCCACGAAAGGTTCCAAGGAAGTCGTGCGGGTCGCGACGGTGCAGTTCCAGCAGCGCCGTGTCTCGAGTTTCGAGGAGTTCATGTCAAACATCGAATACTTCGTCGATGTGACCTCGGACTATCGATCCGACTTCGTGGTGTTCCCGGAACTCTTCACCCTGGCCCTGCTGTCCCTGGAAGAAACGCCGCTCACCCCGGCGCAGTCGATCGAACGCCTGACCGAATACACGCCGCGCTTTGTCGATGCCATGCGTCAGCTGGCGATCAGCTACAATATCAACATCATTGGGGGCTCACACCCGACCCGCACCGATGATGGCGAGATCCAGAATGTCGCCTATGTCTTCCTGCGCGACGGTTCGGTCCATGCCCAGGAGAAGATCCATCCGACCCCCTCGGAACGCCATTGGTGGAACATCCGGGGCGGCGACGAGATCATCACCATTCCGACCGATTGCGGCCCGATCGGCGTGCTGATCTGCTATGACAGCGAATTCCCCGAACTGGCCCGCAAGCTGGTGGATGCCGGGGCCAAACTGCTCTTTGTGCCCTTCTGCACGGATAACCGGCAGGGCTATATGCGGGTGCGCTATTGCTCCCAGGCCCGGGCGATTGAAAACCAGTGCTATGTCGTGATGGCCGGGAATGTGGGAAATCTGCCGGGTGTGGAAAACATGGATATCCAGTATGCCAAGTCCTGCATCCTGACCCCGTGTGACTTCCCCTTTGCCCGTGACGGGATTGCCGAGGAGTGCACCGAGAATGTCGAGACCGTGTCCATTGCCGACCTCGATCTGACGGATCTGGATTGGGCGCGTCTGGAGGGCACGGTGCGCAATCTGCGCGATCGCCGTTTTGATCTCTATGCCGTCAAATGGGCCAACTGAGCACACCGGTCATGATCCGTCTGGCCGGCCGGGATGATCTGGACAGCATTGACGTGATCGAACGCGAGAGCTTTCCGCTGGACCGGTTCGCGCGCCGCAATCTGCGCCGCATGCTGGCCGGTGGTCGAACCCGTTTCTGGCTGGCCAGCCGCGACGGACAGGCCGCCGGCTACGCGGCGCTGTGCTTCCGCAAAGGGGCGCGCATCGCCCGGCTCTATTCGCTGGCGGTCCGTGACGGATTCCAGGGGTCGGGGCTTGGATCAGCCCTGATCGATACCGTTCTGGGCGCAGCAGGCAAAGCCGGATGCCGGGCCGTGAGACTGGAAGTGCGCGAGTCAAACCTGCCCGCGCGAAAGCTTTATGAGCGGTCGGGATTTCGCTTGCTTTCCCGCCATTGCTCCTATTACGAGGACGGGGAAACGGCCCTGCGATACGAACGATCGGTCACGGCGCAGGACGCGTATAGACAGGAGACCGACCCATTGTGAGCGACTGGCTCATTCTCGTTGAAAATTCGTCCGATCTGGCCCAACACGAAACGCCGCACAAAGTGCTGCGCGTACGGGATTATCTGGCCAATCCGCGCCTGTTTACCGGCCGCCGACCCAATATCATCAATCTGGCGCGATCCTACGCCTACCAGTCGGAAGGCTATTACGCCTCGCTCCTCGCTGAGGCGCGGGGACACCGGATCATTCCCAGCGCCCAGACCATGGTCGAACTGTCGGGCAAGACGCTCTACGCCCAGGCCCTGCCGGAGCTGAATGCCGTTCTGGCCCGGGAGGCTCACGCAGCACTGGAGCCGGGAGCCCGTTTTCTCGTGGCTTTGGGACAAAGTGACATTCCGGCCCTCAAGAAATTCGCCCGTCTGGTTTTTGACTGGTTCCGGGTGCCTGTTTTGGAGATCCGGCTGGAGCCCGACAGCCTGCGGATCAGCCGCATCCGACCGCTGGCACCGAACGCGTTGAAGGGCGAAGCCCGACGCCTGTTTGTCGCTGCGCTGGACAGGCATACCCGGCGCGCCTGGTCCGAAGCCCGCGCAAAGACACCGGCCCGCTGGTCGCTGGCGGTACTGACCGATCCGTCCGAAACCCTGCCGCCGTCTAGCCCGGCCAGTCTGAAACGTCTCGCCCAGGTGGCGGCCCGCATGGGTGTGGAAGTTGCACCCCTGGGGCCGGGCGACCTGGCCAGCGTTGCGGAATACGACGCGCTCTTCATCCGGGCGACCACGGCGATCGACAATTACACTTACCGCTTCGCCCGCCGGGCCGAGCAGGAGGGCATGCCCGTCATTGACGACACCGCCTCCATGATCCGCTGCACCAACAAGGTTTTCCTGAAGGAATTGCTGGAGCAAGGCGGTGTGCCCATGCCGCAATCCGAAGTACTCGATGAATCCCAGCCTCTGGACGGGCTGATGGAGCGTCTGGGGACGCCCGTCGTGCTGAAGGCCCCCGATGGCTCCTTCTCACGCTCGGTCCACAAGGTCGCAACCGAACTGGAGCTGCGGGATCGCGCTCGGGCCTTGTTCAAGGATACGGCGCTGATCATTGCCCAGGAATACATGCCGACCGCCTATGACTGGCGCGTGGGCGTTCTGGATGGTGAGCCGCTGTTCGCCTGTCAGTACAAAATGGCTCGTGGACACTGGCAGATCATCAAGCACGGTGCGGATGGCAAGGTGAAGGAAGGGGGATCGGCCACGTTGGCGGTTGCAGACGCGCCCGCCGAGGTCATCGAAACCGCCGTGCGCGCAGCCCGGCTCATCGGTAGCGGGCTCTACGGAATCGATCTCAAGCAGAATGACCGGGGCGTGTTTGTCATCGAGATCAATGACAACCCCAATCTCGATCAGGATGTTGAAGGCGCCGTGCTGAAGGACGGGCTGTGGGAGGCCTTGATCCGGAGCTTCGAACGCCGGCTGGGGGGTCGGATTGGTGGACTTGGGCAGCAAACGGCCGCGCGGTCCGGTTAGGACGTGCCGCGCGGCCTGTCACGCTTTCGGCAGCAGCGCCTAGTCCGTGCTGTCCTGGACCGTCTCGCCGGCCCGTTCGAGATCCTGGCCGACACCACGGATCGTGTTGCAGGCAGTCAGGGAGAGGGCGGTCAGGGCCACCAGAATTCCTGTAGCGACTCGTTTCACGTTGGCACTCCTCATTGCTAGCGAGCGCCAAGCTTAGCAGGTTGCGTTGTACTGCCAACTGCAATCGGTGATTTGCCGGATGTGGCGGAGGGGGAGGGATTCGAACCCCCGGAACCTCGCGGTTCAACGGTTTTCAAGACCGCCGCAATCGACCACTCTGCCACCCCTCCGGATGACTAGCCAATAGCGGGCAAAGCCCCTGTCGCGCAAGCGGGTGACTGCGCTTGCAGACAGTAAAAGGCCGGACCCGTGCGGGCCCGGCCTTCGCCATTCTTCTGTCGGGGACCTGGCCTAGAAACGGCCGGCAATCGATCCCGTCGAGACATTGATGCCGAAGAAGAAGGTCCGGCCGACAGCGCCAACAGGGTAGGAGATGGAACCGGTGATCGGCTCTTCCTCGAACACATTGTTGATGCCGCCATAGAACATCACCCGGTCATTGACCTGGTAGGAGCCGGAGATGTCGTGACGCCACAGGTCACTCGTCCACGCATTGGTGAATTGGTCGGCTGTCTCGATCTCGATCCGCGGCGTGAAGGACAGGAATTCACCCCAATAGGAGGCCTGCCAGTTCAGGGTCAGGCGATCCGTCATCCAGCGCGCATTCAGCACATAGCTGTCTGCCGGCTGGCCCCCTTCATAGAGAAGATCGTTGACGATGCTCGGATCGGTCGGGTCTTCATAGCGCTCCAGGCGCTCGACATGGTTGCCCAGCACGGAGAGTTCCATGGAACCCCAATCCTGCATGCTCTCCATCAGGTCACCGAAGTCGAACGTGTAGGAGACCTGGTAGTCATAACCTTCGGTCTCGATACCGGCGAAGTTCAGCTGGCCTGTGGTGAAGCTCGACAGACCCAGGAAGGTCGGCGAACCCGTCGTGCGGTCACGTTCGAACTGGCCACAGAACTGGTTCGGGAAACCGGAGCTGTCATAGCAGGCTTCCAGGATTTCCTGCAGGCCCACAGCCGCGATCCCATCCTGGATCTCGATCGTGTAGTAGTCCGCCGTGATCGACAGGCCCGGCAGGAAGCTCGGCTCGAATACGAAGCCCAGCGTCACCGTATCGGCCGTTTCGACATCGAGGTCCGGATTACCCCCGGTAAACCCGCCGACGCGGGCGGTGAGGGGGTCTGTCCAGCCGACCGGAATACCGTCCGCGGCACAATTGGCGACCCGGTTGGCGGTGCCGTTATTGATATTGCCGGCATCACAGGGATCCAGAGGACGGGCGGTGGTCGAGGTGAGCGGTGAGAACAGCTCGTTCACATTCGGGGCCCGCACGGTCTGGGACACGGTCCCGCGCAGGCGCAGATCCGAATACGGCGCCCAGCCACCGCGCAGGTTCCAGCTTTCCGCGCCACCCAGCGTGGAATAGTCGGAATAGCGGTAGGCGCCTTCCAGGGTCAGTTCCTCGAAGAAGGGCACACCGATCAGCAGCGGCGCCGAGAACTCGGCGAAGACGTCGGTGACGTCGAAGCCACCGACAACCGGGTTCACCGGCGCGTTGACCGGGAAGATCAGCGAGCTGGTCGATGCGGCCCCGTTCGGGCTTTCCAGCGGGTCCGGATTGAACTCACTGTCTTCCTCACGGTATTCCGCGCCGAAGGCCAGACCGATCGGGCCATAGGGCAGTTCGAAGAAGTCGGACGTGTCACCGAAGATGACACCGGACAGCATGGTCTGTTCCAGCGTCCGGCTACGGTTCGTGGTCGTGGTGAACCAGTCGATCGCCTCCTGCGTCGGAGCGCCGACACCGAAGATGTTCACCGGAACACAATTCCCCTGACCCGGCGTGAAGGTGTTGTAGCCGGACCAGTAGCCCGCACTGGACAGGAAGGAACCGATCGGCGGCGTCGAGGGATCGATTTCGGACCGGCAAACAATGTCACCACTGCCCGGATCCACCACGGCGTCGGCGGCCGCATACAGGCGGTCGATCAGCAGCTGACCTTCCTGGGTGGAGTCGATGTCGGTGCGACCATAGTTGAGATAGACGTCATAGCTGAACGCGCTATCGCCCAGATCGCCTTCGAAGCCGGTCACGAGCCGCATGGTCTGGCGCTCGGTGATGCTGAGGGCGCGGCCCAGATCGGTCATGTCCCGACCCACGAGAATGTTGACGTCCTCAAGCGTGGTATAGCCCGGATTGTCATTCACGAAGGTCGTGATCGCATTGCGCAGATTGGTCGGGATGTACGGGTTGTCCCACTCGATCACCCAGGAGTCGAAGAAGCCGCCGACAGCCTGCGAGTTGTTCGTGGTGGTTTCCGAGTGCGAGAACTTGGCTTCCAGGTAGAAGCGATGATCCGGCGTGACGTCATAGCGTGTGGTGAAGTTGACGGTGAAGCGCTCATCATTCGGCGTGATCGAGCGCAGGTCTCGGCCGGAGCCGGTTCCGTCACCGCCAAAGGCGTTTTGCGTACCCGCAATCAAGCCATCCTGGAAGACGTCGGCATCGGCACCGGGAGAGCGCACGACGTGACAGCCGGCATATCCGCCGAAGCGCTGCAGCTGGGTACCGTTGATCGTCTCCAGACAGTCATCGATGCCGTTATTGTTGAAGTCGAAAATCGTGCCGTCCGCCCCAAAATTCAGGCCGGAGTTCGGATCGTTCGGATAATCTGCGAGGAAGGTCCAGCCGAACCAGTCAACCCCGATCAGGGCGCCATAGTTGGACAGGTTGAATCGCGGATACTCCATGATGGCGCGCGGCGCAGCGCCGGCGATCCGGTCACAAAGGGCGGTTTCAGCGCCGGCGGGCAGGGAGCCTACGCCGCAATGATCGGAAATCTGGTCTCCCAGCAGAATCTGGTCGATTCCATACTGATCGATGTCGGCCTGCTGAATGAAGAGGACCGGGTTCGGCCAGTCCGATGCTGCTCTGTCACCCCGGGTATGATCCCGGTCACCGGCATAAATGCCTTCAGAGCGTTCGGCGGCGAAGCTGAGAGTGAAATTACCCCGACCTTCGTCGAAATTCTCGCCCCAGGTCGTCTGCAGGGTGAAGTTCTGGGCATCGCCATCATCGGAAATGCCGAACTGGGCGCGCGTGTCGGTGCCTTCGAAATCATCCTTGAGGATGAAGTTGACCACACCCGTCACAGCGTCAGCGCCATAGACCGCCGACGCACCGCCGGAGAGCACTTCCACGCGCTCGACGAGGGCGGACGGAATGGTGTTGACGTCAACGGCGGCTGTCCCGGCCTGACCGGACACATGGCGGCGGCCATCCACCAGGACCAGGGTCCGGTTGGTGCCGAGATTTCTCAGATTGAGCGTGGCCGCGCCCTGGACACCCACACCGGCATTGGCGTTGTCGGCGGTCGTGTTCGAGCCGAGCAGGGCCGGCAAATCGTTGACCACGTCGGCAATCGAAATGTCACCCGACAGGACGACGTCATCGCCCGATACGGACTGGACCGGTTGCGGAGCGACCAGATTGGGGTCCCTGACAATGCGCGAACCGGTGATGACAATCGTGTCTTCGGTGTCGTCATCCTGGGCGAACGCCGGTGCGCCAAAACTGGTGACACCGACGAGAAGGGCCAGCGCACTCGTGCTGGCCGTCAGAATGGTTTTCATATTGTCCCCTCCAAGGTTGACCCGCCGGATTCCCAAAAACCTGACGGCAAGGTTTCAAAACTCTAATGATCCCGAAATGATGTTCGCTCGATCCGAGATGAAATGAGACGGATTTGCGACGAGCGACGGATGCCATCCGCGTGTTGCATCAGTCGCGGGCAGTCTTGCTCGCAGCTGCAGCACGATTTTCGGGTACGCTGGACCACAACATGGTTACGCACCTTTCACCAATCCGGGCTAAGGAAAGGGAGTGACAGGTTAGCATATGCGGACATCACGTGACCGGAATTCGATTCATTTCCCTTATCCCGCTCGCCTTGCTGGTGGTTTCTTGTGCGTCCTCACCGGAGCGGCGCTTCACGACACCGACTTCGAATCACGGGGCCGTCGTTTATGAAACGGGGGCAACGCCCGTATCGGCCTCGGCCCCCGGCGCGCGTGTGGATGCGACGGCCCTCATCGCCCGCTCCAGCGCCCACCAGAAGGTTGGCAATCCCTATTCCGTGGCGGGGCGGACTTACTATCCTGTCCGCGAGGACAGTTATGACCGGGTCGGTATCGGGTCCTGGTACGGACCGAATTTCCATGGCCGCGCCACGGCTAACGGCGAAGTCTTCGACCAGAATCTGATGACGGCGGCGCATACGACCCTGCCCATTCCCTCGATCGCGGAAGTGACCAATCTGGAAAACGGCCGCAGCGTGATCGTGCGCATCAATGATCGCGGGCCATTCGTGGACGACCGCATCATCGACCTCAGCCGGGCTGCTGCCACCGAGCTGGACTATATCGGCCGCGGTCTCGCGCGCGTGCGCGTTCGTTATCTGGGTCCGGCCCTGCCGGGTGACGCACCGCCGCCGCGAACCTGGTATCCGGCCTCGGACGCGGAAACGCCGCCTGCCGCACCGGAACCGGTCACTGAAATGGCCGCCCGCACTGCCGAACCCGCCCCGCAAAGCGCGGCTTGGATTCCCACGGCGACAGAGCGCTTCACCCTTCAGATCGGCGCCTTCAGCGATGCCGACAATGCCCAGCGTTTCGCCAGTCGCGTGGAGGAGGCGGGCCAGGTCTGGATTGAACCGGGGCAAGCCGCCGGCAACACAGTGTACCGTGTCTATTTCGGTCGCTGGCCGGATGAGGGCGGTGCCCATGCGGCACGGGCCAGTTTGGCTGATTGGGGTGTTTATGACGCCCGGGTGATCGACCTCCACTGATTTTCGGATACGCGCTGCGCTGGACGCCATGCTCTTGCCGCGCTTCTATGCTCCTCTCATCGAACCTGACCCACTCGATTCCGGCGGAGGAGCCAAACCGTGCGCAAGCTTTTCGGGACACTCGCCCTGATTTCCACCCTGGTGGTGGCACCGGCCCTGGCACAGGACGGCTACCAGACCGATGCCAGTCATGCCGTGATCATGGACTATGAAACCGGCGAGGTCCTGTTCAGCCAAGATGGCGATGTCGCCATGCCGCCGGCCTCCATGTCGAAAATGATGACCGTGCTGATGGTTCTTGAAGCCATTGAGTCCGGGTCGCTTTCCCTCGATGACGAACTTCCGGTGTCTGAGTATGCCTGGCGCACGGGCGGGGCAGCCTCCGGCTCATCCACCATGTTCCTGGAGGTGAACAGCCGGGCCCGCGTCGAGGACCTTCTGCGCGGGGTGATCATCCAGTCCGGCAATGATGCCTGCATCGTGCTGGCCGAGGCCATTGGCGGCAGTGAGAGCGCCTTTGCCGACATGATGACGGACCGGGCTCATGAGTTGGGCCTGACCAGTGCGAGTTTTGCCAATGCCACCGGCTGGCCGGATCCGGGCCAGATGATCAGTGCCCGCGACTTGGCCGAACTCGCCCGCATCCTGATCCGCGATCACCCCGACTTCTACGGCATCTGGGCGGAGCGCGAATTCACCTATAACGGCATCCGCCAGTACAACCGGAACCCGCTGCTCGGCGTTTTTTCGGGCGCCGATGGCCTGAAGACCGGCCACACGGAAGACAGCGGCTATGGCCTGGTCGGGTCCGCCGAACGGGATGGTGAGCGCCGGATCATCGTTTTCAATGGCATGGACTCCAATGCGGACCGGGCCAATGAAGCCGAACGCATGATGCGCGCCGCCCTCAGCGATTACAGCGTTTATGACCTCTTCGACGCCGGTGACCACGTGGACCACAACGCCCCGGTCTTCATGGGCGAAGCGGACAGTGTGGCACTGCAGGTTGATGCAGATGTGTCCGCCGGCCTGCATCGTCGGGCCCGGCGCGACTTGGTGGTCAGCGTCAATTATGATGGTCCGCTCGTCGCCCCGATCTCGGCGGGCGATGTGGTGGGAACACTGCGCGTCGAGGCCCCTGGCTATGAAACGCAGGAATACCCGCTGGTCGCGGCCGAGGATGTGGCTCGCAAGGGGCTCATGGGCCGGATCGGCGCCGCACTCGCCCACATGATCCGGGGCTGAGCTCACCATGCGCGGACGATTTCTGACTCTTGAAGGCGGCGAGGGCGCCGGCAAGACCACCCTGATCAAGACCCTGAAGGACTGGCTGTCCGGGCAGGGGATTGATGTGGTGGTGACGCGGGAACCGGGCGGCACGCCAGGTGCCGAGGTCCTGCGCGACATCCTCCTCAACGGATCCACCGACCGCTGGTCGCCCGTAACCGAGGCGCTGCTGATGTACGCGGCGCGTGTCGATCATGTGGAGCGCCTGATCGAACCGGCGCTGGCGCGCGGCGCCTGGGTGATCTCAGACCGGTTTTCCGATTCCACACGCGCCTATCAGGGCGTGGCCGGCGGCGTGTCGGCGGACCGTATCCAGAAGATCCACGCGGCGGCCCTGGGCGGCTTCTATCCCGACCTGACCCTGATCCTCGACCTCGACCCCAAGGTCGGGCTCGCCCGCACCGTTGCGCGCGGCGAGGATGCCACACGGTTTGAACGCTTCGACACGAGCTTCCATGACCGGCTGCGCCAGGCCTTTCTCGACATAGCGGCAGAAGACCCTGACCGTTGTCAGGTCCTCGATGCGTTGGACGCTCCGGACCTGGTGGCAGAAAAGGCGATTGCGGCCATTGAAACCCGGCTGGGCGCGCCCGCATGAGTCAGGATCCGGACATCGGTTCGGATGTTCAGCCCGGCTGTTTGCCGCCGCGGGAACGCTATGACCTGTTCGGCCATGAAAACGCCGAAGCCAGTTTTGCGCGAGCCTGGCAGAGTGGCCGCCTCCATCACGCCTGGATGATCACCGGGCCGCGCGGGGTCGGCAAGGCCAGTCTCGCCTGGCGGGCGGCCCGCCGGATCCTCGGCGCCGCTCCGATGGAGGATCATGGCCCGCTGGGCAGTTCCCCCCAGGACCCGGTCTGCAAACTGCTGGAGGCCCAGTCGAATCCGGATCTCCTGCTGCTGCGGCCGCCCTGGGACGACAAGCGCAAGCGCTGGCGGGCCGAAATCACCGTTGAGGAAGCCCGCAAAGCTCCGCATTTCTTCGAGAAAAGCTCCGGCGCCAAGGGTGGCTGGCGGGTCTGTATCGTCGACAGTGCCGACGACATGAACACGAATGCCGCCAATGCCATTCTCAAGACGCTGGAAGAACCGCCACAGCGCGGTGTCTTGTTCCTGGTGACCCATACGCCCGGGCGCTTGCCCGCGACCATACGGTCGCGTTGCCGCCGGCTGGATTTGCGGGCCCCTTCGATCGAGCAGACGGCTGACTGGCTGTCGCGCACCCAGAGCGTCGACGCCGCTGATGCCAAGGCCGCATCCCGTCTGGCTCATGGAGCGCCCGGTCGCGCCCTGGCCCTGAACACGTCCGGCGGGGTTGGCCTGGCCCGTGATGTCACGGCGGCGCTCAACAAGGGAAGCGCCCTCGCGGAACCGGAAATGCGCAGCCTGGCCGACCGGATTAGCGGGAAGGGTGGAGAGGCCCTGCGTGGCCTCTTCTATGAAGCGCTGGCCCAGGGGTTGCGCGATCAGGCCAAGCAGCGCGCAGCCCAAGGCGAGGATGTCACGACCTGGCTCAAGGCCTGGCGTGACCTGGCTGCGCTTGTACGCGATGCCGACGCGCTCTATCTCGACCCGAAGCAGACGGCCCTGTCAGCTCTGGGACTGGCCCGGGGCGCCGCCCGCAAGGAAACCGCCTGACCCATGTTTGTCGACAGTCATGTCAATTTGCACGGCGAGCAGTTCGCCGAGGATCTGGACGCCGTCATCCAGCGCGCCCGGGATGCCGGCGTGAAGCGGATGATCACGATCTGCTGCCAGCTGACGGATTTTCCTGCCGTTTCAGCGATCGCCGAAGCGCATGACGACATCTACTGCACGATCGGGGCGCACCCGCATCATGCCAAGGACAGGCCGGATATTCCGGTCGAGGAATTGGTGGAAATCGCCCAGCATCCCAAAGTCGTCGGCATTGGCGAGACCGGACTCGACTTCCACTACGGATATTCCCCGCGCGAAGACCAGTTTCAGAGCCTGAAAACCCATATCGAGGCGGCGCGGCGTACCGATTTGCCGCTGATCCTGCATACACGGGACGCGGATACAGAGATGGCGGATCTGCTGGAAGAGGAAATGGGGAAGGGGGCCTTCCGCCCGCTTCTGCACTGCTATACGGGCGGGACCGAACTGGCGCGCCGCGGCGCCAAGCTCGGAGCCTATTTTGCTGCGTCTGGCATCATCACTTTCAAAAAAGCCAATGAAGTTCGGGACGTGTTTGAAAACGAAGTCCCGGACGACAAGGTAATCGTCGAAACGGACTGCCCGTACCTCGCGCCGGTCCCGCACCGTGGTCGCCGCTGCGAGCCGGCCTTCCTGCCGGATGTCGCCCAGGGCCTTGCGAGCGTGAAGAACTGGACCCTGGAGGAGTGCGCCCAGCGCACCACGGACAATTTCTTCAAGCTCTTTGATCGCGTGTCCCGTCCGGCATGAGTCGGATCATCCGCATAACCCTGTTGGGAACCGGCTCTTCGGGTGGTGTCCCGCGGGCTAATGGCGATTGGGGCGATTGCGATCCCTCCAATGCGAAGAACCGCCGTCGGCGCTGTTCCATCCTGATTGAAGCGGCCGCATCCCGGGAAGCGCTGAATGACGGCCAGGCCGTGACGCGGATCGTCATCGATACATCCCCGGATTTCCGTGAACAGATGCTCTCAGCGGGCGTTCCGCGACTGGATGGCGTCCTGTTCACGCACGATCATGCCGATCAGACCCATGGTATTGATGACCTTCGAGCCTTTGCCTACCTGCAGCGCGAACGCATCCCGGTCTGGCTGGACGCCGCCACCGAGCGGACGCTGTCACAACGCTTCGGATACACGTTCGAGTCGCCGCCGGGCTCGGGCTATCCGCCCATCCTCGATAAACGGCCCATGCCGGCCAGCGGTGAGCGGCTTCGCTTGACCGGGCCTGGCGGTGCGTTCGACATCATTCCCATTGCGCAACGCCACGGCCGCATCAATTCCCTCGGCTTCCGGATCGGTGATCTGGCTTACTCGCCGGACATCAATGAGTTGCCCGAGACATCTCGGCCGCTGCTGCAAGGCGTGAAGTGCTGGATCGTGGACGCGCTGCGCGAAGAACCGCATCCGACCCATTTCTGTTTGCCGGAAACCCTGGCCGAGATTGACCGGAACGATGTCGCCCTGGGTGTTCTGACGAATATGCACATCACCTTGGACCATGAGCGCGTGTCGCAATCTCTGCCGGACCATGTCCGAGCTGGCTTTGATGGCATGCAGATCGAGCAATGTGAGGGACGCATCCGTCTTTCATCCTGATGCCGCACGTTCCGGTCCGTGCATAATTTCTCATAATATTCATTATGCGCAATCTTGATATCGAACGACCAAGGCTGCATCAGGATCCTGTCAGCCAGCCCCTTCAAACCCGATAAGGCGGAAAATAGCCGGCCTCATCGGACCGGACCCCGGCTTGTGTATTGAGTGCCTGGTAGAGCTTTTGATCTCCGACGACTCCGCACAGTCGCACCATCTTCGAACTATTGGTGAAACCCGATTTGAAGCGACGCAGCCCGTCGCCCGCTTCGCCATCCGGCACACCGCCGAAGCTGACGAAACGGTACGCGTCAAAGATGTCCAGGGCCGTGGCATTCACACCAAAGGCTGCGCCGGTCCTGTAACCTTCCGCAGATGACGCTGCGAGATGGCTGTAAACGCGGTCGCTCGCGCAAACCCAAATATGCCCTGATACGAGCTCCCCATCCCGAAACGCACCCAGTGTCCGAACGCCTTTGATCTTGGCCAGCCCGCGAAAATAGTCCGGGTCGAAGGCATGTGTGCCGCCCAGAGAATGCCGCGCTATGAGATTCTCATAGAGCCGACTCCACGGATCCAGATGGTCCAGCAGGTCAATTTCGCGAACCTCGCACAGTTTGAGCGCGCGCTTGATGTTGCGTTGATGAAGACCGGGATAGTCCACCGGGCCCATCTCGCGATCGACGATAAAGTGCGTTTTGTAAGCGATGTTCAGGTCGAGCTCATCCGCTGTTTCAGGCAAGTCTTCGAACGGGTCCTGGACCCAGGTCAGCGTTACCAGTCCAAGATCGCGCAATTCCTTGCGGAGCTCCGAAATCCGAAACGCGCCTTGAGGACTGGCCAGCGGATAGGCCCCCGCCGCATCGCACGCCTCCCCCACCGGGGTTGGGCGTACGCAGACCGTCATTCGGGCGGTTTCAAGCGCGGCCACCCTGAGCCCGCGGGCCGCAAGTTCGACGTACTTCTTTGTACAATATGGGTTTTTTTCGACACCTTCGGTCATTCCGGGCCTGTTTTCCCTTACCGTTGCATGATGGCATGAAACCGATAGCGGGCAGCGTGATGACCGGGCGGAACCTCGGCAAACGTGCACGTCAGGCCAGCCTCCTCGGCGCACTGTTTGACCGTGTCGCGTTTCCACCATTCACCGATCGGATCAGTCCCCTCCTCGATCCGGCGTTGCCGTTCGGCGCGGCGCTCGGGCGTGTCGTAGAATTGATGTGCAAGATCCGCGTCGGGAATGAAGCCGAACAGGAAAACCGTTCCAGTCTCAGTGACCGGCCATAACGACTGCAACAGCCCCCTCAGGTCATTCCTACCGAAGTGCTGAAGCGCGGCGTACATGAGCACTTTGCTGAATTTTGGCTCGGCCGGGAGTGGCAGCGTGTCGATATGACGGGCATCGCACGCATAATAGGTCAGATTGGGCGCCGCGTGATCTGTTTGGGCGATGTTGATCAGGTCTTCGGACAAGTCGGCACCGACTGCCGTCTGGCACCGCTTCGCCAGCTTCTGCGTGAACACTCCATTGCCGCAACACAGGTCCAGGAGTGTATCGCCCGGTGCAAGGGTCAGCAGGTCGGTGATCTGATTGAAAAGCTCAATGAACTGTTCGTTCGAAATCGGCCGGCCCTGTTCCGTGTGTCCGACTTGGGACAGGTAGTCCCCGCCCCCGCTTTTCCGGATTCGGTCCCGATACTGCGTGTTCCAATCCATTGCAGACCAATACTCCAAACGGGGGTTAACTAACTGGGCACGTGGCGCGCTTTATGGCGCATTGTGTGACTGCATGCGCTCCAGCAACTCACACAGGCGCGAGACATCCGGAACCGTCAGGCTGGCACCACCGGGAAAGACCACAATCCGGCTGCTGACCTGGTCGGTCGCCGGCAAGCGGTGCTCGTGTCCCTCGCCCGTCTTGTAGGGGGCCAATTGATGCGTGCCGGGATAGAAATACCGCCTGACCAGAACATTCTGTTCGTGCAGACGGGCGACCAGCTCATCGCGTGTCATGCCGAACTTGGCCTCATCGACCAGAACCGGAATGTAGTAGTGGTTGGTCTCGGCCTTGGCTCTGGGCCCGACCAGCTCCAGTCCCTTGATGGACCGCAACCCGTCATCATAGGCGTCATAGACATTTTTGGTCTGCGCCAGAATTTCGTCGATCGTTTCAAGATTGGCCAAGCCCATGGCGGCATGCACTTCGGACATTTTGGCATTGGTGCCGATGCAATCGACCTGGTCGTATTCGGTGAATCCGAAATTCCTGAACTTCCTCAACCGGTCCGCCAAGGAATCGTCCGGCGTTGTGACGGCCCCGCCCTCGAAGGTGTGGAAGAGTTTTGTCGCGTGAAAGCTGAATACTTCGGCGCGACCAAAACGTCCCAGCATTTGCCCACCGGAACGGGCGCCAAATGCGTGTGCGGCATCAAAGATCAATGGAATGCCGGCCTTGTCACAAAGGGCTTGCAGGTCCTGGATTTGGGCTGGCCGCCCCCAGATATGGGTGGCGATAATCGCCGACGTCCGATCGGTGATCAACGCACGGCAATGCTCGACTGACAGATCATGTCCGTTCGGGCAGATATCGGCGAAAACCGGCATCACTTTCCGCAGGGTCAGCAAGTGCGCCGTCGAGACAAAGGTGAAGGCTGGCAGGATGACCTCACCGCCCAGCTCCAGCGCATCAATCAACAACCCCATGGCTGCCGTGCCATTACTGGCCAGCACGCAATGCTTCACGCCAAGATAGTCGGCGAGCGCCTGCTCCAATTCCTGGACCATCGGTCCATCATTGGTGAACCAGTGCGCGTCCCATATCTTGTCGAACCGGGACAGGAAGCCCGGCTTGTTGACCGCGACAGGCCGGTTGACATAGAGAGGCTCATCAAACGCTGGCGCGACTTGCGACTTTTCAGCTTCATCCTTGTTTGAATCATGCATGGACATGCACCGCTTTTTCGCCACCAGTCAGCACGCTGGTTGAATATTCAATTTTTGATCAGATTCAGCCAAGTATCTGAGCAGACGAGACCAAAATGAAGCTCGAATTTCTTACCTGCGGCAGTCTCAACGAGTCTTTTCTGTCACAGATCGCGTTCTTTAGAAAATGCCTCGACTTTCTGGGAGGCGATTACGAGCGCGCGCGCTTGGTCGCCTCGTTCGGAGATCATGATCGGAATGAGCTTCCGAGTGAATGGGCCCCCTATTTCGACCGGATTGATGTCAATTTCGCCCATGAGCCCGGCGCGGTGAATCCGTATCACGAGGCCCAGCATGAGCGCCGGTTCGAGCTGCTTGATGACAGCGCCGATGTCAGCGTGCTCATCGATGCCGATGTGGCCCTGCTCGCTCCGATGGATGCACTGTGCGAACAGATCATCGGCTCACAGGCACTGGCCGGCGTGGTCGCGCATTTCCACTTTCCCTGGCCCGATGGCACTGGTGATCCGGTAAGCGACTGGGAAGACCTCTATCAAAGACTGATCGGAAAACCCTTCTCCCCGGAATACCGTTACACACTCAAACCATTGGATACGCCCGCCCAGGCGCCCTTTTACATCAATTACGGGGTCTTCGCCGGTCCGCCGCGCGTACTTCGCCAGTTCGATGCGCGAGAACGCGAATTGCGGGATCGGGTCAGGGCTGAAGTGGGGGACGTCTGGTGCTACCAGGTCGATCTGGCCTTGACGTGTGCCGACCTGAATCTACCCACGCTGTCTTTGCCCATGCGCTACAATTATCCGAACGACCCGGTCGCGGATCGGCTCTATCCTGACGAGCTCAAGCGGGTGGTATTCATGCATTATCTGAGAACGAAGCTGTTCTCCCGCAGCGAAATATTCGCCACTCCGAGCGCATTTGACGCGTTTCTCGATCTGGAACTTGAGGGCTCGAACAAGCTGTTTCAGTCGCACGTCCAAGCGGTCACGAATGGCCGGTATCCCTTCCCGCGCGCCTCGCTTTAGAGCGGAGCCAGCTTCCGAAGTAGGAAAGCCGGGCCCGGATCGAGGCGCGCGGAAGGATAGTTGTCCGGACTTATTCGCTTTCAGCCTGAGCCGAAATCGCCGCTTCAAGGTCGGCCACCCGGGCGTTCAGCTGTGCGATATAGATATGGGCGTGTTCGAGCTCATTGAGCATGCCACCCATTTTCTGGGACACATTGAAGGGACCGTCTTCGGCCGTCGGGCCGACACCCGGCAGGTAGCCATTGCTCCACATGGCGGCCTCGTGCTCGTCGATGGACGCCAGCTCATACTCGTCGGAGAAGACCCGGTCACAACCGATCGAGCAGGACCCGGCGGTGGTCAGTTCACCCCGGATGGTCAGATCGCCGTTGTCGGAAAGCAGGAATTCAGCGCCCGTCGTGTCATCCGTGTCGATGATGAAGCGGGCATTCGCGCCATCTTCGTGAACCAGATACCACTTCCGGGACGTGGTCGAGTTCTCCATCGTGATCCAGGATCCGCCCGTATTGCTCAGGTTCATCATTTCCCGATAGCCCGCCGCGCCGGCTTCCTGAACCAACAAGGTCGTATCGCCATCGGTTCCGCGCACATGAAGTGCCTCTGACGGAGCGTCCGTCCCGATCCCGACATTATTGTTGGCCGCGATGAACAGCGAGTCCGTATCAGCGCCCGGCTTTATCCGGAACGGCAGCTGAGAGCCGTTGGTCACGTCGCGAATGAAGAAGTTGGCTTCGTTCGAGACCAGGTCGAAGGTCTGGGCGGTAAAGCCCGAAGACCCGTCCTGTTCGAGGCGCAAGGTCGGGCTGTCGCCGTCGCGGACATGAAGTTCGACGACCGGATTGGAGAGACCAATGCCGACATCCCCCTGGGCGTCGACGCGCAGGGCATTGTTCGGTGCCCCGGCATCCACACGGAAGACCGTGTTACCGGACGTCGCATCATCGATCGCGAAATAGCTGTCATCGCCATTATTCCGGCCGTTGGCGGTCAGGCGCCAATCATTCGCCGGGAAGCTGGCCGAGTTACTGGTATCATTGAAATAGATACGCAGATTATTCTCTTTCAGAATGATCGTGTCAGCGCCGAAACTTTCGCCATTCACACAATCCACCCCGACACAGAGGCTGCCTTGCACAATCACATCGGTCACGAAGACCTGGTCGGCGTTCAATGATGCTGGCGCTGCGACCATCGCCGATACTGCCAGCGCACCTGTCATCGCTGTGCGGGAAAGAAACTTCTTCATTGTGGCCCCCTTAGTCAGCCCCGATCTAGCCTTCTTGCTCGGCTTGGTCGAATTCCATGATGCGACCGTTCACGACCCGGAACGCACCGCTATATGTGTAACCCAGATAGGCCGTGGTCCCTGCACTCGGGTCACGGCCATTGTATGCCGCCTGCTGCGGCGAGGCATCGCGGCGCCTTTCGGGCGTCGCGGCAGTCATTTCGAAATTGTAGATACCGTCCAAGACGTCACCATGATCAGCCAAGCGGAAACTCGGCGGCACGCGCGCGGACGTCACTGAGCCATGATAGCCATCAGGGCCAGTGACACTCAGCGTGAAATTGGACAGGGCCGGGTCCGCATCGAAGCGAAGCCGGCTACCGGCCGCCTGTTCCTGGATCCGGTATTCCCGCTCTGTTCGCTCAGACTGAGCGTGAGCCGGTGCAGCGGCAACGCCCAGTGCCAAGCCCAGAATGGCCAGACCCGCGACACGCGAAGCAATGCTACTTGTGGCTTTCATTCCGAATCCTGTTGCACTTTGCAGCGAAGATAACGCCGTCTTCCGGGAATTGCACTCGAAATGTGAAGAATTTCCTTGGAAAACGAATGCCTTCAAGGCCGAACAGTATTTGAGGCCGCGCACGCCCGCCTCACTCGGTCGTCAAATAGGCCTGAACGCGCGCTTGCGATTCCGCAACTACAACGGGCGGAAGCTGCAGGGCGAGTTCGTCCCGGATACCCGGCGCAAGCGGCGAGCCGGCATGGGCGGCTAGGCTCAGCCAGACATAGGCTTCTGCGAAATCCTGCGGGACTCCCAAGCCATTGGCGTGAATCAGGCCCAACAGGAGCCGCGCACTCGAGAGCCCCTGCCCGGCCAGGGTTTCCAGCTTAGCGATGCCTGACGGAATGTCCTGTCGAACGCCATACCCATGCAATTCCCGCCAGGCCATACGGTAGAGGGACACCGGGTCCCCATTATTCGCCGCGATGCGCTCAGACGGTTGCGGCGCGCGGGTCCAGTCATCCGGCACGATCCGCTGGTCGAAGGGAATACCGATTTCCTGAAGCCGGGACTGGAGCGACAAGCCGCCGACCCGGCGGCCCTCCGCCAGCAACTCGCGGGAGCGGGCTTCATCCACAGCAACACCGAAACCGTTTTCATACATGACAGACAGATTGTTCAGACCTGCTTGCAGCCCCTGATCAGCCGCCGACTGGAAGAGAACGAAGGCCCGGTCATAATCCCGCTCAACGTCCTCCCCCCGGACGAACATGAGGCCCAGATTGTTCTGCGCCCGGGGGTCCCCCTCCGCGGCCGCCTGTTCAAACAGGGCCATCGCCATTGCAGGGTCACGGTCCACGCCACTGCCTTCCAAGTAGAGCACACCCAGACTGGTCACGGCCGGAACATAACCCTGCTCCGCCGCACGCTCGTACCAGGTCACGGCCTGCGCCGGATCCCCCTCACCTCCGAGACCGGTTTCCAGCGCGACGGCAAAGTCGGATTGATAGCGGGGTTCCCCGGATTGAGCGGCCTGCGCGAACAGAAGCATGGCCCGTTCCCGATCCTGCTCCACTCCCAGTCCCTCGGCATGGGCCCGGGCCAGGGCATTCAAGGCCATCGGATTACCGGTGGAAGCCGCCGCTCGGTTGAGTCTTGCCGCCTGCGTAAAGTCCTGCGGCACGCCCCAGCCCCGTTCATACAAGCGCGCCAGCAAGGCCTGAGCCAGGGCATTGTTGTTTCTCGCCGGTTCGATCAGAAGGTCGCGCGCCTCGCTGTAGCGCTCTGCCTCGATCAGGGTTTCAGCCCGTTCCGCAACGGCGTCATTGCGGTTTTGCGCCTGCGCGAGCGGTGCGGTCAGGATCAGCAGGACCAGGACCGGCCAAACGTGCCAGACTTTAGTCATTTTGCGCCTGCTCCTCGCGCCAGCGGGTTGCCCGGGATTGCGCCTCGGCCAACTCTTCCGGGCTGAGGAATTGCGCGATCACATTCCGTTCGGCCGCTGCGCCTTCCTGACCGGCGGCCGCGGCGAGATTCGCCCAGACATGAGCCTGGACATAATCCTGCTCGACGCCTTGTCCCGCCGCATACCGGCCCGCCATTTCCAATTGGGCGAACGGAACGCCCGCCTCGGCCGCCTGCTGGTAATAGTCCAGCGCCCGCGCAGCATTCTGCGGTACGACTTCGCCTTCATCATAGAATCGGCCCAGAGCAGCCAGAGCCTGAGCCTGTCCCGACCGGGCCTCGGTTTCCAGCCAGGTCAAGGCCTGGGGATTGCCGGCGACGGCGCTGGCCGACACCCAGCTGGCCGCCTCGGCAGCGTCACGGGCGGACACATCGCCTGAAATGACGAGATTGCCGAGCAGCGCGCCGGCCCCCGGAGCTCCGGCATCATAGGCATTGAGATACCAACGGATGGCCTCGTTCAGATCGGCCTCGGTCCCCTGCCCGGTCTGGTACATCATGCCCAGAACCGGTTGTGCCCGGACCAGACCGGCATCGGCAGCCTGATGGTACCAGGCAAAGGCCTGCGCAGGGTCGCGCGCAACTCCCAGCCCTTGCATGTAGGCATATCCCAGATTGGTCTGCGCCCGTGGATCCCCCGCCTCGGCAGCCTCTTCCAGCAGCGCAATACCCCGACGTGTATCGCGCTCAACGGCGGTGCCGGTGAGATAGTAGGAGCCCAGTACGGCCTGGGCATCGGTACTGCCGCGCTGCGCCGCCCGGTCGAACCATTCCACGCCGTCTTCCAGCGTCTCCGCCTCGCCCGCCTTTTCCAGATAGATTTCAATCAGTGGCTCAATGGCGTCTTCGTGGGCGTTGCCCGCGGCCATCTCCAGCCAAGCCAGCGCCTCATCGCGGTCGACGGCCACGCCGAACCCTTGCCGGTACATCATGCCAAGCCGGAATTGAGCCAGCGGATTGCCCGCCTCGGCCGGCTCTTCCAACAGGCCCGCGACGCGTCCGTACTCGCCCCGCGCATAGGCGGCTTCCGCCTCCTGCATTTGCGCGGCGACCTGATCGGAACTGGGTGCGCCAGACGTCCGGAAAACCGCAACACCACCGATGACCAGAACAATCAGGCCGATCCCGGCTGCAGCTCCGAGAAGTTCTCGTTTCAACGCTTATTCCCCTGTTTCAATATCTGCATGCCCGGCATCGCGCGAGGATCGAACCACGTGGTAGGTCGCACCGGCCGTCAGGTCTTCTGTAATGACGGATTCACCGCCATCAGCCCAACGGATGGTCAAGCTGGCGGCACCGGTCGCCTCGCCCAGCCCGAAATGGGCAATCGGCGCGTCAAACGACATGAAACCACCGCCGATCTGCAATTCCCGGACTTGCAGAGTGTCACCCTGTCGAAGCTCGATCCGGGCCCCGATGCCATCGCGGTTGCCAACATGATCTTCCAGACTCACCGAGAGTGCGTTCTGGCCGGATTGATTGTTGATGAAGGCCATGGCCGGTCCGTTCACCGGAACCGTGAAAACATCGAGATCGCCATCATGATCAATGTCCACGATCGTGGATGCGGCCGTGATCAGATAATCATCCAGGCCCCATTGCGCAGTTTCTTCCTCGAAATCGCCGCCGCCCTGATTGCGCAGGAAGATATTGGACGGCGTGACTTCATTGGGAACCCAGGTGCCATTGACGATATAGATATCCTGCCAGCCATCATTGTCGAAATCGCCGGTCGAGACGTCCCAGCTCCAGCCGCCGACTTCCAGGCCATGCGCTCCGGCGGTTTCCTGGAAACGACCGCCTCCGAGTGGTTCCAACAGGACATTGCGCGCCAGGACCTGCGGAATGGCGGCATCCTGCTCGTCCCGGGTCATCGGGCGGCTCGGCATGAAGTGGATGTCGCAATAGGCCCGGGCCCGCTCCTGACCAACCGGGATAAGCTCGCAAAGGGCCGGATTGTGGTTCTGGATCGCCAGATCCTTCAGCAACATGCCCCGGCATTCAGAGCGATAGGGTTCATCCAGTGACGCGCACCGGCTGGCATTGGACGGGTCCAGACTGTTGCCAGACCGGTACCAGCGCTTGATATCCATGTTGATCTGGCAGGTTTCGCGCGCCGCATCCTGCTGGATGCCGTCGCAATACTGCTCGATGGGCTGCATGTGCAGCCGGCTGGAAATGCCGGATGCGCGACCGGCGATCTGGGCGGCATAGATGGAATACTCACCGGAATTGGTCAGGTCGGCCGTCGTTAGCGACATGGTCGTGGTCGTGGTCTCCGGGATCAGACCGGATTGCCGGGTGATGGCCTCAAAACCGCCCTGCCCGTCACCGATGTAGAAATAATCCGGCACCTCGAAATCATTCCCGACCAGAAGATCGACAGCTCCGTCCGTGTTGAAGTCACTGAACAGGATGGACAGTGTCTCACCCGGAATGCCGGTCAGGTCGATGAAACTGTCCCCCGTCAAACCGGATTCCGTGTTGAACACGATGCGGTTCCGGGACTCCTCGCCCGGCACGCGTCGATACCAGCCCGCTGCCCAGTTCCCGAGAGCGAGATCCAGATCGCCATCCCGGTCGACATCGCCGAAACTGGCCGACAGGGCGAGAATGGCATCCTCGCGGTTACTCACGCGCTGCAAGCCAGCGGGATCGAAACGGCCGCCGCGATTGGGCAGGATGTAGAGGCCCTGACGATAGGTGGTCAGGAAGAGATCCCGCCAGCCATCATTGTCGATATCCACGAGGGCCGCATTGAACACCGGCAAGTCGGCGACAGGACCGAGGTCCAGGGCCACTTCCGAGAACCGGCCGTTACCGTCATTGGCGTAAACGTACAGGCCCCGCTCGGAGGACGCATAGATCAGGTCCAGATCCCCATCCCCATCGATGTCGCCCGACGAAATGCTCCGGCCTTCCCAGAAGGGCGGCCACATGTCGTCGAAGGAAAACTCGATCGGGTGCGTGATACCCAGCTCGACCGCCTCGACCCGCGTGAACGCGCTTTCACCCAACCCGAGTGACGCTTGGTAGGGAATCCGTTCGACTGACAGGCCGGGACCGTCCTCCGCCATCCTGCCCGGGGCCTGCGGCTGGCCGCCCTGGCTATCCGGCAGGATGTCGGCACGGCTTTCAGCGGTTTCGGCCAGGGCCACATCCTCCGTCAGGATGCGCAGAGCCCGTTCGGTCTGGAAGCGATGCCAGCCATCGGCCATCAAACCCGCGGTGAAGCCGAGGACCATGACCGTTCCGCCCAGCAGGAAACCGGCGCGCCACCCGATCGAGGTCGACACCACGAAGAAGGAATAGATCGAGAAACTGCCCAGGCAGAAGACGAGGGTCATGATCATGCCATGGCTCGCCCCGCCATTGAGCAAGGCGCCAGACAGGACGACATCAAACCCGATCGGGACTGGAAAGAAGGTGCCGACGATCGCCGCAATGGCGGCCTGGACCGGTCCGAAATCCCAGGATGCAATGGCACCGGCCGGCAGGAAGCTGGCCGCCAGCGCGCCCAGGAAACCGGCGAGCAGCATCAGGGGCAGTGTGGTACGGACGATAAACCAGAGATTCCGGCCGAAATCACGCAGGAATTCTACAAAGGATTGCGGCAAGCCGGCATCCGCCACCTCTTCGTCGCCATCGGCCGCCAGCATGGGCGGGATCGGCGTGAGACTGGTCTTCTTCACCGAATGAAGCAACTTCTCCTGCGGGATGAAACGGCAGATCAGCGGTACCGCGATCAGGATCACGAGCAGACTCAGCGCGACCTTGGTCACGGCGATGTAGAAGGGCAATAGGGAGAAGGCCATCGTCATCACGACGATATTCAAGGTGGGAGATGCCACCATGGCCGAGAGCGTCGTCTCGGCTCTGGATCCACCCTGATAGAGGCCCTTCGCGATCGGGGCCGCACAATTCACGCAAACGCCCAAGGGCGCGCCCAGGAACATGCCATAGAGCGAATTGGCGAAAGGTCCCGCAAAGTGCCGTCGCCTCAGATACCCCAGCAAGGTCAGGAAGGCAGCGCCGAACAGGACCCCGAACGTCATCCCTTTCTTGTTCGTATCAATCCAGTTCACCGTGGACACCGAGACACGCTCGACAGGCCCCATGTCCGGCGAGAGGGGAATCAGGGCTTCGAAGCTCAGCGGGTCTTCCAGCTGGATTGCGCCACCCATCATCGCTTTTTCATCCAGGGAGGGGTAGCGCGACTGGGTCCAGAAGAAAGTCGCCAGCACGGCGACAAGAATGGCCGAAAACAGGAGACGTCTCGACGTTCCCCGTTTGATGATCATATCGGCTTGCAAAACTCTCTCCCCCATTCCGGAACCCGGACTGATTGTTAATGCCACGCGTCTGGTTGTGTATCCAGAGCGGTTGTGGGTGCTTGTCCACACGCGTCTGAATATGGCCGGTCCACACCAAAGCTGACCCATTCAAAGGGTCGGTCCTGTTCAGCCGCGAAAAGAGCCAGCCCCGTCATGCTTTCCGTGCGACCGCCGGGCCCGGCCATGCGTGCCCGAAACGCGGTCCGCATCCCGTCGATGGTCAGGGCCTGTGCCCCTTGCAAATCATCGAATTCCGGCAATCGCGTGCCACCGAGCGCGGTCACGAAGGGACGCACACACGCCAGACGCCGCGGCGTGACGCCGGTGACCCGGCTCAGCTCTTCAACGCTGGAAAAGGCCCGGTTCATGGTCCGGCGCTCACCGTCACCGCCTTCAAATCCAAAGGCCCGCGGCTGATCGTCGGGATCGCGCCAATCCAGAATGAGATCGGCCAGTCGCCGCGCTTCCGCCTCCGGTTCTCCCAGCCGAACCCACAGCGCGATCCAGTCTACATCATTGGCCAGATTGATATCCAGCATGTCCTGTGACGGGGACAGGTCGACGGTCACGCGCTGCCCTGCGACCGAAATCGTTCGGGGAAACTCCGACAGCGCAGTGCGTCCGATCAGGGCCGTGTCGAACGCCGCCACATCGAGCGCCGAGCGCAGGATTTCACGGGTTCGGGTATCATCCACCTCCGAACGCGCGGCCCGGACCTGGGCCTGAACGAGAACCGCAACAGCCAGGAGAATGGTCGCCAATAGCAGGCTCAGCCAGAGAACGAGGAGCAGCGCTGAACCCCGTGAGCGGGATATCCGGGCCACCCCGGACATTTACTCGAACAGGTCCTGCTGGCGGGCTTCCAGGGCTTCCAGTTCCCGGCGCAGATGCGTCAGCGCGGCCGCGGCGTCGTCATCATTGTTGATGATGCGCGGCGTCAGGAAGATCACCAATTCGCTGCGCTCACTGGACATCTGGCGATTGCGGAAGGCATTGCCCAGACCCGGAACCCGGCTGATCAGCGGAATGGCGGTTTCATTGTCGGTCCGCGTTTCCCGGATCAGGCCGCCCAGAGCGATTGTATTCGCGCTCCGCACCGCCACGGTGCTCGTGAATTCCAGCTTCTGGATGGTCGGAGAATCGATGCCGGACGTCGTCGTCGGACGCACGGACGAGACTTCCTGGTTCACATCCAGCACCACCAGGCCGCTGGCATTGATCCGCGGGGTCACTTCCAGGATGACGCCGGTTTCGCGCAGCTCGATGGACGAGACCAGCGGCGCATTCGCCTCGACCACGGATGTGGCGGTCTGGGTCACGATCGGTACTTCATCCCCGACCTGAAGATGCGCCGTCTGATTGTTCTGGACCATGATCGACGGAGCCGACAGAACCGTGACATCGGTGATTGAATTCAGCGCGCTGAGCGTCGCCTGAAAATCGGTACCGGTGAAGGCGTAGTTGAAGCCCGGATAGACCGGCGTGTTCGTGCCATTCTCATTGTCGACAAAGCTGGTCAGGGAATCACCCTCTCCGCCTTGGCTCTCGAAGAACCAGCGCACACCGAAGTCCAGACCGTCGACAAGACGCACTTCCGCAATCGTGGCCTCGATCAGGACCTGGGGCGGCATGACATCCATGCGCTCCACCAGCTCGATGATCTCGCGATACTCCTGATCGGTTGCGCGGATGATGAGGGCGTTGTTGAGCAGGTCCGGGATGATCGCCAGACGGCTCTCTTCCTCGCCCGTATCTCCGCCGGCCTCGTCATCCCCTGCAAAGCGCGGATCGGCGCCCGCACCGCTGCCCGTCGCACTGCCGGCGAAGGCCGCCGATATCTGTGAGGCCAGCGTCGCGGCGGGCGCATTGCGGGCCACATAATAGCGCAAGCGCCGCGTATCCCCGCCGGCCGGCCGGTCAAAGCGTTCCACGAAGTCGCGAACCTGGTTGAAATGTCCGCGGTCCCGGGTTGTGACGAAGAGAAGATTGAGACGCGACAGCGCAATCGTCTGGGCCGCATTGCGCGAGACGCCGAGCCCCTGGAGGACGGTATCAACCTCCGTCTTGGCCGTCTGCGCGTTGACGTAACGCAGTTCGAACATGCCGAAGACGCGATTGGTCAGGAAGGGGCGGTCGAAGGTCCGCACGGCGCTTTCAGCCGCCTGAACCTCACTGCCCGGCCCGGCCAGAACGATCACGCCGGCTTCATCCAGAGGAATGGCTTCCAACTGGTCGCTGAGGAAAGGATCGATCAAGAGCAGGATCGAGGACGGGTCGGTGTTCACGACCGGCACGATCCGGCCACCATAGCCCAACTGGCCGGACTGGTTGGGCATGTTGGGCCGGGCCGTCTCCGCCCGCGTCAGCAGATAGCCGGTTTCCCGCTCGATCAGGGCGAGGCCGGATTCCGACAGCACGGCCTCCAACGCCGACAGCGCCACAGGAACCGGAGCCGGCTCCTGAGAGGTCAGCGTGATGCGCCCACCGACCCCGTCAGACACCATGACGGTCTCTCCCAGGGCTTCCTCGATAATGGTCCGGACGGCTTCGACCACGGGGGCATCAACGAAATTGAGGCGCAGGGTCCGGCTGCCATCCGCCTGGCGGCCGCTCGTCTGGCCCAGCCGCGGCGCCGTCGATTGTTCGAAATAGACGAGCCGATCGCCCTCTTCCGCCTCTTCCATACCGGACGCGCCGTTTACATTGTCCGACGCCTGACCAACGGCGGGGCCGGTCACCTGATCCGGAGCGGGTTGCCGGGCGCTGCCCGTAGCCGGATAGCGATCGGCGTGGATCCGGCTGGCGTCCGGCAGAAGGGTCTCACATCCGGTCAGCGCCAAAGCGCCGGCCGTCATGACCAGTGAAACCATGAAACTGCGAATGGCCATTTGCGGAATCCCCGTCATTCCCTGTTCAGCGCCGCAATTCGAGCACGACCTGATCCCCGTCCTGAGCGAATACTACTCTGTCTGCAAGGATTTGCACCAATTCAAACCCGTTCAGTTCATCCCCCAGCTCCAGTGTATGGCTTTCGTCCTGGCCGGCGATGAGCGCCCATTGGGCCTCACCGGTTTCCACAAGGCCGATCAGTTCGTAATCCGCGAAGGGATCCTGTTCCGGTTCGACGACACGTTCGGGCCGGTCCCGGCGCTCCAACCGGCCAGCCAGATCTGGCACCCAGTCTCCGGCCGCGGGCGAGATGATCGCGGCTCCGGTTATCTCGACGGACGGCCCCCACCCCTGCGAGCCGCGCGGCCAGACAGCCGCCAGGACCAGGCCGCTCATTGCCAGGACAAGCGTCAGGAACAGGAGATTAAAGCGCCGGATCATCAAGACCTCCTGCACTGACCAACCGGAACTCGATGTCCAGCAAAACATGGCCGGCTGGGTTCCGTGCAATCACGTCGAACCGGGAGACTGCGAGGTCTGCATATTCCGGCGCTGACAGCAGCGTCAGCAGCGTATCCGCTGCACCTTCAAGACGCAGGAGATAGCGCGCTTCCACCCAGACCTCATCGAGCTCAACCTCTTCCAATGGGCCGGCCCGTACCAGATTTATCTCTGCAGTTTCGATCGCTTGCGTGAACGCCTCCATGCGGGCTTCGAATTCCGTTCTCGAGCGCTGTGCGTTCCGGATCGTCGCGAGCTCTTCCGCGCTGGGCTGAACCTCGTCCACCCGGTCGCGCAAGACCGCTTCTTGCGCCGCGATGCGCCCCACCAATCCGTCTTGCCGACCCTGCGCGGCGGACAGGAGTGATTGGGTCGTGACAAGTTTCGAGGCGAGCAAGACCAGGGGGAGGAGCACCAGAGCGAGCATCCCTCCGATCACAGACCAGGCCAAAGCCCGGGACGGGAGTCCAACCAAGCCGGCGAGGCGAAGTCTCATGGCTGCGCCCCCTCGATCGGGACACGGCGACTGCCCGTTTCCAGACGATCACCCTCGCCCCGGCTTATCACCAGATCGAGCTGCCCTGTCCCATCCAGTCTGATGCGCTGCAATCGATCACTTCCGGCGAGCTCCTCGGGAAGTCCGGACAGGGTCTGCAGGATTTCGCCGAGATAGACGGGCCGCCCATCGATTGCTCGCCGGGCTTCCACCGCATCCAGCTCTGCAGCCCGGTCGCGCAGGTTGCGCACCGCCAGAACCTGTTGCGCCTGGACTTCCGCTTCCGAATCCGCATGGTCCTGCCAGCGATCTTGCCAGGCCAACAAGGCGATTATGGTCAGGACATAAATCGCCAGGGGTTTGAGCCAGTTGGCCAGCCCGCTCATGCCGTGCCGCGCCAGGACAAAACGACTACGCCCCTCCAGCGAAAGGGCACCGGCGATCTCCAAGCCCGTCCGATCCGGTTGCTGCGCCGCCAATTCTCCGAGCTGCGCGGCCCGCACGACGGCAATGTCCACGGACAGGCGGCCATCCTGTACTTCGCTGTCGGCCTCGTAGGCGAAACACCCCTGCGCTTCGGCCAGCGGCATGAAACGGTCCTGACGCAGCTCCAGCGCTGTGCGCCCCCGGCGGGCGACCATTGGTGACAGCAAGACGCGGGTGCGGAATTGCTGGGTGTCGGGCAGAACCAGGACATGACGGGGCTGTGCCCGGCAGGCGTCATTGTTGGCAGGCACGAGACGGGTCTCGCCAAGCCAGGACGTCTGGCGAATGCCGACAGGCTCAAGCGAGGCGTCGTCCGTCACGCGGAACACACCGGCCTGGTCATGCCAGCCCAGCACGCGGAGCGGCTGAGGCAAGGTCGGTCGGATGCGGCCCAGCGACCAGCGCCAGACGTCGCCTGCCGCCTCAAACAGTCCGGACAAATCGCTCTGCCAGCTCAATAATCCGCCCCCAAACATATCCCCTGACCGGAATCATACTCACAGTCGATAGGGGCCTGGCCCCCGACCAGTGTTTCAATCCTGCGTACCTGCCCGTCCTCATCCGTCATGTCCAGAACGAGCAGGCGCGGCATCCAGCTTTTATCCCAGCGCTCCGACCAGACCGGCGCGGCGCCATCCTCCGGATCGCCATAATAGTGAAAACGCCATTGCGAACTGGAAAGCGGAAAGGTCGAGCTGTGAGCGGGACCGCCGGGCAAGGGCGACAATGAGACCCGGACGCCCTCTGCCTCCAGGCTCAGGGAAACCTGGAACAGACGTTCATTGCCATCAGGCCGGGCGAGAAAGCTTACTGACCCCGCATCGCCGGAAAAACGACTGCCCTCGAGCCCTTCCGGCGCAGACTGCGCCTGCCAGAGGAGTTCACGCATGACCCGTTCAAGACCTGCATGGTCAGCGCGGCGCTCGGCCATCTCCTGGCTGCGGTTTTCGACCTGGCTTGCGATCCGGACCACGGGCAGCATCAGGGCCACGACCGTCGCGAGAATGGCGCTGGCCATCAGGACTTCCAGCAGGGTGAAACCAGCTTCCTTGTCCGCGGGCGGGGTCATGGCTGGCCTCCGCTTTCCTGCAGGTGCGATCCGGCTTCCAGATAGACGAAGTCGAGCTGGTAATGGACGCCCAAAGCATGACGCCGGATCAGGCGCGCCTGTGTCAGAACAGCGCCGGTTTCCGGGTCAACGGGGCGGTCATAGGGCGACAGGTCGATCTGCCAGTCCGGATAGGCGTCCGATATCTGGCTTACGCGCATTCCGGCCCGCAGCCGCGCGGCAATATTGCGGGCTTCAAAAGCATCCTGGCGCGCCAGATCGGCTCGGTTGCCGCCGCGGGTCGAGAGGCCCAACCCGCCCATCGCCGCCACGATGACGGCGGCGGCAATCGCCCCGGCCACCAGGACTTCAGTCAGGGCATATCCGCCCTCGCCGCGCCTATTCATGCCGGATTTCGCCACTGACCGGGTCCAGGGCCAGCAGCGCCTCTTCATCGCCCCGCACCAGGCGGAGCCGGAATTGCGAGAGCGGGATGGCCTGGTGCGGAATCCGGGCCGATGAGCGGGCCACCCAGGCGGTCCCGGACCCAATAACCAATTCGGCGCGCAGACCGCTTGGCCAACGCCCATCCTCGACCGTCCGGCCGGCCCCCACAATCCGATACCCGCCGTCCACCAGATCAAGACGGAAGTCCGTGCCGCCACGCACGGCGGAGGCTCGCGCCTGGCGCAGATCGCCGACCAGTTCGGCCGAGACGCGATCAAGGACATCGCCCTGCACGGACCGGATCACGGCCATGCCGGTAAAGCTCGCCAGCACGCCCATGATGGTCAGCACGACCAGGAGTTCGAACAGGGAAAAACCGCTGGATGCAGGATCGGGTACGTCCCCGCCCCGACTAGCTGCGGGAGAGATCACGGTCTTCGCCATCACCCCCCTCTTCCCCGTCACGGCCAAGCGTTGTCAGCGTGAATCGCTCGGTTTCCGCATCAAGCGCATAGCCATAGGGGCGGTCCCAGGGATCCATCAGGCCGGATGCATTGCTGAAATACGGACCCTGCCAGGCCGGGCTGTCGGCGGGCGGCTCGACCAGCGCCTGCAATCCTTCTTCCTGGGCATCCGGATAGCGGCCCATATCAAGATAATAAAGTTCCAGCGAGGTCGCGATCGAAGCCATCTGGGCCTCTGCGACATCCACCTTGGAGCGGCCGACATAGCTGATCACCCGCGGCGCAACGAAGGCAGCCAACAGCGCGATCAGGACCATTACGACCAGGATTTCAAACAGGGTGATCCCGGCGTCCCGCGCCTGTGTGTCATCGGTTTTCATGTCAGTAAATCGCTTCATTGAGACTGAGCACCCCGAGAATGACGGAGACCAGGACCCCGCCAATACACAGGGCCAGTATGATGATCATTGCCGGGCCGATCAATTCCACCAGCGCTTTCAGCCGGTTCCGAACTTCCCGGTCATACAGAGCCGCAGCCCGCAGCAGCATCGTATCCAGATGACCACTCTTTTCGCCCAGCGCGACCAAGCGCAGGGCGTCTTCGGGCAAAGCCTGGCAGGTCTCCAGTGCCCGCGAAAACACCGATCCAGCCCTCACCTGTTCCGCGGCGCGGGCATGACGACGGCGCAAACCCGGCGAGGAAATGGCTTCCCTCGCCACAGCCTCAGCCCGGGCCAGCGGCCGGCCGGAGGACAAAAGCAGCCCAAGGGCTTGGCAATAACGGACAGTATCGACCCGCAGGCGAATCCAGCCCAGCACCGGCAGCTGCGCCATCAATCGGTCAGCCTGGTCCGGCATGGCGCGCGCGGCCGTCTGGACCAGAACCGCCAGCCCGACGATGGCGACGGGCAGCCAGATACCCCAGATGCGCAGGAAGGCACCGGCCTCGATGACAAACTGCGTCAGCGCTGGTGGTGGAGTGGCCGCATTGTCGAAGACGTTCTCGAAGGTCGGCAGGATGAAATGGGCCATGAAGAGGAGCGTGCCCATGAAGACCACGACCAGAATGCCCGGATAGACCATTTGCGCGGTCATCTCATTGCGCAATTCAAGGTCCCGCTCCAATTGATCAGCGAGGTCCGTGTAGTTTCGCGCCAGCAGGCCTGATTCCTCGCCCGCTTCGGCGAGTGCATAGAGGGCTCTGGGCAGGCCAGCTGGATCCTCCCGGACGGCGGAGCTGAGACTGTCGCCTCGACGCACGCGGGCTTCCAACCGCGCAATCACACCTTTCAGGGCCGGTCGCTTTTCGCGCTCTCCCAGACTGGCCAGGACATCCTTGAGCGGGAGTTCCGCAGCGGCCAGATCGGCAATGCCCCGGACCAGATCGACAGTTTCCCTCAAGGACAGGCTTTGACGGCGCGACCGAAGCTGGAACAGTCTGGACGATTTGACGATCTGGAGGTCGACCGGCGTCGCGCCGAGCGCGTGCACTTGCCGGATCGCATCTGCGCGATCCAGGGCTGCCAGTTCACCGCGCACGATCCGTCCATCGTCCTCCTCAGCGGTGTAGCGCCAAATCCGGCTCTGGGTGGCGTCGCTTGCGCCGTTCATGACGCGGTCCAACCCACCGTGCGCCGGACTTCGGCCTCGGTCGTGTCACCGGACGTGATCCGGTCCTGCCCTTCCAGCAGCATGGGACGATATCCCTGCCCGATCAGGCTCTCCCGGAAATCGGCTTCGTTCAAACCGGTCTGGATGGATTTGCGGACGGCATCCTCCACCGCAAAGCCTTCGGCAATGGCCAGGCGCCCCTGATAACCTTCGCCGCCACAGCTTTCGCAACCCTGTCCGCCGCAATTCCGGCAAAGCCGACGCACCAGGCGCTGGGCAAAAACCGCCGAAAGGGTCGAGGCGACCAGATAGTCCTCAATGCCCATATCCATCAGGCGAACCACGGCGGACGGCGCGTCATTGGTGTGGATGGTCGACAGGACCAAATGCCCGGTCATCGCAGCCTGGATGGCCGTTCGCGCGGTCTCGGCATCCCGGATTTCGCCAACCATCACCACATCCGGGTCATGGCGCAGGAAAGACCGCAAGGCGCTGGCAAACGTCACACCAATGGCGGGATTGGTCTGGGATTGGGCAATGCCGGGCAGCCGGTATTCGATCGGGTCCTCGATGGTCAGGATTTTCCGGTGCCCGTCCGCCAGTTGGCGCAGGAAGGCGTAAAGGGTCGTGGTCTTGCCGCTCCCGGTCGGCCCCGTGACCAGGACAAGTCCATGCGGTTTGGCAATCGCGGTTCGGGCCACGCCCAGGACCTGCTCGGGAAAGCCCAGATGATCGAGGTCGCGCAAGCTGGCATCCGGGTCCAGCAGGCGCACGACCAGACTTTCGCCATGCTGTGACGGAATGACGGAGACGCGCAGATCCACGCTGCGGCCCGCCACAGGGATCGAGATCCGGCCATCCTGCGGCCGTCGCCGTTCGGAGATATCGAGATCGGCGAGAACTTTCACCCGGGAAATGAAGGCCAAGGCCTGTGGCAGGGCAAGTCGTTCGCGCGGTTTCAGCACGCCGTCGATCCGCAAGCGGACTTCGGCATCCCGGCTGCCCGGTTCGATATGGATGTCCGACGCGCCCGCTTCCACGGCGCTGGTTATGGTGGAATTGACCAGACGGATGATGGGTTCGGCACTGGCGATGTCCCGCAAACGGTCGGTATCGGCGGAGACGTCGATCTTTCCTGTCGCCGACGCAGCGGACGCCTTGCCGGCCTGCTCCCCCAGAGCCTGATCGAGGAGTTGGGCGAAGCGGCTTGCCGTGACGATGACGGGGTGGACTTCAGCCTCAAGAGCGAAGGCGACACCCGACAGGCCCTCCGTGCGAGCGGGGTCGACCACGGCCACTCGAATGCCGTGCTCATCCCTCGCCACCGGCAGGACCCGTTCCCGGCGGATGAAGTCGGCATTCAAGACATCGGGTAGGTGTTCAAACCCGTCACCGAGACCTCCGGTCCAAAGATCCAGGCCTTGCGTTCGGGCAAAGCGCTCCGCCAGGGCGGTTTCGGAAATCAGCCCCAGCTGGGTGAGGATGTGATCCAGGGGCTCGCGGGTCCGGCGCAGGACCTCGGCGGCATGACCGGCATCCGCCGGTGACAGGACACCGTCGCTTTCCAGATCGTGAAGGCGAGCCAGATCATTGGGCATGGAAGCAATCTAACCGAGTTCGCGGAATGTGCACGCCCGGCCTGACGATGAAACGGGCCGGTGTGCAGTGACACCGGCCCGTCTGTTTATCGTCTTCAGTGCAGGCTCAGTGGCAGGCGGACCCGGATCATGGCGCTGTTCGCTTCGAACTCGCCCTCACCCAGACCCAGAATTGAGACTTCACCGGAGATCAGTCCGCCATTGCCCAGTTCGGCATTGATGCCGAGACGGGCATCGCCGCGCATGAAGCCCAGCGACTGCAGCTGGCCACTCAGATTGAACACGTCAGCATCATCATAGTCATAGACCACGTTGAGGTGGACATAGGGCTCGATGTAAGCCCCGCCCTCGCGTTCGAACCGGTAAGCGATTTCCGGCCCCACATTCAGGCGCCCGATCGTGAGATCCTGGCTCGGAATGTAGATGCCCAGCGTATCCGTGTAGGCGTCCTGGGTTTCGGAGAAATAGGCCAAGCCGATCTCCGGGGAGATACGCCAATTGCCGCGGGTGATATCGCCGATCAAATGGGCTTCCAGCAGCCAGCGGTCGGTCTCGAACGCATCGGTGTAGAGCCCGATCGGGTTCACCGTATTGTCCGATCGGCCCCAAGCGGCACGGGCATCGAAATAGGCGGCCTCTCCCAGACGGGCGACCATGTAGGGCCCGACCATCCAGCCATCACCCTCGACGCGGCTGCGCCATTCGCCGGTTGTGGTGGCGGCATGGTCGAACTGGACCAGCACACCAACCAGCATGTTCTCAGACGCCATGGCATCGACGCCGAGATAGTAGAGGCCGAAATCGGTATCCGAATTCAGTCCGGCGCGATTGTCATTGATGCTGGAGAAACTGGCCTGCATCCAGACGTCAAGGCTCTGCAGACCGGTCTGACCGGCCAACGAGAAGCGATCATGCCCCGGCGTCTGTGGCGCATTGGCTTCCGCGGCCTGGCGGATCGCGCTCAGGCTGGTGGACAGATCCGCATTGAAGCGGCCGTCGCGGAAGTCGGCGGCAAAGCGCGTCGGAGTGGCGCCAGCCCGGTCGCCCCGCATGCGGCTGGAAACGTCCGGACCATTGGTCAGGATCAGATCCGCCCGGGCGGCCATGAAGGACCGGATCGCGGACAGGGTGATCGCCCGGATGAACTCCTCATTGCGGCGGTTGGCAAAGGTACAGGTGATGTCTTCCTCGGCATCGAGGTCGATCGTCACGGTTCCCGTATCCAGGTCCACGACCGAACCGCCATCCGTGTCGCCGACACAGCTGATGGAGGCCAGGTCCCAGCCTTCCGACGCGAGCTGGGTGAGGTCATAGCTGCCCCGCTCGATCGTCAACGTGCTGGAAGACGCGGTGCCGCCCGAGGTGGCCAGGCTCAGCCCGTCCAGACCGTCCAGCGTGGACGTGTAATTGAACTGGCCGTCACCGGCTTCCATCGGGGCCGTGGTCGCCACAATCGTCAGATTGCCCTCACGCGGCTCCAGCGTCACGGTCACCGGAATGTTGATCGTCGAAAGGGTCGGCGCGCTGGCATAATCCTTGTTCGGCACGCCACCGGATGTCTCCGTGATGGTGATCGTCGCCGTATAGGTGCCCGGCTCCAGATCCAGCACCGCATCGGTGAACTCGATCGTGAACTCCAGCGAACCTTCTGCCGGAATCGACCCCGAAGTCGGGTCGATCAGCAGCCAGTCGACATCCGTCGTGGCCGTGAAGAAGAAGTCTTCGCCACCGACATTGTCGAGGCTGAACGCCACGGTTTCGGTCGTCGGATCATCCGTACCGACCGGCAGCTCGATCTCGACCTCCGGAATGGTGGTCTCGTCAATGTCCGGATCAGCGAGCGTCTGGAAGTCACAGCTGACCGCATCCGTCGGCCCGAGCGTCACCGCAACGCTGCCTGAGGCGACATCGATGCTGGTCGTGCCACCCGTGCAGACAATGTCCTGCAGAGTGAACCCTTCCAGCTCCGCCACGGCAAAGCTGTAACTGCCTTCCGACAGGTCATCGAAGAATTCGGAACCGGTCTGGGCGGAGGTATCCACCGTGAAAGCCCCGAGATCACCGGTGAAGGCAAAGCTGCCATCAATGGCACCATCAATGGTCTCGACAACCTCGATGGAACCCCGCCGCATCTCGACCGAGAAGACATCGGTGAAGGTGGCATCCGGTGAGGTATTGCCGGCGGCGTCAACCGCGCCACTGACCGTCACATCAACATCGCTGGCCCCGACACCTTCATCGCTGACCGTGAAGGTCGCCGTGAAAGTGGTGTCGCCGTTGGACCAGGCACCGGAATCGAAGGTCAGCGTGTCGGCAATGCCGGGATCAAAGCTGAATTCCGGCGTTTCGGCCGTATCCATGGCTTCCGAGAAGCCGATGGCGATCGTGACACTGGTGCCCACATCGGTCAGACGCAGATCCAGGTCCGACATGTTCAGCGTGTTGGCAGTCGGAGCGCTGATATCGGCGTCCACGCTGAACTGCGTGGCAACCGCATTGCCATTGCCGGCTGCGTCCGTGGCGACATCGCCCGCCACATCGACCGTGACCGCACCATCGGCGGCCGGGGTGATCGTGGCCGTGTAGGTGTCACCGGAGCCGGCCAGGTCGGACGCTGCGCCATTGCCCACCGTGATATCGGCCAGGGCAAAGCCCGTCACATCTTCGGAGAAGGTGAACGTGGCCGTGAAAGCGCCCGTCTGGACATCGCTCGGACCGGTGATCGCGACGGTCGGTGCGGTCAGGTCCGCATCCACCGAGAACTGGGTCGCCACCGTATTGCCATTGCCGGCCGCGTCGGCGGCGACATCAGCCGCCACATCCACGGTCACAGCGCCATCCGAAGAGGGTGTGATGGTGGCCGTATAGGTGTCACCAGAGCCCGCGAAGGCCGAGGCCGCACCATTGCCAACCGAAATATCGGCCAGGGCAAATCCGGTCACATCCTCGGAGAAAGTGAAGGTCGCCGTGAAGGCGAAATTCAGCGCCGCTGTCGGGCCGGAAATGGTGACGTCCGGCGCGGTGACATCGGCATCAACCGAGAACTGGGTCGCTGCCGTATTGCCATTGCCCGCATCATCGATCGCCGCATCCGCCGCCACATCGACCGTCACCGTACCATCCGCCGCCGGCGTGATGGTCGCCGTATACGTGTCACCCGAGCCGGCGAGCGAAGACGCCGAACCATTGCCGACTGAAATGTCCGCGACGGCAAAGCCTGTCACATCCTCGGAGAAGGTGAAGGTGGCCGTGAAGGCTCCGGTTTGTGTCGCCGACGGCCCCGTGATGGTCAGGGTCGGTGCGGTCACATCGGTTTCGACGGAGAACTGGGTCGCCGCCGTATTGCCATTCCCGGCCGCATCACTGGCCGCATCGGCCGCGACATCAACCGTGACCGTTCCGTCCGCGGACGGCGTGATGGTGGCGGTATAGGTATCGCCCGAACCGGCCAGCGAAGACGCAGAACCATTGCCCACGGTGATATTCGCCAGCGCGAAGCCTGTCACATCCTCGGAGAAAGTGAAGGTGGCCGTGAAAGCACCCGTCTGCGTCGCAGAGGGACCGGTGATCGCCAGGGTCGGTGCCGTGACATCGGCTTCGACCGAGTACTGGACCGCAGCCGTGTTGAGATTGCCTGCTGCATCAGACGCCACATCAGCGGCGACATCCACGGTCACCGTGCCATCGGCAGCCGGCGTGATCGTCGCGGTGTAGGTGTCACCCGAACCCGACAGGGACGACGCGGAGCCATTCCCCACCGTGATATTGGCCAGGGCAAAACCCGTAACATCTTCTGAGAAGGTGAAAGTGGCCGTGAAGGCACCGGTCTGCGCCGCAGACGGCCCCGTGATCGTCAGGGTCGGGGCGGAAATGTCCGCCTCGACCGAAAACTGGGTGGCAGCCGTATTGCCATTGCCCGCCGCATCCGACGCCGCATCGGCCGCAACATCCACGGTCACCGTGCCATCGGCAGCCGGCGTGATCGTGGCGGTGTAGGTGTCACCCGAACCGGCCAGAGACGACGCGGAGCCATTCCCCACTGTGATGTTTCCGAGGGCAAAACCCGTCACGTCTTCTGAGAAGGTGAAAGTGGCCGTGAAGGCACCGGTTTGCGTCGCGGACGGACCGGTGATGGCCAGGGTCGGTGCGGTGACGTCAGCCCCGACAGAGAATTGCGTCGCCGCCGTATTGCCATTGCCCGCCGCGTCCGTGGCCGCATCGGCCGCGACATCCACGGTCACCGTGCCGTCCGCGGACGGTGTGATGGTGGCGGTATACGTATCGCCCGAACCGGCCAGCGAAGACGCCGAACCATTGCCGACCGAGATATTGCCCAAGGCAAAACCCGTCACATCTTCGGAGAAGGTGAAGGTGGCCGTGAAGGCGCCGGTCTGTGTGGCCGACGGTCCGGTGATGGCCACGGTCGGCACTGTGACATCGGCCTCGACGGAGAACTGGGACGCGGCCGTATTGCCGTTATTGCCGGAATCCACCGCAGCATCGGCCGCGACATCCACGGTCACCGTACCATCGGCTGACGGTGTGATCGTCGCCGTATAGGTATCGCCGGAGCCGGACAGGCCTGAGACGGAACCATTGCCCACCGTGATATTGCCCACGGCAAAGCCGGTGACAGCCTCGGAGAAGGTGAAGGTCGCCGTAAAGGCGCCGGTCTGAGTGGCAGAGGGACCACTGATGATCAGCGTCGGTGCAGTGAGGTCGGCTTCGACCGAGTATTGCGTTGCCGCCGTGTTGCCGTTTCCGGCCACATCCGTGGCGACATCCGCCGCCACATCCACGGTGACTGTACCCGTCGCGCTCGGCGTGATCGTGACGCTATAGCTGTCACCGGATCCCGAGAAGACCGAGGCGGCACCATTGCCCACCGTGACATTGGTCAAGTCGAAACCGGTCACATCTTCGGAGAAGTCGAAATCGACCGTGAAGGTTCCGTTCTGGACATCGGTCGGGCCGGAAATGGTCGTTGTCGGTGCCGTCAGATCGGCCGTTACGGAGAACTGGCTGGCCGCCGTGTTGTCATTCCCCGCAGCGTCCGTTGCCACGCCAGCGGCGACATCCAGGGTCACCGGGCCATCGCCCGACGGCGTCACGGTGACGGTATAGGTGTCACCGGAACCGGAGAAGCCGGTCAGGCCGGAATTGCTCGACACGACTTCACCAATGGCGAATCCCGTCACAGCTTCCGAGAAGGTGATGGTCGCCGTGAAGGCCCCGTTCTGGGGAGTTGTCGGACCGGAAATTGTCGCGGTCGGAGCCGTCACATCAGCCTCGACGGAGAATTGCGTCGCCGCCGTATTGCCGTTTCCGGACCCGTCTGTCGCCACGTCCGCCGCAACATCGAGCGTCACACTGCCATCCGCCGAGGGCGTGACGGTCACGGTGTAGACTTGGGCGGTGACGGTCGAGAAATTCGTCAGGGTCGCATTGCCGGCGGAAATGTCGCCGATCGCGAAACCGCTCACATCCTCGGAGAAGGTCACGGTCGCCGTGAAAGCGCCGGTCTGTGTTGCGGACGGACCTGTTATGGCGACGGTCGGAACCGTTACATCCGCTTCCACAGAGAATTGCGAAGCGGCCGTATTGCCATTGCCCGCACCGTCGGTCGCGACATCGGCTGCCACGTCAACCGTCACCGTTCCGTCCGCGGACGGCGTAATGGTCGCCGTGTAGGTGTCGCCCGAACCGGCCAGAGAAGACGCCGAGCCATTTCCGACCGAGATATTGCCCAGTGCAAAGCCGGTGACGTCTTCAGAGAAGGTGAAGGTCGCCGTGAACGCACCATTCTGCGACGCGCTCGGCCCGGTGATTGTGACGGTCGGCGCCGTCTGATCCAGGCTCGCCGTGTCCGTTTCCGGACCGGTGGAATTGGTCGAGGCATCTTCCAGGGTCACGGACAGGGTCAATGTGCCATCGCCCAGACCCGACACATCAATGCCACTGATCGTCTGACCGGCACTTGAAATCGTACCGGTGTCGGTGACGGCGGTACCGCCGCCTGAGCTGGAGATCGAGTAGTCGTAAGTCGTACCGACTTCAGCACCGGAGAAGGTGAAGCTCGTCGAACTGGCCTCGGCGCTCCCGATCGGATCATCATCAAACGCGACCGTGAAGGCCGCCGGAGCCGTAACGTCCAGCCCCTCGCCTTCCACCGCAAAGGTGAAGGGGGCCTCATCCAGATCATCATTGGCGATAGAGATCGTCGCCGTGCGCGATCCCGTGCCGCTCGGGTCAAAGGTGATTTCGAATGTCGTCGTCCCGCCGGAGGCCGCAACCGTGGTCGCGGGCTGCGCGGTCACCGTGAAATCGGCGGCATTGGTTCCGCTGACACTGACCGCGTCACTCCCGAGGGTCATCAACCCGTCACCGCTATTGGTGATCGTGAAGGTCTGCGCTTCGGAGCCTGAATCCTCGTCATAGCTGCCGAACAGGGTGCCATCCGTCGCCACCGGAGTCGTATCACCGTCCGGGATGTCATTCCCTTCGCCGGTCACCGCGATTTCCGGTGCCGTGGCAAAGCCCGTCACCGCGAATTCATAGCGTTGCTCGTCGGGGTCGTCCGTGCCGAATGCGATCGTCGTGGCCGCCACGGTCCCGGTGGAACTGGGCGTATAGGACACGACGAAGCTGGACGTCGTTCCGGCCGCAATACTGGTGCTCGGCTGGCTGGTGATCGAGAAATCGGAGGAACCGAACACATCCACGGTCGTCGACCCGACACTCTGGCCGGACACTTCGATGGGTGCCGGCGACAGGGTCAGTGTGGTGGTGCCGGAATTCTGGATGATGAAAGTCTGCGTGACCGTATCTCCGACATTCAGCGAACCGAAATCGGTGCCATCGGCGGATGCCGGAACCGTGTCCCCATCCGCGATATCGATGCTGTTGCCGGTCAGGTTGACTTCAACACCGCCCGTGCCTGTCGCCGCGATGGCGAAATTGTACGGATTTTCATCGGCGTCATCGCTGGCCACATTCACCGTGGCCGCCCGCGCGCCCACCGTCGTGGGGGTATAAGTGATGGAAAAAGTGGTCGTCGCCGACGGTGCCAGCGTGGTCGCCGGCTGACTGGTCACGGCGAATTGGCTTTCCGTCTGGTCGAGACTGACGGCATTGGCGCCCAGGGTCAGCGTGCCGTCACCGTCATTGGTGATGGTGAAGGTGCGGACCTGGCTGGAACCCAGATCAATCGACCCGAAATCCGTGTGGTCGGTGGTCGTGGCCGTCACATCGCCGTCGGCAATGTCGATTGAATTGCCGGAAATGGTGATTTCCGGTCCCGCCGCGCCGGTCCCGCGAATGACAAAGGTGTACGGGTCCTCGTCCGCATCATCCGACGCGATGGAGACCGTCGCATTGTGTTCCGCACTGGTTGACGGGTCGTAGGAGATCTGGAGGTCGAACGTGGCTCCCGGTGCCAGGGTCGACGGTTGGCTGACCACGGTGAATTCGGATGCATCCGTTCCGCTCAGCGTGATCGGGGTTCCGCCCGTGAAAGTCAGCGTGCCGGTTCCGGAATTGGTGATGACGAAAGTCCGGACTTTCGTACTGCCCGACGTCCCGACACTCCCGAAATTCGTGCCGTTATTCAGATCCGGCACAGTCGTGCCATCGGCTATGGCGACTCCCAGACCCGTCACATCGATTTCCGGCGTCGCGGCGACCGCCGTCAAGCTGATCGTGTTGGATAGCGGGTTGCCGTTCGAACCGTCATCGACCACCGAGTCCCCCGGCAGGAAAATCGACAGGGCCCCCGTCGCCTGGGGCGTGGCGTCGAACGTGTACGCAAACTCTCCCGCCACCGGGGCCAAATTGCTCAGCACCACATTGGCGACGCTGAAATCGCTGAGATCGAGGCCGGTTACGGCTTTGGAGAAACGCAGCGTGACTTCAAAAGCCTCACCCACTCCCGGCGAGGTCGCGTCCGTGCTCAGCGTGTTGGTCAGCGCCACGACGTTGACCTGGAAGCTGTCGGACGCCCCGCCTTCGGTAAACGCCGCCGCGCCGCCGCCATCATCAGCAAAGCCCGCCAAATCACTTGTTGTGCTGGTAACGGTGCCGCCGGAGGCCCCGCTCGGGACTGTCAGCGTCACCGAGAAGGTGCAGCTTTCCCCATCGGCCAGATTGCCGCCCGTCAGGGTCAAGGTGCTGGTTCCCGACAGGGACGAGCCGGTGCCGCAAGGGGCTGACGGCAGATCACCGGTGATGGCGAGGCCGGACAGGGCTGCGTCAAAATCGTCCGTGAAAGTGGCCGAGCTCAGATCCGAGCCCTCAGCCGGGACGATCTGGTATTCCACATCAATCGTGGAGCCCGGGGAAACAGAGGCCTCGGAGAAGGTCTTGCTGAATACCAGCGGCGCGCCGCCGCCCTCCGTGCCCGGCACCTGCAGGGTTGCGCCGACAGCCGAGCCGGTGACGGGGTTGCCGTCCAGCGAATAACTCCAGGAGTTGAATCCGAAATTGTAATTCCCGCTGGCCGCCCCACCGGGGACTGTCGCATCAACATCAAACGTACAGGATGCACCGGCCGCCAAGGCCATTCCCGTGACGGTAAGTGTTCCATTGCTGTTGGTCAGCACGGCACCCGATCCCGTTCCACAAGGCTCGGCGGGCGTCGAAGCCAGACTCATCGTCAATCCGGAGAGAGTATCGCTGGCAGTCATGCTGAGGGCGCCTGACGACAGGGACGCCGACAGATTGTCATTCGTGACTGTGAATCTGAATGAGAAACCATCACCGGCATCAACCGGATTGGTCAGAACCTGCAACGTCATCGATGCGAGAGTCAGGATTTCGACCGACGCGCTGTCCGTATCCGTGTTGGCGTTGCCCGCAAGGTCGTCGGCCACACCCGCCGGGACATCAATGGTCACGGTGCCGGGGCCCGACGGCGTAATGGTGACATTGAAATTGGCCGCATCACTGCCGCCCGCTTCACCGACCACCGGATCAAAACTGGTCACGGCCCCGTTGGTCACAGAAATATCGCCGGACACGAAATTCTGGACGGTCTCACCCCACTGAATGGAGATATCGAACGGCTCATCGGGAAGATCGCTACCCGGTGTATAGATCACCGGCGTCGGCCCAACCGTGTCGGCCACGACCGTAAAACTGGCATCATTCAGGGCCTGGCTGTGCGGGGTTTCCACCATGCTGCCATCGATCGCGGTGGCCGTCGCATCAGACACGTCAACCGTATAGGTGCCGGTCGCGATATCGTCTGGCAGCGTAAAGGTGAAAGTCGCAAAACAGCCAAAGCCCTGATTGTTGATGTTGAACGGCGCCAGATTGTAGACGTCAATCTCTGGCCCAGGCTGCTCTGAAAAACCGCGCGTCGCATCTGTGCAGTAAGGGCTGAAGGTGACCGTATCGACAGTGATACCACTATCCGCCGTCGAAAAATCCACGGAATAGGCGATGTCCGCGAAACTATAGGTGGCGTCCGAATCCCAGATATTCACCGAGAGGCTGAGCTGATCACCCGCCAGCAGCTGCCCTCCGTCGACGTCTGAGATCGCCGACGTTGTTGAAAACGACTGGGCAAAGCCTTGACCAGTTGTCGCTGCGGCCAGCCCCGAGCCCAGCACAAGGGCCGGCAGAAGCGTCTTGCTAACATGGGTCAGCAGGTTTGCGGCACCGCTCACGAGCGACGAAATCTTCAAGACGTTCATTATTCCCCCCAGGGCGCCCGAATGAGCACCCAGATCAGCCAGTCATCCAGTCTCGCAACGGCGGATGCCCACACCCCGTTCGAATCGAATTCATCCCAGAATTCGGTTTCAGATCAGACACTACATGCAATTGCGTTCCCGAAGAAGCATCGATTTACGCATACTTAACGTTTTCACCAGTTTGCTGCACCGCACAATGACGATTTATTGTCAGACAAATAGACGCCTTAGCGCTTGGCATCATGCTTCCCGCGATTCGCGCTCTGAGATATAGTCTCACAGTTTCAAGCCATTAGGCTTACCCCTTCATGTTTCCTGCGTCGCGGCATGAAGTATAATCAGTCCCCACCTCTGGCCACTGTTTCATGGTTTAGGTATGGCGGACGCCTCCCGATGCGAACACAATCGCCCCCAAACGAAACAGGATGCCGTCATGCCGGATACCGCCCTCGCCCCGATCGATCAGCTCCGGCAAATCATGGCGCAATTACGCAATCCGGACGGCGGCTGCCCCTGGGACCTCGAACAGGATTTCAGCACGATCGCGCCCTACACGATCGAGGAGGCTTATGAAGTCGCCGACGCCATCGAGCGGGGGCACTTCGGGGAATTGAAGGATGAGCTGGGCGACCTGCTTCTCCAGGTCGTATTCCACAGCCAGATGGCAGAAGAAGAAAACCTTTTCGATTTCAACGATGTCTGCCAGGCCATCAATGACAAGATGATCCGCCGGCACCCGCATGTTTTCGGCGACGCGACAACACGGGACAGCGAAACCCAGACCGCCGAATGGGAGGCCATCAAGGCGACCGAGCGACAGCAATCGGACAAGGGCGATGGCGTGCTCGATGATGTTCCGGTCGCCCTGCCCGCCCTCAAACGTGCCCAAAAACTCCAGAAGCGCGCTGCCCGGGTCGGTTTCGACTGGCCTGACGCGGAACAGGTCTTTGCCAAGATCGAGGAGGAAATCGGTGAAGTGCGCGAGGCGATGAGCCGCAAGAATGCCGATGACATTGCCGAGGAGATTGGCGATTTAATGTTTGTTTGCACAAACTTGGGACGAAAACTGAAAGTAGATGTTGAAACGGCTACACGGACGGCCAACGCCAAGTTCGAACGCCGCTTCCGCCATATTGAGGCGCGTCTCCGCGAACAGGGCCGCACGCCGGACGACGCCAGCCTCGAGGAAATGGAAACCCTCTGGGATGAAGCCAAGGCCGCCGACAAGGCCGCGAAAGCCGCTCAGTAATCGTCCTCGGCGGGCGGTTCGGCGATGCCCTGCGGAACCGCGACTTCCGGAAACTGGGCCCGGAAACGTCCCGCCTGAACGGGCGGCAAACGGACTTCAACGGTGCTGTCCCCGGTCTCGGGGTCAATCTGCGTATCAATGATGTCGCCATTCTCGTGAAGCCAGGCGAGCGCCCGGGCCTGGGCCGGCGCGATCGAAATCACCAGCTTCTCATCATCACGGGCCAGGGCTTTCTCGATTGCCGCAAGCAGCGCGTCCACGCCATCGCCCGTGACCGCCGAGATCGGCAGCTTGACCGCCCGCTCCGCCTTGAGATTGGCGATCTGGGCCGTGTAGGCCAGATCTTCGGCGGAATCGACGTCGAGACAGTCCGCCTTGTTCCAAGCTTCGATCATCGCCTGCTCGTGCCGCGGGCCGGCCTCGATCGCGTCGAGGACGTTTTCGACATCCTCGATACGGCCGTCCCGGTCGGGGTCGGAGGCATCAATGACATGAACCAGAAGGTCGGCCTCCCGCACCTCTTCGAGCGTGGCCCGGAAAGCGGCAATCAGTTCGGTCGGTAGATCGGTGATGAAACCCACCGTGTCCGACAGAAGCAGCGTTGTTCCATTGTCTAGCTCCAACGCCCTAACCGTGGGATCCAGCGTCGCAAACGGCATGTCCTGGGCGAACACACCCGCACCGGTCAGCCGGTTGAACAGGGTCGATTTGCCGGCATTGGTGTAGCCGACGAGGGCCACCGTCGGATACGGAACATCCTGGCGCTGGGCCCGGTGCAGACCACGGGTGCGCCGCACCTCGTCCAGCTGACGCCGCAGCTTGGCCATCTTCTCGTTCAGCAGGCGGCGGTCGGTCTCGATCTGGGTTTCACCCGGACCGGCCAGAAAGCCCCGCCCGCCGCGCTGGCGTTCCAGGTGGGTCCAGGTCCGCACCAGACGAGAACGCTCATAAGCCAGACGCGCCAGCTCGACCTGCAAAACGCCTTCCTTGGTCCGCGCGCGCTGGCCGAAGATTTCCAGGATCAGTCCGGTCCGGTCAATGACCTTCACATTCCAGGATTTTTCCAGATTTCGCTGCTGGATCGGCGACAGGGCCGTATCGATGACGGCGACATCCGCCTTGCCCTCGACGATGCGCTCCTTGAGCTCGGCCAGCTTGCCTCGCCCGAAATACCGGCCCGCATCGATCTTGCGCGTGGACACGATAAAGGCCTCGGCCACTTCAAGGTCGAGGGCTTCGGCCAGACCCGTGGCTTCCTCAAGCCGTGCGTCAGCACGGTTCAGGCCGTCACGACCGGTCGGATGAATGACAAGGGCGCGGGAAACCGGCGCCTCGCGCTCAATCAATCGGTGGCGCTCTCAGCTACCGTGCTCTCTTCATCGGACTTTTCACCCTCGAACAGCTGCACCGGCGCGGCCGGCATGATGGTCGAGATCGCGTGTTTGTAGACCAGCTGGGACAAACCATCCCGGCGAAGAAGAACACAGAAGTTATCGAACCAGGTCACAACGCCCTGAAGCTTGACGCCGTTAACCAGGAAAATGGTCAAGGGAGTCTTCGTCTTACGCACTGAGTTCAGGAATGCGTCCTGCAGATTTTGTTTTTTGTCGTGGGACATAATGGCTCCAGATGCGCCGTTGCAAATGCGATTCGGTAAACAGGGTATACAGGCCAGGCTACGCCCTGCAACCATCTCATCTTGCTGGCAGACTCTGAATTTGGCTCAGTGAGCCTCCAGATAGGCTTGGCGCAAGTGCGCGGCCAGAGAGCCCGGTGCCCCGTTTCCGACCGGGCGATCATCGATCCGCACCACCGGCGTCACGAAGGTCGTGGCCGAGGTAATGAAGGCTTCCCGCGCGGACTGGGCTTCTTCGAGGCTGAAGCCGCGCTCTTCAACCGCATAGCCCTCCGCCTTGGCCAGGCGCATCACGGTGGCCCGGGTGATGCCGTGCAGGATGGAATGATCTGCCGGGCGGGTCACCAGGACACCGTCTTGCGTCAGGATCCAGGCATTGCTCGAAGCGCCTTCCGTGACCAGACCCGCCTGGTCGACCAGCCAGGCCTCGAACGCCCCCGCTTCCCGCGCGGCCTGTTTCGCCAACACATTGGGAAGCAGATTGACCGTCTTGATGTCACACCGCCCCCATCTCTGGTCCGGAACACTGATGATCCCGATCCCCGTTTCCGCGCGCTTGCCCGCAGCGTCAAAATCGATCCGCTTGCAGGTCAGGACCAGGGTGGGCGGTGTCCCGGCAGGCGGAAAGGCGTGGTCCCGGCGCGCGGCACCGCGCGAGATCTCCAGATAGACCAACCCGTCGCGGACCCGGTTGCGGCGCAGGAGTTCGCGGATCACCAGGCGCAAGGCGGCCAGTGACAGGGGCAGATCGATCTTCAGCTCTCCCAGGGACCGCTGAAGCCGGGCAAAATGCCCCGCAGCATCCAGCAGCGTGCCCGAGCGGACGCTCCACACCTCATAGATCGCATCCCCGAACAAGAAGCCACGGTCATCTATGGAGACGGATGCATCAGCGTGACGGAGGAAACGGCCATTGACGTAGGAGAAGCGTGACACGGCGAAAGTCTCAATTGCGGATGAACAGGGCCCAGATCGCGGCCACGGCGGCCAGCACTTCCAGACGCCCCAGGACCATGGCGGAAATAAGGATGGGCTTCGCGCTGTCTGCAATATCCCGCCAGCCATCACCGGCCCGGACTTCGTTCAGCAACGGGCCGATATTGGCCAGCGCCGAGGCGTTCGCCAGAAAGGCCGTCTCGAAATCCATGCCGGTCAGGCTCAACAGCAAGGCTCCCAGGCCCAGACAGGCCAGGAAACCCAGAACATAGGCCCAGATCCCGATCAGGGCGGAATCCCGCGCCGGACGTCCGCGGAAGGAGACCGGAACGATACTGGACGGGTCGGCCAGCACAGCCAGTTCCGACCCCATGCGTCGCCAGAGAAGCAGAATGCGCGACACTTTGATCCCGCCGGAGGTCGATGCCGCCGCCCCGCCGATCAGGGCCACGAAGACAGCCGCGATGGGGACCGGGGACAGTGTACCCGCCACGGAATAGCCCGCCGTGGTCACCATGAAGAGCGCGTCGAGCACATGGGTATGCGCCATGTCCGGTGCGGCCACGACATAGAGCCCGGCCAAGCCCACCGTCAGGATGCCGATCCCGACCATGTCCGGATCCTTCAGCACACCCCGATCGCGCAGCACATCCCAGAACAACGCAATATTGAGACTGCCGGCGAGGCTCCCGACAGCCACGCACAAAGTCGCCAACGCCCCGAAATTCGGCAGGAGGCCACCATCAGCGGGCATGTAGCCACTGGTCGACACCGCCCCCATGGCCAGCACCGTGGCATTGAACAATTCAGTGCCGGAAAAAAGCAGACCCAGCCAGATGAAAGCCGTGATCACCGCATAGATGATGGCCACACGCCGGGCCGACAGGGAGAGGTGGGAAAAGACATTGTCCGGACGGATGGTCAGCAAAGGCGAACGGCGGATGGCCGGCACGTCCCGGTCCAGAGCCGCAAACACCGCAATCGCGAGCAAGAGCGTCCCGTAACCGCCAAACCAGGCCATGATGGCGCGCCAGAACACCAGGGAGCGAGGCAATTGATCCGCTGGCAACAGGGTCGCGCCGGTTGTTGTCACGGCCGAATAGGCTTCGAACAGGGAGTCGATCGGATCGAAATAGCCCGATATCCAGAAAGGCAGTGCCGCCACAGCCGGTGTGGTGACCCAGGCCAGCAAGGCCAGGCCGAGCGCATCCAGCGCACTGGCCCGGAAGCGGATCCCCTGCGTCGCTGCCAGAACCAGCAGGCCTGGCACCAGAGCCAGACCGGCCGAGATCAGGAAGAAGGGGGCCAGGTGCGGCTCCCCGACCGCGACAGCGGCCAGTGAGGCCAGCAGCGAAATCAGCGCCACCAACACCCACAGAGCACCCAAGGGCCGGAGGAGAGCGGCCAGCGACATGGTCTAGAAATACTCGAGGCTGACGCGGAAGAGATGCTCGACCTTGGGAATGAGTGCCGTGTTGCAGAACAGGAGAACCCGGTCATTTTCCCGGATCCGGCCTTGATCGCAGGGCAGGATCACCTTGTCGCCGCGCACCACAGCCCCAAGCGCGACGCCGTCGGGAAGTTCCAGCTCTTCCAGTGTCTTGCCCACCAAGGGTGAAGTCGACAGGGCGACGCCTTCCAGCGCTTCCGCCTCACCACCGCCCAGGCTTTGCAGACCGGTGATCCGGCCGCGGCGGATATGCTGGAGGATGGTGGAGACCGTCGTGGCGCGAGGGTCGATCAGGACATCGATGCCCAGCGGTTCGCGCATGCCTTCGAACGTGCGGTCATTGATCAGGCTGAGGGCACGCTCGGCCCCTTCCCGCTTGGCCATCACGGCGGACAGCATGTTCACCTTGTCATCATTGGTGACGCAGATGACGAGTTCCGCATCGGCCACCCCGGCCTCGCGCAACATGCGGGAATCCAGCCCGTCTCCGTGCAGGACAACGGTTTTCTTGAGCTTTTCTGCGGCTCTCTCGGCGCGCGACTTGCTCGCTTCCACCAGGCGGACCTTCACGCCCCCGGCACGCTCCAGGGCACGGGCGACATAGACGCCGATATTCCCGGCCCCGACCACGACCACGCGGCGGATCTGGTCGGCATTGCGCCCAAAGATGTCAAGCACCCGCCGAACCTGCGCACTTTCCGTGACGACATAGACATCATCGCCGGCCAGAAGCGGATCATGGCGCTTGGGAATGAACAAGGTCCGCTCGCGCTGGACGCCGACCACGGCCACCCGAAGATCCGGGAAGAGTTCCATGACCTGTTCGGTCGTCGAACCCGCCACCGGCGAACTGTCTTCCAAGCGCAGGCCCAGCAATTGGACACGGCCGCCGGAGAAGACCGCCGTCGAGAATGCCCCCGGCGTTTCCACCCGCTGCAGGATGGCGCGCCCGACCTCCAGCTCCGGCGAGATCACCACGTCCACGGGCATATTCCCGGTCGAGAAGAGGTCGCCCCAAGCCGGGTCTAGATAATTCTGAGCCCGCACGCGGGCGATCCGCATGGGCGTGGAGAACAGGGAATGGGCGACCTGGCAAGCCACCATATTGGTTTCGTCGGAATAGGTGACGGCGACCAGAAGGTCCGCCTCGCGGGCCCCCGCCTTTTCCAGCACGTCCGGATGCGAGGCATGACCGACCACACCGCGCACATCCAGATCGTTCACGACATTGTCGATCAGCTCGGTGGACCAGTCCACGACGGTCACCGCATTGCCTTCGCGGGCGAGTGCCCGGGCGATACCGACACCGACCTGACCGGCGCCGCAGACTATGGCTTTCATTCGCTTTCCGTCCGTTCCGAGCTAGGCCGCGCCTTCGCGACCCGTATTCCCGACACCGAGCGATTTCAACTTGCGATGCAGCGCCGAGCGCTCCATGCCGATAAAGGCAGCCGTCCGCGAGATATTCCCGCCGAAACGGTCGATCTGCGCTTTGAGATACTCACGCTCGAAGTTCTCCCGGGCCTCGCGCAAAGACAAGGCAATCATTTTCTCGGCGTCAAACCCGGCTTCCTGGTTTTCCCGTGTCACCACTTCCGACGGCAGCGAATCCAGCGTGATGGGTTCACCCGAGGCTCCGGTGGCAAGGATCAGGAGGCGTTCGATATTATTGCGCAATTGGCGGACATTGCCCGGCCAGCTGTGCGCCTGAAGGGCAGCCATGACATCATCACCGAAGCCGCGGCGTGGCAGGCCGGCTGAAGCGGTCAACCGTTCCACGAAGTGCTGTACCAGGGAGGGAATATCCTCCCGCCGTTCGGCCAGGGCCGGCACGGTCACCGGCACGACAGCCAGGCGATGATAGAGATCCTCGCGGAACGTGCCCTCCTGAATCCGGATATTGAGATCCTGGGCCGTGGACGAAATCACCCGCACATTGACCTGGACGTCCTTGGCCCCACCGATCCGGCGGAAACGCTGTTCCACCAGGAGCCGCAAAAGCTTGGACTGGGTTTCTCGCGGCATGTCGGCGATCTCGTCGAGATAGAGCGTCCCGCCATGCGCCCGCTCCAGCAGGCCAACATGTTTCACCGTGCCGTCATCATTCTCCCGGCCGAACAATTCCTCTTCCACACCTTCCGGAGACATGCCCGGCGCGCTCACCGCAATGAAGTCGGCAGAAGCGCGGGGGGAAGCCTCGTGGATCAGGCGTGCCACGGTTTCCTTGCCAGCCCCCGAAGGCCCCCGGATCAGGACCCGGCTATTGGTCGGCGCCACGCGTTCGATCAACTGGCGCACCTGGACGATCCCAGTACTCTCGCCGATCAGCGAGCTCTGCACCTCTGTGCGGGCGCGCAATTGCGCATTTTCGCTGCGCAGACGGCTGGTCTCCAGAGCCCGCTTGACGGTGAGCAGGAGCTTGTCGCTCTTGAAAGGCTTCTCCAGGAAGTCATAGGCCCCCTTGCGAATGGCCGCGACGGCGGTCTCGATCGTGCCATGCCCGGAAATCACGATGACCGGCAGGTCCGGGTCCAGCGCGCGGAATTCGTCCAGCAATTCGATCCCGTCCAGACGCGACCCCTGCAGCCAGACATCGAGAATGATGAGCGAAGGCTTGCGCGCCTGGATCGCATCGAGGGCGGCATCGGCATCGCCCGCCTCGCGCGGTTCATACCCGTCATCCTCGAGCAAACCCCCGATCAATTCGCGGATGTCGGCCTCATCATCGACAATGAGAATATCCCTAGCCATTCATCATGCCTCCTGCGTGGACTCGGTCCGGTCCGTGGCGGTGTCGGCCAACGGGAAGACCAGGCGTACGACTGCCCCTTCCCCGTTCTCCGGCACATCCAGTTCCAGACGTCCCTTGTGGTCTTCCATCACGCGCTTGACGATCGCCAGGCCGAGACCCGTCCCTTTCTCGCGCGTTGTCATATAGGGCTCGGTCAGCCGTTCCCGGTTGGGAACCGGCCAGCCCAGCCCATTGTCCTGAACCTCGATCACGGCATGGCCGTCGCGGGCCCACAGGCCGACCGCGACCTGGCCGGGCTGCTCATCCTTGTCCATGCGGGCACTGACGCTCTCGCAGGCATTCTTGAGGATGTTCGCCAGGGCCTGGCTCGACAGGCGCGCATCGCACAGGGCGAAGACCGGATCACCCGGCTGATCGAAAGGAATATCGATATTCGGCGACGCCACCCGCTGGGTGAAGACGGCGGATTTGACCAGATCGGTCATTTCCGTGCGTTCCACTTTCGGCTGCGGCATGCGGGCAAAAGAGGAGAACTCATCGACCATGCGACCGATATCACTGACTTGCCGGACGATGGTTTCGACGCAGCGGTCGAAGGTTTCAACATCGCTCTCGATATCATCGCGGTATTTGCGCCGGATGCGCTCGGCCGACAATTGGATCGGCGTCAGCGGATTCTTGATTTCATGGGCGATACGGCGCGCCACTTCCCGCCAGGCCGCATTGCGCTGCGCTGTGACAAGACGCGTCACATCATCAAAAGTGATGACGAGCCCGGCCTCTTCGTCCATCGAGGCGCGAACGGTGAGGTGGCGGACCTGTTCGTCATCGGTGTGCAGGTCAACCTGGCCTTCGGCGACCGACCCCGGACGGCGGCGGGCCTGCTGGACGATCTCGACCAGGGCCGGAGTCACTTCTCCGATATCAACACCGATCAGGTCGTCCGTACCCGGGCTGAGCAGGGAAATCGCCGACCGGTTGATCAGCGTGATGTGGTCCTCGCCGTCCAGACCGATCACGCCGGCCCGCACCCCGGCCAGAATGGCTTCCATGAAAGCTCGTCGCTTTTCCGACTCCGCGTGGGATTCGATCAGCTCGCGGCGCTGCGACCGCAATTGCCGTGTCATCCGGTTGAAGGCCCGGGCCAAGGCGGAGATTTCGTCATCATCACGCCCCATCTGGACGCGCGCATCCAGATCGCCCCGCCGAACGCGTTCCGCCGCAGCCACCAGACGGGAGACCGGAGTGGCGACCCGCGTGGCGGCTGTAAGTGCCAGCCAGATCGATCCGATCAGCAAGAGAATGCCGACCTCGAAATAGAGGAAGTAAAAGGTCTGGCGTATGCGACCTTCCTGTTGCGAGGCATCCCGCAATTCCCGCCGCGCCACGCCCATCTGTCGGAAGAGCGCGATATCCATCGGATGGGAAATGAAGAGATAGGCATCCGGATAGGCTTCGATCCGGTAGAGCAAACGCATGACATCCGCGGCATCGGCCGAGGTGTCCGGCGTGGTCACGGCCACATCGCCCTCACCGGCCAGCTCGTACAGGCGCGGGGATGGCGCGACATATTCCTCATTCTGACGAAACTGCGTCCGGGCCAGCAGCGTCCCGCGCCCGTCGACCAGATAGGCTGCCACAAAACCCCGCTGGGCGGCCTGGTTGGACAAATAGCGCACATACTGGATCCGGCTTGATGTGAAGGCGTCAACCGCTTCCGGCTGGCTCAGATCATAGGCCATGGCCCGCAACTGGTCGGAGGCAAACTCGGCTTCGCGATTGTAGAAGCCCAGCGCCACGGTCTCCATCTGGTCGACCATGGTCGAGACGCGATTGCCGAACCAGTAATCGACGCCGCGGCTGATCACCGCCCCCAGAAACAGGGCGGACAGGATGGCAGGTGTGGCGGCAGCGATCGAGAATAGGGCCACAAAACGCAAGTGCAGGCGCGGTGCCGGTTCGCCGAAGCGGCGGGCCCGGAAACGGCGCACGAAACGCAGGGTCACCACGCCGGCAAGGCCGGTGATCAGAACGGCATTTCCGACCAGGATACCGACTGCATAGCGGCTGCGGGATCCGGTCAGGCCGCCTTCATTGAGCAGGATGAAAGCCGAAGCCGCCAGCAAGCCGAGCGAGACGAAGAAGCCAATACCGAACAGGGCCGCGGATTGCGGGGAAATGTTCCGGATCAGGGTTCTGGTCGAGGATTGCGGCAAGGACGCTCTCATGCGTGGGTCAATCACGCATCTTTACGCTCCCGTTGCACAAAATCAACACGCGTTACGCATCAGCCACAGACCAGCGCACCGGCTCCCTAGTCCTCACCCGGTTCGTCCAGCTCTGCCAGGCGCCGGGCCAGCGTATTGCGATTGAGTCCCAGCAGCTCGGCCGCCTTGGAGCGGTTGCCATTGCAGCGGTCCAGTGCCTGGGAGAACAAGGCCCGTTCCACGGAATCAACCGCGACCTGCCGCGCATCCGGACTGGACAGGGCCAGGGCCGCCAGCGCGTTGGCATGAACGGAGATTTCCTCCGCGGCATCGCCACTGTCGGTCTTCAAGGAATCCACCACATCCGCCAGCGAGGCCACCCGTCCCCGCGTCGCGAGGGACAGGCGCGAGAGGACGGAGCGCAATTCCACGACATTGCCGGTCCACGGGGAGTTGGTGAGATAGTCGACCGCTTCCTTGGACAGGCGCACCACGGCTTGCTGGTCGCGGCGGGCAAATTGCGACAGGAACGCCTCGCACAGGGCCGGAATATCGCTGCGGCGTTCGCGCAGTGGCGGCACGGTGATGATGCATTCGCTCAGACGGGCGGCCAGACGCGTGTCGAGCGGGCTGGAGGGTGCCTGCGAGGCCGTGGCGATGACCCGGCCTCCGCCGCCATCCAGGGCATCGCGGGCGGCACGCTGCTGGTCCGCACTCCACTCTTCGAGCCGCAGCCAGACCACTTGTTTGGCCGCCTGGGTCGAGCCGAAGATTTCCGAAGCGGTGTTGGAGGGGGTCACCACGACGGCGTCGTCCGAAGCGATACCGCGGGCCCGCAGCAGGGCCTCGGCGGCCTGGCGCTTGCCGACGCCAGGCTCGCCCGTGATCATGACATGAGCCTGGCTCGTCGCGGCCCGCGCAATCGCCTTGAAGGCCGACTGCATGGCGACCGACTGACCGATGAATCCGGTCGGCTCATCCGTGGTCCGGGCGCGCTGGGAGGTTTTCACATCGCCCAGGGCCGCTTCGACGGCGGCCACCATGTCATCTAGGTCGAAGGGTTTGGGCAGGTATTCGAACACGCCGCCCTTGGCCGCATTGATCGCGGTGGAGGCCGTCGCCTGCGCACTCATCACGATGACCGGCATTTGCGGACGCAGCCGGGAGACCAGACCGAGATTCTCCAGGAAATTCGTCCCGTCGAGCAGGACGTCAGCCAGCAGAAGGTCGCCTTCCCCATTGCGGATCCAACCCAGCGCCGTATCGGGCGAAGCGGTCGCCCGGACCTGGTATCCCGCCGAGCCGAGCGCACGTGACAGGATCAGCTTCAGGCTTTCATCGTCCTCAAGGAGCAGGATGCGAGCGCTCACGGCAATACCTCTCTGGCAATCGGCAGACGCAAATGAAACACGGTCTGTCCCGGCTGGCTTTCATAGTCGAGTTGACCATCATGCAGGGCGGCCACGCGGGCGGCAAAGGCCAGGCCCAGCCCCTCACCCGCCGGCTTGGTGGTCACGAAGGGCGTGAAGATGCCCGAACCGAGCGTATCCGGGATGCCCGGTCCATTGTCCCGCACACTCAGGACCAGCGGTGTGGAATTGGCACCGGTCCGGCTTTTCGGTCCGGTATCAAAACGCGTCTCGACCCGGATCCGGGCATCAGCCTGACCGCGCACGGCATCCAGCGCATTGCGCAACAGGTTCAGAACGACCTGCAGCAGCAAATCCCGGTCCCCGAAGACATTGGGCAGGGACGGGTCAAAGCCCTCCCTCAGGATATCCGCCGCATCCCGGTCGGCGCGTGTCAGCGATTCCATCGCCGCCACGGCAAGATGATTGAGATTGATCGGGCTCTGCTCGCCCAGCCGGATATCGCCGACCCGGCTCCAATGGTCTGCCAGCCGCGTGATCCGGTCGACATCCTGGATGATGACATGCGCCAGTTCGGCGGCCGCATCGATATCCGTCTCGCGCTTGATCAGCTGGGCGGCCCCGCGAACGCTGGCCAGCGGATTCTTGAGTTCGTGCGCCAGCATGCGGCCGAAACCCAGGGCCGGCGCCTCGGAGGCCCGGGCCCCGCTTTCCCGGTGCGGCAGGACGGAGAGCGTGACACTGCCCTTCTCATCGGACCAGCGCGCATGAAGGTCGAAGGGACCGCCCTGCCCCAGGACCAGGCCAAGCCCGACCACGGTCCGGCGGGCCGTGCAGGCCTGTTCCACGATCTCGGCCAGATGCGAGCAAAGCGGTGAATGCGTGCCGAACCGGCCCTTGCGCATCACACGCTGGGACAGGCCGAGCCATTCCTCTGCCTGGGTATTGGCCCAGATGAAGCCGCCATCCTGGGCGAATTGCAAAAGCGGAATCGCCGCCATTTCGGCGGCCAGATCCGCCGTTTCCGTGACCGGAGCCTCGCTCATGCGACCGCCCGGCCTTCCGGCGCCATCAGGCGGCCCAGCGTTTCGTGAATGTCCGCCGGCTGGTCCGAGCGGCACAGCACTGCGCGGATCGCCTGGCACCAGTCCGGATCGGCCTCGCGGGCCTCGATGTCCATGAAGGAGGCGAAATGCTTGCGCATCATCCGGATGCCCAGATGATCGCCATAGTGATCGAGGGACAGGTCGAACTGGGCGCCCAGCGCCGTAACCTTGGCCGCCCATTCCGTGGTTTTGGGCTGGCCCATCAGGGCCGCGCCGATCTCGCCGACCAGCCAGGGTCGCCCCTGCGCCGCCCGTCCGATCATCACGGCATCGGCGCCCGATTGCTCCAGCGCGTCGCGGGCATGCTCCAGGGTATGAATGTCGCCATTGACGATCACGGGGATCGAAACGGCTTCCTTCACCGGCCGAACGGCCGCCCAGTCCGCCTCGCCCTTGTAGAATTGCTGGCGGGTCCGGCCATGCACGGTGACCAGCCGGACACCGGCATCCTCTGCCCGCCGGGCCAGTTCCGGCGCGTTCAGACTGTCATGATCCCAGCCTAGGCGCATTTTCAGGGTCACGGGAATGTCGACGGCCGCGACTGTGGCCTCGATCAGCGTGAGCGCGTGATCCAGATCCCGCATCAGCGCCGAGCCCGACAGCCCCTTGGTCACCTGGCGCGCCGGACACCCCATATTGATGTCGACGATATCCGCGCCCGCATCGGCGGCGATCTTCGCGCCCTCGCTCATCCAGTGTGCCTCACGGCCGGCCAGCTGGATCACACAGGGCGCCAGGGAAGCATCCAGGGCCGCCTTGCGCACCATGTCGACCCGGCCGCGCGCCAAGGCATCACTGGCCACCATTTCCGACACGACCATGCCGGCTCCGAAGGCCTGAGCCTGGCAGCGGAAGGGCAAATCGGTGACGCCGGACATCGGCGCCAGAATGGCCGGATTTGCAATCCTGTGGTTCCCAATGGCAAAGGGCATGCGGCTGGACTAATCCTGAACGGGTTGAAAGCCGAAATAAGCTAGCGGTTATGCTGCGTTGCGGCAATGGACGAGGATTTGGGATGAAGATCGGAGCCATCATTGTCGCGGCCGGCCGTGGTGAGCGCGCTGGCGGCGGAATTCCCAAACAGTTCCGAAAGCTTGCCGGACGGAGTGTTCTGGCGCGCAGCTATCAGGCGCTCGCCGCCCATCCCGCCCTCACTGCAATTGTGCTCGTCACCCATCCGCACGATACCGCCCGGCTCGACGCGGTGGATGAGGAGTTGGGCCTTGTCACCCGGCGAGTTGTTGGCGGGGCCACGCGGTCCGACTCGGTCCGGGCCGGGCTGGCAGCCCTCTCCGATGCCGGTGTGGACGCGGTCATGATCCATGACGCCGCCCGCCCTTTCCTCTCGCACGCCCTCATCGACCGGCTGGCGGATGCCCTCGCGACCCACAGCGCCGTGATCCCGGTCATGCCGGTAACCGACGCACTGATGCGGCTCGACGCGTCCGGCGAGATCCTGGAGGCGGTGGACCGGGAGACGCTGGGCGCCGCCCAGACACCCCAGGCCTTTCATCTCGACACAATCTGCCAGGCACACGACCAGGCCGCCGGCCAGGCTTTTGCCGATGATGCCGCCGTGATCCGTGCGGCCGGTGGCACGGTCTTTTCCGTGCCCGGCGAGAGCGGTAATTACAAACTCACCCGTCCCGAGGACTTCCAGCGCGCCGAGGCCGAACTCATGTCCACAGCCATCACCGTGACCGGACAGGGCTTCGATGTTCACCGGCTCGAGCCGGCCGATACAATGTGGCTGTGCGGGGTGGCGCTTCATGAAGGCCTCGGCCTGGTGGGGCATTCCGATGCCGATGCCGGCCTGCACGCGGTCACCGATGCTGTTCTGGGCTGCGCCGGAGCCGGCGATATCGGGCAACACTTCCCGCCCTCGGACCCGCAATGGCGCGGCGCCGCGTCCGACAAATTCCTGCTGCATGCCCTCGATCTCCTGGCGAAGGCCGGGGGTGAGGCCGTGCATGTCGATGTCACCCTGATCTGTGAGCGCCCCAAGGTCGGACAATACCGCGCCGCCATGCAGGCCCGTCTGGCCGAGCTCATGGAGCTCCCCATGGCGCGGGTGAATATCAAGGCAACCACAACAGAAAAGCTCGGCTTCACCGGGCGGGGCGAAGGGCTTGCCGCGCAAGCCATCGTAACGGCGAGGATGACATGATTTTCAACCACTCCCTTATCGACCAGGCGGAAACCCTGCTGGACCGGGCACGGACCGCCGGCGTGATGATCGCAACGGCCGAGTCTTGCACAGGCGGGCTGGTCAGCGGATTGCTCACGGAAATCCCCGGCTCCTCCGACGTGGTGGACCGGGCCTTCATCACCTATTCCAATGAGGCCAAGACCGAGATGCTGGGCGTTCCGGCGCGCATCATCGAGGGGCATGGCGCGGTCTCGGCGGAAGTCGCCAAGATCATGGCCAAGGAAACCCTGCTGCGCTCGAATGCCGATATCACCGTCTCGATCACCGGCGTGGCGGGACCGGGGGGCAGCGAACGCAAACCGGCCGGCCTGGTCTATTTCGGACTGGCTTGCCGCGATCAGGCGACCCGCACCCATGTGCAGCGTTTCGGCGATCGCGGCCGCGATGCGGTCCGCCTGGCCAGTGTCGCCACGGCGCTCGACCTGTTAGCTGAGGGCGTCGATCTCTTCAGCTAGATCCTTTGAGGGATCACCGGCCGGTTCACAGCGCTGTTCGGCCTCGGCGGAAAACTTGCCGATCAGGATGCGCCCGGCCCGGTCGCGATTGCCTTCCAGCAGCATTTGCAGGATGGCATTGCGGAACTCCGCCTTGATGGTGAAGTCCACCAGGGTGGAGCCATCGGACAGGGCGTGGAACCGCCAGGCATTCTCCAGCACCCGGAAGGGGCCGGAGACAAAACTGACATCGATCGTGCGATGCACCGCATCCGCCCGCACCCGCGAGGTGAAGCGTTCGGCCACGAATTTGTAGCGCACGCGGGCCTCGGCGGTCAGATCGGTCAGCGGACCGTCATGCGCTTCCTTGAGGACCCGCATGGCGGTGATCTGCGGGATGAAGCCGGGATAGCGCCGCACGTCGAGGACGAGTTCGAAGAGATCGTCCGGCGCATGCAGCAACCGCAGGCGTTCACGCGTTTCGACCGCCACGACCGACCCGTCAGCCGCGCGCCAATTGCGCGTCGCGGGCGTCGCGCAGCTTGCGGAAATCATCCCCGGCATGGTGGCTCGAGCGGGTCAGCGGCGTTGCCGACACCATCAGGAAGCCCTTGGCCCGGGCGATGGTCTCATAGGCCTTGAACTCGTCCGGATGCACGAAACGGTCGACGGCGGCGTGCTTGCGGGTCGGCTGCAGATATTGGCCGATGGTCAGGAAATCGATGCCGGCGGAACGCATATCGTCCATCACCTGCATGACTTCTTCCTTGCTTTCCCCCAAGCCGACCATGATGCCGGACTTGGTGAACTGGGCCGGATCGCGTTCCTTCACGCGCTCCAGCAGCCGCAGGGAATGGTAATAGCGCGCGCCCGGGCGGATGGAGAGATAGAGCCGCGGCACGGTTTCCAGATTGTGGTTGAACACGTCCGGCTTGGCGTCGATGACGCGCTCGGCGGCGCCCGGCTTGCGCAGGAAGTCCGGCGTCAGGATCTCGATCGTGGTGCCCGGCGTTGCCGCGCGGATGGCCTCGATGACATCGACGAAATGCTGGGCCCCGCCATCATCCAGATCATCCCGGTCCACCGAGGTGATGACGACATGGTTCAGCCCCATCTGGGCGACGGCTTCCGCGACACGGCGGGCCTCGTCATGGTCGACGGCGGCCGGCAGGCCGGTCTTCACATTGCAGAAGGAACAGGCGCGGGTGCAGGTATCGCCCAGGATCATGAATGTGGCGTGTTTCTGTTCCCAGCACTCACCGATATTCGGGCAGCCCGCCTCTTCGCAAACGGTCACCAGACCGCCCTCTTTCACGATCTTCTGGGTTTCCGAGAAGGTCTTGCCGAGGGGCGCCTTGACGCGGATCCAGTCCGGCTTGCGCAGGACCGGCGTATCCGCCCGTTTCTGCTTTTCCGGGTGACGGGCCGCGCGGGCCTCGGTGGCAGCGCTGCGCGCCGTGTTATCGATCAGATTGGCCATGGGCTGCACATAATCCCGTGCGGGCTTTCCATCAAGTTGATCGGACTGTTGAGGGGTATGCGATTTTGCAGAGAGGCCGCCGAATGACCGATTTCACCATTTCATTCTGTCATCCCGGCCGAATGGCCTGCGTCGGCAGGCCGCAGAGCCGGGACCCATAAACACGGAGCAAGCCCGAAAGCAGGTACGGGCATCAAAACCGGCTGGAAACGCACCGGGCGTTTGGGTCCCGGACCTTCGCCCGGCCTGCGCCGGGCATCCATCCGGGATGACAATCTGCTTCAATTCCAAAATCGTCTTCCCAACACGACCAACAGCGCCACGGTGGTTACACCTGGCGGTATGAGGAGTGCGGGACGCCATCCGGCATCGTCGCTAATGAATTTGTGAGTGACACCGAAAGGCGTCCCGCACACGGAGATTTCCTCCCGCCTCTCGACGGGTATTCAAGACCGGGTGGGTACAGGTGCCGAACCCTTGGCACCAGCGGACCCCCTCGATAGCCGTTCCTTCCTTCCGGTGGTCAGCCCGGATGTCCGAAACGCTCCGCTAACTCATCACCCCCGACCTGACCGGGCCGGGCCTCGAGTGGTGAAGAGGCGGGAGGGAGATTATGCGAGGCGGTTGGGGGTGGGGATAAGTTTCCTCTGGTCCGCTCCGCGGACGCCCCTCACCCGGCGCTACGCGCCACCCTCTCCCGCAAGGGGAGAGGGAGTTCCCGTAGAGCTCAATGCCCTCCTTCTCCCCTCGCGGCAGAAGGTGCCCCAAAGGGGCGGATGAGGGGGATTCCCGATGACGGAACGATCATCCCCGAAACGAAGAACGGGCGGTGCCATAACCACAGCCCGTCCTGCATTCGAGTCTGTTCAGCAAGCTAAGCGCTTTGAGAACCGGAAGAAGCGGCCGGCTTTCGTGCCACCAGGAACAGGGCCTTGGACGGGCCGGGCCGCCATTCATAGGTGATCTCGAAGCCGGCGTCCTGCATGTCCTGTTTGAGGCGTTTCGCCCCGAACACGCGCAAGACCGGAAACAGACCCAGGGCCTGGGCGATCGGAATGATCGGAATCAGGAACCAGAACCCGTCTCCGAGGCAGACGGTTGATGTGACCAGCCGTCCGCCCGGTTTCAGCAGGTCGCGGGCTCTTGCCAGGGTCTCAGCCCGATCCCGGACGAGGTGAAGGATCGACATCCCCATCACCACATCAAACGGGCCGTCGGTGGCCGGGTCGATATCCTCCAGCCGCGCCTGGCGAAAGGTCACGTTTTCAACACCGGCTTCGGCCTTGCGGGTCTCGGCGATACGCAGCATCTCACCGGAGAAATCGGTCGCCAGTATGTGTTTCACGAACGGAGCATGCAGCAAGGCCGTTCCACCCGTACCGCAACCGAATTCCAGCACGGTCGACTCCGGGGTGAAACACCCCCGGGTCATCTCCAGCTTGTGTTCGTAGGACTCCATGTCCTTGATCGGATCCGCGGCATACTTCTCTGAAATCTTGTCCCAGAAGCGCCGGTCCTTGCTGTCACCCATTCCCTGATCATCCTTAGCCATGTGTCAGAGATGTCTGTTTACCCATACATTTTTGCGATAAAAATGGTCTTTTTCCTGCATCTGATATACGTAAATCAATGAACTGGCAGAGTATTCGCTTCGACTGGAACCACGTTCGCGCTTTCCTGGCGACGGTCGAGGAAGGCTCGTTTTCGGCAGCGGCCCGGGCGCTGGGCCAAACCCAACCCACCCTGTCCCGCCAGATCACGGCTCTGGAAGCGGATCTGGGCGTGACGCTGTTCGAACGGGGCCGGCGAAGCATGACCCCAACCCAAGCCGCGCTCGAACTGGTCGACCATGTGCGGACCATGGGGGATGCCGCCCACCGGATTTCACTGACGGCCTCGGGACAGGCCCAGTCCGTGGAAGGCTTTGTGTCCATCACGTCGACCGACATGATGGCCATCCATTTCCTGCTGCCGGTCCTGGAGCGGCTTCGGGCCCTGGCGCCCAAGCTTCAGATCGAGATCATTGCTTCGAATGATGTGCGCGATCTGACCAAGCGCGAAGCCGATATCGCCATCCGGCATGGCCGGCCAGAGCAGCCCGACCTGATTGCCCGGCTCCTGGGCGAGACTTCCGCCGCCCTCTACGCTGCGCCGGCCTATCTGGACCGTGTGGGCCGACCCAAAACCCTGGAAGAACTCAGCCAGTGCGACTTCGTCGGGTTCGAGCGCAGCCCTCGCCTGCTGGACGTCATGCATGAGCTCGGTCTCGACCTGACCACCGAGAACTTCCGCGTCACCTCGGAAAGCGGTCCGACCTACATGGCCCTGATCCAGCGCGGTTTCGGTCTCGGCTTTGTCACGCGCGACATGCTGAGATTCTACCCGGAGCTGGAACCCGTCTTCCCGTCCCTGCCCCGTCTCCCGGTACCGGTCTGGCTGGTTACGCACCGCGAATTGCACACGAGCCGGAAGATCCGGCTGGTCTTCGACACATTGGCCGAGGGTCTGAGCGACGCCCTTACACAGACCGGGTAGCGACGCCCCAACACAAAAAACGGGCGGTGCCAGAAGCACCGCCCGTCTCGCATTCGGGTCTGTTCGGTAAGCTTAGCGCTTGGAGAACTGGAAGGAGCGGCGGGCTTTCGCGCGGCCGTACTTCTTACGCTCAACCACGCGGCTGTCGCGGGTCAGGAAGCCATTGGCTTTCAGGACCGGGCGCAGGCCCGGTTCGAACAGGGTCAGAGCCTTGGAGATACCGTGACGCACGGCACCGGCCTGACCGGACAGGCCACCACCCTTGACGGTGGCAACGATGTCGAACTCGTTCACGCGCTCGGCGGTTTCCAGCGGCTGCTGGAGCAGCATGCGCAGGACCGGACGGGCGAAATACTTTTCCTGTTCCTGGCCGTTGATCGTGATCTTGCCGGAACCGCGCTTGATCCAGACGCGGGCGACCGCGTTCTTGCGCTTGCCGGTCGCATAGGAGCGGCCGTGTTCGTCGATCTGGGGCTCGGTCGGGATCGCCTCGTCAGCAACGGCAACATCGCTGCCACCGTCTTTCATGACGTCCTTCAGGTCTTCGAGCGAGCGGGCTTCTTCACTCATATCAGCCTCGCGTATTCTTGGAGTTCATGGACTTGAAATCGACCACTTCCGGCTGTTGAGCCTCGTGCTTGTGGTCGGCACCGGCGTAAACGCGCAGGTTCGAGAATTGCTGACGGGCCAGCGGGCTGTCTTTCGGCAGCATGCGCAGCACGGCTTTCTCGACAACGCGTTCCGGGAAACGGCCGTCCAGCAGCTTGGCCGGAGAGGTTTCCTTGATGCCACCCGGGTGACCGGTGTGCCAGTAATAGCGCTTGTCGTTACGCTTGTTGCCGGTGAAGACGACCTTGTCAGCGTTCACGACGATGACATTGTCGCCCATGTCGACATGCGGGGTGTAGTCCGGACGGTGCTTGCCGCGCAGACGGGTGGCGATGTAGGCAGCGAGGCGACCGACAACGGCACCTTCTGCGTCGATCACGACCCACTTCTTCTCGACATCCGCCGGTTTAACGGAATAGGTCTTCATAATAATCCTCAGGCCTTTGGGGGGCTCGGGTTGAATTCGAGCGCGCCGTTTAGAGGGGATTTCGCACTCGGTCAAGCGACCTTCGGATTTTGGCCGTGTTTTTATGCACCTAGCAGTGCGGTGTAATAATACCGCATTCCGCAGCACCGTCATATTCGCGTCGCGAAGTCCTTGTATTTCCGAGACTAAATTTCCAGCCCGGAGCTCGACTCATGTCCCTGTCCCGTCGCAATTTCCTGCAGTCCACTGCCGCCACCTCCCTCGCCTTCGCCGGTCTGGCCGCCTGTCAGCGCCAGCATGATACGGGCGGTGCCGTACGCCAGGGCTATCTCAACCAGGTCGAGGGACTGGGCGGACTGGTCCGTGACCCGAACGAACTCTTCGATCTGCCGGAGGGCTTCACCTATCAGGTGCTCTCCCAGACCGGCGACGCGATGACCGATGGACTGATCGTGCCGGGGGATCCGGACGGCATGGCCTGCTTCCAGCGCGCTGATGGCAAGATCGTCCTGATCCGCAATCATGAACTGCGCGCCAATGAGCTCGACAAATCGCCCTTCGGCCCCGATGCGGAAGGCCTTGCCCAGATCGAACGGGACCGGGTGCATGACTGGGCTTCGGACCGCGAACCGCATCTGGGTGGCACGACCCATCTCGTGCTCGATCCGGGCACGCTCACCGTGGAGGAACAATTCCTCTCCCTCGTCGGCACCGAAGTGAATTGCGCCGGCGGACCGACGCCCTGGGGCAGCTGGCTGAGCTGTGAGGAAACCGAACGCAATGCCGGCCAGGCCGCCGGCGTGGAGCACGGTTATGTCTTCGAAGTCCCGGCCGAGGCCCGCGGCCTGGTCGAGCCGGTTCCGCTCAAGGCGATGGGCCGTTTCCGTCACGAGGCCGTGGCCGTCGATCCGGCCACCTCGATTGCCTATGAGACCGAGGACCGCTCCAACCGCGCCCTCTTTTACCGCTTCATCCCGAATGTGCCGGAACGCTATGCCGAAGGCGGCCGCCTGCAGGGCCTGGCCGTGCGGGGCCGTCCGTCGCTGGACACCCGCAACTGGCAGAACCGGACAGTGCGTGTGGGCGAGTGGATGGAGGTCGACTGGATCGACCTGGACGATGTGGAAGCGCCGAATGCCGATCTGGCGGATCGCGGCGTCGTGGCAGGCGCGGCCCAGTTCACCCGTGGCGAAGGCCTGTGGTGGGGCGACGGCGAATGCTATTTCGCCTGCACCGACGGCGGTCCGCGCCGGCTGGGCCAGATCTGGCGCTACCAGCCGGGCGAGACTGGCGGCCGGCTTCAGCTCTTCTTCGAAAGCGATGACGACGCCGTGATGGAGGCTTGCGACAATCTGTGTGTCGCGCCCTGGGGTGATCTCATCGTGGTTGAAGACGGAGATGCAGAACAGTACATCCGCGGCGTGACGCCCCAAGGCGAGGTGTATACCATCGGCCGCAACGCGGCCTCCGGCCCCGATGGTGATAAAAGCGAGATTTGTGGTCCATGTTTCAGTCCCGACGGTTCGACCCTGTTCTTCAACGTGCAAAAACATCCCGGTCGCACATTCGCAGTGCGCGGTCCCTGGCCTCAGCCTTCGCTCTAGGCGCCAGCCTGCTGGCCCTGTCCGCCTGCAATAATCCGGTCGAGGAACCGGACCTGCCGGAACAGGGCCCGGACGCCAATACGGTCGAAGTCCTCGTCACCGCTGCCTTCACCGGCGTGCAGGGCGGCGGCGGCGATGTCGATTTCCTGCCGGATCCCGATGCGCCCTCTCTGGGCTATGTCGTCGCGGCGCCGCGCGAAGGCGGTCTCGACCTGTTCAATCTGGACGGGGAACTCGTCACGCGGCATGCCGGCGCCCGGCTCAGCTCGATCGCGGTCGCCCCGGACTTCGAGCTGCGCGGCGAAAGCCTGCCGCTGATTTTCGGCGCCTCTCCGGACAATGGCCAGGTCTTCGGCTATGCCGTGGTCCGGGCCGGCGCGCGCGTGCTGGACCTGCCGCTGGGCGCGGTCGAGGCCGCGGACGGCGTCTCCGGTATCTGCCTGCTGCGCGAAGGCGCAGGCTATGTCGATCTGGTGGTTCTGGGCACCGGCGCCAGCGCGGAAGTCTGGCGTGTGCGCGATGCCGGCGAGGACGCCCTGTCGGTGGAAAGCCTGCGGCGCTTCAACCTGCCCGCTCCGGCCCGCCAGTGCGACGCCTTCGACAGCGAGATCTACACGCTCAGCCCGGCCGGTGGTCTGGCCCGGCTCGATGCCAATGGCAATGTGCTGGCCGAAAGCCCGGCCCGCGCCTCCTCGCTCTCCGTGTCGGAATTTTCCGGCTCCCGCCTGGTCCTCGCCACGGACGGGTCCGGCGAAACCGTGATGAGCCTCGACGGCCGCACGCTGGAACCGCATTTCGACATTGATGTCATCGACGGCCTGTCCACGCCCGGGATCGAACAGCCCGGTGCGATCGATGCCTCGATGGCGAATTTCGGCTTCACCGCCTATGCCAATGGCATGCTCGCCGTGTTCGATGAGGACGATCAGCGCCTCAAGGTGATCTCGCGCGATGCGTTTTCGCGGGCCGTCATCACCGGTGAGGGTCCGGTCGCCGAATAGGCGGGCCCCGCTGAAAAACAGAAAAAGCCCGGGTCCAGGCCCGGGCTTTTTTGTGTCGTCGGGTGACGGTCTAGACCGAACGCCGGGCTGTCCAGGCGGCGCACAGTGTGCCGATGAAGAGGAGCACCGCGCCGAACTGGTGCAGCAGCGACAGGCTCAGCGGCACCACGGCCAGCAGGGCCGCAATGCCCAGACCGATCTGGGCAATGACCAGGGCCGGCAGAATGATCATGAAGGGTTTCAGCGAGACCCGCGGCTCGAACCAGAGCTTGGCCGCATAGGCCGCCACGGCAAGCGCCACGAGATAGCCGGTCCAGCGGTGATGCATCTGCACGGCGGCATGGCTCTCGAAAACGGCCGGGAAGAAGCTCATCCCCGCCAGATAGCCTTCCGGGATCAGGTCCCCATTCATCAGCGGCCAGGTATTGTAGATGCGCCCGGCATCCAGTCCGGCCACGAAGGCGCCCAGGATGATCTGCAGGAAGACCAGGGCGAGCAGGCCGAAGGACAGGCCGGTCAGCGTGCCCCGTCGCAGGGGCGGCGGTCCGAACCGCGCCTCCAGCGACAGCCAGAGCGAATAGCCCAGGATGATGAAGGCCATGCCCAGATGGGTGGCGAGCCGGTACTGGCTGACATCGAGACGGTCCACCAGGCCGGAGGCCACCATCCACCAGCCGATCGCGCCCTGCGATCCACCCATCACCAGAAGGATGAGCAGGCGCGGTTTGAGACGCGCGCTCAGCTGGCCCCGCATCCAGAAGACAACCAGCGGGACAAAGAACACCAGACCGATCAGCCGGCCCAGCTGGCGGTGCCCCCACTCCCACCAGAAGATCAGCTCGAACTCGGCCAGCGTCATGGCGGAATTCTGTTCCTGGAATTCGGTGGTGCGCTGGTAGAGGCGGAATTCCTCCTCCCAGTCGGACTGGGTCAGCGGCGGGATGGCGCCGGAGATCGGCTTCCACTCCGTGATCGACAGGCCGCTATCGGTCAGGCGGGTCGTACCGCCGACAATGATCATCGCCACAACCAGGAAGGCCACGACAAGCAGCCAGTTGGAGACCGCACGGCTGGTCAGGGAGGTGTGATAGGACATGGCGCGCTAACTACCGCAAACTTCGTGTCTGGCAAGTGAGCGACTTCACACGCCGCACAAAGACCGGTGATAATCCCCGTTACGCCCTTGCCCCCACGCGCCATGATGCCGCAGGGATAGAGGTCGTGGAATCAAGAACAGACCGGCCGCCCGATCGGACCGGCACGATAACGGGGAAGATATCATGAGCGGCGAGAACGAGACCGTGATCATCATCGGGGCGGGTCAGGCCGGCGGTCAGTGCGCCGCCTCCCTGCGCCGCAATGGCTGGACCGGCCGCATTGTGCTGGCGGGTTCGGAACCCCATCCCCCCTATCAGCGCCCGCCCCTGTCCAAGACCTATCTGTCCGGCGAGATCGGCGAGGACCGGCTCTGGCTGCAGCCACCGGAGACCTGGGACGCCCAGAATGTGGATCTGCGCACCGGCGTGACCGCGACGTCGATCGACCGCGAAGCCCGCACCGTCCGCTTCAGCGATGGCAGCCAGGAACGCTATGACCATCTCGTCCTGGCCACCGGCTCGCGGGTGCGCACCCTGCCCGTGCCGGGCGCCGACACGGAAGGCGTGCGCTATCTGCGCACGATTGCCGATGTCGATCATCTCAAGGCGGATTTCGCCCCAGGCAAGCGCATTGCCATCATCGGTGGCGGCTATATCGGGCTGGAGGCCGCCTCGGTGGCCAAGAAGCTGGGTGCGGAACCGGTCGTGCTGGAGGCCATGGACCGGCTGCTGGCCCGCGTCGCCGTGCCCGAATTGTCCCAATTCTATCTCGACACCCATCGCGATCATGGCGTGACCGTCGAACTGGGCGCCCAGGTCGCCGAAATCGCGACCAAGGGCGGCGGCCTGCTGGGCGGCCAGAAACGCGTGACAGGCGTGAAACTGGCCGATGGCCGCACCCTGGCCTGTGACAGCATCCTGGTCGGGATCGGTATCCTGCCCAATCAGGAGATCGCGGCCGAAGCCGGGATCAAGACCGGCAACGGGATCGAGGTGGACGGCGAATGCCGCACCTCCGATCCCGCCATCTTTGCCATCGGCGATTGCGCGGAACAGGAAAACTGGCTGACCGGCACCCGCCTTCGCCTGGAAAGCGTGCCCAATGCGCTCGACCAGGCCAAGCATGCCGCCGCCGCGATCTGCGGCTCAGCGGCGCCGAAGCCGGAAGTCCCCTGGTTCTGGTCGGACCAGTATCACCTCAAACTCCAGACCGCCGGCCTGATCGGCACGCAGGACACCACGATCCAGCGCCGCCCGGCGGACAATACGGAATTGGGCCATTTCTCCCTCTTCCATCTGAAGGATGGCGTGATCATCGCCGCTGATTGCGTCAATGACGCCCACGGCTTCATGGCCGCCAAGATGATGATCGCCCAGCGCGCCAGCCCGAACCCGGATGATCTGGCCAATCCGGAGATTTCCATGAAGGATGTGATGAAGGCAGCGCTGGGGAAGTAGCGTCGGCCTCACGGGCACAGCGAAGGAGCGCACAATGGCCAAGGCAGTGGGAATGGGCGGCGTCTTCTTTCGCGCCAAGGATCCGGCGGCGCTGGCAACCTGGTATGACACCCATCTGGGCATCAATCCGGCCCCGACCAATATGGAGATGAAACCCTGGACCGGCACGGAGGGCGTCACCGTTTTCGCGCCCTTCAAGGCCGATACGGACTATTTCCCCGCCGACAAGGGTTTCATGCTCAATTTTCGCGTCGACGACCTGACCGCCCTCACCGCCCAATTGCGCGCGGCAGGCATCGAAGTCAGCCATGAGATGGAAGAGGCCGGTATCGGAAAATTCGCCCGCATCCACGACCCGGAAGGCAATCCGGTGGAATTGTGGGAACCGCCGGTGGCGGATTGATCACAAATTCGGAAGAAAAATGGTCGGAGCGGCGAGATTCGAACTCGCGACCCCCGGTCCCCCAGACCGGTGCGCTAACCGGGCTGCGCCACGCTCCGACACTCTTTGTTGGACAGGCGGGCCCGTCCGATGGGGAGGCCGGTTATAGGGTGCGCTTTGCGGCTCGGCAACCAGCCTGTCAGCGCAAAATGCGGTGATGGCACCGGCCCGTGACAGGCGGGCTCAGTTTTGCGGCTCGATCGCCGCTTTCAGCTTGGCGCGGGCGCCTTCCAGATCATCCAGGATGTCCTGCAATTGGCGCTGCGGCGCCTCGGCCGGACGATGCGCCTGGGGGCGCGGTTCCGGGCGTTCAATATCGGCGGCATCCACGGCCTGCGGGCCGGGTTCGGCCGCGACCACGCCGCCACCGCCCTCACCCATTTCCATGACCGAGGCGATGCCATTGTCCTTGATGAATTTACGCGCGCCCTTGATCGTGAACCCGTCCTCATAGAGGAGGCGCTTCACGCCACGCAGCAATTGCAGGTCCTGGGGACGGTAGAAGCGTCGTCCGCCGGCCCGTTTGAGCGGGCTGATCTGGGGGAATTTGCTTTCCCAGAAGCGCAGGACATGCGCCGGTACGCCGATTTCATCGGCGGCTTCGGAGATGGTCCGGAAGGCTTCCGGTGATTTCTTGCTGACCGACATGATCTCACCGCGCCAGCATCATCCCGTGGGTGTCAGGCCCGGGCCGTTTGCGGCCTAGTCCTTGGAGAGGGATGAATCGACGCGCTCCTTGAGCACTTGCGACGGTTTGAACACCAGGACGCGGCGTTCCTCAATGGGAACTTCCACCCCGGTCTTCGGATTGCGGCCGACACGGCCACGCTTGTCCCGGAGAAGGAAGGACCCGAAAGATGACAGTTTGACGTTTTCACCGTTGGCCAGCGTATCCGACACCATGGTCAGGACCGACTGGACCAGGTCGGCAGATTCCTGCCGAGAAAGTCCGACCTCCTGATAGACCGCTTCGGCCAGATCTGCTCGCGTTAAGGTTTTATCCGACATGGCAATCCCCGCATAGACGTAAACAGGCTACGCCTCTCTTGGTCAGAACGTCAACGCCAAGACATTGGAAAATGGCGCTTATCGTAAAAAACAACGCAATACACACGCTTCAATAGCGTGCCAGCGCCGCTCCCCAGGTGAATCCACCGCCCAAGGCCTCCATCAAAACGAGGTCGCCCCGCTTGATGCGGCCATCCTGAACCGCCCGGTCAAAGGCCAGCGGAACCGAGGCCGCCGACGTATTGCCGTGATCGGCAACGGTCGAGATCACTTTCTCGGTCGGGATCGACAATTTGCGCGCCACACCTTCCAGAATCCGTTGATTGGCCTGGTGCGGGACGAACCAGTCGATATCCGCAATCCCGATCCCGGCCCGGCCGGCAATCGTGGTCATGGATTCCGCAATATTGGTAACGGCGTGACGGAAGACCTGGTTCCCGATCATGCGCAGCTGCCCCACCGTACCGGTCGAGGACGGTCCGCCATCGACATGGAGCAGATCCTTGAAACGGCCATCCGAGCGCAGATAGGTGCCCAGAATGCCCGGCTGTTCGCCCTCACCGGCCTCTTCGCCGGTCAGGACCATGGCGCCGGCCCCGTCACCGAACAGGACGCAGGTCGTGCGGTCGGTCCAGTCCAGGATGCGCGACATGGTCTCGGCCCCGACCACCAATGCTGTCTTGGCCTGACCGCGCGCGATCATGTTGTCCGCAACGGACAGGGCATAGACAAAGCCCGTGCACACGGCCTGGACATCAAAGGCCGCACCCTTGGTCGCGCCCAGACGGGCCTGCAGCATCGTGCCGACCGAGGGGAAGGTGAAATCCGGCGTCGTGGTCGCCACCACGATCAGGTCGACATCCTCACCGGTCAGTCCGGCGTGATCGAGTGCCCGGCGCGCAGCCTGCTCGGCCAGATCGGCCGTTGTCACGCCCTCCGGCGCGATATGGCGCTGGCGAATCCCCGTCCGCTCCCGGATCCAGCTATCGCTGGTATCCACCATGGAGGACATTTCTTCGTTGGTGAGAATGCGTTCGGGCAGATAGGACCCGATCCCCGCGATACGGGCCGTGAATTCGGTCATGAGGCGGCTGCCACACCCTGTTCTTCTGACTCAGCAAACTTGTCGAGATTCTTGCGGATCTCGGACATGAAATCGCTCTGCGCCATGACATAGGCCAGCCCGAGGGCCGAGGCGAAACCCTCACCATCAGCGCCGCCATGGCTTTTCACGACAATACCCTTGAGGCCCAGCAGGACGCCGCCATTGATGTAGCGCGGGTCCATCCGCTGGCGCAGCCGGTCCAGCGCGCCCAGGGAGAGAAGGCCGGCCGCGATCTTGGCGGTCCAGGACGAGGTCAGCGCATCGCGCACCCAGCCGGCCACCAGACGGGCCGTCCCCTCGGCCGTCTTGAGCGCGATATTGCCCGTGAACCCATCGGTCACGACGACATCGATATCGCCGGTGGAAATGTCATTGCCCTCGATGAAGCCCTGATAGGCCATGTCGAGACCGGAGGCGCGGATCAGCTGGTCGGCCTCGCGCACCGTGTCATTCCCCTTGAGCTCTTCCTGCCCGACATTGAGCAGTCCGACACTCGGATTGTCACCCCCGAAGACGGCGCGGTGATAGGCCTCGCCCAGAATGGCGAATTCGACGAGCTGGGTGGCGCCGCATTGTACATTCGCCCCGACATCGAGCACGACCGTATGCCCTTTCGGGGTCGGCCAATTGGCAGAGATGGCCGGACGATGCACGCCCTTCTTCATGCGAAGGATGACCTTGGAAATCGCCATCAGCGCGCCGGTATTGCCGGACGAGACGATCGCGCCGGCCTCACCGGACTTCACGCACTGGATGGCATTCCACATGGACGAGCCCCGCGCCCGGCGCACCGCGTCGGAGGGCTTGTCGGTCATCTGGACCAGCGTGTCGGTGTGACGGAGCTCGCAGATCGCGGCCACTTTCGGATTGGCATCCAGAAGCGGCTGCAACAGGGCTTCATCACCGTGCAGAAGGAAGCGGGCCTTGCGATCGGGCCAGCGCTTGAGAGTATTGGCAATACCCTCGACAACAGCCTGGGGACCGAGATCGCCCCCCATGGCGTCAACGGAGATCGTAGGGATGGCTGTCATGAGCTGCGAATATCTGTCCCTGACAATGGCAGACGGCGCCAAAAAACGCTCGCGGAACTTAGACCATGCTTGGTCAGATGCAAGGCGGCAAGACCGTGTCCGGCTTGCGGTCAGGCTTGCGGAAAGTCCGGGGCCTCACCGGCAATCAGGGCCGCAGCGCCCTGTGATTGCAGCGAGTCGTAGGCTGCATTGACGTATAGGGAAAGGCGTTCCGCCCGGGAATCCGGGGTCTCCTCGGACAGGGTATTGCGGGCCAGAACCTCGATCAGGGCGCGACTGTCATCATCTGCTTCGAGTGCCTCCTCCAAGGCCTTGGCCCGGCCGTAAAATCCTTCCGCCATGAAGCGAATCTTCTTCCCGACGGCCGAATCCCCAACGCCCAGCTCCCGCATCGCCGCATCGAAATCATCGAACATGGTGTCGAACAGGGCCTGGCTGACCGCGCGCGCCTGCGGATCCTCGGACTTTTGCAGCACCAGCACGATCAGGGCGGTGTGCAGAACGACGAGTTCGGACCGGCCTTCGATTGTGTCGGGCACGCCCTCATCGCCATACAGGGCAGGCTGACGCGCCGCCTCGACCAGCTTGCGGTGAAGGGCCTGAGCCGTACGCTTTTCGGGCTTGGGCGAAAACAGTCCGCGGAACATGTGATTATGGGCTCCCAACAATCGGTGCTTGAAGCTAAGGTGCGCCTTGGTTAGGTCAAGACAGGGCGACAGGTCTGTTGACGATCTGGCCGCCGTTCCAATCCGGCATGTCGCCGGTTCGGCAAGGAGTTCGGTTTACATGAAGCGTCGCCTCAGTGTCTCCCTCCTGGTGCTGGCCTGTGCTCTTGGAGCCTCGGCCTGCAATCCGGTCCTGCGCTCGCACGGTTACCGCTATGCCATCCAGGAAGAGCCGAACATCACGCCGGACGAGGACACGATCGACACCGTGCGCGCCCGCTTGGGCAATCCGTCCACCACGGGCACGTTCGAGGACAATACCTGGTACTACATCTCCTCCACGCGCGAGAGCCTGGCCTATCTGCGCCCGGTGACGCGCGACCGCCGCATCATCGCCGTCAGCTTTGACGATACCGGCGTGGTGGAACAGGTCGCCGAATACTCGCTGGATGATGGCCGCCTCGTCGCCTATGCCGGCCGGGAAACCCCGACCCGCGGCCGTGAGCTGACCTTCATCGAACAGATCCTCGGCAATGTCGGCCGCCTGCCCACCGAACAATTCGGTGGCGAACAGAACCTGCCCGGCGGCGCCGGCGGTCCGCGTCGGGATCAGTAGGTCTTTTCGCTCCAGAGCGAGCCAAGAAAAAAGCCCCGGTCCTGACCGACCGGGGCTTTTCCTTTGCGTGTGTGGCAGGCGCTAGCCGCCCGTGACGCCCTTGGCCAGGAAGGCCAGGAGGAGCAAGGCCACGATATTCGTGATCTTGATCATCGGGTTCACGGCCGGGCCGGCGGTGTCCTTGTAGGGATCACCGACGGTGTCACCGGTCACCGACGCCTTGTGGGCCTCGGATCCCTTGCCGCCATGATTTCCGTCCTCGATGTATTTCTTGGCATTGTCCCAGGCGCCCCCGCCCACCGTCATGGAAACGGCGACGAAGAGGCCGTTGACGATCACACCGAGCAGCATGGCGCCGACGGCGGCCAAGGCCTGGCTCTGATCGGCAATGCCGAGAATGACGAAATACAGGATGATCGGCGACAGGACCGGCAGCAGGGAGGGCACGATCATTTCGCGGATTGCCGAGCGGGTGAGGATGTCCACGGCGCGGCCGTAATCCGGCTTTGCCTTGAACTCCATGATGCCCGGGATTTCCTTGAACTGACGGCGCACCTCGGCCACGACCGAGGTCGCTGCGCGTCCCACCGCCATCATCGACATGCCGCCGAACAGATAGGGCAGCAGGCCGCCGAACAGCAGGCCGACGATCACGTACGGGTTCTCCAGGGAGAAGTCCGGCTCGAGGCCCAGCAAGTGCTCGACATCCGTCGTATAGGCCGCGAACAGGACCAGGGCACCCAGACCGGCCGAGCCGATCGCATAGCCCTTGGTGACCGCCTTGGTGGTATTGCCCACCGCGTCCAGCGTGTCCGTGGTCTCGCGAACCTTGTCGTCCAGCCCCGCCATTTCGGCGATGCCGCCGGCATTGTCCGTCACCGGACCGAAGGCATCGAGCGCCACGATCATCCCGGCCAGGGCCAGCATGGTCGTCACGGCAATGGCAATGCCGAACAGGCCGGCCAGGTTATAGGTGACCACGATGCCGATGATGATGATCAGCGCCGGCAGGGCCGTGGCTTCCAGCGACACGGCCAGGCCCTGGATCACATTCGTGCCATGGCCCGACTCGGAGGCTTTCGCGACGGATTTCACCGGCCGGTAGGCCGTGCCGGTATAGTATTCCGTCACCCAGATGATGGCTGCCGTCACCGCCAGGCCGACCAGGCCCGACAGGAAGAGGTTCTGCCCGGTGATCATGCGGTCACCGACCAGGCCGATCTCGCCCATCCCGTTGGGCAGCGCGTATTGCGTGACCAGCCAGACACCGCCGACCGAGAGCACACCGGCCGCGATCAACCCCTTGTAGAGCGCGCCCATCACATTGGTGGACTTGCCCAGGGAGACGAAGAAGGTGCCGATGATCGAGGTCACGATGCAGACCGCGCCAATGGCCAGCGGATAGGCCATCAGGGCCGGGCCCATGTCTCCGGCAAAGAAGATCGAGGCCAGAACCATCGTGGCCACCACGGTCACCGCATAGGTCTCGAACAGGTCGGCCGCCATGCCGGCACAATCGCCGACATTGTCGCCCACATTGTCCGCGATCGTGGCGGCATTGCGCGGGTCATCCTCGGGAATGCCGGCTTCGATCTTGCCGACCATGTCCCCGCCGACATCCGCACCCTTGGTGAAAATGCCGCCGCCCAGACGGGCGAAGATGGAGATCAGCGAGGCCCCGAAGCCCAGCGCGACGAGCGAGTCGATCACGACCCGGTCCCCGCTGGCATGGCCCATGCCTCCGGTGAGGATCAGGTAGTAGCCCGCCACGCCCAGCAGGGCGAGCCCGGCCACCAGCATCCCGGTGACAGCCCCCGAGCGGAAGGCAATGCTCAGTCCCGCGGCCAGGCTGGTGGAGGATGCCTGGGTGGTGCGGACATTGGCCCGGACCGAGACGAGCATGCCGATGAAACCGGCCGCTCCCGACAAAATGGCGCCGACCGCAAAGCCCAACGCGACTTCCCAGCTGAGGAAAATGGCGATGAGGATGCAGACGACAACGCCCACGATACCAATCGTTGTGTACTGGCGCTTGAGATATGCGTTCGCGCCTTCCTGAATGGCCGATGCAATTTCCTGCATCTTCTCGCTGCCGGCACTCGCGCTCATCAATCTTTGTGTCTGGACGACTCCGTAGATGATGGCGAGTACGGCTGCGGCAATGGCCAACAAAATTATGTTCATGGCTTCCAGCCCCGTTTCTTCACTTCTATTTTTAGTCTGAGAAGGAAAGGAGGAAGCATACGCGTGAGAACCACGCCGACCTCTGCATGCCCCCCGCATTTTTCTTATCGTTATATGAAGACTATGCCCAAGACATAGCTGGGGCGCAACAGACTGTATTAAGCCTGCCGATTCAGGGGTTTGGTTGGTTTTCTGGAGAAATCTAGTTGCTCAGGAGCCGGGTATCGGAGGCGCGAATCTCGATCCTGTCGATCGAGCCGGGCCCGTAGATCTCCTGCAGGACCTCACGCCAGACCTCGCGGGCATGGTCCGGATCCAGGTCGGACCCGTCAGCATTGGACAGCGGGTCGCGATATCCGGCCCGCACCAGGGCATCGAGCGCGAAATGCAGGTTTTCCTGCATGTTCCAGACATTCTGCCCGTCCGCCGCACGAACGCGGACATTGACGTAGGCAAAGCCCGTCAGGCGGCCATGCGCGGACAGCGGCACGACCAGGGCCGGCATGTTGAAGGCGCGCGGATCGTCTTCTTCCTCTTCCTCCGCCGGCGCTTCCTCATCGGAATCACCGCGATTGAAAAAGAGCGCGAACCGGTTGCCCGATCCGGAACCGGACCCGCTGCTGGCCGGCGGTTCACCGCCACCGCCGCCCAGGGCAAAAGCCGAGGTGCTCAGCGTGAGTGACATGAAAAGGGCAAGCCAAATGCGCGTCATGGGAACGTCTCCTGCCCGCACCCTCGCAGATCAGCCTCAAAAATGCGTAAACCCGGCCGTTCCGACAGACAGGACCTGCCCGTCGCCATCGCGACAGATCACCCCCTGCCCGTCCACGACCCGGCCGATCCGCGTCAGGCGCACCCCGCACACATTCGACAGGGCGAGAATCCGGTCGGAAATGCCAGGCGGTGCGGTAAAGAGCAGCTCGTAATCATCCCCGCTCGTGGCGAGACGGGTCAGCGCACGCTCATCCTCCCCGCCCAACCAGGTTTCCACGGCCGGGGAAAGCGGCAGAGCGGCCAGGTCGAGCTCAAGCCCGACCCCGCTGGCCTGCGCGACATGCCCGGCATCGGCCACCAGGCCGTCGGACACATCCAGCAAGGCCGTGGCCAGGCCCCGCAAGCCCTGCCCCAGACCCAGACGCGCCTCGGGCCGGGTGTAGCGCGCCGCGCAGGCGGCGGGCACGCTCGCATCGCCCTGCTCCCAGGCCAGACCCAGACCGGCATCACCGATCGTACCGGACACCCAGACATCCTCGCCCGGCTGGGCACCGGAACGCGACAGGGCCTGCCCGCGTGGCACGCAGCCAATCAGCGTCATCGAGATTGTGAGCGGACCCGGTGTCCGCGTCGTGTCGCCGCCCAGAAGGACCAGCCCATGGCGGCTCTGCTCATCACCCAGCGCCGCAGTGAAAGCGTCCTGCCAGGCCGGCGTGCACCGTTCCGGCCAGGACAGCGCCATGAGATAGCCGACAGGCTCGGCACCCATGGCGGCGAGATCGGACAGATTGCTGCCCAAGGCTCGCGCGGCCACGGTCTGCGGCGTGTCATCAGTGAGAAAATGGACCTGTTCCACCAGCGTGTCGCAGGCCAGGACCAGCTCCTGGTCCGGCGGACACCCGAGCACGGCGGCGTCATCGGCCAGACCCCGCGCGCCCGCATGCTGGCGGGTGAGCGGCACCAGGCGTGTCCGGATGAAATCGAACTCGCCCCGCCCGCTCATCGATCAGAACTCGTCGGGCCGGGCCTGGCGGGCGCAGCGATCCAGCGCCGCATTGACGAATTTCGGCTCGGAGCCCTCGAAGAAGGCGTTGGCGACCTCGATATATTCGTCGATCACGACGCGGGCCGGCACATCCTTGCGCTGGAAGAGTTCATAGCCGGCAACCCGCAGGATGGCGCGCACCGTGGCGTCCAGGCGCTCCATGCGCCAGCCATCGGCCAGCAGGCTGTCGATCATCGGATCGACCTTGGCCTGTTTGTCGACCACACCGGCGACGAGGCTTTCGAAGAAGTCCTCATCCGCCTCGACGAATTCATCGCCCTCATGCTCGGCGCCGAAACGGTGGTCGCGAAATTCGCGGATCACCGACGCGGCGCCCCGGCCGGCGATATCCATCTGGTAGAGCGCCTGCACGGCAGACAGGCGGGCGGCCCGGCGCAGACGGGCGCGGGCTTCGGACGGGTTTTCCCTGGCGTTTTCGCTCGCACTCATCAGGCGGCTCCAAACTTGTCGCGCAAGGCGATCAGCGACAGGGCGGCATTCGTGGCATCCGCCCCCTTCTTCTTGTCGACGGCGCGTACCATCGCCTGGTCACGGTTCTCCACGGTGAGAATACCATTGCCGGCAATCACACCATTGAGGTTCAGCTCCATCAGCCCGCGGGCACTCTCGCCGCAGACATAGTCGTAATGCGTGGTCTCGCCGCGGATGACGCAACCCAGGGCCACATAGCCATCATAACCCGCATCGGCGATTTCCGCCTGCACGATGGCGCCCGGGATTTCCAGCGCCCCGGGAACCTCGACCAGGTCGGCCTGCGCACCGGCGGCCGCCACAGCCTCCTGCGCGCCCTGGATCAGGGCATCGGCAATGTCGCGATAGAAGGTTCCGGCAATGATGAGAAGCTTGGGCGCGCTCATGCGCTTTCCTCCGGGAAATGGCGCTCTTCGCGCACGCTCAGACCATAGCCTTCCAGGCCGACAATGGTCTGCGGTTTCGTCGTCAGAAGGATCATCTCCTTCACACCGAGATCGAGCAGGATCTGGGCCCCGACGCCGTATTCACGCAGACGCCGCGCTTCGCGCTCACCGTCCGGCACCGGAGACTGGGCTCCCAAGCGTTCGATGATCGCGGTATGGGAAGTCTCGCGGATGAAGACCATCACCGCCGGCCCGTCGGCCTGGGAGATGGCCCGGATGCCGGCCTCGACCAGCTCGCCGCGCGGACCGGCCTCGTGCAGGACATCATCCACGAAGGAGACCTTGTGCATGCGCACAATGGTCGGCGCCTCCGCCGAGGGCGTGCCCTTGATCAGGGCGACATGTTCCGCCCCGTCCAGCCGGTTGCGGAAGACGGCCAGTTTCAGCGGGCCGCCGTACTGGCTGGTGAACTCGCTCTCCAGCCGGCGCTCGATGAAGCGGTCATTGCGGCGGCGATAGGCGATCAGATCGGCAATCGTGCCAATCTTGAGACCATGCAGCTGGGCAAAACCGACCAGGTCCGGCAGGCGGGCCATGGTGCCGTCTTCATTCATGATCTCGCAGATCACGCCAGCATCGCCAGCCCCGGCCAGGCGCGCCACGTCGACGGAGGCTTCGGTGTGTCCGGCGCGGACCAGCACGCCGCCATCACGGGCAACCAGCGGGAAGACATGGCCCGGCGTGGCGATGTCCTCGGCGCCCTTGGACGGGTCGGTGGCCACTTCGATCGTCCGGGCGCGGTCGTGCGCGGAGATCCCGGTCGTCACGCCCTCACGCGCCTCGATTGAGGTGGTGAAGGCCGTCTGGTGACGCGAACGGTTCTCCGTCGACATCAGTTTGAGGCCCAGATGCTCGATCCGTTCCTGGCTCATCGCCAGGCAGATCAGGCCGCGGCCATGCTTGGCCATGAAATTGACCGCATCCGGGGTGGCGAATTTCGCCGGGATGACCAGATCGCCTTCATTCTCGCGGTCTTCCGCATCGACCAGGATGAACATCCGGCCATTGCGGGCATCCTCGATGACGTCCTCGATGGGAGAAAGGGGGATATCGCTCACGCGCGCGTCTCCGAAAACTCGTTCAGGCGGGCGGCGTAGCGCGCCATGGTGTCGACCTCAAGATTGACGCGTGCACCTTTTTGCAGCGTGCCCAGCGTCGTGACCTCGGCCGTGTGGGGAATAATCATCAGATCAAAGCTCGATCGGGTCACCTCATTGACGGTCAGGGATACGCCATCGACCGTGATCGAGCCCTTCTTGGCAATGAATTGATTGAGGTTTTCCGGCGGCTCGACGGTGAAGACGATCCACTCGCCCTCTTCGCGCCGGTCCAGGACGGTGCCAACGCCGTCGACATGACCGGTCACCAGATGCCCGCCCAGCTCGTCACCGATTTTCAGCGCCCGCTCCAGATTGACCCGGTCGCCGACCGCCCAATCGCCCAAGGTCGTCAGTTTCAGGGTTTCCGGCGAGACCTCGACCGCAAACCAGCCGCCCTCATCCGTTTCGCCCTTTTCGACCACGGTGAGGCAGGCACCGGCATGGGCGATGGAGGCGCCCATGTCGATCGTGTCGGGCGCCCAGGGGCCTTCGATCTCGAAGCGGCGGACCGCCTCGCCCGAAATGGACCGGATCCGGCCCAGGGCTGTGACAATTCCGGTAAACATCAGCGGATCCGTTCGTAGCTTTCCTGCAGATCGGCGCCGCGTTCGCGCACGCCGGTGCGCCTGAACATGGGCGCCGCATCCAGTGTCTCAAGGCCGAGCGCTGCAATCACGGGCAATCCGTCACCGCCAAGCAGCTTGGGCGCGCGGAACCATTCGATCCGGTCGACCAGGTCCGCCGCCAGCGCCGAGGCGGCAATCTGGGCGCCGGCCTCGATCATCACGCTCTCATACTCCGCCATGGCCCGGGCCAGGTCGCGATGCGGCACCAGGGTCACCGTACGGGCGGTTTCCGCAAAGACGGCGGCGCCGGAGGGCGTGCGGTCCTGGCTGTCCATGATGATGATGTCGGGCTGGCGGTCGCAGCCGCCCTCGGGCCGGGCCGTCATCCGGGGATCATCGGCCAACACCGTTCCGATCCCGGTCAGGATGGCCTGGTGGGCGGCCCGCATCTTGTGGACCTCGGCCCGGCTTTCCGGCCCCGTGATCCATTGCGAGACCCCGTTGGCGAGCGCAATGCGCCCGTCCAGCGAGGTGGCCAATTTCAGGGTGACACGCGGACGCGCCGCGCCGGTCATTCGTCGTCGTCTTTCGCCGCGAGGCGCGCAGCATTGGCCAGGTGCTCATCCGTGATGAATTCGCGGAAGTCCTCGACCTTGTGGAAGTCCTTGTAGACCGAGGCGTAGCGGACATAGGCCACGGCATCGAGATTCTTCAGGCCTTCCATCACCAGTTCACCGACGCGATCGGAGGTGACATCCGTTTCGCCGGTGGATTCCAGGCGGCGCACAATGCCGGAGATCATCTGGTCGATCCGGTCCGGCTCGATATTGCGCTTCTGCATGGCCAGCTGGATGGAGCGGGTCAGCTTCTCACGGTCGAACGGGACGCGACGGCCGGATTTCTTCATCACGGTCAGCTCGCGCAATTGCACGCGCTCGAACGTCGTGAAACGGGCGGCGCAGGACGGACATTGCCGCCGGCGACGGATGGCATTCCCGTCCTCAGCCGGACGGGAATCCTTCACTTGGGTGTCGGGGTGACCGCAAAAAGGACAACGCATGAGGGAAGTTTAGGCCAGTTCCGGGTAAATGGGGAAGCGTGCCGTCAGGGCTTTCACTTCCTCGCGGACTTCGGCCTCCACTTCGGCATTGCCTTCCGGGCTGTCCACCAATGCATCCAGGACCCGCACCATCATCTGGCCGATCTGGGTGAATTCGGCCTCGCCGAATCCGCGCGTGGTGCCGGCCGGTGAGCCGACCCGCAGGCCGGAGGTCACGGTCGGCTTCTCCGGATCAAACGGCACGCCATTCTTGTTGCAGGTGATGTAGGCCCGTTCCAGCGCTTCTTCGGCGGCATTGCCCTTGAGGCCTTTCGGGCGCAGGTCGATCAGCGCGAGATGGCTGTCCGTACCGCCGGAGACGATGGCATAGCCCCCCTCGATCACCGCCGTCGACATGGCGGCGCAATTGGCGACGACCTGGCGGGCATAGTCGGCGAACTCCGGCTGCAGGGCTTCGCCAAAGGCGACGGCCTTGCCGGCGATGACATGCATGAGCGGTCCGCCCTGCAGGCCCGGGAAGATGGCCGAGTTGAACTTCTTGCCCAGATCCAGGTCGTTGGACAGGATCATGCCGCCCCGCGGTCCGCGCAGCGTCTTGTGCGTGGTCGTGGTGCAGACATGGGCATGCGGCAGCGGGTTGGGATAGACACCACCCGCCACAAGGCCGGCAAAGTGCGCCATGTCGACCATGAAATAGGCGCCGACCTCATCCGCGATCTTGCGGAATTCGGCAAAGTCGATTTCGCGCGGATAGGCGGACCCGCCCGCGATGATCAGCTGCGGCTGGACGTCTTGGGCCTGTTTGCGCACGGCATCATAATCGATCCGGGCATCTTCTTCGCGCACGCCATAGGCATGGGCCTCGAACCATTTGCCGGACATGTTGGGCCGGGCACCATGGGTCAGGTGACCGCCGGCATCCAGCGACATGCCGAGAATCTTGTCGCCCGGCTTGAGCAGGGCGAGGAAGACGCCCTGGTTCGCCTGGCTGCCCGAGGACGGCTGGACATTGGCATAGGCCGCGCCGAACAGCGCCTTGGCGCGCTCGATGGCCAGGGTCTCGACCACGTCGACGTGCTCGCAACCGCCATAATAGCGGCGGCCCGGATAGCCCTCGGCATATTTGTTCGTCAGCGGCGAGCCCTGGGCCTCCAGGACGGCACGGGAGACAATATTCTCCGAGGCAATCAGCTCGATCTGCTGCTGCTGGCGCTGGATCTCGGCATGGATGGCCTGGGCCACATCCTTGTCGGATTCAACGATGGAGCGGGTGAAGAATGCGGCGGCGCTTCCGCTTTCGACCTGATTGTCCGGCATGACGACTCCTTAAGGGGTTTTGCCACGTGTGATACGGCCCGTGGGGGGCTGAGACAAGCCATGTTTGCCCGCTATGGCACGCAATGTCCCGCGAGACATCTTGATTTGGAATTATTTGATACAAGATGCATCAACGCTTCAGCGTATAATCAAATTTCGTTTATTGCGGTTGATCTTCACAACGCAGCATAATACTCACCATCAAGGTCACACTGAATCTGGTCAGCGCGACTGGCCAATCGAAAACAGACGCTTGGAAGGTAAGACAATGTCTGACGACATGCTCCCCGAAATCGATAAAGAAGAACTTCTGCGCATGACCACCGACGTGGTCGCGTCCTACCTGTCCCACAACTCAATGCCGGCGGACAATGTTCCCGAGCTGATCAAGTCGGTTCACACGACGATGAAGGAAGTCTCCGAATCGACCGTTAAGGCCGAACCGAAGACCAAGCCGGCGGTCGCCGTGTCCAAATCCGTGAGCGACGACTACATCGTCTGCCTGGAAGACGGCAAGAAGCTGAAAATGCTGAAGCGTTACCTGCGCTCGCAATACAACATGTCGCCGGACGATTACCGCCGGAAATGGAATCTGCCCTCGGACTACCCGATGGTCGCCCCCGCCTATTCCCGCAAGCGCTCGCAGTTTGCCAAGGATATTGGCTTGGGCCGCGGCAAGAAGGGCTAGGCCTTCCGCTTCATTCAGACCGTAATTCCACGGCCGGGCCCAGTGCCCGGCCGTTTTGTGTCCGGCCGTTTTTTCTTGTCTGCATTCCGCTTGAGTTTCCAGTTGAGCTTGGCGCGCGCCAGATACTCCACCTCGGCCCGGGGTGTATTCTTGGGAACCTGGAAGACGACTTCCTCGGCGGTATCGGCATCCACAGCGGCCACGCGCAGGGCCTGGCCGATCCCGACAATCTCGATATAGATATCACCGCTCATGGGCGCTCCGGACTAGAGGTTCCGGATGATGCCCCAGAATCAGGCCCGTGCCACCCCGGTCTGCTCGCACGCCTTGGTCCACACCGCTTCCAGCGACTCGATCAGCGCATCGAACATGGCGTCCGTGTGCAGCGGGGTCGGTGTCAGGCGCAGGCGTTCCGTGCCGCGCGGCACGGTGGGATAATTGATCGGCTGGACATAGATGCCGTGCTCGTCGAGCAGCAGGTCCGAGATGCGCTTGCACAGGACCGGGTCACCGACATGCACCGGCACGATATGCGTCACCGAGCTTTCCAGGACCGGGAAACCGGCCGCGTTGAGCCGGGATTTCAGGGTGGCGGCGCGCTCCTGGTGCTGTTCCCGCAGGTGATGCGCGGATTTCAGGTATTCCACGCTGGCGCGCGAACCGGCGGCCAGGGCCGGCGGCAGGGCCGTGGTGAAGATGAAGCCCGGCGCCATGGAGCGGATGGCGTCACAGATCGCGCCGTCGGCCGCGATATAGCCGCCCATCACGCCGAACGCCTTGCCCAGCGTGCCCTCGATGATATCGACGCGGTGCATGACCCCGTCGCGCTCGGCAATGCCGGCGCCCCGCAGGCCGTAGAGGCCGACCGCATGAACTTCGTCCAGATAAGTCAGCGCGCCATACTTGTCGGCCAGGTCGCAGACCTCCTCGATCGGGCCGATATCGCCATCCATGGAATAGACCGACTCAAAGGCGATCACCTTGGGCGCATCGGCCGGAGCCGCCGCCAGCAATTCTTCCAGATGCTCGACATCATTATGGCGCCAGATCCGCTTCTCGCAGCGCGCACCCTTCACGCCCTCGATCATCGAGGCGTGGTTCAGCTCGTCGGAGAAAATGATCAGGCCCGGCAGGATTTTCGACAGGGTGGAGAGCGTCGCCTCATTGGCGATATAGCCGGAGGTGAAGAGCAGTGCGCCATCCTTGCGGTGCAGGTCGGCGAGCGAGCGCTCCAGCTCGACATGATAATGCGTGGTGCCGGAAATATTGCGCGTGCCGCCGGCGCCGGAGCCGACATCATCAATGGCCTGCTTCATCGATTCCACGACACAGGGCACCTGGCCCATGCCGAGATAGTCATTGGAACACCAGACCGTCACATCGCGAACATCGCCGCCCGGCGAACGCCAGCGGGCCACCGGGAAACTGCCCTTGCGACGCAGCAGGTCGGCAAACACACGGTAGCGGCCTTCAGCCTTCACGCGGCGGACAGCATCTTCGAAAGCGCTCTGGTAGTTCATCGGCGGGGCCTTTCGTCAGACGTCTGCCAAATTTCAATCTCTGACTCGACTGTTTAACGGCATCTTTTGAAGGATGCGACCGGACAGACCGCCGCACCTGCATGAAATCTCACAATGCCTTCAACAGATAGCCTCTATGCCCCCAGTATATATGCGGGTTCCCGGATGTAAAAAGGGCGCGAGCGACACCGGATCGCTCACGCCCTCTGTCTGACCGGGGTGGGAAAACTTACATGCGGAAGCGGATATGGTCCGCCCAGAAGCGCTCGATACGCGCCAGGGCCGTATTCATCGCCGGCAGCTGGTCGGTATCGACACCGCCCACCGCCTGCAAGGAGGCCGCCTGGCGGTCGAACAGCTTGTTCAGCTGGGCCCGCACCGCGCTGCCGCTTTCCGTCAGGCTGACCCGCACCGAGCGGCGGTCCACAGCGGAGCGCTCATGCCGGATATAGCCTGCATCCACGAGTTTCTTGAGATTGTAGGAGACGTTGGAGCCGAGATAGTGACCGCGCGTCCGCAGCTCGCCGGCCGTCAGTTCCTGGTCGCCAATATTGAACAGGAGCAGGGCCTGCACCGAGTTCAAATCGTCCAGGCCTTCCCGGTCCAGCTCGTCCTTCACCACGTCCAGCAGCTGACGGTGCAGCCGTTCGACGAGCTGAAGAAGCTCCAGATATTGCGTGTCCGGCGCCATGTCCGGCGCCATGTTTTCTGCCATAGCCATGTCAACACTCCACCCGATCTTTAGTGATCTTTGGATGGACGGTACGGGAAAAGGACAAAAAACCCCTTAACGGCCCTGCCAGCTGCCATCGAGCAGTTTGATAATGCCCGAAAAGTCCTTGGCGCCACCGCCCAGATTGTCGAACATCGCGTAGAGCGCTTCGGCCTGCGCGCCCATTGGCGTCGTGGCGCCGGCGGCTTGGGCTGCATCCTGCGCCAGCTTGAGATCCTTCAGCATCATCGCCGTAGCAAAGCCCGGATTGTAGTCATTGTTCGCCGGCGTTGTCGGCACCGGTCCCGGCACCGGACAATAGCTGGTCATCGACCAGGATTGGCCGGACGCCTTGGAGGCGATGTCGAAGAAATTCTGCGGATCCAGGCCCAGCTTCTCGGCCAGGGTAAAGGCTTCGCACGTGCCGATCATGGTGATGGCGAGCAGCATGTTGTTGCAGATCTTCACGGCCTGACCGGCCCCCAGATCGCCGCCACGGATCACCGCCTTGCCCATGGCCTGCAGGAAAGGCTCGGCGACCGCGAAATCCTCTTCGGAGCCGCCGACCATGAAGGTCAGCGTGCCCGCCGTGGCGGCCGCGACACCGCCGGAGACCGGCGCATCGACGAAACGGAAACCCTTCTCCTTGGCCAGCCCGCCCACATGGCGCGCACTGTCCACATCAATGGTGGAGCAATCCATGAACAGCGTGCCCGCCGCCGCAGCCCCGAAAATCTCGCCTTCATAAACGGCGCGGACATGCTTGCCCGCGGGCAACATGGTCACGACGGCCTCGGCGCCGGACACGGCATCGGCCGCGGACGAGGCCGCCACAGCGCCCTCACCCACCAGCTTGGCCACGGCCGCCTCGCTCAGATCGAAGGCCCGCACCGAATGGCCGGCCTTGACCAGATTGGTCGCCATGCCGGACCCCATATTGCCCAGGCCAATGAATGCGATCGTCGCCATGGAAATACTCCCCGTGAATTGTCTTTTTGAAGCTCGGTCTTATTCGCCGAGAAATGTCATTTCGTGGTCGTCATCGAGCGTATCGAAGGCCGTCTCGATCCACGCATCATCCACCTCGCCGATCGCCGCCGGCGACCATTTCGGCGCATGGTCCTTGTCGATGATGACGGCGCGCACACCCTCATAGAAGTCGACGCCTTTCAGGCACCAGCTCGACACCCGCAGATCCTGGCGCATCACATCCTCAAAGGCGAGATCGCCGCCCCGGCGCAGACAGGCCAGGGTCAGTTTCAGCGCGGTGGGAGACTTGGACGCCATCACCTTGGCCTGTTTCGCCGACCAGCTGTCACCGGCCGCCGCGATCCGGCTGGCAATCTCCTCGAAACTGTCACCGGCAAAGGCCGCATCGATCAGGCCGCGGGTCAGGCCCAGCTCGCTATCGCCCGGATCGCCGGAGAATTCCTCCAGCAGGACTTCCAGCGCGTCCTCGTCCGACAGGTCGGCACTTTCCAGCGCGGCGACGAGTTCGTCATATTGCGAGGACGGGCAATAATGCGTCGCCAGCCCGGCCGCGACACTGTCAGCGGCCTTCAGGCGCGCGCCGGTCAGCCCCATCCAGGTGCCGATCTCGCCGGCCAGGCGCGGCAGGAAGAAGGCCCCGCCCACATCCGGATGGAAGCCGATCCCGGTCTCCGGCATCGCAAACATCGTCCGGTCACCGGCCACCCGGTGGGAGCCGTGCACGGAGACGCCGACACCGCCACCCATCGTGATGCCGTCAATCAGCGCCACATAGGGTTTGGGATAATGGTAGATCAGCGTGTTGAGCCGGTATTCATCGCGCCAGAACAGCCAGGCCTGGTCATCGCCCGCCTTGCCCGAATTGTGCAGTTTCAGGATATCGCCGCCGGCACAGAAGCCCTTCTCCCCGGCCCCGTCGACGACGACGGCCTGGACCGCATCATCCTCGCGCCAGGCTTCCAGCGCCTCGATCATGGTCAGGCACATGCCATGGGTCAGCGCATTGAGCGCCTTGGGACGGTTCAGCGTGATCCGGCCCACCTGGCCGGTCTTGCGGGTGATGACTTCGGGTTCTTCGGTCATGACGCTTCCACTCAATTGAGGTCGTGACAGGGGATGGCGTGTGCGCGGGCTGCGGTCAACAGGGCGGTGTCCCTGGACACCAGTTCGGCATCCGCTTCAACCGCGAGGGCGAGATAGGCGGCATCATAGAGACTGAGCCCGACATCCCGGGCAAGAGGCGCCAGTTCATACACCTGGCGCGCAGGACGGGCTGAGGAATGGGTGATGTTCAACGCGGACAACATCGCCGATCCTTCCTCGAGGTCGAGCACCTTCGCCACCGCGAAACGGCGCAGCAGGTTCGCCATCTCCCAAGCGAACACATCCGGAGCGATAAGCCGGTAGGTCGGGAGTGTCTCAGCGAAATCCGTCGAGCGCGCGCTGGATTGGGAATCAACGAGCCAGGCAATCGCCGCTGACGCATCAACGACCAGCGACCTCACTTGCGCATCTCGTCCTTGAGCTCGTCCCAGCTGAGCCCATCCAGCTCCGGCGCCGCAGCCTGCTTCTCCCGAAACGCACGCAGCTTGTTGGCCAGCTCCGCCCCCGACAGGGGCGCAGGCTCAGCATAAGCGACATCCTTCGAGAGCACCGCCACGCGCTTGCCATAGCGCGTGATGGCAATCGGCCCCTCACCCTTCTCGATCATCTCGAGCAAGGCGGAGAGCCGTGTCTTGGCTTCCAGAACACCGATTTCGATCATGGCACAATCCTGACCAGCTTTCTGGTCAGGATATCATACCCCCGCGCAATCCCCTAGCTATTGCTCGGCCAGCTGCACTTCATGTCCTTGGCGATGATCACGCGCATGATCTCGTTCGTGCCTTCCAGGATCTGGTGCACGCGCAGATCACGGACGATGCGCTCCATCGGGTAATCCTTGAGATAGCCATAGCCGCCATGCAGCTGCAGGGCCTGGTTGGCCACATCGAAACACGTATCCGTGGCGAAACGCTTGGCCATGGCGCAATAGCGCGGCGCGGACGGATCCTTGGCATCCAGCATGGCGGCAGCGCGATAGACCATCAGGCGCGAGGCATCGAGCTCGGTGGCCATGTCGGCCAGTTTGAACTCGGTGACCTGGAATTCGCCGATCGGACGGCCGAACTGCTTGCGTTCGCCGGTATAGCCCATCGCCTGGTCCAGCGCTTCGCCAGCCCCGCCCAGCGAGCAGGCGGCGATATTGATGCGGCCGCCATTGAGGCCCTGCATGGCGAAGGAGAAGCCCTGGCCTTCCTCGCCGATCCGGTTGGCCACCGGCACGCGACAATCCTCGAAGGTCACAACGCGCGTCGGCTGGGCATTCCAGCCCATCTTCTTCTCATTGGCGCCGAAGGAGAGGCCGGGCGTGTCCTTCTCGACCAGGATGGTGGAGACGCCTTTCGGGCCATCCTCACCGGTCTTGCACATGACGACATAATAATCCGACGTGCCGGCGCCCGAGATGAAGGCTTTCGACCCATTGAGCACATACTCATCGCCATCGCGCACGGCGCGGGTGCGCATCGAGACCGCATCGGACCCGGAACCCGGCTCGGTCAGGCAGTAGGAGGCGATCTTGTCCATCGTCATCATGGGCGGCAGGAAGCGTTGGCGCTGCTCCTCGGACCCCCAGCTGTCGATCATCCAGGCGCACATATTGTGGATCGACAGGAAGGCCGCCGTGGCGACGCAGCCGCGGGACAGTTCTTCAAAGATCAGAGCCGCATCCAGACGGGTCAGATTCGATCCGCCGACATCCTCACGCGTGTAAATGCCCGCGAATCCCAGCTCGGCGGCTTCGCGCATCGCCTCGACCGGGAAATGCTTCTCTTCATCCCATTTCGCCGCATTCGGCTTCAGGCGGTCATCGGCGAATTTTCTCGCCATGTCGCGAATAAGGGTCTGATCTTCTGTAAGAGCGAAATCCACCGCAGCACTCCTGTTGCTGATCACGCCATTGGAAGACAAATATTGCTTCCGGCCATTTGCGCCGGAGGCGTAACGCGGCTTTCCGTCCGCGGCAAGTTTGATATGTGTCTCATCCCGGTGGGGGCCAAGCCAGACGCCTGCCTTTCCCGCCCGTGCACCGGGATTTTCGAGGAAGCCCGCCATGTCGTCCAAATCCGCGCAGACCAAGCCCTGCCCGTCCTGCGGATTGCCGGTCAGCCTGCACACGGCCCGGCGGGAAATCGCGCGCATTCCCTTTGCCCCGGTGACCTCGCGCTGGCTGCCAGGCTCACGCCGCTGCCCGCACTGCAACGCCCAACTCTTCTCCCAGGACCGGCACTGGATCTGGATCCTCGGCCTGGCGGGCGGCTTTGCCGGTCTGGTGGTGCTGGGCACCTTAGTCGGACTGAGCCCGTTGGGCATTGCGCTCGTGATCGGCCTGCTGGCCATGATCATCGGCCTGGCCGGCATCATCTTCGATCACTGAGGCCCGCGACACTGTGCGCACCCACTGCGCCGTGACAGGGCGCGCCGGTCTCGCTATCCCTGTCGACCACAGACCACTGACCGGACATGCCAGGACGGACCCGACCCATGTATCCCAATACCCGACTTCGCCGCACCCGCCAGGCTGACTGGTCCCGCCGCCTCGTGCGCGAGAACACGCTGACGGTGAATGACCTCATCTGGTCCGTCGTGGTCTCGGACACCGCCGATCCGGTCGAGCCGGTGGCCGCCATGCCGGGGGTGGAACGCCTCTCCCTGTCCGCCCTGGCGAAAGCCGCCAAGGAAGCCCAGGAGCTGGGCATTCCGGCCATGGCGATCTTCCCGCATATCGATCCGACCAGGAAGGATGATGACGGGTCCGAGGCCCTCAATCCGGACGGTCTGGTGCCGCAAGCCATCAAGACCATCAAGGACGCCGCCCCCAATGTCGGCGTGATCTGCGATGTCGCGCTCGACCCGTTCACCACGCACGGCCATGACGGCATTCTCGATGGCGATGTCATCGACAATGACGCCACGGTCGACCGGCTGATCGAACAGGCCCTGGTCCAGGCGAAGGCCGGCTGTGATGTGGTCGCCCCCTCCGACATGATGGATGGCCGCATCGGCGCCATCCGCGAGGCGCTCGAGTCGGAAGGTTTCACCAACACGATGATCCTCTCCTACGCCGCCAAATACGCCTCCGGCTTCTACGGCCCCTATCGCGAGGCGATCGGCTCGGCGGCAGCACTCAAAGGCGACAAGCAGACCTATCAGATGGATCCGTCCAACCGGGATGAATGCCTGCGCGAGGTGGAGCTCGACATCGCCGAGGGCGCCGACATGGTCATGGTCAAGCCCGGCCTGCCCTATCTCGACATCGTCCGCGCCCTCTCCGACACCTTCCCCGTCCCGGTCTACGCCTTCCAGGTCTCCGGCGAATACGCCATGATCGAAGCCGCCGCCGCCAACGGCTGGATCGACGGCGACCGCGTCATGATGGAAAGCCTGCTGGCGTTCAAACGTGCCGGGGCGTCCGGGATCATTACGTACTTTGCGCCGCGGGCGGCGCGGCTGTTGGGGTAAGGCAGTCGATGAAATGGGGTCGCTTTATCTGTCCCGACTGCGGATATGATATCAATCCGGACAAGGCACTCGCTGCCCTGGAAGGCGAATATCGTGAGCAGGAAGAGAAATATGGCGGTTTCCCCAGCTTCCGGCGGCCCAGCGTCACAGGCACATTCGACCCGGTCAAATGTCCGGAGTGCGGCTTGCGGGTTCGGGCGGCGTTCTGGCCGGCTCTTTTCGTCGTCATTCCGCTAGCCTTCGCCTGGTGCTTCGGACTTTTCGGGATAGCCTTGAGCCAAACCATCGATTTCCGGCCAGACCTGATCCAACTGGCCATCAAAGTTGGTAGCGGTGTCCTTCTGGCGGGCTTCATCGCCATGTTCTGGGGCTATTCCATCGCCAAGCCCATCCGGTGCGGGCATTATTGAACGGCTCAATCCCTGCAACCCGCTTTCCTTGTCATCCCGGACGAAGGCCCGGCCCTGAGCCGGGCGCAGATCCGGGACCCATGTCTGCACAAGGGAGGCGCGCCCTGATGGGTCCCTGATCTACGGCCAGCTTTCGCAGGCCATCCGTCAGGGATGACAAGGAAGGTACTGGCGCCCTTGATGAGCACCGTCGAGCGGATCACGCCCCAAACTGCGCCCATTCAGCCTGCGTCACGACCATCGACACCACCGTCATCCCCCGGCTTGGCCGGGGGACCTCACCCAACCCGCCAACAGGTGAGCTGAGGTCCCCCGGATGCCCTGCGGGCACCGTGGGATGACGAGAGTAGTGTCGGAAAAACTCCCACACTTGTCATCCCGGATGGATGCCCCGCGCAGGCGGGGCGCAAGTCCGGGACCCATAATCTCGGTTTGGAGCAAAATTGCGCTGAAGTCTCGCGTCTGCTTTCGGGCTAATTCTGTGTTTATGGGTCCCGGCTCTCCAGCCTGCTTTCGCAGGCTAGAAGCCTGCGCCCGCGAAAGCGGGGGGCCGGGATGACAAATGTTGTGGGTTAGCCACCCCCTTTGACCCCACGCCCGACTTCCGGCATCCATTCCCCATGAGCCAAACACCCGACACACCCACTTCCCGCGAAACGAAAACCGTCCAGGCGATGCACGCGCCCGACACGCAGACCGGCGCGGTCATCCCGCCGATCCATCCCTCCACCACCTATCTGCGCGGGGCGGAGAATGAGCTGGTCGGGCCGACCGATTACCGGCGGCCGGAAGGGCCGACGGAGATGCAGGCGGCCGAAGTGCTGGCCATGCTGGATGGCGGGGCGGATGCGCGGCTCTTTCCCTCGGGCATGGCGGCGATTGCGGCGGCGCTGGAAAGCGTTCCGACGGGCGGGCATGTGATTGCCCAGACCGAGATGTATTACGGCGCGCGCCTTCTTTTCCAGCGGGCCCAGCGGCTCAACCGGATCACGCTCAACCTGGTGCCGCCGGGTGATCTCGATGCGCTGACAGCCGCCTGCCGGCCGGATACGGACCTGATCTGGATCGAGACCCCGGCCAATCCGTCCTGGGCCATTGTCGACATTGCCAAGGCCGCCGATATCGCCCACGCCGTGGGCGCGCGTCTGGCCGTGGACAGTACCTGCGCGCCGCCCTGCACCACCCAGCCGATCCAGCTGGGCGCGGATCTCGTCATGCATTCGGCGACCAAATATCTCAACGGTCATTCCGACGTGCTGGCCGGGGCGCTGGTGACCGCCAAGGCAGACGAGAATTGGGACACTATCGCCACCCTGCACAGCCAGACGGGCGGCGTGCCCGGCCCGTTTGATACCTGGCTCCTCTTGCGCGGCCTGCGCACGCTCTTCGTGCGCTTTGAACGCCAGAGCGCCAGCGCGCTCTTCCTCGCCAAGGCTCTGAAGGATCATCCCAAACTCTCCGCTGTCCATTATCCCGGCCTGGAGAGTCATCCCGGCCATGCCATCGCGGCAAAGCAGATGACCGGCGGGTTTGGCGGCACGCTCTCAATCCAGCTCAAGGATGGCTATGACGCCGCCCGCAAACTCGCCGCCTCCACAAAGCTATTCTTCCAGGCCACGTCACTGGGCGGGGTGGAGAGCCTGATCGAGCATCGCAAGCCGATCGAGGGGGCGGACAGCCCCTGCCCATCCGACCTGGTGCGCCTGTCGGTGGGCCTGGAAACGCCGGAGGATTTGCTGGCCGACTTGCTCCAGGCGCTGGATCGGGCAAACTGAGGCCACCCAACCCCTGCGTGTAAGGGAGCATTGCGCATGCGTGTTCACAAGCACTGCCCGTCCTGCGAGACGGAATTGCCGCCGGAACTCCATTGGCCGATCGACCGGGAGAAGGTTTTCTCCTGCGAGCGCTGCGGCGCCTATCACCGCTGGCAGACCAATTTCCTCATTCCCTTCACGCTGGGCCTGATCCTGGTGAAGCTGGTGGCCGCGGTCGGGCTCGGCATTGCCGGCCTCTGGGCCATCCTCATCCCCTTCATCCTTGTCTCCATCCCGGTCGTGACCTTCCTCCTCTATCTCGGTTTCCAGCCGGAACCGGTGGATTTCGGAAAGGTGGCAGACGGGCGGATCAAGAAGGATGATCTGAACACGACGCTGCATTGAAGCGCCGTTCAGACCAGAGAGCCCTCACTCCCCCAGCTTGATCGCCGGCAGGGACCATTTGAACTGGATGGCACAGCCGCGCAGGACCAGGGCCAGAATGGCCGAGCCGAGGGTGACGAGACTGGGATTGAGGCCCAGCGCGATCCCCGCCACATAGGCCGCCGCCCCCGCCAGAGCGGCCAGGGCGTAAATGTCCTCGCGCAGGATGAGCGGCACGTCATTGACGATGATGTCGCGCAAAAGGCCGCCGAAGGCCGCGCTCATCATCCCGGTCAGCAGGGCGATGGTCCAATGGGCGCCGGCAGCCAGGCCGGCCTGGGCCCCGATGACGCAGAACACGGAGAGCCCGATCGCATCGGCCCAGATCAGGGCGGCACGGCGTGTCGCGATGGCCTGGGCCCAGGGCGAGGTGAAATAGCCCAGCAAGGCGCCGCCCAGGGCGACGGCGAGATAATTGGGTTCTTCGATCCAGTAGACCGGCAGCTCGCCCAGCAGGACATCGCGCAGCGTGCCGCCGCCCATCCCGGTGACCGCCCCGACAATGGCGGCGCCGAACGGGTCCAGCGCCTTGCGCGCGCCCAGCATGCCACCGGAATAGGCAAAGAAGCCGATCCCGGCATAGTCCAGCCAGAGAAAGAGGGTCTCGACGCTCATTCGGCCGGGGCCTTTGCCTGTTTGGCCGCGTCGAACTGGCGGCGGGCCTGTTCGAACTCGATCAGGTCCGCCAATTCCTGGGCCCGCCAGGCGGCGGCCATCATCAGGCCCGCCAACGCCATCCAGGCGCCCAGAACGACGATCAGGGTTTCCGACTGTTCAAACCCCAGCCGGTCCCAGATCTCCGGATCCAGCTCGGTCAGGCCGAAAATGCCGGCCACGGGAATCGACACGAATATCAGCGCTGTGGCCCGAAACAGCCGGTCCACCTTGCGAGCATTGATGCGGGCATAGGCGAGCAGGAAATCGACCTGGTCATCATTCAGCCCGCCGAGCAGGCCCAGACCGATCTTCCAGTGCGTCGCCTCATTGAGAATGCTCAACTGGTCATTGGCGATCATGTTGAGCGCGCGCTTGGTGAAGCTGGCAAACACGATCAGCCGCCAGGTCGCGAACTGCGCCGTCAGGCGCTTCCAGACACCCATCGCCACCGGATCGGTGCGGATGAGGCGGCCATCCTCGGTCACAGATCGCGCTCCAGACGGGCGATCAGGCTGGACGTGTCCCAGCGGTTTCCGCCCATGGCCTGCACATCGGCATAGAATTGATCGACCAGGGCCGCGACCGGCAGGCGCGCCCCATTGCGTCGGGCCTCTTCCAGCGTGATGCGCAGATCCTTGCGCATCCAGTCGATGGCAAACCCATAATCGAACTTGTCCTCGACCATGGTCTGCCAGCGGTTTTCCATCTGCCAGGACTGGGCCGCCCCCTTGGAAATGGCCCCGATCACCAATTCCGGGTCCAGGCCCGAGCGTTTGGCGAAGTGCAGGCCTTCCGACAGGCCCTGGACGATGCCGGCAATGCAGATCTGGTTGACCATCTTGCACAGCTGGCCGGCTCCCGCCGGTCCGATCAGCGACATCGCCTTGGCATAGGCATCCATGACCGGTTCTGCGCGCTGGAAAGTGTCCGCCTCGCCGCCGCACATGATGGTCAGCTGACCATTCTCCGCGCCCGCCTGCCCACCGGAGACCGGGGCATCGAGAAAGCCGATCCCGGCCTCGCGCGCTTCCAGGTCCAGATCGCGGGCCAGCTCCGCCGAGGCGGTGGTGTGGTCGATCAGGATGGCGCCCGGCTTCATCGCGGGAATCGCCTGTTCCGCGACCGCGCGGACATCGGGGTCATCACCCAGACAGGCCATCACGAAATCCGCTTCGGCGACGGCCGCCTCGACCGTGTCGGCGGCCTGGCCGCCATGCTGGCCGGCCCAGGCCTTGGCCTTGCTGGACGTGCGGTTCCAGACCGTCACTTCATGTCCGGCAGCGGCCAGATGACCGGCCATCGGATAACCCATGACCCCGAGGCCCAGGAAGGTACAGCGTGACATTGGCGGCTCCCCATTTGATCAACCCCTTGCTAGTCTCCCGGCATTCGGGGAGCAAGTCATCATGATCGCACGTCTTCTACGCTATTCGGCCTGGACCCTGGCCGGACTGGCCGCCGTCCTCATTCTCGCCGCGCTGGTGATCGGCAACCGGCTCTACGCCTCCCTGCCCCAGACCGAGGGTGAATGGGTGCTGGCGGGTCTCGAGGACGAAGCCCAGATCATCCGCGACGAACACGGCATCCCCCACATCTTCGCCAGCACCGGCCATGACGCCTATTACGCGCTGGGCGTGGCCCATGCCCAGGACCGGCTCTGGCAGATGGACATCACCCGCCGGGCCCTGCGCGGCCGGGTCGCCGAACTGATCGGGCCGCCGGCTGTGGAGACGGACATCTTCTTCCGCACAATGGGGCTGGGCGACGCCGCCGACGAGGCCGTCGCCACCCTGCCCGATGATGTCATCGCCGCGCTGGAAGCCTATGCCGATGGCGTCAATGCCGTAATCGAGGCGCCCGGCTTCGTGCCGCCGCCGGAGTTCCAGATCCTGATGGCATCGCCGGAACCCTGGACACCCGCCGACACGGTCGTCGTCTACAAGGCGATCGCGCTGGACCTGTTCGGCAATGCCTTCGGCGAGCCTGCCCGCGCCGCGCTGGACGAACAACTGGGTGCCGAACGTGCCGAGGAATTCATCGGCCGCTATCCGGACGACGCGCCGCGCTCGCTGTCCATGGCCGATCTCGGTCTCAGCGAGGACCTGCCGGCGATCGAGGAAGCCGCCCCGGTCCAGGGGCCCGAGGACAATGGCCGCGACGGTTCCAACAACTGGGCCCTGTCCGGCGAGCGCACCGCGTCCGGCCTGCCCATCCTGGCCAATGACCCGCATCTGGGCCTGCGTGCGCCCGCCATCTGGTATCTGGCCCGCCTGACCACGCCCGACGGCAGCGCTGTCGGTGCCACCCTGCCCGGCACGCCCTTCGTGACGCTGGGGCGCAATGACGACATTGCCTGGGGCTTCACCAATACCGGCCCGGATGTCGGTGATTTGCACCCCGTCACGGCCGATGCCGTCATCGGTGAGCGCGAGGAACACATCAAGGTCCGCTTCGGCGAAGACATCACGATCACCCGCCGCGAGACCGCCACCGGCCCGGTGCTGGATCCGGAACATTTCGACTATGAGGTGCCGGAAGGAGCCGACTTCTTCGCCCTGCAATGGATGCTGGACGAGCCGGATGATGCGACGACGGGGGTCGGCCTGCACATTCTGTCATCGGAAGACTGGGATGATTTCGTCAATGCGGTCCGCGGCTTCGTCGCCCCGCAGCAGAATATCGTCTTTGCGTCCCGTGACGGTGATATCGGCTTTTACGCTCCTTCGCGCATTCCGGTCCGGGATGAGGACGGCAATTGGGTCTCCACCATTCCCTTCGAGGACTTGCCGCATACCCGCAATCCGGACCGCGGCTTCATCGCCACCGCTAACAACAAGATCGTGCCGGACGGCTATCCGCACTATCTGACCAGTGAGTGGTATGGCGTGTCCCGCATCCGGCGCATCTATGACGGGATCGAGTCCCAAGCCGTTCACGACATGGACTCCATGGCGGCGCTGCAGATCGACACGGTCTCGGACATGGCCTTGCGCATCCTGCCCGTCCTGATGACGGCGGAACCCTCCAGCGAACTGGGCGTCAACGCCCTGGCCGAACTGGAAGGCTGGGATGGCGACATGGTCGTCGACCGGCCGGAACCGCTGATCTATGCCGCCTGGGTGCGCGAGCTGAACCGGGCCGTCTACGCCGATGATCTCGGCACGCTCTTTCCGCGCTGGTATGCCGACCGCCGCGTCCTCTTGATGGATGTGCTGACCGGGGATCTGTCCGCCTGGTGCGATGATATCACCACCGAGGCCACCGAGACCTGCCAGAGCCTTCTGGGACCGGCCCTCGACCGGGCCATGGCGACGACCGCAGAGAGCCAGGGCCGCGACATCACCGCCTGGCGCTGGGGCGATGTGCATTACGCCCGCCACGCCCACACGCCGTTTTCGGACTTCCCGGTCCTGTCCGATGTCTTCACCATCACCACACCCATTCCGGGCGATGGCGCGACGGTGAATGTCGCCCATTATTCCTACCGCACGCCGGGCTATTCCGTCTTCCACGGCGCCTCCTACCGGGCGCTCTATGACCTGGCGGATCCGGACGCGTCACGCTTCATGATCACCACCGGCCAGTCCGGCAATGTCCTGTCGCGCCATTATGACGACCTCGCCCCGCTCTGGGGCCGCGGTGAGTATCTGGAAATCCCGACGGGCTGGACGGCGGATGCGCCGCCGCAAGGCACGCGCGTGCTGACGCTTCAGCCCGGCTCGCAATAGTTCGAGGTGTAGAAAACCAGGGCGGACACATCACGCGGCGTGTCGAAATCGGTGACTTCGCCGATGATGATGTCGTGGTCGCCGGCGGTCACAAGAGACTGCTGGCGGCACACGAAGCGCGCGACACAGCCTTCGATCAGCGGCGCGGTCTCGCCCTGCCATTCCGCATGGCAAGCCCGCAGGTCCGGCTCGATGGCACAGGCATGCGCCAGCCCGGCCTGGTCGGCGGCCAGCACATTGATCGCATAGTCCTGGGCCTCCACGAAACGCTTGTAGCGGTCCGTGCCATGCTCCACCGACCACAGCACGAGGCGCGGGTCCAGCGAGACCGAGGCAAAGGAATTCACCGTCATGCCGATCGCCTTGCCCTCCACATAGGTGGTGACAATGGTGACCCCGGTCGGATAGCGCCCGAGGGCGTCACGGTAGGAACGGCTGTCGGTCAATGCGGGTCCTTTCGGAAATCAGGAATGAAACCTGGCCTTAACGCTAACCGTCTACAGGAGAGACGGACCTAGAAACAAGGCGGGTGGACATGGCGGCCAAGGATCAGCCGATTGTCATCAAGAAAGTCGTAAAAGGCGGCGGCGGCGGACACCATGGTGGTGCCTGGAAAGTTGCCTATGCCGACTTCGTCACCGCGATGATGGCCTTCTTCCTTCTGATGTGGCTCATCAATACCACCACGCCGGAACAAAAGCGCGGCATTGCCGACTATTTCGCACCCGCCAGCGTCTCGCCGGCCAATTCCGGTTCCGGCGCCCCGCTGGCCGGCACGGCTCCGGGCGATGACGGTGTCCAGGGTTCCGGCGACAGTTCCATGCGCCAGCGCCTGGCCCCGACCGCGCCGCAACTCAATGACCGCGATCGCCAGCAACAGCCGGAGGGCTCGCCCGAGGCGATGGAAGAATCGGAGACCACGGTTCAGGCCTCTGCCCTCGCGGAAGCCCAGCAGCGCCGTGACGCGGCCCAGCTACACTCTGCCGCCATGTCGCTGCGCCAGGCCATGCAGGACATGCCGGAACTGGCCGAACTGTCCAACCACATTCTTGTCGACGAAACGCCGGAAGGCCTGCGCATCCAGCTGATCGACCAGGAAGGCCGTCCGATGTTCAATCCGGGTGCCACGGAACCGAATGACCGCGCCGTCACCCTACTGCGCGCCGTGGCCCGGATCGCCGAACGCCTGCCCAACCGGCTTTCCATTGCCGGACACACGGACAGCGCCCCGGCCACCAATCTGGAATACACGAATTGGGAATTGTCCGCCGACCGCGCCAATGCGGCCCGCGCCGTGCTGCAGCGTGCCGGAATCTCCAATGACCGCGTCTATGAAGTGCGCGGCAAGGCCGGGTCCGAACCGCTGTATCCGGACGATCCCTACATGCCGGGCAATCGCCGCATTTCCATTGTCCTGCTGCGGGAAGCGCCGGTTCTGCCCAACGGGCACGAGCTCTAGTCCCAGCGCAATACACACCGGTTTCAAGGAAAGGCTTCGCAACTCCGCCGGACGCATGATAGCGTCTGGAGACGGATGAACCGAACCTCTGTTTCCCGAAATCGAGATGAGTGAATTGGCGGCTGAATTCGCGGCGCTCGGCGCTTGGCAGATGTGGGCAATACTGGGCGGTCTGCTGATCGCCGTGGCCCTGTTTATCTGGGATCGTTTTCCGATCGAGATGGTGTCCGCCGGCATCGTCGCCCTGCTTCTGCTCTTCTTCAATCTCTTCCCGGTGGAACTGGCCGGACAGGAAGACGTGAACTGGTCCGCGCGCATGCTGTCGGGCTTCGCCAATCCGGCCCTGTTCACGATTCTCTGCCTTCTCATCGTGGGCCAAGGTATCTTCCAGACCGGCGCGATGGAGGGGCCGACCCAGTTTCTCCTGTCTTCCTACGACCAGCGCCCGACCCTGACGCTGATCATGATGTTCGCCTTTGCCTTCGTGGTCTCGGCCTTCATCAACAACACGCCCGTCGTGGTCATGTTCGTGCCGATCCTGGTCGCCATCGCCCACCGGATGGAACAGAGCCCGTCCAAACTCCTCATCCCGCTGAGCTATGTCTGCATCCTGGCCGGCATGACCACGCTCATCGGCTCCTCCACCAACCTTCTGGTGGCGGAACAATTGCGGGCGATCTCCGAGATCGACCTCAATTTCTTCACCCCGACCGGGCCGGGCCTCTACCTGGCCGGTGTCGGGCTGATCTATATCGTGCTGGTGCTGCCGCGCCTCCTGCCCGACCGGGACACGATGGAGTCGGAAATCGCCGGCGGGGCCAAGGGTCGCCAATATATTGCCCAGCTGGAGGTCACCTCGGACCACCCGCTGGTCGGCAAGAAGCCGGTCATGGGCATGTTTTCCGACCTGCCGGACATGACCGTCCGCATGATCCAGCGCGGAGAGCACGCCCTGCTCCCGCCCTTCGACCAGATCGAACTGAAAACCGGCGATCTCGTGATTGTCGCGGCCACACGCCAGACCCTGTCCAGCCTCCTGTCCAAGCGCGCCGATTTCATGCGCGGCATGCTGGCCACGACCGGCCCCGGTGACAATCCGAACCCGGGTGAGACCCTGATGATGACCGAGGCTGTGGTGGCCCCGGGTTCGCGCCTAATCGGCCGCACCATCCAGCAGATCGGTTTCCGTCATGCCACCGGCTGTATCGTGCTGGGCATCCAGCGCCGCAGCCGCATGATCCGCTCGCGCATGGGCGAGATCCGCCTGGAAGCCGGCGACACCCTGCTCCTGTTCGGGTCGGCAGACTCCATGCGCCAGCTGCGCGCCGACCGTGATCTCCTCTTGATGGAATGGGCCACCCAGGCCTTGGCCGATCCGCGCCGGACCACGGCCGCCCGGATCATTTTCGGCGCTGTCGTGCTGAGTGCGGCGACCAGTCTGCTCCCGATCGTGGTCGCGTCCTTCCTGGGCGCGGTCGCAATGATCGCCGCAGGCTGTCTGAACACCCGCCAGGCCGCCCGCGCCATCGACATGAAGGTTTTCCTGCTGATCGGCGCCGCCATCGCCCTGGGCACCGCACTCCAGGATACCGGCGGGGCGGATCTGCTGGCCTCCGCCGTGGTGCGGGTGTTTGCGCCCTTCGGGGAAGTCGCCCTGATGTCGGCCCTCTTCATCGTGGTCGCCGTGCTGACAAACTTCCTGTCCAACAGTGCCACGGCGATCCTGTTCACGCCCATCGCCGTGGGCGCCGCCAACCAGATCGGTTCGGACAATACGATCCTGTTTGCCCTGACCGTCCTGTTCGCGGCCAATACCTGTTTCGCCACACCGATCGGCTATCAGACCAATCTTCTGGTGATGGGCCCGGGCCACTACAAGTTTTCCGACTATATCCGGGCGGGCGCGCCCATGGTCATCCTGTTCTGGCTGGCCTTCACGATTTACATATCCGTGCTCTACGCGTTTGGATGGACCTGAGTTAGTCTGTCCACGAAGCAGCTGAAACGAAGACCGGCCCGTGACCCATCCGTTTGCGACACGCCAGATTCCCTTCTTCCTGACAGCCGCCGCGCCCTGCCCTTACCTGCCGGGCCGGTGGGAACGGAAAGTCTTTACCCGCATCGATGTCGGGGAAGGCCCGGCGCTCAATGACGCGCTGACCCATGCCGGATTCCGCCGCAGCCAGGGCGTGTTATACCGCCCGGCCTGCGAAGCCTGTGACGCCTGCAAATCCGTGCGGATCGACGTCGCCGAGTTCAATTGGAAACGGCGCTGGCGCAAGATCATGAACCGCAATGCGGACCTCACCGTGTCGACCGAGGCCCAGACGGCGACGCTGGAACAATTCGACCTGCTCTCGCGCTATCTGGAAAGCCGGCATGGCGATGGCGACATGGTGGGCATGTCCTTCGGCGAATATGTGATGATGGCCGAGGAAGGCGCCCAGCGGACCCATATCGCGGAATATCGCGATGACATGGGAGAGCTGACGGCCTGCGTGCTGACCGATGTCCTCAAGGACGGGCTGTCGCTGATTTATTCCTATTTCGACGCCGACCAGGACCGCCGCAGCCTGGGTGCCTTCATCATCCTGGACGCGGTCCGTCAGGCCGAAGCCGCCGGTCTGCCCTTCGTCTATCTGGGCTATTGGGTGCGCGACAGCCGCAAGATGAACTACAAGGCCCAGTACGAGCCGCTGCAAGTTTTGACGCCCTCGGGCTGGCAGGCCCTGTCCGAACTGGATAACCATGAGGGCGACGAGGACGAATAAGGCACGGCCTGAGGGGTCAGGAGCCGTTCCCCGGGGGAGACAGACATGGATCGACGTACATTCATCAGCGGTGGTGCCATCGCTGCCGCCACCGTTGCGACCGCTTGCGGCGAGACCGGTCAGGAGAGCAGCGGCCCGGCCGCGCCGGCCGTCAATCGCGGCGTCACCCGCCTGCGCATGGTGACGACCTGGCCGGCCAATTTCCCGGGCCTGGGAACCGCCGCCAACAATGTCGCCGACTATATCAACCGCATGTCCGGCGGTTCGCTGGAAGTGCGCGTCTATGCCGCCGGCGAGATCGTCAGCGCCTTCGAAGCCTTTGACGCGGTCTCCGAAGGCACGGCGGACATGTATCATGGCGCCGAGTATTACTGGCAGGGCAAATCGCCGGCCTTCAACTTCTTCACCGCCGTGCCGATGGGCATGACCGCCTATGAGATCATGGGCTGGGTGGAATATGGCGGCGGCCAGGCCCTGTGGGACGAACTGTCCGGCCAGTTCAACATCAAACCCTTCCAGGCGGGCAATTCCGGCCACCAGATGGGCGGCTGGTTCAAGCGCGAGATCAACACGCTGGACGATTTCCAAGGCCTGCGCATGCGCATTCCGGGCCTGGGCGGCAATGTCCTGCGCGAGCTCGGCGGCGCGGCCGTCACCCTCTCCGGCGGCGAGATCTATCCGGCCCTGCAGAACGGCACGATCGACGCCACCGAATGGGTCGGTCCCTGGAATGACCTCGCCTTCGGCTTCTACCGCGAGGCCCCCTTCTATTACGGTCCGGGCTTCCACGAGCCGGGCTCCTGCCTCGGCGTCGGCATCAATCGCGGCGTCTGGGACGGCCTGGCCGACGATCACAAGGCGATCATCGCCTCGGCCTGCCGCACGGCGAACAATCTCTCCCTGGCCGAATTCCAGTACCAGAACGGTCTGGCCCTCGATGTCCTCGTCAACGAGCATGGCGTCGAACTGCGCCAGTTCTCCGACGAGATCTGGACCCGAATCGGCGAGATTTCCGAACAGGTCGTCGCCGATACCGGCAATGCCGATCCGTTCACGCAGCAGGTCTATGAGAGCTATCTCGATGCCCGCAACAAGATGCGCGGCTGGGGCCGGATTTCCGAACTCCCCTACATGGCCCAACGCGAACGCGTGCTCGGTCGCTAGACGATGCGTGACGGCGATCGCCTGATCCTGGCCTGTCTCGGTCTCTCTCTGGTCCTCGTCCTGCTCGACGGGATCACGGGCGGGGGTGTGGCCGGCTGGTCGCAGGAGAACCTGCCCGGCATCGCCCACATGATCGGCCTCTGGGCCGGACGCATCGGCCTGGTCCTGGCGCCTCTCGTCTTCCTGCCCCTGATCACCGGAATTCTCGGCCGTTTCATTAAAATGCGCGGTCTTGTCTGGACCCTGCATGAGCGGCTTATCCGGCTGATAGAGACGGTCACCCGGTCCATCGGCGGCGCCGCGCGCTGGTTCGCCCTCGGCCTGGTCGTGGTCACCGCCCTGATCGTGGTCCAGCGCTATGTCTTCGGCTTCGCCTCGACCAAGCTGCAGGAGAGCGTGATCTACATGCACGCCCTGCTTTTCCTGCTCGCCTCGGCCTCCGCCCTGCTCAGTGGCGGTCATGTCCGGGTCGATGTCTTCTATTCCAAGGCCTCCGACAAGGCGAAGGCCTGGATCGATCTGTTCGGCACCTATCTCGCCCTCATCCCGATGAGTGCCCTCATCCTCTGGTCCTCCACCGGATACATGGCCTCGGCCTGGCGCATCCTCGAGCGATCCCGCGAGAGTGACGGCTTGCCCTTTGTTTTCCTTCTGAAAACCTCCATTCCCCTGTTCGCCATCCTGATGATCATCCAGGGGGTCGCCATGGCTGCGCGCGCTGCCATGACCCTGGCCGACCAGAAGACGCCGGAGCTTCCGGCCTCGCTGGAGGCGGACGTCTGAGCATGACCCTGTTCATCGAACTCCTGCCCTTCCTCATGTTCATCGCCGCCTTCGCGGCGCTGCTGCGCGGCTATCCGGTCGCCTTCACCCTCGCCGGCGTGGCCCTCGTCTTCGCGCTGATCGGTATCGGTCTGAACCTGTTCGACCCGATCCATTTCCGCGCCTTCCCGCAGCGCATCTACGGCAATCTGATGGAGATGGACCGCTCCATCCTGGTCGCGGTCCCGCTCTTCGTCTTCATGGGCGTGATGCTGGAAAAGTCCAAGATTGCCGAGGAGTTGCTGGAAGCCATGGGCGCCCTTTTCGGCTCCCTGCGCGGCGGTCTGGGAATCTCTGTCGTGGTCGTCGGCGCCCTCTTGGCTGCCTCCACCGGCATTGTCGGCGCGACCGTGGTGACCATGGGCCTCCTGTCCCTGCCCACCATGCTCAAGCGCGGCTATGACCCGGCCCTGGCCGCCGGCTCGATTGCGGCCTCCGGCACGCTGGGACAGATCATTCCGCCCTCCATCGTCCTGGTTCTGCTGGGGGACCAGATTTCCAACGCCTATCAGGAGGCCCAGCGCGCCCAAGGCATTTTCTCGCCCGACATTGTCTCCGTGGGCGATCTTTTCGCCGGCGCCCTGATCCCGGGCCTGCTCCTGGTCGGTCTCTACATCGCCTACCAGATCGTCATGGCGATCTGGAAACCGGAGAGCGCCCCCGCCACGCCGCGCAACGAGCTCAAGGCCGATTGGGGGGCCATCCTGCATGCCCTGGTCCCGCCGCTCGCCCTGATCATCGCCGTGCTCGGCTCCATCCTGGCCGGACTGGCCACGCCGACCGAAGCGGCCGGGGTCGGCGCCGTCGGCGCGACCTTCATCGCCGGCGCCCGCAATGCCGGATCCGACAGCAATCCCGCGCGCGGACAACTGCTCGCCTATGCCGGCCTGTTCTCACTGGTGGCCCTAATCGCGCTGGTGATCATTCCCAACCTGGTGACAGGCGAGCGCTATTTCGTCAGCGATCTCGGACTGCCCGGCATGGCCGCGGCAAGCCTGCTTTGCCTTATCACCCTGGCCGGTGCCGGGCTCAGCCTGATCCGGCTGAAGCGCTCCGGCGTGCTCGACGAGGTCATGTCCTCCACGGCAACCATTTCCGCCATGGTCTTCGTGATCCTGATCGGCGCGTCGCTCTTCTCGCTCATCTTCCGGGAGCTGGGCGGGGATGACACGGTCGCCCATGCGCTCCAGTCCGTCCCCGGCGGCGTGTTCGGAGCGCTGGCCGTGGTCATGCTGGTCATGTTCATTCTCGGTTTCTTCCTGGACTTCATCGAGATCACCTTCGTGGTGGTGCCGATCGTCGCGCCCATCCTCCTGATGATGGGCGTGGATCCGGTCTGGCTGGGCGTGCTGATGGCGATGAATCTCCAGACCAGCTTCCTGACCCCGCCCTTCGGATTTGCCCTCTTCTACCTGCGCGGGGTCGCCCCCAAGAGCGTGAAGACGATGGATATCTATCGCGGCGCCATTCCCTTCGTGATCATCCAGATCCTGGCCATTCTGGCCGTCGCCGCCCTGCCCTGGCTGGCCACGGGCCTGCCGAACATGCTCTATGATTGAGTCATGAGTCCGCACCGCAAGATCGAGCTCCAACGCGCCTTTATCGCGGCGCTGGCCCTGATCATCTCCGGCCTCTTCGTCTGGATGATCCGGGACTATCTGGCTGCGCTCTTCCTGGCCGGCGTGCTGGCACTCTTCCTGGCCCCGCCCCATGCCTGGCTGGCCAAACTGTTCGGAGACCGCCGTGGACTGGCAGCCGGCCTTCTGGTTGCCGTGTCGGTCCTCGCCTTTGTCATTCCTGCCACCATCCTGCTGGGCGTCGTCGCCGACCAGGCCATTGAAGTCACGCAAATGGTCTCACCCTGGGTGCAGGAACAGGTCAGCCGGATCCGTCAGGACGGTCTGACCGGCCTGCCCGACTGGCTGCCCTTCCGCGACGAGCTGATCGAATACCAGGCCAGCGTGGCGGCCCAGCTGGGCAATCTGGCCGGCACGGTGGGCCGCATCCTTGTGAACTCCTTGCGCGCGGGCACGGGCGGTTTCCTGATCGCCACGCTGAACACCTTCATCCTCATCTATGCGCTCTATTATTTCCTGATGTCCGGCCAGTCCCTGGGTCGATCTGCCGTCTCCCTCCTGCCGATGACGAAGGAAGGCCGCGACCTGCTCGCCGAACGCGCCCTGTCGACCATCCGCGCCACGGTGAAGGGCTCCTTCCTGATCGCCATTGTCCAGGGTGTGCTGACCGGTATCGGCCTGTTCGTGGCCGGCGTGCCCGGCGCGATTTTCTGGGCCGCGATCGCGGCTCTCCTGTCCATCATCCCGATGATCGGCCCGCCGCTGATCTGGATTCCGGCCGCCGCGTGGCTGATCGGGACGGGGCAGTACATTCCCGGCGCCGGCCTGGTCATCTGGGGCGCCGTCTTCGTCGGTACGTCCGACAACATCCTGCGCCCCATCCTGGTCGGCAAGGACGCGAAAATGTCCGACCTCATGGTGCTGATCTCCACCCTGGGCGGGCTTACCCTGTTCGGTGCTGTGGGCATCATTCTCGGCCCCGTCATCGCCGCGCTGTTCAGCTCGGTCTGGTACCTCTTCCGCGAGACCTATGCGGGGCTTCTGGAAGAGGAGGATGACGATGCGGACGAGACACCGTCATCCGAAGGCTGACCCGCTGCGGCTTTAAGCCGGACGGCAAAACCTCTAGGGTCGGCTTACGGACGTCTGGGGATTTTGCGAATGGCCGATCCGGCCCGACAACCGCCAGTCTGGATTCTCACCGGCATGGTGTGCGCCCTGCTGGTCATTCCCCTCTTCTTTTCGATCCAGATCCTGCTGATCGAAATCGGCCGCCCCGACCTCACCCTGAATGCCGACCGCTCCGTCAGGCTCTACGAGCTGACGCCAAACTGGTCCCGCATCGCGCCCATCCTGCGCATCGGCGTCCTGCTGGCCGGCCTGGTCTTCCTGTGGCGGAAGCCGGACTGGTTCCTGCCCGCCTTCATCCTGGATGTGATGCTGCACGTCTCCGGCTGGATCCTGATCATCGGCAATCCGGAATTCACCCTGCCGACCGGCTATATCAGCTTCGGTCTGCAAGCGGTCGCCGGCTGGCTGATCCTGCAATTCGGCCCCCTGCCGGGACGCTAGGCGCTCAATCGGGCCGGAACCCGGCTTCCAGCTCGCGCAGGAACCGGCTGACCTCTCGCAGGGTCAAACGCCCGGCCAGGGCATCGCAATCCAGGCGCGGTGCCGGGGCGACATCACCGCGCGCGGCCCGGATCGCCTCCGCATGCAGGGCGATATGGTCGACGCCGGCCGGCAAGTCATTCATGCGCCCCGCAAAAGCCTCGAACGCCGCCCGGTCCTCGGACCCCGGCACCGCCAGCGCTTCGTACAAATGCTCGATATAGGCCTGATAGACCGCCGGTCGCATCGCGACATAGTCCGGTGCATGCCCATCAAGCAGATGGCCATAGAGCTCGCCATAGGCCTCGCCCTGCCCGTATTCGCCCCGGGTATGCGCGAAACTGTCGCCCAGCGCGTGGATGATCAGCCCGCTCTGCCAGACCGTGTCATGCGCCCCGACCGGGCGGCCTGACAGGGCGCGCGCGAGGTCCCGGCGGCGCTGGTCTACAGCCTCCGGTCCACCGCCATGCAGGGAATGCAGCACCCCGACAATGCGGTGCCGGTAGGTCCAGCCGCCGAAACTCGCCCAGACACTCACCTGCGGCGCCGCAAAGCGCCAGGCCAGATCATCCGCGGCCTCATTGTAGAAAGACAGGAGTGCCGCCTCCCGCGGCGACCGCCCGGCCATGACAGCCACGATATAGGTCGTGTCCTGGTGGCCGTCCCGATTGTATTTCGCGTCGGGGAAAGGCTCCACGCAGCTGGGATTGAGTGTGCGATAACCGGGTGTGGAACAGGCTGTGACGGTCAGTCCCGCCAGGGCCGCACAAGCCCAGGTCTTCCAGCCTTGTTTCATCTCATACCTCCGGCACGCTGCTCCGGCCCAGCGACGGCGTCCCGCCGGCATATTTCACCAGCATCTCGATCCGTTTCGGGATCGGCGGATGGGTAGCGAAAACGCCCATGAAGCCCTGTTTGGGGTTTTCGATGAACATTTCCCGGACCTCGTCCGGCGCGTCCTCGATATCGGCATGGCCGGAAATCTTGCGCAGGGCGGAAATCATGGCGTCGGGATTATGGGTCAGTTCCACTGCACCCGCATCGGCCATGTATTCGCGCCGGCGTGACAGGGAGAAGCGGATCGCGATGGCCAGGACATAGGCGATGACCAGGATGGCAATCGCCGCGACAATCACCAGACCGCCCGAACGGCCGCCAGAGCGCCGATCGCCACCCGCACGCAGGCCGAACCAGAAAATCCGCCGAAAGACGATCTCGGCCACGAAGGAAATGATGCCAACGAAGATGATCGCGATCACCAGGAGGCGAACATCCTTGTGGCGGATATGGGAGAGCTCGTGGGCGATGACGGCTTCCAGTTCCGCATCATCGAGCCGTTCCATCAGGCCGCGCGTCAGCGTCACCGTGTACTGGCCCTCATGCAGGCCGGAGGCATAGGCATTGAGCGCCGGTGTCTCGATGACAGCCAGTTTCGGCATGGTCATGCCGCGCGAGATGCACAGGTTTTCCAGGAGGTTGTAGGCGCGTGTCTCCTGTTTCCGTGTCACCGGACGCGCGCCGGTGGCGGCATTGATCATGGCCTGGTGGGCGAACCAGGCAATCACGAACCAGATGCCGGCCAGACCCAGTGACCAGGCGGCAATCATCGGCAGGCGCTGGAGTTCGGCCTGCCAGAACCCGGCCGCAGCGCCGCCCTTGCCGCCGGAAACGGCAGAGGGGTCTGCCATGCCCACCATCAGCCAGGTCACCGCCAGTCCCAGAAGGATCAGCAGGACCGGAAACCCGGCCAGCAGGAGGACGGATTTGAGATTGTTGTTCCAGATATGGGAGCGAAGTCCGGTCGCGCCCAGGAACATGGCCTAGAACTGCACTTTCGGGGCGCCGCGTTCGCTCTCGCCGGCTTCGAAATAGTCGCGCGACTTGAAGCCGAAGGAGTTGGCAATCACCACGGCGGGGAATTGTTCCAGCGAGGTGTTGTACTCATTGACCGCATTGTTGAAGAAGCGGCGGGCGGCAGCGATCTTGTTCTCCAGATCGGCCAGCTCGTTCTGCAGCGAAAGGAAGTTTTCGTTCGCTTTCAGGTCCGGATAGCTCTCCGAAAGGGCGAAGAGCTGGCGCAGGGCGCCGGAGAGCATGTTCTCGGCCTCGGCCAAGCCTTTCACCGACGTCGCATCGATCGCGGTCTGACGCGCCTTGATGACGTTCTCCAGCGTCTCCTGCTCATGCTTGGCATAGCCCTTCACGGTCTCGACGAGATTGGGCACCACGTCATGGCGCTGTTTCAGCTGGACGTCGATATCGCCCCAGGCCTGGTTACAGGTCTGCCGCAGGGCGACCAGCCGGTTGTAGATGACGACCAGGACAATGCCGAGGCCGATAAGCAAGATCAAAACGATAAGTCCGGCGTCCATGACAAACTCCTGTCGATGCAACCAACTGGTTGAGTGTTACCTATTCCGCTTTCGCCTGTGAAGCGAGGAATTCCGAGCCGCGCGGGGCAAAGCGGAGTGAGCGCGGGAAGCCCCGCGGGGCCATCTTGCCGGCCTGGGCCCGCTTGGCGGTCCACAAATGCCAGTCGTCCAGATTGAAACGGCGTCCGGCACCGTCCAGCCAGGTCAGCCCCTCCTCGGACGAGAAGGTCGTGGCATCGGCCAGCAAGGCGCCCTTGCCGCCCAGAAGGCGCACGCCCTTGCCGCGCGACATCATCGGGATTTCCTCGAGCGGGAAGACGAGCAGTTTCTTGTTCTCGCCGATCACGGCGCAGGTGTCGCCCATGGCCGGAATGCAGAGCAGCGCCTCGCTGCCTTCGACCAGATTGAGGATCTGCTTGCCGCCCTTCTTCATGGCGACGCAATCCTTCTCCTGGATGCGGAAACCGGTATTCCCCGTCGAGGCGACCAGAAGCGTGCGTTCCGGATCATATTTGAACAGGCCGATCGGCGCGGCATCATCGGGCAGGTCGACATGCAGGCGTACCGGCTCGCCATGGCCGCGCCCGCCGGGAAGCTTGGAGGCTTCCAGCGTGTAGAATTTCCCGTCCGTGGCGAACATGAGGAGCTTGTCCGTCGTCTCGCACTTCACGGCAAAGGCGGAGCGGTCACCCTCCTTGAATTTCAGCTCGGTGACGTCGTTGATATGCCCCTTCAGCGCGCGCACCCAGCCCTTCTCGGACAGGACGGCGGTGATCGGCTCGCGGACAACAAAGGCTTCGATGGGCGCGTCTCCGGCAATGTCCGGCGCTTCACCGAAGATGGAGCGGCGCTTACCCAGCGGCGTGGTCTCGGCATAGTAGTCACCGACCTCGGCCACTTCGCCGCGCACCTTCTCCCACTGCTTCTCGGTGGAACCGATCAGCGCCTTCAGCTCGGAGCGTTCGGCACGCAGGGACTTGTCCTCCTTGCGGATTTCCAGCTCTTCCAGCTTGCGCAAGGCGCGCAGGCGCATGTTGAGAATGGCTTCGGCCTGGCGCTCGGACAGGGAGAAGGTCTCGATCAGCTTGGCCTTGGGCTCATCCTCGAAGCGAATGATGCGGATCACCTCGTCCAGATCGGCATAGACGATGAGATAGCCGGCCAGGACTTCCAACCGGTCTTCCACCTTGGCCAGACGCGTTTGCGCCCGGCGCACGGCCACTTCGCGGCGGTGTTCCAGCCAGATTTCCAGCGCTTCCTTGAGCCCGATCACCCGCGGCGTGCCGGTCGGGTCGAGCACATTCATGTTCAGCGAGATCCGGCTTTCCAGATCGGTCAGCTTGAACACGCTCTCCATCAGCATGTCCGGATCGACCAGCTTGGACTTGGGCACCAGGACGAGACGGATGTCCTCGGTGGACTCGTCCATGACATCATCCAGCAGGGGCAGTTTCTTGGCGTCCATCAACTGGGCGATGCGCTCGACCAGTTTGGACTTCTGGACGAGATAGGGGATCTCCGTGATCACGACCTGCCAGGTGCCGCGGCCGAGGTCTTCCTTTTCCCACTTGGCGCGAACGCGGAACCCGCCCCGTCCGGTGAGATAGGCTTCGCGGATGGCTTCCGGCGGCTCCACGATCGTGCCGCCCGTGGGAAAGTCCGGCCCCTGGACATGCTTCAGGAGCGCGTCGGTCTCTGTCTCCGGATTGTCGATCAGCGCCGTGGCCGCTGCACACAGCTCGGCGACATTGTGCGGCGGAATGGAGGTCGCCATACCCACGGCAATCCCGGTGGAGCCATTGGCCAGAAGGTTCGGGAAAGCGCCCGGCAGGACCAGCGGCTCACGCTCGGACCCGTCATAGGTCTCCTCGAAATCCACCGTGCCGTGTTCGATATCGGACAGGAGCAGCTCGGCGGCCTTGGTCAGGCGGGCTTCAGTGTATCGCATGGCGGCGGCGCTATCGCCGTCGATATTGCCGAAATTACCCTGCCCCTCGACCAGTGGATAGCGCGAGGCGAAATCCTGGGCGAGACGCACCAGCGCCTCATAGACCGACTGGTCGCCATGGGGGTGATACTTACCGATCACATCACCGACCACACGCGCCGACTTCTTGAACGCCTGATCCGGGTTCAGCTTCAGCTCGCGCATGGCGTACATGAGACGCCGGTGGACCGGTTTCAGACCATCGCGCGCATCCGGCAGGGCCCGCTGGGTGATCGTCGAGAGCGCATAGGCCAGATAGCGCTTGGACAGCGCCTCATCGAACTTCTCCTCGACGATATGCCCGCCATCGGGATCGAAATGCTCACCCATGTCTCAACGCCTCGTGATTCGGTCAGCAATCACTATAGCGCACAGGGCTGGCACGGCAGGGTCGCAGCGCAGGATTAGCTGTGGGGAAGCGGGGTCAAAAGCTGGAAACCCTGGCGAGTTCAGACAGAAATCGGCGGTTTACTTTTTGAAAACACGCAAGCCTGCCAACTCAATCCAATCTTCATCACTCACGCAGCCCTCAATATAGAGAACCGAGTCCTCTTTAATCTCGACTGGCGGGCATGGAATAACTATACCCTGAGATAAATTCTCTTGGTTTGCGTGCTCCAACTCCATCTGCCCTTGAGCATGAACTTCTAGCGGGGCATCGTTAATTCGACATCGGAATTTCACCTCAAACTTAGCCTCCACCAACCCCCTAAAAGTTACAAAAGCGCTTAAATTGACCGTTTTAGGCAAACTATCAAACCCAACAGCTTCTGGATAAACTCCAACCAAAACGTGCTTTCCAGACTTCTCCTCACGAATATCATCGCAAAACACTGCATCTTTAAATTCAATACTGCTAGCCATGTTCTGCTCCCAGTTCGCCTTTAAAGAATTTACTAGACGTCATAACGACATCGCTACGACGAACCAAGTCGTCACGATAACTGGTTTTCACAACTACAATTGATCTGGAAGAAACTTCCGTCCATTCTGGCCCTGAATAATTTCGAATAGTCTCATCAAAAATCGACCGAGAATTTGGAACGATTTCTTCAGCGCAAATTCCAAGCAAGAGTTCCTGAATAGTTTCAATAGTCCAGTTCCCAGGCGCACTTAGTATCCTGGAAATCTGCTCAGGCCTCTTCCCAATCCTTCTCGCCAACTCAGCCTTCGTCAGCCCATCAGATTCAGCTTTGGCAAATCGCTCGAGAATATAATTAGACCAAGCATTTCTAGCACGTTGCCCGAAATAAGCTTTGTCCACCTTTGACAGCGTTTCAATTGCTTCATCTTGCGGCATCTAAACACCTAGACAGGAACTCATTGAGTTCCGCTCCCTTTAACTTCTCGTACTGGTGGAAATGCCTAACCCACCACCTCACAGTGCGACGAACTTCATTCCGCCATGAACTGATAAAACCATGTTCTTCCAGAAAATTTCCGAGCCAGTCTCTGGGCACAACATGCAATGCGACAAAAACGTCCACCTTCGCAAATGCTCCAAATATGCGATAGCCGGGACTTGGCGCTAAGCACCTGATGCACCAAACACCATCCCCCTCCGGATAGACCCTCGCAATAAAGCATTCCCGGCTTTTCTTGAGCGGCTTGAGACTTGCCAATACCACGTTGCCGGCCACAAAACCTTCAAGATCAGCCCGCAAACGCGCTCGCTTCTCGAGCTCAAACTCATCAACTTCAGCATTCAAAAATGCTTCAACTTCCGGCGACATTAACAGAGTTCGCTCAACGCGATCATAGGGCATTCTCGGGTCAAGCCGTACAAGTCTCCCTGCTCCGCATTCCTCCGCGATTTGGTCTTCTATTGACATATAAGTCAACTCAATAATTTCAATAGGCTTAACGCTGATGATCTAGGAAAGCGAGCATACCAACCACTTTCAAATCAAGGCAATCTACAACGCCCCTACCCGCTCCAACTCGCTGATCAGCCGCGTCCTGGCTTCCGGCAATTGCTTGTCGACGGGCCATAGCACGCGGCGTTCCAGGAAATACCCCGTCAGCTCCAGACCCATCGCGATATCACCCTTTTCGATCGCTCCGCGCCCGCGCATGAAACCGGGCAGCTCCAGGAGTTTGGCGGCATAGGGCGCGGCTTCCTCGCGGCAGACAGCGCGGCCGGTGCGGGGGGAGACATGGGTGAGGTCCTCGGTCTCGCCGGTGACGACACATTTGGCGAGATCGAGCCCATAGCCCAGATCGGACAACACGCCGGCTTCCCAGCGCACATAGATGGCCGGCCAGAGATCCGGGTCCTCGAAAGCCTGCAGCAGGAGCTGGAAACCGGCATGGACGGCCGGATGGGCCTCGCGTTCCGGCAAAGCCATCACGGCCAGGGCACAGGCGGAATTGAGCCCGGCCAGGGCGGTCCGGTCTTCCATCACGGCACCGGCACCCAGATCATCGGCCTCGATCTGGAACATGCCCAGATGCTCCGACAGGCGCGCCCGCCAGGTCGCCAGCACCTGATTGCCCGGCTGCAGCACCGGTCGCATGGCGCGCGAGCGCGCGCCCTTGACCAGTCCGGCATGCCGGCCCTGCGTCTCGGTCAGGATATCCACGATGGCACTCGTCTCCCCGTGCGGCCGCACCTGGAGGACAATGCCGCGATCACGCCATTCCATGAGGGTGTTATGCCTGAGTCTCGACGGTACTGATATGGGATGTCAGCGGGCTATGAGCGGTGCTTCCCCCCTCTCCCGCCCCTTCGGGGCACCCTCTCCCCAGGGAGAGGGAGTGCCATTAGTGCCGATGGTCGTCCTTCTCCCTTGGGGAGAAGGTGGCCTGAAAGGCCGGATGAGGGGGAAATCCCGGTGTCCGGGATCAGCCTTCAATCCGCATCAAAGTCCAGGCCGACATCCTTGTAGTGCGAGCGGCGCGCCATCCACTTCGCGTCGACTTTCACATTGAGGAAGAGATGGACCTTGCAGCCCAGCACGGCTTCCATCTCCTTGCGGGCCGCCTCGCCGATGGATTTGACGGCGGAACCGCCCTTGCCCAGCACGATCGGTTTTTGCGTGTCGCGTTCCACGATGATGGATTGCTCCACGCGCAGCGAGCCGTCGCGCAGCTTCTTCCAGACCTCGGTCTCGACCATGGAGGAGTAGGGCAATTCCTCGTGCAGGCGCAGATAGACCTTCTCGCGCGTGATCTCGGCCGCCAGGATGCGCGAGGGCAGATCGGCGACCTGGTCTTCGGGATAGTGCCAGACACCTTCCGGCATCTGTTCGGCGAGGAAGCTCTTGAGCTGTTTAACGCCCGAACCGGTCTTGGCGGAAATCATGAAGACATCGGAATAGACGCCGGTTTCGAACAGGGCCTGGGACATGGCCAGAAGCTTGTCGCGGGAGATCAGGTCGACCTTGTTGAGCGCCAGAATCGCCTTGCGGCCGGCCTTTTCCAGGCCCGCTGTGACTCGGTTGTCATCGTCCACCATGAGCCGGTCGCCACTCTTGGGCGTGCCGTCTTCCAGGCGCGAACGCGCGCCGGCATCGATGACATGGATCACCGCATCCGCATCCTCGGCCCCGGCCCACGCAGCGGCGACCATGGACTTGTCCAGGCGGCGCTTGGGCGCGAACACGCCGGGCGTGTCGACGAGGATGATCTGGCTGCCCCCCTCCAACGCCACACCGCGCACGGCAAAGCGCGTGGTCTGGACCTTGTGGGTGACGATGGAGACTTTCTCGCCGACCAGCGCATTGGTCAGGGTGGATTTGCCGGCATTGGGCGAACCGAGAATGGCGGCGAAACCGCACCGGGTTTGATCAGACATGCTGTCCTTCACGTTTCAAAAGCGTCGTGGCGGCGTGGCGTTCGGCCGCCTGTTTGGAACCGCCCTCGCCCACCGCCGGATCGAGCGGAGCGACGAAGACTTCCACCGTGAACACCGGACGATGGTCCGGGCCGGAGCGTTCCGTCAGAGTATAGCGCGGCGCGGCATGGCCGACACGGGCCGCCCATTCCTGCAGCGCGGATTTGGGATCCTTGGGCTTGGCTTTCAGGGCCTCGATCTTCGGCCCCCAAAAGCGGTCATAGAAGGCCTGCACCGCCGGCCGCCCGCCATCCAGATAGATCGCCGCGATCAGCGCCTCACAGGCATCGCCCAGGATGGAGGTCTTGTCACGACCGCCGCCCTTGTCTTCGGACCGGCCCATTTTCAGCGCCTCGCCCAGGCCGATCTCCCGTGAGACATCGGCGCAGGTTTCCTTGCGCACCAGCGAGTTGAGCCGCGGCGCCAGAGCGCCCTCATCGGCCTTGTCGAAGAGTTTGAACAGGGCTTCCGCCGTCATCAGGCCCAGCACACGGTCTCCGAGGAATTCCAAGCGTTCGTAGGAGCGCACACCCTTGCGGCCATCGCCATAGCTGGCATGGGTCAGGGCGCGGTCGAACAGGTCGCGATCCTGGAAGGTGTAGCCGATACGCTGTTCCAGCCGCGCTTTCTCGTCAGCCATGCGCCATTCCGTCCAGATGATGGCCCAGCGGATGGACCTCGATCACCACAAAGGCCTGGGCGTAAGGATGGTCATCCGTGATCGTGATATGGGTGAAGGCCTGATAGCCGGACGGCGTCATCGCCTGCAGGCGTTCCAGCGCCCGGCCCCGGAATTCCAGGGTCGGCTTGCCGCCGGGCAGGTTCACCACGCCGATCTCCTTCCAGGACACGCCGCGCGCAATCCCGGTACCCAGCGCCTTGGCGCCGGCCTCCTTGGCCGCAAACCGTTTGGCATAGCTCGCCGCCCGCATCCGCCGCTTGTCGGACTTGGCCTGTTCGATCTCGGTGAAGACACGCTGCACAAAGCGGTCGCCGAAACGCTCGAGCGATTTCTCGATACGCCGGATATCCATCAGGTCGGAACCGAGGCCGATGATCATGGGATGGCCTCCGCTTCGTAGTCATCGCGATAGAAGATCAAACTGACGAAGCCCATGAAGCTCATATAAGCTGGAGCCCACCAGACGTAGGCGTTCAGACCAAAAAGCATGGCGACTGCGAGTGCATCCGCAGCGAAAAAGACAATCGACCATAGCATGCCCAGCCTTGGTCGTTTGCTGGCCAGCCACCCCCAGGAAAAAACGAACACCAGGTTCACGATCCCCAGTGTCTGAATAAGGACTTCGCCGGTCTGCGCACCAACAACGATGCCAATGATCGCCACGATCGACCACAAGACGGTTCCCGCCTTGTACAGCATGTAGCCCCGCCTTTGCCGCTCCCGGAAACTCGGAAAAAGCCAGCTCATCACCCGCGCTCCGCCCGCGCCTCAAGGATCAATCCGCGCATCGTCTCCACGCTTTCGCGCAGGCCGCGGAAGATCGCTTCACCGATCAGGAAATGGCCGATATTGAGCTCGGCAATCTCGGCGATAGCGGCGATGGGTTTGACGGTGTCATAGGTCAGGCCATGGCCGGCATGGACTTCCAGACCGCGCTCATGGGCGATCTTCGAAGCCTCGATCATGCGCTCCAGCAGGCGTTGCTGTTTGGCGGCATCGCATTCCAGCGCGGCTTCGCAATAGGCGCCCGTATGCAGTTCCACCACGGCGGCGCCCATGGCCTCAGCGACGGCAATCTGGACCGGGTCCGGCTCAATGAAGAGCGAGACGCGGATCCCGGCTTCGCCCAGTTGGCGGACATAGGGCGCGATGTGGTTGTGGCCGGCGGCCACATCCAGACCGCCCTCGGTGGTGCGTTCCTCGCGTTTTTCCGGCACCAGGCAGACCGCATGCGGCTTGTGGCGAAGGGCGATCTCCAGCATTTCCGGCGTCGCGGCCATTTCCAGGTTCAGCGGCAGGTCGATCTCGGCCATCAGCCGGTCGATATCACTGTCCGTGATATGGCGACGGTCTTCACGCAGATGCGCCGTGATCCCGTCCGCCCCGCTCTCGGAGGCCTGGCGCGCTGCGCGCACGGGATCGGGATGCGCACCCCCGCGCGCATTCCGGATCGTCGCCACATGGTCGATATTGACCCCGAGACGGACCGTGGACGGCAGATCCCGGCTCATGCGAGGCCGCGGCTGCCCGGCTTGATGGCCGGAATCGCCTCCAGTTCCGGCGGCAGATTGTCTGCTTCATAGGCCGGAACCTTGTATTCGGTCAGCGCGATCAGCGGCACACCGACATCGGCTTCCCCGCCGGAGCGGTCCACCAGGCAGGCCTCGGCGATCACCGTGGCGCCGGTGGCGTTGATCGCCTCGATGCACTCGCGCGAGCTCAGGCCCGTGGTCACGATGTCCTCGACGACGAGGACCTTGTCGTCCTTGGACAGCTCGAAGCCGCGACGCAGCGTGAACTCGCCGCCCTCGCGCTCGACATAGAGGGCTTTCAGCCCCATCTGGCGCGCGGTCTCATAGCCCGGAACGATCCCGCCCACGGCCGGCGAGACGATCACGGTCGGCGTCTCCTTGAGTTCCGCCGTCACCTTGTCGGCCAGCGCCTTGCACAGCCGGGCCGTGGTTTCCGGGTCGGCGAAGACCTTGGCCTTCTGCAGGAAGACCGGGCTGCGCAGGCCGGAGGACAGGATGAAATGGCCCTCCAAAAGGGCGCCGGCGGCCTTGAACTCGGCCAGAACTTCGTCACGGGTCATTTATTCTTCGCTCTCTTCGTGGTCCGCCCGTTTGCGTTCGGCCGAAACGACCGACGGGCACATGCGCAAGGCGGCCAGGATATTGGCCAGATGGCGCGTATCCATCACCTCGACATCAAACTCCATGTCGAAGAAGTCCGTGGCCCGATTCTTGGTGCGCACGCTGGCAATATTGCCGCGGTTCTCGCTCACCGTCTTGGCAATCTCGGCCAGGACGCCACGACCATTGTGCAGCACGGCGACGATACGGGCGATGGAGACGGCATTCGCCTCGGCCTCGGCCGTCCAGGCCAGGTCGAGCCATTTGTCCATCTCGTCTTCTTCATGCTCGGCAAGGACATTGCAGTCGATCGTGTGCACCTCAATGCCCTTCTCCGGCATCAGGAGACCCACGATCCGGTCGCCCGGCAGGGGCGAGCAGCAATTGGCAAAATGCAGGGTCACACCCGGCGTCAGCCCCCGGCCGCGCACGAAGAGGCGTGCCTTTTCGTCCTCGATCAGTTCACGATCGGACACATCCGCGCCGCGTTCGTCGAGCCGGCCCGGGAAGGCGGCATTGAGCAGATCACCGGTGGATATCCGGCCCCGGCCCAGCGCCTCATACACGTCGTCCATCTCCTTCATGTCGAGCCGGGCCCGCGCATCGGCGAGGTCCTGCTCGATCAGGGCATGGCCCTCCCGGCGGAAGGCGTGCTCGGTCATGATACGGCCGATGCGCTGGAATTCGTCGCGCTCGCTCTCGCGGATCAGGCGGCGGATGGCGGCGCGGGCGCGGCCGGTAATGGCCAGGTTTTCCCAGCCCTGCGGCGGCTGGCGCAGCCCGCCCTTCACGATCTGGACGACATCGCCATTGCGCAATTGCGTGCGCAGCGGACGCTCGCGGCCATTGATCTTGGCGGCCACCGTGGTGTGGCCCAGCTCGGTATGCACCGCATAGGCAAAGTCCAGCGGCGTCGCGCCGGACGGCAGGGAGATGAGATCGCCCTTGGGTGTGAAGCAATAGACCTGGTCGGCGAACATTTCGAGCTTGGCATGCTCGAGGAATTCGTCCGGGTCGCCCCCCTGGTTCAGGATTTCCACGAAGGGCCGCAAGCGTTCCAGCGGATCACCACCGGCCGCCTGGGCTGCATCCGGGTCGTAGGCATAGTTGGAGTTCTTGTAGCGCCAGTGCGCGGCCACGCCGCTCTCGGCCACCGCTTCCATCTCTTCGGTGCGGATTTGCAGCTCGACCCGCACATTGTGCGGCCCGATCACCGTGGTGTGCAGGGAGCGGTAATTGTTCGGTTTGGGCAGGGAGATGAAATCCCGGAAGCGTTCCGGCATGCAGCGCCAAGCCTGGTGGATCACGCCAAGCGCCCGATAGCACTCATCCGGCGTGGCGACGATCAGGCGGAAGGCATAGATGTCGGCGATTTCCTCGAAGGTCAGCCCCTTGCGCTCCAGCTTGCGCCAGATCGAATAGGGCCGCTTCTCGCGACCGAAAATCCGCGCTTCGATGCCGGCGCTTTCCAGATGATCGATCAGCGTGGCCGAGACATCGGCGACTTCATCACTGTGCTCTTCGCGCAGAAGCTTGAGCCGCTTGTTGATCGATTCATGGGCGGCCGGATTGATGTGTTCGAAGGCCAGGTCTTCCAGCTCGACACAGACCCGGTTGATCCCGATCCGGCGGGCCAGCGGGGCGTAGATGTCCAGCGTCTCGCGGGCGATCCGTTCGCGCTTGTCCTGGCGCGAGATGGCATCCAGCGTGCGCATATTGTGCAGCCGGTCGCACAATTTCACGATCAGGACGCGGACATCCGCGGAAATCGCAACGACCAGTTTCTGGAGATTCTCGGCCTGTTTGGTCCGTTTGGAGCGCAGCTCCATCTGGCCCAGCTTGGTGACGCCATCGACCAGGCTGGCCGTTTCCTCGCCGAACTCGCGGACAATGTCCTCATGCGTGGCCGGCGTGTCCTCCACTGTGTCATGGAGCAGGCCGGTGCACACCGTCGCCACATCCATGCGCAGATCCGCCAGGATCATGGCGACAGCGGCGACATGGGCGAAATAGGGTTCGCCGGAGGCCCGGCGCTGCGGCCGGTGGGCCTCTTCGGCAAAATCATAGGCCCGACGCACGAAATCGGCATCGACCTTCGGAAAATACCGATGGATACGGTCGACCAGCTCGTCCGCGCTGGGAATGGCGGGCGGCGGCGAGGCCAGATCGGGTGACGTCGCGCCGAGGGTCACGGCAGTTTAAAGACGGCCGTCGGGCGCGCCATCCCTGTCGTTCTGAAGCGCCTTGAGCATTTCCGCCTCGTCCATCTCGACGGGCGGGGCCGGCAGGGCGTCGAGCTCCTGAGCCGTGTCCTGCTTCGTTGCCTCTTCCTCGTCCTCGCTCGGCAGCACGCGCTGCAGGCCGTGGACCAGGCTTTCCTTCAGGCTGTCCATGTCCAGGGTTTCGTCTGCAATCTCGCGCAGGGCAACCACCGGATTCTTGTCATTGTCCCGGTCAATCGTCAGCGCCGAACCCGCAGAAATATTGCGAGCGCGATGCGCCGCCATCAGGACGAGGCGGAAACGATTGGGGATTTTTTCGATACAATCTTCGACGGTGACGCGAGCCATGCGCGCGATCTCCTTGAAACAGCGCTGGTGTTGGAACCGCGCTAACTACCCTTCCCGACCTGCAAAGGCAAGGCTTTCGGGTGACACGGGACCAAGAGTTTGCAGCTTGGACATGGCGTCGCAATCCGCCTTCGGCAAGTCCGCGATCAAATCCGTGATCGACCGCCCCGTGTCCGGCGCCCGCCAATCCGGCGCGATTTCCTGCAGGGGCAGAAGGACAAAGGCCCGCTGACAGGCCCGCGGATGCGGGATTTCCAGCCCATTCTCTTCGTGCAGGCACTGGCCGGCATGGTCGATCAGATCCAGATCCAGCGGCCGCGGCGCGTTCAGCACGCTGCGCTCGCGTCCGAAGCGGGCCTCGATGGCGTGCAAACAGTCCAGGACGTCGCGTGGCGCAAGCGCGGTCGCGATCTGCGCCACCGCGTTCACATAGGGCGGATCGGACGGGTCCGGCCAGGCCGGGCTGGACCAGGCGGAGGACGCGGACAGCACGGTCAGACCCGCCGCATTCAGAGCGCCCAGAGCGGCCTCGACCGTCTCCAGCGGAGTGCGTCCGCCGGATGGAAGATTGGCGCCGAGCGCGATATATATGGCCGCATCATTCATGTTCAGACCGACATATTTCGAGGATAGATCATCATGGCGTTTTACCCGGACGAGCGCATCGGGCTCTTCATCGATGGGGCCAACCTGTTTTCCACCACGAAGGCTCTCGATTTCGATATCGATTTCAAACGCCTTCTCGAGGAATTCCGCAAGCGTGGCAAGCTGATCCGCGCGAACTACTACACGGCCCTGCTGGAACAGGAAGACTACAACCCGCTTCGGCCCCTGGTGGACTGGCTGGACTATAACGGTTTCTCGGTGATCACGAAGCCCGCCAAGGAATACACCGATGAGAACGGCCGCCGCCGCATCAAGGGCGACATGGATATCGAACTCGCCGTCGACATGATGGAAGCGGCCGCCTACCTGGATCATGTCATCCTGTTTTCCGGCGATGGCGATTTCCGCCGGGCGGTACAGGCCGCCCAGGGCAAGGGGGCTCGGGTCAGTGTCGTGTCTTCCCTGAAAACCCAGCCGTCCATGATTTCCGATGATCTGCGCCGGGTGGCCGACACCTTCATCGAGCTGGCCGATCTGGAGACCATGATCGGTCGCGCCGGCGGGTCGAACTGAGCCGCACCATGGCTGTCGCAAAAACCCATCCGGCGGAAGCCCCGCTGGACTGCCCGCTTTGCCCGCGCCTGGTCGCCTTCCGCGAGGCCATCGCCGTGGATCATCCCGACTGGCACAACGCGCCTGTCGAGAGCTTCGGCCCGGACAATGCGCGTCTCCTGGTCATCGGTCTGGCGCCCGGCCTGCGCGGCGCCAACCGCACCGGCCGCCCCTTCACCGGCGACTGGGCCGGCGATCTCCTCTACGCGACCATGGGCAAGTTCGGCTTCACGCGTGGCACCTATGCCAGCCATGCCGGAGACGGCCTGGAACTCGTCGATGCCATGATCACCAATGCCGTGCGTTGCGTGCCGCCGGAGAACAAGCCGGTGGGAGCCGAGGCCAATGCCTGCCGGCCCTTCCTCACCAGCCGCATCGCCGCCCTGCCCCGTCTGGAAGCCGTGCTCTGCCTGGGCAAAATCTCCCACGACAACACGCTCCGGGCGCTCGGCCTGCGCGTGAAGGATGCGACCTTCGGACATGGGGCGCAGGCAGAATTGGCGGGGCCGAACGGAAAGATCCGGCTCTTCGACAGCTATCACTGCTCCCGCTACAACACGAATACCGGGCGCCTGACCGAGGCCATGTTCGACGCGGTCTTTTCCGATATCCGGGATTTCCTGGACCGCTGAAACCGGGTCGGAATCGTATTAACCATGGCAGAAAAAGTGGGGCCTGCCCACGCCTGCCCCGCTTGGAGCCTTCATGCCAAGCCGCATGAAACAAGGTTAATGCAGCCACCCGTTAAATTCTCCACACCTGGCAGATCAGAGGCTCTCCGGATATTCGGCCATCGTGGTTTCACCATCAATGAGCCGGTCAAAACACGCCAGGGCACGCTCGAATTTGTCGCGGCATCCCGGATTGCAGAATCCGACCACATGACCGCGATAGCGGGTCAGACTGTCCGCCCGAACGGGGTTTCCTGACCACGGACAGCTTGCATTTTTTGATACATGGCTCTCTAGTGCGCTCATCACGAATTAACCTTTTTGAAACACCAACCCTTTGCTAGGACAGGCTTCGGCTGGCATAAATGACATAATGTCTACTTTTTCTGCCAAACCTGCCGCGCCCACGCGCCACGTCGCTTTCCTGATTTTCGACGGGGTGAAACTGCTCGACGTGACGGGACCGCTGCAGGTGTTTGCCGACGCCAATGAGATCCTGGGCTGGCCGGCCTACTCGACCACCCTCGCCTCGCTCTATGGCGGGCCGGTCACGACCGATACCGGCGTCCTGCTCAACACCCGCCGTCTGGCCGGGGTCGGCCTGGACACGTCGGACACGCTGATCGTCTGCGGCGGTCAGGGCGTGGATGCCGCCTGCCGGGATTTGCGCCTTGTCGCATCCCTTCAGAAGGCCTCGGAAAAATGCGGGCGCCTGGCCTCGGTCTGCACCGGGGCCTTCCTGCTCGGTGCGGCCGGCTTTCTCGACGGCCGCACGTGCGTCACCCACTGGAAACAATGCGATCGCCTGGCCCGGACCTGTCCGAACACCCAGGTGGATCCGGACCCCATCTTCATCGAGGAAGACGGGGTTTGGACCTCGGCCGGTGTCACGGCTGGGGTGGATATGGCCCTTGCCATGGTGGAGGCGGATTTCAACCGCGAGGTCGCGCTGGAACTGGCCCGCAGCCTTCTGGTCTATGTGAAACGGCCCGGCGGCCAGTCGCAATTCTCCGAAGCGCTCAAGCAGCAGACCCAGTCCAGCTCGGGCCGCTTCGATGCCCTGCACATGTGGATGCGGGACAATCTGACCGCCAATCTGCGCGTGGATGCGCTGGCGGAGCGCTGCGGGATGAGCCCCCGCAATTTCGCCCGTCTCTATACCGACGAGACCGGCAAGACCCCGGCCCGCGCCGTGGAACATATGCGGGTGGAGGCTGCCCGGGCCATGCTGGAAAACCCCGCCGTCAGCATCAAGACGATCGCGGTGCGGACCGGGTTCGGCAATGACGAACGCATGCGGCGCTCTTTCGCCCGGCAGCTGGGCATCACGCCCCAAGCGTACCGGGACCGGTTTGCCGTCGATGTGGCGGACAGTTTGCGCGAGGACCTGCCGGCCTGATCAGCCATAATTCTTCATCAGGCGGGCCTTCTGCTTGTCCCAGTCGCGCTTCTTGATCGTCTCGCGCTTGTCGACCGTCTTCTTGCCCTTGGCCAGGCCGATCTGGATCTTGGCCAGGCCCCGCCCGTTGAAATAGAGCTTCAGCGGAATGATGGTCCGGCCATCCCGGGTGGCCGCACCGGTCAGCTTTTCGATCTCCTTGCGCTTGAGCAGGAGTTTGCGGTGGCGGCGGGGCTCGTGATTGAAACGGTTGGCGGGCGCATAGGTCGGGATGTCGGCATTGATCAGCCAGATCTCGTCGCGTTCCGGTGAGACATAGCTCTCCGCAATATTGGCGCGGCCTTCGCGCAGGGATTTGACCTCCGAGCCCCGCAGCATCAGGCCGGCCTCGAAGGTTTCCTCGATCTCGTAATCGAACCGGGCCCGCTTGTTGACGGCAACGGTCCCGGTTTCCGTCTTCGGCTTGCTCATCGCGTCCTACGCTTTCGCGCTCTCCAGCAGGCCTGCATGGACCATGGCATAGCGAACGGCCTTCTTCGACGCTTCGTCCGGTTCGGTCAGCGGCAGGCGGAGCTCGGTATTGCCGGCCCCCAGCAGCGACATGGCGTATTTGGTCGGCCCCGGGCTGGACGAGGTGAACAGTGCATGGTGCAGCGGCATCAGACGGTCATTGAGCTGACGCGCTGTTTCCCAGTCGCCGCGCAGGGTCGCCTCCTGGAATTGCGCGCACAATTCCGGTGCCACATTCGAGGTCACCGAGATCGCCCCGACACCGCCCGTCGCGTTGAAGCCGAGCGCAGACGGATCATCACCGGACAGCTGGATGAAATCCGTATCGATCAGGCGGCGATGGGCGCTGACCCGGGCCATGTCGCCGGTCGCATCCTTGATGCCGACAACCCGTTCGAGTGTCGCAATTCGGGCCACCGTATCGGCCGACATGTCGACCACGGTCCGTCCCGGGACATTATAGGCCACGATCGGCAGGTCGACGGCATCGTGAACCGCCTTGAAGTGCTGATACAGACCTTCCGCATTGGGCTTGTTGTAATAGGGCGCGACCACGAGGCCGGCATCGGCGCCCAGCGCCTTGGCCCGGGTCTGGTTCTCAATGGCAACCGCCGTATTATTGGAGCCCGTGCCGGCAATCACGGGCACCCGCCCCGCGGCCGCTTCGATCACTACCGCGACCACGCGCATGTGTTCCTCGAAGGTCAGCGTGGCATTTTCACCCGTCGTGCCGCACGGAACCAGGCCATGCGTGCCGGCCGCGATCTGGCGTTCGGCCAGCGCTGCTGTTGCCTCTTCGTCAACGGCCCCGTTCTTGAACGGTGTGACCAAGGCAGTGATGGACCCTTTGAACATGTTTCAATCCCGGATACGGCAAAATCAGCGCGCGACCATATCGATGGCGGCGGACTCGGCCAAGTCTCATTGTCAAGTCTGGACAGTGGGGTCTGAATGGGACGAATATAAGGGGCCCACTCGATCAGAAAGTGTCCTTGCGTCAATGATCGCACGTTGTCTCAGCCTGCTGGCTCTGCTGGCTATCACCCTGCCCGCTTTCGCGCAGGTCCCGACCCCGCGCCAACGTCCGGAACCGGTGAATTTCTCGCAATACCTGTCCGACGCCGATTTCCAGCGTTTCCGGCGCGGCCTGGACGCGGCCGATGACGAGGAATGGGACCGGGTCCGTGATATCCGTCTGGAACTGACCGACACTTCGGCCCGCAACATCCTGCTCTGGCGCATTGCGCTGGGTGATCCGCGCGCCACCTTCCTGGAACTCGATCTCGCCCTGAGCGAGCTGGACAACTGGCCGCGCGACAGCTTCATCCGCTCCGAGGCGGAGTCCAAGATCAATGATAGCGGACTGACCGCGCCCTTCATCGTCAATTGGTTCGACGTCAACGGCGTCCAGACCGGCCGTGGCCGCGTCAGCTATGCCGAAGCCCTGATCGATGTCGGCCGTGTCGCCGAGGGCGAGCAGATGCTGCGCGACACCTGGCGCGGCGAATTCCTGCCGCTCAGCGTCCAGCGTGACACCTACCGCGCCCATGGCGACTTCTTCACGGAAGAGGATCACATGGCCCGGATCGACTATCTGATCTGGTCCAACCAGCGCACGGCCGCCCGCCGTGTCCTGCCGCTCCTGTCCGGCACCAATCACGACCTGGCCGATGCGCGTCTGCGCCTGGCCGGGCGTCAGAGCGGGGTCGACCGGGCCGTGGACCGGATCCCGGCCTCCATGTCCAATGACCCCGGCCTGGTCTTCGAGCGCGCCCGCTGGCGCCGCCGCTCCGGCCTGCGCGACACGGTCCTGCCACTGCTGCTGCAATTGCCCGACGCCCATGGCGATGTGAATGCGCTGGAATTGATGTGGACCGAGCGCAAGCTGATGATCCTCAACCTGATCCGGGATCAGGACTTCATCACCGCCTATGACCTGGCCCGCGCCCACGGCCTGTCCTCCGGTGCCGATTTCGCCGATGCCGAATTCATGGCCGGCTGGCTGGCCCTGATCCATCTGGACCGGCCGGATGCCGCCCTCGCCCACTTCACCCGCCTGCGCGACAATGTCACCACGCCGGTGTCGCAATCCCGCGGCAGCTATTGGATGGCTCGCGCCAATGACGCCTTGGGCCGCGCCGATACCGCTGCAGCGCTCTATGCCGAAGCCGGGTCGCACTCGACGGCCTATTACGGCCAGCTGGCCCTGACGCAGTTGGATGAAGGCAATCCGATCCTGGCACTGGAACAGGACCCGGAACCGGATGATGCGACACGCGTCCTGTTCGAGAGCCGCCCCCTGGTCCGCGCCATGCGTCTGCTGGCCGAACAGGGCGAGGAATACTATTTCCGCCTCTTCTCCTACCGGCTGGACGACCAGCTGACCGATCCGGCCGAAGCCGTGCTCCTGTCAGAACTGGCCCGCGACTATCTCTTCATGCGTCAGTCGGTCCGCGCCGCCAAGGCCGCCCGCCTGCGCGGGATCATCCTGCCGCAATCGGCCTATCCGACGATCAATCTGCCGTCGGCCAGCGCGGCCGCACTGCGCCCGGAGGAAGCCCTGGTACACTCCGTGATCCGGCAGGAAACCGAGTTCGGCCAGCACGCCGTCTCCGGTGCCGGCGCACGCGGCATGATGCAAATGATGCCGGCCACGGCCCGGTCCACCGCCCGCTCCATCGGCGAACCCTACCGCTTCAACTGGCTGACGGATGATCTGGACTACAATCTGACCCTGGGCATGCACCACCTCGCCGAAGTCGTGGACGAGTTCGACGGATCCTATGTCCTCGCCCTCGCCGCCTATAATGCCGGCGCGCATCGCGCCCGGCGCTGGATCGAGGATTATGGCGACCCGCGCGACCCGGATGTCGATCCGATCGACTGGGTGGAAAGCATTCCCTTCTCGGAAACCCGCAATTACGTCCAACGCGTCCTGGAAAACCTGCAAGTCTACCGCTCGCGCCTGAATGCGGATGCGGAAGTCCCGCTGGAGATCGAAACCGACCTGCAGCGCGGGACCGGCCCGGTGATCATTCTGGCGGATGATGAGGGTAATTGAGCGCTAGAGCCGCTCCAGCGCCCGGCTGAAAATCTCGCGATCCACATTGCCGCCCGTGACCAGGACGCACACCGTGCGGCCTTCGACCGGGATTTGACCGGTGAGGACCGCGGCTAGCGCCGCCACACCGCCGGGTTCGACCACGATCTTGAGATGCCGCCAGGCGAAGGCCATCGCGTCCAGCGCATCTTCGTCCGTGATCGCCGCGCCGCCGGTCAGTTGGGTTGAATTCAGCGCCCAGGTCATCTCACCCGGCGTCGGGGTGATGATGGCGTCACAGATCGAGCCGGTCAGACGTTCATTCCGCTCCCGGCGGCCACTGGCCAGGGAGCGTTTGTGATCGTCGAAGCCGGCCGGTTCCGCCGACCAGATTTCCGTGCCGGGATGGGCGGCCTGAAAGGCCATGCCGACACCGGCAATCAGTCCGCCACCCCCGGCGCAGCACACCACGGCATCCGCCTTGGCACCGGCTTCGGCCAATTGCCCGACAGCTTCCAGCCCGGCCGTGCCCTGACCGGCGATGATATAGGGGTCTTCATAGGGCGGCACGAGGACCCGGCCTTCTTCCTCGGCCATGGCCCGGCCGATTTCCTCGCGGCTCTGCGTGGCGCGATCATAGCCGACCACTTCCCCGCCCCAGAACTTCACGCCTTCGACCTTGGCGCGCGGTGCATCCAGCGGCATCAGGATCTTGGCGGTCGTGCCATTGAGGCGCGCCGCCGCGGCCACGCCCTGGGCATGATTGCCGGAGGAATAGGCGATGACGCCGCGCCGGCGTTCGTCCTCATTCAGGCAGGAAATCCGGTTGAACGCCCCGCGGAATTTGAACGAGCCCGTCCGCTGCAGGCATTCCGCCTTGATGAAGACCCGTCCGCCCAGCCGTTCATCGAGCACATCACTGCGCAAAAGCGGGGTTTTGACAGCCTGGCCCTTGAGGCGCTCCGCCGCCCTGTCAATATCACGAGGGGTCGGAAGCGTGAGCCGGGGCTGATTCATGGGCGATTGGTCTTTCAGTCTGGAGACGGATCCGGCGTGTCCGAATCCATCGGCGGGCGCCGTCCATAACGCTTATGCAATACAGCGGGATTGAGCAAAGGGATTGCGCTGCCGCGAGTTAAGCCCTTTCATGGGCCAAAATACCAAAACGTCGAATGGTCGATCAGATTAGGGGAGAAACATGACCTTGCGCGCACATATGATGGATTGTCCGCTGATGATTTCGGACATCCTTGTCCATGCAGCCAAGTGCCATGGCGATCAGGAAATCGTGTCCCGCCTGCCCGAGAGCGGCGCCATCCACCGCGAAACCTATGCCCAGGCCCACGAGCGCACCAAGCAGCTCGCCAATGCCCTGCAGAAGAAGCTGAAGATCAAGGAAGGCGACCGCGTTGCCACGATCGCCTGGAATTCGCACCGGCATTTCGAGCTCTATTACGGCATTTCCGGTATCGGCGCCGTCGTCCACACGGTGAACCCGCGTCTCGATCCCAAGCAGATCGTCTGGATGCTGGAGCATGCCCAGGCCAAGGCCGTCTTCTTCGACAAGACATTTGCGCCGATCGTCAATGCGATCGCCAAGTCCTGCAAGTCGGTGAAGAACTGGGTGTTGATGACGGACAAGTCGCACGCCGACGCCGTCACCACCAAATGCAAGACCTATGAAGAACTGATCGGCGAACAATCGACCGATTTCGACTGGCCGGTCTTCGACGAACACGCGGCGGCCGGGCTTTGCTACACGTCCGGCACGACGGGGGATCCCAAGGGCGTGCTCTACTCCCACCGTTCCAACGTGCTGCACGCCATGGCCTGCAATGCCTCGGACGTGATCGGGGTCGGCGCCCGCGGCAATCTCATGCCGGTCGTGCCGATGTTCCACGTCAATGCCTGGGGCATTCCCTATGCCGCGCCGATGAGTGGCGCCAAACTGGTCATGCCCGGCGCCCAGATGGACGGGGCCAGCATTCACGAACTGATCGAGGCGGAAGGCGTCAGCTATGTCGCCGGCGTGCCGACGGTCTGGCTCGGCCTGCTCAACTATCTGGAGCAGGAAGGCAAGCGGATCGACACGGTCGAGCGCGTGCTGATCGGCGGCTCCGCCCTGCCGGAAGCCCTGCTCCGCGCCTATGAAGACAAGTATGGCGTCACCATGCAGCAAGGCTGGGGCATGACCGAGATGAGCCCTCTGGGCACGGTCAACGCCCTCCTGCCCAAGCATGAAGGCCTCGATCGCGAAGAGATCATCAAGATCAAGCTGAAACAGGGCCGTCTCGTCTTCGGTGTCGGCATGCGCGTGGTCGATGATGAGGGCAAGGAACTGCCCTGGGACGGCAAATCCTCCGGCCATGTCCAGGTGCGCGGCCCCTGGATTGCCTCCTCCTATTACCGCGGCGCCGGCGCGGAGAGCTTCACCGATGATGGCTGGTTCTCGACCGGCGACGTCGCCCATCTGGACGGCAATGGCTTCATGACCATCACCGACCGCTCCAAGGACGTGATCAAGACCGGTGGCGAGTGGATTTCCTCCATCGATCTGGAAAACGCCGCCATGGGTCATCCCGATGTCGCCATGGCCGCTGCCGTCGGCATGCCGCACCCGAAATGGCAGGAACGCCCGCTCCTCATCGTCCAGGTGCGCGAGGGCGCGGAGAAGAATGCCGAGAGCATTCTGGAATATCTGCGTGGTGAAGTGCCCAAATGGTGGGTGCCGGATGCCGTTGAGTTCATCGACGAAATGCCGATCGGCGCCACCGGCAAGATCCTCAAGACCAAGCTGCGGGAAATCTACAAGGACTATGAATTCCCGAGCGTCGAGGCCTGACGCCGACACGACAGAAAGCACGAAAAAGCCCCGGTCTTCCGACCGGGGCTTTCTTGTTTGCGGCTAGAGGCCCTGCCCGCCGGACACTTCGATCCGTTGCGCGGTCATCCAGCGGGTATCGCCCATCAGGAGGCTCGACAGCGCGCCGCCGATATCATCCGGCTGACCGACACGACCCAGGGCCGTGACTGCCGCAATCTGGGCATTCATTTCGGCATTGTCCCGAACCATGCCGCCGCCGAAATCCGTCTCGATGGCTCCGGGAGCCAGCACATTCACCGTGATGCCGCGCTCGCCCAGTTCCAGGGCGAGATAGCGCGTCAGCACCTCGACCGCGCCCTTCATCGTGGCATAGGCCGCAAAGCCCGGCAGGGTGATACGGGTCAGCCCGGACGAGACATTCACGATCCGGCCGCCATCGATGATCAGCGGCAAGAGCGCCTGGGTCAGGAAGAACACGCCCTTGAGGTGAACATCGACCAGGCTGTCAAACTCGGCCTCGCTCGTCTGCTCGAAACGCTGATAGACGCCCTGCCCGGCATTGTTGACGAGGAAGTCCAGCCGGGACCGTTTCCAGACATCCTGTAAACGCTGGCGGACCCGGGCGGCAAAGTCCGGAAAGTCCGAAACGCGGCCTGTGTCGAGCTGCAGGATCTCCGCTTTCTGGCCGATGGCCTCGATCTCGGCGCGGGTGGCCTCGGCGGCCTCCCGGTTTGAGTGATAGGTCAGGATCACATCGGCGCCCTTGCGGGCCAGCCAGAGTGCCGTGGCCCGGCCGAGGCCGCGGCTGCCGCCGGTGATGAGGGCGATGGGGGTATGGGTATCGGTCATGACAGTCTCCATTCGTGTCGCCTCCCATCTGGGACGGATAGGCCGCCACGACCTGCCCCATCCTCCGTCAAACCTGCCTGATCCTCCGGAAAGTGCCCGCGGGTCGCTTGCCGGTCCGCCTTGCCCGTCCTAGGTGGATGACAGGAGATTCTGCCATGCCCCTGCCCGCTGACAGCCTGCGCGACCTGATCGACTATGCCGACCGCAACAGCTTTGACGACTGGCCGCATGAGACCGTGATTCCGGGCCTCTCCCTGGTCCGCAGCCGCCGCACCACCGAATTTACCTGCGTGCGCTATGAGCCGATCTTCTGCCTTGTTCTCCAGGGCGCCAAGCAGAGCTTCATCGGCGACAAGGCCCTGACCTTCGAGCGCGGCCACGCCCTGATTGTGAGCATCGACCTGCCGACCACCGCACGCGTCGTGGAAGCCTCGCCGCAAGCCCCCTATCTGGCGCTGGCCCTGCAGCTCGATACGCGACTGCTCCGTGAACTGGTCAGCGAACATCCGGAACCGGCTGCAGCAGACCCGTCCGCATCCCGCAGCGGCATGCGGGTCCAGTCGGTGGCCGAGCCCCTGACCGAGGCCATGCTGCGCCTTTTCCGCCTGAACGAAACGCCGCAGGACATCACCGCCCTCGCCCCGCTTCTGGTCCGGGAGATTCATTACCGCCTCTTGCGGGGCCCCGATGGCGAACTCCTGCGCAATCTCGTGCAACCCGACACCCACACCGCGCGTCTCTCCCGCGCGATCAGCCGGATCCGCCGGGACTACACCGCCACGCTCACCGTGCAGGACCTCGCCCGCGAAGCGGGGATGAGCGCGTCCTCCTTCCACGAGCATTTCCGCGCCCTGACCGGCACCAGTCCGCTGCAATTCCAGAAATCCATGCGCCTGCTGGAGGCCCAGCGCCGTCTGCTCGATGGCGAGGGCAGCGTGTCGGCCGTGGCCTTCGCCGTCGGTTATGAAAGCCCGACCCAGTTCTCCCGCGAATACAGCCGCAAATTCGGCCGCCCACCCCGCGCAGACCGTGCGGCTTGAACCGAGCTGACTCCCCGGGGGGACAAATCCCGTTCCATTCCCCCCTGCCTCTGTCTTGTGCCGCTCTGCATCCGCTCATACATTCATATCGAAATTCGATAATACGGAGCAATCGAGATGGAGATCATCATGTTGGGCGGAGTGGAGACGGGAATTGCGGCGCTGGTCGTCTTCTTCCTGCCGGTACTCATCGCGCTGCTGCGCGGACACGACAACACGTTCGCGATCTTCCTGACGAATCTGCTTCTGGGCTGGACCGGTATCGGTTGGATCATTGCCCTGATCTGGTCCTTCACAGCCATCCGCAGACGCGTGCGGGCCTAGGGGTCGCCCCACCCTGACGAGGAACCGGTCCCTGCCTCACTCCCGGTTCTTCATGGCATACGCGTTCCGATCCAAGACACGGTTGGTCGGACAACAAGCGCCCGGATCTCCCTGATCCGGGCGTTCTTTTTGCGTGCCAGCGCGTATTTCAGCCCAATCAATTAGATAAATGACAAAATGACACTTGCTTTCAATTCGATATTTAGCTAATTTTCAATTCATGAACTGATCCGCGCAACCTTTGCGCCTGAACCTGCCATCCTGTCATCCTGACCAGGAGACCGCCCCCAACGGGCGAACGAGACCGGCTGGCCTGAAGACAGGAGACCCAGATGGGAAGAATGCGAAACCTGGCGATTGCGATGACGCAATCCGCCCTCATGCTTTGCCTTGGCCTGACCGCCCCGGCCCTGGCCGATGACCACCTGGCCGGCGACTGGCTGGGCACCCTCTCCACACCCAATGGCGCGCTGCGGCTGATGGTGCATGCCATCGAAACCGGGGATGGCGGGCTGACCGCCACGCTGGAGAGCCTGGACCAGGCCCCCGGCCAGCGCATTCCGATGAGCGAGTTCTTCATCGATGACACCGAAATGCGCTTCGAAATCAGCGCACTCGGCGCCAGCTACCAGGGCGAATGGGACGCCCAAGCCGGTCATTATGATGGCGAATTCACCCAGGGCGCGACGCTGGAACTCGACTTCGCCCGCGCCGAAGCCGCGCCTGTCATCGTGATCGACGGCCTGGACGGCAGCTGGACGGGCCAACTCGACCGCGACGCCATCCAGCTGGAATTCACGCTGAATGTCGAAACCGGGAATGATGGCACATGGGCCAGCCTGGATTCGGTCACCCAGGGCGCCTACGGCATCCCTGTCGCCGGGCTGGAGCGCGAAGGCGATACGATCCGCTTCCGCGTCCCGGCGGCCAATGTCACCTATGAGGGGCAACTGGACGCGGACGGAAGCGTCCTGACCGGCAATTGGCAGCGCCCGGGCTTTGATGATGCTGTTGTGCGCTTTGAGCGCCAATCCATCGAGGTGGCACACCCCAACCGCCCGCAAACGCCGGTCGCGCCCTTTCCCTATCGTGAGATCGACGTGCGGATCGATAATCCGGTTGCCGAGGGTGTCACCCTGGCCGGCACCCTGACCCTGCCGCAGGGCGAAGGCCCCTTCCCGGCGGCCGTCCTGATTTCCGGCTCCGGTCCGCAGGACCGCAATGAAACCGTCTGGACCCACCAGCCCTTCGCCGTCCTGGCCGATCACCTGACCCGCAATGGCATTGCCGTGCTGCGTTATGATGATCGTGGCTATGCTGACTCCACCGGCGATTTCGCGTCATCGACCTCGATGGATTTCGCCAGTGACGCGCAGGCCGTCACCGAATGGCTGCGCACCCAGCCCGCGATCAATGCCAACGCGGTCGGCCTGATCGGCCATTCCGAGGGCGGGCTGATCGCACCGGTGCTCGCCGCGTACAATCGTGAGATCGCCTATATCGTCCTGCTGGCCGGGCCCGGCACGGATGGCCAGGAGATCATCCTCGACCAATCCATCGCCGCCGCCCGCGCCGCGGGCCGCAGCGAGGCGGATCTGGAGCGTTTGCACGGCCTTGTCCTAGAGATCACAGACGCCGCCTGTTCGGCACCGGATGAAGCCGCCGCCCGCACCGCGCTGGACGAGATCCTGACGCCCGAGGTGTTGACCTTCCTGGGCGCCACGCCGGACCAGAAATCCCTCTTCATCGGCCAGAATGTGCGGGCCTGGCAGCGCGCCTTCCTCAACCACGATCCGGCTGAGTATCTGGTCGATGTGGATCAACCCGTCCTGGCGCTCAATGGTTCCCTCGACTTGCAGGTCGTACCGGGCCCGAATCTGGCCGGTCTCGAGACCGGCCTCGCCCACAATGATGATGTCACGCTGATGGAGCTGCCCGGCCTCAACCACATGTTCCAGACCGCCCAAACCGGCACCATCCCGGAATACGCGCAGATCGAGGAGACCTTCAATCCGCAGGCCCTCGCCCTGATCGAAGACTGGATCAATACGCGCTTCGGGCAATAGCAAACCGCCCGGGCCTCCCCAGGTCCGGGCGATTTTTTCGCGACTTAGCCAGGATGGTCAGTCCTGCATCAGGGCTGCGGCTTGCCGCCGATGGCCTGCATTTCCTGTTCAAGGCGCCGACGCTCCTGTTCCATGTCGCGGATGCGCTGGTTCTCTTGCTCAATCCGGGCATTCTCGGCCGCGACCCGGGCGCGCTCGGCCTGCAAGGCCTCGTCACGCCCCGCGCCCGTGCGGCCATTCCCGGCCGGATCAGCTTGCGGACCGGAATCTGCATCGGTCACACCAGACAAGGAACGCCGCTGATTGCCGCGTCCCTGCCCAGCCGGATCCGCGTTCGGTCCGCCATCCGTGTCGATGAACCTGGAGGGCGAGATACCGCTCCGCCCGTAACCGGCCCGGTCTGCCTGGGTCCCGCCATCGCTGTCGCTCACTCCGGTCCAGGCCTGGCCGAAGGCATAACCGCTCCCGATAGAGACAAGACTGCCCAGGGCCACACCCCCGGTCACGCGGTGCAAAAAGGAACGGCGACTGAAACGCTGAAACAGAGCCATGACTTCCCCCGATACAAGGCACGCCGGACCACTGGCCCGCATGCCCGTCATTATTGTCGGGATCAGTCTACAGCCAAGAGGTGATGTCGCTCAGCGATTTCTTGATCAGCGCATGTTCCGGCACGGTCGCGTCCTTGGCCGGATAGCCGCCGACGATCAGCATGTAGGGCTTCTCGTCGACCGGGCGTTCGCAGACCTCATTGAGGAAGCGCATCGGATTGGGCGTGTGGGTCAGGGTGACCAGACCGGCCTCGTGCAGGGCTGCCAGCAGGAAGCCGCAGGCGATCCCGACGCTTTCATTGATGTAGTAATTCTTCTTGGACTGGCCGGCCTTTTCGCCCCCGCGCTTCTGGGCGAAAACGGCAATCAGGACGGGCGCATGCTCCAGGAAGGGCTTGTTCGCATCCGTGCCCAGCGGGGCCAGGGCTTCCAGCCACTCCTCCGACGCCTTGCCCTCATAGAAGGCCCGCTCTTCGGTCTCGGCGGCCTCACGCAAGGCCTTGCGCTTGGCCGGGTCCTGGATGACGGCGAAATGCCAGGGCTGGTGATTGGCGCCGGACGGGGCCGAACCGGCGGCCAGGATGGCCTGTTCGATGATGGACTTGTCCACCGGCCGGTCATCGAAATCGCGCACGGTGCGGCGACGGCGCAGGTTTTCGGAGAATTCCGTCACCCGCGCCGACATCTCGTCCGGTGCGTATTCCACAAAGCCTTCCAGAGGCACGCGTTTTTCCGCCGACATGATCAACTCCAGTCCAGCACGACCTTGCCGGACTTGCCTGAGCGCATGGCCTCGAAACCCTTGGCAAATTCATCGGCCTTGTAGTGGTGGGTGATGATGCGGGAGACATCCAGACCGCTCTCCAGCATGGCGATCATCTTATACCAGGTCTCAAACATTTCCCGTCCATAGACGCCCTTCAGCGTGATCGCCTTGAGGACAAGCTGGCCGAAATCCACTTCGATCGGCTTGGAGGGCAGGCCCAGCATCGCGATCTTTCCGCCCATCACCATATTGTCGAGCATGGAGCCGAAGGCCATCGGCGCGCCGGACATTTCCAGTCCCACATCAAAGCCTTCCGTCATTTTCAGCTCATGGCGGACATCGTGCAGGTCCTCCTTGGAGACATCCACGGTGCGGATGTTCGGGGCGACCTGGCTGGCGAGGTGGAGCCGGTGGGTATTGATATCGGTCAGAACGACATGGCGGGCGCCGACATGGCGGGCAATGGCGGCGGCCATGATGCCGATCGGACCGGCGCCGGTGATCAAAACATCCTCGCCGATCAGGTCGAATTGCAGCGCCGTATGCACGGCATTGCCGAGCGGATCGAGGATCGCGCCCATTTCATCCGATACTTCAGGTGGCAGCGGTACGACGTTGAAAGCCGGGAGTTTCATGTATTCGGCAAAGGCACCGGGGATGTTCACACCCACGCCCATCGTGTCGGGATCCAGGTGAAAACGTCCCGCCCGTGCGGCGCGGCTGGTGGCGCCCACGACATGGCCTTCACCGGAGACGCGCTGGCCGACCTTCACGCGGGTGACATTGCCGCCGACCTCGACGATCTCGCCGGAATATTCATGGCCGACGACCATCGGCGTCGGGACGTTTTTCGCGGCCCAGTCATCCCAATTGTAGATATGGATATCCGTGCCGCAGATGGCGGTCTTGTTGATGCGGATGAGCACGTCGTCCGGACCGATTTTCGGCGCATCGACATCCTCCATCCAGATGCCTTCTTCCGGTTTGGCTTTGACAAGCGCTTTCATGGACTTCCTCGGGATTGGGGTGGCGGCCGCGTCTATCGGCGGCGCTTTTTGTGCCCCAGAACATACATCACCGCGGCGACGGGAAAAGTGAGCATGAAGGGGATCAGCACAAGGGACATCAGTTCCGCCATTATCTCCGCCCCCAGACCGGTGCTGACCGCAATCCAGCAGGCCGCCACGGACAGCGCGGCGAGCGCTGGCGGGATGGCGAGAAGACGGCGTTTGGCGAGGAAAAACAGGATCGCCAGCCAGGCGGCATAGGCGCCGATCAGGCCCCATTTGATCCAGGTATCAATGCGCAGGATTTCCACCTTCACGGGGATGAGACTATCCAGCGCAAAGGAGACAAGCTCGTACTCCGGCGCGGCATCCGCGAACGCGTCCTCGCCCAGGCAATCGCGCAGGACATAATCCTCACGCCGCTCCGGGGGAATATTGCTCTCATTGCAGATCGGATTCTCGAACTCGTCGAGAATGGCGTTCATCGCCGCATTCTCCTGCCAGTCGGCGGGAATCGTCGCCAGCGCCAGGCCGACCCCGATCAGGGCCAGGAAATTGCCGCGCAGGGCCATGCCCATGAAGAAGCTGGCGGCCATGCCCGCATAGGCGACCGGGAAGAACCAGTCGAGAAACTGGACATGGCGCATATGGGCCCGCATCTCCGCACCGGCCTCACCCTGCAGGAAGGCCAGATCGCTCGCCCTCGTGGCGAATTCAAAGGCCAGGATCGGCGTGCGAAACCCGTCCGCCAGGGGCACGGCCGGCTCCGGCGGCTGTCCGAACAGGGCCAGCGGAAAGGCCAGTGTCACCACGGCCAGAAGGATGGTGAGCCCGAAGGTCCACTGGCTTGCCTTGATACGCATGCGGCCCCATTCCCCCAACGAACATGTCCGGGGGAATGAGGCCGCAAGCCAGGGTTCAGGTCAAGCGGGACCTATCCCACCGCGCCATTGGCCGGCGGGAAAATCCGGGCCAGCGGACCCTCGCTCGGCAGCGGTGTCAGCAGGATCTTGCGGACCGGGTTCCAGGCCGCGCCCAGCAGGACCACGACAGCGCCCAGGACCAGCAGGGTCACGGCGACCACGGCGCCCACACCCAGGCCGGACGCGCTGACCAGGACGCTGATCGCGATGCCGGCCGTCAGCAGGCCCGAGACGATCAGGGCGCGCCGGTTGATCAGCAGGGAGATCAGGGCGAACACACCGATTACGGCCAGGGCGATGGCGGCCAGGCCGGTCGCTTCGGCGCTGTTCGTGGCCATCGCCGACAACAGGCTGAAGGCTTCCGGATTGGCGAAATCGGCTTCCGAGAAGGTCCAGCCCAGCTGGGTCACGTTCAGCACGGCGGTCAGCAGCATCGGCGCGGCGAAGAAGTGCAGCCAGAAGGCGGTGCCGGAGATGCGGGTGTTGCGGTCCGGATCACGGCTGTCGAAAATGATCCCTGCCAGCAGCAAGGCCGCACCGGCGACCACATTCACGGCCGGCATCCAGACGATCGTCGTATAGGGATCAATGGTGAACAGGGTCGCGACGACCAGACCCACCAGGCCGACCCCGGTCAGACCACCCGCAAACGGCAGGCGGAAATTCAGGTAATAGGCGATCATCGGGGCCAGAGCCGCCAGGGCGGCGACCATTGGCAGGATACGCACCCAGACCGGCAGGGCATTGGCCAGGGCCATCACCGCATCACGGCCGAACTCCATGTCGTCAACCGGTGCCACAGCGGCTTCCAGCGAGGCTTCCGTGATGCCCACACCATGGATCAGGAACTGGACATAGGCCCAGACCAGAACGATGGCCGAGGCCACGGCGAAGGCACCGCTCAAGACGATGCCGGGCAGGATGCGGCGTTGCTTGCCGACCAGCAGGGCGGACAGCGCCCAGATGATCACGGCAATGCCGCCGATCAGGCCCATCAGCACGGCCTGCCAGCCCTGCTCGCCTTCCGGCAGGGCCAGTCCGTCGAGCACCTGTACCGCACCGGCACCCAGGCCGGCCAGCAGGATCACCACACCGATCGTGGTGAAGATGTCATGGAAATTGTTCAGGAAAGGCAGCATTTCGTCCTGGGGACGTGCTGTCAGGGTTTCGTTTGCATTGGTGTCCGTCATGGCTCCCCTCCAACAGGTTACCGTTGTGATGCCCCCAAGCGATCAAACGGATGCAAATTCGCCTGCGTGGCGAACCGCTCACCCTGTCTGAATACGCCGCTTTGGCGCCAGGGTCACCGGGATTGCGACGAACGCCATCCCCTGAAACGGGGACGGCCGGCCCCTGGGGGGACCGGCCGAGCCAGTTTTTTCACTCGCCTATTGGGCGATATGTCGGCTGGCTTCCAGGATGGGAAGACCGGCCTCGGTCGGGATGTAGATGACATCCTGTCCGTTTTCGCCGAGCGACTGGATCCACAGGTAGCGCAGATAGCCTTCCGGCCCGCCCAGCCCTTCGGCGACAATGGCATTGGCCTCGGCCACACCATGGGCGCGGGCGATCTCGGCCTGGGCATTGAGCTCCTCAGCCTCCAGGCGCGCCTGGGCTTCCAGCACGGCGATGCGGCGGTTCTGTTCGGCGCGCACGAGTTCGGCGCGGCCGGCCAGTTCCTGCTGCCAGACCCCGTATTGGGGCAGACCCCACATCAGTCCGGCGATGAAGACGGCGGCCAACGCGGCGCCGGTCACAAGAATACCAATTCTCATGGACGTCCCTCCTTTGAAAAACCTCATGAACACAAACAGATTACCCTGTGCATGCAGGTCATTTCAGAGGGAATGGAAGCATCCGAATCCGGGAGGGATTGGACAGTCGGGAATCCGGGGTCGTGCGGGAAGCCCCGCCCCGGGTTCAGCCCTGCGGCCGCGCCTGGGTCAGTTCACCCGCCACGGCTTCGCCGATGGCCAGCGATCCGGTCAGGCCCGGGCTCTCAATCCCGAACAGGGTGATCAGGCCGTGCAGGCCATGCACCGCCGGCGTATCGATCCGCCAATCCGGCATCGCTTCGCCGGGACCGTGGAGTTTCGGGCGGATGCCGGCATAGTCGGGCACCAGGGCGTCATCGGGCAGGTCCGGCCAGAAGCGGCGGATCGTGTCATAGAAGGCCCCGGCCCGCGCCGGATCGACGCTGTAGTCTTCCGTCTCGACGAATTCCAGATCCGGACCGAACCGCCCCTGCCCGCCCAGATCCCGGCGGTAATGCGTGCCCAGCGCGCCCGGGATCGGCAGCGGATACACCAGATGCGAGAACGGCGCCTTGCCGGTCAGGGCAAAATAGACGCCCTTGCCGTAATGGAGTTTGGGGATCTGCGCCGCCGGATAGCCCTCAATGGCCGCCGCAGCCATCTGAGCGCCGAGGCCGGCCGCGATCACCAGATAGCGCGTCGTGACTTCCGTCGTCTGGTCACCGCCCGTGCGAACGACAAACCCGCCCTCCGGACGCGGTGTGGCCCCGGCAAAGGGCGTGTTCAGGGCAATCGCGCCGCCCCGGGCGCTCAGCTCGCCGGCCAGGGCTTCCATATAGCCATGACTGTCCATCACCCCGCTTTCCGGCGAGACCAGCGCGGCCTCGGCGCGCAGATTGGGTTCCAGCGCGCGGGCTTCCTCGCCGGAGATCAGGCGCATGCCCGGCACGCCATTGGCTCCGGCCTGGTCGAGGATGGCCTGGAGACGCGGCACCTCGTCCTTTTCGGTAGCCACGACCAGCTTGCCGCACTTGGCGTGATCGACCTTGTGCAGGTCGAGGAAGGAATACATCAATCCCCGCCCGATCGAACAGAAGCGCGCCTTCAGGGAGCCGGTGGGATAGTAGAGACCGCCATGGATGACCTCGGAATTGCGCGAGGACACGCCCTGGCCAATCCCCGCCTCGCGTTCAAGGACAATCGTCTCGAAACCCCGCGCCGCAAACGCCCGCGCACAGGCCAGTCCGACCGCTCCGGCTCCGACTATGATGACATCCGTTTCAAACGCCATGAGGTCTCATTCCATGCGCAAACACCGCGCATTTTAATGTAACGGGGCGAAAATCAGATCACACCCAGTTCCTTCCCCACCTTGGTGAAGGCCGCCACGGCGCGGTCGATCATCTCCGGCGTGTGGGCGGCGGACATCTGGGTGCGGATACGCGCCTGGCCCTTGGGCACGACCGGGAAGAAGAAGCCGATCACATAGACGCCCTCATCCATCAGTTTCGCCGCCATGTCCTGGGCCAGTTTGGCATCGCCCAGCATGACCGGAATGATCGGATGCTCGCCCGGCAGGAGGTCGAAACCGGCCTCGGACATGCCCTTGCGGAAGCGCTCCGCATTGGCGGTCAGGCGGGCGCGCAGATCATCACCCTCGGCGACCATCTCCAGCGCTTTCAGCGAAGCCCCGGCAATCGCCGGAGCGATGGAGTTGGAGAAGAGATAGGGGCGCGAGCGCTGGCGCAGCATGTCGATGATTTCCTTGCGCGCCGCGGTGAACCCACCCATCGCGCCACCCAGCGCCTTGCCCAGCGTGCCGGTGATGATGTCGATCTCGCCCATCACGCCGCAATGCTCCGGCGTGCCGCGGCCCTTGGCGCCCATGAAACCGTGGGCGTGGCAGTCATCCACCATGGTCATCGCGTCATAGCGCTTGGCCAGGGCGACGATCTCGGGAAGCTTGGCAATATAGCCATCCATCGAGAACACACCATCGGTGACGATCAGGATATGGCGCGCGCCATCGGCCCGGGCCTGTTTCAGCTGGGTCTCCAGATCATCCATGTCCGAATTGGCGTAGCGATAGCGCTTCGCCTTGCACAGGCGCACGCCATCAATAATGGAGGCATGATTGAGCGCGTCGGAGATGATCGCATCCTCCGGCCCCAGCAGCGGTTCGAACACACCGCCATTGGCGTCAAAGGCGGCAGCATAAAGGATGGCATCCTCTTGGCCGGTGAACTCCGCGATCTTCGCTTCCAGCGCCTTGTGCAGATCCTGCGTGCCACAGATGAAGCGCACCGAGGCCATGCCGAAACCATGGCTGTCCAGCGTATCCTTGGCCACCTGGATCAGGGCCGGATGATTGGCCAGGCCGAGATAATTATTGGCGCAGAAATTGATGACATGGCTCTCGCGCCCGTCCGCCGTCACATCGATCTCGGAGAACTGTTCCGAGGTGATGATCCGCTCGCGCTTGTACAGCCCGTCCGCCTCGATCTGGGCAAGTTCGGCTTTGAGATCGGAGAAAAACGCGTCGGACATGAAGTACTCCTGCGGATGAGTCGGGGTTTGGAGGTTTTGTATGGGCGCAGCCAGCACTTGTCATCCCTGCCACCCGCTGTCGCGGGCGCACCACCACCTCTCCCCCACCGGGGAGACGGTAAAATGCGCATCTATCCCACCCCCGGCGGCCTCGCCCGTCCATGGGCGTCCACCTCGTGACCCAGCCATTGAACCGCGAGATTGTGCCGCAGCAGGATGAATTGCAGCACGAACACTTCGACGAAAATCGCTGCCACCCAGCGCGTCTCCTCCTGCTCCGCCAAGGCGCGGAACAGACCGGCACGCAGCTCCGCCTCGCCCAGATGGAAGCCTCCGATCACAATCCAGACCACACAGCCCAGCACCAGAAAACGGGCCATGAAACGCGCCCTATCCCGGTAACGGGCTGTCAGGGCCACCAGCCCGCAAAGCAGACAATTACCGGCAAAAACCGCGACATCGATCCAGAGCGGATGGGACTGGATGAGGATGACATACAGGCTGACCAGAAGGATCAGCTGAATGGTCATCAATTGGCGCCAGAACTGAAACATTCATCCCTCCCCAAAGACTGCCATCCTAAGCTGGATCCTGTGGCGGCAAAGTGGGACTGGCGACAAGGAAATCTCAGGGTCACACCCTCGCTCGCCATCCCTGCGAACCCATTTTTGCCGGACAGCGCTGACGCACTTCCGACAAAAATGGAGCTATGCTCTGAAAGTTGTCATCCCTGACGGATGGCCTGCGAAAGCAGGCCGCAGATCAGGGACCCATATCCGCAAGCTTGGCCCGAAAGCAGGCTCGGCGTGTCCGCGTAAAAATCTCGGAAACCGGGAGTATGGGTCCCGGATCTCCGCCCGGCTCGAGGCCGGGCATTCGTCCGGGATGACAAATGGGTGGTGGATTGGGAGGACTGGAGCCCTCCCCCGACCCCAAAAACCACCGTCATCCCCCGGCTTGTCCGGGGGACCTGCGCTAACCTGCCGGCAGGATGGATGAGGTCCCCCCGGGTGCCCTGCGGGCACCGTGGGCTGACGGGTGAAACTCGGGAACAATGAAGAGCTTTCTTCCCCATTTCATGGGGAAGTGGGCCGATGCGCAGCATCGGGTCGAAGGGGCGGCGCGAAGCGCCGTAATTCCGGCTTCGCCGGCCCCTCCGTCCCTGCGGGACACCTCCCCATGGAATGGGGAGGAAAGCGCCTAGAGGCTCGGCAAATCCAGCCCCTGCTCCTTCGCGCAGTCCTTCGCGATCTCATACCCGGCATCGGCATGCCGCATCACGCCGGTGCCCGGGTCGTTCCAGAGCACACGCCCCACGCGCTCGGCGGCTTCCGGGGTGCCGTCGGCCATGACGACCTGGCCGGAGTGCATGGAATAGCCCATGCCGACGCCGCCGCCATGATGGAGGGAGACCCAGGTGGCGCCGGACGCGGTGTTCAGCAAAGCGTTCAGCAAGGGCCAGTCGGCGACCGCGTCGGAGCCGTCCATCATGCCTTCGGTTTCGCGGTTGGGGCTGGCGACGGAGCCTGAGTCCAGATGGTCGCGGCCGATCACGACGGGAGCCTTGAGCTCGCCGTTTGCGACCATCTCGTTGAAGGCCAGGCCCAGCTTGTGGCGTTCGCCCAGGCCGACCCAGCAGATGCGCGCCGGCAGGCCCTGGAACTGGATGCGCTCGCGCGCCATGTCGAGCCAGCGGTGCAGGTGCGGATTGTCCGGGATGAGTTCCTTCACCTTGGCGTCGGTCTTGTAGATGTCCTCCGGATCGCCGGACAGGGCGGCCCAGCGGAAGGGACCGATGCCGCGGCAGAAGAGTGGGCGGATATAGGCCGGCACGAAACCCGGGAAATCGAAGGCATTGTCCACGCCCATGTCCTGGGCCATCTGGCGGATATTGTTTCCGTAATCCAGTGTCGGAATGCCCTGTTCCCAGAAGGCGAGCATGGCTTTGACCTGCTCGGCCATGGAGGCCTTGGCGGCGGCTTCGACGGCGGCGGGATCGCTCTCGCGCTTCTCATCCCATTCCGCCAGCGTCCAGCCGGCGGGCAGATAGCCATTCACCGGGTCATGGGCGGAGGTCTGGTCGGTGACCATGTCCGGACGCACGCCGCGCTTGACCAGTTCCGGGAAAATCTCGGCCGCATTGCCCAGCAGGCCGACAGAGACCGCCTCCCCCTTGGCGCAGGCTTCATTGATCATGTCCAGCGCTTCGTCGAGCGTGGTGGCGCTCTTGTCGAGATAGCCGGTCTTCAGGCGCATCTCGATCCGGCTGGGCTGGCATTCCACGGCCAGCATGCTGGCGCCCGCCATGGTCGCGGCGAGCGGCTGGGCCCCGCCCATTCCGCCCAGACCACCGGTCAGGATCCACTTGCCGGTCAGATCGCCCCCATAGTGCTGACGGCCGGCCTCGACGAAGGTCTCATAGGTGCCCTGAACGATGCCCTGGCTGCCGATATAGATCCAGGACCCGGCCGTCATCTGGCCGTACATCATCAGGCCCTTCTTATCGAGCTCGCGGAAATGGTCCCAATTGGCCCAGTGCGGCACGAGATTGGAGTTTGCGATCAGGACCCGCGGCGCATCCTTGTGGGTGCGGAAGACGCCGACCGGCTTGCCCGACTGGACCAGCAGGGTCTCGTCTTCCTTGAGGCGTTTCAGGGTCGCGACGATGCGGTCAAAGCTTTCCCAGTCCCGGGCGGCGCGGCCGATCCCGCCATAGACCACGAGTTCTTCCGGCTTCTCGGCCACTTGCGGGTCGAGATTGTTCATCAGCATGCGCAGCGGCGCTTCGGCGGCCCAGTGCGTGGCGTCGAGCTCGGTGCCGTGCTTGGCGCGGATGATGCGGGAATTGTCGCGGCGGGTCTGGGTCACTACTTCACCTCTCCGGAATAAAGCATCGCAGCAGCATCCAGCGCCGCCTTGATCGTGTCTGTCAGGGCCGCGCGCAGGGCGTCGGCCTTGGTCTCGTCGAAGGCCCAGGGGGCGGCTTCGGTTTTCATGTAGGCGGACTGGGCCAGTTCCATTTGCAGGGCATGGACATTCTGGCTGGGCCGGCCATAGGCCCGCGTGATCCAGCCACCCTTGAAACGCCCATTGACGATCGAGGCATAATCCTCGTGATCCATCATGGCCTTCACGGCCCAGCGCTCGATCGTGCGGTCACAGCTCTCACCGCCATTCGTGCCCAGATTGAGATCCGGCAACACGCCCTCGAACAGGCGCGGCACTTCGGAGGCGATGGAGTGCGCATCCCAGAGCACGACATAGCCATGCTCCATCCGCGTCTGCATGATCAGCTCGGTCAGGGCGCGGTGATAGGGATCGTAATACTCGGTCCGGCGCTGTTCGATCTCGTCCTCGTCCGGCGCCTCGCCATCCTTGTAGATTGGCGTGCCGTCGAACAGCGTGGTCGGGACCAGCTCCGTGGTCGCCTGGCCGGGATAGAGGGAATGTCCGGTCGGATCACGATTGAGATCAATCACATAGCGCGAGAAGTTCGCCTTGATGGTGGAGGCCTTGAATCCGGTCAGGAAATTGTAGAGCTGCGGCACATGCCAGTCCGTGTCCGGCAGGCCGCGCCCCTTGCTGGAGAGGCGCGCCTCCAGGCCCGGCGACAGGGCCGTACCCGAATGCGGCATGGAAACGATCAACGGGGATGATCCCCGGTGCAGCTCATAAACGTCCATCAGACGATCCCCGGAACCTCGCCCGCCGCCGCCACCAGCCCACCGCTGGCGACCAGATCGCGGGCCGCTTCGATATCGCTGGCAAAATAGCGGTCATCGCCATAGGCGGGAACGGCCTCGCGTAGCGTTTTCCGCGCTTTTTCAAGACGCGGCGAGGATTGCAGGCCGAGATGGAAATCCATCCCCTGCACGGCACTGATCGCCTCGATACCGACGACGGCATGGAGGTTCTCGGCCATTTTCAGCAGGCGGAACGCGCCATGCGTGGCCATGGAGACATGGTCTTCCTGGTTGGCCGAGGTGGGAATGCTGTCGACCGAGGCCGGATAGGCTTTCTGCTTGTTCTCCGACACCAGGGCGGCCGCGGTGACATGGGCGATCATGAAACCGGAATTGATGCCCGGATTGGGCGTCAGGAAAGCCGGCAGGCCCGACACGGCCGGGTCGGTCAGAAGCGCGATGCGGCGTTCGGAGATCGATCCGATCTCGCAGGCCGCCATGGCGATCTGGTCAGCGGCAAAGGCGACCGGCTCGGCGTGGAAATTGCCGCCGGAAATGGCTTCGCCCGTATCGGTGAAGACCAGCGGATTGTCGGTCACCGCATTGGCTTCCCGTTCCAGAACCTGACCGGCCTGGCCCAGCAGATCCATCACCGCGCCCATGACCTGGGGCTGGCAGCGCAGGCAGTACGGGTCCTGGATCTTGTCGCAATTCTCATGGCTGGCGAGGATGTTGGACCCGGCGAGCAGATCGCGCAGGCTGGCCGCCACGGCGATCTGGCCGGGATGGCCCCGCAGGCTGTGAATGCGCGGATCAAAGGGCGCGACCGAGCCCTTGGCGGCTTCCACCGAGAAAGCGCCGGAAACCTGGGCCGCGCGGAAACCGGCCTCCACCTCGAACAGGCCGGCCAGGGCCAACGCCGTGGAGGTCTGGGTGCCATTGAGCAGGGCGAGGCCTTCCTTGGGACCCAGCTGCAGCGGTTTCAGACCCGCTTTCTTCAGGCCTTCGGCGGCGGGCAGGCGTTCGCCCTTGAACACCACCTCCCCGGCCCCGATCAGGGCGGCGGACATGTGGGCCAGCGGAGCGAGGTCACCGGACGCGCCGACCGAGCCCTGGGACGGGATCAGCGGCAGGCAGTCCGCATCCAGCATCGCCTGGATGCCCTCGATCGTGGTCCAGCGCACACCGGAGGCACCCCGGCCCAGCGAGGCCATTTTCAGCGCCAGAATCAGGCGGACGATGCGCGCGGGCAGCGGCTCACCGATGCCGGCGGCGTGGGACAGGACCAGGCGTTCCTGCAGCGTGGCCAGTTCATCATCGGCAATGCGGGTCTGGGCCAGCTTGCCGAACCCGGTATTCAGGCCGTAGACGGCCCGGCCCGAGGCGATGAGATCATCCACCGTCTGCGCGGCCGCATCGACGGCCGGCTTGGCCCCGCCATCGATTTTCGGCGCCGCGCCGCGATAGATTTCCGCCCAATCGGCCAGGCGCATTTCGCCCGGTGTGACGACCACAGAACTCACAGCCATTCTCCTCCGAGGATGCGGCCATGCAGGGGCCGTTTTCCCATCCATTGAACCAGTTCCGCCGGACGCTCGATGTCCCAGATCGCCAGATCCGCGACCTTGCCCGGCTCGATCGTGCCGATCTCGTCCAGCTTGCCCAGCGCCCGCGCCGCTTCGCGCGTGATGCCGGCAAAGGCTTCCTCCACGGTGAGATGGAAGAGCGTGCAGGCCATGTTGGCCGCCATCAGCAGGGAGACCAGGGGCGAGGTGCCCGGATTGGCATCCGTGGCCACCGCCATTTTCACCCCTGCCGCGCGCATCGCCTCGACCGGCGGACGCTGGGTCTCCCGGAGGGCATAGAAAGCCCCCGGCAGGAGGACCCCGACCGTGCCGGCCTTGGCCATGGCCGCGATCCCGGCCTCATTCGTGTATTCGATATGGTCCGCCGAGAGGCCGCCGAACTCGGCGACCAGCTGGGCGCCGCCCGTATCGGACAATTGGTCGGCATGGAGTTTCACCGGCAAATCGGCCGCCTTGGCGGCGATGAAGAGACGCCGCGTCTCTTCCGGGCTGAAGCCGATGCCTTCGCAATAGGCATCCACCGCCTCGGCCAGTCCGGTCCGGGCCACTTCGCGAACCAGCGGAATGCAGACCTCATCGATATAATCGCCCGAGCGCCCCTCATATTCCGGCGGTACGGTGTGGGCGGCCAAAAGCGTCGGGACAATCCGCATGCCCGATGCCAGCCCCATACCACGCGCGGCCTTCAGCTGCGCCAGTTCGGCCTCCATCGTGAGGCCGTAGCCCGACTTGATCTCAATCGTGCCGACCCCTTCCGCCGCATAGGCATCCAGACGCCCCAGGGCCAGCGCAGCCAGTTCGGCGGCTCCGGCCTGGCGGGTCGCGGTCATCGTCTTGCGGATTCCGCCGCCTTCGCGGGCGATGACTTCATAGCTTTCGCCGGCCAGCTTGCGCTCATACTCGTCCGACCGGTCCCCGGCGAAGACGAGATGGGTGTGGCAATCGATCAGGGCCGGCGTCACCCAGCGGCCTTCCAGGCTCTCGGTGACATCCGCCGAACCGGGGATATCGTCCATCGACCCGACCCAGGCGATCCGGTCGCCGGAAATCCCGATCGCGCCATGGGCGATCTCGCCATAGGGGGTTCCGGTCTCGGACATGGTCGCGATCCGGGCCTCGGTCAGCAATCTGTCGAAATGCATCGGCCAAACCCTTTGCAAGCGGCTAATTGTCTATACAATAAAAACCCGGAAGTGAGTCTGTCCAGCCGGGTTGAACCGTGATGACTGAATTTTTCGCCGAGACCGCACTCCTGCCGGAGGGTTGGGCTGATCGTGTCGCGATCACGGTCGACACGCATGGCGATATCATTTCAGTCCGCTCCCAGGCCGATCCTGAACCCGATTCAGTGCTGTTGCGATGCTGTGTGCCCGGCATGGCGAACCTGCATTCGCACAGTTTCCAGCGCGCAATGGCCGGTCTGACCGAGCGCCGTGGCCCCGGTTCGGACAGTTTCTGGTCCTGGCGCCAGCTCATGTACGCCTTCAATGAACGGCTGACGCCCGACCATGTCGAGGCGATTGCCGGCTGGGTGCAGGTGGAAATGCTCGAGGCCGGTTTCACCAGCGTCGGGGAATTCCACTATCTCCACCACGCCCCGGACGGATCGCCCTATGACGATCCTGCCGAAATGGCGGCGCGGATTTGCGCAGCCTCGGCCCGGACCGGGATCGCCCTCACCCTCCTGCCCGTCTTCTATCGCTGGGCCGGTTTCGACTGCCAGTCGCCGAGCGAGGGCCAGCGCCGTTTCCTCAATGATCCGGACAGTTACGCCGAACTCCACACCGCCTCCGCGCGCCATGTCGCCCGGCTCGATCACGCCAATATCGGCATCGCCCCGCACTCCCTGCGGGCGGCCGACCTGGCGGATATCGACGCGATCCGGCCGCTGGCAAAGGCCGGCCCGGTCCATATCCATATCGCCGAACAGGTCCGCGAAGTGGAGGATTGCCTGGCCTCGACCGGCGCGCGTCCGGTGCGGCATCTGCTCGACAACCAGCCGGTCGATGCGACCTGGTGCCTGGTCCACGCCACCCATATGGACGCCAGCGAAACCCGCGACCTGGCCCGCTCCGGCGCCGTTGCCGGCCTGTGTCCGCTGACCGAGGCCAATCTGGGCGACGGGCTGTTTCCGGCCGTGGATTACCTGGCCGAGGGCGGTGTGATCGGGATCGGCTCGGACAGCCATATCCGGATCGATCTGGCCGAGGAAATCCGCTTGCTGGAATATGGACAGCGCCTCACCCGCCGCGAACGCAATGTACTCGCCGGGGCCGGCCAGAGCACAGGCCGCCGCCTTTTCGAGGCGAGCCTGTCCGGGGGGGGCCGGGCCTTGCAGCACAGGCAGGGGCAGCTGTCGCCGGGCATGCGGGCCGACCTGGTGGAGCTGGACACGCATCATCCCGGCCTGACCGGCCGGCGCGGCGATGCGCTGCTGGACAGCTGGCTGTTCTGCGGCGAGCGCAGCCTGGTGCGTTCGGTCCATGTCGGCGGCCGCGAATGTGTCCGCGAGGGCCGGGCCCTAGCCCGCGAGACCATGGACAAGGCCTGGCGGACCACGCTGTCCGACATCCTGGAGGCCGTCTGATGCGCGGGGGTATGGACGACATCCAGCTCGATGGCGAAGGCCCGGTCTATGACCAGATCAAGCGCGCCATCTCCGGCCTGATCCGGTCGGGACACTGGAAACCCGGCCACCGTCTGCCCTCGGAATCGGAGTTCACCGAGCACATGTCCATTGCCCGCATGACCGTGAACCGGGCCCTGAAGGAATTGACCGAGGACGGGCTTCTGGTGCGCAAGCGCCGGGCCGGCACCTTTGTCGCCCAGCCGGATGCCCCGGCGGCGATCCTGCAGATTGTCGACATGGCCAGCGCCATTCCCGCCCGCGGCGAGGTCTATGGCTATCGCTGTGAAATCAACGAAACCATTCCCGCGCCCGACGCGATTGCCCGCCATATGCGCCTGCCCTTCGGGACCCGGCTGCAGCATGTGGAATGCCTGCACACGGCGGATGGCAAGATCGTCGAATACGAGCAGCGCTGGATCAATCTCAACCTCCTTCCGGAGGCGGCCCATGCCGATTTCTCCACCGTGGGACCGGGCAGCTGGCTGCTGCGCGCCGCCCCCTGGACGGAGGCGGAACACACCGTGTCCGCCATCAATGCCTCGCCGGAGCAGGCCCGCCGACTGGGCACGGCGCCGGGTGATGCCCTGCTCGTGCTGGAGCGGCGGACCTTCCAGGGCGATGATGTCGTCACCTATGCCCGTCTGGTCCATCCGGGCAGCCGCCATTCCATGACGGAACGCTTCGGCCCCGGCGCCTGAGGCGGATCAGTCGCCCGGCGTGACCGGCGTGCTCATATTGTTGAGCGCCGCCGACCAGACATTCGGCGAGATATCACACTGCACTTGCGGCGCATCGGGATTCGACGGTGTCTGCGGCGGATATTCCTGACCGACCTGATAGGGCCCGGCATAGGTCGGACAGGTACAGGTGGTCAGCCCGTTCTCGTCCGCTTCTGTACAGGGCGCCGTCATGCAGCCGGCATAGAGCGGCTCCGCCTGGTCGCTGCAATCGGTGGAGCCGAAATACATCACGTCCTGATAGGCCATGGAGAAGGTCGAGATCAGGGCCACATCGGGCTGTTCGGGATAGAGCGTCTGCGTCGTTCCCGTCGCCACATCGCCGAGATAGTCACAGACCGGAGCAGGCTGGCACTCTTCCAGCGCGGCGATCACCGGATTGTCGCTGTACTCGCAGATGCCGCTGGCCAGATTGACCATGTTGAGGCAGTTCGAGCCATCCTCATGGCACACAGCCATGGTTTCCGCCCGGACCTCCGGATTCAGGATCGAGCCGATCTCCACGAAATTGAAGATCAGCGGATCGCCATCCTCGACATAGACGCCATTGGTGACCGCAAAACAGGTGCAGTCGGCCGCCGTCTCGGTGGCGTTGGGATTGCAGGGCAAGGGCGTGGAACTGCCATCCATCGTCGGCTGCGCACCCTCCGGCCCGGAATAGTAGCAAAGGGCATAGGGATTGCCGGTACAGGCGAGGAAATTGGTGACTTCCTCGAAGGCATCCGCGCGCGGCGGCGGATCATCATTGGTCACAAGATCAGCGGCCGGTTCCGAGAGTTCCGCCGGTACGGTCTCCGCCTCAGGCGCCGGTGCCGCCTCGTCAGCCGCCGGCGAACAGGCCGCCAGCCACACAGCCCCCAGACACATCACACTCCACACACGCAGATCCAGCATTTGCATGCCACCCTCCTCGGTCTGCCGCGACACCCGGTCCGGGCTCGCCCCTGAGGCGTATTCTGAAGCGATTGAGGCTGGTTAGCAATTTCAAATTGAAATCAGGAGCGCGGTAACCAGCGCGCGAACCGGGCCGCGAACCGGGGCGGGTCGCCTTACTCCTCGATCGCCGCCATCAACTGCCGGATGAATTCATTGCGCTGGGCGGAGTCGATCCAACGGACCACGGCCACAATGTCGTGTTCGGGATCGATATAGATCATGTTCGCCCCCGCTCCGAGATAGGCGAAGCTGGACGACGGCGCTTCCTCGACGGCAATCGCGGCCCGCTCATCGCCCGGCACGTTGAGGAAGAAATTCATATAGCCATAGGACGGCATGACATCGGTCGGCGTGGTCGCAGCGGTGTAGAAGTCTTCCGGCACGAGCTGCTCCCCGCCCCAATTGCCGCGGCGCAGGCCGAGCAGGCCGAACCGGGCCTGGTCATAGGCCGACAGCATCATGCCGCCGCCCCAGTGACCGCCGCCGGAGACGGACCACATCTCTTCGCCATTGAGCGTGACATGGCTATTCTCATAGCCATGCCATTCCCAGGTCCCGGACGAGCCGATCGGGTCCATGATCCGTTCGGCCAGGACATCCGGCAGCTCGCGCTCCCAGACATGCAGCCCGGCCAGGGCCAGGGCGTTCACGCGGACATCATTGTATTCCCAGGCCGACCCCGGTTCCGGCGGACCGGCCACAAGATCGCGCGCCGGATTGTCGCGCGCCGGTCGGTCGGCCCAGGCCGGCTTGTCCCAGAGCGTGCCCCACCAGCCCGAGGTCTGGCGCAGCATCTGGTCCCAGGTGATCGGCGTATTGTGCTCGGTATGGAAGAGCGGATCGGCGACATCGGATGAGACCGGGTCATTCACGTCCGCGATCAGCCCGTCCGCCAGGGCGAGACCGATCGTGTGGGAGAGGAAGGTCTTGGAGATGGAGAAGGTCATGTCGACCCGCTCCAGCTCACCCCAGGACGCCACGATATAGCCGTCGCGCAGGATGAGGCCGGACGGCTCACCGCGCGGACGCAATTCACCCAGCGGGCTGGAATGCGGCTCAAAGGCCCAGGTCAGCGGCACCATGAGGGAGAGATCGCGCACATCAATCCCCTCCCAGCCTTCCGGCGGGGAAGTCTCGTTCGCGATGGCAAAATCGATCGCCGCCTGAAGCGCATCCGGATCCAGACCCATATCGGCCGGATCACGCGCTTCCCAGTTCGCATCACCCCGCGGCGGGACATAGTCCTGGGCACAGGCGGGGAGCGTGACGAGAAGCAGAGCCGAAATTCCCAGCGCGGCCGATTTCATCATGGAACTATTCCTGTTTGTTACCCGGTTTCGCAGCCCGCACCGCGTGGCGCTTGCGCAGGACATTGACGACATCATCCAGGCTGAGGTCGCGGGATTCCAGCAGGACCATGAGGTGGAAAAGCAGATCCGCCGCCTCGCCCTTGAGCGCCGCCTTGCTTTCGGACACCGCCGCCATGGCAACCTCGACGCCCTCCTCGCCGACCTTCTGGGCCGGACGTTTCGGCGCGCGGGCCATCAACCCGCCGACATAGGAGCCTTTGGGCTTGTCCTTCTTGCGCTTGCGGATGATCGCCCGCAAATGCGCCAGGAAGCCCAGGCCCGGTGCCGGGTCATCCCCGAAACAGGAGACCGTGCCGGTATGACAGGCCGGGCCCTTCGGCTTCACCTCGACCAGCAGCGTGTCCTTGTCGCAATCGGCCGCCAGGGAGACGAGCTTGAACGTATTCCCCGAGGTCTCGCCCTTCTTCCAGAGTTCCTGGCGCGAGCGGGAGAAGAAATGCACCTTGCCGCTCTCGATGGTCTTCGCGAGCGCGTCTTCATTCATGTAACCCAGCATGAGGACCTGGCGCGTGGCCGCGTCCTGGATAATGGCCGGGATGAGCCCGTCGGACTTTTTCCAGTCCAGGCTTTTGGCATCAATCATGGTCTGACTCTGATTCCCTCATCACCGAGATAGGCTTTCAAATCGCCGATTTCGATGACCCCCTTGTGAAACACGCTGGCGGCCAGCGCCCCGTCGACATTGGCCAATTCGAACACGGATTTGAAGTGCTCTTTCCGTCCGGCCCCGCCGGAGGCGATCAAAGGTGTGGAACACACCGCCCGGACGGCGGCCAATTGCTCGATGTCATAGCCATCGCGCACGCCATCCATGTCCATGCAGTTCAGCACGACCTCACCGACGCCGCGATCAATGGCTTCACGCACCCAGTCCAGCGTCTTGCGGTGATCGGTCAGTGTCTTGTCCGGATCGCCGGTGAACTGGTGCACGCGCCAGGCGCCATCGATGACGCGGCTGTCCACGCCCAGGACGATGCATTGGCTGCCGAACTCCCGGGCCAGCGTGTCGATCAGCGCCGGATGGGCCAGCGCCGGTGTGTTGACGGAGATCTTGTCCGCACCGGCAAACAGGCGGGCACGGGCATCATCGACGGAACGTATTCCGCCGGCGACGCAGAAGGGAATATCGATCTCGCGCGCAACCCGGCTGACCCATTCCGGTTCCACCGTGGCGCCGCGGGCCGAGGCGGCAATGTCGTAGAAGACCAGCTCGTCCGCCCCTTCACGGGCATAGCGGCGGGCCAGGTCGACAATATCGCCGACATCCTCGTGATCGCGGAATTTCACGCCTTTCACGACGCGGCCATCGCGCACGTCCAGGCAGGGAATTATTCGCCTTGCGAGCATGCCAGGGCCTCTTGGATGCTGAAGCGGTTTTCATAGATCGCCTTGCCGGAAATCGCCCCGGCCACACCGGTTTCGCGCGCCGCCTTGATGTCTTCCAGCGAGGCAATGCCGCCAGAGGCCTGCCATTGCACCTCGGGGAAGCGCTCGACGAGACCGCGATACAGGGCGAGGTTCGGACCGGACAGATCGCCATCCCGGCCGATATCGGTGACCAGGGCATGGGCCAGACCTGCACCGTCATAGGCTTTCACGACATCATCCAGCGTCGTCATCATCAGATCGGTCCAGCCGGACAGGGCCGGCCGGTACTGGCCGCCCGTGCGTTTCACATCCAGGGCCAGCGTGATGTGGTCGGGACCATAGCGCTCCAGCCATCGCGAAACCTGTTCCGGTTCGGTGACGGCGAGCGAACCGACAATGACGCGCTCCACGCCGATCGCCAGCAGGCTCTCCACATCTTCCGCGGAGCGCACACCGCCACCCGTCTGCACGCGCAGCCCGGTACGGCACAACTCGCGGATCGTATCGCTCTGGCGGCGCTTGCCGTCGCGCGCGCCGGACAGGTCGACGACATGCACCCAGCTGGCCCCGGCTTCGCCGAAGCGTTCGGCGACCGCGACCGGGTCGTCGCCATAATCGGTGACCGCGTCAAAGGCGCCCTTGTGCAGGCGCACGACACGGCCGTCGAGCAGATCGATTGCAGGATAGAGGATCACAGGACTACTGACTCGCGAAGTTGGACAGGATACGGGCACCGACACGACCGGAGCGTTCCGGGTGGAACTGGCAGCCGGCAATGTGTCCGGCACGGACAATGGCGGAGACTTCTGCGCCGTAGTCGGCCTGGGCCACGGTGTGGGCGCCGACCGGGGCGTAGAAGCCGTGGACGAAATAGGCGTACTCGCCGAGCGAGACAGCGCGCAGGAGCGGCTCGTCCTGGCCGAAGGCCTGAAGCGCATTCCAGCCCATGTGCGGCCAGACCAGGCTCTCGGAGAGGGGCAGTTTCTCCACCCGGCCCGGGATCAGGCCGAGCGTATCGACCTCGCCTTCGGCGGAGTGGTCGAACAGGAGCTGCATGCCCAGGCAAATGCCCAGAAGCGGACGATCATCCTGGCGGAAAGCGTCCGGCCAGCCCCGGTCCTGCAGACGCGCCATGGCAGCCCCTGCCGCGCCCACGCCCGGCAGGATCAGCCGGTCGCAATCGCCGGTCTCGGAAGGGTCGCGCACGACGACATGCTCCAGCCCGGCCCGTTCCAGGGCAAAGCGGACCGAGGCGATATTGGCGCAGCCGGTATCGATGAGACCGATCGTCATGCCAGCATGCCCTTGGTGGACGGCAGCGCGTCACCCTCGATACGGACCGCGCCGCGCAGGGCCCGGCCAAACGCCTTGAAACAACCTTCCACCATGTGGTGGGCGTTCTCGCCCTCCACCTTGACGTGAATGGCCGCGCCGAGACTTTCCGCAATCGAGCGGAAGGCGTGCGAGGTCATTTCGACGGGGAAACCGCCGACCATTTCGCCGGGAATTTCGCCCTCGAACTTGGCAAAGGGACGCCCGGACAGATCGATCCAGACCGAGGCCAGGGTTTCGTCCATGGGCAGTTCAAAGCCGAACCGCGCAATGCCGCGCTTGTCACCCAGGGCTTCACGCAGGGCTTCCCCGAAAGTCAGGCAGACATCCTCGATCGTGTGGTGGGCGTCGATGTGGAGGTCACCCTCCACCGCCACGTCCAGTGCAATCCCGCCATGGCGGGCGATCTGGTCGAGCATGTGATCGAAATAGCCGACGCCGGTCTCGATGCGGTTCGGGCCATTGCGGTCCAGATTGACCGTGACCGTGACATCGGTCTCGCCCGTCTTGCGGCGTTTTGTGCCGGCCCGGGGACCAGAGGCCGCTGCGGTTTCCAATTTCAGCGCTTCAGCCTTCTCGCGGCGCAGACGCATGGCCGTTGCGTGGGCCTCCAGCCCTTCCAGCGCGGCCAGGCGTTCCACGGTCGGAGCCAGACCCGCCGCGCCTTCGGCACTGGCGCGCAGAATGGTGGTGGTCTTCTGGAAGCTTTCCACGGAGACGCCGCCATAGGCCCGCCCGGCCCCGCTCGTCGGCAGGGTGTGATTGGGACCGGCGGCATAATCGCCCGCCGCTTCCGGCGTCCAGGCACCGACAAAGATCGACCCGGCATGACGAACGAGCCCGACCAGGCGTTCCGCACTGTCCGCCTGCAGGATCAGGTGTTCCGGCGCATAGGCATTGGCGACCTCTGCCGCGGCCTCCAGGCTGTCGCAGATCACGGTACGGGAGTTTTCCAGCGCCGCCCGGGCAATCTCGGCCCGCGGCAGGTCGGCCAGCTGGGCTTGCGTCGCGGCAAGCACGCGGTCACGCGTGGCGGTGTCGAAACAGACCAGGACGACCTGGGCCGACGGATCGTGTTCGGCCTGGCTCAGGAGATCGCTGGCCACGAAATCGGCATCGGCCTCGCCATCGGCGATCACCATCACCTCGCTGGGTCCGGCCGGCAGATCGATGGCGGGACCGCCCGGCAGACCTGCGACATAGGATTTGGCGGCGGCGACATAGGCATTGCCCGGACCGAAAATCTTGTCGGCGCGCGGCAGGCCGGCACTCCCCGTTGCCAGGGCGGCGACCGCTTGGGCGCCACCAAGGGCATAGACTTCGTCCAGACCGAGAATCTCCGCCGTCGCCAGCAGGGCCGGGTTCACCCCGCCCTCCCCGTTCGGCGGTGCGACCACGACGATGCGCGGCACACCGGCCAGCTGGGCGGGTACGGCCAGCATGATCAGGGTGGAGACGAGTGGCGCGCTGCCAGCCGGCACATAGAGCGCGGCGACATCAACCGGCGTCGCCCGGCGCGAGGCCTGCACGCCGGACCAGGTCTCCACGGAATAGGCGGAATAACCCTGTTTGATGTGGAAACGGCGCACGGCATCGGCCGCCGCCTTGATGGCCTCGACATCGGCCGCGTCCATGGCGGCGCGGGCCTGCGTCAGGGCATCAGCGGGAACGCGGAAATCATCCGGCGCGTAACCGTCCAGCCGCGAGGCATAGGCGCGCACGGCGGTATCGCCCTGCGCCCGGACCGCATCGACGATCTCGCGCGCCGCGGCGTCCGCGGTCCCGGTTTCCACCGGCCGGGCCAGCGCCCGGCGGCGTTCGGCTTCGGAGGCCTCGTTCCAGATCAGGGTTTCAAGCATGCTCATGGGATCAGGCCAGCATTTTCTCGATGGGCAGGACGAGGATGGCGCGGGCGCCCTCCTTTTCAAGCGCTTCCAGGGTCTCCCAGAAGACGCGTTCACGGCAGACCGCATGCAGGGCGACGACATCCTCGCGGCCGGCAATCTGGGCCACGGTGGGTGCATCGGCCCCGGGCAGGAGCGAGCGGATGGCGTCGAGCCGGTCCACCGGTGCGTTCAGCATGATGTATTTGGTCTGGGCGCAATCGATGACGCCGCGCGCGCGCCGCATCAGGATATTGGCAATCTCGTCGGCGGTTTCGTTGCGGCCCGACTTGCGGCGGATCAGGACGGCCTCACTCTCCAGCACCGTCTCGAAAGCCTTGAGGCCATTGGCCTGCAGGGTCGCGCCGGACGAGACGAGATCACAGATCGCATCGGCAATGCGCAGGCGCGGCGCCACTTCCACGGAACCGCGCATCTCGACGATCTCGGCCTTCACACCATTGTCGGCCAGGTATTTGGCCGTCAGGGCCGGATAGGAGGTGGCCACCGCCTTGCCGTCCAGGTCCTTGGCGGACCTGATGTCCCCGCCCTCGGATGCGGCGAGTTTCAGCGTGCAGCCGGCAAAGCCCAGACGCAGGGCAATCTCCAGCTCCTGGGCGCGGCCGCCGGCCGCCTGTTCCTCGGCCAGGACATTCTCACCGACAATGCCGTAATCGCAGGCGCCGGACGCGACAAAATTCGGGATGTCGTCATCGCGGACCAGCATCAGATCGACATCCATGTTCTCGGCCCGCTGGTGCAGCTTGTCGCGACCATAGGCGAAGCGCAGACCACAGCGCTTGAGCAGATCCATGCCGCCCTCGGCGAGGCGGCCCTTGCTTTGAACGGCAATACGCAGACGCGAACTCACGAGTCCTGCTCCTTCAATCGGTTGAGAATAGTGCGATAGCCCTGCCAGGGCTCCTGGCTGAGAAAACGGGCAACCCGGGTGACCGTGGTGGTGGAGGCGCCGGTCTTCTCAGCGATCTCGCGATAGGAAATCCCGCCCTCATCCAGCAGGCGCGCCACGCGCCAGCGTTCGGTGAGGGTCTTGATCTCGCCCGGCGTCAGCAGGTCCCGCAGGAAGCGCTCGGCTTCCACACGGTCCTCGATCAGCAGGATCGCGTCGCAGAGCGGTCCCAGATCGGGCTGGGCGGAACGGGTATCGGCAGTGATGTCGGCCATGGGTGTTACTCCTTGACCGCCGATATAGCGTGTTAGCGCGCTAACACAATAACAAATTTCAGTCCGCCCCTGCCCGCCGCGTCTGGACGCCGGGGCAAAGCCTGCTTACATACTTGCAGACTTCTGAAACTTCTCAGGTACGCCGTGCAATTCGAAGACATGCAGCCCGTGGCCGATGATGTGGCCGAACTGATGAAGACGCTCGCGCATTCCGGGCGGCTGATGGCGCTGTGTGCGCTGACGGAAGAGGAACGCTCGGTCGGCGAGCTGGCCGAGCAGCTCGACCTGACCACCCAGGCCATGTCCCAGCAATTGGCGATCCTGCGGAACAAGGGGCTGGTGAAGACGCGCAAGTCCGGCCAGACCGTCTATTACGCCCTGGCCGACGAGAAGCTGCGCAAGGTGATGTCCGCGCTCTACGAGACCTATTGCCAGGCCTAGCCGGCCCAATTGCCGATCAGCCGGGCCAGGATGATCACGACCAGGCCTCCCAGGATCCAGGGCAGACCCGGCAGGCTGAACCCGCCACCCTTGCCCTCCACAGGCAGACCGGCCGCTTTCCAGGCCATGATCCCGCCCTTCATGTGACCGGCCGGCTTGAGCCCGGTCGCACGCAGGCGCTGGAAGGCCGTGCGCGAGCGCATGCCGGACTGGCAGTGCAGAATGAGATCGCGGCCCCCGGCCTCGGGCAGGCTGGACGGGTCCAGCTCCGGTAGAGGGCACAGTACGGCCCCGGGAATGCGGGCCCGCGCATGTTCGCCCGGATTGCGGACATCAATGAGAAGACAGCGCCCGGCTTCCAGTTCCGCCTGCACTTCTGCCGGTTCAAATTCCCGAAGGTCTGTCATAGTCCTGTCTCTCCCGGACGCGTCCGGCTTTGCCGGTCGCGCCATCCATCAATCGCATACTTGCATAACTCTGCAAGTACACTATATCAAGCGTGAGACGCGGCTCCGTCCGCACAACGGCCAGAAGAAGAGACGACATGACCCAGAAGCCCGGCATCAAGGCGTTTTTCGACACGGACACATTCACGGTGAGCTATGTCGTCAGCGACCCGGAAACGCGCCGGGCCGCGATCGTCGATTCGGTGCTGGATTTCGACCAGGCCTCCGGCCGGACCTCCACCCGCTCTGCTGACCAGCTGATCCGCTTCATCAAGGATGAAGACCTGACGGTCGACTGGATCCTGGAAACCCATGTCCATGCCGACCATTTGTCAGCCGCCCCCTATCTGCACAAGCAGCTGGGCGGCAAGATCGGCATTGGCGACCATGTCACCGATGTCCAGAAAGTCTTCGGCGACCTGTTCGACGCCGAGCCCGGCTTTGCCCGCGACGGCTCCCAGTTCGGTCATCTGTTCAAGGATGGCGAGACCTTCAGGATCGGCAATCTGGAGGCCGAGGCGATCTGGACGCCGGGCCATACGCCGGCCTGCATGGTCTATCACATCGCCGATGCCGCCTTTGTCGGCGACACGCTCTTCATGCCGGATTTCGGCACTGCGCGCTGCGACTTCCCGGGCGGCGATGCGGCCACGCTCTACCAGTCCGTCCAGAAAATCTACGCCCTGCCCGACGAGACCCGCCTCTTCATGTGCCATGATTACAAGGCGCCGGGCCGCGACTATTTCGCCTGGGAGACCACGGTCGCCGAGGAAAAGGCGAAGAATATCCACCTCAATGCCGAAACCACCCAGGATGCGTTCGTGAAAATGCGCACGGAACGGGATGCCACCCTGTCCATGCCGCGACTCATCCTGCCCTCGGTCCAGGTCAATATGCGCGCGGGCAATCTGCCGGAGCCGGCCGAAAACGGCGTGCGCTATCTCAAACTGCCGATCGATGCTGTCTGATCTGAAATTCAGCCGCTACCTACCCCTGCTGGGATGGCTGCGGACCTATGACCGCAGGACGCTGGGATCGGATGCGCTGGCCAGCCTGATCACGGCCATCCTGCTGATCCCGCAAAGTCTCGCCTATGCTCTGCTGGCCGGACTGCCACCGCAGGCCGGCCTCTACGCCTCCACCACGCCGCTGATCGCCTATGCCCTGTTCGGCTCGAGCCGCGTGCTCGCCGTGGGACCGGTCGCCGTGGTTTCGCTGATGACAGCCGCCGCGATCGGATCGCTCGGCCTGGACAATCCGGCCGACATCATGGCCGCCGCAGGCACGCTGGCCCTGCTCTCCAGCGGCTTCCTCTTCCTGTTCGCCATCTTCCGGCTGGGCAGTGTGGCCAATTTCCTGTCCCGCCCCGTCGTGCACGCCTTCATCACCGCCTCAACCCTGCTGATCATCGGCAGCCAGCTGCGCCATATCCTGGGCCTGGACATGCATGGTGCCACCATTCCGGAACTGGCCCATTCCCTGTTCGAGACCGGTTTTTCCCTGCACTGGGTTCCGCTCCTGGTGGGCGGGACCAGCCTCATTTTCCTTCTGGGATCGCGTGAGGTCCTGCCCGGCCTGCTCAAGAAAGCCGGACTGCCGCCGGCAATCGCGGACGGGTTGGTCCGGGCGGCCCCGGCCCTGCTGGTCGCAGCCTCGACAGTCCTGGCCTGGCAGCTGGATCTGCACGAAACCACAGGCCTGGCGATTGTCGGTACGCTGCCGACCGGCCTGCCGCCGCTCGCCTTTCCTCTGGTCGACCTGGCCACTCTGCGCGCCCTGGTCGGCCCCGCCGCCCTGATCTCGCTGATCGGCTTTGTCGAGAGTGTCTCGGTCGGTCAGTCCCTGGCCGCGCGCAACCGCGAACACATCCTGCCCAATCGCGAGCTGATCGGTCTGGGGGCGGCCAATGCGGCCGCCGCCCTGTCCGGCGGTTATCCGGTGACCGGCGGTTTTGCCCGCTCTGTGGTCAATGACGCGGCCGGCGCCCGCACCCCGATCGCCGGGATCTTCACCGCCCTCATCATCCTCGCCGTCGCGATCTTCCTCACCCCGGCCTTTCATCACCTGCCCAAGGCCGTGCTGGCCGCGACCATCCTGGCGGCGATCTGGAAACTGGCGGATTTCAAGGAGACCTGGCACGCCTGGCAATATGCCCGTGCCGACGGGGCCGCAGCCTTCCTCACCCTGTTCGGCGTGCTGTTCCTGGGCGTGGAATTCGGCCTCACCCTGGGCGTTGCCGTCTCGGTCGGCCTGATCCTGCAGCGGACCATGGCGCCGCACTGGGCCCGGCTGGGCCAGGTGCCCGGCTCGCACCATTTCCGCAATGTGGACCGGCACGATGTCGTCGTCTCACCGCATGTCTATTCCCTGCGGGTGGACAGCGCGCTCTACTTCGCCAATGCCCGCTTCCTGGAAGACCTGGTCGCCCGGCTCATGACGGAAAGCCCGGACACCACGGACCTTGTCCTGATGTTCCCGGCCGTGAATTTTGTTGATGCCAGTGCCCTGGGGTCCCTGCGCGAGATCAATGACCGCCTCAAGGATGCCGGCGTGCGACTGCACCTGTCAGAAGTGAAGGGCCCCGTGGCCGACGGGCTGATCAAGGCCGGCCTGTTCGACGACCTGACCGGCGATGTCTTCCTGTCCCACTATGCCGCCCTGCGCAGCCTCGACCCGGAGACCACGCTCCGGGCCGAGGGCATTGCACCGGACGAAGACGCCTGACCATCGCATTTCGTTCCGTTCGGTTTCTGTGTCATCCTGCAACCGGAAAACAAGGAAGCTGATGGCCCGTCCCGACCACAAAGACACGGTGCACAAGACGGTGGAGTCCGCGACAGCGGCGGCCTCATCGCTTGTGGCGGCGTCCTGGACCCGGTCCATTCGCTATCACGGACTTGATCCGGAAATGCGCCAGGCCGCCGAACGGGTCGAGGTGCAACAGCTCGCCGAGGCCCGACAGGCGGCCGAACAGCTTCTTCTCGTCGCCCGCCCCACCCTGCAGCGCCTTCTGCGCATGGTCGGTGATGATGGCTGCTGCGTGCTGCTGACCAATGCCCAGGGCGTGATTCTGGAACGCCATGGCAGTGCCAGCCTTGCCGGGGATTTCGATCACTGGGGACTGGGCGAAGGCGCGGTCTGGAGCGAGGCGGCCGAAGGCACGAACGGGATCGGCACCTGCCTGGTCGAGAAACGCCCCGTCACCATCCATCGTGACCAGCATTTCTATGCCCGCAATACCGGACTGGCCTGCATGGATGCGCCCATTTTCGATCATCAGGGCCGGCTGGCTGCGGCGTTGGATCTGTCTTCCTGCCGCCGGGACCAGAATGAAGCCATGTCCAACCTGCTGGGCGGGGTAATCACGGATGCGGCCCGGCGAATCGAGGCCGATCATTTCCAGGCTGCCTTCCCGGGCAAGCGGATCATTGTCGGCCAGACCGACCCCAACGGTGCGCCCGTCCTGCTGGCGGTCGACAAGGATGACCTGGTCGTCGGGGCCACGCGGGCGGCCCGCCAGGTCTTCGGGCTGGATGATGCCGCCCTCGCCTCACCGCGACCAGCGACGGACATCCTCAACACGGCCGGCGATTCCCACGGGCTGGATCAGGCCCTGGCCGGTGAAATCCGTCGCGCCCTGGCCCGGGCCGGCGGCAATGCCAGCGCGGCGGCCCGCGCGCTGGGCATTGGCCGGGCCACGCTGTACCGCCGCATGAAACAGTTGGGAATCGACCCGTCCGGGGACTGACATCTCCGAAACTGTCGGGCGAGTGTCTCACCATTGAGACAGTTTTCTCCGTCCCACCCGGACCCCCGCTCCCGCGGCTCCGGAACGCCGCCTAGCCTCCCGGTCAGATGCCCGCAAAAGGGCACACGCAATGGGAGGTTTCCATGAATGTACTGACTGATCCGAAATCCACGATGAAAGCGCCGTTCAAGCCGCGCTATGAGAATTTCATCGGCGGCGAATGGCGGGCGCCGGCCGCCGGTCGCTATTTCACCAATGTTTCACCCATCCATGGCGGTCCGGTGGGCGAGATCGCCCGCTCCGACGCACAGGACATCGAGGCGGCGCTGGATGCGGCTCATGCGGCCAAGGACGCCTGGGGCCATACCCCGGCCGCCGAGCGTGCCGCCTGCCTGATGGCCGTTGCCGACCGGATGGAAAACAATCTTGAATCCCTCGCCCTGGCCGAGACCTGGGACAATGGCAAGCCGATCCGCGAAACCATGGCGGCCGACCTGCCGCTCGCGATCGACCATTTCCGCTATTTCGCCAGCTGTATCCGGTCCCAGGAAGGCTCGCTGGCCGAACTGGATTCGGACACGGTCGCCTATCACTTCCATGAACCGCTGGGCGTGGTCGGCCAGATCATCCCGTGGAATTTCCCGCTCCTGATGGCGGCCTGGAAGCTGGCTCCGGCCCTGGCAGCCGGCAATTGCGTGGTGCTGAAGCCCGCCGAACAGACCCCGGCCAGCATTCTGGTCTGGATCGATCTGGTCGGCGATCTCTTGCCGCCGGGCGTTCTGAACATCGTCAGTGGGTTCGGCCTGGAAGCGGGCAAGCCGCTCGCCTCCTCCAACCGGATCGCCAAGATCGCCTTCACCGGCGAGACCACGACCGGCCGGCTGATCATGCAGTACGCGTCGGAAAACCTGATCCCGGTGACACTGGAACTGGGCGGCAAGTCGCCGAACATCTTCTTCAAGGATGTCGCCGACTCCGATGACGACTATTTCGACAAGGCCCTGGAAGGCTTTGCCATGTTCGCCCTCAACCAGGGCGAGGTCTGCACCTGTCCGTCACGCGCGCTCATTCATGAAGACATCTATGACCGCTTCATGGAGCGCGCCCTCAAACGCGTCGCGGCGATCAAGCAGGGCAGCCCGCTCGATCCGGAAACGATGATTGGCGCCCAGGCCTCGTCCGAGCAGAAGGAGAAAATCCTCTCCTATTTCGATATCGGCCGCCAGGAAGGCGCCGAGATCCTGACCGGCGGCAAGGCCGCCAGCCTGCCGGGCGAGCTGGGCAATGGCTATTATGTCGAACCGACCGTGCTGAAGGGCCACAACAGGATGCGGGTCTTCCAGGAGGAAATCTTCGGCCCGGTCGTTTCCGTGACCACGTTCAAGGACGAGGAAGAAGCCCTGGCGATTGCCAATGACACGCTCTACGGCCTCGGCGCCGGTGTGTGGAGCCGCAATGCCAATACCTGCTACCGCTTCGGCCGTGGCATCCAGGCCGGACGGGTCTGGACGAATTGCTACCACGCCTATCCGGCCCATGCGGCCTTCGGCGGCTACAAGCAGTCCGGTGTCGGCCGGGAAAACCACAAGATGATGCTGGACCACTACCAGCAGACCAAGAACATGCTGGTCAGCTACAGCCCGAAAAAGCTGGGCTTCTTCTAGGTCCTCCCCGGGGATCGGGCCGCGCTTGCCAGCCAGGCATGCTCCCCACCCTTTCTTGCAGAACGGCCAACCCCATGACTGAACCTTCAACCCCGAACATGCGCCGGGTGATCGCCACCGAAGCGGCGATGGACCTTTTGGCGGAGATCCGCCGCGACGTGCCCGACATCCTCATCCACCAGTCCGGCGGCTGCTGCGACGGCTCCTCCCCCATGTGCTATCCGGCCGGCGATTTCCGGGTCGGCGAGCGCGATGTCCTGCTGGGCTATATCGGGGCCGTGCCGGTCTATATCGGCGGCCAGCAATATGAAGCCTGGAAGCACACCCAGCTGATCCTGGACGTCGTCCCCGGCCGGGGCGGCATGTTCTCGCTGGATAATGGGCGGGAGCGCCGTTTCCTCGTCCGCTCCCGGGTCCTGACGGACGGCCCGGCCTGATTGCCAGTCCCGATTGAATCAGTATCGTGCCTTCTCCCCGGCGACCCACGGAGCTTGCCATGACCCATCACGATCCGAACGCAATCTATCCCGTGCCGGCCGATCGCGCGGAAACGACGCTGATCGACAAGGCCCGCTATGCGGAGAAATACCGCCAGTCGATCGAGGAACCGGATGCGTTCTGGCGTGAGGAAGCCCGCCGGATCGACTGGATCACGCCCTTCACGGAAATCTCTGATGTCAGCTGGGACAAGGACGATCTCCATATCCGCTGGTTCGGCGATGGCCGGCTGAATGCCTCGGCCAATTGCATCGACCGCCACCTGCCGGAGAAGGCGGATGACACCGCCATCATCTGGGAGGGCGATGATCCGGATGTGTCGGAAACCATCACCTATGGCGCGCTGCACGAGCAGGTCTGCCGCCTCGCCAACGGGCTGAAGTCCATCGGGGTCCAGAAGGGCGACCGGGTCACGATCTACATGCCGATGATCCCCGAGGCTGCCTATGCCATGCTGGCCTGCGCGCGGATCGGGGCTGTCCACTCGGTCGTCTTCGGCGGCTTCTCGCCGGACGCGCTGGCGGGCCGCATCAGTGATTGCGAAAGCCGTTTCGTGATCACCGCCGATGAAGGCGTGCGCGGCGGCAAGCCGATCCCGCTGAAAGCCAATGTCGACAAAGCGATTGCCTCGGCTGGCGATGTCGACCGTGTGGTCGTGGTGCGCCATACCGGTGGCGATGTCGCCTGGGACGCCACGCGCGATGTGGATTATGCCGAGCTGACCGCGGCGCAAGAGGCCGCGTGCGAACCGGAAGTGATGAGCGCGGAGGACCCGCTCTTCATTCTCTACACCTCGGGCTCGACCGGAAAGCCGAAAGGCGTCCTGCACACGACCGGCGGCTACATGGTCTGGGCCTCGATGACCCATGAATACGTGTTCGACTACAAGCCGGGGGATATCTACTGGTGCACGGCCGATGTCGGCTGGGTGACCGGCCACACCTACATCGTCTACGGACCGCTCGCGAACGGCGCGATCACGCTGATGTTCGAGGGTGTGCCGACCTGGCCGGGACCGGACCGGTTCTGGCAGGTGATCGACAAACACAAGGTCAACACCTTCTACACCGCCCCGACCGCGATCCGCGCCTTGATGCGCGAAGGCGATGAGCCGGTGAAGAAGCATTCGCGCGCCTCCCTGCGCCTGCTGGGCACGGTGGGCGAGCCGATCAATCCGGAAGCCTGGACCTGGTATCACAGGACAGTGGGCGATGAGCGCTGCCCGATCGTGGATACCTGGTGGCAGACGGAGACGGGCGGTGCCCTGATCACCCCCCTGCCCGGCGCCACGGACCTCAAGCCCGGTTCCGCCACAACGCCCATGTTCGGTGTCGCACCGGCCCTGGTCGATGCAGAAGGTCAATTCCTTCCGGAGACCGGAGCGGCCGAGGGCAATCTGGTGATCACGCGCTCCTGGCCGGGCCAGATGCGCACCGTCTATGGCGATCACCAGCGCTTCTTCGAGACCTATTTCTCCACGTATCCGGGCTTTTACTTCACCGGCGATGGCGCACGCCGGGACGCCGATGGCTATTGGTGGATCACGGGCCGCGTCGATGATGTGCTCAACGTGTCCGGCCACCGCCTGGGCACGGCCGAGATCGAGAGCGCGCTGGTCGCCCATGACGATGTCGCCGAGGCCGCCGTGGTCGGCTATCCGCATGATGTGAAAGGTCAGGGCATTTATTGCTATGTCACCCTGATGGGCGGCCGCAAACCCGAGGACGAGGATGTCGCCGCGCTGAAAGCCTGGGTCCGTCAGGAGATCGGACCGGTCGCCACACCGGACCTGATCCAGTTCGCGCCCAGCCTGCCCAAGACCCGTTCCGGCAAGATCATGCGGCGCATCCTGCGCAAGATTGCCGAAAATGAGTTCAGCAATCTGGGTGACACGTCTACACTGGCCGACCCGAGTGTCGTCGATGACCTGATCGAAAACCGGAAGAACCGATGAAGCGTGTCCTGTTTGCCTCTTTTGCCGCCGCCGCGATCCTGTCCGGCTGCGCCACCGAAACCGTACCGGCCTGCCGGGCGCCCGCAGCGCATGAGATGGCCGCGTTCCGCGCCATCATGAGCCATGACCGTCAGGCCCTGGTGAATGCGACCGTGCCCGGCGCGCTGCAAAACGCCGTGTCGAGTGCCGACCCGGCCGTCTCCAGCCATGTCTGGGGCTCGCAGGGCATCACCCAGGGTTCGGTGATCGGCCTCCTGGCCCGCCCGCCCCTGTGCATCCTGGATGACATGCGCACCCCGCCGACCGACGCGGTGCGCCAGATCCTGGTCTATCCGCAGGACAGTTTCGACCGTGTGGCCCCGGCCGCCGAAACGCCGCTGGCCGATGCCCCGCCGCCCTATGGCGTCTCGCGCCGAGATTATCTGAGCTGCCGCTTCGAACAGACGGCGGCCGGCTGGAAACTGGCTGATCTGTGCGGCTATACGCGCCCGGTCGCCCCGGCGACACAAACCGGCACGCGCTGATCCCCGATCGCTGACTGACCGACAGACATGCAAAAAGCGGGGCCGCAAGGCCCCGCTTTCCGTTTCGCACGCCTCAGGCGTGGTCAGTCCTCGAATTCGGCCAAAGCCATCGGCTTTTTCAGATCCGAGGTGATGCGGTCATAGGCCGGCTGGGTGAGGAATTCGGCGAAGTCCTCGTTCAGCACCAGATCCGCCAGGATGTCAGCCGCGCTCTGGATGCGGGCAATGAGCTCGTCCTGACCGGGGACCTCGTCCTGGATGGACGCACAGATATCCGCGATCTTGTTCTCCAGATAGGCAGCCGTCAGCGCGGTGCCTTCCTTGGTGGAACAGTCATAGGTACGCCATTGCCAGAGCTGGGCCCGGGCGATCTCGGCGGTCGCGGCGTCTTCCATCAGGTGATGGATCGGGACCGCCCCGCGGCCACCCAGCCAGGCCGCGATATAGCGGATCGCCACATCGATATTGCCCGACACGCCCTGATCGGTGATGTCGCCTTCCGGCGCCGCCAGCAATTGCTGGGTCGTGACCGGGAGTTCGTGCGGATCGGGAGCCCGGTCGACCTGGTTGGCCTTCGGCATGAACTCGTCGAACACAGCCTTGGCGACCGGGACCAGGTCCGGGTGCGCCACCCAGGTGCCGTCATGGCCCATCTTCACTTCGCGCAGTTTGTCCTGACGGACTTTTTCCTGCGCGGCGGCATTGGCTTCCGCATCGCCCTTCACCGGAATGAAGGCCGACATACCGCCCATGGCGTGGGCGCCGCGACGGTGACAGACCGCGATCACCCGGCGCGAATAGGCGTTCATGAAGGGCACGGCCATGGTGACCGCAGCACGATCGGGAAGCACATGCTCCTTCCGGGACTTCAGACGCTTGATATAGCTGAAGATATAGTCCCAGCGGCCGCAATTCAGCGCGACGATATGATCTTTCAGCTCATAGAGAATCTCGTCCAGCTCGAAGGCCGCCGGCAGAGTCTCGATGAGCACGGTGGCGCGCAGCGTGCCGCGGGCCAGGCCCAGCTCGTCCTCGGCATGCTGGAAAACCAGGCTCCACAGACGCGCTTCCAGACGGCTTTCCAGCTTGGGCAGGTAGAAATACGGGCCAGTGCCGCGCTCGATGAGCGCTTGCGCATTGTGGAAGACATAGAGGCCGAAATCGAACAGCGAGCCCGACATGGCCACGCCATTGATCAGGACATGGCGCTCGTCCAGGTGCCAGCCGCGCGGGCGGACGATCAGGACGGCGGCGTCATCATTGACCTGATAGCGCTTGCCATTCTTGGGATCGGTGAAATCGATCTCGCGACGGATGGCGTCGCGCAGATTGATCTGGCCTTCCACGAGGTTCGACCAGAGCGGTGCCGTGGCATCCTCGAAATCGGCCATGAAGCATTTGGCGCCGGAATTCAGCGCGTTGACGACCATCTTGCGGTCGACCGGGCCGGTAATCTCGACGCGGCGGTCCTGCAGATCGGCCGGGGCCGGACGCACGGTCCATTCGCCAGCGCGGATGTCCGCGGTTTCGTGCGGGAACATCAGCAGCGCGCCCTGGTCCAGCTCTTCCTGGCGTTCCTTGCGGTAACGCAGCAGGGACTGGCGGCGCTTTTCGAAGCGGCGGTGCAGGCCGGCGAGGAAGCTCAGCGCCTCGTGGGAGAGAATGTCGCGATAGCCGGGTTCCAGATGGCCCAGAACTTCGACACCGGTGGGAGCAGTGAGAGTCATGACAGGCTCCTTTGGGGTTGAGGCAGGTGTTTGAGGCAGATGGTTGGGGCGGCCGCGCCTGGCGGCACGCCCCGAACCTTCCGCAAGACGGATCCGAAAGGGATCCTATTCGGCCGCCGTGAACTGGGCCGTTTCGGTGGATTCACCCATGGCCGTCGTGGACGAGGTGCCGCCCGAGATGGCCAGGTTGACCTTGTCGAAATAGCCGGTGCCGACTTCACGCTGGTGGCGCGTGGCGGTGTAGCCGTCGGCTTCCGAAGCAAACTCGGCCTGTTGCAGTTCCGAATAGGCGCCCATGCCGCGATCGCGGTAGCCCTGCGCCAGCTGGAACATGCCATGGTTCAGCTGGTGGAAGCCGGCCAGGGTCACGAACTGGAACTTGTAGCCCATCGCACCCAGCTCGCGCTGGTAGGTTTCGATGGTGGCCTTGTCCAGATTGGCTTCCCAGTTGAAGGACGGCGAGCAGTTATAGGCCATCATCTTGCCCGGATAGGCTTTCTGGATGGCTTCGGCGAAGCGCTTGGCCTCTTCGAGGTTCGGCTTGGAGGTTTCCCACCACAAGAGGTCGGCCACTTTGGCATAGGCCAGGCCGCGCTTGATGCAGTGATCAACGCCGACGCCCTGCTTCAGGCGGAAGAAGCCTTCCGGCGTGCGGCCGGCATCGAAGTCGATGAACTCGTGATCGCGCTCGTCGATGTCGGAGTTGATCAGCGTGGCGGATTCGGCGTCGGTCCGGGCGACGGTGATGGTGGAGACACCCATCACGTCGGCAGCAAGACGGGCCGCGGCCAGATTGCGCTCGTGGGCGGAGGTCGGGATCAGGACCTTGCCACCCAGGTGACCGCACTTCTTCTCGGCGGCGACCTGGTCTTCGAAGTGAACGCCCGAAGCGCCGGCTTCGATGAAGGCCTTCATGATTTCAAAGCAGTTCAGCGTGCCGCCGAAACCGGCTTCGGCATCGGCCACGATCGGGGCGAACCAGTCACGGCTGGTCTTGCCGTTCTCGGACATTTCGATCTGGTCGGCGCGCTGGAGCGTGCGGTTGATCTTCTTGGCCAGTTCCGGGGCCGAGTTCGCCGGATAGAGCGACTGGTCCGGATACATGGCACCGGCGGTATTGGCGTCAGCCGCGACCTGCCAACCGGACAGGTAGATGGCCTTCAGACCGGCACGAACCATCTGCATGGCCTGGTTGCCCGACAGGGCACCCAGAGCATTGATGAAGGGCTCGGTCTTCAGCAGGTTCCACAGTTTCACGGCACCCTGCTCAGCGAGCGTGTGCTGGATCTGCACGGAACCGCGCAGCTGCAGGACATCTTCCGGGGTGTAGGGACGCTCGATGCCATCGAAGCGGCCAGCCGGGGCGGAGGGAACCAGATCCGTGAATTTCGTCATCATTATTCTCCCTGACGGGTTCTTTGAACTGACGCGGTATGCGTTGACCCGAAACTGTCAAACGGCAGGGATGGTGTCGATACAGCTTTTCCTATAAAGAGGATCAGATGTATGATAATTACATTGTGTAGAAGTAAGTCTGTAAATTTTGGTACAAGACATGAGTGAAAACCAGGCCCTCGAGAAGATCTTCGCCGGCGCCCGTCTGCGCCGCCTCCGGCGCGAACGCGGCCTCACCCAGGCCGAGGCCGCCGAAGCCCTGGGCCTGTCCGCCAGCTATCTCAACCTGCTGGAACGAAACCAGCGGCCGGTGACCGCCCGCGTCCTGCTCGCCCTCGCCGATTCTTTCGATGTGGATGTCCGCGCCTTCGCCAATGAGAGCGACCGACAGCTGATCGCCGATTTGCAGGAAGCCGCAGCCGATCCGGTCCTGTCCGGAATGGAAATGGACCGGATGGAGCTGTCCGAATTCGCCGACGCCCAGCCGCGGGCTGCGGAAGCCTTTGCCCGCCTCTTCCACGCCTTTCGCGAAGTGAATGCCGCCACGGCCGACCTCGCCACCCGAATGTCCGGGCCCGGCGCCACCTCCGGCGGTCCGGGCGCCGTTCTGGAAAGCGTGCGCGATGCGCTGGATGCCCGCCAGAACCATTTCCCGGAACTGGAAGAGGCCGCCGAGAGCCTGGCCCAGCGGATCGGGCTGAAACCGCGCAATCGCGACCGCGTCCTGTCGGACTATCTGCAATCCCAGCACGGCTTCACGGTCCGGGTGCTGGATGAGGAAATCATGGCGGGCGCCCGGCGCCGCCTGGACTTCCATGGCCGCCGCCTCCTCCTCTCCGAAGCCCTCGCCCCGGGCTCGCGGGCCTTCCACATGGCGGTCGTCCTGGCGACGCTGGAACTGGGCGACACGCTCGACGCCCTGACCGAGGAGGCCAAGCTGGACGCGCCGGAAGCCAAGAAGCTCTACCGGGTCGGTCTGGCCAATTATTTCGCCGGCGCCGCCCACATGCCCTATGCGGCTTTCCTCAAGCATGCCGAGGAAACGCGCTATGACATCATCCGCCTGCAAAGGCGCTTCGAGGTCTCCTATGAGCAGATCTGCCACCGGCTGACGACGCTGCAGCGTCCCGGCGCGCGCGGTCTGCCCTTCTTCATGATCCGGGTCGATGCGGCGGGGAATGTCTCCAAACGCTTCGGGGGCGGCATCATGCCCTTTGCCCGGGCGGGCGGTGGCTGTCCGAAATGGAATCTCTACGACGCCCTGCGCACGCCGGAACGCATCCTGGCACAGCGCTTTGAACTGCCGGACGGCGCCTCCATGCTGTCCCTCGCCCGCGGCCAGGTCAGCGCCGCTCCGGCCGGCCAGCCGCCGGTGATTCACGCCATCGCGCTGGGCTGTGACTGGGAACATGCCGCCCGCATCGTCCATGCCGACACGATCGCGGAAGCCGAACCGGCTCCGGTGGGCATTGCCTGCCGCCTGTGCGACCGGGAAAACTGCGCCCAGCGCGCCTTCCCGCCCATGAACCGGAAACTCGTCCTCGACGCCCACATGCTGCGCGCCTCGCCCTACGCGTTCAACGAGGATTGAGCCAGAACTGGCCTGCCGCCCCCTTCCGGGGTATATTCAATTTGAATACCTCGGAGACGCACATGGCCTCGACCAGCCTCAGCCTCGGCCCCCACTGGGAAGCCTTCATTCGCACCGAAGTGGCCAGCGGTCGCTTCGGAACTGCCAGCGAGGTTGTTCGCGCCGGACTGCGGGAGCTGGAAGACAAGGCCAAACGACTGGAAGCCCTTCAGAATCATGTGCGCCAAGGCCTGTCTGACGCCGATCGTGGCGCCTTCGTCGAAGACTATGACATCGAGGCGATCATTGCCGGCTCAAAGGATGACGCATGACGCCAGACTTCCGCCTGACGCGCCGTGCGCACGCGGATCTGACAGAAATTGCGAGATACACCCGGCAGCAATGGGGCGAAACACAATGCCGCCGCTATCTGGAAGGGCTTGATGCCCGTTTCCGATGGCTTTGCGAAAACCCGGACAGCGGCCGGACCCGCGACGACATCGCAACCGGATCCCGCAGCTTTCGTCACAACGCCCACATCATCTTCTATCGAACCAGGGCGGGTGGCGTTGACGTGCTCGCTATTGTCCACGCATCCATGGACACACCAAACCTTCAGACATGACCCCACGAAAAAGGGCTCCGCAAGCGGAGCCCTTTCCGGTTGAACAAGAGGCGCAGGCGAGTGCGCCGCCCTGCCCTTATTCTGCGTGACCGGCGACGGCCTGGACATAGGCCGTGCGGACATCCTGGTGCTTGGTGTCCAGATCGCGGGCGACTTCCTCATCCTGCTTGGCGAGCAGGTCGAGATCCTGGTCGGCATAGTGCAGCACGCCCATATCGGCATAGGCCTTCTGGATCTTCGGACCCCACAGGCCGATATCCTTCACCACCGGCACGATGCGCTGGAAGAGGAGCGTGCGGAAGAGCTGGTTCATCTCCGACTTCTCAGCCCATTCGATGCATTCCTCGACCGGCAGGCCCATCACTTCATAGACTTCCCGGGCCTGGAAACGGTCCCGCATGTGATAGCAGGCCTCGACCAGGAATTCCTCGCGCTCGTCGCGCTCGGCCTGGGTCAGGTGCGGATAATAATCGCGCAGGGAGAGACGGCCGAAGGCCACATGGCGGGCCTCGTCTTCCATGACATAGGCATTGACCATCTTGGCCAGCGGGTTCTGGGCCAGGTCACGGATCGTCCCGAAAGCGGCCAGGGCCAGACCTTCAATGACGACCTGCATGGCCAGATAGGTAAAGTCCCAGCGGCTGTCGCGCAGGGCTTCATCGACCAGTTGGCGCAGCGGTTCGGTCATCGGATAGGCGACGCCGAACTTCTTCATCAGATTCTTGTAGGCCTCGACGTGACGGGCTTCATCCATCACCTGGGTCGCGGCATAGAATTTGGCGTCGAGATCGGGAACGGACTCGACGATCTTGGCGGCGCAGATCAGTGCGGCCTGCTCGCCCTGCATGAATTGCGAGATATTCCAGGACTGGGCATGACGGCGGAACTCGATGCGTTCCTTCTTCGTCATCTTCTCCCACATGGGAGACCCGTGCAGGGCAATGCCCTCATCGGGCAGCTGCATCGGATTTTCGAAGTCGAGCTCAAGGCTCCAGTCGATACGGTTGACCGCATCCCACTGCATGTCCTTGCCCTTCTGGTACAAGTGCATGAGCGTCGAGCGACCGTCGTCGTATTCGAAATCGAAAGTGGCGTCGAATTGCTGCGGAACCGACCAGTGCTTGTCGAGATCCGGCATCGGATAGAGATCGCGAAGCGATGCCATGGCGCTAATCCTCCCCAGGGGCGACCAATCGTTGTCAGGATGAACTTGCTCTTTGGTGAACAATGTTCACATTCACAACGTGATTCAAAATCGCTCGCTTGGCAAGGGAAAAGCGACAAATGTGATGAATGTAACGAACGGCGTTCGTCTAAAGCCGCCCGCCCGGACAGTGCAGGGCGTGCTCGCACAATTGGTCGGTGATGTATTTGAACGCCTCGTCGACACTGTCGGTCTTGATCATCAACTCGACATCCTCCGGACTGATCGTGCCGAAATCCACCATCGCCTCGAAATTGAGCACCTTGTCCCAGAACTCGCGTCCGAACAGGACGATGGGCAGTTTCTTGCGCATCTTGCGGGTCTGAAGCAGCGTCAGAGCCTCGAACAACTCATCCATCGTGCCGAACCCGCCCGGCATCAGGACCAGCGCCTTGGCCAGATAGAGGAACCAGAATTTCCGCGTGAAGAAATAGTGGAATTCCAGGCTGAGCGAGCGGGTCACCCAGGGATTATTCCCCACCTCGAACGGCAGGGAGATGCCCAGACCGACATTCTCGCCCTGGGCTTCCGAGGCCCCGCGATTGGCGGCCTCCATGATGCCCGGCCCGCCGCCAGTACAGATCACGAAACGGCGCCCGCTCTCATCGCGCAGATCCTTGGACCATTGCGTCAGCCGGTTCGAAAGCTCCCGGGTCGCTTCATAGTATTTGGAGATCTCCAGTCGCCGTTCGGCGGCAGCGATATCACCCCCTTCTGCCTTCGCGGCCTCCAGCGCTTCCTGCGCCTCTTCCCGGGAAATGATCCGGGCCGAACCATAAAAGAGAATGGTGTCCTGGATGCCGTTTTCGGCAAACCGGGTCTGCGGCTCGATATATTCCGCGAGAATCCGGACCGGCCGGGCCTCGGGCGAGTTGATGAAGGCTTCGTCCTTGTAGGCCTTGGTCGGGAAATGCTGCGGGGGTTTCTTCGTCATCGTCTAACCGTTTGAAATCTGGACGGCCGGACACCCTGCGCCCTTTGCAGGCACGAGGCAACAAATTGACGCAAAAGGCTTACTCGGCGGCTGTGGGCATATCCGGCTTGTCGGCCTGACGCGCCTTCCAGCGATCCAGGATCTGGTGCGAGGTCTGCCGCGAGCCGTCCGGCGACCAGCCGGGCGGTGCCAGAAGATACATCAACGCCTCTTTGGGATTCTTCGCCGACGCCATGTCCTTCAAAATCCCCCACCATTCATGCAGGCTGATCTTGATCGGATTGTAGGTGCCCAGATTCTTCACGATCCCGTAGCGGCATTTCTCGTCGTCCAGCTCAGGCTGGAAGGTCCCGAACATCTTGTCCCAGATGATGAAGACGCCCGCATAATTGCGGTCCAGATAGAGCGGATTGGTCGCGTGATGGACGCGGTGGTGGGACGGCGTGTTCATCACCGCCTCGAACCAGGGCGGCATTTTGCGGATCGCCTCGGTATGGATCCAGAACTGGTAGATCAGGTTGAGCGAACCGACAAAGGCGACCATGGCCGGATGGAAGCCGAGGAAGATCAGGGCCGAGCCCAGCCACAGGAATTTCAGGGTCAGCGGGTTCAGCCAGGGCTGCCGCAGCGCGGTGGTGAGATTGTAGTGCTGGGAAGAATGGTGGACGACATGATCCGCCCAGAACCAGCGCACGGTATGTGCCCAGCGGTGCGACCAGTAATAGACGAAATCATCCAGCATGAAGGCCAGGATCCAGGCCCACCAGGCAAAGCCGATCGTGGTCAGACGGTGTTCGTAGACGAACAGGGCCCACAGGCCGATCAGCCCGCCGAAAATCACACCCGACACGGTATTGCCCAAACCCATCATCAGGCTGGCGGCACTGTCGCGGGCCTCGAACCGGGCCTTGCCGGTGAAGCGGGCGAACAGCATTTCGCCGAAAACGGACAGCACGAAGAAGGGAATGGCAATCCAGACCGGATCGAAGTTCTCGACGAAGGCGGGCGCGTCCATGGCTTATCCCTGCAAGGCTTCCAGCCGGCCGGCCCAGTCACGGGCCTGTTCGGGCGTCTCGAAGGAGAGCCGCGCCGGCGCAAAGGTGAAATCTTTGAGTCTGAGCGTGATGTCGCAGTCCTGCGTGGACACGCTGAGGACCTGGCCCGGATCCAGATAACGAATGACGAAGTCACTGCCACGCGCGACCAGAAGGGCCAGGCGGTCCCGCTCGACATCGGTCACGAGAGCGCTCTTCCCATCGGGCGCCAGGACACCCTCCCCGGCCTCGAAGCCCACGGAGTCGGCGTCCAGACGGGCAATCGCCTCATCGAGATCCGCCAGTTGAGCGGGCGCATAGAGGCCCAGCCAGGCATTGAACGCCACCATGGCGGAGATCCCGGCGACCGAGCCCAGCAAGACCCAGAGAATGAGCATGTCCGTATCCGTTCGAGAAACGACAAGTCCAGAAACAACAACGGGCGAAGGCTAACCTGCCCTCGCCCGTCGTCAATTCATTTTTGAACGATGTTCACTAACCGCGGAGGCGGAAGGTCACACCATAGGTCTGCGGGTCGCCCGGATAGACGTTATAGGACGTCCCCAGATAACCGACCGACGGGAAACCACCCTTGGTGTAGTCCTCGTCGGTGAGGTTGCGGGTCCACAGCTGCAGGGCCCAGCTGCCCGTATCGCTGCCGATCGTGACCGAGGCATTGAACAGGGTGAAGGCATCCTGCATCGCGAACGGACGCGGGTCCTGAGAGGTGGTGTGCAGGAATTCGGAGACGTGGGTCGCCTCACCGCGCCAGTCGATTTCCCAGCCATTGGACAGGGGCATCGTATAGGTGGCGGTCAGGGCACCGACGAGTTCCGAATTACCGCGATCGCGACCGGTCAGATCGTTGAACAGCGCGGTCACACCGGCATCATTGGTCCGCTCATTGCCCAGTTCGCAGAGCGCGAAGTTCGGGTCACCGGCATCCCAGACACCGACACCACCGAAGCCGTCCGGACACGGGGCGAACTCATAGTCGCCGTACGAGCTGTCGAACAGATAGGTGAAGCCACCGGTGAAGAGCAGATTGTCGATCGGCGACCACTGGCCTTCAAACTCGATACCGGAGACATCGATCGAACCCGCATTCTCGAGGGCGAAACCATTGCCCACGAAATTGTTGGTCTGGAAGTCTTCGATGGTCTGGTTGAAATAGGCCACCGAGTAGATCATGCGGTTGTTGAAGAGCGAACCCTTCGCCCCGATCTCGAAGCTCTCGGAGATTTCTTCCTCGAACTCGAACACGCCGGTGAAGGCGGCGTTGGTGGAAACGTTGAAACCGCCCGGCTTGAAGCCCGTCGCGTAGGACGCATACAGGTTCAGATCATCCGACACGTCATAGGACAGGATGATATTGCCCGAGAAGTTGGTGTCGCTCCGCGAGGTCGGGAAATTGCCCGCATTGACCGGCGGGAAGTTCTGGAAGGCCGTGAAGCCCAGCAGCGGGTTCAGCGCCGTGCCGGCATAGATCGCCGGCAGCGGGTTGGCCGGGTTGATCGGTGTGCCGTCCGGATATTGCGTCAGGCCCTGACCCAGCAGAAGCGCCGGCACCAGATAGGCACAGGCATCACCGCCAATGACCGGGAAGAGACCCGGATCACACGTGCCCGGCGAGACCAGACGCAGATCCTGGCCCAGATCGGCGAAGGAGAAGGCCGACAGCGGATCGGGCTGATTGATGAAGGTCTCCATCTCCTTGCTCTCGTCGGAATAGCGGCCACCCAGGGTCAGGGTGAACTGGTCCGTGAGATGGAAATCGAGCTGACCGAAGACCGACCAGGCTTCCGTGTTGTACTGGTACTCTTCCGAGATCAGGCCGTGGCTCGTGGACACGAAGCCCTCGGCCGGCGTGGTCGGCAGAGCAGCATTCCCGGACGGAAGCGGCACGAAATTGCCGACACCGGCCGCCGCATTCATGTTCAGGAAGACTTCCAGCAGGCTGACACCACCCGTACCGGCCGGCAGGCCGAGACCGGCGACGATCGGCGCCACGGACGGAGCCGAAGCCGCATCGAAGAAGGTGCGCGCATCGGCGCCATAGGGCGTCGTGTTCGCGAAGTTCAGGTCATTGCGGTAGTAGAAGGCACCACCCATCCAGTCCATGAAGTTGTCGCCCGTGGAGGTCACGCGGAACTCCTGGGTGAAACTGTCATACTGGTTCTGGATATTCCGCAGGCTCACCAGATCGAGATCAGAGAAGTCCGCGTCGAAATTCTGGTCTTCGTCATAGGTCCGGAAGGCCGTGATCGAGGTCAGGGTGAAGGCGTCGAAATCATGGTTGATTTCGGCCGAGATGCCGCTGGTCACGAGCTGGGTGTTCAGATCACCATCAATGGCAATCCGGTCGCCCCCGTTCGGATCGGCCGGGATGGCCGTACCGCCCAGGCCGACAAGCGCGCCCTGGTCGATCGGATCATAATAGGCAAACGGCGCTGCACAGCAGTTCTCGTCGATATTGCCATAGTCGGCAATGATGCGGACTTCCGTGCTGTCGCCCGGATTCCAGAGCAGCTGACCGCGCCAGGAGTGGCGGGCCCGGTTGTTCGCATTGCGGCCGTCCTCGATATCGATATAGCCGTCGCTCTGGTGCATCGTGCCATCAAGACGGATCGCCATCGTGTCGCTGAGCGGACCGGTCACCGAGGCGCGCGCCAGGCGCATGCCGTTATTGCCAACGGTCACTTCACCAACATAGCCGAATTCGAATTCCGGCTCCTGGGTGATGACCGAGACAACGCCCGCCGGCGTGTTGCGGCCGAACAGGGTCGACTGCGGACCCCGGATCACTTCGACGCGCTCAACCGACAAAAGGTCGTTGATCGCGGAGCCGGAGCGAGGACGGTAGACACCGTCAATGAACACGCCCACGGAGGGTTCGAGGCCCGGGTTGAAGCTCGACGTACCGATACCGCGCAGGTTGAACTCGGTATTCGTGGAGGTCGCGAACTCGGACACGCGCAGCGAGGGGACCAGGGTCTGCAGGTCAGCCGCATCGCGGATCTGGGATTGTTCGATCTGTTCGCCGGTCACGGCCGCCACGGATACCGGCGTATCCTGAAGCGTCTGCTCGCGCTTTTGCGCCGTCACTGTAATGACGTCGACCTGCGCCAAAGCACTGGAGGCCCCGATAAGGCCTGCAAGAATAGCGGTCGTGCCCAAGACGGCCGCCTTGTTGAATTTGCTCATGGATTTCTCCCCTCTAAACGCGGGTTTCTTTTTTGCCAACCGTTCCGCGTTGGTATCCGATATATGAACACCGCTCGCAGGTGTTGTCAGCCGGTTTATCCCAAAACCCGAAAAATCATGGCTGATTGATGCAAACAATCCTCACACAGTGGCAAAGCTGCATCGGGCCAAACCCCTCTTTTCAATGCCTCTATCTCTGCTACGCTGCGCAGTGAACAGCGTTCAAAAAAGCTGTCATAGGGGAGAAAAATGAAAAAGATATTCATGGGCTTGGCGACCCTGCTGGTCGTCTGCGTCCTGGCGGGAGCCGGTTGGTATTACAGACCCTGGTCGGAGTATTCGCCCGCAGAAATCCGTGCCGCCACAGCGCCGGAACACCTTCCGGAGACGTTCCGCAACATGGCGGATGTCTTCCCCTATCGTCCCATTCATCCGGCCGAATCGGCGGTACCCCTGCCCCGCAATCTCCAGCCCGGTGACATCCATTACAGCTTCGACGGAACCGACCACCCCATCGGGGACTGGCTCGACGCCTCGCGCTCGACCGGCCTGATGGTCCTGCACAATGGCGAGGTCGTGTACGAGAACTACCTCCTCGGCTCCACGCCGGAGACCCGGCACACCTCCTGGTCCGTCGGCAAGAGCTATGTGGCGACCCTGATCGCCATGGCCATGGAAGACGGCCGGATCGCCAATCTCGACCAGACCGCCGAAATGTTCGCGCCGCAATATGCAGGCACGGATTATGGCGCCACGACCCTGCGTCATCTCCTGATGATGTCCGCCGGCGTGGATTTCGAGGAAGACTATTCGGCCCCCAATTCGGACATTCGCCGCCTCTTCCTGGGCGCGAACATTTACGGCCAGAACATTGACCGCCTGGTCGCGGAAGTGGAGCGCAACCGCCCCGCCGGTGAGGACCTCCACTATGTCTCCGCCAATACGCAGGTGCTCTCCGCCGTCGTGCGCGGCATCTGGAATGCGCCGCTGGCCACGGTGATGCAGGACGAGATCTGGCAACCCCTGGGCATGACGGGCGAGGCCTATTGGAACCAGAACATTCCCGGCGATGACGGCATGGCGATCGGCTATTGCTGCCTCAATGCGACGCTCGAGGACTATGCCCGCTTCGGCCAGTTCTATCTTCAGGACGGGGTCTGGAATGGCCAACGCCTCCTGCCGGAAGGCTGGGTGGAACAGGCCACGCGTCCCAATGCCGGTTTTCAGGAACCGGGTCCGGACGCGGTCTATGCCCATCGCGGCTATGGCCTGCATTTCTGGGTGCCCGAAGGCTATGACGGCGAATACTTCATGGCTGGTGTCTACGGCCAGTATGTCTGGGTCGATGAACGCCGGAACATTGTGATCGCCCGGACTGCGGCCGACACGGAATGGGGCGGTCGCACGGCCGAGTCCATCGCTGCCATGCGGGCCCTGGCCGAGCATTTCGGTGATCCCGTCGACGCACCGGCACAGGCCGACGACATCGCGTCCGAGGGAGGCGAGAATGAGTAAGTCCGATTACGACTACATTGTCTGCGGAGCCGGCTCGGCCGGCTGCACGGTCGCGGAACGCCTGTCCCGGGACAGCAGTGCCAGCGTGCTCGTGCTGGAGGCCGGCGGGTCCGACAACAGCCCGATCATCCGCACGCCGATGCTGCTGCAATACGCCGTGACGGGCGAGCAGTTCAATTGGGGTTACTGGACCGAGCCGCAAAAGCAGCTCAATGACCGCAAACTCCTCTGGCCGCGCGGCAAGACCCTGGGCGGGTCCTCCTCGATCAACGCCATGCACTATATGCGCGGCGCGCCGGAGAATTACGACGAGTGGGAACGGGAGTACGGCGCAGAGGGCTGGAACTGGAAAACCGCCCTGCCCGCCTTCAAGGAAGTCCAGCACCAGACCCGTGGCGAGAGCGAATTGCACGGTGTCGGCGGCCCGCTCTGGGTCCAGGACATCCAGAAGCTCAATCCGCTGACCGAAGACTTCTTCAAGGCGGCGGACCAGCTCCAGTACAAGCGCAATGATGATTTCAACGGCCCCCAACAGGAAGGCTTCGGCCCCTACCAGGTCACGCAACGCGGTTACAAGCGCTGCTCGGCCGCGGATGCCTTCCTCCGCCCGGCCCTGGAGCGGGAGAATTGCGCGGTCCAGACCGGCGCCATGGTGCGCCGGGTCATCCTGGAGAACGGCCGCGCCACGGGCGTGGAGGTCGAGATCGAGGGCGAAATCCGCACCCTGAATGCGCGCAAGGAAGTCATCCTGTCCGGCGGCGCGATCAACTCGCCGCAGACCCTGCTCCTGTCGGGCATCGGCCCGGCCAATGAGCTGCGTGAGGCGGGCGTCTCCGTCGAGCATGACCTGCCCGGCGTCGGCAAGAATCTCCAGGACCATCTGGACGTCACTGCCCAGGTCTGGACGAAGTCCGCCACCTCGATCGGCAATTCCCTGCGCTCCCTGCCCCAGCACATGTACATGGTGGCGCGCTGGGCGCTGAAGGGCGATGGCCTCTTCACCAACAATCCGGTCCAGGGCGGCGCTTTCATCAAGTCGGCCCATGCGGAAAACGACCTGCCGGACCTGCAGCTTGTCTTCATCCCGGCCATCTCGAACGCCCATGGCATGGAGAAGGCGCGCGGGCACGGCATTACGCTGCACGTCTGCCAGCTCTATCCAAGAAGCCGCGGCGAGATTACCCTGAAGACCACGGATCCCAATGACCACCCGGCGATCCAGCCGAATTATCTCGAGGACGAGTTCGACCTCGATGTCCTGACGGACGGCCTGGCCAAGGTTCGCGACATTCTCAATGCGCCGGCCTTTGACCATGATCGCAAGGAAGAACGCTTCCCGGGCGCACACATCACCACGATGGCCGGGTTGCGCGATGATGTCCGGGCGCGAGCGGAGACGCTCTACCACCCGACCTCGACCTGCGCGATGGGGTCCGGGGAACTCTCGGTGGTGGACAGCCGCTGCCGGGTGAAAGGGGTAGAAGGCCTACGGGTCGTGGATGCCTCGGTGATGCCGCGCCTGATTGGCGGCAACACGAATGCGCCGACCATCATGATCGCCACGCGCGCCGCCGCGATGATCGCTGAAGACAATGCCTAAGGCTCAAGGAGAACACTCATGAGTGAAGCCGAAGCCAAGCAGATCGAACGCATGAAACAGGTGCTGGAGGCCCAGAAGGCGGCCTTCAAGGCCGAACGTCACCGCCCCATCGACAAGCGCAAGGCCGATCTCGACCGGGTCGCCAATTTGTGCCGCGACAATGCCGAGGCCATCGCCGAGGCGATCAGCCGGGATTTCGGAAACCGCGCGCGCGAAGAAAGCATTATCGCTGAGATCGCCTTTGTCATTCAGGACGTGGCACACACCAAGAAGCATCTGGCCAAATGGATGAAGACACGCCGCGTCGGCGTGCCCATGACCCTGATGCCAGGCAAGGCGGAAATCCGCCGCGAGCCCAAGGGTGTGGTCGGCATCGTGGCGCCCTGGAACTATCCCTTCCAGCTGGCCATCGCGCCGCTGGTCGCGGCCTTGGGCGCCGGTTGCCGGGCGCTGATCAAACCATCGGAATACACGCCCGCCACGGCGGAGCTGATGAAATCCCTGCTGGCCGAGGCCTTCGAGGAGGATCATGTCGCCGTGATCACCGGCGGTCCGGCCGTGGGTGAGGCCTTCACCGGCCTGAAATTCGACCATCTCTTCTATACCGGCTCCACCCAAGTGGGCCGTCTGGTCGCGAAGGCAGCGGCGGAAAACCTGGTCCCGGTGACGCTGGAACTGGGCGGCAAATCGCCGGCCATCGTGACGCCGGACTATCCGCGCGACAGCGCCGCCAAATCCATCGCCTGGGGCAAGTTCTTCAATGCTGGCCAGACCTGTGTCGCGCCAGACTATGTGATGACGCCCAAGGGCTCGGAAACCGCGATGGGCGAGGCGATTGTCTCCGCGGTGCAGCACCAGTTTCCCGATGCATCAACCGACGACGCCTATACCGCGATCGTCTCGGACCGGCATTATGAACGGCTCAACAGCATGATCGAGGAAGCCCGAAAGGGCGGCGCGACGGTCCTGCAACCAGAGCATGACTCACAGGCCGCCCAGGCCGCCCGCAAGATCCCGCCCACCGTGCTGATCAACCCGCCGGCCGACGCCAAAGTGATGAGCGAGGAAATTTTCGGCCCGGTCCTGCCGGTGATCGGTTATTCCGAGCTCGATTCCGCCATTGATTACGTCACGGACCGGGATCATCCACTGGCGCTCTATGTCTATTCCAAGGACAAGGTTCAGGCCCAGCGCGTCCTCGATGCGACCCAATCGGGCGGTGCCGGGGTCAATATCAACCTCCTCCACCTCTCCGTCCCCGACCTGCCCTTCGGCGGTATCGGCGCGTCGGGTCAGGGCGCTTATCACGGCAAGGACGGGTTCGACACCTTCACCCATGACCGCTCGGTCTTCTCGACGGGCAAATGGCATCCCTCACGCCTGCTGGCCCCTCCTTACGGAAAGCTGTTCGAACGGATTTCGAAGAAGCAGCTGGGTTAGGGCGATCCATCCCGGTTTCGGTGTAAACATGGGGCAGATTCGCAAACGAGGACTCGCCCCATGTCGCTTCCCCTTTCCGGCAAACGCGCCCTGATCACCGGTTCCAGCCATGGCGTCGGCCTGGCATCCGCGCATCTCTTCGCGGCGCAAGGCGCGGAAGTCGTGCTGCATGGCAATGCCAATATGGCGGATGCCGATGCGGCAGTTCAGGCGATCGGGCCGCGCGCGCTGGGTGCCGTACAAGCGGACTTGTCCCAACCGGGCGCCGGACGCGATCTCTATGAGAAAGCCCTCCACCTGGCCTCGGGGCAGCTGGACATCATCATCAATAATGCCGGCATCCATTGGGCGACACCGCTGGATTCCAGCGATGTCGAGTGGGAGGCCAACTGGGCGGTGACGCTGCAGGTCAATCTGATGGCCGTGGCCGACATCTGCCGCGCGGCGATCCCGGAAATGGTCGCCTCGGGCGGCGGCTCCATCATCAATATCGCCAGCCGGGCTGGTTATCGCGGCGAAGACCGCAATCACATGGCTTATGGGGCCTCCAAAGGCGCCCTGCTCTCCCTCACCAAGACGATTGCACGGCAATGGGGTGGTGACGGCATCTATGCCTATGCTCTCGCACCGGGATGGATCGATACCCGCATGGGGCCGCAGCATGAGGCAGACCGGGCCCGTGCCAAGGCGGAAATCCCGATCGGGGACCTCGCCCAGCCCGAAGAGATCGCCGCCATGTGCGCTTTTCTGGCCTCCGGTGCCTGCCGCAGCGCGACCGGCTCCTGCATCGACATCAATGGCGCGAGCTATGTGAGATAGGAAGCCGCGCTCTAGTCCGCGTCTTTCTTCTCCATCCGAGCGGCGAGGAAATCGCCGGCCACGATCACCAGCACGAAGACGATGCTGACCAAGGAGCGCCCTTGGGTCTCGTCGCCGATCCAGCCGAGCGTTTCGGCAATCCGGCTGGCCAGGGCAGAGATCAGCAAGGCCCCGCCGCCGACCATGGACGCGCGCACCGCGGCCCGGCCCCTGGTCGTTCCGGCGCGTTGCCGGATTCGAGCCGTCGTGGTCATGATGAAGACAGCCAGAGGCAGGAAGAGAATGGCGATGAGGGCGACGGGCCAGCTCGCTGGATCCAGGACGAGCAGCCCCACCGCCAGCACAGCGATGGCGATCGCCACCCAGACCACGAGCCCCGAAAACAGTTTCATGAGTTTTTCTCCCAAAGAAGCCGTCCGGACCGGCGCATCCGTCAGCGGGACTTGCCTCCAGCCCGCATGGAATCCGGATCGAGACCCATCGCGGTCATACGGTCGCGCCAGCGCTCGCGGGCCAGGCTCTGCATGTCTTCGGCGGTGTCCGCCTCATCAATGATTTCCAGCCCCAGAAGCGTCTCGACCACGTCTTCCATGGTGACCAGGCCACGCAAGGACCCGTATTCATCGACCAGGACCGCGATATGCGCCTTGGATCGCGTCAAACGGTCATAGGCGGCCGAAGCGCTGATATCATCGCGAAGGGTCATGACCTCGCGCTTGAACTCCCCGATCGGCCGGTCGAACTCGTCCCGCGCCTGGGCCAGGAGCAGGTCCGATTTGAGCACATAGCCCGTGATCTGGTGCGCATTGCCGGTAAAGAGCGGCAGGCGTGAAAACGGGGTGTCTGCATGCTCCTCAAAGAATTCCCGCACCGTCTCCTCCTCACTGATCGCGAACATGACCGAGGCCGGCGTCATGATGTCCTCGACCTTCAGCCGGTGCAGGCGCAGGAGATTGGAAACGATGGCCAATTCCTTGTCATCGATGACACCTTCACGGGCGCCAATCTCCGCCATGGCTCGCATTTCATCGCGCGACACCGTGCTGGCATTCCCGTCAGCGCGTGCGATGAGCCGTGTGATCCGCTCGGAGAACCAGACAAAGGGCGCCATGATGCGGGTCAGCCACAGGATCAAACGGCCCATCACCGGCGCCAGTGCCTGCCAGTGCACGGCCCCGAGTGTCTTGGGAATGATCTCGGAAAACACCAGGATGAGCAGCGTCAGGACGGCCGAGGCGACCCCGAGATATTCATTGCCGAACACCACCGCCGCCTGCGCCCCGACCCCGGCCGCGCCGACCGTGTGGGCGACCGTATTCAGCGTCAGAATGGCGGCCAGAGGCCGGTCCAGATTGGCCTGCAACCGTTCCAGCGCCTGTGCAGCGCTGGGCTGTTTGCGCTGGAGGGCTTCCACATAGGCCGGACGGACCGACAGGATGACGGCCTCGGCAATCGAACAGAAAAAGGAAACCAGAAGGGCCAGGGCCAGGAAGGCAAGAAGCAGGGTCATCAGATCTCTTGGAAAAAATGGCTGGTCCTCATGGGTCTAGCCTGTTTTGTCCGCAATTCCGAGGAAATCCGGTGGCGCTCTGCCGGCTTCCGTCAGCCGGGCCGACGGTCCGAAAATTCATCCATCAGTGTCTCGAAGGCCGCCATGGGCGGAAACCCTTCATAGGCATGCACCGCCGGCACCTCGACCCAGTGAAATTTCTCGGCCGTCATGGTCTCGATGAAAGGCCAGGACCAGTCCGGCCGGTCGAACAGGGGCGATCGCAGATTGACCAGACCGTCCAGGCCATCGATCCGGGTGAAGAGCCAAGACTTGCAGTCGGGACAGAAGTAATGGTCAAGACCGGGCGTGCGGGCCCCGCCCAGTACCACCTCGCCGGAGCGGACGGCAAAGCCCGCTTCCGGCACCAAGGCACTGAGCGAAAAGGCACTCGCCGTCATCGCCTTGCATCCATCGCAATGGCAGGCAGAGGTCATGACGGGCTCCCCCGTCACCGCCATGACGACCTTGCCGCAGCGGCAGTTACCGATTGCTTCGGCCACGTCGCTACTCCGCCGCGACCGCCCGGGCCTGACCGGCCCGGTAAAGCGTGCCCGGACGGGCGCCGGTGAGCTGGCCCTTCTCCATCACGACCTCGCCGGACACGAGGGTGACGTCATAGCCGCGGGCGCCTTGCAGGAGACGCTGCCCGCCAGCTGGCAGATCCTGTTCCATGTGCGGCGGTTCGGACTGAAGCTGGTCGAGATTGATGACATTGATGTCGGCCTTGAGTCCCTCACGCAGATAGCCGCGATCGGTCATGCCCAGATAATCGGCCTGACGGCCGGTCAGCATGTTGACCACGGTCGGCACATCCAGCTTGCGGCCCCGCTTCCGGTCACGGGTCCAGTGGGTGAGCATGTAGGTCGGCATGGAGGCGTCACAGACCGTCCCGACATGGGCCCCGCCATCGGACAGGCCGTAGAGCGCCTGCGGGTGCTCCATCATCCTGAGCACATTGTCGTAATTCAGCTCGGTATAATTGTAGAGCGGCAGATATATGAGCTCGTGACCGTCCCGCTCCAGCAGGGTGTCATAGATCATCTCCATCAGCGGCACGCCCTTTTCCCGGGCGCGGGCCGCCAGAGAGTTTTCCGGCGGCTGTTCGTAATCCGGCGGATCGCCCAGCTGGAAGAATTTCTCGGCCACGATCTCGATATGCTCCATCAGGAGATCGGCCAGCGGCGGCACCGAGGACCCCGGACCGGACAGTTTGTCCGTCTTCTCCGACAGGACTTTCGACTTGAATTCCGGATCCTTCATCTTTGCGACGCGCTCTTCCAGCGAGAGATACGCGATCGTCTTGTAGGTCGGATAGCCCATGAAGGGGTGGAAGGTGCAGTTGAAGCCGAGGAAGACACCGATGGCGCGCGGGGCCACCTGCATGCGGGCATCCACGCCCTCGCTCTTCAGCGTCTCGGTCCGTTCGATCAGTTTGAGCCACTGATCCGGCGCGAAATCGCGCTGCATGAGGGAGAAAGAAAAGGGCCGGCCCGATGCCTTGGCATAGTCGGCGATGATGTCCCATTCCTCATCGAAATCCTCTTCGCCCCGTTCCAGGTTAAAGTCGGAGACTGCCTGGACGACACCATGACCCAGGCCCTCGAAGGCCTTGGCGATGCCCGTCAGTTCTTCCCGCGTGGACTCAGAGGAGGGAGTCCAGTCACCATCCGACGTCTTGTGGACATCCGACCGGCCGGTCGCAAAACCGATGGCCCCGGCCTCCAGCGCTTCGCGGGTCAGGCGGCGCATTTCGGCGATATCGTCATCATTGGCGGGTTCGGAGAAGACCGCCCGGTCGCCCATCACATACATGCGCAGCGGATCGTGCGGCAGCATGGCGGCGATATCGATCGTGCGCGGGATTTTCGCCAGCGCGTCGAGGTAATCGGGGAAGCTCTCCCAGTCCCAGGTCAGGCCCTCGTGAAGGGCCGTGCCGGGAATGTCCTCCACGCCTTCCATCAGCTTGATCAGCTTGTCATGGTCGGTATCGCGCACCGGCGCAAAGCCGACGCCGCAATTGCCCATGATCGCCGTGGTGACGCCATGGTCGATGGAGGGACGCAGTTCGTCGTCCCAGCTCGCCTGGCCGTCATAATGGGTGTGGATGTCGATAAAACCCGGCGTGACGATCTTGCCGCTGGCGTCGATCGTACGCTCTGCCGCGCCCAGATCCGTGCCGATGGCGGCGATGCGCCCGCCCTGGATGGCGATATCGGCGACACGGCCCGGCGCGCCGGACCCGTCATGCAGGATTCCGCCCGTAATCTTAAGATCATACATGGTCTGACCTCCCCGTTTTGTTGTGATCCCGCACCTCTTTCGGGTGCGTGTTTTCAGGATGGTTTCAGTGTCCGCCAATCGAGCGCGCGGAACAAGCCGACAAGTGCGACACCCGCCACAAGGTGCCACAGGCTCCACATGCCGGTAATGGCCGCCGCCCCGCCGAGACCCTCAAACTGGCTGAGCAGGATGAGCAGGCCCAGACCGGAATTCTGGATCCCGACCTCGAAGGTCAGGGAGCGCCGGTGCGCCACATCCATCCGCAGGACGCGTCCGGCCGCCGAGCCCAGCCCGAAGGCCGCGGCATTGTGGATAAAAACCAGCGGAATGATAATCGTGCCGGTTGCCAGGATGATGCCCCAATTCGTCGCCGCCCCGACCACGATCAGGACCATCAGGCCGAACAGGGCCAATGGCATCAGGACCTTCCGCAGTCGCTCGGCGATCCGGGGTAGATGCGCCGCCACCAGCATGCCGGCCACGAGCGGGATCGCCAGCAGGCCGACGGTCTGTGTGATGAAAGGCCAGGGCTGGATGTCGAGACGGTCGATCAGACTGGCCGTCGGGCCGTACATCGAGGACCAGACGAAGATCGAAACCGGTGTGAGAACGGCCGACACCACGCTGGAGATCGCAGTCAGGCTCACCGAATAGGCCGCATGGCCGCGGGCAAACAGGGTCAGGAGATTGGAGACATTGCCGCCGGGGCACGAGGCCACCACGATCATGCCCAGCGCGATGCTCGCGGGCGGACCCAGGATGAGAATGAGGCCGAGCGTCAGGAGCGGAAGCCCAATCAGCTGGGTCAGGACACCGCCGACCACCCGAATGGGGGCATTCCGGACATTCGAAAAGTCACTGAGTCGCAATCCGAGTGCGACCGTGAACATCATTCCGACCAATATCACAGCCATGGCAAGCCGTGTTTGGTCATCAACTATTACCCTCAGGGAGTCGATTTCATCCGGTGTCATAAATTCCCGCCCTATCAACAACTTATTATATTTCTTAGACGCATTTGAAACACCCTAGGCCAGATGCAATTGGTTGTCATTCCAACAAGGGGGTCGCCAAAACCTCTTGACCATGTATCCTGTCTGGACATTTTTTTATGCACGGACTGGTTCCGCGAGGGATAGTCTGTTTGAGTAGATCGTCTGATCTTCCAGGGGCCAGGGCTGGAGGGTTTTTCGGTTCAGCGTATCAATCCAAAAGGCCGCTTGGGCAGTGGCCGGTATTTGGGGGACCTAAGGATGGGTCGGAAACGTTTCGACGAAATGTCGTGTGCGATTGCACAGACTTTGAACCAGGTTGGGGACTGGTGGACGCTCTTGATCGTCCGGGACGCCATGAAAGGCGCCCGCCGTTTTTCGGATTTCCACGAAAGCACCGGAATCGCGAAAAACATCCTGACCGACCGCCTCAACAAGCTTGTCGACAATGGCATCATGGTTCGTGAAGAAGTTGGCGTGCGTGGCCAGCGTCAGGAATACGTCCTGACCGAGCGCGGCGAAGCCCTCTTCCCGATCCTCATGGCGATGCAGCAATGGGGTGACAAGTGGATCTACGGCGATGACGAGGCCCCGGTTGAGGTCTTCGACAGCCGGACCGGCGAAACGCTCGCCCCGATCCAGGTGGCCAATGAGAGCGGTGAGGAAGTCACCCACCGCGAACTCGGCTCTCGTGAGCGCGGCGGTTCGTCCTCCATGCGCGAGGCCGGCTGACCACCCCGTCTTTGGCGGATCGCTTCCCGAATCGACATGAACAATGTTCACTCCTAGTCTGAAGCCCTGAAAAAGGGCTCAGACGGGGAGAGTGTATTGTGAAACAGGATATCGCGACATGGGTCGGCGCCGGGCTGGGCTTGTCCAGCCTGCTGCTCGCCGGGTGCGGCGGGCCGGCGGAGCGGGACGTGGCCAGCGCCGACCGCAGCTATCAGAACCAGCTGATCGAGCAACTCATCGACGCCCAGCCGGGTGATGTGATCGAGATTCCCGAAGGCGTATTCGCCTTTGACCGTTCGCTCAGCCTGACCGTGGACGGTGTCACGATCCGCGGCCAGGGCGCCGACCGCACCATTCTGTCCTTCCAGGACCAGGCTCAGGGTGCGGAAGGCCTTCTGGTCACCGCCAGCGACTTCACCATCGAGGACCTCGCCATCGAGGATACGATCGGCGACGGGCTGAAGGTGAATGAGGGCGAGAACATCATCATTCGCGGCATCCGCGTGGAATGGACCAATGGTCCGGACACGAATAACGGCGCCTACGGGATCTATCCGGTCCAGACCACGAATGTGTTGGTGGAGGATTCCATCGCCATCGGCGCAGCCGATGCTGGCATCTATGTCGGCCAATCCCGCAATGTCGTGGTGCGCCGGAACCGGGCCGAACGCAATGTCGCCGGGATCGAGATCGAGAACACGATCGGCGCGGACGTCTACGAGAATGTCGCGACCGAGAATACGGGCGGCATCCTGGTCTTCAACATGCCCAACCTGCCACAGCCAGGCTATTGGACGCGCGTCTACAACAATCATGTCTTCGCCAACAATACCGGCAATTTCGGACATGAAGGCACGCCGGTTGCCTCCATCCCGGCCGGGTCCGGCATCGTTGTGAATTCCAACGACCAGGTCGAGATTTTCGATAATCAGATCGCCGACAACCGGACCGCCAATATCATCATCTCCTCCCTGCATTCGACGGGGTATTCCGACTATGCCGTGCAGGAGGATTTCGATCCCTATCCCGAGGGCATCCATATCCACGGCAATGCCTTCTCCGGCGGCGGCAACAATCCGGACGGGCTGGACCTGCAAGGCCTCAAACTCGTCGTCGCTGGCCCGCTGGGCCGCATGCCCGACGTGTTGTGGGACGGATATTTCGATGCCGACAAGCTCGTCGATGGCGAGATGCCGGCCGAACTCCGCATCTGCCTGAACAATGGCGAAGCCGGACTGGTCAATGCGGATGGCCCCAATGGCTATGAAAACCCGTCCGTGGTGACCGAGGCGCACCAATGCTCCCTGGATCCGCTTCCGGCGGTCGAACTGGCGCTTGCGAACCCGTAATGCGCTGGCTGACGATGGCTTTCGCGCTTCTGCTGGCCGCATGCGGCGGCCAGCAGACAGCCACGCCGACCTTCATTGCTGAAGGCAATCCGCCGATCCTGAGCGATTGGGGCATGATGGTCTCCGACGGGCGAAGCCTGACCCTGTCCGAGGGCGTGCTCGCCTATGACCTCAATACGCCGCTCTTCTCGGACTATGCCCACAAGCAGCGCACGATCTGGATGCCGGACGGCGTCAACGCGATCTATCGTGAAGGCGATGTCCTGGACTTCCCCGTCGGCACGGTGATCACCAAGACCTTCTACTACCCCCGTGGCGACGCTGCGGATGAAGTGCGATTGACGACAGCCACCGCGACCGGCTGGCGACCCGACGGTCTGGACCTGTCTGACATCCGTCTCGTGGAAACCCGCATCCTGGTCCATCGGGAAAGCGGATGGATCGCCCTGCCCTATGTCTGGAACGAGGACCAGACCGAAGCCGTCCTGCAGCGCGCCGGCGATCTGCAACACCTCACCCTGGTCAGCGAAGATGGTAGCCGACAGGCCCTGCCCTATGCCGTGCCCAATGCCAATCAGTGTGCGGGCTGTCATGCCATCAACAATACCACGCGGCAGATCCAGCCGATCGGCCCGGCCGCGCGCCACATCAATCGCGAGTATGCCTATGCGACCGGCGCGCAAAACCAGCTGACGGCTATGGTCGAGGCGGGGTATCTTGAGGACCATCCCGCACTGGACGCAGCGCCGCAAGCGGCGGTCTACACCGATCTGTCCGCCCCGCTGGATGACCGCGCCCGCTCCTATCTCGACATCAATTGCGCGCATTGCCACAACCCGGTGGGGCCGGCCGACACGTCAGGCCTGCACCTGAATGCGGATGCGCCGGTTGGCCCCAATCTGGGCCTCTGCAAACTGCCGATCGCAGCGGGCGGCGGGACCGGTGGTCGCCGCTTCTCCATCCAGCCCGGCCAACCGGACGAATCCATCCTGGTCTACCGGATGGAAATCAACGATCCCGGCTCGATGATGCCGGAGCTGGGACGCAGCGTCCGGCACGAGGAAGGCATCGCCCTGATCACGGACTGGATCGCGCAGATGGAGGCCCGATGCCACCAGGCCGGATGACGCTCGCCTGTCACGCGAATTTCTTGAAATTCTTCATTGAGAAGGCGAGGCGAACCGCCTAGCCTCCTCTTCGGGCTTGGTGAGAACAACAAGAATGGCCGGCCCGAAATCCAGTCATTTCCAAGGGGGAAATCATGATCATCACCACACTCGCAGCCGCAGCGCTGCTGCAGGCCTCTGCGGCCGACATCCTGGTCGAGAACGCACTTCACATCTCCACCAGCCAGGGTGAGTACACCACGTATTTCAATGAAGACGGCACGTATTCGACGTCGATCGGCATCAGCGGCAGCTGGTGGCTGGAAGGCTCGGAACTGTGCGTCGAGCGCTCCACCGGTGAAGGCGGCTGCCAGCCGCTGCAGGAAGGCCTCAGCCTCGGCGACAGCTGGCAGGCCGAGAACCCGACCATCGGTGAGACCGTCACCTACACGATCGTTCCGCGCGGCTGAGCCGGCGGTTCATCCGGACACAAAAAACGGGACGCCTTGCCGGGCGTCCCGTTTCTTTTGGTCGGTATCGCGCCGCCCTACTCGCCGAAACTGCCGGCTGCGCCCGGGAAGACGACAGGCGTTTCAGACCCGTCCAGTGCCACGGCGGAGACGCCGAAATAGTAGTTGTCGATCACGACATTTTCGAGCGTGAAACTGTCGACCCGGCCGACGAAACGGCTCCATTGCCATTGCGGCTGATCAGTCAGACGCCAATAGACCCGGTAACCCGCCAAATTCTCAGCAGCCTCACCACTGGCCGCAGTCCAGCTGAGCGTGGTGGAGGGCTGGACAGCGCCCTCGATCGTCACATTCGCCGGGAATGGCGGTGCGCCCGCCATCTGGGCCATGACGGCCACGTTGAGCGAGGTCAGCCGGGCGGCATGATCAAAGTCCACACCGTCCACCGTGTCCCCATAAGGCCGGCCATCCTCGGTCCGCAGGTCCTGGTGCTGGCGGTCGTAATGCTCATTCGTCTCCATGATCCGCACGCCGGGAATGCCGACCGCGTTGAAGGGACGGTGGTGACCACCCCGGCCGAACCGGTCGAGCCGGTAGACCATCATCACATCGAGATTGGGGATGTACTGGTCCGCGGTCCGGTCGACGAAACGCGCCAGATTGCGCGACGGACTGTCGACCTCGCCGCCCGTGAAGCGCCGGATGCGCGCCTCCTCGGGTGTTTCCACGGCCCGCGTGCCTTCGGAAAAGACCCGGGCCGTAGTGTTGTTGATGACACCATTGATGCCGGAGATGTTCCCGATCATGTCATTGTTGAGCACGCCCTTGATGCGCCAGCCCTCGTCCAGGGCATACTCGGCGACGATCTGGCCACCGAACAGGCCCTGCTCTTCCCCGGACAGGCCGGCATAGATGATGGAACCGTCGAACTCGTGCTGGGAAAGGACACGCGCCGCCTCGATGACACCGGCCATGCCGGACGCATTGTCATTGGCGCCGGGGCTGTCGGACGTGCCATCGAGCGGATCCGTCACACGGCTGTCGATATCGCCGGACATCATGACATAGCGGTCCGGATCGATCCGTCCACGCTGAATGGCGATCACGGAGACGACTTCAGTGGGTTCGGGAATGCGGCGTTCGCCGGAAATCGTGTCGGAGACATACATCACTTCGAGACAGCCACCGCATTCGGCGGAGATGCGCTCGAACTCGTCATGGATCCAGCGGCGGGCCGCCCCGATGCCACGTATGTCGCTTTCGGTCTCCGACAGGGTGTGACGCGTACCGAAACCGGCCAACGTGCGGATATCCGCCTCGATGCGGTCAGCGGAAACCGCCGTGACATAGTCATGCACGGCCAGAACTTCCGACGGCGGTGCCTGATCCTGGGCAAGGGCCGGAACCGACAGACAGGCTATTACGGCCGGAGCTAGAAGATAACGCATCACAAAACTCCCCAATTGAGCTGGAAAGGAGTTTGGGCCGCCCGTCGCTTGCGTCAAGGCGCAGCCTGCGCGTGGCAGGACTGCCGGTGCCAAAACCCCTGATTTACCGCAGCAGGAGTTTTCCCCAAAAACCAACGCAAGGCGCTTGCCTTTTCCCCGGTTACGGGAACACATTGCGTGTGCAATTCAACATGGGGGGAGCAAATGGGCTTCGTCGACGCCATCAAGAGTGGCTTTAACAACTATGTGAATTTCCAGGGCCGCGCCCGCCGCAGCGAGTACTGGTTCTGGTTCCTCTTCACATTCCTGCTGAGCATCGTGGCGTCGATCATAGACGGCATCTTCGGCATCTACCTTGTGGCCGGCCTCGCCTTGCTGGCGACCATCCTGCCGAGCATCGCCGTCGGTGTCCGCCGCCTGCACGATACCGGTCGCTCAGGCTTCTGGCTTTTCATCGCCCTGATCCCTCTGGTCGGTGCGATCGTGCTGATCATCTTCTATGTCAGCGACAGCCAGCCCGGCGCCAACAAGTACGGTCCGAATCCGAAAGGCCTCTAGGCCTGGCTTCACGGCAAAAAGAAAGGGCGGCCCCGGCGGGACCGCCCTTTTTTGTGACTGCCTTTCGGTGCCTAAGGCACCAGAACGACCTTGCCGATGGCCCGGCGGCCCGACAATTCGTCGAACGCCGCCAGAAAGTCCTCGAACTTGTAGGTCCCGGCCACGTGCGGCTTGATCTGGCCCTTCTCGAACATGGCGAACATTTCTTCCATGTTCTTGACGTGCTCGCCCGGCATGGCACCGGCCCAGGCCCCCCAGAACACACCCACGACACTGGCCACCTTCAGAAGCGGCAGGTTGAGCGGGAGCTTGGGAATGTCACCGGCGGCAAAACCGATCACGAGATGCTTGCCACCAAAGGCGATACCGCGGAAGGCGGCCTCGGAATAGTCGCCACCGACCGGGTCATAGATCACGTCCACACCCTTGCCGCCGGTCAATTCCTTGATCCGCGATTTCAGGTCTTCCGTTGAGTAGTTGATGACCTCGTCGGCGCCATGCTCCTTGCAGACGGCCAGCTTCTCGTCGCTGGACGCGGCCGCGATGACCTTGGCGCCCATCGCCTTGCCCAGTTCGACAGTCGCCAGACCAACGCCACCGGCGGCACCGAGGACCAGCAGGGTCTGGCCCGGCTTGAGCTCGGCGCGCTGTTTCAGCGCGTGGTACGAGGTGCCGTAGACGATGGTCAGACCGGCCGCCGCCTCAAAAGACATGCTGTCGGGGAATTTCGTCAGGGCCTCGGCCGGGCACACGGCCTTTTCGGCAAAGGCCCCCGTCGCACCGCGGAAGATGACCTTGTCACCCACCGTATAGCCTTCCACGCCCTCGCCCACTTCCGCGATTACGCCTGCCCCTTCCGTGCCGGGCACGAAGGGAAGTTCCGGCTTGAACTGGTACTGGCCGCGCACGCAAAGCAGGTCGGGGAAGTTGAGCCCGCCCGCCTTGACGTCAATGAGGACGTGACCGGGCTTGAGGTCCGGATCCGCGACCTCTTCCACGGTCATGTTCTTTTCCGGGCCGAATTCCCGGCAGAGAAGCGCTTTCATGGGAGACCTCCGTCTCTTTGCTGTCAGGTCCGGGCGATCAGCCCAGTTTCACACCGTGATGGGCCGCAGCCTTGGTGAGGAATTTGATCGTCTGTTCGCCGCCCGCGGTGAATTCCTTCTGGGCGGACGGATCCAGGATCGCGTCGAACTGCGCGGCGACATTTTCCGGCGTCAGCTCTTCCGGCGGCAGGTAGATACCGTCGGTCTCGTAGATCTTGGTCGCGGCGAAACCGCCGGCACCGGCGCACAGGACCGTCCGGGACGGGCCGTCCTCGGAGACCAGATAGACCAGGCCGGTCGCCACGGTTTCCGGCTTCATCAGCTCAAGCGCGGCAGGCGGCAGCAGGCCTTCGGTCATGCGGGTCGCGGCGGTCGGAGCCAGACAGTTGACGCGGATGTCGTATTTCTGGCCTTCCAGGTGCAGCGTGTTCATCAGGCCCACCAGACCCATCTTCGCCGCGCCGTAATTGGACTGGCCGAAATTGCCATAGATGCCCGAGGAGGAGGACGTCATGGCGATCCGGCCGTAATTCTGCTCGCGCATGATTTCCCAGACCGCCTTGGTGCAGACCACCGAGCCCATCAGGTGAACCTGGACCACCGCTTCAAAGTCGCTCAGCTCCATCTTGGAGAAGGACTTGTCGCGCAGGATGCCGGCATTGTTCACCAGCACGTCCACCCGGCCCCATTTGTCCATGGTCTGGGCGACCATGTCGGCGACTTCGTCAGCCTTGGTCACATTGGCCTTGTGGGAGATGGCCTCGCCACCCGCCGCGCGGATTTCCTCGGCCACATCCTCGGCAGCCGAACCGGAGCCGGCCCCATCAACCGAACCGCCCAGATCATTGACCACGACCTTCGCGCCACGGGCGGCCAGGGCCATGGCATGACAACGCCCCAGACCGAGCCCGGCACCGGTGACGATGGCCACACGGCCGTCATAACGAATTTCACTCATACGGGTGTCCCCTTCACTCGATTGGATGTCAGCCGACGATCTGAAGCGTCAGCCACTCGGCCATCAGGGCCGGTTTTTCCTCACCTTCGATCTCCACGGAGACCGCATATTTCAGCATCCACTGGCCCGGCTTGCGTTCCGTGGCCTCGGCCAGGGTGAAGCGGCCGCGGATTTTCTTGCCGGCGCGTACGGGCTGGAGGAAGCGGACTTTCTCGAAACCGTAATTGATGCCCATCTGGATCCCGTCGATGACAAGGGACGTGCCAGCAGCCAGGGCCGACAGCATGGACAGCGTCAGGAAGCCATGGGCGATGGTACCGCCGAAGGGCGTCTGCTTGGCCTTCTCTTCATCGATATGGATGAATTGATGGTCTTCGGTGACGTCGGCGAACACATTGATCCGCTCCTGGTCGATCTCGATCCAGTCGGACACACCGACTTCCTGGCCCACAATCCCGGCCAGGTCCTGTGCCTTCACTACGGCCATTATGCGTTCTCCTTGTCCGTCAGAAGCATTTTGCGAAGTCCCGGCTTGTCGATCTTCGACGTGCCACCGCGCGGCAGCGGCTCATCCATGCGCCAGATCGTTTCCGGGATCTTGAAGGCCGCCAGATGCGGCTTGAGGAAGTCGCGAATGTCCTCGTCGGACAGGGTCACACCCTCGCGAATATAGACCGCAGCGCCCACCGTCTCGCCGAGACGCTCGTCCGGCACACCGATCACGGCAGCTTCCTGGATGTCGGGATGCTTGGCCAGCGCCCCTTCCACCTCCAGGCAGGAGACATTCTCGCCGCCACGCAGGACCATGTCCTTGATGCGATCGACAATGAAGAGGAAGCCGTCTTCGTCGATGATGCCGACATCCCCGGTCTTGAACCAACGATCCGCGGTCAGCACATCGGCTGTCGCCTCGGGCTGGTTGAGATATTCGCGGAACACGGCCGGCGACTGGATCCAGACCTCGCCCGGTTCCCCGGTCGGCGTCTCGTTCCCGTCGGGGTCGACCGTCTTGATGAAGGTCACCGCCGGCAGCGGCGCGCCTGCAGAGCCCGGCTTGGCCTGGTATTCCGCCAGACCATTATAGGTGCCCAGCGCATTGGTCTCGGTCAGGCCGTAACCCGATGCGGACCAGGCCTGCGGGAAGACCTCGTTGATCTTCTTCACATGCGCTTCGGGACGCTTGGCACCACCCGTGCCCAGGCTTTGCAGCGTGTCCAGCGTGATGCCACGACGTTCCGCTTCCAGCACAATCTCGTGCGACATGGTCGGCACGCCGGTCACGTCCGTGATCTTTTCCTGCTGGATCAGGTCCACGGCCACAGCCGGGTCCCATTTTCGCATCAGCACCATTTTTCGGCCCGAGAAGACCGACAGCATGAAGACGGCGTGCGACCCCGTGCAGTGGAAAAGCGGCAGGCAGACCAGAATGGACGGGTCACCATCGGTGAAGTCCTGATCGCCATTGGCCAGTCGCAGGGCCGCGCCCAGCAGGGCAAAGGACAGGATGGTCGTCACCGCCCCGCGCTGGGTCAGCACCGCACCTTTCGGCTTTCCGGTCGAACCGGAGGTGTAGAAGATCGCGAAATCACTGTCGGTGTCGATCTCGATGGCCGGAGCCGGTTTGCCGGCCCCTGCTGCCATGATCGCATCCAGCGTGTCGTCGGTATTCTCGACATCACTGCGACCGGCGATCAGGGTGAGGCCGAGCGCGTCCTTGTGCGGACGAATGCGCTCGATCTGACGCCCGCCCGCGATCACGATCTTGGCCTCGCAATCCTTCAGCGCGAAGGCCATCTCTTCACTGGTCCACCAGCCATTCATTGGCACGATGACGCCACCGGCCGCCAACACACCAAGGAAGACCGCCATCCATTCCGGGGAATTGCGCATGGCCAGGGCCACACGCGTGCCCGGCGTGACGCCATGGCGCTCGATCAGCCCATTGGCCACGGCGACGGACTTCGCCGCCAGCTCGTTGAAGGTCCAACGCTGATCCTCGAACACCACGGCTTCCGCATCGCCATGCTCAAGGCATTTGGCGAGCAGGAAGCGCAGATCGGCCGGGGCGTTCACATAGGCGAGCTGTTTGACACCGAGCACCTCGGTCTCGCCGACATTGAGCACCTCTTCCGCCTGGGTGACCTGTTTGGCAATCGCTTCAAGCTGCGCCCGGGGAGGCGCGGGTTTACGCTGTGCCATGTGGACTTAGCCCTCCAGGGATTCGTTGATGTATTGCTTGAGCTCCTTGCGGGCGATGACCATGCGGTGCACCGCGTCAGGACCATCCGCAAAGCGCAGCGTGCGCAGACCGGTCCACATGCCGGCCAGCGGCGTATCCTGGGAAATCCCCAGACCGCCATACATCTGCATCGCCTCATCCACCGTCTCCAGCGCCACGCGCGGAGCGATGACCTTGATCTGGGAGATGTAGGGTGCCGCGGCGCGCGGATCGCCCTGATCCATCATCCAGGCCGCCTTCAGGCAGAGAAGACGGGCCTGTTCGATCCCCATTCGGCGCTCGGCAATGATGTCGTAATTGGCGCCCAGCTTGGCCAGCGGCTTGCCGAAGGCTTCACGCGAGAGCGAGCGACGGCACAGCAGTTCCAGCGCCCGTTCGGCCTGGCCGATGGCGCGCATGCAGTGGTGGATACGGCCCGGCCCGAGGCGGCCCTGGGAAATCTCGAAGCCACGACCCCGTCCGAGGATGAGCGCATCCTTGGGCACGCGGACATTGGTGAAGCGGATATGCATGTGACCGTGCGGCGCATCATCCTGACCGAAGACCATCATGGGGCGCAGGATTTCAATACCCGGCGTCTTGGCGTCGACCAGGAATTGCGAGTGCTGGCCGTGGCGCGGCGCGTCATCGCCCTCGGTCTTGGCCATCAGGATGTAGACAGCACAGCGCGGATCACCGGCGCCCGAGGACCAGTATTTCTCGCCATTGAGCACCCACTCATCGCCGTCCAGCTGGGCGTCGAAAGCAATGTTGGTGGCGTCCGACGAGGCCACATCCGGCTCGGTCATGAGATAGGCGGAACGGATCTGGCCTTCCAGCAGCGGCTTGAGATACTTCGCCTTCTGCTCTTCATTCCCGTAGCGCTCGATGACTTCCATATTGCCGGTATCCGGCGCGGCGCAGTTGAACACTTCCGGCGCCAGCGGGGACCAGCCCATTTCCTCGGCAAGATAGGCGTATTCGACGGTGGACAGGCCATAGCCGCGCTCACTGTCGGTGAGCCAGAAATTCCACAGACCGCGCTCGCGCGCCTTGGACTTGAGGCCTTCCAGGATTTCCGTCTGGCGCGCCGTGAAGGACCAGCGATCACCCTCGCGGCCGATCTCGTGGTGGTAGGCTTCCTCGGCCGGCATGATTTCGTCCCGCACCATGGCGCGGACCTGATCGATGAGCGGCTTCACTTTTGCGGTGACACCCAAATCCATATTCTACTCCCCTATCGGCTCTCTCGTCTGTGGTTTCTGTCTTTATTTCGCTTCGGTCAGACCGGGCGGCCCCGGTCTCCCATCATCATACGGCGGAATTTGCGCATTCCGCCCAGCCAGCGATCCCGTTGGGAGGCGCGGGCGATTTCGTATCCGGACACCGTATCATGCGGCAGGGCCAGGAAACGCTTTTCCGCGATCGCGGCGAGCATTTCATTGGCCACGTCAGCGGGTTCCTTGATCCCATCAGCCCCGGCGATGCCGCCATTCGAATCGCTGCCGCCCAGCATGTCGGTCCGCACGGCCTGCGGGCACACGCAGACCACTTGCAGGCCTTCATCGCCATGCGCGACCGCAAGGCTCTCGGCGAAGGCCACGGCCGCATGCTTGGTGGCCGTATAGGACGTCGCCCCGATCTGGGCGAGCAATCCGGCCGCCGAAGCCACGAGGACGAAGATACCGCCCCCGCGCGGTTTCATGCGCGGCCAGACCTGACGCGCGCCATGCACGGCGCCCATCACATTGACCTGGAAACTGTCGAGCCAGTCCTTGTCCGACGCACCAGCCGCATCCCAGCTGGGCTCGTCCGTGCGCAGGATGCCGGCATTGGAGACATAGACATCCACCGGGCCGAGCTTGGTCTCGACCGCATCAAGGAAGGCCTCGATATCGGCTTCCCTGGTGACATCGACCGTGGCCCCGATCCCGCCAAAGGCCTTGGCGGCCTCTTCGGCGCCGTTCAGGTCCGCCAGGGCGATCTTCGCGCCCTGGGCGTGGAAGGCCTCGGCCATGGCATAGCCGATACCACGGGCCCCGCCTGTGATGGCGACGACTTTTCCGGCGTAATCCATGTGTCTCTCCCCGATCACCTGGATCAATAATTGCGCATGCGGGCGAACTTGTCGGCCTGGAAATTGGCATCGCCGTAGAGCGCCTCGGCGACCCGAACGCGCTTCATGAAGAAGCCGACATCATACTCGTCCGTCATGCCGATCCCGCCATGCATCTGCAGGGCTTCCTGGGTGGCCAGCTGGGCGACCTGGCCCATCTTGGCCTTGGCCGCACAGACCAGGATCGCGGCATGGTCCGGGGCCGCATCCAGGGTCTGAAGGGCCTTGAGCACGACCGATTTGCCCAGCTCGACTTCCGAGTAAAGGTGCGCGGCACGGTGCTGAAGCGCCTGGAAAGTCCCGATAATGGCGCCGAATTGCTTGCGTTCCTTGAGATAGCTCGCGGTCGTCTCCAGGCATTGCTGGGCCGAGCCGGACATTTCCGCGGACAGGCCGGCCCGCCCCGCATCCAGAACGCCTTCGAGCGTCTTGAGGCCGCCATCGACCTCGCCGAGCACGGCATCGGCCGTGACTTCGACATTGTCCAGCGTGACGCGGGCGGAATTGCGGCTGTCGACCATATCGCTGCGCTCGACGGAGACACCGGCAGCGTCGCGCGGCACGAGGAAGAGCGTGATGCCTTCCGCCTCGGTTTCGCTACCGGCCGTCCGGGCCGACACGATCAGCATGTCGGCGACATGCCCTTCCGCGACGAAAGTCTTCCTGCCATTGAGCTTGAAACCGTTGCCCGAGCGCTCGGCGGTCGTGGCAACCTTGGACGGAGCATGCTTGCCGCTCTCATCCACGGCGATCGCGGTGATCGCATCACCGGCGGCGATGCGCGGCAGCCATTCGGACTTCTGGGCATCCGTGCCGAAACGGCTGAAAGCGGTCGCACCCATGATGGCGGTGGACAGGTAGGGCGAGGCCGTCAGCGTGCGGCCCATCTCCTCGGCGATGACGCCCGCAGCGACATAGCCCATCTCCACACCGCCGAAATCTTCCGGCACGAGAACGCTGGTCCAGCCCATTTCCGCCATGGCGGACCAGGTCTTGCGGTCGAAACCATCCTCATTCTTCTCGTCGCGCAGCTTGCGCAACTGGCTGACCGGCGCGCTGCCGGTCAGAAATCCCTTGGCGGCATCCTTGAGCATGCCGGCTTCTTCATTGAGCACCATGGCCATGAGTCAAATCTCCTCTGAGTGGTGCGTCTTAGGCAGACGGCAATTGCAGGATGCGTTTGGCAATAATGTTGAGCTGGACCTCACTGGTCCCGCCCTCGATCGAATTGCCCTTGGATCGCAGCCAGCCGCGGGCGACATCGTCCTCGCCACCCCACTCCAGGCCATCGGACCCGGAACTATCCATCAACAGTTCCAGACGGCGCTTGTTGAACTCGGTGCCATAGTATTTCAGCACGGAGGAATTGGCCCCGGTGCCCTGCCCGGCCTTGGCCTCGTCGGCCACGCGCTCCATCGTGAACATGAAGGCCATGCCGTCGATTTCGGCCCGGGCCACGTCAGCCCGCAGGAAGGGATCTGCGAGCTGACCGGTTTCATTGAGACCCACCTGCTGGACCGCGATATCGCCCATCGGACGCATGCCGCCGGAGCCCATGCCACCAATCATTTCGCGCTCATGGGTGAGCAGGTATTTCGCCACATCCCAGCCGCGGTTCAGCTCGCCGACGAGATTGTGTTTCTCGGCTCGGGCATCGTCGAAGAAAGTCTCGCAGAAGGGCGAAGCGCCGGAGATCAGCTTGATCGGTTTGGTCGTGACACCCGGCTGATCCATGTCGACGAGGATGAAGGAAATCCCGTTATGCTTGGACGCTTGGAAGTCGGTCCGGACCAGGACGAAGATCCAGTCGGCCTTGTCGGCATAGGAGGTCCAGATCTTCTGGCCGTTGACGATATAGTGGTCGCCCTTGTCTTCGCACTTTGTCATCAACGCAGCGAGGTCGGAGCCGGCATTCGGCTCGGAATAACCCTGGGCCCAGCGAATCTCGCCGCGCGCGATCGGCGGCAGATGTTCCAGCTTCTGTTCGTGCGTACCGTATTTGAGAAGCGCCGGCCCAAGCATCCAGATCCCGAAGGACTGAAGCGGCACGCGCGCCTTGATGCGTTGCATCTCTTCGCGGAGAATCTTGGCTTCCGCCTTGCTCAGACCGCCACCGCCATATTCGGTTGGCCATTCCGGCACCGTCCAGCCTTTTTCGGCCATCCGGTCAAGCCACAGTTTTTGCGGTTCGGAAAACTTGAATTTCTTGCCGCCCCAGACTGCGTCGGCTTCCGACTGCATCGGCTTGCGCATTTCTTCGGGACAATTGGCTTCGAGCCACTCCCGTGTTTCCTGGCGGAACGCTTCAAGATCAGCCATGCGACTCCCCTTCCGTCATTTTTTCGAGCATTCGGTATGATGCACTTGCGAAGACGTTAGCGCCCCTGCAGCAAGGCGTCCATGGGGAGATGCGGCGATTTCAGTGGATTTATGGTCGCAGGGCCTGCAGCCCTGCCAGCGCACAAGAAAAAACCCCGGCCAACCGGCCGGGGTTTTCGCAGATCAGTCGCGTTTCGGACCGGTCAGGCAAATTGCGGGGCAATTTCAAGATTCTTCGCCAGGCCGAGACGGCGCATGACGAGCAGCATGGTGCCGTTATAGTCGACGATCCGGTTCCAGATGCCCTTCTTGGGAAGGTGCAGGGCGGAGCGCGGGAAGTCGTGATGGTGATCGTGCAGGGCTTCACCGCCGGTCAGCAGGGCCAATACATAATCGAACCAGAGCGGTGTCTTCATGTGACCGAACACGTTCACGCCCAGCGTGGTGGCGTGGAACTGGATGGCCCGGCCGATCACGGCCGAGGCGTGGATCAGCGCCGTGAAGATCAGCGAACCGCCGGACAGGGCCACGATCAGATAGATCACGGCCGGGATGAGCAGGTGCATGACGAGGGACAGGGAAATGTGGAACTGGTCGGCAAAGCGGACGACGGCATTGTCCTTCAGCCACATCGGCATCGGGCGCGCGAGATCCTGCTCGTCGCGCCACAGGATCCAGCCGACCCAGGCCCAGCGCTTGGACTCGAACGGATTGTGCGGATCGCCCGGCTTGTCGGCGAAACGGTGGTGCTGGGAGTGATAGTTCACCCAGTCGCGCAGCGAGCCCTGCATGGCCAGGATGCAGTTGAACATGATCAGCACCTGGGCCGGCCATTTGATCTCGCCGGCGCGGTGTTGCCAGATCCGGTGCAGCGGGCCGATGCCCTGATTGCACAGGAAGATCGACAGGGCGACGACGCCCAGGCAGATCGGCGCATACCACCAGTGCAGGGTCAGCCCGTTCAGGGCCAGACCGAGAATCACCATGGTGAGAAGCATTGCCACGCCCAGGGCGGGATAGATGAAGGCGGAAAAGGCGCTGGCCCAGTTCAAAGTCTTCCAGGACTTCAAAATGGCCTCGGAGCGCGCAACGATCCGGCGGTCAAGATTCATGGGGTTCACTCGTCTATGGTCTGTTGTCGGGTCCATCGACCCGACCGCAATGTCCGGATTCCCGGGCGGCAGGTCAATTCTGATTCGAACACTACCCGTTTTTGCGTGCAGCAAAGGTTATCGTTTGAGCCCGGAGCGTCATAAGTGAATACTGGTGCGCCGGGTCGCGATTACAATGCCGCGCTCCGTACACAAACCAGCCTGCCGGTCATACCACACACCGGATTCCCTGCGAAACTGCGCTAAAACACCCGAAAAACCACCGATTTATCGTTTCTCGCGATAGACCCCTGCCCGACATTACGCTTTCGTAAGCATACGCATTACTCGATTCACGGCCTGGGGAGGCACCGATGCGAGGCAGCATGATTGTACTGGGGGGGCTGGCAATGGTCGGGGCGACCTTTGCCCTGACGCCGCAAGCGGTTCGGTCCGATGTGGCGGAACGCACCAACATGCCGGAGAATGTCTATCTGGAAGCCGAACGCCAACTGGGCTACTTCATCAACTGGGCGCTGAGCGACGGGGAACGTCCCAAGCGCAACCAGGAAACCCGCGAAAACGACGACGAAGACGACGGCCTGCAGGCCTGATCAGCGGCCCTCTTCGTCCGCTGGCGCAGCCTCACGCGCTGTCGCCATCCGGGCTTCGACCATAGAGCGATACCCCGCGTCATCTGGCGCATCATCTAGCAGCGCTTGCCACCCGGCGAGCGCTGCCTCTCTATTCCCCGCCTGATACTCGGCCTCAGCCAGGAAGAAACGCGCCCGCACATCCTGCGGATCCAGGTCCAGGGCACGCGAGAAGGCTTCCCGCGCCGCCGGCGTGACCTCGCCCTCCGCCTCGAACAGATAGGCCTGGCCCAGGGCGGAAAACAGGAAAGCATTGTCCGGCACGCCATTAATCGCATTCTCGAAGGCGATCACGGCTTCGCTGTGACGACCCAGCGTGGTGTAGGCCTGACCCAGAACGGCCCAGCCCTGAGGATTATCCGGATTGGCCATCAGGTCCGCCGCCAGCGCATCGATCTCCGCCATCACGGCCTGCGCCTCTTCGGGCATGGGCGGCATGTCGGGCTGGGAACGGCCGACCAGGTGCGGACTGCCCATCCCCATGTAAATCACCACAGCCAGCATCGACACGGCGACACTGCTGACAATGAGCGAAAGGCGCAACGCCTGGCTCGGCGCTTCCTCGCCATCGACCATGGATTGTGCCGCGCTTTCCCGGCGCCGGATCTCCCGTTCAGCCGCCTGGGCGGCCTCCGGTTCCACCAGGCCCAGATCAAGATCCCGCTTGAGCTCTTCCAGCTGACCGGCGAACACGCCGAGCCCGCGAGAACGGTGACCGGTTTCCCGTCGCATGACAGGCATGACGAGGACGAGCACGACCAGACTGGCCAGAACCGCGATCAGCACCCAGATCATGACAGCCCCTCCTCTTCATCCAGCGCCTGCGCCCGGGCGACATCATCCTCATCCTCCAGTTCACGCGACCGGCGGGACTGGTGCCAGACAAAGGCGGCGAGCCCCGCCGCTCCGCCCAGGAAAACCAGGGCCGGGATCAGGAAAAGCCCGATCGTATTGCCCTGCAGGGGCGGCATCATCAGCACGTAATCGCCATAGCGTTCCTGCAAATAGTCGAGGGCTTCGGCATCGCTGTCGCCCGCCAGGAGGCGTTCACGAACCACGCCGCGCATGTCCTCGGCCAGCGGGGCATTGGAATCGCGAATGCTCTGGGACTGGCAGACCACACAGCGCAATTGCGCATAGAGCGCCAGGGCCCGCGCCTCCAGGGCCGGGTCCTCCATTTGCTCATCCGGTCCGGGCGAAGCCCAGGCCAGGCTGACGGCCAGCATCAGGCCGGCCAGGGCACTCAGAAGGGTCTTCATGGCCGGGCCTCCGCCTGGAGATGTTCGACCAGCGGCCGCAGGGTCCCGGTCCAGATCTCGTCGGTGATGACGCCGACATGGCGGTAACGCACCCGGCCGGTATGGTCGATGATGAAGGTTTCCGGCGCGCCGGTAATACCCAGATCAATGGCCGTCCGGCCCGCCGCATCATCGCCGACGCGCTGATAGGGATTGCCATGACGTTCCAGCCAGGCCGAGCCGGCACCCGGCGGGTCTTTCCAGTCGATCCCGTAGATCGGCACCACGCCGGAGCGGGCGATCTGCATCAGCATGGGATGCTCCACCGCGCAGGGCGGGCACCAGGATCCGAACACGTTGAGCAGGCTCACCTGCCCCACCAGATCCGTGCTGGCCAGGCCGGTTTCGAACCCCTCGATGGGCGGCAGGTCAAAGGCCGGCAATTCCCGCTCGATCAGCTGTGAGGGAATTTCCGAGGGATCCTCGCGCAGGCCGAGCCCGAAATAGACAGCCATGACGAGAAAGCCGATGAGCGGCAGAAACAGGACGAGACGGGTCATGCCTGAACCTCTTCTTGTCCGTCCGCCGGCTTGTCCTTGCGCGCCGTGAGGGCCCGCCGCCCGCGGTCGGCGATCGACAGAAAGCCCCCGAGCGCCAGAATGGCAGACCCGATCCACAGCCACATTGCAAACGGATACACATAGGCGTGAACCGGCCAGCCGCGTTCTGCCACCGGTTCCCCGATGGTGACATAGAGGTCACCCGTGGCCCGCGTGCGGATCGCGCTTTCCGTCGTCGACATCTGGCGGACCTGGTAATAGCGCCGCTCGGCCAGAAGCTGACCCATATCGCGCTGGCCGCGTGCGGCGCTGAACTCGCCGATCTCGGTGATGTAGTTCGCCCCGTCTTCGCGGCGGGCATCCTCCAGGGTCAAGGTATAGCCGCCCATGCGCATGGACTGGCCCGGCATCAGGAAGGCACTCGCTTCCTGTTTCCAAGCACTCACCCCGGTAATGGCAAAGACGGTCACGGCCAGTCCGAAATGGGCCACGATCATGCCCCAGATGCCCAGCGGGAGATTGCGCGCCCGGCTCAGGCTGGCTGCGAGGGGCTGGTTGAACAGCTTGATCCGCTGCGACAGGTCGATCAGCACGCCCAGCGCGATCCAGACCGCCAGGCCTGTTCCAAGGGCGCCGGCGATCCGCGTGCGGTCCGCAATCCAGAAGGCCAGCAACGCCGCCGCCAGGGCCGCGATGGCGGCGGGCGTGAGAAGCCGGACGATCCGGTCCAGCTTGCCGCGTTTCCAGGCCAGCATGCCGGAGATCGGAACCAAGATGAACAACACGCCCATCAACGGGTTGAAGGTCGAATTGTAGAAGGGCGCCCCCACCGTGATCGTCTCGTCGGACACGGTGGTCACGAAGAGCGGATAGAAGGTGCCAAAAAAGACCAGGAAACAAGCCGCCCCGATGAAGAGGTTATTGACCAGGAGCGTGCTTTCCCGGCTCACCACGGAGAACACACCCGTCGGCCGCAAATGCCCGGCACGCAAGGCGAACAGGACCAGCGAGCCACCAATCACGGCGACCAGAATGCCCAGGATGAAAACGCCGCGCGTCGGATCGACCGCGAAGGCATGCACCGAGGTGATCACGCCGGAGCGGACCAGGAAAGTGCCCGCCAGCGACAGGGAGAAGGTGAACAGGGCCAGCAAGATGGTCCAGGCTTTCAACGTGTCGCGCTTTTCCATCACCCGCAGGGAATGGATGAAGGCCGTACCGGCCAGCCAGGGCATGAGGGAGGCATTCTCCACCGGGTCCCAGGCCCACCAACCGCCCCAGCCCAGCTCGTAATAGGCCCAGCTGGCCCCCAGGGCGATCCCGATGGTCAGGAAGCTCCAGGCGGTCAGCGCCCAGGGCCGCACGATCCGCGCCCAGCGCGCATCCACCCGTCCCTCGATCAGGGCGGCGACAGCAAAGGCAAAGGTGATCGAGAAGCCGACATAGCCCGCATAGAGCATGGGCGGATGCGAGGCGAGCCCGGGATCCTGGAGCAGCGGGTTGAGGTCTTGCCCGTTCTGCGGCGCGGGAAACAGGCGCGCGAACGGGTTGGAGGTGAAGATCAGGAAGGCGGTGAAGGCCGCCGTGATCAGGGACTGGACCGAAAAGGTCAGCGAGATCAGGCGCGCTTCGACCGGCTTGGCCGCCAGGGCCAGGGCCGCGGTATAGGCGGCCAGGATCAGCGCCCAGAGCAGCATGGAGCCCTCGTGATTCCCCCAGACACCGGTCAGCTTGTAGATGAGCGGTTTGTCCGTATGGGAATTCTCCGCCACGACCAGGGCAGAGAAGTCGGACATCGCGAACAGGACGGTCAGACAGGCAAAGGCCGCCGCCAGAAGCACGAATTGCGTCAGTGCGCCGGCCCGGGCGTAGGCGTGAATCACCGGGTCGCCCAGCTTCAGCCCCACCAGGGTGAGAACGGACTGCGCCAGAGCGACAACAAAAGCCAGGATGAGGGCAAACTGCCCGAGTTCAGCAATCATGCCCGGGGACTTCTTACGGGACGGGCCTCAGGTCAAGGTGCAGGGTGTCGCAGGGGCGATGTCAGCGCCCTCGCCCGCCCAGCCACAGCACGAACAGGGCCGGGATCCAGGGCACCAGACGTTCGAACGGATCGCCCGGCGCGTGGGCCCATCGGATCAGGATGTTCGAACCGTCCGGGTCGAGCGGCAGACTGCCCAGGAAGTTGAACAGGACGGTCAGACCGAAGCCCAGGCACATGGCGGTCCCGACGGCCCAGCCCTTCGGTTCGAAGCCGAGCACACGCATGGCGATGATCGGACCGAAGGCAGCGCCAATGGCGGACCAGGCGAACAGGACCCGGGCAAAAATGGTCGAGGGCACGCTCAGCGTCATCCAAACGGCCAGACCGGCGATGGACACCATGACAATCCGCGACACCAGGACTTCGCGTCCTTTGAAACGCTTTGAAACGCCCAGATCATGGGAGACTGCGGCCGAGGCCGACAGGAGGATGGAATCCACGGTCGACATCACCGCCGACAGGACCGCCGCAATCACCAGCCCGGCCAGGACCGGCGGGAAGAGGTCATTGGACAGGGTGTAGAACAGGGTCTCGCCATCGCTCGCCCCGCCGACCAGAGCCCGTCCGGCCAGCGCCAGCACCGTCATGCCGGTGAACACCAGCACGGCCCAGGCCATGGCAATGGTGAAGCCCCGCATGCGGGCCGCCTCATCCTTCACCGCCATCAGGCGCGCCGTCAGCTGCGGCTGGCCCATCGCGTTCACACCGACACCCCAGACGCCCAGCACAAAGCCGATCAGCACGAAACCGCCCTGCCCGCCCGTGATGTCGAGATATCCCTCCGGCGCCGTCTCACCGAGCGCCTCGGCAACGCCGTCAAAACCGCCCGCAGCCAGGAAGGCCGCAACCGGCAGGATGATCGCGATCAGCGCCATCAGCGCACCCTGCAGCATGTCGGTGACGCTGACGGCCCAGAACCCGCCCAGCACGGCGTAGACCAGAACCACGGCGGCCCCGATCAGCACGCTCTCTGTGATGCCCAGGCCGAACTGGGTCTCGAAAGCGGCCGCCGCGGCGCCAAACTGGGCCGCGATGTAGAAGATGAAACAGAACAGGATGAAGGCCGACGCGATCGCGGCGATGATGCGCCGGGACTGCGGTCCCAGCCCGGCAATGATGAAGTCGGTCGGTGTGACATGGCCCTGGGTGTGGGTCTCGGCACGCAGCCGCTTGCCGAAGAAGAGCCAGACGGCGAGATATCCGCCCCAAATGCCCGGCACCATCCAGAGCGCCGAAAGCCCGTTGGCATAGACGAAGCCGGAAAAGCCAAGCAGAACCCAGGCCGACGAGGTGGACGCAGCATAGGACAGGCCCGCCACCCAGGCGCCCAGCCCCTGGCTGGCCAGCAGGAAATCGCCCTCTGTCCGGTTGCGCGACGACGCCCAGACGCCGACGCCGATCAGCACGAGCTTGTAGGCCACCAGGGTGACCAGAACGATCCAATTGTCCCCGCTCATCAAGCCCTCCCCGGCCCGTTCGCGCGAAACGCAGCTGGTGCGTTTCCTGCCCAGAGGCGGAGGTTTAAGCTGGTTCGCGACCAATCACCAACCGCAAGCCGCGCCATGACGACCGACGACGCCTTTCTGATCCGCCATGACGGCGACCGTGCCGAGCTCATCCTGAACCGGCCGGACAAGCGCAATGCGATGACCGAATCCATGTGGGCCAGCCTGCCCGGCCTGCTGGACACGCTGGCCGAGCGCTGCCGGGTCCTGGTGGTCCGCGGTGCCGGCGAGCATTTCGCGTCGGGCGCCGACATTTCCGAATTCGAGGCGATTTACGAAACACAGGAACGCGGCGAGGCCAATTCGGCCAGTATCGCCGCCGGACTGGAAGCCCTGGCCCGCTTCCCCCATCCGACTCTGGCCGCCATTCGTGGCGCCTGCGTCGGCGGCGGTTGCGGCATTGCGCTGGCCTGCGATCTGCGTTTTGCCGACACCACATCACGTCTGGCGATCACGCCGGCCAAGATGGGCCTGCTCTACCCGTTCGGCGACACGAAGCGCCTGGTCGAGGCGGTGGGCCCGTCCATGGCCAAGGACATGCTGTTCTCCGCGCGGGTGCTGGAGGCCAGCGAAGCGCTGGAGGCGGGCCTGATCGACCGCCTGTTCGCACCGGATGCGCTGGACCTGGAAATCGAGGCTTACTGCAACCGTCTGCTGGACATGTCCCCGCGCTCGGCCACATACACCAAGGCGATGATTGCGCGGATCCTGGATGGTCAGGATCACGAGGATGACGATACCCGCGCCTGGTTCGCGAATGCGTTTTCAAGCGCTGATTTCAAGGAAGGCTACAAGGCCTTTCTGGAGAAGAGGAAACCGGACTTTTCAGGAAGAAAAGCCGACCATTGAGGGGAAGAGACCGAGCGATGAGCGACAAGCCCGCACTCAAGGCCAAGGACAAGCCCGACCTGTCCGAATTCAAATGGGATGATCCCTTCTATCTGGACGACCAGCTGAGCGAAGAGGAACGCCTGGTCCGCGACACGGCCCACGCCTACGCCCAGGAAAAGCTCCAGACCCGCGTGATCGAAGCCTTCCGCGAGGAAAAAACCGATCCGGAAATCTTCCGCGAAATGGGTGAGAACGGCCTACTCGGCTGCACCCTGCCGGAAGAATATGGCGGTGCCGGACTGGGCTATGTCGCCTATGGCCTAGTGGCCCGCGAAGTCGAGCGCGTCGACAGTGGCTATCGCTCCATGATGTCGGTCCAGTCCTCGCTGGTCATGTATCCGATCTACGCCTATGGCTCGGAGGCGCAGCGCCAGAAATACCTGCCCAAGCTCGCCTCCGGCGAGTGGATCGGCTGTTTCGGCCTGACAGAACCGGATGCCGGCTCCGATCCGGCCGGGATGAAGACCCGCGCCCAGAAGACGGCCAGTGGCTACAAGCTGACCGGCTCGAAAATGTGGATCTCCAACTCCCCGATCGCGGATGTCTTCGTGGTCTGGGCCAAGTCGGATGCCCATGACGGCAAGATCCGGGGCTTCGTCCTGGAAAAGGGCATGAAAGGCCTGTCGGCTCCCAAGATCGGCGGCAAGCTCTCCCTGCGCGCCTCGATCACCGGCGAGATCGTCATGGACGGTGTCGAGGTCGGCGAGGACGCCCTCCTGCCGCATGTTTCCGGTCTGAAAGGCCCGTTCGGCTGCCTCAACCGCGCCCGCTACGGCATTGCCTGGGGGGCCATGGGCGCGGCGGAATTCTGCTGGCACGCCGCCCGTCAGTACGGGCTGGACCGCAAACAGTTCAACAAGCCGCTCGCCCAGACCCAGCTCTACCAGAAGAAGCTGGCCGACATGCAGACCGAGATCACGCTGGGCCTGCAATCCGCCCTGCGCGTCGGCCGCCTGATGGACGAAGCCCGCGCGGCGCCGGAAATGATCTCCCTGATCAAGCGCAATAATTGCGGCAAGGCCCTGGATATCGCTCGCCAGTCCCGCGACATGCACGGCGGCAACGGAATTTCCGAGGAATTCCAGGTCATCCGCCATATGGTCAATCTGGAAACGGTCAACACCTATGAGGGCGCCCACGACGTCCACGCACTCATTCTCGGCCGTGCCCAGACCGGGCTGCAAGCCTTTTTCTAGGCCAGACGGACAGTAGAATTGCTTTCAACGGGGCGGCCTGACGGTCGCCCCGTTTGCGTTCGGGGCTCCCCCTGTCTGCAGCAAGCTCTCCCGATATCCGCTCCCCCGGATCCCAAACCGGCCGTTCGGGCCTTGTTGCTGAGCGGGCATGTCCGCACCCACACATCCACCGCCTCGCGGGGGTGGGTGATGCGGATGGCATGCCAGTTTTTTCGGGGCCTGTTTCCTTGCGGCGCTGTCTTTTTCTGTCCCGGCCGTGCGGACAGGACGCGCCCACTCGCCCTTCTTCCATGATGGCGAGGGCGGAACGGACGATGCGCGACGGCGCTGGCAGGAAATCCGGACCAGCACCCGTCGCACAGGTTCAGATTGCATATGGATTGCAAGCAGATATTCTCCCTAAGGATGCAGAATTAGGGACAACAAACTCAACATGAAGCCCTCACCCGCCCTGCCTGAAGGCGTGATATGCACGCAGCTGACCCGGCATCAGGATGCGCGGGGCGATCTGACGGAGGTATTCCGCCAGGACTGGCCGGGCCTGATCGGGTTGACCCAATGGAATGCCTCCCGAAATGAGCCGAACGTCTTCCGCGGCATGCATGTCCACCCGCTCCACACCGATTACATGGTGGTGCTGGAAGGCCGCATGCTCCTCGGCCTGGTCGATATTCGCCCCGACTCCGCCACGCGGGGCCTGCGCACCCGGCTCGACATGTCGGGCGACAGGCCGAGCGGCGTGCTCATTCCACCGGGGGTCCTGCACGGTTTTTACGTGCCCGACGGCAATTTCCTGGTCTGGGGTATGAGCCATGGCTGGACCCGGGATGATGAAATCGAGTGCCGCTGGGATGACCCCGAACTCGGACTGGACTGGCCCGCCATTTCTGCGCCCGCCTTGTCGGAGCGTGATGCCAAGGCATCGGACTTCAAAACCATGGTCGAGCGCTATCGGGCCAGTCTGGAGACACAACGGCTGACGAGCCCGGCCTGATGCCCGACATCCTCATCCTGTGCCCGACCCATGATCACGCCGATACCCTGTTTGCCGCCATTGCGAGTGCCCAGGCCCAGACCCTGTCCAACTGGGAAATGGTGGTTCTCTGTGACGGCTGCCCAGCGCGCACGCAAACAGTGCTGGAAGCCATCACACAACGCGACGGCCGCATTAGCACCGTCCGCTTCCCGAAGTCGGAACGTTTTGGCGAAAACCATCGTGATCCGGTGATCCGGCAGAGTCGCGCCCGGATAGTCTGCCAGTTGAGCGATGACGATCTCTGGCTCCCCGACCATCTGGCCGTCATGACCCAATTGCTCGAACACGCCGACTGGGCCAACCAGGCCCCGCTTCGCCTGCAGCCGGACGGTCAGAGCGATTGGTGGCCGGTCAATATGGGCACGCCGCAGATGAAGCGGTCACAGGCCGCTGGCATCCCGCTCAGCGCCGGTCCCAATTTCGTCGCCTATCGCCGCGAAGCCTATCTCGACCTGCCTGAAGGCTGGACCTGTGCACCGCGCGAGGCCGGCCCCTCGGACAGCTATATGTGGGCCAAATTCTTCCGCCAGCCGGAGCTGCGGATCGCCAGCACGGCGCGCACCACCGCGCTCAAGCTTCCCTCCCAGGTCGAGGCCCGCAAATCTCTGACGCCGGAGCAGAGGCTGAGCGAACTCACCCCCTGGCTGGCCCGCCTGTCCGAACCCGGACTGGAGCGTAATCTGCAGGCTTCCGCCTCCATCCTTCAGCGCATGGTGCGCCTGTTCGCGGTTCACGGGGTCGGCGAGACAGCCGGGCAGAGCGCTGTCAAAGCCGGCCTCGAAATCGTCGATGCCCGCCAATTGGCCCGACCAGCCCTCCAGGGGGCTCCCATGCGGCTGCCCCTGAACGAGGATCAAGGGGCCGAGATGACACTCGCCCATGACTTCATCCGGGCCCGGGAAACCGGCGACGCCATGCTGTCCGCGCAACTGCGTGAAGACCTGCGCCAGCGCCCCGGATTCTGGACCGGGGAAACCCGCTTTCTGGAGCGATGGGGAGCGGGTTTCCGCCAGACCGCAGGTGAGGATTGGCTCGCCCCTTCCCCCGGCATTGCCTGACGCCTCCACAACTGGCGACTGCAGAATATCGTGACGGAGCGGCGGCACACTCTTGATGCCCCCGCCCGGGGCGACTAAACCGGCAGGTGGAGAGGTGGCCGAGTGGTCGAAGGCGCTCCCCTGCTAAGGGAGTAGGCGGTGTCCCCGTCTCGTGGGTTCGAATCCCATCCTCTCCGCCACCACCCTTACAAGCCATAAAGTTCAATAGCTTACCGCTCACCAACACGACGATGTGTGACTCGATGTGTGACGCGCTGTGTGGTGAACTTTCTGCGGCAACCCGGCCCATCTGGCAGGCGAATTCGACTCAACGTAACCCTATCCGTAATGAATAGACGATGGGTTGAGCATGAAAGTCGTTGATACGAAGCGTGTGTTGGGCAAGGGAGCCCTCGCCCCATCATCAGAATGGCAAAAGCTTCGCAACGATGTCATCGCTGCAATCACCGCCGTAGAGTGGCCAATAGGAAGCGGGCGTTTCACCATCAGTCCACAAAAGGACAAGAACGGCGTCCGCCCCATCACTCAACAGGCTGCAAAACACTTAGCCAATCGGGGCTGGACTTCGCAAGTAAACTGGCCAATCGATACGTCCAAACGACCTGCCAAGATCGACTCGGCCTTCGAATCCCAGCACGGCCTCATCGCTTTCGAATGGGAAACAGGCAATGTGGCGTCGAGTCATCGTTCGATGAACAAGATCTGCCTCGGTCTAAATATGGGTGTCCTCGCCGGTGGCATTCTCGCGATCTCGTCCAACAAACTCGCCCCTTACCTGACGGATCGAGTGGGAAATATCGGCGAGATTGAACGATACATACCGCTTTGGACCGCGACACCGTGCAGTGCGGGTGTCATTGAAATTCTCGTGGTCGAACATGACGCGGAGGACCTGACAACTCCGCCGATCCCCAAACAACGCAAATCTGCCAAACCCTAATTCAATCGAGATCAACAACGTCGTCGTTGCGGTGGAGATATCGATTCCCGGTCATCCGCTCTTCGATCACTGGGGCGAAATCAATATCTGTACCCATCCAGCGACGGTGCTTCGCCTCAGCTGATGCAAACGTTGTTCCGCTCCCACCAAACGGGTCCACCACAAGGTCGCCTGGCTCCGTTGAGATTTCGATCACTCGATCAAGAATCTTGGAAGACAAAGCGTTCGCCTTCCTGTCGCTCGATTTATACTTTTGATGCCGAACCGGCGGTATATCGTGCCAAACATCTGAAAGGTTTACACCTTTCGGGTTCATCGCCTTTCGGTGCCCGCCATAATCTTTAATTTCTCCGTTGCAATGCCTGCACGTTTCGATAGGCGTCCGGACCTTGCGAAACACACGCGCCTTACCTTTTGTAAAATAGAGAAGGCTGTAGTGGCTCGGATATAGCCGCCCTTGTATTGGAAGACCTAACTTAATATTAACCGCGATCCAATGACGGAAATCTAATCCTTGGCTCGACATATACGCTGCGAGATGCGTATTCCACTTCGGCAAATTATACAGAAAAAATGCGCCACCATCTTTTAGAGCCTCGATCCCGAGATCAATCCAGCGGTAGCACCATTTCAGATACTCTTCTTCTTCTCGGCTGTCATTTGACCGCTTGCCATATTCTTTGCCAAGATTAAACGGCGGATCAGCGAATATCATATCGACTGTTCCCGGCCGGATTGCTCCAAGAAACTCCTCACAATCGCGATCAAACAACGCACCATGTTCGGTCGCGAAACACGGCTCAATTCCCCGTTCAGGTCGCAACACGCCTGACGAATCGAACTTGGCACTTTCTTTCAATTCATCTCGCCCATCATCGTCACGACCACTCCGTCTGACGCAAGAATCTGCCGTGTCATACATGCCCAAACTTTCCCCAATTGGTCACGCTGCAGCCTGCCTTGCGGAACTCCGAAACAAGCTCAGAATTTAAACTTCCGCGAGACACTCAGCCGAGGTAGCAACGCAGCTAGTTCAGAATGGCTCGCCTTAGGCGGCAACAGTCTTGTCGACCATCAACTGGCCGGTTCGCACGACTCAAAGGTTACCTGATAACGGCAGACGAACAAGTGGCGAACACGGCTTCTTCCTGTTGCTCACGGCCAAGGATATCGCATTGAACGCATGCTCCGCCGACGCCTGGCAGCTAAGCAATCTCGCGCTCCGAACTTGTATCGTCGTTGTTATCGCAGACTCGATAATCAGGCTTACAAAACCCAATCGGCACTTTGAAACTCGACACTACGCCGTATCACTATCTTCGGCTGCGCTGACACCGAGGCCCCAGCGCATTGATGCAAGTTTCTTTGAGCACGACTGTGAGGGACAAAGGGCATGGATGCTGAGAACTCTTGGATAGAAATCGTGGGTAGAGGGCATGACCTCGTTGGCTTGCGTCGCTTATTCGAAAAGGCCGGCTTGGGGGTCATGGTTGAAACGTCGGTGGGATCGCAGGAATCTGGTATTCTAGTGATGGCTGACGATGATGGCCTAACATCCGCACGCTTAGTTGGCCCAATGGTCGATCAATGGCTTCTGCCCGTAGATAGCCCACGGTTTGCAGCCATCCTTCTCAATCCGCGTATCAAAGCATTGAATGGTCATTGCAGATTGCTCGATCCGAACTTTGGTGGAGTTCGAGCAGTGGCAGTCGGAGTATTCGACGGCATTAGTCTGGCCAAATTCGTCCTACCAGATCAACAAAAGCTCCGGACTGGCTCTACTCTTGGATGGCATCAGACACACGCTGCCTCACTAGCTGACCGAATGGTCTTGGTCGAGGCTGATGACTTGTGCGCATTAGTTGTAGAGACGCTCTCTGAGCCACCTTCATGGACTAGCATCTACGCCTGCTTCGAGACTATTAAGCATGACCATTCGGTTGGAGATTTGGTTCAGGCGAAGCTGATCACCAAACAACAGCTCAAAGCGTTTGGGGCCGCGGCCAACAATATAACGGCCCGTGCGGAGGGCGCGCGGCATGGCCATACCAAGAAGAACCAGAAACTCTCTGCTCATCAACAACTTGAATTAATGACGCTGTCAGAGGCCGAAGAGCTTCATCGCCAAGTCGTTACCCGCTACCTCGACCGCAAAACTGGTCACACAACAGGCTTTGAGGTCTGCGACTGGATGAACGACGCGCCTCGGTTTGGAATTAGTCCCTTCCAGAGAGAGCTATGAGATCAATGCCAACCATGCCGTTTGGTTGTCGCAAAAACGAACGTTTCTGAGACGTTTTTCCTGGCGCATCACAGGGCAACAACCGAGCAACTGAGCCCATCTCAAAAATAGTCTTGAAAACCCCAGCCGTCTCAATAGTGTGATCGAGCATTTTTGAGACGGAGACACCAATGCGAGTGGGATACGCCCGAGTTTCGACTGCCGAACAGAAGACCGGTCTGCAAACGGACGCTCTGACCGGTGCCGGATGTGAACGTATTTTCGAGGAGACGGCCTCCGGCGCGCAGCGTGATCGCCCTGAGTTGATGAAGGCGCTCGAATTCCTTCGTGAGGGTGACGTGCTGGTCGTCTGGAAGCTCGACCGTCTCGCACGATCTCTTCGTCAGCTGATCGAGACGGTGGAGGATATGCAGACGCGCGGGATCGGCTTCATCTCGATCACCGAAGGCATTGATACGACCTCGGCCGGAGGAAAGCTCGTATTCCACATCTTCGGGGCGCTGGCTGAGTTTGAACGAGAGATGATCCAGGAGCGCACCAAGGCGGGGCTCAAAGCGGCCAAGGGGCGTGGTCAACGTCTGGGGCGTCCGGCAGCGATGACGGATACGCAGATCAAGATGGCGAGAAGTATGAAAGCTGCTGGCGATCTCAGCGCGGCCCAGATCGCCGAGCAGCTGGGTGTGTCTCGGGCGACGCTCTATCGTCACCTCTGACGACTAGGTCATAAACTCATAAACGGGATTCCGTTTTTGGCCGAAGCCTGATTCAACCTTCGCGAGGAGGATATGGATCATGGGCCGTCGCCGCTACGAGTTGACCGATTTCGAGTGGTGGATCATCGAACCCTTGCTGCCGAACAAGCCGCGCGGTGTGCCGCGTGTGGACGATCGCAAGGTGCTCAACGGGATTTACTGGCGCTTGCGCACCGGGTCGCCCTGGGCGGAAATCCCGGAGCGCTACGGTCCGGCGACGACCTGCTACAACCGCTTCGTCCGGTGGCGCAAGCTGGGCGTCTGGGATCGGATATTCGACGCGATCACAGCGGCTTACGACGGCGACATCCAGATGATCGACAGCTCGTCGATCCGCGTTCACCAGCACGGGGCGAACGCAAAAAAGGGGGCGCGGACGCCGCCGCCGGAGACACTCCTGACCCCCGATGCATGGGGCGCTCGCGGGGCGGGCTGACGACGAAAATCCATGCCCTCGTGGACGCCAACGGCCTGCCCGTCGCACTCAAGCTCACGCCCGGCCAGGCCCATGACGGACGCAGCGCCACCGATATGCTCGGCGGGATCGGCGAAGGCCAGATCCTGCTGGCCGACCGGGCCTATGACAGCGACGCCCTGCGCGACAGCCTAAAATCGCGTGGTGCATGGGGTTGCATCAAACCGGTCTCACGTCGCAAGAACCCGCCCAGCTTCAGCCCCTTCCTCTATCGCTACCGCAATCTCGTCGAACGCTTCTTCAGCAAGATCAAACACTTCCGGGCCATCGCAACGCGCTACGAAAAACACGCCGATAACTACCTTGGGCGAGAGTGTCGGCTGTTACGAACTCGTCGAGGGCGACTACATCCCGGCGGGTGGTTGCCTGATGGACCCGCGGCAGGGTCGCGTGCGGTTTGCCAATGACGTTGAACAACTGGCCCGAACCTTCAATATTTCCCAAGTCGGCAATCAGGGCGATGGCCCGATCCGCATCCGGATCATCGTCACCTACGCCCCCTCCGGCAATCTCGACCTGGGCACCAATATGGGCGCGCGGGATCTCGAACTGGTTGTGACGGCGGACTATGCCGAGCTCGAGCAAGCCGCATCCGACGGCCCCAAGCGCCTGCGCCAGGCAGCCCGTCAGGCCGAGACCGACAGCGCCTTTGTGGTCTATGGCTCTCGCCAGGGGCGTGGTCCGATCGGCCCCAATCGTGGCGGAGCAGAGGCCGGGTCAGCCGGTTTCGGCGATATTTTCACGGGTGGCGTCCGCATTCCCGGCATGACGGACCGTGGCTCGCGGGGTGATGCCATGCGGGCCGCCCGGGGACACATGCTCGCCATCGAGGATGAACGGACGGACGGACGCGGCCGCCGTGTCGGCTTTCTCCTGGAGACTCCACTGGCTGAAGGGCAGACCGGCCCCGTCAACGTCGCCGGCATGCTGGAACGCCCCGATGGCATGACCGGCATCCAGGATCCGGACCGTCCCTCCAATTTGGTGATCGACGAGCATTCGGCCCATACACTGCGCTTCCATGGCACGGTGAATGTCTGCCTGCTCGACCCGCAACAGCTCGCCATGGCGCGTTCGGACTACGACCCCTGTGTGGACGGCGGGCGTGAGCGCTTCGCTGTACGCGGCGCCGTCGGGTTTCCGGGGGTCATATCCGGCCGGACTGCCTTCGCGCCGGAACCCACGCCGGAACTGGAGGCCTATCAGGCGATCCGGCTATCCCGCATTCGCGGCCGCACGGGCATGATGGGGCCAGGCGGCCCCGGAGGACCAGGCGGACCGCCCAGCCTGCCACCTCAACCAGCGCCCCCGTCGCCGGACGGCTCAACCGGAGCGGATACCGGCAATCAACAGTGCGATGATCCGCTGCTGCGCCCGGACGGAAGCTGCGACTGTTCCTGCACGGCCTTCACTTGCCTGGAAGAGCGGGCCCGCTCCGGCCGCATCAATCCGGCGGAAATGCAGTGTGGCATGGCCTGCGCCATGCAATGGTCGCAATGCGCCCAGCCCTAGGTCCAGTCCGGCTTTGACGAGACTCCCCTTGCGAAGAGTGCTAACCCCCTGATCAAGATGATTTTCGGGGGAAAGCCTAATGCGCTCATATCTTCGTCCGGCCCTGGCGGCCGTTTTCCTGGCCGGCCTTGCGGCCTGCAATGCACCGTCAGCGCCACAGGACGGCGCCGAAACCGCGGCCGCGCCAGCCATTGAAGAAGCCACGCACTTCATCGTCCTGGTCGGCGGAACGCCGATCGGCGCGATGGACGTTACGCCGGGCGAGGACGGTTACACGGTCGATTTCGAATACCGCAATAATGGTCGTGGTCCGACGCTCGCCGAATCCGTGACGCTGGACGAAAGCGGCCTGCCGTCGAGCTGGACGGTGGAAGGGGCGGAAACCTTCGGCAATCCGGTCGATGAAAGCTTTGCCATGGTCGACAGCGAAGCGCGCTGGACCGACTCCACCGGCTCTGACCAGGCACTGCCCGCCGGCCCGGCCTTCTATGTACCGAACAATGCCAGTCCCTACTGGCTGGCCATTGCCGCCCGTGCGCTGATGGAGTCCGAAGACGGGACGCTGGCCGCCCTTCCCGGCGGCACGCTGAGCATGAGCGAGATCGACCAGCTGACCGTGACCGGTGAATACGGTGAACGGGACGTGACCGTCTATGCCCTGTCCGGCACCAGCACCAACCCCACCTATTTCCTGATGTCGGGCGAGGCCTTTTTCGGCCTCATCACGCCGGGCTTTGCCGTGCTCGAAGACGGGTTCGAGGCCGAGGATGAGCGCCTGCGTGGCCTCGCCGCCGGCTATGGCGCCCAGCGCTATGCCGACATGCAGGCCCGCTTCGCCCATGACTATGACGCGCCGGTGCGTATCCGGAATGTCCGGGTCTTTGATCCGGAGACCGAAAGCCTTGGCGACCCGGTTTCGGTTGTCGTGACCGGGGAACGCATCACCGCGATCGATCCGCTGGACGTGCCGACTGCCGCGGGCGAAGTCGAAATCGACGGGGCCGGTGGCTCTCTCCTGCCCGGCATGTTCGAAATGCACGGCCATATGGGCGAAGGCTCGGCCATGCTGAACGTGCTGGCCGGCGTCACCTCCGTGCGCGACATGGGCAATAACAATGACGTCTTGGGAGCGCTGATCGAACGGATCAATGCCGGCGAGATTGCCGGGCCGCGGATCACCCGGTCGGGCTTCATCGAAGGCCGGTCCGAGTTCAACTCGAACAATGGCATCCTCGTTTCCAGCCAGGAAGAAGCCGTCGCCGCCGTCGACACCTATGCCGACATGGGCGATTTCTGGCAGATCAAGATCTACAACTCGATGAACCCGGACTGGGTGCCCGCCATGATCGAACGGGCCCATGAGCGCGGCCTGCGCGTTTCCGGTCACGTTCCCGCCTTCTCCAATGCCGACAGCATGATCATGGCCGGCTATGACGAGATGACTCATATCAACCAGGTCATGCTGGGCTGGGTCCTCGAAGAGGGCGAGGACACGCGGACCCTGCTGCGCCTGACCGCCTTGCGCCGCCTGCCGGCGCTGGACCTGCAGTCGGAACCGGTCCAGTCCACCATCCAGGAAATGGCGGACCGTGGCATTGCCATCGATCCCACCTTTGCCATCCACGAAGCCCTGCTGCTCTCGCGCAATGGCACTGTTTCGCCCGGCGTGACCGACTATATCGATCACATGCCGGTCGACTTCCAGCGCCAGGCCCGGTCGGCCTGGGCGGACATCGCAACGCCGGAAGACGACGCGAATTATCGCGGGGCCTTCGACCAGATCACCGAAACCCTGCGCATGATGCGCGAGGCCGGCATCTTCATCGTGCCGGGCACGGACCTGGGCGGTTCCTTCAGCTATCACCGTGAACTGGAACTCTACCAGTCCATCGGCATGACCGCGCCGGAAATCCTCGCCTGGGCCTCCCAGGACATGGCGGACTATCTGGGCGTCGGCGATGAGCTGGGGTCGATCGAGCCGGGCAAACTGGCCGACTTCTTCCTAGTCCCCGGCGATCCGACGGCCGATTTCCGCGAAGTGAAAACGATCTCGTTGGTGGCCTCCAACGGCACTTTCTACTACCCGACGGAAGTCTATCCGGAATTCGGCATCCAGCCCTTCACGGACATGCCGGCCATCGCTGTCCCGGCGGAATAGCCCGGAACGCCCTCCCATCTGACGCGTTGTCACAGGATGATACGCGCCAGATGGGAGGCTTTCCATGCTCATCAAATTCACACAAGATCTGGGGCTCGCGCTGACCGGATTGGTCCTGCTGACCGCCCCTGCGGCCGCGCAAATCGACCTGATGGCCCAGCCACGTGAAGAGGCCGAAGCCGATGCGGCAGAACCGCGTACCGCCGCGGAAATCCTGCGGCAGATCGAGGCCCGCGACGATGTCCGCGCCACGCCAGTTGAACGGCGTGTCTACGCCTCCCCGACCACCAACATGTCCAATGGCACGCAAGGCCCCCGCTATTCCTGTGAACATGACAGTTCGGGCGAAGCGACGTCGTGCTGGTGCAACTGGAACAGCGATGCCAATGACTGCAAGGACATGATCCTGAATGCGCCCTGCGGGGAAAACGGCGCCTGGTGGACGTCCGATGTCGAGGGCGAGTACGGCTGCGACCGGCAGGACTAGGAATATATCGACCCGGCGCTTTGCCTGAGCGGCGAAACATGGTCACTTGGCCCCATGTCCGAACCGGGATCCCCAAGGCGGCTCGCCCTCATCGTAAACACGGCCTCCGGCCGTTTCGTGCGTGGCGATTCGGCCGCCCTGATCCGTTCGATCGAGAACCATGACACGGTCGAAACCGTCTGGCTGCTGGATGAGACCCGTCCGGAGCGAATTTCCGAGGCATTTGGCGAGGGGATCAACGGCCTGGCCATTGCCGGTGGGGACGGCACCATCCGCTCCGTCGCCGAAATGGTGCTGTCCTCCAAGACCGACTGCCCGCTCCTTCCCCTGCCGTTCGGGACCGCGAATATCCTGGTCAAACGGCTCTATGGAAACCGGGACGCCGTTGACCTTCTGGACCAGGCTGCAACCGCCCGGCCCCAGCCTTTCCGGCCCGGCCTGATGAATGGCTCGGTTTTTCTGGTCGCGGCCGCCCTGGGCTTTCCGTCGACCATGGCCCGGGCACGAGAAAGATTGCGGGAGTTCGACGGAGCGCCTCCGCTCCTGTCCTTCTCCAAGCGCCTGGCCGCCTCTGCCCGACAGGCCTTCTCACCCAGCATCCATTATCAGACCGACACATCCGGTCGCGGCCGCAAACGGGCCAGCGGCATCTATCTCGATCTGGCTGATCCGGATGCCGAGACGCTGCGCTTCATCGCCGTGAAATGGCGGGAAATGGGAGATGTCGCCCGGATGGGGTGGGCCTTCCTGTCCAATCCCGATCGTCTGCCGACTGGCAATATCCGGCATATCCGGGCCTCCGCCCGCAAGCCCATGGCCGCCATGCTCGACGGTGAACCCATTTACACGGACGCCAAGGTCGACATCCGGCGCGCTGATCATTCACTCCAATTCCTGTCGCCCGACTCATGACCCGTATCCTTCACATTGCCGATCTGCATTTCGGCACCGAACACCCCGGCCTGGTCGACGCCTTCGTACAGACCGCCCGGGACCTCTCGCCCGACCTGGTGGTCGCGGCTGGCGATTTCACGCAAGCAGGCCGCAAGCGGGAGTTCGACGCGGCGTCCCGCTTCTTTGCGCAGCTCGAGACACCGGTCGTCGGCATGCCCGGCAATCACGACACGCCCGTCCGCGCCCTGCATGAACGCTTCACCCGCCCCTGGCGCCGTTTTGAGTCCAGCCTGCGCCCCCACCTCAAGAGCCGGTTCTCGACCGACGGGCTGCGCGTGGAATGCCTGCTGACGGCCCGACGGGCCCAATGGCGGCCTGACTGGTCACTGGGCCGGGTGTCCCTGCCCGCCCTCGACCAGGCCCTCGCCCAACTCAACGACACCGAGGAAACAGGCGGACTGCGCGTTCTCGCCTGCCACCACCCGCTGCTGGCCCCGGGTGGAGCGCGCGGACGGGCCCGCACAGCCCGGGCCGAGGAAGCCGTCGAACGGACAGCCCGGGCCTGCGACCTGGTCCTGACCGGGCATTTGCACGAAACCTTTGCCGAATCCGTGACACACGATGACCGGACCTGCTGGTTTGTCGGGGCTGGGACGACTTTTTCCTTGCGCACGCGCGGCGAGCCGGCCGCTTTCAACTGCCTGGACTTCGACGGCGACCGCATCCGGATGACCGTCTTTGAAGCCCGGTCCATAGCCACAGGCTTTCAGGATGGCGCCATCCATGAACTTGCCCTTAGGGCCTGATCTGACCGGAACAAGAGGTCGAGCCATGCATTCCTGCAAGGCCGGGTCTTGGGTTTCGCCCTACCGCCCGGCCGGTCGAGTTCCGATCTGGTGTTTCCGAACAGGAGAAACACCATGCGCTGGACCGGATTGCTTTTATCGGTCGCCATTCTGGGGATCACGACCGCCCTTTTTGTATCCTTCGCCCCGGATAACGGGCATTCTTTGACCATTCGCAGTGCCGAAACCGGCCTGGAGTATTGGGAGGCGGTCTAGCCGGAACGGCAGGCCGGACGGGTCATGGATATCCAGATTTCGCTCGAAGAGACAGACAATAAGGGCCGCTATGTCGCGCGCATTGCCGGCATTGAGGCCGAGGGCGAGATGACCTTCAGCCGGATCAGTCCGACCCGGATCATCGTGGACCATACCGGCGTGCCCGACGCCCTGCGCGGCAAAGGCATTGCCCAGGCTCTCGCCCTTCACGTCGTCGCCGAGGCCCGCACCAAAGGGTTCACCATCGTGCCACTCTGCCCCTTCCTGAAGGCACAAGCCGACAAGAATCCCGACTGGTCCGATGTCATCGAGGGGGCGAAAGCCTAGTCTTCCGCCCACTGGCGGAGCAGGTTCGACTTGGTCTTCAGCAGGACGTCCAATTCCTCGGTTTTCCCGGATTTCTCGAACAAGCTGCGACAAACCCGGTCCAGGTCGAACAGGACCTCCCGCTGGTCCGGACGCCGGACCAGGCTGCGCACCCACCCCACCACGGCCAGACGCTCTCCGGACGTCACCTCTGAGACCCGATGCAGGGAGGCTGTTGGGTAGATCACGGCTTCACCGGGCGCGAGCTTGATCTCGGTTTCGCCCTCAACCCCTTCCATGACCAATTCGCCACCTTGATAGGTGTCGGGATCCGACAGGAAGAGCGTGAAGGAGAGATCCGCCCGGCGTCCGCCCATCAAGGCATCATCGACATGCCGGCCATACTCCATGCCCGTCGTGTAACGCGAGACCAGCATGCGGGTGACAGATTTGGGCTGGGCAAAACTGTTGAAAAGTGCATTCCGCTCCAGCGCCTTGCGAACCAGGCTCCGGATTGTGTCGATGCGGGGGCCGGCCTCGACCTGTTCATTGCGCTTCACTTCGCGGGCTGCCCAGCCCGCCGTCTTGCGGCCATCTGCATACTCGCTTTCCGCCGCCAGCTGCCGGAGCTGGGTGACCTCTTCCGGCGAACAAAGATTTTGCAGACACAACAGCATGAATTCACCTGCGACTAATTGTCATTTACCGAAAATGGGTTTAGGCGGTTTCCTACGTCCAACACAAGTCATGCCATCGGCAAGGGGAAGTTTCATGGGCATCAAACGTCGCACCCGTATCTGGACCACAGTCGGAACGGCCGCGCTGATCGGCGGTCTGGCAGCCTGTAGTGAACCGGCCGGTGAAGCCGGCGAGTCCGGCGGGGGCAGCACGGCGACGTCCGAACACGCCTCCGATACCGGCCATCAGGCCCCCTCCACACCCGCCTTCTCTGAAGGCGAGGGTGAAGGCGAAGGCGGTGGTGGCGGCGGTGAATTCGGGATCGACCCGGTCGCCGCAGAAACCGACCCGGTCGTGTACGGCATCGCGGTCGAAGTGATGCGCGCCCATTATCTGGCCGGGATCGATGCCTTCGAGGCCGGAGACCGGACCGCCGGCGCAGAAATGTTCGCCCACCCGATTTCCGAGATCTACATCGATTTCGAACCGGTGCTCGAACATCTCGGCGCCCCCCTCTTCGGCGAGACCATGAATGCGGCCGCCGTCGCGCCCTATTCCGGCGAAACCGATGCCGAAATCAGGGTCAAGGTCGAAACGGTGATCGACGCTCTGGACGAAGCGGAGTCTTACGCGCCGGACAGTGAGGCCAGTGCCGGCGCCGTGCATGCCCGAATTCTGTCGGACCTCGTGGAACGCGGTGCCTTGCAATACCGCGTGGCCGCCACCAATCCCCATGCCGGTGAGGCCTATCTGGATGGTTATGGGTTTGCCAAGGCGGCGGAACGCTATGCCGGACGTCACATGGCGGACATCACGGCGGCCGATACGGATCTGGCCGCCGACTTCATCGCCGTGATTGCCGACCTGCTGGCGGCTTTCCCCACGGCGCTGCGTCCCGACACGCTGACGGCAGATGCTGACGCTATCCTGGCCGCGTCCGATACGGTCAAGACCGGCGCCAACGCCCTCGACTGATCCCGGGGTGGGTGTGACGAGGCTCACACCCGAGCCCCGAGCACACGGACTAGCCTGCCCCCGGTGTCAAAGCTGGGGGTGGGCAAGTCCGGGCAGGCCTGATTCATATAATATGAATGCGCAATGCCCTGATCAGGAAATGTCCTAGTCTCCCCGATCAAGATGCCTGTTCCGGGCTCGACCCGGTGCTGGGGAAGGGTTGGGACGGAATGGACTATTTCAACATCAATAACTTCATGCCACATGGCATGTGTTACCTCTGGCGTCCGGAGCTCGTCGGCATGCATGTCATCGCCGACCTGGCGATCGCGCTGGCCTACTTCTCCATTCCCATCACCATTATTGTCTTCCTGCGACGGCTGGACCGACCGATCCCCTTCCGCTGGGCCTTCATCATGTTCGGGATTTTCATCCTGTTCTGCGGCATCAATCACATCATGAGCATCGTGGTGCTCTGGGTGCCTATCTATTACCTGGAAGGCATCCTGAAACTCATGACCGCCGCGGCCTCGGTTGCAACAGCCGTCCTGATGCTGCCCCTCCTGCCGGTCCTGATTGATCGGTTCACCCGTATCGAGCCCGAGCCGGACTGATCCCGCCATGACCGGTCCGCGCACTGATACCGCCAAGCTAACGCCCGACGAGCGATATGAAACGCTCACAGGACTTCTGGACGCTTACCGGACCCCGGTGACCATCATCCTGTTTGGCCTGATCGTGTCCCTGTCGCTGTTCTTTGCCACACTGGTCAATCAAAGCCGGGCGCAGGAACGCGAGTTTCGAAGAGCCGCGAATGTGGTGAGCCGTGAATTCGCGGGGGCTCTGGAACGCATGGCGGTGCAACTGGATGAGTATACGCGCGCCCTCGACGCCGGCCTGAGCCTTCCCGATGTCGAATCGGTATTTGCGGGTCCGGGTCTGCAGACCAGACCGCAACCCGGATATGTCGCCTACGACATCCCGTCCGCCGTTCTCGATTCCACCAACCCCGATCATGTGGCCGATGACGTAGCCCAGGCGCTCTATTCGAGCATGACCGGTGACCGGCTCAACACCGACAACCGGCTTGTCGCGCTCCCGGATGACACTCAGTCCGGCCTTCGGTTTGCGCTGGTCCGCGATCGCTCGCCGTCAACGCCTGCACGCGTGTTCATCGCCGCGCATGTGGAAAGCCTGCTTCCGCCCGATCGGGTCAATTCGCCGATCCTGTGGGTGATTGCCTCGATTCCGGGTCATGAGCCCGCGATCGCCCTGACCCGTCCAGCGGGCGAGGAGGCGCGTGAGCTGCCAGACATTTCAAGCCTGCTCAACGCCTCGCCCTTCCGCCTGCAATGGTCCGCGCCGGGGGCCTTCGAGGGGCTGGAACTGATCCTGGTGCCGCGCCGGTCCTTCCTCCTCCGCGTCGGCCCCCTTCCCTGGCTGGTCCTGGCCTTTTCCCTGTTCGCCACCATGACACTGGGTGCGCTTTCCCTGAAAGATGCGCGCCGTGCGGTCGACATCCGCATGGAGGTCAGGCGCAAGACGGTCGAACTCGAACGCAGCAAGGCGATTATCGAAGCGAAGAATCTCGACCTGGCCCGCTTCGCGGCCCACGCCTCCCATGACCTGCAAGCCCCCTTGCGGACCATGCAGGGCATGTCTTCCATCCTGATGAACCGGCATGCCGAGATGGACGATCACAGCCAGGACATGCTCAACCGGATCAATCGCGGGGCCGAGCGCGCCCAACGCTTGGTGCAGGACCTATTGACCTATACCCAGGCCGACACCGCGCAAATCAATCCGGAACCCGTCACCGCCGAAGAGTTGGCGCTCGAGATCGAGGAATTGCTCGAAGCCCCGTTACAGGAGAGCGGCGGCCAATTGGTCTGGGATTTCGACGCGCCTGTGATCGCAGACCGGTTCCTGCTCACCCGCGCCCTGCAGAATCTCGTGTCCAATGGGCTGAAATACCGCAGTGAGGCGCCCCCTCTGGTCCGCATCACGGCCAACCGCTCTGCGCGCGGCTCGACCCTCTGTGTGGAAGACAATGGCATCGGGATCGACCCCACCCATTTCACCCGCATTTTTGAAGTCTTCGAACGCCTGCATGGCCAGGCCGAGATTGAAGGGTCTGGTATCGGGCTGGCCCTGTGCCGCCGCGTCGCGGACCTTCATCAGGGCCGGATATGGCTCGAGTCGGAACCGGGTCAGGGCAGCCGCTTCTATCTTTTCATCCCTGAACCGCCTGCGGACACGCTGGAACAGCCGCAACGCCGAGCCTCCAACGATCGTTGAACAGACACAGCGATGACGGGCCGCTTCGGGATCGTTATACAGGCGCTCCGAAACGGGTACCTGACATGTCCGACTATCTCATTGCCGCCCTCTACAAGTTCACGCCCCTGACCGCCGATGCCGGCTTGCAGGCGCGCATCCACGAGGTCTGCGCGTCTCATGATGTCGCGGGCACGCTCCTTCTGGCCCCGGAAGGCATCAATGGCACGATCGCCGGCCCTGAAGCCGGACTGCGCGCGGTCCTGGCCTTCCTGCGAACCCTGCCGGGGTGCGCGGATCTGGAACACAAGGAAAGCCGCGCGACGGATCAGCCCTTCCTGCGCCTGAAAGTGCGGCTGAAGCGCGAGATCGTCACCATGGGCGTGCCCGGTATCGATCCCAATCAGACGGTCGGTACCTATGTGGAACCGGAAGACTGGAATGACCTGATCTCGGCGCCCGACGTCGTCACGATCGACACGCGCAATGATTATGAAGTGCGGATCGGACAGTTCGCCGGCGCTGTAGACCCCCAGACCACCACCTTCCGCGAATTCCCCGACTGGTTCCGCCGTTTTCGCGAAACCCGTCCCAATGCCCGGATCGCCATGTATTGCACCGGCGGCATCCGTTGCGAGAAGGCGACCGCCTTCGTGAAGGAAGAAGGCATCGAGGATGTCTTCCACCTCAAGGGCGGCATTCTGAAATATCTGGAAACCGTGCCCGCCGAGGACAGTCTGTGGGAAGGCGAGTGTTTTGTCTTCGACCGCCGCGTTTCGGTCGGCCATGGCCTGGTGGAGGGCGATCACACGCTCTGCCATGCCTGCCGCGAACCGCTGAGCGTTCAGGACCGGGCCTCACCGCTTTATGTCGAGGGCGAAACCTGCCCCTATTGCCATGACGATCGCGACGCCGCGCAACGACAGGGCTATGCAGAACGGCACCGCCAGGAGACCCTGGCGCGATCCCGCGGTGAACGCCATGTCGGCCGAAAGGTCACGCCGGAATGAGGCCGGACCGGCCCATTCTCTATTCCTTCCGCCGCTGCCCCTACGCCATGCGGGCCCGGCTGGCCCTGCATGCCAGCGGGTTGGATTTCGAGCATCGGGACATCCTGCTGCGCGACAAGCCGGCCTCCATGCTCGCCGCCTCGCCGAAAGGGACCGTGCCGGTCCTGATCCGCACGGATGGAAGCGTGCTGGAGGAGAGCCTGGATATCATGCACTGGGCGCTCGGCGAGCATGATCCGGAGCACTGGCTGGATGGGGATCCGGAAGAGGCCAACGCTCTGCTCCACCTGTGTGATGGACCGTTCAAGCATCATCTGGACCGATACAAGTATTCGACCCGCTATGAGGATGCCGATCCGGAGCATCACTTCAGTGCGGCTGTGGCCCTTCTGGGCGAGTTGGAGGCCCGTCTGGAGCGGCATGCGCAACTGACCGGTCCGGCGCCCCGCCTGCCCGACATCGCCCTCTTCCCTTTCATCCGGCAGTTTGCCAATGCGGACCGGTCGCGCTTCGACGCCCTGCCCCTGCCGGCCTTGCAGGCCTGGCTCGACGACCATCTCGGCTCGGACCGTTTCCGCACGATCATGAAAAAGCAGGCCCTGTGGCAGGATCCCCCCGTTCAGACCTGATAGCGTGCGGTTGCTGCGCTGCAACACTGCGACCGATTTCGCACCCGGTGCCCATTCTCGTGCTGTCATGAAACGGCAATATCCGGTAACGGAGCAAAATCTCTCACCGTGTCGCCGCGATCCAGCTCTTCCCGAACTGAAACGGCGCACCTTTGACTGATCCCCGAAAGGGACCTCCATGACCCGCTCCCCCCTCTCCCGCACGGCCCTGATCCGCTCCGGCGTCAGCGCCCTGGCCCTGTCGCTTGCTGCGACGCCCGTGGCTCTCGCCCAGGATGAAACCGCGCCTTCGACGGTCGAAACCATCATCGTCACGACGACCCGCCGTGAAGAAAACATCCAGGACATTGCCAATTCCGTGACCGCGTCTTCTGGCGCCGAGCTCGCCCCCTTCACCGAAGGTGGTGCGGACATCCTCTCCCTGGCCGCCCGCGTGCCGAGCCTCTACGCGGAAAGCTCCAATGGCCGCGTCGCGCCGCGCTTTTACATCCGGGGTCTGGGCAATACCGATTTCGACCTGGCCGCCTCGCAGCCGGTCTCGGTGATCATGGATGGTGTGGTGATGGAAAACGTCATCCTGAAATCCTTCCCGTTGTTCGACATCGCCCAGGCTGAAGTCGCTCGCGGCCCGCAAGGCACGCTGTTCGGCCGCAACACGACCGCCGGCACGATCTCCTTCACGTCCAACCGCCCGACCGAAGAGCTGGACGGCTACGCCCAGATCGCCGTCGGCACGCTGGGCACGATCAATGCCGAGGCCGCCTTCGGCGGTGCCATCCTGGACGACGTGCTGTCCGGCCGTCTCTCCCTGATGACGCAGAACCGGGAAGACTGGATCGACAATGGCTTCACAGGTGAAGACAATGTCATGGGCAGCCACCGCGAATGGGCGACCCGCGCCCAGCTCCTGTTCACGCCGACCGAAAACCTGGACGCCTTGTTCAACATTCACGGCCGTTCGCTGCGCGGCACGTCCGCCGTCTTCCGCGCCAATATCGTCGGCCCGGGCAATAATGATCTGAACGGCAATTTCGACCGCGACACGGTCTGGTTCGACAGCGCCTTCAACAACCCGCAGGCCTATGACAGCTGGGGTTCGAGCGCGACGGTCAATTACTACATGGATGGTCTGACCCTGACCTCGATCACTGCCGTGGAAACCGCCGAGGGCTACTCCCTGGGCGATATCGATGGCGGCAATCTGGTCACCGGTCCCGGCTTCATCCCCTTCCCGTCGGAAACCCAGGACGGGATCGATGAGCTGGACCAGTTCACGCAGGAAATCCGCCTCGCTTCGGCGGACGACCAGCCGACGACCTGGCAGGTCGGGGCCTATTATTTCGACAGCCAGTTCAACATCACCACGGTCGGCCCGAATGGCGGCTTTCCGCCGTCCACCACGGTGCGTCACAAGAACCAGCTCTGGTCCGTCTTCGCCCAGGCCAGCCACCAGCTGACCGACCGCCTGGAAGTGTCCGGCGGCGTCCGCTTCACCAATGACGAGAAGTTCATGACGGGCATCGTCACCAACTTCCCGGTCCAGCCGGTGTCGGTGGAAGACGAGCAGGTCAGCTGGGACCTCTCGGCCTATTACGATCTGGATGACCGCCAGGCCGTCTTCGCCCGGATTGCCCGCGGTTTCCGCGGCCCGTCGATCCAGGCGCGTGACGTGGCCTTCTTCAATCCGCCGTCCGTGGCCGACAGCGAAACCTCGATCTCCTACGAGATCGGCTACAAGTCTGAGCCCTTCGATGGCCGGGCCCGTTTCAACGCGACTGCCTTCTACTACCAGGTCGACGATCTGCAGCTGTCCGCCGTCGGCGGCGGCGGAAATCTGGTCCAGCTGGTCAATGCGGATCGCGGTGTCGGCTATGGTATCGAGATCGACAGTGAATTCGTCGTCACCGACAATCTCTTCGTGACAGCCGGCTTCTCCTGGAACGAGACCGAACTCCAGGACAACCTGCTCGAAGTCGGTGTCTGCGCCCAGTGCACCGTGTTGGACCCGGATGCGGACAATGACGGCTTCCACGAAGTCGACGGCAATCCCTTCCCGCAGGCACCGGACATGATCCTGTCCTTCACCGCCCGCTATTCCATCCCGGCCGGAGAAAATGGCGAATGGTTCGCCTATACCGACTGGTTCTACCAGGGCCACACCAACCTCTTCCTCTATGAGTCCGAGGAATTCTATTCCGACGGCAATTTCGAAGGCGGTCTGCGTCTGGGCTATGCGGGCACCAGCGAGGCCGGTCGCGATTACGAGGCGGCCCTGTTCGTGCGCAATATCACGGATGAGGAAAACCTCGTCGGCGGGATCGACTTCAACAACAATACCGGCTTCGTCAACGAGCCGCGCATTATCGGCCTGTCCTTCCGCTCCACGCTGAACTGACGGTCGGAAAAAAGGTTAATGAAAGAAAAGCCCCGGGTGGAAAACCCGGGGCTTTTTTTATTCAGTGCAATTTCGGGGTGAGGATGACACACAGGGATTATGAAGACACCGGAGCTTTGATCCCCCTCGCGCTCCGGAGACCCCATGAAATCCGGCCGTCTTCAGCCGGCATTCGATCCCCCCGAATGAGTGAAGGGCGCCCCTCCCCCGGGCGCCCTTCTTTCATTTGGGCTATTGCGCCGGAGTCAGCTCGGCGGACTTCGAAGCCGGGCTTGGCGACCCGCCATCCCCACACGGACAGATCAGCGGGTACGCGGCTGTATCAGCAATTGTGGTCAGTCCCAGATAGTCGACCAGAACGGATTCCGCCGTACAGAAAGCCCCCTCAACCCAGGCCTGGTCATTGGAGAAGGCCGAACCGACCAGGTAGACCGGGCCAGAGCTCGCCCCGGCCAGCAATGCCGGCGCGCGGACAGAATTCATCACCGCGCAGATGTCATATTCGGCTGCCCAAGCATGATACCCCGCGCCAAACGGGTTCAAGCCCCAATCCATGAAGACGGTTTCCAGCGGCTGCGGGATTTGCCAGGCGGCGTCCGGATCATTGAAATGCACCTTGGCCAGCTGCAGCAGGAGCATGCGTTCCATCGCCTCCGGTGCCTTGCGACCGCCCTGCAGCGCCTGCAGGTCCTCACTGACCGGCAGGGTGCGGCGCTGGTCGAGTGGCAATTCCATACCACGCCAGAACCCATCAAACCGCATGTCGTCATAGGAGGCCAGCAGGCCATAGACAGGCGTGCCGTCACCCGATGGCGCATTATTCCCGAAGTAGTAGATCTGGCGTAGCGGGATATCGGTGATGGTCGGTCCGAACACATTGCTGTCGCCTTGCGAGCTCACCAGTTTGGGCGGGTATTTGGCCGTCTCCCACCAGGGCGTGTCGAAGAACATGGCCACCTTGTAGGAAGGCTGTTCGATCACGGCCTGGAGATTGTTCTGCACGGCCTGCGCGTTCAGGAAGTCGAGCTTGCCGGTCATGTCGGCATAGCGTGTGGCGCGCGCCACCAGCTCCACGCTTTTAGGCGGCATGGCGAGAAAGGCATGGTCGGTCGACTGGGCCGGTCCATCCGCATGGTCCGGATCACTGGCGGGTGCCGTGCAATAGGTCGGCACATCATTCTCCAGCCAGATGGAATGCAGGCGTCGTCCTTGCGTCAGGGTGAAGCCGATCCCTGCTGCGGACGCCGCGGACTGGGCCGCGCTGAACAATGCCGAGAACAGGCTGGAATAGCCGGTCTTGAGGGTCTTGAAGGCGCCGCCGGGCGCGAACTCCCCGTTGTAAATGGCCGCATCGGCGGCATTCCAGTTGATCACATTGGAGGAATAGCCACCGGCATCGGCGGCGTAAGCATACCCCTCATTCCCGGCCTGATCGTAGAAGAAGTTCCAATAGCCGATATTCGAGACCGTATCCCCCGCCCCGAACACGAAGGAATTGGTGGTATCCGGCAGTACGCCGGATGAATAGAACTGGCATTGCTCCGCCCGGGTTTGCGGATTGGCGCCAGAGGTCATCAGCGCCGAGATATTCCCGAACAGTACATCGGCCGGCTGCGCATTATTGCCCGGCGTATTGTAGGGCGCGACGAAACCGTCCACGCCCAGATCCTCTTGATAGAAGTTGACGCCACGAAGATAAAAAGCGGGGTTGTCTGTGGTCAGGAAGGGCACCACATCCGCGTCCAGTCCCAGGGCCGCAATCGTCTTGGTGACCAGCTGATGCCCTTCGCCCGGATTGCTCTCGGACCATTCCAGATAGCGCATCCCGCCGATCTCGATATAGGAATTGCCCGCATCTCCCTGATAGTGGTGCGTGCAAATCCGGCCCGCAGGAAGCCGCGTTCCGCCATCGCCCGCCGCAAAACTATATTGTCCCCACTCCACCAGTTCGATCGCATCACCGGCTGCCAGCTTGCCACTGCTCGCCAGCCGCCAAGCGGTATAGAGGCCGCCAGGCCCCGCTCCAAAAATCGTGTAACGCGCCATGACTTCCTCCCGTTCGGGCGCTCCGGATCAAACGCCCGGGCCCCATTTTCAAGCAATCCATCTTAAGTTGTTCAGTGACAATACCCAAGCTTAAAGCGTTTCACACAGCCAAGAAAAAGCCCCGGGACCTTCAGGCCCCGGGGCGTTTCCATCAGACAAGGTCAAAAGACGCTATTCCCAGAAATAGGGAGCGCGGCCGCCCTCACCCGTGACGACTTCCTGCATGCCGTCCGCCTCGTAGAGACGGCCATTGAGCATGACGTACTCGATCTCGTCAGTGTTTCCGATGTCATCGAGCGGGTTCTCCCGCATGATCACCAGGTCAGCCAGCTTGCCAGCTTCCAGCGAGCCGAGATCCTGGTCGAAACCGAGATGACGGGCCGGCATGACCGTGGCGGTCATCAGGGCTTCCAGCGGCGAGAACCCGCCCCGCACGAAGGACCACATCTCCCAGTGAGCAGCGAGGCCTTCCTGCTGGCCATGGGCCCCGATGGACACATCAACACCACGTTCGAACAGCATGTGAGCCGTGCGGGCATTGTCGTCATCGACAAAGTCCTCTTCCGGTGCCGTGGTGCGGCGGACCGAGCCGGCCTGCAGGATGCGCGGAGGCACATTCTGCGACAGGATCGGGTGCTCCCAGACATTCATGGCCTGGCGCCAATACGGGTCACCGGCAAGCCCGCCATACGTCACCGTCAGGGTCGGCGTGTAGGCAACGTCGGTCTGCGAATACATCTGCAGCACATCTTCATAGATCATCGCTGTCGGCAGGTTGTGTTCGATGGACGTATTGCCATCGGCCACCATGGCCATGTCCATATGATAGTTGGATCCGCCTTCAGCGACTACTTCCAGACCCGCTTCGATCGAGGCGGCGACAACCTGCTGGCGCTGGTTCCGGCGCGGCTGGTTGTAGTTCTTGATCGAGTGCGCCCCCTGGGAAGCCAGACGGAAGACGTGTTCCTGGGCATCCTCATAGGAGTTGATCTCGGCATAGACCGACGCGGCCCGCGCGCCATAAACGATCTCGCCTGTGGAATAGATGCGCGGAGCCAGAAGCAGACCGGCCCGCTGGTATTCCCCGGCCGTGAAGATATGGCTCGCCCGGCTGGACGGGTCATGGATTGTGGTCACACCCAGCGCCAGGTGCGCCAGGACCGACCAGTTCTGCTCGGGCACCAGATCGCCGGTTCCCTGCGGGCCATGGGCATGGGCATCGATGAAGCCCGGCGTGATCGTCATGCCGCTGGCATCCACGGTGCGGGTGCCTTCGGGGATCTCGATATCCGTGCCGACGGCCTCGATCCGGTTGCCATTGATCAGGATGGTCCCGTTCTCGATCACACCGCCTTCATCATCCGCCATTGTGATGATGCGGGCGCCCGTGATCGCCGTCAGACCGGTCGGACGGTCCGCCGTCGCCGAGATGGAAATGCTGACCCCGTGCTCTGGCGGCGAGTAGTCATTCTCACCGGTCGGATCGGGTCGGAAATCGGCCACCGTGGCGGTGAAGAATTCCGGGCCCATCGACCAGTGCAGCGTGTCACCGGACTGGTTCCAATGGAAATAGGTCGCGCCATTGCCCGACACTTCCACCGTCGGCAGGGCCGAACCGCCGGCACCGCCCGCCACAGATTGCGGTCCCGGCAGGACCGGCATGACAAAGACGTCGTAATTCTGGCGGAAGGCGACATGCGCGCCATCGGGAGCCATCTGGTATTCCGTCACCAAGTCGCCGGTGACATGGGTCCGCTCTTCATGACCGTTCAGATCGACGGAGACCAGGCTGGCACCATTGCCGCCCCGGGTGAAATAGATCCGGTCGTTGGATGCGGCAAAGTGCGGCAGGGAACCGCCATCGGTGACCTGGACCATCTCGCCTCCATCCGCATCGACGCGGAAAATGCCGGTCGTCTCGGACCATTCCGGCGCCGTCAGATAGCCACCGGACCCCTTCTCGAAGACGATCATGTCGCCATCCGGCGAGAAGCGCGGATTGGCGTAATGGCCCGGCTCAGACGTGATGGTGCGTTCGCGGCCACCCCGTGCGGAAATCGTGCGGATCGAACCCAATTCCTCGTCGTCCCAGGCCACGAAGGCGATCGTGCGGCCATCCGGCGACCAGGTCGGCGTGATCTCGCGCCGCTCCCCGGCTTCGGCCCGGGTCAGACGGCGCGCATCACTGCCCTCCGCGTCAGCGACCCAGAGAACACCCAGGCTTTCAAACACGATGCGGGACCCGTCGGGCGAGGCCGTGGCAAAGCGCGGCATGCGGGTGGAGAACTCATCCGGCGCCACTTCAACCTGCGGGCGGGGCGGATCGATCACATCGCGTGTATCATTGACCTCGAAGGGAATATTGGTGACGTCACCGCTGGCCAGGTCCACCGACTGGATACCGCCATCGGCCCAGTACACAATGGCGGAACTGTCCGGCAGCCAGTCCATGTTCGGATAGACACCCGTCACACCCCAGGTTTCCTGCATGTCCTGATCAACTTCCTCGACCAGGCGACGCTCTTCGCCGGATTGCAGGTCCTTGATCCACAGGCCGGACTGGATCCGGTCACGGCGAATGAAAGCCATGTAGCGGCCGTCCGGCGACGGAGCCGGGCGCACGGCGCCACCCGCCCCCTCGACAACCGTGTCGATCTCACCCGTCTCCATGTCATAGCGACGGATGTTGAACAGCTCGGTGTTGGAGTCCTGGGCGTAGATGAAGGTGTTACCCGGCGTCACATTCTGGGTGTAGTAGACGTAGCGGCCGTCCGGCGAGAAGATCGGCTCGCCCAACTCCTTCTGGAAGTTCTCATTGGGACGTTCGACCAGCTGTACCCCATTGCCGCCCAGCACGTGATAGAGCCAGATTTCGCCGGTCCCGGCCGAACGGGTCGTGGTGAAGTGCTTGCGTGCGGCGATATAGCGGCCCGACGGATGCCAGGTCGGATTATTGAGCAGTCGGAAGCTTTCCTGGGTGACCTGGCGGGCGTTGGACCCATCCGTGTTCATGATCCAGATATTGTCCCCGCCCCCGCGATCCGAGGTAAAGGCGATCTGTGACCCATCCGGAGAGAAGCGGGGCTGGATTTCCCAGGGCAAGCCGGACGATATATTGGTCGCGGTGCCCCCCGTGATGGGCATGGTGTAGATGTCACCGAGCATGTCGAAGGCGATCGTCTGACCGTCCGGGCTGACGTCCAGCGACATCCAGGTGCCTTCGGTCACATTGATGGGAATCGCGCGCGTCGGAAGCGGCGGATTCGCGACATCCCATTCCGTGGTGCTGGAATCGCTCTCAGCAGCGGCATCCGCCTCGTCCTGCAAGGCCCAGCCGGGCGCTGAGGCCAGGATGGTAGAAGCGGCGAGCGTGGCAAAAAATCGGGTCATGTTTCTCCCCCAAAGGATTGGTGGGAGGAGCATAAAGTCCCGCCAAGCTGGCGACAAACTTACCTTTCCGTGAGATCGCGGTTTTACCGCGCGACCCTGTCCGGGCGGATCAGTGCGATCCGCCCATGCGTCCGGTGCGGATCTGGTAGTCCACCGCCAGCCCGTAGGCCGGATCATCATCACTGTCGATCATCAGCTGACCGGCCTTCGACAGGAGTTTGTGACAGTCGCGGCTGAGATGACGCAATTCCAGGCGCTTGCCCGCGGCTTCATACTTGGCGGCCAGATCTTCGATCGCTTGCAGGGCCGACTGGTCGACCACACGGCTTTCGGCGAAATCGACGACGACACGGTCCGGATCCTCTTCCGGCTGGAACAATTCCATGAAGCTGGCCGTCGAGCCGAAGAAAAGCGGGCCCTCCATCTTGTACACCATCTCGCCGTCCTTGCCGGCCTCCTGGCGGGCATGGATGCGCGACGCCGCATTCCAAGCATAGACCAAGGCCGAGACGATCACGCCCACGATGACCGCGATGGCGAGGTCGGCATAGACGGTGACGCCGGTCACCAGAATGATCACGAAAGCATCCGACCGCGGGATCCGGGTCAGGATGCTCAGACTCTGCCAGGCGAAGGTCCCGATCACGACCATGAACATCACGCCGATCAGGGCGGCCAGCGGAATGAGTTCGATCACGCTGGACCCGACCAGGATGAAGGCCAGCAGGAAGAGTGCGGCGGAGACGCCAGCAAGTCGCAGGCGCCCGCCGGATTTCACATTGATCATCGACTGGCCGATCATGGCGCAGCCACCCATGCCACCAAAGAAGCCGGTGACCAGATTGGCCACGCCCTGGGCCACGCACTCCTGCGAGGCGCCGCCCCGGCGGCCGGTGATCTCGCCCACCAGGTTCAGGGTCAGCAGGCTCTCGATCAGGCCAATCGCCGACAGGATGAAGGCGTAGGGCAGGATGATTTCCAGGGTTTCCAGGTTCAGCGGCACCATGGGCAGGTGGAATTCGGGCAGTCCGCCCTGGATCGAAGCCAGATCCCCCACGCGCGGGACCGGCAGATCGAACCCGATCACCAGGGCGGCGACGACGCCGATCGCGACCAGCGGCGCCGGCACGACTTTGGTGATCTTGGGCACAACCCAGATCAGCCCCATGGTCAGCGCGACCAGGCCCAGCGTCAGCATCAGCGGCCAGCCGGTCATCCAGACATGTTCCCCGGCATCATTGACGACGCGGAACTGTTCCAGCTGGGCCAGGCCGATCACGATCGCCAGACCGTTCACAAAGCCCAGCATGACCGGGTGCGGGACCATGCGGATGAACTTGCCGAGGCGGAACACGCCGGCGCCGATCTGGATCACCCCCATCAGGATGACCGTGGCAAACAGGTATTCGATCCCGTGTTCCGCGACCAGATGCACCATGACAACCGCCAGGGCGCCGGTAGCGCCCGAGATCATCCCGCGACGCCCGCCCACCAGGGCCGTGATCAATCCGACGATGAAAGCGGCATAGAGACCGGCCAGCGGCGGCACGCCCGCAACAAAGGCAAAGGCCACAGCCTCCGGCACCAGGGCCAGGGCCACGGTCAGTCCGGCCAGAATTTCGATCCGGATCCGTCCCGGCGTCAGCGGCGGCAATTCGCCCCGGTCGCCGATACTCGTGGCAAGGCGTTCCGTGAAGGCGGCAAGGGATGTCCGGATCATGTCGTCTACCTGTCTGCTGGGCGGCCACCGCCTCATATGCTGCATCGCAACAGATGGCCAGTCTTGCACCGCATTTGGTCCTGAAAAGCCTTTGTTTGGCGTTCGTTAACCACGCTTTTCAACGAAATCTTTGACCTGGTGTGCGCATCCTACCCTATCTTCGATGGGGATGTGACGTGGACTTTTCCAACTCGACACAGTCAAAAGCGACCGGCCCGGCCAATGATACCAGTGAGGTTCAGCGCCCGGTGATCGGCAACAAGGCGGCCAAGACGCGCGCGGACATGCGGGCACAAGCCCGCGCGCCGCAGAACCGGGTCAACCGCAAGGCACTCGGTCATATCCTTCAATCCGTCGACATCTTCGTGACGCTGATTTTGGCCGCCGCTGGCTCCTATGCCTTGTCGGGCGGACAGGTGGCAGATGTCGCAGCCGGCGAATTGCTGCCCGTCCTGATCTTCGCCGTTCTGGCACCGGTCACCATGATGATGCTCCGCCTGTACAAGGTGGAGCCGCGCGAAATGGCGGCCTTCCGCATGATGCGGGCCTTCATCGCCACCGGACTGGCTGGATCCGCTGCGATCGGCCTCGCCATGCTGACGGCGCCCCGCGCGACCGACCTGGTGGCCATGTTCGCCGTGACCGCGGTCGGCGCGCTGACCCTGCTTCATGTCATCTATGCCGGCTTCATTGCCCACTGGGCCAAGGCGGGACGTCTGGCTCGGAATGTCGTGCTGGTCGGCGCCACGCCGAATGCGCGCAAGCTGATCAAGGCCAATGCCGGATCGGGCACGGTGAATGTTGTGGGCATTTTCGACGACCGCAAATCCCGATCGCCTTCGGCCCTGGGCGGCGCCCCTTATCTGGGCGACACGAATGACCTTTTGAGCTGGCCGCTACTGCACGAAGTCGACCGCATCATCCTGACGGTCACGCCAAAGGCGGAACAGCGGGTTCAGATGCTGCTCGCCAAGCTGCGCACCCTGCCCCATTCGGTCTGCCTCCTGCTGGACCTCGACCAGTTCGACCCGGCAGCCACCTCGCTGGACGATATCGTCGGTGTCCAGGCGGCCCGCATGAGCGGCGAGGAAGAAAAATTCGGCCATCTGCTGGCCAAGCGCCTGCAGGATATGGTCATCGGATCGGTCATGTTTGTGGCCGCCCTGCCCGTCATGGCCCTGATCGCCCTGGCGGTGAAACTGACCAGTCCGGGCCCGGTCCTGTTCCGCCAGGTCCGCGAAGGCTTCAATGGCCGTCCGATCGAAGTGCTGAAATTCCGGACCATGCGGCACGACCCGAAGTCGACTGTTGGCCCGGTCCGCCAGGTTGAGCGGGATGATCCGCGCGTTACTGCCGTCGGCAAATTCCTGCGCCTGAGCTCGCTGGATGAGCTGCCGCAATTGTGGAATGTGCTGACGGGCGAAATGTCCCTGGTGGGTCCGCGTCCGCATGCGCCCTCCATGCGCACGGGCGGTGCCGAAACGGCGAGCCTGGTGTCCGAATACGCCCACCGTCACCGCGTCAAACCGGGGCTGACGGGCTGGGCCCAGGTCAATGGGTCCCGCGGGCCTCTGCATACGCCGGAAGCCGCACGCGAACGCATCCGCTGGGATCTGGCCTACATCGCCAAGTCGAATTTCTGGTTCGATCTGTGGATCATGATCCGCACCCTGCCCGCCCTGATGGGGGACAAGATCAATATCCGCTGAGCGTGGGGACGCTTGAAGAAAAAGCCGGTCGGGGATCGCCCCGGCCGGCTTTTTTGTGCTGGCTGTCTCGACCCCGGATCAGGCGGCGTAGAAGCCCGCCAGCCGGTCGATCTTGCGCATCGCCTTGCCGGTCAAGCGCGACAGGGCGCTTTGCGGCTCGCCATCCAGACGGCGAACCAGCGCCGCCGAACCATCCCGCAACAAACCCATCACGGACGGGTTCGAGAAATGCCCGGCAGCAATGCCGATCTGATAGCTCGACAAATCCTTCTTGAAGCGAAAATCACCCGGCCCCAGCTCGATGGCGGACAGGCCCAGGCTGGCGCAGGTTCGCGCCGTCTCGACCAGCATGAGCAGACCCGGGCTGACCTGGTTGTAGTCCCGGTCAAAGGCCGGGAACCAGAACTGGCACTGCCGGTGTGAACTCATCCCGACATGCACCGCAGCAATCTTGCCGTCGATCTGCAGGGTCGAGCACATGCCGGAGAAATGATCGCTCTCCCGCTTCAGGACCGCTTGCAGCAAGCGGCGCGTCCACGCCACGGAGAACACGTCGAACACACCGGTTTCAGCGTATTGGGCACGCTTCCAGGCGATCATTGCCTCCAGCGCTTCGGGCCGGTTGTCGGCCATGACGAAAGCATGATCATCGGAAATCTTCTCAAGCCGGTTATAGCGCGTACGGACATTGCGCATCGCCTTGGCTTCAACGGATTTCCGGTTCTCATACCAGGCATCGAACCCGTCGCTGAGATCGATCATCCAGGATCCTTCTGTGGAGTCAGTATGCTCACGGAAGGCGGGCTGGCTGGCCAGGGCGGCATGGAAGTCGAACACAGGAATGTGGGCGGCTTTCAGGGCCGCAGCCAGATCCACCGGCCAGTCCGGCTCGGCGATCACGCCCTGGACATCGCCCAGGGGACCGGCCAGCGGACGGGCATAACCGAAATGACCGGTCTGTATCGGCAGAAAGGCCTTGATCGCGCCCGCGTCGCGCATGACCAGCACGCGCGTATCACTGCGGGCCTCTTCACAGCACTCGGCAAATTCGTAGGTAAAATAAGGACTTCCCAGAGCCGGGTCCGCATCCGTGAACGCGCGCCAAGCCTCCCGCTCGGCCGTGGTGAGCGCACTGGGTTTCTTCAACTCGACTTGCATGACCGGTGTCCCGCAATTTCCCCTCAGCCTGCAGGATAGCGCCAACGCCTTAGCATCACGTTTACGGACCTGCGGCGGCACAGCCCATCCCCTGCCGGGCGGCATCCAACTTGCAAGCTTCGCCTGTGAGGCGAGCGGAGCGTATCATGCTTGGACGACATCTCTTGGGCTATCTGCCGGTGCAACTCTCCCAGGCCCTGGTCGGGTTTGGCAGTGTGGCGGTGTTTACCCGCATCCTGCCGGCGGAAGAGTATGGCCGCTATGCCCTTGTCCTGGCAGCGCTTTCCCTGACCCACATTCTGGCATTCACCTGGCTGGAAGCGGCGGTTGCCCGGTTTCATGCGCGCGCGGAACGTCGGGGTCATGTGCGCGCCCATCTGAGCACGGTCTATACGGTCTATGGAGCCGCCGCCGTGATCGGCGGGGCGCTGATGTTCGGCCTGATCCATTTTCTGCCACTGGACATGCCGCTCAAAACAGCCCTGAACTTCGCCACCCTCTCCCTGCTTCTGCGCGCCCTGATGCAGATCGGCATGGAGACCCATCGGGCCCGGGGGGAAGTCGGCCGGTTTTCCGCCCTGGAAGCCTCCTATCTCATGTTCGGATTCATGCTGGGCGTCGGCCTTATCCTCACAACGGATATCGGCGCAGCCGGCGTGTTCGCCGGCACGGCCGTCGCAGCACTGGTGATGCTGGTCTTCGACCTGCCGGTCATGTGGTCGCGCTCACGCGGCGGCAAGCGTCAGCCGGTGCGTGCCCGCATCTATGCGGCCTATGGTATCCCGATCAGCCTGTCCCTGATCTTCGAACACCTCCTGTCGATCGGGGACCGTTTCCTGATCGCCGGCTATCTGGGCGAGAGCGCCGTGGGCATGTACGCCGCCGGCTACGGCTTGGCCGATCGCCTGCTCGACATCATCTTCATCTGGTTCGGTGCCGCTGTCTGGCCGCTGACGATCAAGGCGTTTGAACAAGACGGTCCGGACGCAGCCCGTGCCGTCGCCGGACGCGCGGCGGGCCTGATGGGCCTGATCGCCTTCCCCGCTGCCGCCGGTCTCGCCCTCGTCGCCGAACCGTTGACGACGGTTCTCGTCGGCGAAGCCGTGCGCGACCAGGCTGCCAGCATCCTGCCCTGGATCGCCCTGTCCGGCCTGATGAACGGCATGATGACCTACTACTTCCACGAGGCCTTCACACTGAAGCGCCGCACCGGCGTCATGGCCATCCTGATGACGGGATCCGCCCTGCTCAACCTGGCGCTCAACCTCGTCTTCATTCCGCTGATGGGTTTGCAGGGTGCTGCGATCGCCACGGTTCTGGCCTATGCCGTCGCGCTGGTGATCTGCGTCATCATGGGACGGCGCTACTTCATCCTTCCCCTGCCCTGGGCCGAATGGATCAAGGCCGGAAGCGCCACCGCCATCATGGCCGCCGCTGTCTTCTCGGTCCCCGACCTGCCCTTCTCCTGGCTTGATCTGGGCGTCCAAGCACTTGTTGGCGCAACAGTTTACGGGATTTCAGCCTATCTGTTGAACATTGCCGATTGTCGGCAATGGCTGCGCGATGCCCGCGCCAGCCTGACCCCGGCGGAGGTTTAGTCATGACGGTCATGATCGATAATCCGGTGCGTGAATACGCCAATGCCGCGGCGCGCGAAGCCCGCGCCATCGAGATCTCCGTTCTCATCCCCTTCTACAAGGATGATCCGGCGGACCTCGTGCGGGCCCTGGCCGAACAGGCAGGGAGCAAGGACGATATCGAAATCCTGCTGCATGATGATGGCGAACCGGACCCGGAACTCAATCAGCGGCTGATGCGGATCATAGCGGCCATGAACCAGCCGGTCCGCCTGCTGACCTCGACCCGCAATCGCGGCCGCTCCGGTGGACGCAATCTGCTGGCCCAACAGGCCCGCGGCGAATGGCTCCTTTATCTCGATGCCGACATGCAGCCCGGTCATGCCGCCTTCCTGCAGACCTATCGCGACGTCATCGCCAGCACGCAGGCCGACGCCGTCTTCGGCGGCTATGAGACGCACTGGCCTGACGACAAGGCGCTGCAACTGCACGCCGCCCTGTCCCAGACCAGTGACCAGCATGACGCCGAGGCCCGCAATGCAATCGGCGCCAGTGCCTTCTGTGCCTCCAACATCCTGGTGAAAGCCGAGGTGATGGATGCCGTGCCCTACGACACGGATTTCACCGGCTGGGGCTGGGAGGATGTGGACTGGGCCGTGCGCGCTGCGGCCCGCTTCAATTTGCGCCATGTCGACAATCCGGCGGCCCATGGCGGTCTGCAGGACGCGTCGGTCCTGCTGGCGAAATTCAAGGAAGGCGCGATCAACTACAAGCGCCTGCTCGACCGCAATCCGGAACTGGCCAGCCTGCCGGGGGCCCGGACGGCCCGGCTGATCGGCAAAGTGCCCGGCCAGGGCCTGCTGCGCGGTGTGTGGTCGCGATTGAGCCTGATGAATGCCCTGCCCCTGCGCCTGCGGACCCTGGCGCTGAAACTCTGGCGGGCGAGCTGGACGGCGGAGGTGATCTGATGAACGCACCCTATATTCCCGGAGCCGGCCTGTGGGCCGGACTGAGCCGCCGCTGGGCCCGTTATGCCAGCCGCTCCCCCATGCGCGTCTGCCCGGACCATGCCATCGTCAGCTTCACCTTTGACGACTTCCCGAAATCTGCGGCAACCACCGGCGCCCAATTGCTCGAGGAGCGCGGCTGGCGCGGCACCTATTATGCGTCCGCGGGTTACGCCGGCGGGGTGACGCATCATGGTCCCATGTTCGATGCCGGGGATCTGCAACGCCTCAGCAGGCAGGGCCATGAAATCGGATGTCACACCTATGGTCATCTCGATGCGGCCGCCGTGCCGACCTCGGATCTTCTGGCCGATATCGCCCGCAATGCCCGCGCCCTTGAAGCCATGGGGCTGGAGACCGAGCTGGAAAGCTTTGCCTTTGCCTATGGCGAGGCCACGCCGGCGGCGAAACAGGCCCTGCTGGAGCACTTCTCCAATCTGCGCGGCGTCCAGGCTCGCATCAATCGAGGCGCAACCGATCGCGGCTTGCTGCAATCGGTCCCCATTGACGGTGGCGAAGCCGGTATCGACCGGGCCGTCGAAGCGGCCCAGTCCCTGATCGGGCATCCGGGCTGGCTGATCTATTATGCCCATGATGTGCAGGATGCCCCGACACAATGGGGCTGCACGCCTGCCCAGCTGGAGCGGGTCTGCGAGGCCGTTTCCGCCTCGGGTGCCCGGGTCATGACCGTGAGCGAGGCGATGCAGGCCCTGGAGGCCGAAGCATGAGCGTCTCCGTCATCATCCCGACCTTCCAACGCCCTGACGGTATCAGACGCGCCCTGGACAGCGTACTGGCGCAGACGCGTTTGCCCGACGAAGTGGTGATTGTCGACAATGACCCGGAAGCTTCCGCCCGCGCTGTGATCGACACCTATCAAGCCGCCCCGCCCTGCCCGGTCCGCTACATCCATGAGCCGCGGCCCGGCGTGTCCAATGCCCGCAATGCTGGCTTCGCAGCGGCCAAGGGCCGTTTCATCGCTTTCCTGGATGATGACGAAACCGCGGATCCGGTGTGGCTCAATGCCCTGCTGGCCACCGCCTCCGACCTCGACGCGACGGTGATTTTTGGCCCCTTGCGCGGTGCGGCCCTCGATGCCGATGGGGTCCGCGGCGATCTCGCCCTTCGTCTCTATTCCCGCACCGGGCCGGATCAGGATGAAAAGCTGGAAAAGCCCTATGGCTGCGGCAATTCCCTGATCGACCGGTCCGCCTTCACGCTGCCAGAGGCGCCGTTCGACCCGCGCATGAATGTGTCCGGCGGGGAGGATGATGTCTTCTTCCTGATGCTGGCCGGCCAGGGCGCACGCTTTGCCTGGTCTGTGCAAGCTTCCGGTGTGGAATGGGTCGACCCGAAACGCACGACCTGGGGCTACCTGGCGGCCCGCTCCTTTGCCTTTGGGCAGGGCGCCACCCAAACGGCCCGTCATGCCGGTCAGCCGGTCAGGATTGCGTTCTGGATGGCCGTCGGCCTGGGTCAGGCCGTGGTCTACACACCGCTGGCCGCCCTGGCCGCACTGGTCGCACCGTCAAAAGCGGCCACCTTGCTGGACAAGGGCATACAGGGCGTCGGAAAACTGTTCTGGATCAAGGCGTTCGAGCCGCGCTTCTACGGACAGACTGTCGCCGCGCCGAGCTAGGCAGCACGGGCGCGCTTGTCGGCCAGCTTGGCCGCTGTCGCCACGAAGAGCACCCAGCCCAGGGAGTTCTGTGACATGAGATTACTCTCGGACACGGACACGACGGCGATCAGGGCGATATAGGGCAAGGCCCAATAGGCTTCAGTGCCCCGGAACAGGCGGCCGAAAGCGCGCACTACCGATTGCAGGAAAACGATCGCCATCAGGATCGCCCCGGGAATACCGATCGAAAGGGCCACTTCAATCCAGCCATTGTGGGCTGTCGGGACCGGCCAGGACGTTCCCGCCCGCACCCAGTAAACCGGTCCGTCATCCACGGCCCAGAAGGCCCGATAACCGAAACCGGTCCAGGGATGGCTCGCGACTTCGCGGGACAGCAGAACCCAGATATCGGTCCGGCCTGTCAGCGTCGCATCCCGGCCAAGCAGTTCCAGAAACTCCACCGGTGCCACGGCCAGGATGAGTGCGAACAGGCCAGCGCCCGTCACGCCCAGGACGAGAATCGTCGTGGCAAAGCCAAAACCGCGCCGACACAGGGCAATGCCGATGGCTCCGCTCGTACCGAGGAACCAGGCCAGCAGCGCCGTTTTCGAGGTCGACAGGAGCACCAGGGCCGTACACAGCACCGCCACGCCCATCCAGATCCACCGCCTCCGGGGATCAAACCGCAAAGCGGCATACGCCGACACGGCCCCCCAGCCCATCACGGCACCCAACGCATTCTTCTCCCACCACAGCCCTTTCCACGCTCCGGCGTGAACGTCCTGGTCCACCCCCAGGGAGGGCACGGCCAGAGCCATGAATGTGCTGAGCACCCCCAGAATGCCAAACGTCAGCGCAATCAGCAGGATAAGCTCCCGCCATTGCCAGCGCGAAGCCAGCCAGATGCCGAAGAGTGTGGTCATGATCAGCGCGAAGGAGCGCCGCATTGTCGTGTCCGGCGCAATCGACCACAGCACGGAAAGCATGGTCATGCCCGTCACCAGAAGGATCAGCTTGTTGCGCCCCATCGCGGCCAGAAACGATCCGGGACGGGCCAGGATCAGGGCCAGGGTGACGCCATAGACCGGCAGCCAGATCAGGCGCAGGACGACCGAACTTTCCGGATTCTCCGGGTCGGCGAACAGGGGACCGATCAGGCCCTGAGAAAACAGGAAGAGGCAGAGAACCGTCAGCGCGCCTTCCAAAAATCCGGCGAATTTCAGCGGCGGCGCGGCGCGCATGGCGGCCAGGAAGGGCGGATCATGGGCGGCCGCGAGGCTCATGCCACGCTCCGTTCAAACCCTGTCCGATTCAGAATGATACCGGCCACAACGCCGCCGCGGGCTTCGATGGATTGGCGGCGGGCCAGGACCCCGTCCGTCCGCGACAGACGCGCATCGGCGACCAGGATAACCCCGTCCACATCCCCGACCATGGCGAGGGGGGCCCGGCTGGAGGCCGGCGCGTCGATGACGGCGAGATCGATGGATTGGCGGACGGCCTGCCAGTATTCCGGCGCGGCGCGCAAGCCGACCTGTTCGACCGTGCCGCGGCGGGCCTGGAGCTGGGTGACAAAGAGATTGGGCACAACGCTCTGGCGCGCGACGATGCGGGCCGGATTCTGACCCGAATTGATCGACCAGAAGGGCTCACGGCCAAAACGGGCGTCGAAGACATCCCCGCGAACATGCGCGGCCTCACTCTGGGAATTGCCGGTGAAATCCAGATCATAAAGCCAGACACCGCGCGTGGACCGCTGCGCCGCCAGCCGCGACAATTCCCGGGCGACCGTGGAAGCCCCCGCGCCGCGCGAGCCACCCATAACCATCAGCACACGCCCCTCACCGCCCGGCCGGGCAATGGGTTCAAGCTGATCGACCAGTTCGGAAAGGTCGTGGGTGAGATTCATGATGCGCTGGGTCCGGAACGATTCGCACTCTTCCCCGACACACTGCCAAATGCGTGGTTAACGGCGCGCTTACGCCGTGCGATCCGTGATGCGCGCCAGCACCGGCAATCCCTCAAACGGATCATTGGCCGGCACCGGCACATCCTCCGCCCGCGGCGCGAACGCGGGGGCGCCGGAGGGGGAAATCGGGGCCGGTCCGCCGCGGGAGCGGGATTGGAGGCCCGGGGCGAGATAGGTGCGCCAGTATCCGCGCAGCAATCCCAGGAAAAGAGCCACCCCGAAGGACAGGACGGCCGAGGCCACCAGGCCGAGCTTTTTCATCGAGGCGCCGTCGAGCGGGGGTACGGCCCGGTCGATCACGCGGACGAAATCGGCCGCGCCGGGTGCCTGCGAGCGGCTGGCCAGAGCGTCCGCCTCCAGCGCAGCAATGTTGGACGCAGCCGCCTCGGCAGCGGCGACATCCTGGGCCAGGCGCGTATAGGCCGGGTTCAGCGTGCGCAGACGCTGGATATCCTGGCGGGTCGCGGCCAATTGCTGTTGCAGGGCGGTGACCAGCGAGGCTTCGGCGCGGGCATTGGCTTCACGGGTCGCCAGTTCGGATTCCAGCTCCTGGCGGACCGGATTCGGGCCCGTGCGGGACTGCCCCTGCCCGTCCGTCGCTCCGGTCTCGATAAAGCTCTGCAGCGCGGCGATCTCACGGTCGACAGCGGCTACGGCGGGCGCGCCTTCCTGATAGCGCGACAACAGGCTGGCGCGCTCGGCGCGCAGATCCAGGAGACGGCCCGACACGCCGTTTTCGACATAGAGTTCAATCTGTTCCGGGATCTGGTTGAGACGTTCACGCAGGGCTGCGGCACCGGCCAGATAGGATTCATGGCTCGATTCCGCGGTATTGATCCGGTCGGTCAGATTGCCCAACAGGTTCTGCGCGGTCTGTTGCTCGGTCTCGAAATTCGACAAGCCATTGGCACGCAGGAAAGCCTCCAGTGCCGCCTCGCTCTCCGCCAGGGCGACATCGGCCTGGCGGCGGCGATCACTCAGGCCGGACACGCCGGTCTCGACCAGGATCTGCTCGCGATAGGCAAGATAGGACGTCACCATCGCATTGAGGATCAACGCAGCGCGGTCCGGATCACCGGTCTCGAAACGGGCATTCAGGGCCGAGGAATTCGGCGCCCGTGAGACGGAAAATCCACTCCGCAGGGTTTTCAGGGCCGGAACACGGCCATCGCCGGCAACCGGCTCACCCAGAATCGCTTCGGCACCCAGCGTCTCGAAGGTCAGTTCCCGCACCGCATTGGAGCTGAGCAGCTCGCTTTCCGACTGCATGACCTGGTTGAGCATGAAGCCGTCACCCCAGCCCGCCGCAGCCGGCGTGGGATCATCATTGAGCAGGACGAGAAGCCGGGATTCGGCCGTATAGCTGGGCTTGAGCAGGGTCAGCGACGCCGCGACACCGATCGCCATCAGCACGGCGGCGACCAGAACGATGAAGCCCCGTTCCGACCAGGCCAGGGCCAGCACGTCGAACAGGTCCAGCTCCTGCCGCGGGCTATCCGCAGACAGGTTGGACGCTCCGGCCGGGTGACCGGAATTATTCCACGCGCGAGTCATGGCGGCATAAGAGCGTGCTCGCGCTTAAAAATTTGTTATCCAAGCCAGCGGAGTATCGGCGCGAACACCCTGACGGGAAGGATATTTCATGCGCGCGATCAAGACCGGCCTTTCCCTGGCGGTTCTCGCCCTGGCGGTGAGCGTCAGCGGCTGCGCCAGTTCCGGGCGTGACAGCACGCCGCCGGAGGCCTGGGGCCAACCGCAATTTGCGGCCTGGCAGGAGACGGATGCGCAATATCGCTTCTACCCGGGAGACCAGATCGAGGTGACCGTGCATTCGGCACCGGAATTGTCGCGCACGGTGTTGATCGGGCCGGACGGCCGGGTCGCCCTGCCCCTGGTGGCCAATGTGATGGTGGCCGGGCAGACCGATTACGAGATCGCCAATACCGTTGCCGACGCCTATGCCCGCAATGTCCTGGTCGATCCGATCGTGGAAGTGCGGCGCGGCGAGCTGGGCCCGCAGAACATCATTGTCGGCGGGGAAGTGAATTCGCCCGGCCTGGTGGAAGTCTCCGGCCCGGTCGGCACGCTGGAAGCGGTGATGATGGCCGGCGGGTTCCGCGATACGGCCGCGCGCGGCGACGTTGTTGTTCTCAGACGCATTCCCGGCGGGGATCTGATGATGCGGACGGTCAATCTGCGGGATGCGCTTCGGGGCCTCGATGGCGCCGATGCCGTCCAGATCCGGCGTCATGACATCATCTTCGTGCCGCGCTCGACCATTGCCGAGGTGAATGTCTTCGTCGAGCAATACGTCACAGGCATCATCCCGCTCGACCAGGCGATGTCCTACGCCATCGCCAACGCGATCAATAATTAGAAATCCACGCCCCTGTCCTCCGGATAAAAGGGTTCCGCAAGCGGGCACAAGCACCGCTCCGCCGGCCTGCATCCTGTGCGCAAACGGTCTGCAATCATCGCGCAATTTAATGAAAAGGGGCCCAGAACGGGGTCAGACCGGTATCGGACCCGTATCCGGGCGGACCCAATACGGGTTCAGGCGTGCATCACGGGCGCCCCCAAACCGGTTCGCCAGAGACGCCATTGGTCCCGGAACCGCAGCACCGCGATCCCGGCCCCGCGCGAAACGCATCGCTCGACCTCGAAATTGGCAATCTTTGCCAAAACTGCCATGATGGAAGACAGAGGTGACGCCATGGCGACGATGAATGTGTCTCTGCCGGATGCAATGAAAGACTGGGTCGAAGCGCAAAGCGCGACCGGCCGCTACAGCAATGCGAGTGATTATGTGCGGGACCTGATCCGACGAGACCAGGACCGGCAGGCGAAGATCGCCCACATGCAGGGCCTCGTGACCGAAGCGGTGAAGTCCGGCGCCGGGACCCGCTCGATGAGCGATTTGCGCCAAGCGGCACGATCCCAGCTGAAAGTCGCGGAAGATTAGCGCGTCACGCTCTTTCTGCCTCAGCCGGGCGGCTGAGCAGGATCTGATCGATATCTATGTGTTCGGAGCCACGGCTTTCGGGCTCTCTCAAGCCGATGCGTATTTCGCGAGTCTGGAGACGGCTTGCCAATTCCTGGCGGACAATCCGGAAGCGGCGAGACTGCGAACAGAGATCACACCGCCCGTGCGGTGCCATCCGCACGGCGCCCACATGATCATCTACAGCGACCACCTGGAAGACGTCGTTGTCATCCTGCGCGCCAGGCACGCCCGCGAAGACTGGGAGGACACGCCCGTCTGATGACGGTACAGCCTCCGCAAACACACCGCAGAGCGGCAACCGGCGAATGCCCCCATTCGCCGGTCACATCCAGTGCGTCATTGAGCGTGAGCCTTAGTGACGGGTCGAGAGCCACTCGCGCGCGGCGCGCTGGGCTGCGGCGACTTCAAAGGTCGACATCTGGTCGGAAATTTCCTGGCGATAGTATTTCGCCGGTTCCGAACCCATCAGGGCTGCCAGATTGAACCATTTGTGCGCTTCGACATAATCAATCTCGCCGCCCTGTCCCGTGGAATACAGGATACCGAGCTTGCAAAGATCTTCGCCGGTCGGATCGGCGAACACTGCTTGATGGGCCTGGGCCGTTTCTACGTCCGTAAAAGCCATGGGTCTTTCCCTTACTCTACACTGGCGAGCGTGCCTTTCTGGCTTGTCGCTCGCTTACCACCACCACGTCCGAATGCCTTCGAACACGCAGATGATTGCGCAAAGAGGATTGCTTTTAGGTTAAGCGATTTCAGGAAAATCCTGCCTTAAATACTTACACGCGTTAGGTTTTCCTACCAAGCGCTAAACGCGATATCCACGCATCAGCAAGGTTTGACCAGCTTGCCCGGCGAATATGGCGGGGGGAGATCAGGCGGATCAGCGTTAACAGGAGGACGCAAGCTGCACTGATCAGGGCAAGCATGGCATTACGCTGGGCGATGGGATCGCCCGGCCGGACAACCGGGTCTGTGGCCTCCAGGAGTGTCAGGGCCTGCGGGCCCAGGAGCTGGCGCGCAGCCAGCGTCCCTTCCCCCATAACGCCGGCCAGAGCGCGGATGGCGGTGACGTCCTCATAGGCCTCCAGCCCGCTCATCAGGCGAATGGCCAGAACCGGGGATGTCGCCTCGCGGAGCGCATCCAGTTCCCGCAGGAGTTCCGACAGGGCCACCGCCCCTTCGGCCGTGCGCAGGTCCAGCCGGTGATACAGGGTCCGGGCGGTCCGGTCCGGCGCGGCGAAGGCCAGATCGGCCCGCACACTGTCACGGGCCAGGGTTTCGCGAACCAGACCAGCCGGCAGAAGGCCGGACAGGTGCGCCGACAATTGCGCCTCCAGGGCGGGCGAGAGCCGGCCTGCCTCACGCGCGGCCTGCAGCGTCTCCGCCCCGTTGCGCACGGCACTGGAGGGAATGTGAAGCTGGACCAGTCCGGATTCCAGCGCCGCCAGGGCGAGGCGGAGATCATCCGGCGCCTCGCCGGGAATGATGCGGGCTCCGCAGCCTTCCAGTCGGGGGCCGGTCCCGGCGCAGGCCTGGATCATGAGATGGCGGACGCCCCCATAAAGACGGGCCGGACCGTCAATATCAGGCGCAACCAGTCCCGGCAGGGAGCGCATGGCGAACTCGCCCTGCTGCTGCCGCCGGAAAAACGCCTGGGCACTCGCCTGGGCCACCGACCAGCGGAATTGCGAGGCCTGGTAGCGGGCAACCAGGCCGGGATCGGCAAAGATGAGTTCCGGCGGCACCAGCCCGCGGGCCTGCCCCTCCCGCAGCGCCTGCGCGATCGCGCCGGAGAGTTGCCGTTCACGCTCGCCCGGCGCACCGGCCCGCAAGCGGGCATCCAGCCATTCCGGACCAGCCGCACCGGCCAGCATGTCCAGGGCCAGCTGGTCGCGCGTGATCAGATCGGGGCCGATCCGCGCCCAGGCCCGGAAAAGGTCGATATCGGCCTCTCGCCGCCGACCGGACATCAGGGCCCCTTCCATCTGCGCCGACCAGAAACGCCGCGCCGGCACATCCTCGGGCACGGCGCCGGACAGGGCGGCCTCGATCCTCGCCTGACGGTCCGGCTGCGGAGCGGCCAGCCGGTCGACACCGCCGGCACTGTCGAGCCAGGTCAGGAGGTAGAAGCCGGCGATCAGGAGCGAGCCGACCAGCCAGGCCGGCTGCACACCCTTATAGAGGGTCCGCCAGAGGCCCCAGACCAGCAGTCCGCCGATCCCGGCTTCCCAGGGAGATTGCGTCTCGGCCCGCCAGATATCCACCCGGTCGCGGCGTTCCGCTTCACTCAGCCAGCGGGTCTCACCGGCCGGTTCCGTGTCCGCACCGTCGGGCCCGTCTGTCCCGCCTGCCTCTGACTGGGTCTGGATCGTGTCCGTCACCCGCTCCCCCCTTGCCGCGCCAATTTCAGGTGGTTCCGGTTTCAGGGCAAGACTTTGCACCGCTCAGGCGAGTGCTTTGCCGGCACGTGTGGACAGCGGGTCACTGCGACCATTGGGCGCTTGGCAGAGCGCCGGTGAACCCCTATTCCATGCGCCGGACTTCAAACAGGCTCTTCATGACTGACACGCTCTCCCGCTTTCCGCCCGTTTCCATGTCGCTGCAGGCCAGTGACAAGGCCCGTTTCGCCAAGGAGCTGGGCCGCAGCTTCCGCGAATACGGCTTTGCTGCCATCGCCGATCACGGGCTGGACGAGGCGCTGATTGCCGATGCCTACAAGAAGGCGGCCGCCTTCTTTGCCCTGCCCGAAGCGACCAAGATGAAATACTTCATCGAGGGCGGCGGCGGGGCGCGCGGCTATACGCCGTTTGGCAAGGAGATCGCCAAGGACGCCAAGCATGTCGACCTGAAGGAATTCTGGCATGTCGGCCGCGACCTGCCGGACGGTCACCGCTATGCCGAGGACATGGCACCGAATGTGGTGCCGGAAGAAATCGATGGCTGGCTGGAGACCGTGCACGGCCTATATCAGGCCTTTGACGAACTGGGCGTGAAAATCCTGCGCGCCATCGCGCTGGATCTGGGCCTGGAAGAGACCTTCTTCGACGACAAGGTGAAGGACGGCAATTCCGTCATGCGCCTTCTGCACTATCCGCCGGTCCAGGGCGATCCGGGCGGCTCGATCCGCGCCGAGGCCCATGGCGACATCAACACGATCACGCTGCTGCTGGGCGCCGAGGAACCGGGCCTGCAGGTCAAGACGCGCGACGGTGAATGGATCGACATGAACCCGCCGCCGGGCTGTCTGGTGGTCAATATGGGCGACATGCTGGCCCGCTCGACCAATGATGTCCTGCCCTCCACCCAGCACCGGGTGATCAATCCCAAGGGCGCCCGCACGGATCATTCGCGCTATTCCATGCCCTTCTTCCTGCACTACCGGCCGGACTACATGATCGAGACCCTGCCGGGCTGTGCCGGGCCGGACAATCCGGACAAATATCCCGAGCCGATGCGGGCCAATGACTATCTGAACCAGCGCCTGCGCGAGATCGGCCTGCTGAAATAGGCCGGGCCAGCGCGGCTTAGGCAAAAAGAAAGGGATGTCCGCAAACCGTGTCGGTGCGCTTCCTGATTTCGCAGAAGGGCCTATATCACTCGGCTTTTTCGCAGAGGATACGCATGCTGCACCACGATTTTCGCCAGTTTCTCGATGCCCTCGACCGCCTGCACCCGGCCCAGATCGAGGATGCCCAGTCGAAGATCAGGGTTCTCCGACAGAAGACCGAGGCAATCTCGGAGATCGAAGTACGGGCTATCCAAGATTAAAAAAAAGGTTCATCAAGCGCTTCTGCGGACCAGCCACAAAGAACCTCAGCGGCTACATCCGCTGGCTGGAGGTGCGGCTGGCGGTTTTGCGCCCGGCGGAGATTGTCCGTACATTGTAGACGAGGTGTCGAACAGTGGTCTGCCCGAGCCCATAGCCGACCAAGTCTCGGGTGCCTGTTCATTTCACAGATGACAGGTAGGCGCGGCACATCGCCTTGAGGTCGGACTTCAGCGCCGAGATATTCTCCTGTTCCAGCCCTCGCTCGAAGGCATTGCGGACGGTGCCGTAGATCACAGCCGTCAGAGACAAGTTGATCTGGTCAATGTCTCCGGTGGACAGATCCGGGCAGGCGCGAAACATTCCCTCGGTTGCCCTGTCCACACGCGCGGCGAAGTCCTGCACGAGCGCGTCGTTGTCCAGCTCTGCCACGGATCGATAGAGCGCGTGGGTCAATTCCATCCGTTCAGTCTTCACGGACCAATACGTGTCGATCAGGGCCTCGGCGCCCTCGCAAGCCCGGCGACCCGCCATACCTGCGCAGGTATCTTCCACTTTCTCCGCCAGCCTGGTGAGGAACCGCTCGTTCAACGCATAGACAAGGGCCTGCTTGTTCGGAAAATACTGATACATGGTGCCCACCGAGACGCCGGCACGCTCCGCAACCGACGTGGTTGTCAGGCCAGCCATGCCCTGCTTCAGCAAAACCTGAATCGTCGCCTCGAATATCGCGTCCACAGTCACACGTGACCGCGATTGTGACGGTGTTTTCCTGGGCTTGAGTGCGCTTGGTGAATGCTTCGACATATGCGAATCCCAAAACTGAATATTCCTTCATATATCTGGCTTACCAGAACAAAAGGAAAGACTTATGACCCAGAAACGCATCGCGCTGGTGACCGGCGCCAACAAGGGAATTGGCTTCGAAACGGCTCGGAAGCTGGGTGAGGCGGGCGTTCATGTCCTGCTGGGAAGCCGCGACAAGGCGCGGGGGGACTCCGCTGCCGCGACATTGATGAACGAGGGGTTCAGTGCCGAATGCCTCCATCTCGACCTTGACGACGCCGAGACAATCGCTGCCGCTGCTGCGGCGATCAAAGCGCGTTTTGGTCGATTGGATATCCTCGTCAACAATGCCGGCATCTTTGATTTTGGCGACGCAGCCCCCGGCAGGGCCTCTCTTGAGGCGGTGCGCCGGGTGATGGAGGTCAACTTCGTCGGCGCACTGGCAGTGACCCAGGCCATGTTGCCCCTGCTGCGCGCCACACCGGACGCTCGGATCGTGAACCTGTCGAGCTCCATGGGCTCCCTGACCGAGAACGCTAATCCGGATGCGCCTTACTACTCGCAGCGCTTCATCGGATATAATGCCTCCAAGGCGGCATTGAACATGCTGACGATTCAGCTGCATGAAGAGCTGAAGGGGGGAGGCATTAAGGTGAACTCTGTCAGCCCCGGTTTCGTCAAGACCGACCTAACCGGGTTTGGTGAGATGACAGCTGAGGAAGGTGCCCGGCTGCCCGCCGAGTATGCTCTCACGGCTGATGTCAGCGGTCGCTTCGTGGAGCCGAATGGCGCAACGCCCTGGTGAATGGCAGCAAAGTCCGCAAAGCGCACCAACACGGTTTGCAGACACCCCCAAAAAGAAAAAGGCGGTGTGCGGGCCTCAGCCTGCACGCCGCCAGTCTTTTTTGTTCAATGCTGTGCCAGGGTCGGCTGTGCCTCCGCCCGGACTTCAGACCGGGACAGCATCCACGAGTTGCTTTACGCAATCACTAACGCCAAGCGACAAATGCGGCGTTTCTCGCAGACGCCCTATTGGCCGCCTCGATACCGGCTATAGCTGCAATTGATTTTTCTTCGCGAAAAACCGCGTCTAGGGTTTCCCCGATCAAGCATGTTCGTGCCTGCGGCAAGCCTGTCGGACCTGAGAGGCCTGCTGTCTGCCAGGCACGAACGCTAGGACGCGGAGCCCTCTCCATCTCCGCGTCCTTTTTTTGTTCGGATTTGGGAAGCGGTTCAGTCCTGCGGTTCGACCAGGCGCTTGATGGCCCCGGCCGGCATGTCCTTGAGGTGGACGTCGACCTGCGGATACGGGAATTCCACACCGTTTTCGTGGAAGGCCTCCCAGATCGCCATCAGCACTTCGGAGCGCACATTGGACAATCCGTTCTGGGGATCGGAGATCCAAAAGCGCAGGTCGAAATTCACCGAGCTGTCGCCGTATTCCATGAGATTGCAGACCGGTTCCTTGTCCGGCACCACCCGCTCGACGGATTGCGCCGCCTCGATGGCCAATTGCTGGACGCGTTTGAGATCGCGGGTCTCGTAGGCCACGCCGAAGGGCGCGTGCATGCGCACGATCCGGTCCGACTTGGACCAGTTGATCACGCCATTGGCGATGAAATGCTCGTTCGGGATCAGGTGTTCCGTGCCGTCGCGCGTGCGCATGGAGACATAGCGCGACTGCATGCCCGTCACCCAGCCGAATGTGCCGTCCACTTCCAGCGCATCGCCCGGCTTGATCGACTTGTCGGCCAGCAGGGTGAAACCGGCGGCGAAATTGGCCACCGTCTTCTGCAGGCCCAGACCGACCCCGATACCCACGGCCCCGGAGAAGATCGCCAGCGTGGCCAGGTTGAAGCCGGTCAGCTGAAGCGCGATCAGCAGCGCAACGATGGGCAGGACGAAGCCGAGCACTTTGGCGATCAGGGCGCGCAGGGCCGGCGAGATCTCGTCGGCGCGCTCCAGCTGGGTATTGATCGCCCGGCCGGCGAAACTGGCAGCCCAGAACAGGGCGCCGAAATAGATCATGGTGCGCAGGATGTCGAACAGGGAGAGATCGACCGGCTCGCCATCCTCCGTCTCGCCCAGCGGAATGGCCAGGGCCTGCATCTGGGCCACGACATCATCCAGCAGGCCGAACACGTCCAGCGCGGCGACCGGCCAGGCGATGTAGAAGGCCAGTTTCGACCAGAAGCGCGAGCGGATGACCAGGGTGACCGCGCGGATCACCAGCCAGGCCGTCATCAGGCTCATCGCCGCGTCCACCAGATGGATGGGCCGGTCCACGGCCCCCAGGATGACCCGCTCGACCGCCAGAACGGCCAACAGGGCCAGTGGCGTGGCCAGGGCAATGCCCGCCGTCAGAAGGCGGCGGGACAGACCGCTCTTGATCCGTCCCCGCGTCAGGCTTTCCACCACATGACGCAGGCGCGGACCGAAGATCAGGGCGGGAATGAAGGCCACCAGGACCAGGCCCAGCTGCAGCGCGACATTGATATCCGTCGCCGTCGCCAGCGCCCAATCGATCAGTGCCTGCACCTGCTCCTGCAACGCCTCGGTCGGCAGGAGTTCATCAAGGGCACTGTCATCCTGGGGTGTGCGCATAACCGCTCCGGCAATCTCAGGGTTTTGAGAGGGTTAGCATGGTGGAGGTGACGGGGCTAGGCGGGAGTGGTCGGGGTGGTCCTTGGTGAGCCGCTTCCGCGGCAGCCCCTCACCCGGCGCATGCGCGCCACCCTCTCCCCGAGGGAGAGGGTGTGGGATGGAGCTTTGGCGTGACCTGAAAACCTTGACCGAACTGGCATTCGAGCCAGCACCATCCTAACTGTCAGGCATGAAATCGCTTTTGATATCCGCGCTGATCGTCATCGCAAGCCTACTCCAGGCCTGCGCGCCGGATTCGCCGGGCTATGCGGGAGAAGAAACCGCATCCTGTGCCGTCTACGATGCCGTGCTGGAACATGTCTCAGCCGAACTCGCAGGCGCGACCGGTCCTCTGCCGCCTTTCATCGTCCTCTCCCACGCAAGCGATCCAGCGCCAGCGTTTCCCGCCTGGTCAGCCTGGCGCCCGACCGATCAACCAACGCGGCGTGCGAGCAGCGCACTGTCCGACGAAGCTTTCATCGCCGAACCGGAGCAGGATCTTCTGGCCTGCACTTGGTCTCGTGCCACCGACTGGCAGCCAATCGAGGCGCGATCCGCCGCCGACGGACGAGCCTGGATATGGCAGGGCGGCGAAACGGCCACCCTCTCAGGCGAGCATCTCGTCGCTTTCATCAATCCCAGCCGTGTCTATATGGCCCCCAATCGGGGCCTGTCCGTCGTGCAGCTCGTCATCAACCCGGAAGCGGTCGATGGCGCGTGTGGACATGTCTGCATGCCGCGGGGGCAGAGCTATCGCGTCGAGCGCGATGAAGCGGGCGCCTGGATTGTCACCGGCACGTACCGCCACTGAAGCTGACTGGTCTTGTCATCCCGGTCGGTCACCCCGCGGAAGCGGGGCATGGAACCTGGTCCGGCAGGATATGCAGGCGTAGGCGCGAATAGATCAGGATGCAGGCGGTCGGCCCGGCGGCTCCACGCCAACAACGACCGCAAACATTTTGCTGGCCGCAAATCCGAAAAGCGCACCGAGCATCACACCTGCGATCATCCCGAAAGCGATCGCCTCGCCCCTGGCCTCTCCGGAAAGCCATAACGCCGTCATAGACAGACATCCGAAAAAGCCAAAAGCCAAGGCACCGATGACGGCCCGCCGCTTGTAGAAATGGGCGTCGCGCGGACGCCGTCGAAATCGAATATTGAATATTGAAATTCCGAGATCGGCAAAAAAGACCGAGCCTGCAATTTGTCCAAATGCCAGCGCCGCGGCTGCGGCGACAACGTTGGGTCCAGATGACCAATCCGGGTCTACCGCATAAAGGACTCCACCACCTCCAGCCAACACGGCGGAGACCAGCAATACACACCCCCATTGATAGGGCAGGAGCGTATCGCGCTTTGACACCCCTACCCCAACAGCTTCTTCTGCAGGATCTCGTTCACGGCTTGCGGGTTGGCCTTGCCTTGCATGGCTTTCATGACCTGGCCGACGAACCAGCCCATGGCCTTGGGCTTTTCCTTCACGGAGGCAGCCTGGTCGGGATTGTCGGCGATGAGTTGGTCGATGACGGCTTCGATGGCGCCGGTATCGGTGACCTGTTTGAGGCCGCGATCCTCGACGATCTTGGCCGGATCACCGCCCTCGGCCCAGAGGATTTCGAACACATCCTTGGCGATCTTGCCGGAAATGGTCTTGTCCTCAATCAGGCCGACCAGACCACTCATCTGCGCGGCGGAGACCGGGCAGTCGGTGATGGTCAGGCCTTCCTTGTTGAGGCGGCCATAGAGCTCGTTATTGACCCAGTTGGAGGCCAGTTTCGCGTCGCGGCCCTCGGCGACTTCCTCGAAATAGGCGGCCCGGTCCTTGTCGGCGGCCAGCACGGAGGCGTCATACTCGGACAGGCCCATTTCGGAGACGAAACGTTCGCGCTTGGCATCCGGCAGTTCCGGCAGATTGACGCGGATCTGGTCGATCCAGTCCTGCTGGAGTTCCAGCGGCAGGAGATCGGGGTCTGGGAAGTAGCGGTAATCGTGGGCTTCTTCCTTGGAGCGCATGGAGCGGGTCACACCGGTATTGGCGTCGAACAGGCGGGTCTCCTGATCGATCTTGCCGCCTTCCTCGATGATGTCGATCTGGCGCTGGGCCTCGTATTCAATGGCCTGGCGGATGAAGCGGAGCGAGTTCACATTCTTGATCTCGCAGCGCGTGCCCAGATGGGAGAAATCGCCCGTCTCGCGGAATTTTTCGTAAGCGCCCGGCTTGCACACGGACACGTTCACATCGGCCCGCAGCTGGCCCTTTTCCATGTCGCCGCCGCACGTGCCCAGATAGCGCAGGATTGTGCGCAGCTTGGAGACATAGGCCGAGGCCTCGTCGGGCGAGCGGATATCGGGTTTGGAGACAATCTCCATCAGCGCCACGCCGGACCGGTTGAGGTCGACATAGGTGGAGTTCGGATCCAGATCGTGGATCGACTTGCCGGCATCCTGTTCCAGGTGGAGGCGCTCGATGCGCACGGTGAAACGGGAACCGTCATCGCGCTCGCACTCGATCTCGCCCTCGCCCACGATCGGGAATTGGAACTGGGAGATCTGATAGCCCTGCGGCAGGTCCGGGTAGAAATAATTCTTCCGGTCAAAGCGCGACCAGGTATTGATCTGCGCATTGAGGCCGAGACCGGTCTTCACCGCCTGCTCGACGACATGCTCATTGATCACGGGCAGCATGCCCGGCATGGCCGCATCGACCAGGGAGACCTGGGTGTTCGGAGCAGCACCGAAGGCGGTCGCCGCGCCGGAGAAGAGTTTCGCCTGGGAGACGACCTGGGCATGGATTTCCAGACCCATCACGACTTCCCAGTCACCGGTCGCGCCCGGCAGGGTATAGGTGTCAGCGCTCATCTTCGTCATCCTCGTCGTCCCAGCCGGGACGGTCTTCTTCCGGCGTGTTCATCGCCGCAACCAGGACCCGGCCCGCCATGGTGACGGTCAGGCCAAAAAACAGAAAGCCGATCCCCGGTGTCACCAGGAAAATGGCCCAGAGATTTCGCGGCTCCAGCTCGATGATGCCGCGGAACACGACCGCCGCCGCCAGTATCAGGAGCGACCCCACCAGAAAGGAAGGCCGCGCCAGTTTCATCGCCGGATGGACGGGTTCACTCATGATTTCGCCTTCGGGTTCGGCACGAAGGCCCGCCAGGCGATCACGAAGCCGAAGGCCGTTACGGCCAGCCCGATCACGATGGCCGGGATCGCCCAGGGCGTCGGCCATTCACCGGCGATCACCAGGGTCACCAGGGAGATCGCGCTGACCAGGGTCAGCGGCACACCGAAGATCATGGCCATGGCCGCGATCACCAGAACGATGATGCGGTTGAGCCAGTCTTCCGGCGAACGCTTGGGCGTGCCTGGCTGTTCGGTCATCCCGCTACCACCACTTCGCCGCCTTGTGCGTGAAACCGGCGCTGTCTTCCAGCGCGGCCCCGACCTTGAACATGGTCTCTTCATCCAGCGCCCGCGTGATGACCTGGAGCCCCAGCGGCAGGCCGGAACTGTCCAGCCCGGCCGGCACGGACATGGCCGGCACGCCGGCCAGGTTCGCGGTCACGGTGAAGACGTCATTGAGATACATCGCGATCGGATCATCCGACTTCGACCCCAGCGCAAAGGCGGCCGACGGGGCGGACGGCGTCAGGATGGCGTCGACCTTGTCGAAGGCGTCGTGGAAGTCCTGCAAGATGCGCGTGCGCACTTTCTGGGCGCGCAGGTAATAGGCGTCGTAATAACCGGCCGAGAGCACATAGGTGCCGATCATGATCCGGCGCTGGACTTCATGGCCGAACCCGGCGCCGCGCGTATTCTCATAAGTGCCGTTCAGGTCCGGACCGTCGACGCGATTGCCGTAGCGCATGCCGTCATAGCGGGCCAGGTTGGACGAGGCTTCCGCCGGGGCGACGATGTAATAGGCCGGCAGGGCGTATTTCGTGTGCGGCAGGGAAATGTCGACGATCTCGCAGCCGGCCGCCTTGAGCCAGTCGATCCCCTTCTGCCAGGCGTCATCGATCTCGGCTGGCATGCCGTCAACGCGATACTCTTTCGGCACACCGATCTTGAGCCCCTTCACGGACTGGCCGCAGGCAGCGACAAAGTCCGGAACCTCATTCGGCAGCGAAGTCGAATCCTTGGGATCATGACCGGACATGGCCTGAAGCATCATGGCGCTGTCCTTCACCGTCTTGGCGAAGGGGCCCGGATGGTCCAGCGAAGAGGCAAAGGCGACAACGCCCCAGCGCGAGGTGCGGCCATAAGTGCCCTTCACGCCAACTGTGCCGGTAAACGACGCCGGCTGGCGGATCGAGCCGCCGGTATCCGTACCCGTGGCACCAAAGCAGAGATCCGCCGCGACAGCGGCCGCCGAACCACCGGACGAACCGCCCGGCGTCAGGCTTTCATTGCCACCCGCTGCTTTCCACGGGTTCACCACGGGACCGGTATTGGCGGTCTCGTTGGAGGAGCCCATGGCGAACTCGTCCATCGAGGTCTTGGCCACGAAGACGGCGCCCTTACCCCACAGCTTGGAGGTGACGGTGGATTCATAGGTCGGCTTGAAGCCCTTGAGGATGTTCGAGGAGGCGGACGTGTCGACGCCTTCCACAGCGAACAAATCCTTGATCGCCAGCGGCACGCCTTCCAGCAGACCGCCCTCACCCTTGGCCAGGCGCGCATCAGCAGCCTTGGCCATGGCTTGCGTCTTGTCCTCGTCGAAGGCCGTGAAGGCATTCAGCGCCGGCTGGGCCGCCTTGCAGGCCTTGACAGCCTCGGTCGCCAGTTCGGAGGCGGAGACCTCCTTGGCCTTCAGCTTGGCGGAAACGTCCGTGAGGGAGAGTTTGAGAAGATCGCTCATGGTTCTCATTTCTTGGCTATCACGTAGCGAGCCCCGTGAAGAGGTTTCGGATCAGACCAGCGACGTGGTGTAAGCAAGGCCGCGTCCAATGCAGCCAAAGTGCGGACCGGGAAAGGGTTGAGCCCCCATTTGTCTTCAAATTGCTCCGCGCCCATCTCTTCCAAAGGCTCATATGCGGTCCGAACCGCTTTTGCGAAACTGTCGCTTGAGCAAAAGGCTGAAAACACGAGCCTCCCGGGATTGGGTTTCGATCGCGGCCAGTACCGGCCTTCATTATCGACCCACATATGATTGTCATCCGGAAATTCCTCGACGAGGACGTGGGAATAGTACCCGTATCCCTGCCGAAACAAGCTGTTCACCGTCCAGCGCCACTCCATGGGCTCGCCATTCAAGGCAAAACGGTAAAAGCCCTGCCCTCCGGACGACGCAGCACTGAGTGCGGCAAAGGCCACTTCGTGAAACGAATTTTCGAGGTCAGAAAACCAGTCAATACGAATTGATTGGTCGCCAATTCGAAATTCCAGATTCGCCCAGCCCACTCCGGTTAGCTCGAACCGAAGCTCTACATCATCATGGACAATGGTGTCGGCGGGCGGCCACATGGCGAGGCTCTACTCCACGCTCTTGGGCACGACGAAGAAGCCTTCATCGGACTTGGGCGCATTGGCCAGCACCTTGTCGCGAATGCCACCATCAGTGACTTCGTCCTTGCGCATGGGCAGCGGGAACGCCACCGGCGTGGTCATCGCCTGGACGCCTTCGACATCAACCTCATTGAGCTGCTCGATCCAGTTCAGGATTCCATTGAGCTCACCCACGAGGGCATCGACCCGGTCTTCCGGTTCGGCAAGACGGGCCAGACGCGCAATACGGCGCACATCATCGGCGGTCACGGACATGGCAAATCACTCCGGGAAAAATCAGTCCCAGCTGACTAGCAATGGTCATGTGGCAGCGCAAGAAAGCTTGACGGCATCTCGTGCAGGGCGCATCCCGCTGCCATGCCGATTTGCTCGCTGGAAGACCTGCCCGCCGGGGCGCTGATTGCCCTCGATCCGGGCACGAAAACCATTGGCGTGGCGTCCTGCGGCGCCTCGAGGGGTCTGGCCACGCCGGTGGAGACGATCAAGCGGACCAAGTTCACCCAGGATGCCGAACGCGTCTTCCAGCTGATGGATGAGCGCCAGGCCGTCGGCCTGATCATGGGCCTGCCGGTCAATATGGACGGAACCGAAGGCGCCCGCGTGCAATCGGTCAAGGCCATGGCCCGCAATCTCCTGCGCCTGCGCGATTTTCCCCTGGTCTTCCAGGATGAGCGCCTGTCGACCTTCGAGGCGGAAGAGAAGCTGATCGAGGCCGGTGTACGCCGCGACAAGCGCAAGGCCGTGATCGATGCCCATGCCGCCGCGAACATCCTCCAGAGCGCGCTGGACCGGTTGGGGCATTTGGGCGCCTCGTCCGAATAGCCGCTGCAGGCGGAGTCTTTCCCCTCTCCCCAGGGAGAGGGAGGTGCGTTCGGCGCAGACGGCACTCCTTCTCCCTGGGGAGAAGGTGGTCCGAAGGACCGGATGAGGGGGGAAGCGAGGTCTTCGCCCCTACGGGTGGTTCACCGGATTGTCCGGATGAATGCCCCAATGAACAGCTTCACCAATCACCTCCATGACCGCGTCTGTCTCTTTGAGGATGTAGTGGTTCCAGAAGCGCAGCACGGTGTAGCCGCGGGATTCGAGAAACGCGGTGCGGCGCAAATCCTCTTCTTCCATATCCGCATGATGCCCACCGTCCGCTTCGACGACCACGCGCGCTGATCGAGAGGCGAAATCGACGATATAAGGACCAATGGGAACCTGTCGCCGGAATTTCACACCCATCAGATTGCCATTGCGCAGGCGCGACCAAAGCCGCGCCTCAGCGGGAGTCTGGCGACGACGGAAGGCTCGCGCCCGATTGATGTTTCTGTGCTGCGTTTCACTTGGCACGGGCGGTGACTTCCCCCTCTCCCGCCCCTGCGGGGCACCCTCTCCCCAGGGAGAGGGAGGTCGCGGCTGATACTGCACCACTTGAGCACCACTCACTGTGACGCTGCGCACGCCTTCCCCATTCCAACGCGCTCGAAACACGCGTAAACAGGCGCCATGAATCCCATCCTTACAGCGCTCGTACCGGTTTTTGGTGTCATCTTCGTGGGATGGCTGTTGCGACGATCGCACTTGCTGCCGGAAGCCAGCTGGGGGCCGATATCGCGGCTGGCCTATCTGGGTCTGTCGCCGGCGCTGCTCTTCTCCTCGATCTCGCATGCGGACCTGTCCGACATCCAGCTGGGCACATTCATGGCGGCGGCGATGCTGGGCTTTCTGGGGATGGCGGCGCTGACGCTGGCGATCAAACCCTTCCTGAAAATCCCCGATCCGACCTTTACCAGCCTGTTCCAGGCAACCTCGCGCTGGAACGGGCTCCTCATCCTGGCGCTGGGCATTTCCCTGTTCGGGGATGAGGGCGAGATCCTGGTGGCGCTGATCATGGTCGCCTCCATTCCGCTGGTGAACATGGAGTGCGTGGCGGTGCTGGCCGTGTGGGGCGATGGGGCGGCGCCGAAATGGAATTCCATCCTCTACCGCATCCTGACCAATCCGCTGATCCTGGGCTCGGCGGCGGGCGGGATCGTCAATCTGGGCAATATCCCGCTGCCGGACATGCTGGGCCTGACCATCGATCTTCTGGGCCAGGCCGCCCTGCCCCTGATCCTGCTCTCGGTCGGCGCCGGCCTGAACTTCACCGCGATGAAGGCGCGTCCGCGCCTGCTGGGCCTGTCCGTCTTCATCAAACTGATGATCGGGCCGCTGGTCTTCTACGGGATCGGCCGGGCGCTGGGCATTGAGGGCGTGCCGCTGACCATTCTCCTTTTGACCGGCGCCTCACCGGGCGCGGCCTCGGCCTATGTGCTGGCGCAGCAGATGGGCGGAGATGCCCCCTATTCCGCCGGCGACATCACGGCGAGCGCCCTCTTCTGCTTCATCACCATCCCGTTCTGGCTGGCGGTGTTGGGTTAGCGGCGTCAGGACCGGCCCCTCCCTCGCCCCTTGCCGGGCGTGCCGACTGCCCCTATACCGCCGCAGACCTTTTTTCGGGGCCAGGTGATGAAGGAGGCGGGATGACCCGCGCGGAATTTTCCTACGACTTCCCCCACCGCCACCTGATTTCGGTGGCTGATCTCAATCCCGTTGATATCCAGATCATCTTCGAACGCGCCGCGCACTGGAAGGCGCTGAACCGGACCACGAACCGGTCTTCGGACCATCTGGCCGGGCTGACCGTGCTGAACCTCTTCTTCGAGGCCTCGACGCGGACCCAGGGCTCCTTCGAGATTGCCGCCAAGCGTCTGGGCGCGGATGTGGTGAATTTCGCCATCGAGCACTCCTCCGCCAAGAAGGGCGAGAGCCTGTCGGATACGGCGCGGACCCTGGCGGCCATGCGGCCGGACATCATGGTAGTGCGCCATTCCGCGACCGGCGCGCCGCAATTCCTGGCCGAGCGCACGGGCCTGTCCGTGGTCAATGCCGGTGACGGCATGCATGAGCACCCGACCCAGGCCCTGCTGGACAGTTTCACCCTCGCCCAGCACTGGGGCGAGGTCGGCGGCCACCGCATCCTGATTGTCGGTGACATCTTGCACTCGCGCGTGGCGCGCTCGAATATCGGCCTGCTCAACATTCTCGGTGCCGAGATCCGCCTGTGCGCCCCGCCGACGCTGTTGCCGCCGGATGTGGACCAGTGGGGCTGCGAAGTCTTCAATGATCTGGACGAGGCCCTGAAGGGCTGTGACGCCGTCATGGCGCTGCGCCAGCAGAAGGAGCGCATGTCCGGCGGGTTCGTCCCCTCGGCACGCGAATTCTTCCACCTGTTCGGCCTGACCCATGAACGCCTGGAAGCCTGTTCGCCCGACGTGCTGGTGATGCATCCCGGACCGATGAACCGCGGCACGGAAATCCATACCAAGCTGGCCGATGATCCAGAGAAGAGCGTGATCCTGGAACAGGTGGAAAGCGGCGTCGCCGTGCGCATGGCGGTTCTGGAACTGATCGGCGATGTGATCCGCCGGGAGGATGCGTCATGAGCCAGACCTCGCTGGCCATCATCAATGCCCGCCTGATCGACCCGGCTTCCGGCTTTGACGGTCCCGGCGGGGTCCTGGTCGAGGATGGCGTGATCGCGCAATTCGGCACCGAGATCGATCTCAATGCTGCCGATGAGGTGATCGATGCCAAGGGCCGTATCCTGGCCCCGGCCCTGATCGATCTGCGCGCCGCCAAGGAGCCGGCGCTGACCCCGGACGGGGAAACCCTCTCCACCCTCACCGCCGGCGCCGCCAAGGGCGGCTATGGCACGGTGGTACTGGCGCCCAATCTGCGCGCCCCGCTGGACAAGGCGGACGGGTTTGACGGCATGACGCGCGGCTTTGGCCGCTATGGCGTGCGCGTCCTGTCGGCCTGCGGCGCGACCCGCGGGCTGGACGGGCAGACCATGTCCGAGATCGGCCTCATGGTGCGTGGCGGCGCGGTCTATGCGGGCCAGGGCGATCATCCCATTGCGGACGCCCTCACCATGCGCCGCCTGCTCGCCTATACCAGCCAGTTCGATGTCTGGCTTTCGGTCCGCCCGGCCGACACTTCGCTGAGTGCGGGCACGGTGGCGCTGGAGAGCGACTGGTCGGCCCGGATGGGCCTGCCGGCCGAACCCGCCATCTCCGAACGCATTGCCATCGAGCGCGACGCCGCGCTTGCCGAACTGACCGGCGGCAAGCTGATGATTGACCGGCTCTCCACCGAGGCGGGTCTGAAAGCCCTGCGCCACGCCCGCCGCAGCGATCTGGAGATTGCCGCCACGACGGCGGTCGCCCACCTGACGCTCAATGAGGTCGATGGCGGGGCGCTGGACTCGGCCTTCCGCATGGATCCGCCGCTGCGGGCGGAAAGCGACCGCCTCGCGCTGGTGGCCGCCCTGGCCGATGGCGAGCTGGATGCGATTGTCACCGATCACCGCCCCACTCCGTTCGACGACAAGGGCGAACCCTTCGCCCTGGCCATTCCGGGCACGATGGGTCTGGAAACCGCACTGGGCGCCCTGCTCGCCCTAGTCCATGATGGCGAGATCGAGCTGATCGACCTCCTGCGTGCCCTGACCTGCGGCCCCGCCGATCTGCTCGGCCTGCCGCAGGGCCGGATCAAGGTCGGCGCTCCGGGCGACCTGGTCCTGATCGATGGCGATCAGCCCTGGGTGTGCAAGCCGGACGCCTTCGAGTCCGCACGCGGCAATTCGGCCTGGGCCGGACGGCGTTTCCAGGGACGGGTCTTGCAAACCTTCGTGGGCGGCGTCACAGTATACAACTCCAAGGTGTAATCATGCAGCCCGTCTTTCTCGTCCTGGCCGCCATCGGTGGCTATCTCTTCGGATCCATTCCCTTCGGTCTCGTGCTGACGCGCCTGGCCGGGCTGGGGGATATCCGGGCGATCGGGTCGGGCAATATCGGCGCCACCAATGTGCTGCGCACGGGCCGCAAGGACCTCGCCGCCGCCACCCTGCTGCTCGATGCCGGCAAGGCGGGTATCGCCGCGGCCGTCTTCGCGGCCCTTCTGGGGACTACGGCCGGCCTGGTCGCCGGCGCAGCAGCCCTGATCGGGCATTGCTTTCCGGTCTGGCTGAAATTCAAGGGCGGCAAGGGTGTGGCCACCTATGTCGGCACGATGCTGGTCGTGTTCTGGCCCGTCGGCCTTGTAGTGATCGGGACCTGGCTGCTCATGGCCGCCCTCTTCCGCATCTCCTCCCTCTCCGCCCTGATCGCCGCGCTGGCCGCGCCGATCGCGGCCTGGGCCTTTGGCCGTCCGGATGTGGCGATCATGGCGGGCGTGCTGACCGTGCTGATCTACTGGCTGCACCGCGCCAATATCCAGCGCCTCCTCAAGGGCGAGGAACCGCGCATTGGCGGCAAGAAGGACAAGGCCGAGCCGGCCGATCCGCCCACGTCCGGCGAGGACGGGTGAGCGGCGGGGCTGATACGCCCCTGATTGACTGGCTCCGCCTGGCGCGGACGCCCGGCCTCGGCCCTGTCGGCATTGCCCGGCTGATGGCCCGTTACGACACCCCCGCCGAGGCCATCGACGCCCTGCCCGGACGCGCCCGCCGCGCCGGACGCGCCATCCCGGCCATTCCCGATGCCGACCGTGTTTCGCGCGAGATCGAAGCCGCCGACCGGGCCGGTGTCCGCCTGCTCTGTCTGAGTGATTCCGACTATCCTGCGGCCCTCGCCGCCATTCCCGACGCCCCGCCCGTGATCGCGGTGAAGGGACGAACGGAACTGCTCGATGCTTTCGCCTGCGGCATGGTTGGCGCGCGCAATGCCTCTGCGGCCGGACTGCGCCTGGCCCGCGAACTGGCCCATGGGCTGGGCTCGGCAGAGGTGTGCGTGGTGTCCGGTCTGGCGCGCGGTATTGATGGCGCCTGCCATGCCGGGGCATTGGAGACCGGGACCGTCGCCGTGCTGGCCGGCGGTCTGGATCATGTCTACCCGCCGGAACATGACCGCCTGCATGCCGCCATCGCCGAACAGGGCGCCCTGGTCAGTGAAATGCCGCTGGGCCACTCCCCGCGCGCCCGCGACTTCCCGCGCCGCAACCGGCTGATCTCCGGCCTGTCGCGCGGCGTGCTGGTGGTGGAGGCGGCGCTACGCTCCGGTTCCCTGATCACCGCCCGCCTGGCGGCGGAACAGGGCCGGGAGGTGATGGCCGTTCCCGGCTCACCGATCGATCCGCGCGCCCGCGGCACCAATCGCATTCTGCGCGAGGGCGCCCATCTGGTGGAGAGCGTGGAGGACATCCTGGCCATCCTGCGTGACAGCCCGCCCCTGCCGTTCGGCCTGCGGGAGGCTGCGACGGATGATGCGGACTTGCTGAAAACGGACTGGCTGGATGACGTTGAAACGGTCAGTCCCGACTTGGAGGCACCGGTCGACCCGGTGGCGCGGCTGCGCGCCCTCCTGTCTCCGGCCCCGGTGTCGGCGGATGAGCTGGCCCGGCAGAGCGGATTGCCGCCCGGCCAGGTCCAGGCCGCCCTCATGGAACTGGAACAGGAGGGCCATCTCGCCCGCCTGCCCGGCGGACTGGTCCAGACGCCCTGATCAGAGCAGGCCCATGTCCGAGGGGTCGCCATAGAGCGCTTCCATGGAGGCCAGGCGGGCGCGTGTCTCCACCACACGGGCGGCGACCTCGATCAGGGCCGCGGCCTGGTCCAGCCCGTTCCGGTCGCAAATCTCGCTGAGCCTGTGAAGGTCCCGCACCAGCGTTTCGGTCTCGGCCGTCGTCAGCCGCGCAATCCGGGATTTGCCTCTGGTCTGGCGGGCCGGTCGGTCTTCGGGCCGGCTTTCGGAGCCGGGACGGCCGAACAGGTCACCCTCTTCCTCCGGTTCGCGCACATGCAGGGGCAGTATCCGCGCGGTCTGCCCCAGCGGCGCGCCGGTCCTGTGATCGATCCTGTCCTTGATGTCCTGTGTCATCCCGGTATCCCCCCGGGATTTATCGCTAACGCAAAGCCGGGCCGGCCCGCGTGATCACCATCACGGCTGGCGCTTGAAATGTTCCAGCAGCACGTCGCGCGCCTCATGGACCTGGCGCGCCAGGGCAGCCGAGCCATCCTGCGTGTCGGGATGGAGTTTCTTCATCAGCTGGCGATGGGCGCGCTGCACCGCTTCCAGATCGGCATCCTCCGGCACGCCGAGGATTTCACGGGCCTGGGCCACACTCATCCTGCCTTGCGGCGGCGGAGCGGACTGACCGCCCGACTGTTGCCGGCTGCGGCCTCCGCCCATGCCGAAACCGCCCAGATTCACGCCCAGCAGCCCCAATCCGAACAGGCCGATCGGTCCGCCCAGCACGATGGCGCCGCGCAGGCACAACACGGCACCGGCCAGCAGCGCCCCGCCGCCGAGCAGATAGCGCACCATGCGCGTCGCATCGGCGCTTTTCTGCCGGGAAAACCACCAGGCCGCGCCCAGAAAGGCCGCCAGGAGAAGAACGCCGGTGAGAAATGGGGTCATGGATCAGAACGGAATGGTTTGGCCTTCAAGGCCTGGCAGTTTGAGCACGATCAGCAGATCCCGCAACTCCTGCCGCGCCGCAACGTGCGACATGGTGAAGGTCACGGTCGATCCGCTCTCGGTCAGGTCCAGCAGGGTCAGACCCAGCGGGAAGAGCTCGCGATAGATGACCCGTTCGGCAAAGCCGGGGGCCAGGCGGAAACCGATGCGCTGGGAGAGCATTTTCAGCCCCTCGCCGACCCGCCGCTTGTTGCGGGCATCCAGCATGGAAACGCGATTGCGCATCACGACCCAGTCGATGGAGCGTTTCTGGGTCGCCGCTTTCTGCTTGCGGCACTCCCAGACCATTTCCGAATACAGGCTCGGCTTGCCGACCTGATAGGTCTCCGGATCGATCTCGGCCAGAAGGTCGAAATCGATGAAACTGTCATTCACCGGCGTGATCACCGTATCGGCACTGGCATGGGCCAGGCGGGAATACAGCGTGTCGGCACCCGGCGCATCGATCAGGATGAAGTCGCAGCGCGTCTTCAGATCGCTCAGCGCGTCGGAGAAGCGGTCGGTCTCCTCCGCCTCGGCGAGATCGAGATCGCGCAGGGTGGAGGGGGTGAGAATGATCTCGTGCGGCCGCGGCAAGTCGAGCCCGCGCTTCTCGCACCATTGGGTCCGGTTGGCGAGATAGCGGCCGAAGGTCCGCTGGCGCAGATCGAGGTCGATCGCGCCGACCGTCTTGCCCATGCGCATCAGCGCAACAGCCAGGTGCATGGCGACGGTGGATTTGCCGGCGCCGCCTTTCTCATTGCCCACGACAATGACGTGCGCGGCTTTCACGCCGTCACGGACCCGGCCCAGCGGCCTGGAAGGAAGTCGGAACCCGGAACTCTGCACCATAACGCCCCATCCCCTGATGATCCGGCCGGATCATCGTACCAGTTTACTCTTGGGCGCTCGCGTCCGGAACCAGGGCGGCACCGGTATAATCGGTGGCCCGGCAATACTGGCCGCCCGCTTCCAGCTGGCGGCACACGGACTGGGCCTCGGCAGCGGTGTCGAAAGGCCCCGCCTTGAGACGCAGGAAATCACCCTGGTCCGGGATATGGGCGAGTTCGAGACGCGCGTCCAGACCAGCCAGCACGGGATAACGGGCCTGCAACTCCCGCCAGCCCCGCTGTGCCATGTCTTCCCGGCGATAGGAGGCCAGGTGGACGGCATGGAGGAGACTGAAGCCCGGAATGGCCGGCGGCGCGGCGGCCGGTCTGGCGGGAGCGGCGGTTTCCGTGACCGGCAGGGTCATGGCGTCACCGCCCGCCGCAGAGGCACTGGCCCCGACCAGGGCGGCGGCCAGCGCGCGCAGCTCCGGATAGACCGTATCCAGCGTATCCGGATCAAAGCGGGCCAGATGTGCCAATTCCCGCGATGTGGCATCGGCGAGACGGGCCGAATCCGTCGGCGCGACCCGGGCTTGCGCCTGGGCCGGGGACATGTCCGGTGCGGGACCGCTGGTCACACATCCGGCCAGCCCCAGGGCCAGCAGAAAAACAGGAAGTGATTTCATGGCTCTGTGTATAGACCGAGTCGGAGCGCTTGCCTCAATCATCGCTTATGATTATCCCCCATCCGGCCTGATCTGCGGGACCTGACATGCAAAACCTCCAAATTCCCCACGCCACGACAATCTCCGCCCTGCGCACGCGCATCCGGACCTGGCGCGAGGACAAGCTGCGCATCGGTTTCGTGCCGACCATGGGGGCCCTGCATGAGGGCCATATCTCCCTGGTCCGCCTCGCCAAGGCCCATTGCGATCGTGTGGTGGCCAGCATTTTTGTCAATCCGAAACAGTTTGCCGCCGGCGAGGATCTGGACACCTATCCGCGCACGCTGATCGCGGATGCCGAGAAACTGACGGACGCCCAGTGCGACCTGATCTACCTGCCCACCAATGAGATCATGTACCCGCAGGACTATAGCGCCAGTATCAGCCTGAAAGGCCCCGCCCTGGGCCTGGAGAGCGAGGCCCGTCCGCATTTCTTTGACGGTGTCGCGACGGTGGTCGCCAAACTGTTCAACCAGGTCCGGCCCGACATGGCCTTCTTCGGGGAGAAGGACTACCAGCAACTGCTCGTCATCAGGCAGATGGTGAAGGATCTGGATTTCCCGATCGACGTTCTGGGCGGCGAGACCCTGCGCGAGAAGGACGGGCTCGCCATGTCCTCGCGCAATGCCTATCTGTCCGCCGATGAGCGCAGCCGGGCCGCCCGGCTCAATGCCATCCTGACGGATTTCGCCGCCGCGCTGGAAGCCGGACGTCCGCTGGCCGAGGCGCGCGCCGAGGCCGAGACCGCCGCCCGGGCCGGTTTCGATGCCGTGGACTATGTCGAGGCCCGCTGTGCAACCACCCTGGCCAAACTGCCCGACGGACCGCTGGAAACGCCTACCCGGGTTCTGGCCGCTGTCCGTCTGGGCTCGACCCGCCTGATCGACAACCGTCCGGTCAAAACGCCTTCCTGACGCCCCAATTCGCGCTAAGCTGGGGCCGAGTTCACAGGGGATCACCCATGTCCGTGCGTTTCATCCTGACCGGCCTGGCCCTGGCCTCGGCCGCCCTGCTGCCCGCTCCCGCCCAGGCCCAGATGCCGGCGCGGCAGACCGCCCAAATCGTCGCCGAACATCCCCATGACGCCAATGCCTTCACCCAGGGCCTGTTCATCGAGGACGGCCGCCTGTTCGAGAGCACGGGCCGGGTCGGCTCCTCCGGTCTGCGCCGTATCGATCTGGACAGTGGTGAGGTCGAACAATCGGTCGCGATCGATCCGCCCTATTTCGGCGAAGGTTCAACGCAGATCGGCGACCGGATCTACATGCTCACCTGGCGGCGCGAGACCGGTTTCATCTTCGACGCCGGGACCCTCGAGCCGACCGGCCGGTTCAATTATGACGGCGAAGGCTGGGGCCTGACCCAGGACGGCAGCTCGCTCATCCTCTCCGACGGTACGGCCGAGCTGCGCTGGCTGGACCCGGCCACGTTCGAGGAAACCCGTCGGGTCACCGTCCGCCTGGGCGGCCGCCCGGTGCGGCGGCTCAATGAGCTGGAATGGGTGGATGGCGAGATCTGGGCCAATATCTGGCAATCCGACCTCATCGTGCGGATCGACCCGGAGACCGGCACGGTGACCGGGCTGATCGACCTGGGTGAGGTTATTCCGGACGCTGTGGCCGGCAGTCTGGATGCCGTGCCCAACGGCATCGCCTGGAATGCCGAAACCGGCCAGATCTATGTGACCGGAAAGCTGTGGCCGGCCCTGTACGAGATCCGTCTGCCCGACGCGGATTGAGCCCGGCGCACCTGCATCCGGTTGCTCCACGCAAGGAATTGAATTGTCGCCATCATCCCGACGTGGCATCGTCGGCCAAAGCCGCCTTGCCAAAGACCCTCCGTGCCACAGAAAACCGCTTCCCACCCCGCGCCTGTCGCCTATGCGATTGCCCTGACCCTGGTCGGATTGCAGACGCTCTGGCTGATCGGCTGGAGTCTGGCCTTCCAGGCCTACCGTCTGGGCCTGTGGGAGGGGGAATTCATCCAGACCGCCGCGACCGCAACCACGCTCTACGATTCCATCCTGGTCACCGGATTTGGCTATCTCTATGTCGGCGGCGTCTGGGCGAGCCTGGCGGGGCTTGTCCTCAAGCGTCGATGGGCCTTCTGGACCTATCTGGCCAGCCTCCTCGGACACGCCATGGTCTGGATCCAGCTGACCGGCATCCCCACGGCACAATCCGCCATTACCCTGGCCTTCATCGTCATGGAAAGCGGCACGCTGATGCTGATCCAGTACCTGGTGAATGCCCGGCGGCTGAACCGATAGTCTGTCAGGCAGTCAGGGCCCCCGAAGCCCCGCCTACCAGGCGCCGATTTCCATCAGCTTGGCCCGCAGATCGTCCGGCAGGCCGTCCCCGCCCTCACCGGGTCCGGACAAGTCGCGCGGGGCGTCCTCCGGCTTGAGATAGCGCCAGCCCTGGAAGGGACGTTTCGGCGAAGGCGACGTGCGGATCACCTCGGGCGACATGATGATGGCGCAACGCTTGATCCCGTCCGCGCCTTCAACCGGTTCCAGCGCAATGATCTCGGAACGGCACTGGATGGAGCCATTGATCACCCAGTAGAGCGATCCGCCGGCTTCCACCTCGTCCTTTTTCGACGGGGTCATGCGGGTGACATGCATCATGACAGCCGGCTCACCGGCCGCCTGGCGGGCGGCGACTTCACGGGCGCGATGCGCTTCCAGCTGTTCCACCGAAGAAACGCCGACGCAGAGTTTGACGAGATGCATGACCATGCTTCCGATTTAGGGCGACTCCGGACGGGGGTCAAAGCCGTCCCTGCGGTACAATTGTTTCCCATCAAGGGCCGGTGTAGGACCTGATGTTTCAGATTGCCGCAACTTTCATCGGGTCAAAATCTTGGCCGGAGTGAGACAATCAGGAGTGCGTTTTGAGATGCTGAGCCATGAGCGCCGAACCCGGGCAACGACCATCGCGCTCGCGATCCAATTGGGCTGGGTGTCGATCTGGACCCTGATGGGGACGCGCGCCTTGCTCGGCGAAGCCGACGTCCGGTTTCTCGGCCAGGACCTCAACGCCATCGCGGCCACGACACCGCTCTGGTACATTGCCAGTCAATACGGGCTCGCGGCCTGCATTCTGGCGACTCTTGTCCTGCACAGGCGCGCCCTGAACATCGCCCTGAGCCTCAACATCCTGACGGTCACGATTTTTTTGGTCCGCCTCGTTTTCATTCCCGGAACAGCGACCGATGATATCCCGCTCTGGTTCCATATCATTCCGATCGCGCTGGGATGCGGGATCATCATGGTCATGGTGCAAAGGCTGACGGAACGCGAACCGTTGAACTGATGCGTCAGGCCGCCTGACGGTCCACATAGCCAGTGGGCGCATCCGGATCGATATCGAAGGTCCGCTCGCTCTTGGGCATGGGACGCTCCGGCTCGCCGAAGAGCTTGATCTTCACTTTCACCATCGCCGTCAGTGCGCATTTCAGCATCGCGCCGAAACCCTCGGTCGCGACCGATTTCGGCGTAAAGCCGAACTGGCGGCGCAGCACGCCATTGGCGTAGAGAACGGCATTCTTGCGGCGCGATTGGGGCGTGGAAATCTCGAACGGCACGGAAACATTCAGCCCGGACTGGTTCTCGATCCGGTGCGGCCCGTGCAGCGGCCAGTTGGCCGCCATGCCGGGATGCAGATCGACGGTGAAGGCATCGTCATCCCAGGCCGGGTCATAGGGGATGTCCTCGGTTTTGTCCTTGTGCAGGACGGCCTCGACATCATCCAGATTGAGATAGGGCGCCTGCGCCGGATAGGTCCGGAAACGCTTGATGCCGCGCATGTGCCAGAGCATCGTCTCGGACACGTCCGAATGCAGGAAAACCTGCGCCGTCGGCGAGGAAATCAGGATGCCCGCCTCGGCGGAGAGCGGTTTGAAGGAGGGGTCGGCCTTTTTCATGTCGCGCAGCATGGCCTCGTAGATCGGCCGGTATTGCGGGTCACTGTCCATGGCATGGCGCAGATTGATCCACAGCTTGCCCTTCCGGACCGCTTCGATCAGTTCCAGACCGCCCAGCTCGCCCGGATCCCCGGCGCGCCAGCTGTCATGATCGGTGGCGTCATCGCCCATTGTGCAGAAATCGATCAGGTCCCGCGGATGGCGATCGATCAGAGCCGCCAGGGCGACATCGGAAAAGGCGTGGTGCTCATTGTAGTTATGGCGCACCAGCGTGGGCTTTTTGCGGAATGTCCGGCGGCTGTCTTCAGACCAGCGGCTGGCAAATTGCTGCATATAGGTGTCACGCATTGAAACCTCTCCCTCGGCTCTAGCCGGACAAGAGCAAGTCGCGTGCCGGTTTCGCGTGAGGGGAGAGTGCAGATATCGAATCGTGGCGGTCAGACCTCCTTCTCCCCGGGGAGAAGCAACTATGTCGTTTGCATTTCTGATTGCCATGGTGTTTGGCGTTTCAGGACGAGGTTTGCAGCCTCGATGAGCTTTCGCATGACGGCGACGTTGACGAGTTTGGGTGGTTTGCCGGCGT